>CAVQBJ010000008.1:0-2015196 GCA_963710725.1 uncultured Solirubrobacterales bacterium | reverse complement strand
GGCGTGTGAATCCGCATGCTCGCGGCTCTGGTAGGCGGATCTCGGGCACCTGACGTGCGCTCAGATGCTTTCAGAATCGCCCAGTTCGAGACATATTTCGGGACACGGGCGGCGGCCGGCCCGCTGGCCCCCACCGCCCCTATGGCTTGGTCCACGGCATGAAACGGGCGCCGTCAGCCCGTCGACACGACCGAGTTGCCGTCGAGCGCGTCACACAGTCCGGGGGCCGGGCAGGTCAGCGAGCCGAGGCCCTGGTACACGCCGGCCCCTTTGAGCCCGGAGGGGTTGACCACCGGCAGCGTCACCTTCGCCGCCGGACCCCACCGGCCGCCGGACTCCTGGACCGACATGGCGAGCTCGTTGCCCCCGCGCGCGTCGTACTGCCCGACCGCGACGCACGCGCGCTGCCGCGGGCACGAGACCGAGTCGAGCCCCGTGTCCTGCCCGCTCGCGGCGCCGGGCGGCGGGCGTGATCCGCGTCGCGACGCCCCAGGTCCCGTCGCTCTCGGTGGCCACGATCGCGTCGGAGGTCTGCGACAAGTCGCTGTCGTGCGCGCCCGCGGCCGACGGCTGCTCGACCCCGAACGACGTCGACGGCGGGAAGCTCTGAAACTGGCCGACGGCCACGCACGACCGTGCGGCAGCGCAGGCCACGCCGTAGAGCTCGTCCTGGGGCCCGGGCTCGTCGCGGAGCGTCGGCGACAGGGCGATCGTCTGCGCCCGACCCCACACGCCGCCGGACTCGCCGGCGGCGATCATCTCGCTCGCCGATGCGTTGGAGCCCTGCGAGCCGCCGGCGTAGCCGACGGCTGTGCACGCGCCGGGGGCCGGGCAGGAAACCGAACTGAGCCCGTCCGCGCCGGGCGCGCTGTCATTGGCCGGCACGATCACCTGCCGCGCAGCGCCCCACGTCCCGCCCGACTCGCTCACGGCCAGCGGATAGGCCTCGCTCGAGCCGTCGCCGTAGTAGCCGACAGCCGCGCACGCGCCTGGGGCCGGGCAGGAAACCGAGTCCAGCTCGCCGCCGCCGGTCGACGGCACGGCGATCTCGCGCGCCTGGCCCCATGTGCCCGCGGACTCGGTGACGACCATCGCCTCCGAGACGCCCGCGCGGTCGTTGTAGTCGCCGACGGCGACGCACGAACCGGCCGCCGGGCAGGCGACGGCCTTCAGCACGGCCTGCTGGTTGCCGACGCTCGCGGCGTTCGCGGGCAGCCTGATCTGCCGGGCGCGGCCCCAGACCCCCGCCGACTCATTGAGCGCCTCCCCCTGCGTCACACTCGTCGACGGCTCCGTGTGCAGGTCATAGCCAAAGTCGCCGACCGCCGCGCAGGAGCGCAGCGACCGGCAGGCGAGAGCGGTCAGGCCGGCGAGGTCGTCGTTCGGGGCGCTGGCCGGGAGCACGTGAAGCGGTTGCGGCCTGCCCCAGCTGAGCGTGGCAGCCGCGGCAGTCGCGGCCATCAACGCGGCGAGCGCGAGCGCCAGTGCGACGACTCCACCGTGATGTCGGCGCTCTCCCATTGCCGGAATGATGCAGCCTAGCCCGCCTGGCTTCGCGTATGGCGAAACTCACCGCGCGTGTCCACACCTCGCCCGGGCGCACGATCGTTGCCGCGGCCGCCGCCGTCTCGCGCATCGACGCCACTTGCGCACCGGGCAGGACTTCGCCGCGCACCGAGCGGTTCGTGTCGGGTTCCACGACTGAGCCTTGCGCAGTGCGTCGACAGTCCTGGGTCCGAGATATTCCAAGACGTCCTCGGCCCAAGGGCGCCGCTCGAACAACTCGACGATCACTCCTTGAGGCCCCGGTAGCCGCACAAGCGCTTCTTCGACAAATCCGAAGAAGCGCCGCAGTGCGTCCTCCCGCCCCGGTATCACCCTGGTGGTCCGGGCGTCGAAATCCACCTTGAGCGCCTGTGTCTCGATCCAGTTCGTCGCGCGCTCCAGCGCCAACAGCCATGTCCAACCATCATCGTGCGGATCGTCCGGGTTGATACGCCACGCGCTGAGGTCGTACTCCTCAGCAACCGCCACGCCTTCGAATGCCTCGGGAAGCGCCCGTGCAAGATCGAGCACACATTGTCTCCGACTCAGCTCCATCCGTTCCCTCTCAGGGCAGCTTTGCACCGTTGTCGTTCGCATACTTGATGGCGGACCGCATCTGGCACTTGAGCCACTCCACCGTGCTGCGGTCAGCCGCGTCGAGAGCATTGCCGCCAAGCATCTTGGGGCCCTCAATGTTCGTTAGATAGCTAGCGCTGGGCGAAAGATCACGCTCGATCGTGCTGCCTATTGCTGGGTAGTCGTGCGGGCAGTAGCCGGCGACCGACCCGTATGGAGCGGGCCTGCTGCCGTTGACGGGCATTTGCCAAGCTCTTGTTTGACCGTCCGCTCGGCATGGGCCACGCTGGCGCTGTTGCTTGAGGGATCGCCGGCGATGATCGCCTGAGCGGTACGGAGCTTTCCTCGTGCGTCCGCGCAGTCGAGCAGCCCGAGCTCAACTTCACGCAACCCGACGAACGCCATATTGCTATCTCGGGTCTGCTGGCTGATGTCCGGTTCGCCCGCATAGGCTGTGAGTGCGCGATTGATGTCATCGCGAGCGTGCTCGTCGCCGTAGGCGCCCCCGAGCTCGTCCAGGATCTGCGCTTCTCCGAGTAGCGCCGCCGATCGATAGCGCGGGTCGTAGCCCTTGGCGGCCAGCGCGTACGATCGAAGCGCATCGGCATTCTCGCCGGTGATTTGGAACGCGACACCGAACTCGTAATTGTCGACCGCGGGAACCGAGCGATCATGAAGCGCCCTTACTGTGGTCAGGCCTTGCGCTGCCTCGGCTTGGAGCTCGTTACCGACGCCGGCCTTCAGCGCGCCGCCGTGGGTATCTACGACCGTTAGCTCCTGCGCAACGTCAGTGACGAGCGCGACGAGGGATTGCTGCTCAGCCGCTGCGTTTTGCTCGCTCGCGACGTGTACCTGAAGGGCAGCGAAGGTTGCTGCGGCCACGGAGACGAGGACACCAAGAAGACCGAACACGCGTTCCGGCCACCGAACCCGGCCCCGGCCCGTCGATGCCCCGTGGCCATGGTCATTTCCGCTAGATGCCGGCACTGATCTGGCCTTGCGGAATGCTGTGAGCCTCCGGGCGCGCCCGAGTGGGTGGGCGCGCGACGTTGGCTGACTGGTGGGGGCCCAAGGTCCAAATATTCTGGCCCGGCGGCAGGACGGCTCGTATGAGGTCGGCAGGGGCGGCTGTTCTCGGAGCACAATCCGCGCGCACCGCAGGGCTTCGACCGGCGCGCGACCGCGCGGCTGCGGTTGCCTGTTGGCGCCGCACGGCCCACAGCCGACCTCAATCGCGGAGTAGCTGGCGGCGTTCGTCCACGAGCCCGGATCGGCGGTAAGCGTCTGGCCGTCCTGCGGCGTGCCAGTGATCGACGGGAGTTCCGTGTTCGCGGGGACACCAGGCACGGCAGTGGTGGGCGCGGAGGCGGCTTGGCTGGTTCCCAGCGAGCTTGTCGCGGTGACGATGACCTGCAGGGTGTTGGTCAGGTCGCCGAGGCCGACGGTGTAGGTCGCGCTGGTGGCGCCGGGGATGGGGGCGCGGTTGTTGCCGTTGCTGTCGCAGTCTTGCCATTGGTAGGCGTACGTGATGTCCGAGCTTCCCTCCCCAGGACCCTGGGCTAACGGTCAGTGTCTGATGCGAGCGCGAAGCGGAGCGTCACGGACGCCTTCCGAGTCTCGCGCTCAGCGCGGGCCGGCACGGATGCCCTGCTGCTGATCGCGCGATGGAGTGCTGGAACGCTAGGTAGCCTCGGGTTACAGGTGCTCGCGTGTCTTTCAGGTGGGCGGCGTCTGTCGACGCTCGGAGGCGCTGTGTCGCCCCGGTGTCGTCAGCGCGGTGTGCGCCGGCGCCGTTACCGGCGCCACGGCGACGCGCGTCGTGGCGAACGCACGTGCTGGCTCGAGGTGCTGGGTCTAACGGGCGTGCCGGCGCTGTCGTCGAGCCGTACATAGCTGCTCGTTGGACCGGGCTGCGAACGCGACCGTGCCTCCGCCCCACAGCAGCACACCGAGAACGAGAAAGAACGCGGCGTAACCGTAGCCGCCCTCCATGCCGATCAGCCAGGCCAGAACGAACCAGGCGTTGCCGCCGCCGCTGTCGGTTCCCGGAGCGCCACGTCCGCGCTCTCCAGGCGGCAGGCACGAACCCCGAGAAGCACTCGACCCCCGACCAGTGCGCTGCGCGCCTTCCGCTGTTCGCGGACGACGTCGCGACGGAAATCGCTGACTGCTCGTGCCATCTGCCGGACTGGCACCTTGAGCCGGAGTCGGCTCACCGACGGAATGCGCAACTTTGCCCAGCCTTGCCAACCCGGGGCGATTCCGGCAGCCAGCAGCTTCGTCTGGGATCGTCACTAGCGTGGGACATCTCGCCCGTCGTCCCACTCGCTCAGGAAAAGCACCATCCCTGACGATCGTAGGCTCGAGCCCACATGCAAAGGCGTGACCATCCCCCTCATTCGCCGCCGACTCCTCGGTTCCGCTCGAGCGCCGTAGCGCTCGTGATAGCACTGGCGCTCGGCGGCGGCGCTACGGCAATTGCCGCGGCGCCAGGTGGTGACCGCTCGCAAGCGACGCGTGCTGACGACAACGGACCGCCGCTGACACCGGCGCCCTCGCGGGCTGTCCCCTGGCGCGCAGTTCAGATCGCCCCGACCGGTGGCGCCCGAAATCCGACGGACGAAGACGAAGCTGTCTCTTGTGCTTCGGCGCACCTCTGTGTAGCCGTAGGCTCCCTCGCCCTCCCGCACATCGACGACGTCCTGACATCAACCAATCCGGCTAGTGCGGCTGAGTGGACGCTCGCTTGGACGGCGCCGACGGTCGACGGTGGCCTCAACAGTGTCTCGTGCCCCTCTGAAGGCCTGTGCGTGGCTGTCGGCAATGGCGGGCATGTCGTGACCTCGACGGACCCCGGCTTCGGCCCATGGTCTACGGCGAACGTGGACTCGGCAAGAGACGCCTCGGGGAGGCCGGCAATCCTAATGTCTGTAGGTTGCGCCACCGTGGCACTTTGTGTGGCGGTTGATGACGCGGGCAACGTCACCGTGTCAACAGATCCGGCTGGCGGTTCTGGCGCTTGGACGACAGCGCACGTCGACGAACTCCAGGCTTCCTCTCGCCCGAACTCCGTGTCGTGTCCGTCCACCACCTTGTGCCTCATCGCAACGACCAACGGCGTTCTGACCTCAATCAATCCGACCGGAGGCGCTCGGGCGTGGAACCTAACCCAGTTCCCCGGTGCGAACCGGGGGTATGACGTCGCGTGCCCAAATACGTCCTTGTGCGTCGCGACGACGGATGGCGGGTTCTTCACGACGTCTACTCCGGCCGTTGGCTCGTCGTGGCGATACGAGTCGGTGAGCCCGCAGTCCACTCCGTCCAGCGTTTCGTGTCCCACGGTCTCGCTCTGTATCGCTGGCGACAGCGGCTACGCATACCTCCTAGAGACGACAGATCCCGCTGGCGGGCCAGGCGCTTGGAACGCAATCGACATCCTCGAGCCACCCCCAAACAACTACTTCTACGAGGGGCAACAGGGCTCGGGCTTCACGCCCGCCACAAGCCATCTGCCAACCAGCATCTCGTGCGCCACGGCGTCCTTCTGTGTCGCAGTCAACGGGACCGGAGCCGCATACGTTTCGACGACGCCTACCGAGGCGTGGGGTAGCTTGGCGATCAGTAAGTGGCTCGCTCAGTACCTCTTCCCACCAGGTGATAACGCCCCGGTCCCGAGCGCCGATCAGCGCCTGTTCCTCTTCCCCGTTAGCCAGTTGGAGCCCGGTGCGGGAGCCATCTCGTGGTACGCCCCCCGCGCCAGCTCGCGGCTCATCGCGTCGGGCCACTGGACGGCTCGCACTGCGGCCGCCATGTACTCGCTCGCTCTCGCCCCACTCCACTTCACAGCGGTCGGCGTGCAGCTCATAGCCCACGCCAAGCCCATACCAATTACCTTCACGGAGTCATTCACGCCGACGGGGCAGGCGACGGTTGTCACAAGCCGGGACGCCATCCTCCAGCGCGCACCCAATCCGGCCCACCTGCGTCCCACGCTCGAAGTGTGCCCGGCGGGTGCCACGCCGAGAGCTCTCTGCTGAGGCTCCGCCCGCCGCGCTCACTATGTGCCCCTCCCGTTCCTCGCGGTGCGACGCTTCGCTGCTGTCGCGCCGATCCCGAGCAGACCAACAATGAGCCAGTACCACAGCGTGGCCGGCTCCACCACCCCAAAAACGAGCCGCTCCCCTCCACGCTCACCGGGTTGCACAACCCAGTAACTTCCTCCTGCGCGCAGCAGCGCGAACGCCTCAGCCGTTTCGGGCCGTCTTAGTGTGTCCCGCGCCGCAAGCAGGGGACAGCGATATGAGCATGCCACTGCGTCGTCGGCATTCCAAAACAGAACGCCCCCGACGGCCGACGCAGTGAAGAGCTCCCAGCTTCGCTCGCCGTTCCCGATATCTCTCAACACCACTAAATGCAGCCGCAGCCAGCTCGGGATCCACCCGTCGACCCACGCGACGTGATAGCTCGCAGCATCAACGCGCCGCGCCTGCAGCGGCAGTCGCGCGTTCCATACCGCTCGCACCCCAAAAGGCTGAATGCCGATCGCGCAAGCGAGCACCGCCAGACGGACGCCAACCCTCAGGTGCGCTCTCAGCCGAGTGCTCGCTAAGGCCGCCGCAAGGCATATCACTGCGGCGGCGGCCGTAGCGGCCGCCGCCACCACCCACGTCCAGTACGGCACCACAGCGAGCACGGCACAGGCCAACAACATTCCGAACAGCACCAAGCCACCGGTCCGCGCCCGCCGTCCTAACGATCCGCGCTCTAGAAGCCGCTCGATACCGGGCCTCCGCAGATACTAGCGACAGCCTTGCTCGCGGCGCTCTTTAGCTCGACCTGGCCTTGCTGGGCAAGCGGGCTGTCGGGGGACTGTCCCACACCGGCGATCGTAAACGGTCCGACCTTCACCGGAACCTGGTGTGGCTCTCCGCCAAAACGTCCGTCCCAGCAGGCAAACCTCCACCCGACGTTGTTATCACTCGCGACATCGGTGCCCGCAAGATTCGCCAGCTGCTTGTTACGCGGCATTCCTTCCTGAATCTCCGGATACAGTCCCTGTCTTGCTGGCGTCATGTCGAGGGGCACGGAACTACGATTGCCCAGCGACGCATACCAGCTCTCGAGATCGCACGGGTAGTCCACGTAACCGAACGCCTCCGCGCCATCGCGCGCGAGAGCCGGGATCGCCGGATCGGCCACACCCAGGTCCGTCTTTGCTTGGTTCCTGCCCGCACACGTGAACCAGTCCGGGCCTCCGTTCCACACCGCGTTCGCGGCCGGCGCGTAGGTGTCCTCATCTTGGCGAGCCGCGTACGGATAGTCGGCGTGACTCCCCGCGGCCGAAAACGAGTACGGGTGGGTCCCGTGCATCGCCGACGCCACCCAGTACAGCCGTGGTCCGCCCTCTCCCACCTCGCCCGCACTCGGTGCGGGCGAGGAGGCGGTGCATGCCCCAGGTGGCCCCGCGCCGCTGTCGGCACCGCTGAAAGTCGGCCCCATCAGCAGTTCGAGCCCGTGGCGGTAGTACTCAACATCCGCACAGCTGTCGAGCCAGTCGCCCGTGTTGTTTTCACCATGCTCTCCTGCTAAGTGACCGTTGACAAGGAAGACGTTCACATGCTCCCAATCCCCCTCATGCATGTCGTTGCTCGCGTCGGAGCACCCAACCGTAACCTTGTCGCGACCCAAGTACTCCGGAACGCCGCAGGGCACGCTGTTCTTAGCGAAATAGTTGAACGTGTAATAGAACCAATATTCGATTTCCGTATCGTTGCCGCTCTTCAAGATGAGATAATAGTACTCTTGGTCGGCTTGCTGCACCTTGTCGGGGGGCGAGCTTGGGTTCGCATGCTGAAGCGCCGCCTGCGTTTCCTGATACACATTCTGTGCGGCGGAGGTCGTCAATTGCACATCCGGCGGTGCCCCTGGATAAGCCAACCAGGACAGCGTCCCGCTCGGGCCCTGCGGCAGGTGAAACGGCGATGCCAAGGCGCCGCAGCTGTAGGACGCCGACTGCGCACTCGACGCCGATGTGCACAGCTGCGGCGTACTTGGTCCCGCGGCGCCCACCCGTTGCAAACTGGTAAGCGTGTTGACGCTAATGGGCAGAAAGCCGTCGTCGCCGTTGATCTTCTCGATCGGAGCGAACTGGCGGACCAGTCCGAGGTCGCCGCACGCAGACCCGGGATTGCAATTGGCGGGGTGTTTGGGACCGAACTTGGTTGTGGTGCCGATGCTGAGGTCGGTCGCGTTGTTGATCGGGAGCGGAACACAGTCCTGACTCGGAGGCGTGATCGTGCACGTTGTTTCCGGAGAAGGCTCGACGAACACTCCGCCGCCACTTGCAAACACGATCGTAATGTCGCTCTTGGTCAGGATGAAGTGGCCGTCGGGTGTGATGATGATGTTCGAGAAGTCCTGGTCAGGTACATCGATGGGTGAGATCTGCGTCGGGGCGCCAGGATCGATGTCTTGTTCGTAGGCTGCGTCGAAGGTGAAGCCGACTGAATCGGGCTGTCCGCTGCTCGCGGTGTAGATAATGCTGTCGCTGTCGGGGGTAAAAGTTGGCGCCGGGGGCCTCGACCACGCTTGTGCAGCGGCGACGATCGTCGGATTGGTGCCGTCGGAGCTCGCGATGTACACAGCCCACGGCGTGCCACCTGCCGGAAGGGCACCGTAGGCGATTGATCCGCCGTCTGGCGAGTAGCTGCCGGTATCGGTGCTCACGACGCCGTCTGGCATCGGCAGTGGGCTGTTCGTCGCAGCGGGGTCGGCGAGGTAGGCGGTGTACAGCTGGGTGTTGGGGACGCTGTCGTCCGTTCCGGGTTGGTAGCCGCCGGCCACGGCGGGCCCGGTGTACACGATGGCCGTCCCGTCGGGGGCCCAGGCCGGGTTTCGGCCGGCGAGGCCGAGTTGTTGTGGGTCGGTGCCGTCGTAGTTCATCGTGTAGATGCTGTCGTTCACGCTCACGACGACCATTTGGCCGTTGGGCGAGATCTCGGGCCGGTTGAAGGAGCAGCTTCCGCTTTGCGGGCCGTTGTTCCCCATGGCGGTGAGCGTGAGGGTGGTGCAGTCGCTGATCTTTGTCTGGTTGGTGCCGTCCAGGTTCGCGGTGTATAGGCCGGTGCCGCTGTCGTAGATGAGTTTGCCGGTTAGCGTTCCCTGGCTCGGCTGGACCGGTGCGCTCAGCGGTGATGCGGCTGATGCCGTGCCGGAGTCGGTCTCGCCTGTGACGACGACTCGAATGCGCGAGCCGTCGTCGGCGGCGGTCGCGTCGTAGTCCTGGGCGGTTGCGCCGTCGATGTCGCTGCATTGGGATCCGTCCTGGGCACAGCGTTGCCATTGATACAGCAGGTCGGCGGGCACCGAGTCTGCCGGCAGGTTGGCCCACTGGCCTGCGTCGGTGCTGAAGGTTGCCGCGTCGGTGTTGGGGCCGAGGACGTCGAGGTTAGGCAGCTGTGTGTTCAGCGGCGCTGGCTCGGGGGCGATCGTTGTGGTCGGCTGCGAGGTGGCGGTGATGCTGCCGGCTCCGTTGGCCGCGGTGACGACGACCTGCAGCTCGTCGCCGACGTCGGTGTCCGCTGGAACGTAGGTCGAGGAGTCTGCGCCCGCGATGTCGGTGCAGTTGGCGTCCTGGCTGTCGCAGGATTGCCACTGGTAGGTGTAGGTGATCGGTTGGTCGCCGCTCCAGTCGCCTGTACTCGCGGTGAGGGTCTGCAGGGCGGTGGGCGTTCCCGTGATGGTCGGGGCACTGGTGTTCTGTGGGGCATTGGCGCTAAGGATCGTGGCTGATGGCTCCGACGGCATGGAGTAGCTGTTCGGTGCGGTGCCGGCGGTGACGACGACACGGATCATTTGCCCTACGTCGGTGGGGACTGGCGTGTAGGTCTCGCTGGTCGCGTAGGCGATGTTCGTGCAGGCTTGGCCGTCGGTGTTGCAGTCTTGCCACTGGTAGCTGAGCGGCGCGCCGCCGGCAGCGCTGGGCCAGTTACCGGCGTCCGCTGTGTAGGTGCTCCCGACGATCGGGTTGCCGCTGATGGTCGGCGTCGGGGGCAGAGCCACGGTGGCCGTGGTCGCGGTGAGCTGGACGGTCGTGCCGTAGCCAGGCACGTTGAGCGGCTGCCCGTCGCTGCGCAGGAAGACGGTGCTTTCGGTGATGGTGATCGCCTGCGCGAGCGCAGATTGTGGGATGACGAGCGTTGGGTTGCTGCCGTTCTGCAGGACGGTCCCGTCGGGGAGCGTGAATTGGTAGGTCGTGCCGGCGGTCTGGGACGACGGCGCCTGCGAGACGAGGGGCTGTGCGGTGATCTGGGCGCCGACGACCGCGGGGCCGAGATAGGTCGGCGGTCCCGGGCCGATTTCCTCGTCATCGAGGTAGGTCGGGCCGGTTTGGGTCAGGGGCGTGGTGACGGGTATCGGCGTCGAGGTGGCGCTGCTGCTCCCGGTTTGATTGCTGGCGGTCTCGGTGACCGCGAGCTCGTATCCGACGTCGGTCGCGGTGGTGGTGTAGGTGGCGGCGGTCGCGCCGGGGATGGGGAGGCAGATCGGGTTGTTGGTGTTGGGGTCGGTGATCGTGGGGTCGCAGTCCAGCCATTGGTAGCTGTACGCGGTGGGATCACCGTTCCAGGCCGCACTGGCGGCGATGTTCCAGCCCGTATCGATCGGATACATCGGCGACAGCACGGAGCCGACCGAGCTGAGAGTTACTCCGCCGGGGAGGAGCGTGGGGATCGGCGGGGGCTCTACGGTGAAGGGATCGGTCGCTGCCTGCGCGGTTCCCGCGGCGTTGGTGGCGGTCACGACGCCACGGAGGGTCTGTCCGACCTGTTGGCTGGTCAGCTGCAGCTGAGGAATCGTTCCGGGCGGGTAGAGCGCGGTGCAGTTGTTGCCGTCAGCGTCGCAGCTTTCCCAGTTGTAGGTGTAGGTGATCGTGGTGCTGCCCGACCAGGTGCCGTTGGTAACGGTGATCACCGAACCGTCTTGTGGCGTGCCCTGGATTGTGGGCGCGGTTAGGTTGGTGGGCGCGGTGGGGGTGCCAATGGGCGCCGTGGGCGGCGATACCGCTGTGGCGGACGCGATGTCGTACTGGGGGTACTCGTAGGTCTCCTCCGCGGGGCTCTTGGTCGTAACGGCGACCCGCAAGGTGTCGCCGAGTTGTGCGGTGGTCGGCGTGTATTGCCCGAGGTCAGATAGTGGGCCGGTCACGACGCTGCAGTTGGCTCCGTTGCCGTCGCAGAGCTCCCACTGGTAGGCGTAGAGGGGGAGGTTGTCGCCCGGGTAGGAATTGCCGGTCCATTGACCCGGGTCGGCGGTCAGGTCGGACCCGGCGACCGTAGCGCCGGTGATGCTCGGCAGGCTCACATTGGTCGGGGGTATCCCCTGGACTTGCGCCAGACCGCGCGAGGTTGCGCTGGCGCTGCCGTTGGCGTTGGTCGCGGTGACGGTGACCTGGAGGCCCCAGCTATCGTCGAGCGAGGTCGCCTGGTACGTGGCGCCCGTCGCTCCGGCGATCGGAACGCAGCCGCCAGAGCCGTCCACCACGCAGTCGCTCCATTGATACGTGAAGCTCGTCGGGTTGTTGTACCAGCCGCCGGTGCTGGCGGTCAGGGTCTGTCCATCGCGAGGGACGCCGCTGATTGTCGGGGCGCTATAGGCGCTGGGTGCCGCGGCGCTCGTGGTGACCTGTGCGGGGCTCGTGGTGAGCGTGCTGGTTCCCAGGGCGTTGGTTGCCGTCTCGGTGACGGTGATGTAGGTGCCCTGGTCGCTGGGCTGGACGGTGTAGCTGCTGGTGTTGGCGAGGGTTGTGCAGCCACTGCCGGGTTGATCGCAGCCGGTCCAGGTGTAGGTGATGTTCATCGGGGTGCTGCCCTGCCAGCCGCTGGCGCTGAGCGTGTCGCCGGCGGTGCGATTGGAGGGAGCGTGCTGCTCGGCGCCGTCCTCCAATCGCACCGCCGGCGACACGCCCCACGCCCCCTACGCTCACCCCTGACCTCGCCATGCCCGCCACTCAGCCTGTCTGCGACGTGCACGCGCTCACGGCTGCTCCACACGGCGCATCAGTTCCTCGGTGTACTCGCCGAGGCCGCGGTCGGCCGGCCACACCCCAAGGGCCGATGGATCAACCCTCGCTTCGTGGGAGCGGCATCTGGCAAATCCATGCTTAGGCGCTCCCGCGAGAGACGCTAGACCCGCCGCGGCGAACTTTCACGTCGGTCGCCCCCACCTGCACCCAGCCGTGCCACGCACTCACGCCGGCCCTACCCATCCGCTCGTCATCCCTGACTGCACCGCAGGCCCGGCCGGGCACAGCCCCAGTGCAACGACTTCTACCAAATGCTCAAGCCGCCTGCAGAAACATGCGGCAGCGCCGCAAAGCGAGTCGTCCCGCTCCGGCACTCCTTCGCCGCGCGCGGAACTGTTCCCGAGCACGGACGCGAGGCAGTGCCAACGTGTCCGCGCGCGACCACGACCCTCGAGCAGCCGTACGGTTCCCATCCTCAGTGCCGGCGGTGATGAGGGCGCGATGGCGCCCGTCCGAGACCTACCATGCGCACCCGCCGCGTGAAGCGAGTGGGACGTCCGCGGGACGACACGGACGCGCGTACAGCACAGACCGTGTCCCGAACAGCTCCAGAAACCCAAGGCTCGAGCGCTCCCGAGCGGAAAGAGCCAATTTCGGGACACGGTTGAGCCGAAGCGCCAGAAAGGCGTCTGCTCCCGCGCGCCTCCCGAGCCACAAGGCGTATGGTGCCGGGGCTTCGTAACGACGCGAGTCGGGTCAGCTGGCTTATGGGAGCCCCGCTCTGCCACGATCGCTGACCGGTCGCCGGTGCCGAGCCCGCTTCGAGAAACGAGCAAATTCAGCGCGCCACCGCCGAGGAACTCGAAGCCGATCGATTCGCGAAGCCGATCGATTCGTCACTTGCCATGTGGAGGAGCAGCACCGAACTTTCGTCGCAAGGATGGCCCTGGACGTTGGTCCACGCCCCCAGTATCGAGCGGGCGCCCGACGCAGCCGACCATCCGCCACCGCTGTGGGGCAGCAGGCCAGTGATCTCGCCGTATAGCTCCTCTCGGTGGCGAACCCCAACTCGTTCGGGAGCGCATGGTCATCCGGCAACGTCAGCTGCTCCCTCGCGTCCACCCAGACAGAACGCACCGGCCGGTCGGCGGCTGCAGGCGCGTCTGCGAAGACCGGTGCGTCGGGCGGACCACGTACAACATGCGCGCACGAGACCCTCCTCGTTGGACGCGGGCTCGGCCAGGGGACCGCCGCGCTCATTCGTACCCTGTCCGCGTAGACCAGCATCCACCCGTGTCGGTCGGCAGGACGCCGCGTGAGGGCAGCTCGCCGAGATCGATGCGGCGAGGAACGCCAGCGGCCATCCATCGCTGGTGTGAGGCCACGCTACAGGCGGCAGCAGCGCCGGACCACCGAACCTGCTGCAGCGCCGGTCCACCGTCGGCGCCAGGCACAGGCCGGGCTCCACACGCAGCATCAGCGCCCTCGGTGTAGCCCAGAGACCACAGCTTGACATCCACGCCGCAAGGGCCGCCCGTCAACCAGCGCTTCGGACAGGACAGCATCGGGCAGCTCCATCACTCAGCATCCCTCCCTTGGTGTCCAATGCAGACTCTACGCGCGGCACCACGCCGCCGTGAACCCCCTCGCTCGAGGCGCCTCGCCGCGAGCCCTGCATGTGGTCAGACTCTACGTGTATCTGTGGTCGCTGCGCAGCTCGAGCGTTCGCAGCCCTCGCCTAATCTCGATGTCGCCATCCGCGGAGCGCCGCGATCCGGCATGACTGACCGGACAGTGCCGGCGGCGGCTCATCCCCCCTGAAGCAGCGCGAGCGTCTTCGGGCCGGCGAACTCCTCGATGTCGCCCATCAGCCCCAAGCCACCGTCCACCAAAGCCACCTTGATCCACCCGGGGTGAGCTTGGCCAGGAAGCTCGCCTTCTAGAAACTCGAAGAACCGCCGCAGCACCTCGTCCCCGCCAGGCTTCACACGCGCTCGCCCGCGAGCGTGATCGTACTCGAGCACGATGTGCTCGACTCGGCGCGCAGCATCTTCAAGCGCGGTCGCCGACAGCCACCGCCCGAGATCGACGTCATTCGGGACAGCGGGCCCATAGGTCGTGGCAACATCGACTCCGTCGAACCCTTCCGGGACCGCGGCCACCAGGGCCCTTACAAAGCGCTCACCTTCTTCCATCATCTGCCTCCGTCGGCCGCCATCCCGTTGGGTATTCCTGCGCGATGGGGGCCATCAGTGTGGGCGGTTGGCCAGCTCGTCGGCCTTGTCGATCGCGCTTGAGAGCTGGTCGTACAACGTCTCGACCACGTTGTCTTCATACTCGCTTAGCCCCGGCTTCCCTATGAGGTTCTTGAAAATGTTTTGGCGCGCTTCTATGGCCTTGGTGTAGTGCTCACAGGCCGTACCGCAACCGCTCTCGGCCTCTGAGTCGAGCGCATCCATGGTGCTGCCGTCCCCGATCGAGCTCGCAGTGACTGGTCGATAGAGGCTGACGACCAGATTCTGCACGTCCGCATCGTTGACTCCGCCCGCGATGATATCGGCGCCGCTCAGGCTGGTCGGTGCGCCCGGCAAGAGGTCTAGATAGGCCCTGGTCGCGTAGTCGAGGGCAATGACGTTTTCGTTGAGGAAGGCGTCCACCGCGGGACCCGTTAGCTTCTGCGTTTCTATGGCACGCGCGGCGAGGTCCCCGTAGACGGTGTCGTAATCCCCGTCGGGGGGTGGGGTGGGGAAGACCTTCTCTGCGACGAGATGCTTGGCGTCCCGGCCGCCGATAAACAGGACGACCTCTCCTTTGACCAGTTCGTGCTGGGTGTTGTAATAGCTGTAAACAGACGTGAAGTGCTGCGGGTCGGCGTCGACGTCGAGTTGCGCGTTGCCGAGTTCGCGAGCGAGCGCGTTGTAGGCAGTAAGAAAGGTAGTCCAAGTTGATTGTGTGTACTGCGCTTCGAATGCGTTCCGTGCCGTCCAGAGCGCGTGCAGGTCGTTGCTCAGCTTTTGCTCTTCCTCCGGTTCAGGTGGTACTGGCGCTGCTGGAGGCGACGGCAGTCGTGTTGTGAACCTGATGTCTCGGTCGTTGATGCCTACGTCGTCTCGCTTCAGCGCCCAGCCGACCGGCCCCAAGGGTGACGGAGAGGAGCCTGGCGGTGCAGGTGGGGCCGGGCTTGGCAGCGATCCGGGCGGCCCGCTCGCGGGCCCTCCGGGCTGACCGGCACCGTAGTCGGTCCCGATGCCGACCTGAAGGTCGCTGAGGTTGGTAGGCAGGCTGCCTGCCGGAGCGCACGCTGCATCCACAGGTGTGATCGCGCACGGGATGGTCGGTCCATAAGCGAGTGAGACGCCGCCGCCACTCGAGAGCACGACGGTGACGGTGCGCTTGGTTGCGAGTACGCTTCCATCGGGCAGGACCGCGATGGCATGGTAGTCGACATCCGTCGCGTTGGGCGGGGTGATGAGCGTGGGCGGACCCGGATCGATGTCTTGCTCATAGACGCCGTTGAACGTGAACCCGAACTCATCAGGTTGCCCGGCAGGAGCTGAGTACAGCACGCTTTGGCCACCGGGAGCGAACGAGGCGGCCTGTGGTTGGCCCGACACAGGTGCGCCTGGAACGGGCTCGGGGTCGCTCCCGTCGGGGTTCGCGCTGTAGAGGACCCATTGGCTCGCCGCCGTGAGGGCGCTATAGGTCAGCGAGAGCCCGTCGGCCGAGAAGTAGCCCGCGTCGGTGCTCACGGTTCCTGCGGGCATCGCCACCGGGGCATTGCTAGCTGCCGGGTCCGCAAGGTATGTGGTGTACAGCTGTGTGTCGGGTGTGAATCCGTTCGGCTGGGTGCCTCCCGCCGCGGCAAGGCCGGTATATATCAGCGCCGTGCCATCCGGTGTCCACGCAGGCTTGTCGCCGTTGAACGGGAGCTGCTGAGCATCCGTGCCATCGAGGTTCATCGTGACAATGTCGTCGCCAGCAAGCCCACACGGCACGTCGCTGCAGTTTGCGAAGCTGTCAGGGATCACGGTGACGGCGATCATCTGCCCGTTAGCGCTAACAACCGGCTGGTGGAATTGGCAGCTGCCGGTGTTGTCCAGCGCATCGCCGAGGCCCGTCAACGTCAGGTGGGTGCAATCGCTGATTTCGGTCGGATCGCTCCCATCCCCGTTGGCAACGTACAGGCCCGTGCCCGCCTGGTCGACGTAGACGAGCTTGCCGATCAACGTGGCTGTGCTCGCTTGCAAAGGCGGGCTGAGCGGCGACGCGGCAGTCGCCGTGCCCGAGATGTTCTGCACGGTGGTCACTACGCGGATGCGCTGTCCGTCGTGGGCACTCGTAGCGTCGAAGGCTTGCGCCGTCTCGCCGGTGATATCGCTGCAGGTGGCACCCGTCGGATCACATGTCTGCCATTGGTACTGCACGTCGTCGGGGACCGAACCGGCGGGGAGGTTGTCCCACTGTCCGCCGTCCGTGCTGAACGTCGCGGCGTCGGTCGCTGGCCCAAGCATCGCCAGCGTCGGCAATTCGATGTTCTGAGGCGCAGGCTCGGCCGCGACCGCAGTGGTCTGCGTCGATGTCGCCGCAACTGACCCTGCGCCGTTGCTCGCGGTGATTACGACCTGGATGTTCTGACCGACATCGCTGTCCTCGGGCACGTATGTAGGACCATCGCCGACGTTCTCGCACGTGCCATCCAGGTCATCACAGGCCTGCCACTGGTAGGTGTAGGTGATCGGTTGGTCGCCGCTCCAGTCGCCTGTACTCGCGGTGAGGGTCTGCAGGGCGGTGGGCGTTCCCGTGATGGTCGGGGCACTGGTGTTCTGTGGGGCATCGGCGCTCAGGATCGTGGCCGATGGCTCCGACGGCATGGAGTAGCTGTCCGGCGCTGTGCCGGCGGTGACGACGACACGGATCACTTGCCCTACGTCGGTGGGGACTGGCGTGTAGGTCTCGCTGGTCGCGTCGGCGATGTTCGTGCAGGCCTGGCCGTCGGTGTTGCAGTCTTGCCACTGGTAGCTGAGCGGCGCGCCGCCGGCAGCGCTGGGCCAGTTACCGGCGTCCGCCGTGTAGGTGCTCCCGACGATCGGGTTGCCGCTGATGGTCGGCGTCGGGGGCAGAGCCACGGTGGCCGTGGTCGCGGTGAGCTGGACGGTCGTGCCGTAGCCAGGCACGTTGAGCGGCTGCCCGTCGCTGCGCAGGAAGACGGTGCTTTCGGTGATGGTGATCGCCTGCGCGAGCGCAGATTGTGGGATGACGAGCGTTGGGTTGCTGCCGTTCTGCAGGACGGTCCCGTCGGGGAGCGTGAATTGGTAGGTCGTGCCGGCGGTCTGGGACGACGGCGCCTGCGAGACGAGGGGCTGTGCGGTGATCTGGGCACCGACGATGGCGGGGCCGAGATAGGTCGGCGGTCCCGGGCCGATTTCCTCGTCATCGAGGTAGGTCGGGCCGGTTTGGGTCAGGGGCGTGGTGACGGGTATCGGCGTCGAGGTGGCGCTGCTGCTCCCGGTTTGATTGCTGGCGGTCTCGGTGACCGCGAGCTCGTATCCGACGTCGGTCGCGGTGGTGGTGTAGGTGGCGGCGGTCGCGCCGGGGATGGGGAGGCAGATCGGGTTGTTGGTGTTGGGGTCGGTGATCGTGGGGTCGCAATCCAGCCATTGGTAGCTGTACGCGGTGGGATCACCGTTCCACGCCGCACTGGCGGCGATGTTCCAGCCCGTATCGATCGGATACATCGGCGACAGCACGGAGCCGACCGAGCTCAGAGTTACTCCGCCGGGGAGGAGCGTGGGGATCGGCGGGGGCTCTACGGTGAAGGGATCGGTCGCTGCCTGCGCGGTTCCCGCGGCGTTGGTGGCGGTCACGACGCCACGGAAGGTCTGTCCGACCTGTTGGCTGGTCAGCTGCAGCTGAGGAATCGTTCCGGGCGGGTAGAGCGCGGTGCAGTTGTTGCCGTCAGCGTCGCAGCTTTCCCAGTTGTAGGTGTAGGTGATCGTGGTGCTGCCCGACCAGGTGCCGTTGGTAACGGTGATCACCGAACCGTCTTGTGGCGTGCCCTGGATTGTGGGCGCGGTTAGGTTGGTGGGCGCGGTGGGGGTGCCAATGGGCGCCGTGGGCGGCGATACCGCTGTGGCGGACGCGATGTCGTACTGGGGGTACTCGTAGGTCTCCTCCGCGGGGCTCTTGGTCGTAACGGCGACCCGCAAGGTGTCGCCGAGTTGTGCGGTGGTCGGCGTGTATTGCCCGAGGTCAGATAGTGGGCCGGTCACGACGCTGCAGTTGGCTCCGTTGCCGTCGCAGAGCTCCCACTGGTAGGCGTAGAGGGGGAGGTTGTCGCCCGGGTAGGAATTGCCGGTCCATTGACCCGGGTCGGCGGTCAGGTCGGACCCGGCGACCGTAGCGCCGGTGATGCTCGGCAGGCTCACATTGGTCGGGGGTATCCCCTGGACTTGCGCCAGACCGCGCGAGGTTGCGCTGGCGCTGCCGTTGGCGTTGGTCGCGGTGACGGTGACCTGGAGGCCCCAGCTATCGTCGAGCGAGGTCGCCTGGTACGTGGCGCCCGTCGCTCCGGCGATCGGAACGCAGCCGCCAGAGCCGTCCACCACGCAGTCGCTCCATTGATACGTGAAGCTCGTCGGGTTGTTGTACCAGCCGCCGGTGCTGGCGGTGAGGGTCTGTCCATCGCGAGGGACGCCGCTGATTGTCGGGGCGCTATAGGCGCTGGGTGCCGCGGCGCTCGTGGTGACCTGTGCGGGGCTCGTGGTGAGCGTGCTGGTTCCCAGGGCGTTGGTTGCCGTCTCGGTGACGGTGATGTAGGTGCCCTGGTCGCTGGGCTGGACGGTGTAGCTGCTGGTGTTGGCGAGGGTTGTGCAGCCACTGCCGGGTTGATCGCAGCCGGTCCAGGTGTAGGTGATGCTCATCGGGGTGCTGCCCTGCCAGCCGCTGGCGGTGAGCGTGTCGCCGACCTGCGCGGCGTTCTCGTTGAGAACGAGTCCGGAGGGCGCGGAGGGTAGGGCGTCGGTGACGGTGGCGGAGTAGGTGTGCGCCGTCGTGCTGCCAGTCTGGTTGGTGTAGGTCACCAGCACGCCCACGCTGTGCCCGACGTCGCCCTCCGTGGGTTGGTAGGTGCTTGTTGTGGCTCCCGTGATGTCGGTGCATTGGAGGCCGCTGTTGTTGCAGTCCTGCCACTGGTAGGTCGGGGTGATGGGGCCTTGGCCGCCGGCCGGGGCGCCCTGGATGCTGAGCTGCGCGCCCGGGACGGCGCTCCCGGTGATGTAGATGGGGCCTGCCGAGACCGCACCGCTGGGCGGGCTCGTCGCGGTCGTCGTGCCCCACTGGCTGGTCACGGTCTCTGTGACCTCGAGCGTCGAGCCGAGGTCGGCGTCGGTGACGGTGTAGGTGTCGGCGGTCGCTTCGGGGATCGCCGCGCAGTCATTGGCGCTGGCGTCGCAGCGCTGCCACTGGAAGCTGTCGCTCAGCGTCCCGTCACCGGCCCAGCCGTGCTCGTCGCTGATCTGAAGCGTTTGCCCGCCAAGCGGCGTTGCCGGGACGCCGAGCTGTCCGCTCAGCAGCGGAGGCTGCCCGGCGACAAGACCGGTCGCGGTTGACGTGGCCTCGGTCGACCCCGCGTTGTTCATCGCGGTTACGAGCACCTCCAGCGTGTCGCCGATATCGCCGGAGGCCTGGTAGGTCGCGCCGGTGGCGCCCGCGATCGGCACGCAGGTGCTTGCGGTCATGTCGCAGCGCAGCCACTGGTAGGAGTAGCTGGCGGCGTTCGTCCACGACCCTGGGTCGGCGGTCAGAGTTTGGCCGTCCTGGGGCGTGCCGGTGATCGACGGCGGGACGGTGTTCGCAGGGGCAACGCCGGGCACGGCTGTGGTGGCCGCGGAGGCGACCGGGCTGGAGCCCAGCGAGCTGGTCGCGGTGACGATGACCTGCAGCGTGTTGGTCAGGTCACCGAGGCCGACCGTGTAGGTCGCGCTGGTGGCGCCGGGGATCGGCGCGCAGTTGTTGCCGTTGCTGTCGCAGTCCTGCCACTGGTAGGCGTAGGTGATGTCCGAGCTGCCCTCCCAGGCCCCTGGGCTGGCGGTCAGCGTCTGCCCGAGCTGTGGTGTGCCGCCGATGGTGGGCGGGGCGGTGTTGTTCGGCGGGCTGGTGGTGATGACGCCGCTTGGGCTGCCCTGCGCGGTGAAGGTGCCGTAGGCGTTCGTAGCCGTAGTGACAATCTGGACGGTCTGCCCGATGTCGTTGTCGGTGACCGTGTACGAAGAGCCGGTGGCGCCTGGGATGTCGGTGCAGTTGCTGTCGTTGCTGTCGCAGTCCTGCCACTGATAGGTGTAGGTGATCGGCGCGCTGCCGTTCCAGTAGCCTGCCTGGACGCTGAGGGTGGCGCCAACGACCGAATCGCCGGATGGGCCCGGCAAGAAGAGCCCGAGCGGTGGCTGCTGGTCGGTGGAGCCGACCGGGCCGAGCCCGTTGCCGTTTATGTTGCTGCCCGCAGCGTTGGTTGCCGTCACGTTCACGGCCAGGATCTGGCCAAGATCGCTCGGCGTCGGCGTGTAGGTCGCGCTGGTTGCGCCCGCGATGTTCTGGCAGGCGAAGGTCTGAAGGTTGCAGTCCTGCCACTGGTAGCTGTAGGTGATCGGCTCAAGACCGCTCCACGTCCCCGCGCTCACGGTGACCGGCTGCCCAACCACCGCCAGATCCGAGGACAGCGTTGGCTCAGTGAGCGGCTGCGGCGCGGCCTGCACCACCACGCCGTCGCTGTACGCCGTCGCGGTCGCGCTATCAGCCGTATTCGTGGCGGTAACCACGACCGCGAGCACCGACCCGACATCGCTGTCGGTGGCGTTGTAGCTGCTCGACGTAGCTCCGCCGATGTTTTGGCATTGCGCGCCGCTGGCGTTGCAGTCCTGCCACTGATAGGCGTAGGTGATCGGCGCGGTCCCGCTCCAGGAGCCCGGACTCGCTGACAGCGTCTGACCGTCGACGACCTGACCCGATAGCGTCGGGTAGGTCTGGACCGCCGGGGCCGCGGGCGCGACCGGCGAGCTGCTCGAGACGGTTGCCGTGGCGCTGCCGACCGAGTTGCTGGCGGTGACGACGACCTGCAGGATCGATCCGATGTCGCTGTCGGCGGGAGTGTAGGTCGCGCTCGTGGCGCCCGGGATTGCTTGGCATGCCACGTCTGCGCTGGTGCAGTCCTGCCACTGGTAGGCGTACGTGATGGTCGGCGCGCCGGTCCACGAGCCCGTCGTGACCGAGATCGGCTGTCCGTCGACCGGGTTTCCGGACAGCGCGGGCGATTGGGTTGGCACGGGTTGTGACGGTGGCGGCGTCACGATCGGTGTCGGGTCCGAGTCGACGTAGCCGTTGAGTGTGTCCGTGGTGCCGGTGATGGTGGCGTTGACCTCGACCCGCAGGGTCGAGGCGATGTCGCCTGCCACCGGCGTGTAGGTCGCGTCGGTGCTCCACGTGCCCAGCGGTGAGCAGTTCTGGCCTTGTGTGTCGCAGCGTTGCCACTCGTACTCGTAGCTTGGGGTTCCGGGGGCCGTCCAGGTGCCGGTGCTGGCGGTCAGGGTTTGGCTCTGCTGCGCGGTGCCGGCGATCGTGGGGATCGCGGTGTTTGCCAGGTCGACGTTCTGGATTTGGCCGCTTGGGGGCGAGTAGGCGCTGCTGCTCGCCGACGCGTTGGCGTCGGTGACAACGACGATCAGCGTCGAGCCGACATCATCCAGTGTTGGGGTGTAGGTCGCGAAGGTGGCGCCGGCGAGCGCGCTGCAGTTGCTGCCCGTCGGGTCGCAGCTCTCCCACTGGTAGGTGTAGCTGCTGGGATCGGCGTTCGTCCAGGTGCCCGGCGATGCGGTGAGCGTCGATCCGGCTGCCGGTGTGCCGCTGATCGAGGGTGGCGCATTGTTGAGCGGCGCGCCGGCGCTGGCGACCGGCTGGGTCGCCGGGGAGGTGTCGGCAAGCGAGCCGTCGGCGGCGGTCGCCGTGACCGTAACGGCCAGCGTTGCTCCGACGTCGCTGGCGCCCGCGGCGTAGGTTTGCCCGGTTGCGCCGGTGATCGGCTGGCAGTTCTGGCCCAGCGGGTCGCAGGATTGCCACTGATAGCTGTAGCTGATGCTGCCGCTGTCGGTCCAGGCTCCCGGGTTGGCGGTCAGGGTCTGTCCCTGCTGCGCGAGCCCGGAGATCGATGGCGGTGTGGTCTCGGTCAGCGTCGCGGCCGCTGCGATCACGGGGCTCGGCGCGGTGGTTGACGTGATCGTGCCCAGTGTGTTGCTCGCGGTGACGCTGGCTATCAGCGTGCTTCCGACGTCGGATGAGAGCGGGTCGTACTCGAGGTCGGTCGCGCCTGGGATATCGGTGCAGTTGGTGCCGCTCGCGTCACAGCTCTCCCACTGGACCGCGTAGGCGAGATTGCTGCCGGTCCAGGTCCCCAGGTCGACGACAAGAGCCTGGCCGGCCTGAGCCGCCCCACTGATCGAAGGCGCCGATACGAGCTCTGGCGGCGTCGCGGCGATCACCGCGCTGGCTGACGAGGCGGCCTGCGTGCTGCCAGTCTGGTCGGTGGCGGTGACGACGACCACGAGCGTGTTACCGACATCGCTGTCACTGGCCGTGTAGGTCGGGTTGGTTTCGCCCGTCAGGGGCGTGCAGTTGGCGCCGGTGTCGTCGCAGCTGTCCCACTGGTAGGCGTACGTGGCGGTGCCGGTCGCGGTCCACTGGCCGGGGTCGGCCGTGAGGGTCTGGCCGTCTTGCGCGGTGCCGCCGATGGACGGCGCCTGCTGGAGTACCGGTCCGTCGACGGCGCCGCCGAGTACCACGCCGATGGACGTGGCTGTGTAGTTGCTGGCGCCGCTTGCGTTGCTCGCCGTCACGATCACGGCGAGGACGCTCGAGCCGTCGCTGTTCTGCAGCGTGTACGACGCGCTGGTCGCGCCGGGGAGGATCACGCAGGTGACGCCGGTCGGGTCACAGCTCTCCCACTGGTAGCTGAAGCTCAGCGGGAGTTGGCTCGCCCACGTCCCGTCGCTGACGGTCAGCGTCTGTCCGACGTCGGGCGTTCCGGTGATCGCCGGAGGCACCGTGTTGAGCGGTGCCGCGGCGGCGATCACCGCGGTCGTTGTAGAGCTCGCGCTTGCCGCGCCGGCAGGATTGCTCGCCGTCACCGTCACGGCGACCGTGGTGCCGGTGTCTGCCGCTGTCAGCTGGTAGGAGGATCCGGTGGCGCCCGCGATCGCCGAGCAGTTGTTTCCCTGCGCGTCACAGCTGAGCCACTGATAGGAGTACGTCACGGTGCTGGCGCTGCTCCATGACCCGACGGTGGCCCACAGGGTCTCGCCGGACTGGGCGAGGCCGAGAATCGCCGGGGCGCTCGTGGACGCCGGCGCGGACACGGCCTCGGCGGCGAGCACCGCGGCGCTCGGGTATGAGCTGGCCGAGGCTGTCCCCGCCGCGTTGGTGGCCGCGACCTGCACCCGCAGCGTGCTTGCGACGTCCGCGCTTGCCGGCGTGTACGTCGCGCTCGTCGCCCCGTCGATCGGTACGCACGTCTGACCGAGCGGGTCGCAGGTCTCCCACTGGTAGGCGAAGTCGAGCGGTGTGCTGCCGGCCCAGTCGCCTGGGTTGGCGGTCAGCGGTTGACCGGCCTGGGGGGTGCCGGAGATCGTGGGAATCGTCGAGTTCGACGGAGCGACCCCGGCGACCGCCACCGATGGGGCCGACGTGATCGACGTGCTGCCCGACGAGTCGCTCGCGGTGACCACTACCTCCAGCGTGCTCCCCACGTCCGCCGACGAGAGCGTATAGCTCGACAACGCCGCCCCGGCGATCGCGCTGCAGTTTGCGCCGGTGGTATCGCAGCGCTGCCACTGATAGCTGTAGGTGATCGGCGAGCTGTCCGACCACTCGCCGGTTGAGGCGTTCAGCGTCTCGCCGTCTTGGGGCGTGCCGGAGATCACCGGCGGCGCGGTGTTGACGGGGCCAGCGGCGACCGGAGTGACGACGTCGGTCGGCTGCGAGGTGGTTGTGGTCGCGCCGGCGACGTTCGTGGCGGTGACCGCGACCTCGACGGTCGAGCCGACGTCACCGTCTGCCAGCGTGTAGGTCGCGCTCGTGGCGCCGGCAATGTTTGTGCAGTTTGCGCCGGTCGTATCGCAGTCCTGCCACTGGTAGGACAGACTCGGCGTGGGAGGGCCGCTCCAGGATCCCGGGTCGGCCGTGAGCGTCTGTCCGTCCTGGGCGGCGCCGGAAATCGTCGGTGGCTGCGAATTCGTCGCGGTCGCGCCGGTGACCGTCGCCGTCGGTGCCGAGGCCTGAGGCGTCGCTCCCGTCGCGCTGCTGGCGGTGACCACGACGTCGATCGTGGACGCCAGGTCGCTGTCGGTCAGCGTGTACGTCGCCGCCGTCGCACCGGGGATCGGCGTGCAGCTGTTGCCCGTCGCGTCGCAGTCCTGCCACTGATAGGCGTAGCTGAGCGGCGATGGGCCAGCCCACAGACCGTTGCTCGCGGCGAGCGTCTGGCCATCCACTGCGGTGCCGACGATCCGCGGCGCCTCGGTGTTGACCGGTCCCGACGCCGCGACAATCCCGCTCGCCGCCGAGGTCGCCGACACCGGCTGCGCCGCCGCGTTTGAGGCCGTGACAACGACACGGATCGTCTCGCCGGCCTCTGCGCCGGCTAGCGTGAGCGTCGTGCCGGTCGCGTCATCGATGTTTGAGCAGTTCGCTCCGCTCTGATCGCACGCCTGCCACTGGTAGGCGTAGGTCAGGGGTGGCGTGCCGGTCCACGACCCAGTCGTTGCCGACAGCGATGATCCGGCCATCGCGGCGCCGGTGATCGTGGGCGGGCTGGTGTTAGCCGGGCCCTCGGGGGTCACCGCCGACGTGATCGAGGAGGTCGCAGGCGTGGATGCCACTGTGTTCTGGGCTGTGACGACGACCTGGAGGGTGCTGCCGACGTCTGCCGGGTTCAGTGCGAGCGTTGGGCTGGTGGCGCCGGGGATGTTGGCGCAGTTCTGCCCGTTGCCGTCGCAGGTCTGCCATTGGTAGCTGTAGGTGATCGGCTGCGTGCCCGACCACGTCCCGGATGACGCGCTGAGCGTGGCGCCGTCTTGGGCGGTGCCGCTGATGACGGGCGGTGCGGTGTTCACGGGCGGCCCGGTCACCACCGTGGTCGCCGCCGAGGTGGCGGGGACCGGCTGATTGGCGGTGTTGGTCGCGGTGACTGCGACGCGCAGCTCGCTGCCGACATCACCGGGGCCAGCGACATAGGTTGAGCTGGTCGCCCCGGCGATGCTCAAACAGTTGGCGCCGGTCGCGTCGCAGTCCTCCCATTGGTAGGCGTAGGTCAGCGGCGGGGTGCCCGACCACGACCCCGTGGTGGCTGTCAGCGTCTGGCCCTGCTCCGACGTGCCACTGATCTGTGGCAACTGGCTGTTCGACGGCGCGACCGCAGCGACGACACCGCTCGCCAACGACGTCGCCGACACCGGCTGGTTGGCGGCGTTGTTCGCCGTGACCGTGACGCGGACCGTGCCAGCAACCTGGGCGGCGGCGAGCGTCAGCGTCGACGCCGTCGCGCCCGCGATGTTCGAGCAGCCACCGCCCGTGCTATTGCACGACTGCCACTGATACGCATAGCTCAACGGCAGGGTCCCGGTCCACGACCCCGGACTCGCGCTCAACGTCTGCCCATCCTGCGCCGTCCCGGAGATCACCGGAAGCGCCGTGTTCACCGGCGGCGCCGCCGCAACCTGGGCGGTCGCCACCGACGTCGCCGACACCGGCTGGTTAGCCGCGTTCGACGCCGTGACCACGACACGCAATGCCGTGCCGACATTGCCGGGACCCAGCTGGTAGGTCGAGCTCGTCGCGCCCGAGATGTTCGAGCAGCCGCCGCCCGTGCCATTGCACGACTGCCACTGATACGCATAGCTCAACGGCGGCGTCCCGGTCCACGAGCCCGGACTCGAGCTCAACGTCTGCCCATCCTGCGCCGTCCCGGAGACCACCGGAACCGCCGTGTTCACCGGCGGCGCCGCCGCGACCTGGACGGTCGCCACCGACGTCGCCGACGCCGGCTGGTTGGCCGCGTTCGACGCCGACACGACCACCCGCAACGTCTCGCCGACGTAGGCCGGCGTCAGCATGAACGTCGACGCGGTCGCGCCACTGATGTCCGAGCAGCTGCCGCCCGTGCCGTTGCAGGACTGCCACTGATACGCGTAGGTCAGCGGTTGGGTCCCGGTCCACGAGCCCGTGCTCGAGCTCAAGGTCTGTCCATCCTGCGCCGTCCCGGAGATCACCGGCAGCGCCGTGTTCACCGGCGGCGCCGCCGCGACCTGGGCGGTCGCCACCGACGTCGCCGACGCCGGCTGGTTGGCCGCGTTAGACGCCGTCACGATCACCCGCAGGGTGTCGCCCACATACGCCGGGGTCAGCGTGAATGTCGACGCGGTCGCACCGCTGATGTTCGAGCAGCCCGCCCCGCTGCCGTTGCAGCTCTCCCACTGATAGGCGTAGGAGAACGGCGGGGTGCCCGACCACGACCCCGTGCTCGAGCTCGACGTCTGCCCATCCCGTGCCGTCCCGGAGATCACCGGAACCGCCGTGTTCACCGGCGGCGCCGCCGCAACCTCGGCGGTCGCCACCGATGTCGCCGACGCCGGCTGGTTGGCCGAGTTCGACCCCGTCACGAGCACCCGCACCGTCTCGCCGACGTAGGCCGGCGTCAGCGTGAACGTCGACTCGGCCGCGCCGGAGATGTTCGCGCAGCCGCCGCCCGTGCTGTTGCAGGACTGCCACTGATACGCGTAGCTCAGCGGTGGGGTCCCGGTCCACGAGCCCGTGCTCGAGCTCAAGGTCTGCCCGTCCTGCGCGATCCCGGAGATCACCGGCGGCGCGGTGTTCACGGGTGGCGCCGCGGCGACCTGGGCGGTCGCCACCGACGTCGCCGGCACGGGCTCGTTTGCCGCGTTAGACGCCGTCACGACGACCCTCAGGGTGTCGCCTACGTACGCCGGGGTGAGCGTGAACGTCGATGCGGTCGCGCCGCTGATGCTGGCGCAGCCCGCGCCGCTGCTGTCGCAGCTCTCCCACTGATACGCGTAGCTCAGCGGCGGGGTGCCCGACCACGTCCCCGTGGTCGAGCTGAGCGTCTGCCCATCCTGCGCGGTCCCTGAGATCACCGGAAGCGCCGTGTTCGCCGGCGCCACCGCCGTCACGATCGCGCTCACGGTCGAGTACGCCGGCGAAGAGGTGTTCGCGCTGTTGCTCGCCGTGACCGCGACGCGCACCGTGTTCCCGACGTCGGAGGGCTGCAGCGTGTACGACGATGACGTCGCGCCAGCGATGTTCGCGCACGAGCTGCCCAGGCTGCTGCAGCTCTGCCACTGATAGGCGTACGTCAGCGGGGGAGTGCCCGTCCACGTCCCGGTAGTCGACGAGAGCGTCGAACCGGCCGTCGCGGTCCCGGAGATCACCGGCAGCACCGTGTTCGCCGGGGCCTGCGCGACCACGACCGCGGTGATCGGCGACGTCGCGTTGGTCGAACCGATCGAGTTCTTGGCGGTCACGACGACCTGCAACGTGCTGCCGACGTTCGACGGGCCCAACACGAACGTGCTGCTCGTCGCGCCGGAAATGTTCGCGCAGCTCCCACCCGTGCCGTTACACGACTGCCACTGGTAGGTGTAGGTGATCGTCGCGGTGCCGGCCCACGTCCCGGTGCTCGCCGTCAACGTCTGCCCATCCTTCGCGGTCCCCGTGATCGCCGGCAGCGTCACGTTCACCGGCGCACCGGTAGTGACCGTCGCCGTCGCCGCCGACGTCGCGCTCGCGTTCCCGCCCGCGTTGGTGGCCGTCACGATCACCTTCAGGGTCTTGCCGACCTGCGCGCTGACCAGCCGGTACGTCGACGCGGTCGCACCGCTGATGCTCGCGCAGCTCGCGCCGGAGGTGTTGCACGCCTCCCACTGATAGGTGTAGGTCAGCGGCGGGGTGCCCGTCCACGTTCCGGTGCTCGCCGAGAGCAGCTGGCCCTCCTTCGCCGATCCCGTGATCGTCGGGACCGCCGTGTTCGCCGGCGCCAGCGCGGTCACCGTCGCGGTCGCCACCGACACCGCCGATCCCGTCCCCGCGCTATTCGTCGCCGTCACCGCAACCACCAGCGTCGAGCCGACATCCGCCGGGGTGAGCTTGTACGTCGACGCCGTCGCGCCGCTGATGCTCGCGCAGCTCGCGCCCGAGGTGTTACAGCGCTCCCACTGATACGCATACGTGATCGTCGGGACTCCCGTCCACGTCCCGGTCGCCGCGGTCAGGGTCTGGCCGTCCTTCGCGGTGCCCGAGATCGTCGGGACGCTGCTGTTGACCGGGAACTCGCCGGCGTTGTAATGCGCCAGCACCTGCGCCGCCGACAGCGCCTTCGCATAGAACGCCACGTTGCTCAAGCTGCCCTTGAAATTCGGAATCGTCGAGAGCGGCCCTTTGCCGAAGAAGTTGCTGGTCGTCGAGCCCAGCGAGGACGGCGTCAATGTCACCCCGGTCGTCTGGCCGACCTGCTTGCCATTGACATACAACGTCAACACTCCGCCGGTCTCGGTCACCGCGACGTACTCCCACGTGCTCGCCGCGAGCTCAGGCGCGGTCACGGTCGCGGTCGCGCCCGCCGTCGTGCTGATCTCAAACGCCAACGGGTGCCCCGACGCCAACGACGCCGGCGTCAAGCTCAACCAGTTCGTGCCGCCCGACCAGAAATCGAAAATCGGCTGCCCAAACGACGAACCACCCGACCAATCCACCCACGCCTCGGCGCTGAACGCCGCATCCCCCGCCAGCGGACTCGACGCAAACGACGCCGACGACGAACCACTGAACGACCCCGCGTGCGCACCCGTGAACGGCCCCGAGCCACCCAGCGTGATCGATGTCACCGACCCCGTCAGCGATCCCGCCGAGTCGGCCAGCGTCTTTGAGCCCGATGCGTCATCGAAGCGGTACTGATGCGCCGGCCCATCCCCCGCCACGGTGCTCTCATAAGTCGCGTAGGGCTGCGTCCCGCCAGCGCCGCCAGCCCCCACGGCCGCCATCAGCGCAACCCCCAGCAGGCCAACAAGCAACAGCGCCACGGCAACGGGCACACGACCGCCCGCGCCGCCCCACGCACGTACAGCGCCACGCCAACCGCCCATGCCGGCCCCACCAAACGCTCGCCATCCATAGCTGCGCCACCGGCCCCCCGGTCCGACACAGCCCCAGTGGCCGAGACTTGTATCAAATACTCAAGCGTTTATGCAGAAACTCTTGGCGCGGCGAAGCGAATCGCCCCACACTGCGCCGCTTCGCGCGCGCGGAAATGTTCCCGAGCACGGACGCGAGGCAGCGCCACCGTGTCCGCGCGCGGCCACACCGATCCCGGCGGCCGTGCCCTCCCCCACCCTCAGAGCCAGACGGCGATTAGGGCGCGAAGGCGCCCGGCAAACGACCACCCTGTGCGCGCCCGCTGGGCGCCCGCCGCCGGGGGACATGCACGCGACCGTCGTGTCCCAGACCGCTCCAGAAACCCAAGGCTCGCGCCATCCGGCGACGAAGGAACCGGTTAGCAGCAGGTTTGCGGCGCCGCGGTCGGTCCGAACATTGGGCCCGGAAAACCCAAGGCCGAAGATCCTGCTCAGGCCAGGGAACCCCGAGCCACCCCATTTCCAGGACCTTCCGAACGAATGGGCCGTGTAGGAATCGAACCTACAACCTTGGGCTTAAGAGGCCCCTGCTCTGCCAGTTGAGCTAACGGCCCGCACGGGCGCCGGCGGGTGCGCCGGCCGGCGACGTCACGATTCTAGCCGACGCCTGCCGGCCGTGGACCAGCGATCGTGCTCTCCGGGAGGTGCAGCGGAGAAGGTGGTCCGGTAGCGGCGCCGGGCCGACCGGTCGGCCCGCGGCCTCGCGGCGCGGTCGCCGCGACGCCGCGGCCTCGCGGCGCGGTCGCCGCGACCGACGGCGGCACACTCGCGCCACAGCTTCGCTACGCGGCCGACGCGCAGCGTGACCCGCCTGGCGCATCTGTCACCGTCGCGTCACACGCCGGCGGGGGTGTGACGCGTTAGAGCCCGCATAGTGTGCATTCGGGACCACACCCCTCGCGGCGCGGTCGCCGTGACCGACAGGCGGCACACTCCCGTCACAGCTCCGCTACACGGCAGACGCGCAGCGTGACCCGCTGGGCGCATCTGTCACCGTCACGTGACCCTCGGCCACGCGCCACGCGCCACGCGCCACGAGCCGCGAGCCGCGAGCCGCGAGCCCACGCTGGCCACGCGGCACCGGCCAGGCGCCACGCAGGCACGCGCCACCGGCCACCGCGCCCGGCCAACCCGCGGCGCAGCCGAATCCCCGCCCCGACTCTCGCCGCGACGTCGTTCGGCGTCGAGCGCGCGACGTGCGATGCCGCCGACCCGCGCCACGCCGCCGCCCGGACCCTCGCCGCGGCGTCGAGCGCGCGACGTGCGATGCCGCCCACCCGCGCCACCCCTTCCGGGGCCCAGGCGCCGAAACGCGCCGAGGCGCCCCGAAACGCCCCTCCGGCGCCCGAGCGCCTACTTCGTCGTCCCGCTGGGCGACCCGGTCGCCGTGCCGGTCGGCGCGGCCGCCGAGGAAGGCACCGAGAAGGTCTGTGGCCCGGTCTCCTGCGGCTGGCTGGACGCCTGGGTCAGCAGGCTCGGGTTCGCCTTGATCGCCTTCAGCTCCGTACGAAGCTGTGACTGCTGGGCGGTCGGCGCGAGGTCGACCGCCTTGGCCGCGGCGAGGTCGCCCTCACGCGTGTTGTGGGCCGCGAATGCGAAGAGCGCGAGCGCCTCGTAATCGGAGAAGGCCGGCGTCGGCTTGTTGTTGATCACGATCTGCTCGGCCTCGAGCGCGTTCTTGGGCTCGTTCAGCGCGTTGTTGGACGGGCCGTAGATCTGCACCATGTCGGCCGCGAGCGCCGGGTCCGGGTTGTTGGGGTTGACCGTGAGGTACTGCAGCCAGGCCTGCGAGAGCTCATTGAGCGTCGGGCGCGCCGCCGTCGTGAACTCGCCCAGCGTGGTGTTGTAGTTGTTGCCGGCGCCCGACTGGCGGAAGAGGTCGCTCACCAGCGAGCCGTAGGCGGACACGTTCTGCGGGTTCGCCGCGATCGCCTTGCGGTCCTTGGAGATCTCCGCGGAGAAGCTCGCGCTCGCCGAGCCGCCCGTGTTGGTCAGGGCGTTGAAGATGCCGGTGCCGCCGAAGCCGCCGCCGATCCCGAACCCGACCAGACCGACGCCCATCAGCAGGGCCAGACCGAGGTAGATGCCCTGGACCGTCCGCCGCCGCCCTCGACCCCTCAGATCGAAGAGCATCAGTCGGAGAGCCGCTCGTCCACGTGATCGATGATCTGCTGCACGGACGGGTTCGCGGGTTGGTTGGTTGTCGGGGTGCTCGTCACGGGGGTTTCGGGCTGAGAGGCCGGCCCGGCTGCCGCCGCGGCGTTCCTCGTCGCCCGCTCCTGCGCTTCGCGCGCTTCTCGCTTCACGTCGCGCCGGGCGACTATCGAAGCGAGCAGGATACTGACCTCGAACAAGAGATATAGCGGAACCGTCTCGAGCATCAGCGTGACGAAGTCGCCGGGGAGGAACGCGGCCACGGCCGCGCAGGCCACGAGCGCGTAGCGGCGGTTGCGGGCGAGGGCCTTCGGCGTGACGATGCCGGCCCGTGTCGCCCCGAGGATCCCGACGGGCACCTGGAAGACGAGGCCCATCGCGAGCAGGATCGTGGCGGCGAACTTGTAGTACTGGTTCGCCTGCACGAGGATGTTGAACTGGCTGCTGTTGAAGTTCTGGAAGAAGCGCACCGCCGCCGGCAGCACGACGAAGTAGCCGAAGAAGACCCCGATGATGAACAGGATCGGGATCGAGAGCATGAGCGGCAGGGCGATCCGCCGCTCACGCGGACTGAACGCGGGCAGCACGAACCCGTAGAGCTCGAACAGGATGACCGGCAGCGCGAGGATCGCGGCGAACACGAAGGTGACCGAGAGGGTCGCCGTGAACGGCTCGCCGATCCCGAGCGTCACCGGCTTGTCGCCCTGCGGGATCCGGGGCACCTTCCGCACCGCGAGCGCGTCCGCCACGGCGGCCGCCCGCAGCTGAGCGCGCGCCGCCGGGGAGAGGCCCGAATCGGTCGCGAGCGCGGTGAACAGGCGCTCGTCGGTGGCCGCCACACCGAGCAGCCCCTGCTGGGCGAGCGCGGTCTGGCCGTTGACCCCCTCGCCCTTGGCCACCTGCTTGGACGTCTGCGCCACGAGCGGCTTATTGATGATGCGCAGGAGCGCGTGGTTCTGCCAGAAGCAGATGCCAAAGGCGACGATCAGTGCCGCCAGGCACACGAACAACCGCGTGCGGAGCTCGTCGAGATGGTCAACGAGGCTGAGCCGCTCGTCGTGACCGATGGTGCGGATCGCGGTGGCCATTGGCTTATACGGGGCGCCGCTCGGGCGCCTGCGGGCGGAGCGACGGGGCGCAGGGCCCGCCGTCGAGAGGGTACCGGGTCATCACGTGCGTCTGTACGCGATCGCGCGCACGACGGCTCATTCCTGCGCGCAATCGGCTCACGCGTATGAGCAGGTGTTGAGGATTACGGGGCCGTCTAAAGCAGCGGAGAGGACTGTCCGATGAGCAGGTCGAGGCCAAGAACGAATGAGCTCCGAGTCACCCAAGAACATCCGCCAGGTCCAGCTCCCGAGCGGCAAGATCATCGAGGTCTTGTATTTCGCCGGCCAGCAGGACCCGGCGCTCGAGGGCGATATCGAGCTCACCGCCGCCCACGGCCCGCAGTCTCCCGCGCCGCCGGTCCGCCCCGACGAGGACCTCCACATCTGCCCGCGCTGCACCGGCGAGCTCGTGTACCCGGTCGACTGGGCCGAGGCCGGGCCGAAGCACTGGGAGGTGGCCCTGCGCTGCCCCGACTGCGAGTGGAGCGACGTCGGCATCTTCACCCAGGAATCGGTCGAGCGCTTCGACCTCGAGCTCGATCGTGGCGCCGAGGTGCTGCTGCGCGACCTGCAGCAGCTCGCCCGCGCGAACATGGCCGACGACGTCGAGCGCTTCATCGTCGCCCTGCGCGACGATCACATCGAGCCCTCCGACTTCTAGCCCGTCAGCGGTAACGCTCGACGACCCCGTCGGCCACGAGCTGCAGCAGCTCGCGCGCGGACGGCGCCAGCTCCCGGGGCAGCCCGCGCTTCGCCGCCGCGATGATCTCGAGCGCCCGCGCTCGCGCGACCCCGAGCGCGCCGGTCGCGGCGATCCGCTCGCACACGGCGTCGGCGTCGGCCTCGCTGAGGGCGCGGACGTCCAGCCGCGCGAGCGATGGGTCGCGCTCGCGCGCGACGATGAGCGGAAGGGTGATCGTCCCGTCGAGCAGGTCCGTGCCGCGGCGCTTGCCGGTGCGCTCGGCGTCCCCGCCCACATCGAGCACGTCGTCGAGCACCTGGAAGGCGACCCCGATCGAGCGCGCGTAGCGCGCGAGCCCGTCGGCCAGCGCAGCCTCGCCATCGCCGGCGACCGCGAGCACCCCGAGCCGGGCCGCCGCCTCGAACAGACGCGCCGTCTTCAGCTCGCAGCGCTCCAGGTAGCGCTCGAGCGGAACGTCGACGCGATAGGCGTCCTCGCGCTGGTACAGCTCGCCGATGGCGAGCGCCGTGCTCGCATCGGACAGCGCCTGCAGCTGCGCGCCGCTCCCGCTGCGCACGAGCTCGGCGAACGCGCGCGCGAACAGCAGATCGCCGGCCGCGGTGGCCAGGCCGCGCCCGCCGACCGCCACCACCGTCGGGCGTCCGCGCCGGAGCGGCGCATCGTCGAGCACGTCGTCGTGCACGAGCGTGGCGCTGTGGACGAGCTCGACCGAGACCGCCGCGCGAATGAGGGCGTCCTCGTCGATCGGCCCACCCGGGCCCGTGCCCTCCGCGGCCTGCGCGCAGAGCAGCACGAGCAGCGGCCGCAGCCGCTTGCCGCCGGCGGCGATGATCGAGCTCGCCTGAGCGGCGAGCGGCCCGCTCGCCTCGCCGACCACGCCCCGCAGGCGCTCCTCGCAGGCGAGCATGCGCGCGCGCAGCGGGCCGCCCCCGCGGGCGAGGATCGCCTGAACCTCCCCCGGCGATGTCGCCGTCGCGGACATTCAGGCCACCGCCCCGACGTGGATGGCGATGATGCCCCCGGCGGTGAGCACGTAGCGGATGTCCACGAGGCCGACGTCGCTCATCACCCCGGCCAGCTCGCTCGGACCGGGGAAGCGCTTGACCGAGTTGGGCAGGTAGCTGTAGGCGTCCGGGTCGCCGGCCAGCCGCCCCAGTGCGGGCACGATCCGATCGAACCAGAGGCGATAGAAACTGGACAAGGGAGGTCGTCGGGGCGTGGTGATCTCGAGCACGACTACATGACCCCCCGGCGCCACGACGCGTCGCATCTCGTCAAGGCCCATCCGCAGGTCCGCGAAGTTCCGGGCCCCGAACCCCACCGTGGCGGCGGCAAATCGATCGTCGGGATACGGCAGCTGCTGCGCATCGCCCCATTCGAAGCGCAGCTGCGGTGCCTTGGCGCGCGCGCGCGCCAGCATCCCCTCGGAGAAGTCGCTGCCGATCACCTCGCCGTCCGGCCCGACGCGGCGGCTGAGGGCGATCGCCATATCGCCGGTGCCGGTGGCCACGTCGAGGACGCGATCGCCCGGTCTGACCTGGGCGAGGTCGACGGCCCGCTCGCGCCAGCGATGGTGCAGGCCGGCGGTCATCGCCGTGTTCATGAGGTCGTACACCCCGGCGATGCGGTCGAACATCGCCCGGACCTGCCCCGCCTCCAGGCGTCCGGCCGGCACTCCTGGCGATGCGGCCATGGCCGACCCTAGCGCAGCGACGACAGGAAGACGACGATGTCCTGGAACTTTTGCGGCGGGAGGTTCGCGAACGACGGCATGGGCGCCGTCGGGTTCACGAGCGTGCGCGCGATGGCGGCCTTCGGGAGGCGCGAGCCGATATGCGACAGGTTCGGCCCGGGCCCGGAGTTGCCGTTATCGCCGATCTTGTGACAGCCCTCGCAGCCGGACTGCGCGACGGCGAGCTTGCCGGCGTTGAACTGGGTGAGCAACGTCCCGCCCGTCTGGGTGACCGAGGACGGCGTCGCGATGTTGATCTCCGTCGGCGCGCCGGCGGTGCCGCCCTCGTAGGTGAGCAGCGCCATCGCGCAGATGACGAAGATCCCGGCCGTGGTCGCGATCGGGCGGCGCTCGGGGCGCCGCTCGGGCCCGCGATCGTAGAACGGCAGCAGGAACAGCAGGATCATGCAGACGGTCGGGACGCCGAGCGTCGCGAGATCGACGAGCGCCGGCGGCTTGATCACGCGCAGAACCTCGAACAGGAAGAAGAAGTACCAATCCGGGCGCGGGACGTAGGTCGTCGTGGCCGGGTTGACCTTCGGCCCCACCTCGGCCCCCAGCACGAGCGACATCGTGATGATGACCGCCATCACGACGCAGGCCATCGCCGAGTCCTTGGCCACCGCGTAGGGGAAGAACGGCTTGCCGTGCGACTTCAGGATCGAGTATTCGCGGAGGTATTGCTCCTTCTCGCGCTGGTTCATCAGACGCGGACCTCGCGCAGCTCCGGCTCCTCTTCAGCCTTCAGCCAGGGCGGGGCGGTCGTCCCGAGCTTGCTGACGAGGTAGATGTGCGCGCCGATCAGCGCCGCCATGATGCCGGGCACGAGCAGCATGTGGATCGCGTAGAAGCGCGACAGCGTCGTCGCACCGAACTCCGGCCCGGCCCGCAGGAAGTCACTCAGGTACGGCCCGATGAGTGGTCCCGTGCCGTTGATGTTCACGCCGACGATCGTGGCCCAGTAGGCACGCTGGTCGAAGGGCAGCAGATACCCGGTGAAGCCCATCACCATCGTCAGGATGAGCAGCGTGACCCCGATCACCCAGGTGAGCTCGCGCGGATACTTGTAGGCGCCGAAGAAGAACGTGCGTGCCATGTGCAGGAACACGAGCACGACCATCACGCTCGCGCCCCACTTGTGCATGCCGTGCACGAACTGACCGAGGAAGACCTGGTCGTTGATGTAGCGGATCGACTCGTACGCACCGCCGGCGGCGTCGGGGCGGTAGTACATGGCGAGGAACACGCCGGTGACCGCCTGGTTGAGGAACGCGAACAGCGTCGCCGAGCCGAGCGTGTAGAACCAGTTCGTCCCCCGCGGCACCTTCCGGAAGAGCAGCCAGCGCATGCCGCCCGACAGCGAGGTCCGCTCGTCGACCCAGTCGACGACGGTGATGCCGGCCTCCTTGAGGTGATGGCTGGCCGGCTTCTCCTCGGCGTGCTGGGGGCGCGGGGGCGGCGCCTTGAGCGAAGAGGGCACCGGGGGGGCGGGCAGCTTGGGCAGTTTGGGCATCGCTGATCCCCTTGCTACTTGCGGACCGACGGGCGTGAGGGATAGAGGAACTGGCCGATGCCGTCGATCGGCTCGCCCGGATCGCGGGGATTGAAGCGCCGCAGCTCGCTGTTGACGCTGTAGCGCGGACCGACCTGCACCTGGTTGCCGTTCACGACCCGCGTGAGGAAGCGGTCGAGGGGGCGCACCGGCGGGCCGCCGACGGGGACGCCGAGCAGGTTGTAGACGCCGCCGTGGCAGGGGCAGATGAAGCGCTCGGCCGCGCTCACCCAGCGCACCGGGCAGCCGAGGTGGGCGCAGCGGCTCGTCACGGCGACGTACTGGGTGTCCTTGTCGTACGGGTCCGTGTCGATCGCCGGGTTGCGCGCCCGCATGTACACGGTGGTGTTGCCCGCCTCGCCGATGCCGGGAACCGCGGTGACGACGACCGGGATGTAGTTGTCGTCCGGGAAGTCGCCGACCACGCCGACGGTCTGCCACGGGACCTCGACCTGCTTGAAGATCGGGCCGATGGCAAAGCCCAGCGAGGGCAGCAGGAACGACGAGGCGGCGATGATCCCGAACCCGTGCGCGGCGCCCGTCATCACGCGGCGGCGGGTCACCGTCTCGCCCTCGAAGGCGCCGGGGATCTCGCGGTCGATGGTGTACTTGGACTTGACCTGGTCGCGCTTGGTCGGCACTGAGCTTCCTATGGGACGTGGGGAGGCTGGCGCCCGCAGGCGGGGGGCCGGGACATCAAGGGACGCTAAGAATACTGACCGCGCCTGCTCGGCGGCCTCGGGCCCGCGGTCAGGCCGCCGCGAGCGCCGCAAGCGCGGCCGCGGCACCGGGCTCGCCGCGGCGCACGAGATCCTTGGCGCGCTCGTGCGCGGGATCGGCGCCCCGGGCGATCGCGCGCACGCCCGCCTCCCACACGGCCGCCGCGAGCGCCGGGTCGCCGCCGGCCTGGGCGAGCGCCGACAGGCTGATGACGTCGGCGAGCTCGCGCACGCCGTCGAGATCTCCGAGCGCGACGAGCCGCGCGAGCCCGAGGGCGTACAGCTGATCGCCCGCGAGCAGCGCGAGGTCGGCGTCTGATGTGCGCACCACGCGCGCGTCGGCGTAGTGCAGCAGGTAGCCCTCGTACACGGCCTCCACCACGAGCGCGTAGGCCGCCGCGCGCTCGCGCGTGCGCGGGCCGTCGGCGACGATCGCCGCAGGACTCGCGGCGCCGTCCGGCGCGCCGGGGTCGACGACGATCGCCCCGACGAGGCCGCCCTGGTCGCGCAGCAGCGCGGCGAGCGCGGCGAGCGCGCTCACGCGCCGCCCTCGATCTCGGCGAACGCCGCCCGCGCGGCCGCGATCGTCAGCTCAACGGCCTCGGACGTGTGGGCGAGCGAGGGAAACCACGCCTCGAATTGCGACGGCGGCGGGTAGACCCCGCGGGCGAGCAGGGCGCGGCACCACGCGCCGTAGGCCTCCAGGTCGCAGGCCTGTGCGGCGGCGAGGTCGTGCACCGGGCCGGCGCTGAAGAACACCGTGAGCAGGCCCGGGACGCTCGTGACCGTCACCGGGCGATCGCCCGCGGCCTCGCGCAGCCCGTCCGCCAGCTGGCGGGTGGTCGCGGCGAGCCGCGTGTAGGCGCGCTCGTCGAGGTGGTGCAACGTCGCCAGGGCCGCCGCGATGGCGAGCGGGTTGCCCGAGAGCGTCCCCGCCTGGTACACGTCGCCGGCCGGGGCGAGTCGTTCCATGAGGGCGTGCGGGCCCCCGAGCGCGCCGGCGGGGAGGCCGCCGCCGATGACCTTGCCCATGAGAACGAGGTCGGGCAGCACGCTGGTCAGCTCCTGGGCGCCACCGCGGGACACGCGGAAGCCGGAGATCACCTCGTCGAAGATCAGCAGCGCACCCGTCGCGTCGGCCTGCGTGCGCAGCAACTCGAGGAACCCCTCGCGCGGAGGAACGAGCCCCATGTTCGCCGGCAACGGCTCGGCGATGATCGCCGCGAGCTCGTTCGCCTCGGTGGCCGCCACCAGCGCCTCGGGATCGTTCCAGGGCACGATCACCGTCTCGGCCGTCGTGCTCGCGAGCACGCCCGGGCTCGACGGGATCGCCAGCGTGGCCAGGCCGGATCCGGCCTGCGCGAGCAGCCCGTCGACGTGGCCGTGGTAGGCGCCGGCGAACTTGAGCACGCGCGTGCGCCCGGTCGCCGCGCGGGCGAGCCGCAGCGCCGTCATCGTGGCCTCGGTCCCGGAGGCGGTCATACGCAGCATCTCGACCGCGGGCATGCGCGCGGAGACCTCGGTCGCGAGCGCGACCTCGCCGGGGGTCGGCGCGCCGTAGGTCGTGCCGCGCGCGGCGGCCGCCGTGATCGCCGCCACGACGTCCGGGTGCGCGTGGCCGAGCACGAGCGGGCCCCACGAGCAGACGTAGTCGACGTAGCGGTTGCCGTCGACGTCGTAGAGCTCGGCCCCCTCGGCGCGCTCGATGAAGATCGGCGTGCGCCCGATCGCGGTCATCGCGCGCACGGGGGAGTTGACGCCCCCGGGCAGGACCGCGAGCGCCTCGCGGTAGCACTCGGCCGAGCGCGCGTCGCTGAGCGAGGTGGTCACCGTCGCCGTGGCGTGGCCGCTGCGCTCACGAGTGCTCGGCTTCCCAGCGCTTGAAGTCGTCGGTGAAGTACAGCAGGCGCACCTTCTTGAACTCCGTCGAGGAGTACAGCGTGGCGCGGTCGGTGATGCCGGTCTGCTCGGCGATCGCGTCGAGCACCGCGTCGCACTCCTCCTTGGAGCGCCCGTGGGCCATCGTGAAGACCGAGTACGGCCAGTCCTGGTAGGTGGGGCGCTGGTAGCAGTGCGAGATCCCCCGGAAGGACGCCATTCGCGGGCCGAGCTCGTCGATGTCGGCGTCGGGCACCTTCCACACGCCCATGCCGTTGGCCGAGAAGCCGGCGCGGCGGTGGTAGAGGATCGCGGCCACGCGGCGCAGCACGCCCCGCTCGCGCATGCCCGCCATGTGCTCCAGCAGGGCACCGACCTCGAGCCCGAGCTCGGCCGCGGCCGGGGCGTAGGGCTCGGGCACGACCGGCATGTCGCCCTGGGTGGCGCGGATCACGGCCATGTCGAACTCGTCGTAGGCGACGGCCGAGAGCTCGGCCGGCGCCTGCTCGGCGCCGGCGCTCGCGAGCGTCTTCGTGTCGCCTTCCATCTCGAGATCCATGCGGATCTTGAACAGCTGCAGCGTCGGCAGCTGGCGGATCGACTCGGCCCCGGTGAGGCGCTGCAGCACCTCGAGCGTGCCGTCGAGCCCGAGCTGCGAGTCGCCCTCCACGGCGATCGTGAACCACATGTTGAACTCGTGGTTTCGCAGGTAGTTGTGCGACACCCCGGGGTGCGAGTTGATGATCTTCGCCGGGACCCAGGGGTTCTCGGCATCGACCTTCGCGGCGACGAGCATCGAGCCGTAGCCGAGCGCGCGCGTGTCGTAGATCGGCGTCACCTGGCGGATGATGCGGTCGTCGAGCAGCTGCTGCACGCGGGTCATCGCCTGCTCCTCGGTGATGCCCGCCTCGCGGGCCACCTCGGCGTACGGCCGCGGCGCGAGCGGGAAGCTCCCCTGCATCAGGTTGAGCAGCTTGCGGTCGAGGTCGTCGAGTGGAACCGCCGCCCCGTGCTTGCGGCTGCGCAGCTTGGGGGTCGGGCCGGGCGTCACCGAAGCCATTCCGCGGCCTCCTTGGCGTAGTAGGTGATGATGATGTCCGCGCCGGCACGCCGGATCGCGGTGAGCATCTCCAGGGCCGCCGCGCGTTCGTCGAGATAGCCGGCGGCGGCGGCCGCCTTCACCATCGAGTACTCGCCGCTGACGTTGTAGGCCGCCACCGGAAGCTGCGTGTGGTCGCGGATTCGCGCGATCACGTCGAGGTAGGGCAGCGCCGGCTTGACCATCACCATGTCGGCGCCCTCCTCGACGTCGAGCAGCGCCTCGCGCAGCGCCTCGCGCGCGTTCCCCGGATCCATCTGGTAGGAGCGCCGATCACCGAACGCGGGCGCCGACTCGGCGGCCTCGCGGAACGGGCCGTAGAACGCCGACGCGAACTTGGCCGAGTAGGCGAGGATCGGCGTATCGCTGAGGCCCTCCCCGTCGAGCGCCGAGCGCAGCGCCCCGACGCGCCCGTCCATCATGTCGCTCGGCGCCACGATGTCGGCGCCGGCGCGCGCCTGGCTGACCGCCGTGCGGGCGATGAGCGCGACCGTCTCGTCGTTGTCGACGACGCCGTCCGGCGCGCACCACGCCGCAGTGGCCGTGGCTCGTGTACTCGCACAGGCAGACGTCGGTGATGACCAGCAGCTCGGGATGGGCCTCCTTGATCGCGCGCGTGGCGAGCTGCACGACGCCCTCGTCGTCCCACGCCCCGGAGCCCTCGTCGTCCTTGTGGTCGGGCAGCCCGAACAGCAGCACCGCGGGCACGCCGAGCGCGGCCAGCTCGCCGGCCTCCTCCACGGCGGCCCCGATCGACAGGCGCTGCACCCCGGGCATCGAGCCGATCGGCTCCCGCGCCTCGCGGCCGAGCGTGATGAACAGCGGCGCGACGAGCCGCGCCGGGCTCAGCTCGGTCTCGCGCACGAGGTCGCGCAGCGGCATCCGCTGGCGCAGCCGCCGCATCCGCGTCTGGGGGTAGGCCATAGCGACTTGAGGATACTCGTGCGGCTCGGAGCGCCAAGCGGCGATCGCCGGTCGTGCACCTCTCCCCTCCGGGGGTGGCCGCAGAAGGTATGAACTATTCACACCTTCTGCATACACCCCGGCCCCGGGCGCCCCGCCGGGGCGCGCCGCGACCCCTACGCGAACCGCCGCAGCGCCACCCGCGCGAGCGCCGCGAACCCCACCCCGACCGCCAGCAGGTGCGCAAGCGAGGCCCCGAGCGACGGCGAGCTGCCGTTGATCGCGGCGTCCATCGCCTCGAGCGTCGGCTTGAAGGGGAACACCGCGCAGACCACTCGGATGACGTCGTACAGCCCGCTCGCCACCGCCCCACTGGGGACGAGCGCGAGGAAGGCGAGCGGCAGCGAGAGCAGGATCGCCAGCAGCGACGCGGCCCGCACCTCCCGCGTGATCGCTCCGATCGCCACCCCGAGCGCGCCGAAGGCGAGCGCGCCGCCCGCCAGTCCCACGAGCCACTGCCCCACCCGCCCGTAGTCGAGCCCCACGAACGCGCCGATCCCGGCGAGCATCGCCGCGCTGACCGCCCAGGCGCAGGCCGCGGCGAGCAGCACCTTCTCGAAGATCAGCGCGTCCGGCGAGACGAGACCGCGCACCAGCCGCGGGAAGGTGTTCTCCTCGCGCTCCAGCGCGAGCGCCCCGGCGGCGAGCAGCACGCACACGAACATGAGCGACACGCTCACCGCCACCGCGACCGCGAACGTGTCGAGCGGGGTGCGCCGACCGGCCAGCGAGGTCTCGTGCAGGCGGACCGGCTGCCCGACGCTGGCCAGGACATCCTTGCTGAGGCCGAGGTTGGCCACGGCGAGCGAGGCGAAGTTGTCGACCTGCGCGAGCCCGGCGCGGTCGGCGGGGTTCGCGGTGCGCGCGAGGACCCCGTCGAGCACCGCCTTCGCCCGCTCGAGGCCGAGGATGTTGATGTCGTTGCCGAACGCCTGCAGCTGGCCGCCGCTCAGCAGGAGGTCGATGTACTGCGCGGCCACGGTCTCCAGCTTGCTGGAGAGCGCGGCGTTGGCCTGCCCGAGCGCTCCGTTGATCGTCGACTGCACGTAGGACGCCGTCAGCGCGTCGCCGTTGTAGATGACCTCGACGTCGGCCTGCTGGAGGCCCGAGGAGAGCTTCTGCACGATGTCGGCCGGGATGACCAGCGCGGCGAGCACGTCGCCGGAGCGGACCTTGTCGACCGCCTCGGCGCGCGTCGCGACGGGCACGGGAACGATGTCCTGATAGAGATGCGACGCGTACTGGTCGATATCGATGTGCTCGCTGCCGATGTTGATCGTCTGTCCGGCGGGGACGAGGTTGGCGATCGCCACCCGCGGCTTGGCCGGCCCGCGCGACAGCGCGAGGCCGATGAGCAGCGAGATGGCGATCGGGTAGACGATCAGCAGCCCGACCAGCATCGGCGAGCGGCGCAGGATCTGCATGTCCTTGAGCAGCAGCCAGCGCACGGGCCGCATCAGTGCCCCCGCTCGGCCAGGAAGGCGACGAAGGCGGCCTCGAGGTCACGGTGGTCGCCGGTGCGCCGCGTCTGACCGGCGAGCCCGTCGGCCGATCCGTCGAACAGCAGCTCCCCGTCGGCGAGCACGAGCACGCGGTCGGCGTAGCGCTCCGCCTCGGCGACCTCGTGCGTCGAGAACACGACGCTCGTGCCGCCCCGTACGAGCGACAGGACGAACCGCCACAGTCGCTCGCGCTGGCGCGGGTCCAGGGCGGCCGACGGCTCGTCGAGCAGCAGCACGGGTGGGTCGGCGAGCAGCCCGATGGCGATGTTCACGCGCTGGCGGTTGCCGCCCGACAGGCGCGACAGCTCATCGCCGGCGCGGTCGGCCAGATCGGTCTGCTCGAGCATGCGCGCGACGGTCGCCTGCGGATCGCCGACGCGTTCCAGGCGCGCGAACAGCCGCAGGTTCTCGGCCACGGTCAGGCGCGCGTAGAGCGCCGTCTGCTGGGGCACCCAGCCGACCTCGCGCGCCGGGCGGCTGACGGTGCCCGCGGTCGCCCCGATCGCCCGGGCCAGGATCGACAGCAGCGTCGTCTTGCCGGCGCCGTTGGGCCCGATGAGCGCGGTCAGCTCGCCGGCGCGCAGCTCGAGGTGCAGCGGGCGCAGCGCCTCGCGATCGCCGTAGCGCTTGGCCACGCCGTCGGCGACGAGCACGACCTCGCGCGCCGGTGAGCCGGCCGTTCCCGCAGCGGACGCCACCCCGGGCCGACTCGCCGGGTCGATCTCACTCACAGCAGGGGACCTGGTCCCTTTTCCCAGGACTCCAAGCTGAGGTGGCGGTTGAGGTAGATGACGGTCTCGCGCACGACGGCGATGCTCGGCAGCGCGATGAGCGCGCCCACGATCCCGTCGATGTGCTGGCCGAGCAGCAGCGCGAAGATCACCAGCAGCGGGTTGATGCGCAGCGAGTGGCTGAAGATCTGGGGAGCGACGATGTGGCCCTCGAGCTGCTGCAGGCCGAGGAACAGCAGGGCGACCCACAGCGCCGTGATCGGGTCGGTGAACAGCGCCACGAGGATCGGCGGCAGCGCGCCGAGAAACGGGCCGATGTAGGGCACGAACTCCATCACGCCGAAGAACGCGCCGAACGCGACGGCGTAGGTCTTGCCGGGCGGGAAGATCCCCACGAGGCCGAAGATGTAGAGCGCGACGCCCGCCGTGGTGCCCATGACGACGCTGAACGCGAGCTGCCCGCGCACGTAGCTGGAGACGGCGTGCTGGACGAGCGTCGGGTAGTCGTCCGCCGACGTGCCGTCGCCCGATGGCATGAGCCGCCGCGCCAGCTCGCCGATGTGCGGGCCGTAGACGAGCATGTAGATCGACAGCACGAACACGATCACGATGTCGAAGCTCGTCGTGACGACCTTCGTGAGCAGCCCGCCGCCGAAGGACACGAGCGAGCCGGCCGCCTTGCTCACCTTGTCCTGCAGGGTCTGCAGCGCCGTCGTGCCCTGCTTGATGAAGGTGACGTGCACGCCGTTGCGGTTGAGCGTCCTCTGGAAGTCGGCGAGCGTCTTGTTCGCGTGATCGACGATGTGCGGCAGGTTGTGCGAGAAGGCGGTCACCTGGTTGGAGATAGGGTTCGCCAGCAGCACGCCGATGCCGGCGACGACGAGGAAGAACAGCAGGTAGACGATGAACACCGCCAACCCGCGGGGCACGCGCGAGCGATGCACGAGCGCGACGACCGGGTTGAGCACGAGCGCGATGATGCCGGCGATGAGGAAGATGAGGAGCACCTTGCCGGCGACCTGGATGACGACCCACGGGACGAGCAGCAGGATCGGCAGGACGACGAGCTGCACCCATCGGGGCACGACGACGCGCGGGACCGGCGTGGCCGCGGCGGCATCGGCGTCGTCGGTGATCTCCCGCTCCTCGGCGGTCGGCAGCTGCTCGCGCGTCTCCGCCGCCTCGCCGGCGAGGACCTCGTCCGTCGGCGGCTGGGGCTCGCCGGACGCCTCGAGCGGCGTGACGGGCGCGGCACTGGCGCGCTCCTCCCTCACGGCGCGTCCCCGGGGCTCGCGAGCCGTCCCATCATGGGCGAAGTATGGCTGAGCCGCAGGCGACCCCGGACGGTACGCCCGCTCCGGCGACGATCCTGTTCGTCGGGGACCTCGTCGGCGGCGTCGGCCGGCGCACGCTCATCCGCAGCCTGCCCGTGCTTCGCGAGCGCTTCGAGCCGACGTTCGTGGTGGTCAACGGCGAGAACGCGGCCGGCGGCATCGGCATCACGCCGAAGAACGCCGACGAGCTGTTCGCCGCCGGGGTCGATGTCATCACGCTCGGCAACCACACGTACCACCGTAGGGAGATCTACCCCTATCTCAACAGCGAGCAGCGCATCCTGCGCCCGGCCAACTACCTGCGCAGCCAGCCGGGCCATGGCGTGTGCACGGTCACGCGCGACGGCGTCAGCCTCGCCGTCATCAACCTGAGCGGCAACCTGTATCTGCGCGCGGGGCGCCCGGCGTTCACCGAGATCGAGGTCGCGCTCGGCGAGTGCCGCACCGCCGATCACGTGCTCGTCGACATGCACGCCGAGGCCACGAGCGAGAAGGTCGGCCTCGGCTGGCACCTCGACGGCCGCGTCACCGCCGTCGTCGGCACGCACACGCACGTGCCCACCGCCGACGCGCGCGTCCTGCCCGGGGGGACCGCCTACATCACCGACGTCGGCATGACCGGCGCCCGCGGTGGGGTCATCGGGGTCAAGCGCGACCAGGCGATCCAGGCGATGCTGACGAACATGCCGGTGCGATTCGAGACGTCCGAGGACGATCCGTGGCTGATGGGCGTCGTCGTCCGCGCCACTACGCGGCGGCGAGCCGACTCGATCGAGCAGGTGCTGATGCCGCGACCGGCGTGACCGCCTCCGCCGGCGCGTAGCGCCCGAGCAGCGCAAGCATCACCAGCGGCGCGAACCACGGGATATAGAGGTAGAACCAGTGGTCGACGCCGAGCTGCAGCGCGAGCAGGATCGCCGCGGCCGCAGCCGCCAGGCCGACCGCATCCGGGCGGCGCGGCACAAGCGCCAGCCCGACGGCAAGGGCGACCGCCGCCGCCTCGACGAGTGCCTGCAGCGGCCCGAGCCCGCCATACAGGCCCCACACCGAGAACGGGGACCCACGGTTGGCCTGGTACACGAGCGTGTCCTCCCAGAGGCGGTACGGCGAGCTGTGCGTGAACGCCGGGATGCTGACCACCGCCGCGACGACCAGGAAGGCGAGCGCGAAGCGCAGGACGGCGAGCGCACGGTGGCGCGGCGGGCCCGACAGCCCGTGGGTGGCGAGCAGCGGGGCGAGTGCGAGCGGCGCGAACTTCGTCAGGGCGGCGAGCGCGGCGAGCGCGCCGCGGGCCGCCTCGCGCTCGCGGCGTCCGCTGGCCACGAGCACCGCGGCCAGCACGAGCACGGCGACGAGCGCGTCGTTCGTGTCGGACTCGAGCGCGTACAGGGTGAAGGGGTTCGCCGCCCAGGCGAAGGCGAGCGCGACGCCGAGCGTCGGCCCGCGCACGCGCCGTCCGAGCAGGAAGCAGAGCACGAGCGCGAGCAGGTCGAAGACGATCGACGCGGCGTGCGCGGCGGGCAGGTCGTCCCAGCGCCCGCTCCAGCCGAAGAGGGCGACGAAGGGCACGTACGCCTCGTAGCTGACCGGGCCGTAGGTGTCGCCGTGGGCGTTGCTCGCCGGCCAGTCGCCGTACAGCGGCTCGCCGTGTGTGATGCGGTGGGCGCCGATCACACCGGCGTAGCCGACATCGATGACGTTGCCGTTGACCATGTTGAGCGCGACGCGAAAGCCGACGAGGAAGACGATCGCGACCAGCAGCCAGTACGGGGACAGGTTGAGGTGCAGGCGCTCGGTCGGCGCCGGCGCGGGCCCACGCCGTCCCGGGCGGGCGATCACGAGCATGCGCACGAGCAGGTAGATGAGCGGCGGATAGACGAGCGGGACCGACAGGCCGATGTCGGCGTGGTTGAAGAAGGCGAGCGAGATCGAGAACGAGCACAGCGCGAGCAGGTCGAGGTGCAGCAGGCGGCGCGGGTGTCGCCAGTCGACGAACGGAAAGCAGAACAGCAGGAGCAGCGGGATCCACACGTACAGCGCGTTCACGCTGCGCCCGAACGCCCCCGGGTAGCCGCGCGCCATCGTCCAGGCGACCTGGAATCCGGTCCACTCCTCGAGCACCCGTCCGGTCCGGTCGGCGATGAGGATCTGGCCGAGCTCGGTGCGCCCGTCGCGCGAGAAGGTGCTGACCTGCCAGCGGTCGGCGCCCTTCAGGTAGGCGACGGTGTAGGAGCCGGGGTACCGCGCCGCGAGCGCACGGATCGCCGGCAACCGTCCCGCGATCGCCTGCACCTGATCGGAGCTGAGGCGGTGCGCCGGGGGGGGAAGCGTCGAGTCGGGCTCGAGCTCGGGTGTGCTGTTATCCGCCTGGGGCAGGACGGTGAACGCGGCCGCGGCGGCGATCGGACCCCCGGCCGGGACCGCGGCGGCGAGCACGAGCGCGGCGACCGCGGCCAGCATGGCGACGGCCATGCGCCGCAGGAGCGTCCGGTCGCGCGGGCGGGCGCTCACCCCGCGCCCGCGCCGAAGTGGGCCTCGACGATCGGCGCCACGTCGGCGATCGTCCATTGCTCGCGGTCCTCGCGCCCCTGCGGTCCGACGCCGCAGAAGATCAGCGCCCCGAGTGAGTCGCTCGCGTGCAGCGACCCGTGGCTGCCGCCCCCGACGTGGCCCTGTCCGCCCCAGTCGAGGAACTCGTAGGCGGGGCCGGAGGAGAGGGCCACGTCGCCCGAGCTCGGGCAGGCGAGCGCCGCCCAGGCGCGGGCGAGCGCGTGCGGGTAGTCCGGGGTGAGCAGTCGCCCGTCGCGCACCTCGCCGTCGAGGACCGACAGCGACCCCTCGATGCTCCAGTGCCCGCCGCAGCCGTCCTCGAGGTCACCGCCCGGGGCGAAGCGCAGCTCGCCCTGCTCGGGCCGGGCCACGACGGCCTCCACCGGCGCCCCGTGCGCGTCGCGCACGAGCCACATCGCGAGGTCGACGCCCTCGAGCTCGAGCGAGCGCTTCACGATCCGCGGCAGCAGCTCCTCGCGGCGACTCTCGTCGAGCACGTATACGAGCGCGGAGCGTTGTGCCGGGCAGACGGCGATCGTCGCCTCGGAGCGGTTCCCGTCGTTCGGTCGAAGCACCTTGAACTCCTCGAGGGCGCGATGGAGCGAGACCGTCCTCTCCACGAGCGTGTGGGAGTGGTCGGCCATCACGATCACGGCATGCTCGGCCAGGAAGGCGTCGACGCTGCCGCTCGCCGTCATCACCCGTGCGAGCTGGCGATCGGCCTCGGCGATCGAGTCGACCTGGGCGTGGGGGCCGTTCTTGTGCGAGTACCAGTCGTTGTCGGGCAGCGACAGCAGCAGGAAGTCGAACAGGTCGTGCTCGACCAGATAGGCCCCCACGCATCCGGAGTGGCGGTCGCGGATGCCCGGCATGCCGAGCTGCGAACGGCAGCCGGTGCGCCGGCTGGAGAACACGTCGGCGTAGAACAGCTCCCGCGGGCCGAGCACCGGGTAGCGCACGAGCGGGGACGCGAGGCGCGTGAGCGCGGTGTCGCGCTGGGGCTCGTGCAGGTGACGTCCGCGGTACATGAGGTACGTCGTTCCGGCGGTGCGGACGTCGGCGTCGTCGAGACGCTCGAACACGGTGAGCGTGTCCGGTGACAGATGGGCGCGATTCATGTTGTACACCGTGTCGGTGAGCTGGCGGGCGAAGCCGAAGCGCTGGGCGGCGCGCAGGCTCGAGCCGTACTCGACGTAGCGATCCTCGCCGCGGTGGTACCAGTTCATCGACGGGATCAGGTGCTCGTCCTGCCAGACGCCGGTGGCGATCGTCGCGGCGCACACCGGCGTCACCGACGGGAACGCGGCCACGCAGTCGTCGACGTAGACGCCGCGGCGCATGAGCGCGCGCAGCGTCGGCGCGCGTCCGGCGGCGACGGCGCGCTCGAGCATCGACGGCTTGAGGCCGTCGATGACGCACAGCACGAGCTTCGACGCCGCGGTGGGGGGCTCCATCGGCCGCTACCGGCGCAGGATCCGCAGGCCCGCGTACTTCTCGCCGGCCCGGCGGCGATTGCCGACGAGCAACCAGGCGGCGAGGGCGACGGCGACGTAGCCGAGGGGGTGCAGCAGGGCGACGAGTCCGGCCACGAGCAGCGAGGCGGCGTCGACGTAGAGCGTGAGCGCGTGCCGCGACGCGGCGTCGGGCAGGCGCACCCGGGCGCGCGTGAACACCGGGCGCACCGCCGTGTCGGCGAGCAGCGCGCATCCGCCGCCGGCGACGAACCCGGGCCACGCGGCGTATCCGTGCTCGGCCAGCGTCGCTCCGAACAGGAGCGCCCCGATGCCGATCGAGATCCCGCCTATCGCCGCACCGAACGGCCCCGTCGCGAAGCGCTCCGGGCCGACGGCGATCTGGATCGCGTAGCTGGCCACGAAGGCCACGGTGACGGCGAGCAGCCAGCCGCCGGACTGCAGGAACGCGTAGCCGCTGTGGGCGAAGTCGACCCCGAGCGTGTCACCGCTGCCGAGCGCCCCCGCGAGCAGCGCGGGCAGGAACGGGCGCAGGCCCGCGGCGATGGCCAGCCCGGCGCCGAGGCCGATGTAGAAGACGAGGTGCATGTTGTGCGCTACGGTCCGAGGGGCCATGACGATAGACGACCGACGTCCGCGGCTGTCCGCGCCCGCCGGGCGTGCCGAGCCGCGCCCGGCACGGCGCCGGGCGCAACGCGCCACGCATCCGCAGGGTCGCGCGTGGGCGCGCCGAACACGGCAGGGATGACGCCCACCGACGGATCCGGACCGCCGCCCCCCGGCGTCGGTCGGCGCTCGCGGCACAGCGGGCGCGAGCTCGAACGCTACGAGCGGCTGTTCGCCGCGCGCACGCGCGCGATGAAGTCCTCCGCGATGCGCGATCTGATGGCCATCACCGAGCGACCGGACGTGATCTCGCTCGCCGGCGGCTTGCCCGACACCTCCACCTTCCCTCCGGAGCTGTTCGCCAAGCTGATGGCCACGGTCGCCGTCGAGTCGACCGCCCGCGCCCTGCAGTACGGACCGACCGAGGGCATCGCCGCGACCGTGGACGCCATCACGGCGGTGATGGCCGCCGAGGGCACGGACGTCGACGCCGAGGACGTGATCGTCACCACCGGCGGGCAGCAGGTCATCGATCTCGTGTGCAAGGCGCTACTCGATCCCGGTGACGTCGTCGTCGCCGAGGCGCCCACCTATCCTGGCGCGGTCCCGTCCTTCGGGGCCTACGAGGCCGAGGTCGTGCAGATCGAGATGGACGCCGACGGCATGCCGATCGACGAGCTCGAGGCGACGCTCGATCGGCTCGATGCCGATGGCCGCCGCCCGAAGTTCATCTACACGATCCCCAACTTCCAGAACCCGGGCGGCGTGACGATGTCGCTCCCCCGCCGCCGCCGCCTCGTCCAGGTCGCGCGCGAGCGCGAGCTGCTCGTGCTCGAGGACAACCCCTACGGACTGTTGCGTTACGAGGGCGATCCCCTGCCGACGCTGTACTCGCTCGACGCCTCCTCGGCCCGCCGCGGCGGCGCCTCGGACTTCGTGATCTACCTCGGCACGTTCTCGAAGATCCTCTCGCCGGGCCTGCGTCTCGGCTGGGCCGTCGCCCCGGGCCCCGTGCTGACGAAGCTGAACCTCGGCAAGCAGGGGGCCGACCTGTGCTCCTCGCCGATGACCCAGCTGTTCGTCGCCTCCTACTTCACGCAGTGCGACTGGCGCGACTACGTGGAGACGCTGCGCGAGCTCTACCACTCGCGACGTGACGCGATGCTCGAGGCGCTGGCGGCCCACTTCCCGCCCGAGGCGCAGTGGACCGAGCCGCAGGGCGGCATGTTCATCTGGGTGACGCTGCCCGACTACATCGACACGACCGACCTGCTCGCTCGTGCCCTGCAGACCGAGAGCGTCGCCTTCGTGCCCGGTCGCGCCGCCTACCTCGACGGCCGCGGCGGCTCCTCGATGCGCCTCAACTTCTCGGGCGTCGACGAGGGCGCGATCCGCGAGGGGATCCGCCGCATCGGGAAGGTGATCCAGACGCAGGTGGCCATGTACGGGACGCTCACCGGAGTCCGCCCGGTGCCGGCGGCCGGCGCCACGCCCGGCCAGACGTCCGGCGACCCCGACCTCGCCGACGTGGTCGAGCTGCCCCGGCGCGAGCGGGGCGGCCCGTCCAAGCGCCAGCGCGAGGACGGATGAGCGCCCGCGGGGGACCGGGCGCGTGGCCCAGGCTCGGAAGCGGCGCCGCCCGGTGACGCGCGTCGCCGTGCTCAAGGGCGGGCGCTCGCTCGAACGCGGGGTCTCGCTGCGCTCCGGCGCGCGCGCCGAGGACGCGCTCCAGCGCCTCGGCCACGACGTGATGCCGATCGACGTCGGCGCCGATCTCGTGCAGCGCCTGCGCGAGGACCCGCCCGACGTCGCGTTCATCGCGCTGCACGGCCGCGACGGTGAGGACGGCACCGTGCAGGAGCTGCTGGAGATCCTCGGCATCCCCTACACCGGCTCGGGGGTCTCGGCCTGCATCCGCTGCGCCGACAAGGTGCTCGCCAAGCACGTCATGCGCGATGCCGGCATCCCCACGCCGGACTTCTTCGCCTTCAACGAGACGGCGTTCGCCGAGCTCGGCGCCGGCGCCGCGCTGCCGGCGATCGAGGAGCGCCTCGCGTTCCCGATCGTCGTCAAGCCGGCCGGCCAGGGCTCTGCGCTCGGGATCAAGTTCGCGCGCACGCCGACCGACGTCCCCGCAGCGCTCGTGGCCGCCTTCTCCTACGACCGCAAGGTGCTCCTCGAGCGCCACGTCTCCGGCCGCGACCTCGCGGTCTCGGTCATCGACGCCCCCGACGGCAGCGGCCCGATCGCGCTGCCGATCGTCGAGGCCGTGCCGCGCCAGCGCGACTTCTACGACTTCGAGTCGCGCTATGAGATCGGGCGCACGACGTTCGTCTGCCCGGCCGAGCTGTCGGCGAGTGCCACCCGGCGCGCGCAGCAGCTCGCGCTCGACACCTACCGCACGCTCGGGTGCAGTGGATTCGCGCGTATCGACCTGATGCTCGAGCACGAGGCGGCCTCGACCGGCCCGATCCTCGGCTCGGCCGCGCCGGACGGCGACGGCCCGGGCGCGCCGGACGACCGAGACGGCCCGGAGGGCGGTCTCTACGTGATCGAGGCGGAGATCATCCCCGGCCTGACCGAGACGAGCCTGCTGCCGCTCGCCGCCGATGCGGCCGAGCTCGACTTCGACGAGCTCATCGAGCGGATGCTGGCGAGCGCGCGGTTGCGCTCGGGCGCGCGGGCGGCGTCGTCGTCGTCGTAGGGACCTAAGAGTCGCCGGCGGCGAAGTCCTCGGGCGTGACGTGGTCGAGGAACTCCTTGAACTTCTCGACGACGTCCTCGCTCTCCTCGGCGTCGTGCTCGAACTCGATCGCCGACTCGGCGATGACCTCCTCGGCCGCGAAGATCGGCGCACCGGCGCGCACGGCGAGGGCGATCGCGTCGCTCGGGCGCGAGTCGATCTCGAGCTCGCGGCCGTTCACGCTGAGGGTGATCGAGGCGAAGAACGTGTTCTCGCGCAGCTCGGTGACGGCCACCTGCGTGCATTTGACGTCGAGCTCACCGAGCATCTCGCACAGCAGGTCGTGGGTCATCGGACGCGGCGTGTTCGCGCCCTGCAGCTTCATGAGGATCGATGCCGCCTCGGGATGCCCGATCCAGATCGGCAGGAACTTGTTGCCGTCGACGGTCTTCAGCAGCACGATCGGCTGCTTGCCGACCATGTCGAAGCTCACGCCGTATATGACCATCTCCTGCACGGGAGGTTCCTCCACCAAGGGGGCCTGAAAGGCAGAGTATAGGTGTCGGAAGTCAGGGCCCGACGGGCGTCGAGCCCGCCGCGATGGGGACGCCCGCGGCCGCCTCGGCGGGGCGCGCGCGGACCGGGTGACGCGCGTTGTAGTGGAGCACGAGGGCTCCGGTGAGCACGAACGGCACGAAATTCGTCAGGTGCAGGATGAGCGCATACGGGAGCGCGGCGTTGTGGGAGACCCCGTAGGCCTTCAGCGCGATGAGCGCCGCGCCTTCGAACACCCCGATCGCCGCCGGGGCGGCGGGCAGGATCATGGCCAGGCCGATGGCGACGACCACGAGGATGCCGCTCGACACCGGCAGATGAAGCGGGAAGGCGAGCGTCAGCAGCCACGCCGAGACGGCCGAGACGAGCCACGCGGCGATCGTCCACAGGAGCGCCTGCAGCGCGACGCCGTGGTGGCGCAGGCCACTGAGCCCGTGCACCAGCTCGTCGATCGTGTGCTCCAGGCGCTCACCGGAGAAGTGCGAGAAGCGCCGCAGCGGACGCAGCAGGAAGCGCACCGGGCGCTCGCCGTAGATCGTCAGCACGGCCGCGGCGGCGGCGATCGCCACGGCGAGCACGCCGGCCACGATCGCCGCCGTGTCGAACCAGCTCACCGAAGGCAGCCACGGCACGGCCACGAAGAAGATGAGGAGGATCGCCACGACGTCGTAGAGGCGCTCGAGCAGCACCGTGCCGACGATCTCGACGGCCGGCGCGCCGGCGCGTTGATTGAGCACGAGCACTCGCGCCGCCTCGCCGGCGCGCGCGGGCATGATGTTGTTGTAGAGGTAGCCGATGAGCATCGCGTTGCCGACGACGGCCCGCCCCGGCCGCCGGCCGTAGGCGAACAGGCAGCGCCACCGCAAGGCGCGAATCCCGACGGCGAGCGCGAACGTGATGAGCGTTGGGATCAACCACCAGTAGTTGCACGTGTGCAGGGCCGTCCACGTGTCCTTCAGGTCGACGCCGCGCAGCGCGATGTACGAGAACAGGACCGTGACGAGCACCGTGGCGACGCGCCCGGCGAGGCGGGTCCGCTTCAGGCGGGGGGCAGTTGCGCCGATATCGCTGGTGTGCACCTGATGAGTCTCCAACCGGACGCGCTCGCGGCGCGCCGCCTCTGGACCGGCGCGCCCGTCCCACGCGATGCCCGCCAGGCTACCGCAGCCGGCGGGACCGGCTGCCACCGCTCCACCCCTCACCCGGACGCCTCCCGTTAGCCTGTGTCGGTAATGCACGGATCGGACGCGGCGAGCCCGCGGCTTCGCAACTACTCGCTCGCCGGCGGCTTCGTCGCGGCCCTGTTGGCGCTCGCGGCGGTGCTCGTGGTGGTCAGCGGCAGCTCCTCGGGCGGCGCCCCCGTCCCGGGCGCGAGCGCGCACCGCGCGGAGCTGGCCAGCGCCCGTCTGCCCGTGCGCGCCTCGGCCGTCGCGACGCCGGCACGACCGGCCGCCAGGCCCGCCAAGGCGGACGTGGCCGCCGCGCACACGGGCGCCGGGGCCACGGTCGCCGCGACCCATTCGGGTCTCGTGGCCGAGCAGCCCGACCCCGAGGCCAAGTACAGCGCGCCCGCGCCGAAGGGCGTGCACCACGCACCGGCCGCGACGCCGTCCTCCGCCGGCGCGATGGTCGCGCCGGGAGCGCCGTCGGACGCGCAGGTGCGTGCCGAGCTGCGCGCCATGAACGCCGCCGTCGCGGCCGAGGACAGCACGCCGGCCGCGAGCGGTGATGCGATCGGCGGCGATGGCACCGTCCAGATCCCGGCCGGCGTCCCGGCGGTCGTCGCTCGCGTCATCGCCGGCGCCAACGCGATCACCGACTTCCCCTACGTGTACGGGGGCGGCCATGCCTCCTTCGTCGACAGCGCCTACGACTGTTCGGGCTCGGTGAGCTATGCGCTCGCCGCCGGCGGCCTGCTCTCAGCGCCCGAGACCTCGGGCCAGCTCGAGAGCTGGGGCGTGCCGGGTCCGGGGCGCTGGATCAGCGTCTACGCCAGCGCCGGACACGTCTACATGTTCGTCGACGGCCTGCGCTACGACACCGCGGGACGCACCGGCGTGTTCAGCACGCGCTGGCAGACCGGGCCTGATCCCGTCTCCGGTCCGTCGAACGCCGGCTTCGTGGTGCGCCACTACCCCGGCCTCTGAGCGCCGGCGTCGCGCGGACGGCGGGAGCGCGCCGGCGATACCCTGAGCGCATGCCCGGGCTGCAGGCCGTCCTCGTCGCGCTCGACGGCGACTCGATCGTCGGCAACAATGCCGCGATCGCGCTCGTCGCCCTGGCGTCGATGGTCCTCGGCTACCTCGTGCTCGCGGGCCTGTGGTACTTCGTGTTCCGCCGCTCGCCCGCCGATCGCGAGGCCGAGCGGGTGGCCGACGAGGCCCGCGCCGAGGCCGTGCGCCAGTGGCGACCGGCCACCGCGGCGCACCCGGCCGAGGACCCCGCCGCTCCGGCCGCGGAGCGCGGGGCGCATCCGAGTCCGCTGCGGATCGAACGCACGGCCGGCCCGCGCTTTCGCCGTCGCTGAGTCCGCCCCGTCAAACGCCACCGGAAGGGAACGCTCGTGATACCGATCGTCACACTCGGAAGCGAAGGCCTGCGCGTCTCGCGCCAGGGCCTCGGCTGCATGGGGATGTCGGAGTTCTACGGGCCGGGGGATGACGCCGAGTCGATCGCCACGATCCACCGCGCACTCGAGCTCGGCGTCACGTTCCTCGACACGGCCGATATGTATGGCCCGCACACGAACGAGCGGCTCGTCGGCCGCGCGATCGCCGACCGTCGCGACGGGGTCGTGCTGGCCACGAAGTTCGGCATCGTGCGGGATCCCGACAACCCGTCCGTGCGCGGCGTCAACGGCCGCCCGGAGTACGTGCGCTCGTCCTGCGTGGCCTCGCTGCAGCGGCTGGGCGTCGAGCACATCGACCTCTACTACCAGCACCGCGTCGACCCGAGCACACCGATCGAGGAGACGGTCGGTGCGATGAGCGAGCTGGTCAAGGAGGGAAAGGTGGCCACGATCGGCCTGTCCGAGGCCGCCCCGGAGACGATCCGGCGCGCACATGCCATCCATCCCATTACGGCCGTGCAGACCGAGTACTCGCTGTGGGAGCGCGGGCCGGAGCGCGAGATCCTGCCGACGCTGCGCGAGCTCGGCATCGGCTTCGTGCCTTACAGCCCGCTCGGCCGGGGCTTCCTGACCGGAGCCGTGCGCGGCGTCGAGGATCTCGACCCGAGCGATTTCCGGCGCTTTCAGCCGCGCTTCCAGGCCGAGAACCTGCCGGCCAACATCGCGATCGTCGAGGTCGTCGAGGAGATCGCCGCCGAGCACGAGGCGACGCCGGCCCAGATCGCGCTCGCCTGGGTGCACGCCCAGGGCGAGGATGTCGTCCCGATCCCGGGCACGAAGCGCCGCACCTACCTCGAGCAGAACGTCGCCGCGGTCGCGATCACGCTCAGCGACGAGGATCTGCTCCGCCTCGACGCGGTCGGGAGCGCGCGCGGCGATCGCTACGCGGACATGTCGTCGGTGAACCGCTGAGATCCGCGGTACTCTGGGGCGCGCTCTCCGGCCGGCTCGGTCACGCCAACAGCAGGGCCGGCCGGTGAGCACGGACCCGGACCTCACCCGTTTCGGCTGACGCCACGGCCGGGCGAGGGGTCGAGAATCGGGGCCATGGTCGACCCGCAGCCCACCTCGCCGGTCGCGCGCACGCCGGAGCTCGAGCGCGCGACGGAGCGCGCGCGCCATCGGCTCGTCCTCGAGTTCGGGTTGACGGAGGAGTTCGACGATCCGCGGCTCGAGTACCGGCGCCTGTTCTCCGAGCTGCTCGGCACGTTCTTCCTCGTGCTCGTGGCCGCGGGCGGGGGGATCCTGGTCGGGAAGGGCCAGATCAGCCTCGCCGCGGCGGTCGTCGCGCCGGGGTTGATGGTGATGGCGATCATCCTCTTCATGGGCGGGATCTCGGGCGCCCACCTGAACCCGGCCGTGTCGCTCGCCTTCGCGGTGCGCGGCGACTTCCCCTGGCGAAGGGTGCCGGGCTACATCGTCGTCCAGCTGCTCGGGGCGACGCTCGCCTGCCTGTTCCTGCTCGCCGTGTTCGGCAACATCGAGCATCTCGGGGCCACGCTTCCCGGACCGGGGTACCACGCCTGGCAGGCGCTGCTGATGGAGATCGTGCTGACGGCGGGCCTGCTGAGCGTCATCCTCGGCACCGCATCGGCCGCGCAGAACGTCGGCGCGCTCGGGGCGCTCGGCGTCGGCGGCTACATCGCGCTCGCCGGCTTGTGGTCGGCCCCCGTGAGCGGGACGTCGATGAATCCCGCGCGCTCGTTCGGCCCGGCGCTGGTGAGCGGCGACTGGACTTCCTACTGGGTGTACGTCGTCGGACCGCTGGCCGGGGCGACGATCGCCGTCGGCTGCGCGATGATCCTGCGGGGTCGCGGCGGGGACATCATCTCGCGGGCGGCGGGATCGGGCGTGCTGGACCCCGGAGACGAGCAGCAGAAGGCACGGCTTGCGCAGGAGATCGACTCGGGTCGGGTGGCGCCGCCCGGTCTCGATTCGCCACCGGCCACGGGAGGACCGTAGGATCAAGCCGGCCCCACGCGGGAAGCCGGACCACCGAACGCGAAGGAGTCACACGGATGTCGACCGGTGTAGGAGTTCTGCTCGGAATCCTGTATGTCGTGCTGTTCATCGTGCTGGGCGTGAGAACGCTGCGCAATGGACACTGGATCATGTTCATCGTCGGGATCTTCATCCCGCTGTTCTGGATCATCGGCGCCGTCGTCCCCCCCGTCGCGCGTCGCATGGCCTGAGCGCCACGATCCACCGGCGCCGCCCTCGCCGGGCGGGGGCGGCGCTGTGATAATCGCGCCACGATGAGCGGCGACCCGCAGTCCACGTCCTTCAGCGGCAGGACGGCGTGGGCGCGCAACCTCGCGGCTCCGGTGCGCGACTTCCTGGCCACCGAGACCGGTGGCGCCGCGGCGATGCTCGCCGCCGCCGTGCTCGCGCTGCTGTGGGCCAACTCGCCGTGGTCGGACTCCTACACATCGGTGTGGACGACACGGCTGACGATCAGCCTCGGCTCGCACGGGATCTCCGCCGACCTGCGCCACTGGGTCAACGAAGGCCTGATGACGCTCTTCTTCCTCGTCGTCGGCCTCGAGGCCAAGCGCGAGCTCGACCTCGGCGAGCTGCGCGAGCGCCGGCGGCTGGCGATCCCCGTGTTCGCCGCGATCGGCGGGATCCTGGTGCCGGTCGCGATCTACCTCGCATTCAACGCGGGCGGCGCCGGCGCGCACGGCTGGGGCGCGGCGATGTCGACCGACACCGCGTTCACTCTCGGCGCGCTCGCGCTCCTCACGCCGCGTGCGGCGACGCGCACACGCGTCTTCCTGCTCACACTCGCCGTCGTCGACGACCTCGCGGCGCTCGTCGTCATCGCCATCGTCTACACCGAGCACGTCTCGGTGGTCGCGCTGGCGATCGCGATCGCACTGTTCGCGCTGCTGCTCGCGCTGCGCTACGTCCCCGTGGGGCGGCGGCCGCTGTCGATCGGCATCGCGACCGGCATCTGGATCGCGATGTTCAAGTCCGGCGTGGACCCGGTCATCTCGGGCCTGGCGATCGGGTTGGCCACGAGCGCGTATCCGCCATCGCGGGAGGATCTCGAGCGGGCCACCGAGCTCGCTCGCTCGTTTCGCGAGCAGCCGACGCCCGAGCTCGCTCGCTCGGCGCAGCAGGGGGTGATCTCGGCCATCTCGCCCAACGAGCGCCTCCAGTACGACCTGCACCCGTGGACGAGCTACGTCGTGGTACCCCTCTTTGCGCTCGCCAACGCCGGTATCCACGTGACCACGAAGCTGCTCGGCGACGCCGCGAGCTCACCGATCACGCTCGGCATCCTGCTCGGCTACGTCGTCGGCAAGCCGGTCGGCATCACCGCCGGCTCGTGGCTTGCGTCGCGGCCCGTGCTGCGCGGCCCGCGCTCACCGCTGAGCGGCCCGCTGCTGCTCGCCGGCGGGGCCTGCGCCGGGATCGGCTTCACGGTGTCGCTGCTCATCTCCAGCCTTGCCTTCACCGGGGAGCGGCTCGACGAGGCCAAGCTCGGCGCGCTCGGCTCGGTCGTGCTTGCGCCGCTGGTCACCTTCGTGATCCTGCGCGTCGTCCGCCGGCTCCCGGCTGCGACGCGCGCCCGCCAGATCGGTCGCACGGCCGAGGACCTGCTCGACCTCGCCGAGGACGTCGACTCCGACCGCGACCACGTTCGCGGGCCCGAGGACGCGCCGGTGACGCTCGTCGAGTACGGCGACTTCGAGTGCCCGTACTGCGGGCGGGCGGAGGGCGTGATCCGAGAGCTGCTGGCCCAAGCGGGCAGCGACGTGCGCTACGTGTGGCGCCACCTGCCCCTCAGCGACGTGCATCCGAGCGCGCAGCTCGCCGCCGAGGCGGCCGAGGCGGCGGCAGCCGAGGACAAGTTCTGGGAGATGTACGACCTCCTGCTCGCCCATCAGGGGGAGCTCCTTCCGGACGACCTGACCGGGTACGCCGAGCAGATCGGCATCGACCGCGATCGCTTCGCCGACGCGCTGCGCCGCCGCGAGTACGCGTCACGGGTGAGTGAGGACGTTGCCAGCGCCGACGAGAGCGGCGTGTCGGGCACGCCGACCTTCTTCATCAACGGCCGGCGCCATTACGGGGCCTATGACATCGCCGCGCTCACCGAGGCCGTGCGGGCCGCGAAGAACCGCGCTCGGCGTGCGGTGACCGCCTGATCTCTCGACGGCTCGCGACCGCCGGGTGCGTGGTTTCCCCGGGGGCGGTGACGTCATTTGCCCCATGTCCGGCCGGCCCGCCGGCGGCTAGCGTGCATACAGCGAGTCCCGAAATCCCTGCGTGATGGACATGTCCGACCACCTGCCCGTTCCCCCGGCGTCGCTTGACGGGCCCGATCGCGCCCGGCTCGACGGCTACGCCCTGCGCGCGGTGCAGCGCCAGCAGCGCATGCTCGAGCAGGCCACCGACGAGGCCCTCGATCACGTCCCGCGCCCCGTCCGCGGCCTCGTGCGCCGAATCCTCGCACCGTGACCGCACAGGTGGAGAGTCGCGCCGAGGCGGCGAAGCTCGGGCGACTGCTCGGAACCACCGAGCCGGACGCACTCGCGTTCGTGCGCGACGTGCCCGCAGGGGAGCTGTCCCGCTACCGCGAGCAGATGACCGATGTGCTCTTCGACGGGGACCGGCCGGCGTTCCAGCGGGTCGCCGATGCAGCCCGGCTCGTCCCGTCGCGCACCGCCGCCCACATCGGTGAGCACGTGCTCGGGCCGCTCATCTGCGCGCGCGTCACGGGCCTCGTCGAGCCCGAGCGCGCGGCGGAGATCGCCCAGCACTTCTCGATCGATTTCCTCGCCGAGCTCGCAGCCGAGCTCGACCCGCGACGAGCCGCCGCGGTGATCGCGACCTGCTCCCCGGCGACCGTCGGTGGCGTGGCCGCGGCGATGGCCGCCTGCGGCGAGCACGTGGCCATGGGCCGCTTCGTCGGGCATCTCGACCGCGCGGCGCTCGTCGAGTGCATCGCCCGCCTGCAGGACGCCGATCTCGTGCGAGTCGCGGCGGTGCTCGACGGCGGCGCCCAACTCGACGTGCTGCTCGGGCTCGTCGGCGAGGAGCGCGCGGAACGGCTGGTCGAGTGCGCGGAGGCGCTCGGGCTCGGCGAGGAGGCCGCGCAGCTGCTCGCCCGCGTCGGCCGTTAGCCGCCGGTGACCAGCTGGAACTCCGACGGTGCCTTCGCGGTGATGCTCGCTCCGGCGCCCCCCGCGGCGCCGGTCAGACTCGAGACGTCACCCTGCGCCGAGTCGATCGTCGCGCTGCTGACGCTGCCGCTCTTCAGCCCGGGGACGAGGCCCTTGAGCTTCGCCCCGAGCGCCGCAACCGAGGCCGCGAGGCGGCTCAGCAGCGGGCTCTGCTTGGCGTCCTGCAGGGCGAGCTTGAGCTCGTGGTAGGCGAACAGCCCCGCGAGTCCGGCCTTGACGAGCGCCGCCTTGTGATCGAGGGGGCTGCCGCTGAACGTCCCCGACTTCGCCGGCTCGTAGATGTAGCGGTGGAAGGCGCCGATCGCGAGGCCGGCGTGCAGGACGAACTTCGCGGTGGCGAGATGCGACGTCGCGCCCTGGCTCGAGGCTCCGCTCGCCGTCGAAGACGTAGACGACGTGCTGCTGCCGCAGCCGGCCGCGAGCGCGGCGACGACGAACAGCACGGCGAGCTGCCCGGGTGACCGTCGGATCGATCTCATGTGCGGTCTCCGTTCCAGAGGGTGTGAGGGGTCACGCCGGCGCGTCGGCGGGGAGGCCGACCAGTTCGGCACTGCGCTCCCACAGGCTCGTGGCGAGGTCGTCGTCCTGCGCCTGGGCGCTGGGAGCAACGACTTTCTCGTCCTGGACGTATTCGCCGGTCAGGGGGCCGGCCTCGTCGGAGAGCGCGAGCCACACGAGCGAGCGAGCGCCGCGCTGCGGCGAGCGGAAGAAGGGCGAGCCGACCGTGGTCAGCACGCGCCAGACGCCGTTCTCGTTCTTGCCGAAGCCCGTGCGCACGACGCCGGGGTGAAAGCAGTTCGCGTGCAGCTCCGGGGCGCGCCGGGCGAGCTCGCGGGTGAAGAGAATGTTGCAGAGCTTCGAGGTGCCGTACACGCGCATGGCGGAGTAGGACCGCGCGGATTGCAGGTCGTCGAGCGCGAGCCGTCCGGCTTGGTGGGCGTCGGACGCCGTGGTCACGACGCGGCCGGCGGCGAGCCGATCCCGCAGCAGATTGGTGAGCAGGAACGGAGCGAGATGGTTGAGAGCGAAGGTTCGCTCGAAACCCTCGGAGGTCTCCTGCCGCGAGGCGAACAGCGCGCCGGCGTTGTTCGCCAGGACGTCGATGTGCTCGTAGCGGTCGCGAAGCTCCTCGGCGAGCCGGCGCACCTCGGACAGCAGCAGCAGATCGGCGACGTGCTCGTGTACGTCGGCGCCGCCGCCGGCCGACCGCGCCTCCTCGGCCACGGCGGTGACGCGCTCGCCATCGCGGCCCACGAGCGCGACCTCCGCTCCCTGCGCGGCGAGTTCGACGGCCGCAGCGCGACCGATGCCGCGCGTGGCCCCGGTGAGCACGACGACCGTCACCCCGCGGACTCTACTCGCCGGGCGACGCTCGAGGCGTGCGGGTCGACGTCGCGTCGATACCCCTTGACACAATGGCTCGGTTCGAGCTATTGTGTCGCCCATGCCTACGCGCGATCACACCGTCTCCGGGGATGTCGGCCTACCGATGGCGACGAACGACCCGTCGTCGCCCGGGGTCGCCGGCGTGGTGTTCGTGCACGGCAATCCGGGCTCCGGCCGCCACTGGGACCGCTTCGTCGCGCCAGCCTCCGAGGCGATCGACGGGCGTTCCCTGGCGCCGACGCTGCCGGGGTTCGCGGGAGCCCCGGCGCCGCCCGGATTTCCCTTCACTGTCGAGGCCTACGCCGCCTGGCTCGGCCAGCAGATCGACGACGCCGGCCTCGGTCGCGTCCATCTCGTCCTGCACGACTTCGGCGGCGCCTTCGGCCTGACCTGGGCCGCGCAGCACCCGGAACGGGTGGCCAGCGTCACGCTCATCGACACCGGGGTGCTCATCGCCTATCGCTGGCACGCGCTGGCGCGGGTGTGGCGCACGCCGGTCATCGGCGAGGCGTTCAGCGCGATGACCACGCGCCGTGGGTTCGGCCTGCTTCTGCGCCGCGGGCAGCCGCAACCGCTGCCGTCCGCGTTCGTCGACCAGCTCTACGACGAGTTCGAACCATCCGCGCGCACCACCGCGCTGCGGCTGTATCGCAACACCGACGAGGCGAGCCTCGCGCAGTTCGCCGATCGCTTCCGTGAGCTGCACGTGCCCACGCTCGTGCTGTGGGGCGCGCACGACGTCTACCTGCCCGTCGCCCAGGCCGTACGCCAGCGCGAGGCGTTCCCGGGGGCGCAGATCGTCGTGCTGCCCAACAGCGGTCACTGGCCGCACGGTGATGACCCGGACGCCGTTGAGCGTCACCTGATCGCCTTCCTGAGAGGAGCCGCCCGATGCGAGACGCCGACCGTTCGTTCGTGATCGATCTCTCCGAGCCGACCGCCGTGGCCTATTTCAACGGCGCGATCGTGCGCAATCCGATCGCGTTCGCGTACTTCGTGTCGCAGGGTCCGCGCATGCTCTTCACGGCCCGCAACACGGAGGGCTGCCTGCAGGCCAAGTCCGCGATGGCCGGGCCGCGCGAGTTCGTGATGCTCTCCTACTGGCGCGACCACGCCGCGCTTCGGCGCTTCTACACCAGCCCGCTGCACGTGCGGCTGATGAAGCTCGTCTTCGACCACCCGGACTGGTTCACGCTCTATAACGAGACCTACCGCGTCCCGGAGAGCGTGCGGTACTGGAACGCGGTGAACGGCTACGGCCTCAGCCAGCCTCAGCGCACCGAGAGCATGGCCGAGTTCCACGACCGCGCCGGGGTCGACCCGGCGACGCTGTAGGGACCGGGGATGCGCAGCCTCGCAGCCGCTTCGCTCGCGCTCGTCGCCGTCGCGGCCGGCCTGCCGGCGTCCGCCCTGGGCGCCGAGCAGATCGTCTCCTCGCCCGCGCTCGGCGGTCGCCCCGGGGGGCCCGGGAGCCTGAGCGTCGACCTCAGCGTGACTAGCTCCCTCGGCGGCATCCCCTCACCGCTGACCGAGCTGATCGTCGATGTACCACCGGGGGCGACCTACAACTTCGTGACCACCCCGGTGTGCCCGCTCGCGCTGATCCAGGCGGCGACCAGCGTCGCCCCGGCGTGCCCGTCGGGCTCTCGCATCGGCCAGGGCACGGCGCAGGTGCAGGCGGCGCTGGGCACGTCCCAGCTCGACGAGACCGCCGTCATCGACATCTACCTGGTCTCCCGCAGTCCGATCCGTTACGAGGGGTGGGCGAACGGCACCTCCCCGGTCGAGGAGACGCTCACCTTCTCCGGCACGCTGACGCCGACGACGGCACCCTATGCTCAGAAGATCGACGTGAGCATCCCGCCGATCCCGACGGTGCCCGGTGCCCCCAACGGCTCTATCGTGGCGCTCCAGTTCACCGTCGGCGGCACGCACACCGTCACGACGACGAAGACGGTCAAGCGGAACGGGAAGTCGGTCCGCGAAAGCGTGAAGACGTCCGTCGGGCTGTTCGACCTGCCGCGCAAGTGCCCGCCGTCGCTGCCGGACGCCACCAGCGCGAGCTTTGCCGACGGGAGCATGGTGTCGGTGAGCGGGTCCTTGGCCTGCCCGTAGGGTCCGCCGGGCGCGGCCCCTCGCTCGCGGTGAACGCGTTGTCCCCGGTGCCGACGCGCCTGCCACTCATCCGAAGTCCCGCAGCCCCGGCCAGACCGCGGCCCAGCGCTTGCGCAAGTCAGCGCACACCCACACCGGCGCGTCCTGCTCGTCGTCGTTGACGTCCACGCGGTTGTTGAGCGTGGCGGCCAAGCGGAGTGTCCCGCAGAACGGTGTGAGCTGATCGCGATCGAAGCCGACCGCAACCGCCGTTGTCGCGCTCGCCGGCGGCGGTCCCCAATACCAGTAGGCGTTGTGCCCGCTGTACACGGCCGGCAGGCGGTCCGCCGGTCCGTAGCGGTCGACGGCTCCGGCCTCGCCGTAGTTGCTGGCGAGCACGATCGTCCGTGGGCGTGCTGCCGTCGGGAGTTCGTCGTACACCCCGGCGATCTCGTGGACGTAGGTCGGCCAGCCGACCGTCTCGCCGGCGTCGTAGTTGAGCTTGACGATCGATGTGTTGTGCAGGTCGCCTACCGGCACCAGCGGCAACAGGACGGGAAGCTCGGCCAGCGTGAGCACGAACGCGGCGACAATCGCCGCGCGCCGCGCCCGCACGCGGCCGCGCTGGAGCCACTCGATGACCGGCTGCGCGCCGGCGGCGAGGAGCAGCGGGATCATCCCGCCCAGGTAGTACGGCTTGCCCCCGGTGATGATGAACACCGCCGCGAGCACGAGGTAGGCGACGCCGAGCGCACGCCAGCGGCGCAGCGCTGGGCCGCGAAGGAGTCGGATCAGACCGGCGATCCAGACCGGCGAGAGGTACAGGCTCACGAGGATGAGTTGCTCCGGTAGCACGAGCCAGCGTGGCGCGGACGTGCCCGAGCCGCCGTTGGCGATCGACCGCGCGACCGTCAGCTCGGGCCAGCCGTGGCTGGCCTGCCAGGCGAGGTAGGGCGTCCACATCGCGATCGCCAGCAGGCCGCCGGCATACAGCCACGGTGAGGTGAACACGCGCCGGGGCCCCACCAGCGCGAGCCCGACGACGACCGCGAACATCAGGAAGGCGAGCAGGTCGCTGTCGAACAGGCCCAGGCCGACGACGAGGCCGACGACGAGCCACAGCCGCTCGTCGCCCGTGCGCAGGATGTGAACGATCAGCCAGCAGACGAGCGCGGAGACGGCGAGGTCGAAGATCGTCGTGTTGAGCGTGTGACCGCCGCCGACGACGAGCGCGCTGGCCGCCATCGCGCCCGCCGCCAGCACCTGCGCGCCGCGCCCGCCACCGAGCTCGCGCCCCAGCAGGCCCGTCAGGGCGACGACAGCCGCCGCCGCCAGGGATGACGGCAGCCGCAGCACCACGAGCGACGTCGGCGCGATGTCCGACATCAGCCGAGCGACCAAGGGCACGAACAGGGGCTGATCTGGATAGCCCCAGGCGAGATGGTGACCGGACGCGAGGAAGTACAGCTCGTCGCGGTGGTACCCGTAGGCGCCCGAGGTGGCCACGAGGACCGCCACGACGATCGCCGCCATGGCGAACACCGGGCGCCCGGCGAACGCCGTCAGCCGCTCGCCGGCGGAATCTTGATCCCTGCCGGCGGCCGGACCTGCACCGGCGATCGCTCCAGCGGTCACGGAATGCGCTCCCAGCCTCGGACTGTATCGTCCGCGGGCGCCCGACGCTCAGCGACCGATCGCCTGCGGGAAGTTGAAGTAGTGGTGAGGGTCGACCCGCTCCCGGGTCGCCTCGAGGCGACGAAGGTTCTCGCCGTAATACGCCTGCTGCCAGCGCTTCAGTGACGGGTCTATGTAGTTCTGGTAGGCCTGCCCAGAGACATGCCGACGCATCCTTCGCCATGCCTGGCCGATCCACGCCGCGCTGCCGCCGTCACCGTAGTACTGGATGCAGAACAGCTGCTCGCGGTGCACGAATGCGGTGGCCGTGGGAGCGACGCGGTTGATCGCGCCCCCGTAGGCGTCGCAGAGCATGGCACCCGAGCCCGGGGCCTCGGCGGCGGCGATCATCGCCGCTCGCCCGGCCCGCGACAGCGGTCTGGCGACGTAGTCGGATTTGGCGTTGAACGTCTGGCGCGGCAACACGCCGCGAGGGGCCGCGCCGACGGTGTGACAGGCCGCCACGCTGTGATTCGCGCATCCGGCCAGCAGGAGCTGGAGCGGCAGGTAGGACAATTCGACCTGGCCGCCGAGCTGGGCGCCAGGCACGTTGAGCAGCGGCCGGAGCAGTCCCGGGAGCGCGTCGAGGGGCCCGAGGTACTGTCCGTTGGCGGCGATCGAGGGCGCAGCCCCAGAGGCCACGTGCAGAATCGACGTCGCCCGGTCGGTCGTGTGCGGCGCCCATGACTGCCACGCGGCGATCGCCTCGTCGGCCGACGACCAGGGCCAGCTGACCTCGAAGTAGGCCGCGCTCGCGGGCAGCCGATGCACCCTGAAGGTGAAGTCGGTGACGATTCCGAAGTTGCCGCCGCCCCCACCCTTCAGCGCCCACAGGAGATCGGGGTCGGAGCGCTCGTCCACGGTTCGCAGCTGCCCGTCGGCGGTGACGATGCTGACGCCGATCAGGTTGTCGGTCGTGAGGCCGAAGCGCCGTCCGGCCAGGCCAAATCCGCCGCCGAGCGTGACGCCGGACACTCCGACCGACGGGCAGGATCCGCCCGGGAGCGTCACACCCTTCCGGGCCAACCCGGCGTAGATGTCGATCAGTTGCGCGCCGGCGCCGATCGTGGCGGTGCCCGCGCGCCTGTCGACATCGATCGCGTTCAGCGTGCGCAGGTCGAGCACGACTCCGTTCGACAGCGTCGAGTAGCCCGCGTAGCTGTGTCCGCCGGAGCGAGCCCGAACACGTATACCGCGGGCAACGGTGAAGCGGATGGCGTCGCGCACGTCGCGCACGTCGATCGGGCGGGCCACCGCGCTCGGGAGCACGTCGTCGAAGCGGGGGTTGTAGAGGTGCGCCGCCCGGGTGAAGCCGGGGCGGCCCCGCACGAACACCGGCCCGCGGATGGCCTGCTGGAGCGTGCGTGGCGCCGCTCCCGGGACCCGGACGGCGCGCGCGAGCACCGAGCCCGTCTCGGTGGCGGTTCCACACCCGGCCGTCAGCGCCAGGCCGGCGCCGCCGAGTGCGATCAGGAAGGCGCGCCTGTCGAGGGTGTGACCGTCATCGCCCGCTGAGCCCACCTGATCAACCGTCGGTCGTCGCCTCACGATCATCGCCGCGCGACAGCTCGGCGGCGTCCGGTGCCGGCCCCGGGGGAGGTGAGGCGCTCGGCACACCCCCGTTCGCGCCCGCATCCGGCATCCGGCCGCGGATCACGTCGAGGATGCTGAGGCCCTGCCCGGCCAGGCCCGCGACGATGTCGCTGAGGCCGTCGGTCCCGTTGAGGACGCTGACGTTCGCGCCGGCGAGGCCCTGCGCGGCGGCCGCCACGATGTCAGGGAGCTGCTCGATGAGCATGCGCTCCAGCGCGACTCGATTATTCGACGCGGCGGCCTCCGCTTCGAGCTTCGTCGCGTCGGAGTTGGCTACGGCGAGCGTCTTGACCTTCTCGGCCTCGGCCTCGGCCGGTCGGACGATCTCCGCTACGAGCTGCTGCCGACGCAGCTCGGCCTGGCGAGTGGCGAGTTCGGCCTGCTTGTCGGTCACCGCTTGCTCGGCTTCGGCCTGAGCGAGCGGGCCAGCCTGATTCGCCTCGGCCTCGGCCTTGTCGGTCTCGGCCTTGTACTTGGCGCGCACGAGCACGGTGTCACGCTCATATTCGGCCTGCTTGCGCGCTGATTCCTGCTCGGCCTGCGCGGCGGCGCGGTTCGCCTCGGCTTGGGCGATCTTGGCCGCCTGCTGGATCGTGGCGGTGTGCGGCGCGGCCATGGACGAGATGTAGCCGCTGTCCCCGTCATCAATCGACTGGATCTGTAGCGAGTCGACGACGAGGCCCATCTTGGCCATCTCCTCCTTGGAACCCTCGAGGACCTGCTCGGCGAGCTTCTGGCGCTCGGTGACGATCTCCTCCACCGTCATCGAGCCCACGATCGAGCGCAGGTGCCCGGCGAAGATCCGCCCGGTCAGCACGGTCATCTGGTTCTGGTCGGAGAGGAAGCGCTGACCGGCGTTGATGATGCTGTCCACATCGTTGCCGACCTTGAAGGCGATGACCGCCTTCACCTGCAGAGAGATGCCCTGCTTGGTGACACACTGCTCGGCGACCTCCGCCTCGCACATCGCGAGGGTGAGGAAGCTCACGTGGTTGATGAAGGGCAGCACGAACGCCCTGTGACCGACGACGACCCTGAACGGCGCGCCGTCGTTGCCGCTCTTACCGCCGGCGATGAGCATCGCCTCATCGGGTTCCGGCACTCTGATTCCGAGCATGTCCTCTCAGTCCTTTCGGAGATGGCGGGGGGCGCGGCCGGTCAGCGGGTGGGTTCCTGCCAGGGCATGACGTTGACCGTCCTGGCGCCCTCGAAGCTCAGCACGAGCACGGTGGCTCCCCGGGGAATCGGATCCTCGGAGTAGGCGATGTAGGTCTCGGTGCCCCCCGCTGTGCGGAGGCTCACCTCGCCCGGCCCCGCGGTGCCGCGCGTGGCGACCGTCAGCCTGCCCGAGAGGCCAGATAGCTGCTCGTCAAACTCCACCGCGGAGTTGTACCAGTCGAGACGCGCCAACCGCGTAGAGTCTTCGCTTGGCCGGATCGCCGATCGACGGGGCGCAGCGCGTCCCACGCGAGCAAGGGAGAACCACCGCATGTCAAGCTTCGTGATCAAGAACCTGAAGGAGATCGAGGACTCCACCGGCGGCCGCGCCCCCGGGGTTGAGGCGCGCTTCGCGCGCAAGCACCTTGATTCCGAGCACCTCGGGATCACGTACATGCGCTACGCGGCGGGCGTGCGCTCACCGATGGCGCACAGCCATCGCGAGCAGGAGGAGGCCTATGTCGTCGTGAGCGGGTCGGGGAGGATCAGGCTCGACGACGAGGTCCACGACGTGAGCGAGTGGGACGTGGTCCGCGTCAGTCCGCAGACGATTCGCGCATTTGAAGCAGGGGACGACGGTCTGGAGCTGATCGCCGTCGGCTCCGACCGGCCAGCGGACGGCGACGGCGTCCTGGCGGAGTCGGCGTGGGTCGAGGAGGCGGAGGCGAGCTGACCGGCGGAGCGCCACGGCCGCCAGGGAGACGGAGCGACCTTCTCAGTGGGCGGCGCCCACATCGGCGCCGGTCCGCGTGCACGAACAGCGCTGCGCAACGAACGCCTTCCAGACGGTCGTGTAGAGGAGGTGGGCTGCGATGAAGTCATCTAGCTCTTCAAGCTCCAGTCCGCCGTAGGCACGAAGGAAGTCCGCGACGAAAGCCTCGCTTCGCCCCCGGGCGCGGGCGGCGGTGATGAGGCCCGCGACGTCCCAGTGGACTGGACCGACACAGGTGTCCTCGAGGTCGCTCCAGATGAGCCCCTTCCCGGTGCGAAGAACATTCGACATCGACGCGTCGCCATGGATGGCCTGCGCAGGGAGCGAGCTCGCAAAGACAGAAGGTGTCAGCTCTCGCAGGTGGGAGCGCAGCAAGTCTCGGTCCTGCGCAGTGAAGCTCGGCGACGTGTGCAGGTCGCCAAGCAGCCGGTCCAGCCACTCGCGCACCTCGCCCAGCTTCCCGAGCTCGCCGGGAAAGTCGGCGAGCGCATCGTGCAGCTCGCGTAGTGAGCAGCCGAGCTCGTGCGGGCGCGGCACAGCCGGGGAGGCATCGTGCTCGACGAACTCCCAGAACGTCATCCACAGCCCCTCGTGCCGGTGAGGTCCCGGTGCCAGCACCTCGCTGGGTGAGACGGCCAATCCCCGCTCGCCCAGGAAGGTCCCGACGGCGACCTCGCGAGCAAGCCATCGCCCGACGTCACCGTGCAGCATCGCTGTGCCGGTCATCACCCGCGCAACAACCGGAGCGGGTTTGAGATGCACCAGCACGTTGCAGTCGGCAGCGATCACAACCGCGTCCTCGCAGGCCACGGAATTGGCGAGCGCTACCGCCCGTGCCGCCGCCAGGGCACGCCCGGCACCGGGGTGCTCAGTCATGTCCCACAGGATGCCAAGGGGCGACGACTGCCTGTGACGGGCGGCCCCTGGTCGACTGGCGAGCACGTTGGTCGTCGCCGGCGCAGACGCATGGCCGGCTGTGCCGGCTGCTCTGGACCTCGACTCTCATCTCCACTCTGGCCCGCCGAGGGCTCCCCCGAGCGCGGTAGCGGTGTGCCCTAACGACAGCCGTCGGGATGCCCGCTGCTCATACCGAGGATCTTTGGCCCCTGACTGCGAGCACCGTAGGCCCGACGTCCAGGGATCGCGCCTGCCTCGTCATACGTCGGTGATGGGCGCGAAGTCGCCCGAGTCCGCCCGCGCGGCCGCGCCCCGCGAGGCTCCCAGGGATGCGGCGACCACGAGACCGATGCCGGCGAGCTGGCGTGTCGTGGGCACCTGGCCAAGGACGAGAAAGCCAGCGAGCACTGCGACCGCCGGCTCGAGGCTCATCAGCACGCCGAATGTCCCCGCCGCGATCCGGCGAAGCGCCTCCATTTCGACGGTGTACGGGATTACCGACGACAGCACGCCGACGGTGGCGCCGACGACCAGCGCGTGCACGGTGAGCAGGTCGCGCCCGGCCTCCGCGATCCCGAACGGCGCGGCGAGCACGCACGCGACCGCCATCGCCAACGCCAGGCCCGAGCCGTCGGAGAACTCACGCCCCATGCGCGCGTTGCACAGGATGTAGGCCGCCCACGCCCCGCCGGCCAACAGTGCCAGGAGCACGCCTGCGACGTTGAGGCCATGGGTGTTCCCACGGGTGAGGGCGAGGACGCCGAAGGCCGCCAGCGCCACCCAGGCCATGTCGATTCGGCGCCGGGATCCCGCGACCGCTACTCCGAGCGGACCGAGGAACTCGATCGCCACCGCAATGCCGAGCGGGATGCGGGCGATGGCGTGGTAGAAGGCGATGTTCATCACGGCGAGCACGACCCCGAACGTCAGGGCAAGGCCGAGCTCTCGGCGGGCGCGCCCGCGTACGCGGGGGCGCCAGACCGCAGCGAGCACGACGGTGGCTGAGGCGAGGCGCAGGAACACCGCACCGCCGGCGCCGACCGTCGCGAACAGCGTGCCCGCCAGCGCCGATCCGAACTGGACCGAGGTGATGCCCGCGAGGACCAGACCGGTTGACGGAACGCGAGCAAGGACCCCGGTGTGAAGCGCTGGGGTCTCACCAGAACCCATGGACGCGAGGATATTCCGGCAGGAAAGGCGCCCTCGCGCACACCCGCGGGCGCAACCACTGGTCAGAAACGGCCCGACCTTGGGCAACCAGACGGGACTACACCCGCCCGCGTCCGGCAGGTGCGGCGTACAGCGCCCCGCGCGTCTCGGCTGATGGTGAACGTATCCCATCGGTTGCCGTAACCGTCAAGACGAAGCCGGTGACGATCGGCTTAGCCCGGCGAAGCCGCCATGTCGCGCCCCGTACTGTTCAGCCGCGGTCTGGGCGATGCGTGCCGGCTTTTTTGCCGCCGAATCCGAGCCGGTGCCTGCTCTCGGGCGAATGCGGCACGGCGTGTCGCCGGCGGGTCAGGACGGGCTAGCGACTGTCGGCGCGGCGCATCTGTTCATCTCGCAGCATCGCGAGTTCTTGGCCGGCGACGTCGTGCTCGCTGATCGCTGCGTCGAGGCTAGCCAGGTCCGCGATGCGGCGTGCCCAGGCGTGGTGTAGTGCTGTCCCCGCGCGCACGACACGCTGATACGCAGCCTCGTAGCGTTGCTCGAAGTCGTCGTCCACTGGCTCGCCGAGCCTACCGTGTCCGCCGGGCCACGCCCGACGTGCTCGCCGCACGACTGGACGACGCTCACGACGATGCCCGCAGCGAAGCGCTGATCGCCGCGCCGAGTTGCAATCCCGACTTGATGGTCGTCACGACTCACGGCGAGCCAGTTCCGATCAACGGGACCGCTGCTCGCGGCCGCGAGGACCTCTTCGCATCCGGCACCCATGTTTGAGATCTTCTCGCACGGCCCGAGCGCACGGCGAGCAACCTCTTGCGCGCGAACGTTCAGTGAGAACGCGATCGCTCCGATACAGGGCTCATGGCGCAACGTCCACGACGGGGCCGTTTCGGTCTCTGGTACGCCGGATCCTCAGCCGGTCTCAAGATGTACGCGGTCGTCCACGTGTTCGCACTCCCGCTTGGAGCCGCTCTAGCGGTCATCGGAGGACTCATGCTGCACGTGTCCGCTCTACTGATCGCAGGCATCTGCGCGGGTGCGGTCGGCGTGGTCGACTCGGTCGTCGTGTACCCGGTCCTGAACTCACACACTGCGAAGGCGCGGGCCGCCACCAGTAGGAGCGGCGCGGCACCTCCCCCGGACCCACGACCGGACCCCTAGAGAACACGCCCGTAGATGCGGTTCTGCCTTGTTGTCGGCAGGCGCCTGCGGGCGCGCCGTTGGCGCAGCCGAGCGTCGTCCAATGCAGGGACCCGACCGCCGCGAGGGTCGAGGCCTGAATGCGGTCGAGAGAGGAGACTGGCAGATGCCCGACATGGGGCGTTCTACCGACGCGGAGCATTCTTACGAATCGTTAAGCTGCGTTTGTGTTGGTTCGAGACGGGGGAGGCGTTCGTCCGCGTAGCGTCGGCGCGGCGTCGGCGCGGCGAGGCGGGAGCCATCAGTACGGCAGCGCGTCGCTCGCGACAGCGTCGGGCTTCGCCCGACGGCACCTGGTTCGCGCGGACCTCGATCACGATGACCTGCGGGTGTCGCAGGGCATCTTCGAGCAGATGCGCGGCGCGATGAATCTCGCGGCGTTGCTCTACCGCTTGCCTTGGCTGGAGGTCCGCCTGACAGGCTCGGCCTCAGGCCGCGCGATTCGGGGCTATCTCAACGAGCGATCGCGGGGGATCTATCACCGTCGTGTCGCGCAGGGGGTGCTGTCGATCCCGCCCCACCCGGGCGATTATCTCCGCGGCCGCTCACGTCAGGCTGTTCGCACCAACCTTCACCGCGCGGCGAGGGCAGGGTTGCAGGCGCGTGAGATCCGGCGGACCGCGGAGCGCCGGAAGATCGTCGAGGTCTGGGCGCGCGATGCCTCGGGAGCCGAATATTGGGCGCCCAAGCTGCTCGCCCGTGCCGGCGATCGGTTCTGGACGGCCACGGATGGCGACGGGCGCCTGGTCGGGCTTCTCGCCGCGACCGTCGACGAGGACTGGGCCATGCTGCACGCGCTCCTATGCATACGCAGTGAGGCACGCTATCTCCTCCACACGGCTCTCGTCACGCACCTATGCGAGCAGCGGGTGAGCCATCTCTTTGCCACGGACGGGAACGCGCTTCTCATGCCGCCCGGCTTGCAGTACTTCCAGCGGCTGCTCGGATACGACGTTGCGCACCTGCACCCTCAGGGTGAATCGCGACTGACCGGCCCACGGCGCCAGCTCGTACGGGTGACCTGACGTCGCAACGTCCTTGCCAATCGGGCTTCCGCCCGCACGAAACGACCACCTCCCCGGCCTATGCCTCGGTGCTGGGGGCCAACGGCATCCATCATGGTCGGCCGCTGTATTGGGTGAGTGCGAACCATCTCGACACGTACGGCCCCGGCGATGTACCTCGCCTACCTGCCGTTCGAGCTTGTCTTCCCAGACTCGACCTGGGCCTGCCGGCGGCCCTTGTCGCCATGCTTGGCGCCCCAACCTCGTTCGCGACGCCACTGCCTCAGAGCCGACCGAACCCCTGCCGGTCCCCCTTGCCGCGTTAGCCGGGCGACTCGCGGGCCAGACTTCTCAATCGTCGACCGCGATGGCTCGCCGTGTGGCGTTCAGGCCTGTGTCGCTGTTGCCCGCATCCGCAGGCGGACGCTAGTGCAGCGCGTAGTCGAGCCCGATCACCCCGGCGAGCACGCCGTATCCGAGCGACGTCGGATGGATGTCGGCGCTCGGGCTGGTCGGGGCGTAGGTGCCTCCCGGGCACATCCCGGTGAACGCGCAGATCGCCGGCAGGTCTCCGCTCTCGGGCTTGCCGACCTCGCCGGCCGGATTGAACAGAGGCTCGGGGTCGGCGAAGCTCACATTCGGCACCGAGCTCACGGTGAGGTCGATGGCGAGGTTCAGAAGCGCCGTGTTGATGTCGCCGTCGGGCAGCAACTCCGGATAGGCGTTGAAGAGACCGAGGACGACGATCTCGGCATTCGGAGCAGCGGCGTGCAGACGCTTCACGATCGTCGCGATGTTCGCGACGATCCCGACGAAGTTGCCGGCCACCTGCAGTGACGTGCACGTGTCGGCGGCCGGGAATCCGCAGTGGTTTTCAAGGTACGCCAACGCGTCGTTGGAGCCGAGGTCGAGCGTGATCGGGCTTACGTTCGGGTTCGCGGCCAGGATCGCTAGCGCGTCTGAGAGCTGCGACCCTGCGTTCAGGTACGGATGGTGTAGCCACTTGTCCGGCCACAGTTGCCCCGTCGGACCGGCGCCCGCGCAATAGCCCGCCACGCCAGATCCGTTGAGGAACGTCCCCGTCGTCTCGCCCGGGCAACCGTCGTTGATGACCTGCAGGTGCGGATTCTGGAGCCGCAACGTGGCCGCGAAGTCATCCACGTAGCCATGGTTGAACGTCGCCGCGTTGACGTTTGGCAACTCACTCTCGTACTGCGCCTGATGGAAGCCGTAAGCGAGCGAATCCCCGAGCGCGAGGTAGGTGCTTCCGAGGGTGCTCGCACCGGCTGGCGTCGCGAGGATCAACAATCCGAGCGCCAGCACCGCCACAGCAAGGCAGCCACGCAAGCCCGCTCGAGCCTGGTGCAACGCACACATTAGGTCCGACTCCAATCCGGCGATCGATGCGAACATGCGCTCAATCTGGCTACGCGGCTCACCAGACACGACGGGCAGAATACATGACACCTCGCCCCGGACGGATCCGTGGCGGCGCACGTTCCCGTCCACCGGCGCCCTCACTTTGGCCAGCAGAACGCTTCGGCTCGCCGGCCAGCCGGGTGGCTGCTTCGCCGCGAAGGCAATCGCAAGCTCACCCGCGCGATGGACGCCTCAATCGGCGACAAAGCGAGGCCGATGGCCCCGAGCTGGAACTCGCGATGGCTCGAACCACGGCCGCGGTGAACGCAGGCTGGCTCCCGAGCTATTCGACGTCGAGTTCGAACGCCCCGATGGGGTGCTCGGGCCTGGAACTCACCGCGTGCGTTGCCTCGGCGGTCTGGATGTCGGGCCGGGCGATCGCCAGGTATGCAACCAGGACAAGGACCGCCACGGCGAACACGAGAGCTGTCTGCCCGTCCCCGAAGCCGATGCCCGTCAGGTTGGCGGGCTTGCTGATGTAGTCGGCGAACGACGCGCCGAGGGGACGCGTCACGATATAAGCCAGCCAGAACGCCGCGATGCTGTTCAGGCCGAAGCGCCACCAAGCCAGCGCGGGGAGCAGGATGAGGCCGAAGAAGAGGATCCCGGAGGCGAGGTAACCCATGCCGAGCGAGGTTGCCGTGAAGTCCCCAAGCGCGGTGCCGAGGGCAAAAGTCGCGAACACGGTGGCCCAGTAGAACGCCTCGCGCCGCTGCGTGGTGATGCTGTGGATCGACAACGTGCCCTCGCTGCGCTGCCAGGTCAAGAACACGGCCGCGAGGGTGACCGCCCACAAGATCGTCGTTCCCGCGTAGGGAAGGTGGACATCGAGGTGCAGGAAGTCCGACACGCCAGTGCCCGTCGTGGCGATGGCATAGGCCAGGAACCAATACGCGAAGGCTCGATATCGGCGAGTCCCGAACTGCAGCAGGAGCCCGATGACAACCAGCGCGACCTCGGTGCCGCCGCCGCCAAAATTCCCGTACGTCTTCAGGTAATCAGAGGCCGCTTCCCCGCCGGCCGTCGTCCCGATCTTCACGACCCAGAACAGGAAGATGATCTCGGGGACCTTCGCAGCGAGAGGCGCCGGGAAGAAGCGCCCGACCACGGGCACCTGGCCCTCGGCAGGCACCCGCTCCGCGGACGAGCCGATCGGAGATCTCGGTTCAGGGCTCGCCAAACTCACGTACCAGGCGCCTCCGTGTCGTCGCAGCCAATCCCGTCGTGGCGTCGCCGAGGCTAGACGTCTCGGGTAAAGGGAGCCGAAACCATAGGGCTCAGGGACTAATACCCGCCAGGACCCCCAATTTCAGGCCTTTCATGGGCGATCCAGGACTCGAACCTGGGACCTCTTCCGTATCAGATCGCCGTTTGGGCGCCTTCTCCGCTCTACCAAGCCATCTCAGGTGCCCTCAGGTGAGCGGACCAGAGGACAGAATTGCGGAGATGGGGACGCGGTTGGAGACACGAAATCACGGACGGGCGCGACGCGAGCTGCATGGCGGATAGCGAGCCGCTTGAGTTGACGATCGCTGCGTGAAGCGCCGCGAGCGGCGGGTGCTCGCGAGCGCTCACCGCGCCGGAGCCAGGTAGGAATGCCCAGTGCGCACCAGCACCCGCCGAGGCACGCGCAACGCGCGTACGAGGACCTGTCCCTGGACCACACGCGTGAGCGTACCGTCGCATCGGTCGGCCGTCAGCCATAGGGTTCCCTGGACCGTGCCCACGCTGTCGCGCCCGTGCGTGCTGAAGGCGCCGCCGCTGTCCCGGGACCACAGCAGCCGTATGACGCGGGAGCGTGCGGCCGGGGCGCGCGCCGCGCTCGCGGTGCGCGCCGGGGTGGCGGGAGGGCACGCCTGGAAGCGCCCACCGAGCAGGGTGATAGTCACCAGGCCCGCTCGGTGCGGGGGCTGGGCGACCGAGGACAGCCCGCCGGACAACACGATCGTCTCGCTGGGCGGGTCACCGGCCCGCCGGGCGATCCCGGCCACCGTCCGGCGCGCCTGCCGCGGGCGCAGCGCAGTGAGCTTGACGATGCCCCGGCGCGCGTCCAAGCGCGAGCCGACGGGCAACACGGCCCGCGAGCGCAGCGCGAAAGGGCGCCGCCGACCGGGCGCCCGAGCGTACACGACGCCCGCCAGCGGAGCGACGGCGACCGAGTGGCCGGCCACCACCCCGGCCACCGACAGCGGCGCGAGGCCGACCGCCTTCAGGCCGCCGTCGGGTCCGGTCACCCCCGTCGCGCCCGGCACGGACCCGTTCGGCTGGGGCGTGGAACCGGAGCCGCCGCCTGACCCGGAGCCGCCGCCTGACCCGGAGCCGCCGCCTGACCCGGAGCCGCTGCCGGGACCGGAACCGGTGCCGCCGCCGCTGTACGAGCTGCTGGTGCTGGTGGAGGAAGAGCTGCTGCTCGTGGTGGTGGAGGAGCTACATCCGGAGGTGGTGATCGTGTTCGAGTCCAATGTGACTGCGCCGTTCTCGGCGAGCAGCCGTCCGTTGACATAGACGCCCGCAGTCGAGGTGATGGAGGTCAACGCCATGATCGTCCCGACGAACGCGGAGTTGGTGCCGAGCGTCGCGGAGCTGCCGACCTGCCAGTAGACGTCGCAGGCCTGGGCGCCGTTCTCCAGGACGACCCTTGTGCCTGAGATGGTGGTCAGCGTGGAGCCGATCTGAAAAATGAACTGCGCGTTGGGATTGCCTTGGCCGTTCAGCGTGACCGAGCCCGAGGAGAGCAGCAGCCCCGAGGGCGCCGCGTACACCCCCGGCGTGAACGTCTTGCCGGCGAGCTCACTGAGGCCGCCGGATGTCGCGGCAGAGTTCGCCGCCTCCGTGTAGGCACCGCTGAGATCTGACTTCGCCCGCACGGCGGTCGCGTCGTCGATATGTGTGACCGAAGCCGACGGTCCACCCGCGACGGCTGAGCCGGGTGAAAGGCCCAGCTCGGCTGACATCGTGGTTGGCGGAATGCTCGTGACCGTAGTGCCCGCCAGAACGGAGAAGTTGGACGCGGTTCCAAGGTTGATCCCGGTCGCGCCCTGGCCTCCGCCCGCGAGCAGCAGCACGGAGCTGGTTGCGACAGCGACGATGGCGCCACCGACCCCCAAGTATCGGCGATTCATGATGGTGCCTTCCCGATCCACGGCTCCTCCTGACAGCGCTGGTGACGCACCAATGCCGTTTGCTGAGCGCCGGGGCCGGGCTTCCGTCTAAGCGAACGCGCCGGGCTCTCGGCCCCAACGCCCGCTTCACGATACGCGCAGCATGACGACTTCCGCCCAATGCACCGCAACCGCGTATCCCGGCGCGTTCCCGGACGCCCACCGGCGCGCCGACCAACGCCCCTGTTCATGCCGCGCGGAAGAAATGATCGGGCGCTCGCGCGGCTGCCTGACCCGCTTAGCGGGCAGATTCTGGATGCGCCCAAGCACTGTGGCGCTCCTAGCCTGTTCCTTGATAAGGAAGAGGCTGCCTGATGGCCAGCTGCGCCGACACCGACAGGCGCCCGGTACCAGGCCTTTCCTCCTCAGTGGGCGATCCAGGACTCGAACCTGGGACCTCTTCCTTATCAGAGAAGCGCTCTAACCGACTGAGCTAATCGCCCCGACGCGCCCCAACTCGGAACGCCGGCCGATTCTAGCGGTCAGGCCGTGGCCCTAGCGGCTTGAAACAGCACGCACGCGACCGGCGATCTGCGCGGCCTCCTCGGGGGAGGCCACCTCGAGCTCGACGCGGTAGCGCCCGTCGCGCGTCGCCCGCACGCGAACGTCCGAGCCGAGCGCGGCGCCGAGCGTCTCGGCGATCTCCGAGGCCGCCTCGACCTGGTCGGGGTGCATCGCCGGCGCCGCGGCCGACCGTCGCGGAGTGGCCGCGTCGGCCGCGTTCGTCTCACGCGCGCGGACCTCCAGCACGCGGACCGACCAGCCGTCGACCGCGGCGCTGCGCGCGAGCCGCCGGCGCATCGCATGGTCCTCGGCGAGCAGGAGCGCGCGGCCATGGCCCTCGGTGAGCGCTCCCTGCTCGAGGAGGCCAAGGGCCTCGTCGGGCAGATCGAGCAGACGCAGCAGGTTGGAGACCGCGACGCGGCTGCGGCCGACGCGCCGGCCGACGTCCTCGCGCGTGAGACCAAGCTCCTCGACGAGCGCCGCGCAGGCCCGCGCCTCCTCGATCGGATTGAGATCCTCGCGCGCCATGTTCTCGATCAGCGCGAGCTCGAGCGACGCCGCGTCGTCGTGCGGACGCACGAGCGCGGGAATGGTCGGCAGGCCGGCGATCTGGGCCGCGCGCCAGCGTCGCTCGCCGGCGATCAGCTCGTACGTCCCGTCGGGCTTGGGCCGCACGAGGATCGGCTGGATCACGCCGCGGGCACGCAGGGACTCGGCCAGGCCGGCGAGGGCCTCCTCGTCGAAGCGGCGGCGGGGCTGGCGCGGGTTGGGGTGGACGAGGTCGACGGGCAGCGCGCGCAGCTCATCCTCCGCGGCCTCGTCCTCGGACACGGCGAGGATCGCGGCCAGTCCGCGCCCCATCCCGCGGCGACGGTCAGCCACGCGCGGCCACCTCCTTGGCGAGCTCGAAGTACGCCTCGGCTCCGGCGCTGTGGGGATCGTGATGCGTGACCGGCATGCCGAAGCTCGGAGCCTCACCGACCCGCACGCTTCTGGGGATGACGGTGTCGAAGACGAGATCGGGGAAGTGCTCGCGGACCTCGCGCTCGACGTCTCGCGCGAGGCGCGTGCGACCGTCGTGCATGGTCAGCAGCATGCCGGCGACCGTCAGTCGGGGGTTGAGCTCGCGGCGGATGAGGGCGAGCGTGTCGAGCAGCCCGGCGAGGCCCTCGAGGGCGAAGTACTCGGTCTGGACGGGGACGATGACCCGGTCGGCGGCCACCAGCGCGTTCACGGTGAGCGGTCCGAGTGATGGTGGGCAATCGAGCAGCAGGTACGCGTAGCGGTCGCGCAGCGGGGCGAGCGCGTCGCGCAGGCGATGCTCGGAGCCCGGCAGCCGCGGGAGCTCGACGTTCGCGCCGGCGAGCCCGGAACCGGCCGGAAGCACGTGCAGCCGCTCGATCGAGGACCGATGCACGGCCTCGGTCGGCTCGGCGTTTCCGCTGAGGACGTCGTACAGCGCGGGCGCGGACGAGCGCGGGAGGCCGAGACCGACGGTGGCGTTCGCCTGCGGATCGACGTCGACGAGCAGCGTCTCGTAGCCCGCCTCGGCGATGCACGCGCCGACGTTGACCGCGGTCGTCGTCTTGCCCACGCCCCCCTTCTGATTGGCGATCGCGTACACCGTGCCCACGGCACAGACGCTAGCGGGGTTTGCGGTCGACTCTCGTTGATCGGCGTCGATCGTTCGCCTCCGAACCGGCAAGCTCAGCCTCTGGCTGAGGCAGCGAGTGGCCGTTTGCGGGCGATTCCCGCACGCCGAGGGAATCGGTCGGGCGTCTCCCGAACCTTCACGTAGACGTAGAGGTGGCGTGAGCGGGCGCCGGCGAAGGGCACGACGTCGCGCACGTCGTGGCGCTCGAGGCCGAGCTGCGCCGCGGCGGCCTGCGCCGCGCGATCGTGCTCGTCCTCCATCTCGGTGCGCCAGTCGACGAGCGCACCCCCCAGGCGCAGCAACGGCGCGGCGTATTCGAGCACGACCGCCGCCGGCGCGACGGCGCGCGCGGTGACGAGGTCGTTTGCGCCCCGCCCCTCCCGCCACTCCTCGCTGCGCAGATTCAGCGCCGTCGCGTTGCCGAGCCCGATGGCCTCGATCGCGCGCGCGATGAACGCCGTCTTGCGCCGGACGCTGTCGATGAGCGTCCACCGGCATTCCGGCACCGTGATGGCGAGGGCGAGCCCCGGAAGGCCCGCGCCCGAGCCGAGGTCGGCGGCCACACGCGCGCCGCGGACGACGGCGAGATCGAGCGCGGCGAGCGAATCGGCCACGTGCTGGTCGACGGCCGCGACGGGATCGCTGACCGTCGTCGGGGCGAGGGGGTCGGCGTCCAGGACGCCGAGGAGAGCGGCCAGCGCGTCCACCTGGCCGGCGCCGAGGTCGTGTTCGCCGCCGAGCGCCGCGAGCCGCGCACGAACGGGCGCCGACAGCCCACGGGCATCCGCGGGCGGGCGGGCGGTGGCCGCCGACGCACCCGCTGGCCCCGGGCCGCCCGAATTCAACGGCGTCGACGGCGCGGCGGACGCTCCGGTCGGTCCCGCGCCCGGGGCGGGCGCCGCGCGGCTCGAGCGGCTCGCGCGGTCTCGGCGCTCAGTCGGCATGCGCCTCGTCGAGCGCCGCCGCCGACAGCGTGCGCCGGCGGGAGATGAAGTCCGCGTACCGCTCGCACATCTCGCGCAGGCGCTGCGTTGCGTAGCCATCGATGTCGTCGGAGAGCGCCTGATCGAGCACCGGCAGGACGTCGTCGACCAGGGCGCTGCCGCGCGCCATCCACTGGTAGTAGCTGCGACCGCCGTGGCCGTACGGGCCGTACAGACGCGAGCGGGGGAAGCGCGCGACGAGCCAGTGAAAGAGCGCCTCGTGGCGCACATGCATGCGCAGCGTCACCTGCGGCTGCTTGCCGTCGCCGCCGAACGAGCCCTCGCCGACGAGGATGCCGACGACCACGCCGCGTTCGAAGTCGGTCAGGTTGCTCACGGCGCACATTGTTTCACCGTCGAGTAAAACGTGAAACGTTCCGTTCGCCTCCAGCCCCAACCGCCGGGCCAACCACCGCCCGCGACAACCGCCCCGACCGGCTCAGTCGCTCAGCGGCGCGACGACGAGATAGCGATCGGGCTCCTCGCCCTCGCTGTACGTCTCGACATCGCCGCGGTCGCGCAGGTGCTCGTGCACGATCCGCCGCTCAGAGGCCGGCATCGACTCGAGCTCCACCGGTGCGCCGCTGCGAAGCGCCTCGTCCGCCGCCTCGTCGGCCTCGGTCTCGAGCGTTGCGCGCCTGCGCGCGCGATACCCGTCCGCGTCCACGACGATCCGCGTCTCTCCAGGGCCGCTGCGGAACACGATCCGTTGCGCGAGATGCTGCACCGCGTCGATCGTCTGCCCGCGACGGCCGATCAGCAGGCCCACGCCCTCCCCCTCGACGCTCCCGTTCAGCTCCCCGGAGCCCTCGCTCACCTCGACACCGGCGTCCAGCCCGAGCGCGTCGACGATCTCCTCGAGCACCTCGCGCAGGTGCTCGGCGGGCTCGAGCGGCCCGTCGCCCTCCGGCTCCACGCTCACCGTCGCCGTCCCGAGCGCTTCTTCTTCCGCCGCGGGGGCGGGGGCGGGGCGCTCGACGCCGACCCGGTGGCCTTCGGCGCCGACGTGGCGACCGGCTTCGGCTTGGGCGCGTCGCTCCCGGTGGATGACGGGCCGCCAACGGTCGCGAGCTCCGCCTCCGGCGCCGGCGCTCGGCTCGGGCGCAGGGCCGCGAGCACGCCGCCCGCCTTGCCGTCACCGTTACTCGCCGCCGCCGGTGGCGCCGGCACGCCCATCCTGCGCCGCACGAAGAACTGCTGCCCGAGCGTCCACAGGTTCGTCGTGATCCAGTACACGAGCACACCCGCCGGGAAGCGGAAGATGAACGCGGTGAACACGAGCGGAAGCAGGAGCATCAGCCGGCGCTGGTTCGGATCGGCGCTCGCCGACATCAGCAGCGTCGACGCGAGCTGCGAGCCGATGTAGAGCGCCAGCAGCACGACCAGCACGATTCCCGTGGCCTGCGCGGTGATGTCGGGGATGAACAGGAACTTCGCCGACCCGGGCGAGACCTGGTTGCAGCTGACGCTCTGGATCTGCGCCGACGTGACCGTCTTGATCGTCAGTTGGTGGAAATGGTGCGCGATCTCGGGGCCGCAGATGTCCGTCTTCAGGTTCAGGCGCAGCGCGTAGAACAGCGAGATGAGCACCGGCAGCTGCAGTACGAGCGGCAGGCACGAGGCGAACGGGTTGACCCCGTTCTCCTTGTAGAACTTCATCATCTCCTCTTGCTGGCGCTGCTTGTCGTCCTTGTACTTCGCCTTGATCTCGTTCAACTGCGGGGCGAGCAGCTGCATCTTCTGCATCGACTGGAACTGCTTCATCGTCAGCGGCAGCAGCACGAGCCGGACGAGGACGGTCAGACCGATGATCGCCAGGCCCCAACTACCACCGACGACGTGGTTGTGCAGGAAGACGAGGATCGCCGCGAAGACGTCGATGATCGGCGAGAACGCGTCCTGGATGATGTTGGCGAGCGGAAGCAAGGCTGGCTGTGATCCTGTGGGTTATTCGGCGTGACGGTCGGCGCGCGGCGTGAACAGGGTCTGCGCCTCGACCGGGTCGAATCCGCCCGGGCTCCAGGGGTTGCAGCGCAGCAGGCGCCAACCCGCGAGCACGAGTCCCTTCAGTATGCCGTACCGCTGAATCGCCTGTACGCCATAGCGCGAACATGTCGGCTCGTAGCGGCAGCGGCGCGGCAACCCGGGTGAGATGAACCGCTGGTAGAAGCGTATCGGCGCGATCACGACGGACCGCGCGATCCGCGCCGGCGTGCGGGTGCCGTCGGTGGCATCCGCGCCGTACGGCGGTGCCGGCGCGTCCCCTCGCGCATGGGTATGGGCGTGCGCGCCGATGCTCACGCGCGGCCCTCCTCGTGCGGGGCCGTCGCGACCCCGTCGTCCACCTCCGCACCGACAGCATCGTCCTGCGAGGTGTGCGGCGCCCTCAGCCCCGCGCGGGCGAGGAGCTCCGACAGCGCCTGGTCGACGCCCGCGAGGCCGTCGCGTTCAGCCAACTCGCGCAGCTCCGGTCGGGCGACGATCACCAGATCCTGACCGCGCGGCAACTGCGCCTCGCGCTCGCCGAACGCCTCGCGCAGCAGACGTTTGACGCGGTTTCGCTCCACGGCCCCGCCAACCTTGCGCGACACCGACAGACCGAGGCGCGGCGCTTCGTCGCCGCCCGTGGGGAACGTGTAGAGCACGAGATGACGGCTGCCGACGGAACGGCCCTGCCGATAGACGCGGTCGAACTCGGCGCTGCGCGACAGCCGGCCTCGGCGGGTGCGGATCGTCATCGCAGAACCCCGGTCGGCCCTTCGATCCCGGCGGCGGCGCTCATCGTCTCGCGCTCATGGCACCGCGCGGCCGGCGCCTCACACCGTCAGGCGCTTGCGGCCCTTAGCCCGGCGGCGCTTCAACACGATCCGCCCGGCGCGGGTCTGCATCCGCTCGCGGAATCCGTGCGTACGTGCGCGCTTGCGCTTCTTCGGTTGGTAGGTCCGCTTCATGCTGATCTCCTCGCCGGCGGCGAGTTCGGGCACCCCGCGTTGGGCGCGGCGCGCGCTCCGAGTATAGCCCGGCGACGGCCCCGAGCTTTTTCTCGCCATTTGCGAGCAGCCCCCCTGACATCGGGCTGCCGTCCCGGATCGCTTGGGTATAGTCGCCAACCGCCGGATCCCCCGCGGATCCCCCCACCCAAGTGTCCATCCACGCGCTCTCGGGAGCGGGTCGTTTCCTGTCGTGTCCACCGATCTCCAGCACATCTGGCTGCGCGTGCAGTCGCACCTAGCCAAGTCCGTCGACGAGTCGACCTACCGCATCTGGCTCGAGCCCCTGCGCGCCATCGAACTCGATGACCGCCGGCTCGTCGTCGGCGCGCCGCCTCGCACCTGCTCGTGGATCGCCGACCGCTTCGGGCGCGTCCTCCAGACCTGCGTGGCTGCCACCGTCGGTCCCGAGGTGATCGTCGACCTCGTCGTCGCCGATGAACCGCGCTCACCCGGCCATCCGCGCTCGCGCGACCGGTCTGCCTCCTCCACCCACGCGTCATACGCCCACCCGGCCGACGCTCCCCCCGGCACCGGCCCGCACCTGCGCGAGCCGGCACTCAACCCGAAGCTGACCTTCGAGCAGTTCGTCATCGGCGACGGCAACCGCCTCGCGCACGCCGCTGCGCTCGCCGTCGCCGAGATGCCCTCCCAGGCCTACAACCCGCTCTTCATCTGCGGGCCGCCCGGCCTCGGCAAGACGCACCTCCTCCACTCCATCGCCACCTTCCTCACCACGCACGCCTCCGAGCTCACCGTGCGCTACACCACCGGCGAGGCGTTCACCGCACACTTCCTCGCCTCCCTGCGCGCCGGCTCCCTGCCCGCGTTCAAGGACCGCTACCGCGACCTCGACGTCCTGCTCGTCGACGACATCCAGTTCCTCGAGCGCAAGGCGCGCACCGAGGAGGAGTTCTTCCACACCTTCAACGCACTCTCGGATATCGGCGGGCAGCTCGTGGTCACCTCCGACCGCCTGCCCCGCGATCTCGCCGCGCTCGAGGACCGCCTCCGCGAGCGCTTCGAGGCCGGCCTGGTCGCCGACATCCGGGCGCCCGATCTCGCCACCCGCCTGACCATCCTGCGCAAGCGCGTGCATCACGACAAGGTGCCGCTCAGCGATCCCGACACGTTGCAGCTCATCGCCGAGCGCGTCGCCCTCAACGTACGCGCCCTCGAGGGCGCGCTCATCCGCGTCGTCGCCTTCGCCTCGCTCACCGGCCGATCGCTCACTCCCGACCTCGCCACCGAGGTTCTCGACACGCTCTACCCCACGCCGGCGTGCCGCCCGACCACCGTCGCCGACATCCAGTCCGTCGCCTGTGAGCACTTCGGCGTGAGCGCCGAGGAGCTCGTCTCGCCCACGCGCGTGAGCCGCGTCGCCTGGCCCCGACAGGTCGCGATGTACATCGCCCGCGAGCTCACCGACGAGTCCCTGCCCGCCCTCGGCCGCCAGTTCGGCGGCCGAGACCACACCACCGTCCTGCACGCCTGGCGGCGCACCGGCGAGCGCATCGCCCGCGACGAGCAGGCGCGCCAGACCGTCCACACCCTGCTCACCCGCCTTGGCGACAGCACTCCCGACCGAAGCACTTGACAGACTGTCGCTGACCCCTGTCCACAGCCCTCCGCCCGCGTGACCATCAGCCCCATCGCCACTTCCCCGCGTTATCCACATCCCCACAGCCACTACTTCCATCACTCCTCTTCTGAATAGATCTCTGTTGTGAAGCTGACCCTCCGCACACCCGAACTCCTCGCCCAACTGCAGACCGTGACCCGCGTTGCCTCGACGCGCAGCGCCGTGCAGGCGCTGTCCGGCGTCAAGCTCGTCGCAGGCGCCACCGCCGAACTCCTGGCCACCGATACCGAGGTCGGACTGCGCGTGCCGCTTGCGGCGCAGGTCGAACGCCCCGGCGAGGTCGTCGTGCCCGCGCGCCTGTTCCTCGACGTGATCCGGGCCCTTCCCGCCGACACGGTCACGCTGGAGCTGCGCACCGCCGAGCAGGACCTCGAGATCGTGTCCGGGTCGGCGACCTTCCACCTGCGCACGCTGCGCCTCGACGACTTCCCGCCACTGCCCGCGCCCGATGAGCAGTCGCGCGTGAGCGTGCCCGCGCAGGCGTTTGCCGAGACGGTGGCGAAGGTCGCCCGCTCGGCGTCGCGAGACGAGACGCGCCCGGTCCTGACCGGGATTCTCGTGTCCGCCTCCGGGCAGGAGCTGCGGATGGTGGCGACCGACTCCTACCGCCTGAGCGTGATGGAGACGGCACTCGAGACGGCGCTGGCCGGCAGCTTCGAGGCCAACGTCCCAGCGCGCGCGCTCCAGGAGCTCGCGCGCATCGCCCAGCACACCGACGCCGAGGAGCTCTCGGTCAGCGTCGGACAGAACCAGGCCGTCTTCGAGGTCGGTGGCGTGGTGCTGTCATCGCGCCTCATCGACGGTCAGTTCCCGAACTATCGCCAGCTGCTGCCCGACGCCGTCGAACACGAGCTGCGCATCGCCAGCGGCGAGCTCGCCGACGTCGTGCGCCGGGTGAGCCTGCTCGCGCAGAAGAACGCGCCGCTGCGCCTCGCCTTCGACGAGGGGCAGTTGACCGTGTCCGCGCAGACGCCCGACGTGGGCGAGGCCTCGGAGGTGCTCCCGGTTCCGTTCAGGGGCGAACGGTTCGAGATCGGGTTCAATCCCGAGTTCCTGCGCGACGGTGTGGAGAGCGTGGACTCCGGCGACGTCCTCGTGAAGCTCATCAGTCCGCTGCGCCCCGGGCTCATCGAGTCCGCCGACGACGGTGGCTTCGTCTACCTGATCATGCCGATCAGGCTCAACGTCTAGCGCGGGGTCGCCGCGGTGCGCCGCAACCGACCGCGCTCTTCCCTCGCGAGGTGCCCGAATGCTCGTGACCTCCCTATCGCTGCGTGACTTTCGCTCCTACGCGCGCGTCGAGGTCCGCTTCGGCGCCGGGCTGAACGTCATCCACGGTCCCAACGGGGCCGGTAAGACGAACCTCCTCGAGGGCGTGTACTTCGCCTGCACCGGCCGGTCGTGCCGCACGAGTAACGAGCGCGAGGTCGTGCGCTTCGGCGAGGGCGTCACCCGCGCGAGCGTGCGCGCCCACGACCCGCAGGTTCCCGCCGACTCACACGAGCTCGCCGTCGGCTTCGCCCCTGGCGAGCCCAAGCACCTGCACCACGACGGCGCCGAGGTCGCGCGCCTGCTCGACGTCGTCGAGCGCCCGCTGGTGAGCGTCTTCCTGCCCGACCGCCTCGAGCTCGTCAAGGGCCCTCCGGCGCTGCGGCGCGCCCACCTCGACCAGGTGGTCGGCGGCCTGTGGCCGTTACGCGCCGCGACCCGCCGCGCCTATGCGCAGACGCTTGCGCAGCGCAATGCGCTCCTCGCTCGCATCCGCGCCGGCCGCGCGGCCCCCGACAGCCTCGATGCCTGGGACGGGGAGCTCGCCCGCCATGCCGTGGCGCTCTCGGCCACGCGCGCCGAGGCCACCGCTCTGCTCGCCCCCGCCTTCCCGGCGCAGGCGCGCTCGCTCGGCCTCAGCGGCGACGCCGAGCTGTGCTACCGGCCGCGCTCGCACGCTGCCGACCCGGAGTCGTTCGTCGCCGAACTGCGCGAGCGCCGCGCCGGGGAGATCGACCGCGGCGTCAGTGCGCATGGTCCGCACCGCGACGATCTCGTGCTGCTGCGCGACGGGCGCGACCTGCGCACCTACGGCTCCCAGGGCGAGCAGCGCCTCGCGCTCCTGGCGCTGCTGCTCACCGAACGCGAGACGCTCGCCCGCGAGCGCGGACGCGCACCGGTGATGCTGCTCGACGACGTCATGAGCGAGCTCGACCTCGAACGCCGCGAGCGCCTCGTGGCGCAGCTCGCCGACGACGGCCAGAGCCTCATCACGACGACCGAGCTCGCACACGTACCCGGCGGTGACGCCGCAACCGTCACGCGCCTGCGCGTCGGCGACGGAACCGTGCTCCAAGAGGCGCTCGCCGCATGAGCGCGCCGAGCACCCACCGGCGCGCCCCGCGCCCCCTGGCGGTGGCCGTCGAGCGCCTGCAGCAGGCGCTCGCCCCCGCGACGCCGCTCGCCCGTATCCAGGTCTGCTGGGTCGACGCGGTCGGGCCGTCGATCGCCGCCTGCGCGCGGCCGGTGGCCGAGCGCGGAGGTGTGGTGACGGTGTCGTGCGAGGCCTCGACCTGGGCGGCCGAGCTGCAGCTGATGGGCCCCCAACTCGCTCACCGGCTCAACGACGCGCTCGGCGAGCCGCTCGTCGGGGAGGTGCGCTGCCGGACGGGCTGATGCGCGTGCACCTACGCCTTTGTGCACAGCGTGTGGACAGCGCGCGCCGATCCCGCACGGCGCCCTCGATCCACCACCACACAGCGAACCCCTTTTCCCACATTTTGCAGGCCTTTTAGCCGCGTCTGAACACCGGGTTCCGGACCCCGATGTGCTATTGTTCTGTCTACCCGAACTGCCCCGGTCCGCGGTGCCTGGCACCCGGATTTCCGGGGCGTTGTCACGTCATCGGAGGCTTCTTGGCGAACGAAGGAAACCACTCGGCCGGCGGGCCGGAGCGCAACGGCGCGAACGACCCGAACACGCGCGGCGGCAGCTACGACGCTCAGGACATCACCGTCCTCGAGGGACTCGAGGCGGTCCGCAAGCGTCCCGGCATGTACATCGGCTCGACCGGTGTGCTCGGCCTGCACCACCTCGTCTACGAGGTGGTCGACAACTCCGTCGACGAGGCGCTCGCCGGCTACTGCACCGAGATCGCGGTCACCATCCACCCCGACAACTCGGTCACGGTCGTCGACAACGGCCGCGGCATCCCGGTGGCGATCATGGAGAAGGAGGGCAAGCCGGCGCTCGAGGTCGTGCTCACCGTGCTGCACTCGGGCGGCAAGTTCGGCGAGGGCGGCGGCTACAAGGTCTCCGGGGGTCTGCACGGCGTTGGCGTCTCCGTCGTCAACGCGCTCTCCGAGCAGCTGCGGGTCGAGGTCCGCCGCGACGGCCACCACTTCACCCAGGAGTACTCGCGCGGCGCCAAGCAGCAGGAGCTCCAGCAGGGGGCGCCGCTCGCCCCCGGGGAGCCGACGGGCCTCACCGTCACCTTCCTGCCCGACGCGGAGATCTTCGAGACGCTCGAGTTCGAGTTCCGCACGCTCGAGGAGCGCCTGCGCGAGACGGCCTTCCTCACGCGCGGCCTGAAGATCTCGATCGTCGACGAGCGCGGCGAGGGACACTCGGCCTCCTTCCAGTACGACGGCGGCATCCAGGACTTCGTCGCCTTCCTGAACGAGAACAAGGACGTCGTCAACAAGAAGGTCATCTACTTCGACGGCGAGAGTGGCGACGAGGGCGCCGTCGAGGTGGCGATGCAGTGGAACAGCTCCTACCAGGAGTCCGTGCATTCCTTTGCCAACAACATCAACACCCGCGAGGGCGGCAGCCACCTCAGCGGCTTCCGGTCGGCGCTCACGCGCACGCTGAACAAGTACGCGCGAGACCACGGGCTGCTCAAGGAGAAGGACCCGAGCCTCAGCGGCGACGACGCCCGCGAGGGGCTGACCGCCGTCATCTCGGTCAAGCTGCGTGACCCCCAGTTCGAGGGCCAGACCAAGACGAAGCTCGGTAACCCCGGCATGGCCGGCTTCGTCGAGTCGATCGTGAACACCGGCCTGGCCGAGTTCCTCGAGGAGAACCCGAGCGAGGCGCGCGCGGTCATCAACAAGTCGATCGACGCCGCCCGCGCGCGCGAGGCGGCGCGTAAGGCCCGCGACCTCACCCGCCGCAAGTCGGCGCTGGAGAACTCGACGCTGCCGGGCAAGCTCGCCGACTGCTCGGTCAAGGACCCGGCGCTGGCCGAGCTGTTCGTGGTCGAGGGCGACTCCGCCGGCGGCTCGGCCAAGCAGGGCCGCGACCGCCATACGCAGGCGGTCCTGCCGCTGCGCGGCAAGATCCTCAACGTCGAGAAGAGCCGCATCGACAAGGTGCTCCAGAACACCGAGATCCAGGCGCTCATCACCGCCATCGGCACCGGCGTGCGCGAGGAGTTCAACATCGAGAACGCGCGCTACCACAAGGTCGTGATCATGACCGACGCCGACGTCGACGGCGCGCACATCCGCACGCTGGTGCTCACGCTGCTGTTCCGCGAGATGCAGGAGCTCATCGAGGCGGGCTATGTCTACATCGCCAAGCCGCCGCTCTACAAGATCAAGCAGGGCAGCCGCGAGCGCTACATCGAGAAGGACTCAGAGCTCGAGGACATCCTCCTCTCGGACAAGTGGGAGAAGCTCGACGTCTTCGACCGCCACGGGACGCCGTTCAAGCTCACCGAGGCGCGCTGGCAGCGCTTCACGCGCCTGCTCAAGCAGTACGAGGGCTGGGCCTCCTCGCTGCGCGCCGACCAGGGCCACGACGTCGTGCAGTTCCTCGAGGAGTCCTCGCTGCTCGGCGAGCAGGTGATGAGCGCCGAGGCCGGGATCGAGCTGCTCGCGCGCGAGGGCATCGTCGGCGAGACGCACGCCACGGAGCTGCTCGAGGTCGACCCGCTCGAGATCCGCGTGAAGGCGACCGAGGTCAAGACCGGCTTCGCGCGCACGCACCGCCTGCCCCGCACGCTGTTCGACTCGACCGAGTACCGCCAGCTCGCGCGCGTCCACGCACAGCTCATCGAGCTCGCCGGCACGCCGGCGTTCTCCGTGCGCCTCGGCGACGCGAGCGACGACGCGCCCTCGTTCGAGGCGCTGCGCACGGCGGTCCTCGCCGTCGCCCAGAAGGGCGTCAAGCTGCAGCGCTTCAAGGGCCTCGGCGAGATGAACGCCGACCAGCTCGGCGACACGACGATGAATCCGGCGACGCGCACGCTCGCGCAGGTCACGCTCGAGGACGCGGCGCTGGCCGATCGCATCTTCTCGATGCTGATGGGCGACCAGGTCGAGCCGAGGCGCGAGTTCATCGAGGAGAACGCGCGCATGGTGGCCAACCTGGATGTGTAGTGAGGAGGTGACATCGCATGGCCGGGACTGACGTGATCGGGGGCGGCAACATCGAGCCGCGCGCACTCGAGGAGGAGATGCGCACCGCGTACCTGGACTACGCGATGTCGGTGATCGTCGGGCGCGCGCTGCCCGACGTGCGCGACGGACTGAAGCCGGTGCACCGCCGCGTGCTGTTCGCGATGAACGAGCTCGGCCTCGGGCCGACCCGCTCCTACTCCAAGTGCGCGAAGATCGTCGGCGAGGTGATGGGCAACTATCACCCGCACGGCGACAGCGCGATCTACGACACGCTCGTGCGCATGGCGCAGGACTTCTCGATGCGCTACATGCTCGTCGACGGCCAGGGCAACTTCGGCTCGGTCGACGACGATCCGGCCGCAGCGATGCGCTACACGGAGGCGAGGCTGGCCCGGATCGCCACCGAGATGCTGCGCGATCTCGACGCCGACACCGTCGACTTCGCGCCCAACTACGACGGCTCCAAGCGCGAGCCGCTCGTCCTGCCCTCGCGCTTCCCCAACCTGCTCGTCAACGGCGCCTCCGGCATCGCCGTCGGGATGGCCACGAACATCCCGCCGCACAACCTGCGCGAGGTGATCGCCGCGACGATCGCCTACATCGACGATCCCGACCTCGAGGTCGAGGGGCTCATGCGCCACATCAAGGGCCCCGACTTCCCGACCGGCGGGATCATCCTCGGCCGCGCCGGCGTGCGCGACGCCTACGAGACCGGGCGCGGCCGCGTGCGCGTGCAGGCGCGCGCGCACATCGAGCCGCTCACCCACGGCAAGGAGGCGATCGTCGTCACCGAGCTGCCGTTCATGGTCAAGAAGGGCGGCGACACCGGCCTGATGGTGAAGATCAAGGACCTCGTCGACGACAAGAAGATCACCGAGATCTCCGACCTGCGCGACGAGTCCGACAAGCGCGGGATGCGCCTCGTCATCGAGCTCAAGCGCGATGCGATCCCCAAGGTCGTGCTCAACAAGCTGTACAAGCACACGCCGATGCAGACGACGTTCGGCGTGAACATGGTCGCGCTGGTCGACAACGTCCCGCGCACGCTCAACCTGCGGTCGGTCATCCACAACTACGTCGCGCACCAGCGCGAGGTGATCGTCCGCCGCACCAAGCACGAGCTGTCCGAGAAGGAGGCCCGCGCGCACATCCTCGAGGGCCTGCTGATCGCGCTCGACAACCTCGACGCGATCATCGAGCTCATCCGCGGATCGCGCGACCGTGACAGCGCCCGCGAGCAGCTCGTGGCGAGCTTCGACCTCAGCCACATCCAGGCCACGGCGATCCTCGACCTGCGCCTGTCGCAGCTGACCGCCCTGGAGGCCGACTCGATCAAGACCGAGCACGCCGACGTGACCGAGCGTATCCGCGAGCTGCGCGACATCCTCGGCGACGAGTCCCGCGTGCTCGCCGTCATCAAGGAGGAGCTGACCGAGATCTCCGAGCGCTTCGGCGACGAGCGCCGCACGGAGATCACCCACTCCGAGGACGAGATCGACATCGAGGACCTGATCGCCGACCAGCAGATGGTGATCACGATCACCCGCTCGGGCTACATCAAGTCGCTGCCGCTGACCACCTACCGCCAGCAGCACCGCGGCGGTCGCGGCATCACCGGCATGGACATGAAGGACGGGGACTTCATCGAGCACCTGTTCATCAGCTCGACCCACGACTACCTGCTGTTCATCACCAACCGCGGCAAGATCTACCGCTCCAAGGTCTACGACCTGCCCGAGGCGCAGCGCACGGCCAAGGGCCGCGCGCTCGTGAACATCCTGCCGCTGCGCGAGGGCGAGCGCGTGCAGTCGGTGCTCTCCACACGCGACTTCACCGAGGGCAGGTACCTCATGTTCGCCACGCGCAAGGGCCAGGTCAAGAAGACCGAGTTCCTGGCCTACAACACGCCGATCAAGGCCGACGGCATCATCGCCATCAAGATCAACGAGGACGACGAGCTCGTCGCCGTGCGCCGCACGAGCGGCGACGACGACATCCTCATCGTCTCCCACGACGGTAACGCGGTTCGCTTCCACGAGTCCGACGTCCGCTCGATGGGTCGCGACACCGCCGGCGTGCGCGGCATGAACGTCTCCCAGAAGGGCAATTCGGTCCTCGCCATGGACGTCGCCCGCGACGACCAGGAGCTGCTCGTCGTGACCGAGAACGGCTACGGGAAGCGCACGAGCATCGGCGAGTACCGCAAGACCAAGCGCGGCGCGATGGGCGTCAAGACGATCACCCTCACCGATCGCAAGGGCGGCCTCGCCGGGGCGCTGGTCGTGCGCGAGCACGAGGAGCTCGTGTTCATCTCCAGCGGCGGGATGGTGCAGCGCACCTCCGTGCGCGGGATCAACCGCTACGGCCGTGCCTCGCAGGGCGTGCGGGTGATGAACCTCAAGGACGAGGACGTCGTCAGCGCGATCGCGCTCATCGTGGAGAACGACGAGGACACGGCCGCGCCCGTGGCCGGCGAGGACGGACTCACCGCGCCCGAGGCGACGGACGCGCTCGATCCGGAGCTCGATCCGGAGCTCGATCCCGAGCCCGAGTCGGAGCCCGACGGCTCCTAGTCGGCCAAGTATCGGCCCCCATCGGGCGCCGAAAGCCCTACCATCCCCGTCCGATGCCGGACGGGGAGGTGAGCATGCCCGAACGCGACGCCGACGACGAGCGGGCGCCCGACGTCCTGGCCGATCAAGGCCCATCGCGGGCGACCGCACCGACGGAAGGCGACGGCGATCCGGCGCTCGCGCCCGGACCGCGCTCGCCGGCCCTGCGCCGCGCGTGGAACCGCCTGCCCGCCGGCCTGCGACGGCGCTGGCTGTGGGCCCCGGGGACGGTCATCACCACCGTGGCCGTCCTCGCGCTCGTCGGATCCTTCGCCGCGAAGTCGCCCTGCCTGCACACGGACGTCAGTAACACCGGGTCGTGGCAGAACCCGTGGCCGAACTACCTGATGTACCGCGACGCCTGCTACTCGGACGTCATCCCGCTCTACGGGGCCGAGCAGCTCAACCAGCCCGGCGCCTTCCCCTACCAGGTGTCCTGGATCGACGGGGCGGGCACGCCGTACCCCCAGAAGCGCTACATGGAGTACCCCGTCCTCACCGGCCTGCTGATGTGGGTCGGCGCCCAGATCGCCCAGGACTACGTGGCGCTGCAGGGCACGTTCGGCGGTCTGCCGCTCAACGACACCGTCGTCATCTTCTTCGAGGTGATGGCGCTGTTCGCGTCGGTGTTCTGGCTCATCTCGATCTGGTGCATCAGGCAGATGTCCAGGCGGCGCCCCTGGGATGCCCTGATCGCCGCCGCGTCGCCGCTCGTCGTCGTCCAGGCCTTCGAGAACTTCGACATGATGGCCATCGCCTTCGCCACGACGGGGATGCTCGCCTGGTCGCGGCGGCGCACCGTGCTCGCCGGGGTGCTGATCGGCCTCGGGACCGCCGCCAAGCTGTACCCCGTCCTGCTCCTGGTCCCGCTGCTGGCGCTGAGCCTGCGCGCCGGCAAGATGCACGATTGGCTGAAGGCGGCGGGCGGAGCCCTCGTCGCCTGGACGATCGTCAACGCCCCGATCGCGATCCTCTTCCCACGCGGCTGGGTCGAGTTCCTGCGCCTGAACAACAGCCGCGGCGCCGATCCGGACTCGCTCTACAACGTCGTCGCCCAGTTCACGCACTGGGGCGGCTTCGACGGACCGCTCACGCCCAATCAGGTGCCCACGAAACTGAACGCCGTCATCGCCGGCCTGCTCATCACCTGCACGATCGCGATCGTGCTCGTCGCCCTGTCGGCGCCGCGCCGGCCGCGCGTCGCCCAGCTGTGCTTCCTGATCGTCTCGGCCTTCCTCATCACGAACAAGGTCTGGAGCCCGCAGTACTCGCTCTGGCTCATCCCGCTCGCCGTGCTCGCCATGCCCCGCTGGAAGCTGCTGCTGCCGTGGATGCTCGTCGACGCCTGGCTGTGGTTCCCGCGCATGCGCTTCTACCTGCCGATGTCGGCGGGCGGCTGGAGCCAGGACCCGTTCCTGTGGACAGTCGTGGCCCGCGACTCGATCGTCGCGGGCCTGTGCGCCGTGATCGTCTACGAGATCTACCACCCGGATCGCGACCTCGTGCGCCGCAGCGGCGACGACGATCCCACCGGGGGCGTGCTCGAGGACGCTCCGGACGCCTTCCGCCTGCGCTGGCGACGGCGTCGCGGCGCCGTCGCGCTGCCGGAGCCGTGGCGACCCGAGCCCGAGCCGGTGCCGGGCGTGCTCTCGTCCTAGATCGGCCGTCCGGAGCCCTCGCCACCGTCGAGCCCGTCCGCTACTCTGAGCTCACCAGAGAAAGGAGGTGGTCCTAACCTTGTCTGACAGTTCTTGCGGGACCCTGGAGGTGCCCGGCCGCTAGGTCGGGGCTGGACCGCTTAGCGGAATCCAACCCGGGACACCCCGAGGCGGTCGCCGGCATTGGTCCCTCCGGCAGCAGTGAGACCGCATCGGATCATCCAGTCAGTGATGTGTAGAGGGGCGCCGGCTTTGTCCGGCGCCCCTCGCTTTTGTGCGCGGCCTGGATGCGGTCGTCACGTTCGCCTCCGGGAAAGGGAGGCGAACGCGCCGACCTTCTCCAGGCCTCCTTGGAACGCCGTTGCGCCTGCGCGTTCGGCGCCCTTCAAGGGCGTCCGACTGCGATGAGGTCCTTGCTAGGGGAGCCTCTGGTCGCTACGGCCTGGCGGTCGCTTGCCCGGCCGCTATGCGGCCGCGGGGAGGTAAGCGCGCCAGGTCGCCGGGATCGTGGGGGAGGCGACGGTGATGAAGATCTCGGCCCGGGGGGCTCGGGGGGTCGTCTTCGGGTGCATGTTGGCCTGGAGGGGGAGGCGGTCGCCCTTGCGGCGGTTGCAGGGGGCGCAGGAGGCGACGATGTTCTCCCACGTCGAGGTGCCGCCCTTGCAGCGGGGGATGACGTGGTCGACGGTGAGGTTCGAGCGCGCGCCGCAGTACTGGCAGGTCCAGCCGTCGCGGGCGAACACGGCGCGGCGCGTGATCTTGCGCCGGTGCGCGTCGCGCGGGACTCGCACGTAGGAGACGAGGCGGATCACCGCGGGTCGCGACATCGTCGCGCGCTCGGACCGAAGCGCCCACGCGCCCTCCTCGACGAGCTCGGCCTTCTGCTTGAGCACGAGCACCACGGCACGCCGCACCGAGCACACGTTGATCGGCTCAAAGGTCGCGTTCAGGACGAGCACCCGGCCACTGTCACGCCCACGCCGTCGGTGCTCATCGGACGGCGCGGACGGAGCTGGAGCCGGTGGAACAGCGCTCTCCACGGTGCCGGAAAGTGTAGCGAGGCGCCCGCGGGCGGGCTTGAAGCTGTTGTTATCAGGCCGCGGGGTAGGAACCGAGCACGTGCACCGCATCGCAGCGCTCGCGCAGGCCCGCGAGCGCCGCCGCCACGCTCGCCGAGTCCTCCGCGCCATCGAGGTCGACGAAGAAGATGTAGTTGCCCAGACGCGAGCGCTGCGGGCGCGACTCGATCTTCGTGAGGTTGACGTCGCGCGCCGCGAACTCGTTCAGGCACGACACGAGCCACCCCGGTTCGCCCGCGCCCGAGCCCCAGAACACGAGCGAAGTCTTGTGCGGGCGCTCGGCGGGATCGCCCGCGGTGTGGAGGGGCGGACGATCGGCGCGATCGCGAGCGAGCCACACGAAGCGCGTCTCGTTGTCGTGGCGGTCCTCGACGGCCTCGCGCAGGACGACGCAGCCGTAGACGGTCGCCGCGAGCGCCGGTCCGAGCGCGGCCCAGCCCGTCTCGCCCGTCTCGGCGACCGTGCGGACGGCCTCGGCCGTCGAGTTGGCGCTCAGCACCCGCGCGCCGGGCAGCTGCTCGCGCAGGAAGGCGGCGCATTGGCCGGTCGCATGCGGATGCGACACGACCGCCGTGATCTCGGCGAGCTCGATCGGCTCGCGCGCGATCAGGCACTGGCGCACGGCGAGCACGAGCTCGCCGACGATCCGAACGTCACTCGCGTCGCCGGCCAGCGCGTCGAGCGTGACGGTCACCGGACCCTCGATCGAGTTCTCGATCGGCACCACCGACCAGCGGACCTCGCCGGCCTGCACGGCCATCACCGCCTCGTGGATGCTCGCGATCGCCACCGACTCGACGTCGCGCCCGTCGAGGCCGCTGCGCAGGGCCTCCTCGCTGAACGTGCCGGGCGGACCGAGGTAGCCGACGCGCGAGGGCGTGCCCCGGACCGGCTGCGGGCGCTCAGGCGCCGGGGCTGGCGGGGGCATCCTGGGCCGGGCTGGCGAGGGCGAGTCGCACCGCCTCGTCCTCCTCGGGTGAGAGCTCGAGCTCCGCCCGTCCGCCGCGCACCTGCTTGGCATACAGGCGCGCCTGATCGCGGTGGTGGATCGACGAGAGCACGATGCCCGACCGCGTCGCGTCGAGCAGCGCGATCGACATCGACTGCTGCCCGGACATCTCGTTGTAGGCGTCGTAGCGCACGAGGGCGCGATGGGCGATCGCGCCCTGCAGCGCCGTCTCGGCCACGGCCAGGCGACCGTCGAGGCGCGCGGCCACGTCGGCGACGTAGTCGCGCAGCGCGTCGAACGCGACGTCCATGTCGGCGGCGTGCGCGACGAGGTCGCGCACGGAGGCCTCGCCGAGCACGACGCGCTGAGCGGCCCGCAGGCGCCGCAGCACGATCGCGAGCGCCACGCAGGCGCAGAGCGCGATCACCGCGACCGCGGCGGCCGCGATCGCAACGATGCCCTGGGTGTCGGTGATGGTCGCGCGCACGTCGCCCACAAGTTAACCGCTCGGCCCGCCGCCGGCCGCAGGCCGCGTCCTACGGGGTGAACAGCGCGGTGTACGTGCCCTTGTTGTTGGCGATGTTCTTCTCGCCGGGCACGGGCACGATGTACGCGGTCACGCTCGCCGGCACCTGCAGCGGCACGCCCTTCACCTGGATGTCCTCGGTGTAGCTCTGCCCGGGCTGGGTGAGCGGCACGGTCTTGGTCGCCGAGCGCGTCTGGCCCTCGGCGGTGACCGATACCTGCACGCCGACGCCGGTCTCGTTGTTCTGCCCGGTGTTGTCGAACGTCACCGCGAAGGTCGGATTGGCGCCGCCGGCGATGTTGTTCACCGCCGGCGCCGCGTTGAGCGTGTTGCCGCCGACGCTCACGCTCACCAGCGCGTGACCGTGGGTGCCCGGCGCCAGTGCGGTGCCGTTCGTGCCGGTCCCGGCCGCGCCGGTCAGGCGCGACGCGACGGTGCCCTGCTGCAGCCAGCTGAGGTCGTGTACCCACACCGACGACGGCAAGGCCGCGGGCTGGATGCCGTTCGCGTGCAGCTCCTGGGCGATCAGCGGCGTCACGCGCGCCTGGAACAGCACGTCGGAGGCGAGGATCGCCTCCATGTCGCCGGCGATGCGCCGCAGCGCCGCGCCGGACCCGGACAGGCCACCGAGGGCGACCGGGGTCTGCTGCGCGACGTCGGCCACCGACGACGCGCGCAGGTCGAGGGCGAGCAGCAGGTCGCGCTGCGCGACGTCGAGGTCGCTCGGTGCGCTGAGGCCGTTCGCGTTGTTGACGTCCTGCTGCGCCTGGGCGCTCAGCGCCGCGAGCTCGGGTTGCAGCTGGGCCGCGGACTTGCCTGCCGCCGCGCCGAGGTCGGCAAAGAACGTGTCGCCCACGGCCTCCGAGCTCCGCCCGATCGCCACGACGTCGTTGTTGTAGGAGACGAGCGCATCGTGGCGCGCGCTGCTCTCGCAGCTGGAGATCCCGAGCACGACGAGGACGAGCAACACGAGCGCGATCGCGAACGCGATGCCGCGGCGGACCATGATCGTCTGCTGGTCGGCCGCACGCGCTCCGGCCGTCGTCGGTCGGCGGGGGCGCTGCGCTCTTGGTTCACGGGTGGCTCGTGCGGGCGGCTCGTCGTCGTCGAAGAACGACAAAACACGCTCCTGGCAGGGATGAAGGCGAAGGGCAGAGTATGACCCGCGCCGGGGAATTGATGTGGATGCAAGTTCTCCGTCACCCCTCGCACTCCTGCGCTGAGGGCAGGAGCGAGGTCGGTGACGGCGAACGCGAACGGGGTGCACTCCGTGGACACCCTGCCCCGCGGCGGCGGGCGCTCGGCCACCCCCGCCGCCGCTCGACCGCCGGCCGGTCCGGTGCTCGGGCGCTACCGGCTGCTCGAGCGCCTCGGGGCCGGCGGGTTCGGCGTCGTCTGGCGTGCGCACGACGAGCGCCTGGACCGCGAGGTCGCCGTGAAGCGAATCGTGCTCGCCCCTGGGGACGTGCCCGACCGCGTGACTCGCGAGGCGCTCGCGAGCGCGCGCCTCGCGCACCCGGCGATCGTCGCCCTCTACGAGGCGGCGGCCGAGGACCACGCCTTCTGCCTCGTCTCCGAGCTCGTGTGCGGCCCGACGCTGGCCGAGCTGATCGCGGGCGACGAGCTCTCAGACGAGCAGGTGCTCGCGGTCGGCCTCGCGCTGTGCGACGCACTCGAGCACGCGCACGAGCGCGGGGTCGTCCACCGCGACGTAAAGCCCCAGAACGTCCTCATTCCCCACCCCGCGGGCGTCCATCCCGTGGCCGCCAAGCTCGCCGACTTCGGCGGCGCCTGGATCACCGGCGAGGATCCCCTCACGCGCACCGGCGATGTCATGGGCACGCTCGCCTACATGGCGCCCGAGCAGGCCGAGGGCGACGAGGTCGGAATCGAGTGCGACCTGTACTCGTGCGCGCTCGTGTGCTTCGAGGCGCTCAGCGGCGTCAACCCCGTACGCGGCCCGACACCGGCGAGCACCGCCCGCAACATCGGCACCGAGCTGCCGTCCCTGCACGAGTACCGGCCCGATCTTCCCGGCGAGCTCGTGGCGGCGATCGACGTGGCCCTCGACCCCGTGGCCGAGCAGCGCGGCGACCTCGCCGACCTGCGCGCCGCGCTCGACGCCGCGCGGCAGCCGCGCCCGCGACGCCGTGGCTGGTTCGGCGCCCGGCGCGCGATCGCCTCCGACCTCGACGACGACCACGACGAGGACGACGTCACCCGGGTCGAAACCGCGCGCGACGGGCCGCGGCCCACCGCGAAGGCGGCGCGGGAGCCGATCGACTGGCCGGAGGTGAACTGGGAGGAGGGCGACCCCGAGACCCGCGTCGCGCCGCGCGAGCGCCCCCGGCCGCGGCCCGCGGTGGCGCCGCGCCGCGCCGCCCGCGCGATGCGCACCCGCTCTCCGGTCCCGCCACCACCACCGTTCGCGGTATCGCCTGAGCCGTCGCCGCCCGGCGCCGAGGCGCCCGTCCCGGCCGTGCCGTCCCTGCATGCTCCCGCGCGCCTGCTGACCGGCGCCGGCGCCGGCCTGCTCGCGGCGCTCGGGTGGTACGGCCTCGGCGGGGCCACGCAACAGCTCGCGCTGGCCGCGGGGGTCCTCAGCGCGCTCGCGGTCGCGCTGCTGCCGCGCCTCGGATGGCTGGCCGCGAGCGTCGCGCTGTGCGCCTGGTGCGCTGCGTCCGGCGACGCCGGCAGCGCGCTGTGCGTCGTCGCCGCTGCGCTCCCCGTCGAGCTCGTCCTGCGCCGGCCCGGGCCGGCCTGGCTCGCGCCGGCGCTCGCGCCCCTGCTCGGCCTCGCCGGCCTGGCTGGTGCGTTCCCGGCGCTGGCCGCCCAGCCCTCCTCCTGGTCGCGCCGCGCCGCCGTCGGCGCGCTCGGCTACTGGTGGCTCGTGCTCGCCGAGATCGTGCTCGGCCGGCGCCTGTGGCTCGGCGCGCCGGCGGGCGCCGAACCGCGCGCTGCCTGGGAGGGCTCGATCCCCGCGACGGCGACGCACGCGCTCGGCCCGCTGCTGACGACGGGCGTGCTGCTCGGCGCGCTGCTGTGGGCGGCCGGCGCCGCCGTCCTGCCCTGGATCGTGCGCGGCCGCCACGTCGCCGTCGACCTCGTCGCGGCGACGCTGTGGACGGCCGCGATCGCCGCCAGCGCGCCGCTGCTCGACCGTGGGGGCCTCGCGCCGGTGACCGGCCCGGCGCCCCGCGGCCTCGTGCTCGGCGCCGTGCTCGCCGGCCTGCTCGTGGTCGCCGCGCGCGGCGCACGCGGCGCTCCGTGACCGCCCGACGCCCGGCGCGGGCCGTTCGTCTGACGTAGCATGGCCTCGGCGCGGCAGCGGCCGCCTGCCCGCCGTCAGCGCCTCGCTTCGCCGGCGCCACCGGTCATGAACGTGCTCAAACACCTCGAGGAAATGCTCAGCGGCCTCGTCGAAGGCACCTTCGGTCGCGTGTTTCGCTCCGAGGTGCAGCCGATCCAGATCGCTCACAAGCTCGCGCGCGAGATGCTCGAGCATCGGGCGGTGTCCGTCTCACGCGTGTACGTTCCCAGCGAGTACATCGTGTACCTCTCGCCCGAGGATCGCGATCGCTACGCCGATGTCGAGGAGGAGGTGATCGACGAGCTCGGCGCGTACCTGCTCGAGCAGGCCCGCCGCGAGCAGGTCTCGCTCGCATCGCGTCCGGTGATCGTCTTCGAGACCGACGACGAGCTGCCGCTCGGCGAGTTCGGCATCCAGGCCCGGCGGGTGCGCGCCGACGACCAGGACGACGGCGATCCCGAGCAGGGGGAGCACGGGCACACGATGATCTACAGCACCTCCGAGCGCCGCGGTCCGGTTGCGAGTACGCGCGCGCCGCGAACGCCGCGCGCCCTCGTCGTGGTCGACAACCGCCGGATGCTCGTGCCACCGCGTGGCGGCGTCATCGGCCGCAGCCGCGAGTGCGACATCGTGCTCGACGACAGCAACGTGTCGCGCCGCCACGCCGAGCTGCGGCCGGTGCTCGACGGCTGGACGATCGTCGACCTCGGATCGACCAACGGCGTCACGGTGAACGGTCGCCGCATCGCGCACAGCGAGCTGCTGCGCCCCGGTGACCGCATCGGGCTCGGGTCCACCACGCTGCACTTCGAGGAGCGATAGGGGTGCCCCGCCGCCGTCTCCGAGCGGCCGCCTGGCCGTCTGCGGCACCCCATAGTAGGTTCTGATGGGTGCGACGCATGACCGGACGGAGGGGGTGAGGCGATGAATCTGCAGCCGGTCTCGGTGGCGCTGAAGTTCGGCTTCATCGCCGTCATGTACCTGTTCCTGCTGTGGGTCTCGCGCAGCGCCCTCCAGGACCTGCGCCGACCCGGAGGACCGGCGGCCTATCCGCCCGCCGGCGACGCGACCGGTCTGTACTCGGCTTCCGGGGGCTCGCGAACCGCGGCTCGCGAGCCGCGTCTCGTCGTCGAACGGGCCCCCGGTCACGAGCCGGGGATGATCTACGACCTCGAGTCGGGCGCCGTGCTCGGCCGCGGCGAGCAGGCCGAGATCCGCCTCGAGGACCCGTATGCGTCGGGGGCACATGCGCGCATCTACGAGCAGGGCAACCTCATGGTCGTCGAGGATCTCGGCTCGACCAACGGGACCTACCTCAACGAGGAGCTGCTCGATGGCCCGCGACCCCTGCATCCGGGCGATCGCGTGCGCATCGGTGACAGCGAGTTCACCTATGCGGAATGACGCCGCGGCGCGGGTGCGCGCGAGGGCAGACACGACCGCGACGCCGAGCCCTGCCACTCTTCTGGCCTAGACATGTTGCGAGTCGCCGACAGCTTCTCCGCCTCGGACACCGGTCGCCAGCGGCGACATAACGAGGACTCCCTGCTTGCGCGGATCCCGCTCTTCGTCGTCGCCGACGGAATGGGCGGAGCTCAGGCCGGCGAGGTCGCCTCGCACATCGCGGTCGAGACGTTCGCCGACGGTCTGGCCGGCGGCGACACGGCGCCCGAGGAGCGCCTGGCCGAGCGCGTGCGCGCGGCGAACGCCCACATCTACGAGCTCTCGCAGACGAACGCCGAGCAGGCCGGCATGGGCACGACGCTCACGGCCGTGTACGTCGGCGAGCACGAGATCGCGATCGCGCACGTCGGCGACAGCCGCGCATACTGCCTGCGCGACGGTGAGCTGCTGCGACTCACCGACGACCACTCGCTCGTCGACGAGCTGCTGCGTCAGGGCCGGCTCACGCCCGAGGAGGCCGAGGACCATCCGCAGCGCTCGATCATCACGCGTGCGCTCGGCCCCGAGCCCGATGTCGAGGTCGACACGCGCACGCACCGCGGCCGCGCCGGCGACGTGTACCTGCTCTGCAGCGACGGCCTCACCTCAATGGTCAGCGAGGCGCGCGTGGCGGAGATCCTGAACGGCGCACGCGACCTGCGCCGTGCCGGCGAGGCTCTCATCGCCGCTGCGAACGACGCCGGTGGGCGCGACAACATCACCGTGCTGCTCTTCCGACTGGAGGAGGTCGCAGAGACGGGCGGCGGGGGCTCCGACCAGCCGACGCGGGTCTCGGAGGCGATCGACGCCACGCAGATCTCGCCGACTCCGGTCCTGCCCGATCCGGCCACGGCGACGACCATGGCCCCGGGGCGCGACACCGACCACGCCGACGCGGATGGGATCTCGTCGCTGAACGGCGCCGCGCCGGCCCTGTCCGGCCATGTGGCCCCGGCGCCGCGGGGGCGCTCGCCGTCGGCGGTGACGGCTGCGCCCAGCGCGGTCGCCAGGCGGCGCTCCCCGCGTCACGCGCCGGCGACTGCAAACGGCCCGGGTCGCCGCCGTCGCTGGATCGGGCCGTCGCTGTTCCTCGCCTCGGTGCTGGCGATCCTCGTAGTCGCCCTGTACCTCGCCACCCAGGCCGTGTACTTCATCGGAACCGACAATCGCGGGTTCGTCACCGTGTTCTCAGGACTCCCCTACGAGCTGCCATTCCACTTCAGGCTCTACAGCCAGTACTACGTCTCCGGCGTGCCGGCATCCACGATCCCGGCGGCCCGCCGTGTCACGCTGCTCGACCACTCGCTGCGTTCGGTGAACGACGCCAGCACGCTCGTGCGTCAGCTCGAGCTCGGAAAGATCGCGGGGGCCTCGTGAGTCGCCGCCGCTCATGAACCGGCCGATCGTTCGCTTGTACGGCCTGGTGATCCTGATGTTCGCACTGCTCATCGGCTTCACGTCCCGCTGGACGGTGTTCTCGGCGGCGAGCCTGCGCGATAACCCGCTCAACAAGCGCGGGCTGCTCGCCCAGGTGCGGATCAAGCGCGGGAGCATCTTCGCCGCCGACGGCACGGTGCTGGCTCGCAGCGTCCGCGGACGCGACGGGCTGTACTCGCGCCGTTATCCCGTCGGGGGGCTGTTCGCGCACGCCGTCGGGTACTCCTACATCGATCTCGGCCAGGCGGGGCTGGAGCAGTCCTACAGCAACTACCTGAACGGGCTCAATGCCACCGGGCTGCAGGCGATCCTCGACCAGCTCGAGGGCCGGCGCGAGCAGGGCGACGACGTCACCACCTCGCTCGACCCCTCGGCGCAGGACGTCGCGCTGCGCGACCTCGGCAATCAACCGGGGGCGATCGTCGCGCTCGATCCGCATACCGGTGCGATCAAGGTCTTCGCGAGCGTCCCGGGCTATGACCCGGCGACCCTGAACGCTGCGACGCTCGCCCAGCTCGACCGCGACGGCGCGACCGCGCCGCTGCTCGACCGCGTGACGCAGGCCGGCTATCCGCCCGGCTCGACCTTCAAGGTCGTCACCGACATCGCCGCGCTCGACAGCGGCCGCTTCACGCCCCTGTCGGTGCTCAACGGCGACTCGCCGAAGGTCATCTCCGGCGTCCCGCTGATGAACGACGGCAATCAGAGCTTCGGCAATATCACGCTCACCGACGCGCTGACGTTCTCGGTGAACACGGTGTGGGCCCAGGTCGGCGTCCAGCTCGGCAAGGCCACGATGGGCCACTACATGAACCTGCTGGGCTTCAACGGTCAGCCGCCCATCGATCTGCCGTCCTCGGAGGTCCGTGCGAGCGGGGAGTACTTCGACGTCCGGGGACGCACCCGCCTCGTCGCGCCGACGAGCCCGCGCGTCGACGTCGGGCGCATGGCCTTCGGTCAGGACCACCTCGAGGTGACGCCGCTGCAGATGGCGATGGTCGCCGCCGCGGTGGCCAATGACGGTGTGCTCGTCGCGCCCCACCTCGTCGATCGCGTCGTCAATCCCGACGGGCAGACGGTGTATCAGCCGGGCACGCGCGTCATCGATCGCGCGATGTCGCCGCAGACGGCGACGGAGGTCGGCGCGATGATGGCGCAGGTCGTCAAGGAGGGCACCGGGACGGCGGCCGCGCTCTCGGGGATCCAGGTCGCCGGCAAGACCGGCACCGCGCAGACCTCGACGCCGGGGGAGAGTCAGGTGTGGTTCATCGCCTACGCGCCCCTGCAGAACCCCCGCTACGCGATCGCCGTCACCGTCGAGCGCTCGACCGGACAGGGCGGGACGGTGGCCGCCCCGATCGCCCGCGACGTTCTGGAGGCGCTGCTGCATGCCTGAGCCCGGCACGATCATCGACGGGCGCTATCGCGTCGTCTCGCGCATCGGCAGCGGCGGCATGGCCGACGTCTTCCTGGCCGAGGACATGCAGCTCGGCCGCCAGGTCGCCCTGAAGATCCTGCATCGGCGCTTCGCCGAGGATCAGGAGTTCGTCGAGCGCTTCCGCCGCGAGGCCTCGAGCGCCGCCGGCCTTTCGCACCCGAACGTCGTGAACGTCTTCGACCGCGGCGAGACGGAGGGCACGTACTACATCGCGATGGAGTACCTGCCGGGCGAGTCGCTCAAGTCGATCGTGCGCCGGGTGGGCGCGGTCGATCCCGCGACGGCGATCGACTACGTCATCCAGATCCTGCGCGCGGCCCGCTTCGCACACCAGCGCGGGATCATCCACCGCGACCTCAAGCCGCATAACGTGATCGTCGACGAGGAGGGGCGCGTACGCGTCACGGACTTCGGCATCGCTCGCGCCGGCGCGTCGGACATGACCCAGACCGGGTCGATCATGGGCACGGCGCAGTACCTGTCACCCGAGCAGGCGCAGGGGCATGCGGTGAGCGCCGCCTCCGACATCTACGCGATCGGGATCGTCCTCTACGAGCTGCTCACCGGCACGCTGCCCTTCGACGGCGAGACGGCCGTCACGATCGCGCTCAAGCAGGTCTCCGAGTTGCCGATGCCGCCGAGTGCGGTCAACCCCGCCGTCCCGCCGGCGCTCGACGCCGTCGTCCTGCGGGCGCTCGCGAAGGATCCCGCCGAGCGCTTTCCCGACGCCGGTGCGTTCATCGCCGCGCTCGAGCAGGTGCGGGCCGGCCTGCAGCCCGACATCGGCGACACGGCCCGTTTCGCGGCCAGCGAGCTGGCCGCCGTGGCCGCGGCGGCCGGCGTGGCCGGCCTGGGCGCGCCGCCCCCGCCGCCGGCAGCGGCGCTCGCGCTGCCGCCGCTGAGCGAGCCCGAGCCCGAGGACGAGGAGGAGCAGGAGCGCCGGCGGCGCTGGTGGTGGATCGCCGCTGCGATCGTGCTGCTCGTCGGCGCCGGCGTCGCCGCGGCGCTGCTGCTGCGCCCGACCTCGGTGACGGTGCCGACGCTCGCCCGTTGCGAGTCGCAGGCGCTTGCGGTGGCCCAGCTGCGCCAGCGCGGCCTGACCCCGATCGAGCAGCGCGTCACGACGCTCGCCTGTCCGGCGGGCGGAGTGGTTGGGCAGAGCCCGAGCGGCGGCAGCATTCGTGACACGGGCTCGAACGTGATCGTGCAGATCTCGGCCGGTCCGGGGGTCGCGACGGTGCCGTCCGTCGCCGGCGACACGCGCTCAGCGGCGGTCGCGGCGCTCACCGCGGCTGGCTTCCACCCGACCGTGCAGCCGACGGCGAGCTCGAGCGTGCCGGCCGGGCAGGCCATCTCGACGATCCCGCGGGCCGGCACCTCGCTCGCGCGCGGCACGTCGGTGAGCGTGCTCGTCTCGAGTGGCCCACAGACCGTGTCGGTGCCCGACGTTCGCGGCGAGCTCGAGACGGCGGCGGCGCTCGCCCTCGTCGACGCCGGCCTGAAGACCGGCACGGTGACCGAGGTCAGCTCCAGCCAGCCTCCCGGGACGGTGCTCTCCCAGGATCCGGGCCAGCGGATCGCTCATCCCGATGAACAGCGCGGTGAGCCTCACCGTGGCTCAGCAGCCCCAGCAGCTGACGCTCATCAACGTCGTCGGTGCCGGTGCCGCCCAGGCCGGCGCGGAGCTTGGAGCGGCCGGGTTCAACGTGACCAGCGTCACCCAGCCGGTGACCAACCCGGCGAAGAACAACAAGGTGGTCGCCCAGTCGCCGTCGGCCGGCACGAAGGTCAAGCGCGGCTCGACGGTGACGATCACCGTCGGCGCGTACAGTGCCGCCACCACCACGACGACGAGCGTGACGACGATGACCACACCGAGCACGACGACCACACCGGGGACCACGACCACGACCACGCCGGCCCAGGGCGCCGTGGGCCCTGCGCCCGTCGCCGCCTCGCCGCCGGCGGGCGTGGCGGCCCCATGAGCGAGGCGTCCTCGCTCACCGTCGCGGTCATCGCCGGTGGGCGCTCATCCGAGCACGAGGTGTCACTCGCCTCCGGCCGCGCGGTCGCCGAGGGTCTGCGCGAGGCCGGTCATCGCGTGGCGTGGATCGTCGCCGAGCGCGACGGCAGCTGGCGCCACGAGGGCGAGACGCTGTGCGTGACCCCGGGCGGCGGCCTGCTCGGCGCCGACGTCGCCTTCCCGGCGCTGCACGGCCCGTTCGGAGAGGACGGCACCGTTCAGGGCCTGCTCGAGCTGCTCGACGTGGCCTACGTCGGCGCCGGCGTGACCGCCTCCGCGGTCTGCCTCGACAAGGTGCTCTTCAAGGAGCTGATGGCGCCCACCGGCCTGCCGCAGGTGCCCTACGCGTGGCTGCGTGAGGCGCGCTGGCGCGCCGAGCGTGAAGTGGCGCTCGCCGGGCTGGAGTGTCTCGGCCTGCCGGTGTTCGTGAAGCCGGCCCGCCTCGGCTCGTCGGTCGGGATCGTGAAGGTGAGCGAGCGCGTGGCCCTCGCGACGGCGCTCGACACCGCCTTCGAGCACGACCCGCTCGTCATCGTCGAGGGCGCCGCGACCGGCGCCGAGGTGGAGTGCTCGGTGATCGGGAGCCTGCGCTCGGAGGTCGCCGCCGGCGCGCCGCCGGCGATCGCCTCGCAACCCGGCGAGATCGTGTTCGCCGCCGACTGGTACGACTACGACGCGAAGTACACGCCGGGTGGCATGGAGCTCGTCGTCCCGCCGCGGATCTCGCCCGCGGCGATCGAGCGCGTGCGCGAGCTCGCGGTGCAGACGTTCGTGGCCGCCGACTGCGCCGGACTGGCCCGCGTCGATTTCTTCGTCGACGGCGGGCGCGTGATCGTCAACGAGCTGAACACGATGCCCGGGTTCACGCCGACGAGCGTGTACGCAAAGCTGTTCGCGGCCTCCGGGCGTCCGTATCCCGAGGTCGTCGATCGTCTCTGCCGGCTCGCGCTCGAACGCCACGAGGAGCGCGCACGCTTCACCTACTGAGCGCTCAGGGGCTCAGCTTGAACAGCGTCAGGTCGGCGATCGAGATCATCTGCTTGCCGGCCGGCAGCGTCGTCAGCCACAGCAGGTAGTAGCGATAGCGCCGGCCGCCGGTGTCGAGCTTGATCTGGTCGCGGTTGTCCACCGACGCGTCGCTGCCCACCGGTCCCACCCAGCCGCGCGAGGTGAGCGGCGTCGTGTTGCCGAACGGGTAGTTGAGGTCGATCTGGTTGGCCGCGTAGACCTCGGCGGAGAAGCCCGGCGTGGGTGTCTGCACCTCCAGCGCACGCCCGATCACCCCCGGGGCGGCGTCCAGGTAGATGCCGACGCCGACGCCGCCGGAGGCGTGCTTGAGCGTCCCTCCGTAGTACTGCTCGGTGCTCCACAGCGTGTTCGGGTCGCCGTCGATCGCGTAGCTGTCCTCGGCGCTGTTCTCCGGGCCGGTGCCGAACGGGTTGTAGTCGTGGGCGGAGTTCTGACCGATGAAGTCCTGCGTGAGGTGCGCCGGCACGATCACCGCGGGGGGCGCGGTGACTCCCCGATGGGTGCTGCGAAAGAGCGCGTAGGCGATGCCCCCGGCGGCGAGCAGCGCCACGATCGCCAGCGCGATGAGCGCGCCGCGCGAGCGGCGGGTGGTGAGCGGCGCGCGTCGCCGGGTCGGGGCCGGGAGCGCGCGCAGCACCATCGTCGCCTCGCCGGTGGCCTGCCCGCTGCGCGACGCCTCCATCGCCAGCACCTCCTCGAGGTCGCCCGCGAAGCTCGCCGCGTCGGGGTAGCGCACCGAGAGGTCCTTGGCCGTCGCGCGCTCGACGATGGCGGCGAGCGCGGCGGAGACGTGCTCGCGGCGGCGCTGGACGTCGGGGAGCTCCTCGCGCACGTGCTTCATCGCCACGGCGACCGGCGAGTCTCCGGTGAAGGGCACCTCGCCGGTGAGCATCTCGTAGAGCACGACTCCGAGCGAGTACACGTCGGACTGCCCGGTCACGGCGTGACCGAGCGCCTGCTCGGGCGAGACGTAGTCGGTCGTCCCCAGCACCCGCCCGTCGCCGGTCAGGCCCTCCTCGGTGAGCGTGCGGGCGATCCCGAAGTCGGTGATCTTCGCGCTGCCCTCGCTGTCGAGCAGGATGTTCTGCGGCTTGACGTCGCGGTGGATGATCTGGCGGCCGTGCGCCGTGCTGAGCGCGCGCGCGATCTCGATGGCGTAGGCGATCGCCTCGGGGATCGGTAACGGGCCGTCGCGGCGCAGGCGGTCCTTGAGGTTCTCGCCGGCGACGTACTCGAAGACGATGTAGGCGATCTGGGCGTCCTCGCCGGCGTCGATGACGGTCACGATGTGCGCGTCGTTCAGCTGGGCGACGGCGCGCGCCTCGCGGCGGAAGCGCTCGAGCTGGTCGGAGTCGCCGGCCACCTCGCGATCCATCACCTTCACCGCGACGGCGCGTTCGAGCACCTCGTCGAAGCCGCGATACACCGTTGACATGCCGCCGTGACCGATGCGGGCCTCCAGGCGGTAGCGCCCGCTCACCCGCATGCCGACGGGCGTGGTCATCGGTGAGCCCGGGTGTCGATCATGCGTCTGTAATTGTGCGCCCTCGTGAGCCCGATGGAAGCCTTCTACTACACCGACCCGATGTGCGCGTGGTCATGGGCGGCCGAGCCGGCGCGCCGGGGCGCCGAGCGGCGGTTCGCCGGGCAGCTGTCGCTGACCTACGTCATGGGCGGCCTCGCACGCGAGTTCGGGGCGCCACTGCCGCTCCTGCGTGCGTGGCTCGATGCCGGCGCGCGCACGGGGATGCCCGTCGACCCACGGCTGTGGCTCGACGCGCCGCCCCGCGGGTCCTATGCCGCCTGCATCGCGGTGATCGCCGCCGGCGAGCAGGGGCTCGCCGCCCCGTTCCTGCGCCGCGCCCGCGAGGCGGTCGCGCTCGAGCGGCGCGCGCTCGACGACGGCGCCGCCCTGGTGGCGCTCGCCCGCGACGTCCCGGGCCTGGATGTCGGCCGCTTTCAGATCGGGCTCGGCTCCCACGCCGTCCTCGAGACGTTCGGTGAGGAGCTCGAGCGGACACGCGCCGGCGACGGCGTTCACCCACGCCTGGAGGTCGTCGCCCCGGACGGAGCGACGATCGTGCTGAGCGGCGCGGCGCTGCTCGACCCCGACGCCTGGACGGCGGCGCTGATCGCGGCCGCGGCGACGCCGACCGCGGGCGCGCCGCCGACGATCGAGCAGGCGCTGCGCGAGCACGGCCGCCTGGCCACGCCGGAGGTGGCGACGCTGTGCGAGCTTCCGGGGCCGCTCGCTCCGGCGCAGCTGTGGCAGCTGGCCGCGGAGTGGCGCGTCGCTCCCGAGCGGCACCTCGGCGGGGAGATGTGGGCGCTCGCGTGAGCGGCGCCGGTCAGGCCGAGGAGGCCCGCTCACGGTGCAGGCGGCCGAGCACGAGCAGCGCGAGCGCGATGCGGTACGTCGCGTAGGGCAGCAGCGAGCGGCTGCGCTGCACGGCGGCGATCACGCGCGTGCTCGCGAGCGTCGAGACGAACGCTGCTCCGGCTCCGCAGGCCATCGCCCAGCGCGTCCGCGGGTCCGTGCGTTCGCGGCGCAGGTGCGAGAGCTTCAGCGCGGTGGCCCCGACGATCACCGGGAGCGCGACGTCGCGCGAGAGCAGGTGCGCGTCGAGGCGGTCGAAGCCGCGCGCCCGCGCCACCGCGAGCGTCGCCCCGCCGCGCGAGACGCCGGGCATGAGCGCGGCGGCCTGGGCGAGGCCGAGCGCGACGCCGTCGACGAGGCCGGCCTCGCGGTGGTGGCGACCGCCCGCGGAGCGGGCGTCGGTGAGCGCCATGGCCACGGAGCCGATGATGAGGCCGGCCGCGATCGTGGCCGGCGTGCCGAAGCGGCGCTCGATCGCCGCCCCGAAGCGCGTGCCGACCACGGCCGGCGGGAGCAGTGAGCCGGCGAGCATGACCACCCGGCGCGCGTCGAGCTGCCCCGCCGCGGTGCGCACCTCGCCGCGCAGGCTGAGCAGCAGCGCCGCCGCCGTGCCGGCGTGCAGGGCGACCTCCAGCGACTTGCGCAGGCTCGGCGAGGCCTCGGCCTCGGGCCAGCCGGCGAGCCACGGCACGAGCGCGACGTGCCCCGAGGAGGAGATCGGCAGCAGCTCCGCGGGCCCGTGGAGGACCCCGAGCAGGGCCGCGTGGCGGGGCGACAGCGAGGCGCTCGGCGCGGACTCGCTGATCGACGCAGGCACGAGCATGCGTGTCGCAACGATAGCGTGCGCCCCGTCATGCGAGTCTGGGTCGATCTGACCAACAGCCCCCACGTGCTCGTCATGCGCCCGGTGATCGAGCGCCTGCGGGCGCGCGGCGCCGAGGTCGAGGTGACGGCACGCGACTTCGCCCAGACGCTCGGGCTGCTCGAGCGTGAGCGCATCGCGCACACGGCCATCGGGCACCACCGCGGCGAGCGGCTCGGGGCGAAGGCGCTCGGCCTCGCCCAGCGCTCGCTCGCGCTCACCCGCTGGGCGCGCCGTCGCCAGTTCGACGTGGCGCTCGGCCATGGCTCCAACGACGTGACCGTCGCCGCGCGGGCACTCGGCATCCCGAGCGCCACGATGTTCGACTACGAGTGGGCGACGGTGCAGCACAACGTCAACTGCCGCCTTGCCGCATCGGTGGTCGTGCCCGACGCGATCCCCCCCGAGCGACTGCGCCGCTACGGGGCGCTCGGCAAGATCCACGCCTACCCGGGGCTCAAGGAGGAGTACTACCTGTCCGACTTCGAGCCCGACCCCGCCGTGCTGCGCGAGCTCGGCCTCGATGCGCAGCGGCCGATCTTCGTCGTGCGCACACCGCCGGAGGTGTCGCTGTATCACCGCTTCGCCAACGATCGCTTCGCGGCGGTCCTGCGCCGACTGGCCGACGCGGCGGCCGGGGGGGCCCAGCCGGTCGTGCTGCCCCGGACCGAGCCCCAGCGCCACGAGCTGCGGGAGGCGGGCGCCTTCATCGTGCCCGCGCGGGCGATCGACGCCCAATCGCTCATCGCGTTCGCCGACCTCGTCGTCTCGGCGGGAGGGACGATGAACCGCGAGGCCGTCGCGCTCGGTACGCCGGTGTGGACGACGTTCGAGGGCCGCCCCGGCGCCGTCGATGAGCGTCTGATCGCCGAGGGCCGCCTGCGCAGGCTCGAGGACGTCGACGAGCTGCCCCTCGCCGCGCGCGGCCCCCGCCCGCCGGCACCGGCCGGCGCCGACCCGGACGGGCGTGTGCGCCGCGATCCCGAGCTGCTCGTCGACCTGCTGCTCACCGCGCTGGACGGCACGCGCTGAGCGCGCTCGGCGCGAGGGCACGCGCCGTCGTGGCCGCATTCGCCCCTACAATTCGCCGGATGCGCCGACGGATCCGCTCGGCGGCCTTCCCTCTGCACCGCCACTCGCTTCCGCAGCTCGTGGTGGATGGAGCGCTGGTCGCGCTCGCCTATTGGCTGGCCTTCCAGCTGCGCTTCCAGCACGGCCCGACCGGCTACTACGAGGTGCTGCGCGAACGAACGCTGTGGTGGGTGCCCCTGCTCGGCGTCGTGGTGCTCGCCATCTCGCGCGTGTACCTGCGCCGCTGGCGCTATGCGGGGCAGCGCGACTACGAGGCGATCGTGCGCGCGCTCATCACCCTCACGCTGCTGACGTACGTCGCCGTGGCCATCCTGCGTCCGGTCCAGCGCGTGCACCACGGCGCCTCGGCCGTCGTCGAGATTCCCAACGGCGTGATCATCCTCTTCTTCCTGCTGACGCTCATGTTCCTCTGCGGCGGGCGCATGGTCGTACGCGCGGTTTACGAGCGGCGCTCGCTCGGCGGTCTGCGCGCCCCGAAGGCGGCGCGCAGCGTGCTCATCGTCGGCGCCGGTGATGGTGGGCGTCTCGTGCTGCGCGAGATCCAGCGAAATCCCGAGCTGCGGCTGCACCCGGTCGGCTTCGTCGACGACGACCCGCGCAAGCGCGGCATGCGCGTCGACGGCGTCGGGGTGCGCGGGAACACCGAGGCCGACCTCCCCCGGATCCTCGACGAGGCCGAGCCCGACGAGGTCATCATCGCGATCCCCTCGGCGCCGGGCGTGACACGCGCGCGCGTCGTGCGGGCCTGCCGCGACCGCGGGATCCCGGTCCGCACGCTGCCGACGGTGTTCGAGCTGCTGCAGAGTGGCGGCACGGTCGTCCATCAGGTCCGCGAGGTGCGCGTCGAGGACGTGCTCGGCCGCGCCCCCGTGCACATGGACATCGACCGTGTCGGTGCCTACCTCGCCGGAGAGACGGTGCTCGTCACCGGCGCGGGCGGCTCGATCGGCTCCGAGCTGTGCCGCCAGATCGCCCGCGTTCGGCCGCGGCGGATCGTGCTCGTCGATCACGCCGAGGACAACCTCTTCCGCATCCAGCGCGAGCTCGAGGACGACCGCCACGTGCAGCCGCAGGTGCTCGCCGCGGTGCTCGCCGACTGCAAGGAAGAGGAGCGGATGCGCGAGGTCTTCACCGAGTATCGCCCGACCGTGGTCTTCCACGCCGCCGCCTACAAGCACGTCGCGCTCATGGAGGCCAATCCGGTCGAGGCCGTGCGCAACAACTCGCTCGCGACACGGGTCGTCACCAAGGTCGCCGGCCAGCTGGGGACGGCGCGCTTCGTGCTCGTCTCGACCGACAAGGCGGTGGCGCCCGCGACCGTGATGGGTGCGTCGAAGGCCCTTGCCGAGTTCGCCGTCGAGGCCGCCGCGGCCCGCTTCGATACGACGCGTTACGCGGCCGTGCGCTTCGGCAACGTGCTCGGCTCGTCCGGCAGCGTCGTGCCGATCTTCCGCCGCCAGATCGCGCGCGGCGGACCGATCACCATCACCGATCGTCGGATGAGGCGTTACTTTATGACCATTCCCGAGGCCGTCCAGCTCATCATCCGCGCGGGATCGCTCGCGAGCGATCGGGCCGCGGGGGAGGCAGAGGTGTTCGTCCTCGACATGGGTGAGCCCGTGGCGATCGAGGAGTTGGCCCGCCAGATGATCGAGCTGTCCGGACTCGACCCCGATCGCGACATCGAGATCGAGGAGATCGGCCCCCGCCCCGGGAGAAGCTCGACGAGCAGCTCTTCAACGTGTACGAACGACCGCAGCCGACCGCCGCCGAGAAGATCCTGCTCGCCGACCGCGAGCCGCTCTCGCGAGCGGAGGTCGAGTCGATGTTCGACGAGATCAACCTGCTCGTGCTCGAGGGGGACGCGGCGGCGCTCGCCGCGAAGGTCGCCGAGCTCTCGGCCGTGCGCCACCGCAGCGGCATCGCGGTCGACACCGCCACGGTGTCCGGGCCCGGCGGCCGCGCTCGCACCGTCGTCGACGTCGATGCGCCGCAGGGGTCTGCGCCGCATCAGTCGCCACTCCTGCGGACGCGGGATTCATGACCGCATCCGTGCTCGCACTCTCGATCTCCGCCTCGATCACCAAGTACGGCGCCTATGCCGGCTTCGCCGCCATGTTCGGCGTCGCCGTGCTCTCGCTGCTGTACTTCGCCCAGGCTCGCGAGGTGCGCCGCCTGCGCGAGTGGGCCGGCCGCGCTCCGGAACGGGCCGCCGAGCTCGAGCAGCGCATCAGCGGGGAGGCCGCCGCGCGCGTGCGCCCGGCCACGCCGGGCGCGCAGGCCGCTCGCGCGGCCGTACCGGCTCAGGCCGTTGCCGCCGCGACCCCCTCGCGAGTGGCGGCCAGCGTCGCCCCGATGGCGCCCGCTGCGGGGGCAGCCCCCGCGCTGCCCGCGTCTCCAGGCAGCGCCCCCGTCCCGGCGGCGGGAGCTCCCGCCGGGTCCCCGCCCGCGCCTCCAGGCAGCGGCACCCTCCCGGCGGCCGGAGCCCCCGCCGGGTCCCCGCCCGCGCCGGGCACGGTCCCCGCGGCGCCCGCACCCGGATCGGCGCCCGCCGCTCCGCCCGCGCCCGCCGATGGCCTCACCGGGCCCGACGTCCCGCCCGCTCCGGGCGCCCCCCCGACGCCCGCGCCTGCCCTGGCTGGCGCCCTCGAGTCGCCGGCCGCGGCCGCCCCCGATGCGACCGAGGCCAGCCCGAACGGCTCCGACCAGTCCGACGGTGCGCTCGATCGCGTCCCGGCGCCCGTCCCCGCCGCTGCGGATGCGCTCTCGGCCGACGAGTCGCTCGACGGCGAGTTCACCGTGTCCAAGGCCGAGCCGCAGTCGACCGACGAGGCCGATCTGATCGCCGCTGGCGCGGAGGAGGCGCCCGTGGCCGTCGCCGCGGAGTCGCTCGCCCCCGCGCCGGCAACGGCGGCCGCTGCGGCGCTCGCCGCCGGCACGGTCACGCGCGCCGCCCCGGCGCTGGGTTCGGTGCCGGAGGCTCCGCGGCGCGGGGGCTCGCTGCCGCCGGCGCCCCCCGCCGTCCGCCGCGGAGCCGCCCCGCCGCCCCGCCGCCCGCCCGGCGGCGACGGGTCCTCGCGTCCCGGTCGTGCCGCCTCGCGCCTGGAGGAGCTCGGCACGCGCTCGCGCGGCGACTCGTCCGCGGCTCGCATCGCGATCCTGGCGATCGGCGCCTTCGCCGTCGTCGTCCTCATCGTGCTGTTCGTCGTCCTGCGCGGCGGCAGCTCGCACTCGCCGACGTCGGCCACGTCCGTGAGCCACACGGCGAGCGCGACCTCGAGCGCGTCGGCGCACACCGCGTCGGCGCCCGCGGCCAATCCCGCGACGCTCCCGGTCGTCGTCCTCAACGGCACGTCGGTGACCGGGCTCGCCCATCACCTCGCCGGCGACCTCACCCAGAACGGGTACAACAACGCCCTCCCGCTCAGCGCGCAGCCGCCGGCGGCGGCGACGACGACCGTCTATTACGCGAGCGGGCACCGCGCCGACGCCCGCGGCGTTGCGCAGGTGCTCGGCGTGAGCGCCATCGCGCCGATCACCTCGGCGATCCGCGGGATCTCGGGCACCTCACCGATCGTCGTCGTGGCCGGGAGCGACCAGGCCGCGGCGGCCCAGGGCACGACCGGCGGCGGGGGCGGAACGGGCGCCACCGGCTGATGACCGCGGCGCTTCGTAGGCCGTCCCCTGTGCACGACTGACACGCGCCTGCGGCGCGTGTCCCGACATCGATGAGCACCTTTCTCGATCTGCCCGAGCGTACGAGCAAGCCGCGTGAACGTGGCCTGACGCACGTGCTCGACTCCGGACTCTCGGTGAGCGAGGTCGACGGCCTCGTGGAGGTGGCCGGCGCGAGCGTCGACATCGTCAAGCTCGGCTGGGGAACATCGCTCGTGACGCAGAACCTGCAGGCCAAGCTCGCGCGCTACGCGCATCACGGGATACCGGTCGTCCTCGGCGGGACGCTCACCGAGCTGGCCATTCGTCAGGGCCGCATCGAGGAGATGGTGCGCTGGCTGCACGAGCTCGGCCTCCACCACGTCGAGGTGTCCGACGGGACGATCAGCCTCGCGCCGGACCGCAAGCGCGAGCTCATCCGCCGCCTGGCGCGCGAGTTCACCGTGCTCTCCGAGGTCGGCAGCAAGGACGCCGAGGTCATCATGGCCCCCTACGTGTGGGTCGAGCAGATCGAGGGCGAGCTCGAGGCGGGTGCGTGGAAGGTCGTCGCCGAGGCGCGCGAGTCCGGCACCGCCGGGATCTACCGCGCCGACGGCGAGGTGCGCTCGGGCCTGATCGCCGAGATCGTGCACGCGATCGACGCCGACCGCCTCATCTTCGAGGCGCCGCGCAAGGACCAGCAGGTCTGGCTCCTGCAGCACCTCGGCAGCGAGTGCAACCTCGGCAACATCGGGGCGCACGACGTGCTCTCGCTCGAGACGCTGCGCCTCGGGCTGCGCGCCGACACCGTCATGCGCTTCGGTCTCGGCGCGTCGTGAGCGCCGCGGCCGCATCGAGCGCCGGTCGCGGCCGATCGGCGGCGGACCGCTCGGGTCCGGTCGACCCGCTCGCCACGGTCGTCTTCGTCCTGCTGGCCCTCGCCTGCGTCGGCGCGCTCGTGATCACCCAGCGCCTCAAGCACACCGCCACGGTCGTGCAGGAGGTCCGCCTGGCGGCCGCGTTCGCACCGTCGGCGGCCGCGGGTGGGCCGAGCGAGGCGATGTCGTTTCGCACGGCGAACAACGACGACGTCACCGTCGAGGTGATCGACGGGTCGGGGGACGTGGTCGCCACGGTCATCGCCGATCATCCGCAGCGCCGCTATCGGCATCTGTACCTGTACTGGAACGGTCACACCGGTTCGTGTGCGGCGCCCGCCGCCGCCACGTGCGCGAGCAGGATGACCGGTCCGCTCGCCGCGCCGGGCTCCTACCGCATCCGGATCACGCTCGTGCACGAGCGCCGCACGGTCGACTCTCCGAACGCGTTCCGGCTGCTCGCCCCGGGGGGGACCGGCGCGTGATCCCCGTGCTCGCCGCCGTTCACGGCGTGGGCGAGGGCGCCGAGAAGCTCGGCGTCGTCGCGGCGGCGCTGCTCACCGGCGTCGCCGTGCTCGCGCGGCCGCCGCGCGTGTCCGTGCGGGCCCGGTCGCTGGCCATGCTTGCCGCGATCGTGCTGACGCCGGTGCTGCTGCTGGCCGACGTCTGGCACACGAGCCAGGTCGCGCACCTCCGCGGCCATCCGGCCGAGGCCGCGGCGGCGGTCGTCCTCGGTGCCGGCCTCGTGGCCGCGCTGTGGGCGTGGTTCGTGCGCCGCCCGACGGCGCTCGCTCTCGCCGCGATCGCCTGCCTGCCCTTCCGCCTGCCGATCTCGACCGGCGGGACGACGAGTAACCTGCTGATCCCGCTCTACGTCGTCGTCGGCGCCGGCGTGCTCGCGTACGCGCTCCCGCGGCTGCGCTCGCCGGGGCGGCCGGACGACGAGGCGCCGCCCGGCCGCATGGAGTGGCTGCTGCTCGCCGTTGTCGTCTGCTACGCGCTCCAGGACGTCTACTCGGCGGACTTCAGTAAGGGACTCGAGAACGTCGTGTTCTTCTATGTCCCCTTCGCGCTCTTGTTCGCGCTGCTGCGCCGCCTGACGTGGACTCGGGCGCTGCTGCTGACCGCCCTGGGCATCGCCGTCGCCGAGGCGGTCCTGTTCAGCGGCGTCGGCTTCATCGAGTACGCCACGAAGCACCTCCTGCTCAATCCGAAGGTCGTTCAGGCGAACAACTACGACAACTACTTCCGCGTCAACTCGATCTTCTTCGACCCCAGCATCTACGGCCGCTTCCTCGCGCTCGTGATGATCTTCGTGACGACGATCGTCCTGTGGACGCGCTCGCGCCGCGAGGTGCTGCTCGGCGCGGCCGTGCTCGCCTGGCTGCTCGCCGGCATGGTCACGAGCTTCTCGCAGTCGAGCATCGCCGCGCTCCTGCTCGGCCTCGCCGTGCTCGCCGCGTATCGCTGGAACGTGCGCGACACGGTGCTCGTGTGCGTGGCGGTCGCCGCGCTCGGCGCGATCGTGGTGCTGCTCGCGCCCTCGACCTCGCACCTGGGGCTGAGCGGCTCGCACGCTGCCAACAACGCGACGAGCGGGCGGGCCTCCCTCATCACCAACGGCCTGAAGCTGTTCGCCCACCGCCCGCTGCAGGGCTACGGCGCGGGCTCGTTCTCGACCGTCTACCTCCAGCACTACCTCTCGGCGAGCTCGGACTCGGCCACGTCGGCGTCGCACACGATCCCGGTCACGGTCGCCGCCGAGCAGGGCATCGTCGGGTTGCTCCTCTACGGCGCGCTGATCGTCGCCGCGTTCGGCCGCCTGTTCACGCGGGCCGCGCGCTCGCCGGCCCGCATCGCCGTGGCTGCCGCCTTCGCCGCGCTCGTGCTGCACACGATGGTGTACGCCGACTTCCTGGAGGATCCCGTCACCTGGACGCTGCTCGCGATCGGCGGCGCGCTGGCGCTCGCCGACCGATCGCCGCCGGCCGGCTCGGCGGCATCCGCGGTGGCGCCGGCGCCCGCGGACATCGCGGCGCCGCACCCCGTCGCGCCCGGCGTCGCCGACGCGACCGTCCGACCGGCCTGAGCGCAGGGCGCTTCCGTGCGCGAGTACCTCCGGCGACTGATCACCACCGGGGCGGCCTACCAGGCGGCGGACGTCGCCTCGAAGGGGATTGCGCTCATCACGCTACCGCTCTACACCCGCCACGTCGGCACGGCGGGGTACGGCGCGGCGAACTCGCTGCTGACCGCGGTGATCCTGGTCAGCATCCTGCTCCGCCTCGGCGTCGGCGAGGCGTTCGTGCGCTTCTACTACGACGACGAGGACCCGGTGCGCCGCGCGCGCCTGGGCCGCACGACGACGGCGATCGTCGGCTGGACGACGACGATCGCCTCGCTGCTCGTCGCCGCCAACGCGGCGACGGTGTCGCAATGGCTGCTCGGCTTCCGCGATCCGATCCTGATCGACTGCGCGGTGGTCGGGCTGTGGGCGTTCACCAATCTCGAGATCGCCTACGCGCAGCTGCGCGTCGACGAGCGCGCGCGCACCTACCTGATCGCCTCGGCGAGCAACGTGGCGATGACGGTCGTCTTCACCGTGGCGCTCGTCGTGTTCGCGGATCAGGGCGCGCGCGGCCTGCTGCTCGGGAACTTCGCGGCGTCGGCGATCGTCGTCGTCGGCCTGTGGGCGCTCGCCCTGCGCGGCCGCGTCGGCTGGCGCGTGCGGCGCGACCAGCTCGACGAGCTGATGCAGTTCGGCCTGCCCACGGTCCCGGCCGACGCGAGCGTCTACGCCCTGCAGGTCGCCGATCGCTTCTACCTGCTGCGTGCCGTCAGCCCGTCGGCGGCCGGACTCTACGCCGGCGCGGTGCAGCTCGCCACCGTCGTCTTCGTCGCCGTGCGCGGCTTCCAGTACGCCTGGCCCCCGCTCGCCTACTCGGTGCAGAGCGACGAGGAGGCGGCGCGCCTGTATTCGCTCGTGGCGACCTACTTCATGCTCGGCACCGGCGTCATCGTGGCCGCGGTGACCCTGCTCGCGCGCTGGATGGTGCGCCTGCTGCTCGCGCCGCAGTTCTACGGCGCCTACCGCGCGCTGCCCTGGCTCGCGCTCGGCTGGTCGCTGTACGGCCTGTACCTCGTCCTGCTGGTGATCGCCGGGCGCGCGCGCGTGACCAAGCGCAACTTCCCGGCCGCGGCCGCCGGGTTGGCCGCGAACGTGCTCCTGCTCGTCCTGCTCGTCCCGGCGAGCGGAGCCGGCCTCGGGATCTCCGGCGCGGGGATCGCGCTGTGCGGCGCCTACGTGGTGATGCTCGTCGTCTTCCATCTCCTCACGCGCAACCTCTTCCGCGTCGACTTCGACTGGCGCCGCCTGGCGCTGCTCGCTGTCATCCTCGCGGGCGTCAGCGTGTCGGGCGAGCTGCTGCTGCCCACCGCCGGCCTCGTCGGCCTGCTCGCCCGGATCGCGTGGCTGGCCTTCGTGCCCGCGCTGCTGGCCGTCACGCGCTTCTTCCCGCCGCACGAGCTCGAGCAGGTGCGCGCGATGATCGTCGCCGCGCGGGCGCGCGTGGCGCGCATCCGCGACGGACGCCCACCGGCCGCGGCGCCGTGAGGCGCTGGGCCGCGGCGGACGTGTTCGTCGTTGGGCATGGCTATTCGCACGAACGACGAACACCCCCATCCGGCCGGGATGTCGGCGGGGGGGGGGGTGTATGCAGAAGGTATGAATAGTTCACACCTACGACGGTCACCCCTCGCCCAGCCCGCCTGACCGCCGGCCGAACAGAAATGAAGTCATTTCTGTTCGGTGGAGGTTCCCGTCACCCCGCCCCCGCCCCCGCCCGGTTGTACGCCTCGGCCGCCTCGCGCAGCCCCTCACCCCGCGCCGGCCACAGCGTCGCCGTCACGTGCCGCCAGTACCGCGCCGGCGAGTGCCCCGGCAGCGCGAGCGCGGCGAGCGCCCGCACCCCGTACGTCCAAGCGGTCAGCCAGCGCACCGCCCGCGCCGCGGCCGGGGAGTGGTGCTTGCGCATGTAGAGGTCGCGGTTGCGCGCCATCTCCACGATCCGCCGCTCGGGGACCGCGCCGGTCGAGAGCTGCTCGTGATGGACGGCGACCGCCGACGGGACGTACAGCGTGTGCCAGCCGGCCTCGCGCAGGCGCAGCTGGAAGTCGACCTCGTCGGAGTACACGAAGAAGTCCGGATCGAGGTAGTCGACCTCGGCGGCGGCGGCGCGCCGCACGAGCATCGCCGCCGACTGCACCCAGTCGACGCGGCGCGTCCGCTCCCCGCGGCTCTGGACGACGAACCGCCGATGCAGCAGCAGCGCCGCGAGCAGGGCCGTCCCGATCCCCGGGAAGCGCCACGCGCAGGCCTGCGCGCGACCGTCCGGGCGCCGCAGCGCCGCCCCGGCGCAGGCCGCCCCGGGATCGTCGTGCAGTGCGGCCCGCAGCGCGAGCGTCGCTCCCGGCGAGAGCTCGGAGTCCTCGTTCAGCAGCATCGCGTAGCGGCCCCGCGCCCGGCGCAGCAGCTCGGAGTCGTTCAGGCTCTTCGCGCGCCGTGCCGGCAGCGCGATCAGCTCGTCGACGGTCGGGTGCGCGGCGGCGGCCTCGGCGGAGCCGTCACGCGATCCGTTATCGAGCACGAGCACCTCGGTCGCGAACGGAACCCCGACCCGCTCGCGCGCGATCGCGTCGAGGCCGCGCAGCAGCAGCTCGCGCTGGGACGTGTTCACCACGCAGTAGGTGAGCTCGATCTCCGCGTCGGGAGTGGCGCCGTCGGGGGGCATGTGCCTATTGTCCCGGCGCATGCTCGTCCACGTCGTCGACCCGTCGGCCTACACCCCGCCCTATGACGATGCGCTCTGCCGCGCGCTTGCCGCCGCGGGCGCCGAGGTGCAGCTGCACACGAGCCACTTCGCCTACGGCGAGGTGCCGCCGGCCGAGGGCTATGAGCGCATCGAGCGCTTCTACCGCCGCGCGCACGGCCTCCCGTCGGCCGAGCACAAGCGAGGCCGCGCCGGGCTCCTGCTCAAGCTCGCCGAGCACGGCCCCGACATGTGGCGCTACCGCCGCGCCGCGTACCGCGCCGACGTCGTGCACTTCCAGTGGCTCACCGTGCAGCCGCTCGACATCCACCTGCTCCCGGATGGCCGCCCGCTCGTCCTCACCGCCCACGACGTGCTGCCGCGCGAACCGCGCCCCGGCCAGCTCGCGGCGCAGCGGCGGATCTACGAGCGCATGAACGCGATCATCGTGCACTCCGAGCACGGCCGCGAGCGCCTGGTGGCCGACCTGGATCTCGACCCCGCGCGCGTCCACGTCATCCCGCACGGCGTTCTGCGGCCGCACCCCACCGGCCCCCCGCGGCTCCCGGACGAGCTGCCGAGCATCAAGCCCGACACGGCGGTCGTGTTGTTCTTCGGCCTGCTGCGCCCGTATAAGGGCATCGACCTGCTCCTTGAGGCCTGGGCCGGGATCGAGCACGCCGAGCTGTGGATCGTCGGCATGCCGCGCATGGACCTCGAGCCGCTGCGGGCCGCCGCCCCGCCGGGCGTGCGCTTCGTCCCGCGCTTCGTCTCGGAGGCCGAGTCAGCGGCGCTGTTCGAGCGCGCCGACCTCGCCGTCCTGCCCTACCACGAGATCGACCAGTCGGGGGTCGCGTTCACGGCGCTCGGCACGGGAACGCCGATCCTCGCGAGCGCCGTCGGCGGGCTGCCCGAGCTCGACGCCACCGGCGCCGTGCGGCTCGTGCCGCCGGGCGACGTCGAGGCCCTGCGCGCGGGGCTGCGCGCCCTGCTCGCCGATCCGCTGGGCCGCCAGGCGATGGCCCGCGCCGCGCGGCGGGCGGCGAGCGGAACGTACGGCTGGGAGGACATCGCGCGGCGCACGCTCGCCCTGTACGCGGCCGTGATTGCCGCGCGGCGCTGACCCGGCGCGGCCCGCCGGGCGGCGGTCGGCGACAATGGCGCCGTGCCCACGGTCCTCGAGATCTGCTTCTGGCTCGCCGTCGCGCTGATCGTCTGGACGCAGCTCGGCTATGCGCTCGCGCTCGCGCTCGCGGCCAGGCTCGTCGCGCCGGCCCCGCCGCCGAACGCCTCCGACGGCGCGCCGCCGTACGCGTCGGTGATCGTCGCCGCCCACGATGAGGGCGCCGTGATCGGCGAGAAGGTCGCGAACCTGCGCGCGCTGCGATACCCGCGCGAGCGCCTGCAGGTGATCGTCTGCTGCGACGGCTGCGAGGACGACACCGCCGGGCGGGCCCGGGACGCCGGCGCCGACCTCGTGCTCGAGCTCCCGCGCGGCGGCAAGATCCGCGCCCAGGACGCCGGCGTGCAGCGGGCGGCGGGCGAGATCGTCGCCTTCTCCGATGCCAACGCGCTCTGGGAGCCCGACGCGCTGGGCAGGCTCGTCGACGCGTTCGCCGACCCGAGCGTCGGCTACGCCTGCGGCCAGGTGCGCTTCGTGCAGGCGGCGAGCGGCGCGGGCGCGACCAACCAGGAGGGCCTCTACTGGCGCTACGAGATGGCGGTGCGCGCACTGGAGTCGCGCCTCGCCTCGGTCACCGCCGGCAACGGCGCGATCTACGCCACGCGCGCGGAGGCATACCTCGTCGTCGACCCGATCATGGGCCACGACCTCTCGTTCCCGTTCAACATGGTCAAGCGCGGCTGGCGCGCGGTGTACGTCGCGACAGCGCGGGCGACCGAGAAGATGGTCCCGTCGATCGAGGGCGAGTTCGCCCGCAAGCGGCGGATGATGAGCCACGCCTGGCCGATCGTCCTGCGCGGCGGGATGCTCTCCCCCCGCGGCTACGGCGCGCGCTACGCGGCGATGATCGTCTCGCACCGGGTGCTGCGCTACGCCACCCCGGCGCTGCACGCGATCGCCCTGCTCGCGAACATCGCGCTCGTGGCCCTGAACGCCGGACCGCTCTACCTCGCGACGCTCATCGCGCAACTGGCGATCCTCATCGCGGCCGCGCTCGGCGGGCGCGTGCGCTCGCGTCCGTTGCTCGTCGCGCGCTACTACGTCCTCACCACCGCCTCGCTGGCCGCCGGCTGGTGGGACTGGGTCCGCCACGGGACGACCGCCGGCTGGGACGCCGCGGAGGGCACGCGATGATCCGCCGCGCCTTCGACGTGGTCGTCGCCGCCACCGCGCTCGTGCTCGCGGCCCCGCTGCTCGCGCTCGCCTGGGCGGCCATCCGCCTGGAGTCCCCGGGGGCGGCGATCTACCGCCAGCGGCGCTCCGGCCGCCACGGCGAGGAGTTCGACGTGCTCAAGCTGCGCACGATGGTCCAGGGCGCCGAGCACATCGGCGCCGGCCTGGCGGTCAACGAGAACGACGACCGGATCACGCGCGTCGGCGCCGTCCTGCGCCGCTTCTCGCTCGACGAGCTGCCCCAGCTCGTCAACATCCTGCGTGGCGACATGGCGGTGATCGGCCCGCGCCCGACGCTGCCCTCGCAGGTGGCGCAGTACACCCCCCGCCAGCGCGGCCGCCTCGCCGTCAAGCCGGGGATCACCGGCTGGGCGCAGGTCAACGGCCGCACGTCGCTGCCCTGGAGCGAGCGCATCGAGCTCGACCTCTGGTACATCGAGCACCGCTCGCTGGCCCTCGACGCGAAGATCCTCTGGCGAACGGTGGCGATCGTCCTCGGCGGGGATGGTCTGTATAAAGGGCACACCGGCGGCTGGCAGCCGGCCCCGAACGGCGACGCACCGGCCGCGGCGGTCGGGGTGCGTAACGGCGAGGGTGGCGAGAGCGGCCCCGAGGACGTGCCATGACGCCGGGGGTCCTGCTTACCGGCGTGGGCAAGCGCTACGACATCGTCTCTTCGTTCGCCCGCCTGACCACGACCGTCGCCGTCGACCCCAACCCGCTCGCGCCGGCGCAGTACGCGGCGACGGTGCGCGCGGCGGTTCCGCGGATCGACGACCCGGCCTATGTCCCGGCGCTGTCCGCGCTGTGCGAGGAGCACGGCATCGGTGCGGTGATCCCGCTCACCGATCTCGACATCGAGGTGCTCGCGCAGGCGCGCGCGGACGGCCGGCTCCCGGCGCTCGTACCCGACCCGGACATCGCCACCGCCACCTACGACAAGTACGAGACCCATCTGCTGCTGGCGCGCCTCGGACTCCCCTCGCCGCCCACCGTGCTGCCCGGCGCGGCGCCCGAGAGCTACCCGGTCATGGTCAAGCCGCGCCGCGGATCGGGCGCGCGCTCGATCCACCTCGCCCACGACGAGGCCCAGGCTCGCTTCTTCGTCGACTACGTCGACGAGCCGGTGATGGTCCAGCGCGCCATGCAGGGACCCGAGTTCTCGATCGACTGCCTCGGCGACCTCGACGGCCGCTGCCTGAACGCGATTCCGCGCACCATGATCGAGTCCCGCGGGGGCGAGTCGATCAAGGGAACGGTGATCCGCGATGACGAGCTGATCGACCTCGGCCGGACGGTGATGGAGCGTCTGCGGGTGCGCGGACCGGCGACGATCCAGGCGTTCCGCGACGCCGAGATCGGGCTCGGGATCACCGACGTGAACACGCGCTTCGGCGGCGCCTTCCCGGCGCCGATGTACGCCGCGGGGCCCGGGCGCACGTACCCCGAGCTGATCGTCAGGCTCGCCGCCGGCGAGCGGATCGAGCCGCACGTGGGTGACTTCCGGGAGGGGCGGACGTTCACCCGCTACTTCTGGCAGCTCGAGCTCGACGCCGAGCTCGAGCCGACCGGTCGCGACATCGTGCCGGGCGGCCCACCCGCCCCAAGGTGACCCTGGGAGCTGTCAGAATCGAAGGTGCGCCGTGACGACGACCCTCAGCCAGTCATCCGAGCCGCCGGCCTCCGAGGAGACGACTCCGGGCGCCGAGCCGGCGCCCGAGCGCCATTGCTCGCACTGCGGTGCCGCACTCGGCGAAGGCCAGGACTGGTGCCTGGAGTGCGGGGCGGCGACGCCGGGCGCGCTGCGCTCTGGCCGCCCGGCCCGCGCCGGCGCGATCCTGTTCGCGCTCACCGGTGTGCTCGTCATCACCGCCGCCGGCGCCGCCTACGCCGCGCTGCGCACGCCGGCCAAGCATGTCGTCCTGAAGGCCGGTCCGGTGACGGTCACGCCGCTCACGCCGGCCACGCCTCCGACCAGCGGCGCGACCGGGACCACCGGCGCGACCGGATCGGTCCCGCCCGCGACGACGACGAAGCTGCCGCCGACGCCGACGCCGGCCACGATCCCGGCCGCCCCGAAGGTCGCGCCCCCCACGATCACCACCCCGACCCCGGCCGCCAAGCCCCCGTCGAGCACGTCGACGAGCACGACGACGAGGACGTCGACGACCACGACACAGACCGCCTCCGGCCCGACGCCGCTGCTGCTCGACACCAACGCGACGAGCGACTACAACCCGAACAACTATCCGATCGAGAACTTCGGCGACCCCTCGCTGGCGATCGACGGCGACACGACGACCTCGTGGTCGGCGCAGGTGCCGGCGACGCCGGCGGCCGGCGGCGACGCCGGCCTGCTCGTCGACCTGCGCTCGGCCCAGGAGCTCTCGTCGCTGAAGCTCGTCACCGACACGCCGGGCGCCAGCTTCGTCGTCCTCGGCGCGAACGGCTCGACGGCACCGAGCACGATCGGCGATCCGGGCTGGACGAGGCTCTCGGCCGTGCACGCCGCGAAGCGCACCCAGACCTTCGGGCTCACCACGAAGGGGCACCGCTACCGCTGGCTCGTCGTCTGGATCCTCGGCGCGAAGGGCGGGCCGGTGGCCACCCTCCCCGGGACGGTGGCCACCGCCGCGACGGCCACCGTCACGCTCGCCTCTCAGAACAGCGCCACCGGCACGACCGGCGCGAGCGGCCCGAGCGGCGCCTCGACCCAGACCTCGACCAGCTCGGCGTCGGCCACCACCACGACGACGACGCAGACGAGCGCCGGTCCGCTCGTCACCGTCGACGTCAACGAGCTGACGATCTACCCCTGAGCGTCATCGCGGGCGCCGGCGCCTAGCAGATCACCTGCAGATCGAAGCCCTGGCTGAGCGCCGCCGGGGCGCTCACGTCGACGACGTTCGCGCTGCTGGTGTCGGGCGCCACGCCGATCTGGCCGCTCGTCAGGCCGCCGCCGACCGGCGACGCCGTGTACGAGCACTTGCTGACGTTGCCGCCGAAGGTGACCGTATAGGTCTTGCTGCCGGTGGAGGCCGCGCTCGTCGCGCCCCGGTTGGCGGCGAGGGTGCCGTTCTGCGAGACGACGGCGAACAGCAGCTGGGACGTCTGCGCGTAGGCGCCGAGCTGGCTCGTCTGCACGTAGTTGCTCGCGGCGATCCCGCCGAGCTTCGCCGAGTCGGCCGCCTGTGCGGTCGCCGCGAGGAAGTCCGTGGCCGGGTGGCCCTGCAGGAAGTTCGCGTTCAGGCCGGTGGCCACCCCGGTTGCGTTGGTGGTGAACGGAGCCGCGCTGGGATTGGACATCTGGATCGTTCCGCCGACGCTGCCGCCGCCGGTGAACGCGAACACCGGCCCCGTCTTCAGGCCGACGATGTCGATGCACGGCGGCCCGCCGGTCACGTTACGGCAGCCGTCGATCACCGCGCCACCGTTGCTCAGGTTGGAGACGCGCAGGGCGTAGGCGGAGTTCGAGGCCCAGATCTGGGTCTGCTTGCTGAAGGCGAGCTTGCTGTTGGCGGGATTGCGCTGGCCGCCCGAGATTGGCAGCGCGAGCGCGATCGGCGCCGCCAGGACCGAGATCGCCACGCCGGCCACCAGGGCGACGCGGCCATTGATGCGCGGGCGAGAGCGGCGGGATCGGGTACGACGGAGCATGGCTTCCTCCTCGGTAGGGGAACGACCCATCGTGGAGTGATAACCGCGGCGCGGTCCGCAAGTCGCGGCTGGTGGCCGTCGTGCAGTCGACGCCGGTCAGCCGGCGGTGAGCCACTCGGCGATGCGCTCGCCGATCTGCTCGCCACGATCCTCCTGCAGGAAGTGGCTCGCTCCGGTGATGACCTCGGGCGCGTCGCGGCCGATCGCCTCGGCGAAGCGCTCGCCCGTGCTGAGCGGCAGCACTGGGTCCGAGTCGGCCCACAGCATGAGCGTCGGTCGTCGGTCGTCACGCAGCGCCTCGAGCACGCGCTGCCCGGCGGCGGCGCCCGGTTCCTCGGGGCTGCGCGGGATCAGCAGCGGGAATGCGCGCGCCCCCGCCTTGGCGGCGGCGCTCGGGAACGGCGCGTCGTAGGCGGCCACGACGTCGTCGCCCGGATCGCTGAGGCACGCGCCCCTGACGAGCATGCCGACCGGCAGGTCCTCGGTGCGCTCGACGAAGTCGCGGAACTTGGTCCAGGCGTCGGTCATGCGCTGGTGACCGGTGAACAGCCCCGTGTCCAGGATGACGAGGCGGGCGATCCGCTCGGGCGCCTCGACGGCGGCACGCAGGCCGATCGGTCCGCCCCAGTCGTGCACGACGATCGTCGCGTCGCGCACGTCGAGATCATCGAGCAGTCGCCGCAGCGAGGCCGCGTGGCGGTCGTAGGTGTACCAGTCGAGGTCGATCGGCTTATCCGAGCGGCCGAAGCCGAGCAGGTCCGGGGCGATGCAGCGGAAGCCGGCGTCGCGCACCGGTCCGATCACCTTCCGCCACAGGAACGACCACGTCGGCTCCCCGTGCACGAACACGACCGGCGCCCCCTCGCCCTCGTCGACGTGGGCCATGCGCAGGCCGTCGTCGACCGTGCGGAAGTGCGGCGTGAAGGGGAAGTCCGGGAGGTCTGTGAGCAGCTCGTCGGGTGTCCGTACGGCGTCCATCAGGTCCGCTCCGCGCGCCAGCGCGCACGCGCCTCGTCGATCGTGCGCAGCGCCGTTCCCCGATCGTGCCAGCCATCCACCTTGACCACCTTGCCCTCCGGTTGCTTGTAGATCGAGAAGAAGTGCGAGATCTCGTCGCGCAGCGCGATCGGCAGGTCTTCGAGCGTGTCCATCGTGTTCCAGTTCGGGTCGCGCAGCGGCACGCACAGCACCTTGTCGTCGACCCCCTCGTCATCGCGCATCTTGAAGACGGCGATCGGCTTGACCGAGATCAGGCAGCCCGGGAAGGTCGGCTCGGACACGACCACCATCGCGTCGAGCGGGTCGCCGTCCTCGGCGAGCGTCTCGGGGACGAAACCGTAGTCCGTCGGGTAGACCACCGACGAGAACAGGAAGCGGTCGAGCGTGATCGCCTGCAGCTCCTCGTCCCACTCGTACTTGTTGCGACTTCCCTTCGGGATCTCGACGTGGCACAGGAGGCGAGGGGAGTCGTCGGTCATGCGGCGTGCGCAGCATACCCGCGCCCGCATCGGTTAGGCTCGCTTCTCCGATGGTGAGCGCGACGCTGCATCTGCTGCCCGTCCTCGCGGCCGCGAAGAGCAAGGTCCCCTTCTACATCGCCGGCGGTGCGCTCGCGCTCTGGGCGATCATCGTCTCGGTCGGCATCGGTCTGCGGCGCCCGGACTTCCCGAGCTCGCTCGGCGGCGAGCGCGCCGTGATGGCGATCAGCGCCGTGCTCGTGCTGTTCGCCGCGGGTACCGCCGTCGCCACCTCCGGGGGCGAGCACACCGCGTCCGCCGCCACCGTGCCCTCCCCGGCCGCCAGTCTGCCGGCCACCACCGGTGGCACCGCGGCGCCACCGTCGAGCTCGGCCGCCGGCACGGTGAGCGAGAGCGCCGACCCGAGCGGCGCGCTCGCGTTCACCAAGCCGACGCTGCACGCGGCGGCCGGCCAGGTGACGATCACCTTCGCCAACATGGCGCCGGAGATGCACAACATGACGATCGCCCAGGGCACCACCGTGCTCGCCGCCACGCCGACCTTCCAGGGCGGCTCGCGGACGCTGTCGTTGCACCTGAAGCCGGGCACGTACGTGTTCTACTGCTCGGTGCCCGGGCATCGTCAGGCCGGCATGCAGGGCACCCTCACCGTAAGCTGATCGTTCGTCCGAGCGCGCCGTCGCGCCGCGCAGCGTGTTCGCGACGTAGGCCCCGTATGCGCAATCGGCTCGTCTTCCTCGTTCCCGCGGTGCTGCTCGCGGCCGCGCTCGTGCCCGGCCCGAGCGCGGCGCTGGCCGCCGCCGCGCCGCGGTGCGTGCCGGCCGAGCTGAACCGCTCGAACGTCCTTCCCGGCACGCCGATCGAGGCCTCGCCGCTGCCCGAGTCACTGGACGCGTCCCCCCGCACGCAGATCAGCCTGCTCGGCGTCCCGTCGGCCGCACTGTCGGGCGTCACGGCGACCGGGTCGAGCAGCGGGCCGCACCCGGGGCGGCTCGTCGCATACTCGCAGGGCGACGGTGCGAGCTTCGTGCCCGACAGCGCCTTCGCACCGGGCGAGCGCGTGAGCGTCAGCGGCGAGCTGCAGACCTCGAGCGGGCGACGCCCGTTCGCCTACGCGTTCGACGTCGGGGTCCAGGATCCGATCCCCGGCGGCGGCCCGGCGCCCGAGCCGGCCGGGCGTCCCGGCGACGTGGAGCACTTCGTCTCGCGTCCGGATCTGACGCCGCCGACGATGACCGTCACCACCGACAGCCCCGCGGCGGCGCCCGGCGACCTGTTCGTGACGCCGTACTCCGGCCCGGGCCAGCACGGGCCGGAGATCTTCGACGACAGCGGGCAGCCGGTGTGGCTGGATCCGCTTCCGTCCGGGATCGAGGCGACGAACCTCCAGGTGATCGACTACGGCGGCGCACCGGCGCTGTCCTTCTGGCAGGGGTCGATCCCGCCCCAGGGCTTCGGCGAGGGGTACGAGGTGATCGTCAACGATCACTACCAGGTCGTCGCGCGCGTCTACGCGGGCAACGGCTACTGGGCCGACCTGCACGACTTCCAGATCGGGCCCGACGACACGGCGCTGATGACCATCTTCGATCCGCTGCACTGCGACCTCTCCCACGAGAGCGGCCCCAGCAACGCGGCGGTGACCGACGGCGTCTTCGAGGTGCTCGACCTCAAGACCGGGCTCGTGCGCGAGGAGTGGCACAGCATCGACCACGTGCCGCTGCGTAACAGCTACCAGGACCCGGGCACGGCCACGACGGTCTGGCCGTGGGACGCCTTCCACATCAACTCCGTCCAGCCGCTCGCCGGCGGCGACGTGCTCGTCTCCTCGCGCAGCACGTGGGCCGTCTACGAGGTGAGCGGCGCAACCGGGCAGGTGCTATGGGAGCTCGGCGGCAAGCATCCCTCGTTCACCATGGGCGCGGGCACGGCGACCGCCTGGCAGCACGACGCCACGATGCTGGCCAACGGCGACATCAGCATCTTCGACAACGGCGCCTGGCCCCCGGTCGAGCGCGCGTCGCGCGGGATCGTCGTCGCCATCGACCAGGCCACGCATGCGGTGACGCTCGTCAGTCAGCTCATCCACTCGGCGCCGCTGCTGTCCGGCAGCCAGGGCAACTACCAGACGCTCGCCAACGGCGACGGATTCATCGGCTGGGGTCCCGAGCCCTACTTCTCGGAGTACTCGGCGACCGGCCAGCTCGTGTTCGACGCACACATGCCGGCGGGCGATCAGTCCTACCGGGCCTACCGCTTCGCCTGGACGGGCACGCCCGTCCGCCCACCCGACGTCGCGGCGCGGCCCGCGATCCACGGCGGCCTGGTCGTGTACGCGAGCTGGAACGGTGCGACCGGGGTTACCGCCTGGCGGGTCCTGACCGGCGCCTCGCCGAGCGCGCTCACCGTGGTGGCCACGGCGCCGCGCAGCGGCTTCGAGACTCGCATCGCGACGGCGAGCGCCGGGCCCTACGCCGAGGTCCAGGCGCTCGGCGCCGGCAGCGCGGTGGTCGCCAGCTCGCATGTCGTGAAGGGCTAGCGCCCGCCGCCGCCGGCGCGCGGTAGCGTGGGCCGGCGATGCGCATCCTCGACGCCGCCGCGCTGCCCGCGGGTCCCCTGCTCCTCGACGAGGATCTCGTCATCGAGGCCGACAACGCCGACGTCCTGCCGCGGCTACCCGCCGGCGCGTTCGACCTCATCTACATCGACCCCCCCTTCAACACCGGCCGCGACCAGCGGCGCGCACGCCTCGCGGTCCGGCGCGACGAGGACGGGGGAGACCGCACCGGCTTCGGCGGGCGCCGCTACCGCTCGCAGGTGCTGCAGACGCTCGCGTTCGCCGACGACTTCGGCGACTATCTGCGCTTCCTCGCTCCCCGTCTGGAGCGCGCGCGGGAGCTGCTCGCCGAGCACGGCACGCTGTACTTCCACATCGACTACCGCGAGGCGCACTACTGCAAGCTGCTGCTCGACGAGATCTTCGGGCGGGAGGCCTTTCTCAATGAGCTCATCTGGGCCTACGACTACGGGGGCAAGCCGCGTCACCGCTGGCCGGCCAAGCACGACACCATCCTGGTCTACGTGCGCGATCGCGGTCGATACCACTTCGATGCCGACGCGGTCGAGCGCGAGCCCTACATGGCGCCGGGGCTGGTGACCGCCGAGAAGGCGGCTCGGGGCAAGATGCCGACCGACGTCATCTGGCACACGATCGTCCCCACGAACGGTCGCGAACGCACCGGCTACCCGACTCAGAAGCCCGAGGGGCTCGTGCGCCGCTTCGTGGCCGCGTCATCTCGCCCGGGCGGGTGGTGCCTGGACTTCTTCGCGGGCTCGGGCACGCTCGGGGCCGTGTGCCGCGAGCTGGGGCGTCGCTTCGTGCTCGTCGACTCCGGCCCGGACGCCGTCGCCGTGATGCGCCGGCGCCTCGGTGAGGCCGCACTACACTCGGGGACATGCGCCGCCTCCTGACGATCATCGTCGCCGGGGCGGCGGGCGCCGCTGCCGTGGCGCTGCCGGCGGCCGCGCTCGCGGGCGGCGGGCAGGCGAGCGCCGCCGCCAACCATCGGGTCGTCATCAAGAACTACGCCTACACGCCGGGCAACCTCGTCGTGCACCGCAACGACACCGTGACCTGGCTGTTCGAGGACGGGCCGACGGCGCACAACGTCACGGCCACGCGCTTCCGCAGCTCGCCGACGAAGGCGAGCGGCTCCTACACGGTGCGCTTCACGCACAGCGGCACGTACGACTACACGTGCACGCTGCATCCGTGGATGAGCGGGTCGGTCGTCGTTCGCTAGGCCGCCTCAGCGGCGGCGCAGCTCGCGGAACTCGTCGAGCGTGTGCTGCTCGCGCACGCGGGCCTCGTCGTGCGCGTCGACGTTGAGGTCGTGACGGGCGTCGCTGCACCAGAATCGCGGGTGACGCGCGAGCCAGCGCTCGGCGTCGTGGCGGCCGGCCTCGATGAGGGCCTCCACGAACGTGCGCTCGAACAGCAGGAACGAGAGCAGCTCGCCGCGGCTGCGCGTCTGCCCGCCGAGCAGCCGCGACATGAGCGGGAAGTCCGGATCGCGTAGCCCGCGCAGGCCGCCGTAGCGCTCGTTGAAGACGCGCTCGGCGAGCGCGCCGATCTCGCCCGGCCGGGACGGCGCCACCAGGGCGTAGGAGATCCGCCGGTAGGGGTGTTGCCCGTACGCGGTGCGGTAGGCGACCGCCGAGCGCGAGCTGGCGCTCGTCGGCGCCTCGACGAAGAACGAGTTGATCGCCGCGAGGCGGTGTAGGTCGTTGCGCACCTGGTCGACGAGCAGGCCGTCGATGACGTTCGCGGCGACGTCGGCCAGCCGCGGCGTCCCGCGGCGCACGTGCGGCGTCGGGTGGGCGCCGAACGGTTCGAAGCCGATCACGATCACGCGCTCGGCGCCGAGCGCGAGCGCCGGCTTGATCGGGCTGTTCAGGCGCGTGCCGCCGTCGACGTAGTGGTCGGCGGCCACCAGCGGCTGATCGACCTTGACCGGGGGGAACAGCAGCGGGATGGCCGCCGAGGCGCGCACGTGCTCGCCGGCCAGGGGGCTTCGCACGTAGCGGATGTCGTCGCCGGCGCGCGCCCGTGGCGCGCGGTGGCGGGTCTCGACGAAGCCGACGGACGCGCCCGTCGACAGGGCCGTGGCCACGACGCACACGGCCTCGACGGCGCCCGAGCGCACGTTGCGGTGCAGGGCGAGCCAGTCGATCCAGCGCTCGATGTTGCTGCGGATCGGGGACGGGTCGAGCAGGCTGCCGAGCCGCAGGCCGGGGATCTCGAGCGCCTCGCCGACGAGCCGCGCGACGGTGAGCAGGCTGCGCGGCCCGATGATCGGGGCGATCACGTCACCCTTGCGCATCGTGCGCCAGCGCTCGAGCGCACCGTCGACCTGCGCCTCGACCGGTTCGGCGGCGAGCGAGCCGAGCAGGGCCGCGTTCAGGGCGCCGACGCTCGTGCCACAGAAGATCGAGACGCGCTCGCCACGCTCGTGCAGCGCCGGGAGCAGCACCGACAGCGCTCCGACCTCGTACGCCCCGCGCGCACCGCCCCCCGGCAGGACAACCGCCACCCGCGGTGCGTGCCCATTGCCATCCGCTGCGGCCACGCCGTCACGTCCTTGGTCTCGTTGATCTCGCCGGCGTGCTCCTCCACCGCTAATCGGCCGAGCGGCGCGCGCCGCTCGGCCGATGAGAGGAGGAGAGAGTGCGGCGGTTGGTTCGTGTCCAGCTGATGCCAGGATGGATCGCCGCCGTCGCGGTGTCTATGGACCGCTGTCCAAGGCGGCGGCGGCGCCGACTGGCCCGACCGTCGAGTCGCCGGGGCGGCATGGTTAGATGCGGGGGTGCCTCCGGCGAGCGGATCAGCTGCGACAGGCCCGCTCGCGGCCGCGCTGGCGGCCACAGCGGCGGCCCTGGTCGCGCTCGCCGCGTCCGGCCCGGTGCGCGCGGCGACGACGACCGCGGACCGCGGGCGTCAGATCCTGCGCACCGCCGTGCTGCAGACGAGCTACCCCGCGAGCTGGCATCTGCGCCTCGACCACCTGCGCATCGCCGGGCAGCACGTCGCCGAGTACTCGCTCAGCTCCACGACGCCGCTGAACGCCGACGCGATTCCCCCGGCCGGGGGAATCGGCATCACCGTCTACGTGTACCCCGAGCGGATCGTCGGGAGCGCGCTGCGCCTGCTCTCGAGCAACCCGACCGTCGCCGCCGGCGAGCTGATCGGCGTCGTCGGCGTCGTCGGCATCCCGCGTCCGGCGCAGTACGTCACTACCCTGTCGCCGCTGCGCCCGGCGCGGCTCGGCGGCCGCGGGGCGGCGCGCGTCACGTACCTCTACGAGTACGCCGACGACTACAACCTCAACCTCCAGGACGACGTCGTCGCGCTGCACGGCCACTCGATCGTCCAGGTCGAGCTCGACACCGCACCGGCGCTGCGGGCGGCCGGCGAGTCGGCGTTCGCCGCGCTGCTGCGCGCGTGGCACTGGCGCGGGGCGGCGAGGGCGCGATGAGCACGCCGCCGGCCGATGGTGGCGCCGCGGGCGCGGCGGCCCAGCACGAGCACGGATCGGCCTACCGCGAGGCCGGCGTCGACTACACGACCCTCGACGCGGGTAAGCGCCTCGCCCTCAGCCGCGCGCTCGCCACCTCGCCGTTCATCGCCGGGCGGGGCGGGCGCGCGCTCGATGCCTCGCGCGGCGAGCCCGCCTTCGTGTTCGAGCTCGACGGGCGCCATTTCGCGTTCGTCGTGGAGGGCCTGGGCACGAAGTCGATCATCGCCCGCCATGTGGCCGAGTCGCTCGGCATCAACCGCTTCGCCGACGTCGCCTACGACACGGTCGCGGCGATCGTCAACGATCTCTGCTGTGTCGGCGCGCTGCCGCTCGTCGTGAACGCGTACTTCGCCACCGGCTCGGCCGACTGGTACCGCCGCGGGGACTGGCAGGCCGAGCTGCTCGAGGGCTGGTACCGGGCCTGCGCCGACGCCGGAGCGACGTGGGGGGGAGGCGAGTCCCCGTCGTTACCCGAGCTCGTCGCCGAGCAGGACATCGAGCTCGCCGGCAGCGCGATCGGCGCGCTGCCCGAGGGCGCCGCGCCGATCCTCGGCGAGCGGCTCGCCCCCGGCGACGAGATCGTGATCGTGGCGAGCAACGGACTGCACGCCAACGGCGCCTCGCTCGCGCGCCTCGTCGCCGGGCGTCTGCCCGACGGCTATGCCACGACACTGCCGAGCGGCCGGACGTTCGGCGAGGCGCTGCTCGACCCCTCGGTGCTGTACTCGCCGCTCGTCGATCGCCTCGCCACCGGCGGCGTCGAGGTGACCTATCTGAGCCACATCACCGGCCACGGGCTGCTCAAGCTGATGCGACCGGCGAGGGATCTGACGTACGCGATCAGCGCCTTGCCGCCCGTCCCCGAGGTCTTCGACCTCCTCGTCGCCGAGGCCGACCTGGGCGCCGCCGCCGCCTACTCGACGTTCAACATGGGGTGTGGCTTCGCGGTCTACTGCCGCCCCGGCGGCGGCGAGGCGGTGGTCGCTGCCGCGCGGGACCTGCGGTGCGACGCGCTGGTGGCGGGCGAGGTCCAGGCCGGGCGGAGACGCGTCGTGCTCGAGCCGGTCGGGGTCACGTACGACAGCGGGGCGCTGCAGCTCTCGCCGGAGGGAGCTTCGGGCGGCCCGGACCGCCGCGGGTGACGCGATGGTGACCGATGCGCCCGGCGGGTCGCGGTACGCGTCCGCTCTGTAACAGGGCCGTGCCGGGAGTGTGCCGCGTGGCGCCCCGGAGCAGCGGGGCTACGGCGCTGGGGCCGTAGGCGGGACGCAGCCGCGACGCGCCCACTCCGTCGGGCGCGGCGCCCGTCTCGGGCGCGCGCGGCAATGCGGCCCGGCGGCCGAGCAGGCGCCGATCCGATCGCGCCCCCGGCCGGTGGCCGCGACACGCGGCGCGCCGCCGATCCGGCACCACGAACGTGAGCGGCCCGCCGGCCGCTTGGGCCGGCGTCGCTCGCTCGGTGACCGATCGTCGTGCATGGTTTTAAGTCTGCGCTCGCGCTCGGGGCCATCGGGATCCCGAGACCGATGACACTAGTCCTTCGCACCGCGCCCGACAATGGCCGGGGGATCGGATTGCGCAGGTTTGCGTACCGACGATGAGCAATGACGTGTCGATGCTCGCGCCGCGCAGCGATTCCGTCGCCGCGAACTGAAGGTCTCGCGCCCGATCTGGACGCATGGATGAGGATGTCGGGAGCGAGTCGGGCGAGCGCGATCCCCGACCCGGCGGTGGGCGATGGTCGCTGCTCGCCGAAAGGTCACTGCTACGCTGGCGATTCTCTGGTTTCGGGAGTCCAGGGGAGGATCAGGGCATGCACATCGATCCGTACATCGTCCTCGGCAGTGCGATCGTCGGTCTCCTCGTCGGCATGACGGGCGCCGGCGGCGGCGCGCTCATGACGCCGATGCTCATCCTGCTGTTCGGGGTCACCCCGTCGGCCGCGATCTCCAGCGATCTCGTGGCGGCCGTCGTGATGCGCCCGGTCGGCGCCGCCGTGCATCTGCGCGCGGGCACGGTCAACCTGCGCCTCGTGCGCTGGATGGTGATCGGCTCCGTGCCGGCCGCCTTCTTCGGCGCCTACCTCCTGCACCTGCTCGGCAACTCGAAGGGGGCCCAGCAGCAGGTCGAGGTCGCGCTCGGCGCCGCGCTGCTCCTCGGTACCGGCGCGATGCTCCTGCGCCTGTTCGTCGATCGGCGCCGCACCGGGCCGCGGGCCGACGCCGTGCACGAGATCCGCGCCCGTCCGCTCGCCACGATTCTCATCGGCGCGGTCGGCGGCATCGTCGTCGGGATGACGTCCGTCGGCTCGGGATCGCTGATGATCGTGCTGCTGCTGTTCCTCTACCCGACCCTCAGCGCCGGGCAGCTCGTCGGCACCGACCTGACGCAGGCCGTCCCGCTCACGGGGGCGGCCGCGCTCGGCGCTCTCGCCTTCGGCCACGTCGAGCTGGCCGTGACCGCCTCGCTCATCATCGGCAGCGTCCCCGCGGTCTTCGTCGGGTCGATGCTGTCCTCGTCCGTGCCCGACCGCTACATCCGGCCGGTGATCACGTTCGTCATCTTCGCGTCCGGCCTGAAGTACGTCGGCGTCGGCACGACCGCGCTCGGCTGGATCCTGTGCGTCGTGCTGCTCGGTGCGGCGATGATGTGGCTGCTGCTCGCGCGCCCGTGGCAGGCGCCCGCGGTCGAGGGGCCGCCGGCGAACGGCCGCGCCGCCGAGCCGCATCGACCGTCGCGACGGTCGACGGGCCCTGACCGCCGAGGGCGTCGTCAGCGCACGCCGACCAGGTCCACGACGAAGACGAGCGTCTCGTCGGGTCCGATGACGCCGCCGGCGCCGCGCTTGCCGTAGGCGAGCATCGGCGGAATGGTGATTCGCCGGCGCCCCCCGACCTTCATGCCGGCGACGCCCTGGTCCCAGCCCGGGATCACCTGGCCCTTGCCGAGCGCGAAGCTGAAGGTGTCGCCGCGGTCATAGGAGGCGTCGAACTCCTCGCCCGTCGACCAGGACACGCCGACGTAGTGGACCTCGACGATCCGCCCGCCCGTCGCCTCCTCGCCCTCCCCGACGGTGATGTCATCGAGCTCGAGCACATACGACGGCGGCTCGTCGGGAACCGTGATATGCGGCTTAGCCGGGGCGGCCATCCTCGGAGCGTAGCGACGACGGCGATACCGGGGGCGCACCAGGCCTGGCCCGCGCAGATCGAACGCCGCGCTCACGGCGCCGCGGTCTCGCGTCGCAGGTGTGCCGCCGCGTCGGCCAGCCGGTCGTCGCCCCAGAACAGCTCGTCGCCGATGGCGAGTGTCGGCACGCCGATGACGCCGAGCTCGCCCGCGGTCTCGGTCGCCTCGCGCAGCGCGCGCTTGATCTGCGGATCCCTCAGGGCCGCTTCGAGCTCGCTGCGGTCCAGGCCGCTGCGCTCACCGGCGTCGAGTACATGGCTGGTGATGCTGAGGTCACGCCCCTCCCGGAACGCATCGGCGAAGGCCTGGCGCGCGAACACGCGCCCGCGGTCGACGACGCACGCGTAGGTCGCCGCACGCATCGCCAGTAGGTAGTCGCCGGGCCACGGCTCGGGCCAGCGCAGCGCCGGCAGCCCGTAGTCGGCGGCCCGTCGCTCGATCTCGGCCATCCCGGCCCGGCGGCGACGGTGGTCGCCGAGCGCCCACGAGCTGCGGCCGGTGAGCTTGAACAGGCCGCCAAGCAGCACGGGCTGCCAGCGTGGCGGCTCGGGCAGCAGGTCGTCGACGCGCTCGGCGGCGAGGTAGGCGTACGGCGAGCCGAGATCGAAGTAGAACCGCGGACCGGACATCGACCACCCTCCTGACCGTTCGATGAAAGCAACAGTAGCTTGAGAGGATTGCGCCGTGGAGTTCGGTCGAGGTGACCGAGATGGCACCCGCGGTGAGCCTGCGCGCGGCGCATCGGCCGCTCCACCGGGGGCTAAGGTGAAGCGGACGGGCGTGGAGCCAAAAAGCGACCGGCACACGGCGAGCGAGCCACGACGGACGGAGGCGAGGAGTACGTATCCGATCATCGCTGCGGCGGGCCCCTGATGCGCGACCGCTCCGCCCGGCGGCATCCCGTGTTACGGGTGTCGTGACCGCTCCGCGGTTGACTCGCCGCTCGCTGCTCGCCGCCGTGGCCGGGTCCAGCGCGATCTCGGCCGTCACGCCCCGCCCGGCGTGGCCGGCCGGAGCCGCCCCCGCCACCGGCGCCCCGCGTCTGCTCACGGTGCCGCTCGGCGATCTGCGCGCCGGCACGCATCGCGTTCGCGCCCCGGAGCCGTTCGATCTGGCCGGCGTCCAATGGCGCGACCCGGCCCGGCCGCGCCTGGCGCTGCGCACGCTCGGCCCCGATGGCGCACCGGACGGCCCCTGGGCGAACGTCTCTGCCGCCGGCCACGGGCCCGATCGGGTCGCCCCCGGCGCGCCGCGCGTCGGCGACCCGGTGTGGACCGGCCGTGCCCTCGAGCTCGAGCTGCAAGCCTCCACCGACCTGCGCGGCGTCGCGCTGCAGCTCGTGGCCGCCGCGCCGTCCGCGCCGGACGCCGCCGCGGTCGCGGCGCTCGCGCTTGCCGCTCCGACGCTGCCCGCCGGGCCCGGGCAGCCCCCGATCATCGCCCGCGCCGCCTGGGCGCAGGGGCTGGCTCCCGCGCCCCGCGACGGCGCCGGCTACGGCGTGGTCCGCCTGGCCTTCGTGCACCACACGGAGAATCCGAATGGCTATTCGAGCGCCGACGTGCCGGCCATGCTGCGCGCGATCTGGCTGTATCACGTGCAGGCCGAAGGCTGGCATGACATCGGCTACAACTTCGTCATCGACAGCTTCGGCCGCACGTTCGAGGCTCGGGCCGGTGGGATCGACGAGCCCGTGGTCGGCGCGCAGGCCGGCGGCTACAACCTCGTCTCGACGGGCGTGGCCATTCTCGGCACGTTCAGCGCGGCGCTGCCGTCGCCGCCGGCGCTCGACGCCCTGCAGGCGCTGCTCGCCTGGAAGCTCTCCCTCCACGGCGTGCCGACGAACGGTCAGGTGACCGTCCACGTCGACCCCGCCGGCGCCGTCTACAGCCGCTTCCCGGCCGGCGCAGCGGTCACCCTGCCCCGGATCGCCGGGCATCGCGACGGCGACTCGACCGACTGCCCGGGCGACGCGCTCTACGCGCGACTTCCCTCGGTGCGCCTTCAGGCGCTCGCGCTCGCCGGGAGCCCGCTCGTGGCCACGCTCGTCGGGCCCACAGGCACGCTCACCGCCCCCGCGTCGGCGGCGCTGAGCGGGTCGCTCGCGGCGCTCGACGGCACGCCCGTCCCCGGGGCGTCGGTCGCGCTCCAGAGCCGGGCCCTCGGCGGCACGGCCGACCCGCCGGTCGAGAGCACGATCGCCGAGCTGACGACCGACGCCGTCGGGCAGTTCTCGCTCGCGCTGCCGGTCAGCTTCAACGCGGCGCTGCGCCTCCTGTTCGCCGGCGCTCCCGGACTGCCGGCCGCGATCTCCGAGCCGCTCGACGTCGAGGTGGCGCCGGCGCTGACGCTCACCGCTTCCACGCCGTCCCTCGCGACCGGCGGTCTCGTGACGGTGAGCGGAACGGTGTCGCCCCCGCTGCCGCGGGTCGTGGTCACGGTTGACGGGCCTCCCGCGGGCGGACGCCCGGCGACGGTCTCCACCCACGACCTGCCGGTGACCGGCGGCACGTTCGCGCTCAGCTTCCGCCCGTCGCGCTCCGGCTCCTATCGCTGCGTGGCCCGCACGGTCGCCAACATCCACCAGGCCGCCGGCGCCTCACCTGCGGTCACGCTCACCGTCGCGTAGACGAGTCGAGCAGCCGCCGCTGGTCGCCGGCCAACGCCGGGAGGTGGGATCATCGCGCGATGAACGCAGCTGGGGGGATGCCGAGCGAGATCGTGAGCATCGAGGCGTTGCGCGATCTGTATCCGGCCCCGGCCGAGCGCGCGCTGCGCAAACAGATCGCGATCCTCGATCGGCACTGCCGCGACTTCATCGCCCGATCCCCGTTCGTGCTGCTCGCCACCTCCGGCGCCGACGGCTCGTGCGACGTGTCCCCGAAGGGCGGGCCGCCGGGATTCGTGCGGGTACTCGACGAGCATCGCCTCGCGCTGCCCGACGCTCCCGGCAACCGCCGACTGGATTCGTTCACGAACGTCCTCGCCAACCCGCAGGCCGGACTGCTGTTCCTCGTCCCCGGCCTCGGAGAGACGCTGCGCGTCAACGGCGGCTGCGCGCTCTCCACCGACGCGGCCATCCTCGCCGCGCTCGCCGACGACTCCACGCCGCCTCCCGCCGCGCTCGTCGTCGAGGTTGAGGAGGCGTACATTCACTGTGCGAAGGCGCTCATTCGCGCGCGGCTGTGGCGCCCGGAGACCTGGCCGAGCGCCGAGGACCTCCCCTCAGCCGCACGCATCCTGCGCGACCACCGCGGCGACGACGTCACCGTCGAGCAGGAGCAGGCCGCTCTCGACGAGGGCTACGCCAGGCGCTTGCACTGGTAGCCCGGGCCGGGGTCGCCCGACCGCGGGACACGCGACAACGAGGAGGAGCCACATGAAGTTGTACGTCTGCTGGGGAACGTTTCCGACGCCGCGTCCGGGGGGCCACCCCTGCGCGAACGCCTACCACGCGCTCCGGGGCGCGGGCCACGAGCCCGAGGTGGTGCGCTCGTACGGCTATGCGCCGCTCGGCTCGCTCGGTAACGCGACGAGCGGCCGCCGTGAGGTCCACGAGCTGACCGGCAGCTACTGGGTGCCGGTGCTCGTGCTCGACGACGGCACCGTCGTCGACGGGTCGAAGCGGATCGCGGCGTGGGCCCGCGACAACCCCGTCGCGGCCCGAGCATAATGCGCGCATGGCCTACGACGAGGATCTCGCGAACCGAATTCGCGAGCTCATCGCCGCCGAGGCCGGCGTCACCGAGAGGCGGATGTTCGGCGGCCTCGCCTTCCTCATCGGCGGGAACATGTCGGTGAGCGTGAGCGGCCGCGGCGGGCTGATGGTCCGCGTCGATCCCGCCGACGGCGAGGCGCTGCTCGGCAGGCCGCACACACAAGTGATGATCATGCGCGGCCGCGAGATGCCCGGATGGCTGCGGATCGAGACCGAGGGCGTGCGCACGAAGCGACAGCTCGAGCGCTGGGTACAGCGCGGCGTCGACTATGCGCGCACCCTGCCGCCGAAGCACTGATCGCCATGATCGCTGTCGATTTGGATGCCCGCCGTTCGGGTAGGGAGTGACAGGCCGGCGACGGGCCGGCCCAAGCTCGAAGGATGATGCCCGGATGACCCAGTGCCTGCTCAGCATCCATCAGCCATGCCGTCCGGGCCGACTTGTTGCGCCGGCTCGGGCGTCACTCTGAGGCCTCGCACGCCTATGATGCGGCGATCGCGTCGAGCTCGCGGGCGTCGAGCAGACAGGAGGCGAGCACGCGGATTGCTTGACATACGTCGGTGTTTCCGCAAGGCTCACCGGGCAAATCAGGTAGGGGCGCGTTACAGAACCGGGTCAGGGTTCGCGCTGCACGGGTCAATCATCAGGAGGAGGGCAGGGCTCTTGTCAATGCTCCACAAGGCGATGCGCACGTTCGGACGTGCGCGGCTGGCGTTCGCGGTCGGCGTGGTCGCGCTTGTCGTCGCCCCGGCGTCCGCCGCCGAAGCCGCCGGCACCACGACATATACGTCGGCCCCATTCGTGCTCAGTTGCACCGCCGACGGGGGCACGGTTCCAGTCACCGCCACCGTGGCGATGACGGCACCGACGTCGCTCAGCCCCGGCCAGAGCTTCACGCCGACCGCCCAGGTGGTCATCGAGAGTCCGGCGGACCTCTACTCCGGCTTCACGTCGCTCGGGATCACGAGCGTCACCCTCGGCTTCACGGCATTCCCGATGGAGGTCACGGGTGCCACCCCGGCCTCCTCGAACTGGGCCGCCTCGTCACCGACGGTGGTGATCGACACGTCGGTCGTGCAGGCGACAGTGAGCGTCCCGGCGACTCCGCTCGCCGAGGGGCCCTACACCGTGACGGGAGCGGGGGGCTCCGACGTCAATCTGGCGCTCGACGCGGCGGCGGGCAGCTACATCGCCACCGTCGCCGCCGATGGCATCTCGGTCTCCGCGACCTGCGATCCGCCGACTTCCGCGGCGCCGATCGCCTCGATCCCGATCGCCGCGCCGGCGCCGACGGTCAGCGCCGTCAGCCCGACCAAGGGTCCGGCGGGTGGCGGCAACACGGTGACGGTGACCGGCACCGGGTTCGCCTCGGGCGACACGGTCAGCTTCGGATCGGCGGCGGCCACCGGCGTCAGCGTGTCCTCGGGCACGTCACTGACGGCGACCGCTCCGGCCGGTTCGGGCACAGTTGACGTGACGGTGACCGGTTCCGGTCAGACCTCGGCCACGAGCAGCGCCGACCAGTACACCTATGTTGCCCCGCCGTCCGTGACGGCGGTCAGCCCGACGAGCGGTCCGCAGGCCGGAGGGAACACGGTCACGATCACGGGCACCGGGTTCGTGACGGGCGACACGGTCAAGTTCGGCTCGACCACGGCCACGGGTGTGGCGGTGGGCTCCGGCACGTCGCTCACCGCCACCGCTCCGGCGGGCTCGGGTACGGTCGACGTGACGGTGACCGACTCGCTCGGCCAGACGTCGGCTACGGGCAGCGCCGACAAGTACACGTATAACGCGCCGCCGGCGATCACCTCGATCAGCCCGACGAGCGGTCCGGCGCCGGGTGGGAACTCGGTGACGATCACCGGCACGAACTTCAATGCCACGGCATCGGGTGACGCGGTCGCGTTCGGTTCCTCGAGCGCAACGGTCACGTCGGCATCGGCGACGTCGCTGACCGTGACGGCTCCGGCCGGGACGGGCACGGTCCCGGTGGCCGTGACCACGAGCGCCGGTACGTCGAACAGCGTCAGCTACGCGTATAACGCGCCGCCGACGATCACGTCGATCAGTCCGACGAGTGGCCCGGCCGCTGGCGGCACGAGCGTGACGATCACGGGCACCGGGTTCAGCGCTACGGCGTCGGGCGACACGGTCAAGTTCGGTTCGGCCGCGGCGACGGTGACCGCGGCGTCGACGACGTCGCTCACTGTGACGGCTCCGGCCGGGACGGGCACGGCGAGCGTGACGGTCGCGACCGTCAACGGAACCTCGAACAGCGCGACCTACACGTATAACCCGCCACCGACGATCACGTCGATCACGCCGACCAATGGCCCACCGGCGGGTGGGAACTCGGTGACGATCGTGGGTACCGGGTTCAGTGCGACAGCGTCGGGCGACACGGTCGACTTCGGGTCGAACGCCGCGACGGTGACGTCAGCGTCTGCGACATCGCTCACGGTCACGGCTCCGGCCGGGACGGGAGTGGTGACGGTCACCGTGGCCACGATCAACGGCACGGTTGGAGCGGTGACGTACACCTACAACCCGCCGCCCGCGATCACGTCGCTGAGCCCCAGCAATGGTCCGCCGGCGGGTGGGAACTCGGTGACGATCGTGGGTACCGGGTTCAGCGCGACAGCGTCGGGCGACACGGTCAAGTTCGGCTCGACGACGGCGACGGTGACCTCGGCGTCGACGACGTCGCTGACGGTCACGGCGCCCCCCGGCTCGGCCGGCCCCGTGAACGTGACGGTGGCCACGGTCAACGGCACGTCGACCTCGGTCACCTACACGTACAACAATGCGCCGACGATCACCTCGATCAGTCCGACGAGCGGGCCAGCCGCTGGCGGGACGACCGTGACGATCACGGGCACCGGGTTCAGCGCCACGGCATCGGGTGACACGGTCGACTTCGGTTCGACCGCGGCGGCGGTGACTGCGGCGTCGGCGACGTCGTTGACGGTGACGGCACCGGCGGGCACCGGCACGGTCAACGTGACGGTGGCCACGGTCAACGGCACGTCCGGTTCGGCTGCGTACACCTACGTCCCACCGCCGCCGACGATCACCTCGATCAGTCCCACGAGCGGTCCGGCCGCTGGCGGCACGACCGTGACGATCACGGGCACGAACTTCAGTGCCACAGCGTCCGGTGACGCGGTTGCCTTCGGCAGCTCGAGCGCGACGGTGACGGCGGCGTCGGCGACGTCGCTGACGGTCACGGCTCCGGCCGGCACGGGCACGGTGTCGGTAGCCGTGACGACGAGCGCCGGCACGTCGAATGGCGTGAGCTACACGTATGTGACGCCCCCGCCGGTTCCGGTGGTCTCGTCGATCAGCCCGACGAGCGGTCCGGCCGCTGGCGGGACGACCGTGACGATCACGGGTACCGGGTTCAGCGCCACGGCGTCGGGCGACACGGTCAAGTTCGGTTCGGCCGCGGCGACGGTGACGGCGGCGTCGACGACGTCGCTGACGGTGACGGCTCCGGCCGGCACCGGCACGGTCGACGTGACGGTGGCGACGACGGGTGGCACGTCGAATGGCGTGAGCTACACGTATGTGACGCCTCCGCCGGTTCCGGTGGTTTCGTCGATCAGCCCCACGAGCGGCCCGGCCGCGGGCGGGAACTCGGTGACGATCTCGGGCAGCGGGTTCAGCGCGAGCGCGTCCGGTGACACGGTCGACTTCGGTTCGACCGCGGCGACGGTGACGGCGGCGTCGACGACGTCGCTGACGGTCACGGCTCCGGCCGGCACCGGCACGGTCGACGTGACGGTGGCGACGACGGGTGGCACGTCGAATGGCGTGAGCTACACGTATGTGGTCCCGCCGCCGGTTCCGGTGATCTCGTCGATCAGTCCGACGAGCGGTCCGGCCGCGGGCGGCAACTCGGTGACGATCACGGGTACCGGGTTCAGCGCCACGGCGTCCGGTGACACGGTTGACTTCGGTTCGACCGCGGCGACGGTGACCGCGGCGTCGGCGACGTCGGTGACGGTGACGGCTCCGGCCGGGACGGGCTCGGTGAGCGTGACGGTGGCGACGACGGGTGGCACGTCGAATGGCGTGACCTACACGTATGTGGCCCCGCCGCCGGTTCCGGTGATCTCGTCGATCAGTCCGACCAGCGGCCCGGCCGCCGGCGGCAACTCGGTGACGATCACGGGTACCGGGTTCAGCGCCACGGCATCGGGTGACACGGTCAAGTTCGGGTCGAGCGCGGCGACGGTGACGGCGGCGTCGACGACGTCGCTCACGGTCACGGCTCCCGCTGGGACGGGCACGGTCGACGTGACGGTGGCGACGACGGGTGGCACGTCGAATGGCGTGAGCTACACGTATGTGGTCCCTCCGCCGGTTCCGGTGATCTCGTCGATCAGTCCGACCAGCGGCCCGGCCGCCGGCGGCAACTCGGTGACGATCACGGGTACCGGGTTCAGCGCCACGGCATCGGGTGACGCTGTCGCGTTCGGAAGCTCGAGCGCGACGGTGACGGCGGCGTCGGCGACGTCGGTGACGGTGACGGCTCCGGCCGGGACGGGCTCGGTGAGCGTGACGGTGGCGACGACGGGTGGCACGTCGAATGGCGTGAGCTACACGTATGTGATCCCGCCGCCGGTTCCGGTGGTCTCGTCGATCAGCCCGACGAGCGGTCCGGCCGCTGGCGGGACGACCGTGACGATCACGGGTACCGGGTTCAGCGCCACGGCGTCGGGTGACACGGTCAAGTTCGGTTCGGCCGCGGCGACGGTGACGGCGGCGTCGACGACGTCGCTGACGGTGACGGCTCCGGCCGGCACCGGCACGGTCGACGTGACGGTGGCGACGACGGGTGGCACGTCGAATGGCGTGAGCTACACGTATGTGACGCCTCCGCCGGTTCCGGTGGTTTCGTCGATCAGCCCCACGAGCGGCCCGGCCGCGGGCGGGAACTCGGTGACGATCTCGGGCAGCGGGTTCAGCGCGAGCGCGTCCGGTGACACGGTCGCCTTCGGTTCGACCGCGGCGACGGTGACGGCGGCGTCGACGACGTCGCTGACGGTCACGGCTCCGGCCGGCACCGGCACGGTCGACGTGACGGTGACCACGACGGGTGGCACGTCGAATGGCGTGACCTACACGTATGTGGTCCCGCCGCCGGTTCCGGTGATCTCGTCCATCAGTCCGACCAGCGGCCCGGCCGCGGGCGGGAACTCGGTGACGATCACGGGTACCGGGTTCAGCGCGAGCGCGTCCGGTGACACGGTCGACTTCGGTTCGACCGGGGCGACGGTGACCGCGGCGTCGACGACCTCGCTGACGGTCACGGCTCCGGCCGGCACCGGCACGGTCGACGTGACGGTGACCACGACGGGTGGCACGTCGAATGGCGTGACCTACACGTATGTGGCCCCGCCGCCGGTTCCGGTGATCTCGTCGATCAGCCCGACGAGCGGTCCGGCCGCTGGCGGCTCGACCGTGACGATCACGGGTACCGGGTTCAGCGCCACGGCGTCGGGCGACACGGTCAAGTTCGGTTCGACCGCGGCGACGGTGACCGCGGCGTCGACGACGTCGCTGACGGTCACGGCTCCCGCTGGGACGGGCTCGGTGAGCGTGACGGTGGCGACGACGGGTGGCACGTCGAATGGCGTGAGCTACACGTATGTGACGCCTCCGCCGGTTCCGGTGGTCTCGTCGATCAGCCCCACGAGCGGTCCGGCCGCGGGCGGGAACTCGGTGACGATCTCGGGCAGCGGGTTCAGCGCGAGCGCGTCCGGTGACACGGTCGACTTCGGTTCGACCGGGGCGACGGTGACCGCGGCGTCGACGACGTCGCTGACGGTCACGGCTCCGGCCGGCACCGGCACGGTCGACGTGACGGTGACCACGACGGGTGGCACGTCGAATGGCGTGAGCTACGCCTACGCGTCGCCGCCGCCCCCGCCGGTTCCGACGATCACCTCGATCAGTCCGACAAGCGGTCCGGCGTCAGGCGGGAACTCGGTGACGATCACGGGTACCGGGTTCAGCGCCACGGCGTCGGGTGACACGGTCGACTTCGGTTCGACCGGGGCGACGGTGACCGCGGCGTCGGCGACGTCGGTGACGGTGACGGCTCCGGCCGGCACGGGCACGGTGAGCGTGACGGTGGCGACTACGGGTGGCACGTCGAATGGCGTGGGCTACACCTACGCCACCGCCCCTCCGCCCAACCTGCCGGTGGTGACGGGCGTCATGCCGAATCGGGGCGGCCCGTACACGCTCGCGTTCGTGACCGGTCACAACCTCACCCATGTGCATAGCGTCGCGTTCGGTGGGCGGCGGGCGCCGTTCCTGTCGTTCGGCTGGATGGTGCTGGCGATCGCGCCGCCCGGGCCCTCGGGGACGGTCGATGTGACCGTCACCACGTCTGCCGGCACGAGCGCGACGTCGAGCAGCGACCAGTTCACGTACGTGTCGTGGTTCGGGTTCTGATGCCCGCGGTTCGGTCCAGCTCGCGGCACAGGCCGGCTGCGCGATAGGCAGGTCATCCTGGGTGGGCACTGCGACGGAGGTCGCAGCGGGCCCACCCAGGAGGCCCGACAGCCGGGGCCAGGCGGACGCGCCCCGCGCCCTGGCGCCGGGCGCCCCGCGTGCGGCGCGGGACCCGCGTCAGGGCCGCGCACACGGACATTTGCGCTGTCTTTGCGCCGCGTTGCGTAGCAAGGTGGCGCTCTCCTGCCCAGGCCCCACTGTGCGTTTGCACAATCGCATCCGATACTTCCGGGATGGATCCGGCGACCAGGAAGCAACTGCTCAGCGCGGCGATCGAGCGGCTTGACAGGGCGCGGCTCGTCGATCGCGTGCTCGAGAGCTTCTGGAACCGGCCGGGCTACGAGGGCGCGCGCCCCTCGCAGGCGGAGCTGCGCGCGTTCGTGGAGTGGAACATCGACCTCGTCATCCGGTGGGCGGTTGAGGGGCAGCCTCCCTCCGACGCCGAGCTCGAGCCGGTCAAATCGCTCGCTCGCGAGCTCGCGATCGCCGGCGTGCCGGCGGATATCGTCCCGGCCAATTACCGCCTCGGCACGACGCTCGCGTGGCGCGAGCTGCCCGGCATGCTGGGTGACGTGGAGCGAGAGGTGCTCGTCGATCGCGCGTACGTCCTGCTCGAATACATGGACCGCGTCTCGAGCGTGTTCGCTGCCGGCTACGAGGAGGGCGCCCGCGGTGCCGCCGGCTCGGCGACCGAGCGCGGCTTGCAGGCTCTGCTTACACGCCTGCGCCGCGGAGAGCGCCTGCTCGCCGACGACCATCACGCCGCGGAGGCGATCGGCTTCGACGTCGGCGCGCCGGCCTACGCGTTCGCCGTCGTGTGTCCCCAGCTATCGGTGCCCCAGCACCTGGCGCTCGCGCGCCAGCTGCGGACGCGGCGCGCGCTTGCCGTGGCCGAGCGGCGGGGAGTCGTCGGCCTCGCGCCCGAGCGCGCGGCGTGGTCGAACCTCGCCGTCGGCGCCGAGGCGATCATGTGCGAGGAGTTCGTGCTCGCTCCGGCGGAAGCGGGGCCGGCCCTTAATGAGGTCTCCACGGTTGTGGGGATCGCGCGAGACCGCGGCGTCCGCGGGGTGGTCAAGGCCGAGCAGTTCCTGATCGATCTGATGTTGTCGCGCTGCCCTGGGATCGCCGCGCGCGTGGCCGAGCTCGTCTACGGTCCGCTCACGGAGGAGCTCGTGCGAACGGTTGATGTCCTCGCCGAATGCAACTTCGATCGCGGACAGGCGGCCAGGGCGCTGCCCACGCACCGCAACACACTCCGTAACCGGCTCGCCCGAGTCCAAGAGCTCACCGGCGTCGACGTCGACGACGTCGAGGGACGCGCGCTGACGACGCTCGCCTGGCTCACGCGTACCGGCGCCCGCGGCCCGGCCGGGGGCGCTCCGGGGCGGGGTGCGCCGCCGGTCTAAGCGGGCGGACGGACCTGCGACAATCGCTCGATGAGTGCGGTCAGGCCCCGGCGCTATCGAGGGATCACCAGCGAAGAGCGGCGAGCCGAACGGCGCGAGAAGCTGCTCGACGCGGGCCTGCGACTGTTCGGTGAGACCGGTGGCTACGCCCGGACGACGATCCGGGACGTGTGCGTGGCGGCCGGCCTCAACCAGCGCTATTTCTACGAGTCATTCGCCGGCCGCGAGGAGCTGCTCGTGGCCGTCTACGATCGCGTCGTCGCCGAGCTGGCGCGCGCCTTGCTCGTGGCCAACGAGCACCAGGGCGTGCAGGACAAGGTGAGCTCGGGGCTCGCGGCGTGGTGGCGGGTGCTGACAACCGACCGGCACAAGGCGCGCCTCGTCTGCGTCGAAGGAGTCGACGTCAGCAACCGCATGGCGCGGCGTCACCGTGACGCACGGCGGATGATCACCGCGTTCATGGTCGCCCAGCTCCAGGCGGTCCCCGGATACCCGGGGGGCTGGCGCGACGACGAGCTCGAGCTCCATGCTCACTGGCTGGTGGCCGGGACGGTGGGCCTGATGATGCAGTGGCTGAACGGGGAGGTCGACCGCAGCGTCGACGAGCTCGTGCAGGAGTGCACCGAGCGGTTCCTGCTCGTGGCCAGGCACGTGCTCGAGGGTCCGCCGGTCGCGGTGATGGCGGCGTCGGCGTCCGGGCCAGGTCGAGGATCAAGCGCCAAATCGGTGACGGCGCGTGGGCGCAACGGCGCTGTGCGGCGTCCCCGTGCCAAGCCCGTCGCCGGGGAGACGGCACGCGCGCCGCGCTGAACGACGCGCAGTCGCGCCGCGGGCGCCGAGCGGCGCAGCGGGCGTTACGACGACGATCGCTCGGCAGGCCGCGCATCAGCTAGAGCGCTGGTGCGGCGTGCCGCAGCGAGCCACCGGGCAGCATCTGCGTCGCGAAGTCGTTCCCCATGGATGGCGTCCCTCAGCATCCCGCGTCGAGGACGGTGACGACCGACGTGACCCCACCCGGTCGCCCGTTGCGGCGAGATGCCGCCCGCAAATGATGCTCCGCGGTGCGGGCCGTTACAGCGGGCCGCAGCACAGAACCTGCGCGCAATGGCTGTGCCGCGGCACAAGGTCTTCTGGGTCCGCGGGGGCGGGGCGTCGGTCTGTGCCCACGCACAGTAAGAGACCTGATCGCGGTGCGCGCCCCCCTTGCGTGGGCGCAGGCCGATCGACGAAGTTGGCAGCGGCCGTGCGGCCGTGTCTCGATCGCGGGGTCCGGCTTGGTTGACCGCGCCTTGACCCAGCGCGGTCAACCGAGCCGATACGGAGTATCGCGTCAGCACCCTGCGCTTCGCCGCTTGCCCTCCGGCCGGCGGCGCGCAGGGTGACGCGTCCTCAGCCGGTCGGCGTCAGCACGACGACCGGGATGACGCGCCCGGCCTTCTGCGCGTACTCGCCGAACTGCGGGGTGCGCTCGACCTGCGTCCGGTACAGGCGATCGCGTTCATCGCCGGTCGCCTCGCTGGCCACGACGGCGATCGTGTCGGTGCCGACCTCGATCGTCACGTCCGGGTGAGCCACCAGGTTGTGGTACCAGTCGGGGTTGGTCGGTGCGCCGCCCTTGGAGGCGAACACGACGTAGCGTCCGTCGTCGGCCTGATAGGCAAGCGGGTTGATGCGGTTGGCACCGGACTTCGCGCCGGTGTGGTGCAGCAGTAGCAGCGGCATGTCCTCGAACATGCCGCCGACGTGTCCTTCGTTGGCGTGGAACTCGTCGATGATCTGGGCGTTGAAGTCGGCGGGCGAGGTGGACATCGGACTCCTCGGGGACGGGTTTGGCACAGGGATGGGGCCACGGCGGCGCGGGCCGTCCACCGAGTCTAGGTCCCTTGCCCGGCTCGCCTCAGCGCCCGGCGCCGACGCTCGACCGGTACGCGCGCTGCAGCCCGGCGGCGGTGAGGATCGAGCGCGGTACCTGTGCCCACCCGGAGATCACGTGGTTGTCGGTGTCGACGAGCGCGATCGGGTACGGCGGATACGGGCAGGCCGAGAAGTACGGCGCCGGGAACTGCCAGTAGTTGTCGCGCCACGTCAGGTCGCCATAGGGGCGGCAGCCGCCGCGATCGCTCCCGTAGGGGATCGACAGCCCGCAACCGATGAGCGAGTCGGTGAGGCCGCACGGACCGAAGTCGGTGACGCCGGGAGCGTCGTCGAGCGAGACGTTGCTCTCCAGGGTGACGTAGCGGCTGCCCCCGTCGGTGTAGAACACGTTGCCCCCGGCGAGCGGGCGCTTGCCCGAGGCGACGTTCCCGGCGATCAGCTCGCCGTCGCGGGCCGTGGCCCCCTGCTGGCCGACCGTGTAGATCGCGCCGCCGTCCCACATCGCGCTCAGGAAGTCGCTGACGCGGTTGTCGATGATCCGGTTGTCGCTGCTCGTGGTGGGTGTGGCGTACGTGCCCCACTGACCGCGCACCGCACCCGGCAGTCCGAGGAAGCCGCTTGGGTCGAGCAGGCCCCAGCCCCAGCCGATCGCGATCCCCGACCATGGGACCTCGCTGATGTCGTTATGCGCGACGAGCGTGCGCGTGGCGAACCCGACGAAGATGCCCGCGGCGTCCTGGTACTCGCGCCCGACCTGGCGCACGAGGTTGTCGGCGATGACGTTGTCGCGCGTGACCAGCCCGGCACTCGTCGGGTGGGCGTCGGCGACCGACACGCCGCCGAGCTGGATCGCGGCGGCCGAGATGTCGCTGAAGCGGTTCCCCACGATCAGGTCGCCCTGGCTGCCGCTCGCGAAGTCCAGGCCGGCGCCGCCGAGGTGCTCGAAGTCATCGTGCACGAAGGCGATGTCGCGCCCGAAGTCCACCCGCACGTCACCCGGCGTGCGCGCGTCGTGGGGGTCGTGGCCGACGACGTTCGGAGGGTGTCCGTAGCCGTCGAGGTGGAAGCCGCTCTGGTCGGCGGCATAGCCGTTGGGCCCGTTCGGGCCGACCCAGGTTCCGTAGGCGAAGGTCAGCCCGGTGAAGCGCAGGTGCGTGACGGGATGGCGCAGCGTGCCGCGCACGTCGACGAGCGCCTGCGCGACGGGCAGCTCGACGTCGGCGCTCGACAGCCGCTCGCCGGGTCGGGGGATGTAGTAGAGCCGCCCCGCCGGAGCGTCGAGGTACCACTGCCCCGGGGTGCGAAGGAGCTCGTAGGCGTTCTCGAGCCAGGCGATCGTGCGGAACGACCACAGGTAGGGGAACACGTTCGCGTTCGTCCAGCACGGCTGGGCCATGACGATCTGACGGCCGTGGATCGCCGCGACGGGGCAGCGCATCTCCTTCCACTGGTCCACGGTCACCGCCTCGATCGCGCGCGGATCGCCCCACGAGGCCATCGCGTCGTTGGGCGCCTGAAAGCCGCTCGGCGTGCGGGTGAAGCCCGCCGGATAGCTCGCGCTGCGGGCGCGCTCGGCGCGCACGCCATTCACGTACAGCTGCCGCGTGGCCAGGCCGGCGGGCACGCGCGCCTCGTAGATATGACGCGCGGCGTCGTGCACGCGCCACCCGACGACGCGCAGCGCGCCGCTGAGCACCGGGCGCGCGCCCGGCGCGGCGCTCCAGAGCACCGTTCGCCCGACACGACCGGAGTCGCGCCAATCGAGCACGAGCGGACGCGTGAGGTGGTAGATGCCACCGAGCAGCAGCACGCGGACGCTGCCACGCCCGGGCCGCTGCAGCATCGCGCGCACCGCGTCGCGCGCCCGCACGAGGGTCCGAAACGGGTGCGCTCGCGTTCCGTCCGCGGCATCGTTCCCGCGCGGGGAGACCCAGAACGTCGTGTCACTCGCGCGAGCGGCCGCCGCCGGCGGTGCACCCGCGGTCACCAGCGAGAGCGCGCACAGGAACGATGCGAGCAGCGCCGCCGTACTCCTTTTTTGAAACAGGGCGAGCGCAGCGCTGGCTCCTCGATCGGTCACGCCGAGGTGATCGGCCGCGCGCCGCCTCCCTTGACCCGATTACGGCCGCTCGCCGGGCGCGATCTCGTCGAGCGTGCGTCCGCTCACGACCGAGCGCGGTTGCTCGGCGACGATGTCCGAGCCCGGGCGGGCGAAGTCGTCGCGGCGCTTGACGAGCAGCCACTGCGGCTTGGCCCCTGGGCGCGTGCGCTGCAGGGCGAAGCCGCCGCGCAGCTTCTCCCCGCGCAGGACGAACACGGCGTGGCCGCGCGCGAGCGCCTCCGGCCACGGCACGCGCCCGCCCTGCTCGTAGGTGCCGCGATCCCACACGATCACGCGGCTGTGCTCGAGCGCGCCCTCGAACGTGTTGTGCTCGGTGGCGTGATCGTCGACCTGCACGGCCAGCCGCTTGGTGGCGGGGTCGAGCGACGGCCCCTTCGGCACCGCCCACGAGCGCATGACGCCCTCGACCTCGAGGCGCAGGTCGAAATGATGCGCGGTGGCCGCGTGCTCCTGCACGACGAACACGCCGGCGCTCACTCCGCGCACGGCGAACTGCTCGTGCCCCTCGACCGCCGCGTCGTCGATGTCGACGGCGTCGACGCGCGCGAGCTGCGGCCCGCGCCGCAGGAAGCTGAGCAAGTCGTCGATAGCCTCGGGGCTGCCCTCGGCGTGGACCTGCACGGTCCCATCCCCGCCGTTACGCACCCAGCCCATCACGTCGCGGGCGCGCGCCCGGCGCAGCGTCGCGTCGCGGAAGCCGACGCCCTGTACGTCCCCGCGCACCACGGCCCGGACGGCGCGCTTCGCCGTCACTTCATCGCGAGGGTCGGTACATGCGCTCGGCGCCCCGCGCGACGAGGATCACCGCGTAGCCGCGAGGACGCACCGGTGATGAGCGCGACATCGCTCATGGCTGGGGAGGGAGTCTAAGCGAGCAGCCTGCCCCGTACCGCCACGCCGAGGGCGGCCGACGTCGTCCAACGTTTGGCAGGGTTGCGTAGGTCTGTGTATCTTTTCGCACGCAGCTTCGATGCGTGCCGCCAGCTCGCGGGCCTGCTCCCACGTCGCTAGGAGACGAGATTCACATGTCCATGGATGGGCGACCGGCGATGCCGGTGGTCGTGGTCGCGCCGGCCGGCGCGTGATGACGACGGCTCTACTCGCCGGCTTGGGTGTCGTGGTGCTCCTGGCCTTCGGCTTGCGGAGGGCCCCGGTGGCCACGGCGCTCGCGGTCTGCGCGCTCGGCGCGGCCAACCACCTCGGTGTTGTGATGATGCCGCCCGGTATCGCCGGGCCGATCGCCTCGGTGAAGGCGGACGTTGCCTCGTGGCAGGCTCGTCAAGCCGCCAAGCTCGTCTGCGCCGAGGCCGCGAGCCGCCAGCCTCCTGGCGACCCGAGCAGCGTCGCCGCCTGCCCGTGACCGTCCGTTGTCGCGCGCCCGCCGGGGAGTAGGATCGGCCGCATCCTCGCGCGCTTCGGAATCCGCTTCGCCGCTTCCCTGATCGGGATCGCCGCCGGGCTGCTGTTATCAGACGCTCTGCTGACCAGCTTCTCGATCAACGTCACAGCGCTCGTCGAGGCGACGCTCATCTTCTGGATCGTCCACCTCGGCGTCCAGGTCCTCGCTCTACGGGTGCTCGTTCGCCAGCCCTCGGTGGCGCTGGCCGGACTGCTGGCCCTCGCCGCGACGATCGTCTCGCTGATCATCGTGAACGTCATCGTCAGTGGGCTTTACATCAGCGGCGCGTCGACGTATGTCCTCGCGACCCTGATCGTCTGGCTGACGACCGCCACCAGTGACACGATCGGCCGCCGGATGATCAGAGATCGGCGTCGCGAAGGTCGCGCCGGCTAAGTGCCGCGCCGGTCGGGTCAGGACCCGGTCCGCGCTCAGAGACCGGCCGGGTGCAACACGTCGTTGAAGGTCGCCAGGTAGGCCGCCGACGGCGTGCCGATCTTCTCGACCCCGCCGCCTCCGCCCCAGGCCCCGGACTCCCCGCCGGACTCGTAGAACTGGCCGGCGATGTCGATGATCACGTGGCCCTCCTGCCCGGACTGGTTGCGGTCGTAGATGGTGACGTACTGCCCCGGACCGGGCTCGATGCCGGCGGCCGACGGCAGCGTCGTGGTGTCCTGCGGCGAGGTGAGGTAGCCGCCCGCGTGCAGGACGGCCGACACGAAGCCCGAGCAGTCGTAGCCGGCCTGAGGCCCCCAGTCCGAATGGCCGCCACCCCACACGTAGGGCTCGCCGAGCAGCGAGTCGGCCTCCTGGGTCATCGCCTGCACGCGCGGATCCGACACGCTCGTCGCCGCGGTGCCGCTCGCGCCCGAGGCGGTCATGGCCGGCGAGGCGCTGCCCAGCGTGGTCGGATCGCCGACCGCCGGCGAGGACGGGAGGGTCGGGAGGCCCGACGCGACGAGCGGCAGGACCGACGCCGAGGGATCGAGCTCCGGGCTGGCCAAGTCGGCGTCCGCCGTGGAAGGATCGTCGGTGTCGCTCGCCGTCGTCAGCCCGGCCGCCTCGCTCGTGGCGTTCGAAGTTGCCTCGGCGTCGGCGAGGGCGGCGGCGAAGGTCGACCCCGTCGAGCCGGTCGACGTGCTCGTGCCGGCGTTCGCCGCCGTGCCGCCCGTGGCGGCGGTAGAGCCCTGCCCGGCGGCGGCCGGATCGAAGATCTGCTGCTGTAACTGAACGATCTGGTCGATGCGACCGATCGCGGTGTCGATACTCACCTCTGGGAGATCGGCGGCGGTGGCGCGATCTTGAGGTGCGGTGCGGCGGAGGACTCAGCGAGGACCGGCCTTGATCGACGCCTTCGCTGCCGCGATCATCGTCGATTCATCCTTGGCGCTCGGTGTGGTCAAGTTCGCTTGGATGGTGTAGAGCACGCCATTGAGGGCGTACTCGATCTGCGGCGGCGAGCACGAGCCTCCGCAGAGCAGCCCGTGGTACTGCGCCTGCGAGGCACCCGGGACGGTCACCGGCGTGAAGCCTGGCGAGATCTTCTCGCCCTTGCTGGCCGCGAAACTGGCGACGAAGCATGAGTCGACCGAGCCGCAGTTGGGGAGGGCGCCGAGCTCGAGGATGTAGCCGGCCCCGGACGGCGCTCCCTGCGCGTACAGGCGCAGATGTGCGGGTGCGTGGGGCCCGACGAAGCCGATCGGCAGCGAGCTCGGCAGCAGGATGGCGGGAGCGCGTGCGTCGCGCCTGATCGCGGCGATCTGCGTGGCAAGCAGCGACGGGATGTTCGGACTCGCAGCAAGCGCCGGCGTGACCAACGACAGCACCGCGGCTCCCAGCACGACCAACAGGCAACGCCTCATGTGGCTCCCTCCGTTCGGGAAAGGTGATGAGAGACCGGCTCATCGACGGTGACCCTGCCCCGCCGGAGGCTATCTCTTGTTGGATCTCCTCCAGCGGATCCCGTGCCGAGGTTGCGTTCGCAGATCGCAGGGGCGCCGCGGTGATCTGGGACCGATCTGGCACTGTCGGCCGTCCATCAGCGGAGTACGCTCGCCTCGATCGGCAGCCCGACCCACCACCGGGCAGCTCAACCACTCAAGGAGCAGGACACCCCATGACGGATGAACCGCAGCGCCCCGAAGCGCCCGAGAGTCCCGACGGCACCGCGATCGAGGACCTCACCCCGGCCAATGAGATCCAGGACGGCGTCGGAGGTGGACGGAGCGCAGAACAGCCCATCGACGGTGACGCCGGCATCATCGCCGTCCTGTAGTACTCCTTCACGGCCGAGCCCCTCGTGGTGCCCGGCCGTGAAGGGGGCGATCGTGCTGCTCAAGTCCGAGTTGTCCGAAGTCCTCGTTTGCGCGGCCGCCCCCGGGCGGCGGTCGGGTTTGTCGTGCTGGTAGGTAGCCGTCCGACTTGCCAGGGGCCGTCATCGTGCTGGGTGTCAAGCCAGCGCTCGGCGTCGCGTCGGCCGAGCGCGATCAGCTCATCGGTGAACTCGCGGGCGAGGAACAGGTAGCTGAGCAGCTCGCCGTGGATCGCGCTGCGCTCGGCGTTGACGATCCGCCCGAACAGCGAGAGGTTGGGGTCGCGCGCGAGGCTGCGGATGCCGGCGTAGTGACGCTTGTGGACATCGCGTGCAAGGCGTCCGATCTCCAAGCGATCGTCCGGCGCGATGAAGATGTACGGAATCCTTCCACGGCGTCTCCAGCCATCGTCTCGGCGGGCGGCAGACGGCCCGGCCGGGAGGACCTCGTTTACGGTGGCGAGCGTCGCGACGCTGTCGGCGAGCTGATCGCCGAGCACGACTTGGAGTAGCTGCGCGACACCGTCGATCGTGTCCGGCCGCGCTGACGGCCTGGCACGCGTCACCGAGGAGTTCAGTCCGATCGCGATCACGCGGTGCGCGCCGAGCGCGAGCGCCGGTGCAAGCGGCGCGTTCAGGCGCACGCCACCGTCGCCGTACCAGCCCGCCGCTGCTCGTGGGCGTCGGATCTCGACGGCGGGAAACGCGCCCGGGATGGCCGCCGACGCGAGTACGTGCTCAAGGGCAATCGGGGTCCCGACGTATTCGATCGCGTGCATCGAGTCAAGGCCGAGTGCCGGACCGCCGTGATGAAAGACCACGCTGCGCGTCGTCGCGTACGCCGTGGCCACGACGGCAGCGGCCGTGAGCGCGCCGCCCCTGACGTTGCGCGCGATCTGCTCGAACGCGACCAGGCGCCCCACCGTGTCGCGCAGCGGCGAGGAGTCCAGCAGCCCGGATATGTCGGCGCCGGGAAGGCCGGCGAGCATCGCGCCCGCGCCCAGCAGACGACGCAGCTCCGACGGCGAGACCAACGGCCGCAGCGCGTCGCCCCAGCGCAGCTCACGCCACATCTCAACCGCGGCAGCGGCGGTCACCTCCAGCGGCTCGTGGGCGCGAGCCGCCAGAAACGCCCCGTTGAGTGCGCCGATGCTGGTCCCGACGATGATGTCCGGCGCCTCGCCACGCGCGGCGAGGGCTGGAGCGAGCGTCGCCAGCGCCCCGACCTCGTAGGCCCCCCGCGCCCCACCGCCGGCGAGCACGAGCGCGATCTGCTCACGCCGACCGCCTGGTTTCGCAGGGTTGGGCACCGTCGAGGCACACTACCTCACGCCACCATCCCCACCTCCCGATCGCGCCGCCCGCTCGAGGTTCACGACACCGACACAGACGGGCTACCGCTCGGTAACAAGCCGCCCCGATGCGGGCTATACGGTCTGGCGTGCCCAACCAGTGAAGGAGCCGATATGAACGCGCGAACGAAGGTCGCGGCGGCCTCACTTGCCGCGTTGGCGATCGGCGTGCCGGCGGCGCTGTCCACCTCCAGCGCGGTCGCCGTCCACCCCAATCAGATCACGCACGTGCTGCTGATCTCGGTTGATGGCATGCACCAGTCCGATCTGGAGTGGTACGTCGCCAACCATCCCAACTCAGAGCTCGCGCGGCTGGCCAGCGGCGGCGCCGAATACGACAATGCGCAGACGGCCGACCCGTCGGACTCGGATCCGGGTGGCACGGCGCTGATGACCGGCGCCGACCCGAAGCTCACCGGCATCTACTACGACGACGAGTACAGCCACGACGTGTTCCCGCCTGGCACGACCAACTGCTCTGGCCCGGTGCCGGGCGGCGACGTGATCTACGACTCGCCGGACGACAATCTTCCCGCCGTGCCGGACCTGCTGAACAACGGGAGCGGCAACACCTTCCCGTCGTTCGATGAGGGCGGCTCGATCTACCCGGGCGGCATCGACAAGGACCCGGGCTTGATCATGAACCTGAGTCCGCACCCGCAGTCGGGTCTGAACCCGGCGACGTACCCGGTCGACCCGAAGACGTGCCAGCCGATCCAGCCGTGGGACTACCTGGGGGTCAACACGATCTTTCAGGTGATCCACAACGCCGGCCTGCGGACGGCGTTTGCTGAAAAGCACGCGGTCTACTCGTCGTTCAACGGCCCAGGCTCGAACGGCCTGAGCATCGACGACCTCTTCGCGCCGGAGATCGACTCGCAGGCGGTCGAGCCGAATGGCGTGCCGTACCCGGTCGACGACTCGTGGACGGCCGACAACGCCGCGACCAAGCAGTACGACTCCTACAAGGTCCAGGCGGTGATCAACTGGATCAACGGCTACGAGCACTCCGGCACCGGGCCGAAGCTCGGCACCCCGGCGATCTACGGGATGAACTTCCAGACCGTCTCCACCGCCGAGAAGCTGAAGCACTCGCCGGCCGTGCTGATCGGTCCGGACGCACAGGGCAACTACACCGAGGGCCCATCGCTGGCCGGCGGCTACGTGACCCAGAACGGCGTCCAGGTGCCGGGCCCGCTCCTACAGAGCGCGCTCGACTATGTGAACGCGTCCCTGCAGCAGATGGCCGACGCGATCCAGGCCGCCGGTGAGACCGATTCGACGGCGATCATCCTGACCGCCAAGCATGGCCAATCGCCGCTCAACAACAACCAGCTCCAGCGGATCGACGACGGTCCGATCGTCGCCGGCGTCAACGCCGCCTGGGCCGCACGGCACCCGAACAGCCCGCCGCTGGTCGTCCAAGAGGCCGACGATGACGGGCTGTTGTGGTGGCTGTCGAATCGCTCGCAGGAGGCGGCTGACTTCGTGTTCGTCTACCTGTGGACGCACACCGTCCCGGCGGTCAACTACGCCGGCCAGACGATCACCGTCCAGCACTCCGGCCTGCGGGAGATCTTCCCCGGCGAGTGGGCGGCGCGGTTCTTCGGCGTCCCGCCCTCCGACCCGCACCACCCGGACGTGTTCGGGATCGCGCAGGTCGGCACGATCTACACGACCGGCTCGAAGATCGCCGAGCACGGCGGCGACAACCCGGGCGACCGGGACGTCCCACTCGTCGTGTACGCGCCGGGCAGCGTCCAGCCCGGCCAGTCCGGTCAGTGGGTGGAGACAACCCAGGTCGCACCGACGATCCTGGAGCTGCTCGGCCTCGATCCGAACCAGCTGCAGGCCGTCCAGCAGGAGGGCACGCGGGTCCTACCCGGCCTTGGCTAGCGGCGCGCAAAGCATCCGAGCTCCTGGTCTACGCCGGAGCACTTCGCTGACAAAGCACGGGCACCGCGCGGCGACCGCCGGAGCTCGTCGACGAGTGCCCGCAGGCAGTAGGCGCGCGGCGCCTCAGCCGGCCTCCAATGTCACCTAGTCCTCCCGCCGAGGAGGCAATAGATCTGCCTGCCGTCCGACACGAGTCCTCTGCTCACCACCTGAGCAGAGGGGCAGACGGTTACGCGTTCTCCTGACTCATCGCGTTGCCGGTTGGGTTGGTGTGTAGCGTGCCGACGACCAAACCCCCACCATCGACCTGCGTCTGCTCAGAGGCGTCGGGCTCGAGATCGCCGACCATCTCGTCGAGATCCTCGGCACCGGCTTGTCCCACCTCTGTTTCGCGCTCGCTCATGACGGACCTCCGGTTGCTGAACGGAGACGACGATGCTACGGGCCACCCATCCCACGGTCAATCCCCTCGGCGTGGTGGTAGGCGGCGCCGAGTACCACCTCCCCTCGCCCGAATCCGCTTCACCTTCGCCGCCGAACCCCCGGTGCGAAAATACAGTCGAGCGTCATCGACGGCGAACCAGACCGGCGTGGGGACCGCGGTGCCGTCGCGACGGTAGGTGATCACGAGGCCCCGAGTCGTCTGTCTACGCGTCGCCGACGCCGCCGCTCCACGAGATGTTCGCTGTGTGCTCGACCGAGGTCGGCACGTTGCCGCCGCTCACGGCCTCGGCGTCATCGGGGGGCGTCTCGAGGTCCTCGACAACGTCCACGTCCTCGGCTTCGCGGGCCTGCTGCTCGTCGGTCATCGCTGCTCCTTCGTGTTGGTCGGTGAGACGATCGCGCCCGACGGTACACCCGCGGTCACCCAGCGGGGAGGATTTGTGGACATTTCTTCGCAGATCGAGACCCGGCGGCCGGCGGTCGTCCTGGGCGGGGACGCGACGGGCGGCTGCGGCGGCGCCTGCTTTCCTGGTCAGGCGGAGCTGCCGGTCATCGCTGCGGAGTGAGGACAGGTCGGTGAAGTAGATTGGCTCGCGATGAGCCAAGGTGAGGATCTGTCGCCCGGGCCAGACGAGCTGCCGGCGTGGGATCAGGACAGAGCAGGCGTGATCGGCAGAGTCGGGGCACGCGACTCCGTCGTCGGCAGTGATGCGCCATAGCCCTTGTCGTCCTTGAACCAGCGCACAGTGCCGGTCCTGCGCACGCCGAGAAGCTCCGGTCGCCGAGTCGAGATCGCTCAGCGTCTGCTGAACACCCGGCACAGTGTGCCCCCGAGCCGAAGGCATCGAGGGCTCACGCTCGCTTCAGAAACCTCAAGTAAAACGCCGCGAACAGCAGAACGATCCCGATGTTTGCTAGCAGCCGCTCCCAGAATCGATGCCTAAAGAAGAGGAGATCCACGCCGACCACGACCACTACCAAGGCGAGCACATAAAGCACGACGCCGGCCTGTCTTCCCATCGTTCCACCCTAGAACAGACCGAGCCCCCAGCAAGCTTCTAGGCCGCAAGGGTGGCCGGCTCTGCCGCGATGATGTGGACGACCGGCACGCCGAAGCGCTGGCGCGATCGATCGATCAGTCCTCGCTCAAGCCAGTGCGAGCGATCCGCCGGCAGGGTGGAGATGAGGATCTCATCCGCGTGAAAGGCAGCGAGCGCGTCGGCGATCGCGTGTATCGGCACGCTGTCACCGATCTCGACGCTGACCCACACGGCGTGGGCGGCCATTAGCGACCGTGCCTCCTCGCCGCGCTGCTGCGCGAGCCGCACGGCCTGGTCGCTGTCAGAAAGCCAGTGCCGCAGGCGGCTGTTCAAAGCGGGAACCACGAGATGCAAGCGGACCGCGCCGCGACGGGTCCGCTCCTTCAGCTCAGCGATCAGCGCCGGACTTGTCGCCGTCTGGTTGGCCACGATCAGCACACGCATCGGCTCGGACGGAATGAGCTCGCACGGGAGCGCGCGAGCGTTTGCCGCACTGTGGTCAGGCATAGAGAGGTCCTTGCGTTAGAAGTGGCGCGCGTCGTCGGCGGCCGGGTATCCGCCGGGGGCGCACCGTTCGCCCGGTGGTTTTCTAAGACGCCCGTCCGAGCGTCCTCCTTCCCTGCTCGCACGCAAGCTTGCCGTCGACCGGACCCAACGCCTGCGTGGACATCGAGGGCAACGCGGCCGTAACTGAGTGGGACTTCTGCCGGCGGCGCTGGGCTAGGCGCCGGGGTGCCGGCGAGGGGGAACCGGCCCGCGATCAGGGCTTGCTGGCGCGAAAGCGAAACGAGCGCCCGCCGAGTTGGACGCTTGGGTCTGCAAGGCCGGCTCCCTCCAGGCGCGCTGGCAGCCCATCGGGGGAGACCGGGACAAGCGTGTCCCGGACATGCAGCAGCTTGAACAACCGCCCCGTGCCGAGGCTGTCGGTGCCTGCGAAGACGCCCCCGTCGCGCAGCACCCTCGCGGCTTCTGCCAGCAGGCGATCCTGGAGTTCCGGCGATGGTAGGTGGTGCAGCATGGTGAAGCACACGACTGCAGAGAAATGCCCGTCGGGGAACGGCATCTGGGTCGCGTCGCCCTGTTCGACGATGACGCGCTCAGGCAGCACGCGACGAAGCCGCTCGCAGTAGTCCTGCTCGAGCTCGAGCACGGTCAAGTGCCCATCGCGGCGGGCGAGCACGCGTGTCGTGGCCCCGAAGCCGGGGCCGATCTCCAAGACATCCGCGCCGAGATGCACTCCCGCGAGGCCCCACGGGAGCAGCTCACGCTCGACTGTTCGTGCCCACCAGCCGGATGAACAGATGAGGGCGTGCGGGCGATTCATAGCCTCGCCCAATCTAGCTTCACATCACGACTTCCTCGCGCTCGCCGGCACGGTCGCAGTTCCGGCTGGCAAGCGCGGAACGCCCTGGGATGAGGTGCTGTTCTATGAGGTACACGTTTGCGCGTTGTTCACTAGAGCTGCCCGGTCAGACTCACGGTGCTCGACGAACTCGCTCACGGCGCGTGCTCGCGGCTGGGGTGCCCGTGGCAGCAGCGGCGAAGCACTACCGGGTAGCGTCAGTCGGTCGGTCGTTTGGTGACCACGGTACGGACAGGTGTGAGCTTGCCCGCGCGGTAGACCCAGGTGGTGGTTGCACGCCCGGAGGCGCAGCACGTCGGGTCGTTTGGCCCGTACCAGTACTCGGCGGCGACGATCTGGCCGTCGACCCACTTGACCGTCCCCAGTAGCGGCACGTGCGACACGTTCGAGCTGTGTGGCTGGCGAGGCGTGATCAGACCCACCGGACGCACGCTAGTGGCCGAGCCGCTGAAGACGACATCGGCAAAGCGGATCTGACCGTCCGCGGTCCCGCCGTTGTTGGAGCAGGCGACGTCAACCGCGGCCGCGGGACCAAGGCCGCCAAGCTGGCCATACGTCACGTCGTACGCGGCCGCGACTTGAACGAGGTCGGGGTCTGAACCGAAGCTGTTGACGTCTCCGAAGCCAGTGTGCGAGATGCGCGCGATGTGGTTGTGCAAGCGGATCGGACTGCTTGCCTTGCAAACCGCCGCCGGCAGGGTCTCGTTCTGCCAGCCGACCGCCTGGAGCCGCAGCGTGGTATGCGCGGAGGCGACTGCAGCGGTGCCGACGAGAGCAGCCAGCGCTGCGGCGCTGGCCAGGCCACCGATCCGATTCTCGTGTCTAGTAGCGACAACTCGATCAAGCATGGGGTTGGGGACGCCTCCTCTGTTTCGGCGCTTGAGCCGGCGAAGCCAGCCTACGCACATTATTGTCGCGCGCTTCTTGGCGTTTCCCGCTGAGAACGGCTGTCCCTCCGTCGGAGCGACTCGGACGGGACCGACGCGGAACGCCCCTGGGGGCGGTCCCTGGTCGACCGGCAAGCACGTGGTCGTCGGCGGCGCGGACGCATGGCCGAGCAGCGGCCGCCGTGGCTCGCCCGCGCGACCGCATGCGCCGATCCAGGCGCCGATGGGCTCGGTCGGATGTCGCAGCGCGTGGGTGGGGGCGTGGGTAGCGGCCGCCGTGGGAATGGCGATCCTTGTTCCAAGCGGATCGGCGGCCCCGGAGAGCGCGCACCTTACGCCCGCCGCGTGGCGCGCGATCAACCGCCTGTACTCCAAGACGCCGCCGAGCACCGTCCGCGACTGCGTGAACCGGACGGGTGAGCCGTCGGCCGATCCGGAAGTCGATGGGGTCGAGGGACTGTGCGTTGATGAGGTCGCACTGGCAGACTGGCTCGACCGTTTTGTGCAGGGATGTCTCGGGATCGAGGATGGGCCCGGGGCGACCGCGGCCTCCTGCCGAGCCGACGTCGCCGGCGTCGACTCCAGCGAGGCAGCGACCGCCGCTTGGTACCGCTGGCTCGGTGCGCGCCTGGAGGCCGGCGGCTGCCGGGCGATCCTCTCCCTCAGCGCGGTGGCGGCCGGCCGGCTCGCCGCGGCGGGACGGCCGCTCGTGCGCGCCCTGACCGCGCCGTCTAGCAACGCCGCGCTCGCCCGCGCCTTCCACGAGTGGCTGGGCGCCCTGCACTCGGGTGACCACGAGACGCCCGCGCAGAAGCGCACCCTCCACGCCGACTTCGAGACCTGCCGCCCGCCGGGCGGCTGAGCGTCTCAGCTCATCACGACGCCTCCGTTCCCCAGGAGCCGAACAGGGCCGGTTGCATCAGCCGGCGCTCGACGGTCGTCCTTTGCGGCAGTCTCGGGGTACAGATCGCAGGTGCCTGCTCCGCGCTGGAAGCGGGACGCTTGGGGCGCAGGATCTTCGACGGCTGGAGCGCTTCGGGGTGCTTCGGCGGCCGGCCCGCGCCTGGCTTCCGAGGGCGGGCGCAACTTGGCGTCGCGGTCTGCGTCAATGGTGTGTGATGACGGGTGGATCGCAGTCGGTGTCGGGGCGCATGCCGTCCGCTCTGGGCGCGATGGCAGCTGTGCTCATCGGCGTACTCGCGTGGGCCGCGTCGGCGAGTGCTCAGAGTTGGACCGTGGTCTCGCCGCCGCCAGCGGTCGCGAGCGACCCGTCGGCAGGGCTGTACACGGTGCTGTTGGCGGGACCGGAGATGACCAGTGACGGCGCGGTGTGGTGGGCGCTGCGGCGTCCCGACGACGGCCAGGACATCTACCGCGCTACCGCGGGCGCAGCGCCCGTGCTTGTCGGTGTTCTTCCTGGGATCCCCGGCGGATCCCCGGGACTGGCGATGACGGCGTCGGGGACCCGCGTACTCATTGACCAGAGCGGTGGCGGTTGCGGGGGTAGCAGCGCGGACGACTGTATGCATGGGGGCGCCCCGCCGTATTTCGACCACTTCTTCCTTGCCGGGCCCGGTCCGACCCTTAGCAGCGCGCCGGTACCGGGCGGAGACATACCGACGAACCCCACGTTCAGCGGGGACATGCTCGGCTATGACGGCAGCGGCGGCTACGCGATTGAGAATCTCGACGATCTCACTGCCCCGGCGGCGACGCTGCCCGCCTCGATCGTCGGTAACCGTGAGCTCAGTCTTGCCTGGCCCTGGGTCCTGGGCTCCGACGAAGAACTGACCGCCGACGGATTCGCCGGCCAGTGGGAGCTGTTCCACCTGCCTGACGATCATCTCCAGTTCAGCTTCGCCAGCGATTCCGACGGCGTTCCAGCAATCGACACCGACGGGACGATCGTCTTTCACCCCCCGAACGGCACGGCCGGCGAACTGGGGTGGGTCTCGCCCAGCCAGAGCACGCTGCAGCCGCTTCCCGACCTGCAGGGCGACGGCTGCCTGCAGATCGTGGGCGACCTCATCGCCGCCTGCTCCGAGCAGGGCTACCTCGTCTCGAATCTCAGCGGTCAGATCGTCGCACCATCGGTGGCGCCGGGACCCGACGTCGTCGGGAACACGAGCTTCGACGGCAGCGCGCTCGCCTGGGCCGATCAGCCCTGCGTGGTGCCGCAGATCGACGTGTGGGACATCTCCTCCGCCGGCCCCGCGCCGGCCGACCACGACTGCACGGCGCCGACGATCACCGCCCCGCGACATACCGTGCACGCGTCCGAGGACCAGATCCGTGTGCAACTGACCTGCCCCGCCGCTGCCACCGCGACGGGTTGCCCCGGCACGCTCATGCTCAACCGAACCACGACGATCGCTGGAACTCGCCGGCCAGTCGGCCCGGTGCTCGGGCAAACCGCGTACTACATGACCCCCGGAGCAACCGACAGCCTCACGCTTTTCGTCAATCACGCCGGCCGCCTCCTACTCCAACGCGGCGCAAGAACGCTCCTGCTCACAGCGACCGCCTACCGAGACATGTACAGCGCTTCCCCCCACCCGACCAGCCGGACACTGACCCTGCTCACCATCGCGGCAATCCGGCGGTGACGGCGCGGCTCGTGGCGTGTCACGGCGCTCGCTCTCCGGGGATGCGACCGTCGCGCGGCCGCGGGTTCGGTCGAGCCGCATCGCGGCTGTCAGTGCTTGGTCTTGGTCCGCGTGGGCGTCACGGTTGCCGTCCGCGTGAGCACCAGGCCGGGGCCGTTGGTGCCCGAGAGCGTTACCTGCACCCGCAGGGGTAGGTGCCGGAAGCGGAGGAGCAGCTGGCTCCCGGGGCGGTTGAGCGCCACGGTCAGCGTGAGGCGATGACCGGCCCTGATCAGCGTTCGAACCGAGCCGACGCCGAGCAGTCGGGTGGCGCTCGCGGCCACGGCCGTGACGCGCCCCGCCTTCAGGTGCTCGAGCGAGCTGAGCGTGACCGAGACGTTGCACGGCGTGGGCGCCGTCGCGCGGCAGGCGAGTGTCAGTCGCACGTGCCCGCCGGTGCCGCTGATCGAGCCGATCAGGGACAGCGACGGCGGCGCGGTGACCGTCGTGCTCGCCTTCACCCCGGAGCTGGCGCTCGAGGTCGCGGCGGCCGTCGTCGTCGTGGTGTTCGTGCTCGTGGTGTTCGTGATGGTGGTGTTCGTGGTAGTCGTGTTCGTGCCGGGGGTCGGCGGGAGCACGGTGAAGGTCACTGGCGGCGTGCGGCCGACGTTGCCGGCCTGGGTGCTCTGCGCGGCCACGATGGTGTAGGTGCCGGCGGCCAGCGGCGACGGCGCCGACACCGCGAAGGCGCCGTTGGATCCCACCGGGCCGGTCAGGGTCAGGGCCGGGCTGCCCGCGGCGCTCGCTCCGGCGTAGACGAGCACGGTCACCGAGCGCACGTCGAGCGGGGCGGTGTCGGCCGTGCCGGAGAAGGTCGGTTGCGAGCCCAGTTGCTCACCGGCCGACGGCGCGCCGAGCGTGATCGTCGGCGAGCTGGTGTCGACGGTGAAGGTCGATGTGGCGTTGCCCGTGTTGGCACCGTTGTCGGTCTGGGACGCTGCGACCGTGTAGGTCCCGTCGCTGAGCGGGCCGGGATAGGACGCCGAGAAGCGGCCGCCCGCAGCGGCGGTCGCCGACAGTGTGGTGATCGGCGTGCCGGTGGCCGCCGGCCCGCTGTAGAGGCTGACGGTGACGGTGTCGCCGTCCTTGGGTTGAATGCCTGCGGTGCCGCTCACCGCCAGCGAGGTCGCGGTGGTCACCAGGCCGTTCGCTGGCGCGGACAGCGAGATCGCCGGTGGGCTCGCGTCGACGGTGAACGTCGAGGTGGCCGTCCCGGGGTTGTTGCCGCCGAGGAGCGTCTGGGTCGCCACGGCCCGGTAGGTGCCGCTCGGCAGCGGCGCCGAGGCCGGGATGTCGAACGCGCCGTTCGCGGTGACCGGCCCCGACAGCGTCTGCACCACCGTGCCGCTCGGCTGCGCCTGGACCTGCACGCCGACGCTCGTCGCGTCCCCGAGCCCGACCTCGGCCGTGCCCTCGAAGCGCGGCTGGGACCCGTACTGTGAGCCGCTCGCGGGTGAGCCGAGCGCTATCGAGGGCACGTGCGAGTCGCCCGTCAGGGTCAGCATCACCTGGGGTTCGACGTTCGTCGGCGACGTCGTGCTCGACACGTAGGTGACCGTGGGCAGCACGGATTCGTAGTCGAACTGATCGGGGTTGTTGTAGTAGCTCGCGCCGCCGCCACCGCCGCCGGCGAACGTCGGGGAGGCACCACCGCCACAGCCACCGGCGTACCCACCCCCGCCCCCGCCGCCGACGAAGGCGGCAACTTCCACCTGTCCGCCGTTGCCACCGGTCGAGCCTGAGCTCGTGCCACCGCCGCCCGCGCCACCGAAGTCGTCGCTGGCGCCGCCGACGCAGGCGCCGACGAGCACGCCACCGCCACCGCCACCGGCACCGCTCGGCGCGGGCTCGCCGTCGCCACCGCGAGCGGCGATCAGACCACCGCCGGAGAACACGCCCCCGTTGCCGCCGGCACCGCCTGGCGTGTCAGCGGGGCCTTCCCCGCCGCCACCGCCACCCCCGGCGACCAGGACTTGCGTCGAGTCCGACGCGAGACCGTCCGGGCACAGCGCGGTGCCGAGCGGGCACAGGCGCACCCCGGATTCTCCGCCGCCAGCGTCGGCACTCTCGCCGCCGGCCCCCAGGATCCCGATGCCGCCGCCGACCCCGACGTCCACGTAGATCGTCTCGCCCGGGGTCACGGGGAGCGTGCCGACGACCCCCGCGCCCGCACCTCCGCTCGGGCCGGCAAGGCCCATCCGGGGGACAAACCCGTTCTCGCCAGCGCCGCCGATCGCGTCGATCTGCAGGCTCGTGACCCCTGGCGGGATGACCACAGGCGTCTCGCCCGCCGTCGTGAACGTCACCGTCGGGTCTGATGCGTCCGCCACGGAGCTCGCCCCCAACGCGACGACGAGCATCACGCCAAGCGCGGCGATCGAGCGCTGCAGGCGCGAAGCCCGGCGAACGGCAGCGACAGGGGAGACAAGGACAGCCATACCCACCCAGACGCGTCGCGGGGCGTCGTTATTCCATGCCGGCTCCGGCCGGTAGGCGCGACCGGCGTTCGTCCTGAGCAGGCGTGTCGTGGCCATCGTCTGAGACCGCTGCATCCGCCACAAGGCGGGAGCCAGGCTCCGGCGAATACACTCCTTCGGACCAATGGATTGCTTAGGGCGCAGTGCTGAGGGCGCAGGTCGTCCACAGCACACGCAGCCCATGGCCGCCGTGAAGCTATGACGAACCGCACCGATCGACCTGTGAAGCGCCGCGTCGAGATCCTCATCGGACGCTACACGCTCAATCCGGTGATGCGCGGCCTGTTCAGGGCCGGGATCACCCCACCAGGGATGGCGCTGGTGGAGACAAAAGGCCGGCGAACGGGTGCTCTGCGGCATACGCCGATCTTCTGCACGGTCGACGGCGACACACTCTGGCTCATAGCTCAGCACGGGCGCCACGCGGGTTGGGTGCTCAACTTCGAGGCCAACCCACAAGTTCGCGTCCGCCGCGGCCGCCAATGGCGGCCGGGCACGGCAGAGCTGTTACCGCACGACGACGTCAAGGCCCGAATCGCGACCTTCTCGAGCAGCCTGTTCGGGCGCTGGGTGACTGGCGCGACGTTCCGCGCACTCGAGAGTCAACCGGTCACCGTGCGCGTCCAGCTCGGGCCTTCATAGCTCGCCGCTCACCCTCCCATTTGGGGCGACGTCCCAGTCCGTCGGCTGAGGAAGGGCGACGCCTGCTTGCACGGCGTGCCAAGCCGGAGCAGGCAACGGAAGTCCGGTTGGGTGGGTCAGTCGATCAGCACGCCAGCATTTTCTGGATCGCCTGGCGGGTAACACCGAGTTCTCGAGCGATCTCGGCCTGGGACATACCCTGGCCAATGAGCTGTCGCCGTCTCACCGCTCGCTTCCTGAAGGCAAGCCACCGCGTCTGACTGTCGGCGATCCCGTGCGCCAACACGGCCGCCTGAAGCGCGGGGTCTGCATCCTCGCAGTGCACGTAGGACAGCAGCCGGCCCAGCGCGCCCTGCAGTTCAGCGCGGTCTCGGAGCTGATCGACCTCAACGGAGCGGGTAAATGCTCTTGCGCGAAACCGCTGGTCCCGTGGATGTATCGACGGGCGGGCGGCCGTAGCCATAGGATCGCCGTGCAAGCGGCTACGTCGCCCTCGCGGTCGTTCCGGTGCGGCTTGCGCCGGCTCGGTACGAAATGGGTGCAACCAACGAAGGAGGTCTAGACATGCGGGTGCTCATGAAGGTCCAGATTCCGACGGAGGCTGGGAACGCGGCCATCAAGGACGGCAGCCTGCCGCAGATCGTCGGGAAGGCACTTGACGCCCTGAAGGCGGAAGCTGCCTACTTCACCTCAGACGAAGGAATGCGGACCGCTCTGATCTTCTTCGACATGGCCGATTCAAGTGGGATACCGCCGGCGGCCGAGCCCTTCTTCATGGGCCTTGACGCGAAAATTACGTTCGCGCCTGTGATGAACGCCGACGAGATGCGCGCCGGTGTCGGCAAGGCGATGGAAGCCATCTAGACGGTCGGGCTCGGCTACGGACCGCGCTGGGTCGTCGCGCAAGTGAGGGCCCCTCAAGTTTGGACGCCGTGGCCAACAACGGGCTCTTCGTGCGCGACACGCCAAACTGCGCCACGAGCTCGGTGGTCTCGGCCGACCAGGCGCGTGGTGGCCTCAGGTGGACTCGATGCGGATGAGTGTTTGGACGCCGTCAGCGTCCTTGACGTCGATCGTTTGCTGGTCGCCCTCGGCGACGTAGATCTGCTGCGGCTGGGAGACGAGGTGCTCCAGCTGCTCGCGTCCGTTGCGGTCGCCGATTCCGATTACGAGCACGTCATCTCGGTCGTCGTAGCTGATCCCGGCGAAAGTCTTGTGCTCGGCCTCGATCTGGGCCCCGATTTCCTCGCCGTCCACCTCGACGGTGACCACGGGTGGGGGAGCCGGGAGCCGGCTCAGATCATCGAAGTAGCTCCGCCACTCGTTCTTCGGGATCTCGCGAGTCGTGGATGCCATGGCTGCCTCCTCATCGTGGGCCGACGGACACGCGGGCCGACCCCGCGCCGCCTGGGTTACGCTTGCCAGAAGCCTAGCCCCACGCCGTGGCCGAGGGGCCGGGCGTGCGGTGGTCCGCCGTCGCCGGCGGCGGGTAACGGCCCAGGTCATGACGCCGGATGCTGTCGACGGCCGCGACGCGTACTCCAGAAGCTCGTTCGTGGCCGGAGCCGCCGGTGCCGAGCGCCGGGATCGCTGTCGGCGTCGCGTTCGGCCCGTTTGAGCGAGGATTTGATGACGGATGCCGCTGAGCTACACGGACTATTACGAGGTGCTGGGCGTCCCGCGCGACGCGGATCAAGATGCGATCCGTCGGGCGTACCGCAAGCTCGCGCGTAAGTATCACCCGGACCTGAACTCCGACAGCGACGCCGAGGAGCGTTTCAAGGAGCTCGGCGAGGCCTACGAGGTTCTGTCCGACACCGACAAGCGGGAGAACTACGATCGCCTTGGCGCTCGTTGGCGTGAAGCGGAGCGTGAGACGCCTGAGGAGAGCTTCGAGGACTTCTTCGCTCACCAGAGGTTCGGCGACGGCGACCATGTGGAGTTCGGCGAGGACCTGTTCGAGGCGCTTTTCGGGGCGCGAGCCGAGCGGGCCAGTGGGCCGCTGCGTGGCCGCGACCGAGAGGCGGTCCTGGAGCTGTCGCTCGAGGACGCGCTCGCCGGCGGCCGGCGGCGGTTGACACTGGACGGCCGTGAGGTCAGCGTCAACTTCCCCGCCGGGGTTCGCGACGGGCAGCTGATCCGCCTCGCGGGCCAAGGGGGCGAGGGACGCGGTGGCGGTTCGCCCGGCGATCTCTTCCTGCGGGTCGCGCTGAAGCCGCACCCACGCTTCCGCCGGCGCGGCCATGACGATCTTGATGTCGACCTCGCAATCACACCTTCCGAGGCGGCGCTCGGGACGACGGTCGAGGTAGAGACCCCGACGGGCACGGCCCGGGTGCGGGTCCCGGCGGGCTCGAGCAGCGGCCGGCGGCTGCGGTTGCGTGGACGGGGCCTTCCCAAGCGCGGTGGTGGCAGCGGTGATCTCCACGCAATCGTCAAGATCGTCGTACCGAAAGAGCTGTCGGAACGTGAGCGCGAGCTCTACGAGCAGCTCGCCGAAACCTCGAGCCTCGACTCACGGAAGGGGTGACCATGAACGCCAACGGGCCGCCCGGGCCGACCGATCGCGACCTCGCCGCCGCCGAGATGGTCGAGATGACCGTCATCGCAAGGCATGCGGGGGTCGAGATCGTGCACGTGCGGCGCTACCTGGAAATCGGGCTGTTCGAGCCACACCCGGCTGCGGCGGCGGAAACCCCGCGCTTTGACCCAAGCAGCGCCGCGCGCGTGGCGCGAGCGGAGAGGCTACGACGTGACCTCGGGCTCAACTACGCCGGCGCCGTGCTCGCATGCGAGCTGCTGGACCGGATCAGCGAACTCGAGGCTCGCCTCTAGCCACGCCGCCGCCGCCGCATTGGGCAGAAGCGGGCGGAATCGGCACGCAAAAGGTCAGGATTAGCGGACCCTTTCCGGAGTGGAGCCAACCGGGATCGAACCGGTGACCTCCTGCTTGCAAAGAGGGTCGCCGTCGAGGGCACCGGATACCGAGAAGCCCCGCGATTGCTGGGCGTCTGGTGCCTTCGGTCGTGCGAGCGCAGCGGCCGGATATGGCCCGATTCGTCCTGATTCGGTCGGATTACGGGGACGCAGTCCCCGTATGCAACCCGGGCGGGTCGCACGGTCTCTTATCCGTCGCTCGGCCGTGGGCACCCGCGGGGGGCGGCCGAGCGAGTTGGCGTCAGTTGCCGGACGGATACCGGCGTCTGTACCCTCCGACCCCGGCCCGGTGTCTGGACCAGACTACGCCCAGACACCGGGGCCACCGTGGGCTATGAGCAGCTGCTGGTGCCCGGCAACGGCGGGCAGGTCACCTCGCTGGCGGCAAGCGACCAGCCCTGGCCACCGAGGATCGAACTCTCACTGCCGTTCTCGGTGTTGGCGTTGCCGCCACTGACCGAGCTGTACGGGCCGCTGACGGTGTTGTTGACACCGCCGCTGACCGAGCTCCAGCCGCCGCGGACGGTGTTGACGGCGCCGCCGCTGACCGAGGTGTAGGTCCCGCTCGCGGTGTTGTGCTGGCCGCCGAGGATGGCTTCCTCGCCGGTGGCGTCGCATATGGAGGCCGGTGCGGTGGCGGTGCCGGTGAGGTTCTCACAGCCGCCGCCGATAAACGCTCGCGGGCCGCTTGAGAGGTTCAACTCTCCGCCGCCAACCGAGCTGTCAGCACCGCTGGCGATGTTGGCTTGTCCGCCGCCAACCGAGCTGTCGCTGGCGCTGGCGGTGTTGCCGCCGCCGCCGCTGACGGAGGCGCTGCCACCGGAGGCGGTGTTGTCCTGGCCGCCGGAGACCATTGAGGCGAAGGCCGAACTCGTGCCGAACTGGCCGCCGGCGATCGTCGCAAATTGGCCGCTGGCCTTGTTTTCGTAGCCTCCGAGGATCGCCTCCACGGCGCTGCCCGCACACGTGCCGGTAAGTATCGGGGAGCTGCCGGCAACGTTGTGGCAGCCGCCGACGATGCTGGCCAGCGGGTCGCCCGCGAGGTTGTACTGGCCGCCGGAGACGCTCGCCTGCGCGGCGGTGGCGCTGTTGCCCGCGCCGCCGCTGACCGAGCTGTAAAGACCGGTCACGCTGTTGTCATCGCCCCCCGACACACTGGCGTCCAGCGCGCCGGCCTGGTTGCCCACGCCACCGGACACCGACCCGAAGTCCCCGGTGTAGTTGGTGTTGTTGGTGCAGGCCGAGTTGATCGAGGGCGCGGCGCCGCCGGCGAGGTTTGAGCAGCCACCGCCAACACTGGATCCGTAGGCGCTGGCAGTGTTGGCGTAACCGCCGCTGACCGAGGCCACGGTGCCGCTGGCCTGGTTGCCGTCGCCTCCGCTGACCGCGCTGTAGGAGTTTCCGGCGGTGTTGGCGATGCCGCCGCTGACCGAGCCGAACCCGCCGCTCGCATCATTGTTGTAGCCGCCGCTGACCGTCGCGTCGGGCGCGGACGAGACGTCGTCGCTGCCGCCGGTCACCGACGCGTATTGCGCGCCGCTGGTCGTGCAGCTCTGCCCGCTAGGCACGGCCAGCGTGTCGCCGCGGGGGCCGGCCAGGTTGTCGCAGCCGCCGCTGATGGAGGTGAACAGATCATCGGCGAGGTTATATGCGCCGCCTGACACGCTCGCATCAAGCGCGCCCGCCTGATTGCCCACCCCGCCGGATACCGACGCGAAGTCCCCGGCGTAGTTGCTGCTTGTGCAGTCCGCGTTGACCGACGGCGCGCTCGTGCCGGCGACATTTGAGCAGCCGCCCCCGACGCTGGAGTATTGAGTGCTGGCGGTGTTATGCAGGCCGCCGTTGACCGAGCTGTGGTAGCCGCTGGCGGTGTTGTCGTCGCCGCCGTTGACCGAGCTCCAATCGTTGCTGGCGGTATTCAAGTAGCCGCCGCTGACCGACGCCTGGTACCCGGAGGCGTTATTGCCCGCCCCGCCACCGACCCAGCTGAACTGGTTGCTGGCGTCGTTACTGACGCCGCCGCTGACCGAGCTGGTGTAGCTGCTGGCGTCGTTAGCGGTGCCGCCGCTGACCGAGCTGGCGGCGCCACTCGCGGTGTTGGAGAAGCCGCCGCTGACCGAGCCGCCGTTGCTGGCGGCGTTGGCCTGTCCGCCGCTGATAGCCGCATCAACGCCGGAGGCGGTGTTCTTCACGCCGCCGCTGATCGCGGAATACTCCGCCCCGCCGCCGGTGAAGCAGGATTGGCCGGTGGGCAGGGTCAGCACGCTGGTGCCGGTGGGCGCGGCGAGGTTGTCGCACCCACCGGTGATCGAGGTGTAGCGGTCATTCGCGAGGTTGAACGCGCCGCCCGAGACCGAGCTGTTCTCCGCGCCGGCCTGGTTGCCGGTGCCGCCGGTGACCGACGCGAAATACCCGGGAGAGGACGCCGTGCAGACCGCGCTGACCGTCGGCGTCCCGCTCCCGGCGAGATTCGAACAGCCGCCGCTCACACTGGAGGCCACCGCGCTGGCATCGTTCCGGTAGCCGCCAGTAACGGTCGCGTAGGCCGCCGATGCGGCGTTTCGCGCCCCGCCGAGAACCGACGCGTACGGGCCGCTGATCGAATCGCCATACCCAGCATCAATGCCCCCATAGCTCGAGTACGCCTGGTTCGTAGTCGCCAGCACGAGGTTGTGCGACCCAGTCTGCGTGCCCGGTCCCGCGTCATACCCGATGATCAGGTTCCCCTCGCCATTGACCGTCGTCTCAGACCCCGACCCGTTGATCACCTGCAGATTCACGCCCGAGAACTGGATCGTCGGCTTCCCACCGATCCCCGACGCCTCATAGTTGACGTCGGGCAGAATCGAGATCAGCGTCTGCTGCTCAGCCGTCGTGGACGGCAACAACACGGGAGTGCCCGAGGAGCACGACGGGGTGCCCCCAGTACCACCCGAGGTGATGGCCGCACCCACGGTCGCCGGAACACAAATCGACACCGCCTGAGCCTGCGCGACTCCGGCCCCTACCCACAACAGCCCAGCGACACTCACGGCCAGCGCTCGCCGACCCAGCACGCGTTCATGCATCACGATCACCTTTCGGAGAAAGACACACGCCGCGCCAACAGACACGCGCCCCTGACGCGACCATAACCACCGTCTGCCCGCCGGAGATGCGACCGCGCAAAGCCCCACGACCCGGCGCCGACAGGGCAGATCGCTACGCCCCGCATCCTCCCACAGCGCACAATCCCGCGGCGCGCTCAGGAGAACTCACGCCCCGGCACGACAGAGATCCAAGATGCTGAACGCCTACCTCCAGGGCCGGGTTGGGGGTCGCTCAGCGCCTGGGGTCCCATATGCTCGGCTTAGTGTCGCCCGCGACGGGCGGGCGCGTGTCGTGAACAAGGGGTGGCAGACATGCGGTTTCACCGGCCGGTCGTCGCGCTGTTGGTCTTGATGTGCTCGGGGGGGTTTGCCGCCTCGGCTCAGGCGGTGACGCCGGGTTGGGAGTGTGTGCCGACGACGGCGGGTGCGGCGGTGACGTCTGGGGGAACGGGGTCCTCGCCGAGTTGTGCGTCGGGGACGCCGGTGTTGGCGCCGACCTATGTCAGTTCGGGCGTGGGGGGTAAGCCGACGGTGGAGTTCTCCACGGTCAACGTCCAGGTGGTCGACGGGTCGGGGTCTGAGACCACGGTCAACGGGGAGGGCAACCTGATCGTTGGCTATGACCCCAGCCCGGGAGCCCAGACCGGGTCGCACAACGTTGTGTTGGGGACCAGCGGCCAGGCTTACTCCAGCTACGGCGGGATTCTCGCGGGCTATGGCAACTCGATCAGTGGCCGGTACGCGTCGATCCTCGGTGGCGCTCTCAACAGCGCGTCTGGGGCCTTCGCCACGGTGGCTGGTGGGTATGCGAACACCGCCAGCGGACTGGACTCAAGTGTTGATGGCGGCTGCTCCAACCTGGCGGGCCCTGGAACCTCGACGATCAGCTCGGTGTGCACCAACACGTCCTACACCAACGACTTCTCCTCGGTCAGCGGCGGGACCGGCAACCAAGCCAACGGCGAAAACAGCACCATCACCGGCGGCGGATCCAACCAGGCCACCGCCGAAGACGCCAGCGTCTCCGGTGGCAGCGGCAACACCGCCTCCGGGGGCGACGCCTCGGTGAGCGGCGGCAACGGCAACACCGCCGAGGGCATCTACGGCGCCTGGGCAGCCGGCGGCTACGACAACCTCTCGAACGGCAGCTCGACCGCGCTCGTCGGCGGCGAGAGCGGCTCGGTCACCGGGGCGAACGCGCTCGTCGCCGGCGGCTCCGGGGACGCGGCCTCCGCCAGCGACTCCCTGGCCGCGGGCGGAGATTCGAACCAGGCCACCAACTCGGAGGCGACGGCGGTCGGCGGCGACAACAACAACGCCTCGGGCTCGGAGGCCAGCGTCAGCGGCGGTACCACGAACACGGCCTCCGGCACCGAGGCCTCGGTCAGCGGCGGCGCGAACGGCCAGGCCAGCGGCAACTACTCGACGGTCACCGCCGGTAATTTCAACTCCGCCGCGGGGTCGTATGCGGCCGTATCCGGTGGGGCCCACAACACCGCCAATGACCAGGCGAGCTCGGTGTCGGGCGGCGACATAGGCACAACCGGCGCCAACTACGCCGCCATCAGCGGCGGCTACCAGAGCAACGCCACCGGGGTCTGGAGCTCGGTCGCCGGCGGCTACCAGAACAACGCCGAGGGCGAGCTCACCACGATCGTCGCCGGCGAGGGCAACACGACCGCTGCCTCGGCCAACTACGGCGCGATCCTCGCGGGATCGTTCAACACGCTGAGTGGGAATTGCACCTCGATACCGGCCTACCAATCGGCCTGCTAGTGAGCGGTCCCGTGGCCGGGCGCGTTTGCGCTCGGCCGCACGGCCGGTGTGCGCAGTCGGGCAGCGGACCCACGGTGGTGACCGAACGGCGGCCAAGCGAAGCGATGAACGACTTGCGGACTTGGCTTCCGGGGGCCGTGAGCAGCCGCTCAGTCTCGTCCCGGATTGAGATTCGTGGCGCCGCGGAGCCCGTCTAATAACGGCTGCCCCCCGATGAGGCCAACACCCTCGAACCTGCACCGACAAAATGTGCAGCCCATCGCGACCACCCCGCCGTGAAGTGTTCGATCAGGCACCACGATCACGAGATCGTCCGTGTTGTCAACCGCAAAACCGGCGTGTTCGAACGTGGAGTTCATCGGGACGATGAAGCCCGGACCCTTGATCGTGCAGTCGTCAAACGTACGTCCCGAAACGATGAAGCCGGTCCCCTCGCCGAGGTCGCGACCGATGTCGGCGACATATAGCGTCTGGTTGCGAAACTCGACCCCTCGCAACGGCGCCCGGAACACGTCTGCAAACGCTCGGAACTGTGCGGCCGAGAATGCGCCAATGAAGATCACCAACCCAAGCCACGTGGGGACGACAATCGAGGTCACTAGCGATCCAATCGTGAGTAGGCCACCAATTGCACCCACGACGAGCAGCCACCAGTGACGGCCCACCCGTTTGCAATAGTCACCGAACAGCTTGGCGCGGGATAGAGCCATTCAAACGCGCCTGGGCGGGCCGATGTCAAACTCGCACGGCCAATCCTGAACAAGGGGAACGGTCTGGGCGCACTGGGTGCGGTCCACACGCTCGCTTCCTACGGCTTCGTCGCGGTCACGCGCCCTGGACGCCAAGCCGACTGGCTCCGGGCGCGTTCGACGGTCTCGTCCGCCTGAAGGCGGAGGGAGCCGATAGGGACGCGATCGAAGCGCAACTAGACCTGGTGCGAGGACGTCGATGATTTCGACCGCCGCGCGTTTCAGCTGCCCGGCGTCTGGTGCGTGCTCGGCATCCGACGGATGAACGCCGAACCCGGACGGACGTCGCGCATCGGGGACCACCGGGGACTGAAGCCGCCTTCCCGGCTCATCGAGTCTTCGGACGAGGCTCGCGCCGCGACCTCCAACAGTCCCCGTTTGCAGGCGCTTCGACAAATGGAGCCAACCGGGATCGAACCGGTGACCTCCTGCTTGCAAAGCCGTAGATGGCCCACCGGAGCTCGCAGATGCGGCTCGGTACTGTGAGAATAACGCCGATATAGCTGGCTATTTCGGTCGGAGCGGTACCCGTTGCGGTACCCGACGGGACTGGTACCCTCGTGGTACCCTGGGCCAGATGAGCGTGGTGTTCGATGCGTCGTGGGGCTACTCGTGAGAGGTGCGACGGGTGCCCTCGTCGTCCGTGTGAGCGTCGACGGTCGCCCCTTCTACGAGGCGAAGTGGCGCCGCGCGGGCGGCCAGGTGAAGCGCCGCATCGGTCCGGCGTGGCTGGAGCAGGACGCAAGTGGAGGCTGGGTGCGCCGGCGCGGGCGCGTGCCCGATGGCTGGTATGACGAGAAGCAGGCCACGGTGCGCATGGCTCAGCTCATCGCCGAGCACGACGCGGCAGGCGTCGCCGCTGAGGACGAGGCGCGTGAGCGGCGCTGGCGCGGCGTCACGGTGCGCGAGCTGGCCGCCGAATGGCTTGACTATCTCGAGCGGGAGAAGGGCGTGAAGCCATCGACCTTGCTCGATTACCGCTACCTGCTGACCGAGCCCGGGACGCCGCACAGGCGCGGCGACGGCCACAACCCCGGACGGATACTCGCAGTACTTGGCGACCTGCGGCTGCGCGGTGTCACGTCGCAGCACGTCGCGGCATTCCTGCGGGGCCTGGACCGCGGCGGAATGAGCGCGCGGTCGGTCAACAAGCACCGCCAGGTGCTTGCAGCGATGTTCGGCTACGCGTGTCGCGACGACACGTACGCGCTCGGTGTGAACCCGGTGAGCACGACCACCAAGCGCCGCGAGATGCCGCCCGCGGTGCTCGACTACTTCGAGCCGGACGAGGTCGAGGCGCTCGCTGGCGCGGCACAGGTCGGCGCTCATCGCACGCCGCCTCCCGGCGAGCTGTCGGAGGACGAGCAGGCGTGGCGCGCGTGGGAGGATCGCCAGGATGGCGAGCTCTACCGTGTGGCGGCCTACACGGGGATGCGTCTGGGCGAGTTGCTTGCTCTGCGTTGGGAGGACGTCGACCTGGTGGCGCGACGGGCAATCGTGCACCGCGCGGTCAGCGCGGGAGTCGAGGGTCCGACGAAGAGCTGGCAGGCACGATTCGTGCCGCTTGCCGACCCCGCGGCGCGAGCCCTCGCGCGCCTCGCTGATCGCGAGGCGTATGTCTCTCGCGACGACTATGTCTTCTGCTCGCGCCTCGGCCGGCCCCTTGATGGGTCGGCGCTGCGGCGACGCTACAAGGCCGCGCGCGATGCGGCCGGACTGCGGGCGCTGCGTTTTCACTCTCTGCGCCACGCCGCCGGGTCGCTCGTCGCGCGCGAGGCCGGCGCGCACTTCGTGCAGGCGTTCCTCGGCCACTCGCGCCTGAGCACGACAGAGCGTTACCTGCACGCCAAGGCGCGCCCACAGGACGTCGACACGCTGAACCGGGCGTTCGCTCAGACGACCCCAGAGCCGGCGTCGGGCATCCGCGGCGCCGCGTAGCATCGGGCGATCATGCTGACTGTCACCGAAGCCGCCGATCGCCTGGGTCGCAATCCCGAGACGGTGCGGCGTTGGATCCGCTCCGGCCGCCTGGCGGCCCACCGCGTTGGACGCCAGCAGATGATCGAGGACGAGGATCTGCGTCCGATCCTGGACGAGCTGTACCCGATGTCGCCCTTGCCGCAGGAATGGCGCGTCGGCGATGACGGGTCACCCGCTCCCAACTGGGTCGCGGCGCTGCACCTCTCGCGCAGCGGCCCCTGATCGCCGTGCGCGTCGTGCTCGACGCCTCGGTCGCCGTCGCGGCCAGCCATAACGAGCTTGGCTTCGCTCGGCTCAAATCCCACGAGCTGATCGCGCCACCGCTCATGCCCGTCGAGGCCAGCTCGGTGCTGCATGAGCTGGCGTGGCGCCGTCAGCTGACGGCCCCGCATGCTCGGGCGATGCTCACGCGACTGCTGCGCGCGCCGGTGGAGATCCGCGACCCGCCCGGGCTGACCGAAGCGGCATGGCGGCTGGCCGACGAGCTCGGCTGGGCGAAGACCTACGACGCCCACTACGTCGCACTCGCGCAGGACCTCGGTTGCAAGCTCGTCACGCTGGACGAGCGGCTCATTCGCGGAGTTGCGCGGCTTGGCGTCGCGGTGCGGCCCGGCGATCTATAGGCAATGTCCCAGCCGCCGCGAAGGCGGGAAGCTCGAAGCGATCCCCGGCACATCGCGTCACAGACCACAGGCGCGGTCGGCGTCGCGCCGACGCACGGGCGAAGCCGACGTTCGTGAGGATGCCGCGAGGTCGGACCCGCAAGACCGCCTTGTCGTCCATATGGACGCGAGCGCCTGACCGTGGTTGTCGGTACGGCTGTCGTTGTCGTAGTGCTGAGCGCCGCGGTCGGGAAGGTAGACGGTGTTGCGCTGGGATTCGTCGCAGTCGCGGCGATCGGCGTCGCGCACCTATGGATTCGGGCTGGCATATCTCGCGACCAGACGCCGGTCTCGGGCGCCCGTGTGGACCACGCAGCGGAAAGCGACCAGCCGCGGCGAACCGTCGGACCGCACGCGAGTGCCAGCATTCGGATCGTGCGCCCGGCGGGCGATTACGCGAGTCGGATGAGGCAGTTCGTGATCGTGATCGATGGCGAGGCGGTGGGCGGGTTGTCTGAAGGGGAGGCTCAAACGTTCGCCGTTAGCGCCGGGACGCATACGGTGCGCGCGAAGATCGACTGGTGTCGCAGTCGCAGGCTCACACTTGACCTCTCCGAGCACGACCAGGCCCAGCTTGTGTGCGGGAACCCACCCTTGGCGACGATGCTGGCGATTTTTTGGTTCACGCTCGGATGTCGGCGCTACCCGCAACTGGCGCTCAGGGTGGCCAGCGCGAAGCCGCACTAGGCCGGCCGGGCCTGACGACGAAGGCCGGCTGCTTTCCCAATCCGGCAGGGTTCGTGCGGCGAGCGCTACGGCGACGTCTCGATCACGCCGATCGCGAGCGCCAGACGAGCGCTCCGCCACGGCACGAATAGGCGCGGCGGCGAGGCGCCTCGAGCGCGCGAGCCGGCGCCGCGCGGCCGCTCAGGTGTGCTGACCAGGATCGTTCGACGGTCCCCCGGTCGTTGGGTTGTTGCCGCCCTTCGGTCCGCTCTGGGGGCCCTGGCCCCAATCGCCGCCGCCCACGACTTCCGACGTGCTCGTCTCGTCTGGAGCGAGATCGGCCACAGCGTCGTCCGTCAATGCATCAAGCGCCCCGTCTCCCGGTTCACTCATGTCCGTCGTCATCTCCCGTGTCAGGCGTATTCGTGGGATCGCACCGACCCCTTCGCGAGCCTACACGCACCTCGTCGACATCGCAAGGACTCCTCAGCGCGCAACGCCTGGGGCGTGCGGCGAGCCGTCGGTGTGCGCGAACCGGCGGCGGTATGCCCATTCCAACCCGAGACCTCGCTGCCGATGTCCCACGATCGCTTCCAGGCTCGCCCCGTCTCGCCTCGGACGATCGCTTCGGCGACGCAGGGGTCACGCCGATCTGCCGCCGCCCGTGTTACGGCCGATCGCTTTCACACCGCAGGCACGTAGGCCGTCGCGGCGCCCGCGTGGTCCTCCGAAGGGCGATCGCTGGGTCCGACGGCGCCCCCGACGGACACGCCTCCCTTCCTCCGGAGCGGAACAGCGCCGACGCGGACCGCATGCGCGCGGTGCTCGTCCAACTCGGAACTGTGCCTCGGAGCCGCTCACGCGGCCGCCCTCGGGCCGAAAGCGGTCGTCAGCCATGACGCGGGGCGGGCATTTCGGCGCGCCTCCCTGGTCGGCGAAGCGCTCGTCCGGTTCGAGCCGCCCTCGTGACGATTGTGATCGTCCGAGAGGCCACGTCGCCTGCTGCAGGCTGACGCTCGAGTCGGGGAGACAGACCGAATCGCCGCCGTGGCTGGGCACTTCGGAGCCCGGTGTGCGGGTTCGCGTGCGCCCGGCGGCATTCGCCGACTGGTCGCCGCTACGTCCAACATGCGCGCGATCATGGGACTGTGAATAGGGTGCGATTTGCCATCGCTCTTGCCGCGGTTCTCACCGCGGTGCTCGTCGCTGGTTGCGGCTCGGCTTCCACGCGGCTGCCCGCAGATACGCTCGGCGCTCTCGTGGCGCGACAGGCTGCGGCATACGTGGCTCGACCCGGATTCGCGGCCCGTGCCGCGAGCGTGATGAAGGCTCGCTCAGGCGCGGGGCGCATAACGGCCTCACAGGCACGGAGCGCGTCCTACGGGTTCGCGGCTCTGACACGCGCGCCGCTGTCCGCCTACGCTTGTTCGCCGACCTCGTCGGCCCGGCGGTCATCTGCGGCCTACCGATGCACAATCGGCGGGAGCACCAACGGGATGGCGACCGCAACCTGCGACGTCTCGACCGGCCGGTGCCGGCAGTGGCACGTGGGGGTCTTAGTCATTACGACAACCCTGCAGCACATAACCGTCGAGCACCCGGCACTGCCCCGGATCGGGCGGCCACCGTCACGGCGCGTCTCACGCTGAATGTGCGAGTCTCGCATACGCCTACCGCTCAACCGAGAAGACCCCCGGCTCAGGCTACGGTCTTCCAGACCCGGGACATGAGGGGAAATCCCGAAGCTCGAGTTCGAAGACGCGAACGGCAAGGTTCAACCGATCTCCGGCAAGTACGACGTTTTGCGCCTAACCACCTCCGCGGAGGTCGACTAGCTTCCGGACGACGAGTCTGGGGGTGGCCGACGGACGATCGCTTCGGAGCGACGAACGGGGCGCGCCGAGCTGCCGGCCAGGTGTCATGGCCGACGACCGCCTTCACTCGAGGGCGGGCGCGTGAGCGGCCCCGAGGCACAGTCCTGAGTTGGACGATCGCCGGGCACGGGCACGAAAGGCCGCTGGAGTTCTGCCTTGCGCGTGAGCGGGCGTCCGTCGCCGGTTAGCGCGTAACTATGGCGTGGCTGTGGACGACGACGACCTGTTGGGGTCCACCCGGCGGATTGGCAACCCTGAGCGAGACCGTGATTGCGTCTCTGCCGGCATGCTCCCAGCGGTGTGCGCCTGTCACGGCGTAAGCGTCCGCGCCTGCCGACGATAGGTCCCGATCGTGCTCGAGCCGTCGCCCCAGCTGATCGTCGCAGTGACAGTCTTCAACGATGGGCGCGGGACAACTACGAATCTCGCCACGACGCCATCGAAGGCGCGGCGTCGCCTCACGTGTACGTTCAACGGCAAGCCCGTGAGGCGAGCGAGCACCGTAGTGGTGATGCCCTCGGTCAGTTGAGCGCCCGACGGCATGTCCGTTGCGGTCACGTAGGTCGCGGGTGTCTGCGACGGTTCTTCATACGTGTGCGCCCCGGTGACCGTGGCGGTCATCAGCAGTTCCTCGGTTGGAGCGCCGGCGCCTGTTGTGGTCGGTTGCAGCGACGGCTGGGAATAGCTCACGACGCCCGCCGACGTCCCGCCGCCGCTCCAATGGATCGTGACGTTGGTCAACTGGTCGCCCGCGGTCAGACACCAGAAGTTGGCCACGACGCCCTGCCATGGCAGCCCAACGATCGCGACGTTCGTCGTCAGCACGGCCGGGATGGGACATGGCACCTGGTCGGCGCTCGCAGCAGCGGGCGCGCCAGCACACAGCGCCACGGCGCCGACCAGCAGCGCCGGCCCCAGTCCGAGACATTTCCCGAGCGCCCGTCCACACATGGGTGCCCGCGAGTCTTTCATAGCACGGACCCTCCGCCCATAAGCGACCTCACGGTCCTGTTCGTGGACATAAGCGGCAGCCCGGCTGGCACAGCTCACCAGTGCCGCTCTGGACGATCGCCAGTGCCGACCGTCCGGGGCCGCGTCTGTTCTGCTCCCGTGGAATGCGGTAGTCGCAGGGCGAGCCGCCGGGACTGGGGTTGTCCCTAGGGCTGGCGGGTAGGCTGCGCGGGCGGGGTGGCGGCCGGCGCGCGCGATGAGAGACCTGGGTGAACTGGAGCGGTGGCTCGACGAGTGCGATGCGGTTATAGGCCGCGAGCGCGAAAGTGATGATCCCGGCGCGCGTCGGCGTGTGGCGGTAGCGCGCATCGAGAAGGGCAAGGCGCTTGTCGAGCTTGATCGTCTCGCGGACGGAAGGGCATCGTTCGACCGGGCGATAAGCGGCGCAGACGGGCCTGGTGGTGTGGAGGTCAGGGAGCGAGCGTGCCGCGAGGCCCTGGTGGCCTACGACGGCTTCATCGCGCGTCACGAGACCGATCACGCGTACAGCAATGCCGTCGACGACGCGATGTTCGCGAAGGTCCTGCTTCTCGGCGAGTCTGAGCAGACCGAGGACGCCCTGAGCGCCGTAGATGAGTTGCTCGCGCGCTGCGATGACGCCTCTGATCCTGATCCTGGACGGCGAGGCCTCGTTGCGGCCGCTCTGGGCGTTAGAGCGCTACGGCTGCTGAGTGCCGATCGAGGAGAGGACGCGGCCGCAGCGCTCGAGGAGCTCCTCACCCGCTTTGAGAGCGAAGTGGACGTCCGCACCCGCGAACTCATCGCCGATGTGGTGCTCACGGTCGCGAGAGCGCTGAGGGGCTGGCCTCGCCGCCCGAGCCGGGCGGGGCAGATCGCGCTACACGGTCTCGCGGCGCTCACCAGCAGGTTCCGGGCCGCCCGGCGCTCGGCCGTCGCCGCCAGAAGCGGGGCGTTGCAGCGCGTCGCCGGCGAGCGGTTGGGAGTAGTCGGCGACCTTGTCAGGCGGCGTGTGACGCTGGTAGGTGACGCCGACGCGTATGTCCGCGGTCATGAGCAGGCGCTACGGGTCTGCGACGCGGTCATCGACCGCTTCGGTGGCGATCCGTCGCTGGCAGCCGCTCGCCTGCTCGCGCGCGCCCAGCTGGACCGGGCCTCGACGATGGCGGAACTCGGTCGAATTCGGCAAGGCGTGCTGTCTCTGACGCGTGCGACATCCGCAGGCGAGCCGGCCGCGGCAGGCTTTGCAAGCCTAGCCAAGCGCGCGGAGCGGAGCGCATCGTCTGACGCCCGCGCCACCCAGGCCGCCTCACTGTTCGGGCGAATGGCCACAATGGACGACCCGGCCACAATGATCGCGGCACTCGACGATTTCATCAGGCGCTTCCATCAGGAGGAGAACCTCCGGTTGCGTATGGTCGTGTGGTTCGCGCGCGGACTGCGTCTGGCCGTGAAGGTTCAGCGCTCAGTGAGGGTTGGGAGATAGAACGCGGCTACGCTCACCCGCGCGCGCACCTTCCCGGACACGCCGGTTCCGCGTCTGCAAGAAGGCAGGACAGCCAGCACGCGCGACTCCCGTGCCTGCTCTGGACGAGTGCCGCGCGCCGGGGGCGGGGCGGACAGACGTCCGCTTCGCGGTTAAGCAGGAGACCCGGCAGCGCCAGCGGATACAGCCGAGCCTCATCCAGCGCACCGTTCGTCGGACCGGCGTGCGCGGCGCCCGTGAGGAGGCGATTCAGCCCCGTGCGAGGGCCGGCAGGCGGGTTCTCACGCTCCGGACGGGGTGGGAGCAAGCTCGGCCAGGCGCCGCCGTAAGAGCACGGAAACGTTCGCCGCGTCGCCGATGCCCGAGAACACGACGGCGTTGCCGGTCAGGATCCGGGCGCCGGGCCACCCAGCACCCGCCGCAAGCCAGCGCTGGGCCACCGGGAACGACCCGATCGAGACGGTTCCGCGTCCGTCGCTTACCAGGCGAGTCTCCACGGCCGGGAACCCCGCCAGCCACACCGACGTGACCGAGCCACTGCCCGGCAGTGACGGCGCCACGCAGATCGCGCGCTTGTCGGTCAAGGCGTAGAAGGTTCGATTTCGTATCCAGCGACGCACAAGAAAGCGTCCGAACACGAGGTACAGACCGATGATCACAAAGGGCAGGCCGAACAGCGGGAATGCGTACCCGACGATTCCGACGCCCTTGGCCCCGACAGCCGTCAGTGCCAGCGCTTCCCACAACACCACAAACCCACACCAGAACAGGCTGAAAGGGACGAGCAGCCAATCCACTGGCATGAACCACCTGCCCCTATCGGGACGACCGCCCCAAAGGACGCGCTCGTCAGACTCGAGTTCGCGCTGCAGCACCGGGCTGGCGACGGCCTCGGTGAGGCCCGTCACCGAGGCTCCTCGCAACCCACATCTGCGGCACGCGCGAGGCCGACTCCCGCGCGCGATGTCTCGATCGTCACGATCTCACCCTAACGGGCCCACGCGAGCGGAACACCATCCTGTCCGAACAGCGCCACCAACGCACATGCGTTGTTCTGCTCCCTGGCGATGCAGGCGTCCCCCAGTCGCGGCCTGGCCCACCCGCCTCGTTCATTGGGGAACAGCGGCCACGCGGTGGCGGCGTGCCTGTTCAGCCGACCTTTCACGGCCAGAAGATGAACCCGCGCCGCCGCTGCCGTGGGATCTCAAGCGGCACTGAAGCAAGGAACGCGTCGACGTCCTTCGACAGCAGCCCGATGATCGGCCGGCGTGTCGGGCCCGCCCACACGAAGGCGAGCCCGCGGCGTCGAGCGGGCGGCACGGGACGGCGCAGAGCGGGTCGCACACCGTGCGCAGCTCCCAACGGCCCAACGAGCACGTCGATCCGCACCACGTCGCTCCACTCGATGCGATACGTCGCCACGAAGAACCGCAAGAAGCTCCACGTCGGCGCAATCGTGACCCCGGGGCCTGCGATCGTGACACGCACAAGCGGCCAGGTTGCATCCCAGCCACCCGCGCGAAGGCCGCCGATAAACTCGGGACAGTCGGACGTGCCGCGATGAGCGAAGCGTTCAATACGTGCGACGAGGCTCACGAGCGACTCATCGGCTCCCTACCGCAGACGCTCAAGCTCAGGGCGCCGGTCCGCCCCCAGCACTCCGAATGTCGCACGGCGCGTCCTATCACGCGATGCCCACAGGGCCCACTATCGAGCCCGGGCGCAGGAGTACCGCGTCCATGCTGCCTTCGACCAAGAGCAGGCCCGCGACAGCTGCGCTCGAGCTGTTCCGCTCGGGACGACCCTCGGTCGCATCGCGCCGCCGCCGGAGACGCCTGCCTTCCCCAGAGGCAGAACAGCGCCGGCGCCGAATGCCGAGAAGCGCGGCTCGTCCAGAGCAGGGCGCCGCCGCTCGATCGGCGGCGTGTTCTGGGTTGTCATGTGAACCGGGGCGCTCAGTGGGTCGAGGCTGCCGGCCGGGCTCCGGGGCCGGCCTTGCTGGGGGCGCGGCGGCGTGGGTGCGTTCCGCGTGACGTTCGGCGCGACTGGTCAGTAGGGATCGGGCGAGGCGATGCCGATGCCGACGCTGCTTCCGTCCCAGTAGGAGCCTGGGGGAGCTCCGGTGATGCGGGTCGCCCCGTCGGGTGGACGTCCATGTCGCACGCGGAGCGGCCATCGAAAGGCGTACGCGGTGGCCGGGTAGCCGGCGATTGATCCCTGGATGTCGACGTTGTCGAAACAGACCCGGCCGGGTCGGCATTGGTTCAAGGGGTTCTCGGCGGCCGGGGAAGCCGTGCCGTGGATGAGGCGTTCGAGGATAGGGAGCGCCTGCGTCGGCGTCAGGGTTGTGCGTGCGCAGATTTGGGCGGGTGCGCAGTCCGAGCGTCGAAAGCTCGAGGGGAGCGTGAGGCTGTAGAGAGCCCCCTCGGCTCTGTTGAAGGCCGCCAGGCGTAGGTTGAAGGCGTGGGTCTGTTCGTCCTGGTTGTGGCGGTGCCGCGCCGAGGCGACTCCGGTGCCGGCAGCGAGAACGAGGACAAGACCGAGTGCGCTGACGAAGCCGGGGCGAAGTCGTGGCTGGACCCGGGCGTTCCCCGGCAGGCGACCGTCGAGCCATCGGGCGGCGGCCTCGGCCGTGCGTCGGGCGGGCCACGGCGATCCAGACCTCGCCGCGCGTCGGCCGCCGAGGATCAGCAACCCGACTGCCAGGGCGGTGATGACCGCGCCCAGCCCCATCGCGCCGAGCCCGGCGTCGAAGCGCACATCAAGCGCCGTGCAGCTCGCGCTGCGCTCGTTGAGCAGTCCGCGTATCCAGGCGTTGTAGTGACACGCATCGCGCCGGCCGCCCGCGGCGTTCGCCACCAGCACCCCGACGCTGAACAACGCGACACCGGCCAGCAGGATGCCGAGCGTCCGCGCCGGGCGAGATGGTGAGGTCAGCTTGACCGCGGGGCGCACATCATGCACATCGGCCGCCGCCGCGCCCATCTGAAGCCGTTCACCACCGTGCTCGGCGACCGGCAAGACACCGCACTCACGCGCGCCCGGCCGTCCCTTGGCTACCAAGCACTCGCTAGACCGGTCAACGGCACAGATGGCCGACCGGGCCCTCTACGGTTCTGCATCGCCGAAGAGCATGACCGTGGCGACCCCGCCCCAACACGACCGGCGGGCGCCGGCGCTCGACACTGGGCTGTTCCGGCCTCTTCGTGAGCAGGCGGCCGTGACGCCGCCTTCGGCATGCCCGAGGTCGCCCGGAGCGGGCCTCGGCGATGCGCGCTCCCGCGTCCGCATTCGCGCCGGAGCGGGGCCAGATGGGAGTCACTGGGCTCGCGGTCAACAGGGCCGGGATCGCGTCGGGCCGCTCGATTGTCGCTGGGTTGATCTCGTCGGGGTCAAGCGTCGGCGGCAGGGAGCCGATCCGACAGCAATGCCAGCGCGGACAGTCCACCGTCGCGTCGCAAAGCGGTCGCCGACCCGCCGTCCCAAGCGACGGCCGGGCGAGGTGTCGTGATGATCTGGCTTCTCCCTGTGATCGGCCGTGTGCCCCGAGTGGTCTGGATACCAATCGTCGTGCTGACCCTCGCGGCCGTCGTGCATTTCGGGTCACAGATCGCGATGGTCACCGGCGGTGTGTCCCGCAGCAATGCGGTCGAGGCACTTGCTGGCATGGGACCGGCGGCAGGATTCACCGAGGAGAACAACTGCCCAGGCCTGAAAGACTGCTTTCAGAGCCCGATCGTCGTGGAGCCGGCGACGGCGGCGTCCGCGTCGGCGCTGCTGAGCAGATTCGGACTGTCGCCGAGCTCGGTTAGCTGCCACACGTCACCGGCGGGTGTTAGCTCGGCCACCCTGCGCTGCGAGGGCTCTGGAACCGTCAACGGCACGCCGCTCGACTTTTCTCTCGCGTCCGGCGCAGGCAGCCTTGCGGGATCCGCTCCGTCGCAGCCGAACGCCGGCACCGCAGTGACCATCACAGCGCCGAGCGGCTAACACGGCGTTCGGCCGCTGCTCGGGCACCACTCCGCACGGAACGGCTGCCAACGGACCGCGCAGCGAAGCGGAGTACCGCTCTCCCACGCAAACGGGAGTGCCCGCGGGCTGCGGCGACACGCCCCCAACGGACGAACAGGAGGCGCGGAGGACGTCGGAGCCCGCGCCGCCGCTTCGGCAAGCGAAAGCAGCAGCGCCGTCCCGTCTCGCCGCACCCGACGAACATCGCGAGCCGCGCCACGCGAGGCCGCGCACGCCGTGCCCTCCGCTCGCGCCGCCGTCAAGGGCTCGCTTCGCTCGGCCGCTGCGCGGCAGACCCTTGACTGCGGCTTCGCTGCGGGCGAGGAGCACTCAGGTCTGCTGCGCGGACCGTGCCAAGGACGGCACCAAGTCCCGATCGGTCGTCTCCGGCCTCAACAGCCTGTCGTCACGCGCGCGCAGTGCAGTCTTCGCGTTGCTACCCCGCCCCGCGCCTCGTCCTCCGTCGAGACCTCGACTGCGATTAGACGCCGCGTCCGGCCCCCAAGGGCTCCCTGACGCTCCCGCTCCGCTGCGCTTCGCGCTCGCATCTCGACGGCGCTCGATCTCGCCCGACGAGGCGTCATCCCGGGGCACAAGCTCGGCCGGCGCTGGGTCTTCCTGCGCGACGAGATCGAAGCTCGCGTGCGCACAGCGCCCAACCGCAACCAAGCCGGCGAAGCACCTCAACCTCCTGCCCGCAACGCAGGAGACGCGGCGCCGCCGCAGTCCAAGCGGTACCCGCGTGCGGTACCCGCTGTCGCACAACTGCCACAGCCGCAACTGTTCGGCTGACCCGGCCCGCCTTATTTGCAGGCCAAACCCGAAATGGAGCCAACCGGGATCGAACCGGTGACCTCCTGCTTGCAAAGCAGGCGCTCTCCCAGCTGAGCTATGGCCCCGCGGCCACCGAGTGTAGCCGCGGGCCCACGCACCCGGACCACCCGCACGCTCGCCCGCCGACCAGCCCCCCGCGCGCGCCGCGAGCACCGAGAGCGACCAGTGCCCTCCACCCGCCGGTCTAGGATCCGCATGATGCGCCTCCACGGCCCCCGCACCGATCGCCCGCTCCGGGCCGGCCGAGACGGGCCACCCGGTGGATGCCGTGGCGCCTGAACCGCCGGGCGCCGCCCCCCGCGACGAGTTCTCCGCGCTCGACACGGTCAACCACAACTTCTCGCTCGCCGCTGACGACCTTGGGCTCGACGATGACGTGCGCGCGGTGCTGACCACCCCCTACCGCGAGGTGACCGTGCAGATCCCCGTCCGCCTGAGCGACGGCCACGTGCACGTCTTCTCCGGCTACCGCGTGCAACATAACGCGGCCCGCGGCCCCTACAAGGGGGGCATGCGCTACCACGAGACGGTCGACATCGACGAGATCCGCGCGCTCGCCTCGCTGATGAGCTGGAAGACGGCGATCGTCGACATCCCGTTCGGGGGCGCGAAGGGCGGCGTCGACTGCCCCGGCAATCGGCTGACGCACGACGAGCTCCAGGACATCACGCGCAAGTTCATCGACCGCATCAGCAAGCTGATCGGCCCCGACCGCGACATCCCGGCGCCCGACGTCAATACGAACGCACAGGTGATGGCCTGGATGATGGACGAGTACGGAAAGCTCAACGGCTACAACCCGGCGATCGTCACCGGCAAGCCGATCGCACTCGGTGGCTCCGCCGGCCGCGAGTCCGCCACCGGCCGCGGCGTCGTCTGCACGCTCGGCGAGGTGATCCGTCACCACGGCCTGCCGAGCCCGGGGACGCGCATCGTCCTGCAGGGGTTCGGCAACGTCGGCTCCTGGGTGGCCCGCCTGGCCGGCGAGGTCGGTGCCGTGGTCGTCGGCGTCGGCGACGCGGCCGGCTCGATCAGCGCTCCGGCCGGGATCGACCCGAGCGCGCTCTATGCCCACATGCTGGCGGGCGGCCGCCTCGCCGAGTACGCCGGCGCGCATTCCGACGTGGAGGAGGTCTCCAGCGAGCAGCTGCTGGCGCTCGACTGCGATGTTCTCATCCCCGCCGCCCTCGGCGGCGTGCTGCACTCCGGCAACGCGGACACCGTTCGTGCCCGCGTCGTGCTGGAGGCGGCCAACGCGCCGACGAGCCCTGCCGCCGACGCGGTGTTCGCCGAGCGGGGGATCGCCGTGATCCCGGACATCCTGGCCAACGCCGGCGGCGTGGTCGTCTCCTACTTCGAGTGGGCCCAGAACCGTCAGCACTTCAGCTGGGACGAGCCCCAGGTCAACGCGCGGCTGGAGGAGATCATGCGCCGCGCCTACTCCGAGGTCGCCCATCGGGCCGGACAGGACGGAATCTCACCGCGCGCTGCCGCCTACGCCGTGGGCATCGAGCGTGTCGTCGCCGCCGCACGCCTGCGCGGCTACATCAGCTGACGATCAGGGGACCTCGGCGCCTTTACTTGTCGAAGTCGAAGCCGCGTGGCGGCTGCTGCTCGAACCACAGACGATCGTGCTCGGGCGTCTCCTGCAGGAAGCTCGGCGTCTCCTCGAGTACGTCCTCGACCGGCTCCTCCTCCGGCGCCTCTGGCGCCGGTGCAGCAGGCGGCTCGACCTCCTCCGCGGGCGCGTGGTAGGCGGCGAGGTGCTCCTCGCTGCCGGGCGCGGGGCGCGGCACGTAGTCCTCGTCAATCGCCGGCGCCTCCGCCCGCGGTGCGCGCTCCTCCTCGACCGCCGGCGCCTCCGCGTGCGGTGCGTACTCCTCGGCAGGCCCCTCGGTCTCGTAGCGGTCGGCCTCGAGCACGGTCTCCATGTCGATCTCCGCCGTGTCCTGACCGACCGGCGCCGAGGCGACCCCGGGGATGAGCGTCTCCGAGTCGTCGACGAGCGGATGCTCGGCGGCGTGCTCGGCGTCGAACGGCGGTGGCGCGGGCGCCTCGTCATCGCCGAACTCCTCCGGGCCGGCCGCCCCGCGTCGCACGGGGCCGAGCGCCTCGCGCTCCAGGCGCGCCACGTCGCTCGGGTCGGCACCGCGGAGCCGTTTCAGCTCGAGGTGCTCGCGAATGGCATCGTCAAGCAGTCCCATCGCGAAGAGAAACCTTACCTCGCGCGCACGGTCTTGTTCTTGCCTGAACGCTTTGCTTCATAGAGCGCCGCGTCAGCGGCGGCGATCAGCTCGCGCGGCCCGATGTCGCGATCGCCGGTCATCGCGGCGACCCCGAGGCTCGCGGTGACCTGCAGGTGGTCCGCGCGGCCGGACACCGTGACGCCGAGCGTCTCGATCCCCTGGCGCAGCCGCTCAGCGAGCTGGTACGCGCCCTCGAGGTTGGTCCCCGGCAGGAGCAGGGCCAGCTCCTCCCCTCCGTACCGGGCGGGCGCGTCGATCTCGCGCGACACGCCGCGCATGATGCGTGCCACCTCGCGCAGGACGAGGTCGCCCTGCTGGTGGCCGTAGAGGTCATTGACCTGCTTGAAGTCGTCGAGGTCGAGCATGATCAGGCCGAGGTCCTGGCCGAAGCGCTTCGCCCGCTCGACCTCCGCGGAGATCGCCTCGTGGAAGCGGCGATGGTTGTACAGGCCGGTGAGCTCGTCGGTCACGGCCTGGCGTTGCACGCGCTCGTGCAGGTCGATGTTCTCGAGCGACACCGACGCCTGGCCGGCAAGGTAGTCGAACAGGTTGCGCTCGGCCTCGGTGAACGCCCGGTCGGTGCGCGCCACCGACAGCAGCCCGATGAGGCGCTGCTGCACGGCGAGCGGGTGCCCGAGCGCGCTGACCCCTTCGAGCTCGAGCTGGCACGGCGTACCCGCCTCTAGCACGCCGCTCTCCGCTCCGGCGATCGCCGCCTCGTGACCGTTGAGCTCACCGACGCGCACCTGCTCCTCGAGCTCGCCGTTAGCGGAGCGGATGACCGCCCGCCCGCCCTCGGCGCCGACGCCGTCGACGGCGGTCCGCAGCATGATGTGCAGCAGCCCGTCGCGATCGAGGTTGGAGGCGAACGTCTCGCCGATGCGCCGCAGCGAGCCCTCCAGGCGCTCTCGCTGCTCGCGGTTCTCGAGCAGCCGCTCCTCGAGCTGGCGCGACATCTTGTTGAACTCCTCGCCGAGCTCGGCGAACTCGTCGTGCCCGACGATCGGCACCTGCGCGGAGAAGTCGCCGCCGCCAAGGCGCCGTGCGGCATCGAGGAAGCCCTCGATCTGCATCTGCAGCGAGCGCGACACGAGGTAGGCGAACGCGAACGCGATGACGAGGAAGATCGCGATCAGCGTGCCGGCGAGCAGCCGGCTGTTGGTCGCGCTCGGTTGAATGCTGTCAAGGTCGGCCAACGCGCCGATCTGCAGCGGCTCGCCGAGGAACCCGCGGGCGTTGAGCGTGACGGCCCGGTACGGCCGCCCGCCGAGCGTGAGGTCGCGTGTCGCTCCGGGCGTCGGCAGCGCGATCGGGGTGGCGGCCGGCAGCGTCGAGGCAAGCGCGCCCTTGCGGTTGCGCACGACGACCTCCAGCCCGGTCATGAGCTGTACCTGACTCGCGTAGCGGGCCGCGTTCGTCGTGGAGACGGCGAGGCGCCCGAGCGGCTGCCGAGTGGGGCTGAACAGCTGCTGGTAGAGCGGCGCGACGGCGCTTGGATCGCCGACGTCGAACACCGTGGTCGCACCACGCTGCAGCGCGATGCGGGCGACGCCGTCGGTGCCGATGAGCGCAGCCGCCCGAGCGCTGGCTGCGGCGAGGTTGCCGGTGCTGAGCGCCTGGTCGAGCACCGGGTCGCGCGCGACCGCCGTGGCGCCGGCGACGGCGAACCGGGTGTTCGCGATCTGCACGTACACGTTCGCGGCGACCTTCGTGCGCGCGGCGAGGTTGGCGTTCGCCTTCCCGGTCTCGTTGGTCGAGATGAGCCGGAACAGCACCGCGGTCACCGCGATCATCGGCACGATCACGAGGATCACGAAGAAGATGGTCAGGCGTCGGCGAAAGCTCATGGATGACCTGCGGTGCCTCCTACCCGGACCCATCCGCGGGCCCTCCGTCTAAGGAGCCTAGTGAGGCGGGTGGTCGCTCCTGGCGATCATCGACAATCGTCGTCCGCAACGGTCGGACCCGTCGCCGGCGCGTCATCGGTCTAGACTGTGCCCGCGAGGCTCGCTCCCCCGCGGAGCGACTCGGGGCTATAGCTCAGTTGGGAGAGCGCCTGGATCGCACCCAGGAGGTCGCCGGTTCGAGCCCGGCTAGCTCCACTAGAGAAACCCCCGCTCGGGCGGGGGTTTCTTGTTGGTCCGGTTAGGCGCCCAACCTCAACTGCCGGGCTCTGCGGGCGGCGCTGCTCGCAGGCCCGAGAGGTAGACCACGAGCGCACGCACCTTGTCTGGCGGCAGGTTTCGGAATGAGGGCATTGGCGCGGTCGGATCGATGAGGGTGGTGAGGATCTGCGAGCGCGACAACCGGCGGCCGATGTCGCTCAGATCGGGACCGGGTCCGGAGTTCCCCTCAGCGCCGATGCGATGGCAGCCCAGGCAGCCGGATTCGAGCACCGCCTGGCGGCCGGGGGAGTATCCGGGCGGGATCGTCCCGCCCGACGCTGCTGACAGCGCTGCGGGCGCCGGCGCGTAGGTCTGCGCGCCCGACGCGTCCGCGCCGAACGCGCACGCCTCGACGGCTGATCTGACCGCCAGCGACACGGTGGGCAACTCCTCTTCGATGAGCACGACGTTGCCGGCCTGGACCTCGGACCCGGCTGGCGACCCGGCCGGTACGCGGCGACCCAGTCCTCGTGTGGCCGCGGCCGTGCTTGGGAGAACCAGGATCCCCTCGATGACACCTGGGCCCGCGACCACGGGAACGATTTGCTCACCGCCCGGAGTGATGAACGTGCCGATCTCGCCTGCCGGGACGTCAGGGAGCAGTCCCCGAGCGCGCAGACAGCTGACGATCTCTGACACCGACCGATGGGCCGGCGCCTGCGATGATCCGCACGCGACGACCAGCAGCGCCGCCACGCACACCCCTACGCTCCCCCCGATCAGCCGCTGCACGCGACGGAGCGTACCGCCGGGCCCCTCTCGCTCCTGCGATTACCGGCGTCTCCAGGGCCCGCCAACGTCGCAGGCGATCCACGAGAACCTGACCGAGCGCAACGTCTGACCAGGGTTTCGACCAGTTGGTTCACGGGCGCGAGCAGCCGGAGCAGGGAGGACCGTCCGCGGTACCTAACGAGGAGCCGCGGACCGTGGCCCAGATGCGCGACACAACCCGAGGAGGATCAGATGTCCGCTACCGAAGCTGCAGAACGGACGGGCAGCGGCAACGAGACGATTCGGCCGTTTCAGGTCGGCTTTCCGGAGGCGGATCTTTCCGAGCTGCGCCGGCGCGTGACTGCGGCCAGGTGGCCTGAGCGCGAGACGGTCGGCGATGACTCGCAGGGCGTGCCACTGGCGATGATGCAGGAGCTCGTGCGCTACTGGGGTACGGACTATGACTGGCGGGCGTGCGAGGCGAAGCTGAACGCCCTGCCGAATTTCGTGACCGAGATCGATGGGCTGGACATCCACTTCATCCATGTTCGCTCTGCGCATGAGGATGCGCTGCCGCTGATCGTGACGCATGGGTGGCCTGGCTCGGTCATCGAGCAGCTGAAGATCATCGAGCCGCTCACCAACCCCGAGGCGTATGGTGGCAGCGCATCGGACGCGTTTCATCTGGTGATTCCCTCGCTGCCGGGCCACGGGTTCTCGGCCAAGCCGACCAGCACCGGGTGGGACCCGGTGCGCATCGCGCGTGCCTGGGTCGCGCTGATGAAGCGCCTCGGCTACACCGGGTTCGTGGCGCAGGGCGGCGACTGGGGCGCGGCGGTCACCCAGACGATGGGAGCGCAGGCCCCGCCGGAGTTGCTCGGCATCCATTCCAACATGCCGGGTACCGCTCCGCCCGAACTCGTCAAGGGCTTCGAGCAAGGCGACCCGCCGCCATCCGATCTCGCAGGCGAGGAGCTGCGCGCGTACGAGCAGTTGAGCAACTTCTATGCCAAGCACGTGGCCTACGCGCTGATCATGACCACGCGGCCGCAGACGCTGTACGGGCTGGCGGACTCACCCGTCGACCTGGCGGCCTTCGCGCTCGACCACGGCGACGGCACGGGCCAGCCCGGGCTGGTGGAGAAGGTCCTTGACCGGACCTATCAGAGCGCCCTGACGCGCGACGACCTCCTGGACAACATCACGCTGTACTGGCTGACCAACACCGGGGTTTCGTCGGCTCGTCTGTATTGGGAGAACAAGGCGGACTTCTTCGACGCCAAGAACATCACGATCCCGTTCGCCATCAGCGTCTTCCCCGACGAGCTCTACCAAGCGCCGCGCAGCTGGGCCGAGCGCGCGTATCCCCACAACCTCCTCTACTTCAACGAGCTCGACCGAGGCGGCCACTTCGCGGCCTGGGAACAGCCGCAACTCTTCTCAGAAGAGATGCGAGCCGCGTTCGGACCGCTCCGCTAGCTCGCGGCGGGACGGGGCTCGAAACCATCGCGAAGGCTGGGCGCTTGAGGCGACGAAAGAGGCGGTGATCCATGCGATCCGACATCAGACCCGGCGGCACGTTCCCCGACTACGAGCTGCCCGATCAGGAGAGCGTCTCGCGCAACCTGAGCGAGATCCAGGGCGACGACCCCCTCATCCTGACGCTCGCCCGCGGCAACTACTGCCCCAAGGAGCACCAGCAGCATCTCGAGCTTGCCGCGAACTACCCCAAGATCGCGGTGGCCTACACCAAGATCGCGACGATCTCCACCGACACGCACCACTCGAGCCAGGAGTTCCGCGCGTCGGTCGGCGCCCAGTGGCCGTTCCTGTCCGACCCGGAGCGCATCGTCCAGAAGGACCTCGACATCCAGGAGTACACCGACCCCGAGCACGACCCGATGATTCCGCATACGCTGGTGCTCAAGCCGGGGCTGGTGATTCACAGTATCTATAACGGGTACTGGTTCTGGGGACGCCCCTCGTTCCCAGACTTGTGGCGTGACCTGCGCGCCGCGTCGAGCGACATCCGCCCGGACTGGGACCTGAGTAAGGCGGGGCTGCGCGAGGCCTGGGAAGCCGGCGACTACGCAGACTTCCACGGATGGAACAAGCGGGCTCCTCAGTCGGTGCCGTCGTCGTATGAGTCATAGCTGAATGTCGATGTGCCCGCGCTGGCCCGACGGGTCCACGGCGAGGCTCGTTGCGGGTGCTGCCGCGAGCCGGAGCGAGAGGGGAGGTGGTATTGGTGCGAACGCCGCTCTGCGAGCTGCTGGGGATTGAACAGCCGATCGTGCAGGCGCCGATGTCGGCGGTGGCCGAACTGGCGGCCGCGGTCTCGAATGCCGGCGCGCTCGGCATGTTGGCGCTGACCTGGTCCACTCCCGCCGGAGACGTGGTGCGGGACACGGCGGCGCTCACCGATCGTCCGTTCGGCGGCAATCTGATTCTCGCCTCCGATCAGCACCGTCGCCTTGACGAGGCTCTTGAAGCCGGTCTGCGGATCGTGTCGCTGATGTGGGGAGATCCCGCCGGGTACGTCGAGCAGGTCCACGACGCCGACGGAGTCGTTCTGCACACGGTCCGGAGCGCTGAAGAGGCGCGGCGGGCAGCCGCCAGCGGAGTCGATGTCGTCGTGGCGCAGGGCTGGGAGGCCGGCGGGCACGTGTGGGGTCAGGTCGCGACGCTTCCCTTGGTGCCCGCCGTCGTGGACGCGGTGGCACCGATGCCGGTGATCGCGGCCGGCGGGATCGGCGACGCTCGCGGAGTGGCCGCCGTGTTCGCGCTGGGCGCGCAGGCCGCGTGGCTGGGTACCCGGTTTCTGCTTGCCGAGGAGATGCCCATCCACGAGGAGTATCGCCGTCGTGTGATCGCCGCGGCCGAGACCGACGCGCAGTGGTACCCCGACCTGTACACGGTCGGGTGGCCGGGAGCGCCCCACCGCGCCATCCGCAACTCGACGGCCGAGATGTGGGAGGCCGCGGGTCGGCCCCCACTGGGGAGCCGGCCGGGAGAGGGCGACGTCATCGCGCACTTCGCCTCCGGCGAACCAATCCTCCGGTACGAGACGGCGGCACCGATGGTCGGTACCACCGGTGATATCGACGCGGCCTCATTGTGGGCCGGACAGAGCGTCGCGCTCGCCAGGCGGCCACAGCCAGCGGCGGAGATCGTTGCCGAGCTGCTCTCCTGCTTGTAACCGAAGCCAGCGTCAGGCACGACCATGGAATCAGTTCCCGCAACGGAGGTCAGCATGAGCACCACCGACCAGGAGATGGTCATGGCCCATTTCATCGTTTCAGATGACGTCGAGCGTTCCCGTCGCTTCTACACCGAAGTACTCGGCGGCAGGACCGTCATCTCAGGCGAGGCGAATGACGAGGTGACGTACGTAGCGCTCGCCAACAGCTGGATCATCATCAACGTCGGAGGAGGTCCGACCGACGACAAGCCGACCGTCACGCTGGAGACGCCGCCCGACCCGGATCGGGTGAGCAGCTTCCTCAACCTCCGCGTTGCGGACATTCAAGCGGTGTACGCCGAGTGGAGCGAGCGAGGCGCCCAATTCCTCACGCCGCCGAAGAAGCACGCGACCGAGATGCGCTGCTACATCCGTGATCCCGACGGCTACCTGATCGAGGTGGGCCAAACGACCCTGGCCAGAGGGTGGCGGCCACCGTCTTGATCCGCGATCGAGCGGCCGCGTCGCCCGTCGTCCAACGGACCGTAGGCCCGTGCGCAGTGTTGACGCCACCGCGCCAGCTACGGTCCCGCTCGTGCTGGGCACTATCTAACGCGAGCGAGAGGAACCAAGAATGGCCGCGGCGCACGAACAGGAGAAGCCGGACCTGACCGATCCTCTGCGTCACCACACGCACTACCGACGGAGCGGCAAGCACCCGTCGCCCTATGCCGGTGGAAGTAGCTTCATGGAGCGTGTGGCCGAGAACGTCGCTTCGGGCATGGGCACGGTGCAGTTCGTCCTCATCGGCTCACTGATCATCCTGGCCTGGATCTTCGCCAACGGCGCGGTGCACTACGCCAGCACCACGATCAAGGCAGTGGAACACGGCGGCCAGTTCGACCCCGAGCCGTGGATCCTGTTGAACCTGATCTTCTCCGGGGTTGCGTTCTACACCGGCGCGTTGGTCATCATCGCCCAGAAGGCCCAGACCAGGACCGACAAGGCCAACGAGGAGGCCGCGGCAAAGCATCGGGACGAGCTCGCACAGTTCCAGACCGACCTGCTCACCAAGAACACCGACCTCACCGAGCAGATCCATACGCTCAGCGAGCGACTGAGCACCCTCACCCAGGAGGTCCATGAAGCGACGTGCAAGGGGCGCACATCTCCCGCCTGACGCCCCCACGCACTCCCCGCCCGGATCTTATGATGGAGCGGTGACGGTCACGCTCACCACCGTGGCAGACGCCCACCTCAACGGCCAGGCCACGCAGACGGTGCAGGAGGGAACCGCCGACATCGTCAGACCGGCAGGCATCGGCCCCGGTGGCCCGACCGGAGCGTTCATGAGCCGTCACGGCTCCGTGCCATGGTGAGCGCGATTGCCCGACGAACCGCCCATCCCCGATGAGCCGGCCGAGCACGAGCAGAGACTGCTCGAGCGCGGTCGCGTGGCCGACCGACGCGATCGCCTGGCCGATCAGCGCGAGTCCGCCGCCGACGAGCGCGAGCGCCTCGCGGACGAACGCGAGTCCGCTGCCGACGAACGTGAGTCCGCTGCCGACGAGCGCGAGGGAACCGGCGCGGAGCGCGAGCGCGAGCGCCTCGCGCGCGCCGAGGAGCACACCGGGCGCGAGCACGAATCCGAGCGCCGCCAGCAGGCGCAGATCGACCGGGAGACGAACGCCTCGCAGCGCGAGGCCGCCCGGGATGCCGAGCCCGAGCGCGACGAGGAGGAGGCGTAGTTACCCGGCGTTCGCGCCGCCGCGCCGCTCGGCGACGTCCATCATCACGATCGCTCCCGCGACGGCGCCACTGACGTCGGCCAGCGGCGCCGTCCTCACCCGGCAGACGACGTCGCGACCGCGGCGGTCGCGGGCGTCCAGGTGCTGCTCCTTGGTCGCGGCGCCGGCCACGCTCGCGAGCAATGCCTCGCGCAGCTCGGCGACGGGAAGGCCGATGTCGAGGTTGAACAGGTGCCGACCGCGCACGTCATCGATGTCGACGCCCCACAGCTCCTTCGCTCGCTCGTTCCACATCTGCACCCGCAGGTCGCGGTCGACGACGGCGACCCCGACGCCGAGGCTCGCGAGCATCGACTCGACGAGCACCGTCGCGCGGTTGAGCTCGCCGGTGCGCAGTCGCAGCTCCTCGTTCATCGTCTCGAGCTCCTCGTTCGAGGACTGGAGCTCCTCGTTCATCGTCTCGAGCTCCTCGTTCGAGGACTGGAGCTCCTCGTTGGTCGTCTCGAGCTCCTCGTTGGTCGATTGCAGCTCCTCGTTGGTCGTCTCGAGCTCCTCGACCGTCGATTGCAGCTCCTCGTAGGCGTTCTCGAGCTCCTGCTTGGATCGACCGAGCTCGTCGGTCATCGTCACGTACCGGGTCACGTCGTGGAAGGCGATGCTCGTGCCGGTGCGCTGGCCCTCGTTGCGCAGCGCCGCGACCTCGACCTCGAGATGGTGCTCGGTGCCGTCGCGTCCGAACCACGACACCTCGCCGCCCGACACCGGCTCGTCCTGCTCGCTCGCCTGGTCGATGAGCGAGCGCAGCTCGAACGGGCGATAGGACAGCTCGAGATCCTTCAGGTTCGAGCCGACCTCGCGCTCGCCGATGCCGAACAGCGCCCGCAGCGGCTCGTTGCCCATCATCACCACGTTGCCGACGTCGAGCACGAGCTGTGCGACCGGGCTCACCCGGAACGCCTCGAGCACGGTGTCGGGGATCTCGGGCTGGGGCCGTGCCAGGACCTGGCCGGCCAGCACCTGCAGGGGCTCACGGATGCGTGGGACGACGACCTTGCGGAAGACCCTCAGCGGGAGGTCGACCGGCGTGAAGCCCTCCGCGAAGCTGAGCAGCAGCTCGGACCGCCCGAGCACGAGGACCCCGTCGTCGGCGAGGGCGACGTGCAGCCGCCGCATCACCCCCGACTGGGTCTCCGAGTTGAAGTAGATGAGCGTGTTGCGACAGGTGAGCAGGTCCAGACGCGAGATCGGGGCGTCGCCGATGAGGTCGTTCACCCCGAAGATGACCGAGCGGCGCAGGTCCTTGATCAGGCTGAAGTGACCGTTGACCGGCTCGAAGTACCGCCCCCGCAATGCCTCCGGGACGGGCTCGATCTGCTTGGGGTTGTAGATGCCCTGGCGCGCTCGCGCGACGGCGTCGGGGTCCACGTCGGTCGCGAAGATCTTGACCCGCTCGCGGTAGGCCTGTTCACCGAGCGCCTCGGCCAGCAGCATCGCGATCGTGTACGGCTCCTCGCCGGTGGCGCACCCCGCTGACCAGACCCGGATCGGCTCGCGCGCGGACTTGGCGGCGATGATCGCCGGGATCGTCTGCTCCGCAAGGTAGTCCCACACGAGCTTGTCGCGAAAGAACGACGAGACATTGATGAGGATCGTCGCGAACAGCTCGTCGAACTCCTCCGGCGAGGCCTCGAGCTGGTCGACGTAGTCCTGGAACTCGCCGATCCCGAGCGCCTCCATCCGCTTGCCCACGCGGCGGCGCAGGCTCGCCCGCTTGTAGCCGGTGAAGTCGAAGCCGCGATGGTCACGGACGTAGGCGAGCAGCGCCTCGAACCGCTCGGTCTCGCTCGCTTGCCCCTCGGCCACGGGCCGGCTCATTCGTCGGCCTCGATCGCCCGGGTCTCGCTCGGCTGGGTGGCCGTCCGCCGATCGCCGTCCGTGTCCGCGGCACGGCGCATCTCCGCGGCCCGCCGCAGCGCCTCGTCGGCCTGCTGACCGAACCACTGGGCCGAGCGCTCGCGCCCTTCCTGGGACGCGCGCGCTCCGAGACGGCGGAGCAGCGCGCCGCGCTCGGTCAGGATGCGGATCGGCCGCCAGACCGCGTTGTCGAGCCCCTCGCCCTGGGCGGCGAGCAGGCTGTTCGCGGTGTAGGCGTGTCCCGAGCGGCAGCGGTACATCGTCAGCCGGCGCTCGCGCTCCTCCCACAGGACCCCCCCGCAGACCGGGCAGGTGATGTCCGTCCGCATGCCGCGCGGCGCCGGTCCGTCTCCCTCGGCGAGGAACGGATCGTCCGCCGGGCGCCGGGCCGGCGCGGCTTCCGGATCGCGGATCGTCGGCGCGCTCGCGAGCTCCTCGATTCGATTAGCCAGCTCGGCGGCCGGGAGCACGAAGTCGACGTCGACGGCGGCGATCGCGCTCTCGGGCATGCTCGGGAACGCCGCCTCGGAGGGCTGTTGCACGAGCGCCCACCCGCCGCGGGCGCGGATCTCGCCGAGCCCGGCGGTGCCGTCGTCGAGCATCCCCGAGACGATCACGCCGATCGCCCTGGCCCCGTACGACCGCGCCGCGCTGCGAAACAGCGGATCGATCGCCGGACGCAGACCGTGCTCGGTCGGACCCTCGTTGAGCACGACGTGCCCGCCCTCCACGAGCATGTGCTGGCCACGGGGGGCAACGTATATGACTCCGTTGCGCAGCGACTCGCCGCTGGCCGGAGTGAGAGCGTGCATGCTGCCGACCCGGTCGAGGATCGCCGGCAGCAGGCTCATGCCGCTCGTGCCGACGTGCAGGACCACGAGCACCGGCGCGGCGAGATCCGGCGACAGTCGCGACAGCAGCTCGGCGAGCGCTTCGATGCCGCCGGCCGACCCGCCGATGAAGACCCCGGCGGCGTGCTCCCGCGAGCCGTGGGTGTCCGCGTGCGCGGCCGCCTGGCGTGCCATCGTCCCCGCTATACCGCGTGCAGTTCGTCGTCTCGCGACTCGTCGGGCCAATCACGCGCCTGGCGGGCGAGCTCGGAGAGCTCGGCCGTCGCACGCAGGTTGTTCGACCGCTCGCGCAGCGCCACCAGCTGCGCTACGTGACGATCGGCCGCCACGCGCAGGAGCTCGCGCTGCTCGGCGAGTCGGGTGTATACGTCACCGCGCTTCGTCGAGCGCAGGTCCCACGGGCTTCGCACGTGCGCTCGGCCGTTCAGGCTCGGCGGGGCGCGGAACTGCGCCGTGTCGAGAGGGTTCTTCTCACCGGGCGCCAGGGCCCCGTGCTGCGGGCTCAGCAACAGCCACCGGCCGTTGCGCCGCTGGTCGAGGTACCCCGCCTGGCGAAGGCGGCCGATCGCCGTCGTGACCGTCGGGCGCGCGGCGCCGATCAGGCGGGCCAGGCGCTCGTGGCTGAGCGGCACCGCGAGCCGCACGCCGTCGGAGCCCACCGACGACCACGAGGACGCCCAATGCCACAGCGACATCAGCAGTCTCACCTCGACGGTGGAGGATCGGGCGATCGCGCGGCCGAGCGCCGCCCGGTCCCCGGGACGTCGCGCGCGCTCCACGAGCGCGCACATCACCTCGGGCCACGGCCCGACGCGCTCGCAGAAGGCATGGTCGAGCAGGGCGAGCCGGGTGGGACCGAGGGCGGTCGACGCGACGGCGTAGGAGAACAGCCCACCCGAGGGCTCCAGGTGCGTCGTGGAGAGCAGATCCTCGGGACCGGCGAGATCGGCGGAGACCCGGCCGGTGATCGTGATCTCGCGGCACAGGAACCCGGACACGACGAGGGCCCCGAGACTCCCCCGCTGCGTCAGCGAGCTGACGTCGAGCTGGTCTCCCGACCCGAGGCTCAGCTCGTCGACGACGACCGCCTCGATCGCCGCGCGGCGGCGCGCCGGATCCGTCACCTCCGCGAGGAGGTCCGCGTCATGCGCGAGAAGGCGGGTTCCAGCCATCCCGCTCGGAGTCTAGTCCGCTCCTTGCCGGCCGCAAGCCCGCTCGACGGCCGCCACCGTCTCCGCGTTCGCCGGGAGCACGCGTGCGTATGTCAGCCACATGACGTCGCATTCCGAACATCGCACGCTCCCTGGCCGCGCCGTGGTACTACCGTCGCGCGGGTGCCAATTCACGAGGGGTGCTGGGCATGACCCACCTTGGGCTCGGAGGATGAGCGACTCGAAGGCGCACCGCGCGGCCGTCGCGCAGACGCTGTCGTGGGCTCGCGCGGCGGCGGCGCGGGGCGACCACGCCGATGCGCTCGCCTGGCTGGCCACGCTCGATGCGATCGGCCATCCGCTCTCACGCGAGGACCAGTATCGGCGCGCTGCGTGGCGCGACGCACTCGTTGCGCGGTGTCCCGCCGAGCCACCGATGGTCACCGGCGCCGCCGCGCGGATGCGGCTCGCGGCGGCCGGCGACCGATGAGCTGGGACGCGCCGCCGGCCGAGGCGCCGGGGCTCGCGCAGGACCTCGACGGGCGGGCGGCGATCGCCATCGCCGGCCTGGTGGCCGACCTCGTCGAGACGGCGAGATCGGGGCCGAGCGTCAGGGGATCGTCGCCGACGCGGGCTGGCCGCCGAGCGTCCAGCTGAGTGTCGCCCCGCTGAAGGCGAGCGAGCTCGGATCGATGTCGCCCTGGGCGAGCAGCGTCGGCGCGCACGTCAGCGACGCGGAGCCACCGATCAGGCAGCCCTCGAGGGACTCGGTCGACGAAGCCGCCGTCGTTCTCGTCAGCCACGCCACCGCGCCCACCGGCGAGACGGCGGTCCGCAGCCAGCGCGTCTCGATCTGTGCGCCGGCGGGGCTGGTCCAGTAGAGAATGATGTGCGCGATGACACCGCGCGCGCCCGTCGCAGCGTCGACGGCCTCGAGCGTGTCGTCCGGGCCGCTGCAGCCCGAGGAGTACTTGGTGCAGGCCGAATAGGTGTCGTTCCCGGTCTCCAGAGTGGCCAGGACCCAGTTGCCGGCAAGCCTGATCACATTGACGGTCGTGGTCGGGCCGTATTCGCTGTTCGTCGACTGATAGCCGTCGTCGAACCCGACGAGCCCGCGCGTCGCGCGGCCGCGCAGGCACGTCCAGTAGGTGTCCCGCGTCGAGCCGCGCACGCGGTACACGACGAGCGCGCCGCTCGTGGAGACCACCCGCGAGTGGCGCAGCGAAACGATGGCGTGCGCGCGCACGATGCAGCGCGGCGTCGCCGCCCGCGCCGGCGTCGCCTCAGCCACGACGGCGACGGCGACGGCGACGGCGGCGGCGAGGACGATGCCGGCACGGCTCACCCGACCTGTAACACCCGAGCCGCCACTTCGTTGCACACTGCCGTGGTGCGCGTTCTGTTCGTGGGCGACGTCGTGGGGCCTCGGGCCGTCGGCTGGCTGTGCGCGCGCCTCGCCGCGCTGCGGGTCGAGCACGCGCTCGACCTCGTGATCGTCGACGCGGAGAACGCCGCCACCGACGGCGCGAGCATGACCGTCGAGTCCGTGGAGGCGCTCCTCGGCGCCGGCGCCGACGTGATCACCGGCGGCAACCACGCCTTCGACGGCGACGAGGTGGCGGCCGTGCTCGCCCATGAGCGTGTCGTGCGCCCGCTCAACGTGGCCGAGACGGTCCCCGGTCGGGGTGCCGTGACGGTGAGCGCCGCCGGTGAGGACGTGCGCGTCGTCGTCCTCGCCGACCGGCTCGCGCTCGAGGTCGCACCGCCGTTCGCCCACATGGCGATCGAGCCGTACGCGGCCTGGGTCGCCCTGCCCGGCGGGCCGGTCACGATCGTTGAGATGCACGCGCTTTCGGTCGCCGAGAAGCAGGCGATCGCCCATGCGCTCGACGGCGAGGTGGCGGCCGTGCTCGGGACGCATACCCACGAGCCGACGCTCGAGCTGCGGGTACTCCCGAGCGGCACCGCTCTCGTGTCCGACGTCGGGATGACCGGCGCGCGCGACGGCATCCAGGGGCTTCATCCGCAGGCGTTCATCGACCGCCTGCGCGGCGTGCCGCCCATTGAGCAGTCGCCGATCCGGCCCGCCGACGGCGAGATCGTGCTCGGTGCGGTCATGCTCGAGATCGAGCACGGGCGGACACGACGCATCACACGCCTCTGACCGGTCATCCCCCGGCGGTCCGACCTCGGCTACCCCTATAAGTGGGCGATGGCCTCCGCCGCCGCGGTCGAGATCGACGATCTGGTCGTGCAGCGGGGCGGCCGGCCGGTGCTGCGGGGGATCAGCTGCGCGGTCCGGCGCGGCACCGTGACCGGGCTGCTCGGGCCGAGCGGCTCCGGTAAGTCGACGCTCATGCGCGCGATCGTCGGTGTGCAGATCGTCCAGTCGGGCACCGTCACCGTGCTCGGCGGCCCGGCGGGCAGCGCCGCGCTGCGCGCGCGCGTCGGCTACGTCACGCAGGCGCCGTCGGTGTACGCCGATCTGAGCGTGCACGAGAACCTTCGCTACTTCGCGCGCGTGCTCGAGGTCGGCCAGCGCCGGATCGGCGAGGTCATCGCCGCCGTGTCCCTCTCCGAGCATGCCGACGAAGTCGTGTCGAATCTGTCGGGCGGCGAGCGGGCGCGAGTCTCACTCGGCACGGCGCTGCTCAACGAGCCGGAGGTGCTCGTGCTCGACGAGCCGACGGTGGGACTGGACCCGGTCCTGCGGCGCGACCTGTGGGCGCAGTTCCGGCGGCTGGCGGCGGCCGGCGTGACGCTGCTCGTGTCCAGCCACGTGATGGACGAGGCCGACCGCTGCGAGGAGCTGCTGCTGCTACGCGACGGCGAGCTCCTCGCGACGACGTCGCCCGACGCGCTCCGGGAGCGCACCGGGCAGCGGGACCTCGGCGACGCCTTCCTCACGCTCATCGAGGAGCGGGCCGGATCGTGAGCCCGCGCGTCGCCGGGGCGACGGCCGTCCGGGTTCTCGCCCAGCTGCGCCGCGATCCCCGCACGATCGTGCTGCTGCTCGCCGTGCCGCCGTTGCTGCTGACGCTGCTCAAGTACGCCTTCGAGCAGCGGCCACTCGCGTTCGAGGTCATCGGCGGTCCGCTCATCGGGCTGTTCCCGTTCATCACGATGTTCCTCGTCACCTCGATCACGATGCTGCGCGAGCGGACGACCGGCACGCTCGAGCGGTTGATGACGATGCCGCTCGCCAAGCTCGACCTGCTGCTCGGCTACGGCGCGGCGTTCGCGGGGGTGGCGACCGTGCAGGCGCTCGTCACGTCCGGAGTGGCCTTCGGACTGCTTGGCCTGCACGTCGCCGGACCGACGGTGCTGGTCATGGCGCTCGCCGTGGCGAACGCCATCCTCGGCATGGCGCTCGGCCTGCTCGTCAGCGCGTTCGCCCGCTCGGAGTTCCAGGCCGTTCAGTTCATGCCGGCGATCGTGCTGCCGCAGCTGCTGCTCTGCGGGCTGTTCATCCGTCGCGACGAGATGGCCGAGCTGCTGCAGGTGATCTCCGACGTGCTGCCGCTCACGTACGCCTTCGACGCGCTGCACCGGGCGACCGTCGACGGGACCCTTGGCGCTCGTGGCCTGCTCGACGTGGCGATCGTGATCGCGGCGACGATCCTCGCGCTCGCCGGCGGCGCCGCGACGCTGCGCCGACGCACCGCGTGATCCGCACCGGCCGCCATCATCGGCGGCCGGTGCGCCCTCGGGCCCGCGCACCATGACCCCACGCGCCGCGCGTCGTTCACCGCCGGCAAACTCCAGCCGGTGGCCCGCCCTACGCGTACCGCGCCGCCGCCGCCTCCACGAGCGCGACGATGTGGTCGGGCGCGGAGCCCGGCGAGCCCGACGCGAAGGGGGGCTCGGGGTCGTACTCGATGCCGAGCTGGATCGCCTGGGCGACGTCCTCGCCGGCGATCCGCGCGGCGAGCGTGAGCGCCATGTCGATCCCCGCCGACACGCCGGCGGCCGTCACGACCCGGCCCTGCTCGACGACGCGCCGGCGCACCGGCTTCGCGTCGTACTGCGCGAGCGTGTCGACCTCCATCCAGTGCGAGGTGGCCTCCAGCCCGCGCAGCACGCCGGCGGCCGCGAGCAGCAGCGACCCGGTGCAGACCGAGGTCGTCCACTGCGAGTGCTCGTGCGCATGGCGGATCCAATCGAGCATCGGCTCGTCGGTCATCAGCGCGCGCGTGCCGAAGCCACCCGGGATCACGACCACGTCGGGCTCCGGCCAGTCGGCGAGACGCTCGTCGGCGCCGAGCGCGAGCATGCCGTTCTCGGTGCGCATGGGGCCGGTCTCGGCGGCGACGAAGTGCACATGGGCGCCGGGCAGCCGGCTCAGCACCTCGTAGGGCCCGACGGCGTCGAGCGCGGTGACGCGGTCGAAGAGTGTGATGGCGATGTCCATTGATCCTCCGTGGCTCAGGCGCGCGCGAGGCTGGGCGCGAAGCGCGCGCGGTAGGCGCCGGGACTCGTCCCGACGTGACGGGCGAAGGCCCGACGCAGCGTCTCGACGCTCGCGAAGCCGCACTGCGCGGCGATCGCCTTCGTCGGAGCGTCGCCGTCCTGCAGCAGCGTGCGTGCGCGCTCGACGCGCAGGCGCTCCACGTACGCGGCCGGCGTGACGCCGAGCTCGCGGCTGAAGGCCCGCGCGAAATTGCGCGGGCTCATGAAGGCGCGCTCGGCGAGCGCGGCGACGGTGAGGTCCTCGGCGAGATGGCCCGGGATCCATTCCTGCAGGTCGCGCAGCGCCGGACGGGTCGCGGCCGGGCCTTCGAGTGGTGCGCTGAACTGCGACTGGCCCCCCGGGCGCTTGAGGAACAGCACGAGCCAGCGCGCGACCTCGCGGGCGACGTCGGCACCGAGGTCCTCCTCGACGAGCGCGAGCGCGAGATCCATGCCCGCGGTGACCCCGGCGGACGTGGCGATGGGTCCGTCGCGCACGAAGATCGGCTCGGGCTCGACGAGCACGTCGGGATGCCTGCGCGCGAGCGCCGCGCAGGCGGACCAGTGGGTCGTCGCGCGCCGCCCCGCGAGCAGCCCGGCCTCGGCGAGCAGGAAGGCGCCGGTGCAGACCGAGCACACGCGCCGTGAGCGCCGTGCCGCCCGCTCGACGAAGCGCACGAGGTCGCGGTCGGCGGTCGCGGCGCGAACGCCCGAGCCACCGGCGACGATGAGCGTGTCCAGCGGCCCGCGGACGGCGGAGATCGCCCGATGGGGAGCGAGGCGAACGCCGCTCGACGTCTCGAGGACGCCGGCGCGGCTGGCGATCACCTCGACCGCGTAGCGGCCCCCTCCGCACCGGCGATCGGCGGCGCTGAAGACCTCGATCGGTCCGAACACGTCGAGCGCCTGCACTGCGGGAAAGGTGACCACGGCGATCCGCTTTGCGTCCATGGCGGTCATCATCGTCCTTCTGCCCGCTGGCAGCAATGACAATGTAGGGACGATTTCCGCCACGTCGTCCCGGGGCGTCGATCCCCGGGCTTCCCGTTCGTCGCTCCAGCGATCACACTCTCGACAGAAGGAGGAACGACGATGCGCTACATGCTGCTCATCTACGTCAACGGGAACGGCTGGGAGTCCCGCCCGCAGGCGGAACGTGACGCGATCACCGCCGAGTACGGGGCGATCAACCAGGCGCCGGGCATCGTCGCCGGCGATCAGCTGCAGCCGACGGCCACCAGCACGACCGTGCGCGTGCAGGACGGCGCCACGCTGACGACCGACGGGCCGTTCATCGAGACCAAGGAGGAGCTCGGCGGCTACTGGCTGCTCGAGGCCGATGACCTCGACGGGGCGATCGAGCTCGCCGCGCGCGTCCCGGCGGCGCGCATGGGCGGCGCGGTCGAGATCCGGCCCGTGGTGGAGCGCTGAGCGAGCTCGAGCGCATCTTCCGCGGCGAGTGGGGCCGCGTCCTCGCCACCCTGATCGGCTTCCTCGGCGACTTCGACCTCGCCGAGGAGGCCGCGCAGGCGGCCTTCGCCCGGGCGAGCGAGCGCTGGCCCCGCGACGGCCTTCCCGACAATCCGGGCGCCTGGCTGACGACGACCGCGCGCCACATCGCGATCGACCGCGTGCGCCGCGAGCGCGTGCTGGCCGCCAAGACGCGACTCCTGGAGCGGCGCGAGGTCGCGGAGGAAGAGACGGATGAAGAAGTGATCCCCGACGAGCGCCTGGAGCTCATCTTCACCTGCTGCCATCCGTCGCTCGCGCTCGACGCCCAGGTGGCGCTCACGCTGCGCACGCTCGGGGGGCTGTCGACGGAGCAGATCGCGCGTGCGTTCCTCGTCTCGGAGGCGACCATGGCCCAGCGGCTCGTGCGCGCCAAGCGCAAGATCAAGCTCGCCGGCGTTCCCTTCCGCGTTCCGCCCGATCACCTGCTGCCCGAGCGCGTCGACGCGGTGCTCGCCGTCGTCTATCTCATCTTCAACGAGGGCTTCGCCGGCCGCGAGGACCTCGCGGGCGAGGGTATCCGTCTCGGTCGCTCCGTCGCCGAGCTGATGCCCGACGAGCCCGAGGCCCACGCCCTGCTCGCCCTCATGCTGCTCGGAGAGGCCCGGCGCGGCGCGCGCATGCGCGACGGCGAGCTCGTGCTCCTCCCCGACCAGGATCGCTCGCTGTGGGACGCGGCCGCGATCGAGGAGGGGCGGAGGCGCCTGCATCGAGCGATCGCGCTCGGGGGTCGGCGCGCGTACGTGCTGCAGGCCGCGATCGCCGCGCTGCACTGCGACGAGCCGCGCGACTGGGAGCAGATCGTCGCGCTCTACGGAGAGCTGATGGCGCTCACCGCCTCGCCGGTGGTGGCGCTCAACCGCGCCGTGGCCGTCGCCGCCGCGCGTGGACCCGAGGCGGGTCTGCGGCTCGTCGACGGACTCGACCTCGACGGCTACCAATACCTGCATGCCACACGGGCGGACCTGCTGCGGCGTCTCGGCCGCTCCGACGACGCGCGCGCCGCCTACGAGCGCGCGCTGGCGCTCGCCCATGCCGAGCCCGAGGTGCGCTTCCTGCGCCGCCGGCTGGCCGAGCTGTAGGCGCCACACGGACGTCACAACCTGGGCCCCGCCCGTGCGTCATCGTCGCCGCATGGGTGAACGAACGCAGTACACACCAGGGACATTCAGCTGGGTCGACCTCAACACGACCGATCAGGAGGGCGCGAAGGCGTTCTACGGCGAGCTGCTCGGTTGGGAGGCTGACGACCGGCCGGTCGGCGATGACGCCGTCTACTCGATGATGTCGGTCGACGCGAAGCACGTGGCGGCGATCAGCGCCCAGCCGGCCGCCCAGCGTGACGCCGGTGTGCCGCCGGCGTGGAACAACTACGTCACGGTGGTCGACGTCGACGCCGCCGCGCAACGCGCGCAGGAGCTCGGCGCCGCGGTGCACGCGCCGCCGTTCGATGTCATGACCGCCGGGCGCATGTCGGTGATCCAGGACCCGCAGGGAGCCTTCTTCATGCTCTGGCAGCCGCGTGACAATATTGGCGCGGCGCTCGTCAACGCCCCCGGCGCCTTCTCGTGGAACGAGCTCGCCTCTCCGGACCTCGACGCCTCGGCGAGCTTCTACGGGCAGCTGTTCGGCTGGACGTTCGCGCCGATGGAGAACAGCCCCACCGAGTACCGCGTGATCATGAACGGAGAACGGAGCAACGGCGGCCTCCGCCCGCTCGCCCCGCCCGGCGTTCCGCCGCATTGGCTCGTCTACTTCGTGGTCGACGACATCGACGCCGGTGTGGCGAAGGCCGTCGAGCTCGGCGGCAGCACGCTGTTCGGCCCCGACGACATCGGGATCGCCAAGATCGCCGTCGTGCAGGACCCGCAGGGCGCCGTGTTCGCGCTCTACGCGGGCCAGCTCGAGCCGTGAGCGCTCAGGGCAGGTAGCTGACGATCGTCTCCACCGGCGCCCGCTCGGGGACGCGCTGGTCCTCGACGGGCTCGCCGAGGTAGAGGAGGCCGACGGGCGTCTCGGACCCGCCGAGTCCGAGCAGGGCCCGCGCCTCGGGGTCGTCGAGCAGCGGCACGGTGCGCCAGTAGCCGGCGAGCCCGCGGGCGTGCGCGCCGAGCAGCACGATGTACGCGGCCACCGCGGTGGCGAGCAGATCCTCGCGGTCCGCGGCGGACTCACCGGACAGGATCGCGCTCACGGCGACGAGCGTGGGCGCCCGCGCGAGCTTGACCGCTGATCCCGGTTGGCGGCGCTCGGCGAGCGTCATCAATTCCGCGCGCGTGCGCTCGCCGAGGACGCGAAAGCGCCACGGGTTCGTGACGTGGTGGTTCGGGGCCCAGCGCGCGAGCTCGAACAGCTCGTCGAGCACGCGCGGGGTGACCGGCTCGGCCCGGAAGGCCTTATGCGTGCGGCGGGTGCGGATCGCCTCCTCGAGATTCATCGACCCCACGATAGGACGGCGCCCCGGCGCCCTGCCAGAATCGCGCCGTGAGCACGGCCCACACGCGTCTGCCCCGGCTGACCGCGGTCCTGCGCGGCGACGAGGAGCGCGTGACGCCGCTCGAACTGTTCTTCGACCTCGTGTTCGTGCTCGCGATCACGCAGTGCACGACACTCATGGCCCGCGAGCCGACGTGGGGCGGCGTCGCCAAGGGCCTGCTCGTCCTCGCCGTGCTGTGGTGGTCGTGGACCGGCTACGCCTGGTTGACGAGCGTCATCGACCCGGAGGAGGGAACGGTCCAGCTCGTCATGTTCGTCGCGATCGCCGCGCTGCTCGTCGCCGCGCTGAGCGTGCCGAACGCGTTCGGCAGCGAGGCGCTCCTGTTCGCATGCGCCTACGGCGTCGTGCGCGCATCGCACATCGCCCTGTTCGTGACCGCCAGTCGCGACGATCCGGCGCTGCGCCGCGCGGTGACCGGGCTGGCGGTGAGCACGCTGGTCGGGACGGGGCTGCTCGTGGCCGCGGCGTTCGCCACGCCCGGCCTGCGAGTGGGCCTGTGGGTGGTCGCGCTCGCGCTCGACATGGGCGGGCCGTACGTGTTCGGGGCCGACGGCTGGCGGCTCGTGCCCGGTCACTTCGCCGAGCGCCATGGGCTGATCGTCCTCATCGCGCTCGGCGAGTCGATCGTCGCCATCGGGGTCGCCTCCCAGGTGAGCATCGATGCCGGCGTGGTGGCGGCCGCGATCCTCGGCACCGCGGTCGTCGGCGCCTTGTGGTGGCTGTACTTCGACGTGGTGGCGCTGGTGGCCGCCCGCCGGCTCGCTCGCGCGCACGCCGGGCGCGAGCGTAACGAGATCGCGCGTGACTCCTTCTCCTACCTGCACTTCCCGCTCGTGGCCGGGGTGATTCTCGTGGCGCTCGGCTTCAAGGAGATCCTGCGCCACGTCGATCACCCGCTCGCCGTGGTGCCCGCGAGCGCGCTGCTCGGCGGGACCGCCCTGTACCTGCTCGCTCACGTGGCCTTCCGCTGGCGCAACGTGCACCGCTTCAGCACCCAGCGGCTGGTCGCCGCGGTCGTCTGCCTCGCGCTCCTGCCGCTCGCGGTGGCCGTTCCGGCGCTCGTCACGCTCGCGATCCTCGTCGCGGTGCTGGCGACGCTCGTCGGCTACGAGCGCGTGCGTTTCGCGGAGCTGCGCGGCCGCCTGCGCCATGGTCTGACGGAGTAGACGGCCGCGAGCGCGCTAGTACTCCGGCGCCTCGGCGATCGATCCGAGCGCGGCCAGCAGCGCGAGCGCGCCGACGGCGCCGAGGCAGCTGAGCGCGAACTTGATAAGGGGCATGAGAGGTCTCCTGGGCGGGTTGGTGTGAGGTTCATCTTCGGCCCGCCTCGTCAGTGCGACCTGAGAGGCGGCTGAGAGGCCGGTAAGAGCCGCGCCCCCTGGACATTTGGTGGATGGATGTCCACTCGCGGCACCTGTTGCTGTAAAGATCGTCTCCGCGGTCGATGAGAGCTGCATGACCGGTGAGAGCCTCCCCGAGGCGACATCGAGCGCCGCCCCGGCGTTCAGCTGCGCGCTGACCGCGACGCTGGTCGCTCGCGTGCACCGCGTCGCCGGTGACACCGGAGTGCGCCGCCTGATCACCGAGGCGCGCAGCGAGCGCACGGCCGAGTACCTCACGGATATCGGCAACTGGGTGACCATGGACGAGACGCTCGCCCTGTGGCGGGCCGGCGAGCAGGTCACCCGCGACCCCAACTTCGCGCGCCACGTCGGAGAGGACGCCGTGCGCGTCCTCGGCTCATCCTCGACGGCCACCACGCTGCGCGCGCTCGGCTCGCCCGAGGAGCTCCTCCGCCGCAGCGACGTCGCCTCGCAGCGCTTCAGCATCGCCGCCAGGCTGGAGACGGTCGAGGCGCGGTCGGGGTATGCCGAGATCCGCGCCGTCGCCGCGCCCGGCTTCGTGCGCGAGCGGCTGCACTGCGAATGGACGACGGGGATGCTCTCCCAATGCGCTTCGCTGTTCGGCCTGCCGCCGGCGCGCGTCGAGCACGACTCCTGCCAGGCGCTCGGCGCTCCCGACTGCATCTACAAGATCAGCTGGGATCCGGGTGGCAGCGACGAGACCGATGCCGCGCAGGTGTCGATCCTGCGTAAGCAGCTCGACGCGATGGGCGAGCGCCTGCAGAGCGTCTTCGAGACCGCCGCCGACCTCATCGCCACCGGCGACCTGAACGAGACGCTCGCGCGCATCACCGATCGAGCCGCCCACCAGGTGCGCGCGCCCAAGTACCTGCTCGCCGTGCGTCCGACGCCCGAGTCCGAGCTCATGCGTCACCAGAAGGGCTTCGACGACGCCGAGGCGAAGCTCGTCGCCCATCGCATCTTCCTCGAGGATCCGAGCGACCTGCCCGAGCACTGGTGCGTCGCGCCCGTGCACTCGCACCGCAACGACTACGGCCGCCTCGTCGCCGTCTACCAGGAGGGCGCGAAGTTCTTCCCGCAGGAGCGCGAGCTGCTCGAGCTCTATGCCCGCTACGCCGCGACGGCGCTCGACAGCGCGACCGCCCTGCTCGAGGCCCAGATGCGCCAGGACGAGGCCCAGCGCCGCCACGAGGAGGCGCGCACGCTGCTCGACCTCGCTCGGCGCCTCGCCGAGGCGGGTACGAGCGACAACGTGGCCACGCGCCTGGCCGACGCCGTGCCCGGCGTCATCGACTGCGATCGCGTGAGCGTGTATCTGTGGGACGAGGACGAGCGCGCGTGCATCCGCCGGGCGGTCAACGCGACCAACGACCCGGACCCCCACCACATGGGCCTGGATATCTCGCGCCCCGAGGACGTGCCGCAGCTCGCCCGCTGGCTCGAGCACCCCGATCCGGAGCCGTACTTCATCGACATCGACACGTCGGCCGTGCGCGAGCCGCTCCTCGAGGTCGGCGCCGTCGCCTCGGTCGCGGTGCCGATCGCCACGGTCGATCGCTTCCTGGGGTCGGTCATCGTGTCGGTCCGGCGCGACCCCGAGCGCCTGCAGTCGACCCCCGAGCTGCGCGACCGCCTCTCGGGCATCGCCGCGCACGCGGTGACCGCGCTCGAGAACGGTCGCCTGGTCGACCACATCACCCACCAGGCCCGCCACGACCGCCTGACCGGGCTGGCCAACCGGCTCGCATTCGGCGAGCGGCTCGCCGCCGCGAGCGAGCGGGCTCGCGAGTCCGAGAGTCCGCTGGCGCTGTTCTACGTCGACCTCGACGGCTTCAAGCCGGTCAACGACGAGTTCGGCCACGAGATCGGCGATGAGCTGCTCATCGAGGTCGCCGAGCGCCTGCTCGGTTGCGTGCGCGGCGACGACAGCGTCGCTCGCCTCGGCGGTGACGAGTTTGCGATCCTCGTCGACGGCATCGGCGATTCGTCGCAGCTGAATGCGGTGTCGGCGCGACTGGAGCGCGCGTTCGACAAGCCCTTTGTCATCCAGGATCACCGGCTCAACGTGCGCGCGAGCATCGGCCGCGCGGTGTGGCCGGCCGAGGTCGGTGACCTCGACGCGCTGCTGCGCCACGCCGACGCCGCGATGTACGACGTCAAGCGCGGACGCCACTCGCGCTCGTCCGAGCAGGCGCGCAACGCCAGCCGCTGACGCGCTCGGTCAGAACAGCGCCAGCGGCCGCGCGAGATAGGCGGCCGCGAGACGAAAGAACAGCCCGCCGTCGGTCTGCGGGCTCGTCGTGCCCGCCGCGCCACCGCCGAACAGCAGGCCGATGACCCCGGCGGCCCGCTCGGCCCGCAGATGCGCGCCGCTCGGATCGGCCAGCCACCACTGCACGCGGTTGTCGCGGAAGTGCGTCCAGGTGTTGTCGAGGCCCGTGTTGCCCAGCGGCAGCTGCCAGTACACGACCGGCGTGTGCGTGATGCTCGTGAAGGTGGCGATGTAGCGCGTGTGGCGTTCGAAGTCGGCGGCCGTCCAGGCCGTGTTCGGGTTGCCCTCGATCTTCAGGTAGAAGCCGGCGTCGCGGTCGGTCACGTCGTTGAAGACGAGGTCGAAGTGGGCGTGCAGCGCCTCGTAGAACGCCGCCGAGCGTCGCGCGAGCACGTCCATGTGCGCGAGCGAAGGCTTGGAGTAGGTCGGGTCCTCGCCGGTGCCCCACACGCTGAGGTGCCAGGCGAGGAGCACGTTGGGAGCGAGCTCGTCACGGAGCGCGATGAAGCGCTCGGCGAGGCTTCGGGCCAGCGCGACGTCGCCGGCCTGCTCGAGATAGCCCCACAGGTCCGGCTCGAGGTGCACGACGACGAGGTGGCTGCCCGCCGCGGCCCGCACGCGGCGCAGCAGCAGCTCGTAGTCGTTCCAGTAGGCGTTCATCGTCGCCGGGTCGCGCAGGTTGGCGATGTCGCGCGCCGACTCGCTGGCGCCCGCGGAGGGCGCGCTCTGCAGCAGCTGGTAATAGCTGAACACCGGGATCACATGCGCGCGCAGCGACTCGCTGACGTAGCGGGAGGCGAAGCTCCCGTTCGGGTCCCACGTCGCCCAGCCGCTGCCGGTGTTCACGCCGCCCGAGAGGTACTGGTAGCGCAGATCGAACGGTGCGTGTCGAATGAGGGCGGCGGCGTCGTTCGGCGGATCGGAGACCCCGAGCGCGAGGTGGTGCGGCCAGCCGGCCGGAAGGGGGATGATGGCGGCCGCGAGAATCGAGAGGAGCGTCTTGCGCAGGAGTCGGATACTAGAGCGATGAGCGACGCACCCGTGGCGGACGATCAGCCGCGCGCCGAGGCCGCGCCGGCGATCGCGCCGGCCCCGCCCGCCGAGCCGGCGCACTGGGCGGTACGCGGCCTCAGCGCCGCGATCTACGGCCAGGTCGTGGCCACCTCGATCGTCGCCGCGCTCGAGGTGCACGAGCAGTCGCCGCCGGGGCGGACGTTCGTCGCCGTCGTGGCGACGATGATCGTCTTCTGGCTCGCGCATGCGTACGCCGAGGCGCTGACGAGCGCCCAGGACTGGCATCAGACGACGAGGATCCTCAAGCAGGAGGGCGCGATGGTCATGGTCGCGCTGCCGACCCTGGCCGTGCTGGCGCTCGGGGTGTTCGACGTGTTCTCGCGCGAGAACACGGCGCTCGTGTCGGTATATGTGGGCGTCGTCATGCTGTTCGGTCTCGGCGGACTCGCCGCGCACCGCAATGGGCGCTCCATGGCGAACGTGCTGCTGACGGGGGTGGTCGGCGCGGCCTTCGGGCTCGTCGTCATCGTGTTGAAGGTCCTGTCGCACTGACGTGGTGCCGTGCCGCGTGGCCGGATTCGGCAGCCAACTCCCTCGCGACCGCCGAAACAACGCACAGCTCTGCGTAGGTTTGCCTTGCGCCCGCCGCCCCGAGTCCCGTACCGTGGGACGTAGTGGCGGCGGACCCTCCGCCGCAATGTCGGAGCGGGGCATGTGGCGTCGCGAAGGCGGCACACGACCCGCGTTCGGGAGACCCAGATGCCTCACCGGCGTTCGTCGCTCCATCGCCTGGGCGTCCTCGCGGCGTTCGTCGCGATGCTCGGCGGCGCGCCGAGCGCCGCGCGGGCGATCCCCCCGCTGCAGGTGTTCTCCGCCGGACTGCCGGCGAACGCGGCGCCCGTGGTCGCCGCGCCGGCGGCCGGGGGCGGGGTGTGGTTCTCGCAGTCGACGCCGGGCACGCCGCTCGGGCGCATCACCCTCGACGGGACGATCGCCGAGCAGCCGATGCCGATGCTGGCGGCGCTGCTGAGCGGGCCGCCGAAGGCGCTGGCCACCGCGCCCGACGGCGACGTGTGGCTCGTCGACGGGAACGACATCCTCAGTGTCACGCCGGGCGGCGCAGCGACGGACTACGCGCCGTCGCTTCCGGGCGGGGCGCGGCCGTCGCAGATCGCGGCCACGCCCGACGGCTCGCTGTGGTTCACCGACGAGGGCACTCCCGGGGGCATCGGCCAGATCGCCGCCGACGGGACCGTGAGTGAGTACCGCAGCGGCCTCGATCCCGGCAGCACGCTCGGCGGGATCACCGCCGGGCCCGACGGCGATGCCTGGTTCACCGACTGCATCGGCCGCGTCGGTCGCATCGGTCGCATCACCGCGGCGGGCTCGATCACCGAGTACGGGGGCCCGAGCGGATGCCCGCAGAGCATCGTCGCCGGCCCCGACGGCAACCTCTGGTTCACCGAGACGCGTCCGTTCGTCGGGGTCGGGCGGATCACGCCCTCCGGCGCGGTCACCGAGTTCGCCACCGGCGCCTCGGCGGTGTCGACCGAGTTCATCGCGCCCGGCCCCGACGGGCAGCTCTACTTCACCGAGCCGTTCGGGCTTTCCGGGGTGCCCTTCGGTCCGCCCCAGATCGGCTCGATCAGCGTGAGCGGACAGGTGACGCAGGACGCCCTCGGCTCGTCGTTCCCGTTCGCGCCGGCCTGGGACATCGTGGCCGGCACGGATGGCAACCTGTGGCTCACCTTCCCGTTCGGAGCGGCGGCGATCGGCGAGCTCGCCTTCGCGCCGGTCGTGACGGCGGCGCCCACCGCGCCGACCGTGACCGTCGACGGGGCGACGCTCGTGGGCGACCTCCAGACGAACGGGCAGCAGACGACCTACTCCTTCCAGTACGGGCCGTCGACGACGTACGGGCAGCAGACGGCCACCGACACGGCGCCCGGGGCCACCGGATCCGGCCCGGTCTCCTCCACGATCTCGGGGCTGTCCGCCGCCACCACGTACCACTACCGCCTCGTGGCGACGAACGCGAGCGGCACCACCGACGGCCCGGATGAGGCGTTCACGACCGCCGCCGCGGCCACGACCGACACCACCACGACGACCACCTCGCTTAGTGACGCGTCCGCCGGGCGCGGCGGTGTCCAGGCGGCGTCGACCCCCGCGCGCGTCACCCGGGCCGGTAGGAGCACGACCGGCGCCGACGGCGGCCTGGCCGACGTCAACCTCGCCGCGCTGTCGCTGAACGGCGTCGTCGCCGGCCGGTCGGCCGCGGCCGGCACGGTGTCGGGCACCATCTACGCGCGCGGGCCGGGAGGCCAGCGCTTCGTGCTGAGCGCCCGGGCTGTCCTGCCCTCCGGCTCGCACATCGACGCCCGCGACGGCATCGTCAAGCTCAGCGCGGTGCGGCGCGCCCCCGCCGCGCACGCCGCGACCGCGGCGGTTCCGAACGCCGAGACGATCGTCCTGTCGGGCGGCCTGTTCGCCTTCACCGAGCGAGCCCGCCCCAACGACGAGGTGACCATCACGCTGCTCGGCGGCGGGTTCCGTGCCTGCCCGTCGCCTCAGGCGCACACCGCGGCGACGAGCCACCGACCCACGGGCCGCTCACACGTCGTACGCCAGCTGTGGAGCCGCGACAGCGGCGGCGACTTCAGCACCCACGGCCGCGACAGCGTCGGCACCGTCCAGGGGACGCTGTGGCTGACCGCCGACCGCTGCGACGGCACGCTCACGCAGGTCGTGCTCGGGCGCGTGCTCGTGCGCGCCCTGTACGTCCGTCACCGCGTGCTGCTGCGTGCCGGCCAGTCCTACCTCGCCCCGGCCGCCCCATGAGCGACCGCCCGCGCACCCGCTCGCGGACGCTGCTCGCCGTCCTCCCCGCGGCGCTCGTCGCCATCGCCGTCGGTGTGCTCGTCCACGCCGCCGGCCTGCTCGCCGGCCTCGAGCAGGGCACGATCAACGATCGCTTCGCCGTGCGCTCGACCGCCACGCACAGCGGAGTGGTGGTCGTGGCGATCGACCCGCGCACGTTCTCGGCGCTGCGCCTGCGCTGGCCCTTCCCGCGCTCGCTGCACGGCGCGATGATCGATCGCCTGCGCGAGGACGGCGCGGCCCAGATCGTCTACGACATCCAGTTCACCGAGCCGACCGTGCCGGCGCAGGACCTCGCCCTCTACGACGCGGTCGCGCGGGCGCCGGGCACGGTCCTCGCCACCTCCGAGGAGGGCCCCGAGGGGCAGACGAACATCCTCGGCGGCAACGCCAGGCTGGCGGCGATCGGCGCGCTCCCCGGCTCGAGCAACCTCATCTCCAACGACGGCGTCATCGACCGCTTCCCGTTCGCGACCGGACACCTCGACAGCCTGGCGGTGGTGGCGGTCGAGCACGCGACGGGCCGCACGATCGCTCCGCACGCCTTCCCCCAAGGCGGCGCGCTCATCGACTACCGCGGCGGAGCCCGCACGTTCCCGACGTATTCGTTCTCCGACGTCCTCGACGGTGCCGTGCCCGCCTCGGACCTGCGCGGGCGGATCGTCGTGGTGGGGGTGACCGACCCGTCGCTGCACGATGTCTACGCGACGCCGACGAGCGGCAGCGAGCTCGTGTCGGGTGCCGAGATCTGGGCGAACGCGATCTGGACGACGCTGCACGACCTCCCGCTCGGTGACGCGTCGGGGCTGCTGTCGATCCTCTGCATCGTCGCCCTCGCCCTCGCCGCGCCCCTGGCCCGGCTGCGCCTGCGCGCGCCCGGCGCCGTCGGTGTGGCCCTCGCGGTGGGGCTCGTCTACATCGTGGTCGCGCAGCTCGCGTTCGACGCCGGACTCGTGCTGCCCGCCGTCGCGCCGCTCGTCGCCCTCGGGGTCGGGGTCGCCGGGGTCCTGGTGTCGGGCAGTGTGATCGACAGTCGCGAGCGCGAGCGCGTCGCGCACGAGAACGTCGAGCTCGAGCAGCGGGTCTCAGAGCGCACGCGCGAGCTCCAGGACAGCCAGCTCGAGATCATCCGCCGGCTCGCCCAGGCGGTCGAGCAGCGCGACCGCGAGACCGGCCGCCACCTCGAGAGCATCGGGCGCCTCGCGCAGGAGCTCGCGCTCGAGGTGGGCCTCCCGCCCGAGCAGGCCGAGCTGCTGCTCCATGCGAGCATGCTCCACGACGTCGGCAAGGTCGGCATCCCCGACCGCCTCCTGCTCAAGCGCGGCCCGCTGCAGGCCGGCGAACGCGAGGTCATCAACCAGCACACGGTGATCGGCAGCGAGATCCTCGCCGGCTCGCCGTCGGCGCTCGTGCGCATGGCCGAGACGATCGCGCGCACCCACCACGAGCGCTGGGACGGGAGCGGCTACCCGAACGGGCTGCGGGGCGAGCAGATCCCGCTCGTCGGGCGCATCTGCGCGGTGTGCGACGTCTACGACGCGCTCCTCGCCGAGCGGCCGTACAAGCCGGCCTGGAGCCGCGAACGCGCGCTGCAGGAGGTCGCCGCGCAGCGCGGGCGTCACTTCGATCCCGCGATCGTCGACGCCTTCCTGCGCCTGCGCGGCGCCGCCGCGGCCGACGGGACCGAGGGCCGCCGGGCGTCCGCCAACGGCCGGGCGGAGCCGTACGACGCGGCGGACGATCCGGCGCTGCATTGAATGGGGAAAGGGCGCCCACGCGCCCGCCGCCCCAGCGCCCGTCCCGCTCCGCGGTGATCGCTAGAGGAAGCGCTCGATGTCGCGCGCGGTGTCGAAGCCGTCGCGCAGGGCACTGCGGGTGAGCGCGAGCCAGTCGGCCGTCGCCCCCCCGCTGCGCGCGATCGCCGCGAAGACCTGCCCCGCACCGCGCAGCGGCCACAGGTCGGTCGCCACCGGCGTGACGGCGACCGCGAGCCGCGCGAGGTCGCCGAGGCGCTCACCGAGGCGGTCGCGCGCGGCCAGCACCGCGTCGACGTCGAGGGCCACGGGGCCGGGACCGCCGAGCGGGCCGAGAGCGTGGCGCGCGAGGGCGAGCGCCCGCTCGCCCTCGGTTTCGGGGAGCACGCCCAGGCGGCCCAGCGCGCGCCCGAAGCCCGGCCCGTCGTCGTCGTGCAGCGCGTCAAGGGCATCGGCGGCGAGCGTCACCCGCGTCCCGTCGGTCTCGGCCACGGCGCCGAAGTCGAGCACGGCGACGCGCCCATCGCCGAGCAGCCGCACATCGCCGCGGGTCGGCGCCGAGTGGGCGAGACCGAAGTGCGCGCTGCCGATGACGAACGCGGCATACAGCGCGGCGGCCCGGTTGCGCTCGGGCCCCTCGCTGGCCGCCCGCAGCGGCGTGCCCTCCACCCACGGGGTGACGAGGACCGAGTGATGTCCGAGGCGGCTCACCGGCGCGGGCACGTGCAGCGTCGGGTGGTCGCGCAGGGCGCGGTGCACACGGCGCTGGGCGTCGCCCTCACTCTCGAGGTCGAGCTCCTCGAGCACGCGCTCGCGCACCTCGGCGATGATCTGCGCGGCGTCGAGGCCGGGGAGCGCGGCGCCGAGCGGCCGCGCGAGCGCGTCGAGCAGCACGAGGTCCTGGCGCACGCGCGCGTCGATCGCCGGACGCAGCACCTTGACCGCCACCGGCTCGCCGTCGAGCGCACCGCGGTGGACCTGGGCGATCGGCGTGACGGACACCGGCTCGCGCTCGAGCTCGTCGAGCTCACGCGACGGGGCGGTGCCCCAGGCGTCGCGCAGCGAGCGCTCGATCGCGCGATAGGCGACGGGCTCGCTGGCCGCCTCGTCCGCCTTGGCGAGCTCGCTCACGAGCTCCTCGGCGCCGGGCTCGGCCAGCCACAGCGGGTCGATCGCCTCGGCGAGGCGCGCGAGTGCGAGTCGCCCGGAGGGTGCGCTGCGCGCGAGCGCCAGCGTGGCCTCGCCGAGGACGCGCAGCCGCTGTTCGAGCGAATCGCTCACGTGAGGGACCGTAGCGGGCGCGCGGTCGGGCGACGGGCGAACCGTCCGGATCCCGCGGGTCGATGGGCTAGCATCCTCTGCCGTGCCGCGCTCCCCGCGCTTCACCCCCCGGCCGGCCCCGGTCCTTGCGCTGCTGCTCGCGGTGGTCGGCGCCTGCGCGCTGCTCGCCGGCGCCGCCTCGGCCCAGGCCCCGGCGCAGTCCGGCGTCGTCGCGATGTCCAACGAGAGCACGATGACCTGGTGGGCCAACCCGCTCACCAACGCCGCGATCCACGACGCCCCGAGCGGATCGGCCCGCGTGCTGACGCACCTGCACGAGTTCACCGAGGACGGCTTCCCCGAGGTCTACATCATCCTCGCCCGCGAGACCATGGACGGGATCACCTGGGCGCACGTCGACTATCCCGGGCGGCCGAACGGCGGCAGCGGCTGGGTCCCGCTCGACGATCTCGAGATCCCGCAGCTGAACACCGAGCACCTCGTGATCGACCTCGCCGCGGAACGCGCGACCCTCTATCACCACGGCGCCGTGATCTTCTCGGCCCCCGTCGGCGTGGGCTCCCCGTCCGATCCGACGCCGACGGGCACCTTCTGGGTCCGCGAGAAGTTCGGCGTCGCCGACGACGCCGCGTATGGCCCCTACGCCTTCGGGACGAGCGCGTACTCCTCGCTCACCGATTGGCCCGGCGGGGGCGTGGTCGGCATCCACGGCACCGACGAGCCGCAGCTCGTCCCCGGCAATCCGTCGCACGGCTGCGTGCGCCTGCGTAACAGCGACATCGTGCGTCTCTACGGGCTGATGAGCGTCGGCACGCCGATCTCGATCATCAATTAGCCCCGCTCATCGGGCTCGAACATCTGTCCAGCCCGGGCGCCGGCACTCAAGTCGTACGGCTCTAGGGTGCACTCGAGGGTCCCGCAGAACCTGCGCAACTGTGGGCAAAGCGCGACAAAGGTGTGCGTAACCGGGGCCCCCCGCGCGTCGCGCGAGCGTGTCACGGTCTACCATGTCGGGCCTCGCGAGCGGGCGGACGGTCACGCGGCTCGCGGGGACAGGGGGTCCGCGCAGGCGAGCACTTCCCACAGACGATGCTTGCCGGTCTCATCCGAGTGAAGGAGTACCAGCCGATGTTGCGCAAAGTTCTCGTCCTCACCGCCGCACTGTTCGCGCTCACCGCGACCGCCGCGCAGGCGCACACCGCCTCGGCGTCCGTCAGCTGCGGGTCGGTGACGATCAACTGGCTGGACTTCGCGAGCAGCGGTGACGGGAACGGCGGGTTCAACACCCCGCAGTACTCGATCGAGTACACGCCGCACGGCGGGGGCACCCCCACCCTGTTCTCCGGCGGCGTGAAGTTCGACGGCTCGTTCTACACCATGACCTTCGCGCTGCCGCCCCACGACGGCACCGTCGTGGCGTCGTCGGCCTGGACGACCGCGCAGACGCGCGACCGCACGGCCGACAGCGCGTCGGGGACGTTCACGGTCGGCGACTGCCCGCCGTCCTCGCCGAGCATCTCGACGAGCCCGAGCCCGACCACTGCCTCGGTCGGCAGCGCGTCGCTCACCGACACCGCGACGCTGACCGGCGGCGACACTCCGACCGGGACGATCACCTGGCGCCTGTATGGCCCGAACGACCCGACGTGCTCGGCCCCGAACCCGCCGAGCGTGAGCGCGGCCGTCAACAGCGCGGGCTCGGCCACGTCACCCGCGATCACCGTCACCCGGGCCGGCACCTATCAATGGGTGGCCAGCTACGGCGGCGACCCGTACAACAACGCGGTTGCCGGGACCTGTAGCGATGCGACCGAAGCGGTCGTCGTCAATCCGGTGGCGCCGACGCTCACCACGACCGCGACCCCCGCGAACGTCGTGGTCGGCCAGCCCGTGCACGACGTCGCCCACCTCGGCGGCGGGGACAACCCGACCGGCACGATCACCTTCAATCTGTACGGCCCCAACCCGACCGTCTGCACGGGCACGCCCGTGGCCAGTGTCACCACGCCGGTCAACGGCGACGGCGACTATCCGTCGCCCTCGGTCACGATGACTGGTGCGGGCACGTACGTCTGGGTCGCGACGTACAGCGGCGACGCGAACAACACCGGGCTGTCCAACGGCTGCGCGGAGGCGAGCGAGACCGTCACGGTCACGCCGGCCACCCCGGCCCTGACCACGTCGGCGTCGCCGACCTCGGCCGCCGTCGACACTCCGATCACCGACATCGCCACGCTGAGCGGCGGCACCGCCCCGCTCACCGGGACGCTGCAGTGGTCGCTCTACGGACCCAACGACACGAGCTGCACGTCGACCCCGCTGACGACGTCGACCGTGCCCGTGAACGGCGACGGGACCTACCCGAGCCCGCCACTCACGCCGACGACGGCCGGCACCTACAACTGGGTGGCCACCTTCGTCAGTGCGGACACGAACGTCAACGCGAGCATCCCCCCGGTGGGCTGCGGCGACAACAGGGAGCAGGTCGTCGTCGGACCGGTCGGCCCCCAGCTGACGACCTCGGCCTCGCCGGCCGCCGCGACCGTGAACACGCCGATCACCGACGTGGCCACGCTGAGCGGCGGATTCAACCCGACCGGGACGCTGCAGTGGTCGCTGTACGGCCCGAACGACGATTCCTGCTCGGCGACGCCCATGAGCACCGCCAAGGTCCCGGTCAGCGGTGACGGGCAGTACACCAGCCCGCCGCTGATCCCGTCGACCGCCGGTACCTACCACTGGGTGGCGACGTACAGCGGCGACGTCAACAACATCGGGGTCGGCCCGATCGGCTGCGCCGATTCGAGCGAGATGGTCGTCATCACGCCCGCGCTCGCCCTGACCACGACCGCCTCGCCGTCCACGGTCACCCTTGGCGCGCCGGTCACCGACGTCGCCCATCTGACCGGCGGCATCGCCCCGGTCACCGGCACCCTGCAGTGGGCGCTGTACCCGTCGACCGACGCGAGCTGCTCCTCGAGCACGCCGCTGACGACGACGACGGTCGCGGTCAACGGCGACGGTGACTACACGTCGCCGCCGCTCACCCCGACGGCCGCGGGCTCCTACCACTGGGTGGCGCAGTTCACGAGCAGCTCGGCCGCGAACCCGAACGTCGGACCCGCCGGCTGCACCGATCCCAACGAGGCGGTGACCGTCGGGCCGGTGACGCCGACGCTGACCACGACGGCCACGCCGCCGACGGTCGTGGTCGGCCAGCCCGTACACGACGTCGCCCACCTCGGCGGCGGGGACAACCCGACGGGGACGATCACCTTCAACCTGTACGGGCCGAATCCGAGCACCTGCACCGGCACGCCGGTGACGAGCGTCACCACGACCGTCACCGGCGACGGCGACTACTCGTCCCCGTCGGTGACGATGACCGGCACGGGCACGTTCGTGTGGGTGGCCACCTACAGCGGCGACGCGAACAACGCGCCGCTGTCCAACGGGTGCGCCGAGTCGAGCGAGACCGTCACGGTCACTGCGCCTCCGCCCGGCCCCACGCCGAGCTTCACCCTGACGAAGCTGCAGTCCGACACCACGAGCCCGACGTTCACCACGAGCCCGATCACCGCGAACATCGGCGACACGATCCAGTACGAGATCGTCGTGACCAACACCGGGAACACGCCGCTCAACCTGGCGCTCGTCGACACGATGTGCACGTCGATCGCCGGACCGACCGGCTCGGCCGTCAGCAACGGCCAGCTGGCCATCGGCGGAACCGCGATGTGGACGTGCCTGCACGTCGTCGTCGCCGGCGACTTCCCGACCTACGTCAACGTCGCGCAGGTGACGGCCACGCCGCCCGGCGGCTCGCCGCTGCCGCCGCAGCGCGCTTCGGTGCTCGCGAACATCCCGCGCGCCAATGTCGCGGCCGTCTGCATCGCCTCGAAGCTGACGATCAAGCAGACGACCACGAACCACAACGGCACGGTCAACGCGATCGTCACCGGCGGCGGGCTGAAGAAGGTCGTCTTCTACCTCGACGGCCGCGCGGTCAAGACGCTCACCAAGCCCAATCTCTCCGGTGGGCGCTACGAGCTCTCGACCAAGCTGTCGAGCACGCGCTACGGCACGCACTCGGTGACGGCGAAGGCGACGAACACCTGCGGGAAGACGTCGAGCGACGGCCTGACCTTCGCCCACAACGCGCCGATCAAGAAGGTCGTTCCGAAGTTCACCGGCTGATCGCGCTGGGATCCGAGGGCCCGACGCGGGTCCTCGGGTCTACAGCCGCAACGCCATCGGGTGCGACACGTCCGCGGCGCCGGACAGCTGGGCGATCGCGGTGATCGGGATGTCCCCGTGGCGAAGCGTGGCGATCAGCGCCGTGCCGACGTGCACCTGCACGACGGTGACGGTGCCGGTCGGCGCCGTCAGCGCGACGCTCCCGAGCGTCCGGCCGGACTCCACGAGCGAGATGGTCCCCGCGCAGGGACGGCCGACGAGGTCGCAGTAGACGGCGATCGGCACCTCGCCCTGGTGATTGACGCCGGCCGTCTCCTGCCCGAAGGCGAGCGCCGGCTTGCCCCCGGGCTGGCCGGGCTCTCCGTACAGTCCGCCGGGGCACAGCGGCGTCGCGTTGACACCGGTTGCCAGCGTCGACTGCAGCATCAGCTCCTCGTGGGAGTTGTGGGCGAAGCCGTTCGTGGTGCCCACCGACGTGGAGGCCATCGTCATGCCGTTATTCGTGCCGTTGTTGTCGATGAACGAGCTCATCATCGCGCCGGCCACGGAGCCGATGACGCGATACTGCACGCCGCTCGGGTAGAACTGCGGGTCGAAGCCGCCCTCGTCGTTGAAGTCGACGATGTCGCCGCGGTTGACGCAGAAGTTGGTCGGCTGGTAGGAGGTGACGGTCTGCGGGCTCGCGCCGCCGACGCCGCAGGTGGGGATGGTGAAGGGCTGGCTGGTGACGTCGATGTCGGCCCCGCCGCCGGTGATCGGCGTGAGCGCCTGGAAGTGGATCTGCGTGAGCGGCGGCGGTCCTCCCGCCGCGGGCTCGGCACAGCCCTCGAGGCGGACCGAGGTGATCTGCCCGCCCTCGGGCGCGGTCGGGCTGGCGCCGCCGGGCAGCGCCGTGTTCCACAGCGCCGTGTCGGCGCCGTCGTGGGCGACGTGGATCACGGTCGAGCCGTAGGGGATCCCCTTGCCCGGGTAGTTGAGGCTCTGCGCGGTGTCCTTCGTCGGAACGGTCGAGAGCGGGCTGCCGAACGTCATCACCGCCGCCCGCGCGCCGGCGGGCAGCGCCACGAGCGCGAGCGATGCGAGCGCGACGGCGCAAAACGCTCGGGTGAGCGGGAGCAGGCGACTGAGGTGGGTGCGGGGAGCGGTCATGTTCGGTCCAGCCATCGAAGGTGTCGGCTCGGCCACGAATGTTCCTGCGTGCAACACCCCGAAGGTCGAACATCGGCCGATCCAGCGGCCGGTTGTGCTCGATTTTCCCCGCCTGTGGCGGCTTACAGACCGCTCGGCGCGGCGCTCGAGCAGCTCAGCTGGCTCTCGACGGGGGCGAGCTTCCCGGAGATCGCCTGCCCCTGGGCGAGGGTGAGCGAGCCGGAGCCCGAGCCGCCCGCTTCGACGAGCCCGATCGCCTCGCTGAGGAACTCGACCGCGCTGCAGCCGTCCGTCTCGTCCCCGACGACGATCGCCTGGCCGGCCTGGCCGATCTGGGCGGCCAGGCCCGAGGCGGTGCTCGGGTCGAGCCCGAGGATGGCCAGCTCGCCGATCGCGCCCAGCAGCTCGTTGCTCGCGGTCAGGTCGCGTGCATCGGGTGTCGAGCAGCCGATCGCGACGCCGATCGCGTCGGTCGCGCTCAGCAGCGACGTCGCCGTCGCGGCGGAGATCGCCCCGCTCGGGGCGCTCGCGTTCTCGAAGATCGCCTGCCCGACGGTGCCGAGCGCCGTGCAGGTGGCGGCCGTGGTGCCGAAGGTGAGCGCGGTCTGGGCGGCCTGCAGGTCTCCGATCAGGTCCGATCCGGCCTGACCGGAGAGTCCGAGCGCGTTCACGGTGGCGACGAGCGTGTCGAGCTGCTGCTGTGGCGGCACGGCCGGGGCGGTGCTCGTCGTCGTCGACGTCGCGCTCGTGACGGTGGTCGAGGTGCTCGTCGGTCCAGCCTGCCCCGCGCCCGGAGCGTGCGGGTGGCCAGCGCGGACCGCCGGCAGCGCGGGCGACGCGCCCGGCGGCGGTCCGGCGAACAGCACGGTTGCACCGGCGCCGACGCGCTCGAGGACCCGATGCCCGAAGCCAAAGGAGCGGGTGCGGCGCACGAGGACGCTGCCTGAGCGCACGCTCAGCTCGGTGCCGTCGCAGCGATCGGCGACCATCCAGTCGGTGCTCTGCGTGACGGTCGCCGTGACATTGGCGGCCACGACCTGCAGGCGTCCGTCGCCGTCCGCCCACAGCCGTCGCACGACGGCATGCGAGCGGGAGGACGTGCAGGCGGGGGCGCGCCCCGAGTAGAGGGTGAATCGTGTCACCGGCGACGGGCCTACCGTCTGGGTCACGGCGAAGGCTCCGCCGCTCACGTCCACGCGCTGCATCGCGCCGGCCGCGTCGCGCGCGCTCATGATGAGCACGGTTCCCGCGGCGGCGTCGAACGTGGTGCCCAGCGGAAGCGAGGCCGCGCCGCCGAGGACGAGCCACCCGTCGCCCGGCCAGAACACGCGCGTGCTGCCGTCTCGGGGCGCGGCGGTCACCGACGCGCCCGCGACCGGTCCGCCCGGGCGGGGCAGGCGAGCGACGGCGAGCGCTCCCGAGGCCCCGGCCGGCAGGCCGGCGCCGGCCAGCGCGAAGGTGAGCGCGGCGGCGAGCCCGACCGCCGGCAGACCGACGGCGATCCGTCGGGCGCGCGCGGCGCGGGGGCGATCGTGTCGTGGGTGCGGGTCGTGGGCGCGCATGGGATCGGCGGGTCGGGCGTCATTCGGCACCGCGCGCGCACAGGGCGAGCGACACCGCACGAACATCGACTCGTGGTCGAGCGCGCGCCCCACCCGGCGCCGGGGCGTGGTCGATTGCGGCAGCTCTCGCCGCCGCGTTGCGAAGGTCTGCGCAGCGCTGGCGCCCCGGCGGCTGGCCCATCCGATCATTTCTGTACAGGGCGGTTCAAGGGGCCGGAGCGCCTTGCCGATCCGGCCGGTACATGTTCGTTCGGGGTCGCACCAGCTCATGCGCTGTGACGGCGCGCGCGTGCCGGCGAGCCAGCCTCGCCCGCCGGCTCCGTCATGCCGCCTCGCGTGAGCGCGGGGACACGCTGATCGAGGTGATCGTCAGCGCCGCGCTGATCCTCGTGATCGCCACCGGCGTGGTCACCGGGCTGACCGTGTTCGGGCACGAGAGCGCCCTGCAGCGCCAGCACTCCCAGGCCGACGCCCTGGCCCAGCTGGCCGAGACTCAGCTGCGCGGGGAGCAGCTGAGCCAGCTGGAGTCGCTCGTCGCCGCCGGGTCGACGGCCCTCCCTTCGGTGACCCAGGACGGCACCGTCTACAGCATCACCAACACCGCCAACTACGTCGCCGCCGGGGGCACCAACGCGTCCTGCACCTCTTCGTCCGCGGGCCACGCCGACTACATCAAGACGACAACCACGGTGACCTGGGGCAGCAGCGATCAGCTCACGCTGAATCCGACGTCGGAGCACACCGTGGTCGAAGAGGGCCTGATCGCGGCCGCGGCCGGCAGCTCGCTCGTGGCCCAGGTCCTCGACGAGAACAGCAGCCCGGTGAGCGGCATCACGATCGACGTCGTCGGCACCGACCCGAACACGACGGGCACGAACGTGAGCGCCACCACCGACTCCAACGGCTGCGCGGTGTTCTACGGGCTGACGGTCGGCGCCTACACGATCACCGCGACCGGGCCGACGGGCTCGAACTACATCGACCCGACCGGCAACTCGTCACCGACCCTGGACGAGACCCTGCTCTCCGGCCAGACGACGAACGCCAACTTCACGATGGCCCGGGCCGGCTCGATCACCGCGAACTTCGCCGACTTGGCCGCGAACGGCACCCAGACGCCGGTGTCCAGCTACGGCGGCAACGGCTCGATCGCGTGGATGCTCTCCAACCCGAACATGGGCCCGCCCACGACGGTGGCGCAGAGCGCACTGACCGCCTCGACGCTGTTCCCATTCACGAGCCAGTACAGCGGCTACGCCGGGAGCTGCAGCTCCGACGACCTGGCACCGACGTCCGTCACGCTGCAGCCCAATACAAGCGCGACGCCCGCGCTGGTGCTTCCGATGATCTACCTCGCGACGCTGACGAACCCGCAGACCTCAACGACCACGTCGACGCTTGCCGCCATCAGGCTGACCAATACAGGCACAGGCTGCAACGGGGCCTACCCGGCGCAGGCGGCCAACCTCACCAACTCTCTCTCGACGACAGCGACAACCACCGAGTCCGAGCCGCTCCCGGCGGGTGTGTACAGCGCATGTGCCCAGTGGGCCGTGGCCAGCACCGGCACCACGACGAGCCTGAGCACCTCGACGAGCCTGTCAACGCACACGACCACGACCACGAGCGTCAGCACCACCTCCACGCGGCAGCACAATTACGACCCCTGGACGACGTCCACGACAACGGTGACGGGCACGACAACGGTGACGAGCACGAGCACCTATACGTCGACCGTGACGTCCACGACGACGGCGACGGCCACGAGCACCGCGACGAACAGCGTCACCAACTCGATCACGACCAACGTCACCGGCTCGACCACGTCGAGCTCTGCGGCGGCCACGGCGACCCTGAATCAGGCGACGGCCGTGAGCGGGACCTGCTGATGCAGGCCGCCACGGCGATCCGCCGCATCACCTCCGAGGAGGCCGGGTTCACGCTCATCGAGCTGCTCATCTCGATGGCCGTCGGGCTCGTGGTGGCGCTGGCCTCCTTCGCGCTGCTCGAGTTCACGACGAAGGTGGTCGGTCGCGTGACCGACCAGGTGGCGGCCAACCAGATCGGCCGCCAGGCGATCGCCTACCTGGAGAACGAGCTCTCCAACGCCTGCATCATGGCCGGCGGCGTGCAGTCGGACGGCACGACCTGGGGCCCGATCCAGTACGGCCAGCTCGAGCCCGGCACCTCCTCGACGAAGCTCAACAGCGACGCCAACGACCTCGTCTTCTGGTCGATCACCGACGCCACCGGCACCTCCGGCACGTCGTACAGCACGATCGGGTCCAGCGAGGCCCTGCACTGGGTGCAGTTCGTCAACAACACGCTCGTCGACACCTCATGGCCGGTGACCAGCGTCGGCACGGATCCGCCGTCGACGTTCGGGTACGGCTCCTCGACCACGCACACGCTCGGCAAGCTCAACAATCTCGGCATCGTCAGCCAGGTGGGCTCGACAGCGGTGTTCCAGTACTACCAGTACAGCACCTCGACCTACACGCTCAACACGACCGCGACCTCGCCGCTGACCACAACGAGCGCGCCGAACATCGCCGCGGTGGCGATCAACTTCCAGGTGCAGGCCTCCGCCGGGGACAGCAGCACCGTGAGCAGCGGCCAGTCGGCGCCCTACGTCGTCAACGACGAGGTCGACCTGCGCGAGACGCCGCTTCAGAACGCCTCCTCGACCAACGTGCCCTACCCATGCCAGTGATCCGCCTGCCCGATCTCGCCGACCGCCTGCGCCGCGACGAGCGCGGGGTGACCATGTACCTGGCCATCGCCCTCATGTTCATCACCAGCGTCCTGATGGCCGCCGTGCTCACGGCCACGAGCACCGATGCCACGCTGTCGCGCCGCGACCTCGACACCAAGAAGGCGACCTACGCCGCCCAGGCCGGCATCGCCGCCTACCTCCAGCAGCTGAACACCAACCCGAACTACTGGACCACCTGTCCGACGAGCCCGGCGGGATCGGCCTACACCTCCGGCCAGACCACGCCCGTGCCCGACGGCACGACGAATGACGAGAGCTTCAGCTACACCCCGCTCCCGGCACCCGGGTACACGGCATGCCAGACGAGCAACCCCACTGGCTCGATGGTCACCGCGGCGGGCACCTTCCGCGTCCAGTTCAACGGCTTCTCGGGCGTGGCCGACGGCAGCGCCAATCCGGTTGGGCACTCGATCGTGGTCACCTTCAAGCACGACAGCTTCCTCAGCTTCGCGTACTTCACCCATCGCGAACAGCTGAACCCGACGCTCGACAACAGCGGCGCGGGAACGACCGACTGCACCTCCGGCGGTCAGGGCCTGACGGTGAAGCAGATCCTCGCTGCGGACCTGGAGCCACCGGATGGCCCCTGCCAGCTCATCAACTGGGTGACCGGCGACACCGTGAACGGGCCGATGTACAGCGATGACTACTTCTACGTGTGCGGGCAGCCGCGCTGGGGCAGCCAGCCGAGCGACACGATCGACACCCAGGGGGTGGAGGACAACAACAGCTCCGGCTGCGCCCCCGACACGCCCTACGTCAACCAACCGGGCGGCACGACCCCCGGCGAGGGCACCCTGCAGTCGACGTACACGTCGGAGCCGATCCCCCAGTCCAACGACACCCTCGAGGCGCTCGCCGAACAGCAGGTCGGCGGCGTGCAACAGGGCGCGATCTACGACGGATTCACCCAGATCGCGCTCAACGGCTCCACCTACACCGTCACCAACGCGAACGTCAACAGCGGCACGCCGACCGTCGAGAGCATGCCCCCCGACGGCATCATCTACGTGGCCCAGTCCAGCGCCAGCTGCAGCACCCCCTACAACCCGTACACCGAGGACTACACCGAGTACAACTCGGGCGGCAGCGACTACGGGTGCGGCACCGTGGAGGTGCAGGGAAACTACAGCTCGTCGCTGACCATCGCCAGCGCGCAGGACGTCATCGTCACCGGCAGCCTGACGACGAATACCTCGGGCACCGCAGTGCTCGGCCTCGTGCCGCAGGACTGGGCGCGCGTGTTTCACGAGGTCATGTACAACGGCAGCGTGTCGAACTGCCAGGCCCATTCGGACGCCTCCGACAACACCACCCTCGATCTCAACAACCCCACGATCGACGCCGCCATCCTGACCGTCACGGACTCCTTCATCGTCGACAACTACAACTGCGGCGGCGCGGAGGGCAACCTGAACGTCGACGGCGCGATCGCCCAGAACTATCGCGGCACGGTCGGGACGACCGGCGGCGGCGGCACGGGCTACATCAAGAACTACAGCTACGACACGCGCCTCGAGGACGAGTCGCCCCCGTACTTCCTCAGCCCGGTCAACCCCGCCTGGACCGTCGAAAGCGAGTCGCAGTGCTCGTCGATCGAGCACCTGCCGAGCGCCGCGCCGAGCACCGGCTCCAACGAGCTGGTCCCCTCCGCGAACCTCAACCGGCTCTGCTACTGAACCGCGCCGCCACTCGCGCCCGGATGGGTCAGAACTGCTCGGCCGAGTCCATCAGCGCCATCTGCGCCTCGGAGCGGCTCAGCATGCTGATGAAGACGGCCACGAAGGCGAGCCCGAAGACCGCGAACTCGGTGAAGCACATGGCGGCGCCGGCGAGGTGCTGGTCGGCGATCGCCGACAGGCCGTAGCTGCGCGGAGCGCTCGCGTAGAGCGGGTATTCGGTCGCCCCCAGCCAGGTGAGCGGGACGCAGACGCACGCGCTCACCAGCCGGCTGAAGCCGAGGATCGCGAGGCGCTGGCCGTTCGGGCGCCGCTGCGCCCGCGGGCAGCGGATCGATGATCAGCCACCACAGCGCGAGGCCGGTGTAGAAGAGCGTCGTGTGCTCGATCGCGTGCACGAAGGAGTGCGTCGCCGTGTAGTCGAACACGGCCGGAATCGCCCACACCCAGGTGGCGAGCGCCCACAGCGGCAGCGCCACCCACGGAGAGGTGGCGACGGCGAGGAAGCGGCTCGTCCCGCTGTGGCTGCCCGGGGCCACCGCGCGCAGGGCGTTACGCGACAGCCCGAGCGGCAGGATCGGCGAGCGCAGGCCGAGGATGAGCAGCGCCGGCGCGATGTCCGACAACAGCGTGTGCTGCATCATGTGCGCCGACAGCAGGTAGCGGTCGCCGACGTCGTCGAGCGGCGAGAACAGCGCGATGACGAGCACGAAGATCCCGATCGCGTAGGGCACCCAGTGCCCGGCGTTCGGTGGCGTGGCCGCTCGCTCGCTCGCCCGCCGGTACATGCGCACGTAGGTCACCGAGGCGGCGACGAGCGCGAGGGCGATGATCGGGTTAAAGCTCCAGGAGCCCCACCCCGGGGCGGTCGTGGCGACGGCGTGCAGCGGCATCGGCGCGGGATCCTATCGCTCAGGCCCCGCCGTAGGAGCCCGGCGGCGCCGGATCGCCGCGCACCGTGCGGATGAGCGACAGCAGCGCCGTCGGGCTCGTGCCGCCGAGCACGCGGATGCGCGACAGCCGGTAGGGATCCTCGCTCGGGCTGCTCCAGCCCGGGATCACGGTCGTCGAGCCGGTGTAGCCGGCCGCCTGCACGGCGGCGACGACGGCCGCGTCGTAGTGCCCGGACGGGTAGCAGAACCAGTTCACGGGCACGTGGTAGCGCCGCTGGAGGGCCTGGCGTGAGCTGGCCACCTGCTCGCGCAGCTGTGCCGGGCCCAGCGTGATCAGGTCGGCATGGCTGATGCCCTGGGTATCGAGCTCCCAGCCCGCGGCCAGCAGCCGGCGTACCTGCGTGTGCGAGAGGCCGCCCTGGGAGGGCGGCAACCCGGTCAGTTGGATGTTCAGATCTCCCTGCCAGCGAAGCGAGCGCAGCACCGGAAGCGCGTGCTTGTACTGCGACTCGTACCCGTTATCGAAGCTGACCACGATCGGCTTTCCCGGCCCGAGCGGCACTCCGCGGCGCCAGTAGGCCCACAGCTGGTCCAGGGTCACGGCATGCCAGCCGGCGGCCGCGAGGGCGTGCATCTGGGCGGCGAACTCGCTCGGGGCGACGTACAGGCCCGGGAACGGCGCGCCCGCCGGCGGAGGGTTGATCACGTGGTACATGAGGATCGGCACCGGGTCGTGGCCGGGCGCACCGCCCGGGGCGTCGGCGGCGGGCGTCGCGGGCGGCAGGCCGCTGGTGCGAATCCGCCGCGCGGCGCCGGCGCCCGGCGCGGCGGCGCTGGCCGCCGATGGCGGCGACGCGCTCGGGCCGCCCGAGCCGCGCGTGACCACCGCGATGATCGCCGCGACGACGAGCACGAGCGAGCCCGCGACCGCGGCCAATCGGCGCCGCCGGCGGCGCCGCTCGCGCTCGCGCTGCGTGCGGCGACCACGCGACTGCTCGAGGTCCATCGTCCTAGCGGCCGGCTCGTACGGCCCGGCGTGCCCACGTCATGCCGACAGAGGATAGGGCGGCGGCCGGCTCCGTCGGCCGCCGCTACCCGGCGGGCGTCGGCACGAGCACCGAGACCGGCAGCGGACCGCTCGGGAACGCCGTCGCGGTGAACGTGAACACCGAGTACGCCTGTCCGCCGATCGGCACCGTGCCCTGCGTCGGGAGCGAGGCCGGTGCGTCGCCAAGCGTGCTCATCGTCGGCGGCGCGCCGCCACGCAGCACGACCGCGTAGCCGCCGACGCGCACCGAGGAGCGCGCGATCAGCTCGGCCTCGGCCGGGGTCACCGCCGGGGTCGCGGGCAGCGCCACGACGAGCTGGACGCCGATCAGTCGCCGGGCGAGCAGCACGAATCCGAGCACGTCCTGGATCGACAGCTCGGCGCTGCCGATCGTCCGCCCGCCTGCCCGCAGCGGCACCGTGATCGGTCCGAGCACGTACGGACCGCCGACGTCGACCGGTGCGAGGCCGGGGGCGACGACGCGCACCCGCACGATGTGCTGGTTGAGCAGCGCCACGATCGCCGATCGGATCGCGACCGGGTCGTGGGCCGCGACCGCGGCGAGCAGCCCGGGGTCGCGGGCGACCCGCTGCGCCTGCGCGGTGAGCGCGGCGCCGCCGGACTCGCTGCCGTACAGGCGCGTCACCGCGTAGCCGAACGTATCGTCGACCGCGGTCTGCCGCGAGCGCGCGCACTCGCCCGCCGTGCTCGCGAGCGGGCGCGCGAGGTCGACGTCAAGGGTGCCGGTGGGGAACGCGCGGACCGGGAAGGACGCCGCGGCGTAGGTGAGGCCGCCGACCCGCACCAGCCCGCTGGCCGGGAGCGCGGCGGCGCCGGTCGGCGCGATGCCGCCGAGCACGCGCCGGCCCGAGCGCAGCGACACGTCACCGGTGAGGCCCTCGGTGGCGGCGAGGTAGCCACTGGTGCCCTGGACGGCGACGAGCGCCGCGCCGATCCGCGCGCCGTTCGCGTCGGTGAGGGCCGCCGAGACCGGCGCCAGCGCCTGGCCGCTCCCGACGTCGACGAGCACGCGGCCACCGACGGTCACGCGCAGCCGCGCGACGTGGCCCGTGTGCACGAGCGACCGCGCGGCCGCGCGCGCCGCCGCCGGATCTCGGGCGAGCACGGCGGCCCGCAGCGCCGCCGAGCGCAGCACGAGCGACAGATCGAGGCGCTCGGTGGTGCTGGCGGCGTCCTCGCCGTACACGCGTCGGGCGATCGTCTCCTCGGCGGCGACGACGGCGAGCGCGCACGCGCTCGCCTGCGGCGTCGTCGTGGCCGTTCCGGTCGGCAGCGAGGCCGCAGACGACCCCGAGGTCGCGCCGCAGGCGGCGAGCGCGGTGCACAGCAGGGCGCCGGTCAGTGCGGTGTGAGCTCTCATCGGGTGCGCCATCAGTATTCGGGACCGCCGCGATCCTTCGGGGGCGACGGAGTGAGAAGCTTCTCACCGGGCTGCATGTCGCGTTGCACGTCGTGTCGCTGGGCGGCGGCTTGCATGCGGCCGCAGAGTCTCTGTTAGCCTCGCGCCCCGACTCTCCAGGCGTTCGTCGGCGTGCCCTGACGCTCGAACGCCGCCTCACCGCCGCGCGGACCGGCCGCCGCCTCACCGCCGCGCGCGATGCTCCGCCATGCGCCGCCACGTCCTGCATCCCTCCCTGCCGCTTGCCGCCGCGATCGCGGTGGCGCTCGTGCTCGTGCTCGCGGCGCCGGCCCGCCCGAGCGTCGGCTCCCTGCAGCAGGGCATCGCCGCCGACGGAGCGCGCGCACAGGCCCTCTCGGCGGCGGCGGGGAACGCGAACGCCCTCATCGCCCGCGTCAGCGCGCAGCTGCAGATCCTCTCCGCGCGCGTGTCGGCGATCGAAGCTCAGCTCGCAGCGGAGCGGACCCGGCTCGCCGAGCTCACCGTGCAGCTCGCCGCCGAACGCCACCGGTCGGCGCGCCTGCACGTCGAGGCCCTGCGCGACCAGGCGGTGCTCGCGCAGTGGCTGATCGCCGATTACGAGCACGGGCGTCCCGATCTGATCACGGTCGTGTTCGACGCGCGCGGCTTCGACGATCTGCTCGAGCGGCTCGCCTTCCTGCGCCGTCTGAGCGACGAGGAGGGCCAGATCACGACCGAGACCCGCGCGGCCCGCGCCGCCGCCGTCACGTCGGTGGTGAGACTGCACCGTCTCACCATCGCCCAGGGCCAGGCCATGACCGCGACGGCCGCCGAGTCGGCCGCGCTGCAGAGCATCCAATCGGCGCTCGGCGAGCGCGAGGCGGCGCTCGCCCAGGCCCGCGCGCTCGACCTCGCCCAGCTTCGCAGCACGCGCGGTGACCAGGCGCAGCTCCAGGCCCGGCTGCGCACCGAGCTGGCCGCACTCGCCGCGCCGCCGAGCACCTCGACCGCGCCGTCGGGGATGAGCTTCGCGATCCCGTGGCCGATCGTGCAGTGCGAGTCGGGCGGGCAGAACCTGCCGCCGAACAGCGCCGGTGCGTCGGGCTACTACCAGATCATTCCCTCCACCTGGCGGGGCGAGGGCGGCTCCACGCCGGCGGCCTATCAGGCTCCCAAGTCCGAGCAGGACTCGATCGCCGCGCGCCTGTGGAACGGCGGAGCCGGCGCCAGTAACTGGGTCTGCGCCGGGATCGTCGGCATCAGCTGAGCCTCTACCCGTGCCCGAGCACCGGGTGCGGGACGTAGGGCTCCTCCAGGCGCGCCAGCTCCTCGTCGGTCAGCGTCAGCGTCTCGGCCGCGAGCGCGTCCGTGAGGTGCTCGACCTTCGTCGCGCCGACGATCGGCGCGGTGACGCCGGGGCGTTGCAGCAGCCAGGCGAGCGCGACCTGGGCCGGCGGGACGCCCCGCTCGGACGCGACCTCGGCCACGCGCTCCACGACGTCGAAGTCGGTCGGCTGGTTGTAGAGATAGTCGGTGAACTGGTCGTTGTCCGAGCGCGTCGTGCGGCGCTCACCGCCTCGCGTGCGGTTACCGGCGAGCACGCCGCGGGCGAGGGGACTCCACGGGATGACGCCGACGCCCATGTCGATGCACTGCGGGAGCATCTCGCGCTCCTCCTCGCGGTAGATGAGGTTGTAGTGGTTCTGCATCGAGACGAAGCGCGTCAGCCCGCGGCGGTCGGCCACCGCCTGCGCCTTGGCGAACTGCCAGGCGAACATGCTGCTCGCGCCGATGTAGCGGGCCTTCCCCGTGCGCACGACGTCGTGCAGCGCCTCCATCGTCTCCTCGATCGGCGTGCGGTTGTCCCAGCGGTGGATCTGGTAGAGGTCGACGTAGTCGACCTGCAGGCGCTGCAGCGACGCGTCGATCGCGGCGAGAATGTGCTTGCGCGACAGCCCGCCTCCGTTCTCTCCGGGCGTCATCGGCATGAAGACCTTCGTGGCGAGCACGAACTCGTCGCGGCCGAGCAGCTTGCCGAGCAGGCGGCCGGTCGCCACCTCGCTGGCGCCCTTGGAGTACGTGTCGGCGGTGTCGAAGAAGGTGATGCCGCCCTCGATGGCTGCCCTCACGATCGGCTCGGCGCCGCCTTCGTCGAGTACCCAGGCACGATCGCTGTCGTTCCCGAAGCTCATCATGCCGAGGCAGATGCGCGACACGCGCAGGCCGGTGGCGCCGAGGTTGACGTATTGCATGCGGTTCCTCCCCGTGGCTCGCGGTGGCGGGGCGGTTCGTGGTCGCCGCCCCGCCGCCACGATAGGGCCTTCGGTGTCGCTAACCTCGCGATATCCGTGCGCGGCCGTCGCCACGGCCGTCATGAGCGCACCGACCTCCGAGATCACCGTCGCGCCGCCGCCGGCGCCTCATCACGAGCACGGACAGCTCGTGGTCGCCATCGCGACCTGCGTGGTCGGCGTCGCACTGCTCGTCGTCGTGCTCACCGGCGGCTGGCGGGGGCTCACGTCGCAGCTGCCTGCGCCGCCCCCGATCATCGTCGTGGCGCGCACGCCGGCACCGGCTGCCGCGGGGACCGCCGCCGCGGCCGATCCGCCCGCGGCGATCGTCGCGTCGCCGTCGGACAACGATCCGGTGTCCGCGCTCGGCCGCGCCGGGGTGATCGGCACCACGCACATCGCGGCGGGCTGGGAGGCGCGGTTCTACCCGATCTACGAGCGCGCCGCGCAGACGTTCGGCGTCAACTGGCTGCTGATCGCCTCGATCCACAAGCAGGAGACGGACTTCTCGACGGCGCCGACGACGTACCACGGCCTCAACTTCGCGGGCTGCTGCGGCGGGCCGATGCAGTTCAACGTCACCAACGGTCCGGTCACCACCTGGCAGCTCGTGAGCGGCGCGTATCGCTACGCGCGCCGTCCCGTCTCCTACGACCACGAGACGGCGACGCACCCGTCGATCTACGACGACTTCGACTCGATCATGGCCGCGACCTGGCTGCTGTACTCCGACGGGGCGAACTCGGCGCTCGACGGTTCGGCCTGGAACGCGGCCTACGACTACTACGGGCACGATGAGTACGGCGTCACCTACGCCGACCAGGTGCTCGCGCGCGCGATCGGCTGGTCCCAGCACGGCTTCTGCATCAACTGCGGGCTCGACCAGGGCCTGGTGGACGCCGTCTACAGCGCCTACGGTGCCCCGGTGCTCGCCGCCCTGCAGGCGCAGGCGGCGGCGGACGCCGCCGCCGCGGCGGCCCAGAAGCAGCACGCGGCCGCCACGCGGCGCGCCCATGCCGGAGCCGGTGGGCCGCGCCACTGACTGCAGCGGCGCGGCCCTGACCCGACAGCCTCGTCGCCTCGCACCGCGATGCGGCGCGAGGGCGAGGCACCCCGAGCTCTACGCCAGCGCGGCGTCGGCCTCGCGCAGCAACTCGTCCGCGACGCGGTCGGAGGCGTCGTCGGTCCCGCCGAGCAGGCGCCGCGACAGCTGGGCGCGGCGGAAGAACAGCGGCGCGTCGTGCTCCCACGTCGCGCCGATGCCACCGTGCACCGAGATCATCTCGCGGGCCGCGTAGTCGAGCGCGTGCCCGGCCGCGCTGCGCGCCGCGCTCGCCGCGAGCGCGAACTCGCCGGGCGCGCCGATACTCGCCCAGCCGGCGTAGTAACAGAGCGAGCGGGCGTTCTCCATGCGCCGCAGCACCTCGGTGAGGCCGTGCTTGATCGCCTGGTAGGACCCGATCGGCCGCCCGAACGTGTGGCGCTCCTTCGCGTAGGCCACCGACACGTCGAGCGCGACCTCGACGCTGCCGATCGACTCGGCCGCGAGCAGCGCCTGGGCGAGGTACCACGCTGCCGCGAGCGTCTCGGCGTCGAGCGGCAGCACGGTGGCGGTCGCCTCCTTCAGCGTCACGTGGCCGAGCGAACGAGTGGCGTCGTAGCGGCGCGTCGTCTCCACCGAGACGCCCGGCTGATCGGCGTCGATCGCGACGCCCACCGGAGTCCCGTCCTCGCCGATCGCCACGCCGACGAGCACGTCGGCGCCGGGCGCGTCGGGTACCCACCACAGCGATCCGCTCACCGTCGCACCCCCGGCCGTCGCGCGCGGAGCCGCGGCCCGCTCGCCGCCGCGCTCGGGGTCGACCGTCCAGGAGGTGGCCAGGTCGCCGGGCGGGCGCGCGGGCAGGAAGGCGGCGCGACGATCGCCCGCGGCGAGCGCCTCGAGTCCGTCCGCGGCGGCCGCGTTGAGCAGGTACGTCGCCGGCAGATGGCCGAGCAGTTCCACGCCGGCGAGGACGCGGCCGGTCTCGCCGAGCACGAGCATCGCGTCGAACGCGTCGAGCCCGGCACCGCCGTGGTCCTCGTCGATGAGCAGTCCGGGCCACCCGGCCTCGACGGCCGTCGGCCACAGGTCGGGCAACTCGCCGCCGTCGAGCGCCTCGCGGGCGGCCTCGAGCGTCTTCACCCGCGACAGCGATCCTCGGGCGGCCTCGCGGAGCAGCACCTGCTCGTCGGAGAGCGCGAGATTCATCGCCGTCCTCCTTCGGTCGCGCCGGTCGGAGTGCCGGCACCCTCGGTCACGGCCCGCAGCTCGGAGAAGGGCACCCCCTTATCCAACCGCGGCTCGGCCGGGAGGCCGAGCACGCGCTCGCCGATCGTGTTACGCAGGATCTCCTCGGTGCCGCCGGCCGACTTCAGCCCGGGCAGGAACGAGATCATGTACGACCACGGCGAGCCGTCGGCGAGCGCCTCGGGTCCCTGCACGTCCGCGATCAGATCGCCGGCGCGGATCGCCGCGCCGACGAGCGTCACCTTGGCCAGGCCGGCCTCGGGACCGGGGATCTGCCCCTGCTGCAGCGCCGTGAGCGTGCGATAGCCGGTGAAGCGCACGGCGAGCAGGTCCGCGGCGATCTCGCCGAGCGCGCGGCGCACGCCCGGATCGCGGCGGGCGTGGTCGTCGGCCGCGATCGCACGCGCGAAGCGGTCGGAGTTGTAGCCGAGGCCCTGGCTGCCGAGCCCGATCGTGACGCGCTCGAACATGAGCGTGGTCAGCGCCGTTCCCCAGCCGCCGCCGACCGGCCCGACGACGGCGTCGGCGCCGACCGTCAGGTCGTCGAAGAACACCTCGTTGAACTCGGCCTCGCCGGAGATCTGGCGCAGGCCGCGGACCGTGACGCCCTCGGCCTCGATGGGGACGATGAACATCGTGAGGCCCTTGTGCTTGGGCACGTCGGGGTCGGTTCGCGCGAGCAGCAGACCGTAGGAGGCGAACTGGGCGTTCGTCGTCCACACCTTCTGCCCGGAGATGCGCCAGCTCCCGTCGTCCTGCCGGCGGGCACGGGTCTGCACCGCGGCGAGGTCCGAGCCGGCGGCGGGCTCGGAGAAGAGCTGACACCAGACCTCGTCGCCGTGGAGCATCGGCCCGAGGTAGCGCACCTTCTGCTCCTCGGTGCCGTGGGCGATGATCGTCGGCCCCAGCATGCCGATCCCGATGACGTCGAGGATGCCCGGGACGCGGGCGCGGCCGATCTCCTGATTGACGATGACCTGGTCGATCGGGCCGAGGCCCTGACCGCCGTACTCGACCGGCCAGGTGACACCGGCCAGTCCACCCTCGGCGAGCTCGCGCTGCCAGGCGCGGCGGGCGGTGATCGCCTCCTGCTCCTCGAGTGCGTCCGGCCCTTCGAGGACCGGAGCGTCCGCGCGGTGCTCCTCCAGCCACCCGCGCACCCGCGCGCGGTAGGCAGCCTGGTCCGGGGTGTCGTCGAGATCCACCGTTCCTCCTTTTGGCTGACTAGCCAGTCGATGTCGCCGCCGACACGGTACTCCTCCGCGCTTGCGGGCGTCACAGCGGGCTACGCGTGCAGCGCCGCGAACCCGTCGTCGAGCAGCGCGCGCGCCTGCACGGCAAGGTTGGGCGAGTGCAGCAGGACGACCGCGAGCCGCACGCCGCGACGCTGGGCGGTGGCGACCAGGCACTCGCCGGCGGCGACCGTCCACCCGGTCTTCAGTCCGGTGATGCCCGGATAGCGGGCGAGCACGAGCGGGTTGTTGTTGGTCACGAACAGCTTGCCGCCGTGAATCGGGAACGGCACCGCAACCGTCGCCTCGCGCGAGAGCGACTCGATCCGCGGCTCCCGGATGTCGACGCTCGCGAGCTCGGCGAGGTCGGCGGCGCACGAGTAGTTGCCGGTGTCCACGAACCCGCTCGGGAAGGCGTAGCGGGTGCACCCGAGACCGAGCGACGCCGCCCGCTCGTTCATGAGCGTCACGAAGTGCGCCACGGTGCCCCCGACCTGCTGCGCGAGCGCGACGGCCGCATCGTTGCCCGAGGGCAGCAGCAGCCCGGCGAGCAGCGCGCGCACCGGCACACGGCGCCCGAGCGGGAGCAGGCCGACCTTGGACCCCTGCTGGTCGATCGCCTCACGAGTCACGAGGACGCGAGCGTCGGGCGAGGTGTGCTCGACCGCGAGCAGCGCAGTCATCATCTTCGTGAGGCTCGCGATCGGCATCCGCCGGTCGCCGTTGTGTGACCACAGCACCTGGCCGCTGTCGAGGTCGACGAGCACGCCGCCGCGCGGCGAGGCGGCGAATCCCGGATCGACCACCGGCGCGCCGGCCCGCGTCAGGCGCAGCGGCGGCGCGCCGAGCGGCAGGCCGAGCGGCGAACGCGCGGGACGCGGAGCCGGCGCGGCGGCGGTGTGCGCGGCGCGCCCGGGCGTGGCCCGCCCGGCCGACAGCACCGATCGCGCCGTGGCTCCGCCGACGGCAAGCAGGATGAGCACGACCGTTCCCGCCACGGCCCGCTCCCGGCGGACCTGACGCTGGCGGCGCCGCGCGTGCTCGCGGCGGCGGCTGGAGCGGGGATCGATGAGCGGGGTCTGCGTCATTTCGGCGGACCGCGCAGCGCGCCGAGGGCGCCGATTGCGAACAGCGCGAGCACGAGCAGCGACACCGCCGTGAGCAGGTCGAAGCCGCCGCTGGCGATCTCGCTCGCCGTCAGGTACCCGAACCCCACGATGAACGCCAACACGATGATGAGCACAATGGTGCGGGCGGGCATCGATGCCATCATGACCCGGCGGCCGGCCGCGACCGGCCAGCGTCGCCGCTCACGCGGGCGTGCCGCGCGACGGAACGGCCTTACGCTCGGTCACGAGCCGCCCGATCGCGGCGCAGCCGAAGACGAGGCCGCCGACGCAGGCGACGTAGGCGACGCCGCCGCTGATGATCGGGTCGGTGAGGCCGGCGGCGGCGAAGTACACCTGCGCGCCGACCCAGACGGCGAGCAGCACGAGCGCCGGCAGTTCGACGATCGTGAAGAACAGCAGGATGAGCGAGACGGTGAACACGCGTGCCCGCGGGTAGAGGAGCGCGTAGCCGCCGAGGACCGCGGCGATGGCGCCGGACGCCCCGAGCGTCGGGGCGGCGAGATCGGGATCGATCGCGACCTGCAGTCCGAGCGCCGCGAGACCGCCGAGGACGTAGAAGGCCGCATAGCGCGCGCGCCCGAGCGAATCCTCGATCGTCGGACCGAAGAGGGCCAGGAAGAACATGTTCACGGCGAGGTGCAGCGCGTTCGAGTGCAGGAACATCGACGACAGCGGAGTCAGCCAGGTCGGTAGCCGACCGCTCGCGCTGCCGGTGGGAGCGCAGGCCGCCGCGTGCCCGCCGGGCGCGAGCGTGCAGTGCACGCCCGGATGCGTCAGCTCCTTCGGGATCGCCGACAGGTCCACGAGCGTGCGGGTCGACGGTCCGCCGAGCAGGCTCCCGCCGTGGCGTACGGCGAGCAGGTAGACCAGCACGTTCGCGGCGATCAGGCAGGCCGTGACCACCGGAAACCGGTTGAGGCGGAGGTTGTCGGTGACCGGGAGCATCGGCTGAGCGCCCAGTTGCGCCCGTCAAGCCTACCCCGTGGCGGCGAGCGGGCCGACGCCCGGCCGCGCCTGGGGCACGTGCTGGTCGGCGTGATAGCTCGACCGCACGAGCGGGCCGGCGGCGACGTGCTCGAAGCCGAGCTCGTAGGCGGCCTGCTCGAGCGCGGCGAACTCGTCGGGGTGCCAGTAGCGCACGACCGGCAGGTGGCGCTCGGAGGGGCGCAGGTACTGCCCGACGGTGAGCACCTGCACGCCGTGCGCACGCAGCGCGCCGAAGGCGTCCACCATCTCCTCGAAGGACTCGCCGAGGCCGACCATCAGCCCGGACTTGGTCACGACCTCCTCGCCGCCCATCGCCTTCGCGTTCGCCAGGACGCGGCAGGAGCGCTGAAACTGTGACCCGCGCCGTGCCACCGGGTACAGCCTCGGCACCGTCTCGACGTTGTGGTTGAACACGTCGGGTCGCTCGGCGATCACCTTGGCCAGCGGCATCTCATGGCCCTGGAAGTCGGGCGTGAGAACCTCGATCTGGCAGCCGGGCGCCTGGCGTCGCACCTGGCGGATCACGCCGACGAAGGCCGACGCGCCCTTGTCGGGCAGGTCGTCGCGATCGACCGAGGTGACGACGGCGTGGCGCAGGCCCATGCGCGCGATCGAGCGCGCGACGCGCGCCGGCTCGAGCGGATCGTTCCAGGTCGGCTTGCCCGTGCGCACGTTGCAGAACCCGCAGCGGCGCGTGCAGGTGTCGCCGAGGATCATGAACGTCGCCGTGCCGCGCTCCCAGCACTCGCCGACGTTCGGGCAGGCCGCCTCCTGGCAGACGGTGTGCAGGTTCTCCTCGCGGATCAGGTCGACGAGCTCGCGGTAGCGCGTGCCGCCGGGCGGCGGGACCTTGAACCACGCCGGCTTGCGCTCGCGCAGCGGCCGCACGTCCGCTCCGAGCACCTTCAGCACGTCCATGCCGCCGGGGTTGGCGCGCGAGCGGGTGACGTGCGTGCGGTCGCTCATGTGGGCAAGGCTAGCGGGGCCGCCGCGGTGACCTCCGCGCGTCGCGGGCTCGGGGCGAGCGGCAGGTCGGCGAGCCCGAGGCGCGCGGGCGAGACGAGGCGCTGCCGGCGCCCGTGCACCTCGGCGAAGCGGTGGGCGGCGTGGCGGCGGAAACAGGCGAGGCCGACGCGGTCGCCGCGTTCGCGCGAGACCGACGTCATCGTCACGCCGGGCAGACCGCAGGGCACGACGGTGGCGAACGGCGCCAGGTCGTTCTCGACGTTGACGGCGAAGCCGTGCGTCGTGACGCCCCGGGAGACGTGCAGGCCGATCGAGCCGATCTTCGCCTCGCCGACCCATACGCCGGTGAGGCCGTCGCGCACCTGCGCGTCGACGTGCTCGTCGGCCAGCGCGGAGATCATCGCCCGCTCCATCATGCGCACGAAGGCGAGGACGTCCTCGACGCGCATGATCGGGTAGCCCACGAGCTGGCCGGGACCGTGGTAGGTGAGCTGGCCGCCGCGGTCGGTGGCCACGACGTCGATCCCGCGCGCGCGGCAGGCCTCGGCGCTGAGCGGCAGGTCGCCCTCCTGCGAGCGTCGCCCGAGCGTGTACACGGGCGGGTGGTCGAGCGTGAGCAGGACGTCGGGCAGCTCGTCGGCCTGACGCAGCGCGCGTACGTGCTCCTGGGCGGCCACGGCGCGGCGGTACTCCACCGTGCCGAGGTGGCATACCCACAGTTCCGGCGGCCTCTGCGATGTGCTCATCGTCGCTATCAGCGTAGCGCCGGGCCGGGGCGCGCTCATACGCCCGTCGGCCCGCCCTGTGGCCCGTACCCTGGCTGTATGGAAGCCCGCGACCTCAGCCGCGCGACGCTGACGCGCTGGCGCTGGCGCCTGCGCGGCGCGGTCATGTGGCCGACGTTCGTCATCTGCCTCGTGCTGGACACCGTGCTGCTCGACCGCCTGCCCGTCACCGGCACGGCGACGAGCGTCGGCGACGCGTTCGTGACCGCCGGCTTCATCAATCTCGCCGCCGTGGCGGTCATCGGGCCGCTGCTCAGCCTCGCCCTGCGGCGCGCGCGGCCCGACCTGCCGCCCGTCGTCGCCCGCGACTACGCCGGCACCGCCGCGCTGCTCGGGCTGGCCGTGGTCGTGCTCGCGGCCGGGCTGGCGAACCGACCGACCGTGCTCGCCGCCGAGCACGCGCTGAACGCTCAGGCTCAGGCGCTGCGCCGTTACGTGGACGCGAACGCCCCGGCCGAGCGGCGCAACCTCGCCCGGTCCGATGCCGTCGCGCTCGACACGAACCTCTATCGCAGCTGCGTACCGACGAGCGACCCGGCGCGTGCGCTGTGTCTGTTCATCGACACCTCGCGCTCACCGCCGACCGTGCGTCGGGACCCCGACACCGATCCCAACTCACGCTACTTCCTCGGGCGACCGGGGGACTTCGCGATCCCGTAGGCCCGCGAAGTCCGCTCGGCGCCCTCCGCTAGCCGCTATAGGTGAACTTGTCGGCCGCGCTCGCGGCGCTCGTGCCGTTCTTCGTGGTCACGGTCACGTCGACCGTCGAGCCGGTGGTGGCCGGCGGCGGCGCGAGCGCGACAATGAACCGCGGGCCGAGGCCGAGGAACAGTGTCCTCTTCGTTCCGAAGTGCACCGCCGTGGCGTGCGCGAGCTTGGTGCCCTCGATGGCCACGAGGCTGAACGGGGCGCCCTTGCTCGGCAGCACCGCGGTGACGATCGGCGCGTTGCTCGGCGTGACGTAGGTGTACTGGTCGGCGGTGCTGGTGGCCGACGTGGCCCCCGTGTTCGGATCGGTCACGGTCACGTCGACGGCCCCGGCGCTACCGGAGGGTGCGGTGGCGGTGATCGAGGTGGGCGAGTTGACGGTGACGCTCGTCGCGGGGGTCCCGCCGAAGCTGACGGTGTCGGCGGCGAGCGCGCCGCTGGTGGCCTGGAAGCCGGTGCCGGTGATGGTCACCGTGTTGCCGCCCAGCGTCGATCCGGTTGACGGGCTGATCGCGGTCACGGCCGGCGGCGCGACGATCGGGATCTGGATGCCGGTGCCGACCGAGAGGTAGTTCGGGTTCGGCGAGGGCACCGCGTTGGCACTCGTGTCGATGCCGCATTGCACCTGGGTATCCGCGCTCCACTGGCTGGGCGGAGGTGTCGTCTCGAAGAAGAACAGGTCGAGCGAGGTCGCGAAGAGGTAGCTCAGCTTGCCGATCTTGATCACGGTGGAGCCGTCGCCGAAGCCGATCGTAGCGTCCTGGCCCGGTGTCGCCGACGTGGCGATCGTGAACGGGAGGGCGGTGAACGGATCGGGCGTGCCGGAGGTCGGTGTCGTCCCACCGCCGCTGCCGGGTGTCGGGAGGTACGCGTTGGCCGTCGGGTTGTCGCCGGCGGCCAGGGGGGCCGGGCCGAAGGAGAAGACCCCGATCGGCGGCGTCTCTGGGTAGGCGGGGAAGCCGGCGATCGGGCTCGGGCCGTTGATGAGCGGATCCAGCGGATTCGGCGCATCCGCGTTCGGCGGCTGCATCGCCGCGACGAGATTGACGACGCTGTGGTCGCTCGCCCCGAGGGGGTACACGACGGGGTCGGGCAGCGGGTTCGGGTTGACGGGAATGGCCAGGGGCTGTGCCCCGGGGCCCGAGCTGTAGGCGTCCACGAACGACGAGTCGATGTTCCCCACCTTGACGAACCAGTCGTCCTGCACGCCCTCGATCTGCGAAGGGTTGCCGAACGCGACCGTGGCCGAGTTCTGGGCCGTGAGCGGGTACTCGAGCGTCTCGTCGGCGCCGGCGAGCTGGAACTGCTCGCCGGGCACGACCTCGGTCGGAACGGTGGCCGTGTACGCCTCGCCGAGATTGACCACGACGACGCCCACGTTGCAGATCAGCGGAGCCCAGACCGTATCGGTCGTCGTCGTGGCCGCCGACGCCGACGGGGCCGCGACGGCGCCGACGGCGAGCGCCAGCACGAGAGCCACGGACGCCGCTCCGCGCATCCTGATCCGTGTCCGCCGTCTCCGCATGATCCTCCTCCTGCCTCCGGGTGCTGACAGCGTGCCCACACGCAAACCTCTCGCAAACACCTATATTTGTCAACCCTTCTCCACCATCGCACGCCACCTCGCCCGAGGTGTGCTCGTAGAGTTGGCGCGGCGCGGCGCCCTACAGCGCGAGCGCGATCGGCCGCTCCAGCAGCGCCCGCACCCGAGCAAGGAACTCCGCCGCCTCCGCCCCGTACAGGATGCGGTGGTCGCACGAGAGCGTCACGTGCATCGTGTGGCGGGCCACGAGCGCGCCCTCGCGCACGACCGCGCGCGGCGCGAGCGCGCCGACCGACAGGATCGCCGCCTGCGGCGGGTTGATGACCGCGCTGAAGCTCGTTATGCCGTACATCCCGAGGTTCGAGACCGTGAAGGTGCCGCCCGAGAGCTCGGGCGGCGTGATCGCCGCGGAGCGCACGCGCTCGGCGAGCGCGCGCGTCTCGGTGGCGATCGCCGTGAGCGACTTCGCGTCGGCGTCGAAGACGGTCGGGACGACGAGCGCGTCCTGCGCGGCCACCGCGACGCCCACGTTCACGCGCGAGTGCAGCTCGAAGCGCCCGTCGCGATAGCTGCCGTTCGCGCGCGGGCACTCGCGCAGTGCGATCGCGCACGCGCGCACCACCATGTCGTTGAACGTCGGCACGACCGGCCGCTCGAGCTCCTTCAGCTGCGCGCGGAGGCCAACGGCCTCCTCCATGTCGATCTCGGTCTCGAGCGCGAAGTCGGGAATCGTCGCCTTGGACTCGGCCATCCGCCGCGCCACGACCTGCTGGGTACGCGTGAGCTCCTGGACGGTGACGTCACCCTTTGCCGTTCCCGCGGGGCCCGGCCCGCTCGCGACGCCGACCGGCGCCGGTGGTGGCGCCGGCGCCGGCGCCGCGACGGGTGCCGGGGCCGGCTCGGCACCCCGAACGCTCGGCTGACCGCTGGCCGCGCCCTCGACGTCGGCGCGCACGACGCGACCGCCGGGGCCGCTGCCGCGCAGGCCGCGCAGGTCGACGCCGAGCTCGCGAGCGATGCGCCGGGCCAACGGCGAGGCACGCACGCGCTCGCCGTCTCCAGCCGCCGGCGGCGCGCCTGCACCCGTCGACCCCGCCTCCGTCGGCTCAGCCACGGCCGGGACCGGGGCCGGAGCGGTCGAGGGCGCGGGCGGTTGGGCGACCCTTTCCCCCGAGGTCGCGTCCGCGGACGCCGTGGCGCGCCCGTTCCCGTCGCCGCCCCCGCCGACGTAGGCGATCACCGAGCCGATCGGGAGCGTGCTGCCCTCGGCGGCCACGATCTGCAGGACGCCGTCGAGGTCGGCCTCGTAGACCATCGCCGCCTTGTCGGTCTCGATCTCGACCAGCTCGTCGCCGCGATGGACCTCCTCGCCGTCGGCCTTCAGCCACTTCAGGACGGTGCCCTCCTCCATCGAGTCGGACAGGCGGGGCATGACGACCTCAGGCATCGCCGAACGTTCCGAGGACGGCCTGGACGACCTGGGGCTCGTGCGGGTAGGCGATGTCCTCGAGCGCCTTGGAGTAGGGCATCGGGACGTCGGCGCCGGTCACCCGCCCGACCGGCGCGTCGAGATGGTCGAACGCCTGCTCGGAGATGAGCGCCGCGAGGTTCGCGCCGACGCCGCCGTGCGGCCAGCCCTCCTCGACGACGACGCAGCGGTTCGTCTTGCGCACCGAGGCGAGGATCGTGTCGAGGTCGAGCGGGCGCAGGGTGCGCGGGTCGATCACCTCGGCCTCCACGTCGTGGGCGTCGGCGAGCGTCGCGGCCGCTCGCTCGGCGGTGACCGCCATGCGCGAGATGCCGACGATCGTCACGTCGTCGCCGCTGCGGCGGATCGCCGCCTCGCCGAAGCGCTGCACGTGGTCGTCCTCGTCGGGCACCTCGCCGCGCTGCCCATAGAGGTACTCGTGCTCGATGAACACGACGGGGTTATCGTCGCGGATCGCCGCCTTGAGCAGTCCCTTCGCGTCGGCCGCCGTCGACGGCGTGGCCACGAGGAGGCCCGGCACGTGCACGAACATCGCCTCCCAGCTGTGCGAGTGCGTGGGGCCGAGCTGGTGCCCGGCGCCCTGGGGCATGCGCACGACGAGCGGCACCCGGGCCTGGCCGCCGAACATGTAGTGGATGTGCGCGGCGTGGTTGACGATCTGGTCGAGGGCGAGCAGCGAGAAGTTGATCGTCATCAGCTCGACGACCGGTCGCAGGCCGGTCATCGCCGCGCCGACGCCCATCCCGACGATCGTGTTCTCGGAGATCGGCGTGTCGCGCACCCGCTTCTCGCCGAACTCCTCGAGCAGGCCGGCGGTGACCTTGAAGGCGCCGTTGAACACGCCGATGTCCTCGCCCATCAGCATCACGGTCTCGTCGCGCTGCATCTCCTCGCGCAGCGCGGCGTTGAGCGCCTCGCGGTAGCGCATCAGCGCCACGCCGCCACCTCGTCGTCCGCGGGCCTAGACATCCTCGTCGCTCGCCTCCAGCGCCCTCGTCAGCTCCTGGGGGATCTCACCGTGGCTCGCGGCCGGGGGCTGGACGGGCGCGCCGCCCTCCGGGTGCGTCGTATCGACCGAGTACCACCCACGCACCTGATCGCCGAGCACATACACATCGTCGTAGAGCGAGTCCGGCGACGGCAGCGGCGAGGCGTCGGCGAACGCGACCGACGCGTCGACGCGGGCGATCGCCTCGGCGTCGATCCGCTCGGCCTCGCCCTCCTCGAGCACCCCGGCCTCGCGTAGCCGGAGCGCGAACAGCTCGATCGGATCGCGCTGGCGCCACTGCTCGACCTGCTCCTTGGTGCGGTACTCCTCTGGGTCGGCCATCGAATGCCCGCGGAAGCGGTAGGTGACCGCCTCGACGAGCATCGGCCGGCGCTCCTCGCGCGCGACGCGCAGCGCCTCGCCGACGACGTTATAGGTGTCGACGACGTCCATGCCGTCGCAGCGCACGCCCGGCACGCCGAACCCTTCCCCCTTGACGCGCAGATCGGTGACCGCGGAGTGCCGCTCGAGCGCCGTGCCCATCCCGAACTGGTTGTTCGTGACCAGGAAGACCACCGGCAGGCGCCAGAGCGCCGCGAGGTTCATGGTCTCGCCGAAGGTGCCCTGGTTGGAGGCGCCGTCGCCGAACGTGCACAGCGTCGCGTCCGAGGTGCCGAGGTAGTCGGAGGCGAGGCCGAAGCCGGCGGCGATCGGCAGGTTCCCGCCGACGATCCCGTATCCGCCCATGAAGCGACGCGCCGCGTCGAACATGTGCATCGAGCCGCCGCGGCCTCTCGAGACGCCGTCGACGCGCCCGAACAGCTCGGCCATCACCTTCTCCGCCGGCGTGCCCCGCGCGAGCGCGTGGCCGTGCGAGCGGTAGGTGGAGATGAGGTAGTCCTGCTCGCGCAGGGCCCGCGCCGAGCCGACGATCGTCGCCTCCTCGCCGATCGACAGGTGCAGGAAGCCGCCGACCTTCGCCTTCGCGTACATCTCCCCGGCGCGTTCCTCGAAGCGCCGGATGAGCATCATCGTGCTCAGCCACTCGCGCGCGACGTCGGGGTCAGGTAGGGCGCCGGGCGGCTCGTCGCCGCTGGACTCGTCTGCTCGTGCGACCCGCTCGGCCATCCGCGGTTCACGTTATCGCAGGGGTCCGCCGGTGCGGTGGCGCGGGCGGACGCTTCCATGGCCCGCGCCGGCGTCGCAACCGTGCGCCGTTCGGCGGCGCGACCGCAGCGGCTCAGGGCGCCTCGTCGGGCTCGGCCACGCTCCACCGGCTGATGAACTCCTCGGCCTCGAGCGCCTGCAGGTCGGCCTGCAACCGCCGCGCGAGGCGCGTGGCGTCGCGCGGCAGCGCGTCCCAGAACAGGACGACCTCGCCGCCGTCGAGCTCGACGACCTCGACGAGGTCGACCCGGTCGGGCTCGGCCAGCAGCACCGGCGCAGGACCGCCGCGCGTCAGCAGGACGCGGTAGACGCGGTCGGCCCTCACCGGGCGGCCGCGGACGACGTCGCCGCGAGGGCCGCACGCGCCTCGCCGATCGCCGCCTCGCCCTCGAACACCTGGGCGCCGACGCGCAACGCCGGGACGTCGCGCACTCCCCGTGCGGCGGCGTCCGCCGTCGCCGCCCGCAGCTGCTCGGCGATCGACTCGCGCTCGGCGGCGGCGAGCACCGCGCGGGGGTGCATCTCACACGCCGCGGCCGCGATGAGCACGAAGTCCGGGTCGGCGAGGTCGTGGCCGCCGGCGAAGGCCTGGCGGAAGGCGGCCTGCGCGAAGGGCACCGCGCGCCCGATCTCCTTCGCGTAGGTGGCCACCCGCATCGCCAGCTCGCTGTCGAACGGGAACACCGCCGGCCAGCGCACGGGCTGCAGGCCGAGTGCCTGCGCGCGCCGTTCGACGTCCTCGCGGAAGGCGTCGACCTCGGCGGTGCAGCGGAACCCCTCGAAGCGCTCGGCCCGCGCGAGCTCGCGCGCGAGCACCGGCTGCCAGGGCGCCGGCGCGGCGAGGTCGCCGAGCAGCTGCTCGGCGGCAAGGTAGGCGAGCGGGCTGGCGAGGTCGAAGTAGAAGGCGGCGCTCGGAGCGGGCATCGCGCTCAAGCTAACCACGACGCTGCTTCACTGTGGCGCGTGAGCGCGCCCGACCCACCGATCCGCTCGTTCTCCGCGCCCGCGGAGTGGGAGGTCTGGGTGACCAAGGCCAACGAGGCCGGGGACGGCGTCGGCGTGTGGCTGAAGATCGCCAAGGCGGGCACGGGCGTGGTCACCGTCACCTACGCCGAGGCGCTCGAGGTCGCGCTGTGCCACGGCTGGATCGACGGCCAGCGGCGGGCCTTCGACGAGCGCTTCTTCCTGACCCGGTTCACCCCCCGGCGGGCGCGCAGCCGGTGGTCGAGGCGCAACCGCGACGCCGCCGTGGCCCTCATCGAGGCGGGTCTGATGGCCCCGGCCGGCCTGCGCGAGGTCGAGCGGGCGCGGGCGGACGGGCGCTGGGACGCGGCCTACGACGGTCAGCGCGCGGCCTCCGTGCCCGACGACCTGGCCGCGGCGCTCGCCGCCGATCCGCAGGCGCTCACCTTCTTCGAGGCGCTCGACAGCGCCAACCGCTACGCGATCCTCTACCGCGTCCACGACGCCAAGCGAGCGGAGACCCGCGCCCGTCGCATCGAGCAGTTCGTGACGATGTGCCGCGAGGGACGGACGGTGCACCCGCCACGCGGCGGGTGAGCGGCGCTCAGCCGTGGATGAGCCAGCCGTCGGCGGCGCGGCCGGCCTCGAGCACGGCCTCCGACAGCGTCGGATGGCCGTGGATGATGCGGCCGACCTCGGCGTAGCCGCCCTCGAGCGCGCGCACGTTGACGAGCTCCTGGATGAGCTCGGTGGCGCGCGTGCCCACGATGTGACCGCCGAGCAGCTCGCCGTACTTGCTCTCGCCGACGAGCTTGACCAGGCCGGTGCGATCGCCGTAGACGGTGCCGCCGCCGACGGCGCCGTAGGCGACCTTGCCGATGACGACGTCGTAGCCCTCCTCGCGGGCCTGTGCCTCGGTGAGCCCGAACGAGCCGACGTTCGGCGTGCAGAACGTCGCGCGCGGGATGTCGATGTAGGCGATCGGGTGCGTCTGCAGGCCGGCCGCGTCCTCGGCGGCGATGATGCCCTCGTCGGAGGCCTTATGCGCGAGCGCGGGGCCGTGCACGAGGTCACCGATCGCGTAGACGCCCTTCAGGCTCGTGCGCATCGCGCCGTCGACCTTGACGAGGCCCATCTCGTCGAGCTCGATGCCGGCCTCGGCGAGGCCGAGCCCTTCGACGTCCGGTCCGCGCCCGGCGGCGATGACGAGGTAGTCGACCTCGGCCGTCTCGTCGCCGTAGGAGAAGGTGACGCCGTCCTCGCCGGACTGCACGTTCTCGACGAACGTCTTCGTGAAGATCTGCATGCCCTGGCGCTTGAGCCCGCGCTCGGCGAGCTTGGAGATGTCGGCGTCCTCGGTCGGCAGGACGCGATCGAGCGCCTCGAACAGGAGCACCTCCGAGCCGAGCCGCGCATAGCCCGAGGCGATCTCGGCCCCCGACGCGCCGGCGCCGACGACGGCCAGCCGGCCCGGCAGCTCGGGAAGCGCCCACGCCTCCTCGGTGCCGATGACCCGCCCGCCGAACTCGGTTCCCGGAAGCGCGCGCTTCACCGAGCCGGTGGCGAGGATGACGACCTTGGCCTCGATCTCGGTGCCGTCGAACTGGCCGCCGACCCGGACGTTGCCGTCGTCGGTCACCGACGCGTGTCCCTCGACGACATCGATGTTGTTCTTTTTGAAAAGGCCCGACACACCGCCGGTGAGGGTCGAGACCACTTTCCCGCGACGGGCCTGGACGGCGGGGAAATCGACGGCCACGCTGCCGACGTCGAGACCGTAGTCGCCCGCCTCGCGTATCTCGGTGAGGATGTCGGCCGAGCGCAGCACGGCCTTCGCCGGGATGCACGCGTAGTTGAGGCAGCGACCGCCGATCTTGTCCTTCTCCACGACGGCCGTCTTGAACCCGAGCTGGGCGGCGCGGATCGCCGCCACGTAGCCGCCGGGGCCGCTGCCGATGACGATGCAGTCGTACGAGGACTCGGCCATTGCGGCGCTCACACTACAAGAGGCCGGCGGCCGGCCCGGTCGTCGTCGGCGGTCAGGACGCCGCCGATCGCCGCTCCATCTCGGTCACCTGCAGGCGGCCCATGATGCGCACGAGCTTCCAGAACAGCCAGCCGGCGAGCCCGACGACGACGAGTAGCACGATCGCGACGACGAGCGAGGAGACGACGGTCAGCGCGAGGCAGCTGACGATGATCTGAAAGGCGACGAGGCCCTCGAATCCGAGCACGGCCCAGTACCGGCGGTTGTACATCCCGCCGGCGAGCAGCGCGAGCACGGCGGCGAGGAAGACGCCGCCGATGAGCGAGCCGCCGTGGCTGGAGAGGTCGTGCTGGGTCGTGGCCCCGACGAGCACGGCGACGGCGACCACGGCCGACACGACACTCGCGACGATCAGCGGCACCGGGCGCTCACCGGGCGCGAGCGGCTCGAGCTCGGCCCGCAGCTGCTCGCTGCGCGCCTCGCCGCGCAGGCTCGGCGGCGGGGCGCCGGGCGGCTCGGCGGTGCCCGCCGCTGCGCGCGAGCGAGGTGCGCCGCTTGCGGCTAGTCGGCGCCATGGCCATCCCGCCGTTCCGTGTCATCTAGGGCCTCGCGCAGGCGCCGTGCCGCCCCCCGCGGGTCCGCCGCCTCGGCGATCGCGCGCACGACGGCGATCCGCCGCGCGCCGGCGGCGACGACGCCGTCGACGGTCGCGCCGTCGATCCCGCCGATCGCGAACCAGGGCACGGCGGCATGCGCGGCCGCGTGGCGCACGAGCTCGAGACCGACGGCCGCTCGGCCGGGCTTCGTCGGCGTCGCGTGCACGGGGCCGACCCCGATGTAGTCGACGCCCTCGGCCGCGTCGACCTGCGCCGGGGAATGCGTGGACAACCCGATGAGCAGCTCGGAACCGAGCCGCTCGCGCGCGGCGGCCACCGGCTCGTCGTCCTGGCCCGAGGTGCACGCCGTCGGCGCCGCCGGCGAGCGCGACGGCGGGACGGTCGTTGACGATCAGCAGGAGCCCGAGCTCGTCACACAGCGTGCGCGCCGCCCGCGTGAGCGCGAGCAGCGCCTCGTCGTCGAGTTCCTTCTCGCGCAGCTGAACGACGTCGACGCCGCCTCGCGCGGCCGCCGTGAGCACCGGCTCGAGCTTCCGTCCGCCCGGAGCGCCGCCGCAGACGAGGTAGAGCCGAGCGGCGGCGAGGCGCTCTCGGCGTTGGGCGCCGATGACGATCGTGGACATGCCTTCCAGTCTCGCAGGCGCGTTCGGGGCTGTACTACGATCGCACGAGGCCTTGTCCGGCGTGCCGCACACCCACAGCGCAGACGTCACCGTGATCGGCGGCGGCATCATCGGGCTGGCCGCGGCGTGGCGGCTCGCCGAGCGGGGCGCGTCGGTGACGCTGTTCGAGCGGGACGCGCTCGGCGCCGGGGCATCCTCGGTCGCCGCTGGCATGCTCGCGCCGATCTCCGAGGCCGAGTACGGCAGCGCCGGACAGCGCGCGCTCACGCTCGGGCTCGCCGGCGCCGAGCGCTGGCCGTCATTCGCGCACGAGCTCGCCGAGGCGAGCGGGATGCCGGTCGCACTGCGCTGCACCGGCATGCTCATGCTCGCTCGTGATGGTGACGAGGCCGAGGAGCTCGATCGCGAGCACCGCTTCCGGGAGTCGCTCGGGCTGCCGACCACGCGCCTGCGGGCGAGCGAGGCGCGGGCACTTGAACCCGCGCTCGCGCCGACCCTGCGCCTCGCGCTCGAGATTCCCGGCGACCACAGCGTCGACCCGCGCGAGGTGCTCGCCGCGCTGGCCCGGGCGGCGAGGCGGGCCGGCGTGCGGATCCGCGACGGCGCGGCGGTGTCGCGCCTGCTCGTCGACGGCCTGCGGGTGCACGGCGTGGAGCTCGCCGGAGGGGAGCGGGTGGCGGTCGGCTGCGTCGTGGTGGCGACCGGCGCCTGGACCGACGCGCTCGGCGAGCTCCCCGAGGACGTCCGCATCCCGGTGCGCCCGCTGAAGGGGCAGACCTTGCGCCTGCGCGATCCCGCCGGGCCGGGCCTCCTGCAGCGCGTCGTGCGCTACCACGGTGGGTATGTCGTGCCCCGCGACGACGGCCGCTACGTGATCGGCGCGACGATGGAGGAGCGCGGTCACGATGTGACGGCGACCGCCGGCGCGATGTACGAGCTGCTCCGCGACGCCCACGACCTCGTCCCGGGCATCTCCGAGCTGGTCATCGAAGAGCTCGCCGTCGGCCTGCGGCCGGGCACCCCCGATAACGTGCCCGCGGTCGGCCCGGGTGCGCTGCACGGCCTCGTCTGGGCGGTTGGTCACGGCCGTAACGGCATCCTCCTCGCCCCGCTCACGGCCGACCTCGTCGCGGCGGCCGTGCTCGCCGACCCGCCGCCCGAGCTGGCCCGCGCCTGCGATCCCGGTCGCCTGCTCGACGTCGACGGGGTGACGGCGTGATCCGCGTCAACGGTGAGCCGTCGACGGTCGCCGCCGGCGATCCGCTGATCGCGGTGCTCGCGGTGCTCGGTGTGGAGCCCGACACGCGCGGGATCGCCGTCGCGGTGGATGGCGAGATCGTCCCGCGCGCGCAGTGGGGCGAGTTCGCGGTGGCCGACGGGGCGCGGGTCGAGGTGCTCACCGCGATGCAGGGGGGGTAGGGCGGCAGGGCGAATGCGCCCCGCGGATCACGGGACCGTTGCGCGCGTATGCCGTGCGACGGGCGCGGGGGCCGCACGTTCTGGGGTGTGCTCCCGAATCGACGCCATGGGGCGCACAAGCGAGCACACCCCCATCGGCCGCGTCGCGCGACGGTGACGGATGCGTCCCGCGGGTCACGGAACTGGCGCGCGAGTGTGCGACCCAATGCGCAACACTGGCGTCGTGGCGAACGAGGCCTCGACCCTCAGCGGCAGCAGCCAGGTGCCGGCCGACGATCCGCTCGTGATCGGCGGGCGCTCCCTGCGCTCGCGCCTGCTGCTCGGCACCGGCGGCTTCCCGAACCTGCAGACGCTCGCGGCGGCGATCGAGGCGAGCGCGACCGAGCTCGTGACCGTCGCGCTGCGGCGGATCGACCCGACCCAGCGCGGCTCGCTCGTCGACGTGATCGAGGCGGCGGGGGTCGACCTGCTCCCGAACACTGCCGGGTGCCACACCGCTCGCGACGCCGTCCTCACCGCTCGGCTCGCGCGCGAGGCGTTCGGAACCGACTGGGTCAAGCTCGAGGTGATCGGCGACGAGGACACGCTGATGCCCGATGCCGTCGAGCTGTTGCGCGCGGCCGAGGAGCTCGTCGACGACGGCTTCGTCGTGCTGCCCTACACCACAGACGATCCCGTCCTCGCCCGGCGCCTGCGCGACGTCGGCTGCGTCGCCGTGATGCCGCTCGGCTCCCCGATCGGCAGCGGCATGGGGATCCGCAACCCTTACAACCTCTCGCTCATCCGCGAGACCGTCGACGTGCCGGTGATCCTCGACGCGGGCGTCGGCACGGCGTCGGACGCCGCGCTGGCGATGGAGCTCGGCTGCGACGCCGTCATGGTCGCGAGCGCGATCTCCCGCGCGGAGGATCCGGTGCGCATGGCGCACGCGATGCGGGCCGCCGTGCAGGCCGGACGCTGGGCCCACGGCGCCGGCCGGATCCCGCGCCGTCGCTACGCCGAGGCCTCCTCGCCGCGCGAGGGTCTTGCCGAGCTCTAGACCGCGCCCGTGCACGACGAGCTGATCGACAGCTGGGAGGCCGCCTGGAGCGGCCGTGAGCGCGAGGCGTTCGCCGCCGTGTGCGCGCCCGACGTGCACTACGAGGATCCGCTCACCAACCCTCCGCGCTACGGCCCGGCCGAGCTCGGTGAGCACGCCGCGCGCGTGTGGACGGGACTCCCCGACGTGCGCCTCGAGCGCACCGGTGAGCGACTCGGCGACGAGCGTCGCGTCGCCGCCCCGGCGAAGCTCGTCGGAACGCACCTCGGCGAGCTCGACGGGATCCCGCCGTCGGGACGTGCGCTCGTGCTGCACGTCGTGTTCTACTGCGAGCTCGAGCCCCATCGCGAGCGGCTGTGGCGGATCCGGGCCTTCTACGACGCCTACGGAGCGGCGGTCGAGCTCGGGATCCTGCCGCGCCCGGGCACGCTCGGCGAGCGGACGCTGATGATGCTCCGCGGCTACGGCATCAGGGGACTGCGGCGCAACGGGTGAGTGCGGCGCGGCGCGCGCGCCGCACTCGCGCTCGGCTACTTCACGACAGTGATCGTCCCGTTCATGCTCGCCGGGTGGATCGTGCACTGGTAGTGGATGACCCCTGGGGTGGTGGTCTTGTACTCGAAGGTGCCGTTCTGCCCGAAGTCGGCCGAGTGGAACGAGACCGGCCCGCTCAGTGACGTGACGTTGTGGTCGACCATGTCGAAATTGGTCCACTTGATCGTGCTGCCGACCTTCACCGTGATGTTCGCCGGGCTGATCGAGATGTTCTGGTACTTGACGTTGACGAGGCCGCTCTGGGGGGTGCTGCTCGCGGCCGGCGCCGTCGCGGCGGCCGCAGCGGTGGTCGAGCTCGTGGAGCTGCTCGCCGTGGAGCTGCTCGAACCGCAGCCGGCGAACACGAGTGCGCCACCGGCGAGCACGAGCGGAAGGACTCTCTTCATGGAGTGGCCGATCCTTTCTCAGATGAGGATTCCCAGCAACCGATAGGACGTTATACGGCACCCCCGCCTTCCCGGACCCGCGGGAGCGAGCGTCCAGCCGCCGCGGGTGAGCACCCCCTAGACTGGCGCCTCCGATGACGCGCCATCTGCTCACGGGCGCCGAGCTGAGCGCCGCTGATCTCGACGCGCTGCTCGCCCGCGCGGCGGATCTGAAGGCCGCCCCGCTGGCGTCGCGGGCGTTCGACGGGCGCAGCGTCGCCCTCATCTTCCAGCGGCCCTCGACGCGCACGCGGCTCTCCTTCGAGGTCGGCGTGCACGAGCTCGGCGGCCAGCCGGTCGTCCTGCGCGCCGACGAGATGCAGCTGTCGCGCGGCGAATCGATTCGCGACACCGCACTCGTCCTCTCACGGCACGTCGTCGCCGTGGGCGTGCGCACGCGGAGCGACCTGATGCTCGAGGAGCTGGCCGAGTTCGCCTCGATCCCGGTGTTCAACATGCTCACCGAGGGCCACCACCCCTGTCAGGCGCTCGCCGACCTGCTCACGCTGCGGGAGACGTTCGGCACGCTGGAGGGGCTCCGGCTCGCCTACGTCGGCGACGGGAATAACGTCGCTCGCTCGCTCGCGATCCTCGGCACGCTCGCCGGTGTCGAGGTCGCGATCGCGTCGCCGCCGGGCTACCAGCTCGAGCACGACCTCGCGCTCGCCGCCGGGGCGCGCGCCGAGCTGCACCTGCTCGAGGATCCCGCAGAGGCCGTCGACGGCGCGCACGCCGTCTACACCGACGTGTGGGTGAGCATGGGCGACGAGGCCGAAGCCGAGGAGCGCCGTCACGACCTCGGCGCCTACCGCGTCGACGACGCGCTGCTCGATCGAGCGCGCCCGGACGTGGTCGCTCTCCACGATCTCCCCGCGCACGCCGGCGAGGAGATCACCGCCGAGGTGCTCTACGGCCCGCGCCAGCGGATCTGGGACCAGGCCGAGAATCGCCGGCACGCACAGAAGGCCCTTCTCGAGTGGCTCGTCGAGGCGCAGCGCTAGCCGGCGACGCGGCGCGCGATCTGCGCTAGCCTCGCGCGATCGCGACGAACGCCACAAGCCGGCCCTCACCCCAGGAGACGTGATGCCCCAGCCGAAGTCATCTCCACGCCCCGCCAGGACCACCGCCGCCACGGCGAAGGGCACCGCTTCCGGGGGCAGCGGCGCCGGAGCGAGGACCAAGAGCGCCGCGGCGGAGGGCACAGGCAAGACCACGCCGGCGAAGTCGACCGCGGCCAAGACCCCGACCAGGCGCGCCGCCGCCAAGGCCCCCGCCAGGCGCGCGACCTCGGCCTCCGCCGCGAAGGCCCCGGCCAAGCGCGCCGCCTCGGCCTCCGCCGCCGCGAAGGCGCCGGCCGCCGCGAAGGCGCCGGCGAGGCGCGCGGCCTCGGCCTCCGCCGCCGCGAAGGCGCCGGCCGCCGCGAAGGCGCCGGCCGCCGCGAAGGCCCCCGCCAAGCGCGCGACCTCGGCGACGGCCCCTGCCAAGCGAGCCGCCGCGAGCAAGGCTCCCGCCCGGCGCCCGCCCGCCGCACGCTCGGGCACCGGCGGGGGGTCGCGGCCGTCCGATGACACCTTGGCCGCACACGTCAATGCCGTGCGCGAGAGCCTGACCCGCGGCGTGCTGCTCACCGCCGAGCGCGTGCAGGAGACGCTCGACGATGCCGTCTCGCGCGGGCGGCTGACGCACGTCGACGCCGACGACCTCGTGCAGCGGCTCGTGCAGATCGGCCGCAGCCAGGCCGAGGAGGTCCGCTCGGACATCGAGGAGCTGCGCGAGGAGATCGAGCAGCTCCTCGAGCAGAGCCCGTCGGAGGTGTTCAACGCGAGCCTGCGGGCCGGAACGCAGCTGACGCCGGATCGCGTCGTGCGCGAGCTCGACCGCGTCCGGCGCGTCGTCGGGATCGGACCCGCGTTCCCGATCCTCGCCTACGACGATCTGAGCGCGGCGCAGATCATCGAGCGCCTGGAGGACCTCAACAGCGCGCAGCTGCGCAAGGTTCGCGACCGCGAGCGGCGCACGACGAAGCGCAAGTCGGTGCTCGAGGCGATCGAGCGCGCGCTGCGCTAGGCCGAGGCGAACTCGTCGGCGAGCGCGGCGAAGTCGAGCCCCTCGCCGGCGCCGGCGTGTGTGAGCAGCTCCTCGGCCGCGCGGCCGTGGCTGTCGTGCCACCAGCCGCGCAGCGTCTCGCCCGCGGCGCTCGAGCGGAACCAGGCCGAGCCGAAGCGCTCGGTGAGCGTCTCGCGCAGCCGCGCCTCGAGCGCCCACGCCCGCAGATAGTGGGCGACGTACAGGCCGGGGTCGAGGTCGGTGAGCCACGTCGCCTCCGGCCACGCGACGTGTAACGCCGCCGACAGGCGTCGCGAGTACCGTCTGGCCGCCGCGCTGAGCGGCACCGTCTCGCCGTGCAACTCGCACTCGTAGGCGAGCTTCGCCGCATAGCGGCGCAGGAGCAGCAGCCGCCGGCAGCGAGCCACGCCGGCGTACGGCGCCGGATTGACGCCGCGCCCGCGGAGCCACGCCGGCTCGTCGGCGATCCGCTCCAGCAGGAAGGCGAACGCCTCGCCGACGGCGGGATCGCCGAGACGGCGCAGCTCGAACGGCAGGTCCGGTCCGGCGGCGGCGAAATGCTCGGCGTGGCCGGCCTCGTGCAGGAGCGCGGCGTAGTCGTCCCAGCCACCCTCGGCGGCGAGCACCAGGTAGACCTCCTGCGGGACGTGCACCGGCGAGCAGAACGGGCGCCGCGACTTCGCCGGGCGCGGTGCGAGATCGAGCACGACGTTCGGCTGGGCGTTGATGTCGATGCCCAGGTCGCCGAGTGTCCAGGCGATCGCCGCGTGCAGGCCGGCGGCCGGGAAGCGCGCGTCGAGCGCCGGCTGGCGAAACAGCCGCGGCAGGTCGGAGCGCGCGAGCGCGTCCAGCTCGAAATTCAGCGTCGTGCGCACCGCCGGGGCGACGACCGCCGCGAACACCGGCTCGGTCGCGGCGAGGAATTGCGCGGCCTGCGCCTGCAGCTCGGCGAGGTCGAGCTCGTAGAGCTCGCCATACATCGCCGCGTACGTCGGCCAGCCGAGCGCGCGGGCGGCGGCGTGGCGGACCTCGGTGATCTCGAGTGCGATCGGGGTCACCGACCGCTCGATGACCGCGCAGCGTTCGGCCTCGAGCCGCGCCCGCTCGCCGGCGTCGGCGGTGTGCGCCTGCGCGCGAGCGACGTCGCCGAGGCGGATCGGCTCGCCGGCGGCGGTCGACACCCGTAGCTCGCCCTCGCGTTCATTGAGCTCGGCCTCGAGCGCCGCCGTGGCGGCACCGAGGTGTCCGTCGGCGGCGAAGCGCAGCAGCAGGCCCAGCCGACGGCGGCGTGCGGGGTCGTCGGCCGCGCCCATGGCCGCGCGCAGGGCGTCGACCGTGCCGGCCGCGAACAGCTCGCCGGCGTGCTCATACAAGGCCCCCGGCGGGGCTCCCTCGAGTCCGGCGAACTGCCGGTAGTAGCGTCGCGCGAGCTCGGTGGCGAACGCCTCCGCGCGCGCGGAGTACCCGGCGACGTCCATGGGGCTGCCATCCTAGTCGCAGGCGCACGGGCCGCGTGTGGGCCGGAACCCCTTTCTCGATGACGATCTCCCCCGATACGCTCGCCGCCGCCGATCAGGCTGCACAGCCGCCGCGACCGCCGCGACCGGAGCGCGGCGCCGAGGTCGAGGTCACGATCGATTCGCTCGCCTTCGGCGGGGAAGGGGTCGCCCGCCTCCAGGAAGGCGGCTACGTCGTGTTCGTGTCGGGCGGCGTGCCCGGCGACCGCGTGCGCGCCGTCATCACCAAGCGCAAGCGCAGCTACGCCCACGCGCGCATGCTCGAGCTGCTCGAGCCCGGACCCGATCGCGTGCCGGCGCTCGCCGCGCATCCCGGCGCTCCGTGGCAGGTCATCCCCTATGAGCGCCAGCTCGAGATCAAGCACGCCCAGGTCGCCGAGGCGCTGCGCCGCCTCGGGGGCCTCGAGAGCTTCGAGATGCAGGACATCGTGGCGGCGAGCGAGCACTGGCGCTACCGCAACAAGCTCGAGTACTCCTTCGGCGAAGATGCCGAGGGCGGGCTCGTGTGCGGCTTCCACGCGCCCGGACGCTTCGACGAGATCGTGGCGATGGAGGACTGCCTGCTCGCCTCGGAGCGATCGAACGAGCTACGTCGCGACGTCCTGCAGTGGTGTCGTGAGGAGGGCCTGCGCGCGTGGGACCGGCGCACCGGCGAGGGCCTGCTGCGCAACCTCGTCGTTCGCGAGGGCCGGCGCACCGGGGAGTTCCAGGTCCGTCTGGTCACCTCGGCCACCGACCTCGATGCGGCGCCGCTCGCCCGGCGCCTCGAGGTCGAGAGCCTGCTCGTGACCAGGATGACGCGGCCCGGCGAGACGACGAGCGGCGGCGAGACTGAGATCGTCGACGGCGCGCCCGACATCGCCGAGCACCTGTGCGATCTCGACCTGCGCATCTCGGCCGAGGCGTTCTTCCAGACGAATACCGAGATGGCCGAGGTCCTCTACGGCGTCGTCGGCGAGTTCGCCGATCTGCACGGCTGGGAGCGGGTGTACGACCTCTACTGCGGGATCGGCACGATCGGGCTGACGCTCGCCCGCCGTGCGGGCGAGCTGTGGGGGCTGGAGATCGTGCCCGACGCGGTCGCCGACGCGATCGCCAACGCGCGGCGTAACGAGGTCTCGGGCGCGCACTTCTTCGCCGGCGACGCGCGGCTGGCCCTTGGCGAGCTGCGGGCCCGCGCCGGGCGGCCCGACGTGCTCGTCGTCGACCCGCCGCGCGCCGGCCTGTCGGCGAAGATCGTGCGGCGCGTCATCGAGGCCGCGCCGTCGCGCATCGTCTACGTCTCCTGCAACCCGACGACGCTCGCCCCGAACGCGGCGCAGCTCGTCGAGGCCGGGTGGCGCCTGAGCGCGGTTCGCCCCGTGGACATGTTCCCCCAGACGCCGCACATCGAGTGCGTGGCCGTGCTCGACCGCTGATATGGAGACCGCGCCTGGATGGCGCGGAGCGCGCCGAGCTGATCGGCGCGGGCTCGACCGATAGGCTCAGCGCCCATGCGAGCCGCCACGATCAGCGACGGCGAGATCGTCGTCGAGGAGCGTCCCGATCCCGAGCCCGGCAGCGGCGAGGTGCTCGTGCGCGTGCGCGCCGCCGGCCTCAACGGCGCCGACCTGCACCAGCTCGCCGGTCGCTACCCGGCACCGCCCGGATCACCGCCCGACATCCCCGGCATGGAGCTCGCCGGCGAGGTGCTGGCGCTCGGTCCCGGTGCGCTGCGCTTCGCGGTGGGCGACCGCGTGATGGCGATCGTCGGCGGCGGCGCCCAGGCCGAGCTGGCCACCGTCCACGAGCGTCAGCTGATGCCGGTCCCCGGCCACCTCGACTGGCCGGCCGCCGGCGGACTGCCCGAGGTCTTCACCACCGCCCACGACGCGCTCTGCACGCAGGCGCAACTGCTCGTCGGCGAGCGGCTGCTCGTGCACGGCGGCGCCGGCGGCGTCGGCACGGCCGCGATCCAGCTCGGGCGCGCCGTCGGGGCTCGCGTGACCGCGACGGTGCGCAACGAACAGCTGCGCGACGGCGTGCGCGCGCTCGGGGCCGAGGTGATCCCGCCGGAGGGGTTCGCCGAGCGGGGGCCCTTTGATGTCATCCTCGAGCTCGTCGGCGCGCCGAACCTGGGCGAGGACCTTCAGGCCGTCGCGGTCGGCGGGCGGATCAGCGTCATCGGCGTGGGCGCGGGGGCCAAGGGCGAGCTGAGCCTGCTCGCGCTCATGGGCAAGCGCGCACGCATCTTCGGCTCCACCCTGCGCGCCCGCCCGCTCGAGGAGAAGGCGCTCACCGCGCGCCGACTCGAGCACTCGGTGCTGCCGCTGTTCGAGTCCGGCGCGCTGACGGTGCCGATCGCGGCGACGTATCCGCTCGAGCGCGCCGCCGAGGCCTACGAGCGCTTCGCCGCGGGGGGCAAGCTCGGGAAGATCGTGCTCGAGGTGTAGGAGTCCCGGCGAGCCGGGGTGACTGCAGAAGGTGTGAATAGTTCACACCTTCTGCATACACGTGCCGCCGGTCCGGCGCGCGCCGCCAGGACCGGGCGCGCGGGGCCGTCCGCGTGGCGGTGGCACACCCCCCGCGTGACCCGCCCTGCCGCGCCGGCGCGCCGACAGACCCGGTCCGCCGCGCCCCGCCCGCGCCCGCGCCTCAGTACGGCGGCAGCTCCGCGTGCCACTCGCCGAGCATCCGGAACGCCGCCCAGAACTCCCGCTTGGCCACCTCGTCGTCGAGCGAGCGGTCGATGTCGGGGACGCAGAGCAGATCGATCGACGGCGTGAGCGCCTGCAGCTCGCCGACGCGCCGCGTCACCGGCCGCGCGAGCGGCAGGTCGAGGTCACAGAGCGCCTCGAACGCCTCGTCGCCCATCGCCACGACGATCTTCGGCTGCACGATCGCCACCTCCTCGCTCACGCGCGCCATGCACGCGGGATCGGCAAGCGAGGTGTCGCTCACCGGACACTTCACGCACAGCGTCCCGTAGACCGTGAGCGGATCGATGGCCAGCCGCTTGAAGGACTTCATCAGCGCGCTCCCGCTGCGGCCGTAGAAGGCGACGCCCTCCTCGATCTCCGAGGGCATCGGCGCGAACTTCAGCAGCATGATGTCGGCCTGGGGGTGGCCGGAGCCGAGCACCGGCGTCAGGTTGCCGCGCGGGCAGTGCGGGCACGCCTGCAGCTCGCGCGTGAGGCTGTTCAGCTCTCGTATCGCTCGCTCGAGGTATTTCTCGCGGATCTCGTCATCGGTCACGGGCATCGACCCGGAAAGCTTTGACGGGTCGGTGGGTTGTCCTTGGCCGTGCATCGCAAGTTGCGCCTGGGCCGCGGCGAGCGGGGCGGGCAAACCGCCGCTCAGGTGCGCGTCGCCTTTCGCACCTGGCGCAGCCGCCGCGCGCGGCGCGCGGGCGGCGGGGTCGCCTTCGTCTGCAGGAACTTGAGCGCCTGTACGTAGAGCAGGCTCGTCGGTCGGGTGACGATGTCGGCCTCGCGCAGGGACTCCAGGAACTCCTCGGGCCCGTCGAAGTCGCGCATGCGGATGCGCACCGATCCGAGCCCCTGGGCGACATGGGAGTCCGAGCCGGCGCCGGCGACGATCCGGTACTTGGCCGCGAAGCGCGCCGCCTCCTCGTTGAAGGCCCCGATCGCCACGCGCGGGTTGAACACCTCGATCGCGTCGACGTCGTCGAGGATCGTCAGCAGGTGCTCGTAGTCGGGCACCGCGTGCAGCCGATCGAAGGGGTGCGGCACGTACACGAGCCCCCCCTGGCGCTTGATCTCGGCCACGGTCTCGGCCATCGTCAGTCCGCGCGGAATCTTCTCGGTCACGAACAGCCCGATGACCTCGCCCTGGCTGGCCGTCTTGACCTCCTCGCCGACGATGACCTTCACGCCATCGGCCTTGGCCTGCGCCTCCAGCGCGCCCGAGATCTCGTTGTGATCGGTGACCGCGATCGCCCCGAGGCCCTCGGCGCGCGCGGTCGCGAGCAGCACCTCGACCGGCGTGGCGCAGTCGCTCGAGTGGTCGGTGTGCATGTGCAGGTCGACGTCGATGAGCTCGCGCTGCGCCAGGCGTGCGCGCACGTCCGGGCGCCCGGTCGTGTCGTGGCGCCGCGCCGCGACCTCGGCGTACACCTCCTCGAGCTCGTCGGCGGCGCGCGTCCAGGTCAGCCCGCGACGCCACGGCGCGGCGTCGTCACGCAGGCGCCGGCGCAGTTCGGCGTCGTCGATCAGCCGGCCCAGCTGCGCGGCGAGGGTGTCCACGTCGCCGGCCTCGAACAGCAGCCCCCGCTCGCCATCGCCGAGCGCCTCCTCGTAGGCCGGCAGCCGACTCGCGACCGGCACGGCGCCGGCGGCGATCGCCCGCAGCAGCAGGCCCGGTGCCGGCGCCGCTCCGTCGGAGGCGCAGACGATGACGTCGGCGTCCTCGAGCAGCTGCTGCTCGTCGGCCTCGTCCGGCGCCAGGAAGCGGACGCGGGCCCTCAGCTCGGCGCGCAGCGGCGTCGAGGCCGAGGCCCCGCGCGCGCTCAGCACCGTCGCCTCCCACGGCGTCTCGCAGTCGACGCGGCGCAGCGCGCGCAGGAGCAGGCGCTGGGCCGCCCGTTCCTCCTGCTCGACGAACAGCACCTGCACCGGCCCGTCGTCGTCGCGCGCCGGCCGCGCGGCGCTCGCGACGTCCGCGCCGGGCAGCACGACGCGGTACTCGGCCGGGAAGTGTCGGGCCATCAGCTCGCCGGTCGCGGCGAAGCTCGCCGTGCGGGCGTCGAGGCGGCCGAGGAAGAGCTCGACGAAGCGCCGCGCGAGCTGCGTGGCGAGCAGATGCTCGGTCGGGGCATGGAAGCTGCCGACGTTGAGCGCGTGCGAGTGACGCAGGGCCGAGCTCGACGTGCTCGGGGCGAAGGGCTCGTGGACGTGGACGAAGTCGAGCGGGACGGTGGCGAGTGCCTTCTCGACGGTGCGTGCGACGTCGATCGGCAGGGCCGGCGGCCGCCGGCGCGCGGCGCCCGACACGTCGAGCACCTCACCGACCGCGAGCACCCGCGGCGCGCCGCCGTCGGTGCCCTCGAGCAGCCGCTCGGGCGCGTGCCGCGCGTCGCGCAGCGCCGACCGCGCCTCGCTGATCGCCGCCGGCGAGCGCGAGGGGGCAAGGATCAGGACGCGGTGCCCGCGTGCCGACAGCTCGCCCGCCGCCTCGCGCACGAACGTGTTGATCTCGTGCTGGGCCTCCCACGGGTACGGCGTGACGTGGGCGATCGAGAAGCGCGGCGCCATTGCCCGAGAGTATGCCCGAGCGCGAGCTGGCCGCCGGGACTCGCGCCGCCTGGCAGGATCTCGCGAGATGCCCGTCCAGCCGCCCGCGGTGCGCCTTGCCGGCCCGGATGACGTGCCGGCCCTCGCGCGCATGCTCGCCCGATCCTTCGCGGACGACCCCGTCGCGATGTGGTCGTGTCCCCCGGGTGCGTTGCGCCCGGTGATGCTCGAGCGCTTCCATGGCGCCCGCCTGCGCCAGCTCATCGGCCACGGCGCGGTGTGGACGACACCGGACCTGCGCAGCGTGGCCATCTGGGCGCCGCCCAAGCGCTGGCGCACGACGCCGCGCGACGACCTGCAGCTCGCCCGCTCGCTCGTGCGCGCGCAGGCGCTGGCCCATCCGCGGGCCCTCGTCCGGATCCCGCTCGTGGCCACGGGGCTGCTCGGCGTCGAGCGCCGCCACCCGCCGTCTCCGCCGCACTGGTACCTCGCCGTGCTCGGCACCGACCCCGACGCGCAGGGCCGCGGCCTCGGCTCGGCCGTGCTGGCGCCGATCCTGCACGACTGCGACGCCGACGAGGTCGGCGCCTACCTGGAGTCCTCCAAGGAGCGCAACATCGACTTCTACGCGCGCCACGGCTTCCGGGTGACGCGGGAGCTCAGGCTCCCGCGCGGGCCGAAGGTGTGGGCGATGTGGCGCGAGCCGCGGGCCGCTCAGCCGACGGCGTTCACGAGCGCGAGCACGGTGGCGTAGGGCACGAAGCCCCTAGGAGCCCGCGCGCGCCCGCCGCCGCGTCGACGCGGCCGGTGCCTTACGAGCCGGAGCCTTGCCGGCGGGTGCCTTGCGCGCCCCCGTCCGTCCCTTCGGCGCCGTGCGCGGCACCCCGGCGTAGCGCGCGATGAAGCGCTCGGTCTCCTCACGAGCAAGGTCATCCGGCCGCTGGTTGTGCGGCGACTTCATCAGGTAGGAGCTCGGCCCGTCGAGCTGCCCGCCGACGCCGTGGTTGAGTGCGAGCTTCGCGCAGCGCACGGCGTCGATGACGATGCCGGCCGAGTTGGGCGAGTCCCACACCTCGAGCTTGAGCTCGCAGTTGAGCGGCACGTCGCCGAAGGCCTGGCCCTCGATGCGGATGTGCGCCCACTTGCGATCGGTCAGCCACGGCACGTAGTCGGAGGGCCCGACGTGCACGTCGCGCGCCGGCAGCTCGTCCTCCATGATCGAGGTGACGGCGTTCGTCTTGGAGATCTTCTTGGACTCCAGGCGCTCGCGCTCGAGCATGTTGTAGAAGTCCATGTTGCCGCCGACGTTCAGCTGCGAGGTGTGCACGATCTTCACGCCGCGATCGCCGAACAGCCGCGCGAGCGAGCGGTGCACGATCGTCGCGCCCACCTGGGACTTGATGTCGTCGCCGACGATCGGCAGGCCGGCCTTCTTGAAGCGCTTGTCCCAGTAGTCCTCGCGGGCGATGAACACGGGGATGCAGTTGACGAAGCCGCAACCGGCGTCGAGCACCTGCTCGACGTACCACTTCGTCGCCTGCTCGGAGCCGACCGGCAGGTAGGAGACGACGACGTCGGTGTGCGTGTCCTTGAGGATCTGCACGATGTCGGCCGTCGGGCCCGGCGCCTTCTCGATCTTCTCCTTGAGGTACTTGCCCAGCCCGTCGTGGGTCATCCCGCGATACACGGGGACCCCGAGGTGCTTGGGCACCTTGGCGAACTTGTAGGTGTTGTTCTGCCCGGCCCAGATCGCCTGGCCGAGGTCCTTGCCGACCTTCGTGCGATCGATGTCGAACGCGGCCGTGAACTCGATGTCGCGCACGTGGTATCCGCCGAGGTCGACGTGCATGAGCCCGGGGACGCGATGGCTCGCGTCGGCGTCCCGGTAGTACTGCACGCCCTGCACGAACGACGACGCGCAGTTGCCGACGCCGATGATCGCCACCCGCACCTTGTCCTTCTGGTAGCGGGCGGCGCCGTTGGTGGAGGCGCCGCTGATGGCGACCTTCGCGTCGTGTCCGTTAGTGATGCTCACGATGGGTGGTGCCTTCCTGTGTTGGGAAAAAGGGGGCCGGCCGGCTCTGGCTCGGACGAGCGCCCGTCTCGGCGCCGCGCTGCGCGGTGCTCGGGATGCACCGGCGCGCTGACGAGGGGGACCTCGGGTGATGTACCCGGCGATCGACCGTCGATTACAGCACGAGCCTACGGATCGCGCGGCGATGCCTACTCGACTGCGCTCAGCGACAGCGCGCGGTAGACGTGCCACACGCGCTGCACGACGGTGATGACGCTGAGCGCGGCGAGGACGTACACCGCCGGCTCGAGCAGGTCGAAATGACCGAGACCGGCCCCGCGTGCGAAGACGAGGCCGATCGAGAGGATCACCACGCGCACCGGGCGCGTGGCCAGTCCGACCTTGCACTCGACGCCGAGCGCCTCGGCCCGGGCGCGGGTGTAGGAGACCATCAGCGAGGCGAGCACGGCGACGACCACGGCGGCCGCCGCGCCGGCCTTCGCCTCGCTTGCGAACGTCCAGGCGACGGCGGTGAGGACGATTCCCTCCTCGATGCGGTCGAGCGTGGAGTCCAGGAACGCGCCGAACGGTGTGCCCTTGCCCGACATCCGCGAGTAGCGCCCGTCGAGCGTGTCCATGATCGATCCGACGATGAAGGCGATCCCGCCGAGGAAGAACAGCTGCTGCCACACGAGCACCGCGGCGACGACGTTCAGCGCGAGGCCGGTGAGCGAGATCGCGTTCGGGGTCAGCCGCGACTGGATGAGCGCCTGGCGCACCTCCTCGCGGCGCTGGGCGACGGTCGCCGGCCCGCGCTCGCGCCGGCCGCGGTGATCGCCGCCGCGTCCCCCGGGGCGCGGGCGGGTCGGCTGAGCCTCCTCGGGCACGGCAGGGCCGCCGTCAGCCCGGCGCGCCGACGCCGACGGGCTCGCCGTCCCAGCGCCACGCCGCGGGTCGCCAGCGCGCGAGCTGGCGGGCCAGGGCGGCCGAGATGCCGGCGGTCACCGCGCCGAGCATCGCGTCGGACAGGAAGTGGTTCGCGGTGACGATGATCACGAACGTGATGAGCAGCGGATAGAGCGCCCACAGCACGCTCACGATCCGCCAGCGCGACAGCGTCGCGAGCGGCCAGGCGACCATGAGCGCGAACGCAACGTGCATCGAGGGCACGGCGGCGTAGAGGTTCACGAGCCCGCTCGGGTTGAGCGTGGCCTGGCCGACCGAGCTCGGGGTCGTGCTCGCGACGTGCACCCGGGTGAAGTCCGACACCGTGTCGATGAAGCCCCACTCGGGCAGGAAGCGCGGGGGCGCCGTCGGGAACACGTAGTAGGCGCACAGCGCGAGCGCCATCCCGATCAGGAACATGTTGCGCACGAAGTAGAAGTTGCGGTTGTGCACGACGTAGAGGTAGACGAGCGCGCCGAGGGTGACCGACGTCTGCGCGTTGAGGTAGATCCAGCTCGCGGTCGTCATGAGCAGGTGGCTGCTCGTCGCCCACGCCTGGATGCTCGGCTCGACGAAGACGTGCAGGGCGCGCTCGAAGGCGATGACGTCCCGCGCGTGTTGGAAGGCCGCGCCGGCGCGGCCCTCGACGAGTCCGCGCACGATCGTGTAGGCGAGGTAGGTCAGCCCGAGCAGCGCCAGCTGGCAGAGAACATCGCGCCACCCACGGGGTAGAAGACGTGTCTTCATGGACGACAGGCGGGCGGCCATCAGCCACGAAGATTATTCGACACAGCGGCTTCGGTGCGCTCCGATCCGATCGAGGGCGAAGCGGATGCCGACGACGACCTCCTCGCGCGCGGTCGCCGAGACCGCCGTCCATCCCCCCGGCGCGCTGCCGACGCACCCGCGGCCGGCGAGGATCGCCCAGTAGGGGGTGTAGTGCACGCGCACGAGCACCGTCGCGGCGCGCGGCAGCGACAGCGAGAAGGAGTCGCTGCCCAGTGACGTGAGCGTCGCCGGCGCGCTCGCGAGCGGCGTCGCGTCGCGGACGGCGTACAGCCGCCAGTGGCTCGAGCGCCACACCGCCGCGAGGTACGGCAGCCCGCCCTCGATGAGCCTTCCCTCGGCGGCACCGGCGTGGTCGAGGGCCGCGTCGGGGAGCGCCACGTAGTCGACGCCGTTATCGCGCAGCCAGGCGAGGTAGGCGGCGGGCGTGAGAACGCGCGCGGAGAACGGGGCGGCGTCGTGCGTGTCGAGCTGACGCTCCCAGCCGCGGGCGAGCGAGAAGCGCTCGGCGACGTAGTCGGACTCCCAGTGCGCCGCGGTGAGCGGGATCTCCACCCGCAGCGGGCGCCCGCCGGAACGAGACTGCAGCTCGCCGAGCAGCGGGGCGTAGTAGGCCGCGTGGACCGACGGGTCGCCGACGAGATCGACGAGGTCGCGGACGGGGGTGACGACGGTCCAGTACAGCAGCAGCGGCGTGAGTACCGCGAGCAGCAGCCCGCGCCGCTGCCACAGCACGCCGACGAGCAGCGCCCCGGCGACGAGCGGGCCGAGCCGCGCCGCGTTGCCGCCCATCGCCGTGTGCGTCACGTAGGACGCGATGAGCGCGAGCGCGTACAGCCCGGCGCCGACGGCGAGCAGGCGGCGGCCCTCGCGCGCGAGCAGCGCGGCGACGAGCAGCGTGCCCGCGAGTGCCGGCCAGAAGGCCGAGGCCGCGAACGGCTCGTACCCCCCCTCCGGGAACGCGAGCTGGAGGAGGAGCACCGGGACGAGCGCCGCGGCCGCGAACGCGAGCCCCCGACCGTGGGCCGCCGTCGCGATCGCGATCGCCACCCCGGCGAGCGCGAGGAAGGCTCCGGCGACCGGGCTCATCAGCCCGGTGAGCACGGCGAGCACGAGGGCGAGCGCGGTCAGGGCGCGCGACGGCGGTGGTGGTCGCCGGAGCGCGCCGCGCGTCAGCGGCGAGCGCGTCGGCATCGGCCGCCGGCGCGGGCCGGCGACGATGGCGTCGGGCGACGCGAGCCGCAGGGCCGTGGCGAGCGCGAGCAGCGCCGCGAGCCCGACGGCCACGCCGAGGTCATAGGGCATCCGCCCGGACACGAGCTCGATGCCGAAGCCGATCGCGAACCAGGCGGTCGCCGCCTGCGCGGCGACCGGTGCGAAGCCCCGCTGGGCGAGTGCGCCGAACAGGCCCGCGGCGACGATGGCCGAGATCGCCAGGCAGCCGCGCGGAGTGAGCAGCGCGCCGAGCGCCGGGGCGAACAGCGAGTACCCGGGAAGGTGGTGACCGCCGTACCAGCCGTCGTCCCAGAGCTGGAAGCCGTTGCGCGCGAACAGGTCGCTGCGGTAGGTCGCCGCCGCGAGGTCCGCGCTCGGCGGCCGGATCAGCAGGTAGGCGACGGCGAGCGGCGCCGCGCAGAGGACGCCGAGCAGCGAGGGGGGGACGGTCGCGAGTGGGTGGGCCCGGCCGCGCACGACGCGAGTGCCGTCAGCCGGCGCCGAGGAAGGCGACGATCTGCTCGACGAGTTCGGGGCGATCGAGCCACGGCCAGTGCCCGGCGTCGGGCACTATCCGCACGTCGGCGTCGGGGAGCGCGTCGCCGTACGCGAACGCGAAGCGCGCCGGGATGTACGGGTCCCGCTCGCCCCAGACGACGAGCGCCGGTGCGGTCAGCGACGCCAAGTGCTCCCCGGCCCGCACGAGCTCGCCGGGGTCGGCGCTGCGGTACAGGCGCAGGATCGCGCGCTGCGTGCCCTGGTCGAAGTGATCCCACACGCTGCGCTGCCAGGCGTCGGGCAGCGGTCCGGGGGTCGTGTTCGCCTCGCGCGAGACGCGCCGCAGGACCCAGCGCGTCGTGCTCCCCATCGCCAGCTCGCCGAGCCAGCGCCGGCGCCAGATCTGCGCCGCACGGTGCCACTCGTACCCGGGCAGCAGCGGCACGGCGTTCACGACGACGAGCCGCTCGACGCGCTCGGGGTGTCGCTGGGCGAAGGCGAGCCCGACGACGCCCCAGTCGTGCACGACGAGCCGCACGCGCTCGACGCCGACGAGGTCGAGGTAGGCCTCCAGGAAGTCGGCGTAGCCCTCGATCGTGAAGTCGAAGTTGCCCGGCTTGCCGCTGCGGCCGAACCCCGGCAGGTCCGGCGCCAGCCCGCCGCCGAGCGCGAGGAAGGGCAGCCAATCGTCACTGTTGGTCGGCACCCCGTGCAGATAGAGCGCCGGGGTGCCGTCCGCCGGCGTGCTGCGCCAGAACACCGGCAGCTCGTCGATCTCGCCGGTGTTCTCGCTCACCTCGGGCACGCGGTCCGCGAGCATAGTCGACGACCATAATCTCCCGACGATGCCCGCCCGTGCCACCGAGCGCCGCTCGCCTCAGTGGCGGGCGCCCACCCGCCGGCGCGTGGCTGGCGTGCGCGAGCGCCTGCTCGAGGTCTACGGGCCGGTGCTCGCCCAGCCGCACGGCGCGCCGCTCGACGAGCTCGTCCTCACCGTCCTCTCGCAGAGCACGAACGACCGCAATCGCGACGTCGCCTTCCTGCGCCTGCGCGACCGCTTCGCCGATTGGGCCGCCGTCCGCGACGCCCCCGTCGAGCTCGTCGAGGAGGCGATCCGCCCGGGGGGCATCTCGAAGGTCAAGTCCGTGCGCATCCAGGAGATCCTGCGGGCGATCAGCGCGACGGCGCCCCCCGCCGGCGCGGCCCGCACGGACGAGCTGTCGCTCGATTGGATGCGCCACGCGCCGGTCGAGCTCGGGCGCGACTACCTCGTCGCGCTGCCCGGCGTCGGGCGTAAGACGGCCGCCTGCGTCCTGCTGTTCGCCTACGGCCGCCGCGACGTCCCCGTCGACACCCACGTCTCGCGCGTCGGCGGTCGCCTGCGCCTCCTCGACGCGGCCGCCCCCCTGCACGTCCAGCACGACCAGATGCTCGCCCTGACGCCGCCCGGCGCCGAGCTCGAGCTGCACCTCAACCTCCTGCGTCACGGACGCCGCACCTGCCACGCGCGCTCCCCGCGCTGCGGCGAGTGCGCGCTCGCGCGCATGTGCCCGAGCCGGGGGGCGTTCGCGGCTGTGCGGTGAAAGGGTGCGCGGTCGCCGCGACCGACCGGCGGCGCGCTCGCGCGCATGTGCCCGGGCCGGGGGGCGTTCGCGGGCGCACGGTGAGCGGGTCGCGCCGCTGTGGGGGTGCCGGGCGCGCCGCAGGCGGACCGCGCGGCACACTCGCGCGCGAGACCGGCTACACGGCCGTTGCGGGGCGTGACCTTCGGGTCGCATCTGTCACCGTCGCGTCACGGTCGCCGGGGGGTGTGGTCGCCTTGTCCCCCCATAGCGTCCATACGGGATCACACCTCTGGCGGTGGGATCACCGCGACCGAGGCGCGGCACACTCGCGCGACGGTCCGGTTACACGGTCGACACGAAGCGCAACCGGCGGTGCACATCTGTCACCGTCGCGTCACCCGGGGCGCGGCGGTGACAGGCGATCCCCTACCCGCGGGGCAGCACGGCGAACGCGATCACCGCGTAGTGCAGCGCGGCCGCCGCGATCACGAGCGCGTGGAAGACCTCGTGGTAGCCGAAGATCCCCGGAAACGGGTTCGGCCGCCCGCTCGCGTAGATGATCGCGCCGGCCGTGTAGAGGAGCCCACCGAGCGCCAGCCCGGCCGCGCCGAGCCAGCCAATCGCCCCCGGGAGCTGGCCGATCGTCAGGACGCCGACCCAACCGAGGGCCAGGTACACGGCGGCGAACAGCCACTTCGGCGCGTCGATCCAGGCGAGCTTGAAGATGACGCCGGCCGCCGCGCCCGCCCACACGATGATGAGCACGGTGCGCCCGAGCGAGCCGTTGAGCGCGAGTAGCGCGACCGGCGTGTAGGTGCCGGCGATGAGCACGAAGATCATCGAGTGGTCGAGCCGGCGCATCCAGCGCCGGGCGCCCGGGCGCCAGCTGACCCGGTGATAGAGCGCGCTGGTGCCGAACAGCGCCGACACGGCGCCGGCGTAGATCGCCGCGGCCGTCGTGCTCCGCCCGCCCGACGCGGCCAGGATGAGCGCCACGCCGCACCCCACCGAGGCGAAGAAGGCGTATTCATGCGACACCCCGCGGAGGCGGGGCTTGACCGGCGCCACCAACGTGGCGCGCTCCGTCACGTCTGCTGCTGCCCCGCGACTGCCAGCTTGCGCTGCTCGCGCTCGGGCGTAACGCGGATGACGTCCCAGGCCAGGCCAATACGCTGCATACCGAGGATTATCCACCCTGACGGGTCGAGCTCATACCAGCGCAGCCCGTGGAACGCCGATTGCGGGAATGCGTGGTGGTTGTGATGCCACGCCTCGCCGAGCGAGGGCAGCGCGAGCCAGAACACGTTCGTCGACTTGTCCTCGGTGTCGAAGCGTCGCGAGCCGAAGAAGTGGCAGATCGAGTTGATCGACCACGTGATGTGGTGGACGAGGAAGATCCGCACCAGCCCGGCCCACAGCAGTGCCGACAATCCGGCGGCGAGCACCCCGCCGCTGAGCGCGAAGCCGAGCACGAACGGCAGGCCGAGGCTCAGCAGCGCGATCCAGGGGAAGTTCCGGTTGATGCGGCGCATGCCGGGATCCTCTACGAGGTCGCGCGCGAAGCGGCTCGACGATGCCTGGCCCTGCGTCTCGAAGATCCAGCCGACGTGGGCGTGCCATAGCCCGCGCACCATGCCGCCGAGCCCCGCGCCGGCACCGGCGTGGGGGCTGTGTGGATCGCCCTCCTCGTCGGTGAACGTGTGGTGCTTGCGGTGGTCGGCCACCCAGTCGATGACCGGGCCCTGCAGCGAGAGCGAGCCCATGACGGCCAGCGCGTAGCGGATCGGACGATAGGTCGAGAAGGCCCGGTGGGTGAGCAGGCGGTGAAAGCCGACGGTCACCCCGACCGCGCTCAGTGCGTACATGACCCCGAACAGCGCGAGGTCCAGCCCGGACAGGAAGGTCCCCCACAGCAGGACTGCCGCCGCGAGCGTGCCGAGGAAGGGGATGACGACGGCGGCGATGTTGACACTGCGCTCAAGTCTGGTCATGTTCGCCACAATACGCGCACAATTGTCAGAATTCTCGTGCGAATGGCCACGTCGGATACCCTGATATTTGTGTCTTCTTCACAAAATTCGACGGCGGCGCGAGTGGCGCCGCCACAGGCTGCCGACGAGCGGCCCTGGGACCGGCTCGACCCCACGCTCGCCGCCGCGATCGCGCCCGAGCTGCCGGCCATCGCCGCGGAGATCATCGAGGAGATCGGCCGGGTGGTGCCGGACTACCGGCGCCCGCTCGAGGGCGTGTTCGGCCGCAACATCAGCGCCGGCGTGCAGGAGGCCCTCAGCCAGTTCCTCGAGCTGATCGGCCGCCCCGGATCCCCGGCGCGCACCCATCGCGAGGTCTACGCCGGGCTCGGCCGCGGCGAGCTGCAGGCCGGACGCGGCCTCGATGCGCTGCAGTCGGCCTATCGGGTCGGCGCGCGCGTGGCCTGGCGCCGGATGTCGGCGGCCGCCCAGGCCGCCGGGGCGGACGCGGCGGCCGTCTCGCTGCTCGCCGAATCGATGTTCGCCTACATCGATGAGATCTCCGCCGAGTCCGTCGACGGTTACGCGCGCGCCCAGGCCGCGGTGGCCGGCGAGCGCCAGCGTGCCCGGCAGCGGCTCGTGCGGCTGCTGGTCGGGGACGATCCCCCGACGCCCGCCGCCGTCACCTCCGCGGCCGCGTCGGCCGGCTGGTCGCCGCCGCGCGCGCTCGCCGCCCTGTGCGCGCGCGAGGAGGACGTCGCCCGGCTGACCGCCCGCCTCGGAACCGACGTCATCGGTGGGCGGGTGGGCGAGCTGACGTGCGCGCTCGTCCCCGATCCGGAGGGCCCCGGTCGACGCGAGCAGCTGTCCCGCGCGCTCGCCGGCGCGGCGGCGACCATCGGACCGACCGTCGCGGTGGGCGAGATCCGGCGCAGCTTCACGCTCGCCAGCGACGCGCTCGAGCTCATCGAGGCCGGCGCCCTGCCCGAGGAGGACCCGCTCGCCGTCGAGGAGCATCTCGCCACGCTGCTGCTCGCCCGCGAGGCATCGCTGACCGAGGAGCTCGCTCGGCGGCGCCTCGCGCCGCTGTCCGCACTCGGCCCGGGCGCCCGCGATCGCCTGCAGGCGACGCTCACCGCCTGGCTGCGCGCGCAGGGCAACGTGTCCGACGTCGCGGCGGAGCTCGGCGTACACGCGCAGACCGTGCGCTACCGCCTGGCGCGCCTGCGCGAGCTGTTCGGTTCGGCCCTGGACGATCCCGACGCGCGCTTCGAGCTCGAGCTCGCGCTGCGCGCACCGCCACCGACCGGCCTCCGCACGCCGCTCGGCCACGCGTAGCGCCGTCCCTCGCGGCGCGGCGACGCGGGCGGCTTGCCCCGGCGCCGAACCGGCGCGTCGCAGGCCGCCCGCATGTGCCACCGCAGACGAGACCCCTTCCGACGACAGAGAAGATCTGCCATAATCTCACTGAGATTTTCGCCAGTCCCGTCTGATAACGCTGCAAGCAGCGAAAAAGGGCGGTCGGCCGGCACCCACGACCCCACACATCACACCAAGGAGTAACGGAACCTCATGGGCAAGACCATCGGAATCGACCTCGGGACGACCAACTCATGCATGGCCGTCCTCGAGGGTGGCGAGCCCACCGTCATCGAGAACGCCGAGGGCGGGCGAACCACGCCGTCGGTGGTCGCGTTCACCCAGTCGGGCGAGCGTCTCGTGGGCACGGTGGCCAAGCGCCAGGCAGTGACCAACCCCCAGAACACGATCTTCTCGATCAAGCGCTTCATGGGCCGCAAGGAGGCCGAGGTGCGCGAGGAGGAGTCGATCGTCCCCTACAAGGTCGTTTCGGGACCGAACGGTGACGCGCGCGTCGAGGCGGCGGGCGAGCAGCATTCGCCGCCGGAGATCAGCGCGATGATCCTGCAGAAGCTCAAGAGCGACGCCGAGGCCTATCTCGGCGAGTCGGTCGACAGCGCGGTCATCACCGTCCCGGCCTACTTCAACGACGACCAGCGCCAGGCCACCAAGGACGCCGGCAAGGTCGCCGGACTGGACGTCAAGCGCATCATCAACGAGCCGACGGCCGCGTCGCTCGCCTACGGGCTCGACAAGGAGTCCGACCAGACGATCCTCGTCTTCGACCTCGGCGGCGGCACGTTCGACGTGTCGGTGCTGGAGATCGGCGACGGCGTCTTCGAGGTGAAGGCGACCGCCGGTGACAACCACCTCGGCGGCGACAACTTCGACAAGGCGATCGTCGACTGGCTGGTCGCCGAGTTCAAGCGCGACCAGGGCATCGACCTGAAGGCCGACCCGATGGCGCTGCAGCGTCTCTACGAGGCGGCCGAGAAGGCGAAGATCGAGCTCTCCACCACCCAGGAGACGCAGATCAACCTGCCGTTCATCACGGCCGACCAGTCGGGCCCCAAGCATCTCGACATGCGCCTCACGCGCGCCAAGCTGGCCGAGCTGACCTCGGACCTGCTCGACCGCGTCGTGGCCCCGGTACGCCAGGCGATCGACGACGCCAAGGACAAGGGCGTCAAGGAGATCGAGCACGTCGTGCTCGTCGGCGGCATGACGCGCATGCCGGCCGTGCAGGAGAAGGTCAAGGAGCTCACCGGCAAGGAGCCGCATCGCGGCGTCAACCCGGACGAGGTCGTGGCCGTCGGCGCGGCGATCCAGGCGGGCGTGCTCGCCGGCGACGTCAAGGACGTGCTGCTGCTCGACGTCACCCCGCTCACGCTCGGCATCGAGACCAAGGGCGGCGTCATGACGCGCCTCATCGAGCGCAACACGACGATCCCGACCCGCAAGGCCGAGATCTTCTCGACGGCCGAGGACAACCAGCCGTCGGTGGAGATCCACGTCCTGCAGGGCGAGCGTGAGATGGCCAACTACAACAAGTCGCTCGGCAAGTTCCAGCTGACCGGCATTCCGCCGGCCCCGCGTGGCATCCCCCAGATCGAGGTCGGCTTCGATATCGACGCGAACGGGATCCTCTCGGTGTCGGCCAAGGACCTCGGCACCGGCAAGGAGCAGAAGATCGAGATCAAGGCGGGCTCCGGCCTCTCCGAGGAGGAGATCAAGCGCATGGTCACCGACGCCGAGTCGCACGCCGAGGAGGACCGCAAGGCCCGCGAGCTGGCGGAGGCCCGTAATAACGGCGAGAACGCCGCCTACCAGGCCGAGCGCCAGCTGAAGGACCTCGGCGAGCAGGTCGACGCCGAGTCCAAGGAGAAGATCGAGGCGGCCATCAAGGAGGTCCGCGACGCGCTCACCTCCGAGGACCCGCAGGACATCAACGCGAGGACCGAGTCGCTGCACACCGCGTTCCACGCCGTCTCCGAGGCGATGTACGAGCGCGCCCAGCAGCAGGCCGCGGCCGGTGGCAACGGCGCCGCCGACGGCGCGACCAACGGCGACGGCGCCTCGGCCGAGTCCGAGGACGACGTGGTCGACGCCGAGGTGGTCGAGGAGTCCAAGTGACCTTCTCTCGGCGCATCACCGTTCCGATTCAGGTGAACAACGCCCCCGGTGATCACTCGCCGGGGGCGGGCGCTGCCGCCTCTGCGGCCCAGAAAAGGGCCGCCGAGGCGTCATCGCCCACCCCCACCCCCGAATCCACACAAGCCAACCACAGCAGCGGCGACGCGCCTCGCTCCGGTGCCGCTGTGAGTGACGCGAGCGCCAGGCCGGTCGACGCCGGACGTGGAGAGGGCTCGGTGGAGGCCGGCGACGTCCCCTTTTCTCGGGGGACGTCGACGGACGCAACCGAGGCCGCGGCGGAGCAGGTGGAGCACGACCTGGACGAGCTGACCAAGGTCACGACCGAGCGAGACCAATATCTCGCGCTCGCCCAGCGCACCCAAGCCGATTTTGAGAACTTCCGCAAGCGCAAGGCGCGCGAGGCCGAGCTGGCCGAGGCGCGGGGGATCTCCCGAGTGGCCAAGGAGCTGCTTCCGGCGCTCGACAATCTGCAAAGGGCCATCGACGCCGCCGACCAGCAGGACCCGCTGCTCGAGGGCGTGCGGCTCGTGCACGTCGACCTCGGTACGGCGCTCGCGCGTCTCGGGATCGAGTCGTTCTCGCCGCAGGGCGAGCCGTTCGATCCGGTCGAGCACGAGGCGGTGGCCCAGGTGCCGACCGAGGGCGCGCAGCCCGGCACGGTCGTCGAGGTCTACCAGGCGGGCTACCGCGCGAACGGGAGCATCCTGCGGCCGGCCCGCGTCGTCGTGGCGGCCTGAGAGGAGACCGATGGCCTCCCGTCCCGACTACTACGCGACGCTCGGCGTCGACAAGAAGGCGTCGCCCGAGGAGATCAAGAAGGCGTACCGCAAGCTCGCGCGCGATCACCATCCGGATCGCAATCCGGATGACGCGAAGGCCGAGGCGCGCTTCAAGGAGATCTCCCAGGCCTACGACGTGCTCTCCGACGCGGACAAGCGCAAGCACTACGACGCCGGCTCGGGCCCGTTCGCCTTTGGCGGCGCGAACGCGGGCGGCGGCGGCTTCGCCGGGTTCGACTTCGACCCCGGCGCGATGGGCGACATCCTCTCCAACCTGTTCGGGGGTGGCGGCGGTACTGGTGGTCGCCAGCGCCAGCGCCCCCGGGCCGAGCGCGGCGCCGACCTGCAGGCCGAGGTCACGATCGGCTTCGACCAGTCGGTGAGCGGGGCTCAGGTGCCGCTGTCGGTGCCGACGTCGGCGACGTGCAACACCTGCCATGGCACGGGCGCGAAGCCCGGCACGACGCCGACGGTCTGCCCGCGCTGCGAGGGCCGCGGCATCGAGACGCAGGGCCAGGGGATGTTCTCGATCTCCCAGCCCTGCGGTCGCTGTGGTGGCTCGGGCACGGTCATCGAGAGCCCCTGCCCGACGTGCAGCGGCCGCGGCTCGGTGCGCACCGTCAAGCGCTACCGCGTGAACATCCCCGCCGGAGTCAAGGACGGCAGCCGGATCCGCCTTGCCGGTAAGGGCGAGCCCGGACGCAACGGCGGTCCGCCGGGGGACCTCTACGTCATCACCCACGTCAACCCGTCCTCCGTGTTCACCCGCAAGGGCGACAACTTCGAGGTCGAGGTCCCGCTGACGATCCCCGAGGCGCTCGGCGGCGCCGAGATCGAGGTGCCGACGCTGAACGGCCGCAAGACGCTGCGCGTCAAGCCCGGCACCCGGCACGGGACCCTGCAGCGCCTGCGCGGCGAGGGTCCGCCCAAGCTCGGCGGCGGCCACGGCGATCTGCACTACCGCTTCGTGATCGACGTCCCCGAGAAGCTCAACAAGGAGCAGAAGGCGGCCGTCGCCCAGCTGTCGAAGGTCATGAACGGCGACCCGCGCGAGCGCCTGTTCGAGGCGGCGGGCGCGGGCGCCGCGGGAGGTGACGCCTGATGTCCGACCCCGTGCCCGCCCGCCGCCGCCGTGCGATGACCGTCCACGTCGACGCCGACCGCGGCGTGTTCATGATCTCGGTGGCCGCCGAGCTCGCCGACATGCACCCGCAGACGCTGCGCATGTACGAGGCACGCGGTCTGATCGAGCCCAAGCGCTCGGCCAAGGGCACGCGCCTGTACTCCCACGAGGACGTCGAGCGGCTGCGCCGCATCCAGGCGATGACCGCCGAGCTCGGACTCAACCTCGCCGGTGTCGAGCGCGTGCTCGAGCTCGAGCTCGAGATCGAGCACATGCGCGAGCGCATCGAGGACCTCGAGCGTGACGCCGAGCGGGCGCAGGTCGAGCTGGCCCAGGAGCTCGAGAAGGTCCGGCGCTCGTTCCGAGCCGAGCTCGTCCCCGTGACCGCGCACAGCCGAGCGCTCGTACGGACCTCGAACGCTCGAACCACCTTTCCAACCCTCAAGCATTGAAGGTAAGACAAGGCATCCATGCAACCTGATCGCTTCACCATCAAGTCCCAGGAGGCGCTCGCCGCGGCGGCGCGCCTCGCCGAGGAGCGTCGCAATCCGCAGGTCGCCCCGGCTCACCTTCTCGCGGTGCTGCTCGAGCAGTCCGACGGCGGCGTCGTGCTCCCCGTCCTGGCCAAGCTCGGCGCCGAGGCGCCGGTGGTCCGCGCGACCGTCAACGACGCGCTCGACCAGCTGCCGACGCTCGGGGGCGGCAGTGCCGCCGAGCCGAGCGGGCCATCCTCCGAGCTCGTCGCCGTCCTGCGCGCCGCCGAGAAGGAGGCCGGCGCGCTCGGCGACCAGTACATCTCGACCGAGCACCTGCTGCTCGCATTGTCAGAGGAGAAGGGTGGCGCCGGCCAGGCCCTGCGCGGCGTCGGCGCCAACCACGAGCGGCTGCTCGCCGCGCTCTCCGACGTGCGCGGCTCGCACCGCGTCACCGACCAGAATCCCGAGGACAAGTACCAGGCCCTGGAGCGCTACGGACGCGACCTCACGAAGGCCGCCGAGCAGGGCAAGCTCGACCCCGTCATCGGACGCGACGACGAGATCCGCCGCGTGATCCAGGTTCTCTCGCGCCGCACGAAGAACAACCCCGTGCTCATCGGCGAGCCCGGTGTCGGCAAGACGGCGATCGTCGAGGGCCTCGCCCAGCGCATCGTCTCCGGCGACGTGCCCGAGTCGCTGCGCGACCGGCGGGTGATCTCCCTGGACATCGGCGCGCTCATCGCCGGGGCGAAGTACCGGGGCGAGTTCGAGGACCGTCTGAAGGCGGTGCTCAAGGAGGTCTCCGAGGCCGAGGGCACTGTGATCCTGTTCATGGACGAGCTGCACACGATCGTCGGTGCGGGCGCCGCCGAGGGCGCCGTCGACGCGGCGAACCTGCTCAAGCCGATGCTCGCCCGCGGCGAGCTGCGCGCGGTGGGGGCGACCACCCTGGACGAGTACCGCAAGCACATCGAGAAGGACGCCGCGCTGGAGCGCCGCTTCCAGCCGGTGATGGTCGGCGAGCCTTCCGTGGAGGACACGATCGCCATCCTGCGCGGCCTGAAGGAGCGCTACGAGGTCCACCACAAGGTGCGCATCCAGGACAACGCGCTCATCGCCGCGGCCACGCTCTCGCAGCGCTACATCGCCGACCGCTTCCTCCCCGATAAGGCGATCGACCTCATCGACGAGGCGGCCTCGCGGCTGCGCATCGAGATCGACTCGCTGCCCACCGAGATCGACGAGGTCGAGCGGCGCATCATGCAGCTGGAGATCGAGCTCACCTCCCTGTCCAAGGAGACCGACCCGGCGTCGGCGGAGCGGCGCGAGGCGATCGAGCGCGAGCTCGGCGACCTGCGTGAGCGCTCGGCGGCGATGAAGGCCCAGTGGCAGTCCGAGAAGGACGCCATCCAGGGGATCTCCGACGTCAAGCAGCGCCTCGAGGAGGCCCGCACCGAGGCCGAGCGCGCCGAGCGCGAAGCCGACCTGCAGCGCGCCGCCGAGCTGCGCTACGGCGAGATCCCCGAGCTGGAGAAGCAGCTGGCCGAGTACGAGGCGGCCGAGTCCGAGCGCCGCGACGGGGAGGGGCCGGTGTTCCTCAAGGAGGAGGTCGACGCCGACGACATCGCCGAGGTCATCGCGCGCTGGACCGGCATCCCGGTCAGCCGCCTGCTCGAGGGCGAGGTCTCGAAGCTCATCCACATGGAGGACCGCCTGCACGAGCGCGTCATCGGCCAGGACGAGGCCGTCGAGGCCGTCGCCACCGCGCTGCGCCGCTCGCGCGCCGGCCTGCAGGACCCCGATCGCCCGATCGGCAGCTTCCTGTTCCTCGGCCCGACCGGCGTCGGCAAGACCGAGCTCGCCCGGGCGCTGGCCGAGTTCATGTTCGACAGCTCCGACGCGATGATCCGCATCGACATGTCCGAGTACATGGAGAAGCACTCCGTGTCGCGGCTCGTCGGTGCGCCGCCCGGCTACGTCGGCTACGAGGAGGGCGGCCAGCTCACCGAGGCCGTGCGCCGCCGTCCCTACAGCGTCGTGCTGCTCGACGAGATCGAGAAGGCCCACTCCGACGTGTTCAACGTCCTGCTTCAGGTGATGGACGACGGGCGCCTGACCGACGGCCAGGGCCGCACTGTCGACTTCAAGAACACGGTGCTGATCATGACCTCGAACATCCCGGTCATCGGCGAGGACCTGCGCGCCGGGCTGGCCGAGTACTTCAAGCCCGAGTTCATCAACCGGCTCGATGACATCGTGCGCTTCGCGCCCCTTGATCGTGAGCAGATCGGCGAGATCGTCGACCTGCAGATCGCGCGGGTGATCGAGCGGTTGGCCGAGCGCGGGATCGAACTGCAGCTCACGGACGACGCTCGCACGCTCATCGGCAACCTCGGGTACGACCCGACGTACGGGGCGCGGCCGCTCAAGCGGGTGATCCAGAAGCAGGTCGTCGACCGGCTCGCGCTCGCGCTGCTCGATGGGACCTACGGCGAGGGGGACCGGGTGGTCGTGGATGCCGCCGAGGGGCAGATCGTGCTCGAGAGCGCGGGCGAGCGGGCGGGATCGCCCGCCTGAGCGACGGGCGTGTCCCGCTCGGTGCGACCGTTCCCGGGCTACGGCATGTGATCTGGTTGAGGCATTTCCTCAGGCGGGGTTGACCGGGCCAGCCTGCGCCTGGTACGTAGTTGACCGCGCCCCAAGGCAGGGGCAGGGATCGGTTCAGCGCGACCGGCGCACGGATGAGACGCGACCGCGCGGCTTCAATTGAGGGAGGACGCGGACATGTCTCAATGGTCGGCTGCGCCTGGGCGCCATCGCCTGCTCGGCGGAGATGAAGCGCCTCGTCGGCTCACAGCTGTGGTCGGAGCGATGCTGTTGGCGCTCTTGGTCGCGTCGCTGGTCGGGCCCGTGAGCGGAGCGTCGGCCGCGTCAGCGCCGATCCTGCAGGGCATGACGCCGTTGACCGGATCGATCAGCGGCGGAACGACGGTCACCATCTACGGGCAAGGCTTCACCGCCGGCGCAACGGTCGCTTTCGGCTCAGCCGCCGCGACATCGGTCAACTACGTGTCGAGCACCGAGCTGACCGCGGTGACGCCGTCCGGCGGCGTCGGACCGATCAGCGTGACGGTCACCACCTCCGGCGGCACCAGCGCGATCACCCCCGCGGGTCAGTTCTTCTACGCGCCAACCTACGCGCCCTACGCGGTGCAGGCGACCGCCGTTGGCAGCACCGAGGTGGCGCTGTCGTGGGCGGCGCCGGCCGTGGCCGGTATCACCAGCTACACGGTGACGCGGACCGGCGGTGGTCAGACCAACGCCGTCCTGTGCACCGTCGGCGGCAAGACGAAGACGTCTGGTTGCTCGACGACGACCGATGGGTACACGACCAACTATGTCGACAACAGCGTCGCCGCGGGTACGCCGTACACCTACACGGTGACGGCGCAGTCGGCGAGCGGCTCGACGAGCGGGACGAGCACGCCGACGGTTCCGACCGCCACGACGACGACGGCGATCAACGGCCCGCAGTGCCCGTCCTCGCCGCTGGCCAGCGACACGGTTTATGTCCTGGGCGGCAACCTCACCTCCTCGGGAACGTGTCTCCAAGGTCCCTCGGGACAGTCGCTCACGAACGTCGTGATCGACTGCAACGGTCACAGCATCACCACCCCCGGCGACGCGATCGACGCGACGGATTGGGACGACTACCTCGTCGTCAACTGCACCTTCAACACCGACGGCTGGGGGGCGAACGTCCAGGGTGGCAATTGGGGCACGTTCGCGTATGACACGTTCGCCTTCGACAGCGGCGGGGGCACCGGCTGCGACCAGACTCCGACCTACAGCTGTGGCCTCGGGATCAACGGCTCGTCGCACGTGGTAGCCACGGCCGACACGTTCACCAACGCGATGTACGTGGTCAATGAGGCCTCCTCGGGCGACGAGCTCGAGGGGAGCACCTCGACCGATCCGTCCAGCTCGGAGTACTACTCAGGTGGCCCCGTCGCCTTCGGCAACGGGTCCAGCGACGACGTCGTCGACGGCAACCAGATCGACGGAGGCGCCTTCCTGCACAACGGGTCCGGGACGGACGACGGCAACGACGACGGGATCCTGCTCAATGTCGACGCGCACCTCACCGAGGGTCATTACAACGACACGATCGTCAACAACACGGTAAGCGACTTATTCGACACCGGCGAGGAGTCGCTCGGCACCGTCGCCAACACGACGATCGCCAAGAACACGATGAACTACACGTGGGCGACCGGCATCGGCGCCTACTACTACACGAGCTGGGTCAACAACACGGTCGCCAACAACACGGTGACCAACTCCGGCTCGTTTACCCAGATCTACAGCGACACGAACAGTCAGGGCGGCCCCTCAGGACCGGAGGCGTTCAGCTACAACGTGTTCGGTCCCGGCAACTCGGTCTCGCAGACGAACGGGCACGCCTCGGTGTCGGCGGGCTTCGGGGCGGCGCTCAACGACACCGACGCGTCGGCGTTCGACTCCGTCGGCAATGTGATCTCGGGCAACAACTTCGGCACCACGCTGGGGGCGCCGACCTTCTATGCCGGGGGCAACCCGCTGATCGCCGTGCAGACCTCCAACAACACCTGCCTGGAGGGGCCACCGATCGTCAACCAGAACACGGACAACGCCCCAGAGATGGCCTGCCCGACGGTCACCAGCTTCGCGCCCTCGGCCGGACCGATCGCGGGGCAGAACGGCATCACGATCACCGGTTCGGGCCTCGTCAACGACGGGTCGGCATCGGTCCTCGTCGGCGGTAACGCCGCGACGAGCGTCTCGGGCTCCGATACCTCGCTGAGCGCGACCGTACCCGCCGGTTCAGCCGGACCGGCGTCGGTCGTCGTGTCGACGGCGGGCGTGAGCGGCACGATCCTGCCGGCCTCGGTCACGGCGGCGAGCGCGTATACCTATGACCCGGCGCCGACGGTGGCGGGCGTGTCTACGGCCAACACGCAGTACGCCGAGGGCGGGATCGGCGGCGGAACCTCGGTGACCGTGAACGGCTCCGGCTTCGTTCAGGGCCAGACGAGCGTGTCGTTCGGCTCGGCTGCGGGAACGGCCGTCAACGTCGTATCGAGCACGCAGCTGACGGTGACGAGCCCGGCCGGCTCGGATTCGACCGGATACGTCAACATCACGGTGAAGACACCGGGCGGCACCTCGTCCGTGAACGCGAACGACCAGTTCGCCTATGGGCCGACGGTGACGGGCCTGTCGGCGACGTCTGGTCCGGTGACGGGCGGCACGCAGGTGATCGTGACCGGGACCGGGTTCAACTCGGACGGCGGTCTGGGTGGGGTGTTCACGCTGAGCGGGTTCCAGCCGATCGCCTACACGGTGAATTCGGATACCCAGGTGACGTTGACGATGCCGCCGTCGTATCACGGCTATGTCAACGCGACGTCGATCGGGTTCTCGCCCGATGGGGTGACCGGGCAGACGAACGAGGGCTACGTCCTCAACGCGCCGCAGCAGTACACCTACACGGCGGTCACGCCGACGGTCACGAGCGTCTCGACCGCGGGCACGGAGTACGCGGAGGGCGGCATCGCGGGTGGCACGACGGTGACGGTCAACGGGTCCGCGTTTGCGGTCGGGGGAACGAAGGTCTACTTTGGCCGGACGCTCGTCTCGTCGGGCGTGACCGTGGTCTCCGCGACGCAGTTGACGGTCAACAGTCCGGCGGGCTCGGACTCGACGGGCTACGTGGACATCACCGTGCAGACGCCCAGTGGCACCTCGGCCGTGAACGCGAACGACCAGTTCGCCTATGGGCCGACGGTGACGAGCTTCACGCCGACGTCTGGTCCGGTGGCGGGCGGGACGCAGGTGATCGTGACCGGGACCGGGTTCAACTCGGACGGGGGCCTGGGCGGGGTGTTCACGCTGACCGGGTTCCAGGCGATCTCCTACACCGTCAATTCGGACACGCAGGTGACGTTGACGATGCCGCGGGCGTACCGTGGCCTCGCCGGCTCGACGTGGATCGGGTTCTCGCCCGATGGGGTGACCGGGCAGACGAATACGGGCTACGTCCTCAACGCCCCACAGCAGTACACCTATCACTAGCCCAGGCACCGCGGCGCTCGTCGCGTCACCGGCAGGGCGGCCGGGGCGCGACGGGCGTGGCGCGATGGTTGCTCTGCCAGGCCGACGCCGACGACCGATCGGGCGTTGGGTGGCCGGTTGGCGATACTGACGGTCGAATGCGCCGCCGCCGTGTCGCCCCAATCGCTGCGCTCGCCGTCATCACCCTCGTCGTCGCGCCGGGCGCCCGCGCGCTCACCGGCGCCCAGCTGCCCCCCGACCTCCAGCGCCTCCTCGCCGCGGAGCGCCACCTGCACCCCCGCGGCTTTCGCATCAGCCAGACCGTCGTGCTCGTCCGCGATGGCCGGCGCGCCCTGCAGAGCCGCCTGACCGAGCGCGGACGTCTCTCGCCGGCCTCCTACGCGCTCACCTCCTCGGTCGGCGGCGCGCCGGTGTTCCTGCGCTTCGTCGGCTCCTTCGGCTACGGCACGGCGCCGGGGATCGAGCGCGTCGACGGCGGGCACAAGTGGGTCCGGGTGCGCATCGGCAACCTCGCCGGCGGACGCGCGAACGTGCTGGCCCTCATCGGTGCCTTTCGCAGCGACCTGACCAACGTCCTGCTGCCGGCCGCGACAAGCGTCACCGAGGTCGGCGCGACGAGCCTCGGGGGGCGCCCGGTGAGCGAGTTCGCGCTCGTCGACGCCCTGCCGCCGGCGCGCGTGAGCGACGTCTTCCTCGCGCCCGACGGCCTGCCCGTCCGTGTCGTCGACACGGTCGGCGACACCGTCACGACGACCGACGCCTCGCTCACGGCGCCGGTCGTCGTGCGCGTCCCGCCGGCGAGCGAGACGGTCACCGAATCGCGGCTGAGCCCGGCGATGCGAGATCGGGTCAACGCGCTGCTCGAGGCGCCCCCTGGCATCCAGTAGCGATCCGGGCCGTTCAGCGAATCGTCAAGGTATGCACGACGCGCGGCACGCTCGTCGCCGAGTAGGCCCGCCGGGTGTCGAACTGCAGGTGCCACGTCCCCCGCGCCGGTGAGAAGCCGAACAGGTGGTGCAGCGCTGAGAGCGGCATGCTCCCGCAGGCCCCGCTCGTGACCCCGATCTGGACGGTGCGCACCGGCGTGCCGTGCGGGCCGACGTAGTGCAGGAACAGCCCCACCTGGGCAGGATCGCCGGTCGTGGCACTCGCCGGCCCGAGGCCGAACCCGTACACGCTGTAGCGCACGAGCATCGTGCGGGGATCGCCGATCTGGGGGGCGAAGCTCGCGCCGAACTGCGTCACGGCGAATTGCGCCGTCGCCGTCCCGCCCGCGCTGAGGACCATCACCTCGTGTGAGGTCTGCGTGGTGCCGGCGGGCAGCGTGGGGCTGGTGAGCGTGCCCGACAGCCCGCCGTCCGCAGAAACGTGGCCGAAGCCGGCCCCGCCCTGATCGAGGGTGACCGCGTAGGTGGTGTCGGCCGGGAACCCGCTACCGGTGAGCGACACGACGCGATCGGGCAGGTAGCAGGGGAGGTCGGTGGTCAGCTGCGGGCCGGACGGCCCCGTGGTGCCGCCGGGACCGGTCGCGCCCGTCGGGCCGGTGTCTCCGGTCGGTCCGGTGGCTCCGCCGGGGCCGGGGTCGGCGGACCCGCCGGCCGGTCCCGCCGGCGGTGCGGGCGGCACGCCGGCCGGCGCCACCAGGCCTCCGGCGTTCAGCGGCAGCGCCGACGCGCTATGCACCCCCGGTGCAGTGAGGCCGCCCGGCGGCGCCGCAAGCGCGACCGCGAGCGCGGTGGCCAGGACCGCCCCGCCCAGCGGGAGCGCTCGGCGTCCCTCACCGCCAGGCCGCGCGTCTCTCATCGCCCGGGCAGGGTAGCGTTCGGGTGAGACGGTCTTTTGGCGCGCCCCACGCGCCCACGAACGCGAACTCGACGGGAGGGCCCCATGCCGACCTACATCATGCTCTCGACCCTCACGCCCGAGGGAGTGCAGACGGTCAAGAACAATCCCCAGCGCATCCGCGAGGTCAACAAGGAGGTTGAGCAGCTCGGCGCCCACGTGACGGCGCAGTGGGCCACGCTCGGCCACGTCGACTTCGTGAGCATCGTCGAGGCGCCCGACGAGAGCGTCATGGCGCGGGTCTCGCTCGAGCTGAGCTCGCGCGGCAGCGGCCGCTTCGAGACGCTCACCGCGATCCCCGTCGACGAGTTCATCGCGGCGCTGTAGGTGGCGCGGCGCCGGTCGAGATGAAGGTCCTCGTCGTCGGCGGCGGCGGTCGCGAGCACGCGATCGTGCGCGCCCTCGCCCGCTCGCCCGGGCATCCCGAGCTCCTCTGCGCCCCCGGGAACGTCGGCATCGCCGCCGACGCCCGGCGGCTCGACGTCGCCGCGGACGACGTCGAGGCCCTCGTCGGCGCCGTCGAGCGCGAGGAGATCGACCTGACCGTGGTCGGCCCCGAGGTGCCGCTCGTCGCCGGGCTCGTGGACGCGCTCGCGCAGCGGGGCCGCGCCGCGTTCGGCCCGAGCGCAGCCGCCGCGCGCCTGGAGGGCTCCAAGGCCTTCGCCAAGGAGGCCATGGTCGAGGCCGACGTCCCGACCGCGGCGTGGCGTTCGGTGCGAAGCCTCGACGAGGGCTGCGAGGCGGTCGCGGCGCTGCTCGGCAGCGCCGGCGTCGTGATCAAGGCCGACGGGCTCGCCGCCGGCAAGGGCGTGACCGTGGCCGACGATGCCGAGGGCGCCGAGGGTGCGCTGCGCGAGATCTTCCTCGACCGGCGCTTCGGCGGCGAGGCCGCGGCGGTGGTCGAGGAGCGCCTGCAGGGTGAGGAGCTCTCGCTGCTGGCCCTCTGCGACGGCGTGCGCGCGGTGCCGATGGCGCCGGCCCGCGACTACAAACGCATCCGCGATGGCGACGAGGGACCGAACACCGGCGGGATGGGCTCCTACTCGCCGCTGCCCGACGTCGACCGCGGCGACGTCGAGGAGATCGTGGCCCACGTGCATCAGCCGATCGTCGACCTCATGCGCAGCCGCGGTACGCCCTTCCACGGCGTCCTCTACGCCGGCCTCATGCTGACGCCCGCCGGCCCGCGCGTGATCGAGTTCAACGTGCGCTTCGGCGATCCCGAGACGCAGGCGTTGCTGCCGCGTCTGCGCTCCGATCTGCTCGATCTGTGCGAGCGGGCGACCCGCGCGGACGGCCTCGCCGGGATCGAGCTCGAGTGGTCGCCGGCCTGGGCGGTCACCGTCGTGCTCGCGAGCGCCGGGTATCCCGAGCGCTCCTCGAGCGGCGATCCGATCAGCGGCCTCGACCGCGTCGGCGGCGACGTCGAGGTGACGCACGCGGGCACCGCGCTGCGCGACGGAGGGCTGGTGACGGCGGGCGGGCGCGTGCTCAACGTCACCGCGCTCGGCAGCGACATCGGTGCCGCGCGCGCGGCGGCGTATGCTGCCGCCGACGTGATCGAGTTCCCCGGCCGCCAACTGCGACGCGACATCGCGCTCTCGGCGCTGCACCGATCCGCGGCGCTGGCGGAGGAGCGGGCGTGAGCGATCCGGTCGTCGTGCGGGCGGTCGAGGAGACCGAGGTGGCCCGCGAGCTCGACGAGCTGCCGGCCGATGCCCCCCGCGTCGGCATCGTCATGGGCTCCAAGAGCGACATGGACGCGATGGTCAAGGCGAGCGACGAGCTGACCGATCGCGGCATCATGCACGAGGTACGCGTGATGTCGGCCCACCGCGAGCCCGATGTCGTCGCCGACTACGCCAAGAACGCCCGCATGCGGGGCCTGCGCGTGATCATCGCCGGCGCCGGCATCTCCGCGGCACTGCCCGGCGCCGTCGCCGCCCATACCGACCTCCCGGTCATCGGCGTGCCGCTCTCGGGCCGCCTCACCGCCGCCGGCGGGCTCGACGCGATCCTCTCGATCGTCCAGATGCCTCCCGGCGTGCCGGTGGCCTGCGTCGGCCTGGACAACCCGCGCAACGCGGCGATCCTGGCCGCGCAGATCCTGCAGGCGTGATCGAGCGCTACACCCGTCCCGAGCTCGGCGCCCTGTGGACGGACGAGGCGCGCATGGAGGCGTGGCGCCGGGTGGAGGTCGCCGCGGCCGAGGAGCTCGGAGCGCTGCTCGGCGACGGTCGCGGCCCGACCCCCGAGGAGCTCGCCGCCATCCGCTCGGCGACGTTCACCGTCGAGGCCGTCAATGAACGGGAAAAGGAGACCGACCACGACGTGGCGGCGTTCGTCGACGTGCTGGCCGCCGCCGCCGGCCCGGCGGGTCGCTGGATCCATTACGGCCTGACGTCCTCCGATGTGCTCGACACGGCGCTCGCCCTCCAGCTCCAGGCCGCCGGCGAGATCATCGTCCCGGCCGCCCACGCGTTCGTCGCCGCCCTCGTCGAGCGGGCGCACGAGCATCGCGACACGCTGTGCGTCGGGCGCACGCATGGCATCCACGCGGAGCCGACGACGTTCGGTATCAAGCTTGCCGGGCTCGCGATGGAGGCCGACCGTAACGCACGCCGGCTGGCCGAGGCCTTCGGCGCGGTCGCCGTCGGCGCGCTCTCGGGCGCGGTGGGCACCTACTCGGCGACCGACCCCGCCTACGAGGCACGTGTGCTCGCGCGCCTCGGTCTGGCCGGCGAGCCCGTATCCACGCAGGTCGTCCCGCGCGACCGCCACGCCGAGCTGCTGCAGGCGATCGCGCTGGCCGGCGCCGGGCTGGAGCGCTTCGCCACCGAGGTCCGCCATCTCCAGCGCACCGAGGTGCTCGAGGTCTCCGAGCCGTTCCGCGCCGGGCGCCAGAAGGGCAGCTCGGCAATGCCCCACAAGCGCAACCCGATCGTCAGCGAGCGCATCTCCGGCCTCGCCCGCGTCCTGCGCGGCAACGCCCAGGCCGCGGTCGAGAACGTCGCGCTCTGGCACGAGCGCGACATCTCCCACTCCGGCGCCGAGCGCGTGATCCTCCCCGACTCGACGATCCTCATCCACTACATGCTCGGCCTCGCGACGCGCGTGGCGAGCGGGATGACCGTCGACACCGAGCGCATGGCGGCCAACCTCGAGCTCACGCACGGAGCGCTGTTCTCCCAGCGCGTCCTGCTCGCGCTCGTCGATGCCGGCCTGGAGCGCGACGAGGCCTATCGCATCACGCAGGAGACCGCGCAGCGCGCGTGGGCGGAGGCGATCCCGCTGCGCGAGCTGCTCGCGCGCGACGAGCGCACGCGCGGCCTCGACCTCGACGCGATCTTCGATTACGCGCACTTCACCCGCCACGCCGCCGAGATCGTCGGTCGGCTCGACGCGATCGCCGCCGGCTGACGCTACGGCTTCTTTGCCGGCTTGCTCGACTTCTTGCCCGACTTGCCCTTCTTGGCCGGTGCCGGGTGGGTGATGGTCACCGTGGCCAGGCGCAGCACCCGGCCGACCGAGCTCACGCTCAGCCCGGCCGCCATCTTCGCGTGCGAGCCGAGCAGCGCGCGGCCCGCCGGGTTGAGGTTGAGCAGGAGCGTCGCGTGGGCCCGCGCGATGAGCGTGACGTGGGCGGCACCGATCGTCACGCGCTTGTAGGTGAGCTTGACCTTCGCCTTCGCCTGCGTCCCCACGATCCGCTTGCCGACGATCTTCTCCTCGATGACGAGGACCGCGTTCGCCGCCACGCACTTGCCCGTCGTGGCCGTGCATTTCAGCGACACCGTCGCCCGGCCGGGGCCGCCGCTGACCGCGGTGACCGTCGCGTAGTTGCGGGGGGCGGAGGCGCCCGCGCCGGTCGAACCGCCGCTGCTCCCGCCGCCGTTCCCGCCGCCCGACCCGGTCGTGATCGCCGGCGTGACGCCGTCGAACACGACGGCGGCGCCCTGTCCGCTCTGTCCGTTGACGACCGCGGCGTTCGCGCCGACCACGAGGTTGGATCCTGAGACCGCCGCGCTGAAGCCGAAGGCGTCCTCGGGGTTCCCGGTGGCCTCGGTGAGCATCGAGGACTGCGCCTCGACCGGCACCGGCGACGCCGACGGGCCGACCGGCCAGCCGGCCTGCGGCTCGCTGAACACGTACGTGGCGCCCTGCCCGCTGTTCGCGCCGACCTGCGCCGCGGGTGCCCCGGCGAACACCTCCGGTCCGGAGACGGCGACGGAGGTGCCGAGGCCGTCGCTCGCCGCCCCGGACGAGGCCTCCAGACGCGCCGCCTCGGTGCCGTCGGCCCACCCGGACGCGGGCTTGGTGAACAGGTAGGCGATCCCCTGGCCCGTGTTCGAGCCGACGATCGCGCTCGGGGCGCCGCCGACGATCGTCGTGCCGGACACCCCCACCGACTGGCCGAGCCCGTCGCCCCCGGTACCCGACGAGCTCGTCAGCACCGCCGTCTGGGTGGCGCTCGCCCAGCCGCTCGCGGGCTCGGTGTACACATCGAGCTCGCCGGTCAGGGAGGTGTTGAGCGGTGCGCCGGCGACGATCGTCGAGCCGTTGATCGCCACCGACCAACCGAGCCCGTCGATCCCGCTGCTCGTCGTCGTCAGCTGTGCGGTCGGACCCTCGCTGGCCCAGCCGCCCGCGGGCTCGGTGTAGACGTCGACCGAGCCGGCGAGGCTCTGCGACAGCGGCGCGCCGACGAGGACCGTGCCTCCGGAGGCGGCGAGCGAGGCGCCGAACTCGTCGTTGGCCGCGGGCGAGGGCTCGGTCAGCTGGCCGCTCTCGTTCTCGCTGGCCCACCCGCTCGCCGGCTTGTTGAACAGGAGCACCGTGCCCGATTGCGTTCCACCGACGGACCCCGTCGGCTCGCCGGCCAGGATCGTGTCGCCCGAGATCGCCACCGAGGTGCCGAGCCCGGCGCTCGACACCGGGGCGGCCGCGGTGAGCTTGACCGCGCCGCTTGCGTTCGCCCAGCCGCTCGCCGGCTCGGTGAAGACGTACACGGCGCCCGCGCCCTGCTGTCCGCCGACGGTGGCGCCCTGGGCGCCGACGGCGATCACCGATCCGGACACGGCCACGGACTGCCCGAACCCGTCGCCCATCGCGCCGTCCGCGGCCACGAGAGCGCCCTGCTGGACGACGGGCGTGAGCGCCGGGTCGACGACGAGCGGGAAGGCCGCGGCCGCCGTACGCACGTGCAGCACCGCGCTCGACCCGCGCAGCGTCATCCAGGCCGGCAGCGCTCGCCCGCGCGCGTCGACGACGTGCAGGCCGCCGTAACGCCAGGCGACGCGCCGGCCGGCGAGCAGTTCGATGCCGCCCGCCGCGATCCGGGCACGGAGGCCGTGCTCGCGCAGCGCGATCGACAGCGTGAGCGTCGACCCGGCGATGCCAGCCGCGCGCGAGACGGTGAAACCCTGTTCGAGGCCGAGCGGCCCGTTGGCATACCACTCCGTGATCGCGCCGCGGTCATAGGACACCCGGTTGGCGCGCGCGGCCGGCCGGGCCGCGGTGAGCTGCAGCGAGCGTCCGTCGGCGCGGGCCGAGCGCAGTGCCAGCCCGAGACGAGCGACCGAGTCGCTCACGGTGACGCCGCCGGCGGCGAAGCCGACCGCGAAGTGCCCGGCGGCGTTGCGCGCCCGCAGGCCGGAGCCGGCGCGCGTGGCCCAATACGCGGGCTCGACCGAGCCGACGCCACGCGAGATCGCCAGCCGCGCGAGCGGTGGCAGCTCGGCCCACACACGCGCGCTTGGGCCGGCCGACGACGCGCCGGCCGCGACGTTCGGCGAGGGGGCGGCGAGCTCGGCGCCACGGTGGGCGGCGAGCGCGTAGCCGATCGCCGACGCGGCGAGCGCGAGTAGGGCGACGGCCGCGACCAGCGCCGCCTGGCGGCGACGGCGATCGATCCGGACCGGCGCGGCCGCGTCGATCGCGGCGCCGGCTAGCGCAGTGCACTCTCGCATCTCAATTGTCCCTCCTACCGAACCCACGGCCGCCGACCCAGTTGCGCCCGGGGCTGAAAGAGTATGCAGCATCCGCGCCGCACTTCGGGCCCCTTCCCAGGCAAATCGGGTCGTCTCGACGGCGGACCGGCGCGCCGGCATCGTCGCTAGCATCAGGGCCGTGAGCACCGAGACGCTCGATCTGCCGCTCCTCTCCGCCGGCAAGGTGCGCGAGATGTACGACCTCGGCGACCGCATCCTGATGGTCGCCTCCGATCGCATCTCCACCTACGACGTCGTGCATCCGACGCCGATCCCGGGCAAGGGCGCCGTCCTCAGCGGCCTCTCGGTGTTCTGGTTTGCGCTCACCGAGTCGATCGTGCCCAACCACCTCGTCTCGACCACCGAGGACGTCCCCGACGCGGTCCGCGGGCGCGCGCTGGCGGTCCGCAAGCTGCGGATGCTGCCCGTCGAATGCGTCGTGCGCGGCTACCTGTCGGGCTCCGGCTGGAAGGACTACGAGGCGACCGGCTCGGTCTGCGGCATCGCGCTGCCGAGCGGCCTACGCGAGTCCGACCGCCTCCCCGAGCCGATCTACACGCCGGCCACGAAGGCCGAGATCGGCGAGCACGACGAGAACATCGACTTCGAGGCCACGGTGCGCGCGATCGGCGATCGGGTCGTGGCCGAGCGGCTGCGCGAGGTCTCGATCGCCCTCTACTCGCGCGCGGCGGAGCACGCGCTGGAGCGCGGGATCATCCTCGCCGACACGAAGTTCGAGCTCGGGCTCGATACCGACGGCACGCTCACGCTCGCCGACGAGGTGCTGACGCCCGACTCCTCGCGCTTCTGGCCCGCCGACCAGTACGAGCCCGGCCGCGCGCAGCCGAGCTTCGACAAGCAGTACGTGCGCGACTGGGCCGCCGGGACGGGCTGGGACAAGACGCCGCCCGCGCCGCCGATCCCCGCCGACATCGTCGCGCGCACCCAGGAGCTGTACGCGCAGGCCTATGAGCGCATCAGCGGCGAGCCGCTCGCCGCCTGGCTGGCGCGTGTCGGCGCGGACGCCCACGCCGAGGCCGCCTCGGCGCCGTGAGGGCGCGCGTCCTCGTCCGGCCGAAGGCCGGGATCCTCGACCCCCAGGGCCAGGTCGTCGAGCGCGCGCTGCCGGCGCTCGGCTTCCGGGGCGTGCATAACGTGCACGTCGGCCGGCTCATCGAGCTCGACGTCGAGGATCCGGCCCAGCTGCCCGCCATGTGCGAGCGCCTGCTCACGAACCCGCTGATCGAGGACTACGAGGTCCTCGGCGAGGACGGCGCTCCGGTGGAGGGCGCGTCGCAGTGAGGTTCGGCATCGTGCGCTTCCCCGGCTCCTGCGACGAGGTCGACGCGCAGCTGGCGGCGGCGCGCGTCGGCGACGCCGAGCTGCTGTGGCACGCCGAGCGCGACCTGCGCGGCGTCGACGCGGTCATCGTCCCGGGCGGCTTCTCCTACGGGGACTACCTGCGCGCCGGGGCGATCGCCCGCTTCGCGCCGGTCATGGACGCGGTCGCCGAGTTCGCGCGCGACGGCGGTCTCGTGCTCGGCATCTGCAACGGCTTCCAGGTCTGCTGTGAGGCGGGCCTGCTGCCGGGCGCCCTGCTGCCGAACGCCGGCCTGCGCTTCGTGTGCCGGCAGGTCGGGCTCGAGGTGGTCAACGCCGACACGCCGTTCACGGGGGGTTGCGCCGAGGGCGAGCGGCTCTCGATCCCGGTCAAGCACACGACCGGGCGCTACTACGCGCCGGCGCCGCTGCTGCAGTCGCTGGAGTCTGGTGGGCAGATCGTGCTCCGCTACGCGCCCGGTGAGAACCCGAACGGCTCGCTGGACGACATCGCCGGCGTGTCCAACGAGGCGGGCAACGTCCTCGGTCTGATGCCCCACCCCGAGCACGCGGTCGAGGCGCTCACCGGCTCCGACGACGGACTGACCCTGTTCGCGTCGATGGCCGCATCGGTGGCCGGCGGCTCGCGGCCGCTCGCCCGTGCCTGAGACGGCGGTCCCTCAGTCCTCAGCCGGCCTCGTCCGCGCGCTCGAGCTCGGACTCACCGAGTCGGAGTACGCGCTCATCCTCGCCAAGCTCGGTCGCCCGCCGAGCGATGTCGAGCTCGCCTGCTTCTCGCTGCTGTGGTCCGAGCACTGCTCGTACAAGCACTCTCGGAAGCTCCTGCGCACGCTGCCCACCGAGGGCCCGGCGCTCGTCATGGGTCCGGGCGAGAACGCCGGCGCCGTCGACGTCGGCGGCGGCCTGGTGTGTGCCTTCAAGGTCGAGTCGCACAACCATCCGAGCGCCGTCGAGCCCTTCCAGGGGGCGGCCACCGGCGTCGGCGGGATCCTGCGCGACGTGTTCGCCGTCGGGGCGCGTCCGATCGCGGTGCTCGACTCGTTGCGCTTCGGCGAGGCGTCGAGTGAGCGCTCGCGCTATCTGCTCGACCGCGCCGTGGCCGGGATCGGCCACTACGGCAACTCGATCGGCGTGCCCACGATCGGCGGCGAGGTCTACTTCGAGGGGCCGTACGAGCAGAACTGCCTCATCAACGCGATGTGCCTCGGACTGGCGCCCCGCGAGCGCCTCATACGCTCGGCCGCGGCCGGCGTCGGCAACGCGGTCATCCTGTTCGGCGCCTCGACCGGGCGCGACGGCATCGGCGGGGCGTCGGTGCTCGCGAGCGCCGAGCTCGGCCCCGACGATGCGGCCAAGCGCCCGAGCGTGCAGATCGGCGACCCGTTCGAGGAGAAGAAGCTGCTCGAGTGCTCGCTCGAGCTCCTCGAGCGCGAGCTGCTCGTCGCGCTGCAGGACCTCGGTGCCGCCGGGTTGACCTCGTCCGCCGCCGAGATGGCGAGCAAGGGCGAGGTCGGCATCGATCTCCACGTCGACCGCGTGCCGCTGCGCGAGGAGGGCCTCGAGCCGTTCGAGATCATGGTCTCCGAGTCACAGGAGCGCATGCTCTGCGTGGCGCGACCCGAGCAGGTGGCAGCGGTGCTCGCGGTGTGCGAGCGGTGGGAGACGCGGGCGACCGTGATCGGGGAGATCACCGCGAGCGGGCACATGCGCGTCCTGCACGACGACGAGGTCGTCGGCGACATGCCGGTGCGCGCGCTCGTCGACGACTGCCCGCTCTACGACCTCGAGCCCGAGCGCCCCTCGATCCAGCTGTATCCGCCGCCGCCGCGCACGCTGCACAGCGAGGACCCACGTGAGGTGCTGCTCGCGCTGCTGTCGAGCGCGAACCTCGCGTCGCGCCGGCCGCTGTTCGAGCAGTACGACTGCCTCGTGCAGTCGCGTACGGTGCGCCGTCCCTCCGACGGCGACGCCGCCGTGCTCGTGCTCGATCCGGCCGCCGCCGGGCGTGAGGGCGCCGGCACCCCGCTGCCGGCGCTCGCGGTGTCGATCGACGCGAACGGGCGCCGGGTCGCCTGTGACCCGTATCGCGGCACGGTCGAGGCGGTGCTCGAGTGCGCCGCCAACCTCGCCTGCGCGGGCGCCGAACCGCTGGGGCTCACCAACTGCCTGAACTTCGGAAACCCCGAGAAGCCGCACATCGCCTGGCAGCTCACCGAATCCGTGCGCGGCCTCGCCGATGCCTGCCGCATGCTCGGCGTCCCCGTCGTCGGGGGCAACGTCTCGCTCTACAACGAGGGCGCCGACGGGCCGATCTACCCGACGCCGGTCGTCGGGATGGTCGGGCGCCTGCCCGATGCGCGCGCCGCCGGCCGCCTTGGTTTTGCCGCCGACGGCGACGAGGTCGCGCTCGTGGGCCCCTTCCGGCCCGACCTGCACGGCTGCGAGCTCGCCAAGCTCGCCGGCACCGAGCTGCCGGCCACGCTCCCCGACTTCGACGTGGACGCGGTGCGCGCGGCGATCGTGGCGGTCCGTGACGCCGTGCGCGAGGGCTCGCTGTCGAGCGCCCACGACGTGGCCGAAGGGGGCCTCGCGGTGGCGCTCGCCGAGTGCGTGCTCGCGGGCGGCCGCGGCGCGCATGTGCGGATCGACCCGGCGGCGCTCACTCCCGGTCACGCGACGGCCCTCCCGGCGCTGTTCGGCGAATCGCCCGGGGGCTTCGTGGTGTCCGGATCGTCGGCCTCGCTGCGGGCGATCGGCGCGCACACGCGCGTGCTCACGCTTGGCCGGGTCGGCGGCGAGCGGTTGCACATCGACGTCGGCGATACGGACGTCGCGCTCGATGTCGATGAGCTGCGCGCCGCATCGGGCGCGCTCGCCGCGCTGTTCGCGTGAGCGGCTGGGCGCTAACTTCCGTGCGCTCGGAGCGGCCGAAAGGGGCTCCGTGAGGTTCCGGCCGCCTGCTAGATTGTGGCCTGGTTGCCGGTGCGCCTCACCCTCTCGAGGCGCGCGTTTCCGGCGGCTTTCGCTGGGATCACGATGAGCCCTGATCAACTCGATCTCGATCACCGCGACGGACCGCGGGACGAATGTGGCGTCTTCGGCGTGTACGCGCCGGGGCACGACGTGTCGCGTCTCGCGTACTTCGCGCTCTACGCGCTGCAGCATCGCGGCCAGGAGTCGGCCGGCATCGCCGCCGCCGACCACGGCGGCCAGATCATGACGCGCCGCGAGCTCGGGCTCGTCAACCAGGTGTTCTCCGAGAACGACCTGCGCACGCTCGCCGGCGACCTGGCCATCGGCCACGTGCGCTACTCCACGACCGGCTCCAACGCGTGGGAGAACTCCCAGCCCGTCCAGCGCTCCGAGGGCACGCACGGCTCCCAGCGCGAGCTCGCGCTCGCCCACAATGGCAACCTCATCAACGCCGTCGAGCTCCACGCCGAACTGACCGAGCGGGGCGTGACCTTCTCCTCGACCTCGGACTCGGAGATCATCGCCGCGCTCATCGCCACCCATCCCGCGGAGCGCATCGAGGACGCCGTGGCCGAGGTGCTTCCGCGCCTGCGCGGCGCCTTCTCGACGGTCGTCATGACCAAGGACCGAGTCGTCGCCTTCCGCGATCCGCACGGGTTGCGACCCCTTTCCCTAGGAATCATCGATGCACCGGACGCCGGCGACGGCCTCGTGCGCGCGCCGCAGTACTGCGTGGCGAGCGAGTCGTGCGCATTCGACATCATCGGGGCCCGCCTGGAGCGCGACGTGCGTCCCGGCGAGATGGCCGTCCTCGGGGAGCACGGACTCCACAGCACGCAGGTCGTCACCGGCGAGCGCAAGGCCATGTGCGTGTTCGAGCACATCTACTTCGCGCGGCCGGACTCGCGTATGAACGACCGCGTGCTGCAGGTCGTGCGCGGGCGCATGGGCGAGATCCTCGCCCACGAGGCGCCGGCCGATGCCGACCTCGTCATTCCCGTCCCCGACTCCGGCAACCCCGCCGCGCGCGGCTTCGCGCGGGCGAGCGGCCTGCCCCAGGACGACGGCTTCGTCAAGAACCGCTACGTGGCACGCACGTTCATCCAGCCCGGGCAGGAGCTGCGCAAGCACGGTCTGCGCCTGAAGTTCAACCCGCTGCCCGACGTCGTCGCCGGCCAGCGCCTCGTCGTCGTTGACGACTCGATCGTGCGCGGCAACACGACCCGCCAGATCGTGCAGATGCTGCGCGAGGCCGGCGCGGCGGAGATCCACATGCGCGTCTCGGCGCCGCCGATCCGCCACCCCTGCCACTACGGGATCGACATGTCCACGCGCGAGGAGATGATCGCCCACGAGCGCACGCCGGAGCAGGTGGCCGCCGAGCTCGGCTGCGACTCGCTCGCCTACATCTCGCTCGAGGGCGTCTACGAGGCGATCGGCGGCGTGCGCGAGGAGCACTGTGACGCCTGCTTCACCGGCGAGTACCCGCTCGAGGGGACCGACACCGCGAACGGCAAGTACGCGCTCGAGCTGCCGCTCGTGACCGCGCGCGCGTAGCGCGGGCTCGCTACAGATCGATCGTCGTGCTCGTGCGCGCCGAGCGGGGCAGCCCGCCGTGCACGTTCTCGTACGGCCGCTCGGCGATGAGGGCCAGGTCTCGGCGTGAAGCGAGCACGCTCGACAGGGCGAAGACTCCGGCGAGCGCGACGGAAAACGTCACCAGCATGATGCACCTCGTCTTTCGCTGGCGGGTGGTGGCGTTGCGGCCCGCGCCGCCTCTCCCCTGACGCGGGTGGCATCGCCCTGCTGTCACTGTGGCTCCGTGTGGGCGCGCGCTCTGTGACGTCGGACACACTGCGCGCCGGCGCCGAACACGCGCCGGATCGCCGAAACCTTTCACGATCTATCACGCGCGTGGACCGATGTTCAGTCTTTCCGACGCGCCCCGTGCGTGAGGCGTAGCGTCGTATCCATGAGGACCCCCTGGGATGAATCCCCCAAGAACGACGCCCCGATCCACCCGTTGGCCGCGCACGGGCCGGCGCTGAAGGACGTGCGCCTGCGCTTCGGCGTCACGCTCAGCACCCCCAACCAGGCGAACCGCTTCGCCAACCAATTCCGCGTGAAGTTCTCGCGCAGCTGCTCGACGGTGATCGACGCGACCGTGTGGGTCGTCTTCCGCTGCGGCGCGGTCGACGGACACGACGCCTCGGTACAGGCGGCTGCCGCGGTGCGCACGGTCGCGACGCACAAGCTCGTGCGCGAGCAGCCGCGTTCGGTGCACTTCTACGACGTCGAGGTCGTCGGGTCGGTGCTCCCGCTCTATCTCGCACGCGTCGTCGCCGAGCGCGAGGACGCACTGCACAAGGCCATCCTCTGGGGCCTGCTGCACCACCCACTCGTCGAGGGAGAGGCAGCCGCGCAGCGCAGCGGACGTCGCGGGCTGCGCGACCGCTCGGCCACCGGCCGCCACGTCGCAGATGCGGCGCTTATCGGCCGGCACATACCGACCGCCCAGCAGACCGCCGTCGCGCAGAGGCGCGCGGTGGCCGCGGGGAGGCGCGGCGGGCCCGTGCGGCCGGCAACGGCTGCGCACGAGGCCGCCGGGGCCGAGCCCGGTTCGGCCGCTGGCGAGGCGGCCGGGTCCGGGCCGGCCGGGTAACGGGGCGCTCGCGCCGCGAGCACGACGGCGCGAGCGGGCGGTCGGCGTATGGCGTGCCGGCCGCCCGCAGCCCCCGTTATCGTCCGCGGCCCGATGGCCGCGTCGTCGCCCTCTCCGCTCCCGATCGCCGTGCTGGTGTCGGGGACGGGCACCAACCTGCAGGCGCTCATCGACACCGTGCACGGGCGCGAGGCGCAGATCGTCGCCGTCGCCTCCGATCGCGACGACGCCCCGGCGCTGGGGCGCGCGGCGGCGCGCGACATCCCGACCGCGAGCTTCCGGCGCGCGGACCACGCCGATCGCGTGCAGCGCGACCGCGCGCTGGCCGACTGGCTCCAGGAGCGCGGGGCTCGGCTGATCGTGCTCGCGGGGTACATGGCGCTGCTCGACGAGGCCTTCCTCGCCCGGTTCCCGCTCGCGGTGATCAACGTGCATCCCTCGCTGCTGCCCGCGTTTCCCGGGCTCCACGCCGTCGAGCAGGCCCTCGCCTACGGGGTGAAGGTGTTCGGGGTCACCGTGCACTTCGTCGACGCCGGCGTCGACACCGGCCCGGTGATCCTGCAGGGCAGCGTCGAGCTGTCCGATCCGGGCGCGCCCGAGGACGTGCTGGCCGCGCTGCGACCGCTCGAGCACCGCCTGCTCCCCGAGGCGGTGAGGCTGTTCGCCCGCGGCGCGCTGTCGATCGATCCGGGCAACCCGCGTCGCGTTCTCGCGGCCCCCTCCGGCTGAGCGGCGGGGTAGGCTCTGCGGTGATGCCGAGCGACCTCGACGCCACGACGCACGCGCCCTCGATGGTCGAGCGCGCGGCGCCCGGCGAGGTTCGCGTCTCGCGCGCGCTGCTGTCGGTCTCGGACAAGACCGGTCTCGTCGAATTCGCGCGCGGGCTGCAGGAGCTCGGCGTGGAGATCGTCTCCACCGGAGGCACGGCCCGTGAGCTCGCCCGCGCCGGCCTGCAGTCGCGGGCGATCGAGGACTTCACCGGATTCCCGGAGATGATGGACGGGCGCGTGAAGACGCTGCACCCGCGCCTCTACGCCGGCCTGCTGGCGGTGCGCGACAACGACGAGCACCTGTCCGCGGCCTCCGCCCACCAGATCGAACCCGTCGACCTCGTGTGCGTCAACCTCTACCCGTTCGAGCGCACGGTCGCGCGCGGCGACGCCTCCGACGAGGAGATCATCGAGAACATCGACATCGGCGGCCCGACGATGATCCGCGCCGCCGCCAAGAACCACGCCTTCGCGGCGGTCGTCGTCGATCCCGACGACTACGCGACCGTGCTCGAGGAGCTGCGTGGATCCGACGCTCGCCTGTCGCTCGCCACGCGCTCACGTCTGGCCGGGCGGGCCTTCGCGACGACGGCCCGCTACGACGCGGCGATCGCGACGTGGTTCGCGAGCCGCGAGGCGGAGGGGTTCCCTTCCCAACAGGCGCGTGTCTATGAGAAGCAGCTCGATCTGCGCTACGGCGAGAATCCGCATCAGCGCGCCGCGTACTACGCGCAGGTCGGGGCGCCGCGCCACCTGCTCGAGGGCGTGACCCAGCGCCACGGCAAGGAGCTCTCGTTCAACAACCTGCTCGATCTGAGCGCCGCGCGCGAGATCGTCGAGGACTTCGACGCGCCGGCCTGCGCGATCGTCAAGCACAATAACCCGTGCGGCGCGGCGGTCGCCCGCGAGGGGCTGGACGCCTACGCGCGGGCCCTGGCGAGCGATCCCCAGAGCGCCTACGGCGGCGTGATCGCGCTCAACACGTGGGTCGACGGTCCCCTGGCGGAGGCGCTCGGCCGTCAGTTCATAGAGGTGCTGTTCGCACCGTCGTTCAGCGCGGAGGCGATCGGGATCCTCACGGTCAAGAAGAACGTGCGACTGCTCGAGCTGGCCGAGTCGGCGGCGACGGTGCCGCCGGGCGCGGCCGAGCTCGAGGCCAAGCCGGTGCTCGGCGGCGTCCTGCTGCAGGACCGCGACGCCGTCACCGAGACGCGCGAGGCGATGACCGTCGTCACCGCGAGGGCGCCGAGCGAGGAGGAGTGGGCCGACCTGCTGTTCGCCTGGCGGATCTGCCGGTTCGTGCGCTCAAACGCCATCGTCGTCGCCCGCGCCGAGGCGACGATCGGCATCGGCGCCGGCCAGATGAGCCGCGTCGACGCCGTCGAGATCGCCCTCAAGAAGGCCGGCGAGTTCCAGCCGGAGCGGCTCGCCGGCGCCGCCCTCGCCTCCGACGCCTACTTCCCGTTTGCGGACGGGCCGCAGGTGGCGATCGACGCCGGCGTGACCGCGATCATCCAGCCCGGCGGCTCGGTTCGCGACGCGGAGGTCATCGCCGCCGCCGAGCAGGCGGGCATCACGATGGTCACGACCGGGCGGCGGCACTTCCGTCACTGACCGACACCGCGCCCGCTCGGCGCGGCGCGATCATCGAACAGGAGCGAGGGACATGGACATGGACGGACGGGTGGCGCTGGTCACCGGCGGCGCGAGCGGTCTCGGCGAGGCGACCGCGCGGGCGCTCGCCGCGGCGGGCGTGGCGGTCGTCGTCGCCGACCTCGACGCCGACGGCGGAGAGCGGGTCGCCGGCGAGCTCGGCGGGAGCTTCATCCGCACCGACGTCTGCGACCTCGACGCGAACCTCGCGGCGGTCGCCTTCGCCGTCGAGCGTCACCGGGGGCTCGACTACGCCTTCCTCAACGCCGGCGTCTCCACCGGGTGCGGGGTCGGCGAGGACTTCGACCTCGCGCTGTACCGGCGAGCGATGGGGGCCAACCTCGACGGCGTCGTGTTCGGCGCGCACGCCGTGCTGCCGGCGCTGCGCGCGCGGGGCGGCGGCGCGATCGTGGCCACGGCGTCGCTCGCCGGGCTCACCGCCGTCCCCTTCGACCCGATCTACGCCGCCAACAAGCACGCCGTGGTCGGCCTGGCCCGGTCGCTCGGCCCGGGGCTCGCCGGCGACGGCATCCGCTTCAACGCCATCTGCCCGGGCTTCGCCGAGTCGAAGATCATCGCCCCCATCCGCGAGGCGCTCGTCGAGCAGGGCGTCTCGATCATCCCGGCCGAGACGGTGGCCGGCGCGGTGATGACGCTGTTTGCCGGTGAGATGACGGGCGAGTGCTGGTTCGTGCAGCCCGGACGCGAGCCGGAGCCGTTCGCGTTCCGCCACGTGCCCGGCCCGCGCGACTGAGCGGCGCCTGGTCGGTCTGGTCGCTCGCGTGCTTCCCCCCGAGCTGGTGATCTTCGACTGCGACGGCGTGCTCGTCGACAGCGAGCCGATCTCCAGCCGCGTGCTGGCCGAGGCGCTCACCGCCGCCGGCCTGCCCACCACCCAACCGCAGGCGCGCCGCGACTACCAGGGGATGCTGCTGGCCGACATCGGCGTCGTCGCGGAGGACCGTCTCGGCCGTCCGCTGCCGGACGGGTGGTCCGGCCGCTTCGAGGCCGATCGGGCCGAGGCGTTTCGCGCCGAGCTGACCGCCGTCCCGGGCGCGGCCGAGGCGGTCCGGCGCGTGGCCGGCGCCGGGATCGCCGTGTGCGTCGCCTCCCAGGGACCGCTCGAGAAGATCCGCCTCACGCTCGGCCTCACCGGCCTGCTCGACCTGTTCGCAGCGGGCGCGCTGTTCACCGCCTACGCCGTGCAACGCGGCAAGCCCCACCCGGACCTGTTCCTTCACGCGGCGGCCACGATGGGCGCCGAGCCGACGGCCAGCGTGGTCGTCGAGGACACGCCCTCGGGCGTCGTTGGCGCCGTACGCGCCGGGATGCGGGTGCTCGGACTGGCGGCGATCGCGGAGGACGAGCCCGCGCTGCGCGGCGCCGGAGCCGAGACCTTCACGGCGCTCAGCCAGCTGCCGGGGCGGCTGGGGATCGGGTGAGGGGCTGGGTGGAGGGGGGTGTTCGTCGTTTGTATGAATAGTCATGCTTAACGACGAGCACCCTTGGACCGCCGGTCCAAGCCGCGGGCGACATGCCGCCACCGGCGGTCGACACGCCCGCTGCCCCCACGTGGGTAGCTTCTCGGGGGATGAGTGCCTCCTCCTCGATTACCGATCCGGTCGTCCCGTCGCCCATGCGGCGCGCCGTTCGCGGCTTCGCCGACGACGAGGTCCTGCTTGCCGGCGTGCTCGCCGAAGTGATCCGGGCCGACGCGCACGAGCGGGCCCTCGAGCTGCACGAGCGAACCGTCGTCCTGGCGCGCGAGGCTCGCGAGGGCGATGCGGCGAGCGCGCAGCGACTCGGCGAGCTCGTGTCGGCCCTCGACGTCGACGAGGTCGAGGTGCTCGTGCGCTCGCTGACACGCTGGTTTCAGCTGCTGAACCTGGCCGAGGACAACGATCGCATCCGGCGGCTGCGGTCACGCGAGCTCGAGCGAGTGCCCGAGCCCCGCGCTGGATCCCTGCGCGACGCCGTCCGGCGCCTCGCCGCCAGCGGCGTCCGCGCGCCGCAGCTGCAGGAGCTGCTCAGCGGAGCCGAGCTCCGACTCGTGCTCACCGCGCATCCCACCGAGGCGCGGCGCCGGACGACGCTCGAGAAGCTCGCGCGTGTGTTCGGCGTGCTGCGCGATCTCGACGAACGGCCCGATCACCCGGGAGCCGAGGACCAGGCGCGGGCGCGCATCCGAGCGACGGTCCAGGAGCTGTGGGGCTCCGACGAGCTGCGAGCGGTTGCGCCCACGGTCCTCGACGAGGTCCGGACCGCGCTCGTCTACTTCGTCTCCACGCTGGCCGAGACGCTTCCCTTCATCTACCGCGATCTCGAGGAGGCGATCGCCGAGTCCTATCCCGACGCGACCGTCGAGGTGCCGGCGTTCCTCGGCTTCGGCTCGTGGATCGGCGGCGATCGGGACGGTAACCCGTTCGTGACGCCCGAGCTGACGCTGCAGGCGCTCGGCCTGATGCGCGAGCAGTGCCTGCGGTTCATCGAGGGCCGCGTCGAGCTGCTGGCCGAGCGGGTGTCGCTGTCGGAGCGCGTCGTCGGGCACGTGGCCCCGCTCGAGCCGCTGCTCGCGCGGGGTGCCGAGTGGTTCCCCGAGCTCGCCGCGGACCTGCAGGCGCGAAACCCCGAGGAACCCTACCGGCGTGCCTTCACCCTCATGCGTGAGCGCGTCCGCGCCACGCGCGACTGCACCGACGGTGCCTACGCCTCGCCGGACGAGCTCCTCGCCGAGCTGCGCCTCGCGCGCGATGCACTCGTGGCCGGCGGCGGCGCGCTGACCGCGGCCGGCGACCTGCATGACGTCATCCGCCAGGTGGAGGTGTTCGGCTTCCACTTCGCGCGGCTGGATGTGCGCGAGCACGCGCGGCGCCATCGCGAGGCGCTGCACGACGTGTTCGCGACCCTCGGCCTGCACGACTCCTACCGCGACGCCACCGTCGCCGAGCGCTGCGAGCTGCTGTGCGCCGAGATCGCGAACCGGCGGCCGCTCATCCCGACCGATATCGACGGGTTCGCCGAACCGACCCAGCAGGTGCTGCGGACGTTCCGCATGTTGCGCGAGGCGCTCGCCGGCGAGCACCGCGGCGCGGTGCAGTCCTACATCGTGTCGGGTACCGAGAGCCCGGCCGATCTGCTCGAGGTGCTGCTGCTGATGAAGGAGGCGAGCCTGAGCTCGGCCGGCGGCGAAGGCGCACGGTTGCGCATCGTCCCGTTGTTCGAGGCCGGCGACACGCTCGCGGCCGCCGCCGAGACGATGGATGACCTACTCGGCCGAGAGGCGTACCGCGCCGCCGTGCGCTCGGTCGGCGACGAGCAGGAGGTGATGATCGGCTACTCGGATTCGAACAAGGACGTCGGCTATGTCGCCTCCGGTTGGGCGACCTACGGGGCGCAGGTCGCGGTCGCCGACGTGATGCGCCGCCACGGCGTGCGGTTGATCTTCTTCCACGGCCGCGGCGGGGCGGTGGGGCGTGGTGGGGGTCCGACGAGCGCAGCGATCGGGGCGCTGCCGACGGGCACCGTCAACGGCCGCCTGAAGATGACCGAGCAGGGCGAGGTGCTGGCCACGAAGTACTCGGTCAACGAGATCGCGCACCGCGAGCTCGAGCTCGCCGCCGGTGCCGTGCTGCTGTCGGCCCGTTCCGATCTCATCGCCGAGACGGCGAACGAGCCGCTCGACGGCGGTCGCGCGCGCATGGAGTCGGTCGTCGCGGCGATGGCGGGCCGCTCCGCGGCGACCTACCGGGCCCTCGTCCACGACGACCCGGATCTCGTGCGCTGGTTCGAAGCGGTCACACCGGTCGACGAGATCTCCCGCCTGCGCCTCGGCTCCCGCCCGTCCAAGCGTCGCGCCGAAGGCGGGATCGAGGACCTGCGCGCGATCCCCTGGGTGTTCTCGTGGACGCAGACCCGCATCATCCTGCCGGCGTGGTTCGGCCTCGGCAGCGCGCTCGCGGCCGCGCGCGAGGAGCACGGCCTACCCTTCCTGCGGGAGATGGCGGCCGGCTGGCCCTTCTTCGCGGCGCTGCTCTCCAACGCCGAGATGGCCTGCGCGAAGGCCGATCTGCACATCGGTCGCCGCTATGCCGAGCTGATGGACGACGCGCCGACGCGAGAGCGCCTCTGGGCGGTGATCGCGGAGGAGTACGGGCGCACGACTCGTGAGCTCACGCTCGTACGCGATCAGGAGCGCCTGCTCGCCCACGAGCCGGCGCTGCAAGCCTCGATCGCGCGGCGCAACCCCTATGTCGATCCGCTGTCGGTCGTGCAGGTCGACCTGCTGCGGCGCCTGCGCGCGGCGGGTGCGGCCCCACCGGAGGAGCTGCGCCGGGTCAGCCTGCTCACGATCAACGGCATCGCTGGCGGGCTGCGTAACACCGGGTGACGCGCGCAGCGCCAATCCGGAGCATCCGGTCAACAAACCTCCTCATTGGTGGGCAAAGCTGGTAGGGTGCCCGCGCCACGGATGTCCGGCGCGCTAGGAGCGCGGCCTTCAGATCCGTGGGCCTTCGCCAAGGACGAGTGCAAGGGGGAGTCCATGCTTGCCGCACGCCGCGTCGCCCAGACCTGGTCGCCGGGCCTCGCTACCGCGCTTTGCGCCATGCTCGCGATGCTCGCTCTGCCGGCCGGCGCCTCGGCCGCGACCTGCGACACGTCATGGGCGAGCGCTACCAGCGGCCTATGGAGCAACGCGGCCGATTGGACTAACGGGGTCCCCACCTCCGGAGAGAACGTGTGCATCCAGGTGGCCGGGAGCTACACGGTGACGCTGGCCGGCTCCGGCGCAAGCGTCAACTCGATCACGATCGGCAACGCCTCCGGCGGCGGCGCGCAGCAGTTGCTCGTCCAGGCACAGCCGGGCAACAACGCCATCCTGACGATCGCCGCCACGAGCACGGTCAATCAGACCGGCGCGCTGGCCCTGGACACCCAGGTCGGTGCGGGCTACGCCATGATCACGGGCGCGCAGCTCGACAACTATGGCGCGTTCTCGACGGTCGCCGACGGCACGAACGAGAACTACCTTCGCGCCAACCTGGTCAACGAGAGCGGCGCCACGACGACACTGTCGGGGATCAGCAACCTCGCCGACCAGGCGAACACGATCACCAACCTCGGTAGCTTCACGGTCTCCAGCGGTTCGTCCCTGACCCTGGACGACAGCAGCGCCGAGTTCCTCAACGGCGGCGCGCTGGCCGACGGCGGGTCGATCCTGCTCGAGGGCAACTCGGGCTGGACGCAGGCCGCGGGCAGCGCTGCCCAGTCGGGCAATCCGGTGGAGATCGTCTCCAGCGGGTTACTGACCGATGTCAGCGGGGGCGGGAGCTTTGACCTGGTGGACTCGTCGGGGCTGACGGGCACGATCCCGGCCGGGCAGACGGTGACGGCCGAAGCCCTCCCGGGCCACAACTCGAACGTCGTGCTGTCCGGGGCCACCGGCCAGGTCATCAACGACGGCACGTTCGTGATGGACTCGCCCACCGGCGGCGGCACCGACTACCTCACGGGGGCGGAGACGTTCGTCAACAACGGCACGTTCGACGTGACGTCGCAGACCGGTAATCCGGTCTACGAGGAGGTGCCGCTGACGAACAACGGCGGCGCGACGGTCGAGGTCAAGGCGGCGAACCTCATCCAGTACGAGGGCACCACCACAACCAACGACGGGTTGCTGCAGGTCGACTCGGGCGCCGAGTATGAGGGTGACGATGGCACCGCGCTGTTCATCAACGACGGCGATGTGGTCAACAACGGCACGGTGTCGCTGATCGCTGGCACCTCCTGGACCCAGAACGGCGCCGAGAGCGGCAACCCGGTCTCCATCTCCGCGGGTGGCACGCTGACCGATCAGACGGGTGGCGGAGCGTTCGATGTCATCGATAGTGCGACGCTGGTCGGCACGATCCCCCCGGGGCAGAAGGTGACCGTGGACGCGATCCCCGGGCATAACGCCAGCCTGACGATCTCCGGGACGGTGACCAATCACGGCACCCTGGCGCTGTCGTCGCCCGCGACCGGCGGACAGGCGGCACTGCTGCCGGCGACAAGCGCCGCGGCGATCGACAACTACGGGTCGTTGACGAACAACACCGTGGGAACTGTGACGGGCTACCTGGAGACGACGCTGGTCAACGAGCCCTCGGGGACCGTCGAGGTGCAGGCCGGCACCTTCAATCAGTTCGAGGGCACCACGACGACCAACGACGGGCTTCTCCAGGTCGACGCGCAGGCGACGTTCGAGGAGGACGACGGCACCGCGGTGCTGATCAACAATGGCTCGGTCACCAACAACGGGGCGATCACGCTCATCGGTGGCTCGTCGTGGACCCAGAGCGCCGGGTCCAATCCGCAGACGGGAGCCCCGGTGGAGCTGTTCGGCGGCACGCTCACGGATACGAGCGGCGCCGGATCGTTCGAGCTCGTCGACAGTCCGACGCTGATCGGCACGATCCCGGCGGGACAGACGGTGACCGCCGCGGCGATCCCGAGCCATAACTCGGAGGTCACGCTGGGTGGTGGCGGCGTGACCAACGACGGCACGCTCATCCTGGACGAGCAGGCCAGCGGTGGGACGGTCGTGCTCTCTCCGACCACGGCGACGTTGACCAACAACGGGAAGATCGACTCCCAGTCGGAGGACGGGGCGACGACCAGCTACCTCGAGGTGGGGCTGATCAACTCTCTCGGCGCGTCGGTCGAGGTCAAGTCGGGGACCCTGAACCAGTTCGAGCCCACGACCACGACCAACGACGGCACGTTCACGGTCGACTCCGGGGCGACGTTCGAGGAAGACGATGGCAGTGCCCTGTTCGTGAACGACGGAACCGTCGTCGACAACGGCACCGTCACCCTGATCGGCGGATCCTCCTGGACTCAGAACGGGCCCGAGAGCGGCAACCCGGTGCTGATGTCCAGCGGAACGCTGACGGACCAGAGCGGCACCGGCCAGTTCGAGCTCTATGACTCGCCCACGCTGATCGGAACCATCCCGGCCGGGCAGACCGTGACGGCAGATGCAATCCCCAGCCACGACTCCTCGCTGACGCTGGGTGGCGGGTCGGTCACCAACGACGGGACGCTCGTCCTCAATGAGTCCACGGGCGGCGGCTACGCCGAGTTGGTTCCGACCTCGGCGACGCTGATCAACAACGGGACGCTCGATTCGGAGTCGGCACAAGGTACGGCCGCGCTCACCTACCTCGAGGTCAACCTGACCAACAACGCGGGCGCCACGACGGAGGTCGAGTCCGGAACCCTCACCCAGTACGAAGGCACTACCACGACGAACGACGGGTTGCTTCAGGTCGACGCCGCGGCGACGTTCGAGGCCGAGGATGGCAGTGCGCTGATCGCCAACAACGGGGCGGTGACGAACAACGGCGCGATCACGCTCATCGACGGCACCAGCTGGACGCAGAACGCCGGTGGCGCGGCGCAGACCGGCAACCCGGTGTACATGAGCAGTGGCACGCTGACCGACGAGAGCGGCGGCGGCCAGTTCGATCTCTACGACAACCCGACGCTGAACGGCACGATCCCCTCGGGTCAGACCGTCGTCGCAGCGGCGATCCCGAGCCACGACTCTTCGCTGACGCTCGGTGGCACGGGTGTGACCAACGACGGCACGTTGACGCTCGACGCGCAGGCCAGCGGCGGCTACGCGCTCGTCACCGGCAGTCTGCTGACCAACAACGGGACCCTGCAGACGCAGGTCGAAGGATCCGGGCCCGACTACCTGCGCGCGAGCGTGGCCAACACGACCGCGGGCACGGTCAAGCTGATCAGTGGCACGCTCGAGGTCGACGAAGGCAACACCCTGACCAATGACGGCCTGGTGGAGATCGAGCCGGGTGCGGTGATGAACATGACGGATGGCTCCGACGTGTTCACGAACGAGGCCGATGGCACGCTGCAGCCCGACCTGGCCAGCGCCACGAACTTCGGCGTCATCCACCTCTCCGGCGGCGCCACGTTCACGCCGGGCGGAACGATCTTCCCGAACCTGGTCGGCGGCTACGCCCCGCCGGTAGGCACCGAGTTCGACGTCATCACCGGCCCGACGACCGGGCAGTTCGCCACGGTGGCGAACAACTTCCTCGGCGACTACTCGAGCCAGACCAGCTTCATCGCCGTCAAGCGCGACCGCGACAGCACGACAACGACGCTGGCGGCGGCGCCTAACCCGTCGACCTACGGCCAGCCGGTGACGCTCACGGCCACGATCACCACCGGCCAGGGTCCGATCGGCAGCCCGACGGGCACCGTGACGTTCACGGACGGCGCGGCGACGCTCGGAACCGGCACGGTGTCGACGACCGCCGGCGTGACCACGGCGACGCTGACCACGACGCTGGCGGCGCCGCTATCGGTGGGCACACACTCGCTCACCGCCACCTACGGCGGCGACTCGAACTTCAAGCCGAGCGCTCCCAGCTCGCCGGCGACGAGCGAGGTGGTCAACAAGGCGCCCACGACGATCACGGTGGCGGCCAGCGCCTCGCCGATCACCTTCGGTCAGTCGGAGACCTACACGGCTACGGTGACGGGGCCCACTGGAGTGCTGCCGCCGCCTAGCGGCACGGTGACCTTCACGGACGGCTCGACCACCCTGGGCCCAGGGACGCTGTCCACGACTGCCGGCGTGACGACGGCGACCTTCACGGCGCCCCAGCCGGCGGTCGGTGCGCACTCGATCAGCGCCAGCTACGGTGGCGACGGCAACTACCTCGTCTCGGCGACCACGACACCGGCGCCGGTGACGGTCAACAAGGCGCCCACGACGGTGACCCTCCAGTCGAGTGGCACGCCGACGACCTACGGATCCCAGGTGATCTTCACGGCCACCGTGGCCGGGCCCGCGGGCGTCACGCCGACTGCCGACGGGATCGGTGACCTTCTCGGACGGCAGCGCAACGCTGGGAAGCGAGCCGATCACGGCCGTCGATGGCGGCGCGTCCGTGGCGGCGATCTTCCTCACGAGCTCGCTGGCGCCCGGCACGCACTCGATCACGGCGTCCTACGGCGGCGACGGCAACTACCAGCCGAGCCCGGTCAGTGGCACGCTCTCGCAGGTCATCAACAAGGCCACGCCGACCATCGGACTGGTGCCGACGCCGAGCAGCATCCAGTTCGGCCAGTCGGTGACGCTGACCGCGACGGTCGCCTCGCCGCTGAATCCGGCGCCCACGGGCACCGTCACGTTCACTGACGGCTCGACGACGCTCGCCACAGTGCCGCTGACGACGACGAGCGGCACGACCTCGGCCGCGTTGTCCACCACGGCGCTCCCCGTCGGCACGCAGCAGATCACGGCGACGTACAGCGGCGACGGCTTCTACAACACGGTCACGTCGAGCCCTCCCACCTCGGTAGGGGTCACTCGGGCGACCACCGCGACGACGCTTGGCACGTCCGGCACGCCGGCGGCGTTCGGGGCGCCGGTGACGTTCACGGCGACGGTCACGCCGGTCTCGGGCTCGGGGCCGACCGGCTCGGTGACCTTCACCGACGGCTCGGCGACGCTGGGAACCAGCCCGGTGTCCACCAGCGCCGGCGGCGTGACGACCGCGACGTTCGCGACGTCGACGCTGAGCGCCGGGACGCACCCGATCTCGGCGACGTACAGCGGTGACGGCAACTTCCTGTCCAGCTCGACGACACAGGCGCTCCCGCAGGTGATCACGCCGCCGCCGACGACGCTGACCACGTCGCTGTCGGGCGCCGGGCAGTCCGGGACGTCGATCACCGTGCCGGCGGGGACGTCGGTCACGGACGCGGCGACGCTCGCCGGCGTCAGCAGTGCGATCGCGGCCGGCAGCGTGACCTACGACGTGTACTCCGACAGCGCGTGCACGGCGCAGGTCGGTTCAGCGCAGACGGTGACGGTGAGCGCGTGGCTTCGCCCCGGCGTCGTCGGGTGTGACCCTCAGCACGCCGGGCACGTACTACTGGACGGCCTCCTACGGCGGCGACGCCAACAACCAGCCGTCGAGCAGCTCGTGCGGCGCCGAGAAGGTGACGGTCGTGCCGACGGCGACGACACTGACGACGTCGCTGAGCGGCGGCGGTCAGACCGGGACATCGATCACTGTGCCGGTCGGCACCTCGGTGGCCGACGCGGCCACGCTCAGCGGCGCGAACAGCGCCACCGCGACGGGGTCGGTCACGTACGCCGTGTATTCCGACAGCGCGTGCACGGCGCAGGTCGGTTCGGCGCAGACGGTGACGGTGAGCGGGGGCGTCGTTCCCCCGTCGGCCGGGGTCACGCTGAGCACGCCGGGGACGTACTACTGGACGGCCTCGTACACCGGTAACGGCGTCAACCTGGCGTCGAGCAGCGCCTGCGGGGCCGAGAAGGTCGTCGTCACGGCCACGACGACAACACTGACGACGTCGCTCTCGGGCGCCGGTCAGTCGGGGGCATCGATCACGGTGCCGGCCGGCACGTCGGTGGCCGACGCGGCCACGCTCAGCGGCGCGAACAGCGCCACCGCGACGGGGACGGTCACGTACGACGTCTACTCCGACAGCGCCTGCACCCAGCTCGTCGGCTCGGCGCAGACGGTGACGGTCAGCGGTGGTGTCGTCCCGGCATCGGCCGCGGTGATGCTGAATGCGCCCGGGACCTACTACTGGACCGCCGCGTACAGCGGCGGCGGGGTGAACGGCCCGTCGTCGAGCCTGTGCGGCGCCGAGACGGTCACGGTCACCGCGGTGACGACGACCACGACGACCACGACGTCCTCGACCACCACGACGACGCCGACGACGACCACCACGACGACGACCACGACGACGCCGACGACGACGACCACCACGACGACGCCGACGACGACCACGACTACCACGACGCCGACGACGACCACGACTACCACGACGCCGACGACGACCACGCCGACGACGACCACCACGACGACGACGTCGAAGACGACTACGACGACCACGCCGACGACGACCACTACGACTACGACGACCACGCCGACGACGACCACCACGACCACGACGCCGACGACGACGACAACCACCAAGACGACCACGACGACGACGACGACGCCGACGACGACCACGAGCACGACGTCGACGACCAAGACCACGACAACGACCACGTCGATGACCAAGACCACGACAACGTCGACGACGAGGACCACCACGACGACGACCACCACGACGGCCAGGCCCGTCAAGCCAGTCGTGACGCTGCAGCCGCTCGACATGTCCGTGCCGGTCGGCGCGACCGCCACCTTCACGGCGGCCGCCTCCGGGACGCCCGCCCCGACGGTGCAGTGGCAGGTGTCGGCCGATGGCGGCTTCACGTTCTCGAACATCCAGGGCGCCACGTCGACGAAGCTGACGATCGCGAACGTGCCCTACTCGTCGAACGGCAACCGCTACCGCGCTGTCTTCACCAACTCGGCCGGCAGCACGGTGACGCGGGCGGCGCTCCTGACGGTCACGCTGCCGCCCGGGACGCCGACGGTCACCTTCGTGTATCCCAACCGGGCGAGCGGAAACTCGATCGTCCTGATCTTCGGCGCGAACTTCGGCCGGGCCACGGCGGTGGACTTCGGCGCGCACCCGGCGTTGTTCGCCCCGCTGGGCAACGACGTGATCGTCGCCCAGGTGCCGGCGGTGCAGACGAGCGGCAGCGTGGACATCACGGTCCACGTCGGGGCGCTCGTGAGCCCCACGACCGCTGCCGATCAGTTCACGTTCACCGCGGGCCGGCCGACGCTGTTCGGCTTCGCGGCGGGCGTGCACCACAAGGTCAAGGTGCACCTGACGCGCGCGCAGGTACGCCGGATCCGCCGCGTCTACCGCGGCAGGCTGCCGGCCAACCGGATCGTCAGGCTGCGCGGCTGACGATCCGGCGCCGCCGGTCCTGGGCTAGCCCGACTGCGTCGGGGAGCTGCCGAGCACCGCTCCCGAGGCGCCGAGCGCCCGCACGGCCACGTCGGGGGCGGCGGTGCTGATGTGGATGGCGGTCTCGAACCCCCGCTTGGGCGCCGTGGCCACCGGCGCGAGCGCGCCGGACGGCCCGGCCAGCACCTGCCAGGAGGCGACCTGCGTGGCGCCGTTCCAGCTCGCGCGCACCGTCAGACCGGCCCCGTCTCGGGTGACCGCGATCGCCGGCGGTGTCGTCGGCTGGCCCTGCCAGGGCGCGAGGTAGGTGCGGAAGTCCTGCACGTTCTTCCCGAGCGTCGCGTCGTAGAGCACGTGGCCGGCACTGTCGAACTCGGTGAAGTTCGGCAGTCCGCCGTAGCCGAGCAGCCAGTTGCCGCCCGGCAGGCTGAGGGTGTTGCCCTGGCTCGAGGCGAGCAGCGTCTTCGTCGGGTTCACGAACGCCTTGACCAGCGTGACGGTGTGCCCGGAGAAGTCGGGGCGCAGGAGCAGTCCGCGCGACTGCTTCTCCTTCGGCGGATCCGATCCGTTGTCGAACACCGAGATGAGGCCGCCGGGCTGCCATTCGGCGTCGTGCTGCCAGTAGAAGCGCGTGCCGGCGTCCTGGCGCAGCGTCGAGCGCGGACCGATCTCGAAGCGGAACGCGCCGCTGTGCTGATCGATGTCGTAGATCGTCCAGGTGTTGCGCGCCGACACCAGCACGTCGCCGGACTGGCCCGGGTCGACCGAGTTGATGTGCAGGTAGTCGAACGGGTAGCTCGACTTGGGCACGCCGTTATACGAGTCCCCGATCGGGATGTGGCCGAGCGCGTGCCACTCCCACATCACGAGGCCGGTCTTGACGTCGATCTCCTGCACGATCGAATCCTCGAGCACGCCGGCGGCCACGCCACCATAGTGGCTGAGGTTCGAGCGGATCGGGTCGAAGATGTCGATCCAGGCCGTCCCGTCGGCGCCGAGGCGGATCTCGTGCAGATCGGCGTAGTAACCGTTACCAGCGCGGACGATCGCCACGCGCTGGTAGGCGTTGTTGTAGATGACGTCCTCGCCCTGACCGAAGCCGACCTCGAGGATGCGTCCCTGCCACCACGTGAGCACCGGCTGGCCGTCGTAGGCCTGCACCTGGAAGTTCGTCGCTGACTCCCCGGCGGGGAGCGGGTGAAACCAGATGAGGTTCCCCGCCTGGTCGACGATCATCGGACCGGGTGAGCCGTCGCCCTGGTAGGGCGCGAGGAAGAAGTCGCCGGGGGTCGCCCCGGCCTGGGCCGGCGTCGTGATCGTCACCGTCGAGGGCGTGAGCGCCGGATCGGAGGCGTAGTGCTGAACCTGTGCGGGGTCGCCCGGGTTACTCGGGAACTCGGCCTGACTGACGGTCGCCGGGTGCGCGATCGTGAAGTCGGTCCGCACCGGGCTGCCGTTCACCGTCGCCCGCACGCTGACGTGCTCACCCGGCGTGAACGCTCCGTCGACGAGGAAGCTCGCGCCCGTGCCGGTCGAGTACGCCTGCGTGTGCCCGCCGTGCGTGCCGCTGCGCGAGCCGACGACGCGCACGCCGGTGATCGTCAGTGCGCCGCTCCCGAGGAAGCTGATCTGCGTCGTCGGTGAGGCGTCGGGCGTGCCCGGCAGCGGGGATACGGTCACCGGGTTCGCAGCAGCCGCGCGAGCGCTGGCATCGAGCGGCCCCGAGGCGGTCGTGGTCGTCGTCTGCGCGCTCGAGTTCGAGCAGGCCGCCGGCGCGACAGCGGCCGTGAGCAGCAGCAAGGCGAGCCGGGCGCGGGGCGCCACACGCGAGGCCCGGGTCCAGTAGGTGCGGATCATTTGTCCCATAGGCTGGCGCGCATCGGGCTCCGGTAGCGTGCCACGGATCGCCGGGCCGATGCGGCGTGACCGTAACGCATGGGGGCGCCGGCGGACGACGGGTCGTGCACGCGATCATCGTCTGCGAGCCCGGAAGGCGGGGCGACGCGTCCGCCGAGGCGGCGGCGCGCGAGGCCGTGCGCGATGGCGCGCGGGTGACCTTCGTGGCCGTCGTCGACGAGCCGACGCGCTGGCGCGGTTGCCTGGCGCAGGAGCCCTGGCGAGCGCTTCTCCTCGACGAGGCGCGCGAGCGGGTGCATCGGCTCGCCGAGCGACTCGGGCCCGACCTTCCCGATGCGCCGACCTGGGCCGTGCTGTTCGCCGGCGAGGACCTTCCCGACGCGGTCCGGCGCCTGGACGGCGATCGCGTCGTGCTCCCCGGCCGCCGGCGCTGGCGGCTGGGGCGTGATCTGTACGCCGCCCTGCGCGCCTCTCAGTCAACTCCCAGCTTCACGCCGGTGCGCTCACAGCCGCGCGGTCGAGACTCGGCGCATGACTACCACCGAGCTCCTCCACCCCCTCCGACGCGAGCCGGCCTCTCCCGGTCGCGCGCCGCGCGTCCGCAAGTGGACCGCCCCGCGGACCGCGACCGCTGATCCGAGCTGGGTCCGCCCGGCGTTCGTCGCGCTGCTGCTGGTCACCGCTGTCGCGTACCTGTGGGACCTGAGCGCCTCCGGGTACGCCAATTCGTTCTACGCGGCGGCCGTGCAGGCGGGCACGAAGAGCTGGAAGGCGCTGTTCTTCGGCTCGCTGGACGCCTCGAACTTCATCACCGTGGACAAGCCACCCGCGTCGCTGTGGGTGATGTCGCTATCCGGGAGGATCTTCGGCTTCAGCAGCTGGAGCATGCTCGTGCCGCAGGCGCTCGAGGGCGTCGCCGCCGTCGCGCTGCTCTACGCCTCGGTGAAGCGATGGTTCGGCGCTGGGGCCGGGCTGGCCGCCGGTGCGATCTTCGCGTTCACGCCCGTCGCGGCGCTCATGTTCCGCTTCAACAACCCCGACGCGCTGCTCGTCCTGATGCTCGTGGCCGGCGCGTACTGCCTGACGCGGGCGCTCGAGCGCGCCGGCACCCGCTGGATCGTTGCGGCCGGCGTGATGATCGGGATCGCCTTCCTCGCGAAGATGCTGCAGGCCTTCATCGTCCTGCCCGGCTTCGCCCTCGTGTACGTCGTCGCCGCGCCGACGACGCTTCGCCGGCGCATCTGGCAGCTGCTGGCCGGCGGCGTCGCCGTGCTGGTGAGCGCCGGCTGGTGGGTGGCGATCGTCGCCCTGTGGCCGGCCGGCTCGCGGCCGTTCATCGATGGCTCGCCCGATAACAGCATCCTCAACCTCATCACCGGCTACAACGGCCTCGGGCGGATCTTCGGCAGCAGTGGCCCGGGCGGTGGTGGCGGCGGCGCGAACTTCAGCGGCGCGACCGGACCGCTGCGCCTGTTCAACGACCTCATGGGCGGGCAGGCATCGTGGCTGCTGCCGGCCGCGCTGCTCGCGCTCGTCGCCGGACTGTGGGCTCGGCGACGCGCCCCGCGCACCGACCGCGCTCGCGCCGCCCTGCTGCTGTGGGGGAGCTGGCTGCTCGTCACCGCCGCGGTCTTCAGCTTTGGACAAGGCGTGATCCACACGTACTACACCGTTGCCCTCGCTCCGGCGATCGGGGCACTCGTGGCCATCGGTGGCGCCCTATTGTGGCCGCATCGCCACACGCTCGCCGCTCGCCTGCTGGCCGCGCTCGCGGTCGCCGGGAGTGCGGCGTGGGCGTATGCGCTGCTCGACCGCACGCCGGCGTGGGAGCCCTGGCTGCGCACCGTCGTCGCGGTCGCCGCCGTGCTCGCCGTGCTGGGCCTGCTGGCGGCACCGGCGCTTGGGCGCGTGGGCGGGCGGGTGAGCCTGATCGCCGCGCTGCTCGGCGTCGTGGCCTGCATCGCCGGACCGATCGCCTGCGCGGCCGACACGATCACCACCCCGCACACCGGCTCGATCCCGTCGGCCGGTCCGGCGAGCGCGTCGGGCCTCGGTGGCGGCTTCGGTGGCGGAGGGCCCGGCGGCGGGTTCGGTGGCCCCCCCGGAGCGCGCGCGGGCGCCGGCCTCGCCGGCCGCGCCGGCACCCCGCCGCTGTTCGGCAGCGGCACGTCGTCCACGGGCGGCGGGCCGGGCGCGGCCGGGCGCCCGGGCCGAGCCGCCGGTGGCTTCGCCGGTGGCGGGGCGCCGGGCGGGGGCGGTACGACGGTGAGCGCCGCGTTGACGAAGGCGCTCCAGCAGAACGCCTCGCGCTACCGCTGGGTCGCGGCGACGGCCGGGTCCCAGAGCGCCGCTGGTCTCGAGCTGTCGAGCGGCGAGCCCGTGATGGCGATCGGTGGATTCAACAACCAGGGCGGCAACCTCAGCCTGGCGGCCTTCGAGCGATACGTCGCGCAGGGCGACATCCACTACTACGTCGCCTCCGGCGGCGGGGGCGGTGGCCCCGGTGGCGGCAGTGGCTCGTCGACCATCGCCACCTGGGTGGCGGCGCACTACACGGCCCGGACGATCGGCGGCGAGACCGTCTACGACCTGACGCAGGCCGCGAGCTGATCGGCACTCGCGCGCGCCGGCTCCACGCGGCCGGCGCGCAAGTGTGACCCGCGCGGCGCATCTGTCACCGTCGCGTGACACGCCAGCCGGGGGTGTGGTCAGTTAGGCGCCCTATAGCGTCGGTTCGGGAGCACACCCGCCGGCGCACGCCAGCCGCGACCGCGCTGCGGCACGCTCGCGCAGCAGTGCCGTTACACGGCGGACACGCGGCGTGACCCGCGCGCGGCGCCGGCCGCCGAGAAGTCACGCCGGGCCCGGCCGGTGCCCGCCCGCGCCGGTCACAACGCAGCCTCGGGGCACGCTCGCCGCGACCCGCGACCCGCGACCGGCGACCGGCGACCGGCGACCGGCGACCGCGCGTCCGCGCGTCCGCGGCGTGACCCGCGGGGCGCATCCGCACCCTCGCCACGCACCCTCGCCACGCGCCCTCGCGGCCGAATCCCGACCGGCCTCTACCCCTCGTGCAGCAGCCGCCCGAGCAGCTCCAGATACGAGATCAGCGAATGCGGGCCGAGGAACCTCTCGCTCACGCGCGCCTGCGCGGCCGCGCCCATGGTCAGCGTGCGCGCGCGGTCGCGCCACAGCTCGCTCACCGCGGCGCCGAAGGCCGTCAGGTCGCTCGGGTCGTCGAGCAGGGTGCCGCTGACCCCCGCCTCGATCTGGTCCTGGATGCCGCCGATGCGGCTCGCGGTGACCGCGCGCGCCTTCCACATCGCCTCGGACACGGTGAGGCCGAAGCCCTCGGCGAGGGACTTCTGCACGACGTGCCGCGCGCTGCGCTGGAGCGCGTTGACGATCGCCGCGTTCTCTTCGATGTCCTCCATCGGCAGCAGGGCAAGGTGGATCCGCCGCCGCAGCGCCGGCGTCAGGCCGGCCACGAACGACTGCGCCTGCCCGAGCACCGCCGCGCCCTCGGGATCGTCGGACACCGCCGCCACCGCCGGACCGGCGTAGACGAGGTGCGCCTCGCTGTCGGGCGCGATGTGCTCGGCGAAGCCGGCGATCACCCCGAGCGGATCCTTCAGTGCGTCCCAGCGCGAGACCTGCAGCACGTAGTCGTCCTCGTAGTGCAGGGGCGCACCCTCGATCAGGCGGGACGGCCGGGCGACGTGGCCCGGCGTTCCGTCCATGCGCGTGAAGCGCGGCGCCGCGTCGACGCCCTGGCCCGAGCGCAGGCCGCTCGCCGCCAGGATCGCCGACGCGGTCGGCTCGTCGAGGATCTCGTTCTTGGGGGAGAAGGCGTCGATGGAGGGCGGGATGATCGTGCGCCGCGACGGGTCGAGCCCGTCCCAGGCGAACGCCTCGCGCGAGAACACGGTCGCGTCGGCCTCGCCGACGTAGCGCTGCAGGAACTCCCACGCCTCGCTGGCCAGCTCGTTCGGCGAGTCGATGCCGACGTGGCAGCGCCAGATCACCGGCACGCCGAGTGCCATCACGTGCGGTACGAGGCCCGCGGTCTGCGGGTCGTGCAGGATCACCGCGTCGCCGAGCCGCACCCGCGCGCGCAGCTCGCGGGCGTTCGGCGTCAGCGTCCGCTCGTAGTGCGCGCGCTCGGCCGGCCCGAGCGGTCCTCCGTCGCCGACGAAGCCGTGCAGGCGGTTGTGGATGCGCTTGGTGATCGCAAAGAAGCGCTCGTCGCCGGAGATCACCAGCCAGCGCGCGTCGACGCCCGCGCCGCGCGCGTAGGCGAGCAGCGACACGAGCATCTCGGCCACCCCCCCGCCGCGGGCGGTCGAGTTGACGTTCCAGACCGTGCGCCCGCCGAGCACGTGCTTGGCGCGCTCCATCGCCTCGCGCACCTTCTCGTACTCCGCCGGTGGGAGGAGCTCCTCGAAGCGCTCGAGGTGCAGCGAGCCGATGTGCACCTCCGACAGGGGGTCTCGACGCATGATCGCCTGGGCCACGACGTCCCCGGCGCGTCAGGCCGGCCGGCCCTCGTAGGCGGCCTGGAGTAGCGCGCCGAGCTCGGCCAGCATCGGCATCCGCGGGTTCGTGCGCAGGCTCGGGTCGGCGAACGCCGCCTTGACGAGCCCGGGCAGCGCCGCCTCGAACTCGCCGCGGTCCACGCCGGCGGCGGCGAGCGAGCGCGGCATCTCCACCGCGTCGAGCAGCTCGTCGACGCGCGCGAACAGGTGCGCGCGTCGGTCGGCCGCCGAGCGCCCGCCGAGCCCGACGACGAATCCCATCTGTGCGTACTTGTCGCCCGCCACGTACGCACCGTACCCGGGCGCCGGCATGAACTTCGTCGGGATCTGCGCGTTGTAGCGCAGCACGTGGGGCAGCAGGATCCCGTTCGCACGCCCGTGCGCGATGCCGAAGCGCGCCCCGATCGCGTGGGCGAGCGCGTGGTTGACGCCGACGAACGCGTTCGAGAAGGCGAGCCCCGCGATCGTGGCTGCGTTGGCCATCGCCGTCCGGGCCGCGAGGTCCGATCCGTCGGCATACGCCCGCGGGAGCGCGTCGAGGATGAGGTTGACCGCCTGCATGCAGAACGCGTCGGTGAACGGCGAGGCGAAGATCGACACCCCGGCCTCGAGCGCGTGCGTGAGCGCGTCGACGCCGGTGTCGGCGGTCACCGTCGGCGGCATCGACAGCGTCAGCTTGGGCTCGACGATCGCCACGTCGGGCACGAGCGAGTAGTCGACGAGCGTCACCTTGCGCACCTGGTCCGGGACCGTGACCACGGCGGCCGGCGAGACCTCCGAGCCGGTCCCGGCCGTCGTCGGGACCGCGACGAGGCGCACCGTGTGCCCCGGTGCGGGGTAGCGCGCGACGCGCTTGCGCGCATCGAGGAAGGGCAGCGACAGCTCGCGCATCGAGAGCTCGGGATGCTCGTGGAAGAGGCGCATCGCCTTTGCCGCGTCGATCACCGATCCGCCACCGACGGCGACCAGGCAGTCGGCGCCCATCTGCTCGAGCACCTGCACGCCGGCGCGGATCTGGGCCTCGGTCGGCTCGGGCTCGATGTCGGTGAAGACGTGGACGCTTGTGTGCTCGAGATGCCGGCGCACCTCGTCGACGACGCCGCGGGACTCCAGCCCGCGGCCGCTCACCAGCAGCACCTGCGCGGCCCGCACCTCGCGCAGGCTCTCGATCGCGCCGACGTTGAAGTACGTGTCCGACGGGACGCGGAACCACTGCGGCGGCGCCTGACGCCGCGACACCGTCTTCACGTTCAGCAGGTTGCGGTAGTTGACGTTCTCGGTCGTGTTCGAGCCGCCCCACGTTCCGCAGCCGAGCGAGAACGTCGGCGTCATCGAGTTGTAGACGCCCCCGAGCGCGCCCACGGCCGTGGGCGCGTTCACGAGGATCCGCCCGGTGCGGATGCGCTGCGAGAAGCGGCCGATGACCTCCTCGTCGGTCGCGTAGACGGCCGAGGTGTGGCCGAGCCCGCCGTGCTCGGTGACGAGCTCGCACACCGACAGCGCGTGCTCGAGCGACGGCGAGCGAACGAGCCCGAGCACGGGCATCAGCTTCTCGCGGATGAGCGGGTGCTCGGCGAGCGCCTCCAGATCGCGGGGCAGGGGCGCGAGCAGCACCTTCGCCTCGTCACAGGCGTCGATGCCGGCGAGCGCGGCCAGGCTCTCGCACGACTGCCCGAGCGCCTCCAGACGCACGTGCCCGTCCGGCTCGAAGGTGAAATCACTGAGCGCCTGCACCTCGGGCTCGGTCAGCAGTCGCGCGCCCATGCGCGCCAGCTCGGCCACGACCTCGTCGTAGATCGCAGCGTCGACGACGCAGGTCTGCTCGGCCGGGCAGATGAGCGATGCGTCGAACGTCTTCGAGATGAGCATGTCGACGACGGCCATGCGCACGTCGGCGCTCGCATGCAGGTAGACCGGCGCGTTGCCCGGCCCGACGCTCAGCGTCGGCTTGCCGGCCGCGTTGGCGGCCGCCACCGCGCCGGGACCTCCCGTCGTCCAGATGAGATCGACGCCGGGATGATGGAAAAGGTACTGCGAGACGTCGAGGGTCGGATCGGGGACGACCTGCAATGCGTCGGGCGGCAGGCCGGCCTGTTCACCGGCCACCTGGAGGATCTGCACGGCCCGGACGGCACAGCGTGCGGCCCGGGCCGACGGGCGGAAGATCATCGCGTTGCGCGTCTTGGCGCCGACGATCGACTTGAACAGCGCGGTCGAGGTCGGGTTGGTGATCGGCAGCAGGGCGAGCACGACGCCGATCGGCTCGGCCACGTACTCGATGCCGCGCGCGGGATCGGCGTCGATGACACCCACGGAGCGTTTGTCCTTGAGGTAGTCGTAGAGGAACTCGGTGGCGATGTAGTTCTTGACCACCTTGTCCTCGAGCACGCCGAAGCCCGTCTCCTCCATCGCCAGCTCGGCCAGGTGCACGGCGTTCTCCAGGCCGGCGACGACCATCGCCCACACGATCCGGTCGACCTGCGCCTGGTCGAGCCGCCGCAGTGCCACCGCGGCGCGCTGCGCGCGAGCGACGAAGCCGTCGAGCCGCACGGAGTCATCGGCGTGTCCGTTGGCCGTCGCCGCCGCGACGGTGCTTGAGTTCATCGTTGCCCTACGCTCTCTCTCCGCTTCACGCTGGCGCCCCCTTTATCCGGAATCTAGGCGTGGCGGGTGGCGCGGCCATCGGGGAACGGGCCCGGTCGCGCTGCGGGAACTACGGATTCGCGCGTGATCGACCTGCACTGCCACATCCTGCCCGCGCTCGACGACGGCGCCCGCGACCTCGACGACAGCGCGGCGATGGCCGCGCAGGCGGCCGAGGACGGGATCGCCGTCGTGTGCGCCACGCCGCACATCCGCCACGATCACCACGTGCCGATCGACGAGATCGCCGGCCGCGTCGCCGAGCTGCAGCACCACCTCGACGAGCGCGGCATCGACGTCGCGATTGCGCCGGGCGGGGAGCTCGCGGCCAGCGCGGCCGACGAGTTGACCGACGCGGAGCTGGCGCGCGTGTCGCTTGGCGGCGCCGGTGGCTGGGTGCTGCTCGAGCCGGCGCCCGGGCCACTCGACGCGACGCTCGTGGCGCTCGCCCGGCGCCTCAGCGAGCGCGGCGCGCGCGCGATCATCGCCCACCCCGAGCGCCACGCCGGGGCCGGCTTCGAGGACCACCTGCGCGACCTCGTCGCGCGCGGCTGTCTCATCCAGTGGACGGCCGAGTTCATCGCGCTGTCCGAGCCCGACGGCTACGTGATGGGCCTCGCCCGCGACGGTCTCGTGCACCTGCTCGGCAGCGACGCGCACTCCGCTCGCATCGGCCGGCCGGTGCGCCTGGCGGCCGCCGTGCGGCGGCTCGCGGAGGTGCGCTCGGCGGCCGACGTCGCCTGGGTGGCCGAGGATGCGCCGGCCGCCGTCCTGCGCGGCGCGGCCGTCACGCCGCCCTGGTGACGACGTCGCCGGCGAGCTGCTCGACGACCTCGCGTGAGGCGTTACCGAGCCCGCGGCGCAGGAAGTTCGCCGCGCCGGCGGCGGCGCCGAGCACGAGCGCGCGCTCGAGCGGGTCGCCGTGGGCGAGGCGGGCGGCGAGCGCGCCCATCATCGCGTCGCCGCAGCCCTCGCGGAAGCCGTGCTCGAAGCGCGGCGGCACGAGCTCGAAGGCGCCGTCCTCGCCGAGCACGAATGCCGGGCGCTCGCCGCGGGTCACCACGACCGTCTGCGCGCCGGCGGCGCGCAGACGGTCGGCCGCCGCGCGCAGCTGCGCCGGCTCGGATACCGGCCCGCGCACGAACTCGGCGAGCTCCCAGTCGTTGCACTTGACCAGCTCGGGCCCGCCGCGCAGCGCCGAATCCAGGCGTGGGCTCGAGAGGTCGACGAGGGCGCGGGCGCCGTTCGCGCGCGCGTCGGCGATGAGGTCGCCGTAGAGCTCGAGCGGGAGCGAGTCGCCGGGGAGCGGGTTCGTGACCACGAGCCATCCGCAGGCGATCGCCTCTGCGCAGGTGGCCGAGAAGAGGTCGTCGACCTCGTGGCGCGAGGGCGGCTCGGCCAGCGTGGAGCTGAGGATCTCGCGCTCGCCCGAGCGCCGGTCGGTGACGTAGCAGCCGCTTGCCGCGGTCGTCGGCACGACGTGCACGCCCCCCGGGGCGACGTCGTGCAGGAGTGGCTCGATGAGCGCGCCGCACTCGCCGCCGAGGAACGAGCACAGCACCGGTGCCGCGGCGAGGCGCGTGGCCATGCGCGCCACCCACACCCCCTGGCCGGCGGGGTGGAAGTGGACGCTGTCGCGATCGGCGCCCTCGCGCTCGAGCGTGACCGTCAGCAGCGGATGCGGGGCGAACACGGCGATCCGCGGGGCCGGGGTATCGCCCCGGCCCGGGCGTGCGGATGCGTCCGCCACCGCGCGGTCAGCTCGCGGTCGGCTCGACGGCCTTACGCGCCTTCGCGGCCAGGCGCGCCATCGCCGCGACCTCGCGCCCGAGCTCGTCGACGATGCGCTGCGGCTCGGGCACCAGGTGGGCGTCGACCATCAGCCCGACGGTGACCTCGCCGTTGTAACTGAGGATGCTGATGCTCATCCCGACGCTCCCCGACGTCGGCGCCCACACGAGCACCGCACCGACGCGCGAGCCGGCCAGGTAGATCGGCTCACGGGGGCCCGGCACGTTCGTCATCACGGCCGAGGCCTTGGCGGAGAACATGTCGATCCCGAGGGTCTCGATCTTTGGAGGGGCCAATCCCATCGCCTCCAGGACGACGTAGGTGAGCGGTCCGTCAGGTGATTCCTTGATCGTAGTCATCCCCGTCTTGACGTCGCGCAGGCGACCGCGGCGATTGGCGACATCGACCGGCAGGTCGAGGAACACAAGCCCGAAGTGATTGCCGAGCTCGCGCGGAATCGGCCGGTCGGCCGGTCGCAGGTTGAACGGCACCAGCGCCCGAATCCGCTGCGGCGCCTCCCCCTGGCTCACGAGGTAACTGCGCAGCGCGCCGCTGATCGCCGCGAGCAGCACGTCGTTGACGGTGGCGCCCTGGGCGTGGGCGATGTCCTTGATCTGCTGGAGTGGCAGCGGCGACGTCCAGGCCACCTTGCGGCTCGTGCCGAGGTCGCCGCGCAGCGAGGTGTCGGAGTCCCGCGACAGGAACACGAGTCGTGTGAGCGCCGACAGCTCGCGGGCGGCGAAGGCGCCGAGGTCGACCGCGCGCCCCGGGTGCGCGAGCGCGCGCAGACCCTCGCGAGCCGTCGTCGAGGCGACCGACGCGGTGGCTCGCACCGGCGCGGTGATTGCGCCGAGACGCCCGCGCGCGGGGTCGCTGCGCGGGGACAGCCAGCCGTCGAAGCGGTCGCCGTCGGCCACCGTGTCGGTGAGGGCGAGGCTGACGCGCGCCAGTGAGATCCCGTCGGCGATGCAGTGGTGCATGCGGGTATACACCGCGCATCCGGAGCCGGGACCGTCGATGAGGTACATGTCCCACAGCGGCTTGGCGTGATCGAGCGGCGTGGCCATGAGGTCGCCGATCAGCTCCTGCAGGGCCGTCTCGTCCCCGGGCTGCGAGAGGCCGCGGCGGTGCATGTGATGGTCGAGGTCGAAGCCCGGGTCATTCTCCCAATGCGGCGTGCCGAGCTTGAGCCGCGGCTCGACGACGCGCTGGCGGAAGCGCGGATACGGTGCGACGAGTCGCTCGGCGATCACGCGTCGCCACCGCTGCGGGTCGATCGGCTCGTCGAGCAGCCACACCGAGTTGATGACCATCAGGTTGGTCGGGCGATCCATGTGCAGCCAGGCCGCATCGGCCGGCGGCATGCGGCGGCGGTGGGAATCAGTTGTGGGCATGGCTCTGGTCCTCGTAGAGATCGTTGAGGAAGTCGGCGTACTTGCCGTACACGACGTTGCGCTTGACCTTCAGCGTCGGGGTCAGCTCGCCGGCGGCCTGCGACAGCTCGTGGTCGAGGATCCCGACGCGCTTGATCTGCTCGATGCGGGCGAAGCGCTTGTTGACCTCGTCGACGTCGTGGCGGATCGCCTCGTTGACGCCGTCGTCGAGCGCCATCGTGGCGGCGTTCGGCGGGATGCCGAGGTGCTCGGCGAGCTTCGGCGCCTCGTCGCGGTCGAGCGTGAGCAGGCAGACGAGGTAGGGCCGCTGGTCGCCGTAGACGACGGCCTCGGAGATCCAGCGCGTCTCGCGTAGCGCGCTCTCGATGTTCGTCGGCGTGATGTTCTTGCCGCTCGAGGTGATGATGAGGTCCTTCTTGCGCCCGGTGATCCGCACGTAGCCGTCGTCGGTGAGCGAGCCGAGGTCGCCGGTGCGCAGCCAGCCGTCTTCGTCGACCGCCTCGGCGGTCGACGCCTCGTCGCGGAAGTAGCCCGCGAAGATCTGCGGGCCGCGCATCAGGATCTCGCCGTCGGGCGCGATCCGCACCTCGCACTCGGGCACCGGGCGGCCGATCGTGCCGGCGCGCGGTGCGCGCGGCCGGGTTGACCGTGCCCACCGAGCAGCTCTCGGTCAGGCCGTAGCCCTCGAGTAGCAGCACGCCGCAGGCGTCGAAGAACTCGATCAGCTCGGGCGCGATCGGCGCCGCGCCGACGAGCGCCATCACGAGTCGCCGGCCGAAGGCCCGCCGCACCTTCGCGAGCACGAGCCGGTCGGCGATGTCGTACTGCGCGGCGGCGATCGGGTTCAGGCGCCGCCCGGCGCGCTGCGCGGCGCGAGCGTTGCGCCCCTGCGCGAGCGCCCAGCGCAGCACGGCGCCGCCGACGTAGGGCAGCTGCTCCTCGACGGCGTCGACGATCGCCGTGTGCAGCTTCTCGTAGATCCGCGGCACCGCCGGGAAATGGGTCGGGTTGGCGGCCGCGAGCTCGTCGGCGATCCGCTTGGGGTCGCCGCCCCAGTAGACGATCGTGCCGCCGACGTCGAGCACGACCGCCTGCGTCTCGCGCGAGAGTACGTGCGCGAGCGGGAGGAACATGTAGACGGTCGGGACGACCCGGTCGAGCAGCAGCTGGCCGCGGATCATCCGCGTGGCCGCGAGGAAGTTCTCGTGCGTGAGCATGCAGCCCTTCGCCGGCCCGGTCGTGCCAGAGGTGTAGACGATCGTGGCGAGATCGCCGGGGCCGGTGGCGGCGACGCGCTCGTCGACGTCGTCGGCGTCGATTGCAGCGCCGAGCCGTCGCAGCTCGGCGAGCGAAATCGCGTCCGCCACCTCGCCGTCGTTGATGACGACGACGTGCTCGAGATCGGGGCACTGGTCGCGGATCGCGGCGATCTTCGCGGCCTGCGCGGCGTCCTCGCAGAAGACGAGGCGCGCGCCGGAGTGACCAAGGACGTGCTGGCACTCGGCCGGCGAGTTGGTGTGGTAGATCGGCGCCACGACGGCGCCCGCGCACCACGAGCCGAGGTCGCATTCCGTCCACTCGGCGCTCGTCGAGCCGAGGATCGACACCCGGTCGCCCAGCTCGATGCCGATCGCGATGAGGCCGCGGGCGATCACGCGGGCGCGCTCGCGCAGCTCGCCGTAGGTGACCTCGGCCATCGCCACCCTCGCGCGGGTGGCGCAGCGCGACGAGATCGCCGCGCTCGCCCGCCCGCATCACCATCTCGCCGAGCGTCGTCGCGTGGGTGGACCGCTCCTCGACGGGCGGCAGGGCGGATGTGGGGGTAGTTGTCGTCATGTCGTTACGGCTCCATCTGTTGGGTGGTTCGGTGGCGCAGCGACGGACGTGGCCGGCGCTGGCGTGGCTGCTTCGGCGCGGCGTCGCGCACGCGGGTCGGCCACCAGCCGCCGTGGCCCATCACCTCGATCGCCGCCGGTAGCAGGACCGGCCGGAGGAGCAGGACATCGAGCAGGACCACGGTGGCCACGCCGACGCCGATCTCGCGGATCGGGATCAGCGCGGTGGTGGCGAACGTCACCATCACCGCGAGCATGAGCAGACCCATCCCGACGGACACCGCGGCCGTGCCGCGCATCGCGCGCGCCAGCCCCTCGTCGACGTCTGCCCCGTCGCTGAAGGCCTCCTCGGTGCGGGTCAGCAGCAGGATCACGAACACGATCGACAGGCCGAAGATGGCCGCGAAGATCTCCGTGATCGAGACCGGGTCGATGTAGCCCGGCCCGCCGAGCGGCGGGTCCGAGCCGCCGAACAGCAGCTGCAGGACGCCGAACGCCGCTGCGGTCGTGAGCAGGTTGAACACGACGGCCACGATCGGCAGGACGACCGCCCGCAGGGCGAGGCCGAGGAACAGCGCGAGGCCGAGGGCCACGCCGAGGATGACCCACGGCAGGCGGGCCTGCGCGCTGCTCTGGTAGTCGTTCAGGCTGCCCATCGGGCCGCCGACGGCGGCCTGCAGGTGGTTGACCGCGGCGAAGTGCGTGATGGTGCTCTCGAGCCGCGCGCCGAGGGCGACGCTACGGGCGTCGGTCGACGGGTACTTGGAGATGACGACGATCTGGCCGGTGTTGCCGCCGTTCGCGACGTTGACGGCGAACGTCGCGGCGTTGCGATTGGCGGGCAGAGCGCCGGCGACGGCGGCGAGCATGAAGTAGCCGGAGTTGAACAGGCCCGGTGACTGCTGCTGCAGCTCGGCGAGCTGGGCCGTGTTGGGAAGCTGACCACGGAACTTGGCGACGCTCGCCTGCATGATGCCGAGCCCGTTCACGAGCTGGCCGGTCGGGCTGACGCCGCTCGAGAGCCCGCTCTCGAGCTGGCCGGCGCCGCCGGTCAGCTGGGCGAGGCCGCTCTCGAGCGTCCCGGCCCCGGTACGCAGCTGACCGAGCGCGGTGGTCAGCTGCCCGCCGCCGGTCGACAGGCGGCCGATGCCGGTCGCGAGCTGGACGTTGCCGCCGCGCAGCTGCTCGATGCCGGCCTGCAGCTGGGCGGCGCCGTTGTGCAGCTGGGTCAGACCGCTCGCCAGCGTGGCCGCCTGGCTGGCGATGACGCCCGCGAGGCTCGCCGCCGTCGCGGCGTTCGAGGTTGCGCCGCCGACGCCGCTCGAGAGGCCGGCGACGGCGCTCTGCGCCTGGTTGAGCGCCGCGACGGCGGCGCCGTACTGCGGATCGTTCTTGCCCGTGGTCATCCCCTGCAGTGCGTTCTGCGCACTCGCGATGGCGCCCGCGGCGGTATCGGCCTGACCCTTGAGCCCGGTCAGCGTGCCGCTCGTGCCCGCGGTGAGCGCCGCGAGCTGCTTGAACGACGGCTGGCCGGCGACGACCGGACCCTGCGCCTGGGCGAGCCCGCTGGTCAGTTGGGTCGATCCGGCGAGCGCCTGGCTGGCGCCGTTCTTCAGCGCGGTGGCGCCGGCGAGCGCCTGGTTGAGGCCGGCGGCGAGCGTCGCCGAGCCGGCCTGGGCCTGGCCGAGGTAGGCGTGCAGCTGGCCCGCGCCGGACTGCGCCTGGCCCGAGCCGCTGTGCAACTGGCCCGCACCGCCGCTGGCCTGTACGAGGCCCGACTGGATCTGCGACGCGCCGCTGCCGGCCTGGCCGAGGCCGTTGACGAGCTGCAGCAGGCTGACCTTCGCGCCCGAGATGAGCTTCGAGGAGCTGTTCAGCGACGTCGGCAGGGCCTGGAGCTGCTTGTCCTGGGAGCTGAACTCGCCCGGTCCGGTAACCGAGGCGACGGCGGGATCCTTGGCGATCGTCGTCTGCACGGCGTCGAGCGCCGCGAGCGTCCTGGTCGTCGTGATCGGCCCGTTCGGGTTCGCGACGATGACGTTGTACGGCGTCGGCCACCCGGGGCCCATCACGCGGGCGACCTCGGTGAAGGCCACGCGCGCCGAGCTCGAGGGCGGGAGCAGCTTCACGTTCGTGGGGCCGGTCGTCATCGAGAGCGCCGGGATCGCGAGCAGGATGAGCACGGCCGTGGCGATCGCCCCGGCGGCGGCGGCGTGGCGCCTCACCCACGAGCCGCCGCCCCCGGCGAGGTGCTCCCAGCTGCGGGCGACGAACCCGGGGGTCGGCAGGCGCCAGCTGTTCATCTGGTTGCCCCATAGCGTCAGCGTGGCCGGGACGACCACGGCCGCGGCGCCGGTCGCCAGCAGCGCGCAGAGCACGGCGCCCGTGCCGAGCGAGGTGAGCACCTTCGTCGGTCCGAACACGTCGGCCAGCACGAGGGCCAGGACGGAGCCCGTGCCGGCGAGCAGGATCGTGCGCCCGCTCGTGAGCACGGCCTCGGACGCGGCGAGCGCCGCCGCCCGGGGATGCGCGTCCTCCTCCTGGTGGAAGCGGTCGAGGATCATGAGCGAGAAGGCGACGCCGAGCGACAGACCCGTCATCGTGGCGGTGGCGAGGGCGAGTGGGTCGGTGGGGGTCGCCTTGCCGACGAGCGCCATCACGCCCATCCCCGCGAACACGGTGGCGGCGCCGACCACCGTCACCGTCGCCGCGGCCAGCGGGGCACGCAGGCCGACGAGCAGCAGCAGGAAGAGGATGCCGAGCGCGATGAGCTCGTCGCGGCGCGTCGTCGAGATCGACTGGGACTTGATCGCCGCGTCGATCGAGGGCTGGCCGGTGATGTAGGCGCGCACCGGGCCGGAGGTCTCGCGATGCACGAGCGCCGTGATCTGGGGCTGGTCATAGGTGGTCGCGTCCTGCTCGGAGCGGTCGACCGACACCACGATCATCGCGGCGGTCGGGCTCGGCCGCAGGCCCGCCGAGGCCACACCGGCATCCCAGGCCGACAGGACGCGGGTGTGCGGTCGCTTGACGAGTGCGCGTACGAGCGCGGGGCCCTCGACGTCGAGCTTCGCCTTCGGGCCCTCGAGCAGGATCGGGACGAGCTGGGTCGGCCCGAAGCGGGCGGTGGCGATCGACTGGGCGGTCGCGGACTGGGTGCCCGGGACCGTCGTGATGGACGGGGACAGCGAGTGATCGACGCCGAGGCCGATGAGGCCGAGGGTGATCGTGACGATCGCTGCGATGGCGAGCGCGGCCCTGGGATGGCGCACTGCCGTGTTGGCAAGACCGATCATGACCCACCCTCCGCGGTTGTGACGAACTCGTGAACCCTCGAATGGCAACGTACGGCGGCCGAGACACGGCGCCATCGGTGTTGCAGAGTGGAGTTCCTACGTAGTTGGCCCGGTCGTGCCTGCGGGATGACGGCGGCGCCCGCGGGCGCGGCCGGGCCTCAGGGCAGGATCGCGCGGAGCGTCGTCGCTGCCCGCGTACCGGGCCGGGCCTTCGCGAGCCCCTCGTCGAGCCGGTCACACCACTCGACGGCCGCCTGGTGGAGGGCGAGGCCATGCTGCTGGGTGAGAAGCGCGCCCGGCCGGGAGCGAGCGATCGGCTCGATCTCCAACAGGCGCTCGACGGCGCGCTCGTGGGAGTCGCGCAGGATCGCGACCCGCTCGCGCAGCTGGGCGGTCGTGAGGCGATCGGCGAAGAACAGCTTCAGCAGGCCCTCGTCGCGAAGCTCCCACATCGGTGCGGCCGGGGAGAGCAGCCAATCATCGAGCGCCTCACGCCCCGGGTCGGTGAGCTCGTAGACGTTGCGCTCGCGCTCGCCCTGCGTCTCGCGCTCCCCCTCGATGAGCCCGGCGTCGGCGAGCTTGCGCAGCTGCGGATAGACCTGACCGTCCCCGGCCGCCCAGAAGAACCGGCTCGTGATCTCGGCCATCTTTGAGATCTCGTATCCGGACCGGCAACCCGTGCCGATCATGCCGAGAACGAAGTATGCGCCCTTCTGCAGTTTCATACCGTGACCGGAGCCCTCCCCGCGAGCCATCGCCGAGCTTCGAGTGTAGGACGGTGGCGGTCGACATCGCCGTTCGGGTCGCCGCTTGCGTCTAGGCTTGCCCACAGGCCGCGGAGGCGGCCCCGCCGCCTCCGTCCAGGAGGACGGCGGCTCAGAAGGGAAAGGGGAGCAGGATGGGCTTTCTCGACAGGATGAAGGGCACCGCCAAGCAGGCGCTCAATCCGGTCGGCCAGGCCGGCGAACGCGACAAGATCATGCGGATCAACGCGTCCGGCGTGCAGACGCCCGCGACGGTCGACTCGATGCGAGAAGTCGGTACCCAGCTCGGAGGCGGGCATCAGATCGAGTTCGATCTGACCGTTCATCCCGAGGGTGGCGAGGACTACCAGGTGCACCTCTCGCAGTCCCTGCACGACGCCACGCTGCAGGGCATCGCCGAGGGAGCGAACGTCACCGTCAAGGTCGACCCCGACGATCCGCAATCGCTGCTCGTGTGGGGCGCGGCGGGCTGATCGGCCCGCCGGATGCGGTCGCGCCACCTGCGGCACGGCGCGAGGGCGATGATGGCGCTGTAGCGCCGCCCCCACCGGCCCTGCATAATCGGCCGCAGCACATGTCACGCACGGGCGACGGCGTCGCCGCGCCAACGCACCAAGGGGGGAACGATTGACCGGGGATCGGCTGCCGCAGCGCCCAGGCCACGACGAGCGACGCCCGACCGCGCGCCGGTCGGGAGGACGCCGCGCGGCCGGCCGGGCCGGCGCGGCGCTCGCCCTGGCGGTGGCGCTCGGCGCCGGCGCCGCAGCGAGCGCCGCCGCGACACCAACGCTCACGCGCGTCGGTGCTCGCCAGCGGGCGCTGGCGGTCGCCGACGTCGTCGCCGGCCCCGACGGCACCGCCTACGTGCAGGGCGCGATCGAGGGCTTGTGCTGCACGCGCAAGATCTGGGTCTTCTCTCCGGCCGGTGCGCTCGTGCGTACGTATTCGCTGCCCTCGGACTTCGACATCGTGGCCTACGGCAACGCCCAGCTATACGCCGTGCAGACGATCCAGGGCAGCTCGGTCATCGACGGCTTCGACCCGACCACCGGCGCTCAGGTGAGCAAGGTCGGCGCGCTGGGCGACTGGGGCGGGGACCTGGGGGACACCGACGACGTCGCGGTCGGGCCCGACGGCACCGTGTACGAGTCCGGTGGGAACGACACCATCACCGATCCGAGCGACCCCGAAAGCGTTGACATGATCAATCCGGTGCTCGAGTTCACGCCGAGCGGTGCCTTCAGCAGCTATCTCGGCCAGTCGCTCGGCCTGGCCTACCCGCAGGTGACGGTGACCTCGGTCAACGCCGGCGGCGACCTGCTTGCCACCTACGACAGCAACGGCACCGGATACATCGGCGTGTACTCCCCGACCGGGACGCTGCTCGACCACTTTCGCAACTTCCCGCCCGGACCCCAGTACATCTACATGACCTTCAGCCCCAACGGCCAGTCGATCTACGCCGACGCCGAGATCGACCACCCCCGCACGGCCACGGCCACCACGTACGTCGAGCAGCTCTCCCTGCAGGGCGCCGTGCTCGCCCGCTTCGGGGCCATCTCGGCCGGCAACTACCTGAGGACGCCCGACGACTACGACGCCCTCTCCGTCGCCGCCAACGGCGTCGGCTGGGCGGCGCGCGACAGTGGGCAGCTGTATCGGTTCAGGGTCGCGCCGTAGGGGCGTCCGCTCAGGTGTGCTTCTTGCCCTGCAGATTCAGCGCCACAGCTTCACGCACGAGATCCCTCAGTGCACCTGCGTCGATCGCGTCGTTCTCTGTGATGTCGATGGCCCGCCTGACCTTGCCGTCGAGGCTGGAGTTGAATAGACCCGACGGATCATCCAAGGCAGCGCCCTTGAAGAATGTGAGCTTGACCACCGATTTGTAGGACTCGCCGGTACAGATACCCCCGTTGTGCCCCCAGACCGGTGTACCAGGGTTGGTGCGTTTCACCCACTTCCACTCCTCGACGACATCGGGGTCCGCCTCCCTGATGATGCCGCGCACCGTACTGAGCGTCTCGCCGCGCCAATCGCCCAGCTCCCTGATCCGCTCGTCGATCAGCTCGGAGGCGTTCGTCTCGCTATCTGTCATGGGACATCCTCTGTGCAGTTGGGTGAAGTAAGGATCGTCTACGCCGCGGCCTTGCGTACCGCCTCGCCGGTGCTCACGGCGCCGCCGCGCACGATCCGCGTGTTGATGCCGCGCAGGTTGAGCTCGCGACCGACGCCGGAGTTCACGAACTTGAGGGCGTCGGCGCCGAAGCGGCGCAGGAACTTGCCGCAGCCGCGGTGTGGCACCGCGGTCACCTCGAGCAGTGCGGACCCGACGTGCAGCCGCGTGCCGGGCGGCAGGTTCTCGAGGCTGAGGTCGAGATCGACGTAGAGCTGGTCGCCGGCCAGCGGCCAGCGCTCGCGCTCGCCGGCGATCACCGCCGCCGAGCGGGCGTTCATGACCGTGATCTGGCAATCCGGATGCGCCGAGCCGTCGCTCGTCGACGAACTGCCGCGCTCGCGCCAGCAGTCGCCCACCAGGCCCTCGTGCTCGTCGAGGCGCGCGTCGGCGAGCACCTCGCGCGTCTCCACCTCGGGCCGGCGGACGATCAGCTCGATGCGTCCGTTGTCGGCCGGCGAACGGCGGATCTCCGTGAGCGCGGACTGCAGCTCGGCGAGCGGAACGTGGAGCACTCGCACAGGATGACGCACGGGCGCGAGGCAGGCTGGCAAACGCTAGGCCGCGCGCCGCGACTGCGCGTCCGCCCTGCGGTCCGCCAGTGTCAGGAGCAGGGCTCCCACGCCGCCCACGCCGAAGAACACCACGATCGCGCCGAGTACGCCGAGCAGGAGATCGCGGCCCAACAGGCCGAGGACGGACGGTCCGACGACGATCCGTGCCCTTTCCCCAGCGGCGTAGGGGTTCGAGGTGGTGATGGCATACCGGCCCGCGTGGGGCGTGTCGAACGTGCCGACAGCTCGGCCGTAGTAGGACCCCAGGTTGTAGGTGACCGACCCGTCATAGCCTGAGATCGGCAGCACGTTCTCCGCGCCGACGCCGGCACCGGGCCGGATCGAAACGCTCAGTGCCCGCACCGCGGGAGCTTCCGGCGTGGCGACGGTATCCTCGTAATAGATGACGTAGTGGCGCTGTTCGAGGGTGAGGACACGGCTCCCCGGCACATCCACCGTCCGAAACTCGCTCACCGCATTGACAATCGCCACCACGGTCAGGGCCAGGCAGGCGATGCTCCCCAGCAGCCCCAGTGCCAGGCTCGTGAAGCCGCCGACCCTCAGAACCAGCACCTGCCGGCGGCGATCAACCGGGCTGACATTCTCCATGACGGCGGAACCTACCAGCGGCCGAGCGGGCGGCCGACGAGTTTGCGAATCGCCGCTAAGTGTCGGATCGCCCAGCAGCGCGCTGGTTGGCGGGGCGGCAGCGCGCCCGCTCGACGCAGGCGCGAACCGGCGGGAGTCATTCGTATAGCCTGCTTGAGACGACGAGCACCTACGCCCGGCGAGCACGCGTGAACTCGGGAGCGCCGGTGCGCTGACGATATCGGTCGGTGCCGATCTTACTGACCGGTGAGCACGATGTGGAGCGTCGCCCAGTCGTCGCACCCGGGGCGGTACAGGCGTCGACCGGCCGGCCGCGGAACGTGCCCGTGAGCGTCGCGACGGGAGAGCCGGGACGCGCGCGAGTCCGGCAGGCGTGTCTAGCCCGCCCAAGCGCCAGCGGCGAGCTCGCGACCTCAGTGCAAGCGGCGACCGCGCTCGGTGATCGCCCCCGTCGGGGTCACAGCGCAGCGTCCTGTGTGCATCGGCGGGGTTTCCTGGCCGTGGGGCCAGTACATGACGATCAGCGTAGCGCTGGCGGTTTTCGGGGCGGCGTCGGACTGGCCGCACGCCGCAAGCGATGCCAGGGCGGTGGCGAGAAGGATCAAGACCAGTGCCTGGGCTGCGTGTTGCGCCGCGCCGCCAAGCGCGTTCTGGGTCGCCGGGCGGCGTCGCACTCAACCAGGCTCGCGGAGCACGCCCGGCTTTGTCAACAGACAGTGATCCAGCGCGCTCCGTTGTGGCGTGGTCTGGTAGGTTTCTTCTCAGTTCACCGTAGGCAGCACGAACGGGTGCCATCGGTGCTCGCGCGGCGCGGCCAATTGATGCGGCGACCGGATGATTTATTGCGTGGCGCGCCGCGCAGAGAGGCGTCAATGGCTACTGGGTGGAGCCGCGTTACGCGCACGGTGTTCGGGCGCCCCGTCACGAGGGCAGTGGTGGGAGTTGCGGTACCTGCGGTCGTCCTTGTTCTCGCGATGTGCTGCGCAGGCTCGGCCCAGGCCGAGATCGTGCACGCCGGCGGGCACACGTACGGGGTGTTCCTCAAGCCGTCCGGGGTGACGATCTCGGGGGTCTCGACGGCCAAGGGTGAGAGCCAGGTCCCGCTGGAGTACCAGGGTGGCCCGGTGATGCTGCACTCCAACGTCTACCTGATCTTCTGGGGCGCGAGCGGGAGTTTTGCTTCGACCTACGAGAACTCGATCATCCAGTACGTCAAAGACCTGCAGGCTGATGCCGGCAAGCTGACGAACGACATGTCCGTCTCGACCCAGTACTGCCAGAACGTCGCGGTCAACGCGACGAGCTGTCCGACGGGCAGCCAGTTCATCACCAACAACTTCAAGTTCGTGACCTCGGTGAACGACACCCAGGCCTACCCGGCCGCCGGGGGCGACGGCTGCCAGAGCGATACCGACGGCAATCCGTGCCTGACCGACCCGCAGCTCCAGGCCGAGATCCAACGCAGATCGCCCTGAACGACTGGGGACCGATCCGGCCAGCGCTCCTGTGGCGCAGTACATCATCTTTACTCCGAAGAACGTGACAGCTGCGACGGACCGGGCAGCTGCACGTTTGGTAGCACCGGCGGGTTCTGCGGCTATCACGCGAGATCACCGGCGTCAACGGAACCTCCAACGTTGCCGTGTACAGCAACGAGCCGTACGAGGCGGGCTGCGATTCCGGTAATGCCCCGGGTGGCGTGTCGGCAACCCTGACGCGGACGGAACGCTCGATACGCTCGCTCACGAGCTGAACGAGTCGGCCACGGATCCCAGCCCTCCGACGGCTGGATCGACTCGAGCGGTCAGGAGGTGGGCGACAAATGCGAGAACGGACCGATCAACAACGATCTTCCCCTCGGTGGTTCGGCGACGGCGACCCCGAACGCGACGCTCTACAACCAGGTGATCAACGGGCACGATTACTACACGCAGACGATGTGGAGCAACGAGCCGACACAGACCCCGTCGTCAGCGACCCCGGTCGGTTGCCTTGAGCGGCTCGGTCCGACCCCGGTGTTCCTGCCGCCTACCGGCGTTGCGGCCGGCGAACCGGAGGCGTGGACGGGAGCAACTCCTACGATGTCTCGGGTACGATCACGAGTTATACGTGGAACTTCGGTGACGGCACCGGCAACGTCAGCGGTGCGAACGTGACCCACACGTTTGCCGCCCGGGACCTATACCGTCACGCTGACGGTCAACGACTCGAGTAACAACCCCAGCATCGAGACGATGTCGGTGACGGTGCCGAAGCTCCTGATCTCGCAGATCCTACCGGCGACATTCCAGAGTAGCCAGAATTCGTTCATCGAGCTGTACAACCCGACGTCGTCGGCGATCTCGCTCACCAACTAGGCGGAGGCTGGCACCTTCGCAAGCGGTGATCATTTCAGACCCGTGACCGAGCTCGAGCTCACTCCGATCGAGATCGCGTGTGGGACGGCGCTCGGCCTGTGCTCTCCGGCAGCGCCATTGCCGCCCACCGCAGCGGACCCGCTGGCTGCGCTCGAGGCGGCAGTGGAGGCCGCGCTGCGGCGCCCGCCCTGCCTGGTCAGTTTCTCTGGCGGCGTCGACTCGTCGCTCGTCCTCGCGGTCGCGATCCGGGTGGCGCGGCGCCGCGGGTTGCCCGAGCCGATCCCGATCACGTGGCGATTCACCGGCGCTCCGGCAGCCGAGGAGTCGCGCTGGCAGGAGCGGACCATCGCCGCGCTTCAGGTGGCCGATTGGGAACGCCGCACGGCGAGCGGCGAGCTCGACCTGGTCGGACCGATCGCGCAGCGCGTGCTCGCGCGTCACGGGCTGCTGCACCCGGCGAACGCGTACCTGCACGAGCCGCTGCTGGAGCGCGCGGCCGGCGGAACGCTACTGACCGGCATCGGCGGTGACCAAGTGCTGGGACTGTGGCGGGGCCGGGCGCTCGCGGACGTGTTCGCGCGTCGCCGGCGTCCCCCGCGGCGCCTGCCGCTGATGCTCGTCCGCGCCTTCACACCATCGGCCGTCGTCGCCGCGCGCGAGCGCCGCCGGGCACCTGCCTGGCCATGGTTGCGCCCACCGGCGCGGCGCCAGGCCACACGCGTGCTCGCGCGCGAGCGAGCGGCCGAGCCCATCGCCTGGGCGCCTCACCTCCGCTGGCAGCTGTCGCGGCGTGACACGATGATCTTCGGCGCGACACTGCACCGGCTGGCCGAAGGAGCCGGCGCGGCGGTGGTCAACCCGCTGCTGGAGCCGCAGTTCGTGGCCGCCCTGGCTCGTGCCGGAGGACGCCTCGGTTACGGCGACCGCAGCGCCACGCTCGCGGCCCTGTTCGGCGAGGTCCTGCCGCGCGCCCTGCTCGACCGCCGCGACAAGGCGATATTCGATGAGGTCTTCTGGGGCGAGGCCACACGAACGCTCACGCGCTCGTGGGATGGCGCGGCGGTCGACGAGGAACTCGTCGACCGCGATGCGTTGCGAGCGGAATGGTCGACTGGCGAGCCCAACGTCCGCACCGCCCTGCTCGTACAGCAGGTGTGGTTGAACACCCGCGCCACGGCCGTGCCACACCCGCCCCCGGGGCCCGCCGCTGATCCGAACCGACGCTAGCTGCGTCAGTCAGAGCCGCGCTTGGTGGATCACGAGCGCGCGAGCAGGGGGCTTTCGAGCAGCAGTCGGACGGCGCCCCGAAGGCCCTCGGGTCCCCGCGCGCGAGACAGCTCGAAGGTCGGCATCGCCGCAAGCCCGAGCGCACGCTCGGGTCTGAGCTGTGACGCTTCGCCCCAGCGACGGTAAGCATCCAACCGGCTGAGCCGCTCGGCTGCCGACACCGTCACCAGTCGGGCCTTCGCGCCCCAGCCGAGGTAGATCGCCCGGCGATGGATCCAGATGCTAGCGACGCAGAGTGGATGACTGAGAGTAAGCACGCGGCCTGGGACCCTGCGACGGGCCTGCCGGGATGCGTCCCACCCCACGCTGGCTCACGAGCCGCCGGGCACCCGCGCACGTGCTGTGAACAGCGCATTGGCGCACGAATCGTCACCTGACCCGCACACCGAGTCCATCTCGACGTCCCCGGTCAGCAGGACCTCGCCGTCAGGCGCAGCGCCGAGCTTGGAGACCGAGTACGCGCTCGGGGGCGCACCCGCTGAGCCACCGACCGCAAAGCCGCCGAATGTGAAGTTGAGGCCCTCGCTTCCGCTGCCGGCAAACCGACGATCCGGTGCGCCATCGCTGTCGCGCAACTCGACGCGGATCGCTGTCGGGCCGATGGCTGCCTGGCTGCCCGCCAGGAGTAGCTTCCCACTCGGGAGCTCGAGCACCTGTGCATCGGCGAGCGCGCGGTCGCGCAGCACGCCGTTCGTCCCAAACGTCCGATCGATCTTGCCCGCGGCGGTGAGCCGCACCAGCATGGTCTCCTTGGTGTCGTCATTGTCGGCGAGCTCCTCGCTCTCGCTCAGCAGCACCCCGCCGTCGCGCAGGGCCATCGGGTTGACGGTGAGCGACTGGAGCGCGTTCACGGCTGCGAAGGACTGGCCCGGGATCGTCGCCACGCCACCCGAACCGAAGGCCGGGTCGGGCGCGCCGGCCGCGGTGAGGCGCATGACCTCGATCCCGCTGCGTGCCAGCAGCGCGACCAATGTCGAGCCGTCGGGCGCGACGCCGATCCCGTATACGCCGTAGGGCGCGTCGGCGAGCAGCGCTGAGGCGATGGTCGTGCTTCCGTCCAGTCCAAACCGGGTGTCAGCGGTCCCGTTCGCCTGCAGGCGAGCGAGCTGGATCGGGAACGAGCTGGGGCTGCTCATCGGGTTGCCGAGGGCAAGCGATCCGTCGGGCGCCACCGCGAGCGCGGTCATCTCCAGCCGGCTGGCAACGGCGAGCGTCAGCGGGAGCCGGGCGACGCCGTCGCTCCCGAACGATGGGTCGGGCGCGCCGTTCGCGAGCAGGCGCGCGAGGGTGAGGCCGGTGCTCGACTGTGCCGCGCCGGCGTTCGTCTGGCCGAGCAGCAGCGTGCGTCCGCGTCCGTCGACGGCCACCGCGTCGAGCGTCTGCACGCGGCCGGCAATCGTCGCCAGCCCACCCCGTCCGAAGCGCGCGTCGAGCGTCCCGGCCGCCGTGAGGCGCCGCACCGTGAACGCGCCGTGCACAAGCGGACCGGCGAGAACGACGCGCCCCCCCGGCGCCGGCGTCAGCACCGGATCGTCACCGGAGTACGGCTCGAAGTACGTGCTGAGCGCCGATGCGTTGCCGCGGAAGAACGAGCGCTCGGTCGGAAACACGATGAGCGTGGCGCCGCGGTGCCCGTAGGCCTGATCGAGCGCGAGGCGCGGAACCGAGGCGGACCGAGCCTGAGTCGGCACGCCGATCGCGAGCCAGCAGGCTGTGACAAGCGCCACCCAGCCCGCTCGTGGGACTCCAGTGCGTCGCATGCGACTCACAGGGACCGTGAGGGATCAGCTCCCGTCACCGGTCCGAGAACCCGGTCGACCTCGGCGTTGGCGAAGCGTCCGGTGGGGTCCAGACGCGCGCGCACCGCCTGGAAGCGCTCCCATTCGGGATACCGTGCCCGTAGGGTCTCGGCGGTCTGGAAATGACGCTTGCCCCAGTGGGGACGTCCGTCGAACCCGTTCATGATCTCCTCCACCATCCGGAAGTAGGGCTCGTAGTCCATTCCGTCGAAGACGTGCACCGCGATGTAGCAGGTGTCGCGCCCGTACGCCGGAGACAGCAGCGCGTCGTCACCGGCCACGAAGCGAACCTCGATCGGGAACGAGATCGGCAGCCGGCGGGCGTGGATGGCGTCACGTACGGCACGGACCGCCTCGCTGGCCCGGTTGCGCGGGATCGCGTACTCCATCTCGGTGAAGCGGACCCGGCGGGCGGCGACGAAGATGCGATGGGAGGCGTCGATTCGCCGGCTCGAGCCGGCCAGCCGGGTGACGAGCCGGTTGATCTGCGGGATCATGCCGGGGTGGCGACGGCCGAGCAGCGAGAACGCCTGCAGACCGTGGTTGACCAGCACGATGTCCTCGAAATAGGCCCGCGCCGCCGAGCGGGCGGTCACCGGCTCCTCGGTTCGGTCATTGCGGCGCAGGAGGGCCTGCGCGCAGTAGGGGAACCAGTAGAGCTCGAAGTGGTCATGCGCGGCGACCAGCGCGTCGAGTCGCTCCAGCGTCTCATCCAGCGGCGCGGGCCCGTCGACGGCCCGTAACCGGAAGGCGGGCAGCGCCTGCAGCGTCACGGCGGTCACGACGCCCAGCGCGCCGAGGCTGACCCGGGCGGCTCGCCATCCGTCGGGGTCGCTCTGTGGGCCGAGCGTGATCTGCGAGCCGTCGGCGAGCATCATCTCGACCGATCGCACCGGAGCCGAGAGATTGCGCAGCTGTGCTCCGGTGCCGTGGGTGCCGGTGGCGGTCGCCCCACCCAGGGTCTGCGCATCGATGTCGCCGAGGTTCTCCAGGGCCAGGCCGTGCTCGCAAAGAGCCGCGTTCAGCGCCCGGAGGGTGATGCCGGCCTGCGCGCGCACCAGTCCGCTGGCGGGGTCGATATCAAGGATCCCGCTCATCTGCTCCAGGGAGATCAGTGTGCCCTCCGTGGGCACCAGCGCCGTGAACGAGTGTCCCGAACCGCTCACCCTCACCCGTTGGTTGGCGCGCAGCGCCCGCTCCAGCGCAGCGCTCAGCTGCGAGAGGCTGGCTGGTCGCTCGGTGACTGCTGCAGTGAAGACCTGGCGGCGATCCCAATTGACCCACGGCGCAGGCCCCGGGGCACCCACACGCGCCCGGCGGTCGCGCTCCGACGCCTTTGGCCGCATCGACAGGGACATCTCCCCATGTTCTAATGGATGGCGATGCCGGCCGCTTGGACACTCGGTCATGCGCCCGGAACACGGGAGTCTCATCGTCAGCGTCTGGAGCGCGCCTGCTCGGGGCTCGACGGTCCGTTCGCCTGCGTCGACCTCGATGCCTTCGATGCCAACGCCGATGCGCTTGCCCGCCGGGCTGCCGGCACCGCCATCCGCTTGGCTAGCAAGTCGGTGCGCTGCCGGGCCCTGCTGGAGAGGGTGCTCACTCGTCGTCCGGCGTTTGCAGGGCTGCTCGTGCTCACCGTCGGCGAGGGGCTGTGGCTCGGCGAGCACGGCTTTGACGACATCGTCGTGGGCTATCCCAGCGTGGACCGGGAAGGGTTCGCCGAGCTCGCCCGCCGCGCACTGTCGCGTACCCCGGGCGTGCCTGGCCCGGGTCGGCTCGCAGTGATGGTCGACGCGGTCGAGCATCTGGACCTGCTGGAGCAGGCGGGCGCCGCCGTCGACGCACCGGTCGACGTGTGCGTGGAGGCCGACGCCGGGTTGTGGCTGCTGGGCGGCCGGGTTCGCGTCGGGCCGCGGCGGTCGCCACTGCACGACCCCGTCGCGGTGGCGGCGCTGGCCGCTGAGGTGCAGCGCCGGCCAGGACTTCGCCTGCGCGGTCTGATGGCGTACGAGGGCCAGGTCGCGGGTGTCGGTGACCGGCCGCCGGGGCAGCCGCTGCGGGGGCTGGCGATCCGTGCCATGCAATCCGTCTCCCGCCGTGAGCTCCGGACACGGCGGGCCGAGCTGGTGGCCGCGGTGGAGGCCGTGGTGGGACCGCTGGAGTTCGTCAACGCCGGCGGCACTGGGAGCCTGGAGTCCTCGGCGAGCGAGCCCGCCGTCACCGAGGTGACCGCCGGCTCGGGACTGTTTGGCCCCGCCTTGTTTGACAACTACAGCCGCTTTGCGCCCCTACCGGCGGCGTTCTTCGCACTGCCGGTGGTTCGCCGGCCCGGCCCCGGCGTGGTCACGGCCCTAGGCGGCGGCTACGTGGCCTCGGGTCCCGCCGGCACCGACCGGCTGCCGGTGCCATGGCTGCCCGAGGGGCTGGCGCTGGACCGTCAGGAGGGCGCCGGAGAGACGCAGACGCCGCTGCGCGGCGCCGCCGCCGACGGTCTGGCGATCGGCGACCGGGTGTGGATGCGGCACGCGAAGGCCGGCGAGCTGTGCGAGCGTTTCGACCGCCTCTACCTCATCTCTGGGACGGAGATCGTCGACGAGGTCCCCACCTACCGCGGAGAGGGACGCTGCTTTCTGTGAGTCGGGATCGCCAGGGCTTGGTGGGCACCTACGCGCTCGTCGCCTCGGCCAACCGCGCCTTGTACTTGGCATGATCGTTCGCACGGCCGATCCGCAGGGCGACGCGGCCGCGTGCGCCGCGATCTACGGGCCGTTTGTCTCTGACTCGGTCGCGTCCTTCGAGGCGCGCCCGCCGACCATCGAGGAAGTGTCTGAGCGCATCAGCGCGGCGTACGCCTGGGTCGTCGCTGAGCGCCACGGCGTGACGGTCGGCTTCGCCTACGGTTCGCGCCATCGCGAACGCTCCGCCTATCGCTGGGCGGCAGATGTTGCGGTCTACGTCGATGCGAGCCACCACCGATTCGGCGTCGGGCGCCAGCTGTACTCACGGCTGTTCGAGCAACTGCGAGCGATCGGTCTGTGGACACTGTGCGCCGGGATCACCCAACCCAACGACGCGAGCAACGGCCTGCACAGCGCGATGGGATTCGTGCCCGTCGGGACGTACCAACGCATCGGCTGGAAGGCGGGAGCGTGGCACGACGTCCAGTGGTGGCAGCTGAACCTTCGCCCCGGCGAACCAGGACCGCCGAGCGAGCCCTTGAACCCTCGGCCTGGAGAACCGCCTGTAATGACGGGTGCCGCTTGGTGAACGTAGAGCGCACAGACATTCACCCATTCACCCGGGCATCGGCTGGGGAAAGGCACAACACCATGTTCGACATCGACCACACACGCACCCGGGCGCTTCGCGCCCCGCTGATCGTGCTCGTCGTGCTCGCTGCGCTGAGCGCCGGCGTGTTCGGCGCCGTCAACCCGGCCAGTGGCGCGCCCACGCCCCCGACCGTGACGCTGGGCAGCACGACCGGCAGCGCCACCGGGAACATCTGCCTGGCGATGATCGACTGCACCTACGTGCCGTTCACCAACGTGGCCGACGCCAGCCTCGTCGCGCCGTTCAACGGCACCGTCACCAGCTTCTCGACCAAGTCGGGCAGCTCGGGCGGCACGGTGCAGCTGCGCGTGCTGCGCCCGGCCGCTGGCGGCACCTTCACCGGCGTGGGGACCAGCCCCGCGGAAACGCTCACCGCTGGCCTGAACACCTTCACGATCTCCCTGCCCGTGCAGAGCGGCGACGTCCTGGGCCTGGACAACAACAGCAGCGCGCTGGTGTTCGACACTTCCTCGCTGACCCCGCTGACCGCCTACTACGAGATGCCCTCGCTCGTCGACGGTGCTCCCGCGAGTGCCCCCAACCACACGATGATGGGCTTCCGCCTGTTGCTCAGTGCCGTCGTGCAGGAGAGCACGACGACGACGACGTCCTCCAGCGTGACGACGTCCTCGAGCGTGACCTCGACCTCGACCTCGACTAGCTCGACCACCACGACGACTAGCTCGACGACGAGCTCTGCGACCGCGAGCCCACCGGTGATCTCGGGGGCGCGGCTCACACACACGCGCTTTCGCGTCGCCGCGCGCGGAACCGCCGTGTCGGCCGTCGCCCTCCCCCGCGGCACCAGCTTTCAGTTCCGGCTGTCGTCCTCGGCGCGCCTGAGCATCGCCATCACCCACACCACGCCCGGCGTGCTGCGCGGACGCCGCTGCGTCGCCCCGAGCCGCGCGATCAAGCGCGCGGGGGGCCGTGCCTGCAGGCGCACCGTCACGATCGCCACCCTCACCCGGGCCAGCGAGCCCGCGGGCGCCGACACGATCGCCTTCAGCGGGCGGATCGGACGGCGCGCGCTGGCCGCTGGACGCTACCGCGCCGCGCTCAGCGCCCGGAATGCCGCCGGACGCTCGCCGACGGTCACGCTGGCATTCTCCGTCCTGCGCTGAATGCCGACTGCTTCCCGGCGGGCGACGACCGCGCGCCCGCCGGCGGCTCGGCACCCCGAGGTCCGGACGCCGCCCTCCGAAAGGTGCTGTTGTGCCGTCTTTACCGCTTCGGCTTGGCGTGGCGCTTCGCCCCGTGGGGGTGCAGCACGACGAGGGCGGTCTCGATGTGCTTGACGGCCGGCCCGCCGTAGGCGGACTGGAACGTCATCACGATCGCCAACGGGATGCCGGCACGGTGTTCGCGATGCGCCCGCTCGAGGAGCCCCGCCGCCAGCGCAGTCGGCGAGATCCCAATCGCGACCGTTCACGGCCCGGTGACCGTTCGCGTTCCCTGTCCGAAGACGAGCCAGTCGGGGCGGCAGTGGCCGTTCAGCGACTCCTGGAAGGCGGGGCAGAGTGCCGCCGTGGTGGCCACGTAACCGAGCGTGTGATTGCGGTACAACGCCTGCCAGCTCAGCGTGCCCGGGTCGTCCACGCTCATCCGTTGCTGAGCGTCAGATCGGACAGTGTCAACGAACCGGCCGGAATCCCATACAGGCCGCCGGAGACATAGAAGAAGCGGAACGCGGGCGTGCCCCCGGTGGATGAGCGCGTGATCGTCGCATCGTTGCCCTGGACCGTGACGGTCGTGGAGATCGGCGGCAGCCCATCGGGGCCGAACCTCTAGTTGTCGATGCTTGCGACGGTGTAGGTGTCAGCCCGCGCCGCCGGCGACGGTGTCGGCCGTGCTCGAGACGTTGATCGTCGTTCCGGTCGATGCGACGGCCGGCGTGCTGACGGACAGCGCCCCGACGATCGCGAGCACCACCGGCAGCGACCGGCCTGCAGGCCTTGCCACCCTGCTGACTTGGCGCTCCCCAGGTCCGCCTGTGCGTGCGTCATCGACCGGCTCCCCTTTTCGTTTGGACTCACGGGGAGGCTCGGATGAGCAACCGCGCGCTTGCGGGATGCCGGGGTGATCGGCACAGACGTCGTCGGCCCGAGGCGAGACGACCGCCGAACCCCGCGGAGCTCGCCCGCCGCAGCGGCTTCCTGTCGCACTGAAGTTCGCTCAGATTCGAGGAGTTCGGGACCTTGTTCGGGACCCTGCTCGCCGTGCGTCACGGTCGGCCCGGACGGCATCGTGATCCTCACCTACGAGACCGTTCGGTAGCAGGCCTGTCCGATGTGGGCGCGATCACGGCCCCACGCGGGTGTACGATCGCCCAGCGCACTGGACTAGGGAGATCACGGAGCGAGCATGGGGGAGACGCCGGGCGACGATGGGGAACCGCAGTCGTTCCGACGACGGGTGGGTCGTGCCTGGGCGCGGGCGCTCGTCGGCAGCGTCTCCGCCACGGCGGTGCTGGCCGGCGCGCTCGCCCTGACCGGGTCGCCGCTGGCCGGCGCCACCAACCTGTCGGGCGGCGCCGCGCACCCGGCCGTGGCCCGCCCGGCCACGGGCTGCTCCGCCATCTCGGACGCCTACACGCAGGCGGTGCTGGCCGACTCGCCGGTGGCCTACTACCGCCTGGACGAGACGTCCGGCCCCACGATGTGCGACGCCTCGACCAACCAGTCGGCGGGCACGTTCTCCCCGAGCGGCCTGACCTACGGCGTCACCGGGCCGCTGCTCACCGATCCGCTGGAGACCGCCGTGGAGGGCGACGGGAGCAACAGCGCGCTGATCGGCACCGGCGGGGACTCGGGGATCGTCGGCAATCAGAGCTTCACGCTCGAGGGCTGGTTTCGCAGCACCACCGCGCAGAACCAGGTGCTGGTGGCGATCGGGTCGATCGGCAACGGCAACGTCGCCGGTCTGGCCACGTGGCCGACGCACTCCGGGGGCGCGTGCACCAACCCCAACGGCTCAGACCTGGCGCTGGACGAGTACGGGTCGTCGAACTGCTGGGACACCACCAGCGTCGGGGTGAACCTGTTCGACCAGAAGTGGCACTACCTGGCCATCACCTACGACTCGAGCGGCCCGACGCTGACCGGCTACGTCGACGGCCAGAGCCTCGGCGCCGAGACCCCGGCCACGACGATCAACCTGGCCCAGAACACCGTGTTCGTCGGCAACTGGGTGGACAACGCCGTCAACCTGCCTTTCGTCGGCGACGCGGCCCAGGTCGCCGTCTACGCCAGCGCCCTGTCGGCCGCGCGGATCGCCGCCCACTACGCCGCCGCCGAGGGGCAGGCGCCGACGGTCAGCACCGGATCGGGCACGTCGGTGGACTCGGGCACCGAGAGCGTCAGCGGCACCGTCAACCCCAACGGCGAGAGCACGAGCTACCACGTCGACTACGCCACCGACGCCTACTACGCGGCGCACGTTGACACCTATAACCAGTCGACGACGGCGACCGGCGCCGGCTCGGGATCAAGCGGGCAGGCGGTGATGGCGCAGCTCAGCGGTCTGACCGCGGCGACGCCGTATGACTTCCGCATCGTGGCCAGCAACGCGAGCGGGACGGGCACCGGCGCGAATGCCACCTTCACCACCGCCGCGGCCAGCGCGACGACCAGCACGAGCACGGCCTCCTCTACGTCAAACGCGCAGGCACCGCCGGCCGCCACGAGCCCGGACCTGGCATTGAGCGTGAGCCACCTTGATCCGTATACGGCGGCGGGCAGCGGGATCTACCAGGTGCAAGTGGTCAATCGCGGCACCGCGGCCGCGGCGGGCAGCGTGACGCTCGCCGCCACGTTGCCGAGCGGGATCACCTACACGCGCGCGAGCGGCCCGTGGACGTGCACCGCGTCGGGCGGTTCGGCGCTCGGCTGTCGCTACAGCGGCGGGCCGATCGCGCCGGGGCAGAGCGCGGCGCTGCAGATCACCGTTGCCGTGTCGGCGGCCAGCCAGGGCGGCGCGGCGAGCTTCCAGCTCAGCGACAGCGGGGACTCGGACGTGTCGGACAAGACCGCCGTCGACCTCACCAACGTCGTCGCCGCCACCGGGGTGGCCGCCGCGCTGACCGGCAGCGGCGTGCTGTATCCCGGAGCGGCCTCGCCCCTGACGCTGGCGCTGGCCAACCGCACCCGGGCCCCGCTCGCGCCCGGGCTGGCCGTTGACTTCACTGTGCCGTCGGGCAACCCGGCCGGCTTCTCGCTGGCGCCGGCGGCCGCCGGCGGCGGCTGGATGTGCTCGACCATCGCCGTCTACGACGCCGATCTGATCCACTGCGCCGACACCGCGACCGTCGGGGCCGCCGCGAGCGCGACCCCGCTCGTGCTCACGCTGAAGCCGACCACCGGGGCGCTGCCGAGCGGACCGGTGCCGATCAGCTACGTGGTGCACTCCGCCGCCGGCGCGGTCCTGGCCGGCCCGGCCAGCGACCCGATCCGCGTGATGCCCGACCTGACCGCGCGGGCCCGGCTGCAGCTCGGTCTCAGCGGCCCGACGAGCCTGTCCCGGGCGCCCCAGGGCTTCGTGCTCGCGCTGACCAACCCGGGCGCTGGCGCCACCGACGCCCCGGTGACGGTCACGCTCTCGCTGCCCGCCGGCGTGACGCTGGCCGCCGTCCCACACGGCACCGGCTGGGCGTGCGGCGGCGCAGCCGCGACGCTGCGCTGCACGTACGCCGCCGACCTGGCCGCGGGCGGCGCCGCCGCCCCGCTGGGGCTCGAGCTCGCCGGCACGCCCGGCGGCGCCAGCCCGGTGGCGCTCACCGCCACCGCGGTCACCGCCGACGCGGCCGGACCGGTCAGCGCGAGCGCGCAGCTGGCCGTCGACCAGGCGCCCGCCGGCACCGCGCGTCCGGCCATCCACTTCTCGCAGTCGACCACCAACAACGGGCTGGCGGCGGTGGTGGGCGCCGCGCCGCGCTCGGGAACGGCGAACTACACCGTGACCGTGACCAACCAGGGCGACGGGCGGGCCGGGTCCGCGCCGCTGGTGCTCACCGAGCACCTGCCCAGCGGCGTGGCGGCCAGCGCGTCGGGCAGCGGCTGGAGCTGCTCGACCCACGACGGCGTGCTCGGCTGCGCCTACCAACCCGGCGGCTCGGGCACGGTGCTCGCCGTCGGCGCCACGACGCCGCCGCTGGACGTGGGGATCAGCGGCGCCACCGGCTTCACGGCCGTGCCGGTCCAGACCAACGTTCAGCTCCAGTCCGGCGACGGATCGCAGCACGTCACCAGCGAGCTCGACCAGGTCACCGTGCCGCTGGCCAGCTCCGCGGCGGTGGCACCGGAGATCTCCGGCGCGCAGCCCACCGTGGATCCCGGCGGCCGGGTCAAGGTGACCCTCGGGGTGGAGAACCCCGGGTCGGGGGCCTCGACCGCCCCGGTGGCGGTGGCCCTCGTGCTGCCCGCCGGGCTGAGCGTGGCCGCCGGTTACGGGCCGGCCACCACCGCCGAGACGATCACGCCGGTCGGTAGCTCCAGCCCGCCGGCGGCGATCACCCCCGGCGGCGCACCGGCGCTGACCTGTGCCGGCAGCGGCATGGTCGTCATCTGCGCGGCCGCCTCGTTCCCAGCGCATGCGCAGAGCACCGTCACCGTGCCGGTCGCCTTCGCCACCACCGCGATGGGCGTGCAGACGCTGCACGCCGGGCTGGTGTCGGTCGGCGCGGGCAGCGTCAAGACGCTGCTGGCCAGCGCGCGAACCGCCGTCGTCGCCGGCGGCGTCAGCGCGCTCGGCAGTGTCATGCCGCTGCAGGTCAAGGTGCGGACGTTCATGCCGGACGCCGGCCCCGACCAGGAACTGCCCGCCGGCTTCGAGCACGAGGGCGGGACGATCACCCCGACCACCGTGCACCTCGACGCGTCGCAGACCGCGCCCGACGGGCTGCCGCTCACCTTCGGCTGGGTGCAGCTGTCCGGACCGCCGGTCAGCTGGACGGCCTCGGACCCGGCGTCGTCCCCCGGCGGCTCGCTGCCGGCGTTCCCGTCCGGGTCGCTGCCCACCTTCCGGCGGTTCGGGTACGGCGGGGTGCCGGCGGCCTACGGCGCGAAGGCCAGCTTCAGCTTCCCGAGGCCGCGCACGCTGACCGGGCCGACGGCGTTCTCGTTCGCGGTGTACGTGACCGACGGGACGGTCACGCGCAGCGCCACCACCGTCGTGACGCTCGACCCGCCGCCACCGCCGCCGCCGGTGGCGCCCACGTTGTGCCTGTGGGACCGCACCGCCCACGTGCTCCCGACGTGCCTGACCTCGAGCGATGCGCCCAACCGGGGAGACCTGATCATCGCCGCGCCGCTGACGCCCTACACCAAAGACGCCGACGGCGATCCGTTGCTCTACCGCTGGTCGTTCAGCCGGCCGACCGTGAACCCGCCGGCTCAGGTGCTTCCCGGCAAGGTCGGCGTGCCGGCCGCCTGCGGCGCCACCGACGCGCTCTGCTTCCACTGGCCGGCGCACATCGCCGTCGTCAGCCTGAAGGCGACGATCACCAACGGCCGCGACGATGCCGAGGGCAACCCCGAGCAGGCGGTGGCCGTGGTGTCCGCAGGCCAGAGCCCGCCGCCACTGATCGTGTACCTCACCGGGCCGACGGCGCCGGCGATCACCGGCTCGACCGTGAACCTCCAGGCCAGCACGACGCCGCCGGTGGCGACGCCGACACCGACCCTGCCGGCCGGTGGCCTGCCCGGCGGGAGCCTGCCCGGCGGCCTGTCGGCCCTTATGTCCAGCGGGGCCCGCGCGCCGCTGCTCGCGGTGGCGCATGCCGCCGCGGCGGCCACCTACACCTGGGCGCAGACGGGCGGCCCGACGGTGTCCAACCTCACGCCGCTCGGCAGCTCGGTCAGCTTCACCGCGCCGGCGCCCACGAGCAGCGCGCAGACGGTCAGCTTCCAGGTCACGGCGGTGCAGTCCAGCGGCGCGGCCGACGCCACCGGAACGAACACCGTGACCGTCGCTCTGCAGCCGGCGGCGCCGCTGGCGGTGACCGTGCGGCCGTTCAGCGGCAGCACGCCGCCGGGCGGGATTGCGGTCGGCGCGGGCGGCACGCTCCTGTTGCGGGCCAGCTCGACGGGCGGCACCGGGCAGGGCTACTCCTACGCCTGGTCGGTGGCGAGCGGCGGCGGGCAGGTCCACGTCCCCGCCCCGACCGACACGAGCGTCGCGCAGTACACGCCGGCCAGCGGCTTCACCGGCGTCGCCACGCTGCAGGTCACGGTGACCAACGGCGGCAACACGGGCACCGCCACGGTCCCGGTGATCGTCGGCAACGTGCCGTCGTTCACGCCGGGCGCCGGCGGCTCGCCGTCCTCGTCCTCTTCTTCGAGCTCGACGCCGTGTCCGACCGGCGGGCCGCTGGCCTCGATCCTCGGACAGCTCGGCGGCGGCGCTGACGCGACGCTGACGCTCGGACCGGTCACGCTGGACCTCGGCCAGTCCGTCGGCGCGGCCATCGCGTGCTCGAGCTGGTCCTCGAGCAGCACGCTCAGCTTCAGCGCCGCGCACGTGGTGGTCGGTCCGTTCACGCTATCGGGCGTGTCGGCCACCGTGTCCTCCGACGGCATCATGCTCAACTCGGGGACGGTGTCGGCGCCCAGCAACTGGGATCTCGGCTCGGGCACGATCTCCACCCCGATCGACGTGTCGTTCAGCGGACCAGTCACCGGCGGGGTGACCTGGTCGGGCGCGTTGCCGTGGCTGGGTACTCCCGCCAGCGCGTCGGGCGCCACCACCACCGTCACGCTGGGGGCGAGTGGGGGAGCGACGACGACGGCGACGCTGGCCGCCAGCGCGACGCTGCTCGGGGCCAACGTGACCCTGAACGCCAACGTGTCGCTGACCGACGGCGCGTTCACCGCCACCGTGAACGCGACCGGCGCCGGCGCAACGGTGAGCGGCAGCGGCACGGTGGCGGTCGGCAGCGACGGCAGCGTCACCCCGAGCGTCACGCTGTCGCTCAACGACCTCCCGGCGATCACCGGCGTGACCATCAGCAACGCGCAGCTGCACTGGGACTCCGGGGGCCTCACGCTGAGCGCCGCCGCCAGCCTCGGCGACGGGGCGGTGGACGTGACGCTCAGCGGCGCCTACGTCGACTCCAGCGACTGGTCGGCCACCGCCACGCTGGACAGCGTCGGCACCCCGGCGTGGCTGCCCTCCGGCGTGTCGCTGAGCAACGCCACCCTGATGGGCACCGTCAGCGACGTCGGCGGCACGATCACCTTCGACGTCAAGCTCAACCTCCCGACCCCGTGGATCTATTCGTCCAGCGGTACGGGGCTGAGCGTCAACGACCTCAGCGCCGAGTTCTCCAACCAGACGCCCCCGACCGCCTGCCAGCCGCTGTTCGCGGGCTCGGGCGGCGGGCAGCCGCTGTGGCTGCAGCTGAGCGGCAACGCCTCGGTGACCCTCCCCGGCAACCTGCCGGCGATCGACATCGGCGCCGACGCGTGCGTGGATCCCGGTTCGTCGGCGTTCGTGTTCACCACGCAGGGCTTCGACGGCTGGACGCCGTTCGCCGGCGTGCCGCTGACCCTGAACGGTCTGTCGCTGAAGATCGCCGACCTGCCCGGCCCCGGTGGCGCCGACCAGCTGTCGGTCACCGCGGCCGGCCAGATGACCGTCGACGGCGTGAACGCGGCGGGCACGCTGTCGCTGCTGCCCGACGGGGGGCTGATCGCCGTCGGCTCGATCGACCTGTCCAAGCTCGGGCTGCCGATCGGCGGCACCGGGGCGGTGATCTTCTCCAGCGAGCAGATCAACGACCTGTCCGACACCAGCGAGGTGCCGGCCAGCGTGTTCACCGGCACCGGCCTGACGCAGTCCGACTTGACCGGTACGAGCATTGATGCCGACAGCGTCGCCGCGCTCGGGTCCTTCTCGCTGCCCGCCAACCTGCAGTGCCTGCTCGATCAGGCCCTGTACAAGAACGCGTGTGTGAACGGGACCCCGCCGAGCAGCGGCAACGCGGCCCCGAGCAGCCTGATCGTCAGCGCCGACTTCGGCGCCGCGGTGCCGAGCATCACCGCGAGCCTGTCCGCCGGGCCGCACGGATTGCCGATCTTCTCGGCGGGCAAGGTCGGCGTGTCGCTGAACCAGATCGAGCTGCAGATCTCACTGGACGGCAGCTTCAGCATCGGCGCCGGCGCGACGCTCACCTTGCCGCCGCCCACCACCTCCGGGCAGCAGTCCAGCCACCTGACCACCTGCGCCGACGGGTCGTTCGGCTGCTCGACGCTCACCTTCAATGCGGCCGTGGCGCTGGACCTCACCGGTCCGACGATCTCGATGGCCGCCACCGTCACGGGCTGTGACAGCCAGAGCTCATCGAGCCTGCTGTGCAACTTCTTCGGCCTCAACGGCCTGGACATCGGCGACCTGTCCTTCTCGCTGGGGATCAACTTCGCCACCACCCCGATCCCGACGCCGACGTTCGGGTTCTCCGCCGCGCTGAACGCGATCCCCTGCCAGTGGGCCCACACGATCGGCGACGACGAGAACGGCTGCACCAACGACCCCAATCCGAGCGGCAGCACGCCCGCCTACGGCACGCCGAACCCCGACCCCACCGCCCCGAACGCGAAGGCGATGTCGATCGCGGTGAACATCGCCGACACCGCGCCGCTCTTCGCGCTGCAGATCGGCACGCCGAACAGCACGACGCCGGTGCTGCAGTTCGGCAACGGCGCGCTCACCGTTGACGACGCCAGCATCGTGGTCAGCCCGAGCCCGCTCCCGGTGACCATCGGCGCCGGGCCGAACGCCGTCACCTATAAGCCCGGCTTCTCACTGGACTTCGACGCCGACGTGCTCGCCGTGCCGATCTCGGTGCACGCCGCGGTCGATCCGGACACGCTGTCGGTGAGTGCGTCCGCCACGATCGGCGCGGTCAGCCTCGGGCCCCTGTCGCTCACCAGCACGAAGTTCAACTTCGAGGTCGCCCCGCTGCAAGGCGTGCTGTTCGACCTCGGCTTCTCCGGCGACCTTTCGCTTGGCACGACGACGCTGCAGGCCAACGTCGCCGTGCAGGCGTCGACCAGCGGCCCGCCGTCGTTCGCGCTGTCCACCAGCGGCGGCAACCTCGGACTGAGCGGCGTGGTCGCGATCAACCGGTTCTCGCTGTCGGCCTCCGGCATGCTCACCGACGGCACCTCCGGCCCGCTGCCCAGCTTCAACCTCCAGGGCTCGGCCAGCGCCACCGTGCTCGGCCAGACGATGACGCTGGCCGGCGGCGTGCAGCTCGGCTCGGGCGGGATCGAGAGCGCCTCGCTGTACGCCGACCCCGGCAACCTGTCGGTCGGCGGGGTCAGCGTGTCGGGCAGCGGCTGCGGCTCGCAGGCGCCCGGGCTGCCGTCGACCGGTCCGTGCATTGGCGCCAGCTACGACGCCTCCGCGTCCCAGCCGCTGACGGTGAGCGTCAACGGCAGCGTGGCCGTCAACGGCATCGGCGTGAGCCTGCAAGGCACCGTCGACTCGCAGGGGCTCGACATCCAGCAGGCCAGCGCGGAGTTCCTCGACCCGCTGGACCCGTCGGGCCGGCCTCGGCCGCAGCCGATCGCCGACCTGAGCGGGCGCATCTGGTACGGGTCGGCCAGCGACCTCGCCGGCGCGACGGCCGATGATCCCAACCTCGGTCCCAACGGCGGCACGGTGGCGGCCCAGTCCGGTGACTTCGAGGTCAGCGGCACGGCCGAGCTGAACCTGGCCGGCTTCGACGTCAGCGGCAACTTCCAGTTCGGCGCCCTGAAAGACCAGCTCGGCACCGCGCCCAGCGGCGGCTATGACATCTTCGCCAACGGACAGCTCAACGTGAACGCCCTCGGCAACTCGGCCATGGTCAGCGGCAGCTTCGGGGAGGACGCCTCGGGCAACTTCAACTACTCGCTGGCGGCCAGCGGCGACGCCGTCGGCTTCGACGGCTATCCGCTCGGCTCGGCCACCCTGGCGCTCTCGTCGCAGAGCGGCCTGACCGTGTCGGGCTCGCTGAACCTCGGCGGCCTGCTGAACGCGACCCTGAAGGGCTCGCTGTCCGACGGGCCGGGGCAGCCGCTGCTGTACTCGTTCAGCGGCGGGGGCTCGCTGAATGTGCTCGGCACCAGCCTGTCCGGGCAGTTCACTCTGGCCAACGAGGATCAGAACGGCGACCCGCTCGGCGGCCCCAGCGCCACCGCGACGGTCGACACCAGCTTCGACAACGCGATCAGCTTCAACGGCAGCGCCGCGTTCGGCACCGACGGCAACGTGTGCGACCTGCAGGGCAGCGCGAGCGTCTCCGGCTTCACCGGCACCGCCTCCTACTGCGGCGGCGACAACCCGTCGATCTCGCTGGCCTTCACCGACTACGGCTACACGATCTCCGGCTCGGCGACGAGCTCGAGTTGGGACGTCAACGGTAGCGTGGCGCCCGGCTCGCTGAACTACAGCACCAGCCTGCTCGGCTCCAGCGCGAGCGTCAACGTCAACTGGGCCTTCAACTTCGACGTGAACTCCAACACCGGGCTGACCTTCAACATCGACGGCTCCGGCACGATCAGCGGCTCCACGCCGGTCGGCTCGGGCTCCGCCAACGTGTCGCTGTCGGGCACGCCCAACCAGGTGCAGGCCTCGGCCTCGCTGAGCGCCAGCACCTTATTTGGCACGGTGGGGATCGGCACCTTCGGCGTGTGCGTCGACGGCAACGGATTCGGCTTCACCCAGCCCGACCCGCCGTTTTCGGGGAGCTGCCCGTGAGCCGTCTTCGCGCCGACACCCCCTCGCGTCGCCGCCGCGCCTGGTGGCTGCTGGCGCTGGTGCCGCTGGTGGCGGTCGTCTCGCTGTCGATCGCCGTCGCGGCGGCGCCGTCGGGCACCAGCCCGCCGGCCAACGACAACTTCGCCAGCGCCACCCCGGTCGGCGTCGACGGCGTGATCGCCGGCACGACGGCCGGCGCCGGCCGCCAGCCCGGCGAGCCCGACGCGGTCTCCGGCGATCGCACCGTGTGGTTCGCCTGGACGCCGACCGCGCCCGGCCAGGCGTTCGTGGTGCCGGTCGGCGCCGGCGTCCCGGTGCTGGTGACCGCCTACACCGGCGCGGCGATCCGCCACCTGGTGCGCGTCGACCACGCCGACCCCGGCGGCGACCACGTCCTCGCCGTGGTGGACGCGCTGCCCGGCGTGATCTACTGGCTGCGCGTCGAGACGACCACCGGCCCCGCCGGGGCCTTCCACCTGCAGATCGTGCTGCCGGCCGCCGGCGCTCCCGTGAACGCAACGCAGACGTCGCCCAGCCCGCTCGGCCAGGCCGTGCGCAGCGCCGTCAGGGGCCACGCGGCGGCGGCGATCAGCGGCACGACCGCCGGCTCGCCGGGCCACGCCGCGTGGTACGCGTGGACCGCACCGGCGGGCACCCGCGGGTCCCTGCACATCGCGCTCCCCGGCTCCCCGCCGGCGCGCCTGGCGCTGTTCGCCGGCGCCGGCCCGGCGCCGCGCCACCTGCAGTCGGCCGGCCCGCAGGGGCTGACCGTGCGCGTGGCCGCCGGCGCGACCTACCTGCTGCGCGTCTCCGGCGAGGACGTCTACTTCCGCCTGTCGCTGGCGCCGCGTCCCGGCTTCGTCCTCGACACCACCCCGCCCACGGTCAGCTGCCGGCGCCCGGCCGGCTGGCTGAACACCAATGCGGCCGTGCGCTGCGCCATCGCGGACGCCGGCTCGGGGGTGGCGCGCCGCGCATTGACGCTCACCACGACGGTGCCGGCGGGGACGGCCAGCTCGTCGGCGAGCACCAACAGCGTGCGAGTCTGCGACCGTGCCGGCAACTGCGCCACCGCCGGACCCGTCACCGGCCTGCAGATCGATCTGGCGCCGCCCACCGTCAACTGCGACCCGGTGGCGGCGCACGGTTGGGCGATCTCGGTGACCACCGACTGCACCACGCGCCCGGTGGCCGGCGGCGCGCCGCTGGCGAAGGCCAAGGACCGCTCGTTCACCCTCACCGCGACGCTGCCGCTGGGCCAGGCGTCGGCGAAGGCCGCGTTCGCGGCGCACGCGCCCGTGTGCGACGTGGCCGGCAATTGCGCCAAGGTCCCCGTGCCCTCGACGGTGGCCATCGACCACGTCCCACCGGCCATCACCTGCGCCACGCCGCGAGCCGGCGGCTGGATCAGCGCGGCCGCGATCCGTTGTACCGCCAGCGACGCGCAGTCCGGACTGGCGGACGCCGGCGACGCGGTGTTCCAGTTGACGACGACCGTCGGCGCCGGCGCCTCGAGCGCCACGGCATTCACCAGCGTGCGCCGGATATGTGACAAGGCCGGCAACTGCGCCACCGCCGGCCCGATCGGTCCGCTGCACGTCGACCGCGAGCCACCGGTGATCACCTGCCGAATCCCGCGCGGCTGGCAGCGCGCCGCGGCGCTGCGTGTGCCCTGCACCGCCCGCGACACGGGGTCCGGTCCGGCGCTCGTCTCGTTCGGCCTGGCCGCGCGTGTCGGGCCCGCGGCGGAAGGGGTCGTCTCGACGGCGACGCGGCGGCTGTGCGACCGCGCCGGCAACTGCATCACCGCCGGCCCTCTGACCGTCGCGCTCGACGACAAGCCGCCGACAGTGAGCTGCAACGCGCCGCCGCGCGGCCTGCGCGCGGGCGGCGTGACGATCGCCTGCGCGGCCAGCGACGACGGCTCGGGCGTCGCGCCGGGGCAGCAGGTGGTCATGGTGCACGCGACGCTGCCCGCCGGTCGCGGGGCGGCCTCGGTGCCGTTCACGCGCGCCCGCGTGTGCGACCGGGTGGGCAACTGCACGCTCACACCGGCGCTGCGCCTGCGGCGCGGGTAGGGCCCCGTGCCGCTGCGATGGAGGGTGAGATCGATTTGTCCAATTGCGTGAGATTGTCGATCGCCGCCCTGACGTCTGTGAGATAGCGCTTGACCGCCGTCTGCACGGAAGGCTCGGTGGCGTGATCGGGAAGCGCACGCAGCAGGTTGAGGCGGCTGTGAGCCACCCACGCTGAGACGTCGGGCTCGCTCAGCCAACGTCCCTCCGTCCTCCACGTGCGGCCGATCATGCGGGGCCAGTCCTCGGTGCTCGTCGGATAGGGATTCGGTCGGCACAGTCGGTTCTTGTCCTCGTCGCTGTCTCGGTGGGCCTCGACGAAGCCGATGAGGCCCGCATTGAATGATGGCGAGAGGTGGCGCACCTGCTGGAGCACGATCCGGCGGGGCTGGAAGATTGGTGTGGCTGCTGCGGCGTTGAGGCCGCGTGCAGTGCAGTCCACGTGTAGGACGTCGCTCCCGGTTTGTGACTCTCCGCGCTCGAGCACGATCTGACCGGGCTCGATGCGGAGTACCCGGCCGAGCCTGACGACATCTGCGATCTGCCGGAGAGCCTCGAGCTCGGGCGCGCTGAGCATCGTTCCGCGAAACATCGTCGCCGGCGCGGAGGTGTCGATGCGCAGGAGCCGCCCCGAAGCCTCAAGCCGCGCGAAGAGATCCTCGATGTCAGTCGCCTGAGCGCCGGCCGCGGCATCGAGGGAGTTACCCGCCATGATCGCACCGACCTGCTGGAGCGGCTGAAAGTGGGCACGATCATAGAACCACGCGTCGCGGGGTCGGACCCAGCGGATCCGGTCTGGCTCCACGCCACTAGCCAGAAGCCACAGGCACGCATCCGTGGCGGTCTTGCCCGACCCGAGCACCACGAACGAGGAGGCTGACTGCGCCGCCGCCGGCAAACCGTTGACAGGCACAACCCGAGCGCTCGCCCCCACGTCGAACGGGACGGCGTGAGTGGCGGGAATCGACGCCTCCAGGTAGCGAGCATCGACAACCTTACGACGGACCACAACATCGAGGAGCTCTCCGGTGCTCAAGTCTTTGACCTGTTCGCCGCTGCTCCCCGGGCCGACGTGTTCGTGGCCGGTGAGGACCCGAACTCGGCCGGTCTGCGTCAGCCGCGCGGCCGCATCGGCGAAATAGCCGCAAACCTCATCGCCCGTCGCCCGTTCGTAGTACCCGGCGTTCTCGCCGGTCTCGTCGATGCGGTCCCCGCCGAGCGCCAAGGAGTTGACCCCATAGTACGCAGAGGGGGTGTGCAGGCGAACGAACGGATACGCATCCAGCCAATGACCCCCTGGAGCTTGCCGTCGGTCGACCAGCATCACCTCGACGTCGGTCTCGGCTACCAGCGCATCGGCGAAGGCAAGGCCGCTTGCCCCCGCCCCTATAACCAGATAGTCGGTACTGACGAACATCTTCTCGCTCACCGCTCGAAACCCCATCGTCCGCGACCGTTACGTTTCGGCTGGAACGAAGACGAGCGCGGCGGCGCAGTCGCCGCCGGCATGCGCCGCGTCGCCGATCCAGAGCCTCACCGCGTGATCGAGAAGGGGTTGAAAATGACCTTGCCGGCGCCTGCACCGGAGCTCCCGCCCTCGACCGCCTCGGCTTCGGCCTCGGGCACGTCGAGGTCCTTCGTGTCGATCGCCGGGGGCTCGGCCTCCGGCACCGCGCGCTGCTCTTCCGGTGTGTCGGTCATCGCGACCTCCTCTTGTCGTTGACGGTGCGGCATCAGAGCACCTCGGCGATCAGCGCCGCTGCGCGTGCGGCGCCGTCAGACTCCACGGGGTGGTAGTCGACCTCACGGCTGAGCTCGGATGCGATCGCCGCTGCGATCGCGTCCGGAGGGGATTCGTCGAATTCCATCCGCCGCCCCGCGCGGTACCGCGATAGCCGGTGGTGGACGTGGAAGTTCTGCTCGAAGTGATGCTTGAGGGGGAAGTAGATGAATGGCCGCCGGCTGGCGGTCAGCTCCATCGCGGTGGTGAGCCCGCCTTGGACGACTGCGAGGTCGCATGCCGCCAGGTGCTGGTAGAGGTCGGGCACGTACGCGCGGATCTCGAGGCCGTCGTGGCGGGGGAGCGATTCCGGGTCGATCCGGGGCCCGGCGACGGCGATCATCCGCAGCTCGGGGGCGAGGCGTTTCGCCTCGGGGAAGCTCGCGATCACCCGGCGTAGAAGGTCTGCACCGACGCCCGAGCCGCCGACCGTCACGATGCACACGCGCTCATCGGGACGGTAGCCGAGCTCGCCGCGTAGCGCCTCGCGGTCAGCGAACGCCGCCGGGTCGATGCCGGTGACGTAGCCAGCGAAGCTGTAGTGCTGTTCGGTCCAGTCCCGGATTGCCGGCAGCTCGGGCCCGAACCGCTCCGGGACGATGTCGTCGGGTTCGCCGACGAACACGGCCCGGTCGCGCACGCGCGGGTAGCGCGCGATCTGCTCGATCATCTCGGCGTTGTAGTCGGCGGTCAGGAACTCCTCGCGCGCGCCGCCCTCGTCCATCGGCAGCCACCCGACGAAGTCGGTCAGCCAGACGTACGCGGCTGTCTTCAGCTCCGGGTTCTCGTGTAGGAAGTAGTCGAGCTCCCATGCCTCGTCGCCGATCCAGAGGTCGTACTGCTCGGCCGCGACGAGGTCGTGGAAGACCATGAAGTTCGCGACCAGGATCTCGTCCATCCGCCGGATCGCCTGGAAGGCGTGCAGGTCGTGCTCGGCCGACTCGGACTCGATGTGGCCGGACTCGTTTGCGAGCTCGGCGCTTGCTGGGTGGATCCGCTCGCCGCGCGCCTCGAGCACGTTCGTGACCGGGTGCTGGGCGAGCCAGTCGATCTCGAGGTCGGGGTGCAGCATGCGCAGTTCGTCGGCGATCGCAACGTCGCGCTGCGCGTGGCCCAGGCCGATCGGCGAGGAGATGTACAGCGCCCGCCGCCGGCGGCCACGGGCGCGCGTCCAGGCGGAGGTTGGCCGGCGGCGTCCCTCGACGAACTCGCGGAGCAGCAGGTTGACCTTGACCGGATCGCGTGCGCTCGGTATGTGCCCTGAGCCGTGCAGGGTGACCAAGTCACCGGCGGTCGCCTCGGCGAGTGCCGCTCCCTGCCTGAGGGGGCGTACCTGATCCTCGTCCCCGTGGATCACGAGCGTTGGGCAACGAACGCGTGAGCATGTGTCTCGGAAGCTCTCGGTCCTGCAGGCCAGCCCGATCCCTCGGGTGGTGTCGGCGAGCGTCTCGGGATCGGTCTCGAGCGCCCAGCCGATGCAGTCCTCGATCTGCTTGCTCGAGTGCGGCTCGGTGAAGCACTTCGCGAAGAAGAATTCCAGGAACCCCAGGTAGTCCCGCTGCCAGTAGTGGCTGTTGTATTTGGCCCAGTCCTCCTCTGTCATGAGCGACTCGTCGAACGGATGCATGTCCCGCTCCGGGTGGCCGGGCGCGAGGCCGACCGCCGGAGCGATGTAGATGACGCTGTCGACGCGCTCCGGGTGGTCGGCGGCGAGGATCGTGGCCCACAGCGAGCCGCAGGAGAGCGCTGCCAGCGCCGCTCGCTCGGTGGTGGTCGCATCCATCACGGCGAGCGCGTCGGCCGCGAACTCGTCCGGCGTGTACGCCGCTGCGCCGACCGGACGGTCAGAGCGGCCGTTGCCGCGGCCGTCGAACGTCACGATCCGGAAGTGGCGGGCCAGGTACGGGATCTGCGCCTTCCAGAACCGCGAGTGGACGATCGACCATGTCGGAAGCAGGAAGATGGTGGGTTCGCCCGACCCGTACACCTCGTAGAAGACGCGCACGCGATCGCGCTCGACATATCCGGTGAGGTCCGGATACCGGGCGCGGGTCTGTTCCCGCGCCAGGGCGCCCGCGAGGCTCGCGGGCGCCCTGGTCTGGTCGGACGTCGTCGTCACGGACGCGCCTCGAAGACGAGATTGAACGGTGTCTCGGCCACGCGGCGGAAGCGGGTGAAGCCGCCGGTCTGGACGACGTCGCGGATCCGCGCCTCGCCGGCCTGGGCGCCGAGCGCCAGCCCGACCTCCTGGGAGAGTGACGCCGGCGTGCACAGCAGCGTCGAGAATCCGTAATAGGCGCGGCCGACCGGGTTGAGGTTGTCCTCGACGCGGTCGCCGGCGTTCGGCTCAACGATCATCCAGGTGCCATCCGGCTTGAGCGTCGAGCGCACATGGCGCGCGGCGCCGACCGGATCGCCCATGTCGTGGAGGCAGTCGAACATCGTCACCAGGTCGTAACCCGAGCCACTGTACGCCACCGCGGGCGCGATCTGGAAGCTGACGCGGTCGGCGACCCCCGCTTCCTGTGCCCGCCGGCGCGCGGTCTCGATCGAGCCGTTGTGATAGTCGGAACCCACGAACGCCGAGTTCGGGAAGGCCTTCGCCATCAGGATCGTCGACGCGCCGTGGCCGCAGCCGACGTCGGCGACCAGGCGCGCCCCGCTCAAGCCGCTCGACGACGCCCTCGAGCGCCGGCAGCCACTCGGCCACCAGGTGCGCGTTGTAGCCCGGCCGGAAGAAGCGCTCGCACCCCTCGTGCACGTCGTGCCCGTGCTCGTGCCAGCCGAGCCCGTCGCCGCCACGCGCCTTCTCCACGATCGTCGGCGAGTCGATCACCGACCCGAGCGCGATCTGGAAGAACCCCGGCAGGTAGGCAGGACTCGACTCGTCGGTCAGCGCCACCGTCTGCTCGGGCGGCAACGAGTAGCGCCCGCTGTCCGGCTCATAGGCGACGAAGCCACCCGCCGCCTGCGCGTTCAGCCACTCGCGCACATACCGCTCGGCGGTGCCTGTGCGCTCGGCGAGCTCCGCGGGGGACAGCCCGCCACTGCCGGCGAGCGCGCGGTAGAGCCCGAGCTTGTCGCCCATCACGACCAGCGCCGCGTTGAGTGTGGCGCCGACCTCATCGACCGCCCGGAACACGAACTGCATCAGCTTGTCGCCGTCAACCTCGACGGCTTCGGTGGTTGCGGCCATTTGAGGATCCTCCTGGGTTGGTTGACGGGAACGACCGTATGGCGCAAGGGCCGCAGTTCGCTTCCGGGGGCCACCTAGTCTGTTCGCAGGGCTACCCGGTGACAGAATCGCGCCATGCTGGTGGGGCGCGAGCGTGAGCGAGCAGACATCGAGCGTGTGCTCGAGCGAGCGCGATCGGGCCAGAGCGCGACGCTGGCACTCGTCGGCGAGCCGGGGATCGGCAAGACCGCGCTGCTCGACCACGCCGCGGAACGCGCGAGCGGGATGCAGCTGCTCCGGGCGCGCGGCGTCGAGTCAGAGGCGCAGATTCCGTTCGCGTCGCTGCTCGAACTGCTGCGCCCGGCGCTCGGGGTGCTCGACCGCATCCCGGAGCCGCAGGCAGTCGCGCTCGAGAGCGCGCTCGCGCTCAGGCCGGCCCGGGCCCAGGAGCGGTTTGCGGTCGACGCGGCGACGCTCAGTCTGCTCGCCACTTACGCCGAACAGGGCCCAGTCGCTGTGCTGGTCGACGACGCCCACTGGCTCGACGGCCCCAGCGCAGAGGCTTTGCTGTTCGCCGTCAGACGGCTGGTGGCAGATCCGATCGCGGTTCTGGTCGCGGTTCGTGAGGACGAGTCCTCGCTGCTCGACGGTGCGGACCTGCCCGCCCTCCGGATCAGCGGACTGAGCCGCGAGGAAGCCGCGTCGCTGCTCGACCGGCTCCCGCCGGACGCCGCCGACCGACTGCACGACGCCACCGCCGGTAACCCGCTCGGGCTGCTGGAGCTGGGCCGCGACGCGGACGAGCTTGCGCTCGCTCCAGCGGGAGCCCCGGTCCTCGTCTCGGCGAGGATCTCCCGCGAATTCCTGCGCCGGATGGGTGAGCTCGACGAGGCCGAGCGGCGGGCGCTGCTCCTCCTCGCCACCAGCGACAGCGGTGACCTCGCGCTGCTGGAACGCGCATCGAGGAGGCTGGGCGTCGAGCTCTCTGCGCTGTCGGCCGCCGAGCGGACCGGGCTCGTGTCGGTACGAGCCGGGTCGGTTGAGTTCCGCCATCCGCTGGCGCGGTCGGCGATTTACGCTGGTGCGCGCCCCGAGGAGCGCCGGGCGATGCACCGGGCGCTGGCGTCCGCACTGCCCGACCGCGACATCGACCGCCGCGCCTGGCACCTGGCCTCAGCCGCCACGGGCGTTGACGAACAGGCATCGGTCGCGCTCGAGCAGGCAGCGATCAGAGCCAGCGATCGAAGCGCGTACGCCACCGCCGCGCTCGCGTTCGAACGGGCCGGGAGGCTGGCGTCCGACGGCGAGCGCCACGCCCGGCTGGTGTTCGCCGCCGCCCAGCAGAGCTGGCACGCGGGCTCGGTGCCACGAGCTGTGGCGCTGCTCAAGGAGGCCCGCGCGTCCACCGGCGAGCCCTCGACCGTGCTCGACATCGACGAGCTGGCCGGCCACATCGCGACCCGTCAGGGACCCGTGATGCGAGGTCACGCGATCCTCACCGCCGCAGCCGAGCACGCCGATCCAGAGCGGGCGATCGCGATGCTGGCCGAGGCCACCGGCGCCTGCTTCTACGCCGGCGATCCGATCGAGATGCTGGTGGTCGCCGAGCGAGCCGCGAGCCTGGTACCGAAGGATGCCGCGGCGCGCACCCGCTTCCTGGCCTCGATCGCCATCGGGATCGCCCGCATCGCCGGCGGGGACGCCGCCGCCGGCACCGAGGCGATCCAGGAGGCGGTCGCGATTGCCGGTGCATCGCCCGAGGTGCGCGACGACCTGCAGCTGGTGCCATGGCTGGCGATCGCGCCGATCTTCCTGCGCGAGGCCGGCACCGGGCGCGTGCTGCTCGACCGCGCGCTCGAGGTCGCGCGGGAGCGGTCGGCGATCGGGGCGCTGCCGCTCGTACTCGACCTCATCGCGCTCGACCACGCCACCACCGACCGCTGGGCCGTGGCCGAGGCCACCTTCCAGGAGGCGATCGGTCTCGCTCGCGAAACCGGCCAGCAGACCGACCTCGCGTTCGGGCTCTCGGGGCTCGCGCGACTCCAGGCTCGCCGCGGACACCAACCCGAGTGCCGGGCCAACGTCGTCGAGGCGCTGCAGATCTGTGACCGCCTGGGGACGCGGCTGCACGAGGTGTGGGCCCTCGAGGCACTCGGCATGCTCGAGCTGGGTCTCGGCGAACCCGAGCGGGCGGTTGAGCACCTCATACGCCAGCAGCGGCTGGTGAGCGCGCTCGGAATTACCGACCCGGACCTGTCGCCGGCGCCGGAGCTGATCGACGCGTTCTGCCGGCTGGGGCGCGTCCAGGAGGCACGGGGGCTGGCCGACGAATTCAGCGCTACCGCCCAGGCGAAAGGTCAGCCCTGGTCGATCGCTCGCGCGCTCCGCGGCCAGGGACTCGTCGCCTCCGACAATCGCTTCGCCTCGACCTTCGAGGAGGCCCTTGAACAGCACACCAACACGCCCGACGCGTTCGAGGGAGCGCGCACGCAGCTCGCCTACGGGGAGCGACTCCGCCGCGCACGCAACCGCAAGCTGGCGCGCGAGCAGCTCCGCACCGCGCTCGAGACATTCGAACTACTGGATGCACGTCCCTGGATCGATCGAGCGCGCGCGGAGCTCGCGGCGAGCGGCGAGACGCTCCGTCGCCGAGACACGAGCACGCTCGATGAGCTGACGCCGCAAGAGCTGCAGATCGCAATGCTGCTGGCCGGCGGAAAGACAACCCGCGAGGCGGCGGCGGCGCTGTTCCTCAGCCCCAAGACGATCGAGTACCACCTGCGCCACGTGTACCTGAAGCTCGACATCCACTCACGTGACGAACTCACACGAGCGCTCGCCGACAGGCCCGAGCGCTCAACGCTGCAAGCGCATGACGGGCAGGTGGGTGTGGGCCGTCATCCCTGACGGCCCACGCTTTGGCGCGCCCCGCGGATCGCCGGCGGCCAGCCGTTACTCCTCGTCGGAGTCGTCGAGCTTGCGGTAGTCGACCATCGCGCCGCCGCTGACGTCCTGATCGGCGTCATCCGGCGCGAGGTCATCGACCCCGTCGTCGGGCAATGTGGTCTCGTCGTGCTGCGGGTCGTCAGTCATGCGGGTCTCCTGATCAAGGTGCGGCGTGCGGCGCGCGTGCCGCCGACGCCTGGGCGGTTGTGAAGGTGTCGCGCGTCAACAGTAACTCGCGTTGGGCCGCGAACGCGAGCGATCGTAGGGTCGCGCGACTGAACGTAGGGCCCCGTAGTGCCCCTCGTGGGGCACCCGACCCCGACCCCGCACTCCTGCGCCCCCTCAACACCATCACTCAGCTGATTGACCGTGACGTTCACACAACCGCGATCACTCTCAACCGCGACTAGTACCGTCGCCGAACCGGTTGTCGTGCGCGCGACCTGGGCAGCGAAAGAGTCCTTCGGCGTTAGCGGGTCCACGCGAACGTCGCGGTGGCTGGATCGAAGATCTCCGCGCCGGCCAGAGTCACGGGGAATCCGATTGGGGTGAGCGTGGACCCGCCGGCGATGAGGACCCCTCCGTCGGGCCGGGTCGCGCTGATCGCGCCGTCGATCGCGATCGGGGGTGTGGCCGACGGGGGCAGCGTGGCGAACGCGCCCGCTGTCGGGTCAAGGCCGTGCAGATGCCGGCACGTCTGGCCGGCCGCCGCCGCGGACCCGGCGGAACAGGCGCAGAGCAGAATCACCGCGCATACCGCCAGCGCGCCAAGCCGCGGACTCGAACCCAGCCCGCCGGATCAGAAGATCGCCGGCGGTTGGTGCCGACAGGTCGTTTTCCCGGGCCTCCTCTGCTCTGAGGTGCTCTGAAGTTCGCTCAGATTCGGGGAGTTCGGGACGCTTTTCGGGACCCTCTCTGCGGATCGCTGGGGCTGTGCGTCGCCACCTGGCGTAGCCTCGGATGATCGGGCGGGCGCCCTTGGGGCCCGTGGCGGCGCCGCTGTCAGTCGGCACGCGAGGCGACCGCGCACGAGAACGTGCGGTTCCTCAATGCTGGCTACTGTACGCACGGTGGCTACCCGATTGTTGACGGGACTCGTGCTTGCGGGAGCATGCTTGCTCGCCACAGCAGCGCCCGCTCTAGGGCAAACGATCGCCGTCACGACGACTGCCGATCCGGCCGGGCCAGGTGCCTGCCCGAACAGCCCCTGCTCGCTCCGGCAGGCGGTTGCCGTTGCGAGCAGCGGCGACACGATCCAGCTTGCCGGGTCCAGCGCAAGCCCCGACGTCTACAGCTTGACGCAGGGCAGCGACATCACAGTGACCAAGTCGTTGACGATCCAGGGCAATGGTGTCGACGCGACCACCATCGACGGCTCCGGAAACATCGTCATGTCCGGGGGATTCTCCCTCCCGGTCCGGATCCTGAAGGTCACCGGCGGAACGCTCGACATCAGTGGTGTGACGTTCACGGGCGGCGTCGACGACGACGACGAGATCCCGTGTAACGCCTGTGACACGCTCATCCTCAACGGCGGCGGCGCGCTGTTCAACCAAGGAGCCTCCGTGACGCTCGACGGCGTGGCATTCGATTCCAACGGCGGCGACACGCCTGTGGGCGGCGCGATCTCGAACGCCGGCACGCTTGACATGACGAACGTCTCGTTCACGAACGACAACGGCGCATACGGCGGTGCGCTGTCCTCACGCGGTGGGACGGTCAAGGCAGACGGGGTGACCTTCGACTCGGATGGACCAGGCGCCTTCGAGGGCGGGGCGGTCTTCGCGTACGAGGGCGGGACGGCGACCTTCGTCAACACGACGGTCGTGAATAGCGGGTGGGCGTCCAGCCGCGGCGGCGGCATCGCTAACGACGGCGCAACGCTGACGCTGACGAACGACACGCTCTCCGGCAACGTGCGGGGGTCGTTGGAGACGGATGCTGGTTCGACGAGCGTCGAGAACACGATTCTGGGTTCGGGCTTCTCCGACAGCGTGGACTTCGACTGTGTTACGGCGGGCCGGCCGGCCGGTGACGGCGCAACGACCGCGAAAGCGATCACCGACGACTTGGGTCACAACGTCGACCAGGACGGGGCCTGCGACCTGAACGCCGCCGGCGATCAGTCCATGGTCGACCCGCAGCTTGCCTCGCTTGCCGACAACGGTGGACCGACGTTGACAGAGGCACTCCTGCCCGGCAGCCCAGCGATCGACGGCGCGGATGACCCGGCGTGTCCTGCTGCCGACCAACGCGGCGTCGCGCGTCCGCAGGGCGAGTGCGACATCGGAGCGTTCCAGGTCGGGGCACTGCAAACGACCTCGACCACCACGGCGACCTCGGCGACGAGCTCGACCGCGACCACCACGACGACGACCACCCAGGTCGCACCCGCGGTCACCTCGCCGGTCAGCACTGCCGCGCCCACTTCGGTGACGAGCGCTACCTCGGCGCCGAGCACCACCGCGACCACGAGCTCCACCGCGAGTCGTAGCTCATCGGCGACGTCCTCGCTCCCCCGTGGCGGTGTTGGCGCGATCGCCGCGCTCGCTTGCACCGATGAGCAGGTGGTGCTCATCGACGTCGTCCCCGATGGCTCGCACGTGCTGATCACCGGCGCGGCGCGGCAGGTGCTCGCCGGCCGTCGCGTCTCGATCCGCTTGCTGGCGACGCACAAGGTGGTGGCAACGCCAGTCGTCACCGCGTCGGGCAGCTTCAGCGCGAGCGTGCCGCTGCCCAATGCGGCCATCCGCGACACCAATGCGGCTCGCTATGAGGCCAGCGTCGGCGCCGCGCACTCGCAGGCGCTAAAGCTCGAGCGTCGCGCGTACCTGCTGGGCGCGACGCGGTCGGGCTCGCGGGTATCGATCATCGGGCGCGTCACCGGCTCCTTCCAGGTCGGCGCCCCGGTCACGATCGTCCTACGCGTGACCTGTGCCTCCTACCGAGTCGTGGCCAGGGTCAAGCTGACCCGCCGCGGCATGTTCTCCGCTGACGTTCCGGCGCCGCACGGCGCCGCGAGCGCGATCGCGGTCTACCGCGCCCAGACGACCGTGCTCGACCGCGGCCACAGCGAACCGACATTCACGCTTCCCACCCCGCCGACGGAGAGCTGACGCGTCGCTGCCCGCAAGCCGCCGCACCCGCGGCCGAGTTCGCAACTCACGCCATGCGAGTCGTGGGTGCCTACCCCGACGCTGGCCGTGAAGTACGCACAAACGCGTCGGTCAGTCTTCGCTCGGATTCGGGGAGTTCGGGATCATTTTCGAGACCCTCTGCTCGCCGGCTTGAGGACGAGGTCGTCTACGCGCAGGTCATGCCGCCCGAGTGTTCGCTGTCGCGTCAGACTGCGATGCGGCCGATATCTTCGACCGCCGGACTCGGGCATGGGTTTGCCGGAGGAGCGCAGCAGATCGATGTGCGCGACCGCCCGCCTCGCCGGTCTGCGATGGAGAATCGAACTCGACTACAAGCAACTCAAGGGCGAACTCGGGCTCGATCACTACGAAGGACGCTCCCGGCTGGGCTGGTATCACCACACCGCGTTCGTGACCGCAGCGCACGGATTCCTGACCCTGGAGCGGCAGCACCCACAACCCGTCGATCTCGACTGGTTGCCGCGTCACCGTGACGCACAAGCCGAGTGAGGACCATGACCAAGCACTATTAGGGGCCGCTCGACAGCGTCCACACGAGGTTGACCTTGTACACCTCGTTGGTCTGCAGCGTCCGGATAGTCGTCGGCGTCGCCAGCGAGAGGCTGGACGGGCCGAACGACTGCGTTTCCCAGCCGCCGATGCCGGCTACGGCCGCGGCCGTGGCGATGGTGGTCGGCGACGCTGTGTCCAGCGCGCAGCCGCTCGCACAGCTGAAGGTCGGTGCGCCGCCGCTACCGCTGTGGCCAACCCAGCTGGCACCTGTGCTGTTGAGCGTGAGCGAGCCGGCCGGCAGCGTCTGGCCGCCCGCTACGTAGCCAGGACCGGTGTCGCTGCCACAGGTGGCGTTGGGGCAGTACTGCGCGAACACCGGGCTGAGGCCGCCCCCGGTCGCGCCCTGCACGGTGACGTTCCAGCCGCTTTGCGACCCGGTGGTGTCGTCGACATCGAAGTTCGTCATGGCAGTGGTGAGCGTCTGCGGCTGGCCGTTCAGCGTCAGCGACGGGAGCGAGGCGGGGAGCGCCGGCGCGCTGCCGAACTGCAACGCGCCGCTCGTCGCCGGCTGCATCGCGATGTTCGAGGTTCGCCAGTTCGAGCTGGGCGCAACGGTCGACGACGTGCTGCCGGTGGACGCGGCGCCGGACTTGTTGTAATAGGACTCGTCGGTGGCCAACCAGGTTGACGCGGTGTCGTCGTCGGTGAGGAGATCCAGCGTCCCCGACAGCGGCGTGATGGTCGGCAGCGAGCCGGCCAACGAGGCCGCTGTCCCGGTGATGACCAGCGAGTTCGGCACCGTCGTGGTGATGGCCGTGAAGCTGGCCGTGGTGCCGGTGCCAGTTCCGAAGGCGCTCGCCTCGATGGGGCTGGCCGTGTCCACCCCGAGGAAGGCGACGATCCGCGCCACCGCCTGGCGGGCGGTGGCCAGGTTGAGCGTGTACGTGGCGCCGAGGTCGCCAGCGGCGGCGATCTTGTACGCCACCTCGTAGTAGCCGATGTTGGAGGTCGCGCCGCCGAGGCTGGTCCAGCCCGTCGGGGTCGCGATGGCCGTAGAGCCGGTCGCGTCGATCTCGAGCACCATGAGGTCACCGACCATCAGGGTCGCCGGCGCGGCCAGATTGAGCGAGGAGGCGGTGGTGCTGCCCGTGTCGACCGAGCTCACTCCCCTCTCGTACGAGGTCGCAGCGGCGTGGGCGGGCGCCGGTAGGCTCAGGGCGCCGCAGGCGAGCACGGCGGCGATGCCGGCCGCCAACCGCGCCCGCGACCAGGCCGAGGCAACGGTCGCGCGAAGCTCGCCAAAGCGTCCCCGCTCGATGCCGGCGGTGTCGTCGCCGATGTACTCGACCGCCGCGGCGGTGGCGCCCGACGCGACCAGGGACGCGGCGGGCAGCGCCGCAGACGGAAAGAGAATTCGCATCGAGCGATCGGAGTTCGGCCGGAGCAACAACGCGCTGCTATTCCATCGACGGGGCGCGGGCCGAGGTTGAGCGCCGCAGACGTCGCGACGGTCAGTGGCCCGCCGGTGCCTGCCGTCACGGTCCGAGTGTCCCGGCGGACAATACGGGCCGCTCGTGAGCGACCAGTCGAGGTCGACGCGGTGGCCCTCATTGCTCTGCAGCACCTTCAGGGTCGTGGGCGATGAACCCAGTCATCGGTCGACGACAACAAGATCGACCCCGACCACCGCTCCCGATGAACCGAAACTATTCGACAGCAGCCGCAGCACGCGGCCTGGGACTCGAACCCAGCCCGCCGGATCAAAAGATCGCTAGATGTTCGTGCTGACAGGTCGCTGTGCAGGGCTTTGAGTGCGCTGAGGTGCGCTGAAGTTCGCTCAGATTCGGGGAGTTCGGGACCTTTTTCGGGACCCTATGTCCGCCGGCCTGAAGACGCGATCGTCTACGCGCACGTCACGCTGCGCGAGGGCTGACCGTAGCGTCAGACTGCGATCCGGCCGATATCTTCGACCGCCGGCTCGGGCACGGGCTTGCCCGCGGAGCGCAGCAGATCGATGTGCGCGGCAACGGCCTCGCGCGCGTTGCGTTCGACGTCTTCCCGGCTGTCGCCGGCCGCTGTGCAGCCGGGCAGATCGGGCAGATAGGCCCACCAACCATCAGTATTGCGCTCGTAGATCACGTAACAGTCGGTCATCGCATCTCGTCGATCCCGCTCGCACGTCGGATCGAAGCAAGCGTACCGGTCGCGATCTGTTTGCCGGGTGCGCCGACGACGTTCGGATTGAGCGCGTCGACGTATGGTCGATGGCTGCCCACCGTGCGGGCCAGCGTCCAGCCGTTCCTTCGCAGCAGTTTCTCGGCCTCACGCACCGTCTTTGGCACGGCGGGAGCGTAGCTGCGGCTTGGGATGTACATCGCGGTTCGGCGACGGCGGTGGCAGGGTGCGACGAAGTGCGGCGACCGGTACGTCGTCGTCGACAGTGGCCGTCGAGTGGTCAAGTCACTGTGGAGCAGAACTGCAGTGCCGGCAAGCATCCGCGCCTCCCCTTCGTCCGTTGCGGGCGTCTCGCGGCCGCCCGTGGCCGTGGCCGCTTACGTGGTAGAGCGGTGCTCCGCGTCGCCGCGCGAGCGGTTGGTGTCACGCCACCAGATCGTTAGAGCCCACGCGGTGATCACGACGCCGGCTACGCCGGTGGTCACTGGAGCGTCGACTTCACCTGCGGACGTAGGTAAACGTGCTGCTCGGGCTGGCGGCCGACGTGCCGAGAGGAGATCCGAGTGTGACGTTCACGGTGCGGAGTGCCTTGTTGGCCGGAACGAGGGCGATGATCAGCGAGTTGTCGATTGCGAGGTATTCCGTTGGATGGGTGCCGAAGTCGACCGCCGTGACCGATTCCAGGTGCTTGCCGAGGATGATCGCCAGCGTCCCGGGGCGGCCGCGGTCGGGCACGAGCCGTTCGATGCTCGGTAGTGCGCCCGACGAGCGAGTGGTGCTCGTCGTGGTGGTCGTGCTGGAAGTCGTGGTCGTGCTGCTCGTCGTGGTGGTAGAGCTCGTCGTAGTCGTGCTGCTCGTGGTGGTGGAACTCGTGCCGACTACGAGGGCCTGGTCGGCTGGCCAGGCGCCGACACACAGCGTCACGTCCGGGCAGGAGATGCTGAGCGATGCTTCGCCGTTCCCGGAGGGGAGCGCAGAGGGGAACGCGGCGCTCCAAGCGCTGGCGGGCCCGGTCGGGTCGGTGCTGGTGAGCACGTTCCGGTTCGCCATCACCGCGCAGTAGCTGCTCGACGGGCACGAGACATCCTGCAGGCCGGCCTCGGAGGTGCCGAGCGCGGTCGCATGCCAGGCGCTTGCCGGGCCCGTCGGATCGGTGCTGCTCCAGATCGTGCCGTTCGGGTCGGTGACGACGCACAACATCGTCGACGGGCAGGCCACTGAGTCAAGACCGTCGAAGTTGTCGAGCGCAACCAGGTGCCACCCGCTCGCCGGGCCGGTCGGATCGGTACTCGAGAGCAGGTCGCCGTCGACGCCCGACGCGACGCAGAGCGTCGCAGAGGGACACGACAGCCCGCTGAACTCCGGCCCGTTGCCGCCATTCGCGCTCGTCCCGAAGTTGATCTGGCCAGCGGACACCCACGCACTCGTTGGATCGCCCGGGTCCGATGTCGTCAGAATCTCGCCCGTCTCGGTAGCTGTGGCGCATAGGGACGGCAGCGCACACGCGATGGCGTCGATGAACGGGGCCGACGCATCCACCTCGACCCAGTCGCCGGGCGCGGCGCTGGGGTTGGTGTTCTCGTACAGACCGCCGGTCGGTCCGCCCGCCACGCACAACGCAAGGCTGGGGCAGTTCAAGGGGCTGGAGAGCAGACCGGTATCGCCGGCGAGAGTCGCCCCGTCGCCCACCGGCGTGCTCACCCACGCGCTGGCCGGTCCGCCGGGATCAGTGCTCGTCACGACGCTCGACGAACCGTCAAGGCCGAGGCAGAACCCGCTTGTCGGGCACGACACATAGCTCACACCTGGAAGACCGGCTGGGCCGACATTCGGCGTCAATGACCACGACAGCTGCGCGTCCGCCGTAGCGATGCTCGAGCTGAGGCTGAGCCCGATCAGCAAGCCGCCGATCGCCGTGAGCAACCAAAGTGAGCGCCCCCTGCCCGGGGCCAGACCTCGGCGTAGCATGCCATTACCTCCAGCAGACCCAACGGACGAAGTGCCGACACGGCATCTTCGCACAAGGTGAGCGCCACTGAAATGCGCTGGGCGCGCGGCGCAGCTCCCGCCCCAGCAGGGCGGCCCCCAGCCGGCCCCCGGCCCGCCACTGTTGGATGCCTCCGCACAGCAGAAGGCGGAACACATCCGAACCGGCCCGCGGCGTCTCCCCGTGCGCCGGCTCCGCCGGCGCACGCCTTCCGGACTCCTGCTCCCGAAGAAAGGAGAACTGCACCGGCGCGTCGCCGACGTGCGCCACCTTCGTCCGTTGCGGAACAGTGGGGTGGCGTTGGTCGCGCGCCTGCTCTGCGCGAACAGCAGCCGTGAGACACCCCGAGTTATGCGTGAGGATCCAAGTGTGGAACGTGTCGTCGATCTTGGGACGATTCCTTATGCACAGATCGCCTTGTTCGGCGACGCCGATTCGAGACTGCGCTCTTGCGATGCCGACGTGGAAGAGCTGCCGCGGCCATCAGGGATCTCGGGCGCAAAGGCCTGCTGACGCAAGGTCGGCTGGTGTCACCACCGGTCGCCCGCTACAGCGCGACCGCGCGAGTCGCGGGACGGTCACCGCTCACCGTGATCTCCGCGGTCGCCTCGCCGCCGGCCGCGACCGCGCGTCGCCCGGCGGCCGTGAGCGTGAGGCTCACTTCGGTGCGCTCGCCGGAACGCAGGCGGAAGGTCGCCCGCGCGAGTACGGAGTTCGCACCGTGTCGATGCGGCAAAGTGGGACTGGGCGCGGGTCCGATGAGCACGAGCGACCCCGAGCAGGGAGCGCTCGCGCAGGTGAGGACGAGGGTCGGCCTGGACCGACCGCCGGTCAGTCGCTGGCTGTCGATCGCGACGACCGGCCGTGCGGACCGCGACGGGCCCGACGCGGCGTCCACGAACACGTAGGCCTCGCTTGCACCTGCCCCGACGAGGGCAGTGGTCCCGTCGGCCGACAGCGCGACGCTCGTGCCGAAGCCGACGTTGTGGTCGCTCGGCGTGAGGTTGCCACTCGGCGTCCAGGCGCCTCCGGTGCGGGTGAACAGCCACGCGGTTCCGCCGTTGGCGTCGAGCCCCGGCGACGCGCCGACGAGCGCCGTCGAACCGTCGAAGGAGAGCGCCAGGCTCGAGCCGAACCCGGCCACCGGCCCACCGGTCGGCGACAGCGGCGCGCCCTGCGCCATCCACGGCGCGCCGGGGACGCTTCGTACGTAGACCTGCGGCCCCGCGCCCTCTTCGACGAGAGCGGTGTTGCCGTCCCCGGAGAGCGCGACGCCGGCCGGAAAGCCCGCCGGGGGAGCAAGCGGTGTGCCGAGCGTTGCGGGATCGGCGAGCAGACCTGCTACGCGTGTCGTGACGTTCGGCTGGACCGCCACTCCGGCTGTGCCCATCGGCGTAGGCGTTGACGAGAGGCCGGACACGATCGAGGTGTCTCCGTTCGCCGACAGGGCCACGCCGAGCCCGAAGCTAGGATCCGTCGGCGTGATGTCGGAGCAGTATTCGCTGACGGTGGGCACGAGGCCCTGTAGGACCCACGATCCGTCCGCCTGATGAGCGAACGAGGTCACGTAGCATAATGCGGGTTCCGCCACGAGCGCCGCGCTGCCGTCCTGAGACAAGGCAACCGCGTCGCCGAACCATGAACCCCGCGCCATCTCCGAGGCCGACAGGAGCCGGGAGCCGTCCTGGCTCCAAGTTGCGCCCGAGCGCGTGAACACCCACGCGTTTCCGGCCTCGGCACCACCGCCGGCGCTCGGCTCAGGCACACCGGTCTCGTCAGTTGGGCCGCCGATCAGCGCGGTGTCGCCGTCAGCCGTGAGTGAGACGCTCTGTCCGAACTGGCTGGGTCCGACGCCGTCGCTTGGCGTGAGCGTCCCCTCGGCCGACCACGTCGAACCCGATCGGGCGAACGCGAACACCGCGCCCGCGTAACCCTCGGCGTACGGGCCACCTACGAGCGCCGTGTTGCCGTCAGCCGAGAGGGCGACGCTGTAGCCCATCTCCAGGTCAGTAGCGCCCGAGGAGAGCGGCGGACCCTGCTGCACCATCGTAGCCCTCGCAGATCCGGCCGCCAAGGACAGGCCGCAGCCGCCCACGGTGAGAGCGGCCCGCACGGCCCGCCGCCGACGCGCCCGCGACATCAGCGTCCCCTCCGCGCTCATCCTTCCCCGATCACCGTGACCTCGTTGCATGGCAAGCGATTGTCGCCGATACTGAGCACTCATGGTCGGCGAGGGTTCAGGGCGACGAATCGCGTGCCTCGCCGTCGCCGTGACCGCGACCGTGGCGATGGCCCTCACGCCAGCCACCGCCTGGGGGATAGATTCACTCACCGTCAGCGCCATTCAGGGCGGCAACGGTGTGAGCATCTTCGATACGGCCAACGGCACGGTGACGCTGAGCGGCAATCTGTCGGGCCTCACGGTGAGCGCGAGCGCCGAGGGCCACGCCGGCCTCGCGACCGACGTGTTGACGGTGGCGCCCGCGCCGGGTGGCCTTCTGCAGGAAGGCGACTACGACGGCGCGGCAAGCCCTCAATTTGCCGACCAGCCGATCCTCGGATTGACCCAGAGCGGAGCAGGGTGCCCCGGCGACTCCTATGGTGACTTCACGATCCGAGACATCGGCGTCGACCCCAACGGCAACGTCGATCGTCTGTGGCTGACCTACGTCGAATACTGCAGCATCGGGTCGGCCCCCACGTTCGGAGAGGTTCGCGTCGGCGAACCAGCCGCGCCCGACGGCGAGTCAGTCGAGCCGAGCGAATTCACGTGGCCGCCTTCAGCTCTCGAGCAGATTGGGCATCCGATCGACGTCGTGGCCGGGAGTGGCGGGTTGCACATCAGCGCGGTGACGCTCCTCGGCGCCGGAGCATCGGACTTCCAACTTGCGGACGAGGGTTGCAGCGGCGCCGTGCTCGCGCCGGGCGAGCGCTGCGAGGTCGACGTCGCTCCGATCGAGTCGACCATCGCGCCGGCCGCTGTCGAGATCGACGACGGGTCGAGCGCACCCCCCGAGGTCCCGATCGCCGAGGACACGCGGTCCACACTCGTGCCCACCGAGGTCTCCGTCCAGCCCGAAGTGGCTTCTGCTTACGGCCAGCCGCTCGACTACTTCGTCTCGATCTCCTCGCCGGTCGGGGGAGACATGACGGGCACGACGGCACTCTCCTTGAATGGCAGCCCGTGGGGATCGCCCGCTCCCGTAAACCCGACGCCGATCTACCAGGGCGAGGCTACGGCCATTTTCGCCAACGTTCTTCCGTTCGTCGGAAGCACGCTCACCGTCAACTACAGCGGCGACGCGTCGTACGCTCCCAGCTCGACCACCGCGCCGTCCGGCGTGGTACCCGACCGCACCTCTATCTCGCTCAGCCCCAGCAGTGCCACGCTGGTCGGCGGGTTTCCATTCACCGTCACGGCCGCCGTGAGCAATATCGACAACGCGTCCCAGACCCCGGTCGGGAGCGTGCAGTTCAGCGTCGACGGCGTCCCCGCCGGGGCCCCCCAGCCGGTCGGGTCAAGCGGCCTCGCGACCGCCGCCCTCACCGAGCCTGCTGGGACCCACTCGGTCTCCGCCCAGTTCAACCCCGGCAACGTCGACTGCGCTCCTTCGCAAGCGACGCAGTCGCTGCTCGTCACCGGCGCGCCCACGCCGACCAGCCAGATTCCAAGCTCAGGCACCCTCGGCAGCGCGACCACCGTCCGGGCCGGAGCGTCCTCGCGACCCGTCGCGATCGCAACGAGCACCGCGCGCGCCCGAGGCCACGACCTGATCGTCCGAGTCGACGCCCATGCCGCCGGCACTGTCGTGGCGGTGGCCACCATCGTCAGCGGATCGGCCAAGCGGCCGCGCCTCCTCTCCTTCGGCAGCGCGAAGCGCTCGCTTGCGCGCCCCGAGGTGGTCGTGCTGGAGATCCGCCCGGGCCGACAGGCCGCTGCGAAGCTCGCAAGTCACACCGTGCTGCACACCCGGATCGTCGTGACGTTCAAAGCCCGAAGCGGCACGCTCGCAACCTCGCGACTCTCGGCGACCGTGCACCCCTGACTGGGCCTTGAGCTCGGGCCGGAGACCAGTTCACCTTGTGTGCAGATCCTCCTGCCCAGGCCAGCATCCCGCACTACAGAGGATCCCGTACGCGCAGCCCGGGTGCGCCGTAGCGGCTCCTGCTCGCTTCCGTGGCCAAGCGAGCACCGCGCTGCGCAGCGGTCGCGCAACTGCTCTGCCCCGACCGATGCCGGTTGCCTGCCGGGCTGGCCGGGTCTGTTCTGCTCTTGCGTAAGGGAGGCGTGTGCCGGCGCGGCCGGCGTGACTTTTTCGCCGTCGCGGGGGGCGGCCGATTCGGGCACGCCTCGCGATTCGTAGCGTGGCACGGACAACATCGGATCCCAGCGCGTCGTTGAGCGCTGCGGCTTCAATCGCGGGGGTGTCGCGCGGTCAGTCGAGGAACGCAGCGGAAGTCGCGATGACTTCATCGTGTTCTCCCTACTGCCCGGGGTCATCGGACCTTCCGAAGTAGTGGGCCGATCCTCCGTGCCCGGCGCGCTGCGATAGCGTACGCCGCGTGACGCCACGCAGGCCACCCCGAGCTGTGTGCGCTGCGTTGAGAACGAGGGCGACTGCGATTGCTCCGGGGGGGATTGCCGGCGCAGCGGTCGCCTCGGCGCTCGTGCTCCTCCTCGGCGCCGGTGGTACGACCACGACGGCGTCCGCTGCCGAGCTGTCCTGCGCGAGAACGGAGCAGCTGACCATCGATTACGCCGTCGTGGGAGTTCCGTATGACATGGACTTCGGGACTGCCTGTCTGACGCAGGGCGATCAGCTCGCCAACGTATCGGTCAACTGGGGCGACGGTACGCAGAGCGCCGGTACGACCACCTACACCACCGCGACCGTCTCTGTGGCGCAGGCAGCCGGCCAATCGGCCCTCCAGCCGGCCACGCTCGCCGACGTGAGCGCAGTGCACACGTTTCACCGAGCTACTGGGTCCGAGCCGCTGTCTGACGTTCAAGCCGGCGTCCCGTTTTCGGTGACCGCGACGGACGAGCCGTCGGGCATGCCAGCGGCTCCCTACTGTGGGTGTGAGCTGCGCGTGATACCGGCAGACTCACTGCGCAGCGCCACGGTCCACGCACGGGCTGGTCGCCGGTTTAGCGGAGTGATCGCAGGACTCAAGCGCTATGGCTCACCGGCGGCGTCCGGCCTCACGGCAACGATCGGATGGGGCGACGGCGCAACGAGCTCCGAGACGCTCAGGCCCGGCGCGCCGACCATCATCATTGCCGGCACCCACACCTGGCGCCGGCCCGGGCGGCCCAGAATCTCCGTCGTGGTCTCCGACCCAGTCGGTCCCCAGCGACTGCGCATCGTAACCCCGGCTACCGTTCGGGCATAGCCGCACAGACCTGACGTCGATCCCAGTTGGCCGAGAAGGCTGGATGCCTGAGCAGGTGCCGAAACGTCTCCAGACGGTGAAGCGGGTAGGAAGGGGCTTCGTCCATGGCAGACGAGGCTCCATTGGTCGGCCAGGCAGTCAGCGTGCAGCAGCAGTACGCGGCCTGGGACTCGAACCCAGCCCGCCGGATTAAGAGATGGCCGACGGTTGGTGCTAACAGGCCTATTCGCGGGGACACAAGTTTCCGGGTTCGGGGGCGCGGTACCTCATATAACGATTCCAGGACGTAGACACATTCGGCAAGAATCAGATCGGCGAGCGGAAGCGGTCCGTGCTCGCCGAGAACGGTCGCTGCTCGCGACGCGAGCTTCGGCGGGTCACCCGTCAGGTGCCGGACGAGCACGTTGATGTCGACACACTCGCTCGGTGTCCCCGCCTGGCGCGTTCGGTCTGGGTGCCGCGTAGCACCTCATCCCACGACGTTCCACGCTTGCCCGGAACTGCAACGGTGCCGGCGAGCGCGAGGAAGTCGGGCGTCTTGGCCACGACGGCGCGTGAGTGCTCGACGTGGAAGATCACTTCGCCGCCGGCGTGGACGTCGAGGGCGTCTCGCACGCTTTGGGGATCGTGACCCTGGCCCTTGGAGGTCACTCGAGCCGTTGTGTCCATCTGAGCGTCTCCTTACTTAGAACTTTGGGTAAGGAGTGCAGCAACGCTCGCCCTCAACGGCACGGCACGCCGTCCACCGGCCGCCCACGTTCGAGCAGATTGAGGTGTAACGGGCTCGACCTAGTGACCTCGCCGATGCCGTCGGTGCGCGATGAGCACGGCAGCGGGGCCGTAGGCGTTGCCGCGGATTCCGCGCACGGTGATTGCCACCACGCCGCCGGCTCCGATGCCGGTCACGGTGATCGATCGCCGGCCTGCCGCCGCGGTCGCGCTGCGCGTGCCGCCGGAGGCCAGATCGATCACCGCGATATCGCCGCCGGACGCGTTCGCGCCGGGCCGGAAGGTCACCCGCACGGTCTTGCCGATGCGCTTTGCGTGCACGTGCGTGGGGGCACCGAGCGGGCTGGCCGGCGCCAGGTAGGTGGTCACGGGAATCGTCGGGCCGGGGTTGACGCCCGGCGGCGTCGGGGTGAGCACGATCGTGCGGCGGCCGGCGCCCATGACGGCCGGGGTGAAGCGCAGGACCCCGGACAAGCGAGCCGTCGCGGTCACGGTGGCGATCGGGATGCTCGCGCCGTTGGCGCCCTGCTCGGCGAAGGCCAGGTGGGTTCCGGGTGCGACGTTGGCCAGCGTGTAGTGCAGGATCTCGCCCGGGCCCTTGCGGGCGCGGCTGACGCGGCCGCGCGCCGTGGGCGGGGGGACTACCTGGCCGGCGGCCAGCGAGGTGATCGGAGTCGAGCCGGGCGCCACGCCGAGCGTCCAGCGTCCCACCTTCGGATCGGCGATGTCGATCTCGGTGGTCGAGTTCTGGTGAATGATGAGGATCGGCCCGTAGTGCCCGGCGGGCACGCCGGTGTCGATGTGGATCTTGCCGTCGGGAGTGGTGAGCACCGGCGCGGGAGCGCCGCCCCGCCCGTCGGCGGTGACCACGAGCTGAGCCTCCCCGGGTTTGACGTCGATCGCGTCGCCGGCGTCGCTGGCGGCGCGCGTGGTGAGGCGCGTCGACGAGGCGGTGCCCACGGCCGGCAGCGAGCTGAGATCGAGGCCCTGGTAGTTGCTCAGGTCGCAGCCGCCGATGTCGATGTCGTTGCCGAGCAGCATCCGTGCGGCGATGATCGGCAGCCCGGGTCCGCTGACCGCCAGGCCGGTGGTCACGATCGCGTCGGGCAGGCCGAAGTACTTGAAGCCGGCGCCGACCTGCAGGTTGACACTGGACACCGGGGCGGTCACGGCCTGGAAGACCGAGCCGACGAATGACCCGACGTCGGATGAGCCGGTCACCTGGGTGACGAGATCCCCGACGCCCTGGCCGGCGGTGTCGCTCGCGCTGACGCTCAGACAGGCGGCCATGCCGACCTGCGAGGCCACGAACTGCGCCGAACCCTGGAGGCTGAGCGTCGGCGTGCTGCCCCCGCCGAGGAAGGGCAGGGAAGGCAGCTCGAGATCCGCGGTGCCGTCGAGATCGGCCTCGAAACCGTTGAGCTCGGGTGGGGTCAGGCCGAAGCTCACGCCCGCGGCGCCGCTGCCGCTCACGTTGAGCAGCCCGGGGATGTCAAAGCCCTCACCGTGTTTGATTGCCACCGTCACCACGTTCTGCGTGCCGTCGGGCACGTCCTCGACCACGAAGGCGTCGCTCTCCCCGAACGGGGCGCACAGGACGTTGGACGCGCCGGTGCCGTCGAGCACGAAGTACGGCTTCCACTGCAGGTTTACCTGGCCGGTGTACCCGATCAGGCCGCAGCCGTTGCCGCCGAGGCCGGGGGCGCCGGCGAACAGATCCACGGTGCCGGAGAGCTTGGCATCGTCGAGCGTGAGGGTGGCCGAGCTGAGGAATACCGGCACCGGTGACCCGACGGCGAGGTCCAGGCCCGCGGGATTGTTGTAGCTCAGCACGGCGTGCCACGAGCTCGCCTTCGGCGCCACCTTCCCGGTGTCCAGCTCGAACCGGCCGGTGATGTCACCGCCGAGCAGCACGACGTCGCCGTTGACCACCAGCGAATCCGCGGGATGGGTGGTGACGGCGGGCGTCCCGACGCAGCCGGGGAGGTCCGCGCCGGCGACGCCGTAGTAGGTCACCGCGAGGTTCTTGATCGGGATGCCGGCGAGCGTCGGGGGGTTGTCGGTCGAGTCGCTGGTCGAACCGATGGACAGGCCCGCGCAGTTGAGGTAGGCGCCGTCGTGGGGGTTGTCGGCGTGCACGCTGACCGCGCCGGTGAGGTTGCCACTCTGGCCGCTGCCGAGGATTCCCGGGACCCCGAGCACGACGTTGGCGAGCGTTGTCTCTGGCACTCCGTTGGCGGCGATGTCGAAGCTCGGCTTGACCGAACCACTGATCGTGAACGGCAGTCCCGAAGGCTTCAGCGGGGCGAGCGCGCTGGCGATGTCGAACTTCGACACCACCTCAGAGCTATGCGGGCGCACCGTCTCGATGTTGTCCGGGGGCGCGGGCACGTACTGCACCGCCCCGACGTCGAGGCTCACTGGGCCGCCGACGTGCGGAGGCACGATCCCGGTCGACTTACCGTTGCTGTCGGCCAGCTGCTGGATCGCGTTTGATCCCGCCTGCTCCAGGCTGCTGCCGATGTCGCTGGCGCCGCCGCTCAGTGCGTCGCCGAGCGTACCGCCGGTGAAATTGAGCGGGACCTTGAACTTGTTGTGACCGGCCAGGGGCAGGTTGACGTAGATACTGGCGTTCGAGCTGACCAGGTAGGCGGCGTTCTGGTGCTTGAAGCCGGTGGTCGTCCCGCCGACCGCGAGCACGACGGTGGCGCCGGCGGCCGGCTCGATGTCCAGGCCGTTGACCATCGCCGGACCCTTGAAGACATAGAAGGTGTCGCTCACCTGGTCGGCCGCCTGGGCGGCGCTGGCGGTCGAGACGTTCGGTGCCTGACTGGCGTTCTCAAAGGACTGGACGCCGATCGTGTCGTCCCTCAGCAGGGCCCATTCGGCCGCGGGCACGATGCTGGCGTCCCCCTGCAGGTAGCAGCCGCCTTCCGACTGGGCGTCGACCAGTCCGGCGTCGATCTCGTAGGACGTCAGCCGGCAGAAGTTCGCCTGGGCGTTGAGTGAGTGGGCAGCGCCGGTGCCGGCGGGGGCGCCGGCCGGGGCCGTGCCCGAGCAGCTCGTGGACATGACCGCGGCGGCTGACCCGGTGTTCAGCGCGGTCACGTGCGCGCCCTTCGGGAGGCTCGAGACCGTGAAGGGCAGGACGGCTGAGCTGCTGACGCCGGACTCGTTGGTGGCCGTGACGGTAGCGGTGACGTTGGTCGGCGCCGAGAAGGTCGCGGTCACGAACGGTGCGCTCGTCGGGCAGCTGGCGGCGAATGTCCCGCCCGCGGTCTTGAACGTTGTGCGGTAGTCGACGATCGGGGTCCCCCCGGCCGCCCCCGAGAGCGCGGCATCGATGGTCACCGGGGCGTCCACGGCATGGCTGGAGGTGAGCGAGGCCACGACGACCGGGCCGCCGCCGAACGCCGCCGCGGCGCCGACGTGGACGGTGCTGGTCACGGTCGACGCCGCCCCGGCGCCGTTGGTTCCGGTGACCCGGCAGGCGAGCGTATGGCCGGAATCCTCGTCGCCGATCGTGTAGTCGGACGATGTCGCGCCGGCGATCGGCGACCCGTCACGCAGCCACTGATACGTGAAGCTCGGATCGCCGGACCAACCGGCCGCGTCCGCGTCGCACGCGAGCATCTGCCCGGGCAGGAAGGTCGTCGTGATCGCGGGCTGGCCGGGGGTGGGCGGTTGCGGTACGCCCGGGGCGGATGACGCGCTGCTCGTGGCGGCCGTCGTCGTGGCCGTGGTCGCGATGGTGCTTGGCGTTGTGGTCGCGGTGGTCGTTGGCGTCGTCGTCGCTGCGGTTACCGGCGTCGTGGTGGTTGTCGGCGTCGCGGTCACGGTGGTCGTGGTCGCGGTGGTTGTCGGCGTCGCGGTCGTGGTGGTTGTGGTCGCGGTGGTTGTGGTCGTCGGCGTCGTGGTGGTTGTGGTCGTCGGCGTCGCGGTCGATGTGGTGGTGGTGGTCGATGTGGTTGTCGGCCTAGCGGTCGCTGTGGTGGTCGTGGTCGCGATGACTGTCGTTGTCGTGCTGGTCGAAGTCGACGTGGTGCTCGTCGTGGCGAGCGCGATGGTCCCGACCTCGGCCGGCGAGCCGGTCGTGAACCACAGGTTCCCCGACGCGTCGTGCGCGGCGCCGAACACGGACGCGGCGACCGAAACACTGGACGTCGTCGTGTCGGTCGCCGGGTCAAAGCGCAGCAGCCCGCCGCCGTTGGGGTCGCGGAAGCTGAACCACAGCGCGCCGTCCCCGGCATCGCTGACCGCGAACGTCGAGCCGGTCGAGTCGACGGCGGAGTATGAGGTGATCCCGTCGGTGGTGCCCGGGGAAACCGCCGCCGGGTCGACACGCGCGACGGTGCCTTCCGGCCCCCCGGCCACCCACAACGCACGGTCGGGACCGACCACGATGCCCTCCGGCTCGGCCACGAACGGGCCCGACGTCGGGAGCGGGTAGACCGTCACGCCATCCGAGGTCCCCGGGCTGGCCTGTGCCGGATCAAGGCGAGCCACACCGCCCTCGGCACCGAGGGTCATCCAGAGCGCGCCGTCGGGACCGGAGACGATCTGCTGGGGGAACGCCTCGCTCAGCGTCCCGCCGGGGACCGAATACTCCGTGATGCCGTCCGAGGTGCCATTGACGACGGCGCTAGGGTCCAGGCGCCCAACCTGATGGGCGCCGGACTCCGCGAACCACAGGGCGCCGTCTGGCCCGACCGCGATCCCCTCCGGCTCGCTGCCAGCCGACGGGAGCGGGTACTGACCCACCAGACTCCCGGTGCTGGGATCGATCTCGCCGATCGTGCCGTTGCGCTCGGTAAACCAGATCATCCCGCCCTCGGCGACGACATCCTCGGGCTCGGCGCCGCCGGGGAGCTGCTGACCGTATTCGGTGATGGTGCCGTCAGCCGTGATCCGGCCGACCAGGTTCCCACCCGTGTCGGCGAACCACATCGCGCCATCGGGCCCGGGAGCGATCCCTGAGAGCTCCGAGTTGGCGTTCAGGCCGCTCGTGTAGAGCGTGGGTGTGTAGGACGAAGGCGCCGCGCGCACGAGCGCGGCGAGCGACAGCACGAGTATCGCACCCCCACCGAGCACCGCTGCCAGCACCACGGCCCGTCTGACGCGCAACCCTAACCGCACGTATGAATCCCCGGCGGCCCGGCAAGGAGCTCCGCGATGTACCGGCCGGTGGCCACGTCGCTCGGGGTCGCGGGCAGCCGAGTGCGTGCCATCGCGCGGAATCATGACGTCCCCGGGGGCAACGCACAACGGAGGCGCCCCGACACTGTGACGACGGCGACCCTGCACCACAGTCGCCGCTCCGATCACAATTCGTGCCATGATCGACGCGTTGCAAACTCGCGGTGGGATGGCGGCGGCTGGCGTGCTCGTCGAACGTGACGAGGAACTGCTCGCGCTGGCCGACCTCGGCGTTCGAGCGCGGACCGAGGGAGCGCTCGTTCTCGTCGCCGGCGAAGCGGGCATCGGCAAGACGGCATTGCTTGATGCGGCGTGTCGCCAGGGCACGCGAGTCGGCACGCGCGTGCTTCATGCGCGTTGTGTCGAGCTCGAGCGCGAGTTCCCCTACGGAGTGGTGCGCCAGCTCCTTACACCGCTGCTGCTGTCGCTCGAGCCGCCAGCCCGCGAGGCGCTGTTCGACGGAGCGGCAGCGCTTGCCCGTCCCGTTCTCCTCGGCGCCGCCCACCCCGAGCATGAGCCCGACCCTGACTTCGGAACCTTGCACGGGCTCTACTGGCTGCTCGCCACCCTTGCTCAGCGCGAGCCGCTCATGATCGTGATCGACGATGTGCAATGGAGCGACGGGCCATCGCTGCGGATGCTGCATTTCCTGTGCCGGCGACAAGGGCTCCCGATGTTCATCCTCGGGGCACTGCGTCCGGACGACGGGGACCCCGCCGCGGGGGGGAGTCTTGCGGAGTTGCTCGACGAGCCGACGGCAGCCGTGCTGCGTCCGCGACCCCTGAGCGTCGCGGCGGTCGAGCACCTCGTCCGCACCCGGTTCGCGGACGCCGACGGTGATGTGGCGATCGCGTGCCATGAGGCCACCGGGGGCGTTCCGCTCTACGTGGTCTCCGTCCTCGATGACCTGGCCGACGGAGAAATCTCGGCGGTCGGAGATCTCGGCGAGCGCGCCAGCCGCCTTGTCAATCGCTCGGTGTGGCGGCGACTGGCGGCCCTGCCGCCGGACGCGACCGCACTTGCCCAGGCCGTCGCGGTCCTTGGAGACGGCGCGGACTTTGAGCGGGCGGCCGCGCTGGCCGATCTCTCAGAGCCAGCCGCAGCGGTCGCCCAGCGGTCGCTCGTCGCCGCTGCTCTCCTGGACGCGTCGCGTCCCCTCGCCTTCGCGCACCCGGTCGTGCGGGCGGCGGTCTACCTGAATCTCTCCGCGAGCGACCGCGCGGCCAGGCACGCGCGCGCCGCCGGCGAGCTACACGACGCGGGCGCCTCGGCCGACGTAGTCGCGGCTCAGCTGATGCGCGCGGCTCCGGGCCTCGCCGGCGGTGCAGTCGTCGTCCTCAGAGAGGCAGCTGCCCATGCGCTGCGGCAAGGTGCGCCGGAGGTGGCCGCCACATACCTCTCGCGTGCGCTCGACGAGCCCACGGGCGGGGAGGAGCGCGTTGACATCCTCATGACCCTAGCCTCCGCCGAAAGCCGGGCTGGGATGGCGAGCACACTGTCGCATCTCGCCGAGGCCGCGGAGCTGGCGATGCGCCCGGAGACTCGGGTGACCGCGACGCTCTCGCTCGCACGGGGGCTATATGGGGCCGGGCGCAGCGCCGAGGGCGTGGACCTGCTTAATCGGGAGATCGTCGCGCTCGGCGACACGGAGCCGGAGCAGGCCAGGCGACTGAAGCTCGAGCTGCTTTCCATATCGGACCTCGACCTGGCCATCCGGCCATATGCGCTCAACCGCGTCGCCCACGCAGGCTGGCATGTCGAGCCCGGTGGCGGCCCTGTACTCGACCTCCACGAGGCGACTGCGCGGGTGATGAACGGCGACCGGCGCGAGGAGGCCATCGCGTTGGCCGAACGAGCGCTCGCCGGGGCCGAGCTCCTCGACGAGGCTCTCGCCGGATCTCCACGCTTCACCTTCGCGGCCTTTGCGCTCATCCACGCCGGTGCGTTCGAGGCGGCCCAATCGCACCTCGACCGCTTGCGCGACGGCGCACGCGAACACGGCTCGGCGGTCGGGTTTGCCCTCGCCGTCGCCCTGCGGGCATTCCTCGGCTCGCGACGCGGCACGCTCATGGAAGCCGACGCCGACGGACGCGCCGCGGTTGCCGTCGCCGCCCTGAACGGTTGGCCTCCCCTCGCTCAGCTCGCATTCACCGCGCTCGCCGAGGTTCTTCTCGAGCGGGGTGACCTCGATGCGGTGTTCGAGGCCGCCGATGCGGCCGGAATCGATCTCCAGCAGCTCGACGGGACAACTCAGGGCACGGTTCTGCTCGAGCTGCGGAGCCGGATTCGCCTGCTCCAGCAGCGCCCCGAGGAGAGCGCCGCCGATTCCTTGGAGGCCGGCAGGCGCTATACGCGGTGGGGCGTGCTGAACCCTGCGGCGTTCGCGTGGCGATCAACCGCCGCGCGCGGATTGCACCAGCTCGGGGACATCGAGCACGCTCGCCAGCTCGTCAACGAGGAGCTGGCACTCGCGCGGCGCTGGAGCGCGCCGCGGTCGGTCGGTCTCGCACTGAACGGCGTGGCAGCGCTCGAGGAACGAGAGGAGCAGATCTCGACGTTGCGCGAGGCGGTCGGGGTGTTGCGAGGCTCCGGCGCGCGGGCCGAGCTGGCGCGCTCGCTCGTGGCCCTCGGCGGCGCGTTGCGCCGAGTGAACCGCCGAGCCGATTCACGCGCGCCCCTGCGCGAGGCGCTCGAGCTCGCCCGCGCGTGCGGTGCCGACGGGCTCGCTAACCGGGCGCACACCGAGCTATGGGCGACCGGCGCGCGGCCGCGAATCCCTCGGCGCTTGGGCGCCGATGCGCTCACCCCGAGTGAGCGACGGGTGGCCGACATGGCGGCGTCGGGTCTGTCCAATACGCAGATCGCCCAAGCGCTGTTCGTCACGGTCAAGACCGTCGAGATGCACTTGACGAGCGCGTATCGCAAGCTCGGGGTCGACTCGCGCGTAGAGCTCGCCGCGGCCCTGCGCCGCCCCGACGACATCTCCGACGGGGCCGACACGACCAGCGAGGTCCCGTAGTGCTCGGCCGCACGCTCGACCGCGGAAGATGAGGTAGGTAGGTACGCGGCCTGGGACTCGAACCCAGCCCGCCGGATTAAAGGGGCGCTACATTCCTGCCCCGAAGCGCGGCTGTCCCGGCTCCTGCGGCCTGTCAGATCACCGCAGCTGCTCTCAGATTCCGCGAGTTCGGGACACGGTTCGGAACATCATTCTTGGCCGGTCCGAGCGTGACCGCGAACTGGCTCGCGGCATGCGAGGCGGTATCACGACCACCCCGCACGCTTGGCCGGCGGGTCGGGCATGCACGGGGCCGACGGCTCTGACTTGGTCAGCACCCGGAGACCTGGGCACGGCATCTCACGGACGCAGGCTCTGCTTCGGGCGCGAACGCTCGAACACGCTTGTTGCCGCCGCGCGCGAGTTGACGTCGAGCTTGTCGAAGATCCGGGCGACGTGTCGGTCGACGGTTCGGACGCTCAGGACGAGCGCCTCGGCGATCTGTCGGTTGGTTCGCCCTTGTCCGATCGACTCGATGACCTCGAGCTCGCGCGGGGTGAGGGAGAAGCCGGTGCCGAGGGCGGGGCCCGGCACGCGGCGGCCGAGCTGGCGCAGCGCCCGCGAAGCCTCGTCGCTGAAGAGCGCCGTTCCGCAGCTGACGAGCTCCTCGTGGGCCAACTCGAGCTCCTCGATTGCCGCTGCCCGATCTCCGGCAGCGGCGAGGGCGACGCCAGCGATGGTGCGGCTTCGCCCGATGTCCAGCGCCGCGCGAGCACGTCGCGCCGCCTCGAGCGCGACGAAGGCGTGCGTTGCCGCCGCGCGCGGCTCGCCACGCGAGAGAGAGAGCAAGGCCTTCATTCGTCCCGCACGCACGCGCGGGAGCTCGAGTCCACAGGCTTCGCTGGCGCGTTCGGCGCGAGCCGCGAGATCCTCGGCACGATCGAGGCGCCCGAGCATGAGCTCCGAGCCCATGAGCAGTTCGTACACGCCGGTGTCGGATACTGGCTCCGGGGAGAGCGTGGGCTTGCCGTCGGGACCGACGAGCAGCGCGCGACAGCGGGCCGGCTCGCGGCTGGCGAGCAGTGCGGCACCGAGCCATAGGCGACCTGCGGCCTGCGCGGTCGTGTACGTGGAGGCGCTGAGGGCGACGGCCTGCTCACCCAGACGTATCGCGCCCTGAAGGTCGCCGGCTAGGAGACTGGTGCCGCAGCGGAGCGTGAGCGCTGGGCCGAGGGACACGACGCCAACGGAGAGCAGCGCGGTGTCGGTTGCCGCCTCCGCCACGGCCGTCAGCTCGTGGACGCGGCCTGCCTGCAGCAGAGCCTGGCCCAGTGCGACCTGTGCCACCAGCGTCAAGTGTTTCTGACCGGCTGAATCTTGTATGGCAACCCAGCGCCTGAGGTGCCGCACGGCGTCCTCGGAGCGTTCGGCTCGCACCTCTGCCCATCCCAGCAGGATCGCCGCGCCGCCATCGTCGAGGATCTCTCGATCGCCGAGGCGGTTGAACAGCTCCGCCGCCTCGTCAAGCGACCGCCGTACCTGCTGTACGTCGTTGCAGGTGAGCTCGGCGAAAGCGCGCGCCGCCAGCGCTCTCAGTCTGTCGATACCGCTACACGTTCCGGCGAGCGCCTGCCGGGACCAGTTGCCCATCCCCGCCCAGTCGGCCATGAAGAAGCACGACGCGGCTAGATGGCTCTTTAAAGCGCCGGCGGTGCACACCTCTTCCTCGGGGAGTCTTGCCAGCTCGTCGAGCAGCCATCGCTGCACGGTGCCGGAGCAACCAAGCAAATGGTGCAGGCTGGCGAAGAGTGTCACGGCGCGCGATCGCTGCTCGCTCGGTTGTGGCGACGAGAGACTCAGGAACTCGCCCCATACGTCACGGCTCTCGCGAACGTGCCCGGCGAGAGCGAGTGCATCGGCACGCTGCGAACGCAGGTGAAGGCGCAGCTCGAGGTTGTCCTCGCGTGCGGGGGTGAGGCGCAGCGCGGCATCGAACCAGCGCGCGGCGCTGTCGGGAGCACGCCCCGCGGCCTCTTGCGCAGCTTCCACCAGGACGGCGGCGGCGGCCTGATCGCCGAGCCGGGCTGAGCGCTCGAGGTGGGGCGCGCGAAGCGCACCGGACGCCCCACGGGACTCCAACGCAGCCGCGGCGCGGGCGTGAGCGGCAAGTCGCCACCCGGCGCCGGCCGCCTCGTATACGGCGTGACGCACGATGGGGTGGCGAAAGCGAAAGCGGCGCGAGGAGTCAGCCACGCGAATCAGGTCGTTGCGAACGAGCTCATCGAGTGCGCCGAACGCGTCCTCGCCGTCAACACCCGCGGTCTCGGCGATCGGGTCGAAGTCGAACGTCTCACCGAACACGGCAGCACCCTTGAGCAGTGCCTGCGCCGGTGCCGAGAGGCGGTCGATCTCCTCCCCGATCGCGGCGCTGATCGCTGCCGGCACGTCGGCCTCGGCCGGGCCGCTCCCGGGCTCGCTCCCAAGGATCGGCGTCCCCCTCCGTGATGATGCGGCGAGTTGCTGGATGTAGAGCGGGTTTCCGCCACTGTGGACGTAGATCTCGTCACGTGCTCGATCGTGCAGCTCGGGGTCGAATAGCGCGTCCGCCTCGGCGCGCGAGAGCGGCGCGAGCGCGATCTCGAGCGCTTGTCCGTGACGCTCTGCCTCGTGCAGCGCCGCGCGCAGCCGGGGCTCGTGGTGGGCCCGACGGGAGGCGAGCATCACCAGCGACGGGCCGGCCACGCCCCGGTGTAGTAGCCGGCACAGCAGATCGATCGACGCCGGGTCGGCCCAGTGCAGATCGTCGAGAGCAAGTAAAAGAGGACGCTCAGCCGCAACCAGGTCAAACAGTCCCTGCATCGCCCGCAGGAGACGGTGGCGCTCGTCGGGTTGGGCGCGCCGGCGGCTGCCTACCAACTTGCTCGAGAGCGCCGGAAAGACGTGCGCAAGCAGGGCGAGGTCCCCGTCGCAAAGGTCACCACGCAACGCCAACACCCGCGCATCGCTCTCCAGTGCATCGACGAACGTCGCGAACGGGACCCCACGCTCGAACTCCGCGGCTCGCCCGCTCAGGATTGCGTATCCGCGCTCGCCCCCGGCACGCAGCGCGTGTGCGATGAGAGTCGTCTTGCCGATGCCGGGCTCACCGGACAGCATGACCACGGCCTTCTCGCCGTCACTGACCGCATCGAGTAGCCGATCCAACGCGCCCAGCTCGTTCTCGCGGCCGGCCACCGCAGTCGCTGAAGGGGTTCGGTGCAGCGCTTGACTAATCGGGCGAGTTTACGGCGCCGGTCAACCCGCCGGGTCACCTCGTTAGCGCACGACGAAAGGGTCACCGTGGGCGGAGCTGGCGCCCGAGGTGGCCTGCGCTGGTGGCCTGCGCTGGTGGGGCAGTTGGGTAGTTCCGGTTGGGTAGGACTACGGATTGTCGGTCAGCCGACGGACTGGCAGGCTGCGCTGCGCCCGGCCGAGTGCCTGCTGGAACCTGAGCGCCGGTCGGGCTGCCGGTTGGGGACAGGAGCCGCAATGAGCCGCGGCCGGGGCGCCGAGGGTCTGTAAACACACGAGAAGAGGAGGGCGAATGAAGCTGTTCGCATTGAGATCTCACGCTAGTCGCGTGCCCGTGGCCGGCGTGGTCGGCCTCGTGGCCGGCTGCATGCTCGTCGCCACGGCGAGCGCTTCCGCGCTAAACAGCGTCAACACCGAGAGTTCGTTCCAGTTCCCGGCCGGCACGGGAAACCTCACAACCCTGACGGAGCCGTTGTACTTCTACCAGACCTCGGCTGACCTCAATTGGGTGCAGGACACGGACATCGGCAACGGGACGGGCGCGGACGCGGCGAGCCTGTACATCGCCGGAGAGCAGACCGAGTCCAACGGGTCGCTGAACGCACTGCTCGTCTTCAGGGTGAATGGAACGGGGCTCACGACGTCTCCGATCGCCTCGGGGGTCGCATGCTCCACGCAGCCCACGTTTGTCGAGTGCTACACGAGCGTCAACATCCCGTCCGGCACCCAGGTCGACGCGCTGAAGCTGGTGCGCACCTTCGAGGACGCGAACGGCAACTACTGGTGGGATGGAGCCCTGATCGAAGGCTCCAGCCAGATCAACGCCGGGCTGATCGACATCCCGCTTGGCAACACGGGGGTGGTCTCCTCCGATGGTGTCTACAACCTGACGCAATCGCAGACCAATCCGAGCTGCTCGGCGATTCCCGAGTCGAACGTGTCGTGGCTCTCGCCGAACAATGGGACGGCCTACGGGACGTACACCGGCAGTCTCAACGCCGGTACATGCCCTGCGCAGTTCACGGCACTCAACCTCGGTGGGGAGGTCACGGGGGTCAACGTGGTGGCACCGCTCGGCTGAGGGGTAAGCGCCACAGCGGTTCGCTGGGTCGGGCCGGGTCCGGTCCGGTCCGGCGAACCGCCGCAGTCACGGCGCGCTCGTCTCCGGCGTAGAGCGACAGCGCGACTGATGCCGCCGGGCCCACGCCCAGCCAGTACGCGGCCTGGGACTCGAACCCAGTCGCGGAACGCTGCGCCGGACGGCGCCCGGGTGGTCATCGCCGGGCGGCCCGGGGGCCATAGGCGACGATCGCCCGAGCCGCATCCCTTTGGTTTGCGCGTTGAACTTGCGTAGCTCGGTCCTGCTTCGATGGCCGCGCGGGTACCGTGCCAGGGGTTGGCGGTCGTGTTGGGGGAGGCGTGCCGGCCCGCGCGACCGCGCCGAGCAGGCCGTTCGTGGTGGCGAGTGGGAAGACGAGGAGCGCGGTTCGGAGAGCCTCCTCGAGTGCATCCCCCTCGGGGTTATCGCCGCGTCTCGGCGGCGTCGGGCATCAGCGTGGTGAGCGGTGCGTGCTCCTTGCGGGCGGTTGCGAGCGCCCGGTCGAGTCCGCGCATCGTCACCAGCTCGACGACGCGCTGGGCCAGCATTCGCACCGGCAATACCGCGGCCACCCAACCCGGGGCGACGACGCGGCGCGAGCGGCGGGCGATCCCCCGCTCGATCGCCTCGATCCCGACCTCGAGTGGCGCCACCCGGCTCGGGCCGAGGCTCAGCTGGCGAGCGGCCTCGGTGCCGAAGCCGCGGCTGGTCATGTCGGTGTCGAGCTCGCCGAAGTAGGCGACACCGACCCGCGCGCCGCTTGAGCGAAGCTCGATCCGCAGCGCGTCGGCGAGCGCCTCGACCCCGGCCTTGGCGGCGCTGTAGGCGCCGAACAGCGGCGGGTGCACCGCGGCCGCCAGCGACGAGATCGCCAGCGCGTAGCCGCGCTCGTGCGCGATGTGAGGCCCGGCCGCCCGCAGCGTGTAATAGACGCCGAGCAGGTTCACCTCGATCGTTCGCTCGAACACCGTCGGGTCGCCGCCGACGATCGGCAGCTGGCCGGCGACGCCGGCGTTGGCGATCACCACGTCGAGTCCGCCGAGTCGCTGCACTGCAGCCTCGACCGCCGCCTCGACCTGCTCGCGGTCGCGGACGTCGCAGGCGAGCGCGAGTGCGTCGCCGCAGTCGGCCGCCACCTGCGCAAGGAGCTCCGGCTCCAGCCCGGCCAGCACGACGCGGGCGCCGCGAGCGTGCAGGCGCCGGGCGGTGGCCGCGCCGATCCCGCGCGCCGCGCCGGTGATCAAGACCCGGAGCCCGTCGAGCGGGCCACCGGCCAGCGGGCCGCCGGCACCGGGGTCCGCCGCATTGCGATCGCCTGGTCGCGGGTCGTCGGGCACCCTCAGGCTGGCCAGCGTCATCGCCAGCATCTGGTAGTGGCCGACCAGCAGGCACAGCTCGATCAGTTCTACCTCATCAAGCTCCGCGGCGAGCGCCGGCCACAGCTGATCGGAGATCTCGCGGCGCTCGTGCAGCTCGTCGGTCGCTCGCAGCAGCAGCGACTGGCGGTGACTGAAGCCGGCGGCTGCGGCACCCTCGCGGACGCGCTCCACCTGTTCGTCGGTCAGCCCCGCCGCACGGCCGATCCGCATGTGGTGGTGCCACTCGTAGTCGCTTCCGCAGTTGTGCGCGACCCGCAGGATCACCAGCTCGGTATCAATTCTCGGCAGCTTGCCGCCCGGCATCAGGCCGCCGGCGAACACCAGCCAGCGGCGGAACAGCGAGCGGTGGCGAGCGAGCGTGGTGAAGATGTTCGGCGCCCGCCCGGTACCGGCCGCACGCCCGATCGCCGCCGTGATCAGCGTGTTCAGCCGCCCGATCTCGGCCGGGCGACCGGGCGGGATCCGAGGGCGCCGATCCGGCTGGGCGGCAGAGTCGTTCATCGCCGCTCGCGGGTGATCGCCACGTGCGTCGTGTAGACGGTGGTCCCGGGGGAGAGCGCCGGCGGCCCGCCGAGCGAGTACTCCTGCTCGGTGTCGGACGGGCCGAGCGGGACCGACAGGGTCAGCGCGCGCTGCTTGCTGGTGCGGACCGTCTTGGTCGTCTTGGTTCCGGCCTGCGTTTCGGTCGTCACGGCGTACAGCGTCCGGCGGGCGTAGAAGGCCGGGGTCGTGACGGTCGCGCTGCCGGATCCGGCCAGCGTGAAGCCGGGCTTGCCGGAGGCCGTGAGGGTGCTGAACTCGGGCGCCAGTCGGTGCATCGCGACCGTCCATCCGTACAGCGAATAGTCGGTGCTGGCGCTCTGGTAGCTGAACGAGGTCGGCACCGGGGCAGGGTGGGCGAAGTCGGCCATCAACGGCCCGATGCTCCAGCTCAGGTCGCGGTCCCAGTAGGGCCACGAGTGGGTGCCGTTGCCGTACGGGTCATACACGGTGGGGACGATCCCGAGCGAGTGGAGGCGGTTGTAGAAGTCGATGTTGTCCTGGTGGACGAGCGCCTCGATCGCCTCGCCCTCCGGATCGGGCGAGGTGTCGTACCGTCCCGGCAGTCCGTTGCCGAAGTAGAGGTACAACTTCGTCCAGCGCAAGTTGTTCGCCAACGTGGCCGGGTCGTGGGCGGCCCAGTTGAGGTAGTCGGTCACCGGGTTGCCGAAGCACGTGTTAGGGGCGACGCCGTCGAGGCCGACCTCGGCGGCGTTGATGATCCCCATCGCGGCGAGGTGGGCGGCCGGGTCGTAGGCGATGTCGGGCGCGCCCGAGAAGGCGAGCCCCTCGCCGAACAGGTTGGGGTAGAGCGCGGCGTAGCTCATCGAGCAGAAGCCGCCCTGGGAGAGGCCGGCGATCGCCCGCTCGCCCCGGGAGTTCACCGTGCGCAGGTTTGCCTGGACCCACGGGATCAGCTGGTCGATGTGGAACGTCAGCCAGTTCTGCACGCCGTCGGGCCAGTTCGTGCACCAGCCGCCGCCACCGTCGTTGATCGCGATGTCGGGCATCACGACGATCAACGGCTCGCCCGCGGTGGCCGACTCGGCGTTGCCCTTGACCGTCCAGTCGGAAGCCGTCCCGCCGGTTCCATGCAGGAGATAGAGAACCGGGTAGCGCTCGTGCGGATTGACGGCATAGTCAGCGGGCAGCAGGATCCGGATATTCAGCGTGGCCGGCACCGCCTTGGTCGCGACGGTCAAAGCGATCAGGCGCGAGTCGAGCTTTTTGACCGAGGTTACCGCCAGCCCGTCGGCGCTCTTGAAGGTGACCGCCTGGGCGGCCCGGGCCGCTCCAAGCAGCGCGGTCGCGGTGGCGATCGCGACGAGCAGACGTCTCATCTCGTGGCCTTCCTGCGGGCGGTGGCGGGCGCGGCCTCGGCCCTGGGTTCGGCGATCGCCGGGAACAGGCGGCAGGCCACGATCAGCAGCGGCTCGCGGAGCTCGGGCAGTTGCGCTGCCTGGCCGGAGCCGACGCGCACGGTCGCCAGCGAGCTGACCGCGGCGACCAGCGCCTCGCAGGCGAAACGGTCCGCGGCGCTCCGCGCCTCGGCCACGCTCATCAGAAACGCGACGAACCGCTGCTGGAGCTCGAGCCGGCGCGCGGTCGTCCGCCCCCCTGCCCCGTAGGCGTCGATCAGAAAGGCCTTGGCAAAGCTCGGCTCCTCCGCCAACACGTTCAGGTAGGTGGTAAGGAGGCGGTCGAGCCGATCGAGCGGACTTACGGCCGGCTCGGTCAGAGCCGGGCCGAGTGCCTCGAGCATCGCGTCCGCGCCGGCCTCGAGCGCGCTCAAGAAACAGTCCTCCTTGTCGCTGAACTGCTCATAGAACGTCTCACGCGACACCCCGGCGCGCCGGATCACATCCGCCACCGACACGCTCACGAAGCCCTTCTCCGCGACCGCCTCAGCGACGGCGGCGAGCAACCGGCCGCGCTGCGACGCGAGCACCTCCTCGCGAGTCAACCGGTGACGCCCCCGCGGCAACTGGTGGACCTCTCCTGACATCCTGCACCGGAACCATAGCGGACATTGCTGTTCGCCACGAACGCGGATGTTCGCAACGACGGGTGGCGGATGAGCATCGTGCGGGCTCCGCAACGCTCCGCCTCGCAGGCTGTGCCCGCACTGCTCCGAGATTTAGGGCTACCGCCTCGCGGGAGTTCCGCTTGAGCTGCGGAACTCGGGCCTCGGCACCGAACTCGGCGACACGATTCCCCGCGGCGACCTCGATTTGTTCCGGCCCACAAACGCGACCGCTTCGACGCTCACGCGGCTGACAACCGGTTTGCCACGCGAGCGATCGTCCGCGTCCGGACCCGCTTTGATCGGCGCACGCGCCTGTCGGCGCAGCGCCGGTGGTCCTCCCGTGCGCGGAAAGCGCGCCCTGGCGCACGATCACTTCCGTCTTTCGGCCGGCGCGAAGCGCGCGACCGCCTTGGCGGCGAAGCGGCCGCCCGCGCCCGGTCGGACAGCGCTGCAGCCCGCTTAGGCCGTCCGGTAGCAGTCTCGCCTTGGCGACGCGGTCGGGCAACCGACCTTTGGCCGGTCGGCTCCTCCTCAGGAACGCGGCCTGTGCACCGTTGCTAACGAACCCCGGGGAGAGCCCAGATCATCGACCTTCGAGACATTCTCGGGACATTTTCGCCCGATCACCGCGACCAGCCGGCACTAAAATAAGGCGATGAGCAGCCCTTTCCTCCAGTACGCGGCCTGGGACTCGAACCCAGCCCGCCGGATTAAAAGATCGGTAGATGTTCGTCCTAACGGGTCTAGTCGCAGCGTTTGAGGTGCTCTGAGGTGCGCCGAAGTTCGCTCAGATTCGGGGAGTTCGGGACATTCTGGGGGACATCGTTCTGGCGGACGAGTTCCGACCGCAGCGGACGTGAGGATCCGCTGCGTGCCCGCGATTAGTCGCTTCTTCGAGATAGTGATCGCGATGTTCTTCGACGACCACGGGCCCCCGCACTTTCATGCGCGTCACGCGGACGGCAGCGCCAAGGTGCGGATCGACACTCTGGAGGTAATCGAGAGCACGCTTGGTCGTCGTCAGTTGCGCTTCGTGCTCGCCTGGGCGGAACTACATCAGGATGAACTCGCCGAGAACTGGAGGCTGGCTCGAGCCGGTGAGATACTGCGGGAGATCGAGCCGCTGCGATGACCGGCCTGACCCCTGATATCACGAGCGTCATCGTGCCTCGGCACGGTGTGCTGCGCTTGACTTTCGCTGACGGCCTTGTCGGCGAGGTCGATGTGCTCGACCGGATGCGGGGACCGGTCTTCACTGATGCTCGCACCCCCTCTGGCTTTGCCGAAGCCACGATCGATGTTGAAACGGGCACGGTTGTGTGGCCGGGTGGCGCCGACCTTGCACCGGACACGCTGTACGAGCGTGTGCGCACTGGCGCTTGGCCCGATCACCACATCGCCGCCTGAGTACAGCCGGAGATTGCGCCGAGGCACCCCTACATATGGGTTGGTGTGTCGCGCGCATAGGGCCCCCGGGGACGCCGCGCCTCCTATATTCAGAGCCTGATCGTGCAGCTTGCATGGACGTTGCGAGCACCGCGCTGAGGCGTGGCCGGCTCCTCGCGCGCGGAGCGGGCTCGGGTGCCGGCGTTGGCGTCGGAGCTGCCCTGTCGGCGCATACGAACGAGCACACGCCTCGTCCGCGTCAGTGCTGATGGTGGGTCTTCTTGTGCGTGGTCGCTTTGAGCTTGAAGGTGATCGTGCTTACGGTGACTGTCTTGCCGTTCGCGGTGACAGCGAGGCTGACCTTCAGGTTGTGATGCTGTTGGAGGAGGCGCTTGCCTGCGCCGTCCAGCGCGATCCGCACGGTCTCGCTCTGCAGCGCCTGGAGGGTCACGGTCGCCGTGCCGAGCACGATCGTCTTCATCGTCGTCTGTGGCTTCTTTTGCTTCTTGCGCGTCCGGCTGGCCGTGTTCGCGCTCGGCGCGACCGCGATGATCTTGCGGCCCCTGAGCGTCTCGTGCACGGACAGCGCGAGCCCGGCCGAGCACGTTGCCCCACCGACTCCAGCGCAGCTCATCGAGAAGCGCACCAGGGTGCCGGAGACGGTGGCGGGCCCGATCTGCAGCGTGCCCGATCCACCGCCAGCCGACGCGGCGGAGACACCCGACCGGGCAGGTCCGCTGGTGAGGCCCGGCCCGCCGGGTCCGCCCGACCCGCCGGCGCCGCCCGACCCGCTAGTGCCACCCGACCCGCCGGTGCCGCCGGAGCTGCCGCCGGCGCTGGGCGCTGAAACCACCGTCTCGGCCATTCCCGCCCCACACGCCGAGCTGGCCGCCTGGTTGTTCTGATCCCCGCTGTAGCTGGCAAGCCACCAGTAGTTACCCGCGCTGGCCGGCGTGAACCCGGCCGACGGACTGTAGCTCCCGTTTCCGTTCACTGACGCAGACCCCACGGTCGTGCCGCCCGACGCACACGACGACGGCGCCGAGGAGCTCGGGCCGAACACCGTGAACGTGACCGTTCCGGTCGGCGAGGCCCCTCCCGACAGCGTCGCCACCACCGAGGAGCCAGAGATCGCCTGCCCCGCGGTCCCTGACGCCGGCGCCGAGACGGACAACACCGGGCTCGCCACGACCACCGTGTACGAGACGTGCGCGGTGCCGATCAACCCGTCCTTGCTGGTCGCCGTCACCGTCAACGTATGCGGCCCCGCGCTGGCATTATCCAACCCCGCGCCCGACTGGTGGTTGGCCTGATCGACGCAGCTGCCGATCCCGGGCCCACCCGACCCCTCCGAGCACGAGAAGGTCTCGCTCACGCTCTGCCCGGCCGTGAACACCTGCCCCGCGGCCGGGACGGTGATCTGCGCCGAGGGAGGCTGCGGCTGGGTCTCATACGCGCCCGCATCACACGCCGCCTTGCCGTTCCCCGGCCGCGCCAGCCCGCGCTGATCGGTGCCCGGGCACAACTTGACCGACTGGCCGTTGAGCGTCACCGAGGTCGGGTTCGGGATGATCCCGACCGCCGCGCTGCCCGCCCCCAGCGCGAGCGTCTGCGTCGGCCCACCGTTATCCGCCAGCGACCCCAGCTTCAACGCCGCGACTGAGCCCGCATCCACATCGCCGGTGCCAGCACTGAAGCAGCTGGTATCCGGAGCCGCGTTGAACCCATCATCGGTCCAGGTCCCGCCGGGCTGGCAGCCCGTGCCGAACACATCGCCGGCGACGAACACGCGCCCCGAGCTACCGGCTGTCAGGTCCGAACCGGAGCTCGCGTGGAGCGTCGAGTCGGCCACAACCAACACCCCGCGGCCGCCGTAGCTCGTGTCGACCTCGCCGCCATCGACTGCCTCGCCGCCGCTCAACGTCGAATCGGTGATCGACACCGTTCCAGACCCAGGGTCTGCATTGTCGACCGCCGCCCCAATTCGGACGTCACCGCCGTTGAACGTCGAGTCGGTGATCGACATCGTCCCCGACCCGTTGTTCACCGCTCCACCGAAGTCGGCGTTGTCGTTGCTGAACGTCGAGTTCGTGATCATCGCCGTCCCCGAGCCGCCGTAACCATTGGCGATCGCACCGCCCGCGGCGGCGAACAGGTTCGAGAACGTCGAGTCGGAGACCGTCACCGTCCCGCCATAGTCATTCTGCATCCCACCACCGTTGCCGAAGGTGTTATCGGACTTGGTGATCGTCAGATCCTTGATCACCAAGAACATGGCGTTGGTGACCGTCAGCACGGGCCCGTCGCAAGACCCCGTCGAGCAGCCACTGCTGTTGCCGTCGTTGCCATCGTTGCCATCGAGCGTGGTGCTGGTGACGTCGCTGCCGTCGATCGTGACCGGCTCAGAGCTCGAGGTGCCCGACGTCCCGATCGACCAGTTCCCCACATAGTGCCCGCTGGCGCCCGGGGTCTCCAGCTTGACCGTGTCCCCGGCGCCGGCGAGCGCCAACGCCCGGCCCAGCGGGCACTCAGTGCTGGGGTCCGTCGTCAGCGGACAGTTGGAGCTGCTCGAGCTGCCGGCCGCGTACGCGTACAGATCCCCCACATCCTGCGTCTCAAACGCGCCCGCGTCACACCCGCTCGCGGCCACACCCGGCCTCGGCGACCCACGCTGATCGGGCCCCGGACACAGCTTTACCGACTGGCCGTTGATCATCCCCGAGGTCGGGTCCGGGATGATCCCGATCGCCGGGCTGCCCGCCCCCAGCGCGATCGTTTGCGTCGGCCCGCCGTTATCCGCCAGCGACCCGAGCTTCAGCGCCGCAACTGAGCCCGCATTCACATCGCCGTCGACGCCGTTGGTCACGCACGTTGCGTCGGCACCCACGTCGTAGCCGCCCTCGAGCCACGTGCCACCGTTCTGCTGGCATCCGCCGGCGAACACGTCCCCGGCCACGAGCACCAGCCCGGACCCGCCGTTGCGTCCCGCAGTCACATCCGGACCCCCGCCTGCCTGTAGCGTCGAGGCCGACAGCACCAGCACCCCGTTTCCACCGTTGTCGCTGGTGTCGATCTCCCCACCATCGACCGCGCTGTCGCCGCTGAACGTCGAATCAGAGATCGTGACCGTCCCCGACCCGCCGTGGTCGGCGTTGTCGATCGCGCCACCATCGTCGTCGAGCCCGGCGGCCGTGTTGTCAGTGAACGTCGAGCCGGTGATCGCGACCGTCGCGCCAGCATCGTTCTGGAGCCCGCCGCCATCGCCCGATGTGGTGTTGTCGGCGTTCTGGACCGTGACGTCCTTGATCGCCAGGGACATGCTCGCGCTCACGGTCAGCACAGGCCCGTCGCAGGACCCGGTCGAGCAGCCACCGCTTTGGCCGTCGTCGCCGTCCAGGGTGGCGGCGCGGACGTCCGAGCCGTCGATCGTCACCGGCTCAGCCGCCGACGTCCCCGCCGTGCCGATCGACCAGTTACCCACATAGTCTGTCCCACCCGCGCTCTGGCCGGCGGTAGCCAGCATCACCGTATCCCCCGCCTGAGCGTCCCCCAGCGCCGTCTGCAGCGAGCACCCCGTCGAAGGCGTGCTCTCCGCCGGACACCCGGCCGGCGTACCCGTCCCATCCGCGTAGGCATACAAGGTCGTCGCCGCCCGCGCACCGGCTGCGCCGAACACCAGACCCAGCAGGCAAACCAGGAGCACCAGCCACCCCAGGACCACCCAACCACGCCTGCCCGCCACCACCCGCGGCGCCCACACCCGGACAAAGCCCCCATCCATGTGTCGCGCACCCTAGTCTCCCACCGCGGCCAGATCAAGCTGCAGTAGGGCAGGCGGGCGCCACATATGAGTAATACGCGGCCTGGGACTCGAACCCAGCCCGCCGGATTAAAAGTCCGGTGCTCTACCCGATGAGCTAGCCGCGCCGGGCCAGTGTTCCATACGGCGCTCGCGGCGCCGAATGCGCCGCGAGCCGCTGGCGTAGGCCTACTCGCCGGCGATGAGTCGCAGCGGCGGGAGCTCGTCGTCGTCGGTCGCGGCCTCGGCGCTCGGACGCAGGATCGACACATCCGTGGCGGCCGGCGGGCCGTCGGCGGTCTTCTCGCGATGCGGCCATCCCGCGATCGAGCTATCGCGCACGAGCAGCGCGTCGATCGCCTCCTCGCGGAGCGGGTACGCGAAGTGGAAGCCCTGGCCCCAGCGGCAGCCCATGCGGTGCAGCTCGTCGACCTGGTCCTGTTCCTCGATGCCCTCGGCGATGACGCGCAGGCCGAGGCTCTGGCCGAGATCGACGATCACCCGCGCGAGCGTCGAGCCTCCGGGCGCGGCGATGCCGTCGACGAAGGGCTTGGCGATCTTGAGGATGTCGATCGGGAACCGGCGCAGGTATTGCAGCGAGGAGTAGCCGGTGCCGAAGTCGTCGACGGCGAGATGCACGCCGAGGCGCTTGAGGCCGTCGAATGTCTCGGCCATGAGGTCGACGTTATCCATCAGGAGCGTCTCGGTGATCTCGAGGATGAGGCTCTCGGGGGCGAGCCCGGAGCGCTCGAGCGCCTCGGCCACCTCGTAGATGAGACCCGGCTGCTGCAGCTGCGTCACCGACAGGTTGACGGTGATGGCCAGCGGCGTCGTGCTCGGGAAGCGCTTCTGCCAGCGCACGGCCTGACGGCAGGCCTCGTTGAGGACCCAGCGCCCGATCGCGCTGATGAGCCGCGTCTCCTCGGCGACGCCGATGAAGTCCGTCGGGTACAGCAGGCCGTCGGCCGGATGCTGCCAGCGGATGAGCGTCTCGACCGCGGCGATCGCCCCCGTGTCCACCTCGACGATCGGCTGGAACTCGAGCCGGAACTCGTCGTTCTCGACGGCCTTCTGCAGTTCGCTCTCGAGACGCAGCTTTTCCATCACGACCGTGTGCAGCGCCGGGTCGAACACCTCGTAGCGGCTCTTGCCCAGGCTCTTCGCCCGGTACATCGCCAGGTCGGCATTACGCAGCAGGTCCTCGCCCGGCTCGCGCTGCAGCGCCACGCCGATGCTTGCGCTCACGGCGACGCGCCGCTCCTGCAGGACGATCGGCTCCTGCAACGAGGCCATGATGCGGCTCGCGACCATCGTGGCATCGGCGCCGCGTTCGAGGTCCTCGAGCAGGATCGCGAACTCGTCCCCACCGAAGCGTGCGGCGGTGTCGGACGGCCGCAGGCAGTCCTCCAGGCGCCCGGCGACCTCGATGAGCAGCTGATCGCCCGCCGCGTGGCCGAGACTGTCGTTGACGCGCTTGAACCCGTCGAGGTCGAGGAACAGAACCGCCGTCAGAGCTCCCGACCGTTCGCTGCGCAGCATCGCCTGCTCGAGACGATCGAGGAACAGGGCTCGATTGGGCAGGTCGGTGAGCATGTCGTGGAACGCTCGATGGACGGCCGAGTCGAAGTTGCGGTGATCGGCAAGCGCCATGCTCGCGTGCTCGGCGAACGCCTTGAGCACGTCCTGCTCGCTGCGCGTGTACAGGCGGCCGCTGCGGAAGCTGCCCACGGTGAGGCTTCCGACGACGACGCCGTTCTCGAGCACCGGCGTGGCCATGGCGGCCCGCAGCCCGGCCTTGCGCAGATTCGGCAGCGCGTCGGGGTCGACCGGATAGTCGTGGCTGATGACGACGCGCCGCTCACGGATCGCCCGGCCGCCGAGACCCTGGGAGATGCGGTCGCGCTTCAGTCCGTCGTTCGGGCCGCGGGCAATCCCCTGGCTGGCGACGGTGGTCATCCATTCGGGATCGTCGGTGTCGACCAGTCGCAGCACCACGACCTCGTCGTGCATCAGCTCGCCCGCGCTCGCGGCGATCGCGTCGAGCACGTCCTGCAGCACGACGCGATCGACGATCAGCCGCTGGATCTTGCTGAGGCGCTCCAGTAGCGCCTGGCGCTCACCGAGCGCTTCGAGGAGGCAGGCGTTCTCCTCGGCCTGCTGCTCGCTGTGCGCGCGGAGCGCTCGCTCCGCGGCCAGGCTGCGCAATGATCGTGCCGCGACCCCGAGGACGCGCGCCATCGTGCGCAACCGCGCCAGCTGGGGATCGGTCAGCTCGGCCGTCCCGCGCTGGACGAGCACGAGATGGCCCGAGGCGGCATCGTCGAGCGGGACGACGGTGAGGCGGCAGGCGCCGAGGCCGGCGAGCTCGGCCGTTCGACCGCCATCGGCGACGGCTCCGCGGAGCTCCCGGGCCGGTGGGCCGCTGCCGAACCCCACCGAGGCGGTCACCTCGCCACCGGAGACGATCGCCGCCGCGGTCGCGTCGTGGACCTGCGCGACCCGGCTCAGCGCGTAGCGCGTCGACGCGTCCGGATCCGGGAAGGAGAAGACCTGGGTCAGGAACTCGTCGACCACCGGACTCGGAATGAGGCCGTCCATGTCGTCAGCGAGCCGCCCCGACAGCGGGGGAACGATTGTGGGTGGGCAGCTGAGGCGTTGGGCGCATCAATCTGTCTCGGGTGAGAACACCACCGGCCAGAAGCCGGCGACCCCTCGTATGCGATGTGCACTGGCCGCCCGACCAGGGCGAGCAGCCTCGTCACGTATCGGCGGGCTTGCCGCGGACCTTTACGCCTGATTTGGCAATGTTGCGCACGGGTGAGACGGCAGACTCCGCTCATCCTAGCCGCGACTACACTGACCCCTCCGCCCGCCCCCATGGTGTAGCGGTCAGCACGCGGGCCTTTCACGCCCGTAGCGGGGGTTCGATTCCCCCTGGGGGTACTGTCGTAGGCTCTGCGCCGCGCCAGCGGCGAGTGCGAGCAGTTGACCGATCGCTTCTGCTCTGAGCTCGTCATCGCCGGCCGCATAAAGCCGGCGGACGGCACCTCCGCCGGGGGTGGCTTGTCGACCACCCCCGGCGGCGCCGGCGCTGCTACTGGGGCGAGCTCGTCGTCGCGGAGGTGGTCGCGGTCGTGGCGGTGCTGCTGCTCGTTGTCGGCGTCGTCGTGGTTGTGGTGCTCGCCGTCGACGGTGTAGATGCCTGACCAGACGACAGCGGCATGCCACCGAAGTGGCCCACCGTCGTCGACTGACTGCCGGAGTGTGTGCCGATGCCGCTGCCGAACGAGTAGCCGCCGGCGCAGTGGGCCCCGGACGGACATACCGGCGTGGGTAGGGCCGGCGCCGATGGGAACGTCTGGGTGCTGGTCCCGGAAGCCGTTGTGACCTGTGCGTTGGTCGCCGCGACGGCGCCCGGCCACCACGCCAGGTACCAACCGCCCGCGACGGTCGCCTGCACGGAGCTGCCGTCGCTGCGTGCGATCGTGACCGCGGTGACGCCCGCGCCGATCCGGCCGTCGACGAGCGTCAACGCGTTACCGGCGGAGTCCCGCGTGCCACCTCCAGCCAGCTCGATCTGGCCCGCCGCGATGCCGGTGGGCGCCCCCGAGGTGGAGCTGGAAGACATCGAGACCCCATTGCCGCTCAGGCACACGTCGCTGGTCGTCGAGTCGGCGTATATCGAGGCCGTGTACGGACCGCGCGAGTCGCTCAGAACCGGGCTCCCGAGACCCTGCCCACAGGCCTGTGCTGCCTGGGCGAGCTGCCCCGGCGCCGGGGCGGTCGGCGTCGGCTGCCAGCCGGCGAACGCCGGTGCAGCGCTCGAGCCGAGGGTCACGAGGGCGGCAATCGCCGCCCCCGTGCCGGCGGCGCCGAGTGCACCGATCGCAGGAAGCGTCCCGAGTCGGCGTCGGCGAGGGTGGTAGTCGATCGCGCGCAGTCGGGCGATCGAGTCTGGATCGAGCTGCGCCGCCCGGTGGGACAGGGCTTCGCGCAGGCTCCGTTCGAGTTGGTCGGGCATTGCCTTCAGAGCTCCCGTGTTGGGTTGGGGATTGGTGCGAGCGCCTCGCGCAGCCGCGCGAGTCCGCGCGAGGCGTTGCTCTTGACGGTCCCCGGCGAACAGCCGAGGACCTCGGCCGTCTGGGCCTCCGTCAAGTCGTTGAAGTACCTCAGGACGAGCACGGCCCGTTGACGCGGCGTCAAGCGCGCGAGTGCGTCGAGCAGCTCCGCACGCGTCTCGAGCCCGACGAGCAGATCCCCAGCCGGTTCGTCGGTGACGGCCGACACCCCGTCGAGCTCGCCGCTGCGTCGGGCGCGGCCGCGGGCATCATCGAGCGCCAGGTTGACGAGGATCCGCCGGGCGTACGCCCGTGGCTGCGCCATCCGTCGCACACGCGGCCACCGCCGCGCGACCTTCAACAGGCACTCCTGCACGAGATCCTCGGCCTCGCCCGCATCCCACGTGATCAGGTAAGCCGTCCTCAGCAGTTGCTCGAGGTTGCCGGCCACGAACTCGTCGAAGTCGTCCATCACCCCATACAACCCCCGCCGGGCCGCGGAAGGTTCCCGCGACCAGAGCCCCAGCGGCGCCCGCGCGTCCCGGACAGCACTCGGGCCGACCCCTCCCTTCCACGCTCCGCTCAAGGCGGGCGTCCGGGGAGGCACGCCGTTCGGCCACGAGCGCCCGCACGCCAAGAACTGACAGCGCTCGGCTAGCGAGATGATCTGCCTCGTGGGCTAGCGTCGGTCGATGAGCTGCTGCTTCTTGGTTTGATACTGCGCGTCGTCGATCAACCCGGCCGCCTGTAGCCGGTCGAGCTGCTCGATCTTGGTCGCGATGTCGACCCTGAATTGTGCGGGCGGTGTGGTTGTCGGGCCCTGAGCTCCCTCTCGCCGGGCCTTCAAGCTTTCCGCCATTGACCGATTTACCGCCTCGTTGCGCGTGCGGCGGACGGCCTCGTCGATCTCCGGGCCTGTGGCGCCCTCCAATCCCGTTAGATCGAAACCCTCGGCTTCGGCCTGGGCGCGTGCGAACCAGGCGAGCGCGTCGTCTGTCGTTCTCGGGACGGTCTTCGGGTCCACGGTCATTCGTGTGGGATCTGCAGGGTCGTATAAGACCTGAAGCGTGAACCCGCTCACGAGTGTGATGGTGTCACGCACATCTATCTTCAGGCGTAGCTCAAAGGCGGGTTCGCTCTCCGGCTCAACACGAAGTGCGGCGAGCCACGCGACGAACAGTTCACCCGGCTTGAATCCGACTGCCTCCTGCAGCCGCGTAGCCGCTTGCCGCGCTTCGAGCACGGTTGCCTTTGCGGGACGCCCTGAATCGACTAACGACGCCTCGAGCTTGTGGGCGGCGCGATCCCAGAGATTTACCACGGCGCTCGACTCACCAGCTGTAGATGAGCGCCGAAGTTGGCTCGTCGGGGTCATAGCGTACGGTGACCGCTTGCCCCAGCGAAACGTCGTCGAGCTGGGCTTCCATCATCGGCTGCGTGATCACGGCGGGGTAGGGGTCGCCGTCGGCTGGCGCGATCGTCACCTCGAAGGTGGCGGTGAGCCCATTGCCGCCCGGCAGCGGCGCACCCCGGTCGATGGCCGTCAAGACCGCTGGCGCATCCACACCAGCCTTGGCGATCTTCTGCGAGAGATCGCGGTATCGGAGCAGACCGTCGAGCCCCGCGGGCGTCCCTGGGAGTTGGGAGAGTGACTCGGGATCGCCAGCTAACCAGTCGTTCCCTGCCTTTCTGTACTCCTTCGACTGCTTCTGCGCGCCGCGGACCGTTTTGAACAGACCCATGCGCCCCCTTAGGTTGGATTGTCCGCGACGACGTCACAGTCGTACGGTTCTGTTGCGATGCATATCGTTCCCGTCGCGCGACATCAACCCTCGGACCCTAGATCGCGGGCGCTGTCTCGCGCGAACACCGAGCAGATACGGACGACAGGCCATCACCCGGCCTGAGGCGGGCGACCATGCTCGAGTCCTCGCTCCTTCAGATCACCGCAGCGGATGCGCCGACTGGGCGATCGCGAGCATCTGTGCGTTCGTGAGGTCTTCGCGCAGGGTGTTGCTGACCCAGTAGAGAACCCGCCCGTCGATCCAGCCGAGGTCGTGGATGTGCGCGCCGTCGTCGACGAACATGTACTGGCGGCCGCCGATGGTGGCTGTCTGCGTGGGGTTGGCGAACAGTGGCGGGTCGGTCCAGTCCATGCCTTCGATCCCGTAGTAGCCGCCGAGCTGATCCTGCTGCCAGTCGACGCGGTAGCCGTGGCGGAGGTGGCCCTGTTGATCGCGCACGGTATAGGGGTGGAAGTCGTTCGGCACCGCCGGATCGGTCTCGATGCTCGGCATGACGAGCGGGAAGGGCACCCCTGGGGCGATCTGCATCGCGTCGGCCCGCACGGTGCCCGAGATCGGGACGAGCCCGAGTCGCGCGTCGCGCGCCGCCGTGCTCTCGTGACCGCTATGGCGGCCGCCGGTGTCGAGCGCCGCTCGTGCCGTCGAAAGCGTCGTCGTCTGGTTCTCGTCGAGGAAGTCGTGGAGCGTCTGCTCGATGTCGTAGGGGGTGGCGGTGACGTAGTCGATGCCGTTGAGCACCGCGTCGACGTTCGACACCTGGAAGGGGACCTGGCGGATCGGCCGCGAGGTCGAGAACACGGCGAGCTCGAGCAGCGCTGCGACCTCGCGCGTGCCGCGAATGTCGGTGGAGATCGCTCGCCCGAACGCCCGCGCGAGCTGGCTGTACTTGGTGAGCAGCCCGAACGTGCCGAGTTGCTCCTTGGCCTGCCGGATGAAGTCCTGCTGACGCGCGACGCGCACGAAGTCGGAGTCGGTGTGGCGGTAGCGCACATAGGAGAGCGCGTTCTCGCCGCACAGGCGCTGGTACCCGGGCTGGATGTTGATGGCGAGGTAGCTGTCCCCGGGCGGGTTGTAGTAATGCTGATCGACGTCGATGTAGACGCAGCCGATCGCGTCCACGAGTCCGAGGAACGACGCGAAGTTGACGTCGATGACGTGGTTGATCGTGATCCCGGGCAACGTCGCCTTGGCCACCTTGAGGACGAGGTCAGCGCCACCGATCGAGTACGCCGAGTTGAACTTCTGGTCCTGGTAGGCGTGCCCTTGGTAGGTGAAGTTGACCAGGAGGTCTCGCGGGATCGAGAGGATCGACGTCTGACCCTGGTTGGGGTCCATCCGCAGCAGCATCATCGTGTCGGCGTGCAGCAGGTGGACGCCGTGGACGTTGTCGGACCCCCCGGTGTTGTAGGTCGTCGTCGGTCCGATGTGGTCGTCGCCGATGATCAGGATCGTCTGCGGCGCACCGACCTGGGCGGCCGTCAGCTGCGTCGAGTGGATCGGCTTGCCGCCCAGCGCGAGGTCGGCGGCGACCGACTGGATCGCCTCGATCCCGGCGGTCGCGGTGGCGGCGGCCGTCAGCCCCACGATGAGCACGCCGGCCAGGGCAAAGCGCTTGAGCATTCTCCGGTGGTGGTTGGGGGGCGTGTCGTCGGGGGTCGGCATCGGGTCATCCATCGCTGCGGGCAAGAGCGTCCCGGCGAGCTTCATATGAACGGTTCCCGCATATAGTACGGCGCCCCCGCGTCCTCCCCTTCCCGTGCCGCGGCCGGCGCGCTTAGGATGCCCGGGCACTCGCGCCGCAGGACACGCATGCCAGCCAAGAAGCCGCCCGCTCAGATCACGCCGCTCGCCGCCGACGTTGCCGAGCAGCTCGCCGAGACGATGTTCGCGCTGGCCACCCCGAGTCGCCTGCAGATCCTGGCGTGCCTGCGGGCTGGGCCGATGACCGTGACGCAGATCATCGCGGCGGTGGGGATGGAGCAGTCGGCCGTCTCGCACCAGCTCCGCGTGCTGCGCGATCACGCAGCGGTGAGCGTGGAACGGCGCGGTCGCGAGCGCCTCTATGCCCTGCGCGACGAGCACGTTCGCGGACTGCTGGAGGAGGCCCACCAGCACGTCCTCGCGCTGCGCGAACCTCATGCGGGGCCGGCCGCGGCGCCGGGGGCAGCCGCCGCCGGAGGGCGCCCATCGTGATCGCGCCGGATCGCGCATCGGCGCTCAGGGAGTCCCGGTGACGGCGAGCGCGCCGTCGTTCGGCCTCTCCGCCGATCGGCGCGGCGCGCTCGACCGCGCTCACATCGGCGACGTCGAGGGCGCCCTCGGCACCATCGCCTCGTTCGACACCGGTCCGCGTCTCACGCGGCGGCGGCGGATCACGACGATGCTCGCCGTCCTCGGACCGGGGCTCATCGTGATGGCGGCCGACAACGATGCCGGCACGGTGTCCGTGTTCGCCCAGGCCGGCCAGCGCGACGGCGTGCGCCTGCTCTGGACGCTGCTGCTGCTCGCCCCAGTGCTGTTCGTCAGCCAGGAGATGGCGGCCCGGCTCGGCGCGGTGACCGGCAGCGGACACGCGCGCCTGATCCGCGAGCGCTTCGGAAGGCTGTGGTGCGCGTTCTCGCTCGGCGACCTGATGATCCTCAACTTCGCGATCCTCGTAACCGAGTTCATCGGCGTGGCGCTGGCGCTGGCCTACTTCGGCGTGAGCAAGTACCTCGCCGTCCCGCTGGCCGCCGCGCGGACTGATCGCGATGACCGCGACCGGTAGCTTCCGCCGCTGGGAACGCGCGATGTACGTGCTGGTGATCGCCGATCTGCTCATCGTTCCCCTCGCCGTGCTCCACCATCCGGCGCCGCTGACCGTGGCCGGGGGACTCGTCCCGGGCCTTGACCATCGCGCCGCCAGTTCGACGCTGCTGCTGCTCGTGGCCCTGGTCGGAACATCGATCGCGCCGTGGCAGATCTTCTTCCAGCAATCGAACGTGATCGACAAGCGCATCACTCCACGCTGGCTCCCCTACGAGCGGATCGATACCGCCGTGGGCGCCCTCGTGTTCGTCGCTGCCGCCGGCGCCGTCATGATCACCGCCGCCGCGGCGTTCAGCCACGGCGGTGCCGCGACGGGCCAGTTCGCCGACGCCGGCACGGTGGCGCATACGCTCGGCGCACGCTTCGGCGCGCCCGCCGGCGCGCTCTTCGCGGCGGCGCTGCTGAACGCGTCGCTGCTCGGAGCGGGCGCCATCTCGCTGTCGAGCTCGTATGCCACGAGCGAGGTTCTCGGCGTCAAGCATTCGCTGCACCGAGGCGTTCGCGACGCCACGACCTTCCACGCGTGCTTCGCCGCGCTCGTCCTGGCCGCCGCGGCGACCGTGCTGATCCCCCACGCTCCGCTCGGCGTCATCACCACCCTCGTTCAGGCGCTTGCCGGAATCCTGCTCCCGACCACGCTCGTGCTGCTGCTCATGCTGTGCAACGACGAGCAGCTTCTCGGGCCGCTCACGAACCCTCGCTGGCTGAATGCCATCGGCGCGATCGCCGTGGCCGTGATCCTCGGACTGTCGACGATGCTCACCATCACCACCGTGCTTCCGAGCACGAGCGTCGGCCACGCGCTGCTGGTGACCCTCGGCCTCTTCGGCGGCGGGGCGATGCTCCTGGCGGTACCGGTCCTCAGATCAGGTCCCCACCGGCCTCCGATCGAGCAGCTCACCCCCTGGCAGCGCCAGACCTGGACGACGCCGATGCTCGAGCTCATCGAGCCCGTCGGGCCGTCGCGTGCGCGCGTCCTCGGCCTGGCCCTGCTGCGCGGCTACACGATCATCATCGTCGCCGTGCTGCTCGTCAAGCTCGTCAGCGTCGCCGCCGCATAGCCGCGCTCCGCGGGCTCACGCGGCGTAGGCGGCCGGGTCCTTGTGCACGGTGCGGAGCGCGAAACCGATGCCGCTCGTGCCTATCCCGTTGGCGATGAGCGCGATCCCGATGAGCAGCGCGAGCCCGGTGTAGCCGATGTGCGGGTTCGCGACGATCACCACGCCGGCGATGACCTCGATGGCGGCCACGATGAAGTGCGCCGTCCGGCTGCCCGCCTCCTCGAAGGCGACGATGAAGCGCACGACGCCGATCGTCACCAGCCAGATTCCGATCAGCAGGCCGATCAGCGCGACGGCCCGCGTCGGGTGGCGGATGAGCAGGATGCCCACGACCACGCACAGCACCCCGACGACCGCCGCCAGTCCGCGATTTGTGGTGCTGCGCATGAGCGACCCGATGAGCTCGAGCAGCCCGTCGATGAGCACGAAGATGCCGGCGATCACGGCCAGCGTGGCCAGGCTGTTGCCGGGCTTGAAGATGATCACGATGCCGACGGCGATGCTCAGGGCGCCGAGGAACACGAACAGCCACCAGACCGAGGTGACGGCGCGGAGGTCGGCGGTGCTGGACTCTATTGACATCGCAAGCTCCCTCGGTCGTGCTACCCCATCTCGTTAGAGCGAAACTACGCCGCCGTGCGGACGCTCGCAAGCGTGACTGGGACCTGCGCATTCCTCCGCAGATCTTGCCAAGGCAGTGCAAGGTAATGAATAGCTCCGCACGAGGCGTCGACGCTCGGGCGGACGGTGTCAGCTTTTGGATCGCCTGGTCGATACGCACGCTATGGCCATTCACATGGTGGCGGAGGCCGACCGCGTCCGAATGGGCGTCGACCTTTCGTCGCGAAGGCTTCCATCGCGAGACCTGCGAGCGACCGTTGCCGTCAGTGCCGTCGTGCTTGCTGGAGCCATCGCTCTGCCCCTCGTGAACCCGCCGGGGCGCATGGTCGCGCCAGCCGTGTTTCTTCTCTATACGGCGCTCCTGGTTGTCGTGATGCGGCTCTTGTTCCAGGTTGGCTCGGCGGCGACTGCGGCCGCAGGTCTCGTGTTCGTACCGGCGCTCGCGGTAATTCCCGCGTCGCTGATCCCCCTTTACGTGATCGTTGCTGTCTTGGTGAAGACAGCAATCGATGTGCTGATTGGCGGCGCGGCGCCATCGCGGCTGACGATGGCGCCAATGTGGGGGGCGTTCGCGCTCGGTCCCGCGATCATCCTGAGCTTCGGTGGATCGCGGTCGTTTCTCAGCTCGCCCGCTCTACTCGTGGCAATCGTCGCCGCGGCGATCGCTGGCGACGCAATTGCTAACGGCGCCTTCGAGCTCGCGCGGAGAAGGATCGGCGTCCGCGAGTTCGTGGAGGAGAGTCGAACTGTCTACGCGATGGACATCGCGCTTGCGCCCGTCGGGGTCTTGATTGCCTTCGCCGTATCACCGGCACCGTGGCGTCTCATCCTGTGCACGCCGCTGCTCATGGTCTTTGCGATGCTCACGAGGGTGCGCAACATGCACGTCAAGGAGGCGCTTGAGCTGAGCGACGCCTACCACGGCATGGCTCTCGTGCTCGGAGACATCATCGAACACGACGACACGTACACGGGCGAGCACAGCCGCGGGGTCGTCCAGCTTTCGTTGACGGTCGCGACCGTTTTGGGCTTCGGCCCCGAGCAGCGATTGAAGGTCGAGTTCGGGGCGCGCCTCCATGACGTCGGCAAGGTCGCGGTGCCAAAGGACATCATCAACAAGCCCGGCGCACTGAACGAGCGCGAGTGGGAGATCATCAGGACGCACACCGTCGAGGGGCAGCGAATCCTCGATCGCGCCGGGGGCCTGATGCGCGACATCGGCGTCATCGTCCGCAGCTCCCACGAGCGTTGGGACGGCACTGGTTATCCGGACGGCCTCGTGGGCGACCGGATTCCGATCGAGTCCCGGGTGGTCAGTGCGTGTGACGCCTTCAATGCGATGATCACCGACCGGTCCTATCGCAAGGCGATGAGCGTCTCGGCCGCCGTGTGCGAGCTCGAGCAGCACGCCGGCTCACAGTTCGACCCCGATGTCGTTCAGGTTCTGGTGAGCGTCGTCTCGGCTCCGACGGCCGAGGCGATATCGACCGTGGCTGAGACCGGCGTCGATGACGATCTCCCGCTGGCGGCGTAGCCGCTAGCCCGGTCGGCCGGGATCCGCGCTCGCATGACGCGGCTAAGGAGGCCCACGCCGGCAGCCGCGCACACGCCGCAGATCACTGCGCCGACTCCGAGCGTCGCACGCACGCCGGCAACTGAGATGAGTACTCCTGCGGCTACGAGCGAGACCAGGAAGCACGTGGCCTCGATGGTGTCCTTGGCCCCGAACAGTCGGCCCTGGACCGAGTTGTCGACCCAGAGCTGGATCAGCTGCATTTCGCTCACCAGCAGCAAGCCGTTGGCGTACCCGGTCGCCGCGAAGGCGGCCATGGCCGGGACGACACTGCCGACGGCGGCACTCGCGGCCATTCCGACCGCGGTTAGCGCGAGCGCCGCGAGGTAGCGGCCAACGAGCAGGCGCGCCGCGACAGTGCCCCGGCGCGCGACTAGCACCGACGCGGTGACCATGCCGCTGCCGTACACCGCGACGAGCAGCGCGTAATCGCTGCTCGTGCCGTGCAGTACGCGCGTGGCAAGGATCGGCTCAGATACGTTCAGAAGGCCGCCGGCGATGATCGAGCCGGCCGAGCACGCGATCACGGCGACGATCCCCGGGGTCGAGATCGCGATCGCGAGTCCCGCTCGCAGCTCGGCGCCGGCGGCCGGGTCTTCCGGCCCGGCACGAACTGCAGGCTCGATCGCGACGGTCGCCATGACGCCAGCGGCGACGACGAAGCTGAGCGCATTCAGTGCGAGCGGGATCGTGACGCCCGACAGGGCGAACAGGCCTGCGGCGAGAAGCGGGCCGAGCGTCATCCCGACGTAACGGCACGTCTCGTACATCGCGGCCGCGACCTGGGTTGCTCCGCCGGCAATGCCCGGCAGCGCCGAACGAAGCGCGGGTCGGAGCATCGCGTTCCCAGTGCCGGCCGCGAGTGCCAGTGTCACGATCGGGGCCGCTGTATGGGCAAAGGCAAGTCCAGCGAAGGCGCCGGCCTGCAGCAGGTTGGCTCCGACGACTAGACGACCGCGCGGATACCGGTCGGCGCATAGGCCGAACCATGAGCCGAACGCGATCGCCGGAAGGAAGTCGGCGAGCAGTACCGCAGCGATCGCCCATGGCGAGTGAAGGTAGTGGTACGCGAGCAGCAGCAGCGCGACGTATCCGGCACCGGTCCCCAGACAGGACTGCGCCCACGCCCCGATCGTGCGGAGTAACGACGGGTTTGCTTTGAGCGCCGCCCGCATCCGTTCGCAGCCTACCGGTACTTATGGCCAGGTTTGCGACGGTACGGCCGCAACTTGGCGTAAAGACACGGGGGGTTGCATAGCATCGGGTAGGTTTGATTGACTAGGCGCACTTTCCAGCTCCACGATCGGAGGGTATGGAATGCCGCGGCTCAACTAGCAAGGACAGTTCGATCGCGAGCGACGGCTCGTCGCTCGCGGTTGTGCATCCGCTCGTCCCGGGTACTCATTGAGGAGCCGCCCGGGAGTAGGTTGGATTGGCGGTGCGCCGGGCGTCGCTGTGCGGGCTCCGGCGCCGCCGCTCTGGCTGGGCCGTCCGATGACCCCTCAAGCCCTGTCGTCCTCCAGCCGACCCAAGGGCTACCGTGCCCGTCGCACTCCCTGCCTGCCGCGTCGTTGTCGTCGGCCAGCGCCCGCTCCTACCGCCCCGCCGAGCGCCTAGCCCTCGCTCTTCTCGCCACCACGCTCGGCGCGATCTACCTCGTCGCGGCGGTCACCGCCCCAACCATCGCGCTGGCCGCCTTCCAGGCCCTCGTCGGCGCCGCCGAGCTCGCGTGGGCTGCGGCGACCATCCTCGGCCCACCGCGCCCCGCCCTCCTGCGCACGGGCGCGCTTGCGCAGCTCGCTCTCGTTGCCCTGTGGGCCATGTCGCGCACGATCGGCCTCGACGGCCCCGCCCTCCCGGTCGGCGCCCTCGACACCCTCTGCGCCCCCCTCCCGGCCACTCCTCTCACCTTCCGCGCCCGCGGCCCGCGCGAGTGGACGCCACCCTCATCGGGGCGAGCGCGCTGCGGACATCCACCCTGTCGCGCCCCCGCGGCTCGATGCTCGCCTGCCAGCTCGCGGCGATGCTCGCCGGCATGACCCTGTTCACGCTCTGCGTGCACGCTCACACGGCCGCCTCGGCGCGCGGCTTCGCCGGTGGTCCCCCCGGCGGCCACTACTTCTGTCGGCCGCTCTGAGCGCCCGACTCGCGCACGCGCCCCGCAAACCCCCCACGCCGCCCGGCCGCCCGTCGATCCTCCGGGCCTCGCGCTCAAGGCGGCGCTCACGATGCCGAGTACGCAGAGGTGGGCAACACTGCGCTCGCTTCCTCCCCAGCCGCCGACGCGGCCCCGACCTTGAGCCGCGATCGCGCCGAGCAGATGCTCCTCGCCGAACGCAAGCGCGCCGACCGCGTGCTCTCGAGCCTCATCGCCCTGCATTTCCCGCTGGCGATCCTGGTCGCCCAGGTGTACGGCACCTGGATGCTCGCGATCGTCGCCGGCGGCGCGATCTCGGTCGTGACGCTCGCCGTCTGTTACCGCTACCCGGGGACGCTGTTCAGCCGGCTCGTGGTCGCCGCCGCCTTCATGAGCTATTCGGCGCTGCTCATCCAGGAGACGCACGGCAAGATCGAGGTCCATTTCCACGTCTTCGCCGCGCTCGCCTTCCTGCTGCTGTACCGCGACTGGCGACCGATCGTCTTCGCCGCGGTGCTCATCGCCGTGCAGCACCTTGGCTTCGAGCTGCTGCAGGCCGCCCACGACGGCTTCTGGGTCTTCCCGAGCGTGTCGAGCGCCACCGGCGGCCTCGGCGAGGTTCTGCTGCACGCCGTGTTCGTCGTCTTCGAGGCGGTCGTGCTCGTCTACATGGCCTCCGCGCTCGAGACCGAGACGCGCCAGCAGGCCGAGCTCCTCTCCAGCCAGGAGGAGCAGCACGCCCTCATCAGCACGCTCGCCGAGGGCCTGCGTGAGCGCGACCTGACCGTCGACGAGCAGGTCGGGGACGCCCAGGACGCCGCCATCAGCGCGCTGCGCGAAGGCATTCATAACGTCGCGGATCTGGTGCTGGCGATCCAGCGCACGACCACCACCGTCGCGGAGGCGTCGGCCGAGATGGTCGCCACCTCCGCCGAGGCCGGGCAGGCGACGAGCGAGGTCGCCGATTCGATGCGCGACGTCGCCGTCGGGGCGGAGCGTCAGGTGCGCTCGGTGGCCTCGGCGCGGGAGTTCGCGCTCGAGGTCGGCGAGGCCGCCGAGTCGAGCGCCGAGAGCACGCGCCGCACCGCCGCGGCCGCCGAGCGCGCCCGCGAGGCTGCGGCGAGCGGCATGGCCGCCGCCGCCGAGGCCACCGCCGCCGTGCAGGCGATCAGTGAGACGTCCGGCGAGGCGACGGCGGCGATCGCCGGGCTCGCCGAGAAGTCCGAGCAGATCGGGGTGATCGTCGAGACGATCACCGGGATCGCGGCGCAGACGAACCTGCTGGCGCTCAACGCGGCGATCGAGGCCGCGCGCGCGGGTGACGTGGGCCGCGGGTTCGCCGTCGTGGCCGACGAGGTACGCAAGCTCGCCGAGGAGTCCCAGCAGGCCGCGGCCACGATCTCCGACATCGTCGCGCGCATCCAATCGGAGACCCGCCAGGCCGTGTCGGTCGTGCAGGAGGGGGCCCGGCGGACCGGTCAGTCCGCGGCCACCGTCGATCACGCGCGCGAGGCGTTCGAGCACATCGACTCGTCCGTCGCCGAGATGACCGACCGCGTCGCCGAGATCGCGAGCGCCACCGACCACATCGCCGACAGCGCCCGCCGCATGCAGCAGGAGATGGACGCCGTCGCGAGCGTCGCCGAGCAGTCCTCGAGCGCGACCGATCAGGTGTCGGTCGCCACGCAGCGCACGGCGGCCTCCACCCAGCAGATCACGGCGTCGGCCGAGCAGCTGGAGCGCACCGCCCGGGAGCTCGAGACGCTGATCGGGACGTTCCGCGTGCGGATGTCTCGTGGCTGAGATCGACGCCGAGCCCGGCGGATCCCCGGCGCCGGACGACCCGATCCACGAGCCCGCTGCGGCCGAGCCGCCGCAGCCGCCGACCCCAGCCGGCCGGCGCCGGTGGTTACGCTGGATCGAGGTGCGAGCGCAACTCGAACGTTTCATGCCGCGGCCGTTGGCCACGATCGCCGAGCTCCTGGTCATCGGTGCGCTGGCGCTCGCCCTGGCCGAGGGCGTGCAGGCGGCCGTGGTCAAGCCGTTCCGGATTCCCTCCGGCTCGATGGAGCCGACGCTGGCGATCGGCCAGCGCGTGCTCGTCAACCGCGTCGTATACCGCCTGCATCCGCCCCAGCGCGACGACATCGTCGTCTTTCATCCGCCGACCTCGCTCACCTGCGGCGTCCCCGTGCAGCCCGGCCAGCCTTGTCCGCAGAGCAATGGCGACGAGTCCTCGTCGACGTACTTCGTCAAGCGGGTCGTCGGTCTTCCCGGCGAGAGCCTGTCGGTCGAGAACGGTCATCCGGTCATCAACGGCCGCGTCATCGCCAACGAGCCGTTCACCCTTCCGTGCGGCGCCCAGCCGGCCTGCGACCTACCCAAGCCGATCGTCATTCCGAAGGGCGACGTGTTCGTGATGGGCGACAACCGCGGCGACTCGGACGACAGCCGCTTCTGGGGCCCGGTGCCGGAGTCCTGGATCGTCGGCGAGGCGTTCTTCACCTACTGGCCGCCGGATCGCATCGGCATCCCGTAGGGGACGGCCGCGTCCGCGGCGGCTCAGCCGTCGAGTTGCTGGGACTGCAGGTAGGCGTAGAGGCCCTGCCGTCGCAGCAGCTCCTCGTTCGTGCCGTGCTCGACGAGGCGCCCGCCCTCGAGTACGCAGATGATGTCGGCGTCACGGATCGTCGACAGCCGGTGGGCGATGACGAACGCCGTGCGCCCGTCGAGCAGCCGGTCCATGTTCTGCTTGACCGCGCGCTCGGCCTCGGTGTCGAGCGCGCTCGTCGCCTCGTCGAAGATGAGCACCGGCGGCTGGTGATAGAGCGCACGCGCGATCGATACGCGCTGCGCCTGGCCGCCCGACAGCCGGAGACCCGAGTCGCCGATACGCGTCTTGTAGCCGAGCGGCAGCCCATCGATGAACTCGGCCGCGTTGGCCACCTCGGCCGCCCACCGGACCTTGTCGGCCTCGGGGTCCTGCTCGCCGAAGGCGATGTTCGCCTCGATCGTGTCGTCGAACAGGTAGGGCTCCTGCAGCACGAAGCCGATCCGCCGACGCAGATCGCTGAAGCGCAGCGTCGTCAGGTCGAGCCCGTCGTACTCGATCGTTCCGTCCGTGGGTACGAGCAGACCGGCAAGGAGCTTCACGAGCGTGGACTTGCCCGAGCCCGAGCGCCCGACGAGCGCCACCGTCGTCCCCGCCGGCACGTCGAGGGAGATGTCACGCAGGATGGGGCGGTCCGGCGCGGTCGGATAGGCGAAGCCGACGCGGCGCAGGCGTATGTGTCCCTCCAGCGTGGGCACCGGCGCGAGCGCCGAGTGGTCGTGTCCCTGCTCGGGTTCCTGCTCGAAGACGTCCTGCAGGCGTCCGAGCAGCACGCTGACGAGCTGCAGCCGGTCCCACAGCCCGAGCAGCAGCGTGATCGGCCCGTTGGCGAGCAGCACGAGGCCGGTGAAGGCGACCAGCTGCCCGACGCTGAGCGACCCGTTGAGCACCTCCAGCGCACCGACGAACAGGAACAGGCCGTACACGAGGAAGGTGACGCTCGAGATGAGTCCCTCGTAGATCATCGCCACGACGTCGGCGCGATACAGCTTGTCGCGCAGCTGGCCGAACTCGCTGGCCATCCGCTGGCGCAGGCCCTCCTCGGCGCCCATCGCCTTGACGGTCTCGATGCCGCGGATCGCATCGATCTGGCGCGACTGGTAGCGGCCCGAGCCCTCCTCGACGGAGTCGAACACCGGGCGAAGCCGCTTCTGGGAGAAGCGCATCAGACCGGCGTAGAGCGGCGCGCAGGCGCAGAACAGCAGCGCGAGCGACCACGAGTACAGGAACATGATCACCAGCGACACCGCGAGCTGGGTGACCGCGGTCAGCGCGGCCACCCCGTTCTGGATCAGCACGGCGCGTACCTGGCGCATCCCGTTGATGCGGCGCTCGATGTCGCCCGTACGCCGGGCCTCGAAGTAGCGCATCGGGAGGCGCAGCAGGCGTGCGGAGAGGAAGTCGAGCGTGTCGACGTCGAGCTGGGAGGCGGTGCGGGCCAGGATGAATCGCTGCACGATCGTGATCCCGACGGCGAGCGCCACGACGCCGACCATCGCTGCGGCGAGGATGTAGAGCAGCGTCCGCCGTTCGTGGGGGAGCACGTCGTCGATGATCAGCTGCGAGAACACCGGCAGCGTCATCTCCAGGCCCGCCGCCATCAGCGCGAACGCGGTCGCCACCACGAGCCGGCGACGATGGGGAGCGACGAACGGCCACAACCACCGGAGATCAAGGCCCCCCCGAGGGGCCTGCGCCAGTCGCTCCGTCGGCGCGGCGAGCGCCGCGTAGCCCGACCACTTCTCCTCCAGCTCCGCCCGCGACACGGTGCGCAGGCCGCGCCCGGGATCGGCGACGCGCAGCTTGTCGCCGTCGATGCGATGCAGCACGATCCAGTGGTTGCCCTGCCAGTGCACGATCGCCGGCAGCGGCAGCGTGTCCACGCGGTCGGGCGAGGACTTGATCGGGCGCATCTCCAGGCCGATCTCGTCGCCGCCGCGGATCAGCCCCCGCAGCGTCGTGCCGTCGGAGCTCGTGCCGACGGCGTAGCGGATCGAGGTCATCGAGACGTCGTGACCGAAGGCGCGGCAGAGCATGGCCACGCACGCCGCGCCGCAGTCCATCTGGTCGATCTGACGGATAAAGGGGAAGCGACGGCGCCGCATCGGCGCGGCCTCGACCGCTGCCTCGGCGCCGTGGTCGGTCATGGCGAGGCCGGGTGCCTCTGGCGACCAGGCCTCCTGAGCCACGGGCGTCTCGGTGGCCGGCTCGGAGACCGGGGCGCGGTCGCGCGCCCGGTACAGCGCGATGCGCTCCTGCACGCGCGCCGCGAACCCGGGATGCTCGGCCACGAGCTCGTGGAAGTCCGCGCCGGGCAGGCGCAGGAGTCGCACGTCGCCCTCGGCGCGGACCGTCGCGCTGCGCGGCTGCTGCTCGAGCAGCCCGAGCTCGCCGAAGAACTCGCCGCTGTGCAGGGTGCGCACGCGCCGCCCGGCGCCGCCGCTCGCCTCGATCCACACGCCCAGTCGCCCGTCCTGGACGAGGTACAGCGCGTCGGACGGATCACCCTGGCGAACCGCGTCCTCGCCGTCCGCGAGCTCGACGTCCTCCAGTCGGCCGAGCAGTCGCAGCGTCGCCTCGCGATCGAGGACCGAGAACGCCGAGTGCACGCGCAGGAAGTCGTTGAGCCGGCGCGTGCGCTCGGACAGCTCGAAGGTCGTGGCCACTGCGGGGTGCAGCTCGATGAGCGCCCGGAACACGCCGCCATCGAGGCGCAGCACGGTCAGCTCGCTCGACGCGCGCACGGTGGCCGTGCGCGGGGTGCCCTCGATGAGCGCGGTCTCGCCGAATGCGGCGCCGGGCCCGAGCACGTTGAGCGAGACCTCCTCGCCGTCTTCACCCTCCCGGAGCACGCGCGCGGTGCCCTCGACGATCACGTAGTAGCCGTCGGGCGCGTCGCCCTGCTCGAACAGCGCCTCGCCGAAGCGCAGCTGCCGCGTCACGAACGAGCGCTCGACCAGCTCGCGCAGCTCGGCCGGCAGCCCGGCGAGCAGCGGCTGGTCGCCGAGCAGCCCGGCCGGTTCGGTCTCAGAGGACACAGAGCCGCTCCGTTCGCCCGGCGCGGTGGCGCTCGAGCACGCCGATGAGCAGCTCGTCGTTGGCCCGCTCGGCGAGCAGGGCGTCGTCCTCGGCCGGCGGCGACTTCTCGGCGAGGGCGAGCACCCGCCACTCGGCGTCCTGGAGCCAGGGTCCCACCAGCTCGCCGGGGGCCGCGGCCGCGAATGCGGTGCGCGCGTCCGCCGGGACGTCCTCGAGGTACACGGTGCGCGGGCGGGGGCTCGCGCCGGCGCGCGCGGCCACCTCCTCCAGCGTGAGGCCGTCATCGCGCACGAGCAGGCGCGCCTCGCGTGCGGCACCGAGCTCGGCGAGCGCGAGCTCGTCGCCGCTCAGGCGCAACCAGTCGAGCCGGTGGCCGGCGAGGCATTCCGCGACGGCCCGCGGCGTGGCGACCTCGGCCCGCAGCTGCGAGAGCGACGCGTCGAGCGCGACGAGTCGCGTGCAGCGGGCGTGCAGCGCGGCCTCGCCGAGGGTCGGCAGCCCGGCGGCGTGCTCGCCGAGCGCCGCCGCGAGCAGCGACTGCACACGCTCGCTCGTCGGCTCGGCGACCGCACGTTCAGCAAGACGATCGGCCGCCGCAAGGCGGTCCGCCGCCGCGTGGGCGAGTGCGTCGAGTGTCCCGCGGCAGTACGCCTCGACGCGCAGCACCGCAGCGAGGGCCTCGTCGTCGCCGCGCTCCGCCGAGTCCTCGCCGGCGCGGTCGTCGAGCAGCTGGCGCACGAGTGCGGCCGAAAGATCAGCAAGCGTGAGCTCGCGCTCGCGCAGCCATGTCGTGAACTCGGCGGCACTCACGAGCCCGCGGGCGTAGCGGAAGGCGGTCGCGGCCGCCCGCAGGTCGCTCTCTTCGACGGCGTTCGCGCCCTCGGCGAGCGCGAGCCCGCGCCGTACGTCGTCGGTGAAGCGCGTCCACTGTCCGGTGAGGATCCCGAGCAGCACGAGATCACAGACGTCGACGCGCTCCTGCGCCACCCGTACCGCGGGTCGCTGCAGCAGCGCTTCCCAGGCCGGGTCAGCGCCCGCGGCGGGCGGCAAGCGGGACCCCCTGAGACCCTAGAATGCGCGATGAATTGGGCATTTGCTCACACAGTCTCCCGCCGAGGCCCTAGCCTATGCAAATGGGGCGATGATTAAGACCGCCCGTACGGCGCACTTGATTCGAAGGTGGTGTTCGGCACGTCTGAGGTAAGCGAGATCCGGCTGGGAGCGAGCGAGGGACGCGTCATGCGTCGCGCGCGCATCGAGTATGCCTTGCAGGGCAGCGTCATCTGCGGCACCGTCACCTTCCCGGGACGCCCGCCGCAGCGCTTCGAGACCGCGGGCGAGCTCGAGCGCTGCCTCGGGCGTGGTGCCGGCGGGCTCGTGCTCGTCGAGGCGTCGCACGCCGGTGGCGAGGAGCAGCCCGACCTCACCGCGCTGACCCCGACCGAGCAGGCGATCGCCCAGAAGGCCGCCGCTGGAGCATCGAATCGCGAGATAGCCGACGCCTTGTATTACAGCGTGAAGTCGGTCGAGGCCTACCTGACGCGCATCTACCGGCGTCTCGGGATCGAGGGCCGCGATGGCCTCGGCGCGCTCGTCAAGGCCGAGGACCTCGAGCCGCCCGAGGCCGATCGCGAGCTGGTGGGCGGAGGCTCCGAGCAGACCGGCGGCACCGGCGCTCCGGCGCGCGCGCCCGCCGTCGTCATCGAGCTCTTCGTCGCCTGAGTCACGGGCGGCGCATCAAGCGGCCCGACCTCGAGCGCTAACGGTCGGCCGCCCGGGCGTCGAGCAGTCCGGCCCGCAGCAGTTCGCGGACCGCATGCAGTGTCTCCTCGGTGCGCTCGCGCCCCGACGCCCTGCGCGACACGCCGGCGTCGAGAAGGGCCTGGGCGAGCGTCCGCCGCCCGTCGAGCCGGTAGACGACCTCGAGCACTCGCGCGCTGACGTCCACGCCGACCTGCAGGCCGTCGGCCTGAGCGATCCGGGCCCAGCGCAGCCGGTAGCGCTGCCCGTCGCGCTGGAGGCGCTGCTCGACGCGCTGGCCCTCGGGGATCGCCGGGGTGAGCGCGAGCAGGGCCTCGTCGTCGCGGGCTCGCGCGAGCAGCTCGAGGTTGGCCAGCGCGCGCCCCGCCTGCTCGCCGCCGCGTTCGCCGCCTACGCCCTCGCGCGCATCCAGCGCCGTCCGTGAGATCCCGGCCCGCCCGCCCCGCGTGCGGCGACGCACGTACAGCGCCCCGAAGCTGATCCGGTCATAGCCCTCGCGCGCGTAGTAGCTCAACCAGCGCGCCATGACCCGGTCATGGGCGGCCGGGGCCAGCGTGCGCATCGGCGGCCGGTTCCAGGCCAGCGCGTAGCGCACCGGGTCGGCCTCCTCGATGCGCACCAGCAGCACGTCGGCGCCGCGCGGTGCCAGCCAGCTCATCGGCGCGCGCCGCCAGTCCTCCTCGGCTCCATGTCCCCAGCAGCACATCAGCTGGGCACAGCCGCCCGCGGCGAGGTGGGCCGTCGCCCCGGCGGCGACGGCGCGGAGCGGGTCCGCCCCGGACCGGTCGCCGTCGCGGAAGGTGAACTCGTTGTCCGGCGAGACGACGTAGGGGGCGACGCAGATGATGCGCTCGAAGCGCTCGCCGGCCACGGGCTCGTACCACGATCCCTCGCGCCATTGCACGGCATCGACGTCGCTTAGTTGCTGCCCGATCGAGGCCAAGCGCAGGGCCCGCGCATTGATGTCGGCGCCCACTGCGCTGCCTCCGCCGCGGGCGGCGAGCAGCGCATGGATCCCCGAGCCGGTGCCGAGGTCGAGCAGGCGGCCGGTCCCGACCGGCACCAGCAGTCGCCGCCCCACGTCGGCCGCGTTGGTCACCCCGTCGACGTGGTCGCGGCGCTGCCCGCGTCGGGGAAGGTCACCCACGACGAACACGTCGTCCCGGCCGCCGATCGCCAACCGCGCACGCCAGCCGCCCCGGCGCCGCGCCAGCAGCCCGGCTCGGGCCAACGCTTTCGGGGTCGCCGGCGCCAGGGCTCGGGCGGCCGCCCGATCGTCGAGCTCGGCACCGTAGGCGAACAGGTCGAGCAGACCGGCGAGGCGCCGCTCGAGCCCGCGCTGGCGAAGGCCTGCGGGGATCGCGTCCGGTCGGGTGACGGAGCCGCGAATGTACCGGGCGGTCCGGGCGTGCTCCAGGTAGTCGGTCTCGATGAGCGCCGCGCGCAGGGCGCGCCACGGGCCCGAACCGGCGGGGCGGGCCGTCATCCCTGACGGCCCAAGCTACCTGTCATCCCGCGGGCGGCGCTCAACCGGCGCTGGAGCCCCAGGAGAAGCTGTCGGTCTGGATGCCGCCGTCCTTGTCGCTGGTCGGCGACGGGCTGACCTTCGCGAACGCATCGAAGGCGCCGCCGCTGACCTCCTGCTCGGTGCTCTCCGGCGCCAGGTCCTCCACCGCGTCCTCCGGGAGCGCCGCCTCGTCGTGCTGCTGCGGTTCGTCAGACATGACTTTCTCCTCTGCTAATGCTTGTCGCTTATCGAGTCGCCGTCGATGCCCTCGGTCTTGACGTACGCGTCGACTGCTCCGCCGCTCACGTCCTGCGCGGCGTCCTCGGGGGCAAGGTCCTCCACGGCGTCCGCCGGGAGTGCTGGCTCGTCGTGCTGCTGGGGTTCATCAGACATGGCGTCCTCGTCCTTGGTGGGTGTCGCATGACGATCCTCACCGAGGCGCCATGACCGTGTGAAATCGAGCACGGCGACCATACCTCGTGGCCGTGCCCGCGTGGCCGGATCGTAGGGTCGCTCGCCCGACCCTAGGGGATTCAGAAGATGCTGTTGATGAGGTCTGAGCCGAGGCCGATCCCGGCGCCCATCTCCATCGCGCGGCCGAAGCCGCTGTTGAGAAAGCCGCCGAACGCTCCCCCGCCACCACCGCCGCCATAGCCCATCGGCGCCTGCTGCACGTACACCGGTTGCGGAGCCGGCTGGGCCATCGGTTGAGCTGGCGGCGGCGGCGCGGCCGCCGCCTGCGCCTGGGCGGTCGCCCACCCGTGGATCGCCTGCAGCAGCCCTGTCACCTGCATCTGCTCATCCTTGACGTCGAGCGCGATCTGCTTGAGGTCGAGCAGCCACTCGCGCGCGTTCTCATCGCCGGCCTGCGCCGCTGCCTGCAGCTTGGCTGCGAAGGCCTGCACGGTGTTGGCGACGTCCTGGAACTCGGTCTGCAACTGGTTGTACTGCTGATCAATCGTGTCTGTATCCATGGCCGGATAGTCGCACCTCGATCAGATCACATGCGACGTGCCGCCATCCACGAGCAGAGCGACGCCCGTGATGTAGGCCGCCCGCCGCGAGCACAGGAAGGCCGCCGCGGCGGCCATCTCCTCCGGGCGCCCGAGCCGGCCCGCGGGCACCTGCTCGCGGGCGAGCTCCTCAGCCGCCTCGAGCGACCCGTGCAGCGCGGCGAGCCGATCGGTGGCGATCCGCCCCGGAAGAAGCGAGTTGAGCGTGATGCCGTCGCCGGCGAGCTGGCGCGAGAGCGTCTTGAACGCGGCCAGCGTCGCCGCGCGATGGGCGTTCGAGAGCATCAGCGCGTCGATGACCTCGCGCACCGACGATGAGGACACGCTGACGATCCGTCCGAAGCCGGCCTCGCGCATGCCGGGCACGGCCGCCTTCACGAGCGCCATTGGCGCGAGCACGAGCGAGCGGTAGGCGTCCTCCCACTGCGCCTCCGTGAACGTGAGCGCATTGGGGTCGCCGGGCGGCCCGCCGGTGTTCACGACGAGGATCTCGATCGTCCCGAGCACGTCGCCGACCGCGGCCACGAGCGCGCCGGCCTCCTCGACGTCGCCGCTGTCGAAGACGAACGGGCGCGCTCCGATCTCGCGCGCGGTCGCCTCGATCGCCGCCGGCGTGCGCGAGCTGATGGCCACGCGCACGCCCTCCCGCGCGAGCTCGGCGGCGATCGCCCGGCCGATCCCACGCGACGCCCCGGTGACGAGCGCGACCTTGCCCTCGATGCCGAGGTCCATGGCCGCGATTGTTGCATCTCAGAGGGCCACGGCGCGTCCGCTGGACGCCCGAGCGCGCGCTCACTCTGCGTCCGGTCCGACGGCTATCCGTCTCCAGCTAGCATCCACCCGGCGGGCGGTTAGCTCAGCTGGTCAGAGCGCCTGCCTTACAAGCAGGAGGTCCCCGGTTCGAGTCCGGGACTGCCCATGGAGGAAGTGGCTGGAAAGCGGCCCTATCGAGGTCGCGAGGCACGACGGCACGGGTCGTCGTGTTCCCCAGGGATGTTCCGCAGGTCCCGGGAGGCGTTGGGGGGCCGCGCTCGATCTGCGCCTGACCTGGGTGTGAGAGGATGCCCGCGCCATGGGGATCGCAGGCCGGCACGGACGTCCGAATCGTCGCTTGCGCGCTCGAAGCGCCGGCGTCGTGCTGGCGTTGACAGCGGCGGGTCTGGTGGTGCTTGGCGGGCTCGGCGACGCTGTCGCTGATCCCGCCCTTGACGCGTCGGTGGCGGATGTCAGTTGCTGGTCTGAGCAGGGGTGCGTCGCAGTAGGGAGCAACACCGCCAATTACGCGATATACCCGTCGACCTGGGAGCTGACGGGTAGCGCCTGGCACCTCCTGTCCACGAATCAGTCGCCGCTGGTGATCGGTGGCGGAGATCTTCCGTTGGCGAGCGTCTCATGCGACGCCGCCAGCACGTGTATCGCTGTTGGCGACACCGGCGAGATGCCGCTCTCACAGCAGCTCGCGGGCACCACGTGGACGAGCATGTATCCGCCGATATCTCACTCACTGAACATCGGACTCACTGGCGTGTCATGCCCGGCGACCGCCTGGTGTATGGCGATTGGATCCGACTTCATCACGACCACAGTCGACGTGTTCGATGGCTCCCAGTGGCGGATCGCTGCGGCACCAGCGAACATGGGCGTGGTGTCCTTTTCATGCGCGTCGCGGCGCTTCTGCGTGGCCATCGGTGGCAACACCAAAACGTGGCTCGGCGCGACGTTCAACGGATCGGCCTGGAAGGCGGTGCCGCTTCCCACACGCAGCGGAGAGCAGCTCGACAGCATCTCCTGTCCTGCTGCCGGTGCATGTGTTGCGGTTGGCAGCAAGCCGAGCCCGACCATCTTCGGCGGTTCGCCGACACAGGTGCTTTTGCGCTACCACGCGGGTCGGTTCTCGAGGATGGCGGCGCGCGTCCCGGCAGGAGCCACGCCGGTCGCGGTCTCATGCACCGCCCCCGACGCTTGCGTGGCCGTCGGGTCGCTGGCCCGAAACGGTGGGCCGTTTGCCGAACGGCTATCCCGTGGCACGTGGTCGTCGCTAGCGACGATCAATCCAAATCCCGGCACCAGCACCGTGAGCACAACACCCGCATTCACCTCGATCTCGTGCTTGCCCGGCGGTCAGTGCATGGCGGCCGGAGGTGGAACATCACCATTCAGCGAGATCCTCAGCCGCGGCGGCCCGACCCTGCTGCCGATGCCCGTTCCCTGACCGTCGCCACTGGTCGGGGGCGAGCTCGACCTGATTCGATGCCGACTCCCATGCAGACAGAGATCGCACTGCGCGCTCTTGTCGGTCGGACGTCCATGTCGTACGTTCGATTCGTGGTCCCGCCCGCCACCACCACCGACGCCTTCCGATCTCTCGAGGGGGTTGCCGTCTGAGTCGAGACGCGACGTCGAGCCGCATCGGCGGTCGAGTAGCTCGCTTGCTCGGCCTGTCAACCCCGCTGACGCGGGGTTCCCCTCGCTACGCTCGGTGACAGACCTCCCGCGCTCGCTGAAGGCGCAGTCAGGAGTCGGCAATGCCGACTCCTGAACGAGGAGAACGCACCATCTGTCAGCTGCCGACGGTCACGCGAATTGACCCAACCGCCGACGGCGACGGGATCGGCTCGCCGGCCGCGCACAGAGCCTCGACATGCAGGACGACGGCCTCGCTCGCTTTCTGCACGACGTCTGCGCGCGTCTCACCGATGACGCCGACGCCGGGCAGGTCGGGGCAGTAGGCACCCCAGCCGCGGCCCTCGCGCTCGATCACGACGAGGTATGCGCACACCGCGCGCTACGCAGCTTCGAGCTGGGGATGCCCCACGACCTCGACCGTCACTCCGACGACCGGACGCGCGAAGTCGGTGCGGTCGGTGGCGGCCGCGAACAACGCGCGGCCGCGCTCGAAGGCCTCATAGCCATCGTCGGCCTGCACCGCGAACGTCACATCGATCCTGGCGGCCTCGGGATCCTCGCCAATGATCGGGCTAGCGACGGCATGCTGCTCTAGGAACGCGTCCAGCATGCGGTCGGCCTCCTGCGGATCACCGGAGTGGTCGAGCGCGATCGTGACGACGTATTCCATGCTCAGTGTCCCTTCCACACGAGCCCCATGCGTCGCATCCGCGCGACGTAGGGAGCGAGGCTGCCACCTGGAGTCGAGGGTAGCGTGACGATGCCCTGGCCGCCAGGAGCGTAGGCCTTGTAATGCCCGCCGCGACCCAGCTCGATGCGCCAGCCTTGTTGCTCGGCCTCGGCGAGTAGCTCCTTCAGCTCCTTGCGGCTGGCCATCAGAGGGTTCGCGTCGGCTTCGGACGGTCGCCGCCGGGGTGTCGGTCGGTCGCGAATGCCTGCGCGAGCAACTCGGCGTCGCCGGCCTGGCTCTTGGCGTGCAGGTATCGGGCCGTGGTCTGGATGTGCGAGTGGCCCATCCAGGCCTGGACCTGAACGAGAGAGGCCCGGTTGACCGCCATCGAGCCGAAGTAGTGCCGGAGCGAGTGGAAGGGGAGCGGCCGGAGGCCGGCGCGCCTCGAGGCGGCCAGGTAGCGACGGCGAAGTGCGCTGGCGTCCAGGTGGCCGCCCGCCATCCCGGCGAACACCGAGTTGCCGTCGGCCACGAAGCGTTCGCGCTGGCCGAGGCGAGCGAGGTGCCGCGCGACCTCGTCGACCATCGGGACGCTTCTCACCCTGCCGCTCTTGGGCGTGACCAGCTCGCCATGGGAGTAGTTCGCGCGGACGCGGATCGCTTGTCCGGGGAAGTCGATGTCGCGCCAGCGAAGCGCGACGAGCTCGCCGCGACGCAGGCCGGTCATTGCCGCTGTGAGGAAGATCGCGGCGTCCTGCGGGCTCGCGGCGGCAGCCACCAGGGAATCGACCTCCTCGCGGGCGTAGAAGTCGTAGTCGCCGCTGTAGCGCACGGGACGCTGCCGGACACCGAGGGCGGGGTTTCGGTCGATCCATCCGTGTGACGCGGCGTGGCCGAGGATCGCGCGCACGACCATCAGCAGCTTCTCGGTCGTGCGGCCGTAGGGAAGTGCGTCGTGCCACGCCTTCAGCTGCGCCGAGCTGATCTCGCGCAGCGGCGTCTCGGCGAACGGGGCCCGCCCGTACCGTGAGGGGCGTTCCGAGTCGTCCGCGCCGCGCAGGAGATAGGCCGTGAGTACCTGGTTGTAGTCGCGCACCGTCGAGCGCTTGAGGTTGCGACTGCGTTGACCGTGGGATAGCCAGGCGCGCGCCGCGTCGGCGAACGTCATCACGGCGCCGGAGCGAGTGCGAGGCGTTGGCGTTCGTGCTGCGTCGTGCTCGAGCAACCGCCGCAGCTCTGCGGCTGCCTCACGCGGCGTCAGGTAGGACGGGTCGGGCTTGGGGCCGTCCGCCGCGTGCCACACGATCGCGCCGCGGGGCGTGCGCCTCCCTGAGCTCTGCACCCAGGCGCGCCCCAGGACGCGCGAGTGCTTGCCGTCGGCGTCCCACCAGAACGCCCGCCACCGTCGGTGGCCCCGATCGCCGATCACCTGCAGGTGCCCGTTGGAGGGCAGGTCGCTCTCGACGTCGCGCATGCCAGCGAAGTTACGCCGCGCTTGGGACGGAACGTGTTCCGCAGCGTGTTCCCCGCAGGGAACATTTGCTGGCAACTCGCGTCAGTCGAAATGGCTTGAAATAGCCACATCTGAGGGCAGCGCGCCCCCGGTCAGCTGCCTTACAAGCAGGAGGCCGCTGGTTCGAGCCCAGCACCGCCCATCAGTTGATCTGCGGGCATCTCAAGGGAAGTCGCGGTCGTGGTCGTGTGCGGCATTTGCTCCCGCGGGTGCCAAACGGGTACAGCCGGTCCGGCGAGCGACGACGATTGCGGGGGTTCGAGCCGCAGCGCGGCAGCGAGGGCGCCGCCCGCTCAGGACGCCGGCGCGCCCAGCGAGGTGGCACCGAGGCCGGGCGGCGTGTAACCGTTGGCGGCCAGGGGCATGCCGGGCAGCGACGACAGGGCGATCGTCGCGATGTCGTCGCCGAGGGCGCGACGGAAGACCTGGCTGTAGACGTTGTCGGTCTCGTTGTAGCGCGAGGCGGTGGCGGCAAGCAGCGGGGCGACGTCGCCGGCGAGGTCGGCCCGCCCGCCGTGCTGCGAGAGGACCGCGAAGGCCGAGGTGAGGAAATAGACGTAGCGATCGGACTGCGTGTGCCGCGTGCCGCCGCTCGTGTCGAGCAGCCACTGGGAGGTCACCCGGGGCAGCAGCTCGTTGACGAGGAGGTTGGCGAGCTGGAGCGCGCGCCGGTCGCCCGACAGCAGGTAGAGGCGGGCCGCCTCGTCGAGCTGCAGCTCGCTGTACTCGGGGTCGAAACCGGTGCCGCCCGGCCCGATCTCTGCCAGGTAGCCGGCGCCGTCGCTGTCATCGGAGGCGGTGGGAGCCCGCGTGATGACTAGGCCCGCCCCCGCCCAGCGTCTCTGGTCGGGCCGCAGTGCGGTGTCCCAGGTCGTGTTGTACGCCGACAGGAACGTCGGGTCCCCGGTGGCCCGGTAGGCGAGGTAGAAGAACTCGGCCTCGCCCAGGTCGACGTTGCCGTTCGTGTACCAGGTCGGGTCGCCCTTGGCGATGAGGTAGCGGGCCGCCGCCGCCAGGGACTGCTGCCAGCGAGTCCGTTCGGACGCCGACAGCGTGGGCTCGAGCTCGAGGTAGGTCGTCCCCATCTCCACCCCCCAGAACATCGTGGTGATGTCCGGGCTGCTGCCGGCATCGGCCTGATAGCTGCCGTTGGGCAGCTGCTCGGTGGCGATCACATGGTCGACGGTCGTCTCCGCCCAGCCCGGATCCGCCGCGTCGCCGGAGCCGCCGACCAGCGAAGCGGTGGCGGCGGCCGTCGCCGGACCTCCCTCGTTGCAGGCCCAGCAGACCTGGTTGGGCGAGGTCCAGACGCCGCCGCTGAACGGACCGGCGGTCGTGGCGTAGGTGCTCAGCTGCTCGTTCAGCAGCGCGCTCGCCGCGACATCCGTACTCGGGCTCGCCGCCGCGCCGGGCGCGGCGGCGATCATCAGGCAGAGCGTCGCCAGCAGGACGCTGGCGACGGTGAGGGGGATGAGAGGGCGATGGGCCTGGATCACGTGGGTGGGGCTTGGCTCGAGGGGGCCGCATGGTCTGCGGTGGAGAGCCGGCGGCGCTGGGCCGCCATGACTCGTTTCGACGATCGTCGCATTCCACTCCAGAACGGATCGCCTGCCTGGACGCCTTAATGGCCGCCAGCCTGGACGACTTGCCGTCCGCGCGCTGGACGAATGACGGGTCACACGGGGCGCGTCCAGCGTGAGCTAGGGTCACGGGCGCGCCGCGCGCGACCGATGCCCCCGATGCGAGTAGCCCTCATCACCAACACGGTCGACAAAAGCGGGGGATTGGAGCGATACGTGAGCGAGCTGGCCGCCGCGCTAGCACATCGCGGCGCAAATGTCACGCTCGTCGGAAAACGGCTGGATCCGGCTCTTTCCCGTAGCGAGCTGCGCCCGGATGGCGTTCGCGTGATCCGAACCTCGGTGCCGAGCAAGGACGATCCGACCTTCGCCTTGCGCTACCCGTTCGTCACCGCCTTCGGCGCGCTGCGCGCCTTGCGCGGCCTGCCGCCGGACACCGTCCTGCACGGGCACTTCGCGGTCCCCGTGCTGCCGTTAGCGCTCGTCCGGCGACGGTACGTCTACACGTTTCACGCGCCGGTCTACCGTGAGCTGCTCTCCGAGCGCCAGGGCAGCTACGCCCTCCCGCCGATCGTGCAGGGCACGGCCGTGGCGGGCCTGCGCGCCGCCGAGCGGGTCGTGGTGAGCTCGGCGAGCGCGATCACCGTGCTCAGCGAGTTCATGCGCCGCGAGCTCTCGGTGCTGAGCCCCCGGGCCGGCGACGGCGCTCTGCTCCTGCCCGGCGGCATCGACACGCGGCGCTTCTCCCCCGGCCCTGCCGAGCGGCCGGCGTGGGCGCGGGACGCCGACCCCCTTCTGTTCACGGCGCGGCGCTTGGCGCCGCGCACGGGCGTGGCCGAGCTCATCGAGGCCATGCCGGGGATCCTCGCCGCGCGGCCGCAGGCCCTGCTGGCAGTAGCCGGCACCGGCGGCGAGGAAGCCAGAGCGCGCTCGGCCATCGCGCGCCTGGGGCTCGAGGCTCGCGTGCTGCTGATCGGGCGGATCAGCGACGATGAGCTTGTCCGCTGCTACCGCGCGGCCGACCTGGTGGTGATGCCTACGCAGGAGCTCGAGGGGTTCGGGCTGTCCACCGGCGAGGCGTTGGCCTGCGGCACCCCGGTGGTTGGCACGCCGGTCGGCGCCACGCCGGAGATCCTGGCCCCGCTCGATCCTCGGCTCGTCACTGCCGACCGCACCCCGGCCGGCATTGCGCGCGGGATCATCGACGCGCTCGCCGACCCCGGCCTGCTCGAACGCGTCCGTCGCGAGGCCCGCGCGCGGGTCGATCCGGCGATGAGCTGGCCGGCGATCGCCGAACGCTTCCTGGAGCTGTACGCCGGCGTGCGTGCGTAGGGGCCGGATGCTCAGGGGCGCGGCGTGCCGCGCAGCAGCTCGCCGATCCGCTCGGCCTGCGCCCCGAGGTCGGCGTAGGACTCGACGAAGGCCCGCCCCCGCGAGCCCTGGCGGGCCCGCAGCTCGGGGTCGAAGGCGAGCTCGCGCAGTGCGCGCTCCCAGGCGGCCGGCGTATCGGCCAGCACGCCGGCCCCGGAAGCCTGCACGAGCTGCGTGTTGACACCCACGGGGCTGGCGACGACGGGTAGCCCGGCGGCCATGTACTGCAGCAGCTTGAAACCGGCCTTTGCGCGCGCGTACTCCGAGTCGATCAGGGGCATGATCCCGACGTCGAAGCGCGCGAACACCGGATGCTCCTCCTCCAGGCGCCAACGGCGAAACTCGCAGGGCCCTGCCCACGACCGTGAGCTCACCACCTCCAGCCGGGCGACCCCCGCAGCGGTCAGGCGCCCGAACACCTCGCGCAGCGGGTCAAGGTGCGGCAGGTTGCCGGCGTTACCGACCCAGCCGACACGCATCGGGGCCGGCCGCCGCGGATCGACGAGCGGGTAGCGCTCCACGTCGGGCACGGTGGGCAGGACCGCGTCCGCGGCTCGCCCGCCGGGCAGCGCCGCGGCGAGCGCCGGGCTGCTGACGATCACCGCGTCGGCCCGGTCCAGCAGTCGCCGAGCCTGCTGGGGGCCATAAAGCCACCGCGTGGCCGCCGAGCGGCGGCTGAGCGTCACGGACGGGACGAACACGGCGTCGTCGAGGTCGTACACGAGCCGACCAGCGAAGGCGACAAGGGGCTCCACGACGAAGGCCGGGCCCATCGGATAGCCACCGCGCTGCACGAGTACGGCATCGAAGCCCCGCAGCTCGCGCCGCAGCTGCGCCGCCCGTCGCACATAGGCGACGGCGTGCCCGCCGAAGTAGGCCAGGGCGCCCCTCCTCCCCGCGCGCCGCTCACCCGACTCGTGCGGGACGAACGCCACCACCTCGTCGAAGCGCTCGGACAGCCGCGGCAGATGCTGCAGCGCGCGGTGGCGGGTGGAGGCGTTGCCGACGCCGAACTGGGTGACGACGGCGACCCTCACGGCGACGGCGCCGCCGCGCCCGCGCCGAACAGGGCTCCGGACCACGCGGCCCAGCGCGCCGACCAGGTCTGCTGCTCGGCCCAGCGCCGCCGCTCCCCGGCGTGCCCCTCCGGCTCCCCCGCGGCCGCCAGGATGAAGTCGGCCAGCTCGTGGGCGCCATCGGCGGCCAGGACGTGCGGCGGTGTCCGGGCGGCGCCCTCGAGACTGGCCGTCGTGACGGCCACCGGTCGCCCGCGGGCGGCGTAGTCGTAGAGCTTCATCGAGTCCTGCCCTCGGGCCTGGTCGCGGTTGGGGACGACGAGGACGTCGGCCGAGTCGAGCGCGTCGGCGAGCCGGTCGCGCGCGACGATGCCGTGCCAGCGCACGCGCCCGGAGGGCGACGCGAGCAGGCGCGTCAGCTCCGGCGCCGGCCGGTCGCCCGATCCGGCGTAGGTGCAGGGCCCATACAGGTCGAGGCTCCAGTCGTTCAGCCGCGCCATCACGGCACCCATGAGCGGGGCGTCGAAGCGCTCGGACAGCGTGCCCACGTAGACGACGCGGCGCCGGCCCGGGCGCGCGGTGGGCGGCGTGGCGAGCAGCTCGTCGCCGACCGCGTTGGGCACGACGACGACCGAGCGCCCGGGGAACAGCTCGGCCAGCGCCGGCGCCACGACGACGATCTCGTCGGCCTCTCCGCCGATCCGGCGGTGCAACTCCTCGAGGCGGCGGGCCCGCCCCGGGATGAGCCGGCGCCAGTCGTCGGCGAGGTCGAACACGCGTCGCGCCGATCCGGCGCGCAGGGCCGGCCATTGCCAGGGAAGCATCGCCACGCGCACCGCCCGGGGGTCCGCGACCCGGCGCAGCGCCCGCGCGAGCAGCGCGGCGTCCAGCCGCTCCGCGACGGCATCGCGGTGCCCGGGCACGAGCGTGCCCCGTTGCCACACGGTCACGCGGTCCAACGCGGCGCACGAGCGCGGGGCGGCGAGCACGCCGACGTAGTCGCGCGGGCCAGAGCGCAGCGCGCGCAGGTCGAGCGGGCGCTCGAGGAACGCCACCTCGTGGCCGGCGGCAGCGGCCAGCCGGGCGAGCGCGTGCTCGCGGCGGATGGCCGGCGCCCACGGACTCTTCGAGCACAGGACGAGCGCTCGGCCGCTCATCGCACCGGCTCGGCGATCAGGTCGGGGAGCGCCGGTTCGAGCGCCGGCTGGTCCAGTCGGCCGCTCACCGCGCCAGCTCCGCGAGCAGGCCGGAGATCGTCGCACCCGAGCGGCGCCAGTTCCAGTCGGACGCCCACGCGTGCGCGGCCTGCCCGACCCGCTCCCGTACGCCATCCTCCTCCAGGGCGTCGACGCGCTCGGCGGCGGCCGCGGCCGAGCGCGGCACGACCCAGCCGGTGCTACCCGGCAGCAGTGTCTCGGGGAGTCCGCCCTGGTCGGACACGATGACCGGGCAGCCGGTGGCCTGGGCCTCGAGCGAGGCCAGCCCGAACGGCTCGCGCACCGAGAGATACATCGTCGCGAACGCCGATCTGTAGGCCTCGACGAGCTCGTCGTCGCTTGCGGCGATGCGGATCTCCAGCGACACTGAGGCGGCGGCGGCGAGGGCTTGGAGGCGGCGACGCTCCCCCAGGTCCTCCCGTGACGACATGAGGAGCACCGGCCAGCGCCGGCGCGTGCGGGCCGCTGCGGCAATGACGAGATCGTGGCCCTTCCTCGCGATCAGCTGTCCGACCGAGAGCAGATGGCGGGGCGGAAGTGGGCCGGCAGCGGCCAGAATTCGGTCCGGGACCCCGCAGCGCACGACCCTGGCCTCGCGACCGTACGCGGCGCGGATCTGCCCCGCTGTGTAGCGCGAGTTGGTGACCAGCGACGTCGCGCCGGTCGCCGCTCCGGTGTCGAGTCTGCGCTCGGCCGCGTAGAGCAGTCCGTACACGGGTCGCGTCAGCGCCCGTCGAGTCGCGCGCGCCTCCGGCTCGTAGTCCACGCGCCGCGCCTCGTCGCAGTAGTACAGGCTTGGGATCGAGCCGCCGCGCAGCGGCGGCGGGGCCTGCAACAGCCGGCACGGGTTGGCGAACACGACGTCGGGCTGCAGACGCGCCAGCGCCGCCCCGGCGTCATGCCAGGCGCGCAGGAGCGCGGCGAGGTCGGCGTAGCGCAGCGGAGGTCGTAACGGGCGCGCCACGGCCGGGGCCCGCTGGCGCCAGGGGATCACGATCGGTTCCCCGGTCACCGGCGCCGAGCCCTGCAGTGTGACCTCGACGACGTCGACGTCGGCGTCGAGGTGAGCGAGCTGCTCGCATAGACGCCGGCGCGCACCGCCGGTCAGCAGGTTGTGGATGACCGCGACCCTCATGCGCGGCGAGCTCGCAGGGGGTGGAACTCTTCCGGCCAGCTGTGCAGCAAAAAGAGCATGACGAGCAGGCTCGTGAGATAGACGGCGGCGGCGGCGACCGGAGCGCCCAGGAACGGGAGCGTCAAGGCCGTGGCCACCGCCAGCGCCGCCGCCGGGCCACGGCTCACGCGCAGGACGGCTGGAATCGAGATGTGGCGGCGCACGGCCACGACCGATATCGAGCACACGAGCGCCTCCGTGGCCACCGTGATCCAGGCGGAGGCGTACACGCCGTAGCGCGGGATGAGGATCAGGTTCGCCCCCACGTTCAGGACGATCGCGAGCACGGATTGCACGTACAGCGGGCGCATGCGCTGGACGGCCACGAGCACGTTACCGGCGAGATTGGTGAGCACCGAGAGCACGCCGAAGATGGCCAGGATGCGGAGCAGCGGCACCGCCCCGCGATAGCGGGGACCGATCGTGAGCTCGATGATCGGCTGTGCCAGGAGAGCCAGACCGACGAAGGCGGGTATCGCGCTCACCATCAGCCAATGCCAGATGCGTGCGCTCAGCTGGGTCCCGTCTCCGCCCCCGCGAGCGATCGTGGCGAGCCCGGGAAGGGAGCCGGCCATCACCGTCCCGGCCACTCCGCCCATCACCGCGAGCAGCTTCGCGGCGGCCGCGTAGTCGCCGAGCCGCGGCCCAGCGACGAACCAGCCGAGCAGGACGAGGTCGATCATCCCGTACGTCCGGGTGAGGATGGCCAGCGCGCCGAGCGGCGCCGACCGCCGCAGCAGCTCGCGCCGGCCGAACCGCCCCTGCCCCGGGGGCAGCATGCGCTGGGCGACGACCGCGATGACGATGCCGTTGATGATGCTGCTCGCGCTGACGGTGGCCGTCACGGCCACCGGGCCGAGATGCGCGGCGGCCACCGTCGTCGCCGCCACGGCCTGGCCGAGGATCGTCAGGACGTTGATCCGCATCAGTCGCTTCGTCTGGTAGGTGACCAGGAACAGCGCCGAGGCCGGATTCAGGCCGTTGAAGGCCATGCTCGGTGCGAGCACGAGCAGGGCCAGGCCCCGCGGCGAGGAGATCGAGGCGGCGAAGGCCAGCGCGACCATCACGAGGGCCAGAACCATCGACCAGGCGCCCGCCACCTGATAGGCCGAGCGCAGCATCGGACGGTACGTGGCCGACTGGTCGTGCGCCATGTCCCGGCTGAGCATCGTGGTGAAGCCGAGGTCGGCCGTCGACCCGAGGACCGCCGCCGTGGCCAGCGCGGTGCCGTAGACCCCGTAGCCGGAGGGGCCGAGCAGGCGCGTGATGGCGATCGTGGCCACCGCCGAGACCACGGTCGTGGCCCCGAATTGGGTGAGGAGCGTGACCGCGGAGGCGGCCACTCGGTGGGTGAGCGACAGCCTCGCCGGGTCCGCGCGCTCGGTGGGGACCGGGACCTCAGGCGCGTGCGCGCTCATCGTCCGAGTCCCGCCCGCGATCGTCATCGAGCAAGCGCCTGATCACCCTGGCCGGCACGCCACCGGCGAGCACGTCGTCGGGCAGGCGGCCGGCCACCGCGGCGTTCGCGGCGACCGTCGTGCCGGCCCCGACCTCCGCGCCGGCCACGAGCACGACGCCGGCGGCGATCCACGCGCGGGCGCCGATCCGGACCGGCCGCGAGCGGAAGGCGTCGCGCTGCTCGGGCGGGCCGTGGTTGGCGTCGTGGATGCTCACGCGCTCACCGAGCAGCGTGCCCGAGCCGATGCTCACGTGCTCGTGCACCGAGATCACAGCGTCGCGGCCGATGTACACGTCGTCGCCGAGCTGCAGCTCGCCGAACACAAGGATCCGGGCGCCGGTGTCGATGACGCAGCGGGCGCCGGTGCGCACCACCCCGTTGGGCCAGATCCGCAGTCGCTCGGCCCGGCGCAGCACGCAGTCCGGCCCCAGCTCGAGACGCCCCTGCACCGCGTCGATCGCGCCCGGCTCGATCTCGGTGCCCGCCCCGACGCGCACGAACCCGGTGCGACGCACGCGATGCCAGGCGCTCAGCGGCACGCGGGCGCCGCGGGCGTCGATCCGCCCGCGGAAGAGGACACGGCGCAGCGGCCAGGTCAGCTGGCCCACGAGATACGCCCGCAGGGCGAGCGCTCGCTCGACGAGGCGCGCGCGCACCGGCCTGGGGGTGGAGGTGATCACGTCGCTTCCAGGCCGACTTGATTGATGGTCGATCGCGGCGCCTCGCCGGGGGCCAGGAGGGCGAGCGTGCGCTCGATCATCTCGCTCTCGGAGAACTCGGCGGCGACCCGCCGGCGGCCGACGGCCGCCTGGTCGCGCATCGGATCGGGATTCGAGAGCGCCCAGGCAGTGGCCTCGGCCAGCGCGTCGGCATCACCCACCGGCACGATCAGGCCATCGACCCGGTCGCGGACGATCTCGGGCAGGGGACCCGCGTCGCTGGCGATCACCGGCAGAGCCGCCATGTGCGCCTCGAGCACAGCGATCCCCAGCCCCTCGTAGCGACTGGGGAACACGAGCAGATCGCTCGCCAGCATGAGATCGGCGACATCGCTGACGTGACCGAGCATCAGCACGCGTTCGCTCACCCCCGCTTCGGCGGCTCGTCGGGCCAAGGCGTCGCGCTCCGGGCCCTCGCCGGCCCACACCCACCACACGTCGGGGTGCCGCGCGAGCACCGACCCGATGCCGGCGAGGATCACGTCGTGGCCCTTCTGGACGTTGAGGCGCCCGACCGACAGGACGATACGGGCCCCAGCGTCGAGGCCCAACGCGCCGCGGCACCGCGCGCGCGCCGCCGCGCGGGCGGGCCCGCCGCCGTCGATCAGCGGTGGCACTCCGTTATAGATGACGCGTACGGCGCCCTCATCCCAGCCGAGCGCCGCGGCGAGGACGCGCCGGTTGTCCCTCGACACGGCCACCCACGTCTGGCCGCCGCGCCGGGCGAGCCCGTAGACGAGGCGCCGCGCCCGGGTGAACGCGATGCCGGGAGGGGCGAGGTGAGCTATGGCCACCGAGCGTCTGCGCAGCAGCGAAAGCGCGAGCACGGCGCCCGGGGAGACATCCGGATGGGGAAGCATGATCATGGCGCGGCCGCAGCCGGTCCTCAGTAGGGCGCCAGCGGTCTTCGCGAAGTCCCTCAGGAACCCGAGAGCGGCCTGGCGAAGGCCGCGCGGCCCGTCCAGGCCGAGGTTCAGCGCACGACAATCCGCGCCCAGCCGCTCGAGATCGTCACGGACCTCGATGATCGCCGGGCGATCGGGAAGACAGGCGACGACCGTATAGCCTCGCTCCACCGCCCCCCGGACCAGGCTGCGCAGGTAGACCTCGACGCCGCCATCCTCGATCGAGGGAGACACGATGACGAGACGCCGCCGGCTCATGGCAGGCGCTCCGCGGGCGGATCGGCCCGGCGATCGACCAGTGCGGCCACGAGCCCGAAGACGACCGCGACGGGGGCGCTGATCTGCACGTACTTGATCTGAAAGTCGGTCGACCACGCGAGCAGCTGCGCCACCAGAGCGCCGGCCGCCCCGGCGACCCAGATGCGGTGGGCACCGAAGCTGCGCCAGAGATCGCGCACGTAGCTGTAGACCAGGACGACGATCGCGACGATTCCGAGCACGCCGCCCTCGGCGAACAGCTGGAGATACACGTCGTGGGCCTCCGACGCGGAGTTGACCGCGACCCCATACTTGGGCAGCCACTGCGTCAGGTATCCGAAGCCGACGCCGGTGATCGGATTGGCCTCGATCGTCTTCAGCGCGGCCGCCCAGATGTGTAGCCGCAGGAGGTCGCCCTGCGAGGTCGAGACGTGCGCCGCGGTGGGATCGAAGATCGACGAGATCCGCTTGGATAGCGACTGCGGGGCGATGCCGAAGGCGATCAGGACCACCAGCGTCGTGGCCGCGGCCACGAGCAGGACCGTCTGGACGCGCACCCGCTTCGGGAGCAGTGCGAGGGTGACAATCATGCCGACCCAGCCGCCGACGAGGCTCATCCGAGACAACGACAGTGCGAGGCCCAGGGCCGCGACCCCGGCCATCGCCACCGCGGCGAGGGCCCAGATCCTCCGCCGCAGGCTGGCGCATAGTGCCACGGCCATCGGGATGCACAGCGCGAGCACCTGCCCGAGGCCGATCGGGTCTGGGGTTGCTCCCGAGGGGCGGAACACGCTGCCGTAGGTGAAGAAGTACTCGTCCGAGGTCGCCGTGCTGGCCGAGGCCTGGTAGAGGTTCAGCTGGTGCCCGGTCTTGAACTCCCACACGGCGAGGGCGCCCTGGACGAAGGCGGTCAGGGTCAGGCCGACGGCGATCAGCGTCGGGCCGCCGTCCTCCCCGGCCACCAGGAAGGCCAGGTAGCCGGTGGCCAGCGTGACCCCCAGCCAGACGAACCAGTACCCCGGGTCGGTCGATCCGATGATCGCCGGCAGCAGCAGCAGGGGCAGCGCCGCGGCGGCCGGCGCCAGCGAGGCGGTGCTCCTCGGGCGCCGCGGCAGGGCGACGCACAGCGCGACGACGTCGACGGCGAGCAGCGGCGTCGGTTGCAGCCCCTGGAACGTGAAGACGAAGTCGAACGGCGCCACCACGATGGCGATGAACAGGAGGAACCGCAGCGGCGCCCTGATCGTCACCAGCAGCGTGACCAGGGCCGCGGCCATCACGGTGACGAGGTACTTCGTGTTCGACGGCTGGGCGAACAGCGCCGTCTCGAGAACGCCGGAGCCCGCGAGCACGAGCAGAACGGAGCCGAGCAGGAAGACGGTCAGCCGCAGGGAGCGCCACTCATCGGCGGGCAGGAAGCGCCACCAGCGGGCCAGCGGGAGGGAGCTCACCGTCTCGCCGGGGACCGGGCGATGAACGCGACGCGCAGGCTGAGCAGCAGGACGACGATGAACGCGACGAGCGCGTAGAGCTTCGGCTTGGGCGCGGTCTGGGCGGCCGAGCCTGCGGTGGTGACGATCTGGAAGGCCGGCTGGTTGCCGGCGGCGTCGCGCAGCGCCTGAAACAGCGCGGTGGCCCGCGAGTTGGCGTAGGCCGCGAGCACGGCCGGGGCCCTCGAGCCCGGCGCGGTGTCCCCCGGAATCGAGGTGTTCTTGATCCGGCTCTCCAGCTCGATCATGTACGCCGTGTTGAACTGGGCCGTGAGCTGCGTCAGGTACAGCGCCACGGCGGGAACCGCGGCCTGCGCACGTTCGACGGCCCCGGCGGCGGTGCCCGCCGTCGCCGTCACCTCGAGGATGTTCTGCGCGCCGACCGTGCTGCCGCTGATCTTTCCGCTCAGCGCCTGAGGCGGAGCGCCGAGCGTCTTGGCCGCCATCGCCACAACCGCACTCGAGCCGACGAGTTGAGCGTATTGAGAGGCGAGGTCGTTCTGCGCGGTGACGTTCGAGTCGGCGATCCCGCTCTGCGTCGCCGTCGCCACCCGGATGGTGCCGGACGCCTGATAGACCGGGGGAAGGTGGTGGCCGATGCCGTATGCGGCGATCGCCGCCAGCACCGAGACCACGAAGCACAACGCGCCATCGCGCAGCGACATCAGGACGCGCGCCGTGCCGTCCCGGTCCGCTACCCCGGCTCCTCCCCCCTCGACGACCGGCCATCGAGTCGGGTCGCCGACCCGCGCGAGCGGCGACACGGAGGCGAGCCGGGCGGGGGGCCTCGGCGCTCGCTCGGAGCCGGGCCGACGGAGCGTCGGCTGTGGCGGGAATACCGGCGGCGCCGGCTCGCGTTTCGGCGCAGGGGACGACATTGTCCGTTGGCATCGGCCCGCGGGCGGTGATCTTTAGCTCCGTGCCGCGCTGACCGACGCCGCTACCCGAAGCTCCGCTGCGCACGCCCCCGCGGCAGGACGCTGCGTGCCTGGTCGCGGCGAGCCGGCTCGCCGGCGCGTCTGAGGACCTCGGCGTAGACCGTCTCCATCTCGTCGAGCATGCGCTCGAAGCCATGTCGCCTCGTGAAGTACGCTGCGCTCGCGCGGCCCATCGCCAGCCGGCGCGCCGGGTTTTGGCCGAGCGCCAGAACGTGGGCGGCGAGGCCGGGCACGTCGCCCACCTCGGTCAGGAAGCCGCTTTCGTTGTGGGCCACCTGCTCGACGGTGCCGCCGGCCGCGTAGGCGACGACGGGCAGCCCGGCGCGCATGCCCTCGATGACGGCCAGGGAGAGTCCTTCCCAGGCCGAGGTCTGCACCAGCACGTCGGCGGCCGCGTACACGAGGGCGGGCGACACGTCCTCGTCGAGGAGGCGGCCGCCGGCGATGAGCAGCTCGAGGCCCTCGGGGGTGCCGGAGAGGCCGTGTCCGAGCGCCAGGACCGTCGCCCGGGGGCCGAGCAGCTCGGCCAGCAGGCACAGGTCTCGCGGGCGCTTCTGGGGGGCCCGTCGCCCGACCCAGGCTACGACCAGCTCCTCCTCGCCCAGGCTCAGCTGTGCCCGGGCCTCGGCTCGGTCGGGCGTCAGCTCGGCCGCGGGCAGTCCCGTGCGGACCACGGTCATGAGCGCGCCCCTGCCGACGTTCCACTCCAGGGCGACGCGCTGCTCGTGGTGGGAGACGGCCACGATCGCGCTGCGGCACCGCCGGGTCAGGGCGCGTTCCACCGCGGCGTAGGTACCCCGCACCGGTCGCCGCGTCCGCATCTCGAACGCCCACGAGTGCGGCGTGTGCACGACGGGGACGCCGGCCCGGCGCGCTGCCAACCCGGCGACCAGCCCCGCCTTCGTGCTGTGGGTGTGCACGAGGTCCACGTCGGCGCGGCGGATGTGCTCGGCGAGCGTCGCGACCGCCCTGGCGTCGCGCAGGGGGCGCGGGACCCGGCCGAGGCTGAGCGGGTGGGCGCCGGCGCCGCGGGCGGGGAGCCCCCAGGCTTCGACCACCGCCGCCGGCCCGGCAGCGCTGACCTGCCAGCCGCGGTTCAGCAGCCCGTCGCTGAGCCGCTGCACATATGCTGGGACACCGCCGATGTCCGGCTGGAACGCGTGCAGGACATGGGCCCGTCCCATCCTCACATCGCCCCGCGTCGCGTGAGGACCGCCGGGATCGTGTCCGTCATGATCGCCAGGTCCTCGACGACCGAGCGGTGGCGGACGTAGAGGTAGTCGAGCCGCATGCGCTCGCTCCAGTCGAGGTCACTGCGTCCGCGCACCTGCCACAGGCCGGTGATTCCGGGCCGAACGCGCAGCCGCGTGAGCTGCCAGCTTTCGAGCGAACGCACCTCGAAGTCGCGTAGCGGACGCGGCCCGACGATGCTCATGTCACCGCGGAGCACGTTCCACAGCTGTGGCAGCTCGTCGAGGCTCGTGGCGCGCAGCAGCCGACCGAGGCCGGTGACCTCGGCCATGCCCGCCTCCTTGACGGCACGCACGAGCTCGGCCACGTCCTCCTGGGCGGCCCCAGCCACCGGAGCGTCGTGCCCCGGCTGGCTGCGAACGGGCTCGTTGCGCATTGTGCGGAACTTGAGGACCTTGAACGGTCGGCCGTAGCGCCCGATCCGCTCCTGGCGGTACAGGATCGGCCGGCCGTCGATGAGGGCGACGAGGAGCGCGGCGCCGACCACGAGCGGCGAGAGGAGGACGAGCGCGACCGCGGCGATGGTGACGTCGATGACCCGCCTGACCGGTTCGCGCGCGTTGCGTGCGTCCACCGGACGTACCTCGTGGAGCGGCACCGAGCCGACGACGAGCGGCCGCGGCCGGTCGCCGAGGATGTCGAACAGGCGCGGCACGATGAGCGTGTGGACGCCGATCGCGTCGCAGGTCCGCAGGGCCTGGGCGGTCGCGGCGTCCCCGCGATGCGAGAAGGCGACGAAGACGTGATCGATCCGCTTCCGTGCGACGATGGCGGCGAGGTCGTCGAGCTCGCCCAGCAGCACCGGTCCACCGAAACGGGGATCGTCGCCGTCATCGGCCCGACCGACGATCTCCAGGCTCGGCGCGCTGCGCGCCAGGTGCATCGCGAGCCGCTCGGCCACCTCGCCGCTGCCGATGATCAGCGCCCGTCCGTTCGGTTGCCGCCCGTCGACGAAGCGCCGGCTGACGGCGCGGGCCAGCAGCCACCACACGGGGGCCGCGGCCCAGATGAGTGCGACCCCGGGGGCGACGGCACCCCGCCCGAAGTCGAGGTCGACGAGCACACCCGCCCAGGCAGCGAGCGAGGAGGCGACGACGAAGCGGACGAGTAGGTGAAGCAGGCGGTGGTCCATCGGCGCGACGAAGCTCGGCCGCCCCGCGTCGCGGTAGGCGCCGTTCAGGGCGATCGCCGTGACCGCAACCGCGGCCATGACGACGTCCTGGAGGAGCGCGACCGATTGATACGGGCCCACCAGCCTCGAGAGACCCCACGCCAGCAGGAAGGGGATCGCGTCGACGGCCACCATCGTCGGCGTACGCCGGTGGCGGGGCGAGCGACGCGCACGCGGCATCGACGACTCGCTCGCGCGACTGACCGGTCGCGCGACCGTGCCCGTCGCCAGGAGCCCCGGTGTCGCCGGCAGAGCAAAGTCGGCACCGGAGAACTCGATCGTCGTCGGGCGGTGCGGCTCCTCGGGCGGGATCATCCGCACGTCACGAAGTAGGGACTTGCGGAGCGCACCTGCGTGCCGCTCACGCGCGTGACCACAACCTCGATCGCGTATCGGCCGGACGGCTTGTTGCGGACGGACACCACGACGTTCGTGATGCCGCGCTGGTGCACCGCGGCGGCGAGCCTGCCGTCGATGTAGATCGAAGCCGCGATGTTGCTGTCGCTGGCCGACGACTTGAGGTGGATGACGATGGCATTCCGGGCCGTGCACTCGGCGCTCGTCACGAGCCCGACGACGGGGCCAGTGGACCCGTCGGTGCCCGGCGCGCCGCTCGTCGTTCCCGCGCTCGAAGTTGACGTCGAGGTTGAGGTCGAGGACACGCTGGTCGTCGTGGTCGTCGTGGTCGAGGTGCCGACCGGGCGCGGGCAGCTGGCCGTCGAGGCGTTGGGCACGTTGGCGGTGAAGCCGCTGCCGGCCAGCGTCATGTAGCCGACACACGGATAGCGGTTGTCGCTGATCATCAGATCGGCCACCCGGGTGCCGGGCTCCTTCGGGTGGAACTCGACGGACAGCGTGCAGGAGTCGCCGGCCCTGAGCACCGCCCCCGTGCACTGGTTGTTGAGAATGCTGAAGTCGGTCGGATAGTCGCCGGCCACGACGATCCCGCTGATCGTGGCCGATCCGCCACCGGAATTGGTGATGCGTGCGGTGAGCGGTGAGCTCGTCTGCCCCACCGAGACGAAGTTGAACACGAGCGGGCTGTTGGTGGTCAGCTCGGGCCGACCCGTCGGCGCACCGGCGCCGAGCGCCGATCCGCCAAAGGCGGCCACGGCCGCGAGCGCGGCCGGCAGCCCGACGAGCAGCAGTCGCCTGACCTGTCGGCTCGGAACGGAACGGGCCCCTTGCCCGGAACGAATGTGTCGTCGATCGTCCATGATCGTTGCGGCTCCCTCTCGTTGACCCTTCGCGCGCTACCTGATCCCTCGGCGTGACCGCCTACCCGGTCGCCAACACGGGGTGACGGGCCGAGCGCTGATCGGTGACCGGTGTCCCCCCAGTGCAGGTTGCGAGCATCTTTGAAACAACATGCGGCCGGGCGAGCAGCGTGTCTACTGCGCCGGGCCGGCTCCTAGCACGTCTCTAGGGGTGCTGGATCGGCACCGCGGCGCGTCGAGCTTTACCTGTTTTCGGGGTCTCGGCGAAAAGAGAGACGGCTCACGCAGCTGTGCTCGGAATTGGTGAGGTTCGGATCAGCGCGGGGCAGCGCGCCCTCCGCGGCAGTGCCCTTATCGGTCTGCCCCGGTCACCACGTGTAGTTCGTGAACGCGATGTAGGCGATGACCATCGCGACGAGGACCAGCACCATCGCGTAGGACACCACGGTCCAGACGACCGCCAGGAGCAGCGCGCCGTCGCCGAGCCCCTTTCGATGGCGAGCCTGAAGATAGCTCGCCGCCGTCGCCATGGCGCCGCCGGCGGCAAGCCCCCACCAGCCCAGCCACCCGAGCGAGCCAACGCCCACGACGAAACCAACCAGCGACCAACAACTCGAGATCGCGCAGGTGCGAAGCCGCGAGGGGCGACCCGCGGAGATGGCCTTGGACGACATCGTCCGAGATACACCGACTCGCCTACCCCGTCACGTCGAGTGGCCAGATGGCCGGGTGACAGCCCGCGGACGTGGCTCGCCGAGCGGCGCGGCCGACGTCCAGCCGCAGCCGGAGAGCGTCGATCCGGCGGCCATTGCGCAGATGCCCGGGCAGCAAGCTCCGGCGCAAGCGCCCGTGGTCACGGTGCTCTTGGCTCTCCGCGACCGTCGAAATGCCCCTGGCGCTGCCTTACAAGCAGGAGGTCGCTGGTTCGAGCCCAGCACCGCCCATTCGCTGCTCTCGCAGAGGGCGCTATTTGACATTGCGTCGCTTGGGCTGGGAGGATGCGCCTCGCCGGATCACGGATCTAGGGGGCAACGCTCCCGACGGGTGTGTGCCCGTCGGGCGGGAGCGGTCGGTGCGGTTTTTGCCGGCGCCCGCGGGACGACAAGGAAGGTTGGCCGTGCGGAAGCTGATTGGCTTGATGGTCTGCGTTGTGTTCCTGGGGTTGCCCGGGGCAGCGGGAGCGACGGCCACGCCGCAGATCTTTGACGGGACCACGGTGACCGCGGCGGGATCATGGCCGTGGGCGGTCGCGCTGGTCATCGACTCCAACCAGGGAACCGCCCTCTGCAGCGGTTCGTTGATCAGTCCGACGACGGTGCTGACGGCCGCTCACTGCGTCTATCCGGTGAGCGGCGTCGAGCAGGTGACCGTTACGTCGTCGCGCTCGGTCGGTTTCAACAATGTTCCGGTGACCATTCCGCCGCCGTCGGAGACGGTCGGCCCGTCCGCACTGCTGCCCGACCCGCTCTGGAGCCCGAGCAACCTGACCGCCAACATGGACCCCGACGACGTGGCGATCGTGAAGCTTCCGGCCCCGCTTCCCGGCACCAGCTATCTCCCGGTGCTGCAGCCCGATCAGCTCGGCCCGTTTTCTGGGTCGTTTGACGCGCTGACGGCGGGCTACGGCATCACGACTCCCCAGGCCCAGGACGCAGGAACTCTGTACCAGAAGGAGGTCTCGGGTGTCCAGATCGACCCGACCTACCCCAGCACGATCGACAGCGCAGACACGTGCGAGGGCGATTCGGGCGGACCGTTGATCGTGCCGATCTGGGGTGGGGCGCTGCCGGTCACGATCGACCCGACGGTCACCAACGGCGACTGGGCCGTGATCGGCATCACCGACGCGGGGCCCGACAACACCTGCACGATCTCGATCGACGCTTCCGTCGCGAGCTACGCGTCGTTCCTGCTGCCCTACGAGGAGCCGGTCGACTATGCGCCACCGTCGGTGAGCGGCGATCCGGCGGTCGGCAGCCAGCTGAGCTGTGATCCGGGGACGTGGTCGGTGCCGACCGACGACACCTATTCGTGGGAGACGGTCGGCGCGGGGGGCGCCACCGTGATCAGCGGGGCGCACGGGCAGACGTACACGCCGCAGGGCACCGATGTGGGCAGCGAGCTGGAGTGCCAGGTTCAGGCCGCCGCGGCCGGGTTCGGCTCGCCGAACACCGCGACCTCCGCGCCCGTCGGCCCGGTCACGGCCACGGTCACCAACGGCGACTACTGCGGCACGGCGCCCACTGGGACCGCCCCCACGGCCTCCGGCGCGGAGATACTGCCGTTCACCGGGGTGAGCGAGCCGGAGGGCGTGGCGGTTGATGCGGCTGGGGACGTGTTCGTCGCCGGCGGCAAGGTTGTAGTTGAGCGCTTGGCCGGTGGTGGGCAGGTGACGTTGCCGTTCACCGGGCTGAGCGAGCCCTACGCCGTGGCGGTCGATGCGCATGGGGACGTGTTCGTCGCCGACGCGGGCAACGATGATGTGGTTGAGCTTCCGGTCGGAGGTGCGCAGGTGACGTTGCCCTTCACCGGGCTGAGCGACCCGGAGAGCGTGGCCGTCGACGCGGCGGGGGACGTGTTCGTCGCCGACACGGACAAGGGCGATGTGGTTGAGCTGCCGGCAGGTGGCACACAGGTGACGCTGCCCTTCACGGGACTGAGCGAGCCCCAAGCCGTGGCCGTCGATGCGCGCGGGGACGTGTTCGTGGGCGACGCGGGCACCCCCCATGACGTGGTTGAGCTCCCGGTCGGGGGTACGCAGAGGACATTGCCGTTCAGCGCCGCGAACGGCGGCCCGTTTGCCCTGGCGGTCGACGCCACAGGAGACGTCTTCGCCACCACCGGCGGCGCTGCAGACTTCAAGCCGGTGGAGCTGCCGGCCGGTGGCGGGCAGGTGACGCTGCCGATCAGCGGGCTGAAGCAATCGTACGGCGTGGCGGTGGACGCGGCCGGCGATCTGTTCTTCGCGGACACCTCCGGACACCTCGTGGCTGAGGTGCCGGCGGGCAGTGGGCCGACGGTGGTCAGCACGAGCCTGCCAAGCCCGCCGCAGCCGGTGATCGAGCCCTCGGCGTTGTGTGGCTCGCTGTCGGGCGCCGGCCAGTCGGGGGCCGATATCTCGGTGGCGGCGGGAACGCCCGTCAGCGATCAGGGTTTGCTGTCGGGCCCGAACGCCGGCTCGGCGACCGGGACGGTCACCTACAACGTCTATTCCGATGAGGCCTGCAGCGATCTGGTGAGCGCCGGGACCGCGCAGGCGATCACCGCTGCCGGCTCCTTGCCGGCCTCCCCGCCCCGAACGCTGAGCACGCCCGGCACCTATTACTGGCAGGCGGTCTACAGCGGCGACGCGCTCAACGACGCGTCGACGAGCCCATGCGGGTCCCAGGTCGAGACGGTCGTCCCGCTCGTCAAACCGGGCGCGTTGATCGTCTCCGAGGTCCGGTTGACCGGCCCGCCCAGTCAACCGGATGACTCATATGTGGACCTGTATAACGCCAGCGGCGCACCGGTGAGCCTGGACGGGTGGGAGCTCCGTTGGGAGACGGCGTCGGGGGGAACGGGTGACGACTTCCTGGCGGATGATGTGACGTTGGCAGCCGGCGCGCACTTCCTGCTGGCGCAGAACCCGGCGTACTCGCTGGCAGCTGTGAGTACGCCCGATCAGTACCTCGCGCTGCCCGACGGCAGTGGTGGGCTGGATGGTGTGCAGCTCCAGGCCCCCGGGGGTGCGATCAGCGACCAGGTGGGGTACGCCGGCACGGACTATGCGCTGGGAACGGGCCTGATCCAGCCTGTCTATCCGACCGGGGATACCAGTGAGATCGCATTCGTGCGGCGCTACAGCGCCGGCGCGCCGGTGGACACCGGAGACAATCTGGCCGACTTCGTGCTCGTGGCCCCGGATGCCGCAACCGCCGCGTACGGGCAGAACACGGTGCTCGGGTCTCCCTCGCCCTCGAACAGCGGTTCGCCGAGTCAGGTGAACGCGATCGCCCAGTCCTATCTGCTGGACCCGACGGTCAAGGCGGGCGTGGCCCCGAACATGGTGTACACGCCCCCGACCAACGGGCAGCCGGTGAGCGCGAGCAATCCCGGGACGCTGTTGATCAGGCGCACGATCACCAACGTGTCAAACCCCAACGGGCCGTCGCCGGTGACGATCACGCGGCTGCAGATCCGCATCACGGGCCTGTCGACCTATGGCGAGCAGTCTGACCCGGTGTTCGGGGATCCGACCGCGCCCGGGGACGCGGCGCTGCTGGCGGACGCTGGCGAGCCCGCGGCGACGGTGGAGAACGGTGCGGGCACGTCCTCGCTCGCGGTCGCGCAGACCACGCTGAACCAGCCGGGCAGCGGATTGAACTCCACGCTGTCGGTCACATTGCCGCTGCAGACGGGCTCGGGCAGCGCGGTGGGCCTGGTTCCGGGGCAGTCGGTCAACGTCGCGATCGCGTTCAACGTCTACCACGACGGCCCATTCTCGTTCGCCTACAACGTCGAGGATGACCTGCAGCCCTACCAGCCCGCCGCGAGCGTCACCACAACGACGAGCACCACGAGCACCTCCACCCCGCCCGGCGCGCCAGCGGCGCCGGCTGCGGTCAGCGGCGTAATCACACCGACGCAGGTCGCGCTCTCCTCTCCGGTCGCCGCAGCCACCAGCGCGACGGTGACCGCGACCACCACCAAGCACACCACCCCGAAGCCCAAGGCGAAGCCCGCGAAGAAGCGCAAGAAGCACTCCAAGGCCGCGCGCCACACGAAGGGCACGCCGCGAGCGACGAAGAAGAAGCGCTCGCCGGCGCGGCGCGACCACCCAGCTCGCAAGACCAGCACCCGGAGGGGCTAGCCATGCCACGCGAGCAAGACAGAAGCACGAGCACGCCCCATGCCACCCAACTCGCGTCGACCGAGGACATTCGCGAGCAGGCCGCACGGCCACGCGCTGGGTACCGGCGGCCCACGCTCACCGTTCTCGGCTCCGTCGAGGAGCTCACTCGCGGCGGCAACGTGAGCGGGAACGCCGACGGCGCCGGATTCGCCGGCGGCTCAGGCGTGCTGCCCTGAGCGCCAGCCCGTCGGCTCCCCGCCCGGTGGCATTTCAGTACACGCGCGGAACGAACGTCTGCTCGTCCAGTGGAGGGCGAATGTAGTCGTCGTGCCCGCGTACCGGCAGCTCGATCGGCTCAGGCGTGAGGTCCTCGTACTCCACCATGGACAACAGGTGCGCGATGCAGTTCAGGCGCGCCCGCCGCTTGTCGTCGGCCTCTACGACGTACCAGGGGGCGTGCCTGGTGTCGGTGTAGCGGAACATCTCATCCTTGGCCCGCGAGTACTCGACCCAGCGTGCGCGTGATTGCAGGTCCATCGGACTCAGCTTCCAACGGCGCATCGGGTCGTGTACGCGAGCCTGGAACCGGCGCTCCTGCTCGTCGTCGGAAACCGAGAACCAGTACTTGATGAGCTTGATGTCCGAGCGTACGAGCATGTGCTCGAACTCGGGACACGAGCGCATGAATTCCTCATACTGATGGTCGGTGCAGAACCCCATCACTCGCTCGACGCCCGCTCGGTTGTACCAGGAGCGGTCGAACAGGACGATCTCGCCAGCCGCCGGAAGGTGCGCTACATAGCGCTGGAAGTACCACTGCGTCCTCTCGCGCTCCGTCGGTGCCGGGAGCGCAACCACGCGGCAGACACGGGGGTTCGTGCGCTCGGCGATCCGCTTGATCACACCGCCCTTGCCAGCGGCGTCGCGTCCCTCGAAGATCACGGCGACCTTCAGTCCCTTCGCCTTGACGAACTCTTGCATGATCACGAGCTCGCGCTGTAGCTTTCGCAGCTCCCGCTCGAACGTGGTGCTGGCGAGCTTCGCGCCGCTCGGCCCCTGCTTCTGCTGCTCGCGTGAGGTCTCGCTTCCCGCAGGGCCTGGTGTGCTCGCCCCCGCACTCTGTACTGGTGATGGCTGCGGCGTATCGTCGTGCTCTCGCATGTGGCCTCATCGTTTCGCGGGGTGGATCCTGGCCTCAGCGTCGACGAGATCTCGCGGCCGGCGCCCAGAATGCGCCCCTCCGCCGAGCGACGACGTCCGCTCGGAAGGGCAGTCCCGCTGATGTCATCTCGCCGCCGAACCCATAATGCGCCGATGCTACGCCGTCCAGCCGCCTTGCAAGCAGGAGGTCCCCGGTTCGAGCCCGGGGCTGCCCATCGAGTGGGCGTGTGCCGCTGCACATGCTAATCGCGGCGAACTTGTGCCCACGGGCCAAGCGTATTACCGTAACCTGACCCTGCAAGGGGTACGCGTGTGTGCGGAGGAGACGACGGGTGAGTCGTATCCTCCGACGGCCGACGCGGCACGCTGATCTCGATACCGGAGGAACGAGATGCCTGAGCGCAAGAGGGTCCTGGCGGCACTGACGCCCGCAATCGTTGCGGCGGCCCTGATCGCCGCCCTCCCCGCGACGTCTGGGGCGACGCCCTCGGGCACGCAGTCGGTGACGGTGAACGCCACGTTTTCGTGCGCGGCCGAGGCCGAGATCGAGTCCTTCCAGATCACCGTGCGGCTCCCCGATCCCCTGACCGCGACGGTGACCGGGACGCTGCCGCAGACCGTGAACCCCGGCGACGCCCTGACGCTCACGAACGCGAGCGTGACGTTCACCACCGCGCCCGCGCTCATTCCGTCGACCCTGACCCTCGCGCTCGGCTCGGCGAGCGCGACGGGCTCGCTGAGCAGCTTCCCCCTCGACGCGTCCGGTTCCTCGACGGCGACGGTCAACCTGCCGGCCGGCGCTCTCCCGATCTCGCTCAGTAGCCTTCCTAGTGGGCAGCCGCTCACGATCCCGGTCCCGGCCACCGGCACGTTCAACCTCCCGCTCGGAACCGTGACCGGGACGCCGGGAACGAGCGTCGTCGTGTCGCTCGACACGACGCCCGGCTTCTCAACGACAGCAGCGAACGTGACCACGCTGACCGGCCAGGGCACCGTCGCGACGCTCACCGGGACGTCGTCGAGCCTCGGCAGCCTCGCCTCCCCTGTGACGATCGCCTGCACCGCGTCGGCGGCGACCCTCGGCACGGTGGCGATCGTCGCGCCGGCCTCGACCGCCACGACGATGACGACCTCCACGACGCAAACGACGACGACGACGCCTGGCACGCCGCCGACGAGCCCGCCCGGCCACAGCAAGCCGTCGCCACCGAAACTGACGATCACCCACCGCCTGCACAAGTCGCAGCTGACGCTGACCGTCCGTGTTCCTGCGACCCTTCGTGGACCGGTCACGATCAAATACGGCGCCTACCGTGGCCGCAAGCTCGTCGCGTTCGCCGGCGAGCGCGTCAAGCCGCGCCGCGGCATCGCACAGATGACGTTCACCCTCGGCAAGAGCGCCCTGGCGGCATCGCGCCTGACCGTCGCCGCCAGTACTCCCGGCGCGCCGTCCGTGACTGTCACCCTGCCGGGCCCCGCCGGCTGAGCAGGCGCGTCGCACCCCACCTCGCCGATATCCCATCGGATATACTGAGTCCGTGGACGTAGCGGTGACTCTCCGCCGAACCCGCACCGAGCTCGGCATCACCCAGGCCGATCTGGCCCGGCTCACCGGCACCTCTCAGGCGACGATCTCGGCGTATGAGACGGGCGCCAAGGAGCCCTCGCTCGGGACGTTCGAGCGTCTCCTGGCGGCGATGGACGCGCGCCTCGTGATCGAGCCCTCGGGCGCTCGCGGCACTTCGACGCCGCGTCGGCCGTCGCGCGCACAGCTCCTGAAGGCCGGCTCGGCCCTCGCGGACGTGCTGGGGCTCGCCGAGGCGCTGCCGGCTCGCCGACCCACGACGCTTCGCTTCCCGAGGCTCGCGCCGCACCGCGCCTGAGTCGCTGCGATGACGCTCGCCGAGCGCATCGTGGTTCTGCACCGAGCGCTCGCGCAGCGGCGCATCGCTCACGCGTTTGGGGGTGCCATCGCCCTTGCGTACTGGACGCTCGAACCCCGCGGCACCCGCGACATCGACGTCAATGTCTTCGCTCCGGCCGAGCACCCCGAGCGCGTCCTGCGCGCCCTGCCGCCCGGCGTCGCACAGCCGCCCGAGGTCGCCGCGGCGATCGCCCGCGACGGCCAGATTCGCCTCTGGTGGGACGACGTTCCGATCGACCTGTTCTTCGATTACGTCCCGCTGCACGCTGCCGCGGCGCGCCACCGGCGCCGGGTGCCCTTTGCCGGCACGCAGATCCCGGTCCTCGGTCCGACCGAGCTGGCCGCCTTCAAGGTGATGTTCGACCGCACCCGCGATTGGGCCGACGTCGAGGCGATGCTGGCGGCCGGCACCCTCGACGTCGCCGAGCTGCGGAGCACGCTGGCGGAGTTCCTGGACGCCGACGATCCGAGGTTCGCGCGGATCGCCGTAGCGCAGGCGCGCGTCGCGTCAAGCGCGGCCGATGCGTGAGGCGTGGCTGCGTCCCTGGCTTCCGCCGCAGCCTACCCAGCAGCCTGCAGCCAGCACCCAGCGAGGCGCGAGGTCGGCCGGCCCTAACGCCGGCCGACTTCGCCGAACGCACCGCGCAGGCCGACGCAGCCGATGCACCCGACGCACGCCACGCAATCGACGCAGCCGAGGCATCCCAGGCAGCCCAGGCACCGGACGTTGCCCAATCCGCCAACGATCCCGGCGCTCCCCAGCACGGCCGCACTCGCGAATACCCCAGCGCTGCCGACGATTCCTGCGCTGCCGAGAACCCCAGCGCTCCCGACCACGCCACCGCTTCCGCCCACCCCGGCGCTCCCGACCACCGCGACGCTGCCCGTGACTCCGACACTGCGGTGGTACCCGAGGGAGTCGGCGGATTCCAAGCCTTGGGCGCCCGTCTGACCCGTCGAGCGATCGCTCTCCACGACGCCACAGTACCGCTCGCGGCATTGAGGGCGACGCGCTGAGCGCCCGTCTCGGGCGCGTTGGTCTCACGTTCGCTCGAATGTGGCCGTTATGGCCCCATGACACGACATGAGCTGCAATTCACCGATCGGGGTGATCGACCCCGAGGACACGGGGGCGTACAGCCAGGCGGCGCACGTGTCGGCCCCTGAGCCGCTCGGCGAGCTACGGACCTACCCGGGCGTCGACCACTTCGACGTCTACGACGGCGAGCAGCACGAAGCGTTGCTCGCGGATCAGATCGACTTCCTCAGCCGCCACCTCCTGATGGACCGAGGGCCCGGCCCTCAGGTGGCCGCGTCGCTCGCGCGTCGGGCCCCGATCAGCCCGACGATCGCGGCGAGCGCGATGAGCGCGCCACCGTAGAGCAGGATCCCACGGAAGGCAGCGACGAGCGCGAGGGCGTCAGCACTCCTTCGCACGAGGTGGAACACGGGCTGGTTGGCGATCTGCAGTTGATGCAGGACGTTGTAGGTCTGTGCGGCGATCTGCGCGCCGGCCGCACCTCCGAGGATCGTGACGGCCCCTCGCGCGATCCGCTCACGCCGGTCGCCGGTCAGGGGCCGAGCGATACTCGACGCCACGATCGCGCCGGCTGCAGCGCCCGCCAGGGTGATGATCACCGCGAGGGCGAGGGAGCCCATGTCAACGAGCGGGCCGGCGGTACGGGGCGGCGAGCAGGAACACGACGGCCGCGAGGGCGAGCAGCGTGCCCGACTCGCTCGCGATCGAGTAGACCGCGTTCACGAAGATGTCGGCGTCCGGCGACGAGGAGACGGACTGGCCGGTCGCGCTTGCCAGCCCGGCATTGATGGCCGGCTCGTGCACGAACGCATAGATGGCGAGATAGCCGTACATCGCCGCCAGTCCGCAGGCCGCGCCGACGAGTCCGCAGACGATCAGCCCGATCGTGACCGACCCTGGAATACGCGCGAGAGGCGGTGCGAGCCGGTACGTCGCGTACGCGCCAAGTGCGAAGCCGACGACCGTGGTGCCGATCGTCAGGACAAGCACCGAATCGCCCCCGCGCGCTGCATCGTGGCGACACGCTACCGCCGAGGCCGGTCAGCGCGGTCGGCGCCCGCGGTCGCCGTCAGCGAATCGGACGACGCCGCCGGCTCAGTGCCCGCGGCGCACCACGACGATCCGCACCTTGCCCTGCATCGACAAGGGCAGTCGCACCGTCGCCACGGCCTGATGCAGCACCACCTTCGCGGTGCAGGCCGGCGGCCCGCTCGGCCCGATCGCCAGCGAGCAGGCCCAGGCGACGAGCCGTCCGCGCACGCTCGGCGCGCGGCGCAGGTGGAGCACCCGCCCCATCGCCGCCGGCGCGAAGACGACGCGGCTGGCCTGGGCGACGGCCGGGCCGGCGACGAGCCGGGCCAGCGCGAGTGTGGCGCCCTGCGGGTTGCGCAGCGCGACTCGCCCGCTGGCCAGGACCGCGGCGCCCGAGGCGGCCGACATGACCGGCCCGACGTAGCGCGCCGACCACACGATCGTGGAGCCGCCGAGGTTCGACGCCGTCTCGCGCACGCGCAGAATCGCCCCGACGTCGCCGCTGGCGATCGTATAGCTGGTGGCGTTTGCGGCGCCGTCGGCCACGCACGCGTTCGTGCAGCGCATCATCTGCGTGGTATCGGTGCTCACCGGCGGACCGGTCCACACGCCGGCGAGGATGCTGAGCAGATCCCCGACCTGCCCCGAATCGGTGCTCAGCACCGGAAGGTTCTTCCACCGCGGCGGCACGGGCAGCACGGTCGATGTCGCCGCCGAGGCGGAGGGCACCGACCCGTCGGGGTTGGTGGCCGTCACGACGACGACGAGGGTGTGCCCGACGTCGCTCGCGGTCGGCACATACTCATTCGCGGTCGCGCCACTGATGGCCTGGCAGTTCGCTCCGTTGACGTCGCAGCGCTCCCACGCCGTCGCGTAGGTCGTGTCGGACGTGGTCTGCCAGCTGACGGCGCTCTCGCTGAGGGCGACGCCCTGCTGGATCGGTGAGCCGCCGATCACCGGTGCGTGCGTGGTGACCGGCGGCAGCCCGGCCACGACGGCGGTCGGCTTGGAGGACGCCACGCCCGAGCCGGCGCCGTTGGTCGCCGTCACGACGACGACCATCTCCGAGCCTTCGTCGGCCTTGCTCAGCAGGTAGCTCGTGCCGGTCGCGCCGGCGACGCTCTGGCAGTTCGCGCCCGAGGCGTTGCAGCGCTGCCACTGGTACGTAAAGGACGTCGGGCTGTTGCTCCACTCGCCGGTCGTGGCCGACAGCGTGTAGGTGCGCGTCGTCGTGCCCGCGATCGCCGGCGCGACCTCGTTCTGGGGCAGCGGCTGGGCCTGGATGACGAGCGGGGGGCTCTGCGCGCTTGCGGTGCGCCCCGGCGACGTCGCGTTCGCGATGAGCACGATCGCGTGGTTGGCGTCGGCCGCGCTGAGCGTGTACTGGGCGGCGTTCGTGGTCACCTGGACGCAGTTCGTCGTGCCGTTCGCGTCGCAGCGCTCCCAGTTGTAGGTGATGCCGGTGATCGGCACGCTCCACTGCCCGGGGCCCGCGCTGAGTGTGTTCGGCACCTGTGGGTCGCCGCTGATGCTCGGCGCCACGGAGTTGGTGAGCGGACGCCCGGTCACGACGGCGGTGAGCGCACTGTCGGCCGACGACTGACCACCGGTCGAGGACGCGGTGACGACGACGCCGATCGGGGAGCCGACATCGGCGGCGGCGAGGGTGTACGTCGAGCCGCTGCCCACCTGCACGCAGCTCGAGCTGATGCTCGCGGCGCTCGCCGGGCAGCGCAGCCACGTGTAGCTGAACGTCGCCGACGGGGTGTCCCAGGTTCCGTTGTTGGGCGTGAGCGTGTAGGTGTCCATCAGCGTCCCTGTCGGCGCGGCCGGGGCGACCGTGTTCTGCGGCGGCGCCATCACGGTCGCGGTGGCCGCACTCGTGGCGCTCGCCGATCCGTCGACGTTCGTGCCCGTCACCACGACGCGGACGGTCTCGCCGAGGTCGGCCTGCTGCAGGACGTAGGTGGCGGAGGTCGCGCCCGCGATCGGCTGGTAGCCGCCGCCGCCGCTGCCGCGCTGCCAGACGTAGCTGAAGCTCGACGCCGCCGGCGACCAGCTGCCGTTCGCCGCGCTGAGCGTCGCGCCGACGCGCGTCGTCCCGGCGACGCTCGGCACGGCGGTGTTGACCGGCGGGGCGCCCTGCACCGCCGCGCTCGGCGCGCTCGCCGCGACGACGCTGCCGTCGGGGTTCGTGGCGGTGACGAGTACGCGAACGATGTCGGTCTCATCGGCCTGGGCGAGCGTGTACGTCGCGCCGGTCGCGCCGGCGATGCTCGTCCATGAGCCCGACGGCGGGGTCGCGCGCTGCCACTGATAGGCGTACGCGTTGTCCGGGCCGCCCCAGGTCCCGGCGTTCGCGGTCAGCACAAAGGTCCGCTGCAGCGTCCCGGAGAAGCTCGGCGCGCCCGTGTTCACCGGAGGATCCGACGAGACCGCTCCGGTCGCGACGCTCGCGGCGGTGGCTGTGCCGTCGGCGTTCGTGGCCGTGACGAGCACGCGCAGCTGCGTGCCCTCGTCGCCGCTGCCGAGCGTGTAGGTCGAGCCGGTCGCCCCGCTGAGGTTCGACCAGGTGTTGCCGCCGTCGCTCGAGCTCTGCCACTGGTCGCTGTAGGTGTTGCCGAGGCCGTTCCAGGTGCCCGGCGCCGCCGAGAGCGTGAAGGTGCGCTGGGCCGTTCCGGACACGGTCGGCACCGCGGCGTTGCTCGCGGGTGCGCTCAGCACGGCGGCGGTCGGAGCGCTCGCCGCGCTCACGCTCGCGTCGGGGTTCGTGGCGGTGACGAGCAGACGGACCTCCGAGCCCTCGTCGGCCACGCCAAGGGTGTACGTGGCGGCGGTCGCGCCCGCGACGTTCGCCCAGCTCGTGCCGTTCGCCGATCGCTGCCACTGGTAGCCGTAGGTGTTGCCGAGGCCGCCCCACGTTCCGATCGTCGATGTGAGCGTGAAGGTGCGCTGAGCCGTTCCGGACACCGTCGGCGCGACGCTGTTGCTCGGCGCCGCGCTCTGCACGCCGCCGGTCGCCGCGCTCGCCGCGCTCACGCTGCCGTCGGGGTTCGTGGCGGTGACGAGCAGGCGGATCTCCGAGCCCTCGTCGGTCACGGCCGGCGTGTAGGTGATCCCGACCGCGCCGGCGATGTTCGACCACGTGGTGCCGCCGTCGGGCGAGCTCTGCCACTGGTAGGCGTAGGTGTTGCCGATCCCGCTCCAGGTGCCGGTGGTCGAGGTCAGCGTCGCCGCGCGCTCGGCCGTGCCCGAGACCGTCGGCACCGCGGTGTTCGCCGGCGCGGCGGCCTGGACGGTGGCGGTGGCCGCACTGGCGGCACTCGCCGTGCCGTCGGGGTTCGTAACCGTGACGAGCAGGCGGATCGTCGAACCCTCGTCGGCCACCCCGAGCGTGTAGGTCGAGCCGGTCGCGTTCGCGATGTTGGTGAAGCCCGACCCGCTGTCGTGCTGCCACTGCAGCGAGTAGGCGTTGCCGATGCCGCTCCACGTGCCCTGCGCGGCGGTGAGCGTGTAGGAGCGCTGCGCGGGCCCCGACACGCTCGGGGCGACCGTGTCGACCGGCGGCGCGCTCGGGATCGTCATCGTGGCCGCGCTCGCCGCGCTCGCGCTGCCGTCGGGGTTCGTGGCGGTGACGAGCACCCGTAGCTCGGAGTTCTCGTCGGCCAGGGCGACGGTGTAGCCGGAGCTCGTTGCCCCGCTGATCGATGTCCAGGTGTTGCCGCCGTCGGCCGAGCGCTGCCACTGGTAGGTGTAACCGTTACCGAGCCCGCCCCACGTGCCGAGGCTCGCGCTCAGCGCCGAGGCACGCTGCACGATGCCCGAGATCGTCGGCACCGCCGTGTTCACCGGTACCGAACCCTGCACCGTCGCCGACGCCGCGCTCGCCGCCGCGACCGTGCCGTCGGGGTTGGTCGCGGTGACGAGCAGGCGCACGAGGCTGCCCTCGTCGGCCACGGTGAGCGTGTACGACGTCCCCGTCGCCCCCGAGATGCTCGTCCACGTGTTGCCGCCGTCGGCAGAGCGCTGCCACTGGTAGGCGTACACGTTGCCGATGCCGCCCCACGTGCCGAGCGCGCCGATGAACGTGTCGGTGCGCACGGCCGTGCCGGAGATCGACGGAGCGACGGTGTTCGCGGGTGCGGCCGAGGCCACCGTCCACGTGGCGGCGCTCGCCGCGCTCGCGCTGCCGTCGGGGTTCGAGGCGGTCACGAGCACGCGCACGACGCTCCCTTCGTCGGCCACGGCGAGCGTATATGTCGTGCTCGTCGCCCCGGCGATCGCGCTCCAGGTGTTGCCGTCGTCGGTCGAGCGCTGCCATTGGTAGGCATACGCGTTGCCGAGCCCGCTCCACGTGCCCGCCGTCGAGGAGAGCGTGTCGCCCCGCTGCGCGGTGCCGCTCACCGTCGGGAGCGCGCTGTTGATCGGCGGCGCGCTCTGGATGACGCCGGTCGCCGCCGTCGCCACGCCGAGACTGCCGTCCGCGTTGGAGGCGGTCACGAGCAGGCGCAGGGCGGTGCCCTCGTCGCCGACGCCGATCGTGTACGTGGTCGCGGTCGCCCCGCCGATCGACGTCCACGTGTTCCCGCCGTCGGAGGAGTGCTGCCACTGGTAGGCGTAGCTGTCACCGAGGCCGCCCCAGGTGCCCTGCGCTCCGGTGAGCGTCGAGCCGCGCTGCACGCTGCCGCTCAGGGTCGGCGGCGAGCTGTTCGTCGGCGGCGAGCTCGGGACGGTGCTCGTCGCCGCGCTTGCCGCGCCCGCGCTGCCGTCCGGGTTCGTGGCCGTGACGAGCACCCGCACCTCCGAGCCCTCGTCGGCGACACCGAGCGTGTAGGTCGCACCCGTCGCGCCGCTCACGCTCGTCCACGTGTTGCCGTCGGGCGAGCGCTGCCACTGGTAGGCGTAGGTGTTGCCGAGGCCGCCCCAGGTGCCGATCCCGGCGGTGAGCGTGTCGGTGCGCTGCGCCGTCCCGGAGATCGTCGGCACGCTCGTGTTGACCGGGACGGCATTCTGGACGTTGGCCGTCGGGGGGCTCGCCTCGGAGATCGTGCCGTCGTCGTTGCTCGCGGTGACGACGACGCGCACGGTCGTGTTCTCATCCGAGGCGGCGAGCAGGTAGGTGGCGTTCGTCGCGCCGGCGATGTTCTGATAGCCGTCGCCGGCGTCCTCCTGCCACTGGTAGGCGTAGCTGAGCCCGGGACCGGTCCACGTGCCCGGCGCGGCCGTCAGCGTGAAGGTCCGCTCGGGCGTGCCGCTCACGGCGGGGGGCACGGTGTTCGCCGGTGGGTAGGGCGCGATGACCTGCGTCGCGTTGCTCGCCTGCGTCGCGATTCCGTCCAGGTTGCTCGCCGTCACGAGCACGCGCACGCTCGCGCCCTCGTCGGCGTCGCCGAGCGTGTAGGTCGTGTTGATCGCGCCGCTGATGCTCGACCAGGTGTTCCCGCCGTCGGTCGAGCGCTGCCACTGGTAGGCGTACGTGTTGCCGGACCCGTTCCACGAGCCCGGCGTGACGCTGAGGGCGTACGTGCGCTGCGGCGTGCCGGTGAGCGCCGGCGCCGACGTGTTCACCGGCGGATTGGCAGCCACCGGGCCGACGGCGGCGCTGTCCGCGGTGAGCTGCCCGTAGGCGTTGACGGCGGTGACGACCGCGCGCACCGTCAGCCCCTCGTCGGACGGCGCGAGCACGTAGCTCGACGACGTGGCACCGCCGATGTTCGACCACGTGGTGCCGTTGGCGGAATGTTGCCACTGGTAGCTGTAGACGCTGCCGGCCGGGTTCCAGGTTGCGCTGACGTTGAGCGCCTGACCCTGTTGCGGGCTGCCGCTGATCGTGGGGGGACTTGTGTCAAAAGGGGCACCCGAGGCGATCGGACCGTCGGGGGCGCTGTCCGCCGTCGAGTTGCCGTAGGCGTCCGTCGCGATTACGGCCGCCCGGACGAGCGCGCCGACGTCCGTGCCGGCGAGGAGGTAGGTGGCGCCCGTCTGCCCGGCGATGTTCGTCCACGTGTTGCCGCCGTCCGTCGAGCGCTGCCACTGGTAGGCGTAGGAGCTCGGCGTCGGGTTCCACGTGCCGGTCGAGGCGGTGAGGATCTGGCCCTGCTGGGCGAGGCCGCTGAGGGTCGGCGCGGCCGTGTCGACCGGCGGCGCCGCATTGGCCGGATACGTCGTGAGGCTGAAGTCGTACCCGTAGCTCGTCCCCGCGCTGTTGCTGGCGACGAGCCGGTAGTGGTAGGTGGTGCTCGGCGTCAGGCCGGACAGCGCGCCGGTGAATCCGACCGGCGTGTGCCCCGCGCCGGCGTCCGCGCTCGCGGTCTGCTGGCCGTAGGCGTTGGTCGTGCCGTACTGCCAGTAGTAGGTCGTGTCGAGCCCGTTCGGATAGACGCCGCCGGCGAGGTTGGCGCTCGTCGCGGCGAGGCTGGTGACGTAGGTGTCGTCAGCGCCCGAGCCGATCGACGGACCGCCGATGCCCGGCCCGCCCTGCGCGATCGAGCCCGAGATCGAGCCGACACCGGTCAGTCCGTCGTAGCCGACCCCGGCGTTGCAGATGTAGAGGATGTCCGCGGCGCAGCTCCCGTTCGAGCCGGTGGTCGGGTCGTTGAGCAGCGAGCTGTCGGCATAGGCCCAGCTCGGGCTCGCGCCGGCGACGCCGGTCACCGCCTCGAAGGCGGCGGTGAGCGGGGTGGCCAGGCTCGTGCCGCCGAGCAGCATCCAGCCGCCGTTGCCCGAGTCATAGACGATCAGTCCGGTCGACGGGTCGGCGTCGGCCGACACGTCCGCGTAGGCGCGCCCGGTGCAGCCGGTGTCGGTCTGGTAGGCCGGCTTGGGCTCCGCCAGGTCGCATCCCGAGCCGCCGCCGACCCCGTTGCTGTCTGTCGACCAGCCGCCCTCGCTGAAGCCGCGCGCACTCTGGCCCTCGCTGGACGCGGCGAGCGAGGTGCCGCCGGCGGCCGTGACGCCGGGATAGGCGGCCGGGTAGTTGTCGTACCCGGGGCCGACGTAGCCGTAGTCGCCGGTGGCGGCGAGGACGGCGACGCCGGGGAAGGTGAACGTCCCGCCGATGGGGCCGCTCGAGGTCGCCGACCAGCTGTTGGAGATCTGATTGGCCCCCATCGCATCTGCCTGCGCAACCGCGGCATCGAGATCGGACAGGTCGGCGCCGGATGCCTCGACGAGGATGATGTGGCAGTTCGGGCAGAGCGAGGACACGGCATCCATGTCGAGCGATTCCTCGCCCTCCCAGCCCAGGTTCCCGGCCGGGAGCGGTGAGGTCTGTCCGCTCTCGTTGACCTTCTGGAAGCAACCGTTCGCGGTCGTGCACGCCGGCAGCCCGTAGGCGCTGCGGAACACCCCGAGGTCGGACGCGGCGTTCGGATCGTCGTAGGCGTCGACGATCGCCACCGTGTCGGAGCTGCCCGCGGTCTGCGAGAGATAGCTGAGGTCGTATGCCTGCTGCAGCCAGGCCGGCGTGTCGGCCTGGGGCGCGGCTGCGCCTGGGGAGTATGCCGGCGCGATGCCGGCGCGCGCGGACGGGAAGACCTGCGTGAACGATGCGCGCTGGCCGACGTGAGGACGCACGAGCCGCGCGTCCGACCGCAGCCGCAGAGCCTGCGCCTCGCAGCGAGCGACGCCGGGCGCCGCGGGTGGGCACACGTCCTGCGCCGTGACCTGCGCGGGGGTGAGGCCGGTCGCCTGGTGAAGCGTTGCCGCGAGCGCCTGCGGACTCGGAGCGGTCGCGGCTACCCCGGGCACGCTCGTCCCGACGATCTGCGACGCCGCGCCGCCCGGCACGCCGAGCGCGTCGAACGGTCCGTGCGCCTGCGCCGCCGGCGCCGACATCGCCACCGCGGCGGTCCCGCCGACGAGAAGGCACCGCAGGGCACGCGTGGGGAGACGCCGCATCTATTCCCTTTCGAAGGGAATCCGCTCGGCGCAGCCCGATCGGTCCGGCAGCTGGACGCATGTCTCCGCGCATGTGAGGTTCGTGGCGCTTTCGCCCGTCGGGGGCCGACTCGAACGCGCGCGTCGCTGCCCTTTCCCCCGCAAAGCTCGGCAAGCGCGCCGTTCGCCCCGGCGTGTGCTTCCGAACGCACGCTATGCGGAACGTAATCGAGCACACCTCGCGTGGGCGGGGGGCCTGGCCCGGGGGTGTGGTCCCGAATGCACGCTATGCGGAACGTAATCGAGCACACCCCCGTGCGAGCATGCCGCGCGCGACCCGTCCGGTCAGTGCTCTCTCACGCGCGGGTGACGAGGTTCACAGGGAAGTGACGCGCCGCGTGGCGCGTCGTGTCACGATGCGCGCGCCGGGCATCGTGACAGTGCGACCGCGGGGGTCCCGATGATCGATCAAGGCTCGAAGCTGACGCGGCGCGCGCTGCTGCGCTACGGGGGCGCCGTCGGCACGGCGCTCGCGCTGCCGGAGCTCGGCGGCCTGCTGCGCCTCGGCGCCACGGCTCAGGCCGCGGCGCTGCGCCTGCCCGACAGCCTGCCTGACCCGTCGCGACCGCCGGGCACGGCGACGCCGTCGCTGCCGTTCGACCACATCGTGGTGGTGATGATGGAGAACCACTCGTTCGATAACCTGCTCGGCGCGGTCGCGCTCCGCGGGCAGCCGGCGGCCGATGGGCTCACGTTCGACGCGGCCGCGGTAGCGCAGAACACGAACCCCGGCCCGGGCGGGCCCGTGCGTTCGTTCCCGTTCGCCACCACGGCCCAGGGCGACGACGTCTCGCAGACCTGGGACGCGACGCATGAGCAGATCGACGGCGGCGCCATGGACGGGTTCGTGCGCTCGGTGGGCTCGACGCAGCCGATGGGCTACTGGGACGAGGACGTGCTGCCGTTCGCCTACTCGATGGCGACGACGTTCACGCTCGCCAACCGCTGGTTCTGCTCGGCGCCGTGCCAGACGTTCCCCAACCGCCGCTTCCTGATGGCCGGCACGGCCTCGGGCGACATCGCCACGAGCGTGGCGAGCCTGTCGCTGCCGCCCCCGGCGAACGGCACGATCTTCGATCGGCTGCACGCCTACGGCATCACCTGGCGCAACTACTTCACCGATCTGCCCCAGACGGCGATCATCCCCTCGATCGTTGAGAAGTACCCGCAGAACCTCGCCGGGATGGCGCGCTTCTACGTCGACTGCGCCCTCGGCACCCTCCCGCAGGTGAGCTTCGTGGATCCGGAGGTCGGCCTCCTCCCGCTCATCGGCGAGGTGCTCGCGGAGGTCCCGTCGCTGAGCGGCCTCGCCGCGCTGCTCGAGCCGCTCGGCGGCAGCGAGGAGGACCCGCAGGACATGAAGTACGGCGAGGCCTGGGCGCATCGGGTCGTCGAGGCGGTCCTGCACTCACCGGCCTGGCCGCGCACCCTGCTCGTGTACACCTACGACGAGCACGGCGGCTACTACGACCACGTGCCGCCGCCGCCGGCGATCCCCCCGGACTCGATACCGCCGCAGCTTGCGCCCGGCGATGCTCCCGGCGGCTACGACCTCTACGGATGTCGCGTGCCGGCGATCGTGGCCTCGCCATACTGCCGGCCGGGCGCGGTGACCGACGTCGTCCATGACCACACCTCGGTGCTCGCCACGATCGAGGCGAAGTGGAACCTGCCGGCGCTCACCTTCCGCGACGCGAACGCGACGACGGTCGCCGACTTCCTCGACCCGAGCGGCCCTGCGCTGCTGAGCCCGCCGACGATCGCGGCACCCTAGTCAGACGCCGATCTCGGCCTCGATCTCGCCGACGGCTACGGCCTCGGCCAGCCGCGCGTGGTCGCGCTCGTTCTGATCGGCGTACGCGGTGCAGAAGCGGGCGATCGCCTTATCGAAGTTCGAGCCGGCACCGAGGTAGGCCGCGATCGCCAGCCGATCCCCCGAGCGCGCATGGGCGCGGGCGAGCGACCATCCGCACGCGCGCGCGTACGCGTGCAGGCCATCCTCGTCGAGCGTCGACAGGTCGGCGGAGGCCTTCCAGTCCCACAGCTGGCGCACGTAGAAGTCGTGCTCGAGCCCGTCCAGGCCCGCGCTGCGCTGCCAGCCCAGGAAGATGTCGATCGCCGCCAGCGACATGCGCTGCCCCTGGACGACGCGCTGGCCGTGGTTGGCGAACTCGCTCGGACCGAGATAGGGCTCGAGCACGGAGGCCTGCGCCTCCTTCGCCTGCAGGACGAGCGGATCCTTGCCCTCGCGGCCGACGAGCAGGAACACCCACGCGCGGGTGCCGACGCTGCCGACGCCGACCACCTTGCGGGCCATGTCGACGAAGCGGTAGGTCTGGAACAGGTAGCGCCGGTCGGGGTCGAGGCTGGCCGCGTACGCGTCGAGCAGCCCACGGGCGTACTCGCCCTCCTGGCCGGCGTCCGCCGGGCTGAACAGCTCGCGTCGCGGGACGAGCAGCGGCGGAACGCTGCGAAAGCGCAGCTGCCCGTTGACCTGCTCGGTGAGCTTTCTGACCGCGCGCAGACTCGTCTTACGCCGGGCCTGCGCGAACGGCTGGGCGAACACGATCCGGCCCTTGGCGTCGAGGCGCCCGCCGAAGCGGTCGACGAGCTCGCTCGCGTTAAGGCGCTCGTACCACACGTCGAGGTGGCTCTGCTCGGCGAAGTCGCGCATCGCCTCGCGGTACTCGCGCACGCACTCGGTGACGATCCAGCGGCGGTGATCCGCTGCCAGGCCCACGTCGCGGCCGGCGATCTCGGCGCTCGCCGCCATGCGCTTGACGTCCCACTCCCACGGTCCGGGGAGCGTCTCGTCGAAGTCGTTCGGGCTGAACACGACGCGGCGGTCGGGCGCCGCGAAGCCGCCGAAGTTCGAGATGTGGGCGTCGCCGCAGGCCTGCACGACGATGCCCGAGCGCGGCGTCGTGGCGAGGTCGGCCGCCATCACCGCCGCCGCGCCGCGGTAGAACGTGAACGGCGAGACGAGCATGCGCCCGTAGCGGATCGGGACGAGCTCCTGCACCCGCGAAGCGGCCTGGGCCTGCAGCACCGCGAGGGGATCGGGACGGTCGGCCGCCGGCGCCCAGTCGCCGTGCGCCGAGCGCGGAGCGTCGCGGCGGGCGGCGCGGCCGCGCTCGGCGGACTCGCCGGAGCTCAGCACCGCCGGCGGCGCGGGCGCCGGCTCCTCCGCGGCCTGATCGCGGACGGGAGCAGCGGAACGGCGGGATCGAACGAGTGCCACGGGCACACTGTAAGCGCGGCCCGGACGCCACCCGGATCGGATGATGCGGCGCCACCGCGCGATGTCTAGCCTCGTGCGGCCCACCGCTACGAAGGAGGAACCCATGGCTGACCTGATTGCCATCGGCTACGACGACGAGACGACCGCCAACGCCGCCGCGGAGGAGGTCTACCGGCTGTCGCAGGACCTGATCATCGAGCCCGACGCCGTCGCGGTCATCTCGCGCGACCAGGACGGCAAATACCACGTCACCACCAACCACCATCCCGTCGGCGCCGGGGCCACGTGGGGGATGTTCTGGGGCCTGCTGTTCGGGGTGCTGTTCTTCGTGCCCGTGTTCGGCCTCGCCATCGGCGCCGGCCTCGGTGCCCTCATGGGCAAGATCGAGAAGACGGGGATCGACAAGGAGTTCGAGCAGCAGGTGCGCGACATGGTCAAGCCGGGCACCTCCGCGCTGTTCGTGATCGTCGAGAAGGTCACGCCGGATAAGGCGATCGCGGCGCTCAGCAAGTACGGCGGCACCGTGCTGAAGTCCTCGCTGTCCGAGCAGGCGCAGACCGAGCTCCAGGACGCGCTGCACGGAGATCCCGCGGCCGCATAGCCCGATGCCTCAGCCCGTTTGGGGGATGATGGCCCGGTGGAGAGTCACTCCCATGCCACCGCCATCAGGGTCGTCGTCGCCGACGACGCCTATCTCATCCGCGAGAGCCTGGCCGTCGTGCTCGGCTCGACGGCGGACATCGACCTCGTGGCCAGTTGCGCCAACGGCACCGAGCTCGGCCACGCGATCGCGGCCGAGCGACCGGACGTCGTCGTCACCGACATCCGCATGCCGCCGTCGGGGAGGGACGAGGGCATGCGGGTGGCGAGGCGGCTGCGCGAGAGCGACCCGGAGATCGGGGTGGTGGTGCTCAGCCAGTACGCCGAGCCCGAGTACGCGCTCGCCCTGCTGGAGTCGGGGTCGAGCCGCAGGGCCTATCTGCTGAAGGAGCGGATCCGCGACGGCGCCGAGCTGGTCCGGGCGATCCGCGAGGTCGCGTCGGGCGGGTCGGTCATCGATCCCGAGGTCGTCGACGCGCTCATCGAGGCGCGTGCTCGCGTCGCCCGCTCGCCACTGGCCGACCTGACGCCGCGCGAGCGCCAGCTCCTGGCCCAGATCGCGGAAGGGAAGAGCAACGCCGCGATCGCCGAGTCGCTCGTGCTCACCAAACGGGCGGTGGAGAAGCACATCAACTCGATCTTCGCCAAGCTCGACCTCCCCGAGGCTCACGACGTCAGCCGCCGCGTGAAGGCCACGCTCGTGTACCTCGCCGAGACGGACAAGCCGCCGGTCTCCCGCCCGGACGCCTGACGCGCGCCGAGGGTGGTGCGCGCTCCCTCGGGCGGCGCGTGCCGGCTGCCGGCGCGGACGCGGGCGTACGCCCTTGCCGGCGCCGCCGCGCGGGGTGATGGTTGCTGTGCACACTCATCACAGGAGGCGTCCCATGTCCGTTGAGCAGCGCACCAGCATCGGTGAACCGCCGACCTCCCGCGCGCGCCCCGCAGCCCGGTCCGACGTCGGCACCTACGAGGACGACCGGGGCTACGGCTGGGTCCTGTTCGCCGGGATCATGCTGATGGTCGCCGGGGTGATGAACTTCATCTACGGCATCGCGGCGATCTCCGGCTCGCGCTTCTACAACACCGGAACGCACTACGTGATCGCCAGCCTCAACGCCTGGGGCTGGGTGGTCATGCTCCTGGGCGTGCTGCAGTTCTGCATCGCGATGGGCATCTGGGCGAAGGCCGGATGGGCGCGCTGGGCGGGAGTCGCGATCGCATCGCTGAACGCCTGTGCCCAGCTCATCCTGCTGCCCGGCTACCCGTTCCTCGCGCTGTCGATCTTCGCGATCGACCTGCTCATCATCTACGGTCTCGTCGCCTACGGGGGGCGCGCGCAGATCGCCGCCTGAGCACCCGGCGCCAGCCCGGGTAGTCGCGCCTGCGCCACCGCGGGAAACCACGGATATGTACATTCGCGCCGATCGGCGAGACTGCTCGCATGGATTCGGCGCCATTGGAGGGGTGCAACGTGGTTGCGCAGCGGCGGGGCGACAGCGGTGGCCGGCGCCACGACGACGGCTCGCGCTTCGAGCGCCCCGCCGACGAGGCTTCGCTCGGCGAGCTGCGCGAGGCGAGCGCACGGCTGAGCGCGGCCACCGAGGACGAGCGCCGTCGCTTCGAGCGCGATCTGCACGACGGCGCCCAGCAGCGACTCGTGGCGCTGCGCGTGCGCCTCGCTCGACTCCCCGGCATGCTCGAGTCCGATCCACAGGGAGCCCGGGTGCTGATCGAGCGACTCGACGGCGAGCTCGGTGACGCGCTCGCGGAGCTGCGCCGCCTCGCTCACGGCCTCTGCCCGCCTGTCCTCGCCGATCACGGGCTCGGCGACGCCGTGCGCAGCGCCGGCCGTGTGGTGGCGCTCCCGGTGACCGTCGAGGCGCAGGGGCTCAAGCGCTACGCCGAGGCCGTGGAGAGCGCGATCTACTTCGCCGTGTCGGAGGCGCTGCAGAACGCGGCCAAGCATGCGGTCGGGGCCACGCGCGTCGTCGTCACGCTGGTCGACGACGGCGCCTTGCGCTTCGCCGTCGCCGACGATGGCTGCGGGTTCGAGCGCTCGCAGCTCGAGCCCGGCGACGGCCTCACGAATATGCGCGACCGGCTGATGGCCTGCGGGGGCACGCTCGAGGTGTGCTCGGCCCGCGGGCGGGGCACCCGCGTCACGGGGACGATCCCGTCGGGGCCGGCCGGGGACGCGACGGCAGGCACGCCAGGGGCGGCGGCGGGGGCGCAGGGCCGGCACTGACGTGCGGGCACGAGCGCCGCAGGTGTGGCGTGCCCCCTCGCACAGACCGGTGTGCTCGGTCGCCCGCTCCGCGGCGACGGGGGATACTCGGGAATCGGCAGCGGGGCCGAGCGAGCGTCGCCCCGCTGCCGGTCGTCAACCCCATTCTGCGCTGCGATGCCAGCCGACGACCAAGGAGGTTCGTGAGCCTGCACCTCGCCATGCTCGTGTTCCCTGACGCGCGGGCGGCCGAGCGGGCACTCGACCGGGCGCGGGCTCGCGTGGGCGATCGGCCGTGGATGCGCGCGATCACCGTGATCGAGCGTCATCGCAGCGGCCGAGAGCTCGTGCGTGGCACCTACCACGCCCCGAGCTCGAACGCGCCGGATCCCGAGCCGGTGGCCGGCAGCACGGGACGCGGCTTGACCGGCGCGATCCTCGGCACGAGCCTCGGGCTCTCCGGGCGCGTCGCCGCTCTGCTCACCGGCGCGAAGCCGCCGGATCCGCTCGACGGCGCCGCGGCGCCCCGCGAGCTGCGTGGCGCCTACATCGACGAGCTGCGGGCGGCGCTCACGCCGGGGTCCTCGGTGATCCTGCTCCTCGAGTGTCCGCAGGTCGTCGACGAGCTGGTGGCGACGTTCGCCGACGAGGGCGCCCGCCTCGTCCGGCGTCACCTCTCGATCGAGGCGAGGCGGACGTCCGCCGCCGAGCGCGCGCGGGCGTCGCGCTGACGCGAGGAGCTCAGCCCTCGTCGTTGCGAGTGACCGGTGCGGGCGCGGGCGTCGTCGCCACCGCGGGTAGCGCCACCGCGGGGAGCGGCGCCAGCGCCTCCTCCTCGTCCGGCACGTACAGAACGTGCGTCCGCACGAAGCGATCCTGAAAGCAGCGCCGGTGATCGTCGAAGAGCATGATCACGATGCCGGCGCCGAGCGGGATGACGGCGAGGATCAGCGCGCCGAAGCGCAGCGCCGCTCGCACCGGCTTGATCGTGCCGCCGGTGTGGCCGTCGACCACCCTGATGTGCATGAGGCGGTCGCCGGGCGTCTGGCCCGTCGAGGACCAGAACAGCACGAAGTAGCCGACGTTCCAGAGCACGAGCACGACCGCCAAGATCGCGGCGACGGCCGTGTCCACCGGGGAGGGCAGGTGCAGGATCGACAGTCCGAGCCCGACGACGACCCCGACCACCGCTGCGACGCCGTTGATGATCGCGGCGTCGACCGCGAAGGCGATCACGCGCGTCGCGAGTCCGGCGTACAGCTCCTCGGGCGACCGCGTCGGTCGACCGTTACTGCGCGCCGGGGCGCGTCCCGCCTCGAGCCGGAGCCGCTCGAGCGCCGCAGCCCGCGCGGCCTCGACGTCGGGCGACTGCTTCACGGCGCGTCGGGGCGCGGCACCAGCGTGGGCGCCGCCTCGCCCGCAGCGCGCGCGTCGGTCGCGGACGTGCGGAGCGACTCAGGCCCGGAGCCGTTGCCCGACACCCCATCGCTGGGCGCTCCGCCCTTGCGGCGACGACCGATGCGACGGGCGGTCCGCTCGAGCCAGGCATCGGCTCCGCGCGAGCGGTCGCGCACCTCGTCCGCCACCTGGTCGACGAATCCGGTGCCCTGGTGGGTGATCGCCTCGGTGACCGATGGGCTGCGGGCGATCTCGTCGACCAGGATCCACAGCTCCTCGCTCTCGAGCAGACCGGTGATGGCGTCGGTGAGCAGCGGGCTGTCGATGACGAGCGCGACGAGTCGCTCGCTGCCGGGACTGGCGACGAGCCGGCTCAGGAGGCTCTCGACGGCCTCGCTGCCCAGCGCCGCGACGAGCGCCTCCTGCGTCCGGTCGCTCTCGATCGCGGCGGTCAGCACGCGCTCGAGCTCGGGCCCGTCGACGACGCGCATCGCGATCTGCTCGACGATCCCGTCGTCGAGCATCCGGTCGACGACACGCTGGGCCACCCCGGCCGCCTCGACGTGCGACATCACGTGATCGACGGCGTCGTCAGACAGCAGTCGCGCGAGCAGCGCGTCGATCGCCTCGAGGGCGAGGTCGCGTGCAGCGCTCGTCACTGCGGCGCGCGTCCGGCGCTCGATCGCCAGGCCGCCGCCGATGATCGCGCGGGCGCCACGCGCCGGCGTCGTCACCATCCGCGCGCCGGCGCGCGATACGGAAAGGGCGAGGCTGAGCGGCTGTGTGACGACCATGGACGACACCAATCACCGGCGCGTGCCACCGGCAGGCACTGCACACACTACGCGCTTTGCCGGCGGGCGCCACATCACCCGAGCCGCGCCTCGGGTGACCGCCGCATCACGTCGCCGTCGACTCGGGAACCGGGGCCTGCCCGTGGCGATCCGACGACGCGGCCGCCGAGGCATCGCCGGGCCGCGCCTCGGGCCACCGCCGCCCGATCGCGTGCGTCGTGACATCGGCGACGACGACCCCGAGCAGCCAGCCGGCGACGACGTCTCCCGGGTAGTGCACGCCGGTATGCACACGCGAGTAGCCGACGAGCGCCGCGAGCGCGTGCAGCGGCACGCTCGCCGCGGGCATCACGTGACCGGCTCCGGTCGCGAACGCCGCCGCCGCGGCCGTGTGGCCGGACGGGAACGATCGCGTGACCGGCATGCGCACGTGCCGCGCCCGCGGCACGCGCGCCCGCACGCGATCGGGACGCCGGCGGCGCCCGAGCGGCTTGACGAGCAGGTTGGCCGCGGCCGATGTGGCCGCCACGGCGGCGAGGCCGGAGGCCGCCGCACGGCGGCCCGTCGGTCCCCCTCCGAGCGCGAGCACCCCGGCCGAGGCGAGCGACAGCCGCGAGTAGTTGGCGGAGCTCGACAGGATCCGCATCGCGCGATCGAGCGAGGGCGTGGAGGCGTCGGCGACCGCGGCGTAGACGGCGCGATCGAGCGCATCGACCTCGCCCAGCCACCCGTCGCGCGTGCGCACGGTCCTCAGCTGCAGTTCACCGGCGCGAGCGCTTGCCGGTAGGCGCCGGCGAGCTGCGTGAGCGCGGACTTCAGCTGCGTCTCCGCGCTGCTGAGCGACTGGCTGGTCAGGAGGCTGCTCGCGATCGAGGTCACCTGCGACTCGAACGTCGCCGTCGCCGTCTCGAGCTGCTGCTTGCGCGCCGAGTTGAGTGCGCCCTCGTTGGCGTTCTTGATCTGCGTGAGGTCGTCGCCGATTGCGGTCAGGCTGCTCTTCACCTGATCGAGGGATGCCGTCGAGAGCGTCAGGCCCTTGAGCGTGTCGACCTGCTTGGTGATGTCGGCGCGCGCATTGCAGACCTGCGCCTTGGCCTTGTCCTGGGCGGACTGCCCGCAGGCCGCCAGCGCGACGGTCGCGGAGAGCAGCAGGGCGAGGACGGAGCGGTTCACGCCCCGGCAGGATGCCGCGCGCTCGGTCCCAGGGCAAGCGAGGACGCCGGCCTGCGCCACGCAGGCGCGCATGCGCCTCGACATGGATGCGGGCACGTCATCTAGTGGCCGGGCGGCTCCGGCTCGGGCTGCGGCGCTGCCGCCGGCGCGGCGACGGTCGTGCGCGCACGACCGAGATTGCTGACGATCACCGACACGACGGTGACGAGGTAGATCTGCCCGAGCAGACCTTCGAGCACCGACAGCGTGTGCCCGAGGTTGCTGCTCGCGGTGAAGTCCCCGTAGCCGATCGTCGTGAGCGTCGTGAAGCTGTAGTACAGGCAGTGTGCGACGCTCGCCGACGCGCCGCCGGTGAAGAACGACGCAGTGCCGGCGCGGTCGATCCCGCCGTAGATGAACGCGAAGAACATGCCGATGAGGATGTACAGGCAGAGGACGCCGAAGACCGCCTCGACGGTGACCGCCTGACGCGTGCGCAGGTTGCGAATGATCCCGATGACGATCGCCGGCGGCGCGAGCAGCACGAGCAGGGCGTTTGAGAACCGCGTGGCGGCGCTGTCGATGCTGCCCGTCGCCGCCGCCACCACGGCGCCGGCGACGACGAGGGCGACGACGACGAGCGCGCCGCGCACGACGATCGGCTGCGCGTCGGCGGCCCGCAGCGCCGCCACGAGCGTGAGCCCGAGCAGGGCGGCGACCACGACCTGCTCCCACGGGGCCGGATTGGCGATGCCCTGGATGAAGAACGCGGTCATGATCGCCACCAGCAGGAGGCCGTAGCGCTTGCGGCCCTCGGCCTTGGACACCATCAGGCGCTGGGGGGCGGCGGCGCTCACGAGTCGACGGCGACGAGGATCAGGGTGATGAACGACAGGAGGACGGTGACGAAGGTCAAAGCGGTGACCGTCCCGCTGGAAAGCTCGTCGAACCCGCCGCGCCGCAGCGCGGCGGCGCCGCGGCGCTGCCGTGTCGCGCCGAGGACGAGGATGGCCACGGCGAGCAGGCCGTAGCCGACGCCGAGCGCGGCGAACGGCCAGTGCGCGTGACGCGTCACCGGCAGCAGTCGGCCGACGGCCATGCCGACCGCTGCGGCGGCGAGCCCCGTCCGCCACCAGGCCAGCCACGTTCGCTCGGCGGCCAGCCACGTGCGGCGGGTGACGTCGCCGTAGGCGCCGGTCCCGGCCTCTGGCGCGCTCATGCGGTGTCTTCGGTGGGCACGATTCGCTGGACTCTCACTCGGCCGGCGCCACGGCGCATCGGTCCGTTCAGGTGACGCGCGCTAGCGTGACCGCAGTGATGATCGCTGCCCGATCGGACCTTGCGCGATGCGGCGCCTCGGGGACGCTGGCGGCGCTCGCGGCGCTGCACCTCTCCTGGGCCGTCGGCTCGGCTTGGCCGGCCGGCGACCGCGCGCGCCTCGCGCAGCTCGCGGCCGGCCGCGGGCGGATGCCGGGCGCAGGCCCGTGCCTGGCCGTCGGCGCCGCTCTCGGCACGGCGGCCGTCGTCGTCGCCGGCGCGGGCGGTGAGCGCCGGGCGGCACGGCGCGTGCGCGGGCTGGTGGCCGCCGGTTTCCTTCTCCGCGGTGCTGCCGGTGTGAGCGGACAGACGCGTCGACTTGTGTCCTGGACGCCCTCGGCCGAGTTCGCCCGCCGGGATCGGCGTCTCTACGGGCCGCTGTGCCTGGTCATCGGCGCGCTTGTCGTCGCATCCGCGGGACGGCGGCGATGAGTCGCGGGATGTCGCGACGCGAGCGCGCGAGCGCGACGGCGAGCTCGTCGGCCGTCGCCGCTCCGCCGCGCGGCTCGCCGTGGCCGACGAGCAGGTGCCGGGGCTGGTAGCGGCCGAGCGCGCGGGGTGGCCACAGGCGCAGGAATGGATGCACGCCGACCGGCCCGGCACCGGCCGTGAAGGCCGGGTTGGTGCCGACGGCCTCGGCCACGACCAGCAGCTGGTGCTCGGGCCACCACAGCGACACCTCCTTCCAGCCCGGCCAGCTGATGAGCGAGAACGGTTGCAGCGGCGAGTCGGCGAGCGTCTGGGGCAGCTCGAGGTGAGGCACGTCCAGGCGGCGGGCGATCGCCTGGCAGTCGCGCCGGTGGCGGTCGAGCAGCTGCACCACCGCCGCGGGCTCGCCGAGCTCGGCCACCGCCCCCATCGCGCTCGGGTCGTCGACCGGGTCGATGATCCACACACGACCGTCGTGCACGAGGGCGTGCGAGGCGCGGGTGAACGGCTCGTCGATCACCCAGGTGATCCCGAACTCGTGGGTCTGCACGGTGAGCACGGTCACTTCGGGCGAGACCCTATGCGAAGCTGCCCGCGGATGGTGACGGTTGCGACAGCCCGGTCGCTCGCCCTCTCGCTGCCCGAGGCGAGCGAGCGGGACCACCACGGGCGCCCGTCGTTTCGCGTGGGCGGGCGGATCTTCGCGACGCTGTGGGATGGCGAGCACATGAACGTGATGCTCGACGAGCCGGGGATCCGCACGGCGGTTGCCGCCCACCCGGCGTGCTGCGCGGAGGTCCACTGGGGTCGGCGGCTGGCCGCCGTGCGCGTCGCGCTGCCGGCGGTGCCACGCGAGCTGCTCGCCGAGCTGCTCGCCGACGCCTGGGAGGGCAAGGCACCGGCGCGCCTCGCGCCCGGTCCTACTGCGGGAACGCCTTCGCGAGCTTGAGCAGGCCGAACGGGCTGCCGTGCGGGCGCAGGCGCCGGCTCAGCAGCGCGCGACGAGGGTCGAGGCGCCCACCGACGATGTCGACCCAGTCCTGGTAGCTGACCCGCACCCGCACGTCGGCGCGGGCGGCGTGACCCGGCTCGGCGCGGGTGTGGCCGTTATCGACGACGACGCGCCAGTCGCGGATGTCGGGATCGTTGAACTCCCACGCGAACACCGCCGGTCGGCGCCGGGCCTCGGGGCTCACGCTCATGCGTCATCGTGTCGAACAGGAGCGCGACGGTCTCGTCATCGCGGCGCGTGGGACCTTCGCGCACGCCGATGATGCCGGCCATGGCCAGGCGCAGGCCGCGGTCGGCGAGCTCGGCGGGGCCCAGTCCGATCGGGATGACCGGCGGGCCGGGGAGCGTCTCGATGGCGAGGCCGGCGCTGCGGAGCTTTGTCATGAGCGACTGGGCGCCTTCGATGCCGACCTTCTCGAAGCTGTACCCGAAGCAGGTGAGGTAGCGCTCGTCCCAGTTGGGCGGCATCAGCACCTGGCTGGAGTAGGGGAGCACCTCGCGCAGCAGCTCGGCGACGGCCGCCGGCACGCGCTCGTCCTCGCGGCGCAGATCGGCGAGCAGCTTCACACCGAAGCCGATGTGGCGCTGCTCGTCGGCGGCGATGTTGAGCATGCCCTCACGGAAGGCCGGGAGCAGGTCGCGCTGCTCGAGGTAGTCGACGATCATGTGCTGGCCGGTCTGAGCGAGCGTCGCCTCGACGATCAGGTGGTACAGCGTGATCGCGGCGGCGAGCTTCGGGCGCGAGCGGTCGGCGCGCAGCTCGTCGGCCATCGTGTCGAGGCGGTCGAAGATCTTCCGGAAGCCCGGGGTCAGCTGGGGCCTGATCGCCCGCAGGCCGTCGCCGGCCGTGCCGTCGCCGATTCCGCACACCTCGCGCATGAAGCGCTTGAAGAACACGGCGTGGCGCGCCTCGTCGACCTGCTGGGTGGTGAGGAAGTACTTCTGCTCCTCGGTCGGTGCGGCATCGATGTAGGGGGACAGGTTGTCGGCCACCGCGTCCTCGCCCCAGAAGAACAGGGCGTAGTTCCACAGCGCCGCCGTGCGCTCGAAGTCGGTGAACTCCTCCCGCCATTGCCGAGCGTCCTCGGTGAAGTCGAGCTCGGTCGCGCACCAGTTGCCGCGCTCCCAGCGCGCGTACAGATCCTCGTAGCTGATCGCGTCGCTCGCGAGCGATTCGGGCGGGCTTGCGGTGGTGGCCATCGTCCCCTCCTGTGCGCCGTGTTCGTGAGTCGCATGGGCGGCGCCCCTGCGAGCAGCGTTGCATTCGGAATAATGGACATTATGCCAATAGTGATCGCTCTGTCAACTACAATCCCGGGCGTGACGACGCGCCTCACCCGCGAGCAGAGCAAGGCGGCCACGCGCGAGAAGCTGCTCGACGCCGCCCGCCAGGTGTTCGCCGCGCGCGGGTTCCACGGCGCGAGCGTCGAGGAGATCGCGGCCGTGGCCGGCTACTCCACCGGCGCCCTGTACTCGAACTTCGACGGCAAGGAGGACCTCTTCATGGTCCTCATGAGCCGCGAGGTCTCGCGCCACGTCGAGTGGTTCACCGACGTCGTCGCTCACCGCGCCACGGTGGCCGAGCGCACGGAGGGGGGCGCAGACTTCTGGATGGCCTTCATCGAGCGCGAGCACGAGATGCTGCTGCTGATGGTCGAGTTCTGGGCCTACGGGGTCCGCGACCCCGACGTGCGCCCGCACGTCGCCGCCCACTTCGCCGAGGTGCGCCAGATGCTCACGAGGCTCGTCAGCGACAGCGCGCGCGAGTTCGACCTCGAGCTGACGCTGCCGGCCGAGTATCTGGCGATCGCCATCGACGCCCTCGCGGATGGCATCGCGCGCCAGAAGCTCGCGGATCCGGATGCGATTCCGGGCGACCTCATGCGGACCGCGCTCGCGACCCTGTTCGCGGGGGCGACGCGGCCGATCGGGGCGTGACGGGGGGCGGTAGGGGGCGGCGCTCCGGGCGGGCGGGGCGGGGCGTTGTGGTGGGCGGGGGGCGCTCGGGGCGCGGGGCGGACCGCGGGTGTCGGGGGCGGGTGGGCCGCGGGCCGCGGGCCGTGGGCGGTGGGCGCGGGTGGGCCGTGGGCGTCGGGGGCGGGCGGGCCGTCGGCGGTGGGCGCGGGTGGGCCGCGGGCGGTGGGGGCGGGCGGGCCGTGGGCGTCGGGGGCGGGCGGGCCGTGGGGCGGTGGGCGCGGGTGGGCCGTGGGCGTCGGGGGCGGGCGGGCCGTGGGCGGTGGGAGGTGACGCGTCCGTGACAGATGCGCCGTGCGCGTCGCGCTGCGTATCTGCCGTGTAACAGGACTGTGGCGCGGTTGTGCCGGGCGTCGCGCGCGGTGACCCGCGCGCCGGGGTGTGGTGCCTAAGCGACGTTATAGGGGGCCTAACCGACCACACCCCCCGCCCGAGGGTCACGCGACCGTCACAAACACGCCCTGCGCGTCACGCCCGCGCGCCGGCCACGTCACCGAACGGTCGCGCGAGAGGGTGCAGTTCGGCTCGGACGGCTGCCCTGCGGCCGCATTTCGACCGCCCGAGCCCGCCCGAACCGGCCGAACCGCCCGAGCCCGCCCGAGCCCGCCCGAGCCCGCCCGAGCCCGCCCGAACCGCCCGAGCCCGCCCGAACCGCCCGAGCCCGCCCGAGCCCGCCCGGCCCGCCCGAGCCCGCCCGAGCCCGCCCGAACCGCGCGAGCCCGCCCGAGCCCGCCCGAACCGCGCGAGCCCGCCCGAGCCCGCCCGAACCGCGCGAGCCCGCCCGAGCCCGCCCGAACCGCCCGAACCGCCCGAGCCCGCCCGAACCGCCCGAGCCCGCCCGAACCGCCCGAGCCCGCCCGAGCCCGCCCGAGCCGCCCGAGCCCGCCCGAACCGCCCGAGCCCGCCCGACCGCCCGAGCCCGCCCGAACCGCCCGAGCCCGCCCGAACCGCCTGGCCTCGGCGGACCACGCCGTGGTTGCCCCCGGCTCAGCCCGCCGCCGCCGCCGCCGCGCCGCCCGCCACGCACAGGCACGCGTAATGCACCGTGAACAGCCGCCGGGCGAGCGCCGGCGCGAGCCGCGCCAAGCCCGCGCGCAGGGCCCACTTCACGGTCGCCCGCGCGCGAGCCGCCGGCGTGGTGGCGAAGAAGCGGTGGACCGACAGCGGCAGCGGATCGTCGAGCTCGGCGGCGATCGTCAACCCGGCGCGCGTGACGGCGGCCGCGACCGCCGCGCGATCGAGCTCGTGCAGGTGGCCGACCTCAGCCGCGCCGGCGCGCTTGGACGCGCGCCGGGCCGAGACGTTGGCCTCGAGCGGGACCTCGACGACGACGGCGCGGCAGGCGCGTCCGACCTCGCGCAGGAGCGCGGCCGGGTCGGGTACGTGCTCGAGCACGTGCGAGAGGATCCCGAGGTCGTAGGCATCGTCGGCGACCGGAAGGTGCTCGCCGTCGTAGCGGGCGATCTCGTGCAGGTGCGGGCGCTCGCGCGCGATGGCCACGGCGGCGTCGGTGATCTCGAAGCCGCTCAGCTGCTCGCCGAAGCCGCGTCGCTGCAGCTCGGTGAGCAGCGCGCCGTCGCCGCAGCCCACCTCGACGATCGTGCGCGGCGACCGGCCGGCGCGGCGGCAGAGCGTGACGACGTGATCCGCCTTACCCACGGCGCTGAGCGCGCGCCAGCGGGCGTACAGCTGTGCCTCGGCGCCCTCGCGCGAGTAGGAATCGTCATAGAAGGCAACGAGCTCGGCCGCCCGGTCCATGGCCGTCGATTATGGCGCTCCGCGGGCGGCGGCCGACCGGCCGCGGTCGGTCGTGGCATACCCTTGGGTGCCCATGAACCCGGTCTGGCTGTGGACGCAGGTGGCGCTCGTCGTCGTCATCCTCATCGGGATGGTGGTCGCGATCGTCAAGCTCGCGTAGGCGGGTGCTCAGCGCCGCCGCAGCCAGCGCGGGGCGCGCCGCGCTCCCGCGACCGTGAGGTTCGCGGCCTCCGCCGGACGCGGCGGCAGTGCCTCGCCGGCGAGGATCGCGCGCGGCACCGCCTCGGTCGTCCACGCGCGCAGGGCGCCCAGCCCGGCCTCCTCCAGCTCGGCCGCCAAGCCCGGCGGGCGGCGCACGGCGTCGTGCGCGTCGGAGGCGACGTTCTGCACGAGTCCGGCCTCGACGAGGGCGAGCGCGAAGCGGCGCACCTCGCGCCCGAAGCGGCCGACGAGCGAGCCGGCGGTGATCGAGCAGGCAACGCCCGAGGCCGACATGCGCGTGAGCGAGTCGAGGTCACGGTGGAACGCCGGACAGCGCTCGGGATGGGCGAGCACGACGTCGTGACCACGCGCGCGCAGCCCGGCGATGACGTTCTCCAGGCCGACGACCGACGGGGTGAACGGCGGCTCGACGAGCAGCCAGCGTCCGCCGCCGAGGCCGAGCTCGCCGAGCTCGCCGTCAGGGATGTCGGCGATGCGGCTGAATGCAAGCTCGGCGCCGCGCACGACCGTCACCGCGACGCCGTCCACGCGCAGGCGCTCGTTCACGGTGTCGACGAGGCGGGCGATCGTGGCGGCGTCGTTGGGATAGTCCCAGCTGACGTGCGGCGTGGCGACGATCGTCTGTACGCCGCCCGCTGCCGCCGCGCGCGCGATCGCGACGGAGCCCTCGAGGGTGGCCGGGCCGTCGTCGATCCCCGGCAGCACGTGGCAGTGCAGGTCGATCACCGTGCGCTGAACGTTACGGAGCCCAGCTCGCGCCGGCGTCCCGCGTGACCGCGTGGTGACCGTCGCTTGCACGCCGGCGAGGCCGGGATAACATCGCAAGCCCCGGCGGCCCGCACCGCGCTGCCGCATGGAGGCGATGATCAGGACATGTTCAGCTCGATCGTGGTGGGGACCGATGGCTCGGAAGCGGCCACCGAGGCGGTGCGCCAGGCCGCCGGCCTCGCGCTGGCCGAAGGGGCGACGCTCGACATCGTGAGCGTGTACGAGCCGGCATCCGTCGATCGGTTGCCGGCCGAGCGCGTCGGCGCCTCGCCCGACCCGCGCTGGGCGATCAAGGGCCGCGAGGAGGTCGATCTGACGCTCGACTCGGCGGCGGCGCTCGCGCGGGAGGTCGGCGTCGCGACGGTGACCGTCTACCCCCGTCAGGGCGATCCGGCCGACGCGATCCTCGACGTCGCCGAGGAGCGCGGGGCCGACCTCGTGGTCGTCGGCAATAAGGGCCTGACCGGCGCCGAGCGCTTCCTGCTCGGTTCGGTGCCGAACAAGGTGTCCCATCACGCCCCCTGCTCGGTGCTCATCATCCGTACCGGGTAGGCGCCGCGCGTCGGCGCTCCGCGGACCTCAGCCGGCGACTGCGCCCGGGCCGCCGGGGTCCGTGGCCGCGGCGGCGTTGACCAGTCCCGCCCCGTACCGATAGCGGTCCGCGGCCGAACCAAGCGGCGTGGCCGTCGCGCGGAGGCGGCGCAGGATGGCGTCGGGGGAGGGATCGGCGCCGATCACCTTGCTGGCGATGATGAGCGCGGCGGTGGCGGACACGTGCGGCGCCGCCATCGAGGTGCCGTCGTAGCCCGGCGGGATCCCGAACTTGCGCGGGTTGGGGCCGAGGAACGTCACCTGGTAGATGTCGGCGCCCGGCGGGTCGGCCGGGTGGCAGTTGGGGTCGCCGGCCAGGTCGGCGTCGCTCCCGCCTCCGGGGGCGACCATCGTCAGCTGCGGCCCGTTGTTCGAGTAGTCGGCCAGGCAGCCGTGCTGCGTCGTGGCGCCGACCGCGATCACGTAGGGGGCGCGCGCCGGGTAGGCGACGTCGCGCGTGCCCTCGTTCCCGGCCGCGGCGACGACCACGACGCCGTGGCGGTGCGCGTACCGGATCGCGGAGATGAGCTCGGGGATGTCGCCGGCGGTCACGCCGGGGTCGAACTCGAGACTCATGTTGATGACGCGGGCGCCGTGGTTGACGGCGAAGCGGACGCCGTCGGCGATCACCGAGGCGTCGCCCTCGCCGCTGGTGTCGAGCACCCGCACCGACATCAGCGAGGCGCCGTAGGCAAGGCCCGTCAGCCCGTAGCCGTTGTTCGTGGACTCGGCGATCGTGCTCGCCACGTGTGTGCCGTGGCCGTTGTGATCGACCGGATAGGCGCCCGGATCGATGAAGTCATAGCCCCGCACGAACCGGGTGGTGTTGAGGTCGGGCGAGCGGCGAAAGCGTCCCCAGTTCTTGTAGGCGATCCCGGTGTCGAGCACCGCCACGATCACGCCGCGGCCCCCGGGGGCGCCGTCGGCGATGAGGTTCCCCCATGCCTGCGGGGCGCCGACCCCGAACGGGCCGACGAAGTCCCACTGCACGGCGGCCCAGCCACCGGGCGTGCCGCTGATGCCGGTGTCGTTCGGCCAGAACGCCGGCGGCAGGGCGCTCGTCACCGTGCTGGTGGTGCTCGTCGTCGTGACCGTCGAGACGCTCGTCACCGCCGGCGCCAGGCCGAGCGACGCCGTGGCGCTCGTCGTGGTCGTCGCCGCGGGGACGTCCGCGGCATGGGCGACGTAGTCGGGAACCGCCCACAGCACGTCGTGCTGACGGCGCAGGCGGGTGACGGCCGCGGGCACGCTCGCGCCCCGCGCGAGCATCAGGACCCGCGTGGACCCGTCGCTCTCCGTGGCCCCGGCCTCGGCCAGTCGCGCGAGCCGCCCGCGCATGAGCGTCGTCGTGCGCGGCGCGAAGGCGACGACGACCCGCGCGGGCGCATAGGGGAGCGCGGAGGCCGCGGGCGCGCCAAGCGCCGCCGCCGCGACGGCGAGCACGAGCGCGCCGGCGCACACGCGCGGTGGCTGACGGAGTCGAGTGGACGGGGAGGGGATCATCGTGCGGGCCCGGCAGGATCGTGCGCGTGGGGCATCATGGGCCCGAGCGAATCGGTAACACCCGCCGCCTCGAGACAAGTATGAGCGAACGCTTCTTTCCCCGGGATGAATACTTCATGCGCCTTGCGTTGCGCGAGGCCGAACGTGCGGAAGAACACGAGGACGTGCCAATCGGAGCGGTCGTGGTCGCGGATGGCGAGCTCCTGGCCGCCGCTCACAACGAGCGCGAGCTGCGCCAGGATCCGACCGCGCACGCCGAGGTGATCGCGCTGCGCGAGGCCGCGCGAGCGCTCGGAAGCTGGCGCGTGCTCGACGCGGTGCTGTACGTGACGCTCGAGCCGTGCGCGATGTGCGCCGGCGCCATCGTGCTCTCGCGCGTGCCCCGCATCGTGTACGGCGCGAGCGACCCGAAGGCCGGTGCCGCCGGCAGTGTGCTCGACGTGCTCGGCGAGCCGCGGCTCAATCACCGTCCCGAGGTCGCCGGCGGGCTGCTCGCCGACGAATGCGCGGCGCTGCTGAGCGACTTCTTCGCGTCGCGACGCTGACGGCCCCTCGCCGTCGTCGCATCGGGGAGGGGCCGTTCGTCCGCCGGTGCGCGCCGGCGGGCGACGATCATCTAGCCTTCTCGTCGCACCCTGGAGGGGTGGCAGAGCGGTTGAATGCGGCGGTCTCGAAAACCGTTTCGGGGGATTACTCCTCCGACGAGGGTTCGAATCCCTCCCCCTCCGTACCGCCATGGCGCCGCCGGTGGCGCCATGGCCGCCGCCACCGCGCCCGCTCGACGTCAATCGCCCGTCGTGGCACCGATCTCTCCTCGCGCGCATCGGGAGGAGAGGATCTGCCGCCGGCGGCGGCGCTCCATCCGTGGCCGGCCGCGCCACGCCGGGGCAAAGCCCGCAGGCCGCCGCGGACCCGCGTGGCCACGACCGCGCGGCCGTGCTCCGGGGGTGACCGGCGCAGGTGTGAACTAGTTCATCCCGAACGACGGTCACGTCCTCGTTCGAGGCCGCGCCGCGCCCTACCCCGCGCGCCGCGCCCTACCCCGCGCGCCGGAAGCGATGCGTGCGCGGCGCCCGCCGCGCGACCGGATCGAGCCAGTCCGCGTCGGAGATCTCGGCGGCCGAGGTCGTCTCGAGGAAGTCGAGCAGCACGGCGGCGAGCCCCTCGGGGTCTTCGAGGTGCGGGAAGTGCGCCGCCCGCGGCAGCGTCGCGAAGCGGCTGTGGGGCACGGCGCCGTGAGCGGCGACGCCGTGCGCGATCGGGATCGTGCGGTCGCGCTCGCCCCACACGATCAGGGTCGGCATCCCCTCGAGCAGGTACAGCCGGTCAACCGCGCTGACGCGCTGGCCGCGCGGATCGATCACCGAGCGCAAGGTGTGCAGGAACGCCTCCCGAGCCCCCGGCTCCTGGAGCGGTCGCAGCGCGCGCACGATCGCCTGTACGGCCGCGCCGCGACCCGAGCCGCGCCGCGTGAGCCGATCGCCGCCACGCGACATCCCCGACAGCACCCATGGGTGCGCGGCGAGCGACAGCAGCGCGGAGATGCCCGGCAGCGCGGCCGTGCGCAGCAGCGGGCTCACCTCGCGGCCGAGGCCGCCGCTGGAGATGAGCACGAGGCGCTCGGTGCGCTGGGGGAACTGGTTGATGAACTGCATCGCCACGCCGCCGCCGAGGGAGTGCCCGACGATCGTTGCGCGCTCCACGCCGAGCACCGAAAGCAGGTCACGGATGCTCGTCGCGTGCGCCCCCAGCGAGTAGTCCCCGCGCGGCGTGGCCGACTCGCCGTGGCCGATGAGGTCGGGCGCGATCACCGTGTGGGTGTCGGCGAGACGCAGCGCCACGCGCTCCCAGTGGCGCGAGGAGTTGAGCATCCCGTGGATGAGGACGACCGGCGGGCCGCTGCCGGCCGTGCGGTAGATGACGCGATGACCGTGGATCTCCAGCTCCCATTCGTGGAAGGGGAGCCCGTCCCCCGACGGGGTAGGGGCGGCGCGGAGCGGCGGCGGCGATGAGCGGAGCGGATCGGACAAGGGCAGGGTCGACCTCGCGACCACCTTAGCGGCCGGGCCCCCACTCGCTGCCGCGCTGACCCGACGCTCGACACACGCCGTACGATCGTCAACGTGTCCCGCCTGCGAACGGCCCTGGACCTCCTCACCCGGCCCCGCCGCCACCGCTACGGCCCGCACGAGTCCCAGGTCGCCGATCTGCATCTGCCGGCCGCCGCTGGCCCGCACCCGGTCGCGGTCGTCATCCACGGTGGCTCGTGGCGGACCCGCTACGGAAAGGTGGTGACCCGCCCCCTGGCCGCCGACCTCGCCCGCCGCGGCTGGGCGGCCTGGAACATCGAGTACCGCCGCGTCGGTCCGGGCGGGGACGGCGGCTGGCCCGAGACCTTCACGGACGTCGCCACGGCGATCGACGCGCTCGCGGACCTTCCGGTGCCGCTCGATCTCGAGCGCCTCGTCGTCGTCGGGCACTCGGCCGGCGGCCAGCTCGCGCTGTGGGCGGCCGGACGCGACCGCCTGCCGGCCGAGACCGCCGGCGCGTCCCCGCGCGTGCGACCGCGGGCGGCGGTCTCGATCGCCGGCGCGAATGACCTCGTGGGCGCGTTCCGCGCGCAGGGCGGCGGCGGCTCGGTCGCCGGCCTCATGCGCTGCGCACCCGAGGACGATCCCGAGCGCTACGCGCTCGCCGATCCGATCCAGCAGGTGCCGCTTGAAGTGCCGGTGCTGCTCGTTCACGGCCCCGTCGACGAGACGGTCCCGGTGCGTCGCAGCCGCGACTACGCGCGCGCGGCGCAGGCGGCCGGGGGCGAGGTGACGCTCGTCGAGATCCCGGGGCGCGCGGGCGGTCACCGGAGGCACATCGACCCCGACAGCGCCGGCTGGTCGGTCGCGCGCGCGTGGCTCGCCCGCTCGCGCGCCGACCACAAAGACGTAGTTACTGGCATATAAATTTATACGCTGGTAACATCGCTCACCGTGATGTCCGACGCCGCCGCAGCCGCCGCAGCCGCCGCGCCCGTCGACGAGCGCACCGGAGCACCCCCGACGCGCCGGCGCCTGCCCCGTCCCGAGCGCGAGCGCCAGATCCTCGACACGGCCCACGCCTGCTTCGCCGCCCGCGGCTTCGGCGCGGTCACGATGGACGACGTCGCGGCCGAGGTCGGCGTGACCAAGCCGCTGCTGTACGCCTACTTCGGTAACAAGGAGCAGCTCTACATCGCCTGCATGCAACGGGCCGGCGACGCGCTCCTGCAGACGCTGGCCGCGGCGGTGGCCAGCGCGCCGCGACCGGCGGACATGCTGCGTCGCGGCGTCGAGGCCTTCTTCGCCTTCCTCGACGCCGACCGCGAGGCCTGGCGCGTGCTCTTCGACGAGACGCTGCCGGCCGGCGGCGAGGTCGCCCGCCGCGTGGCCGAGTACCGCGAGCGGCTGCTCGCGATCATCGTCGAGGCGCAGCTGCAGCACCTTCCCCCGGAGCGCCGCGACGGCGCCGCCGTGCTGGTGGAGGCGCTCGCGCACGCGCTGTTCGGCGCCTGTGAGACGCTCGCCCGCTGGTGGCTGCACACCGGCGCGATCCCGACGTCCGATGCCGCCGACCTGCTGATCAACACGATCGAACCGGGCCTGCGCGAACGCTGGGCCGCCGGCTCACCGACCACGACAACACCCCGAAAGGAAGCACGATGACCATTGCCCAGCGGAGCATGGGCCTCGGCCTGCGGGCGCTCGGCCTGATCGCCGGCTCAGAGGCCTTCGACCGCCTCGGCGTGCGCGAGCCCGCCGAGCGCATGCTCTACCGAGCGACCCGCGACGGCTTTCGCGTGGCGAGCGCCGCCGGCCGCTCGTTCAAGGTCGTTCGCGGCGGCGGCGACGCCGTTCGCCTGCGCCCCGTCGGCGCCGGCCTGTTCGACCTGACGCCGACCGAGGAGCAGCAGATGCTCCAGGAGGCCTTCCGCGACTTCGGTGACGAGAAGCTGCGCCCGGCCGCACTCGACGCCGACACCGCCGCCGCGGCGCCGCCGGAGCTGCTGGCCCAGGCCGCCGAGCTCGGCCTGACCATGCTCGGCGTCCCCGAGGCGCTCGGGGGCGCGGTGAGCGAGCGCTCGTCGGTGACCGCCGTGCTCGCAACCGAGGCGCTCGCCCACGGCGACCTCGGCCTCGCCGTGGCCGCCTTGGCTCCCGCCGCCGTCGCCACCGCGCTGTCGCTGTGGGGCGACGCTTCGCAGCAGGAGACGTACCTGCCTTCCTTCGTCGGAGAAGAAGTCCCCGCCGCGGCGCTCGCCATCCAGGAGCCCACCGTCCTGTTCGATCCGTTCAAGCTCTCCACCACGGCCAAGCGCGTCGATGGCGAGTTCGTCCTCAACGGCACGAAGTCGCTCGTCCCGTTCGCCACTACCGCCGAGCTGCTGATCGTGGCCGCCGAGATCGAGGGCGGCGGTCCGGCGCTGTTCCTGCTCGAGCCGTCGAGCGAGGGCGTACTCACGCGCCCGGCCCCGGCGATGGGCATCCGCGCCGCCGCGACCGGGGACGTGCGCCTGCAGGACGTCCGCGTCCCGGCCCGCGCGCTCATCGGCGAGGGCGCGGCCGAGGTGTACGCCGACTGCATCCGCCGCGCGCGCCTGGCCTGGTGCGCGCTGGCCAGCGGCACGGCACAGGCCGTGCTCGACTACGTGATCCCCTACGTGAACGAGCGCGTCGCGTTTGGCGAGCCGATCAGCCACCGCCAGGCGGTCGCCTTCGGGGTGTCGAACATCGCCATCGAGCTCGATGGGATGAGGCTCGCGACCTATCGGGCGGCGAGCCGTGCAGATATGGGGAAGGACTTTGCCCGCGAAGTCGCTCTCGCTCGCGCCCTGTGCTCCGAGCGTGGGGCCCAGATCGGCAGCGAGGGTGTGCAGTTGCTCGGTGGTCACGGCTACATCAAGGAGCACCCCGTCGAGCGCTGGTACCGCGACCTTCGAGCCGTCGGCGTCTGCGAGGGCGTCGTGCTCGTCTAACCGTCGACCGAGGAACGCAAGAGATGATCAACCTGGAAGTTCCCAAGAAGTTCGTCGGCCTCGTCGACCAGGCCCACCAGGTCGCCACCGAGGTGTTTCGCCCGATCTCGCGCAAGTACGACGTCGCCGAGCACGAGTATCCGAAGGAGCTCGACATGCTGGCCGCGGTCATCGACGGCATGAACGACGGCTCGGACCTCGGCGGCGCCGGCGCGGCCGGCGTGCGGCGCGATTCCAACGGGCACGGGGGCGTGCGCAACGGCTCGAACATGTCGACCGTGCTCGGGATCATGGAGCTGTGCTGGGGCGACGTCGGCCTGCTGCTGACGATGCCCCGTCAGGGCCTCGGCAACTCGGCCATCGCCTCGGTGGCCAACGAGGAGCAGCTCGAGCGCTTCAAGGGCAAGTGGGCGGCGATGGCCATCACCGAGCCGGAGGCCGGCTCGGACTCGGCGGCCATCCGCACGACCGCCGTCAAGGACGGCGACGACTACATCCTCAATGGCGAGAAGATCTACGTCACCTCCGGCGAGCGGGCCGACCTCGTGGTCGTGTGGGCGACGCTCGATCGCGAGGTCGGGCGCGCGGCGATCAAGTCGTTCGTCGTCGAGCGCTCAAACCCGGGCATGCGCCTGGATCGCCTCGAGCACAAGCTCGGGATCCGCGCCTCGGACACGGCCGCCTTCATCCTCGAGGATTGCCGGGTGCCGGCCGCCAACCTGCTCGGCTCGCCGGAGATCGACACCAGCAAGGGCTTCGGCGGCGTCATGCAGACGTTCGACAACACGCGTCCGCTCGTGGCCGGGATGGCCGTCGGAGTGGCCCGGGCCTGCCTGGAGTACACGAAGGAGCGCCTGCTCCAGGCCGGCATCGAGATCGACTACGACGCACCGCCCGTCGCGCCAGTCGGCGGCGGCCGCCGAGTACATCGCGATGGAGGCCGACTGGGAGGCTGCGCGTCTGCTCACCTTGCAGGCCGCCTGGATGGCCGACAACTCCAAGCCCAACTCGCTGCAGGCCTCGCTGGCCAAGGCGAAGGCCGGGCGCACCGGCACCGACATCGCGCTGCGCTGCGTGCGCCTGTGCGGCTCGATCGGCTACGGCGAGGACGAGCTGCTCGAGAAGTGGGCCCGCGACGTGAAGATCCTCGACCTGTTCGAGGGCACGCAGCAGATCCAGCTGCTCATCATCGCCCGCCAGCTGCTCGGGAAGACGTCGGCGGAGCTGAAGTAGGCGAGTCTCAGGGGACGTCGCCGGAGGCGTAGGGGTGCCGGAGGCGGCCATGTGGCCGCCGGAGGTGGGCCCCCGGCCGGCCGTTAGGCCGGCATCGTCTCAGGGGACGTCGCCGGAGGCGGCGTCCCCGCCGCCGCCGGCCGGCTCGAAGTCGACCTTCTCGCGCACGCCGCAGTCCGGGCAGCACCAGTCGTCGGGCACCGCGCTCCACGGTGTGCCGGCCGGAAAGCCCTCGCGCGGGTGACCGTGCTCCTCGTCGTAGACGTACCCGCAGACCGGGCAGGCGTAGGCGCTCATGACCCGGCGCCGTAGCGCGCGAGGATCCGCTGGCGCCGGCGCGGGTGGATGTTCGCGCGCGTCACGTCGCCGTCGTAGTGCGCGACGACCCGCGGGTCGACGACTCGGCGCCAGAGCGGCGGCACGGTCGCGAGCACGATCATGCCCGCGTAGCCGGTGGGCAGTTGCGGGGCCTCCTCCTTGTGCTGGAGAGCCTGATAGCGGCGGACCGGATTGGCGTGGTGGTCGGAGTGGCGCTGGAGGTGATAGAGCAGGACGTTGGAGGCGACGTTATTGGAGTTCCAGCTGTGCGCGGCGCGGCAGCGCTCATAGCGGCCGTCCTCGCGATGCTGGCGCAGCAGGCCGTAGTGCTCCAGGTAGTTGACCACCTCCAGCAGCGAGAAGCCGAGCACGGCCTGCAGCGCCAGGTAGGGGACGACCGCCACGCCGAAGACGGCGATCAGCCCGCCGAACAGGACGACGGTCATGGTCCAGGCGCTGAAGAGGTCGTTGCGCAGCGTCCAGGGAGAGCTCTCCAGGCGCTCGAAGCGCTCGCGCTCCAGGCGCCAGGCAGAGCGCAGGCTGCCGATCACCGTGCGCGGCCAGAAGGCGTAGAAGCTCTCGCCCATCCGCGCGCTCGCCGGATCCTCGGGCGTCGAGACGCGCACGTGGTGGCCGCGGTTGTGCTCGATGTAGAAGTGGCCGTATGCGGTCGGGGCGAGCGCGATCTTCGAGAGCCAGCGCTCGAGGCTGTCGCGCTTGTGCCCGAGCTCGTGCGCGTCGGCGATCGCGATCCCGCTCACCATCCCCAGCGTGACCGCCAGCCCGATGTTGTCGATGACCGACAGGCCGCCATCTGCCCACATCCAGCAGCCGAAGATGAGCGCCGCATAGAGGAGTGGGAGGAACAGGTACGTGCAGTAGCGGTAGTAGCGGTCCTGCTCGAGCCACTTCAGGACGCTGTCGGGCGGGTTGCTCGGATCCACCCCGACCACGGTGTCGAGCACCGGGAAGAGGACGAACACGACCACCGGTCCGAGCCACCAGAACGCCCCCACGCCCGTGAGCTCGTACAGCCCCCAGGCGACGAACGGCAGCAGCGGGATGATCGCGCCGAGCAGCCACGCGTAACGCTTGGGGTCGTGCCACTCGACGCTCTCGCGGTTGATCGTGACGCCGGGACTCGGGATGCCCGTTCCGGCGGACAGGGGGGCTGCTGTCGAGGGGGCCGACAGCCGGTCGCTCGCTGACATCCTCTGCTCCTTCTCGATTCTGCGGGGTGAGAGCCTTGCTGGCTTGGTGGTTTACAAGGATAGGCAGTTTGTAAGCGATGTCAACACGGTATATCCGCATGTCTAGAGCCGTGCGGTCGGCCGCGCGCGCCCGGAACGGCGGCGAGCGGATCCGGGCGCCGCGATTGCGATGATCTGGCGCGATGAGCGACGCCACGCCGTACCCGGTCGCGGCCCGCGAGCTGCTGCGCAACTCGCTGCTGGACGCTGCGGTGGCTCAGCTCGACCGCCATCCCTGGGGCCGCGTGACGATGGGCGACATCGCCGGCACGGCCGGCGTCAGTCGCCAGACGCTCTATAAGGAGTTTCGCTCCCGCAACGCCTTCGTGCAGGCGCTCGTCCTCCGCGAGGTCGATCGCTTCCTCGACCCGGTCGCCGTGTCGATCGCCGAGCACGCCGACGATCCGCAGTCCGCGGTGGCGGCCGCGCTCGGCGTCTTCCTGACCTCGGCGGCCTCGCATCCCCTCGTGCGCACGATCGTGGCCGGAGACGGGACGGACGAGTTGCTACGACTGTTCACGACCCAGGGGAGCCCGGTCATCCGCCGCGCGGTCGAGCGCCTCGCCGCGATCCTGCTCGAGCAGTGGCCGCAGGTCGCGCGTGCGGACGCCGAGCTGTTCGCGGAGTGCATGGTGCGCCTCGCGGTCAGCCTGGCCGCGCTGCCGGCGAGCCCGACGGCGATGACGCCGGAGTCGGTCGCCAGCCTGTTCGCGCCCTATATCGAGCAGATCCTGGCCGACACGCCTCCGCCCGAGTGACTCTCTACCTCAGCTAGAGCACTAGATATGCGGCGGTTTGACGGTCCCTGCTGGACGGGTGGCCACGACACGCCGGGTTCGATGTCTCAATGGCCCATCGAGGGTGTGGCCACAGAAAAGCGCCCCGGCACGCGAAACCGCCCCGCAACTTGGCGGCCTACTGCGGTGTTGGGGGGCTCCGAGGCCCCGGGTTGGCGATCGTGCGGCCGTCATCGGTCATCGATCAGCCGTCTAGTCGGCATCGATGGCGGTGGCCGCCTGCTCGACGAATCACCGCTCTCGCCGGGGTTGACAAACACCGATATTTCCAGCAAGGTAGCCCACCCGGCTCCGTCGAGACTACGACGCTCGGCGGGGTTGGGATCGGTCGATGCGGGGTCACAACCGCACAGACGACACCTGTTGAGGAGGGTCATTTTAATGAGGCGAAGTGGTCGCCCATCGCTTGGTGGGTCAAGGTTTTTGCCAGTGCGCTGGCTGGCGACGTTCGGGGTGGTGACGTCGCTTCTCGTAGCGGCGATCGCGGCTCCGGCGGCGTCCGCGGCAGGCACGCAGACGGGGACCATCTGGATCCCGCTCATCTGCAACCTCGGAGTCGTGACGGTCGACGTGGGCGCGGCGTTCACCGCCACCCTGCCGACCTCGGTCACGCCGGGCGAGGAGTTCAACCTGCAGAACGCCTACGCGACGATCGACATTCCGGCCCAGGCCGCAAACGCCTCGGCGTTTGCGTTCGGTAACCCGAATGAGGTCGAGGGCGTCGTGTCGACGTTCGATACCAACGTGACGAACGGCATCGCGCCGACCCTGGTCAACGCGGACACCGCGCGGGTGAGCGGTGGTGGCGAGTGGTCTGAGCCGGCCGCCGACGGTGGCGTCTCGGCTGACCCGACCATCGGCAACCCGACCGGCTCGCCGGCGGTCATCAACCTCGTGGCCGCGGCACAGCCGCCGAACACGAGCCTGACCGATCCGCTGATCGTCGGTCCGAGCCCGCTGGCCGGCTTCCCGGCCTACCCCGAGGGCCCGCTGATGGGCGTGTTCTCCTGGGGTCCGGCTCCGGTCGACGGCTCTGGCAAGGACGGCACCTCCGGCGGCAACCCGACGACGAACGCGTATGCGCCGGCGCCGGGCACCGGCGGCGGCTCCAACCCGACCTCGGGTACGCCCGATCCGGCCACTGGTGGCCCGGTCGAGGTCACGGGTGCGGCTGGGTCGAACGTGACGCTGGGCATCGGTAACCCGAGCGATCTCATCAAGATCGGTAAGACGAACTACACGTTCGCGGTCAACAACGACATCTTCTTCGACGAGACGACGACTTCGCCAGCTGGCTGGAGCGGGGATACCCCGGTCGAGTGCGGCATCGACACGTCGTCCGCGGCGGTGCCGTCGCCGAACCCGAGCTACTTCCCGGTCTCGACCGGGATCTCGATCCCGATCGTCGCGGCAACCGCGACGCCGACGATCACGTCGATCAGCCCGACGAGCGGTTCGACCGCCGGCGGGAACTCGGTGACCATCACGGGCACCAACTTCGATGCCACGGCATCGGGTGACACGGTCGACTTCGGGTCCAACGCGGCGCCGGTGACGGCCGCTTCGGCGACCTCGCTGACCGTGACGGCTCCGGCCGGTGCGGCCGGTGCGGCCAACGTGACGGTCGCCACGACCGGCGGGACGTCGAACGCCGAGACGTACACGTACGTCACGCCGGCTCCGACGATCACGTCGATCAGTCCGACGAGCGGTTCGACCGCCGGCGGGAACTCGGTGACCATCACGGGCACCAACTTCTCCTCGACGGCGTCCGGTGACACGGTCGACTTCGGGTCGAATGCGGCGACGGTGACGGCTGCTTCGGCGACCTCGCTGACCGTGACGGCTCCGGCCGGTGCGGCCGGTGCGGCCAACGTGACGGTGGCCACCTCGGGTGGCACGTCGAACGCGGAGACGTATACGTACGTCACGCCGGCTCCGACGATCACGACCATCAGCCCGACGAGCGGTTCGACCGCCGGCGGGAACTCGGTGACGATCACGGGCACGAACTTCAGTGCCACGGCATCGAGCGACACGGTCAAGTTCGGCTCGAACACGGCGACGGTGACGGCTGCTTCGGCGACCTCGCTGACCGTGACGGCTCCGGCCGGTGCGGCCGGTGCGGCGAGCGTGACGGTCGCGACGAGTGGCGGGACGTCGAACGCCGTGACGTACACGTACGTCACGCCGGCTCCGGCGATCACGTCGATCAGCCCGACGAGCGGTTCGACCGCCGGCGGGAACTCGGTGACCATCACGGGCACCAACTTCAACTCGACGGCGTCCGGTGACACGGTCGACTTCGGGTCGAATGCGGCGACGGTGACGGCTGCTTCGGCGACCTCGCTGACCGTGACGGCTCCGGCCGGTGCGGCGGGCGCGGCCAACGTGACGGTGGCCACCTCGGGTGGCACGTCGAACGCGGAGACGTATACGTACGTCACGCCGGCTCCGACGATCACGACCATCAGCCCGACGAGCGGTTCGACCGCCGGCGGGAACTCGGTGACGATCACGGGCACGAACTTCAGTGCCACGGCATCGAGCGACACGGTCAAGTTCGGCTCGAACACGGCGACGGTGACGGCTGCTTCGGCGACCTCGCTGACCGTGACGGCTCCGGCCGGTGCGGCCGGTGCGGCGAGCGTGACGGTCGCGACGAGTGGCGGGACGTCGAACGCCGTGACGTACACGTACGTCACGCCGGCTCCGGCGATCACGTCGATCAGCCCGACGAGCGGTTCGACCGCCGGCGGGAACTCGGTGACGATCACGGGCACGAACTTCAGTGCCACGGCGTCCGGTGACACGGTTGCGTTCGGTTCCTCGAACGCCACGGTGACGGCTGCTTCGGCGACCTCGCTGACCGTCACGGCTCCGGCCGAGGCGGCGGGCGCGGTCAACGTGACGGTCGCGACGAGCGGCGGGACGTCGAACGCGGAGACGTACACGTACGTCACGCCGGCTCCGACGATCACGACCATCAGCCCGAACAACGGTGTTCCGGCTGGCGGCAACTCGGTGACCATCACGGGCACGAACTTCAGTGCCACGGCATCGAGCGACACGGTCGACTTCGGGTCCAACGCGGCGACGGTGACGTCGGCGTCGGCGACCTCGCTGACCGTGACGGCTCCGGCCGGGAGCGGGACGGTCAACGTGACGGTGGCCACGAGCGGCGGTACGTCGAACGCGGTCAGCTACACGTATAACGCCGCTCCGGTGATCTCGACGATCAGCCCGAACAACGGCGTGCCCGGTGGCGGGAACTCGGTGACCATCACGGGCACCGGCTTCAGCGCGACGGCGTCGGCCGACACGGTCGACTTCGGCAGCTCGGCGGCGACGGTGACGTCGGCGTCGGCGACCTCGCTGACGGTGACGGCTCCGGCCGGCTCCGGCACGGTCAACGTGACCGTGGCCACCGTCAACGGCACGTCGAACGCGGTGACGTACACGTATAACGCCGCTCCGACGATCACGAGCATCAGCCCGACCAACGGCGCGCCGGCCGGCGGGAACACGGTGACCATCACGGGCACCGGCTTCAGCACGACGGCGTCCGGTGACACGGTCAAGTTCGGTTCGAACACGGCCACGGTCACGGGCACCCCGACGTCGACCTCGCTCACCGCGACGGCTCCGGCCGGCTCGGCGGGCTCGGTGAGCGTCACGGTGGCCACGGTCAACGGCACGTCGAACGCCGCTACGTACACGTACAACAGCGCGCCGTCGATCACGTCGATCAGCCCGACCAGCGGTCCGCTGGCCGGTGGCACCACGGTGACCATCACGGGCACCGCGTTCAGCGCCACGGCGTCCGGTGACACGGTCGACTTCGGGTCCAACGCGGCGACGGTGACGTCGGCGTCGGCGACCTCGCTGACCGTGACGGCTCCGGCCGGTACGGCTGCCGGTGCGGTCAACGTGACGGTGACGACGAGCAACGGGACGTCGGGTGCGGCGACGTACACCTACCTCCCGCCGGCTCCGACGATCACGTCGATCAGCCCGACGAGCGGTTCGACCGCTGGTGGGAACTCGGTGACGATCACGGGCACTAACTTCAGTGCCACGGCGTCCGGTGATGCGGTTGCGTTCGGCAGCTCGAGCGCGACGGTGACCTCGGCGTCGGCGACGTCGCTGACCGTGACGGCTCCGGCCGGCGCGGCCGGTGCGGCCAACGTGACCGTGACCACCACGGGTGGTACGTCGAATTCGGCCACGTACACGTACGTGCTGCCGGTGCCGACGATCACGTCGATCAGCCCGACCAGCGGTGCGCTGGCCGGCGGTAACTCGGTGACCATCGCGGGCACCGGGTTCAGCGCCACGGCGTCCGGTGACACGGTCGACTTCGGGTCCAGCGCGGCGACGGTGACGTCGGCGTCGGCGACCTCGTTGACCGTGACGGCTCCGGCCGGCTCGGCTCCGGGCGCGGTCAACGTGACCGTGACCACGGGTGGCGGGACGTCCAACGCCGCCAGCTACACCTACAACGCGCCGACTCCGGCGATCACGTCGATCAGCCCGACGGGCGGTGCGCTGGCCGGTGGTAACTCGGTGACCATCACGGGTACCGGGTTCAGCGCCACGGCGTCGGGTGACACGGTCAAGTTCGGTTCGAGCACGGCGACGGTGACGTCGGCGTCGACGACCTCGCTGACCGTGACGGCTCCGGCCGGCTCGGCATCGGGTGCGGTCAACGTGACGGTGGCGACCACGGGTGGCACGTCCAACGCGGTCAGCTACACGTACGCCCCGCCGGTTCCGGCGATCACGTCGATCAGTCCGACGAGCGGTACGACCGCTGGTGGGACGACCGTCACGATCACGGGTACCGGGTTCAGCGCCACGGCGTCCGGTGACGCGGTTGCGTTCGGCAGCTCGAGCGCGACGGTGACGGCGGCTTCGGCCACGTCGCTGACGGTGACCACGCCGGCCGGTTCGGCGGGTGCGGCCAGCGTGACCGTGACCACCGCCGGTGGCACGTCGAACGCGGCGACGTACACGTACGTCACGCCGCCGCCGGCGATCACGTCGATCAGCCCGACGAGCGGTTCGACCGTCGGCGGGAACTCGGTGACCATCACGGGTACCGGGTTCAGCGCCACGGCGTCCGGTGACACGGTGGACTTCGGGTCCAACGCGGCGACGGTGACGTCGGCGTCGGCGACCTCGTTGACCGTGACGGCTCCGGCCGGTTCGGCGGGTGCGGTCAACGTGACCGTGGCCACGACGAACGGCACGTCTAACGCGGTGAGCTACACGTACGTGGCTCCGCCGCCGGTTCCGGCGATCACGTCGATCAGTCCGACGAGCGGTACGACCGCTGGTGGGACGACCGTCACGATCACGGGTACCGGGTTCAGCGCCACGGCGTCCGGTGACGCGGTTGCGTTCGGCAGCTCGAGCGCGACGGTGACGGCGGCTTCGGCCACGTCGCTGACGGTGACCACGCCGGCCGGTTCGGCGGGTGCGGCCAGCGTGACCGTGACCACGGCCGGTGGCACGTCGAACGCGGCGACGTACACGTACGTCACGCCGCCGCCGCCTCCGCCGGCGATCACCTCGATCAGCCCGACGAGCGGTTCGACCGCTGGTGGGAACTCGGTGACCATCACGGGTACCGGGTTCAGCGCCACGGCGTCCGGTGACACGGTCGACTTCGGGTCCAACGCGGCGACGGTGACGTCGGCGTCGGCGACCTCGTTGACCGTGACGGCTCCGGCCGGTTCGGCGGGTGCGGTCAACGTGACCGTGGCCACGACGAACGGCACGTCTAACGCGGTGAGCTACACGTACGTGGCTCCGCCGCCGGTTCCGGCGATCACGTCGATCAGTCCGACGAGCGGTACGACCGCTGGTGGGACGACCGTCACGATCACGGGTACCGGGTTCAGCGCCACGGCGTCCGGTGACACCGTCGACTTCGGCTCCACGGCTGCGACCGTGACCGCCGCGTCGACGACGTCGCTGACCGTGACGGCTCCGGCCGGTGCGGCCGGTGCGGTCAACGTGACGGTGACCACATCCGGTGGGACGTCGAACGCGGCCACGTACACGTACGTCACGCCGCCGCCGCCTGCGCCGGTGATCACGTCGATCAACCCGACCAGCGGCACCACCGCTGGAGGGACGAGCGTCACGATCGCCGGTACCGGGTTCAGCGCCACGGCCTCGGGTGACACCGTCGACTTCGGCTCCACGGCTGCGACCGTGACCGCCGCGTCGGCGACGTCCCTGACGGTGACCACTCCGGCCGAGTCGGCCGGCGCGGTCAACGTGACGGTGAAGACGACGAACGGTACGTCCAATGCGGTGAGCTACACGTACACGACGCCGGTTACGAACGGCCCGGTCGTGAGCTCGGTGTTCCCGAACTCGGGTGGTACGTTCACGCTGGTGATCATCACCGGCAAGAACCTCACTGGGGCATCGGCGGTGACCTTCGGTGGTCACAAGGCCCTGTTCCTCACCCTCAGCCCAGGGTTCATCATCGCGCTGGCCCCGCCCGGGCCGACCGGGACGGTTGACGTCCAGGTCACGACCAAGAGCGGGACGAGCCCCACGAGCAGCGCGGACAAGTTCACCTACACGCACTAGTAGTCGCGCAGAGGCGAATCTGAGTAGGCCAAGGGGCCGCTCCGGGCACGAAGCCCGGGGCGGCCCTCGGTCGTTCTATGCCGGTCAGCGGAGCGCGCGGCGGTCGTCGACAGGTGGGCACCGTCACGCACTCCGCCGGGCTGGCTGCGGCGACACGGAACGGCGGCGAACGGCAATCCGCGGTTCGCGCCGAGCCGCGCCCCGTGCGCTGCTGCTCGGCGCTCACGCACGAGGCCAGCGGACGCCCAGACCGGCCCTGGCGCCCCTCAGGTGACCGGGTTTCGGCGCCGCTGCGGTTGCCGCGCCGGCACTCCCTAGCGCGCTGGTTTGAACCGTTCGATGGAGCGACTCAGCGTCTGTATGATGACCCCCTGACGGGGGGCGAGTGGGGCTCGACGAATGGCTCGGGAAAAAAAGGAGCCACGAGTGTTCCTAGGTGCTACTCTTCCCCGGCTGTTGGCAAACAATGGAAATTCGCTAGCTTGAGGTGAGGAGGGCATTTTCCGTATGTCTCTGAAGACCAGTCGTATCGCGGCGCTTGTCGCCACCGTTTCAGTCGTCGCGAGCCTCGGGGCCGTGGCTGCGCCGTCGGCGATGGCCAAGGACATCGTCGTGCCGTTCACGAACTGGACCGTTTCCGGTTCGATCACGGCCAAGAAGCTCAATCAGGCCATCACGCTGCCGAGCGGGTCATCGTTCAACGGCACGGCTGACCTGACCTCGGGCGTGGTCACCGGCACGATCGCGATTCCGGCGTTCACGGCTTCCGTCAAGATCCTCGGTCTGCCCTCGCAGGTCGGCCTGAAGATCGTCCCGACCGGTCCCGCCACGGGCACGGTCGCGTCGGATCCGAACATCTCGGGTAACGTCATCCTGAGCGTCGTCGCCGAGCAGAACCTCGACGTGACGTCGATCGGCCTGTTCGGTCTCACCATTCCGGTGAGCTGCACGACGACCTCGCCGATGAGCCTGGACCTGTCGACGTCGGTCGCCGAGTCGGCCCTTTCGTCGGGTGCCACGTTCACGGGTACCACGACGGTCCCGAGCGCGAAGTGCTCCGGCCTCCTGGGCGGCCTCATCGGGCCGATCCTGACGGCGCTGCTGTCGGGTCCGAACAACCCGTTCTCGATCACGATCGCCCCGCCGGCGAGCGCGTCGTAGACCGGTAGCAAGAATCCGCCTGGTCGGCGGTGGGCCTCAACGGCTCACCGCCCACCGGTCGAAGCAAGTTGCGAGACGGCCGCCCATGTGGGCGGCCGTCTTTCGTTGAGGCGGGCGACCGAGTCCTTGACGCTGCTCGCGTGTTGTGGTCGGATGAAGATGGGCGGCAGCCGCTACCGCTGTGGTAGCCTGCTCCGCCTCTGAGGAGAGGTATGTTCGATGGCGGGTTGAGAGTGACGCAGGACGCGTCCCATCTTCGGGCACGTCTCGGCGTTCACCTCACCCACGGGTACTGCCGGTGTTGAGCTGGCAACGTGGCCTGCTCGTGGCCGCTTCACTCATGACCCTCGCGGGTGGCCTGTCGATGGCACCGGCCGCAGCGGGAGCGTCGGACCTCGTTCACGCGCTCCCGGATGGGCGCGTGTATGAGGAGGTGACGCCGGCCGACAAGGCGGGAGCGCTCGTCCAGGCCAACGCCCCGGTCGGCGACGCGCTGCGCGTCGCCGATGGCCAGATCACGTTCGGGACGTCGTACACCGGGCTTCCGGGATCGGGGTACGTCGGCTCCGCTGAATACTACGTCTTCACGCGCAGCGCGCAGCCCGCCTGGACGTACGCGCCGATCCTGCCGACCGACGATATCCAGCTCTCGGATGCGGCGATGTTCGGGCAGGGAGACCAGGTCGCAGCCGTCTCGAGCGACCTGTCGGCCGCGGTCGTCGACTCCTACGCGCAAGATCTCGACGTGACTCCTGCGCCGCCGACGTTCGGCCAGACCGATACGCACCCCAACCTCGTGCTGCGCCAAAACGACGGAAGCTATGCGGTCATCACGCCGGCGCCGCCCGCCAGTCCCTCCAACTGCTCTCCGAGCGGACCCTACGACACCACCTGCACCAGCTATTACGCCGGGGCGACCTACCTCGGGGGTTCTTCGGACTTCGGCCACGTCGTCTTCGAGGCCAACGCTCCGTTCCCAGTGGCCAACCAGGCGGTCAACCAGGACTTCGCCAATGACCAGCTGTACGACTACAGCGGCGGGCAGCTCTGGTCAGTTGGCATCCAGCCCAACGGAGCGAACTTCGGTGGCGGTGACGTGACGCCGATCTTCAACATCGACAGCAGCGTGTCCAGCGACGGCTCGACGGCGTTCTTCTACGGCACCACCGACGGCGTCGCCGGCGACAGCCAGCTGTACGCACGGGTCGACGATACGACCGGCAACGCGTCGACGCTGCAGATCTCGCCCACGCCGACCGGCTCGTGCACGACGAGCTCGAAGAACCCGACGTTCGAGGGCGCGACCGCAGATGGGTCCGTCGTGTTCTTTCTCAGCCACTGTCCGCTCGAGAGCAATTCGAACACGGGCACCAACGACGTCAACCAGGATCTCTACGAGGCGACGCTCAACGGCGCTCACACTTCGGTCACCTCGGTGACCGATCTGTCGCCCGATTCGACCGACACCGGCGGCGCAGCGGTTCGGGGCCTGGTCGGGTTCTCGACCACCGACGAGGGCTCCTACGTGTACTTCACGGCAGACGGTCAGATCGTGCCGGGTGGCGCCGACAACGTCGGCGGCGAGACGAACCTGTACGTCTCCCACTCCGGTACGACGAGCTTCGTGGCCACTCTCTCCACCGCCGACAGCGGGGTCTATGCGCCGGGTGCTGGAGGATCGAATCGGCAGTACAACTTCGCTCAGGTGACGCCCGACGGCCAGCACGTGCTCCTCAGTTCGCATCTGAACCTGCCGGGAAGCGTGACGCAGCCCGACGCCGAGTTGTACGAGCTGAGCGCTCCGTCGTACACCCCAATCTGCGTCTCCTGCGCGGCCGGCGTGACGCCGACGGGCGATGCCACGATGTCGAAGGGCAGCCTCTCGAGCGACGGCAGCGAGGTCTTCTTCCAGTCGCGCGACAAGCTGCCGACGGTGGAGGGAACGCCGGCTGACGCGAGTACCGACACCGACGTGTACGAGTACGAGAGCGGCACGCTGCACCTGATCTCGTCCGGTGCCGCCGACTCGGCCGGCGCGACGCTTGCCGCGGTGTCGCCGAGCGGTGACGACGTGTACTTCACGACGGCCGACCCGCTCGCGCCGCAGGACGGGGACTCCGCGGTCGACCTCTACGACGCCCGCGTCGACGGCGGCATCCCGTACACGCCGGTGACCGAACCGCCAGCCTGCGCAACGAGCCTCAGCGGTGCCTGTCAGCCCTCGCCGACCTCGCCGCCGAGCTTCCCGCAGGCGCAGAATGCGTCCGGATCGAACGTCACCACGGTGACGACCATCCCGTATGTGCCGCCCGGGCCACCGGTCACCGTCGCCCATGCGACGGTGATCCCGTTCAGCGCCTCAGAGCGCACGCAGATCGCTCGCACCGGCGTTGTCCATCTCCTGGTTCGCCTGTCGGCCGGGGCGGCCGCCAGTCTCACCGCCAGTGCGGTCATCGACGGTCATCGCCGCACCGTTGGCACCGCCAGTGGCCGCCTGTCCAACGCCGCCACCCTGACGCTCACGCTGCACCTCTCCTCGGCGGCGCGCAAGGCGCTGGCCCGGTCGCACCGGCTGACGGTGGCACTTTCGCTGACGGTCGCGGGCAAGCACGTGTCGACGCTCAGCCTCGACTTGAGGAGCGCACGCTGATGCGCTCCGTCGTTCGCATCGGTACGTTCGGCGTTCCGCTCGCTCGGCGATTCGCGCCGGCCGCCGTTGCCCTCGGGCTGGCGCTGGCGCTCGCACCGAGCGCGAGCGCTACGCCCACGCCGACGATCACCGGGATCGCGCCGCCCTGCGTTCGGCGAATGGTGCGGGCACCGGCATCACGATCATCGGCACGAACCTTCCGAGCAGTCCGGCGGACAGCGACGTTCTGTTCGGGAGCACGCCAAACCAGGTGCCGGCCCAGGCGGTGACGGCCGAGCAGGTACCGAATGGCCCGGTCGAGTTGCTCGTCACGGCTCCGCTCCCGACAAATCCGAACGTCCAGACCACCGTGCCTGTGAGCGTCGACGGCAGCAACACCATGAACTTCACGTACGAACCGGATTCGACGAGCTTCGCTTCTGCGGCGTATCGGCGCTCTTCGCGGACCAGAACGGGAACGCGTTCTCGACTGCGGGCGGGCACCCGGCCAGCTTCACACTCGGCCTCGCCTACAACACGAGGCGGCAGCCGACGACCCAACGCTCGAAGCTCCCGTCGGAGCGCCGAAGGACATCAAGTTCGAGTTGCCGGCTGGCTTCATCGGCGACCCGCAGCTCCTGCCGATGTGCACGGAGCACCAATTCTCCGGCGGCTCGCACTCGAGCTGTCCGGCCGGCTCGCAGGTTGGCGTGCTCAATCTCACGGTGGAGAGCAACACAAGCACGGCTCCGATCTACAACCTCGTACCGCCACCAGGGTATCCGGCGGAGTTCGGCGTGAAGCCGATCCCGACCATCCCGAACATCAATGAGCACATCCTGCTGACGCTGCGCAGCAACGGCGACTACGGGCTCGATGCCAATATCGACAACCTGACCAGCGTGCAGGGCATCTCGGCGATCTCCACGACGCTCTTTGGCACGCCGACGGAAGGAAGCGGTGCGGTCGGATTCCTCGACTTCCCGCCGACGTGCTCGGCGAACAACCTGACCACGACGATCTCCTCGGACTCCTGGGCGGATCCCGGCAACTTCGTGTCGATGCCGGCGACCTCGCCGGGCCCATCGACCGGCTGCGGCCTGCAGCCGTTCGCGCCCACGATCAGTGTCACGCCCACGACGACGCAGGCCGACTCGGCGTCGGGCTACACCGTCGATATCCACAACCCGCAGGACACGTCGGGTACGCAACCGACCGAGCCGTCGCCGCTGCAGAACGCCAGGGTCATGCTCCCGCCCGGATTGACGATCAACCCGGCTGTGGCGGACGGCGTGCAGACGTGCTCGGACTCTCAGTTCGGGAATGCCCAGACCGGCACGGCGAACCCGCTCGGCTGTCCCGCCGCGTCGATGGTCGGCACGCGACGATCTCATCGCCCCTGCTGCCGACCCGTTGACCGGCGGATCTACCTCGCCAGAACCCGGCGACCCCACGACCCGTTCCAGATCTTCCTCGATGCGTCTGGGGACGGTGTCGACGTCCGTCTGAAGGGGACGCTCGTCCCGATCACCGAGCCCGACGGGCGATCGCGCTGCAGACCGCGTTCAACAACTACCCTCCGATCCCTTTCAGCGATCTCGAGCTGTCGTTCAACAGCGGCCCGAGGGCCCCACGGTCGAATCCACTCTCCGCTGGGTCAGCCCGGACGACCGCGACCCTCCCGCCGTGGTCGGGCTAGCCGCCGCTACCCCGACGGCACTTCACCGTCGATGCTGACGGCCACGGCGGCGCCGGCCCGTCGTCCTGGCTCGCCTCGTCACCGTACGACGGCGTCACCTACCCCGTGGCCGGAGCGAGTACCTCCTTCTCGGTGTCCGTCTCGCGCCAGGAGCACAGTGCCTCTGACGTCGTTCTCCGTAACGCCGCCGGGGCTGACGGGCTTCATCACCTCGGTGCCGCTATGCCCGAGCTGCCGCCGAGGCCGGTACCTGTCCGGCGTCGAGCCAGGTCGGCACGGCGACGGTCGCCGCGGGGTCGGCTGGTCGCAAATGATGTCGGCAGGGCAGCGACGAGGAGTATTTGAGCGGCAATGTCTACTTGACCGGGCCCCCGAAGAATCGAGCGCGCCGTTCGGCCTCTCGATCGTCGTGACGCCGATCGCCGGCCCTTCAATCTGTCCTCGCCGTTCGGCTCGCCGGTGGTCGTTCACGCCGCGATCAACGTTGATCCTACACCGCACAGCTGACCATCGCTGCGACGCTTCCGACGACGCAGGACGGCTACCGCTGCACATCCGTACGGTGAACGTGACCGTCAACCGTCCGGGCTTCATCTTCAACCCGACGAACTGTTCGCCGCTCACCGTCAGCGCCAACATCTCGGGAGCGAGCGTGACGGCGCCCTTCCAGGTCGCCGGCTGTCAGAACCTCCCGTTCAAGCCAACGCTGACCGCGAGCACGTCGGCGGTGACCTCGACGAGTAACGGCGCAAGTCTCGATGTGATCGTCAAGACGGTGCCGGGCGGCAGCAACCTTCACTCGGTCGGCGTGACGCTCCCGTCGATCTTCGCCTCGAGGGCAACGACGGTCCTCGATGCGTGCGCAGCGGCCACGTACGATGCCAACCCGGCGAGCTGCCCCGCGACGTCGCTCGTCGGCACGACGACCGCCGTCAGCCCGATTCTGCCCGGAGCGCTCACGGGCCCGGTGTACATCGTCTCCCACGGCGGCGCCGGCCTGCCGACGCTCGAGGTCATGCTCAACGGCGACGGCGTGACGTTCGCCATCTCGGGCACGATCGGCTTCAGCGCCAGCGGTCAGCCGATTTCGACGTTCGCCTCCATCCCCGATGTGCCGATCTCGAGCTTCGAGCTCGGTCTTCCCGAGGGGCCGCACTCGGCGCTCGCCAACGGCGACTGCCACGAACCTGTGCGGGCGCGCTGACGATGCCGACGACGCTCGTTGCGCAGAGCGGAGCCACGATCACAGAGAGCCGATCTCGATCGTCGGCTGCGGCGGCCAGCCGGATCGAAGCGTCAAGAGCTACGCCGCCGCCGTGCACGGCCACAAGCTGTTCGTTCGGCTTGATCTGGCCAAGCACGGGACGCTCAAGGTCACCGGTCGCTACGTCAAGCGCTACGAACGCACGCTCAACGCCGGCGGGCACCGGATCAAGATCGCGCTCACCAAGCAGAGGATCCCGGCGGCACGCAATCACCATCAAACCACCGTGACGCTCATGGCCGCGGGGCAGCACTACACGATCAAGTTGACGCTCTAGATGCGCCGTCGAGGACGAGCGTTGAGCCGTTCCGGCGGAGCCATTCGCGGTCCTCGCGGTAGCCGGGCCAGCGATCCCCGAGCAACGACCAGAACCGGGACGAGTGGTCCATGACCTCGAGGTGGCAGACCTCGTGCCAGACGACGTAGTCGAGGATCGGAGCCGGGGCGAGCAGCAGGCGCCAGTTGAAGCTCATCCGGCCAGTGGCGCTGCAGCTCGCCCAGCGCGTGCGTTGCCCGCGGATGGCAAGGCCGCTGTAGCGAGTGCCTGCCGCGCGAGTGGCGACGTCCAAGCGCGGCGCGATCTCCCGGCGCGCGGCGCGGCGGTACCAGCGCTCGAGCGCGGAGCCCACACCTTCGGCGGGGCTGAGCAACCGAGTGCCGTGCCGGTGCACCCTCGCTCGGCCGGGCTCGAGCACGAGCTCGAGGTCCTCTCCCAGATACGGGACCTTCCCGGGTGACGGCCGAGCCGTTCGCGGGCCGACTGCACCTCCTCGAGCCGGCGGTGGATCCAGGGAGCCAATTCGGTGACGGCGGCCGCCGCCGCGCCTGCCGGCGCGCGCGCCGGCAGGACGACCTCGACGCCGTGCGTTGCGTCGACCGCAACGCGTACGCGGCGTGCGCGGGTCGAGCGGCGCACGGTGTAGGGGATGTCCTGCGGCACTCGGCCCGGGATTCTAGGGGGCGTCAGGGCGGGACCTCGCACGCTGGGCGCGCGTGCGGCGGGGCGGGGCTCCAAACCTCGGCTTGGACCGCCAGAGCTTGACAAACATAAGCATTTCCACGACAGTAGCCACGCCCGGCCGGCAGGGCGGGTTGGGTCCATGTTCGGACGCGGCCGTAGGGTACGGCGGCGTTCCGGCGCAAACTCGGGTTTCGTTCGGAGGGTCTTCATGAGGCGAAGTGGGCGCCCACGTTCTGGTGGGTCAGGGTTCATGCCGGCGCGGTGGCTGGCGACATTCGGCGTGGTTGTTTCGCTCTTGGTGGCTTCCATTGCCGCCCCGTCAGCGTCCGCGCAGACCATGCAGACCGGGACGATTTGGATCCCCCTCATCTGCAATCTGGGTGTCGTGGTGGTGGACGTCGGTGCCGCCTTCACGGCGACGCTCCCGACGTCGGTGACGCCGGGCGAGGAGTTCAACCTGGCGAACGCGTTCGCGACGATCGACATCCCGGCCCTGTCCGCGAACTCCTCGGCGTTCGCCTTCCACAACCCGGATCAGGTCGAGGGCGTCGTCTCAACGTTCGACACAAACGTGAGCAACGCGATCGCTCCGACGCTGGTCAACGCGGACACCTCTCGCGTGAGCCCCGGCGCCGCTTGGTCTGAGCCTGCGACCGATGGTGGCGTCTCGGCCGACCCGACGATCGGCGACCCGACCGGTTCCCCGGCGGTCGTCAATCTCGTCGCCGCGGCGCAGCCGCCGAACACAAGCCTGACCGATCCGCTCGTCGTCGGTCCGAGCCCGCTCGCCGGCTTCACGGCGTATCCGGAGCCGTCGCTGATGGGCGTGTTCTCCTGGGGTCCGGCCCCCGTTGACGGTTCGGGCATGGACGGAACGCCGGGTGGCAACCCGACGACGAACGCGTATGCGCCGGCGCCGGGCACTGGTGGCGGGTCGAGCCCGACCGACGGGACGCCCGATCCGGCCAGCGGTGGCCCGATCGAGGTCACCGGCGCCGTTGGACAGGACGTGAAGCTCGGCATCGGCAACCCGAACGTGCTGGTCAAGATCGGCAAGCCGAGCTATGAGTTCGCGGTCAACAACGACATCTTCTTCAACGAGACGACGAGCTCGCCGCCCGGCTGGAGCGGGGACACCCCGGTCGAGTGCGGCATCGACACCTCGGGGAATGCCGTCCCCTCGCCTGACCCGAGCTACTTCTCGGTCGCGCAGGGCATCTCGATCCCGATCGTCGGGCCGCCCCCGACCATCTCCTCGATCAGTCCGACGAGCGGTCCGCCCGCCGGCGGGAACACGGTCACGATCACCGGCACGAACTTCGACACGACGGCGGCGAACGACGTCGTGAAGTTCGGTTCGGCGACCGCACCGGTCACGGGGACGCCGACGGCGACGTCCCTGACCGTGACCGCGCCGGCCGGCACTGGCACGCAGCCCGTGACCGTCACGACCGGCAGCGGCGCGTCCAACTCGGTCAACTACACCTACAGCCTGCCGACTCCGACCATCTCGTCGATCAGTCCGACGAGTGGCGCGCCGGCCGGCGGCAACACCGTGACCATCACGGGAACGAACTTCGACACCACGGCGGCTAATGACGTCGTGAAGTTCGGTTCGACGACGGCGACGGTGACGGGGACGCCGACGGCGACGTCGCTGACCGTGAGCGCGCCGGCCGGCACCGGCACGCAGCCGGTGACCGTGACCACAGGCGGTGGTGCGTCCAATTCGGTCGACTACACGTACAACCCGCCGCCGGCGATCACGTCGCTCAGTCCGACCAATGGTCCGCCGGCGGGTGGGAACACGGTGACGATCACGGGTTCCGGGTTCGATACGACCGCGGCGAACGACACGGTCAAGTTCGGGACGACTGCGGCCACCGTGACGGGTACGCCGACCGCGACGTCGTTGACGGTGACGGCTCCGGCTGGCACCGGGACGGCTGGCGTGACGGTGGCGACCGGCAACGGCACGTCGAACAGCGTCAACTACACCTACAACGCGCCGCCGGCGATCACGTCGCTCAGTCCGACCAATGGTGTGCCCGGTGGTGGCAACACGGTGACGATCACGGGCACCGGGTTCGACACGACGGCGTCGGGTGACACGGTCAAGTTCGGGACGGCGTCGGCGACGGTGACGGGTACGCCGACGGCGACGTCGCTGACGGTGACGGCTCCGGCCGGCACTGGCGTGGTCGATGTGACGGTGGCGACGGTCAACGGCACGTCGAACGCGGTCACGTACACGTATAACGCGCCGCCGACGATCACGTCGCTCAGTCCGACCAATGGTCCGCCGGCGGGTGGGAACACGGTGACGATCACGGGTACCGGGTTCGATACGACGGCGTCGGGTGACACGGTCAAGTTCGGGACGGCGTCGGCGACGGTGACGGGTACGCCGACGGCGACGTCGCTGACGGTCACGGCTCCGGCCGGCACGGCTGGCCCGACCGGCGTGACGGTCGCTACGGTCAACGGCACGTCGAACTCGGTCACGTACACGTACAACAATGCGCCGACGATCACCTCGCTGAGTCCGACGAGTGGTCCGCAGGCGGGCGGGAACACGGTGACGATCACGGGCACCGGGTTCGATACGACTGCGGCGAATGACACGGTCAAGTTCGGCGCCAACACGGCGGCGGTGACCGGGACGCCGACGGCGACGTCGTTGACGGTGACGGCTCCGGCCGGCACTGGCGCGGTCAACGTGACGGTGGCGACGACCAACGGCACGTCGGGTCCGGCGACGTACACGTATGTCGCGCCGCTTCCGGTGATCTCGTCGATCAGTCCGACGAGTGGCCCGCCGGCTGGTGGGAACACGGTGACGATCACGGGCACGAACTTCAGTGCCACGGCATCGGGCGACGCGGTTGCCTTCGGTCCCTCGAGCGCGACGGTCACGGCGGCGTCGACGACGTCGCTGACGGTGACGGCTCCGGCCGGCACGGGCACGGTCTCGGTGACCGTGACGACGAGCGCCGGCGCGTCGAACAGCGTGAGCTACACCTATAACGCCGCTCCGACGATCACCTCGATCAGTCCGACGAGTGGTCCGCCCTCCGGCGGCAACTCGGTCACGATCACGGGCACTGGGTTTAGCGCCACGGCGTCCGGTGACACCGTCGACTTCGGCTCCAACGCCGCGACGGTGACGTCAGCTTCGACGACGTCGCTGACCGTGACGGTTCCGGCCGGGACGGGGACGGTCAGCGTGACGGTGGCGACGGTCAACGGCACGTCGAATGGCGTCAGCTACACCTACAACGCGCCGCCGGCGATCACGTCGCTCAGTCCGACCAATGGTGTGCCTGGTGGTGGCAACACGGTGACGATCACGGGCACCGGGTTCAGCACGACGGCGTCGGGTGACACGGTCAAGTTCGGGACGGCGTCGGCGACGGTGACGGGTACGCCGACGGCGACGTCGCTGACGGTGACGGCTCCGGCCGGCACTGGCGTGGTCGATGTGACGGTGGCGACGGTCAACGGCACGTCGAACGCGGTCGACGTACACGTATAACGCGCCGCCGACGATCACGTCGCTCAGTCCGAGTAACGGTCCGCCGGCGGGTGGGAACACGGTGACGATCACGGGTACCGGGTTCGATACGACGGCGTCGGGTGACACGGTCAAGTTCGGGACGGCGGTGGCGACGGTGACGGGTACGCCGACGGCGACGTCGCTGACGGTCACGGCTCCGGCCGGCACGGCTGGCCCGACCGGCGTGACGGTCGCTACGGTCAACGGCACGTCGAACTCGGTCACGTACACGTACAACAATGCGCCGACGATCACGTCGCTGAGTCCGACGAGTGGTCCGCAGGCCGGCGGGAACACGGTGACGATCACGGGTACCGGGTTCGATACGACCGCGGCGAATGACACGGTCAAGTTCGGCTCGGCGGCGGCGACGGTGACGGGTACGCCGACGGCGACCTCGTTGACGGTGACGGCTCCGGCGGGCACCGGCGCGGTCAACGTGACGGTGGCGACGACCAACGGCACGTCGGGTCCGGCGACGTACACGTATGTCGCGCCGCTTCCGGTGATCTCGTCGATCAGCCCGACCAACGGCCCGCCGGCCGGTGGGAACACGGTGACGATCACCGGCACGAACTTCAGTGCCACGGCGTCGGGCGACGCGGTCGCGTTCGGTTCCTCGAGCGCGACGGTCACGGCGGCGTCGACGACGTCGCTGACCGTGACCGCTCCGGCCGGCACGGGCACGGTCCCGGTGACCGTGACGACGGGCGCCGGCACCTCGAACAGCGTGAGCTACACGTACAACGGGGCTCCGACGATCACCGCGATCAGCCCGACGAGTGGACCGCCCGCCGGCGGCAACTCGGTCACGATCACGGGCACCGGGTTCAGCACGACGGCGTCGGGCGATACGGTCAAGTTCGGATCGGCGGTGGCGACGGTGACGGGTACGCCGACGGCGACGTCGCTGACGGTGACGGCTCCGGCCGGCAGCGGCGTGGTCGACGTGACGGTGTCGACGGTGAACGGCACGTCGAACGCGGTCACGTACGCGTATAACGCGCCGCCGACGATCACGTCTCTCAGTCCGAGCAATGGTCCGCCGGCGGGTGGGAACACGGTGACGATCACGGGTACCGGGTTCAGCACGACCGCGTCGGGTGACACGGTCAAGTTCGGCTCGGCGGTGGCGACGGTGACGGGTACGCCGACGGCGACGTCGTTGACCGTGACGGCTCCGGCCGGTACGGCGGGTCCGGTGAGCGTGACGGTGGCTACGGTCAACGGTACGTCGAGCTCGGTCACGTACACGTACAACAATGCGCCGACGATCACGTCGCTGAGTCCGACGAGTGGTCCGCAGGCCGGCGGGAACACGGTGACGATCACGGGTACCGGGTTCGATACGACCGCGGCGAATGACACCGTCAAGTTCGGTGCGAACGCGGCGACGGTGACGGGTACGCCGACGGCGACGTCGTTGACGGTGACGGCTCCGGCCGGCACTGGCGCGGTCAACGTGACGGTGGCTACGACCAACGGCACGTCGGGTCCGGCCACGTACACGTATGTCGCGCCGCTTCCGGTGATCTCGTCGATCAGTCCGACGAGTGGCCCGGCTGCTGGCGGCACGACGGTGACGATCACGGGCACGAACTTCAGTGCCACGGCGTCTGGTGATGCGGTGGCGTTCGGGAGCTCGAGCGCGACGGTCACGGCGGCGTCGACGACGTCGCTGACGGTGACGGCTCCGGCCGGCACGGGCACGGTCCCGGTGACCGTGACCACGAGCGCCGGCGCGTCGAACAGCGTGAGCTACACCTACAACCCGCCGCCGCCTCCGGTTCCGGTGATCTCGTCGATCAGTCCGACGAGTGGTCCGGCCGCCGGTGGGAACTCGGTGACGATCACGGGTACCGGGTTCAGCGCGACGGCGTCCGGTGACACGGTCGACTTCGGCTCGAGCGCGGCGACGGTGACGGCGGCGTCGACGACGTCGCTGACGGTGACCGCTCCGGCGGGTTCGGGGACGGTGAGCGTGACGGTGGCGACCACGGGCGGTACGTCGAATGGCGTGAGCTACACGTACAACCCGCCGCCGCCTCCGGTTCCGGTGATCTCGTCGATCAGTCCGACGAGTGGTCCGGCCGCCGGTGGGAACTCGGTGACCATCACCGGTACCGGGTTCAGCGCCACGGCCGCGAGCGACACGGTCAAGTTCGGCTCGGGCGCGGCGACGGTCACGGCGGCGTCGACGACGTCGCTGACGGTGACCGCTCCGGCGGGTTCGGGGACGGTGAGCGTGACGGTGGCGACCACGGGCGGTACGTCGAATGGCGTGAGCTACACGTACAACCCGCCGCCGCCTCCGGTTCCGGTGATCTCGTCGATCAGTCCGACGAGTGGTCCGGCTGCCGGTGGGAACTCGGTGACCATCACCGGCACCGGGTTCAGCGCGACGGCGTCCGGTGACACCGTCGACTTCGGCTCGAGCGCGGCGACGGTCACGGCGGCGTCGACGACGTCGCTGACGGTGACCGCTCCGGCGGGTTCGGGGACGGTGAGCGTGACGGTGGCGACCACGGGTGGCACGTCGAATGGCGTGAGCTACACGTACAGCCCGCCGCCGCCTCCGGTTCCGGTGATCTCGTCGATCAGTCCGACGAGTGGTTTGGCTGCCGGTGGGAACTCGGTGACCATCACCGGTACCGGGTTCAGCGCGACGGCGTCCGGTGACGCGGTGGCGTTCGGGAGCTCGAGCGCGACGGTGACGGCGGCGTCGACGACGTCGCTGACCGTGACCGCTCCGGCCGGTTCGGGGACGGTGGGCGTGACGGTGACGACGTCGGGTGGCTCCTCGAACTCGGCGAGCTACACGTACATCCCGGCGCCGCATATCACGTCGATCAGTCCCACGAGCGGGCCGGCGGCTGGTGGGAACACGGTGACCATCACCGGCACAGGGTTCAGCGCGACGGCGTCCGGTGACACGGTGAAGTTCGGGTCGACCCTGGTGACGGTGACGTCGGCCTCGGTGACGATGGCCGTCGTGACCGCTCCGGCGGGCACGGGCACGGTCAACGTGACCGTGGCGACCACCGGAGGCACGTCGACCCCGCTGAGCTACACCTACAACCCGCCGCCGCCGCCGGTTCCGGTGATCTCGTCGATCAGTCCGACGAGTGGTCCGGCCGGCTGGTGGGAACTCGGTGACCATCACGGGCACCGGGTTCAGCGCGACGGCGTCCGGTGACGCGGTGGCGTTCGGGAGCTCGAGCGCGACGGTGACGGCGGCGTCGACGACGTCGCTGACGGTGACCGCTCCGGCAGGCACCGGCACGGTGGGCGTGACGGTGACGACGTCGGGTGGCTCGTCGAACTCGGTGAGCTACACCTACAACCCGCCGCCGCCGCCGGTTCCGGCGATCACGTCGATCAGTCCGACGAGTGGTCCGGCCGCTGGTGGGAACTCGGTGACCATCACCGGCACCGGGTTCAGCGCCACGGCCGCGAGCGACACGGTCGAGTTCGGGTCGAGCGCGGCGACGGTCACGGCGGCATCGACCACGTCGCTGACGGTGACGGCTCCGGCCGGGACGGGGACGGTCAACGTGACCGTGGCGACCACCGGAGGCACGTCGAACGCGGTGAGCTACACCTACACGAGCGCGGCGAACGGCCCGACCGTGACGCGGGTGTTCCCGAGCTCCGGGGGCCAGTTCTCGCTCGTGATCATCATGGGCACGAACCTGGAGTCCGTGACGCGCGTGCTGTTCGGGACGCAGGGCGCATTGTTCCTGGCCCTGAACGACCACGTGATGCTGGCGCTCGCGCCGCCCAACCCGCTGGGCACGGTTGACATCACGCTCGTGTCGCCGACCGCGACGAGTCCGAAGTCCAGCGCCGACCAGTTCACCTACACGAGGAGCCGCTTCGGCGGGTTCTTCGGCGGCCGGTAGGCAGCCGGCCACGACCGCCTCGCGCGGCGTGGCGCATTGAAATCGGGGGGCCGTCCGGTCGAAGACCGGGCGGCCCTTCGTCGTTCAGGGCGAGCGGGCGGTCCGAGGCGGGTTCGCCTGCCCTTCGCGGCCGGGACGCAGGCGCTCTACCGGGTCGCCGCGGCCGATGCCGCGGACGCACCGTCCCGGGCGCCTGCCGGGTGGCGCCGTGTGAGCGGCCCGACGACGCTAGGTCGTCGGCGGACGGCCGTGCGCGCGGTACTCGAGGTTCTGCAGGTGCTCGCCGCGGACCTGAACGACGATGTAGGCGACGAGGCCGCCGACGAGCGCGCCGATGCCGACGACGAACGTCGCGATCAGCCCGATGTCCTTCGAGACGGCGGCACTTACGGCGAGAAGCATGGCGACGAAGGTTATCGACTGTGGCGACTCGGCGACGTCGCGCGTCGTGCCGTAGCCTACGCAGCGCCGCAGGCCCGATATGGAGAGGTGCCGGAGCGGTTGAACGGGCGCGACTGGAAATCGCGTAACGGGGGTTAACCTCGTTCGAGGGTTCGAATCCCTCCCTCTCCGCTGCTCGCCGATCAGTCGCGCCGTTGACGCTCAGAGAGCGCCGCGACGTGACCGACATAGGGCACGAGCACGCAGTAGACGAGATCGGGGACGAGCTCGGGGAGGCGCTCGACCTCGCCGCTGAGGACGACGTGGTAGAGGGTCTCGTAGACGCCACCGATGACCGCGCGGACGATCCGGCGGTCGGCCGCCACGATGTCGACCACCCCGCCCCCCGGCTGCAGCAGTCCCGCGAAGCGGTCGAGCAGCGCGTCACGCGCCTCGAGCGCGGCGTTGCCGGCGCCGAGCACCTCGACGAGCACGATGCGGGCGAACGCGGGCTCGGCGGCGAGGAAGTCGAGCAGCGCCTCCAGCGCGCGGTGTACCCCGTCGGTCCAGGGCCGACCCGGTTCCGGGCGGGCCATCTGCGCGAGGTGGATGAGCTGATCGCTGACGGCGGCGAAGGTCGCCAGGAAGCAATCCTCCTTATCGGAGAACTGGTCGTAGAACGTGCGTCGCGATACGCCGGCGTGCTTGGTGACGTCGCTGACGGTGACGCGGGCGTAGCCCTTGGCGCTCACCATCTCGGCCATCGAGTCGAGCATCCGCTCACGCTGGTTGCTGACGACGAACTCGGTGGGCAGTCGGTGGCGTCCGCGCGGCAGCGGGGTCCAGTTGCGGGTCGAGCCCTCGGGACGAGCGGCGGAGGGCGGCGCCCCGGTCATGCCGCCGTCGCCGTGTCGGGCAGCCCGGCCCGCCGCGACGCCTCGGCGGGGCCGTACATCGGGACGATCATGAGGTAGGTGAGCAGCGGCAGCAGCTGCTCGATCTCGGCGGTCCGTCCGTGCAGCACCTCGGAGTAGACCGTCTGCGAGACGGCCCCGGCGAGCACCTGCAGGATCATCTTCGGGGGCGCCTGGGAGGCGGCGTCGAGCGGTTCGTCGGTGGACACGAACTCGATCAGGCGCCGCATCGCTTCGTCGCGCGCCGCGAGCGCTCTCGGCCCGGCCGCGAGCACGTCGACCACCGCGAGGTGCGCGACATCGACGTGGGTGGCGAAGAAGTGCAGCGTCGCCGCGAGCGCGCGCCGGACCTGCTGCTCCCAGCCCGCCGCATCCGCCGTCGCGGCCCGCACCTCGGCCACGAGCCGCCCGACGGCATCGTCGTAGGCGGCCAGGAAGCACCCGGTCTTGTCGTCGAAGTTCTCATAGAACGTGCGCCGCGACACGCCGGCCTCGCTGGCGATGTCCTCGACCGTCATCGTGACGTAGCCCTTGCGGCGCCCGACGACGGCCACGGCGTCGAGCATGCGCCTGCGCTGCTGCGCCACTACGGCAGCCCGCGGGAGGCCGTGTCGCCCCCGCGGCAGCTGCCGGGCCTTGGGGTCCAGGCCGGTTGCCATCGCCCAACAATACGGCGTTCTACGGACTTCGGCAAAGGTCGCGGGCGACCGACACGAGCGCCGGCGGCGTTACATGGGGTTGATCTGGGACACGCTCGCCTCTATGTTGCCGAGATCGCAACGCGGTCCTGACGGCTCCTCGGGTGTCGTGTGGGTCATGGCGGGGTAGTTGGTCGGGGGCGCAGTCGTGTGCGGTCTCGCCGGCCGCGGCCACCGAGCGGTTATCCGGACCGACCGCATCGCCGCGGCTGTGGCCGTGTTAGTACTGCCAGAGGGAGAGGTAGCTTCGATGTGTGCCAGACCCAACACAAGACAAGTGGCGTCCGACCGGGCGCTCGCGGACCGCTGTGCCGGCCACGCGAGCTCGGCCCTTCAGGCTTCCGCTGTCGCATCGGAAGCTGTCCTTCCGCTCACCTACACAACAAAGAAGGAGCCACTTCGTGCGTAAAGTCTCAATCGCGCTGGGAACGATCGCCGCCATCGGCGTGCTCGCCCTCCCGGCCTCGGCCCTCGCTGCGCAGCAGCTGACGCTCACGCCCTCGCCGACTCTCACCGGCAAGCCGGGCGGCTCGGGGACCATCTTCTACGCTTTCACGATTGCTAACACGCTCGGCGGCCTCCCTTCGCCGCTCAGCGGCAGCTTCACCACCGAGCTGCCCGCCGGCGTCACCTACGCCGCGGTCGCCGGGTCGGCCAAGCTGTTCCCGAAGTGCTCGTCCGCGGTCATCAACGCGGCCACCGGCAGCACGCCGCCGGTCTGCCCGGCCGGGTCGCAGATCGGCACCGGCTCGTCGACGTTCTCGGCGCTCATCGGCACCCAGACCCTCAACGAGACGTCGACGATCAAGGCCTATCTGACCTCGTCGAGCCCCGTCACGCTGACGTTCTGGGGCAGCGGCACCACCCCGATCGCCGAGACGAAGATCTTCACCGGCACGCTCATGCCGGACTCGGGTCTGTACGGCGAGAAGCTGATCACGAACATCCCGACGATCACGACGGTTCCGGGCGGCCCGGACGCCTCGGTGACCCAGTTCAGCCTGTCGACCGGCGGCACCGCGAAGGTCAAGGAGAAGGTCAAGGGCAAGACGAAGACGGTCACGGTCCCCTTCGTCCCGCTGCCCAAGAAGTGCGCCTCGAGCCAGCTGCACTGGTCGGCCAGCACGGGATATGAGGACGGCACCACCACGACGACGACGGCGACTACGCCCTGCACGCTGTAAGCATCGCACCACCGTTCTGACGCTCGCCCGCGCGGGCGAGCGTCAGACGCGCACGACTAGGGCGGTCCCCAAGGGGGCCGCCCTTCGTCGTTTCAGGGGCAGGCGATCGGCGCCGGCACCGTCGAGGTCGTGCCGTCGGCGTAGGTGAAGCGCATCTCGAACGGAAAGCCGCCGCTCGGGCAGCTCGCCGGCACCGTGAGCCCTCTGATGTGCTGGAGGACGCGGCGCGTCACGGTGCGGGCCACTTTCCTCGTCGTCCCGCCGACCCGGAGCGTCGTGACCACCCGGACCTTCTTGGTCACGTAATAGGCCGCGTTGGGAGCGCCGATCGTGGACTTCAGGCTGACGATCGAGGCGTCCGGGCCGCCCGGCACGGTGGCGATGGGCGGGATGTTCACGACGAACTCGAAGCCATACGGCGGGCTTGCCGGCTCCTGGGTACCGGCGAACGCGAGCTGCTCGGAGACCGGCGTCGTGCCGTCGGCGTAGAAGTCGAGCACCGTGTGCCCGGGGGTCGACGGCCCGAGGTAGATCGTCATCGGCGCGGTCTCGTTCAGCGTCGTCGTGCCGAGCACCGCGGCGGCCTGCGCGGTGCCGAACCCCGCGAACGACGTCGTCGGGCAGGCCGACGAACCGAGCTGGGCCAGCGCGCTGAGCGATGGGCAGACACCCAGGCCCGTCGTGTCGATCGATGCGCCGGCGGGCAGCATCGTCACCACCTGGGTGATCGGCTGGGGCAGGGCCCCGGTGGTGTCGCCGAGCTGGAATGAGAACACGAGCGCGGTGGGAGAGCCGAGCTTGTCCGGAACGAAGCTCGCGGTTGCCGTGGCCACCGGCGAGGCGGCGGCGCTCGCGGCGACCGTCAGGCCGACCGCGGCGGCCGCCATCGTGGCCCCCGTCAGGCGAAAACCCATCCCGGCGTCACCGACACCGGGACCGGCACGACGGCGAGCGCTCCGCCGGTACCGAGCCGGGCGCGGCCGCCGGTGCATCGCTCACTCGGCTCGGCTCTCGGCGCCGCGCCGGGCGCGCGTGACCCGGGTCGCTCCGTTATGGCCGAGGTAGGGCACGAGCGCGAAGTAGAGCAGCTCGTCGAGCGCGTCGGGCAGCGTGCTCGTCTCGCCCGCGAGCACTCGCAGGTACAGGACCTGCGCGATCCCGCCCACCACGGCTTCGGAGATGTTCGGCGGGAGCTGGTCGCCATACGGCGATTCGGTGCGGCCCTGCTCGAACAGCGGCACGAACCGTCGCATCGCACGGTCGTAGCGCTCGAGCGCTCGCGGTCCGGCCGCGAGCACCTCGACGAGGCCGACGCGGCCGCCCTCCGGGCGATCGGCGAGCAGCTCGAGCAGTGCCCGCAGGCCCCGGCGGATGCGCTCCGGCCACGCAGCCTCGCCCGCGAAGGCGTCGGCGACGCTGTCGGCGAGCGCGTCGACGAGCCGGTCATAGGCGGCCAGGAAGCAGGCTTCCTTGTTCGCATACAGGTCGTAGAACGTCTTGCGGGAGACGCCGGAGCGCTCGAGGATGTCCGCCACGGTCGCCTCGCCGTAACCCTTCTCGGCCACGACCTCGACGGTTGCGGTGATCAGGCGTGCGCGCTGGTTGTGCGCCACGAACTGCGGCGACAACCCGTGCTTGCCGCGGGGAAGCCTTTCGGGGATGCGGTCTCGGGGGTCGGCCATCGTGGTTAGGCCTTTATATCCGCCCGGATGGCCCACGTCGATGGCAAACAGGCCAATAGACGATGGCACGGCACCGCCCACCGGGCCGGCCGGCGCGATCCCGCTACGGCGGGGCGACGGGCTAGGCGACCGCGAGTGCCGCCGCCCGCCGATGCCCGAGATAGGGCACGAGGGCGAAATAGACGAGATCCGGCAGCAGATTCGACAGCCCCGGGATGTCGCCAGCCGCGACGTGGTGTTGGATGGTGACGGCGATGCCGCCCACGATCGCATCCGACGTCGGCGCCGGCACGTCGTACGCAACATGCTCTCGTCCCTCGTCGAAGTACGGCACGAAGCGCTGGTATGCGCGCCTCACCTCGAGCGTCGCCGCTGGGCCGGCGGAGCTCGCCTCGACCATGGCCAGGCGTGTTCGCGCCGGATCGGTCACGAGCGCACCGACGAACGCCCGTAGCCCGAGGCGGATCCGCTCCGGCCACGAGGCCCCCGACGGACACGCGGCCGCCACGGCGCGCTCCAGGCTGCCTACCGCATCGCTGATCGTCTCGACGAAGCATTCCTCTTTCCCGGCGAACTGACGCGCAAACACCGATCGCGTCACCCCGGCACGCTCGACCACCTCGGTGATCTCGGTACCGGCGTAGCCGCGCTCGCTCACCGTCTCCACCATCGCATCGAGGATCAGTCTGCGCTCCAGATCCTCGCAGCCGGCCTGCGACCGGCGACGCTTCTCGACCACGGGCGCCACTGGCGCCGAGGTCCCAACCTCGCTTCGACCCATTATGTCTCCTCCACTGCGCCTGTGCCGACAGCACAAACCTGACCCTGAGAGGTCCAACAGCGCCGCTCAACAATCCGTACTCCCCTCGACGTGACCCGCGCTGTCCACGGCAACGTAGACGTTGGGCCGTCCCAAGTCAACGTGATCGTGTCAACGGGGCCGATCTTGTAACAGGCCGCCCGGACGCGAACGGCCACGGGCGGCCGCGGCGATCCGCTACCGTGCGTCGAGACGCACCGTAGCCATGGCCACCGACAAGCAGAACGTCGACCCTCACAAGGCCCCGATGCCGCGGGACAAGGGCGGTTGGCAGGTGGCCCCTGCTCCCGATGGCCGTGGGCTGCCCGACGAGCACAGGCCGCCGCCGCCGCACCGCACGCGCGGCTTTCTCATCTTCGTGCTCGTGCTGCTCGCCCTCGACTGGGGCTCGGTGTTCCTGCTGCAGCCGTCGAGCGAGCCGCGGGTGACGATCCCGTTCAGCCCGTACTTCCTCGATCAGGTGGAGGCCGGCAAGGTCAAATCGATCTCGTCCAAGGGCGACACGATCCAGGGGACGTTCACGACCAAGCTGACCTACCCGGCGAACGACAAGTCGGCGACGCCGACGACGCTGTTCGCGACCGAGGTTCCGACGTTCTGGAACAACCCGCAGCTCGCCAACCTGCTCGCCTCCAAGAACGTCGTCATCAACGCGCAGTCGACGTCGACGAGCCAGTCCGTCTTCCTGTCGCTGCTGCTCGGCTTCGGTCCGGTGCTGCTCATCGTCGGGCTGTTCGTGCTGTTGGCCCGCCGCGCGGCGGCCGGGGGCGGCGGCATGGGCGCGCTCGGAAACTTCGGCCGCTCGCAGGCGCGGCGTGTCGACCCGGAGAAGATCCGCGTCACCTTCGACGACGTCGCCGGCATCGACGAGGCGAAGTTCGAGCTCACCGAGATCGTCGACTTCTTGCGTGAGCCGGACAAGTACGGTCGCCTCGGGGGGCGGATGCCCCACGGCGTGCTCCTGTCCGGGCCTCCCGGCACCGGCAAGACACTGCTCGCTCGCGCGGTCGCCGGCGAGGCGCATGCCGCGTTCTTCTCGATCTCGGCGTCGGAGTTCATCGAGGCCATCGTCGGCGTCGGCGCCTCCCGGGTGCGCGACCTCTTCAGCAAGGCGAAGGAGGCGGCGCCGGCGATCATCTTCATCGACGAGCTCGACGCCATCGGGCGCTCGCGGGCCGGCCAGGTCGCCGTCACCGGCGCCAATGACGAGCGCGAGCAGACGCTCGACCAGATCCTCACCGAGCTGGACGGCTTCGAGCCGGCCGAGGCGGTCGTCGTGCTGGCCGCCACCAACCGACCCGAGATCCTCGACCAGGCGCTGCTGCGCCCCGGTCGCTTCGATCGCCGGGTCGCCATCCAGCCTCCGGACCGCATCGGCCGTCGCAAGATCCTCGAGGTGCACACCCGCTCGATCCCGCTCGACGACGACGTGGATCTCGACGCCATCGCCGCGACGACACCCGGGATGGTCGGTGCCGATCTCGCCAACCTCGCCAACGAGGCGGCGCTGCTCGCCGCCCGTCGCGGTCACGACACCGTGCACTTCGCCGACTTCACCGACACCCTGGAGAAGATCCTGCTCGGCGCGCCGCGCGGGATCGTGCTCGGCCCCGCCGACCGCGAGCGAACCGCCTATCACGAGGGCGGCCACGCCATCGTGGGGATGCTCACCCCGGGAGCGGACCCGGTGCGCAAGGTGTCCATCATCCCGCGCGGCCAGGCCCTCGGCGTGACCCTGTCGGCCCCCAACTCCGACCGGGTCTCATATACGCGCGAGGAGCTCGAGGCGAAGGTCGCCGTCGCCCTCGGCGGACGTGTGGCCGAGGAGGTCGTGTACGGCACGATCACCACCGGCGCCGAGTCGGACATCCAGCAGCTGACCCAGATCGTCCGCCACATGGTCGGCCGCTGGGGCATGAGCGAGCGCATTGGCCCGGTCGCGGTGCTGCCGAGTGACGCCGACGGTCCGTTCTTCCCCGGTACGAGCGAGACGTCGCCGGACATGGCGAAGACGATCGACGACGAGGTCGCCCGCATCGTGGGCGAGGCCCACGAGGCCGTCACCGCGCTCCTCACCGAGCACCGCGGTCAGCTCGAGCATCTCGCTCGTGAGCTGCTCGCCCACGAGACGCTCGACGGCCTCGACGCCTACTCCGCGGCCGGCGTCGCGGCACCGCCTCCCGAGCTGCTCGAGGAGCCCACGCAGACGGGGGTGCTCATCGGCTCCGCCGAGCACAGCTCGGAGGGCGACACGGCCTGACGCGCCGCGCCGCCGGCGTCAGACCGGCTCGTCGCCTTCGGTGACGGCGAACACGATGTGTCGGCGGGCGACGGCGACGAACGCATGCCGCTCGCTCGCGCCGCCGTCGAGCGGCTGGACCGTCGTGTCGGTGAGCACGAGGAAGTCGCGCTCGGAGGCGTTCAGCAGATCCGAGACGCGGCTTCGGTATCCGTCGCGCGCCAGCGATACGACTCCGGTGATCCGGTGGCGGACCGTCTCCAGACGGATGCGCTCCTGGCGCTGGTCGATCGTGTTCACCCGTGCATTATGGCGACTATCGAGAACGCCACGGCATTGCTCGGACTCGGCGTCCCGCCGCTGAGGTCGTAGGTGCGCACCTCGAAGTTGCCCGAGGGGCAGTTGCCGGCCTGAGCATCGAGCACGGCGAGCGGCACCGGCTGGGTCGGGCTCGTCGGATAGTCGTAGCTGTACTCGCCGCTCACCGTGGCGGTGGCGCTGCTCGGGGTGACGACGGAGGTGGCCACGCAGTAGATACCCGTCGCCGCGCGCGAGACGCTCCCGAACTGCCACGTCTGGGCGCTCACGAAGAACGGGTTGCCCGTCGACGCGCTCTGCGGAGCGACGACGGCATAGGCGATCGGCGGCTCGGCCCCCGGGTTCCCCTGCATCCCTTGCAGTCCTTGCACCCCCTGCGGCCCAGGCGGTCCCTGTGCCCCGGCGGGACCGGTCGAGCCTGTCTTGCCCGTCGGACCCGCCTTGCCGGTGGAGCCGGTCTTGCCGGTCGAGCCCTTCGGCCCGAGGAAGCCCCGCGGCCCCTCCGGTCCTGGGATGCCGCGCAGCCCGCGCGGGCCGGGCACGAGGCACTCGCGCACGTGCCTGCGGTTGATGGTGACCGTGAAGCAGTTCGTCTTCGTGGCCGCGGCGCTGGCGATCGTGCGGGCCAGCGCCGGGGCGGCGAGCGCGATGACGGCGATCGCGACCGGCGGCGCGAGGACTTTGAGGTGGCGGGCGAAGAAGGACATGTGGGCGGACTCCCTTTCCTCCGGTGGCAAACGACAGACAGGATGCGCTACCGATCGGCGCGACCGTGGACGGGCACGCAAGCGCCCGCCGCCAGGCAGCGATTCATCGCTCACAACACGACAACGGCGCGCACGGAGCGGTCCGCGCGAGTGCGCGCGCGGCCCCGATCGCCCCCCGACGCTCGCCGCGCCGACCCGCGGCTCCGCCTAGACGCGCTCGGTCGGCCGCGCTGCCAGCCCGGCGCGCACCGTCGGCAGCGGAGCGCCGATCAGCTCGCCCGGCCGGTTTCGCTCCTCGCGCACGATGTACAGCGGGCGGTGCTTGACCTCGTCGTAGATGCGCCCGACGTACTCGCCGATGACGCCGAGGGCGATGAGCTGGATCCCGCCGAGCAGCAGGATGGCGATCGTGATCGAGCCGAACCCCGGCAGGTAGGAGCCCGCGATGCGCAGGCCGAGCACGACCGGGATCGCTATGAAGGCGAGCCCGGCCGACAGCAGCCCGACATAGGTGGCCAGCTGCAGGGGCAGGTGGGAGAAGGAGGCGATCGCATCGAGTGAGAAGCGCAGCATCTTGCGCAGCGTGTACTTCGTCTCGCCGGCGTGGCGCGCGTCGCGCTCGTACTCGATCGCCGTCTGGTGGAAGCCGACCCACACCGTCATGCCACGCAGGAAGCGGCTGCGCTCGGTCATCGACAGCAGCGCGTCGAGGGCGCGGCGGTCGAGGAGCCGGAAATCGCCCGAGTTGGGCTCGAGGTCGACCTGGGTGAGCGCGTTGAAGAGCTTGTAGAAGAACGAGGCCGTCGCGAGCTTGAAGGCGGTCTCGCCCTCGCGCTCCCGGCGCACGGCGTAGACGACATCCGATCCCTGCTGCCAGTGCTCGACCATCGAGGGGATGAGCTCGGGCGGATCCTGCAGGTCGGCGTCGATCATCGCCACCGCGTCGCCGACGGCGTGCTCGAGGCCCGCGGTGAGCGCGGCCTGATGGCCGAAGTTGCGCGACAGGTGCACGACCCGGACGCGCGCATCCTGGGCGGCGATGCGATCGAGCAGTTCGGGGGTGCGGTCGGCGCTGCCGTCGTTGACGAGGACGAGCTCGAAGTTGTAGTCGGCGAGGGCCGCGCAGGTCCGCTGCACGAACAGCTCGATGAGCTCCTCTTCGTTATAGACCGGAGCGACGACGCTGAGCAGGCTCAGCGACCGTCGGGCGGTGTCTGCCATCGCGCCTTCCTGAGGGGGCCGAGACGCCGGGCCCGGCGTCTTTAGGGCTGGAGGTGTGGGTTCCATCCTATGGTGGTTTCTAGCCTGCACGGAGGACGATACGCGACCGGGTGAGGATCGGCTAATGGATCCCTAACGGCGTCCTAACCGGCGGTTGGACCCACTATCAGCCGGCTCTCACGTTCGTCGGTCATGCTGTGACGGTGTCCACCGCTCCCGGTTCGTCGCCATCGAGGCTCGAGCGCCATCGCCCGATCGTCGAGCAGTTCGCCAAGTTCGGGCTCGTCGGCGTGTCCAATACGCTCATCACTTATGGCGTGTTCACCCTGCTGGAGGAGGTGTTCGGCGTCTGGTACATCGCGGCGTCGGGGATCGGCTTCGCCGTCGGGGCGACGAACGGCTTCCTGCTCAACCGCAGCTGGACGTTCCGCGGCCACGGGACCGACAACAGCGCTGCGCTGCGCTGGTTCGCGGTCCAGGGATGCGGGCTCGTGCTCGACCTGGTGCTCATCGCGGCGTTCGTCGCCGGCGCGGGGCTGAACAAGCTCGTCGGCCAGGCCTTCGCGACGGCGATCGTCGTCGTGCTCACGTTCTTCGTGAACCGCCGCTGGACGTTCCGCGCGCATCTGCCGCGGGCTGAGGCCGCCGACCCGCCGACGGCCGTCGCCTCGGGAACCACCGTGCCCTGAGCCCCGGCGGTCAGGCTGCGCGCGCCGGCGCGTTCCTCAGCGCAGCACGACGAGCAGCGACAGCCCGAAGGGGATCCGCGCGCCCCGTGCGATGAGCCTGGCCTCGACCTCCAGCGGCACACGCAGTACCTGGTTGAGCCAGGCCGGCGTGCGCTCGAGATCGGAGGAGCGCTCGCCGAGCGGCTGGTGGCTGAGCCGCTCCCACCAGCGGTAGGCCATCGCAGCCGGAAGCAGCAGCGCGTTGAAGTGGGTCGTGCGCGTCGCCTCCCAGCCGCTCTCGCGCGCGACGTGCAGCAGCGTCGCGCGCGTGTAGCGGCGGCGGTGGTGGTTGACGACGTCGTGGCTGCTCCACAGCGAGGGGTAGGCGGGGACGGTGACCAGCAGTCGCCCGCCCGGCCGCACGACGCGGCGCAGCTCGCGCATCGTCCGCAGGTCGTCGTCGAGGTGCTCGATGACGTCGAGGCACACCGCGAAGTCGAAGCTGTGATCGGGGAAGGGCAGTTCCTCCACCGAGCCCTCGACGACCTCGCCGACGTTGCGGGCGCGCGCCACGGCAACGCTGGTCGGCGAGAGCTCGATGCCGGTCACCTCGCCGCGCGGCGCGAGCTCGACCATGTTGCGGCCGCTGCCGCAGCCGGCGTCGAGGATCTGCGCGTCGGGCGGCAGGTCGAGCGCGTCGATGACCCGGCTGAGTACGCGCCGGCGTCCGCGATACCACCAGTGCTGGTCCTCGACCTGATGCGTGTGGAGCTCGTGTGCGGTTTCCATCGTGCGGGGGGCGCGGCCGCAGGTGGCGACTGCGGTGATGCGCCGGGCGTCACGGGCGGCGCGCAGGCGCTGACGCCCCGATGCCGGTGTGTGGCGAGTCGGACACGATAGTGAGACGCGCGCGCACGCGCGCTCTGCTCGGCGCTCGTGGCGCCGTGAGCGTGGCTAGTGCAGGTTGACGGTCGTCGTGACGACGACCTGCTGCCCGACGATGTTGTGGGCCACGAGGCGCACGGTGAGCGTCAGCGCCTTCGTGTGGCGCAGCTTCGCCGCGGCGGTCTTGGAGAAGGTGATCGCGATGCCGTCCTTGCCCGCCTTCGTCGTCTCGAGCAGCGCCGTGCCGATCTCGACGGGGTTGGCGAGGCCGTCGATCTTCACGCCCTTGACCACCGGCCCCTTGATCCCGAGGTGCTTGGCGGTGCGCGCGTCGAGCAGCACCTCGAAGTGGCCCGCGACCTGCTGGGTGACCGAGTAGTGGACGACGAGGCCGCTCTTGAGCGCCTTGCTGACGGAGGTCGCGACGACCGCCTGGGTGGCCTTCGGCGGAACGATCGCCGGGACGGCGGGCGCGGCCGGCGCCGCGGTCGTCGTCGTGGTGGTCGTCGCGGACGTGGTGGTGGTCGTCGTGGAGGAGGACGTCGCGCCCGACGAGCCGCTGCCCGAGCCGCCGCCCGCGGGCACGGCGCCGAGGATCTTGACCGAGTTGGTGGCCGTCGCCGTGTATCCGCCGCCGTCGGTGACCGTCAGCGACACGTTGTAGGTGCCGGGGGTCGTGAAGGCGTGGTAGGTGCTCGGGTTGCAGATCGGCGGGGTCTGGACCAGGCAGGTGATGACCGCAGTCGGGCTGCCGTCGCCGAAGTTCCAGACGTACTGGCGGACGCCCATCGTGGCGTTCGTCGAGCTCGAGTCGAAGCCGATCATCTGGTTGGGAAGGGCCGACGCAGGTACCGGGAACCTGGGCGTCAGCTCGGCCTCGGGCACGCAATCTCCATAGGTGGCCGGTGGGAGCCCCTCCGCCTGGTTGAACTCGGCCTGCAGGTAGTACTGGTCGTTGTCGCCGAGGACGATGTTGTACGCGTTGAGCCACAGGGGGTCCTGGTCGACGCCGAAGGGGAGCGTCAGTTCCGAGGGGTTCGAGTTCGGATTGAGCCACCAGGCCCCAGGGTCACCGCCGGGCGGGATGCCCGTCGCCTCGCACTTGTCAGGCGCCTCGAGACCGCTCGAGTCGTAGTAGCCGTTGAGGTTGGGGTCGGTGATGATGCCGTTGAGGACGTGGCTGATCGTGTTATCGATCACGTCGGAGAAGTCGGCCTCGATCGCGCCGTCGTTCGAGAGCAGCGGCTGCAGGGCCTGGCCGGCCGGCTGGTTCGGCAGGTTCACATCGGCTCCGAACTCGTCGGGCTGGCAGTCCTTCAGGAACGGCGCGGACGCATCGACGTAGGCGGTGAACACGGGCGGGTTCCCCGCGGTGAAGCCGCCCAGCGCGTCGTAGTTCGGCACCTTCGGCACCGGGAAGGGGATCTGCCCGTAGACGATCTCGTTGCTGCCGGAGCCGATGACGGAGTGATAGCCGCAATACGCGCCGTTGATGTCCTGGCCGGTGAGGGTGGGGCTGCCCGCGCGATTGGGGACATCCGAGCACATCGAGCTGGTGCCGTCGAGGCAGGTCGTCACGTCGGGCGGCGTCAGGAAGAGGTAGACGTTGCCCGGACCGGTCGGCAGGTTGTTCCCGTGGACGTAGATCGACAGCTGCTGCTGGATCTGCGCGTCGGTGAGGCAGTAGTCGGTGCGGTACGTGACGTCGGGGTCGGTGCAGCCCGACGCCGGGTAGGGCGTGTACTGGTCTGTGTAGGAGCCGCCGTAGGCGACCTCGACGCCGCCCGGCGTGCCGGCCGCGTTGCCGGCTGAGACGCCGCCGGAGACGTACTGCGAGTCGAGGGACAGCGGGTCCTCGAGCGAGTTGCTGGCGCTCGCGAGGTCCTCGAGGAACGTCGCCAGCAGCAGCTTGGTCGAGTGCGGGTAGGTGATCGGCCACTGCTGCGGGGGATCGAGCGGCGAGGGATCCCAGTAGATGAGATACACGGTCGTCGCGCCGAGCACCGGCCCGCCGTGATCGGAGAGCTGCGCCTGTGCGGCCGAGCCACCGCTGACGCTGGCCACCATCATCGGGTCGATCGACCACTGGGGAACGTTGGAGGGGTTGACCTCGGGGTTGGGGAGCAGCACGGCCTTCGCCGGCGACGCCCACACGGCGACGGCGAGCGCGAGCGCGAGCGAGATGGGCAGCGCGCACAGCGTGCGTCGAAGGGCTCCGCGGCCAAGCAGGGTCACGGCGCCCATATCGGCACGGAGGGCGGGCGCCTTTACCGGGATGGGCCGTGAGCGGACGCTGCGCCGATGCGCCGCGCAGCGTCCAGTCGCGCCCCGCCGACAGTCGGCGCTGAGGCCTACGTCGGCACGTGCGCGTCCGCGCGCCCGACGAGGAGCGTCACCAGGCGCGACTCCTCGGCGGCCGGGAACGGCGCGCTGATGCCGAGCGTCTCGAGCTCCACCTCGGTCGAGCCCTTCGCGAAGCCGAACACGTCGGCGTAGAACGGGATGTGCAGCCCCTGCGCCGTCGCGTTGATGGTGATGCGAGCGCCGAAGCCGCCGTCGGTGCCGCTGGTGGCGATCGGCAGCGTCGTGATCGACCCCGATGAGAAGGTCACGCCGGGCTGGCTCGTGTGGGCGATGAGGGTGTTGAGTGACTGCACGAGGCAGGTGTGGCCCTTCGCCGAGGTGAGCGCCTTGAGGTTCTGCTGCACGTCGGCCGACGACGGCTGCACGGTGACGTTCGAGCTAGCCTGCTTCTGGGTCAGCCCGCTGCCGGCGCTGAACTGCGGCGAGTTGATGTCGACGATCTCCTGACTCGGCGACGTGCCCCCGGCACACGTGGCGAGCTGCGCGGAGTTCTGCTGGTCGCTCGCCGTGATCGGGTTCGCGCTCGAGGTGTAACCGGGCAGGTCGGCGGCGGTCAGGTTGATCTGGCCGGCGAGCGTCGTCGCCTGGGCCTTGGTCAGTGGCTGGCTGCTGCTCGTCGAGGACGAGCTGCTCGAGCCACCACAGCCGGCGAGCGCGACCGCGCTCAGCAACACGCTGGTGATGACTGTGGATCGGCGACGCGGCATGGGCATGACTCCCCTGAAGCTGGATAAGAGGTGCGTGAGGATGGCAGGGCCCCCCGCTCTTCGTCGCAGATCGCACGTTCCCTGCCGGCGGCCGTGCTCGATCCTTCCCCGCGCGACGAGCTGGAGGCTGCCACGTCCGGCCACGCGGCTCGGATATCCGTCCAGCGAGGACGAGGCGTAACGACGCTGCTGAAGTCGTGACCCGCGGGCGGCCGTCCGCGGCATGAAGGCCGCTCAGGCGGCGACGCGCCGGTCGGTGACGACGCGGTCGCGACCGGCGCGCTTCGCCTCCAGCAGAGCGCTATCGGCGCGCTCGAAGACCTCGTCGTAGTGAAACGGCTCCCCGGCCGCGCTCACCGCGACGCCGAACGACATCGTCACCGCCTGGCCGTCGATCGGCTCGGCACCGACGGCCAGGCGCAGGCGGTCGGCGACCTCGGACGCCTCGTCGTCGTCGACGCCGGGGAGGAGCACGAGGAACTCCTCGCCCCCGAGGCGGTACACCGACTCGAACGTCCGCAGGCTCGCGCACAGTCGAGCCGCGATCTGCTCGAGCACGCGATCGCCGACGGCGTGGCCGAGCCGGTCGTTGATCGCCTTGAAGGCGTCGACGTCGCCGAGCACGATCGCCACCTGGCGACCTCCGAGCGACGACTGGGCCTCGAGCTCGGTCGCTCGCGCGCCGAGGGCGATCCGGTTGAGCGTGCCGGTGAGCTGGTCGACGGTGGCGACGCTGCGATGACCGACCGCCGAGCGCCCGAGGACGAGGCCCATCAGCCCGCTCCCGGCGAGCATGACGAGCGGGAAGCCGAGGATCGCCGGGTTGTGCGTGCACGGCAGCCGACCCGAGATCGAGCGCGACGGCCGTCATCAGCAGTCCCGTGATCGCCAGCCCGATGGCGACGATGCGCGGGGGGAACAGCGCTGCGCTGCCGGGCACGGCCAGCACGAACAGGGTGAGCGCGAACAGAGGGGCGCCGTGGCTGAGCGCGAACCCGAGCGCGATGCTCACCTGGAGCGCGAGCCAGCCGAGCGCGACCGCATACTCGGGACGGCGCAGGCGGCGGGACGCGCGCATCGCCCACTGGAAGCTGAGCGCGCCGGCGATCGGCGGCCCGAGCACGGCCCACCCGAACCACGGGCCCGACGCGGCCACGCCCACGAACGCACCGACGCTCCCCGTGTCCAGCACCGGCCTCAGCCGCCCGCTCAGCTCGAGCATGTGCTCCCGCTCGAGCTCGTCGTCGATGAGCCAGCTGCGCGCGGCCGGGTCATGCGCGGCCCGGGCGTCGTCCGCGCCCGACGGCGGCGGTTCGTCGGGCCCGGGCGTCACCCCGCGGGCGGCGATCGACAGCTGGTCGGCCCGCCGGCGCGAGGCCTGTGTGCGCGCCTCGTCGGGGCTGCCGGTCGCGTCAACGCGCACGGCGTCGCGCCCGGCCCGCTTGGCCTCGTAGAGCGCGGCGTCGGCGCGCGCGAAGGTGGACTTGAAGTCGAAGGGCTCACCGAGCCGCGGAATCGCCACGCCGACCGAGACGGTCACGGGGTGCGATTCGATCGCGGTGTCGCCGACCGCGCGGCGCATGGTCTCCGCGGCCGCTCGCGCCGACGCGATGTCATAGCCGGCGAGCAGCGCGACGAACTCCTCGCCGCCGAAGCGGTAGATCGAGTCGAACGGGGACAGACACGCGCGCAGACGGCGCGCGACCTCGCGCAGGACCGCATCGCCAGTGGCGTGTCCGTGCTCGTCGTTGAGCGCCTTGAGGTGGTCGACGTCGACCGCCACGACCGCCACTCGCTCCCCGGTCGCCGCGGCCTGGTGCGCGAGCTCCCCGATCCGCGGTTGCAGCGCGAAGCGGTTGGGCAGTCCGGTGAGGTGGTCGGTGGCCGCGACGCGCCGCGAAGCGATGTCGAGCGAGGCCACCGTGGCGGCGGCGAGCGAGACGAAGACGAGCACGCCGATCGGGCACCACAGCACCGGGGGCGTCGAGAGCACCTCGTGGGTGTCGAACCCGAGACCGAGCGCCGCGATGAGCGCCGCCGTGATGGCGGTCATCAGCGCTCCGACGCGCGCGGGCATCACCGCCCCGGAGAGCGTCATCGGGATGGCCGGGACGATGAGCAGATAGCCGCGCGGCCCGTGGGCGAGTGCGAACGCCGCCGCGATGGAGACCTGCCCCAGCACCCACACGGCGAAGAGCGCGAGCGCCGGCTGTCGATGGCGGCCGACACGCAACGACACGACCGCGAACAGTGCGATGGCGACCGCCGGCGGCACGAGCGCCGCCCAGCCGATCGTGTGCACGCCGGCCACGCCGGAGAGCACGGCAAGCGCGAACACCGCGAGCTGGACCGGGCGCATTCGCACCTGCAGGTCCAGGAGGCGCGTCCGCTCGGCGCCGTTTCGGCACAGGAACGAAGAGAGCGACACCGACCATTATCGCCGCGCGGGCGGTGATCCTTGAGCGGTGCGCGCTGCCGGCCTCGCGGGAGATGCACTCGCGCCGGCGCGAGTGCGCGAGTACATTCTTCGCCACCACGACAGGAGAGAGCCATGACCGATGAGCAGGGCGTGCTTGGCCGGTCCGGTTGCCGGTGCGTGTGCGCGACGATGCTGCTGCTGGCGCTCGGTCTGGTCGCCGGCGGGTCTGGCGAAGCCCGGGCCTCCGGGCTGTCCTGGTCCAGGCCGCTCCCCCTCGCGGCCGGACGCCATCTGCAGGGCATCGCCTGCCCGTCGGCGAACCAGTGCACGGTCGTTGACGAGCACGGCGGTGAGCTGACATTCGATCCGGCGGCGCCCGATCATCCGGCCGTGGCCCGGATCGACTCCTTTGACGACCTGAACGGGGTCGCCTGTCCGCTGAGGGATCGCTGCATTGCGGTGGACGGAGAGGGGCGCGCGCTGATCTTCGACCCGCGGTCTCCGGGGCATCACCTTTCGGTGACGGTCGACCGCTCCAACGTCTTGCGCGCCGTCGTCTGCCCGACCGCGGTGCTCTGCGTCGCCGTCGACGGCGCCGGCGACGAGATCTCGTTCGACCCGGCCACCGCGGGTCGGCCCACCGAGCACCTCGTGGACGGGGCCGGCGGAACGCCGTACGCGATCGCCTGCCCTTCGGCGACCGAGTGCGTCGCCGTGGACGACAGCGGCGATGAGGTCACCTTCCACCCCCGCTCCGGTGCCACCGTGGCGTCGGGCACGATCGATTCCACCGCGCTGGACGCCGTCGCCTGCCCCTCGCTGGCCCAGTGCACCGCGGTCGACAGCAACGGGATGGCGGTCGGATTCTCGCCCGCCGACCCGTCCGGCGCCGGCGCCCTCGCCCTCGGCACGAGCTCGCTGAACGGGGTGTCCTGCCCCGCGAGCCACGAATGCGTGGCGGTCGGCGCCGGTGGCGCAACCTTTGTCGGCGACCCGCTGCTCGCGGCCACGGCCTGGATCGCCGCGCCGATCCACGGCGGGCCGGCGCTCACCGCCATCGACTGCCCGACATCCGAGCGCTGCGTCGCGGTTGACGGCTCGGGCTACGCCTTCGTCAGCGCCGGCTGATCGCTCCCCGCCGGAAATCCTCGCCGAACACGGCCACCGCCGTGGCGTGACCTCTACGCGCGGTCGAGCAGCCAGCGGCCGGTGCGAAGCAGGACGGCGTCGCCCTCGATCGGTCCGAGGAGCTGCAGCCCGATCGGCAGGCGCTCGGGCGTCCAGGCGAGCGGCAGGGCCAGGCTCGGGAAGCCGAGGAGGGTCCAGGGGCGGGAGGGGAGCGGGTCGCCGGTGTAGCCGAGTCCGAGCGGCGGCACTCCGAGCGTGCTCGGCGCGAGCACCGCGTCGAGCCCTGCCAGCTGACCCGTCCAGCGCACGCGCCACTCGTCGGCGAGCAGGAGCGCGGCGCGGTGCTGCTCCGGAGTCACGGCGCCGGCGGCCTCGATGTACTCGCGCAGCTCGTCGCTGAAGCCGGCCGGGTCGCTGATGAGGTCGGCGCCGAGCGCCGCCGCCGTCTCCCGTCGCTGAACGACCTGCTGCGCCCGTGCAAGCAGCTCGAACGAGCTCGCGTCGACCTCGGCGATCGTCGCGCCGAGACCCTCGATCCGGGCGAGCGCCTCCTCGATCGCCGCGCGTGCGGCTGGGTCGAGCTCCGCCCACGGTGCCCGAGCGAACCCGAGCCGCGGCGGCCCGGCGAGCTCGTCACGCGCTCCTCGGAGATCGAGCGGCCGCGCCGAGCGCAGCACGGGCGCGCCGGCGAGCGGTGTCGTGAGCACCTCGGTGACCAGCGCGACGTCGTCCACGCTCGCTCCGAGCAGCCCGACCGTGTCGAGGGTCGCGCTCGTGGGCAGGACTCCGGCGGTCGAGATCGCGCCGACGGTCGGCTTGTAACCGACGACCCCGCAATAGGACGCGGGGCGCACGATCGAACCCGCCGTCTGCGTGCCCGTGGCGACCGGCACCATGCCCGCGCCGACCGCGGCCGCCGACCCGCTCGACGAACCACCGGGCGTGCGCCGCGGATCGATCGGATTGCCGGTGTCGGCGGGGTGCATGCACGCGAACTCGGCGGTCTTCGTCTTGCCGACGATGACCGCGCCGGCGAGGCGCAGCAGGGCGACCGAGTGCGCATCGGCGCCCGGCCGATGGTGGCGGTACAGCGGCGACCCGTAGCGCGTGGGCAGGTCGGCCGTGTCGAACACGTCCTTCACCCCGATCGGCAACCCGCGCAGCGGCAGGCGCGCCACCTCGGCCGGGGGGAGCCGGTCGAGCTCCCTCGCCCGCGAGAGCGCGGCGTCGACGCCCACCTCCTCCCACGCGTGCAGGCGCCCGTCGAGCGCCTCGATCGCGGCGAGGCACGACTCGATCGCCTCGACGCACGAGAGCTCACGCTCGCGCAGCGCCCGAAGCAGGCGCACCGCCGTGACGGGAGTGTGCGACGAGGACGGCATGGCGGGCGCATCCTGACACCGGCGCCGCCGTCGCGACGTCTCCCCGGCCTCGATCGCCGGGGCCGCCGGCCGTTCTTATCCGCCGAGCAGCGTCGATCCATATGATCTGCGCGCAGAGCCAGCGGCGCGACCGCGTACGCGGACATCGCCCTCGCCCGGCTCCAGCCTGCAAAGGCCGGCGAGCGGACACGAACAGCGGAGGACGAGATGAAGGTGATCGGCGCGGGCCTGCCCCGCACTGCGACGAGCACACAGATGATCGCTCTGGAGATGCTCGGCTTCGGGCCCTGCTACCACATGCGAAACGTGCTCGGGGACATGGAGGGCGAGCTCCCCAAGTGGGAGCGCGTGATGGCCGGTAACGCTGACTGGGAGGACACGTTCGGCGACGCGCAATCGAGTTGCGACTGGCCGTCGGCCGCGTTCACGAAGGAGCTGTCGGAGCACTACCCGGATGCGAAGGTCGTGCTGACCGTGCGCGACCCCCAGGGTTGGGTGAAGAGCATGCGCGAGACCGTGTGGGCGATCTACTTCGGCGACTCGGTCATGCACCACGTGTGCGACGCCCGTTATCTGATCGACCCGTCGTGGAAGCGCTTCATCGATCTGATGATCCCGATGATCTGGGAGGGCGACAGCCCGCTCGCCGGGGACACGTTCGACGACGATGCATTCGCCGGGATGTTCGAAGCGTATACCGCTCGGATCAGGGCGGAGATCCCCGCTGAGCGCCTGCTCGTGTGGGACCCGCGCGAGGGCTGGGAGCCGCTCTGCTCCTTCCTGGAGGTCGAGGTTCCCGACGAGCCGCTCCCACGCGTCAACGACACGGCGGCGTTCAAGGAGGGCATCGTCGGGGGCGGGATCGCGGCCATCAACGACTGGTGGGATCAGCGCGACCCGGCGAGCGGCGCGCTGCACGGCGCCGAGCGCCAGCAGGCACCGATCACCTAGAAGCCGGGCAGTACCGTCGCCAGCCGTCGCACGCCCTCGCGCAGCTCCTGCTCGGACGCCGGCGCCGCGAAGGACAGGCGCAGGTATGCGCCCGGCGGCTCGGCGGCGAAGAACGGACGGCCGGGATTGACGAGCACGCCGGCGTCGCGGGCGCGGGATGCGAGACTGAGGTCGTCGGTGCCGTCGGGCAGCTCGACCCATGCGTTCAGTCCGCCGGTCGGCCGCCGGGTGAGGCGCGCCACCGGCAGGTCCGCGGCCAGCGCATCGAGCAGGACGTCGCGGCGCCCGGTCAGGGCCGCCGACAGCGCGCGCAGGTGGCGGGGCCAGGCCGGGGCGCTGACGAGCTCGAGCGCCGCCTCCTGCAGCATCCGGGGCACGAAGAAGCTGTCGACGATGTGAAGCGCCTGCAGGCGTTCGGCGATCGGGCCGCGCGCGATGATCGCCCCGATGCGCAGGTTCGGCGAACTCGGCTTGGTCAGCGATGCGACGTGGACGACGTGCGCATCGTCGTCGTCGGCGAACAGAGGCGGCGGCGGTGGTCGCTCGTGGGCGAGCAGGCGGGCGAAGTCATCCTCGATCACGAAGGCGCCGGCGGCCCCCGCCACGGCGAGCACCTCGCGACGACGCTCGCCGGAGAGCACCGTGCCGGTCGGGTTCTGGAACGTCGGCTGGCAGTAGAAGACCCGTGCGCCGGTCGCCTCGAAGGCATCGGCCAGGAGGTCGGGGCGCACGCCGTCCCGGTCGATGGGTACCGGCACCGGCCGGACGCGAGCGCCGCGGGCGATCGCCAGTGCGCCGATGTACGAGGGAGACTCGACGAGCATCGCCGTCCCCGCCGGTGCGATCGCGCGTAACGCCGTGGAGAGCGCGCTCTGGCCTCCGTCGGTGACGAGCACGTCCTCGGCCGTCGCCGACGCTCCGACCGTGCGGGCGAACCAGGCGCGCAGCGCGCCGAGCCCGCCGAGCGGCGGACGCTCGGTGGCGTCGGGCCGGCGCGCGGCCCGGGCGACGGCGGCGGCCAGCGGCCGCGCCGGCAGCAGCGACGCGTGGGGGTAGCCGCCGTTGAGCGTGATCGCGCCCGGGACGGGCGTCTGCAGCAGATAGGCGACGCTCGTGGCGTCGATCGTGCGGTCGCCGAGTGCCGCCGTCTGCCAGGACAGGTCGCGCGTCTGCGCGACGGCCTCGCGCCGCTCGGCCACGTAGGTGCCGCTGCCGGGGCGGGTGACCACGACGCCTTCGGCGGCGAGCTCGGCGAGAGCGCGCGACACCGTGACCGGGCTCACCCGGTGCTCGCCGGTGAGCTCGCGCGTGGAGGGGAGCCGCTCGCCGGGCCGCATGCGCTTGGCGCGGTCGCGCAGCGCCGCCGCGAGCTGGACGGTACTGCTATCCTGAACCATGACTAGAGAGAGTAGCGCTACTGTAGGCGGTTCGGTACCGCTCCCGGCCCTCGGATGGGCCGCCCTCGGCGTCCTTGCCTTCTCGGGGACGTTCCCCGCCACCGCGTTCGCACTGCGGGGCTTCGACGCTCCGCTGGTCGGCGCCGGGCGCTCGGTGATCGGCGCGATCGTGGCCGGCGCGGCGCTGCTCATCGCCCGGGCCCCGCTGCCGCCGCGCGAGCAGTGGCGTTCGCTCGCCGTCGTGGCCGGCGGATGCGGGATCGGATTCGGCCTGCTGAGCGCCCTCGCGCTGCGCCACACGACCGCGACGCACGCCGCGGTCGTGACCGGCCTGCTTCCGGTGGCGACGGCGATCGCCGCCGTCGTGCTCGGCGGCGAGCGCCCGCGTCCGGTCTTCTGGCTGGCCAGCCTCGCCGGCACCGCCGCGGTCGTCGCGTACATCCTCTCGCGCGGCGCCGGCAGCCTTCAGGGTGGCGACGTGCTGCTGCTGCTGGCGCTCGTCGCGGCCGCGCTCGGCTATGCCGAGGGCGGCCGCCTGGCGCGCGCGATGCCCGGCTGGCGGGTCGTCGCCTGGGGGCTGGTCGGTGCGCTGCCGGTATCGCTGCCGGTGACCGCGCTTGCGCTCGGGGCGCACGCGCCGCACCCCGGGGTCGCGGCGCTCGCCGGGTTCGCCTACGTGTCGCTGGTGTCGGTCTTCCTCGGCTTCTTCGCCTGGTACCGCGGCCTCGCTGGCGCCGGTGTTGCGCGAGCGAGCCAGGTGCAGCTCGCGCAGCCCTTGCTGACGATCGCGTGGTCGGCCCTGCTTCTCGGCGAGCTCGTCGACGGCGCCGCGCTCGTCACCGCGCTCGTCGTCATCGCGTGCGTCGTCGCGACGCAGCGCACGCGCGCGTCCGTCCCGGCCGGGGCGCCGGCGCTCCGGCCGACCGCCCGGGCGGCGGCGCCGCGGGCCCCGATGGCCGGTGGCGCGCCGCTGCCCGAGCCGGGCAGCACGGCCCGTACGCGGGTCAACCGTCACGGCGAGCGTGCAGCGACGACGCGCGACGCGCTGCACGACGTTCTCGACGCCGGCCTCGTTGCGCACGTGGCCTTCGTGGCCGATGGGGAGAGCGTCGTGCTGCCGATGGCCTACGCGCGCTCCGGCGAGGAGCTGCTGTTACACGGATCGCGGCGTAACCGCCTGCTGCGGGCGCTTGCGGCCGGCGCGCCGCTGTGTGCGGCGGTCACGGTCGTCGACGGCATCGTCCTCGGCGCCACGGCGTTCGCGCACTCGATGAACTACCGCAGCGCCATCGTGTATGGCCGAGCGCGTGAGATCCGCGACCCGCGGGCGAAGGGGCGCGCCCTCGATCGCTTCGTGGAGTTCGTCGTGCCGGGCCGCAGCGCGGCGCTGCCGCCGCATACCGCGGCGGAGCTCGACGCGACGCTCGTTCTCGCGGTGCCGCTCGATGAGGTGTCGGTGAAGGCTCGGCAGGGGCCCCCGCGCGCCGTCGCGGGGCGACGCCCGGCGGCGGCGTGGACCGGCGTCGTGCCGCTCGAGCTGACACGGCTGGCGCCCGAGCCCGACGCCGGCTGAGTCGACCGCTGGGGTGAGCTACGCGGAGCGCCGCGTTGCCCGACCGGTCACGCGGTGCCGGCGCCGCGCCGTTCGCTGTGCTCGCCGCACGGTCCGGGCGTGCCGGCGCCGCGCCGTTCGCTGTGCTCGCCGCACGGTCCGGGCGTGCCGGCGCCGCGCCTGCCGGGCCCGCCGGCGCCGGGCGTGGCGGGCCGGGGCGGCGGCCGCCCTGCGCGCAGCCCGTTGTCGCACGGGAATGAGCGTGATCAGCGCGGCGCTCCCGGAGGCGATGTCGACGGTGATCGTGCCCGCCTTGGGGCGGTGCACGGGCAGTCGCCGCGGCGCTGACCAGCTGCCGTCGGCGCGCACCGCGGCGCCGCCGAGCGTGACGCGATCCTGCGAGGCGAGCGACGGGGCCGTCAGGGCGAGCACCCGCGCGGAGCTGAAGCCCCCCGCGACGCTCACGCGCAGGGCCGTCGGCCGGCTCGTCGCCGGCGCTTCGTCGACGACGACCAGGTGCACGGCGCCGTCCGGCGCGAGCAGCGCGGCGGCGTCGAGGTTCGGCTCGGTCGGGGCGACGTGCACCCGCAGCGGGCGATCGCCGACGAGGTAGCGCGTCATCAGCAGCGCGTACCACTCGGGCTGCGGGCTGAGCACGCCGCTGTTCAGGCGCGCGGTCGTGCGCGCGCAGATCGGGGTGTAGGTGTTGCAGTGCAGGGGGTTGCCCTCGAAGTTGATTCCCGCGAGCCCCGTCGTCATCGCACGCACCGAGAGGTCGAGCGCCCACAGCGCGGCGGCGAACGTGTCGCTGACGCCCGCGCGTCCACCGCACGACACGCTCCCGGTCTCGTCGAGCCGGAACGGGACGTGCGCGGCGGCGGCGAGCGACTCGTAGCGATCGAGGGCGCCGCCCTCGGCGCGCCGCACCCCGGCGCTCAGCAGGCGCGGGATCGACGGGGCCACCGCGTCGTGGCAGCCGAGCGGATAGTGGTGCCCGGTGAGCAGCGCCGGATGCACGCTCGCTGCGAACGCGGTGGCCCAGCTCGCGAACGCGCGTGACCCCGACACGTCGGGCCCGACGATTGGCACGCCGGGGGTGATCGCGGCGATCGCCTGGCGGTAGGCGGCGACCTGGCCGAGGTACTCGGCCACCCCCCACGGCTCGCTGCGCAGCCCGTGGGCGGCGTAGCTGTCGGGCTCGTTACCGATCTCGACGCCGGCGAGGTAGGGGCCGAGTGCGGCGTGCGCGGCCGCGACCTCGCGGGCCGCCGTGGACGGGTCGTAGTGAGCGAGGCTCACCGCGAGCAGCACGCGCCAGTTCGCCTGCCGCGCGAAGCGGGCCACGCCGTCGAGCATCGCCGGGGTCACCGTCCAGCCCGCCCACGCGGGGCGTGGGCTGAGCGGGTCGACCCACGCCGCCCGCGTGTCGGCGGAGATCCCACCGAAGCGAATGATCCCGGGGCCGAGCGAGCGTAGGAGGGCGGCGAGGTCGCCGTGCGCGCCGAAGCGCCCGAAGTGGTCGAGGGTGGACGCCTCGAAGGACAGGCCGACGAAGCGCGGCGGCACGGCCGCGCCGGGCCGCGTGAGGTCGATCGTCAGCGCCGCCGGCGCGGCGGCCGGCGGCGGGTCGGCGGCGCGCGTGGGCGGATCGCTCGTGCGCGCCGGCGGATCGCCCCCGCTGCTCGAGTGCCGGGTGCTCGCGCCGCTGGTCGCCGAGCTCGACGCGCCGCAGCCGCACAGGACGGCGATCGTGCCGGCCACGACCGCTGCGCACGGCCACGCCTTCCGGGGGGACAACAGGCGCATTGGCTAAGACGATGACACGCCGGGCGGCACGCCGAGCTCCGGCGGCGCCCCGCCGGAGCGGCGCGGAGGCGAGTTGGTACCGTGCTCCGGTGCCCGGGCCCGCTCATCGGCGCCGCGAATTGCCGCCTCGCGTGCAGCGTCTGCGAGACGAGGCGATGTCGGCGCGCGCGCTCGTGCGCGCAGGGTTCCTGGCGCTGGAGTCACCGCGGCTGATGCGCGAGGTCCGGCGGCTGCAGGGGGTCTACGGCACGATGGGCTCGGGCGTGGCCATCGCCCGGCTGCGCTTCGGGGATCGCACGGCGATCATCGACGACCGCGGCTCGCTCACCTACCGAGAGCTCGACGAGCGCACGAACGCGCTCGCCAACGCGTGGCGGGCGCGCGGCGTCCGGGCCGAGCACAGCATTGCGCTGCTCATCCGCAACCACGGCGGTTTCGTCGAGGCGCTCGCCGCCACCCAGAGGCTCGGTGTGCGCGCCGTGCTCCTCAACACCGACTTCGCCGGCCCGCAGCTGCGCGAGGTGGCCGAACGCGAGGGCGCCCAGATGCTCGTCTACGACGAGGAGTTCGAGTCGCTCGTCGGGCCGCTGGAGCTGCCGCTCGGGCGAGTGCGGGCCTGGACCGATGAGCCCGCCGACGACACCCTGGAGGCGCTCATCGCCGAGGGCGACCGCTCGATTCCCCCGCCGCCCGAGCGCCACGGCAGCTTCATCATCCTGACCAGCGGCACGACCGGGACGCCGAAGGGCGCACTCCGCCACGGTGAGACGCGCACGCTGACGCGCATCGGAGCGATGGTCGGCTCGGTCCCGTTGCGCGTCGGCGACACGACGATCATCTGCGCACCCCTCTTCCACTCGCTCGGCTTCGTGAACGCCGCCATCGGGATCGGGCTCGGATCGACGCTCGTGCTGCACCGCCGGTTCTCGCCCGAGCAGGTGCTCGGTGACATCAGCGAGCAGCGCGCAACCGTGCTCATCGTCGTGCCCGTCATGCTCGCCCGCCTGCTCGACGCCCTCGAGGCCGCGGATCCGCGCCCCGACGTGTCGTCGCTGCGGGTCGTGCTCGCCGCCGGCTCGCAGCTCGGCGCGACGCTCGCGCGCCGCGCGCTCGAGCAGCTCGGTGACGTCCTCTACAACCTCTACGGGTCGACCGAGGTGGCGTTCGCGACGATCGCCGGACCGGAGCACCTGCGGCGCGCGCCCGACACCGTCGGCCCGCCGACGCTCGGCTCGCGCGTACGGATCATGGACGCCCGCGGTAACCCGCTGCCGCCGGGGAGGACCGGACGGATCATGGTCGCCAACGCGATCCCCTTCGAGGGGTACACGGGCGGGGGCACGAAGGAGGTCGTCGACGGCATGATGAGCAGCGGCGACCTCGGTCACCTCGACGAGGAGGGGCTGCTCTACATCGACGGGCGCGACGACGGCATGATCGTCTCGGGCGGCGAGAACGTCTTCCCCGACGAGATCGAGGAGCTCCTGCAGAGCCACGAGGCGATCGTCGAGGCGGCGGCGATCGGCGTCGATGACGACGCGTTCGGCCAGCGCCTGCGGGTCTTCGTCGTGACTCGGGACGACGTCGAGCTGAGCGGCGACGACGTGCGCGAGTACGTGCGACGCAACCTCGCTCGCTATAAGGTCCCGCGCGACGTCGTCTTCCTCGCCGAGCTCCCGCGCAACCCGACCGGTAAAGTCCTCAAGCGCGAGCTCGCGCGCTTGGAAGGCTGAGCGGCACCGGTCGGCAAGCGTGCGCGTTCGTGCGGATTCCAACGGTGCAGCTGACAGCGAACAGTGGACCGGACCGTAGTACCGGCTACAGTTGGTTTGCTTAGGCGACCTTTTCCCCCGAAGGAGACGTGTCAGGGACGATGAAAGACATTACGGACATTGACGATCCGCGGTTGATCAAGGCGTTTGCCCATCCGCTGCGAATTCGCATTCTCGGCATCTTCGAGAATCAGACGGCGAGCCCGAGCGAGATCGCCGAGCAGCTCGGCGTGCCCCTCGGCAACGTCAGCTATCACGTTCGCATCCTCGCCGACTACGGGCTCATCAAGCTCGTGCGCCGCACGCCCCGCCGCGGGGCGATCGAGCACCACTACGAGGCCGTCGGCCGGCTGCGCATCACCGACGGCGCGTGGAACCAGGCCCCGGACATCGTCAAGGAGGCGCTCCTGCGCTCGACGCTCGGCCAGGTCTCGGACTTCGTCAACGCCGCCGCCGTCGCCGGTGGCTTCGACCGCGAGGACGCCCACCTCAGCCGCTCGCCGCTGGTGCTCGACGAGCGCGGCTTCAAGGCGCTCGCCAAGGAGTGCGCGAAGCTCTACGACCGCGCGCGGGCGATAGAGCAGGAGAGTGCCAAGCGCCTCAAGCAGAGCAATCACTCCGACGAAGTCAACACCGGGATGGTCATCATGCTGTTCGAGGGCCAGGACTTCGAGGCCTCGACCGCGCCGCGCGCGAACAAGGGCCGCTCGGCGGCGCGGCGGCCCAAGAAGGCGGCCGGGAAGAGCTACGGCGTCGCCGCGGCGAGCGGTCTACGCCGCCGCTGCGAGCTGCGCCCGCCCGCGGCCGGCCTGCTTGGCCGCGTACAGCGCCTCGTCGGCGGCCCGCATGAGCAGCGAGAGGTCCCGCTGATCGGGGGTCGCGCAGGCGAGGCCGATCGACACCGACACCGGCAGCGGCGCCTTGACGTCGTCGGCGAAGGTGTCGTGAACCTCGCTGAGGATCGCCTCGGCGATCGTCAGCGCCGCGGGGCCGGAGTGCCGCATGACGAGCGCGAACTCGTCGCCGCCGAGACGGCCGGTGACGCCGTGTCGGCCGATGATGCGGGCGACCTCGCTGAGGACGACGTCCCCGGTGTGATGCCCGAGCTCGTCGTTGACCTGCTTGAAGTGATCGACGTCGACGATGCTCACGACGGCGTTCGGGTCGTCGAGCAGCTTGCGCGCCTCGACCGTCCAGTAACGGCGGTTGAGCACCCCCGTCAGCTCGTCGAGCCTGGCCTCGCGCTCGAGCGCGGCGACACGAGCGCCGAGGTCGCGCTCGCCGGTCGGTGCCTGGGCGATCGGCAGCGCCGTGGCGGCCGCGTCCTCGAGCTGGCCGTGGTCGAGTCCGAGCTTCTCGAGCGCGGAGTCGAGCAGCGAGCCGTCGGCTTCGAGCCCGGCGAACAGGGCGATCACCGCCTCGGCGGCCTGTACGCACGCCGCCTCGGGCGAGGGACACCACGTGCCGTAGCGCCCGCCGTGGTGCGAGGCCACGCAGGCGATGGTGTCTTCATCGAGGCCGGCGCTGCGCACGAAGCGCTCGCCTGCCCACGCGTGATCGGTGCCGAGGAGCTCACGCTCGGCGGCCACGCGGCGCGGCCCGCCGGCAGCGTCGGCGACGAGGTCGTCCATGACGTCCTGGCCGAAGGCGATCGGGAGCACGAGCTTGCCGAGGTCGTGCAGCAGTCCGGCCAGGTGGGCGACCTGGGCGTCCGCCCCGGCCTGCTCGGCGAGGGCGGCCGCGATCGCGGCCACCTGCACCGCGTGCACGTGCATCTGCCCGAGCGAGGCGCGGCCGTTGCCGGGCATCTTCTCGAAGAAACGCGAGACCGTCGCCTCGAGCGCCAGGCGCGCGATCTTCTGGCGTCCGACCATCGTGACGGCCTGGCGCACGGTGCGGGCCCGGACCGGCCGCGCCGCGTAGGCGGAGTTCGCGAAGCGCAGGAGGTTGGCGGCGAGGTTCGGGTCGCCCTCGAGCGCGCTCACGAGCTCGTTGGTCGACGAGTCGGGGTCGTTCGAGAGCGCCTGGATGAGCGCGAGGCTGCGGTCGAGAACCGGGAGCTGGCCGAGCTCGGCGCTCGCCGCGTCGAGCTGCGCGTCGATCTCCGCATCGCTACGCGGCAACTCGCGGCCGCCGCCGCCGCTCACGGTCGAGATCGCCAATCGATTCGCGTAATCAGCCACTGGTCCCCCAAGTTGGATGTGCCCGCTAGAGCCTTTGTCCGTACGAGACGTAACGGCTCAAACCGCTGTCAACTTGAAGCCCAATGTGCACAAGATGGACCATTGCGGCGGTGCTCCACGCCGTCGGCACCCGGGCCGACGGGCCGCCGAGGCGCTGCGTGGGCTAGTAACCCTGGCCGCCGCCCGTCTTTATCTTGTACGAGACCTTCTTGGATCCGTGGTGGCAGCTCACCAGTCGCGGGTCGCCGTTGCCGAAGGTGCACGTGTACTCGATCGTCAGCGACGGGTTCTTGACGAGCGCCTTCGCCTGCGCACAGGTCAGGCCGGTGGCCGTGATGTCCATGTAGGTCCCCTCGTTACCGCACTTGACGCTCGCCGTCTTGGCGCCGGCGGCGGGGACGAGGGCGAGCGCGAGGCTGATCGCGCCGACGCCGGTGAGGCAGGCGACGCGTGATGGTGTGGGGCGGAGAATGGGCATGCGCGCCACGCTATTGCCATTCCCGCGCGCGGTCAAGCACCGCGCCCGTCGCCGGGGCTACGGCTGCAGGACGATCTTCAGCGCTTCGCGGCGATCGTAGATCGCGTAGGCCTCGGCGGCGTCGTCGAGCGGCATGTGGTGCGTGACGAGCGGTGTCGGATCGAGCAGACCGGCCGACATCATGGCCAGCACGCGATCGACGTGGCCGATGACGTTCGCCTGCCCGCCGCACAGCGTCATCGACTTCAGCCACAACAGGCCCATGTGCACCTCGGCCCGTTCGGCATACACGCCGACGCACTGCACGGTGCCGCACGCCCGCGTGATGCGGATCGCCGTGTCGAGCGCGCGCGGATCGCCGACGGCCTCGATGCACACGTCGACGCCGCGGCCCTCGGTGAACTGCTTGGCCACCTCGCGCACGTCCTGCTCGCCGAGGTGCACGGCCTCGGCACCGAACGAGGCAGCGACGGCCAGGCGCTCGGGGACGCTGTCGACGGCGAGCACGCGCGCCGCGCCGACGGCGCGTGCCGCCTGCACGGCGCACAGGCCGACCGGGCCGAGGCCGAGCACGGCGACGACATCGCCGGGCTGCAGGCCGCTCGACACGACGGCGTGGAAGCCGGTGCCCATGACATCGCCCGCGAACAGCGCCGTGTCATTGGTCATGCCCTCGGGCACGCGGCGCAGGACGAGGTTCGCGTGCGGCACGACGGCCATCTCCGCCTGCGTGCCCGGCAGCGATCCGAGCCCGGCGCCGTGGCCGAACGTGCGCGAGTGCTCGCAGCGGTGGTACCAGCCGCGACGGCAGAAATAGCACGTTCCGCAGGCGGTCTGAAAGCAGCCGAGCACCCGGTCGCCGACGGCGACGCGCGTGACCTCGTCGCCGGCGGCAACGACGGTGCCGACGTACTCGTGCCCGATCGTGAAGCCCGGCTCGATCTTGACCCGCCCGTGGTAGATGTGCAGGTCCGACCCGCACACGCCGCTCGCCTCGATGCGGACGATCGCGTCGTCGGAGGCGATCAGCTCGGGCTCGGGGACATCCTCTACACGGACGTCGCCGGCCGCTTGGAAGGTGACGGCGCGCATCGGCGGCGCCGATGCTATCTGGCCGCGACGGGGCGCGTGGTCGCCGTCGCACACACGGCCGGCGCGGGCCGTCGGTCGCGCACTCCGTACTTCGCCCCCTTAATCACCGCCGCCAACGCTCGTATCCTCACGACGTGGCCGAGATCCGTGTCCGCGACGGGGAAGTGGAGGTCCGCCTGTCGGCGATGGAGCAGGCGGGCGCGCAGCGCGGTCCCGTGATCGTGCCCCTCAGCGCCGTCACCGAGGCGCGCGTCGTCGAGGATCCCTGGTCCGAGGTGCGCGGCGCCCACGACGCCGATACCGGCACCGGCATCCCCGGCCACCTCATGCTCGGCACGTGCAAGGGCGACTTCGGCCAGGACTTCTGCGCCGTCTACCAGCAGCGGCCGGCCGTCGTCGTCGAGCTCGCGGGCGCCGAGTTCTCGCGCCTCGTCGTCACCCAGGACGACCCGAAGGCGGCGCTGCGCGAGCTGGGGTACTGACGGCCGGCCGCTGCTGGACCGGCGCCCGCCGTACCCCTACCCAGCCACGGCGAACCGGCGCCGGCTCCCCGGCCGTCGGCGCGTACGCACGAGGATGAACGTCGGCGTCGCCAGCAGGACCTCGCCATCGAGCTCGGCGCGCAGGCGCTCGGCGGTGTAGTAGCGCTTGAACACCGGCCAGCGGGTGCCGTCGACGAGCTCGCGCCGCTCCCACGCCTGTGACGGCAGCCCCGGTCGCCACGCCTCCTCGGCCACGACGAGCTCGCCCGCCACGCGCAACGCCTCGGCCACGAGCGCGCGGCGCGGCCGAGCGCCGTCGAGGTGGGAGTAGAAGTGGCTCGCGAAGACGCGGTCGAACGAGCCGTCGCCGAACGGCAGCGGCGGGGCATCGGCCCGCACGAGCGAGGCCGCGGGCACGTGCTCGCCGGCCAGGCTCAGCATCTCCTCGCTCTGGTCGAGCGCCACCACCTCTCCGCGCAGGCGGCGGGTCAGATAGCCGGTGCCGCACGCCACGTCGAGCACCCGCCCGGGCTCTAGGCCGGATATCGCCGCCTCGAGGGCGCCGAGGTCGCGCTGCTGATCGACGTCGAGCGACTCGTAGCTCGTCGCGTCGTACTCCTGCGCCCGCCGTGCGTAGTACAGCTTCACCGCAGTCGCCACTCTACGCCGCGCAGATGCGGAACCCTGCTCAGCGCGAGGAGCCGCCGAGATCCTGGCGGAAGCGGTGCAGCTGGCGCAGCTCGCGCACGTCCTCGTCGGGCGTCGTCATCGTGCTCGCCTCGTCGCCGAGCAGCTCCGGCGTGATCCGTGCGCGCACGAGCTCGCCGTCGACGGCGTCGACGCGCAACGCGCTCGCGCCCGGCCGCGAGCTCACGACACGCTCCAGGCGCTCGCCACGGAAGCACAGCCCGACGCCGTCATCGGCGGCCCAGCCGCCGGGAAGGCGACCGTCGCGAACCGCCGCCAGCCACACCGGCAGGCGGTCGGGCTCGCCATCGGCGTGTACGGTCAGCGAGCCGGGCAGCACACCGAGCCCGGCGATGACCTCAGGCGCACCGCTCGAGCGCGAGACGCCGCCGGCGAACCAGCACATCGCGCCGGCGCTCAGGCCGGCGAGCACCGTCCCGCGCCGCCACGCTCCGACGAGGATCTCGTCGAGCCCGTGCGCGCGCCAGATGGCGAGCAGGTTGCGCATCGACCCGCCGCCGGTGTAGACGATGTCCTGCTCGCCGACGATCTCCGCGAGCGAGCGCTCGCCGCGGCCGAGGCGGAAGAGCGACAGCGACGTCGGCTCGCAGGCCCGGTCGGAGAAGCGCGCCTGGAAGGCATTGATCTGGGCGGTCGGATCACCCGACGCCGTCGGCAGGAACAGGATCCGCGGCACCGGCCGCCGTGGCAACCGCAGGATGAAGTCGTCGAGCAGCGGGTTGTTGGGCTCCATCGTGAAGCCGCCGCCGCCCATCGCGAAGATCGTGCGCTCGTCGAGATCGACCTCGGCCTCCGTCACTCGAGCCCCGCGCTCATGCGACGGCGATCTGCGTGCGCGCCGCCGCCGCCGCCGACCCCGCCCGTGCCGCGCGCACGCGCGCGACGCGCCCCGGCGTGCCGAGGTACTCGACGTCGAGGGGCGTCTCGCTGACCGTGCCGTCGGGCGCGGCCTGCACGTGATAGGCGCGCCCGTCCGGCCGCGAGCCGACCACCCGGGCCAGGCGCGTGCCGCGGAAGTGCAATCCGACGCCGTCGTCGGCCGCGTAGCCGTCGCGCATCCCGTCGCCGACGAGCGCGTGGTACTGGGCGCGGCGCTCGGGCTCGGCGTCGTAGTGCACGCAGTTGGAGTACGGCAGCAGCCCCAGCCCGGGCACCGCGCGCGGCGCCCCGTGGAAGGCGCTCAGCACCTCCGCGAACCAGCACAGCGATCCGGCCGACGGCCCGCACAGCACGACGCCCGAGCGCCAGGCGTCGTGCAGCACGGCGTCGAGCCCGTGCGCTCGCCACGTGCCGAGCATCGACACGACGTTACCGCCGCCGACGTAGATGAGGTCGCGGCTGAGCAGGTGGGACTCGAGGTCCTCCTCGACGCCGGTGCCCTGGTCGCGGCGGAACAGCGACACGTGGCTCGCCTCGCACGGGCTCGAGAAGCGCCGGTAGAAACGCACGATGTAGTGGTCGGCGTCGCCCGACGCGGTCGGCAGGAAGCACACCCGCGGGTGGCGCGTGCGAGTGAGCGACAGGATGTAGTCGTCGAGCAGCGTGTTGTCCTTCTCCATCGAGAATCCGCCGCCGCCCAGTGCCACGATCTGTGGTGTTCGTCGCATCCCTCATCGCCTCGAGCTGTTTGCCGTCGCGCGCAAGGCCGCGCCTCGCGCATCGCCCTCACAGAATCGTCCGCAACGTGCGGGATCAATATGGCCCGACGTTCAAAGATCGCCGGCCGCGCTCGGACCGGATGTCCCAGCGCCGGCCGAAGCGCGCAGCGGCAGGCGCACCGTGAACGTCGTCTCGCCGGGCGCGGAGGTCACCGAGATCGACCCGTCGTGGCGTTCCACGACGATCCGTCGCGCCGTATCGAGCCCGAGTCCGGTGCCGCTCCCGACTCCCTTTGTCGTGAAAAAGGGGTCGAACGCGCGATCGACCGTATCGGGGCTCATTCCCGGCCCATCGTCGGACACCTCGACCTCCACGCAATCGCCGTCGAGCCGCGTCCTGATCGTGATCGTGCCGCGGGTGCCGAGCGCGTCGATCGCGTTATCGAGCAGGTTCGTCCACACCTGGTTGAGCTCGGAGCCCCAGACGGTGAGCTTCGGCAGCGTGCGGTCGTACTCGCGCACGATCTCGATCTCGGTGTGCTTGAGCTTGTGCCCGAGCACGACGAGCGTCGTCTCCAGGCCCTCGTGCACGTCGACCTCGACGAGCTCGCCGCGGTCCATGTAGGAGTACGCCTTCACGGCGCCGACGAGCCGGCTCATGCGGTCGGTCGACTCGCACAGCTCGGCGCCGAGCGCGCGGGCGGCGAGCGAGGCCGAGACCCAGCTGACCGCGCTCTGCAGGGCCGGTCCGGCCAACCCGCTCAGCCGCTCCAGCCACTCGCGGTCGACGCCGGCGGCCGCGAGCGGCTCGGCATGGCGCCACGCCTCCTCGATGCCGAGGTCCTCGAGCGCCTCCAGCAGCTCCTCCTCGGCGTCGGCGGCATCGAGGGTGTCGAGCGCCGTCCGCGACTCCGCGCGCGCGAGCGCCTCGCGCTGCAGGTGGACGAGCTGCTCGGCGGTCTCGCGCGAGATCCCGGCCTCGACGAATTCACCGATCGTCGTCGACAGCGTCTGCAGCGCCTCGGCCATGTCGGAGGCGGCCCGCCGGGCGGCCGCCGCGGGATTGTTGAGCTCGTGCGCGAGACCGGCGGCCATGGTGCCGAGCGACTCCAGGCGCTCGCGGTTCTGGCCGACCGCGGAGACGCGCCGGACGACGGGGGCGATCACGTGCATGATGCGCAGGAGCACCGCGCGCTGCTCGAACACGAGATTCAGGAAGTCCTCGGGTGCGACGAGCGCGATCCGGCAGGCCGTCTCGGCCTGCATGCGCACGCCCGTGGGTGCGTCGGTGATCAGGCCCGTCGCGCCCATCCACGTTGGGGCCCGCTGGCGCCCCACCGGTTCGGTGCGCTCGCCCTCGACGATCAGCGAGCGGGCCACGCCCTCGAGCAGGAGCTGTAACCCGGGCGGCATCTCTCCCTGCTCGGCGAGGACCTCTCCCGGCTCGGCGAGGCGCTCGACGGCGACGTCGACCCAGCGCTGCAGCTCCCCGTCGTCGAGGTCGTCGAAGAGGTCGACGGGGCGAAGGTCGGCGAGGGTGATCGTCCCCGTCGCGCTCACGGCCCGGCGAGGTACTCGTGGATGAGCGAGACGGCCATCGACCCCTCGCCGACGGCGCTCGCCACGCGCTTGATCGATCGCGAGCGCACGTCGCCGGCCACGAACACGCCGGGGACGCTCGTCTCCAGGGCGTAGGGGTCGCGACGCAGCGGCCAGGTCTCGCGCTTGACGTCGGGCCCGGCGAGGATGAACCCGCGCTCGTCGCGCTGCACGACGCCCTCGAGCCAGTCGGTGCGCGGCGCGGCGCCGATGAACACGAAGCAGGCGTCGACGTCCTCGAGGCGCTCGCCCTCCCCGTCGCGGATGCGCAGCTGCCGCAGGCGGCCGTCCTCGCCCTCGGCGGCGATCGCCTGCGCGCCGGTGCGAACCTCGATGTTCGGGATCGCGGCGATCTGCTCGATGAGGTAGTGCGACATCGACTTCGCCAGCGAGTCGCCGCGCACGAGAATCGTCACCTGCGTGGCGAAGCCGCTGAAGTAGACCGCCGCCTGCCCGGCCGAATTGGCGCCGCCGATGACCACGACGCGCTGCTCGGCGCACGATCGCGCCTCGGTCATGGCCGCGCCGTAGTAGATGCCGGCGCCGGTGTAGTCGTCGAACCCGGGCGCCCTCAGCTGGTTGTAGGACACGCCGGAGGCGACGAGGACGCAGTTGGCGCTCAGCGAGGCGCCGCCGCTCAGCTGCACGATCCGTCCCGACCCCTCCGCGGTCAGGCCGACTGCGTCCTGGACGGTGAGCAGCTCGGCGCCGAGCCGCCGGGCCTGGTCGGTGGCGCGGCGGGCGAGGTCGGAGCCGCTCAGGCCCATCGGGAAGCCGAGGTAGTTCTCGATGCGACTGGACTGGCCGGCCTGCCCGCCGGGGGCCTCAGCCTCGACCATCACGGTGCGCAGCCCTTCCGAGGCGCCGTAGACGGCGGCGGCGAGGCCGGCCGGTCCGCCGCCCACGATCACGAGGTCGTAGTGGTCGGTGGCCGGCGCGGCGGCCACCCCGAGGCGCTCGGCGAGCTCGAGCACCGTGGGCCGCTCGAGCACGGTGCCGTCCTCGAGCAGCGCGACGGGCAGCCGCTCGGCATCCACCCCCGCCACCGTGAGCAGCTCGCGCGCCTCGTCGTCGCGCTCGACGTCGAGCCAGGTTGCGGGCACGCGGTTACGGGCGAGGAAGTCGCGCAGGTCGTGCGACTGCTTGGAGAAGCGGTGGCCGATGATGCGTACGCCGCCGGCTTCGAGCGCCGTCGCCGACTCCCACGTCGTGAGCAGATCCTCGAGCACCGGGTACAGCTGCTCCTGCGGCGGGTCCCAGGGCTTGAGCAGGTAGTAGTCGAGCGAGACGTCGTTGATGGCGGAGATCGCCGCCTCGGTGTCGGCGTAGGCGGTGAGCAGCACGCGCTTGGCCTCCGGCACGATCTCGCGGGCCTCGACGAGGTACTCCGTGCCCGACATCCCCGGCATGCGCTGGTCGGCCACGAGCAGCGCGACGGCGTCCCCGCGCGTGCGCAGCTCCCGGAGAACGTCGAGCGCCGCCGCGCCCGACGGCGCCCGCAGGATGCGGTAGCGCTCGCCGAAGCCGCGGCGCAGGTCGCGGGCCACCGCGGCGAGCACGGCGGGCTCGTCGTCGACCGCGATGATCGCCGGGCGCCGGGCGCGAGCGCCGTCGGCTTCGGCCGTGCCGGCCTGGGCACCGGCCGGCGTGCCAGCGGTTGCGGCCGCGCCGGCCTGCGCCGCGCCCGCCGACGCGGTCTGCACCGATCCGTCCGCCGACGCAGTGCCACCCGCTTGCATCGCCGTCACAGTAGCGGTTGGCGCCTCGCTGCGCTGGTCTGTTCGGTCGGCCGCCACCGACAGCCTCACCGGCCTCCTCAACCGCCGCGCCTTCAACGACGCGTTCACGCGCGAGGTGCAGCGGGCGGTCACGTCGGAGCTGCCGCTGACCGTCGTCATGTTCGACCTCGACCACTTCAAGAAGCTCAACGACGCGCTCGGCCATTCGGCGGGCGACGATGCGCTCGCGGCGTTCGCCGACATCATGCGCCGGGAGTGCTCGAGCATGACCGACGTGCTCGCTCGCATGGGCGGTGAGGAGTTCGCCGTCGTGCTCTTCGACACCGGCGCCGACGGCGCGCGGCGCGTCGCCGACGTCATCGCCGAGGCGTTCGCCGACTGGTCGCGTCAGCGCCCGACGACGGTCATGACGGGACCGCTCACCACGAGCGCGGGGATCGCCACGCTCGCCCCGCACTGCGTGACGCCGACCGAGCTGCTCGTCGTCGCCGACCGCGCGCTCTACGCGGCCAAGGCGGCCGGGCGCAACCGCGTCATGCGCGCCGGCGAGACGCACGCGCACATCCTCGCCAAGGTCGCCTGAGGCCTCGGTGCGGTAGCGTCAGCGCTGTTCGCGGGGGGCTGTCACCCCTCGCCGCGCTTCGATAATCCCGTTTGGCCAACCGACCCCCGGGGGGTTCTACCGTGGTACTTGCTGACTTCACGTTCGGTGACGCGCTGCTCACCGTTCTCGAGATCTTCCTGCTGGTCATCTGGTTCTGGATCCTCATCACGATCATCGCCGACCTGTTCCGCGACCACACGCAGTCCGGGTGGGCCAAGGCGCTCTGGATCCTGTTCCTCATCTTCGTCCCGTTCCTGACGGCGTTCGTCTACCTGATCGCGCGCGGCGACGGCATGCGCAAGCGGGCGATCGACCACCAGGTCGAGGTCCAGAAGCAGCTCGACACCTACGTCCGCCAGACCGCGGGCACATCGCCCGCGCAGGAGCTCGAGCGGCTCGCCAAGCTGAAGGCGGACGGCACGATCACCGAGGCGGAGTACGAGAGCATGAAGGCGAAGATCGTCGCCTAGGTCGCATCGCAGGTCGCCTGGCCGGCTCGGGGTGCCGGCCAGGGTGGGCTTGCGCCGGGGGCCGGGGGGTGTGGTCGATTGCGCGCCGTATGGTGCGCATGCGGGAGCACACCCGGCGCGGAGGGACGGCCGTCGAGTCGGGGTGTGGTCGATTGCGCGCCGCATAGTGGGCATGCGGGAGCGCACCCCCGACGCGCGGTCGCCGCGAGCGAGAAGTGCCACGCTCGAGCGACGGTCCCGGCATCCGCGGGGCGCATCTGTGACCGTCGCGTCACCCCAGGCCCGACCGCGCAGGCCCAAGCCCGGCCACCCGGCCGCCCGCGGCAACCAAGGGCGACCGACGGCAACCGAGGCGCCCCGCGACGTCAGCCCGCCGCCCGCGACAGCGTCACGCGCCCGCCGCGCCGCGGTACGAACGTCACCAGGCGTCTCCGCACGGCTTCGCCCCGAGCCGCCGTCGGCTCGAGCCGGACGCCCTGGAGGATCGCCTGCAGCACCGCGCGCATCTCGAACAGCGCGAACGAGGCGCCGAGGCAACGGCGCACGCCGCCGCCGAAGGGCATCCACTCATACGTCCCCGGCGGGCGCTCGAGGAAGCGCTCGGGCCGGAAGGCGTCCGGCTCGGGATAGATGTCCTCGCGCCGGTGCACGAGCAGGATCGAAGGGGAGACGACGACGCCGGCCGGGAGGTCGTGCCCGCCGAGCGTCATCGGCGCCTGCAGCTGGCGCGCCGCGCCCGGCACCACCGGGCGCATCCGCAGCGACTCCTTGCAGACGGCGTCGATGTAGTCGACGTCGTCGATGCCGCCGTCGGCGTAGAGGCGCTCGAGCACGTGCGGGGTGCGGGTGATGCGCTCCAGCGTCCAGGCGAGCGCCGTGGCGGTCGTCTCGTGCCCGGCCACGAGCAGCGTCATCAGCTCGTCGCGCAGCTCGACGTCGGTGAGCGGCTCGCCCGCCTCGTCGCGCGCGGCGAGCAGCAGCGACAGGACGTCGTCGCGCTCGCTTCCGCCCCGCTCGAGCTCGGCCCGGCGCTCGCGCACCTCGGCGAAGATCGCCGCGTCGACGGGCCGCAGCTCGGTGCGCAGCGTGGCCCACGGTCCGCGGCGCGCCTGGGTCAGGCGCGAGGACTGCATCGTCGCGCCGAGGGCGAGGACCCGGCGCGGGTTGCCGATGGTGTTCAGCATGTGGCGCATCGTCGTCGACCAGCGGGCCACGCGCTCGGCGTCGGTGATGCCGAAGACGGCGCGCAGGATTACCTCGAGCGTGATCGCCTGCATCGTCTTCGCGGTCTCGAGCTCCCCGCTGCTCGGCCAGCGCGCGATGTGGCGCTCGGCCACCTCGCGCATCGTGTCGCCGTAGTTACGCATCCGCTCACCGTGGAACGGCGGCAGCATCAGGCGGCGCTGGCGCAGGTGCTCGGCGCCATCGAGCAACAGCACGGACTTCGAGCCGAGGAACGGCCGCAGGACGATGTTCCCCTTGCCGGCGTGCAGCAGCTCGGGATCGCCGGTGAAGATGTCCTTGACCATCGCCGGGTCGCAGGTGACGACGACCGTGCGCGCCGCCGTCAGCCGCATCGTCCACGTGTCGCCATAGCGCCGGCGCGCGTTCTCGAAGAACGGCACCGGTCGCAGCAGGAAGTTGAGCGCGATCCAGCGGTGCGGGCCGCGCGGCCCGGGCGGCAGCTTCGTGAGGTCGATCGAGGTCTCGCCGAACAGCGGCCCGCCGCGCCGGTAGGCGGCGGCGTTGTCGTGTGGGTTCGCTGTGGCGCTCATGGTCGCCTCTCCGTAGATCGGTCGGGCGGATGCCGGTGGTCGAGGGATTGCGTGCTCGTTCCGCCGGGTGATCGGACCGATCGGCCCCGGCTGTAGCGGCGGGCAAGGCGGTGCGCGCGCCTCACCGCGCCGCCTCCTCCCCCGCCGCCGCGCGGGCGATCGTCGTGACCTGCTCGAGCGCCGCCTTCAGCAGCCGGTGCGCCGCGGCGCGATCGATGTCGCCTCGCTCCAGCCAGCGCAGCACGACGCCCTCGGCGAAGAACATCCAGCCCTCGGCCGCGGCCTCGAGCACCGGCGTGCGGAACCCCTCGGGCGTCTCGCCGGCCTGGAGCGCGAGGCCCCGCAGGATGAGCTCCAACCGCCGGTGCCGCGCGCCGGCAATGATCTCCATCAGCTCGGGGTCGCCACCGCCGCGCGTACGGAAGATCGAGGTGAAGCCCGCCGGGCGCTGCTCGACGTAGCCGAGGAACGCATCGATGTTCGCGTCGGCCTGCTCGTCGGGCGAGAGCTCGGGATCGAGTCGAAGCAGCTCGGTGAGCTCGGCCACCGACGAGGCGACGGCGGCGACGACGAACTCGCGCTTGGTCGGGAAGTAGTGGTAGAGCAGCCCCTTCGACACGTCGGCGCTGCGCGCGATGTCCTCGATCGAGATCTCCTCGTAGGAGCCCTGCTGGAAGAGGCGCATGCCGGCGGCGAGCAGCTGCTCGCGGCGGGCGTCGGGGGTCATGCGGCCGGGGCGCGAGCGAGTGGAGGCCATCGACCGTCACCGTAGCCACTATTGACCATGAATTCAACTTGAATCCACGGTCAATAATGCATTACGCTCCTCATCCGTGCTCGAGCGCACCTACAGCGAGGACAAGGCGACCCGCCACCAGGTCGTCATCGTCGGCAGCGGCTTCAGCGGCGTCGCCATGGCGATCGCGCTGAAGCGCGACGGCATCGAGGACTTCGTGATCCTCGAGCGCGCCGACGACCTCGGCGGCACCTGGCGCGACAACACCTACCCGGGTTGCGCCTGCGACATTCCGAGCATCCTCTACTCCCTCAGCGACGAGCAGAACCCTCGCTGGAGCCAGCTGTTCGCGCCGGCCGGCGAGATCTGGGAGTACCTCCGCGACGTCGCCACCCGCCACGGCATCATCGAGCACATTCGCTACGGCCACGAGGTGCAGGGCGCCGCCTGGGACGACGACCGGCAGCGCTGGGAGATCGCCACGAACGATGGCGTCCACCACGCCGACGTGCTCATCACCGCCGTCGGCGCGCTGTGCGACCCGTCGGTCCCCCCGCTGCCCGGACTCGAACGCTTCGCGGGGCACACCTTCCACTCTGCTCGCTGGGACCACGACCACCCGCTGCAGGGCCGGCGCGTCGGCGTCATCGGCACCGGGGCGTCGGCGATCCAGTTCGTTCCCAGGATCCAGCCCGAAGTGGAGGCGCTGCGCGTCTTCCAGCGCACGCCGCCGTGGATCATGCCGCGTGGCGAGGTCCACATCAGCAGCGAGTGGCAGGAGCGCTTCGAGCGCCACCCGTGGCTCCTGCAGGCGGCGCGGGGAACGATCTTCTCGCTGCTCGAGCTGCGCCACCGCGGCTTCACCCACCCAGGTGGGCGCCTGACCGCCTTCAACGAGCGCATGGCCCGGCGCCTGATCGAGCGCCAGGTCCCGGACCCGGCCCTGCGCGAGAAGGTGACTCCCACCTACCGCATGGGCTGCAAGCGCATCCTCGGCTCGACCGCCTGGTATCCGGCGATCACCGCGCCCAACGCCGAGGTGGTCACGAGCCCGATCGCCGAGGTCGTCACGGACGGCATCGTCGATCGCGACGGCCACCACCACGAGCTCGACACGCTCATCTTCGCAACCGGCTTCCACGTCATGGACAGCCCGATGTGGGCGCTCGTGCGGGGGCGTGACGGGCGATCGCTGAACGACCACTTCGAAGGCAGCCCGAAGGCCTACCTCGGCACCGCGGTCGCCGGCTTCCCGAACCTGTTCAGCCTCGTCGGGCCGGGCACAGGGCTCGGTCACAATTCGCTGCTGCTCATGATCGAGGCGCAGATCGGCTACGTCCGCGCAGGCGCTCGCCTTCCGCGCTCATCAGGGCCTGGCGGCGATCGCGCCGCGGCCCGACGCGCAGGCGGCCTACGTGGCCGAGGTCGACGCGGCGATGGAGGGCAGCGTGTGGACGGCCGGCGGCTGCCAGAGCTGGTACCTCGACGGGACCGGACGCAACTCGACGCTGTGGCCCGAGACCGTGCGCGCCTTCCAGCGGCGTGTGCGCCGCTTTGTCCCGAGTGAAAACGAACTGGTGCTTCCGCACCGGACGCCCGTGGAGGTCCCCGCATGACCACGATGGAAAGGGAGTCGCTGGCCCCGCTCGAGTCGGAGCGCTTCTGCGACGTCGGCCGCGGGGTGACGCTCTGCTACGAGACGTTCGGCGATCCCGCTTCGCCGCCGATGCTGCTCATACAGGGTCTCGGCATGCAGCTCATCGCCTGGCCCGACGCCCTGTGCGAGCGCCTCGTGGCCGGAGGCCTGTACGTCGTGCGCTTCGACAACCGCGACTGCGGGCGTTCGACGCGGCCGCGCGTCGCGCCGCCGAGCATGGTGCAGCTCGGGACACGCCGCTTCGTGCGCGAGCAGTACGCGCTGAGCGACATGGCGCGCGATACCGCCGGGCTGATCGATGCACTCGAGCTCGAGCCGGTGCACGCGGTCGGCGTCTCGATGGGCGGCATGATCGCCCAGACGCTCGCCGCGCAGTACCCCGAGCGCGTGCGCTCGCTCGTGTCGATGATGAGCACCACCGGCGCGCGCGGCCAGGGCCGCCCGGCGCCGTCGACGCTACGGATGATGCTCAGCCCCGTCCCGAAGGACGAGGACGGCGCGACCGAGCGCTTCGTGCGGATGTTCCGCCACGTCGGCTCGCGGGGCTTCCCGTTCGACGAGGAAGAGGCGCGCGACCGTGCGCGGCAGGCCTACCGGCGCGCGTTCCATCCGGCCGGCACCGCCCGCCAGATGGCCGCGATCATCAAGTCCGGCGATCGCACCGCCGAGCTCGCCCACATCATGGCCCCGACGCTCGTGGTCCACGGCGACCACGATCCGATGGTCAACCCCTCCGGCGGGCGCGCGACGGCGGAGGCGATCCCCGGCGCGCGGCTGCAGACGATCGTGGGGATGGGGCACGACCTCCCCGATGGGGCGCTCGAGCAGATTGCCGAGCTGCTGCTCGATCACGCCGCGCGGGCGGCCTGATCGCGCTCACGCGCAGGGCTCAGGTGAGAGCGCGGTCGCGCGCGACGGCGACGCCGCCCTGCCCGCTGCGCTTGGCCTCGTACATCGCCGCGTCGGCGGTGTGCAGGACCTCGGTGAGGTCGCCGGTCGCGGCGGCGCAGCCGACGCTCAGTGACACGCCGTCACCGAGGCCGGCGCTGAACATCTTCAGCGCCCCCGCGCAGTCGCAGAGGCGCTGGGCGGCCTCGCGCGCACCGTCGAGCGGGGTGTGCCCGAGCACGGCGAGGAACTCGTCGCCGCCCCAGCGCCCGTAGACGTCGCTGTCGCGCAGGACCTCGCGCAGACACGCGGCGATCGCGCGCAGGACCCGATCGCCGGCCTCGTGGCCGCGCGTGTCGTTCACCTGCTTGAAGCGGTCGAGGTCGATCATCAGCACCGTCAGCGGCTCGTCGTAGCGCGCGGCGTGCGCCATCGCCTGCGCGAGCGAGTCCGAGAGCTGACGGCGGTTGGGCAGGCCGGTGAGCGGGTCGGTGCGCGCGAGCTCGAGCGCCTCGGCCGAGAGGCGCGCGAGGCGACGGCGGTCGGCGAGGAAGCCGGCGAACAGCGCCCACAGTCCGGCGGCGAGCAGTGCCACGATGCCGAACACGAGCCACGGCACCCACGCCGTGGGCCCGCCGGTGCCGGCGTACAGCTCCGAGCTCGGGACGGCGATCACCACGCGCCAGCCCGTGCCGGCCACCGGCGCGGTGGCGAAGGCGGTGCCGCGGCCGCCGAGCGTGACGGTGCCGCTCTGCGATCGCCGCGAGGCGGCGGCCAGCGCCGGGGCGGCGGCCGCGAGCGTCGGGGCGCTCACCGGCGGGCGCGAGGCGATCAGGTGGCCGTAAGCGTCGACGAGATAGACGGCCTGACGGTCGGTGCCGTAGGCGCTGGCCAGGAAGGCGTACAGCCCGCGCGCGACGCGGTCGGCGATCGCGCTCTGCGCCGCCGGCGCGGTGCCCGCGGCGCGCGTGCCGGCGATCGCGGTGGCCGCGACTCCGGCGGCGGCTGCGCCCCGCGCGGTGAGGACCGATTCCGCGCGGGCGCGCGCCGCATCCTGCGAACGCACGATGAGTGCCGCCATGGTGGCGACGAGCAGCGTGAGCGCGATCCCCGACAGGACGAGTGGGAGGATCGCGCCCCGTCGCCGAGAGCGGGAGGCCCGATCGAGCATCTGCATCTGGCTGGCCGTCATCTCATCTTCTCGCGTCGAGGGTGTGCGCTGCTGTGCCCAAGTGAGGAAGTTGCGCTCCCTCACCCGGGCGACGAGCGCTCCCGAATACATCGGCTGGCGTCCGCGGTTCTGAAGGCCTCGCCGCGGTCGCTCGCGAGGTGTCAGGACCGACGTGTCTGACACCCCCTCGCCCGGCGCTCCGTCGCGAGCGCTGCGACGCCGTGTCAGCCGCCGCGGCGGCGGCGCACGGCGCCCCAGCCGCTCGCCGCGAGCATCTGCGCCGCCGTGCGCCAGGCGCCCGCGTCCAGGTCCGGGCGCCGGCCGGCGCCGAGGCGCTGCAGCTGGCGGGTGTGCCAGAAGAGATCGACGGCCGCGTCGACCTGCTTGACGCCGACGCGTCCGTCGCGCTCGCGCACGCGGTCGAGGCGAGCGTCCAGCAGTCCGGCCGGCGCCTCGGGGGAGATCGCGAGCGGACGGGCCAGGCCGATCACGTCGCACGCGCCGGAGCGCACGGCATCGACCATCGCCCCGCGCGTGCGGAATCCGCCCGTGACCATCAGCGCGAGCCCCGGCACGCGCGTGCGAACCTGCTCGGCGTAGCGCAGGAAGTAGGCCTCGCGCTCGCGGGTCGATTGCGCCTGGCGGCCGCCGACCATCGCCGGTGCCTCGTACGTGCCGCCGCTGATCTCGACGAGGTCGACGCCGGCCGCGGCGAGCGCCACCACCACCTCGGCCGACTGGAGCTCGGTGATTCCGCCGCGCTGGAAGTCGGCCGAGTTGAGCTTCACCGAGAGCGGGAACGCCGCTCCGACGGCGGCGCGCGTGCGGCCGACGATCTCGAGCAGGAAGCGCTGGCGGCGTTGCCCGTCTCCGCCCCAGGCGTCGCTGCGGACGTTAGCGGCCGGTGAGAGGAACTGGGAGATGAGGTAGCCGTGGGCGGCGTGCAGCTGGACGCCGTCGAAGCCCGCGCGCTGGACGACGGCGGCGGCGGTCGCGAAGCGATCGATGATGTCGAGGATCTGCGTCTCGGTGAGCGCGTGCGGCGTGACCGCTCCCGGCACCTTCGGCGCGAGCGCGCTCGGGGCGACCGGATGGGAGCCGGCGATGCGGAGCGACTGGCGGCCCGGATGGTTGAGCTGCACCCACACCTGTGCGCCGCCGGCCTGTCCGGCCGTCGCCCAGCGCCGCAGGCCGTCGAGGTCACGGTCGTCCTCGACGACGACGTTGCGCGGCTCGCCGACGTGGCGGCGATCGACCATCACGTTGCCGGTGAGCAGCAGGCCCGCGCCGCCCGCGCCCCACGTCCGATACAGCTGCGCGAGCTCCGTCGTCGGCCGGTTATGCCAGTCGCCGAGCTGCTCGCTCATCGCGGCCTTCGCGATCCGGTTGGCGAGCATCGCGCCGCAGGCGAGCGTGAGCGGACTGTCGAGCGTCGGCGTGTCGGTGACGGATGTCGGCAACGCCGATCTCCTTCGTTGGGGGCCGGAAGGCACACGGTAGCGGTGCGCCCGCTCCCGCGCCGACGCCCGAACCCGCGCTCTCGTCGGCGGCCGGTGTTAACGTGAACGTGTGGCTGGATCACGGAACACCAGATCATCCGGCTACCGGGGGCTTCGTGCCCCGATGTTGCTCGCGGCTCCCCTCCGATGCCGTGACGACAAGCGCCGGTTTTACCCGGCCGGCGTGCGCGTTTCGGATCACCTGACCCCCTGATCCGGACGCCTTGACCCACGGAGCGGCCCCTCGCAGGACGCGGGGGGCCGCTCTGGTGAGCGCGGCCGACCTCAGCAGTTGCTACGGATGGTTGAGATTCCGGCCGCGGGGTAGCGTCACTGACATGGGTGACGGGATCTCGGCGCAGCCGGCGCCGATCGGCGACGACCTCGCGGCGGTGCGCCGGCGTCATCGCGAGGTCCGCCTCGGGCTCGCGCTGCGCGAGCTTCGCGGCCAGGCTTCGCGCTACCGCGCGAACGACCTCCGGCCGCCGGAGGGCCTCGTGCGCGCGATCCGCGACTTCGAGCACGAGCTCGCCGTCGTGCGGTCCGCGCCCGACGAGGACCCGCCGGCGCTCGCGCTCACGAGCTGAGCGACAGCGGCGGTTCGGCGGCGATGCGTTCGTCGAAGGTGAAGGCGCTCTCGAGGGCACGGCGGACCGGGCAGGTGTCGGCCACACGCCGCAGGCGCGCGACCTGCTGCTCCGACAGCGTGTCGGGCAGGTGGAGCGTCAGGTCGACCGTCCGCGGTGACGCGTCCGGGTTGTAGGCGACGTCGACGCTCAGATCACCGACGTCCCAGTCGTGGCGCCTGGCATACAGCGCGACCATCGTCGATACGCACGAGGCGAGCGCCGCCGGCAGCAGCTCGTGCGGTGCCGGACCGGTGTCGCTCCCGCCGAGGCCCGCGGGCTCGTCGGTGACGATCGTGTGCCGGCCATTCACCTCGACCTCGTGGCGGAGGCCGCCTGCCACGCGCCTCGCGCGTGCGGTCATGCTCATTGCGCCTCCTTCGTCCTTAGCATTCACAGTTATACAACTGTATAGTAGTATAGCAGCCTCGCGACCAACCTGCGAGATCGCGGTCACCCGTCGTGCTCAGGTGATGAACCGCATCAGCTCGCCGATCAGCAGGGCGAGCGCGGCGACGAGCGCCACCATCCCGATGACGAGCAGCCAGACCGCACCGGTGATGCCGCTCGCGATGATGAACGCGACGACGACCAGGACGAGGATGCCGAGGCCGATCGTCAGACCGGTGATCGGACCGGGAGAATCAGGCGGTGTCTCCCAGCTCGGCGGAGGTGCGGCGGGGGCCGCCTCGACGCGAGTCACCGTGGGCGACGCCTCCGGTGTCTCGGGCGTGGGGGCGGGAGGAATCTGTGTGGTCGACATTTCGGCACCTCCGGCGGTCGTGATTGACCCCTCGAATCGAGCCTACGTTCGGCGTTCGGCAGCCGGATCCGTATAACGCCACACAACCGGCTAGTGGTGTTATGTTGATCTCGTGGGTAAGACCGCACCGCTCGTGCATCCCCTCCCCGACGAGCTCACCGAGCTGATCGCGCAGCGCTTTCGCGTGCTCTCCGAGCCGATGCGGATCAAGCTGCTCGACCGGCTGCGCGAGGGCCCGGCGACGGTGCAGCAACTGCAGGTGGCCGCCGGTGGCTCGCAGCAGAACGTCTCCAAGCATCTCGGCGTGCTGCTCGGCGCGGGCCTGGTGAGCCGCACGAAGGAAGGGACGTTCTCGCGCTACGCGATCGCCGACGACAGCGTCTTCGAGCTGTGCGAGCAGGTCTGCGGCGGCCTGCGCCGCCAGATCTCAGAGCTCGACGCCATCCTGCCGGCCGCCCCGTCTCGCTGACCGCCGCCGCGGCTGCAAGTGCGGCTGCGTGACCGCCGATCACCCGCCGGCAGCGCTTCCGCGGACTACCCTGGAGGTGATGGTGGTGCAAGCGACGAGCCGTCGCGCGGTGGCGACCTCTCGGCGCACGACCCGGGTGCTGGCGGTGCTTGCCCTCGTCGTTGTCGTCGTCATCGTCGCGCTCATCCTCGGCGTGGTCGGCTGGTCCGGGGCGTCGCTGTCACCGGATGCGAGCGCGCTCGCCCGGATCACGCTGTCGCCGCTCGCCGGCTCGCTCAGCAGCGCGCAGGCCTTCGGCCCCGGCGGACGCCGCATCCCGCTCGCGGTCGACGCAGATCGGCTCACGCCGCTCACGACGGTGGCGCCCGGCGAGCGCATCACCGTCGACGTGACGATCCGTCGGCCCGGGTGGATCGGGTGGGCGCTCGGCGCCACCCACACCGAGCGCCTGGAGCTGCGCGCCCCCGTCGCGCACCCGGACGCACAATGGCTCACCGTCGCGCAGGGATCCCCGCTCGTCGTGCGGTTCGACCGGCCCGTGTTCGCCGTCGCCTACCGGATCGCGGATCGGGTGACCGAGGTGGCGCTCGATCGTGGGCAGCGCGTCGTCGCCCTGCCCCGAGCGACGGCGGCCGGGTCGCTGCAGCTGGCCGCGTCCGCCGCATCGTGGGAGCGACTCGGGTCGCCAACCGCGGTGAGCTGGTTTCCGCCGTCGTCCCTGCCGGTGGTGGTCGTGGATCCCGCCCCCGGCGTGACGTTCTCGCCGGCGGCCCCGATCCGCCTGACGTTCTCGCGCCCGCTCAGCGACGTCTTCGGCTCCGCGCGCCCGCAGTTCGTGGGCGGCGAGCACGGCGTCTGGCGTGAGGTGGACAGCCACACGCTCGTCTTCCAGCCGGCGGGGGTCGGCGTCGCGCTCGGCACGCAGCTGCGCCTGCAGCTGCCGCGGGCCGTCGCCGTCACCGGCCCGTCCGGCGTCGCCGCACAGACGACGAGCGAGATCGCCTGGACGGTGCCGCTCGGCTCGACGCTGCGCCTGCAGCAGCTGCTCGCGCAGGCCGGCTACCTGCCCGTCGACTGGACCCCGGCCGGCGCCGCGGTGGCGCGACGACGAGCGCGCAGATCGCGGCCGCGGTCGACACGCCGGCGGGGACGTTCGCCTGGCGCTATCCGAACACGCCCCCCGAGCTGCAGGCGATGTGGCAGGCCGGCCAGCCGAACAACATCACCCGCGGCGCGGTGATGATGTTCGAGAACGAGCACGGCCTCGCCGCCGACGGCATCGCCGGACCCGCCGTGTGGCGGACGCTGATCGGCGCGGCGATCGCGGGCACCCGTCACACCGCGCCCTACAGCTACGTCTATGTGCATCGCAACCTGCCCCAACGGCTCACGCTGTGGAGCGCCGGGCGCACGGTGCTGACCTCGCCGGGCAACACGGGGGTGCCGGCGGCCCCGACGGAGCTCGGCACGTTCCCGGTGTTCGAGCACATCCCGGTCGGGACGATGAGCGGGACCAACCCCGATGGCTCGAGCTACGACGATCCGGGCATCCGCTGGATCAGCTACTTCAACGGCGGGGACGCGCTGCACTCCTTCAACCGGGCGACCTTCGGCACGCCGCAGAGCCTCGGCTGCGTCGAGCTGCCGCTCGCCACCGCCGCGAGGGTGTGGCCCTACACCCCGATCGGCACGCTCGTCACGATCGAGAACTGAGGGCCGCACCCCTCGGTCCAGCCGCACCGTGCGGCCTCGTCGGTGCGGCTTTCCACCGATCCCGGCGTCGTTGCTCCAGGATTCGACCGGTGGGTTCGATAACTCTGTAGTAACAGAAAGGCGCGATCCCCGGACCTTTCTGCCAGGAGCGACAGATGAAGCTTTCCCCCGCTAGTCGGCCGAAAATCGGCCTGGTGCTCGGTGCCGGCGGCATCCTCGGAGGTGCCTGGCTCGTCGGTGCGCTGCACGCGCTGGCGACCGAGACGGGCTGGGATCCGGGCAGCGCCGACCACCTCGTCGGCACCTCCGCCGGCGCGATGATCGCCGGGCTCAGCGCGAGCGGCGTGCCGCCCTGGTTCATGGTCGCGCACTCGGCCGGTGAGACGATCGACATGCTCGGCGTCGACGGTCGCCCGGTGAGCGAGGCCGACCGCGCCGCGGGTGGCAGCTACCGCCTGCACCGTGGCGTGCCGTCGCTCGGCCCGGGCTCGTGGCGGCTCGCCGTCGCGTCGCTCGCGCGCCCCTACCGCTACGCCCCGGCGGCGCTGCTCGCGGGCTGGGTTCCGCAGGGCGTCCTGTCCGCCGATCCGCTGAAGGACACGGTCCGCCGCGCCGCCGGCGACGGCTGGGCGCCGCATCCGAATCTGAGGATCATGGCCTGTGACTACGAGGACGGCCGGCTCGTCGGCTTCGGTGGCGACGACGCGCCGCAGGCGTCGCTCGCCGACGCGGTCGCCGCCTCGTGCGCGGTGCCGGGCTTCTACCGACCGGTGCGCATCGACGGCCGGCGCTACGTCGACGGCGGCGTGCACTCGCTCTCGAACCTCGACACGCTCGCCGACCTCGGGCTCGACCTGGTCATCTGCCTGAACCCGACCTCGTCGCCGTACGCGCCAGCGCGCCCGACGCTCGCCGGGCGCGCCGCCGGCCTGCTGCGCCAGGCGTCGGGACGCGCGCTCGAGCGCGAGGCCAAGCGCGTGCGCGAGTCCGGGACCGAGGTCGTGCTCATCCAGCCGACCGTGCACGACCTCGACGCGATGGGCGCGAACCTGATGAACGGCCGCCGCCGCCACCAGGTCATCGAGACGGCGGCGCGCAGCGTCGGCGAGCACCTGCGCGGGCGCGAGCTGCGGGCGAGGCTCGCCGGCCTCCCGCAGGGGATCCCGGCCTTCGTGCGCCGCCCGCCCGGCGGCTCCGAGACGTGGCCCGACTTCCGGGCGCTGCTGCCCGAGCGCCACACCCCCGTCGTGCCGACGCGGACGCGGATCACCGCCAAGCGGGCGGCCAAGCGCCCGCGCGCCGCCACCCCGGCGGCCAAGCGCGCGGCGTGAGGACCCGCCTCCAAACCTGAACGCCGCGCCCGTTTCGGGTAGGTTCGGCAGCATGGACGGAGCGGGGGGGTACGAGACGCTGTTCGGTGCGGCGTTCAAGCACTCGCGCAACGCGATGCTGCTGCTCGACGCCAATCGCCGGATCGTCGACGTCAACGGCGCGACGCTCACGCTTCTCGGCCATCCGCGAGCGCGGCTGCTCGGCCGCCCCGTCTACGACTTCGTCGTCGGGGGCCCGGTCGTGCCGGCGCCCGAGTGGCAGAAGATGCTCCGCGAGGGGCGAGCCACGGGCGAGGCGGCGATGCGCTCGGCCGACGGCAGCAGCGTCGGCGTGCAGTGGGCGGCCACGGTGGAGGTCATCACCGGCAGCCGGCGGGTCCTGTTGGTTGCGCTCAGCACGTCGCGGTGGGGCCGGCGCTTCCGGCGCGAGGTCGACGGCGACGGGCACCACGGCGAGCTGTCGGCCCGCGAGCGCGACATCGTGCGGCTCGTCGCGCTCGGCAGCACCGGGCCGGAGATCGCCGACGAGCTGCAGATCGCGCACGACACCGTGCGCACCCACGTGCGCAACGCGATGGCCAAGACCGGCGCGCGCTCCCGCGCCCACCTCGTGGCGAAGGCGCTCGGCGACGGCCTGGTGATCGACGCCGCGTCGATGCTCGCCGCGGCGCCCGCGAGCGCAGCCGAGCGCTGAGCGGACGCGAGCGCGCCGGCGCGCGCTATCGCGCAACTGAGGGATGGATAACGGCGCCGGTAGCGCCGATCATGCTCAGTAATGAGAGCCGCAGTGCGACCAAGGAGCCACGCGCGATGATGCCGTTCGACCGGCGACCCAACGACTGGACGTCCGACCAGGCGCTCGCCGTCGCCGCCGTGGTCGCGGTGCGCGACATCGCGGGGAGCCGCGGGATCGACCGCGATGCGCTGCTGTCGGCGCTCATGTGTGCCGCTTGGCCGACCCGGCGAGCGCAGAACCAGTGATGGCGCCTCGCCGGCGCTGAGCCGTCCCGGCGCTAGCCGGGGAGGAGGGGGAGAGGGTCCGCCAACCCTCGCGCGTCCACCACACCAAGCCGAAGGATCGGCATGGGCGCGCGAGGGGCGGCGGGACTACGGGCTCGAGCTGAGGTCGACCGCCGGCAGGTCGTGGACCTGCTGCTTGGTCAGCTTCACCTGGATCGCATCCTCCATGCGCGTCACCGCGGCGATCGGAATGGCGACCTGCTTGCGACCCCACAGGTGGCCTTCCTGGAGCAGGACGTGCGTGACGTGGTTGTCCTGTGGATCGACGACCAGCCCCTGGACGGCCCCGATCCAGCCGTCGCTGGCGTGCACCTGGTCGCCCCGGCGCACCTCGACGTCTCCGACGGGCACGCGATCGGAGACGACCGGGATCGGCCCGTACTCCAGGCCGGTCGGGTACGCGACCGCCCCGCTCACCCCCATCTCGCCGGCGCCGTAGTACGGCCAGGCGTAGACGTCGGCCGCCGGATACTCGCTCGCCGGCAGCAGCTGGGACTCCTCGGCCTCCTCGAGCGCGTCGAGCTCCGCCGTCGTGCAGCGCAGGCGGACCTCGCCGCCGTCGCTCTCGACGAGGTCGACCGGCACCAGCCGGCCGAGCGTCTGATGGCCCTTCGGGCGCACGACCACGTGGGTGAGCGCGCGGGCGACCGGATCGATGATCACCCGGGTCAGCTCACCGCACGGGCCGTCCGAGGCGTACACCTCGCATCCGATCCGGTACGGCTGGGCGGTCATCGCGCCGAGTGTATACGCGCGCCGACGCCTCGTCCCCGAGCTCCGCGCGCAGCCCGCGCGGAGCTCGGGGACCGACCCCGTCAGGCCAGCACGGCCACGCGCGACTCGACCGGGACCGCGGCGCGGCGCGGGGCGAGCGCGAGCAGCTGACCGGCGATGAGCACCATCAGCGGGCCGGCGCCGATGTCGGTGGCCTGCCCGGTGAACAGCCCGCCGAGCCCCTCGGCGAGGAACCAGAACACCACGCCGAGCACCATCGCCGCATACAGCGCGACGCGCGTGCCGCGCAGCCACAGCACGCCGATCCCGATGGCCGCCGAGACGATCGATAGCGCGAGCGTGAGCGTGCCGCCCGGGCCGGTGACGAGCTGCGCGGCGCTGGAGTGCAGGCTCGAGAGCCAGCCGGCCGACGACGGCGCGGCGGAGAAGGTGCTGCCGAGCGCGCTGTTGCCGTAGTTGGACGGGGCGAGCCACAGGGCGGCGGTGGCGAGCCACAGCACACCCCACACCAGGCGCGCGCCGCGCGCCCCGAGCAGCCCGAACCCCGACGCTCCGGGCCAGACGAGCGCTCCGGCGATGATGTACAGCGGTGCGGTGTTGAGGATTCCCGTCGCCGGGTTGGGGGTGGTGCTCGTGAACAGTCCGGCGAGGCCCTCGCCGGAGAACCAGATCCCGAGCGCCCAGGCGAAGGACACCAGCAGCGCCGGCTTGACCGTGCGCCGCACGAGAAGCCCGACACCGATCGCCACCTCGACGAGCGCGGCGAACACGTTGAAGATCGCCTGGTGCGGGGCGATGAGGCCGCCGATCCACGTGATCGGATCGCCGATGATCGACGGCTGGCCGCTCGCGGAGGTGTCGATCACCCCGCTGACGAAGTGGTGAAAGAAGTACGGCTGGAACTGCAGCAGGCCGTCGGTGAGCCAGAACAGCCCGAGGACGATCTGTCCGAGGCGCACCGGCGAGGGCCAGCTCGGCCGTACGGATGCGCGCCGCTCCGCGACCGTGGAGCGGCCGCCGGCGCCGCTGCGGGGGTGAGGCATCGGCGTTCCTTTCCATTGAGGATCGCGGTCGCCGAGGATCGGAGCCGATCTCGTGGCGCCGTTGGGGGGAGAGCCACTGGGGGTCGGTGCCATCTGCCTTCCTTTCGAACAAGGGTTGGCGGCAGGTGAGGGCACGGCGGCGCACAGCGGCTGCGGGACGCCCGGCCGGCGCCTCGCATGCCGCTGTGACTCCCACCATCTCCCCTGCCGAGATGGCAGGCGCACGGAACGGTCAGATCCGCACGCCCGCGGAGCTATCGCGACGGCTGACCGGGCCGTCGGAGGCCAAGACGCCGTGCTTCCCGGTTTCTTCCCAAACGTTTTGCTTCAGGAGATCCGAGCGCGGTTCCGAAGCGCCTTCCAGGCGTCGGGATCGTGCGACGGCACGAGGATCGCGTCGGGGTCCTGCTCGGTGAACGCCTTCAGCTCGCGCAGCGTCATTCGCGCGGCATCGTCGTCGGCGCACAGCATCGGCAGGATCTGCTCGTCGATGCTGCGCAGCGTGTACGCGGCGTCGCCGACCACGAGCACGTCCGCGCCGCCGGCCGCCGTCAGCAGCACGGAAAGATGACCGGCGGTGTGCCCCGGCGAATCGATCAGGCGGACGCTGCCGTCTCCGAGCCAGTCGATCGTGCGCGGGAACGGTCCCCATGGCTCGCCCTGCGCCCCGAAGTCTACGAGCTCGACGCGCTTGCGTTCGGGCAGGTGGTGGGGCACGTAGCCGCGCGCGGCCGGGAAGCGCGTGCGAGTGGCGGACCACTCGGCGCGAGAGCACGTGAAGCGGGCGTTGGGCAACAGCCGCATCCCGCTCGTGTGGTCGACGTGCAGGTGGGTCATGAGCACCGACTTCACGCGCTCGGGATCGACGTCGAGTGCCCGCAGCTGCTCGTCGAACGGCGCGGGGGCGGGGCGTAGCCCGCGGAAGAGCAGGCTCATCGGCAGCCCGAAGTCGCGGCGCAGATCGCGCTGGGCGTCGGGGTGCAGGCCGGTGTCGATCACGATCACCCCCGCGGTCGGGTGGCGCAGAACGTAGGCGAGGCACGGCGACACGATCACGTCGCGGAGGTTCAGGCCGGCGCGCAGGCGCGCGGCGAGGTTGCCGGGCGCGCGGAACACGTACCCGCGCGGGGTGGGGATCTCGGCCGTCAGGATGACCTCGAGCTCGAGCGTCACGACGACGACACTAACGGTCTCGGGGCGCGCGGCTGCGGTAGGCGCGGACCTTCGTTCGGTTGCCGCAGGTGGCCATCTCACACCAGGTCCCTGAGCGGTTGCGCGACCGGTCGTAGAACGCCCAGTGGCAGTCGCCGGCGCGGCATGCCTTCGCCCGTAGCCAGGACCCGTCGCCGGCTGCCTCGACGACCGGCGTCAAGAGTGCGGCGAGGGCGCCGTCGAGGTCGTTACTCGCCGGCCGCAGGACCACGGTGCCGTCCTCGGCGAAGTGCACGCCGAGCTGGCCTTGTCGAGCGGCGCGATCGAGCTCGCGGCTCGCCCGCTCGTCGCGAGGCAGGCCGTTGTGCTCGAGCATGAGCGCGCGCAGGGCCTCGCGAAGACGTATCGCGGCGGCGTGCTCGGCGGCGCTCGGATCGGCGGCGTCCCGACTGAGCACGCCCTTCGCGGTGAGCCACGCACTCAGGGCGCTCGGCGTGGCCAGGTCATCGCTGCCGGCCTCGATATCGAGCGTGTTGACGAAGTCGATCGTGAGGTCGAGGGCGTGGGGGATCGCAGCGGTCATGCAGTTGACACTAGCGTATCGCCTTGGTAGGTTACAGACACCATCTATTAGCTTACGGAGGTGTCGCTATGTCGGCTCGCAGTGCTGTGCAGACCCCACCCGGACCCAGCTCGCAGGCGGTGGTCGCCAGGTGCGGGCGGACGGCCGCACGCGTGCTCGAGCCCGGTCGGGCGGATCGGCTCGCCGCTCGCCTGCGCTCGGGTGCCCTTGACCGCGGCCTTGCCGCGGGCGCCGATCCGACCAGCTCACCACGACTGGCCGCGCGCGCGGCCGCCCTGGGGAGCAAAGACGGCCGTGCGCGGATTGCCGAGAATCTCGAGCGGCTGATCGGCGCGGCAGAGCAGCCACGCGGCGCCTGGGCCGTTCGGCCCGACCGCGCGGCGGTCATCGCCAACCGCCAGGCGGTCCGCGACGTCGTCGAGCTGCTCCACGGGAACGCGCCACTGTACGTCCGCGGTCTGGCCGCAGTCGAGCAGCTGTTGCGCGACGGAACCGGGCCGGTCTACGTCGGCGACGCCGACCGCCTGTCGGTGCGTCTCGAGAGCGCCCGGGCCGCGCTGTGCGGGTAGCTCCTCAACCCGGGTCCGACGGTCAGCGGGGGACGAGGACCTCGGCTGCCCGCTCGGCCTTCGTCTCTGCGCGCACGGATTCTCGCTGAAGCACATCGAGCATCGCCTTGACAACCCGCGGGTCGAACTGGGTGCTCGAACAACGCCCGAGCTCGGCTCTGGCGGCAGCGTGTCCGAGCGAGGCCCGGTAGGCGCGGTCGCTGGTCATGGCCTCATATGCGTCTGCCACCGCGAGGATCTTGGCCTCCAGGGGGATTGTGGCGCCGGAGAGTCCGAGCGGGTATCCGCGCCCGTCGGGACGCTCGTGATGCGCGCCGACCCACGCGCGCACATCGGCGAGGCTGGAGTGCTCGAGGATTCGCGCACCGAACTCCGGATGGCTCTTGATGATGTCGAACTCTTCGTCGGTCAGCTGCGCGGGCTTCTGCAGGATCGTGTCCGGCACGGCCACCTTGCCGACGTCGTGCAGCATCCCGGCCAGCCTCACTCGGGTCACGCGCTGCGCCGGCATGCCGAGCTCTTGGGCGATCATCTCGGCGTAGCGTCCGACCGTCTCGGAATGCCGCGCGCTGCCGCTGAAGCGCAGATCCACGGCCGCGGCCAGATCGAGTACGACGGCGACGAAGCGCTCGCCGGCGACGTCGCGCGAGTCCGCGTGACGGCGAGCCACGCTCTGGAGCGCCTGGCTGTAGAGCACGGTTCTGTCGCGTCCGCTCTCCTTGGCTGCGTGGAGCGCCTCGTCGGCAGCGTGCAGCAGGGAGGCCGCAGTCTGGCCATGCTGTGGGTAGCTCGCGACCCCAAGGCTGATCGTGATGGGCACCGTGTCGCGGGCGAACTCCTCACGCAGCCGGTTGCGGATCCGCTCTGCGACAGTGAACGAGTCGTGCTGACCGGCATCGGGCAGGATCAGAGCGAACTCCTCTCCGCCCACCCGCGCGATCCCGTCGAGCTTGCGTCGGCCTGATTCGAGCAGACGGGCGATGCGGCGTAGAGCGACATCGCCCTCGGCTTGGCCGCAGCGGTCGTTGACCTCCTTGAAGTTGTCGATGTCGACGACCACCACGGTGATCTCCGCCTGGGCGCGGCGAGCTCGCTCGAGCTCGAGATCCAGCAGCTCGCGAAAGCCGCGCCGGTTGGACAGCCCGGTCAGCGGGTCGGTGCGGGAAGCGTCGTAGAGCTTCGCGATCAGCAGCTCGACCCGGTCGCGCATCGAACGTATCAAGACCGCTGCGACGACCAGCGTCCCCATGCCGATGAGCCACCACTCGGCGACGCCGTTTCCCGGAGGCCTAGCGATCAGCAGCACGCCGTAGACGAGGCCCACGTAGACGATTTGGACGGCAGTCTGCCTGGTGGTCAGGAAGTAGGAGGCGTAGAGGCACACCCACAGAAACAAGAAGACCAGCGGGCTCGGCCTCTGGGCCGAGAAATAGGCAACTCCCGCGATCAGCGTGCTGCCCCACCCGAGAGCGAGCTGCAGGACCCGCCATGAAGCACGCCGCGCGCGCCAGGACAGGAGGCCGGCGACCAGATACGCAGCGCCCACGATGAGCAGCAGGCCAAGCTCGCTGGCGCGAGGGGAATGCGGGAGCGCGGCCGTGAGCAGCGCCAGGGTGGCACCGGCCGCGAACAGGGCGCCAAGTGCCTTGGCCATCAATCGGGGCTCGAGGCTGGCACCGAGCGGGGCGCCCGTCGCGGGCGCGCCATCGAGATCCACGTCGTTCACATCGGGCGACATCTCGGAGTTCTCGGCAGACGTAAGCCATCTCACGAGCGCCGCAGACAGCCCTTCGACGGCAGTGGTACGTTTCGCTGGTTATGGGTCGCGGGTGCCGGAAGGCGCTTGGGGTCGTTTCAGCCGGTTTGGGCGGGATTGAGGACAACGGAGGGGTTCGTTGTCCCTTTGGTGCGTGTGCGACCGCGCGCCGCCTTGGAGTTCAGCTGGCCACACCTGGATCGCTGTCCGCGCGCACGGTTCCGAAGACGTCGAGGCTGGGGACCGCGACCGAGACTCCGCATCGCGTTCGTCTCAGAGAACACGCGTGCGGTTGCGTTCCAACCAGCTGCGCAGACGCCCCGGCGGACGGTCGAGGACCCGCTCGATCGTCGGCTGGATCTCCGACTCGTACTGCGGGTGGTCGCGGAAGATGTCGAACTGCGCGTCGGCGTAGGCCTGGCCCAACTGCGCGGGGAGCGTGGCGCGGGCCGCGTCGTCAGAAACGGCCTCGAAGCGGAGCTTGCGCTCCAGAACCTCACCGAGGATGACTACCTGATCGGCAGGCGTCAGCGCCTCGGGTCCGCTGACTCGATACGTTTCGCCGGCGTGCCCGGCCTCGGTGAGCGCGGTCGCGAGGACCGCGGCGACGTCTGCGGGGTCGGTCATCGCGACCGCGACGTCGGCGAACGGCGCGCGGATAACCTCACCCGCCTCGAGCTGATCCTTCCAGCGCGTCACGTTCGACTGCATGGAGCACGGGCGCACGATCGTCCACGCGGCGTCCGAGGCCTTGACCGCTTCCTCGGAGTCGCGGTGGTAGGCGGCCATCGCGTTGCCGCTGTCGGCGAGCGGGACCGAGCTAGACGACAGCAAGGCCGCGTACCCGGCGCCGAGATCTGCCAGCAACTGGGCCTCGGAGGCGTAGCCGCTCATGAAGAACGCCCCGTCCATGCCAGCGGCGGCGCCCGCGAGCGACCCGGGATCGTTCGCGTCGCCGACCACGCCCTGAACGCCGTCGGGCCACGTCCGTGCTTCGCGGCTGATCGCGTGCACGCGGACGTTCCGCGCCCGCAGCAACTGGACGAGTGCGCCGCCCACGTTTCCGGTGGCTCCCATCACGAGCACGTCCATCGTTCGACTATGCCACGCGCCGGTCGCCGATCAGAAGCGCGTCGTACCCCATACGACCGTCGCGCCTTCGCTCCGGCACCGTCGCTGGTGCATCCACTTGGGATGCGCTGCTATGCGAGCGTGTCGATCCAGCGTTCCAGGCGGCGCGTTTGGCTGGTCATGATCTTTGGGTCGTGGAAGGTGTTGGCGAGAAGCGTGGCGCCCTGCACGCCGGCCAGGAGGGTGATCGCGAGCTCGCGCGCGTCCCTGCGGCCCATCTGGCGAAACTGGGCCTGGGCCCAGTCGATGGGCAGCGCGAATACCGCCGCGGCTTCGCGGTCGAGTCCGTCGTCTTGCTTGTTTAGCTCCGAACACAGGGTTCCCATGGGACACCCGTGCTCGGCCACGAGCTCCCGCGCCTCTGTCCAGGAATGGATGAGCGCCTTGAGGCGGGCGGCCGGCGTCGGCTGCTGCTCAAGTGACCGCAGCAGCTCGCGGAAGCTCTCCGTTCGGTGGTCGATAACCGCGCGGACCAGGTCGTCTCTGGTCTTGAAGTAGTAGTAGACGTTGCCCGGTGGCACGTCCGCCGCCTGGGCGATCTCGGCAAGCGTCGTCGCTTCGACGCCCTGGCGATGGATCAGCTCGGCGGCGCTCGCCACCAGCCGTTCGCGCTTGCCGGGCCGCTCCTGCACGTTTGAGTCAGTCATCTCACTAGCTTAGCGCAACCGTCTGCTAAGTTAGTGCGCTCACTAACTCGACTGGTCTTCCGGAGGTTTCGCCATGGCAGCCATCGCACCCCCACGGTCGTTCCTGGCCACCCGTCAGGGCAAGCTCACGCTGGCGCTGCTCTGTGCGATCGCGTTTCTTGATTTCGTCGACACCTCGATCGTGATCGTGGCGTTGCCGTCGATCCGCCGCGACCTGCACTTCTCAGTCCAGGACCTGCAGTGGGTGATCAGCGGCTACTTGTTGACCTACGGTGGCTTCATGCTGCTCGGCGGGCGCGCCGCTGATCTGTTCGGCCGTCGGCGCGTGCTTGTCGCCGGGACATCGTTGTTCGCGCTCTCCTCGCTGACCGCCGGACTGGCGGGCAGCGAGGGCATGCTGGTCGCGGCCCGGCTGGCGCAGGGTCTCGGTGCAGCGATGACGATCCCCGCCGCGTTGTCGATTCTCACGACGACGTTCAGCGAGGGAACCGACCGGCACACGGCGCTGGGTGCGTGGGGAGCCATGGCTGGGCTCGCCTCCGCCGCCGGCGTCTTCCTCGGCGGCGTGCTCTCCGGGGGACCCGGCTGGCGCTGGGTGTTCTTCGTCAACCTTCCGATGTGCGCACTCGTGCTCGTCGGCGCCTTCCGCCTGCTCAGCGGCGTTCGGACCCGGTCCTCCCTGAAGAACTTCGATGTCGTCGGCGCCGCCCTGGTCACCGGCGGGATGCTCACGCTGGTCTACGCGCTCGTAAACGCACCCGATGTCGGCTGGGGCAAGCCCAAAACGGTCGCTGAGCTCGTCGGCGCCGGCGTTCTGCTCGCGGCGTTCGCGCTCAACGAACTGCGACACGCCAACCCGCTGTTCCCGTTCTCGCTGCTGCGCATCAACGGTCTTGCCGCGGCCGACGCCACGCAAGTGATCGCGATGGCCGGATTCTTCTCGATGTTCTTCTTCATAAGCCTCTACATGCAAAACGTGCTCGGCTACTCGCCGATCCAGTCAGGGTCCGCATTCGTTCCGACGGCCTTTGGTGTGGCGATCGCGGCCGGCGTCTCCTCCCAGCTAGTCCGGCGCACCGGCACCCGGCCCCTCATCGTCTTCGGCGCGCTCGTCGGCGCCAGCGGCGTCTATTGGCTCTCGCGACTTCCCGTCCACGGAAGCTACCTGTCCGACCTTCTCCCTCCGTTGGTGATCATGTCGTTCGGTCTCGGCGCCCTGTTCGTCGGCGTGCAAACCGCCGCCAACGCCGGCGTTCCATCCGACAAGGCCGGCCTCGCCGCCTCGCTCATCACCGCCTCACAGACCATCGGCGGCGCCCTCGGAATCGCGATCTTCTCCGCCATCGCCACCTCGAGGACAACCCACCTCCTCGCCGCGCACGCCTCCGCCCCCGAGGCGCTCACCTCAGGCTTCCACCGAGCGCTGCTCGCCGCCAGCATCTTCCTGGTAGCGGCAGCCGTGATCGCGCTCCGCGCCACCAACACCACAGGCGAAGCCAAGTCCGATGTCGAGAACGACGCTGTCACGCTCGCCGTCGACCCACTGCCCATCTCGGATGCCGCTTGATAGGCGTCCTCAACACCGGACAACGACGAAGCCTGGACAGTCTTGCCGGTTGGGTCTCGCCCGACCTGAGGGCGCCCCCTCCGAGCGACGAGCCGCGCGAAGCGCCCTGCTTCTCATCAGCGACGAGCGAGTCGGCGGCCGCTCTCGGTTTCAGGCGGCGTGTAGTTGAGTTCGAAGTGGTGGTACAGGGCGGACTCGTCGGCCTGAGAGAGCTCCTCGCCGTGCTGTTCGATGTTCGGCGCGGACTTGATCTGCTCCTTCGTCACCGCCACTCGCAGATCATCCGGACCTACCGTGATCCCACCCAGGGGCACAAACGTCAGGTGGCGGCCGATGAAGCCCTCCTTGACGGTCGCGAACTGCGGCTCGTCGTTCTCAACATCGACGTAGACGTCTTGCAGCTTGCCGATCCTCTCGCCGTCGCGGTCGACGAGCATCTTGCCGTGCCACTCGGCAGCGTTCCACTCGGCGTCTTGCTGGTGCTCGGTGATGTCGTCTTCCTCTCTGGCCTGGCCGGCATCGTGGGGTCTAGGCCCCGCTCAAGCAGGGTCCCACGATCGCCACGAGGGCGCAAGACGGGGTGCACCGGCCCGGCTCGGGCGTGGCATGCTGCGGACCGTGAGTGGCCTCGACGGCGTTCGACTCCGCCTCGATCGGGTCCGCGCTGCGGTCGGCGAGATCGATCCGGCGTTCCTGGACACACCGGCGCTGCCGTGCGAGCCTCTCGGCCGGGTGCTCGCGTGCTCGGTGACGTTGAAGGTCGAGACGCTTAACCCCGTCCGGAGCTTCAAGGGGCGCGGCACCGAGACGGTGGCAGTCGCGGCCTGCGAGAAGGGGGCATCGCACGTGGTGTGCGCGAGCGCCGGGAATCTCGGGCAGGCGCTGGCGTACAGCGGCCGGCGTCGAGGGTTGCGGGTCATCGTCGTGGCGGCGAGAACTGCGAACCCGCACAAGCTGGGCCAGATCGCCGCCTTCGGCGCGGAAGTGCGGCTGCATGGCGAGGACATCGAGGACGCTCGGCTGCTGGCGCGCGAGATCGCGCAGGCGGATCGCGCGTATCTGGTCGAGGACAGCTTGGACTTGGCGACGTGCGAGGGCGCAGCCACAATCGGCCTCGAGCTCGTCCGCGACGATCCCGAGCTCGACGTCGTGCTCGTGGCCGTTGGCGGCGGAGCGATGGCCAGTGGCGTGGGCTACGCCCTGCGCTCGCTCGCCGAGCACGTGGAGGTGATCGGTATCCAGCCCGCTGGCGCGCCCGCGATGGCGCTGTCGTGGCGTCAGGGAACGGTCGTGCAGACGGACCGCATCGAGACGATCGCCGACGGCGTCGCAGGGCGCTGTCCGATCCCCGAGGTGCTCGACGATCTGCTCATCGTGCTCGACGACGTGATGCTCGTTCGCGAGGATTCGATCAAGCTCGGCATGCGGATGCTCCATGAGCACGCGGGACTCGTCGTCGAGCCGTCCGCAGCGCTTGGGGTCGCCGCCGTCCTGGAGGAACCTGAGCGGTTCGCCGGGCGGCGCGTCACCACGATCCTGTGCGGTAGCAACGTAGGTCCTGCCGACTTCGCGCGGTGGGTGCTGGCACCCGTCTCACGCTAGCGCCGCCGTGCACAGAAGACCCGCTCGGCATCGGTGCTCACGACACGCGCGCGTTCTGCTCAGGACGATCACCGCGCATCGGTACTGGCCGCCGACGCTGTTCTAGCCACCTCGGCGCTCCTCCTGAGATTCCCGGACGCCGGGCCTACGGTGCTGGTAGACGGGCGCCGATAACCGTCGGTATGAGCAGCTGGCATCCGCAGCACACGCCGGTCGGTGCTGCGCCATGAGCGGGGCGTCGGGTGATGTTCCGTCCACCAGCCCAGTGGGCACGGCCGGCGTCAGCGAATCTGAGCGTGGGCGGGCGGTCGTCAGGCTCCGTGATCGCTACGCGAATGACGCGGTCAGCCTTGACGAGTTCTCGCGCGCGCTTGATGCGGTGTTTGCTGCAGGTACGCTCGATGAGCTGCGAGCAGCCAGTCCTGATTCGGGGTTGCCGGCGCCGATGTCGCAGGTGCCGTGGGTCGAAGCCGAGGCGCTAGAAGCGCATCTGGCGCCTGACGAGGCGATTCTGTGGGTCGGCCGTCCGGAGGAGAGCGTGAATCTGACGCGTCGTGGGTTGCTTACGGCAGTCCCGGTCGTCCTGTTTTTCGTGTTCTGGGAATCAAGCGCGGCGTCCGGCGGAGCACCAATCTTCTTCTTGCTGTGGGGAGTGTTCGTCGCGTTCATGATCGGCTACCAGGCGCTCGGTCGCGTGATCGTGAATGCGCGTCGGACTCTGTACGCGGTCACTACGCATCGGGTTGTTCGCCTGATCCGCAAGCGCTCAGGCGACCAACTCGACACCACGCTGGTGCGGATGATTCCCACTATCTCGGTCACGGCCGCCAAGAACGGGCGAGGCACGATCGTCTTCGGACCGAATCCGGGGCCAGCATCTCCGTTCAACTCCCGCACAGCGTCCCAGCGGCGCGGCGATGCCAACGACCCGATCAGCTTCATCAAGGTCGGGGACGCCGCCGCCGTCGCCCGCCTGATCGGAAGCCTGCAAGCGCACGAGACGCGCTAGCGGCGACGCCAAACTCGAACGCTCGCAGTGACCTCCCCGCATCGCGCGGAGCCCTGCTCGCGGAAGAACGCGGCAGCCTCGGCGCCCAGGGCGTTCAGTCCCGCAACGCACGAGGGCCCGAGCGCCGGAGGCCGGGACCGCGACTGTTCTGCGCTCTTCGTATGCGGCCGCCCTCGACCGCCGGTGGGTCGTCGGGTGCAGGAGTGGACTTCGGCTTGGTCGGCGTGCGTGCGGATGCGAGACCTTTGTGCTGATGGCGCTACCGTGGCATGCGATGCTGTGGCGACGAAAGGTGTCGGACTCGAAGAAGAAGCCGTCTGACCCCTCGGCGGGCCGGCAGGTGTGGACGCACGATCCGCGGCCGACCGAGGCTATCTTCGGGACGTTCTCGGGCGGCGAGGACCTCCCCGACGATCCGAGCAAGGTCCGGATCTATGCCGACGAGATCGACCCGGAATGGGCCGATCCGGCGACGTCTGATGCCTCGGCGGCAGGGCCCGACGGCGAGGACGACGCGGCCCAGCCGGGTTAGGCCTCGGCGCGCCGACACAGTTGCAGCGCGCCTAGATGATCTATTCCGCGGTTCTGCGGTTAGGTGGCGAGGTCGGCGAAGGCGCGGGTGGGTCGGTGCAGGTAGTGGTTGAGCCAGACGCCGGCGGCCAGCGCGAGGAGTTTGGCGGTGATGCGGGCTCTGAGGCCGTGCAGGGTGCGGGCGCGGTGGCGTTCGAGGCCGAGGCGGTCTTTCAGGGTCCAGAAGATCGATTCGATGCATTGGCGTATCGGCGCGATGTGTGGGCCGCGGTCAGGTTCGGTGGCGCGGGCGGGCCGCACGATGGTCGCTCCGAAGCGCTCGGCGACGGTGTCTTTGAACGCGCGGCCGGCGTAGCCCTTGTCACAGACGATGACCTCGCCGCCGTGCAGGCCCCAGGGCAGCATCCGCAGCGCGACGTCGCGTTCCTTTTGGTCGGCCGGGGCGAGGATCATCGCCCGTGGGGTGCCGTCCGGGGCGGCGAGCAGGTGCAGGCGCATTCCCCAGAACCAGCGAGAGTGGCTGCGGCAGTATCCGTAGCCGCACGCATCGGCCAGCTGCGATCGGCGGACGGTTTCCACCGAGCGTCCGCACTCAACCGGGGTGGAGTCCAGCAGCAGGACCCGGTCGTGGTGGCCGGGGCTGTCGGTCGCGAAGATCCCGATCAGCCACTCGATCGTCTCGGTCAACCGCGCGCGGCGCTTCCAATACCCAGGCTGCTTGGGCAGCTTGGGAAACAGGTGCCCCAGGCGCTTTGCTGCGACGGCCAGGAACTCGGCGTCCTTGTCGATGCCCATCATCGCCTGGCCGACAGCCAGGGTGACGACCTCCGCGTCCGTCACGCTTCGTCTGGCGTTCCGTGCCCGCTCGGGCAGGAGATCGTCAGCGGTGCAGAACACCGCACAGAGCAGCAGGTCGAGGTCGGCGAGCATCGTGGCCCCCTTGGGTCGACGGTGAATCAGAGCACCGTCGACTTCGACCTCGCTGCTTATGTCCCCTACCCCACAGCGCCCCGCGCCGTGGAATCAATCATCTAGCGCGCCATATGGGACGGTTGCGGCAGCGCGGCTCTGTGCGAGCTTCCGGCATCGGGGCCGGGGTCCGGAACGGAACGCGAGCACCTCCGGCGGCTCGTCGAGACCCGCGTTTGGGCACCATTGGGCACTGGCGCTGCCACAAGCACGTCACAAGCCCGCCGTCGCAACCGCCCCCGCCCAAGGAAAACCCGCCTGCCAGCGGCGGGTTCTCCAGATGGGCGCGGCGGGTTTCGAACCTGCGACCTCTCGCGTGTGAAGAACCTCAGGCTGGCCGCGGATATCGAGGAAACCCGCGTGGTTGCTGGGGATATCGAGATTTGGGACGAGCGGCGGTAGCCGCGGATTTCGCTGGATTACCGGGGGTTTGGGCACTGGTGCCCAAACGATTCGTCGGTTCTGCGGAGGGTGGCTACCGAGTCACGGGCGCGCGCGCCGGTGCGGAGCGCCGCCGCGGCGACAGCGTTGAGATCGATGCCCTCAGCAGCGGCTCGCTGCTCGAGCTCGCTCAGCGTTGCGGCGTCGACGGAGACGTAGAGCCGCACCTCGGCTCCGCCGTCGCGCGTGTCTGCGTTGACCGTCTCGGCCTCGTCAAGCAGCGAGTCGAGTTGCTCGGAAGTGGTCCCGTCATCGTCCCGCACGTGGACATTGTGCTCCTTCACCGATCTCGTCCGTAGCACGACACCTGGCCGGAGCCGGTCTCCCAGGCGGTCGAGACCACGGGTTCCTATTCGACGAATCGAACGATGCTCGAGTGGCGCACTCCGCTTACAGTGGCGATCAGCGACGCAGTGAATGCGCGGCGCTGCTTCAGCAACCTGCGACCGGCCGCGTTCAGTGGCAGGCGGAGCGAGCTTCCCGCTCCGCCTGTGATCGTCACGTGTGCGCGGGAGAGTACGAGAACGCGGTGGGACTCCGTGCGCCGCGAGGCGCTGACTGCGCGGACGCGGCCCCGTAGGACGGTCTCGTGCACGAGAAGAGTGGCGGTGACGGCGCACGCGTCGGTGGGGGCCGCGTAGCACTCCAGATCAACGGTGGCGGCGCGGGCGGTGGCGCCGGTCGATCTCGCGGTCGCGGAAGGTGGCGGTGGCGAGGAGGGTCCTGCCAGACCGGTCCCCACGGTGACGCCGCCGTAGCTGTTGCTCACCACGCATTCACCGGTGGTCGGACAGGAGACAAGGGCTGAAGGCGAGGCCCAGTTGAGCGAGGGGCTCGCCGATGGGGCCCAGAAGGTGAGGGGGTCGAACTCCGTGTTCTGGTCGCCGATCTCGAGGCAGGCATCCTCGGACGGGCAACTCAATTTGCCGCCCGGGCTGTTTCGCAGGCTTGGGGTTCCCACGGATTGCGGGTCGAAGGTGAGTAGTCGGGCGCTGACGTCCGACGCGATGCACTCGTCGGCGGCGGGGCAGGACACCTGATTCAGGACGGCGTTGTCCGGGCAAACGTCGTGGAAGCAGAACTGGCCGTTGATCAGCGCAGTGCCAGTGTCGATCGCGGCGACAGCCCCGGTGGAGGGCATCTGGGGGTTGAAGGTTGCCTCGGCGCCTTCGGGGATGTCGCTGCCTGGGACGGTACGTGTGCCAACGGCGGTGCACTGGCTGGCGGTCGCGCACGAGAGGGCGGCGTGCGAGGCGACGTAGATCGTGACGTCGATCGGTTGCGGGACAGGCGATCCGGGGGACGACGGATCGAACGTCACCTCCTGGCCGTCGTACGACACCGCGACGCACTCCTGTGCCGTGGGGCACGACAGCGACGCGGGCGAGAAGCTCATGACCGTGGTCACCTCTGGCGTCGCTTGCTGCTCGGGGTTGAAGGGGACGATCACGCCGTTTTGCGCCTCGCTTGCCGCGGCGACGCATAGAGACGCGGTCGGACATGCAACATTCGAGAACGTCGCGGCATTGGACTGGGTTCCTGTCGTTGTCTCGGGGTCGATCTGGAATCCCGACGCCGTCGCGATTGGATCGCTCGGATTGAAGGTGACCTGCTCCCCGGTGTTTCGTATCAGGGTGCACTGCGACGCCGAAGGGCACGACAAGTCGGAGTACCCACTCGACGGGTTTGACGAGACCGGGGTCGGCGATCCCCAGACCGGGGCAGCCGAGGCTGGTCGAGCGTGGGTCACGCCGCCGGCAACGATCAGGGCCGCCATCACAGCCGCCAGGAGCCGGCGGGAAGGGATGATTCGGTTCACGCACTGCCTCAACGGCACGATCGTCTCGAAGTTGCGTCGCACGGCCAATGCGGCTACGGCCAGCGCCGACGCAGGTGACCGTCATAGACCCCGTAGATGTATGGACCGGGCTGTCGTCCTTGGCGCAGGATCCGCCCGAGGTTGCCGAGGAATCGCTCGCTCTGCTCGTCAGCGCGCAACTGCGCGTTGGTCAGGCAGAACGCTCGGACGCCTGCGGCGGCGAGGGCCTCGCGTTCAGCGGGGCGGCGTCGGATCGCGTCGTCCTTCATCAGCACGACCCATCCGCGGCGCCCGACATCAGATAGCCACCGCTCGTCTTCGAGACTCTGGCCGATCTCCTCGCCGTAGACCTCGGCCATCGTGTGAACGGTCATACCGCGCCCTCGCAAGGCCGTAGCGAGGTGATGGCGCCCCAGGCTGCGGTCGATGAAGAACTCGACGAGGTCGTGGCGGGCGGCGTCCTTCGATGTGCGCCGGTCAGGCGGCCGCGCGCGTTGCGACACGGATGACGTCCTCGACCTCGGCCTCCGGCACGCCAAAATCATCTGCAATAGCGGAGAGCGCATCGCCGGCGACGAACCGGTCGACGAGATCCTCCACGCGGGCGCCGCCGTTGACCAGCAACGGAAGTCCGAATGCGCGCCGCGGATTCACGATCACTTCCGCGTGCGCATAGATCGGCAGGCGTACCTGGGTAGCCCATCCATCGCTTCCATATGTGATCCGCTTCAAGTAGTCACGGACGAGCTCGGCGAACTGCCGCTGACCGGTGCGGACGACCGTCAGACCGCCGAGTTCCTCATCGCCCTCCGCGCTCGCGTAGTCGTACAGCACCTCGGCGCCGTCCGTATAGAGGCGCTTGGAGGCCAGCGCGTGCTCGACGCCGATCCCTCGGCCGAGCACGTCAACCGCTGGGCGAATTCGCTGCATCGGTACGCCCGCGCGCCGGAAGGCGGCGAGCACGTAGGACTCGGCGAACCCGATGAATGGCACGGTGGCCCGTCGCCGGTGGGCTGGTAGGCACGTGATGATCGGCATGCCATCGCGGGGCCGCGCCCAACTGTGCAGCGTGGACTTGGGCAAGCCGAGATAGGCAGCTGCTTCCGTCAGCGTGAAGATCGCGTGCGTCAACCGCGGGTCGTCGGGGGCCACGCCGATGTGGCGCCGTGCATTCGTCGTCATCACCTCAGTTCGGGTCGAGACGAGTTCGATGGTACTTGCGGGCGCGGCTGACCCAGCGCGGCCGCTCGAATCAGAAGAGGTCGGGCTTGTTGAGGGCGGCGAGCTGCAGGAGCTGCGCCACGAGCCGCGGCGGCCGCGGGGCGTCGCGCACAGCTGCGCCGCCGGGTGCGGCGAGCCAGCTGATGTTCGTGGGGAGCAGTCCATCAAGCAGAGCTCGTCGCTGGGCCGGTGACTGTTCGATGATCCCGGTGATGCTGACCCTCGGCATCTACGCACGCACGATGCGCCAGGGCGACAGAGAGCGAGAGCGCCTCCGCAGGCTCGTCGAGACGCGTGATTGGGCACGATTGGGCACTGGCGCAGTCACAAGCACGTCACAAGCCCGCCGCCCCAACCGACCCTGCCCAAAGAAAAACCCGCCGCAAGCGGCGGGTCTTCCAAATGGGCGCGGCGGGTTTCGAACCTGCGACCTCTCGCGTGTGAAGCGAGCGCTCTCCCACTGAGCTACGCGCCCTGAGCGCGCGATTCTACGCGGCCACGCCGAGCGGGCGCATCGGCGACTCCAGCCGGGCCCGCTGGCCCGCATGAAGATCGTCGCGACGGGGCGTCCCGCCGCGCCCGCCCCGACCGCCGGTCAGGCCGCGTGCGCCTGCCCGATGACGTGCAGCACGTGGATGTCGAGCTCGATCGTTCCGGCCTCGGCCGCGTCCTGGCAGGCGCGCAGCCAGTGATCCACTCGCGGCGCGAGCGCGGGCTGCGCCTCGATCACGGATCTCGTCACGGTCGGAAGGGCGAGAGCGTCGCGGACGTTCGCCCATCCGCCGTCACGGCCGGTGTGATGCTCGAGCACCGGCGTGCCGAGCCCAGCCTGGCGGAACAACAGTGGCAGGAAGTAGCCGATCCAGCCGTCGCCCGGGAATAGCTGCCCGAGGACGAGTGGGGTGATCTCACGATCCAGTTCGTCGGTGCCCAAGAGGTGGATCGTCGCCTCGGTGGCCACGACGAGCCCTCGAGGACGCGTGATTCGAGCGATCTCGCCCAGCGCCAGTCGCGGCCGCTCGAGGTGTTGCAGCGTGCGCTCGCTGCGGCAGGCGTCGAAGCTGGCCGCCTCGAAGGGGAGCGCGGCGGCGTCGGCGACCACGAACCGAGCATTGTCGGGCGCGCCGGTGCGCGCGCGGCGGATCGCCAGGGCGCTCGCGTCCACGCCCACGGCGCGGCCGCTGGAGCCGACGATCGCCGCGAGTGCGCGCACGTCGTCGCCCGACCCACAGCCGACGTCGAGGACGGCGTTCCCCGGCACGACGCTGAGCAGCTCGTAGGAGCGGCGCTTGGACCTGGCCAGTGGTCCGAGCGCCGCAGTGGCCCGCTGATGCGCGATCAGCGCGTCGCCGTCGGTGTCGTTATCGACGTCGGCGAAGCGCCGGAAGAACGCTCCTGTCGTTGAGCTCTCGCTCATGCGGCCAGAGGTTCGCCGACCGGCACCCGGAGCGACGTGAGCAACTCGATCGCCTCGCCGATCGCGGCGAACGACCGCGGCCGCCGCAGCTCGAACGCCGGATGGCTCGCGAGCTCGAGAAGCTGTAGCGCCGTCGGCTGGAACAGCGGGGTCAGCGCGTACGCGTCGGCGAGCCGGGCGAGGATCTCGCTGCGATCGAGCCGGCGCAGCTGGACCTGCTTTCCCCACGACAGGAAGATCCACCCCCCGATGGGAGCCTGCGCCGGCGCCGGTGCCGGGGTGAGGCGCCGGCGTTGACGCACCGAGGCCACATCGGGCGGCAGCTCGAAGTGGCGCGCGGCCGACGGGCGCAGGTCGACGTAGCGCGGCCCGGCCAGGACGCGCCCGTCGGCGATCACCACGAGATCATCGGCGAGCACCGGCGTCCCAGCGAGAGCGAGCGCCGCCAGCGCGGTCGACTTGCCGGCCCGGTGGCTCCCGAACAGACCCCACGCGCGTCCATCGGCCAGGAACGCTCCTCCGTGCAGCGCGGCGCGTCCTTCCCAGGCCGAGAACGCGACGGCGGGCAGGATCAGAAGCGGGTGCGCGAGCAGTTCGGCCTCGCGGTCGCTCGGTGCCAGCACGATCGCCCGGCGGCGCCCGCGGTCGACCAAGACGGCGTGGTGACGATCGAAGCGGATGAACGCGCCGTCCTCGCCGATGGCCGTACGCCGCTGCCGGTCGCCCGCGGAGGGGCGGGACTGCTCGACGTGCAGGCGCCGCCAATCGGCGGGAGCGCGGGAGAGCCGGCGCGGTGCGCCCTCCAGACCGGTGATCGCGAGCCCGTAGGCTCCCGCCCGGTCACGTGGCTGCGCCATGTGGGAAAGCGTATCGGGCGATCTCGCGGCACATCAGTACTGGCTGAGCGATCCCGCACGCACGTTCTGGCGCACGGCGACTGCGAACAGCGCCAGTGCGAGGGGCAGCGCGACCACGCTGAACGCCAGCAGTACCAGGCAGGGCCCAGACCAGCTGACGGCGCCGAACAGCGCCCCGCGCGTCGCCTGGAAGGCGTAGCGCGTCGGCACGATGTAGGACAGCGGGACGAGCCAGGGGGCGAGGACACCCGTGGGAAAGAACGCGCCGCCGAGGAGGGCCATGGCGGTGACCGCGGCGGTACCGACCACCTCCCCCCGCTTGACGATGAGCACGATGGCCGACAGCGCCACGCCGATGGCCGCGAAGGCGATACCGGACATCGCAAGCGCGGCGATCAACCCCACGAAGTCCGTGTGGCCGAGGCTGAGTCCGAGGAAGGCGGCGGCGAGCAGGAGCGAGGCGAGCGCGCGCATCACGGAGAACAGGAACGGGAACCCGGCGATGCCGAGTGCGATCTCCGAGGCGCTGACCGGCTGGGCTACGAGCATCTCCAGGGTCCCGGTCAGCTGCTCCTCGCGGATCCGGCGTGTGATTCCGATGACCCCGGCCTGCAGCACGACGAACAGGACGATCCCGCCGGCGGCAAAGTCGAAGTACGACGGCGCCCCGTCGAGGTCGATTCCGGGCCGAGGGTGCAGGGCACGCGAGATGTAGTAGTAGACGACGAGGCTGAGGAACCCGAAGACGAGGTCGGAGATGAGCGGGGTCCGGTAGGACCGCATGATCCGCCAGTCGCGCTCGACCAGCGCGCGCAGCGCGTGCACGCGCATGCCGCGCGGAGAGCCAGCCGGCGCCGCGGTGAGCTCAGGCGGCGGCGAAGTCGATGACGCGGTCACAGCGCGCGATGTCCTCAGGTCGATGGGTGGCGATCAGCAGCGTCGTGTCGCGCCGACGGGACAACGCGTCCCACATCCGCTCGATGGCCTCGGTGTCGAGTGAGCGGGTCGGTTCGTCGAGCACCAGCAACGACGGGTGGCCGAGGAGGGCACGGGCCAACGACAACTGCTGCACCATCCCGGTCGAGCAGCGATCGACGCGTTGTGCGGCGATCGTCGAGATGCCGAGCTCGGCGATCACCACGCGCACGCTTGCCCGCGCCGTTTCGGTCGGCTCGCGTAGCCGGGCGAAGGTCAGCAGGTTCGCCTCGCCCGTCAGCCGCAGGTAGAACGAGCGCTCCTGGGAGAGCGAAGCGCCGATCAGGTGCTTCGCCGCCCGCGTGCCGGCGGCGAAGCCGCACACCGAGGCGTTCCCGGCACTCGGGGCCAGCACGCCGGCGACGCAGCGCAGGAAGCTCGACTTGCCGGAGCCATTGGGCCCGACGAGGGCGACCCGCTCGCCCGGGGCCGCATCGACCGTCAGCGGACCGACGACGCGCCGGTCGCCGAAGTCGCGTGTGAGCCCGCGCACGCTGAGCGTAGGAAGGTCTGACAAGGCGTCTGGCCGGATGAGATCGGAGGCGGGCGAGGCGCCCAGCCCGAGGATGACGATACCGCCGCCGACCCCGTAACCGCCGCCGGCCACGTCGAGGCCATCGCTCGGACACCCGGTCGCCGAGCCAGTTGCAAACCTTTGCGCAATCGTGTTAAGCTCCGCGCAGCTTTGCGGTCCGGGGCTAGGCCACGCGTGACTTCAACGGCACGCATTCGTCGGGTGCGTAGGCCTGTTCCTCGTTCGCAGGAATCCATGGAAAGGAATGTGTGAATGTCACGGCGCTGGTCGGTGCCAACACTGGTGGTTGGCGCACTGCTCATAGCATCTCCCGCCGCTGCTCAGGCGACGGCGCCGCACTACCTGCTCACGGTCAAGTCGCCTGCACACGCGGCAGTGGTGACGCCGTTGGGGCTCACCCATGGGGCTGCGTGCGGCACCTACGTCGGTTTCGCGACCGGGAACAATCCCACTGACGTCACCACGACCAACCAGACGCAGGTGTTCGGGCAGGTGTTCAAGAACATCGGGACGCTCGTCACCACGATCTGCCAGGACTCGCTGCCTCCGACTGCGACGAAGCCGGGTTCGACTGACGCCGTGGTTGGTCTGTGCGCACAGTTCAACCCCTATCAGCCCGCGGGCACTCCGCTTGTCGGGGGTACGGCCATCACGGTCGTCTATCCGGACGGCGTCTATGCGGCGACGTGCCGAAGCGTGCTTCCGTCGATCATCGAGGGCACACCGCCCACGCCTGTCGTATGAGCGGCGTCGTCCGCGTCACCTACTGCTGATTGCGTCAAGGAGAAGACATGACCGCACGACACGATGACCGCGCCGACGTCGCCGCCTCGGCTCGGTCGGGCACCGATTACGAGTCACCCCGCCTCGAGGTGATCGGCTCCGTGGTGGAGCTGACGCAGAAGGGCATGGGCACCGACGCCATGGGCTCGGGCAACGCCGGCGGTGCGGGCGGCGGCGGCTCGGTGGCCTAGGAAGCGAAGACGTTTTCACCGGTTGGCAGGCCGCCGGCCTGCCAACCGGACGCCGCATCAGCCGTCGGAGCCGGACTCCGGCTCGCACAGCAGTTGCTGGTGGCGCAACTGCTCGATGAAGGCGTCGACGTCGCGCTGGGCGGTCGGATCGTCCAGAGTGAACTCCGCCCTGAGGAGGTCCACGAGTTGCGCTCGCGTGGCGCCTTCGTTGAGCGCGTGCCACAGCGGAGCGGCCGAACGATTGAGCGCGACGTACTCCGAGCGCGTCATGTCGAGCACGATCACCTCGCCCTCGACGTCGCGCCAGTGAAGCTCGGCCTCGCGAAGCTTGAGGATCGCGTCGGGCGGAGGCGGAGTCGGTCCGGGCACGGCGCGTATGGTGACAGGCCGCCGATCCGATCTCAAACCGGCTCCGTCGCCGGCTTCGCGCTCTGTCCGGCAGTGGCCAGCCACGCCTGTTGCAGCAGTGAGGCCGCTCCGAATCGTGGTGCTTCGCGCAGCCACTCGGCCCGAAGCGCCTCGCTGTCGACCAGCTCGGCGTCGACGCCCGAGCCGTCCCACGCGGCAGCGAACGAACGCGCGCGCTCGCCCCACACAACGGCGCTGAACTCCGCCTTGCTCTGGCGGGTCGACACGCGCTGTGGCAGCAGGCGGCCGAACAGCGCGTCCATGGCCCGGCTGCGGTCTCCGTACCCCGCGCGGCCACCCTCGGCCGCGAGCGTCGCCATGAAGCGTCGGTCCAGCAACGGTTCGCAGGCCACGGTGCCACACGTGTCGGCGAGCCGGCCCAGCGTCCGCTGCGTCACACGCACCTCGCGACGGCGCGCGAACCAGTCGACCCGCCGCGCCCAGACGATTGGCTCGGAGGCCCCCTCGGCCGCCACCATCGTGTTGAAGTACCGCTCGGCTCGCGGTCGCAGCCACGGCGCGTAGCGGGGCACGGTGCGCCGCGCGCGCGCGGCGCGGACGCGGGGCGGCGCCAGCGTCAGGCCCGCGGCGAGGAGCGCCCGGGGTGGCAACGGACCCGGCGCGGTCAGCCGCGTCCGGACGCGGCCCCAGTGCCAGTCGAGCAGGTCGTCGCCGCCATACCCGCTGAGGATCGATCCTCCGCAGGCCTGCGCGAACATCGGCGCGAAGATGTGCGTGTTCGGGGGCCACTGCAGTCCATGGGTGCGCAGGTTGCGGCAGGCCAGGTCTCCGAGGTAGTCGAGCTCGTCGGCGCACGCGAGGCGGACCCAGTCGTCGAGACCGACGTGGGCGATCACGAGCTCCTGCCAGTCGGACTCCTCGGTGGACTCGGCGCCCGCGAAGCGCAGCGTCACCGGCACCGGTGCCGGCAGCCCGTGGTGACGGGCGGCGTGAGCGGCCACGGCGAGCACCGCCGAGGAATCCCGTCCGCCCGAGAAGGTCACGTAGCAGGGCGGCCGTTGCAGGGCGGGGAGCATCGCGTCGACCAGGGCGTCCACGGCCCGGCCCGAAACGGGCCGGGGCAGCGGAGGCACTCCCCGCTCCTCGCCGATCACGTATCCCGAGGCCCGGTCCCACCGGCTGAGCGGCTCTGCGCCCGCGTGCACGGTGCCGGCCGCGGGTGCGTCAGGCGCCCGGTCCGGTCGCGCCGGTCGGCCCGCTCGCGCCGGTCGGCCCCGTGGCGCCCGTCGGTGTGCTGGGCGGGAGCGCGACCGGCGCGCCGGCGAGGAACGAGGTGAGCTGAGCGTCGGCGTCGCGCTGATCCTCCGCCAGGCGGGCGACCGCGAGGCTCGTCGCCGTGCGCAGCCGCGTCACGGCCGCGGCGGAGAGCGGCAGCCCGAGGGGATGGCCGCCGTCAGCGATGTTCGCCAGTGCGCCGGTCGCGGCCGTGAGCTCGTCATACAGAGCGGTACTCGCGCGGGTGCCCTTCGGTTCCCGAGCCGGCCTGAAGCCGGCGCGCGACCAGCCCTTGATAGTCCTTGCAGAACTGCAGTCGATCCTGGGACGCCACCGCCTTGCCGAGTGCGGTCAACGCGCTGATCGACGGCGCCAGTCGCTCCCCTCGCCGTCGGGCAGTGGCCACGACCACCGACACCTTCCTCGCGGCGCTCGCGAGCGGGCCGAGTGCGCTTCGCCGGGCCGTCGCCGTGTAGGTCACGTAGAGCTCGTTCTGGAGCGCGCTGATGGTGGCGTTCGTGACCGCGGCCGGCTGCCCGGGCAGCAACGAGACGAGCGCCGTCGAGCAGGGCTGGGCCTGCTTGTCGGCGGCCTTGTAATCGGCGGCCTGGGTGGAGTTGCTCTCGGTGTTCACGTGCTGGACGGCCGACAGCACGATGCCGTAGATCTGCTGCGCCGGCGAAGCGCTCGCGCCGAGCGCTGCCGGGAGGAAGATGGCCGAGATGACGACCGCCACGGCGAGCGGGCGGGCGATGATCCGTACCTTGGCCACGGGCACAGGATACGAGGATCTCGCCGCGATCCGGGGCTTCGTCCGTCGCGGGCCCCGGGGCGGTCCCAGTCTTGTGGGGCGTACGCCCGCCCCGTAGACTGGCCCGGACCACGGAGCACTTCTCGTATGAGCGCCACCCTTCCTCCTACTGCGACGATCCGCCCACGCGATCTCCCGTCGGCGTTGCGGAGCCTGTCGCGGTCCGATTGGAGCTCACTCCGGGCGGCGTGGTGGGCTCAGCGAGCGGCCCGCAGCGTGCGTCGCCAGCTGCAGCTCGGCGGACTGGAGCAGGTCCGCGTCCCGCCTGCTCCCGTCGGCCCGCCGCCGTCGGCGCGGGGGGTGGCAGCCGTCCTGCGTCGTCGCCAGGAGCGGTGCCTGGTCAGGTCGGTCGTGTGGCAGGCCTGGCATGCCGCCCAGGGCAGCGACCGCGACCTGGTGATCGGCGTCACCTCGCCGGCCGACGGCTTCGAGGCGCACGCCTGGCTCGACGGAGACGAGGTCGGCGGGACGGGATTCGTCGAGATCTCACGTCATCCGGTCCGCGCGTAGGCGCGCGGACCGGATGACGAGGCTCCTCGCACCGTTCCTCACCCGTTCGCGCTGAGCCACGCCGCCTGCATGAGCGTCGCGGCACCCGGTGGGGGATTCTCTCCCCGCCACACCGCGCGCAGTACGTCGGCGTCGACGAGTTCGTCGTCGACGCCGGAGCCGTCCCATGACGCGGCGAAGGCGCGTGCCGCCGCACCCCAGAACGCGGCGCCGAACTCCGCCTTGGATGCGCGCGTCAGCACCGGCTCCGGCAGCAGGTCGCCGAACAGACGGCGCATCGCCGCCGTGCGGTCGCCGTAGCCGCCACGGCCGCCGCGGGTGGCGAAGGCGGACAGGAAGCCCCGGTCGAGAAGCGGATGCACGGGCAGCGTGTCGTGATCAGCCGCGAGCGCCCGGAAGTTGTGGGCCGCCACGTGCAGATAGCGACGCCGCGCGTACCAATCGACGCGTCGGTCGAAGCGAACTGGCTCCGATGCTCGCTCGGCCGCACGGAGCCCGGTGATCTCGCGTAGCGCGGTCGGACGCAGCCACGTCCACGGGCCGCTGTCACGGCGGCGGTACCGTGCGGCGCGCACGGGCCTGGGCGAGACCGCGAGCGCAGACCGCAGCAGATCGCGTGGGTCGACCGGCTCCAGGTCGCCCGCAGGCGAGCGCGCAGGTGCGCCCAGCCCCAGCCGAGGAGGCCGTCGCCGTCGACTCCGGTGAGCAGGCTCCCGCCCGCGACACGCGCGAACAGGGGCACGAGGAAGTGCGCGTTGGGCGCCCACAGCAGGCCGTGACGCTGCAGCCCGGCGCACGCGAGCTCGCCGAGGAAGTCGAGCTCGCCGTCGAGCTCGATCCGCTCCCAGTCGCGGAGCTCGAGGTGGGCGATGACGAGCTCCTGCCACCGGCGCTCGTGCGTCGTAGGCGCGCCCGCGAACGACAGCGTGAGCGCCACGGGCGGCTCCAGGCCGTGCCGTCGCGCGACGGAGGCGGCGAGTGCGAGCACCGCGGAGGAGTCACGGCCGCCGGAGAAGGCGACGGCGCACGGCCTGCGGCTCAGCGCCCCGAGCACCGCCCGCTCGAGCGCGCTGCGTACGTCCTCTGTCGATCGCTCGAGCCGCGGAACGCCGGCCTGTGCGCCGATCGGAAGGCCGAAGGCGCGCTCCAGGCGCCCGAGCGGCGCTGCGGCCAGCGACCCGTCCGGGCCCTCGCGGCCGCCGCCCCGCGGATCACCGCGGAGCGACACGCCGGTGTGGTCGGACGCGAGACCCGAGCCCGACCACGCAGCGCGGTATCAGGGGTGGGCGCCGCCGGGCAGCGGGCCGTCGCTCGTGCTGCTGCCGGCGCCGAGCGTGTGCTGGCCGACGTCGCCGAGCACCAAGAGGGCCGGCGGCTGGTAGGCCGGGCGCTCCTGCGCGCCCGCGCCGACAACGCCCTCATCGCGGCTCATTGTCGGACCATGCGAGGAATCGTGGGACATGGCTGTTCTCCAGGGTCGTAGGTCGAGCAGTTGGTCTAGGGGATGAGGGGGTTCCAGTTGTGCCAGCCATGGGAATCGTCCCAGGGATGGCCGAAGCGGCCGCGGAAGGGACCGCCGGGCGTTGCGGACGCGTCGAACACGGTGACGGTTCCGTCGTCCAGGCTGTCCACGTAGGTCAGCGAGCCGACCATCGCGACGCTCGCCGGGATGTGCCCGGTGCTGACCTGGTAGAGGATCTTCGGGGTCGGCGCCCAGAGCGAGAGGACGTCCGCATCGTCGTCGCGGGAGTTGGCCACGACGAGCGTGCCCGTGTCCGGATCCACCGCCACTCCGAAGGGCGCCGTCCCGACCGCGACCTCGCCGGTGTCGGTGAGCGTCCAGCCGCCGCCATGCGGAGCCTGGTCGACGTCGAGCATGCTCACCTCATTGGTGGCCGCATCCGCCACGTACGCGGTCGAGTTGAACGGGTCGTAGGCGATCGCGGCCGGCTCGCTGCCGGCCGGCAGTGACACGGTGGCCAGGACGGTCGCCGGCTGCAGGCTGCCGGTCGTCGGGAACGACAGGAGGGTCACGGTGTTGCTCGTCTGGTCACCGACCAGGTAGTCGTTGCCCCACACGTGCGCCACGCCGGCCGGCAGGCCGCTGGGGCCGTACGAGTACACGGAGGTCGGCTCGTAGGTCCCACTCCCGTTCTCGCTGAGCGCGAACACGTTCCCGCTCAGGAAGCACGACGCCACGAGCTGCGGTGCGGTGAGCGGACCCCAGGGCGTGGCCACGATGTCCGCCGCGCCCGAGCAGCCCGGGACGGGAATCGTCGCGTTCGACGGGGCCGTCGAGCTGATCGTGTTCGTCGGGGCGTAGAAGTTGACGGCGAAGACGTCTCCGGACGCGACGGCCGGGTACTCGGGGAAGTCCAGGCCCGAGAGCGCCGGCGGCGTCAGCACGACCGGTGGATTGGTGGCACTGAGGTGGTAGACGGCGTTCGCTCCGCCGTCGGCGACATAGACGCCGCTGTGGTCGTCGGCGACCTCGCCCGTCAACTGGCTGCCGGTCGTTCCAACGGTGATCGTGTCGGTCACGGGGAGCGTCGCCCACTCGCTGTCGAAGCCGCCGGGCCCGGCGACGACGACCTGGAAGGACGCGGTCTGGACGTAGGCCGGGGCGGTGCCCGAGATGACGCCGGTGGCCGGGTCGATGTGAAGGCCCGCCGGGAGACGCCCGAGGACGAACCAGACAGGTGTGCAGCCAGCGGGTGCGTTACTCGTCAGCGCGTAGCTGTAGCTCGTGCCGGTCGTCGCCGCGGGCAGCGTTGACGGCGAGGTGATCGACAGCCCTGAGCAGGCACCGCCGCCGGGGCCGCCGCCGGCCAGGGCGCTCGAGCTCATACCGAGCAGGACGACGGCCGCCGTCGTCGCCGCGAGAAACAGAGAGCGCTCAGTTACGCTACGCCGCCCGTGCATCCGCTACCTCCCCTATCGCATCCGCCAGTTGCGCCGCGGCGCGCGCGCACCTCGTCCGTCGGATGCGGCGTCGCGACGCGCGGAGTCTACCGATTTGCGGCATTCGAGGGATAGGCCCTCTTCGCGGTCGACAATGCCGCTCACTGCAGGGTTACTCGCCTCGGTCGAGGGTGCCGGTGCGCGCGCGGCGGCACCACGCTCGTCGGGGTCCGCGCCGGCGGGCGAGCCGTCGGCGATCGGCGCCTACGGCCTGCGCGTCGACGGCCTGGCTGGTGCCGAGCCGTGGATGCAGGCGGTCGCCGACGACGCTCCGAGGCTGCGCGTCTCGGTAGCCGTGTCCGAGCCCGATTCATCGCCGTCGCATCTGGACGAACGGGCGGCCGACGTGGCGCTGCTGGGCGGTGGTCGGCTGCGGGCACGCCGGGACGAGGAGGCCGTGACGTTCTCACTCCCCGAACGCCCGACGGCGGACGAGCTGCTCCACCCCTATCTGGCCCCGGCCGCCGCCTTGACGTGGCAGTGGCGCGGCCACGAGGCGCTGCACGCCGGCGCCGTACAGCTGGGCGACGTCGCGGTGATGCTGTTCGGGGTCAAGGAGGCCGGCAAGAGCACGACGCTCAGCTGGCTGGCCCGCGAGGCCGGGCGGTGCGTGCTGAGCGACGACCTGGCCGTGATCGTTGACGGCGAGGTGCTCGCCGGTCCGCGTAGCGTCGATCTTCGGGCGGCGTCGTGGGTCCCGCCCGATCTGCCGTCGGTGCGCGGCGGGGAGCGGGCGCGGGTCACGCTGCGGCCGGCGCCCGCCTCGCTGCCACTCGGTGGCAGCGTGCTGCTCGGGTGGGGGGCGGAGCTTGAGATCACGACCATGGCGCCAGCCGAGCGCCTGCAAATACTCGCGGCCTCGCGGATGTTCGCCGCGCTGCCTCCGCACGGGCAGACGCTGCTCGACCTCGCGGCGCTGCCGATGGTTCGCCTCAGCCGTCCGCGCACCCTGGAGATGGTCCGCGCGACGGGCGAGGCGATCATCGATCGCTTCGCCGGATCGCGACCCACTACGATGACCGGTGGACCGTGCTAGGCGGGGAGGTAGCGGTGCCCTGTACCCGTAATCCGCTCTAGCGGGGCTGAATCCCCTTTCGAGGGGCGACAGCCTCGGGTTGCTCCGACGATCGGGGCGCTGATGGTCCGGGTCTCGAGCGGTGTCGACCCGCGAACCAGGTCAGGTCCGGAAGGAAGCAGCCTTAAGCGGTCATCGGCAGGCGCGACGGGAGTTCCCGGGCCGGAGTCACGATCGACGGCTCGGCGTCCGAGGCCTCGCCACGACGAAGGGTGCACGGTCCACTTGCCGCTACGCGCAGTTGCGGTACACGAGCCATGAGCGGTTGGCCGCCGCGAGCGCGAAGCCGGTGGGGACCGGGTGCGCGCGCGCGAGCGTGGCCGGGTCGTTCGGATCGAGGATGTAGCTGCGGGCCTGCGCGTCCGCCGGCGCGACGAACGTGCCGTGGCTGATCTGGTTGGCCGCGCCGAGCAGGTCGTTGTCGCCGCTGACGATCTCGGCCGGGCTCGTCTGCAGCTGCAGCGCGAGCAGCGGCACGGGCGCGTGGTTGGGGACGCCGACCGGTAGGCAGCGCGCGCTGATCGCGCCGTTGGCCGTCAGTGCCGTCAGGTCGTCGGCGACGACCTGCTGGCTGGAGAGCGCGCGCAGTTGGGTGCGCAGGTCGCTCACCTGCGAGGGCGCGAACGCGAGCATCCCGAGCGCGACGATCGCGCTGGCCGCCATCCACGGGCGCCGGTGCGGGTCGTCGCGAGCGAGCAGGCGCCAGCCGAACAGCCCGGCCCCGCAGAACAGGCACAGGATCGCGGCGGCGAAGAAGGCGTAGCGGGTGTTGATCGGCAGTCCCGCGCTCGCGAACAGTGCGAACACCGCGACCGCGATGACCCCGACGATCGCGAGCACGCGCGCCCGCTCGCGCAGCCACAGCAGTGACAGGACGCCGCCGAGCGCCGCGCACGCCAGCTCGGGCGCGCCGAGAACCTCGCCGATGCGCCGCGGGATGTACTGCGGCACGTTGGCGACGCCGGTCTTGCGCCCGAGCGCGCTCGCATCGTCGCGCGTGTGCGTCAGCGACCACAGCGGATTGCCGGTCACCACCAGGTCGCTGCCGAGCCACACGACCGGGGCGCTCGCCGCCAGCAGCGCGAGGCGCGCCATCGTCGCGCGTGAGCGCGATGGCCACAGGTACAGCCAGTACAGGCCGGAGAGCGCCCACGCCTCCGGGCGCAGGAGCCCGGCGACGGCGAGCAGCGCGAGCACCGGCCAGCCGGCGCGTCGGCGGCGCGACTCGACGAGCAGCGCGCCGAGCACGCAGAGCAGGTATGGCACGTCGACGTACGCGCGCACGCCGTAGGAGACGATCGGCACGCGCGTGAGCACGAGGACGGCGGCGATGAGCCCGGCGGCGCGCCCGAACGCGAGCGCGCCGAGCCGGTAGACGACCACGCCGCAGCCCGCCAGCGCAAGGAAGCCGAGCGCCACCGTCACGTTGCGCATCGCGTCGGGCCCGAGCGGTGTGAGCACGAAGCCGACGGCCTCGACGAGCGGGTGGGGCGTCGGGGCGATCGGCACGTCGTAGGTCGGCGTGTGGCCGTGCGCGGCCTGCTGGCCCCAGACGAGCCCGTACAGCGTGTCGTAGTTGGCGAAGCCGACGCCGGCGATCAGGCGCAGGGCGATCGCGAGCGCGGCGACGCCGAGTGCGGTCGCGGCCCGCGGCGCCCACGCCGAGCGTGCGGCGACGACCGGCGTCGGGGATCCGGGAGAGGCGGTGACGGCCATCGTTATGGGCCAGACGCTACTCGGCTCGGACGCGTTACGGCGGCCGTCTGCCGCGACTCGCCGGGGTCGGGCCGCGCCCTGGCCCGACCCCGGCGGTGAGCGTCAGCTGAACCTGATGCCGGTCGCCGCAAGCGTCCTCGTCGTCAGCGGCACGGGCACCAGGTCCCACTCGCGACGGTACGAGCTACGGCCCGCGCAGGCAACCCTCGCTCGACCCTAGACCGGTTGCGGCGAGCGGATCGTCGCCGCGGCGGCCACGGCTACACTCACCGTTCGGTGTCCAGCGCGCCCTCTCTGTACCGTCGCCATCGTCCCCGTTCGTTTGACGACGTCGTCGGGCAGGAGCTCGTCGTACGCACGCTGCGCCACGCCGTGGAGCGCGGCAGCGTGCACCACGCGTACCTGTTCGTCGGCTCCCGCGGCACGGGCAAGACCTCGATGGCGAAGATCCTCGCCGCCTGCCTGAACTGCGAGCAGGGCCCGACCGTCACGCCGTGCGGCGTGTGCGACTCGTGTCGCTCGATCGCTGCGGCGATGTCGCTCGATGTCATCGAGATGGACGCCGCCTCCAACAACTCGGTCGACGACATCCGCGAGTTGCGCGAGAGCGTCGCCTACGCCCCCGTCTCCGGGCGTCACAAGGTCTACATCCTCGACGAGGCGCACATGCTGTCCTCGGCGGCGTGGAACGCCTTCCTCAAGACGCTCGAGGAGCCGCCCCCGCACACGGTGTTCGTGCTGGCCACGACCGAGGCGCAGAAGGTTCCCGCGACCGTCGTCGACCGCTGCCACCGCTTCGACTTCCAGCGTCCGACCGTCGATCAGATCACGAGCGTCGTGCGCCGCGCCGCGCAGGCCGACTCGATCGTCCTGCCTCCCGAGGCCGCGGCGGCGATCGCGCGCTCGGCCACCGGCAGCTTCCGCGATGCGCTGGGCACGCTCGAGCAGCTCGTCACCTACAGCGGCCAGGAGATCGCGCTGCCCGACGTGCTCGCGGTGCTCGGCGTGGTGGACGCCGAGCTGCTCGGGGAGACCTTCGACGCGGTCGCCGCCGGCGACGCGCGACGCGCGATGCTCGCCATCCAGCGCTGCGTCGAGAGCGGCCGCGACGCCGGCTCGTTCATGGGCGACCTCGAGACCCGCGCCCGCGAGCTGCTCGTCGTCCAGACCCTCGGGACCGTCCCCGCGGAGCTGTCCGTGACGCCCGAGCTCGACGCCGCGCTCGGCGATCAGGCGGCACGCGTGCCGGCCGCCGCCGTCGTTCGCGTGCTCGAGCTGCTCGCCGAGGCGCTCGAGGCCGTCAAGGCCGGCTCCGAGCCGCGCACCCAGCTCGAGCTGGCGATCGTGAAGGCGGCCACGCCGCAGGTCGACCCCTCGATGCGCGCGCTGCTCGCCCGCCTCGAGCGCGTCGAGGCGGCGCTCACGGCCGGAGCCGGCGGTGGCTCGCCGCCCGCGCCGGTGGGCGCGCCTGGCCCCGCGCCGGCGCAGGCCGGTTCGGGCGCCGCGTCGGCGCCGAGTGCGCCCGGCCCCGCGCCGGCCGGTTCGGGCGCCGCGTCGGCGCCGGGTGCGCCTGGCCCCGCGCCGGCGCCGGCCGGTTCGGGCGCCGCGTTGGCGCCGAGTGCGCCTGGCCCCGCGCCGGCGCCGGCCGGTTCGGGCGCCGCGTTGGCGCCGAGTGCGCCTGGCCCCGCGCCGGCGCCGGCCGGTTCGGGCGCCGCGTTGGCGCCGAGTCCGCCTGACGCTCCGGCGGCCGACACCGCGGCGACGCCGGCCATCCCGGACGCGGCGTCCGTGCCGGTCCCGCCCAACGGCGCCGACGCTGCGCTCGCTCCGGCGGCGGCGCGGGTGCCCGCGACGGGCGCGGCAGCGGCGCCGGCGGCCTCGCCCTCCACGGATCCGATCGACGTCGCCGAGCTCCGATCGATGTGGCCGGCCGTGCTCGATCTGGTGCGCGGGGAGAACGCTCTGCTGGCGGCCGTGATCGCAGACGCTCAGCCGGTCGAGCTCGCCGGCGAGGAGCTGACGGTCGCCTTCGCGCCGAGTGCCGCCTTTCTGAAGAAGAAGGCAGAGGACGCGGCCAACCGGACGGCCGTGGCCGAGGCGCTTCGGCAGGTGACCGGCCGTCGCCTGCGGCCCTCCTACGAGCTTCGCGAGCTGCTGGAGGAGGAGGGCGGGGCGGTCGTCACGCTCTCCGAGGAGGAGCTCGTCGCGCGGTTCATGTCGGAGTTCGACGCCGAGGAGCTGCCCGACGACGCGCCTTCCGCGCCATCATGACCTCAGATCGCGCTCGCCCCTTCTCTTCATAGGAGCCACCGACCATGCCGCAGCCGAAGATGCCGAACATGCAGCAGATGCTCGCTCAGGTCCAGAAGATGCAGCAGGACATGCAGGCCGCCCAGGAGGCGCTCAAGAACGAGGTCGTGGAGGCGTCGGCCGGGGGCGGCATGGTCACGGTGAAGGTGACCGGCGACCTGGTGGTGCAGTCGGTGCGCATCGACCCCGATGCCGTCGATCCCGACGACGTCGACATCCTCTCCGACATGGTGCTGGCCGCCACCAACGAGGCGCTGCGCGCGGCGCAGGAGCTGGCGGCGACGAAGCTGAGCGGGGTTACGGGCGGCCTTGATGCCGGGGCGCTCGGGGGGCTGGGGCTGCCGGGGTTCTAGCCGCACCGGGGAGAGGCGACAGACGCGATCTCGCCGTGACGGGCCGCGAATCAGGGTGACGGTGGGGCCCCGCTCTAGACTCGCCCCGTGAGCACCTTCGCCCCACCGGTCCAGCGTCTCGTCACCGAGCTGTCGAAGCTGCCCGGGATCGGCAACCGCACCGCGCAGCGTCTGGCCTTCCATATCCTGCGCGCCTCCGACGAGGACGCGAGCGCGTTGGCCGAGGCGATCCGCGAGGTCAAGGAGCGGATCGTGCTCTGCGAGGTGTGCTTCAACCTCGCCGACGAGCCGCGCTGTCGCATCTGCGTCGATGAACGGCGCGATCGCGCTGTGATCTGCGTCGTCGAGGAGCCGAGCGACGTCATCCCGATGGAGCGCACGCACGAGTACCACGGCGTCTACCACGTGCTCGGCGGTGCCCTGTCCCCGATCGACGGCATCGATCCCGAGGACCTCCGGATCGCCGAACTCTTCGCTCGCGTCGCCAGCGACGAGGAGCCGGTGCGCGAGGTCGTGCTCGCCACGAATCCGACGACGACCGGCGAGGCGACCGCGCTGCACATCGCGCAGGGGCTGCGCGAGCGCGTGCCGCAGGTAACCGTGAGCCGGTTGGCGAGCGGGCTGCCCGTCGGCGCCGATCTCGAATACGCCGACGAGGTCACGCTCGGGAAGGCGCTCTCGGGGCGCCGGACCCTGTGAGGGCCTTGGTGCGCCGGGCCGCCCCGGCCGTCGGCGCGCGTCGTACTCGCGTGCCGGTCTGGTTGCAAACGCGTGACCCGTACGGCGCGTTTGTTGCAAACGCGTGACCCGCGGGCGGAGGGTGTGGTCCCGAACGCACCGCATAGGGTGCGTTAGGGCGCACACCCCGCACCGAGCGGTCCCCGCGACCGCCACACGGCACGCTCTCGTTCCGGTTCCGTTACACGACAGACACGCAGCGTGACCCGGGGGGCGCATCTGTCACCGTGGCGTCACGCCCGAGCGGCGGCGCGCCGCGCGAGACAGCTCACGCCGGGGCCTCCGCGCCGGCGGTCGCAGCCGAGATCCCCGTGAGGCCGCCGCCGCCCCCGGAGCGACTCCGCGTGAAGGCCGCCCGCTCAGCCGCGAGCCGCCGCCGAGACGTCGGCCGGTGCGCCCGCCCCGCCCCCGGAGCGGCTCCGCGTAACGCCGCCCGCCGCCGCCCCCGGAGCGGCTCCGCGTAACGCCGCCCGCCCCGCCCCGCCCCCGGAGCGACCCCGCGTGAACGCCGCCCGCTCAGCCGCGAGCCGCGGCCGCGACGTCGGCCGGCGCGTCGGCCCCGGCGCACGCGCCGTCGCCCCCGCGCTTGCCCGCCGGCGGCGGTCCTGGGGCGCCCGCGAGCGCCTTCGCCAGCAGCCCGCTCAGGGTCGCGCGCTCCGGCCCGGTGAGGCCGGCGAGCACGGCGTCCTCGATGCTGTCGCGGCCGCGCTCGGCGCGCACGAAGGCCTCGCGCCCGGCCGGGGTGAGCTCGATGATGTGTCGCCGCCGGTCGGTCGGGTCGCGGCGCCGCGAGATGTACTCCTCGTCCTCGAGGTCGTGGAGGAGCAGGACGGTGCTGTTCGCGTCGAGGCCCATGACCTCGCCGAGCTCCTGCTGGGAGACCTGTCCGCGCTCGTGGACGTAGCTGAGCACGACGAAGCCACGCAGGCTCATGCCGAGCAGCTCGGCCGAGCAGTGGCGGTGGATCATCTTCGACAGGCGCATCGCCAGGCCGATGACGCTCCGGGAAGTCTCAGCGGTTGCCATGAAATGATCGTATCACTATGGACAATCTTGAAATTATGATGATCCCTGTTAGTGTGATGATCTCGCGCAGGGTCACGGCGGGCGTGCGGCGGCCAGGTGTCGCTGTCCAAGGGGGCGCCTCGGCCCCCGCGTCGTCGTAGCCTGCTCAGTGTTAGGAGGACCCGTGAACGCCAGCGCCCTCAGCCGTCCCGTCAGCCCTCCGACCGGCGACCGCCGCCGCTGGATCGCCCTCGTCATCGTCTGCCTCGGGCAGCTGATGATCGTGCTCGACACGACGATCGTGAACGTCGCGCTGCCGAAGATCCAGCACGACCTGCACTTCACCCAGGCCAACCTCACCTGGGTCATCAACGCCTACCTCATCTCCTATGGCAGCTTCCTGCTGCTCGCCGGGCGCCTCGGCGACCTCATCGGGCGCAAGCGGATCTTCCTGAGCGGCCTCGTGCTCTTCACCGCGGCCTCGGCGACCTGCGCGCTCGCGGGCGACCAGACGGTGCTGATCGCCTCGCGCTTCGTGCAGGGTCTCGGCGGGGCGCTCGCGGCGTCGGTGATCATCGCGATCATCGTCACCGAGTTCCCCGAGGCCGGCGAGCGCGCGAAGGCGATGAGCGTGTTCACCTTCGTCGCCGTGGCCGGTGGCTCGATCGGGCTGCTCGCCGGCGGCGTCATCACCGAGTCGATCAACTGGCACTGGATCTTCTTCATCAACCTGCCCATCGGAGTGATCGCCTTCGTGGCCGGGCGCGCGCTCATCGAGGGCAACCCGGGGCTCGGGATCGGCGAGGGTGTGGACATCCTCGGCTCGGTGCTCATCACCGCCGCGGGGATGTCGCTCGTGTACGCGATCGTGAAGTCGAGCAGCGACGGCTTCGGGTCGGCGGCGACGCTCGGCTTCGGCGCCGCGTCGATCGCCCTGCTCGTCGGCTTCCTGTTCTGGGAGGCGCGGGTCAGCAACCCGATCTTCCCGCTGCGCGTGCTGCGCCTGCGCGGGCTGATGGGCTCGAGCGTCGTACGGGGCTGCCTCGTCACCGGCATGTTCTCGACCTTCTTCCTCGGCGCGATCTACTTCGAGCGCGTGCTCGGCTACAGCTCGCTGAAGACCGGTCTCGCGTTCCTGCCGATGACGCTCGTCGTGGCCGCGTTGTCGCTCGGCATCACGGCGCGACTGATGCAGCGCTTCGGCGCGGTGCGGCTGCTGAGCGTCGGCATGACCCTGCCGATCGTCGGGCTCGCGCTCCTCACCCAGATCGGGCCGCACACGAGCTACTTCCCGCTCATCTTCGTCTCCTACGTGCTCGTCGGGCTCGGCATGGGCACCTCGTTCATGCCACTGCTGACGGTCGCGATGGCCGACGTGCCGGCCGAGGACGCCGGGCTCGGATCGGGGATCATCAACGTGTCGATGCAGATGGCCGCCGCGCTCGGCCTCGCCGTGCTCGGGACGATCGCCGCCGATCACACCAAGGCGCTGGTGAAGAGCGGGCACTCGGCGGCCGTCGCCCTGACCGGCGGCTTCCACCTCGCCTTCGGGATCGCCGCGGTCGTCGTCGCGATCGGGATCGCCGTGGCGCTCGTCGTGCTGCGCCCCGGCGCCTCGCCGCCACCGGCCGTGCGCGAGATCGCTGCGGTCGATGAGGACGGCGAGCCGATCCGGGCCCGGACGGCGACCCGCGTGCCGGCCGGCGGCGTCGACGGCGGCGACGGGGACGCCGGCGACATCGATCTCGCACCGCAGCCAGCGTAGGGCCCGGGTCGGGACGGCGGCGTTTCCCCCCGACGCCGCCGGCGGGCCCCCAAACGGGGCGGCGGCGCTCCCCCCGCGCCGCCGCCTCGTCCGCCCCTACTCACCCGGGATATCCTGCGCGACCGTGTCCGGTCTGATCACGATGAAGTTCGGCGGTACCTCGGTGGCCGACGCCGAGCGCATCAAGCACGCCGCCCGGCGGATTGTCGCCAAGTGCGAGGCCGGCTACCAGGTCGTCGCCGTGCTGTCGGCGCGCGGCAAGACGACCGACGAGCTCATCGCGGCCGCCGAGGAGGTCTCCAGCACTCCCGACCCGCGCGAGATGGACATGCTCCTCTCCACCGGCGAGCGCATCTCCTGCGCGCTGTGCGCGATGGCGATCAACGACCTCGGCTATCGCGCGATCTCGCTCACCGGCTCGCAGGCCGGCATCGTCACCGACACCTCGCACACGAAGGCGCGCATCATCGACGTGCGCGCGGACCGCATCCGCTCAGCGCTCGACGAGGGCGCGATCGTGCTCGTCGCCGGCTTCCAGGGCGTCTCGACCGCCCACGACGTCACCACACTCGGACGCGGCGGCTCGGACACGACCGCCGTCGCGCTCGCCGCCGCCGTCGGCGCGGACGAATGCGAGATCTACACCGACGTCGCCGGCGTGTTCAGCGCCGACCCGCGGATCGTGCCCGACGCCCGCAAGCTGCCCGTCGTGTCGTTCGAGGAGATGCTCGAGATGGCGGCGTCCGGCGCCGGCGTGCTGCAGCTGCGCTCGGTCGAATATGCGCGCAATCACGGCGTGCGGATTCACTGTCGCTCCTCCTTTGACGATCGTCCCGGTACCGTTGTCGTCGGAGAGGACGAGACCGTGGAACAGCCGCTCATCACCGCCGTCACCCATTCGACCGACGAGGCCCGCCTCACGCTGATCGGCGTGCCCGACGAGCCGGGCGCGGCGGGGCGCGTGTTCACCGCGCTCGCCGACGCGAACGTCAACGTCGACATGATCGTGCAGAACGACCCCGACGCTCACGGCCGCAGCGCGGAGATCTCCTTCACGGTGCCCAAGGACGACCTGCGCACCGCCCGCGACGCACTCACCGGCCTGGCCGTGGAAGTGGGCGCCACCCTCACCGAGCATCCGGAAATGGGAAAGGTGTCGATCGTCGGTGCTGGCATGCGCTCGCATCCCGGTGTCGCGGCGAAGGTGTTTGCCGTCCTCGGTCGCGAGGGCATCAACATCGAGATGATCTCGACGTCGCCGATCAAGATCTCCTGCGTCATCGAGCGCGACCAGGTCGCCACCGCCGTGCGGGCGCTGCACGACGCATTCGAGCTCGGCGACGGCACGACCGGCTCGGAGCACCCGTTCGCCCCGAAGGGCGTGGCATGAGCAGCGGAGCTGCGGTCACCGTCAGCGCCGCCCGGACGGACGCGCAGGCATGACTCTTCGCGTCGCCGTCGTCGGCGCCACCGGCGTCGTCGGACAGGAGATCCTGCGCATCCTCGAGGACCGCGGCTTCCCGGCCGGCGAGCTCGTGCCCTTCGCCTCTGAGCGCTCGGCCGGGCTGACGCTCGAGGGCGCCGGCGCGGGCCTCGTCGTGCAGGCGCTCAGCGACGAGGCGATCGCCGGCTTCGACGTCGCCCTCTTCTCCGCCGGCTCGGCCACCTCGAAGGAGTGGGCGCCGCGCTTCGCCCAGGCCGGCGCGATCGTCATCGACAACTCCTCGCAGTGGCGCATGGACCCCGAGGTGCCGCTCGTCGTCTCCGAGGTCAATCCCGATGCGATCGTGCAGCACAAGGGGATCGTCGCCAACCCCAACTGCACGACGATGCAGATGGTCGTCGCGCTCAAGCCGCTGCACGACGCGGCCGGCCTCGAGCGCGTGATCCTCTCGTCCTATCAATCGGTCTCGGGGACGGGCATCAAGGCGATTCGCGAGCTCCAGGACCAGACCCACGCGATCCTGCACCAGGGCGAGCCGTCGCCCCCGAGCGTCTACGCGCACCAGATCGCCTTCAATGTCCTGCCCCAGGTGGAGACGTTCAAGGACGGCGACGACTACACCACCGAGGAGCGCAAGGTGATGGCCGAGACGCGCAAGATCCTCGGCGATCCCGAGCTGCGGATCACCGCGACCTGCGCGCGCGTGCCGGTGCTCATCGGCCACTCCGAGTCGGTCAACCTGCAGACCCGCGAGGACCTCTCGCCCGAGCGCGCCCGCGAGCTGCTCGCGGCCGCGCCCGGGGTGCAGGTGCTCGACGATCCGGCCAACGCGGGCTATCCCCTGGCCATCGACGTGGCCGGCCAGGACGACGTGTTCGTCGGGCGGATCCGCCGCGACCCGTCGGCCGAGCGCACGCTCAACCTCTGGATCGTCGGCGACAACCTGCGCAAGGGCGCCGCGCTCAACGCGGTGCAGCTCGCCGAGCTGCTGCACGAGCGCGGGCTGATCGGCGCCGGCGCCAGCCGCGTGGCGTAGCGCCGCTCACGGCCGCGCCTCGAGCACCAGGTTGAACGGCGTCTCGGTCGCGCGCCGGAAGCGGCTGAAGCCGCCCTCCTGCACGACCTCGCCCAGCCGCGTCTCGCCGGCCTGCGCCCCGAGGGCCAGGCCGACCTCCTGGTCGCGCGAGGCCGGCGTGCAGACCATCGTCGAGGCCGAGTAGAACACCCGCCCGACCGGGTTGAGGTTCTCGCCGAGGTCGTCGTGAGCGAACGGCTCGACGATCATCCACGTGCCGTCGGGGGCGAGCGCGTGGTGTACGTGGCGGGCCGCGCCCACCGGGTCGCCCATGTCGTGTAGGCAGTCGAACATCGCCACGAGGTCGTAGCCGGAGCCGGGGAAGTCCTTTGCCGTTGCCACCTCGAAGCTGACGCGATCCCCGACGCCGGCGTGCTCCGCCCGTGCCCGCGCCTGCTCGATCGACTCGGCGTGATAGTCGTAGCCGACGAACTCGCTGCGCGGGAACGCCTCGGCGAGGATCACCGTCGAGGCTCCGTGGCCGCAGCCGACGTCGGCCACGAGCGCACCCGCCTTGAGCTTGTCCTCGACGCCATCGAGCGCCGGAATCCAGCTCGACAGCAGGTTCGCGAGGTAGCCCGGGCGGAAGAAGCGCTCGGTCCCGCAGAACAGGTCGCGATCGTGCTCGTGCCAGCCGACGCCGCCTCCGCTGCGGAACGCCTCGGCGATGCGCGGCTCGTCCTTTATCAAGGCCGCTGCGAGCTGGAACGCGCCCGGGATGAAGGCCGGGCTATCGTCCTGAGCGAGGGCCAGCGCCTGCTCCGGCTCGAGCGCGAATGTCTCGCTGCCGGCGTCGTAGTGAACGTAGCCGCTCGCCGCCTGGCTGGACAGCCACTCGCGCACGTAGCGCGGGTCGGTGCCGGTGCGATGGGCCAGTTCCGCCGGCGTGCACGGCACGCCGTCGGCCATCGCCTTGTAGAGGCCGAGCTGGTCGCCGAGCATCACCGTGGCGACGCTCAGAGCGGCGCCGAGGTCTTGCACGAACTGCCCCATGAAGGCATTGAGCTTGTTCTCGTCGATCGGGGTGGTGGCCATGTCGCTTTCGCCTCCCTTTCCTCCGCAACGGTGCGGGTCGGTCGTTGTGAGGCGGCAGCATCGCCGGGCGCCGTCAGACGTCCGTCAAGCGAGCGTCAAACGCGGGGTCTACGCCGCCGCGAGGCGCGCGAGGTTGCGCAGCGACGTGCTGATGACGTCACGCTGGGTGTCCAGGCGCGCCGCCTCGGCCTCGGGGATCTCCACGTCGACCGTGATCGTCGTTCCCGGGCCGGAGGCGAGCGGCTGAAGGCGCCACTGGAACACGAGGTCGGAGACCATGCACGAGACCGTCACGCGCTGCCGATCGCGCTCGGAGCGCAGCGTCTGGGCCATCGGGAAGTCGGGGTATCCCTCCGGGTACATCGTGTACTCGCCGTCGCGAGCGACGTCCACGCTGCCGATCCCCGCCCACCAGTCGGGGAACCGCGCCGGGTCGTAGAGGAGCTTCCACACGGCCTCGGGGGCCGCTTCGCTGGTCGTCTCGTCAGTGAACGATGGCATGGTCGATCCCCTCGTCGTCGGTGGTCAGGGCGGCGATGTCGGCGAGCACGCGCGCGTGCTCGTGCTCGGGGTCGACGAGCCCGACGAGCGGCCGGCCGAGGTCGGCGAGCACCGCCGCGATGCCGTCGGCCGCGGCGCTCGGCTGCTCGCGCCGCCACCCCTCGGCGGCCTCCCGCAGGCGCGCGAGCGCCTCCTCGCGGTCGCCGCGGGCCGCGGCGATGAGGCCCTCGACGCGCGTGAGGCGGCACACGAGCGTGGCCGGGAAGTCGCTCGGCGCGACCGGCTCGAGCACGGTCTCGCGCAACTCCGCCGCCGCGTCCTCGGGTCGCCGCGCCCGCGCGAGCGCCTCGGCCCGCGCGAGGCGTATGAGCGGGCGGCTCACCGGAGCGTCTGCGGCGTCGAGCACGGCGGCGAGCAGTGTCGCGGCGCGCTCGTGGCGTCCGTCGGCGAGCTCGACCAGGCCGGCGTCGGCGGTCGCGAGTGCGAGCAGGCGGGGCTGGTCGAGCCGTTCGGCGAGCGCCTGCTCGGCGGCGACGACGGCCCGAGCCTCATCGACCCGGCCGGTTCGTAACAGCAGGAAGACCCGCTCGGAGAGCTGGTTCACCTCGATGCCCAGCAGGCCGTGGCCGGCGAGCGCGTCGCGGCCCCGCTCGGCGAACTCGAACGCCCGAGCGAAGTCGCGCGCGGCGGCCGCCGCGCCCGTCACGTTGCTCCAGCAGCCATAGGCGAGGTCGGGCCGCCCGGCGCGCGCGATCGCCTCGCCCGCGGCGATCGACGGAGCGTAGGCCTCCCGGAAGCGACCGCGGCGCATGAGCGCCCAGGCGCGGGCGTGGCCGATGTCGTACGTGGCGAGATCGTCGCCGCCGCCCGAGCTCGCGAGCAGCGCCAGCTCGGCGAGCAGGCGCTCGGACTCGTCGGGGTCGCCGGCGATCGCCTCGGCCCAGGCGAGCGCCGCGAGCGCCTCCCGGCGCTCGCTCGCGCACGCGGGGTCATCGCCGAGCAGCGCGAGCGCCTCACGACAGCTCGCCCCGACCAGCGCCGGCACGCACAGCGAGCCGTGGTACCAGCCTGCCCGGCGCAACCAGGCCCGGGCGAGGCCCTCGCGCTGGTCGGGTGCGAGCGCCTGCCTCGCGTGGGCGAACGCGGCCTCGGCGGCGGCGCGGTCCCCTCGCCAGGCCTCGATCTCGCCGAGCTCGATCCACAGGTCGGCTCGATCACCGATCAGCTCGATCGCCTCACGCAGATAGCCGGCGGCCTCGCTGAGGGCGCCGAGAGATCGCGCGTCGACCGCCGCCCGGGCGAGCTCGTCGGCCGCGGCCCGCGGCTCGGCGGCGATGCGCAGATGTCGTGCCACCTCGGCCGGCCGCCGCCGTCCCCCCGCGCGTTCGCAGGCCAGTAGCGCGTGCGCCCAGCGCCCGTGCAGGTCGGTGCGCAAGGGCTCGGACAGTTCCGCGTAGACGGCGTCACGCAGGAGGGCGTGCACGAAGCCGACGCGGCCGCGCTCGCCGCGCAGCAGCCCGCCGTCGATCGCCTCCGCCGCCGCCCGGGCCGGCTCGTCGAGGGGGAGCGAGAGGAGCTCGTCGCGTTCGAGGTCGCGGGCGGCGACGGCCGCGAAGGCAACCAGCGAGCGGGCGTCCTCGCCGCAGAGGGCCACGGCCGCGCGCGCCGTCGCCCCGAGCCCGGCGGCGGGATCCTCGCCGCGGGCGATCGAGCGCGCCGCCTGCGTGGCCAGCAGCGGATTGCCCTCGCAGACGTCGACGACCTCGCTGACCTGCTCCTCGGGCAGCTCGGCCACGCTGCGCGCGAGCGCGGCCAGCGCTGACGGGGGCAGCGACCCCAGCTCGACCTCGCCAGCGAGGAGCTCGCGCGCGCGCAGGGCCAGCTCGAGCCGATCGACCCCGGCGCGTCGGGGCGGCGTGCGACGCGTGAGCACGATCAGGACCGGCAGCTGCGCGATGCGCCGGGCCACGTAGCCGAGCAGCTGCAGGCTTGCCTCGTCCGCCCCGTGGACGTCCTCGACGAGGAGCATGAGCGGGCGATCCTGCGACGCCCACTCGATGAGCGAAACGGCGGCCTCGAAGAGCCGCGCGCGCTGCAGCTCGGGGGCGAGCGTGGCCGTGTCCTCGGCCGGCACGGCGGCCAGTCCGGCGTCGGGGGCGAGACGAGCGAGGTCGTTTGGCCAGCCGCGGCCGAGGGGCGGGCTCGGCAGGTCGCGCGCGAGATCGCGCACGAGCTCGGCCCACAGCACGAAGGGCGCGCCGCCGCCGAGGTCGAGCCCGGCGCAGGCGGCCGTACGGGCCCCGGTCGCCTCGGCCCGCGCGAGCAGGGCGGCGGCGAGGCGGCTCTTCCCGATGCCGGCCGGACCTCGGATGCTGGCGAGCGCGCCGCGGCCGTGCACGACATCGCTCCACACCCCTTCCAGGGTCGCGAGCTCCTGCTCGCGGCCGAGCAGGGGCGGCGTCTCGCGTCGCGCCGGCCGCAGGCTGCGTGACGCGTCGATCCCGTCGTGGTGAGGGGTCGCACCGTCGCTGTCGTCGCTGCGCAGGTCGCGGATGAGCTGCTGCGTGGCCGGCGACGGGGCGACGCCGAGCTCGCGGCGCAGGCGATCGGCGAGCGTGCGGTAGAGGACGAGCGCCGCCGCGCGATCGCCGCGCTCGGCCAGGCGCGCGATGAGACGGCGGTGGGCCTCCTCGCCGTAGGGGTCGATGGCGACCTGCCGGCGGGTCCAGAGCAACGCGCCCTGGTCGTCGCCGACGCGGTCGGCGCTCGCGGCGAGGCGCTCGAGGACCGCGAGCAGCCGTTCGTTGTGCTCTTCGCGCGCGCGGATCACCCACTCGTCGTCGAAGCCGGCGAGCAGCGGACCGCGGCACAGCTCGACGGCCGCCTCCAGCTCGCCGGCGTCGACGAGGCGCGCGAACTGGGCGGCATCGATCCAGATCCCTTGGTCGGCGAGACCGATGCTGTCGCGGTCGGCGACGAGCAGGCCGTCGGCGGCCGGCCCGAGCTCGCGGCGCAGTGCCCACACCGCGCTGCGCAGGCTCGCGCGCGAGCTCGCGTCGAGCACCTCCGGCCAGAAGCAGGCGGCGAGATCGCCGCGCGCGTGCCGACCGGGGTGCAGGGCCAGGTAGGCGAGCAGCGACCAGGGACGGCGCGCGGGCGGAGCGTCGACCGCGGTGCCGTCTATGTCTACCGCCATTCCCCCGAGGACAGCGAGACGCAACATGACTCTCGGCAAGCGTACGCCGTTTGACGCGAGATTGACGGAGCGCGAACGGCCCCTGCGCGACCCTGCGGCGCGTCCAGTGCACCGAACCATCAGGAGGCCCACGCATGTCCACCGACACCACCACCCAGTTCGACCTCGCGACGTTCGTCCGCGCGCTCGAGGAGCGCGACGCCTCGACGCAGCTGGCGATGTACGCCGACGATGCCGAGGTCACGCTCGCCGACCGCATCACTCAGCCCGGATCGCCCCGCGTCCTGCACGGCAAGGGCGAGATCCGCGGCTGGATCGAGGACGTCAGCGCTCGCGACATGACGCACCGCGTCACGTCGACCGTCGGCACCGATCAGGGCGCCGCGTTCATCGAGAGCTGCCGCTACGCGGACGGGACGAACGTCCTGTGCGCGGCGGTGCTCGAGCTGAGCAGCGGGCGGATCGCCAAGCTGACCGGCGTCCAGGCGTGGGACGAGTGAGCGCCTGACGCTCGCGCGACGCCATCGGCCGCCGGCGCCGGTGGCGTCCCGCGACCTGGCACCGCGCGACGTTCCGTGAGCGCGGCCGCGGCCCCCCTTCGCCGACCGCATTCGCCCGCAATATGCGGCGTGATCTCTCTGCGCCGGCAGGAACCGTCTGGCGCACCTAGTAGACAAGTGTTCGATTAAGCCGCGTTCAGATTGCGGTTGGCGGCCTGAGGGGGCCGAGAGAGTCGACAGGATGATGCTGGTGCTCGGAATGGTCATGGGAGCGTGGACGGCACTGAGTGTTCTCGCCGCCACGTGCTACTGCGCCGCTGCGCGCAACCGCCGCCGCGTCTGGGAAGGCGAGCGCCGGATGCTCGGCATCGGAAGCCCCGACGAGCGCGTCCGCCACTACGGTCTGCCCTACGGTCGGCGGTCCTCGCTTGGCGCGCGCACGCGTCCGTTGGGCCGCGTCAAGCCGTTCACGCACAGCACGACGTCGAGCCGGATGCCGATCCACATCGGCCGCCGCCGCTCGCACGAGGGTGTCGACGACCGCGAGCCGGTTCGCCGTCTCCCGTCGACCGGCTTCTGAGTCCCTCTCCGCGCGCGAGTGACGCCTTCAGGCGGCGGTGCATTCGCCGCTGAGGCGACGCGCGATCTCGGCGTCGATGACGTCCGCCTCGGCCGGCGGATGCAGGACATCGCCCTGGGCGAGGGTGGCGCCCATCTCGAGCAGATGCGCGCACTGCGCCTCGGTCTCCACTCCCTCGCAGACGAGCGCGACGTTCAGCTGGCGGCTGAGCGCGATGACGCTCGCGGTCAACGCGGTGTCGGTCGGGTCGGTGGGGACGCCGGCGACGAACGAGCGGTCGAGCTTGAGCATCGAGAAGCGCAGCCGGCGCAGGTAGCTGAGCCCGGAGTAGCCCGTGCCGAAGTCGTCGAGTGCGAGCGACACCCCCATCGCCAGCAACGCGTTGAGGTCGGCGGCGGCCGCGGGCGCCGTCCCGAGCAGCTGGCGCTCGGTGAGCTCCAGGCACAGGCGCGCCGGATCGAGCTCGCTCTCGCACAGCGCGGCCGCGACGCGCCGGTGGAACCCGCCCGTCTCCAGCTGGCGGGCGGCGATGTTGACCCAGATCCGGGGCGCGCGATCACCGTGGGCGCGATGCCACGCGGCGGCGCGCTCGCAGGCCTGGCGCAGGACCCATTCGCCGAGCGTCACGATCAGCTTGCTCTCCTCGGCGGCGCCGATGAACTCGCTCGCGGACAGGAGTCCGCGGTCGGCGTGGGCCCAGCGCACGAGCGCCTCGGCGGCCACGATCTCGCCGGTGCGCAGGTCATAGCTCGGCTGGAAGTGCACGCGGAACTCGCCGGCGACCAGCGCGGCGTGCAGCTCGGCCTCGAGATCGATCCCGCTCGGCCGGCCCCGGCGAGGCGCCGCTCCCTGACGGGGATCGTGCAGCGTGGGCCGCGCGAGCCTTATATCGGTCTCGCGTCGCGTCGCGATGTCCTCGATCTGCAAGACCGCGTATGACGGACGCCCGTGGTCGTCACGGACGGCGCGCGCGGACACCAGCACCCAGACGTCCTGTCCGTTGGCGTGGCGATAGCGCTTCTCCACCTGCCAGCTGTCCATCTCGCCGCTGCCGGCTCGATCGAGCGCGGCGCGGATTCTCGGCAGGTCGTCGGGGTGGCTGATGCTGAAGACGTCGGCGCCGTGCAACTCGAGCTGCCCGTAGCCGAGCATGTCGGCCATGGCGCGATTGACCTTGATGAACTGCCCGCGGCGGCCGGCGGCCAGGTCGGTGAGCGCCATGCCCGTCGGGGCGTTATCGAATGCGACGCGGAAGCACTCCTCACTGGGGAGCGCAGCGTCGGGCGCGATGGGCTCGGCGCGGACGTCCCGGGGCCTGCCGGTGGCGCTCACGCACGGCTCCGCGCGGCCGGCAGCAGCACAGCCCGTCCATGGCCGCCATCAAACGGGCCCGGGACGCGTCCCGGTGGCTTCCTCACCCCTCAACCCCTTCCAGCTATCCAGCCTGCGTCCACACTATGCGAAGCGCTCCGCGGGGGCAAGGGGTCCGGGCGACGCAAATTGCGGGATGCGTGAGGTCGGGGGCCCGGCGAATGCGACCGAGTGCTCCCTCGCGCAGCGGTCGCCGGTCCCGGCGGTCGGCTACCGTTGCCCGCGTGCCAGCCCGCAGGCCGCCGATCATGCTTCGCCGGGTTCGCCTCCTGCGATTCTCGACGCTGGCGGTGAGCGCGGCGCTCGCCGCGCTGACGGCGCCGGTCGCGTCGGCCGCCGCCGGCGCGCGCTGTGACGCTGCCCCGGGCGGCGGCTTGACGCTCGCGAACGTGGCCGCGGCGCACGGCGTCGTCGAGGCCGTCGGCGCGAACGGCCTCATCGCCAGCTCTCGCGATCTGGCGCATTGGCGGATCGAGCCGACCGGGGTCGTCCACAACCTGCGCGGGATCGCGTGGACCGGCAGCCGGTGGGTCGCCGTCGGCGACCTCGGCACGATCCTCTCCCGGAGTGGCGGACGCTGGACGCCCACGAGCGGCCTGCCGAGCACCGGCCTGCGCGGCGTGGCCGCGCGTCCCGGTCTCATCGCCGCGGGAGGGAGCAACGGCGTCGTCCTCACCTCGCGCGACGGCACGCGCTGGACGGTCGCGCACAGCGGCACGGCCGCGATCCTGTGGGGCGGGACCCACGTGGGCTCGACGCTGCTGCTGAGCGGCCAGGAGTCGACCGTGATCGCGAGCACGGACGGGGTCACGTGGACGCCGATCCGGACCGCCCCGATCCCGACCCGGGACACGATCGCGCCCCGCCCGCTGCTCTGGCAGCTGGCCGCGAGCGGCCCCGAGGTGGTCGCGGTCGGCGACTTCGGCGCGGTCCTCGAGGGGACGCTGGCCACGGGCCTCGTCGGCGTGCGCAGTCCGACCGACGAGATCCTGCGCGGCGTCGCCGTCTCGCACGGGCACTGGGTCGCGGTCGGCTCGGGCGGCACCGTCCTCTTCTCGCGCGACGGCCGCCACTGGGTGAGCGAGCGCTCGCCGACGACCGTCGATCTGCGCGGTGTCGTGTGGACCGGGCGCCGCTGGGTCGCGGTCGGGGACGAGAGCACCGTGATCTCCTCGCCCGACGGCCGCCACTGGCGCGTCGACCGCACGGCGATGCCGTGCGCGCTGCTCGGCGTGGCCCGGGGCGACGGCCGGTTCGTCGCGGTCGGTGGCGCGGGCGACGTACAGGTGTCGCGCGACGGCCGCCGCTGGCAGCAGATTCCGCGTCCGACGGGCAACGACCTCTACGGCGTCGCCCACGGCCCCGGCCTGTTCGTCACCGTCGGGTCGGCCGGCACGCTGCTGACCTCGACCGACGGCGTGCGCTGGACGCGGCGCCGGATCCCGACCCGGCTCAACCTGCACACGGTCAGCTGGATCGGCTCGGAATATCTCGCCGGCGGAGACCGCGGGATCGTGCTGCGCTCCGCCGACGGGCGCCGCTGGTCGCGGATCACCTTCCCCGCCTTTCACTCCGTGCGGGCCTTTGCCGTCGGTGGCGGCGCGGCGATCGCGGCGGGTGCCGGCACGATCGCTCGTCGCGCCGCCCCCGGGGCGGCGTGGCAGCTTCTCCCCGTCGGGCTCGGACGCTTCCAGACCGGCGTCGCCTACGGCGATGGACGCTTCGTCGTCGTCGGGCACAACGGCGAGGTCCAGATCTCGAGCGACGGCGGCGCCTCCTGGCAGGCGCTGTCGGTCGGCGTGGACGTCAACCTCGACACCGTGGCGTGGACCGGAACCCGGTTCCTGGCCACCGGCGAGGGCACGGTGATCACCTCGAGTGACGGACTGACCTGGCGCCCGGTCGCGGTGCGCACCCGGCGAAGCCTGCGCGCGCTCGCGCGCTCGGGGACGACGGTCGTGGCGGTGGGCGACGCCGACACGCGGCTGCGGCTTGGCGGCTGACCGGCGGCGCCGTCTCGCCGCGCCGCGATACTGACCGGTGATGCCCGATCGTAACGTCCTCGGAGGCGACCTGGAGCCGTGCGGCAGCGACCCGGTCACCGGCTTCTTCCGCGACGGGTGCTGTCGCACGAGCGACGACGACGCCGGCAGCCACACGATCTGTGCCGTCGTCACGGCCGAGTTCCTCGAACATCAGCGCGGCATCGGCAACGACCTCACCACCCCCGCGCCCCACTACCAGTTCGAGGGGCTCGTCCCCGGGGATCGGTGGTGCGTGACGGCCGCGAACTGGCTGCGCGCCCACCTCGACGGCGCGGCTGCGTACGTCGTGCTGCGATCCACGCACGAGCGCGCGCTCGACGTCGTCCCGCTCGCCGCGCTGCGCGAGCACGCGGTCGACGTCCCGCCCGACGCCGGGGCGTTCGAGGGGCGCTGACTGGTCTCAGGTCACGGCGGACGCGCTCGCCTCGCGCGCCCAGGCCGCGATCGCCGCCGAGCCGACCACCGTGGACCCGTCGCCGAGGACGAGGACCGGGACGTCGCTCTGCCCGGTCAGCGCCAGAATCTCCTTGCGCTGGCCTCGCCTGCTGAGCGGGATGCGCTTGAAGCCGCCGACCACCTTCACGGCGTAGTCGATCCCGGCGTCGTCGAGCGCCTTCGCGGCCACGCCGCACGGGTGCTTCACCAGCGGCGCGGTCGCGCCGTGGGTGCGGGCCGGGCACGTGTAGAGGACCACGACCCGCGAGCCTGACGCTACGCGGCGGTCGCCGCGCCGACGACGCTCGTCGACCAGTCGATCACCGACGTGGGCTTGACCACGTGATGGTTGAGGCCGAGCTCCTTCGGCCCGAGCCCGAGCGCCAGTCCGACGAGCTGGGGCAGATGGAGCACCGGCATGTGCAGCTCCGGCCGGCCGACGGTCGTCTTGACGACGGGCTGCTGGAGGTCGAGGTTGAGATGGCACAGCGGGCAGGGCGTCACCAGGCAATCTGCCTCCGCGTCCATCGCATCACCGAGATGGCGCCCGGCCTGTTTGAACGACGCCTCCTTGTTCATGGTGACGATCGGGAAGCCGCAGCACTTGCGCATGCCGGCGTACTCGACGACCGTGCCTCCGAGCGCGCCGATGACCTGCTCGAGATAGTGGTCGCGCGGATGCTCGGCATCGATCCCGAGTCGGTTGCGCGGCCGCACGATGTAGCACCCGTAGAACGGCCCCACGCGGAGGTTCGTCAGCGGTTGCTTCACACGCGCGCGCAGTTCGTCGAGCCCGAACTCCTCCACCAGTAGCCACAGGAAGTTCTTATTGGTGAGCCCGGCCTCGTAGGTGAGCCCTTCGTCGGCGAGGTTGCCGTTGATGAGCTCGCGATACTCGGCGCTCGCGTCGAGGCGTTCCTGACACTCGCTCTGCGCGCCCTGGCAGGTGGAGCAGATGTTCATCATCATCGCGCCGTCGGTCTGCTGCGCGAGCGCAAAGGTGCGGGCGTTGAGCGTGTCGGCGAGCTCCTGGTTGTGCTCGGCGATCACGCCGGCGCCGGTGCAACAGGCACGGTCGAGCTCGATCAGCTCGATGTCGAGCAGCGGGGCGACCTTCGCCATGCTGCCGTGCAGCTCGGGAGTGAAGCCGCGGCTCACGCAGCCGGGCCAGTAGGCGACCTTCATGACTGCGCGACTCCTTGCGGTTCGTTGTCCTCGTCCGTGCCGCTGATGTACAGATTGAGCTCGTAGCGATCGGGGCGGCTCTCCACCTTTTCATAGATGCGCTGAACGGACTTCAGATCCTGGCTGGGGAGCTTGTGGCCGAAGAGGACCTTGGGCAGCGTCATCTTGCGGCGCAGGAAGCCGCGGATCGCCACCGGCAACGACTCGAGCATCTCCTTGCCGGCGGCGGGGGCGAACTTGCCGAACCACGAGTTGCCCCCGTAGGAGCGGGGCAGGAGCTCGGCCTCGTGCAGCAGTCCGTAGTCCTTGATCAGGGTCACAAAGGCGGCCTCGTGGCGATGTCCGTTGTTGGCATCGTTGATGTGCTCGTCACTACCGGCGATACGGCGCAGTCGCATGATCTGACCCATCGGGTTGACGTCCTTCGGGCAGGCGTCGACGCACTTGAAGCAGTGCGTGCAGTCGTAGATGCCCTGTGGGTCCTGCGAGAGGTCGAGCAGGCGATGGTGGCGCGACGCGTCACGCGGGTCGCCGACGAAGCGGTAGGCCTTGGCGAGCGCGGCGGGGCCGATGAAGCCGGGGTCGACCTCCATCGCCAGGCAGTCGGATACGCACGCGCCGCACTGGATGCAGCCCGCCGTCTGGGTGACGTCGACCATGCTCTCGCGCGGCACGATGTACTCCCGCTCGGGGATCGGCTGCACGTTGATAAGCCAAGGAGTGACGCGCTGGATCTTCTTCCAGTGAACCGCGTCCATGTCGACGATGAGGTCCTTGATGACCGGCATGTTGCCCATCGGCTCGATCTCGATCACACCGTTGGTGGCGCTCTCCAGGGCGGCGTCGAGGTGGGTGTGACAGGCGAGGGCCGGTTCACCGTTCACCCGCACGCCGCAGGACCCGCAGATCGCCTGGCGGCACGAGCAGCGGATGCCGATCGACCCGTCGAAGCGGTTTCGCGCTTCGAGAATGCCCTCGAGGACAGAGCGGTGCGGCTCGAGCTCGACGGTGTGCTCGTCCCAGTAGGGGGCGTCGCCGGACTCGGGGTTGTAGCGGCGCAGCCGCAGCGTGAAGGGCTGCGGAGGCCTGTGCGTCTCGGCCACTAGTACTTCCTTTCTTCAGGCTGCCACTGGGTGATCGTCACGGGCGAGTAGGTGATCTCCGGGCCCGCGCCGTTCAGGGAGATGTCGATGTGCTTCAGCCATTCGTCGTCGTTGCGCTCGGGGAAGTCGGTCCGGAACTGCGCGCCACGCGACTCCTTGCGCTCGATCGCCGCCACGACGGTCGCCTCGGCGCAGTCGAGCATGTACCCGAGCTCCAGGGCCCCGAGCACGTCCTGGTTGAACACCGTCCCGCGGTCGTCGATCCAGGCCGACTGCGCCTCCTCCTTGAGGCGGTTGATGATCTCCAAGCACGTCTGCAGCCCCTCCTCATCGCGGAAGACGGCGGCATAGTCGTTCATCGCGACGCCGAGCTCGTCCTTGATCTCCGACACGCGCCGGCCGCCGTGCTCGCGGGCGATGATCGAGTCGATCTCGGCGACGTCCTCGCGCAGCTGCGGCAGCGCGTCGATCTCGGGCATGCGCATGTGCTTGGAGCGCTCGGCGGCGTGCTCGCCCGAGCGCCGCCCGAAGATGAGCGTGTCCAGCAGCGAGTTCGCGCCGAGCCGGTTCCCACCGTGCACCGACACGCAGGCGACCTCCCCGGCGGCGTAGAGCCCCGCGATCGAGGTCTGGCCGTTGATGTCGGTCTTGACGCCGCCCATGATGTAGTGCTGGCCCGGGCGGATCATGATCGGCTCACGCGTGATGTCCACGCCGGCGAAGTCGCGCCCGAGGTTGACGATCTCGCGCAGCGCCTCGAGCGTGCGCTTGCGCGGCACGACGGTGACGTCGAGGTAGATCCCCTGGCCGTCGGGGCCGACGCCACGACCTTCGTTGATCTCGATCTGCTCGGCCCGCGAGACGACGTCGCGCGAGGCGAGCTCCATCTTGTTCGGGGCCATCTTCTCCATGAAGCGCTCGCCTTGGCTGTTGAGCAGGTGGGCGCCCTCGCCGCGCGCGCCCTCGGTGATGAGGATGCCGTTGCCGAGCAGCGTCGTCGGGTGGTACTGGACCATCTCCATGTCCATCAGCGGCGCGCCGACGCGGTAGGCGAGCGAGATGCCGTCGCCGGTGACGATCAGGCCGTTGGTCGTCGGCTTGTAACACTGTCCGGCCCCACCGCAGGCGAGGATCACGTTCTTGGCCGTGAAGGCCTCCATCCGGCCGCTCCTCACGTCACGGGCGATGACGCCCGCGCAGGCGCCCTCGTCGTCGATCAGCAGCGACGTCGTGAACCACTCCTCGTAGCGCGCGACCGTCTCGTGGTGCTTCATCAGCTGCTCGTAGAGCACGTGCAGCAGCGCCTGGCCGGTGATGTCGGCGACGTAGGCGGTGCGCTTCATCGAGGCGCCGCCGAAGGCGCGCAGGTCCATCTCGCCCTCGTCGTTGCGGTGGAAGGTGACGCCGATGTGCTCGAGGTGCATCACCTCGGCCGGCGCCTCGCTGCACATGATCTCGATCGCGTCCTGGTCGCCGAGGAAGTCCGACCCCTTGACGGTGTCGTAGGCGTGGGAGTGCCAGTCGTCGGCCAGGCTGATGGCGGCATTGATGCCACCGGCGGCGGCGACGGAGTGCGAGCGAACCGGGTGGACCTTGCTCATGATGGCCACGCTCGCGCCGCCCTCGGCGGCAGCAAGGGCGGCCCGCTGGCCCGCGAGCCCGGCCCCGATAATCAAGACGTCGTGTGCTGGCATGGCTCCCTTGGATGAAGAGGGGTGCTGGGGCACGGGACTCTATAGGGCCGGGCCGGCCGGGCCCTCCGCGGGGCGGGGGGCCCGGCGCGGTCGAAATGCGGCATCGGGGGGCGGCGTGTGAGTTCCGGTGCGGGGCTGGGCGTGGGGCGGCGGCGTGCGGGTTCCGGTGCGGGGCTGGGCGTGGGGCGGCGGCGTGTGAGTTTCGGTGCGGGGCTGGGCGGGGGGCGGCGGCGTGCGAGTTTCGGTGCGGGGCTGGGCGGGGGGCGGCGGCGTGTGAGTTTCGGTGCGGGGCTGGGCGGGGGGCGGCGGCGTGTGAGTTTCGGTGCGGGGCTGGGCGCGGGGCGGCGGCGTGCGAGTTTCGGTGCGGGGCTGGGCGTGGGGCGGCGGCGTGCGAGTTCCGCTGCGGGCCCGCGCGCGGGGCTGCGGCGCCGTTGCGGCGCGGACGCGGACGCGTGACTCGCGCGACGCATCCGTCACGGTCGCGTGACCCGCGGGCGGGGGGTGTGGTCACTTAGTGGCCCCATCGTGTGCATGCGGGACCACACCCCTCGGCGCGGCGGTCACTTTCGAGCGCCGCGACTGCCGCACGAGACACTCGCGCGCCAATCCCGTTGCGCGGCCGACACGCAGCGTGACCGCCGGGTGCACCTGTGACCGTCGTGTGACCCTCCAGCCCCGGGGGCGTCTCACGGTCGCATGACCCGCCAGCCCCGGGGCATCCACACGGTCGCGTGACCCGCCAGACCCGGGGCGCCCCCCCACGTTCGCGCGATCCGCCACACCGCGGGCTGCCCCCCGCGAGAGAACCGACCCAAGCGCGTGGCAGGCTCCGGCCGATGTCCGTTCGTCGGCCACCGGAGCTCGCGATCGCACGGCTCGCCGCTCGTCAGCACGGCGTCGTGACCCGCGGGCAGTTGCTCGCCGCGGGTCTCGGCGCGCGAGCGATCGCACATCGCGTGGCCGCGGGTCGCCTGCATCGCCTGCACCGTGGCGTGTACGCCGTCGGCTACGTCCCGGCCGGCGCGAGCGCGCGAGCCATCGCCGCTGTGTTCGCCTGCGGACCCGGCGCTGTGCTCAGCCATCGCTCGGCCGCGCTCCTCTGGGAGCTCGTCGAGAGCGCGCCCGCCGCCGTCGAGGTGACGGCGCCGTCGAAGCGGCGCCGGGGTGGCGTCGCAATCCATCGCTCGCGCGCGATGACCGGGCAGGAGGTGACGACGCGGCGCGGCGTTCCGGTGACGACGCCGGTGCGCACGCTCGTCGACCTCGCCGACGTGCTCGACGACCGCGGCCTGGCGCGCGCGGTCAACGAGGCGCAGCTACGTCGGCTCGTTCGCCCCGACGAGCTCGCGGCGGCCCTCGAGCGTGCCTCGGGTCGCCGGGCGATGACTCGACTGCGCGCGTTCATCGCACGGGCTGATGCCCCGACGCGCTCCGTCTTGGAAGACGCGTTCCTCGCCTTCGTCGATCGGCACGGCCTGCCGCGCCCATCGGTCAACCGGAGGGTCGCGGGCTTCGAGGTCGACATGCTCTGGTCCAGGCAGCGGCTCATCGTCGAGCTCGACGGCCATGCCTCACATGACCGCCCCGCGACGTTCGAAGCCGACCGCGAACGTGACGCGGAGCTCACCGCCGCGGGGTTCCGCGTCGTGCGGGTCACCTGGCGGCGGTTGCGCGGGCATCCCGATCGCGAGGCCGCGCGCCTCGTGGCGCTGCTCGGACCCTGATTTCCCCCGCGCGGGTTGATGGTTTCCCGGCGCGGCGGGACTAGGATAGGAAGCACCATGATCGCTTGGCGCCCGTTCACATTGATGCGGGTCTTCGGGATTCGCATCAGCGTGGGCATCAGCTGGTTCCTGGTGCTGTTCCTGTACATCTTCTGGTTCACGCCGTCGTTCCATCAGGTGCTCGGCGGGTCCGAGACGGCGGCCTACCTCGTGACCGTGGCGAGCGTGCTCTCCTTCTTCGTGTCGGTCGTGCTGCACGAGCTCGGGCACGCCTTCGTCGCGAGGCGCAACGGCCTGCAGGTCCTCGGAATCGAGCTGTGGATGCTCGGCGGTCTGACCCGGACCTCGGGCGAGGTGACGACACCTGGGCCGGAGTTCCGTGTTGCCGCCGCGGGCCCCGCAGTGACGCTGGGGGTCATCGTCGCGAGCCTGCTCGCGAGCGTGCTCATCACCTCGCCGCACGAGCTGGCGCAGGTCCCCGCCGGCACCGCGGTCCATGTGTCCCCGGTGCTCGTCTGGCTCATCTGGCTGGCCATGCTCAACCTGCTCGTGCTCGTGATCAACCTCGTCCCCGCCGTGCCGCTCGACGGCGGCCAGATGGCCCACGCGATCATCTGGCGGCTCACCGGTGATCGCAACCGCGCGACGCAGGTGACGGGACGCATCGGTCAGGGCGCCGCGCTGATCGTGGCGGCGGCGGGGCTCGTGCTGCTGGCCGACGGAGACTCGATCGGCGTCTGGCTGCTGCTCATGGCCGTGTTCGTCTACCAGGGCGCGGGCGCCGTGGTGGCGCAGGGGTCGGTCGGCCGGCGCATCGCCACGGTCCGGGTGAGTGACATCATGGATCGCGAGCCGGTGACGATCTCGCCGGCGACCACGATGCTCGACGCGCGCGAGCAGTACTTCGATCGCTACCACTGGCCGTGGTTCGCGGTGATCGACGACGATCGGCATTTCCTCGGAGTGGTGACGCTGCCACGCGTCGAGAGCGAGATCGCCGCGGGCCGCCCGGCGCTGGCGGTGAGCGAGGCGCTGGAGGACGAGGGACAGCAGCTGCGCATCGACGAGAACCAGCCGCTGGAGGCGTTGCTGCGTAGCGATGGGTTGCGCCGCCTCGGTGGCATCGTCGCGGTCGACGCCGACGGTGTTCTGCGGGGCGTCGTGACGGCCGCGCAGCTTCGTCAGGCGATGATGTCCGCCGCGCGCTGACGGGCGCGGCCCCGTTCTGTTTGGGTCGGTTTGCCACTGATTGGGCGAGTCCCGGGGGCTCCGGGTTCAAGCGCGCACGGGATTCGGTCGACTGGGAACCAATGAGTGAGCGCGAGCAGCCCGAGCGCGGGGCGTTTGACGACGCCGCAGACGCAGACGCCGTCGCGACTCCTGGCGGCGGGTCCGACCGTCATCTCGCCTGCACGCTCAGTGCGGGCATCCTGCGCCAGGTCCGGGCGGTGGCCGGGCAGCGCGCGCTCCCCGAGCTGCTCGAGCTCTCCGGCAGCCGCCGCACGCTCGAATTCCTGGAGGACAACTCGAACTGGATGTCGGTCGATGAGTCGATCGCCCTGTTCGACGCCGCCGCGCAGGTCACCGGCGACCCGACGATCGCGCGGCGCGTCGGCGAGAACGCGGTGCGCCAGTATGCGGGGACGCAGGTGGCGACGGTGCTTCGCTCGCTCGGCTCGCCCGAGGAGCTGCTGCGCCAGATCACCGTCGTGGCCGGCAAGTTCTCGACGGTCAGTTCGATGGAGATCGTCGAGCTGTCGCCGGGTCACGGGGTGATCAAGCGCGTGACCGTGCCTCCGCACCCGAGCGCTGCGTGCCTGTGCGAATGGGCGAGTGGCCTGCTGAGCGTCGCGCCGATGCTCTACGGCGCGCCGCCGGCCAGCGTCAAGGAGACGGCCTGCACGGAACGCGGAGCCGACGCCTGCGTGTTCGAGCTCACCTGGGACGAGGTGACCGCCGCCCGCGTGGCGAACCCCGAGGAGCACATCACCGCACTCGAGGCCCAGCTCGTGGCGCTCAATGACCGCTTCGAGAGCATGTACCGGGCGGCCGGCGACCTCATCGCCGACGACGATCTCGCCTCGACGCTCGAGAAGATCACCGAGCGCTCCACGACCGCCGTGCGCGCGCAACGCTATCTCCTGGTGGTGCGGCCCGAGCCCGACGCGGGGCTGGAGATCCACCATCGCGGGTTCGAGGACGCCGAGGCCCGGGCGATGGCCGAGCAGGTGCTCACCGCGGACGCGGCCGCCGTGCCGGGCACCTGGCTGCTGGCGGACATCCGCTCCCATCACCACCACTACGGACGACTGCTTGCCCTCTACGATCAGGAGGCGCTCGTCTTCGACCAGGAGCGCCAGGCGCTCGAGCACTACGCGCGCTACGCCGCCAACGCGCTCGATCGCTCGATCGCCCTGGCCGCGGCGCGGCGCGCCAACGAGCACACGACGGCGCTGCTCGACTTCGCCCGCTCGCTCGCCGGCGCGGACTCGAGCGCGGAGGTGGCGCGTCGTCTGGCCGAATCCGTGCCGCGGCTCGTCGACTGCGACCGCGTCGCGGTCTTCCTGGCCCAGGGCGCCTCCGACCGCCTGACCTGCAAGGCGACCCACGGGTACCCGCCGGCCCTCGAGGCGAAGATGCGTGGCCTGCGCCTCGCCCGCGGTGAGACCGATCCCGAGATGGCCGAGGAGCTGTTCAACGCCGCCACCGCGCGTGCACTGTTCTTCGGGGAGGACAGTCCGTCGCCGTTCGTGCAGGAGATGATGCGCACCTTCGGCTCGTCGGCGATCGTGTACGTGCCGATCATCGCGCGCGAGAAGGTGCTCGGGGTCCTCAGCGTTTCCGCGGCCACTAACGGTGCCCGCCTGGCCGAGAGCCGCGATCTCCAGGACCGCCTGTCGGGGATCGTCGCCCAGGCCGCCGTCGGGCTCGAGAACGGCGAGCTCTTCGACCGCATCTCCCATCAGGCGCGCCACGATGCGCTCACCGGGCTCGCCAACCGCTCGTTCTTCGCCGAGCGGTTCCGCCGCGCTCTCGACGACGCTCGCGAGGACGGTCGCCCACTTGGCCTGTTCTTCGTCGACCTCGACAACTTCAAGCACATCAACGATGAGTTCGGGCACGGGACCGGCGACGAGCTGCTCCGGCAGGTCTCGACGCGGCTGCTCGGAACCGTCCGCGCGCTCGATACGGTCGCGCGCCTCGGCGGCGACGAGTTCGCGATCGTGCTCAGCCAGGTGACACGCACGTCCGAGGTCGATGCCGCGGCGGCGCGCGTCATGCACGCGTTCGACGAACCGTTCGTTGTCGGTGAGCACGTCCTCGATGTGCGGGCGAGCGTCGGGCGCGCCCTGTGGCCCGACGACGCCGAGGAGCTCGAGGACCTCATGCACCACGCCGACGAGGCCATGTACCGGGCCAAGCGGTCCGCTCGAGCGCTCGGCTAACCGGACCGATTGGCGAACGCCCTGACCGCCGGGGTTCGCTAGCGTTCAGCCGAATGCTCAGGCTGCCCAGCGGCATTGCTCTGCGCGCGCGTCGCGCCTGTCTGGCGGGTGGCGCGACGCTGTTGATCGTCGCCCCGGCCGCAACCGCCTTCGCAACCGCCGCCGGGGCCGCCGCCGGGGCCGCCGCACAGCATGACGGCCCTGCGCTGGCGACCATCGTGCAGCGCTATCAGGGATGCCTGACGGCGCTGCCGGCGAGTGACCGGGCGCTCCTGCAGCTGCGCTTCGGCACAGGCGCCGGATCCAGCGTCTCCGACGCGGCCGCCGCCGCGCGGACCCACACCTCGCTCGCGACGTTCACCGCGAGTGAGCTCCGCGCCATCCGCCGGCTCGAGAAGGCGCACCGCGCCGGTCGGTGCGACTCGGCGGCGCCGATCGCCGTCGTCCACGTGCAGGCCTACCAGGCCACCCGCGCCCCGCCGCTCGCCACCACGCCGGCGACCTCGTCGGGCCTGTCCTGGACGAGCCCGACCGAGCTCGTGCTCCTCGCGATCATCGCGCTGGCCTGCGGCGCGCTCGTGTACGGCCTTCGCCGCGACTTCCGCCCGCACCACGGAGAGTCGCGTGGGTTCCTGCGCCGTCGCCCCCGGTCGCCGTAGCTCGGACGTGTGACGAACCTGCATACGCCACTTGACGCGGCGACACCTCTCGGCCCACAATTGACGGCGTTCACGGTTGAACGCGTCCAGTGGCGTCATAGTCCCGGGGAACATTGGGTCAGCCTGGGATCGCCGCGACCAGAACCGAGGAGCGTCTGATGTTCGACTCCCGCAGGGTGTCAGTGGCGAGCACCGCGGTTGCCCTCACCGAGGAGAAGTGCTGCATCGGCGAGCCGCACCCGAGCGGAGTCGACACGATCGCGCTCGTCGGCGCGGCGAAGGTCACGGTCACCTATCCGTGAGCAACAGCGGTCGCGACGCTTGAGGAGGGGCGACCGCGGGTCAAGGCGAGCTGCGGCGCGGTCGGAGGGCCGCGCCGCAGCGTCGGGGGCCGGCGCCCCCTCAGACCGGCACCCGGCCGCGCTCGATGATCGCCGGGAAGTCGCTCTCGCCGGGCAGCGTCCCGTACTCGCGTCCGCCACGCCCCCCGAGCCGCGCCGCACAGAAGGCGTCTGACACGGCCGGCGGGGCGAGCCGAACGAGCAGCGAGCCCTGCAGGGCGAGGGCCATGTCCTCGACGATCCGCCTCGCGCGCGCCTCGAGGTCCTCGGCCCGCGCGAGCGCAGCGCGCAGGGCCCCGACATGCGCATCTAGATCCGCGTTGGCCCCCTGTGCGAGCGCGACCTCGTCGAGGAACACCTCGAGCGAGCGCGGTGAGCGCGCCAGGGCGCGCAGGACGTCGAGGCTCATGACGTTGCCCGAGCCCTCCCAGATCGAGGCGAGCGGCGCCTCGCGGTAGAGCCGCGGCAGGCCGGACTCCTCGACGTAGCCGACCCCGCCGAGGCACTCGAGCGCCTCGAAGGCGTGCTGAGGCACTCGCTTGCACACCCAGTACTTGCCGACGGCGGTGGCCAGGCGCTTGAACAGCTGGGCGTCGGTGGCATCGGCACCCGCGCGCGCGTCGGCGTCGGCCTCGTCGTAGGCGCGCGCCAGACGCATCGCGAGCACGGTCGCCGCCTCGGCCTCGAGGGTGAGGTCGGCGAGCACGTTGCGCATGAGCGGCTGGTCGATGAGCTTGGCGCCGAAGGCCGAGCGAAACGAGGCGTGGTGGATCGCCTGTGCGGCGGCCCAGCGCATGCCCGCCGCGCCGCCGAGCGTGCAGTCCAGCCGCGTGTGGCCGACCATCTCGATGATCGTCGGCACGCCGCGCCCGGGCTCCCCGACCATTCGCGCCCAGGCGCCGTGGTACTCGACCTCGCTCGAGGCGTTGGAATGGTTGCCGAGCTTGTCCTTCAGGCGCTGGATGTGCATCTCGTTACGCGAGCCGTCGGGCAGGATGCGCGGTAGCAGGAAGCACGACAGCCCCTCGTCGGTCTGGGCGAGCACGAGGAAGAGGTCGCTCTGGGGCGCCGAGCAGAACCACTTGTGCCCGGTGATCTCGTACTCCCCGCCGTTGCCGCCCGCGCCAACGGCGCGCGCGACGGTTGTGTTGGCGCGCACGTCCGAGCCACCCTGCTTCTCGGTCATCGCCATCCCGCTGACGGCGCTGCCCTTCTCGCTTGCCGGGCGCGAGCTCGGGTCATAGCTCGTCGCGGTGATGAGCGGCTCCCACTCGCCGGCCAGGTCGGGACAGGCCCGCAGCGCGGGCACCACCGCGAAGGTCATCGTCATCGGGCAGGCGACGCCGGCCTCGGCCTGGATCGCGGTCATATACAGCGCGGCGCGCGCGACATGCGGGCTCGGCCGGTCGCTCGTCCACGGCAGCGAGTGCAGCTCGTGGCGCCTCCACAGGCGCATGAGGTCGTGCCACGCGGGATGGAACTCGACCTCGTCGATGCGGTGGCCGTACCGATCGTGGGTGCGCAGGATCGGCTTGTTCTCGTTCGCCAGGCGTCCCCACTCCAGCGGCTCGCCGCCGATCTCGCGGCCGAGCTGCGCGCCACGTTCGAGGACCCAGTCGGCCCCCTCTCGGCGGGCGGCCTCGACCAGCGGGAGGTTCGTGGAGAACAGGTCGACGTCGCGCAGCGGGGGCGGCTGGTTGGCGACCTCGTGGGTCTTGAACGGCGCGGGAGGGTGCTCGACTGTGGCCATGGCGATTCTCCTGGGCTGGGCGCGGCCGACGGGACCGCCGCGGTCGTCCCCCGAAGTCAAGCAGAGCCGATCCGCCGCGCCGGCGCCCCGCGGCGTCAGCTCGGCGGGCCCGGCGGCGACGTCGGCACGGTCACCGTGGCCTTGAGGCTGACGATGCCGTACGCCTGCTGCTTGAAGAACAGGTCCGAGGAGTCGGTCAGCTGCAGGCTCAGGGTGCTCGACGGCGTCGCGTTCCAGGTGACGAGGTTGAGCGGCACCGTGAGGCTGTGCGTGCTTCCGTCGAGGGCCAGCAGCACCGGCGTGGCCTGGTTGTCGAGCACCTTGCCCGTCGAGGTGTCGACCAGCTGGGCGTAGATCGGGACGGTCGACTGGCTGGCGATTCCGCGGTAGGTGAGCGACAGGATCGGATCCCCGAGCGTCTCGACGCTCGTGGCCGGCGCCGGGACGGTGATGTTGACCGCGTTGGACGCCTTCGTGGCCTCGATGCCGAGCAGGCCCGAGCTGCTGAACGGACTGATGGTGAGCGTGCCGGAGCCGCTCGCGCTCAGCTGACCGCTCGCCGCCACGGGGTAGGACGGCGCCGACCGCCACGTGCCGGTCTGGTCGAGGTATTCGAACCCGGGGCCGATCGACAGGTTCTCGCCCTTGAGGTACTTGTTGAGGAACTCGAGCTCGACGTCGGCCACATGATCGGTCGGACCCGCGCTCTGGTTGCAGACGCCGTGCCCGCCGCAGTACCACATCATCTTCACCGGCGTGCCGGCCGCGCGCAGCGCGTCGTAGGTGTCGATGTCGCCGTTGAGCGGGAACAAGGTGTCGACGGTGCCGCCGAGCAACAGCGTCGGCGTGGTGATCTGGCCCATGAGCGGGGCGGGGCTCACCTGCTCGCCGTAGGCGATCTCATCCGAGGTCACGTTGCCGCTCTGCGCGGAGGCGCACAGCTCCTTGAGCTCGGGCGAGTAGCGCGCGCCGACGAGCTCGCCCGAGAGGCACAGGAGGTTCCCCCAGCCGGCCTTGATCGCACCGTTGGGGAGCAGGCTGTCGACGAGCGAATACCAGGACATGTTCGGCTCGATCGCGTCGATCCGGTGGTCGATCTCGGCCGCCGACAGCTGGATGCCGCCGCCGTAGCTGGCGCCGGTCATGCCCACCACCGGGTCGTTCGGACCCTTCAGCTCCGCCGCCGGCAGGGTGGCCAACCAGTCGATGAGCGCGCTCACGTCACGGCCCTCGACGGCCGGATCGTCGACATTGACCTGCCCGCCCGAGCCGTACCAGCCGCGGTTGTCCCACGTGATCACGTTGTAGCCGGCGGCATTGAGCTCGGCCGGTCCGAGCAGGTCGGTGTTGAGCGAGATGGAGCCGAGGGCGATCGAGTTGATCGTCGGCAGCCAGTCCGGGTAGGCCGGCAGTCCCCAGCCCGAGGCCTCGAGCACGGTCGGGGCGCGCTGGCCCTCGGTCAGTCCGGTCGCGGGGAAGAAGTTCGCGTCGATCTGCGTGCCGTCGAAGGAGGTCACCTCCACGTTCGGCTGGGCAGGCACGAGCGAGGCGGCGCGGGCCGCGGGCGGGCCGGCGAGAAGGCAGAGCGCGAGGGCCGCGACGAACGCGAGCATCGCCGTGGGCGTCGTGCGCCCTCGCAGCGAAGACCGCAGCATCATCATCCCCATCTCCTCCCTCTCTGCCGCCGACCTGGCACGTCGGCGGTCGGACGGGGCGCAAGCTACCACAGCGCCGGGGCGAGCGTGTACGACTGGTAGGTGACCGTTACAGATTGGCCCGGCGCCACTCAGCGCTTGCGTTTGCGCTTGGGCGCCGACGCCGCCGGCCGCCCCGCTGCTGCCGCCGCCCCCGGGGGCTCGATGGCCGCAAACGCGGCCGCCGTGAACAGCCGCGTGAAGTGCTCGACCAGCTCGTCGACCGTCGCGCTCACCTCGCCGTGGATCCAATCGACGAGGACCTCGACGACGCCGCCCATGAGCGAGCGCGCCGTGAGCACCGGATCAAGGCGGAACCGAACCCCCTTGTCCGCGAACACCATCGCCTGCTTGAGGGTCAGATCCGCCAGCGCGTGCCGCATGTCGCGGCGCAGCTGCTCGAGGCGAGGGCTGACGCCCACGACCTCGAGCCCCACGATCCGCGCCTTGCGCGGGTCCTCGGTGAGGATCGTCCAACCGGCGCGCAGGCCCTCTCGCGCCTTACCCTCGATCGTCGTCGCGGCGGCCACTGCCGCGCCGGCCTCTGTACCGATCTCGGTGAGGATCCGCAGATAGACGTGGTAGAGCAGATCCTCCCGGCTCGTGAACGACTCGTAGAAGTAGCGGGAGTTCAGCGATGCCGCGGCGCTCACCCCGCGGATCGAGGTGTTCGCATACCCATCGGTCCCGAACAGCTCGAGTCCGGCCTCCAGCATCCGCTCGCGGCGCAGCGCGCGACGTTCGGCTGCGGTGATGCCCCGGTAGCGACGCGGGGTCTGGGTCGGCGAATGGCTCACGCCGGCCATTCTCGCACGCTCCGTCTACGCCCAGATCGGCGTGCCCGGCGCGGCCCGTCGGGACGCTCGCCAAACCTCGTCATTCAGGGTGTCAAGGGGAAACATTGCTGTCTATACAAACCGGAATTGCACTGCTAGACTGCGCCCCGATAAAGAGGTCATGCAGTGTTACAGATTGGGTTTCTGTAGCACTGGCGGACACCGAGTGGGGCAGCAGCATAAGGGTCATTCGTTCGAGCTCGACGCTCGCGTCGAGCGAGCGCTCGGTACGTCTGCGATCCGGTTCTTCGGCCTGTGGAGGAGAGATGAAGCGTCGTCTTCGAAGGTTTGCCGCTACTGCGGCACTCGCGAGCACAGCCGTGCTCGCCGCATCATTGTCGTTCGGAAGCGCGAGTGCATCCGCACAACCGTCGTTCTGCTTTTTCTTCTTCCACTGCACCACGACGACGACCACGACGTCGAGCACGCAGTCGTCGTCCACGACGACGACGACCGTGACCTCGACGGCCACGACGACGACGCCGACGACGTCAACCACCACGACGACCACATCGACTGGGACCGTGGCGACGATCCCGGCCAGCGGCGGCCTGCCGAGCCTCACCGAGATCCCCTCGGGCGCCGGCACGCACGGCTATCCCTACGACGCCGTGCCCCAGACGCCGACCGTCGCGGGCGCCCCGTACATCAACCTCAGCCAGGTCGGCTACGCCGAGCGCGAGTTCCTCATGTCCGGCAACGCCACCGACTACGGTCAGAGCGGCAGCTGGGGCTCGAACGGCAACTGGGGCGTCTTCTCTGAGGGCACCACCCCCTACACGACGCGCATCATCGTGCGCTACCCGACCGACGCGTCCAAGTTCAACGGCACCGTCATCTTCGAGTGGCTCAACGACACGACCGGCGGCGACCAGGATCCGGTGTGGTCGGAGCTCTACAACGAGGCCATCTCCGAGGGCTACGCGTACGTGGGCGTGACTGCACAGACCTCCGGCATGGCCGACCTGAAGGCGTGGGACCCGGTCCGCTACGGCTCGCTCGGCGACAGCAGCGACGAGCAGTCCTATGACATCTTCACCCAGGCGGCGAAGGTCATTCGCGCCGACTACGGCACCCTCCTGGGCGGCGACGTCCCGAAGACGCTGATCGGCGCCGGCGACTCGCAGTCGGCGATCCGCCTGGACACGTACGTGAACGCGATCCAGCCGGTCCAGCACGCCTTCAACGGCTTCCTGGCCGTCGGCCGCGCCGTCGTGGCGGCGCCGCTCGGCAACGGGCTCGTGTCGCTGTCTCCGTTCCCGGCGCTGATCCGGACGAACAACTCGGTGCCGTTCATCCAGCTCAACACGCAGGGTGACGTCTTCGAGCTCGACGCCGGCGCGGCGCGCCAGCCCGACAACAACGACCTGCGCACGTGGGAGCTCACGGGCGCCGCACATATCGACGCTCATGAGGCGACGTACGAGATCGAGACGATCGCCCGCGAGGAACCGACGACGCCGGTCCCGGCCTGCACGTCCGGCACACCGATCTCGGGCACCGGCACACCGCTCGACGGCATCAACCAGGTCAACAACATGCCGTTGTTCGAGGCCGAGGACGCCGCGCTGAACGACCTCGACAACTGGATCGTCAACGGGGTGCCGGCTCCGCACAGCCCGTCGATATCCACGACGTCGCTGCTGTTCGGCCTGTACGACCTGCCGAACACCGACCAGTACGGCATCGGCGAGGGCGGGCTGCGCCTGCCCGAGGCGAACGTGCCGACCGAGGACTACGGGGTCATCAACTTCCCGCTGGGGACCTCGTCGACCACGAACCCGATCTCGCTGCTGACCGAGCTCGAGAGCGCGCTGTCGGCGTTCGAGTCGGGCGGCATCACCAACTCGTCGCTGCGGACGTTGGGCCTGTGCCTGCTGTCCGGGTACTTCACCGACCTCGGGAACTCCGCGCTGAGCGCGCTGTACCCGACGACGGCGGTGTATGCCTCGAAGTACACCGCCGCAGCGGACGCCGACGTGGCCGCCGGTTTCCTCACCCCGGCGGACGCGGCGGCGGCCATCGCCAACGCGAACGCCGGCATAGGCTCGCTCCAGACCCCGCCTGTGACGATTCCATGATTTGGGGCAGGGGATAGGGCCCCAAATGTCACCGCAATGCGCGCGACCGTTCCCTCCAGGAATGCGCGCATAGTCCCCTCGACACGGTGGCAAGCACAGCGGCCGCGGCAGGATGCCGCGGCCGCTGTGTGCCTTAAGGCACGGCGACGGTGCTGAGCACGCGGTCGTGCACGAACGTGAGCTTGTCGATGACCGTCTGCGGGAGGGTGAATGGATAAAGGTCACCCCGACCCATGCTGCGGTTCACCGCGTTGAGCGCGTAGGTGAGGGGGAGCCATTCATCGATTACGGCCGCGAACGGGCGCGAGCCGGCATCGATGGGCGGTGCCGCCATGAGCGCCGGGTCGGACCTCTCGCCCGGCCCGGTGACCCGCAGTCCGAACGCGCCGGCCGTCTGCAGCGTGTCGCGGATGTGCAGGTAGTGGGCGAAGGTCTCGGCCCAGTCCTCCCATGGGTGCATCGCCGCGTACGCGCTCACATGGCGCGTCGACCAGTCCGGCGGTGGTCCCTGCGCGTAATGCTGCTCGAGCGCGGCGTCGTAGTCGGCGCGCTCGTCGCCGAACAGCGCGCGCGCCGCCTCGCGCTCCCCGGTGGAGTCGACGAGGATCGGCTCGTAGTAGTGCCCGATCTCGTGACGGAAGTGGCCGAGCGTCGTGCGGTAGGGCTCGCCGAGCTCGGCGCGCCGCTGCTCGCGCCGCGCGTCGTCGGTCTCGGCGAGGTCGATCGTGATGAGCCCGTCGTCGTGTCCGGTGACGACCGGGCCGGCGCGGCCGGAGAGCAGGTCGAAGCGCAGCCGGTCCTCCTCGACCGGCAGGCCGAGGTCGTAGAGCTCGAACAGCAGCCGGCGCTTGGCCGTCTCCGCCTTGGCGAACGCGGCCAGCCCCGCGACGTCATCGTCGGCCGGGCGCGTGCGCGTGAGGATGCACGAGCGGCACAGCGGCCCGCTCTCGTCCTCCTCGACCGCCCAGTTGCACTCGGCGATCCTGTCGTTCGCACAGCGTCGCAGGCCCGCAGTTGCATCCCCGCTGAGCGCGACCACGTCCAACCGTGACGGCACGAACGCGAGCGGGGTCGAGCAGCGCAGGCACAGGCTGTTCTCGAAGAACACGAGCTGGCCACAGTTGTTGCAGGCGAACGAACGCATCACAGGGGTATAGCGAACGCCGGGGCGCGGCTTGTGCAGTTGCGGCCGCTCAGGCGTCGAGGGCCACGACGTCGACGGTCACCTTCAGGCGCCTGGTCTTCCCCTGCGTGTGGATCACGCCCTTCAGCGGGGGCACGTCGGAGTAGTCGCGTCCGTAGGCGGTCACGATGTAGCGCTCGTTGACGAGCTGGTCGTTCGTCGGGTCGATCTCCAGCCAGTCGGACTCGCCGAGCAGCACCGACAGCCAGGCGTGCGAGACGTCGGCGCCCTTGAGTTTGGGCCGGCCGGGTGGGGGGTCGGTCTCCAGGTAGCCGCTCACGTAGCGGGCCGGCAGGCCGAGCGCGCGCAGGCAGGCGATGCCGAGGTGGGCGAAGTCCTGGCAGACGCCCTTGCGCTTGACGAAGACTTCGGCCACCGGGGTGTTCACCGTCGTCGCGCCCGGCTTGTACGTGAAGTCGGCATGGATGCGCGAGGCCAGCTCGGTGACCGCGTCGAGCAGCGGCCGTTCGGCGGTGAACGACTGCAGCGCGTAGTCGGCGAACATGGTCGAGCCCTGCACGAGCGGGGAGTCGAGCGCGAACTGCGCCGCCTCGAGGCGATCGCCGGTCGGTGAGCTGTGGGCCTCGTCGCGCACGAGCTCCCACGGGCGCTCGCCGAGCAGCGACAGCCCGCTCGGGCGAGCGGCGATCTCCACGACGCTGTCGGCGCTCACGGTCAGCCGGCGATGCGGCTCCTGGATCGCCGCGTAGGCGACGCGGTTGCCGAAGTAGTCCAGTCGCTCGCGGAAGTACTCGGGCTGCGGATCCATGCGTCACGTGCGAGGAACGCAGGTGCTGCCCAGGCAGCTCGCGCGGCACGAGGTGCAGCTGGCTGTAGCTCGGGACGACGTCGGACTCGTAGCGATACTCGGTGCGGTGCGTGACGCGGTAGGTGATCGTCATGGCGCGGCCTCCGGGCTCTTTTGTTCATCCTCTGGGGGGATCCCCGGCAGCCCGGAGTCGGCCGGCCCGACGAGCGCGGCGCGCGGGAGCAGGTGGACGAAGTGCACCGCCTCGACCGCGTTCGCGGCGCGCAGCAGGCGGTCGAGCAGCTCGCCGAGGAACTCGTAGAGCGCCGGGCGCCCGCCGAGGGCGTCCTCGCGCACCAGCCGCTCGGTGTCGGCGAGGCGGAGCGTCGTCGACGCCTCGAGCAGCAGGCGCTGCTCCTCGCGCAGGCGGCCGTCGCCGGGCACGGGCATCGCGGCGAAGTCCTCGGTCAGGCGATCGAGCTGGAAGGCGAGCGAGCGCGGGTTGTCGGCGTCGAGCAGCAGCAGGTCGAGCAGCGTCGGCAACTGGCCCTGGGAGCGGTAGCGCCGGCGGTAGGTGATGATGCTCTCGGCGCTCAGCAGCACCGACTCGAGCAGGAGGCTGTCGGTTGCCGTGTCGCGGGTCTCGGTCACCGTGGCGCGCAGCAGCGACAGCAGCTGCACCGAGCGCTCGATGCGCCGCCCGCCGTCGAGGAAGCACCAGCCGACGTCGCGGACCATCGACTCCCCGGTGAGTCCGTGCAGAGCGAGCAGGCCCTGCATGACCCGCTGCAGCGCCGCCTGCATGACCGCCTGGGACTCGCCGGCCGGCCCGCGCAGGTCGCGGATCTCGGTGTCGAGCGCGCCGACGACCAGCCACGTATCGCCCGAGAGCTGGTCGCGCACCGATTGCGCGGCGTCGAGCAGGCCGCGCAGCGCCTGGGCGACGGTGCCGGGGCGCTGCTCGTCGATGACGAGGCGGCGCAGCTCGGGACCGGGGGAGAGCAGCCGCGCCTCGGTCGACGCGTCGGCGCCGATGAAGCCGTCCTCGGTCGCGGTGATCCGCGTGAGCGCGACGAGCAGGGCGCGCAGGGCGGCGACGCCGGCCGGGTTGTCCGAGCCCTGGAAGTCGTTGCGCCGATCGTTGACCGCGCGCAGCAGGCGGGTGACCGCCTCGACGCGCTCGGCGTAGCGCCCGAGCCACCAGAGGTTCTCCGCGGCCCGTGCCGGGATCGAGGCCATCGGATCGACGGACTGCACCGGGGCGCCGGCGTGCAGCCAGAAGCCGGTGAGGCGCTCGGGCTCGGAGGCGAGTACCCACGTGTCCTTGCTGATGGCGCCGGCCTGGTTGGAGATCCGGCCGTCGCCGTCCTCGGGTGCGACGCGGGTGAGCCCGCCGGGCATGACCACGTAGCTGTCCTTGCGCGCGACGGCGAACGCGCGCAGGACGCTGCGCCGCGGCCGCAGGCCGTCCGGGCTGAGGATCGGCGTGCGCGCGAGCGCGAGGGACTCCTGGCCGACCCAGTGCAGCGGCCGCGCCTCGATGCGCCGGCGCAGGTCGTCGAGCTCGGCGGCGCTGCACTCGGCCCCGAACACGACGTCGTCGCTGCGCAGCGAGCGCAGCACGAGCTCGTCGAGGTGCGCGAGCACGTGGCGCAAGGCGTGCTCCTCGCCGCACCACCACGTGGGCACGCTCGCCAAGCGCAGCGGGCGCCCGAGCAGGTGCTCGGACAGGCGCGGCAGGAAGGCCGGCAGCGCCGGGTTCTCGAGCACGTCGCTGCCGAGCGTGTTGACGACCGACACCGCCCCGTTGCGGACCGCCTCGACGAGGCCCGGCGTGCCGAGCTGGGAGTCGGGCTTGAGCTCGAGCGGGTCGCAGTAGCCGGCGTCGACGCGGCGCAGGATGACGTGCACCGGCTCGAGCTCGCCGAGCGAGCGCATCCGCACCGCGCCGCTGCGGACGGTGAGGTCGGATCCCTCGACGAGCGGGTACCCGAGGCTCGACGCGAGGAACGCGTGCTCGAACGCGGTCTCGTTCCACGGCCCCGGCGTGAGCACGACGATGCGCGGGTCCTCGACGCCGGGCGGCGCCGCGTCCTGCAGGGCGACGCGCAGCGCGCGCAGGAACGGGGCGAGGCGGTGCACCTGCGAATCGCGGTACAGGCTCGGGAACACGCGCGAGATGACGTCGCGGTTCTCCAGCGCGTAGCCGAACCCCGACGGGGCCTGCGCGCGGTCGGAGAGCACGAAGCACTGGCCCTGCGCGTCGCGGCCGATGTCGGCGGCGTAGGCGAACAGCTGCTGCAGGCTCGGCAGGCGGATCCCGTCGCACTCGCGCAGGAAGCCGCCGTGGCTGAACACGACCTCGGGCGGGAGCAGGCGGCGGCGCAGGAGCGTGCGCTCGCCGTAGAGGTCCTCCAGCACGAGGCTGAGCAGCTCGGCGCGCTCGATGACGCCGCTCTCGATCTCCTCCCAGTCGCCGCTCGAGATGACCGTCGGCACGAGATCGAGCGGCCAGCGTTGCGGCGCGCGTGGCGGCTCGGGGCCGGTCGGCGGGGCCTCGCCGTAGGCGTTGTAGACGACGCCGTCCTGGTCGAGCAGGCGATCGACCTGCGCGCGGCGGCGCTGCAGCTCCTCCACCCCGAGGTCGCGCAGCGCGCCGGCGAGCGGCTCCCAGTGCGGGCGCGGCACGCCCGACGGATCGAGCATCTCGTCGTAGGCGCCGGGGTTCGGGCGGTAGCCCGCGGGTGGGGTGGACGGGCCGGACTCGGGTCCGGGGGGCGTGGGTGCGGTCGTGCTCATCGCGCGGGGATCGTGGGTGCGTCCGTGCTGCCCGTTGACCTCAGCGGCGTCTGGCGCGCCGCAGATCGAGCGTGCGAGGATATTCGCCGCTCGGACGGTCTTCGGCAAGGGCGTCGACGTCGATCGCGCCCGGGGTGTGACCGAGCGTCTCGAAGCGGCTGGCCCGGCGCGCCTCGGCCTCGTTTGCGTTCGCCGGCGAATGCTCGTAGGCCAGGCCGCCGGGATGGGAGACGTGGTAGGTGCAGCCGCCGAGGGAGCGGGCGCTCCAGCGGTCCACGACGTCGAAGCGCAGCGGGGCGTGCACGCCGATCGTCGGGTGCAGCGCCGACGGGGGGGCCCAGGCGCGGTAGCGCACCCCGGCCACGGCCGTGCCCGGGGTCTCGGTGTCGTGGAGCGGCAAGGGTATGCCGTTACAGGTGACCGCGTGGCGCGAGGGCGTGAGGCCGTCGACGCGGACCTGCAGCCGCTCCAGCGAGGAGTCGACGTAGCGCGCGGTCGCCGCGCCGAGCTCCTCGCCGAGCACGTTCCACGGCTCGATCGCCGTACGCAGCTCGAGGCGCGACGTCGCCGACCACGACCTCGCCGATGCGCGGGAAGCGGAACTCGAGGAACGGCGTCAGCCAGTCGGCCGCGAACGCGAACCCGTGGGCCTGGAGGTCCGCGAGCGACGTCGGCGATGTCGGCCGCCACCCACCACGGGAGCATGAAGCGGTCGTGCAGCTCCGTGCCCCAGCGCACGAGCGGACCGGCGTACGGCGTCGCCCAGAAGCGCGCGACGAGCGCTCGCACGAGCAGCGCCTGGACGAGGGCCATGCGCGGGTGCGGCGGCATCTCGAAGCCGCGGAGCTCGACGACGCCCAGGCGCCCGCGTTCGCTGAGTCGGGGTCGAAGAGCTTGTCGACGCAGAACTCGGCGCGGTGGGTGTTACCGGTGATGTCGACGAGCAGGTTGCGCAGGAGTCGATCGACCTGCCAGGGGGGCGGGGCGCCGAGCCGCGCGAGGCGCTCGAGCTCGCCGAAGGCGATCTCGAGCTCGTACAGGGCCTCGTGGCGGCCCTCGTCGACGCGCGGCGCCTGGCTCGTCGGGCCGACGAAGCGCCCGGAGAACAGGTACGACAGCGACGGGTGGTTCTGCCAGAACGTGATGAGGCTGCGCAGCAGGTCGGGGCGCCGCAGCATCGGGCTGTCGCGCGGCGTTGGGCCGCCGAGCGTGAGGTGGCTGCCCCCGCCCGTGGCGGTGTGCGTCCCGTCGAGCGCGAACTTCTCGCTGCCGAGGCCCACCCCGCGGGCGGCCTCGTAGAGCGCCGTGGTGCGGTCGGAGAGCTCTCGCCAGCCCCTTGACGGATGGATGTTGACCTCGATCACGCCGGGGTCCGGCGTGACGTCGAAGTGGTCGAGCTGGGGGTCGGGCGGCGGCGCGTAGCCCTCGACGATGACCGGCTGGTCGGTGCTCGCGGCGGCGGCCTCGACGGCGGCGATGAGCTCGACGGCGTGGGCGCCCTCCTCGAGCGGAGGTAGGAAGACGTGGACGTGACCGTCGCGCAGCTCGACGCACAGGGCGGTGATCGGCGGCGGCTCGGCCATCTCGGGCTCGTCCGTCTCGGGGGCGTTGGCGGCGGCCGCTGCGGCGCCCGCGAGCACGACCGCCGCCGCGCGCTGGCGCAGCGGCGTCGCGGGTGCGAAGGCGGAGCGCTCGAACAGCGGCGGGGGCGGGGCCCAGGCGATCGCGGAGAGCGGCAGGCGCAGGCCCATCGGCGAGTCGCCGGGGACGAGGTACAGCGCGCCCCGGCGCAGCGTCCAGTACCCGGTCGTCCAGCGCGCATCGCCGAAGCTGCGGTGCAGCGGAATCGCATAGCCGGCCGGCTCGCCGCCGTCGGCGTTGAGCGCGTCGATGGCCGCGGCGCGCGCCCGGGCGTCGGCGATCGCGACCGCGTCGAGCGCGTCGACGCCCTCCGTCGGGGGCTCGCCGGCCGGCAGCCCCGCCTCGGTGGCCAGGCGATCGAGCGGGTCCTCGCGGGCCGCCAGCGCCACGTCGCCAGGCAGGCCGAGCTCGGCGGCGAGCGCCTCGACGAGACGCTCGAGCTGCTCGACGGTCGCGTGGCCCGGCCCGGCGGGGTCGGCGAGCAGCGTCGGATCGCCCCACAGCGGCTGCCCGTCGATGCGCCAGTGCACGCCGATCTGCCAGCGCGGGAGCTCCTCGCCCGGGTACCACTTGCCCTGGCCGTGCCGGATGAGCGCCCCCGGGGCGAAGCGCGCGGCCAGCTCGTCGGCCAGCCGGCGCGCGAACGCGAGCTTCGTCGGCCCCAGCGCGGCCACGTTCCACTCCGGCGCCTCCGTGTCGTCGATCGAGACGAACGTGGGCTCTCCGCCCATCGTCAGGCGCACGTCGGCCTCGTCGAGCACCTCATCGACCTGCTCGCCGAGCTCGTCGATGCGGGTCCAGCAGTGGTCGCCGTAGGGTCGCGTCACGCGCGGGCGCTCGTGCACGCGACGGACCTCGTTCGTGAAGCTGAGCGTCGTGCGCGCCGGCCCGGCGGTCCCGGTGATCGGCGCGGCCGAAGACGGGCGCGGTGTGCACGCGAGCGGGATGTGGCCCTCGCCCGCGAGCAGCCCCGAGGTGGCGTCGAGGCCGATCCAGCCCGCGCCCGGGACGTACGTCTCCGCCCACGCGTGCAGGTCGGTGAAGTCCTCGGTCGGTCCGGGCGGCCCGTTCAATGGCTGAGCGTCGGGGTCGGGCGCGAGCTGCACGAGATAGCCCGAGGCGAAGCGCGCGGCGAGCCCGAGCCGGCGCAGGGTGTCGACGAGCAGCCACGCGCTGTCACGGCAGGATCCGTTGCGCGCGGCGAGCGTCTGCTCGGGCGTCTGTACTCCCGTCTGCATACGCACCGAATAGGAGACGTCGGCGAACACGCGGCGGTTGAGCGCGACGAGGAAGTCGTTGATCGGTGTCGGCTCGCGCGCGATCTGGCTGAGCCACTCGGCCTGCAGCGTCCCGGGCTCGCCGACCTCGAGGTAGGGAGCGAGGTCGCGCGCGAGGTCGTCGTCGTACGCGAACGGCCACTCGCGCGCGGAGTCCTCGACGAAGAAGTCGAACGGATTGATGACCGTCATGTCGGCGACGAGGTCGACCGTCACACTCAGCTCGCTCGTCAGGTCGGGGAAGACGAGGCGGGCGAGGTGATTGCCGAACGGATCCTGCTGCCAGTTGAGGAAGTGCTGGGCCGGGGTGACCTGCAGTGAGTAGGAGAGAATCGGCGTGCGACAGTGCGGCGCCGGGCGCAGGCGCACGACGTGCGGGCCGAGCCGGACGGCGCTGTCGAAGCGATACTCCGTCCGATGCTCGATGGCGATGCGAATGCTCACGGCGCCGCGGAGTATGGCGGGTGGCGCGTGCGACCAACGATGCGTATTTGCAGCGGTAACGGGTGAGCGGCCTGGCATTACGTGGACTGATGTGATGGCCGCGAGGCGCGGTCCGACCCCACGCCCGCGATAGCATCGCCGCGCCGCCCCCTTTGCCTCGGCGTTCGCCAACGCGCCGATCGGGCAACTCCGGGACGCCCGACCACCACTCGATCCACTACAGGAGCGTCATCACGTGAGCAATCCCGTACGCGTCACCGTCACCGGCGCCGCCGGTCAGATCGGCTATGCCCTCGTCTACCGCATCGCCAGCGGTCAGCTGCTCGGACCCGACACGCCGGTCGACCTGCGGCTGTTGGAGATCCCCCAGGCCATGGGGGCGCTCGAGGGCGTCGCCATGGAGCTGACCGACTGCGCGTTCCCGCTCCTGCGCGGCCTCGACCTGCACGACAACGCCGATGACGCCTTCGACGGAGTCAACATCGCGCTGCTCGTCGGCTCGCGTCCGCGCACGAAGGGCATGGAGCGGGCCGAGCTGCTCGGTGAGAACGGGAAGATCTTCACGACCCAGGGCAAATCGCTCAACGAGAAGGCGGCGAGCGACGTCAAGATCCTCGTCGTCGGCAACCCGGCGAACACGAACTGCCTCATCGCCATGAGCAACGCGTCCGACATCCCGCGGGAGCGCTTCACCGCGATGCTGCGCCTCGACCACAATCGGGCGATCGCCCAGCTGGCGGCGAAGCTCGCCGTGCCGGTCACCGACATCACGCAGATGGGTGTGTGGGGCAATCACTCCCCGACGATGTATCCCGACCTGTTCCACGCGAAGGTGGGCGGGGAGATCGCGGCCAAGGTCGTCGACGATCAGGCCTGGATCGAGGAGCAGTTCCTCCCGGGTGTCGGCAAGCGCGGGGCGGCCATCATCGAGGCCCGCGGCGCGTCGAGTGCCGCGTCGGCCGCGAACGCGGCAATCGATCACGTCTATGACTGGGTCAACGGCACCGCCGACTGGGTGTCGATGGGCGTCCCGTCGGACGGGTCATACGGCGTGCCGGAGGGCCTCATCAGCGGGTTCCCTGTCACCACTTCCGGCGGAGAGTGGAAGATCGTCGAGGGCCTCGACATCGACGACTTCTCACGTTCGAAGATCGATGCGTCGGTGGCCGAGCTCACCGACGAGCGCGACACCGTCTCGGGACTCGGTCTCGTCTAGGCGCTGCGGCGCGCGCGCTGAGAACGATCTGGGGCCGCGTTCATGCGGCCCCAGATCGCGCTGCTGTGCGGGTCGACGTCGTCAGCTCTTCTTGCCGTTCGCCGTCGCGTGCCAGCCACGCCCCTCGCGCTTCACCTTCCCGTCCTGCTCGAGTCCGGGGAGCACGCGGTAGAGGTAGTTCTGCTTGATACCCATCTTGTCGGCCAGGTCCGGAATCGCAATCCCGGGGTTGGCCTGGACGAGCGTCAGCGCCTGGACGGCGCGGGTGCCGGAGCCCCGGCGCCGTCCGGGGCGGCGGGCCGGCGTGCGGGTGCGCTTGCGAGCGGCTGGCTTGGTGGCCGTCGTCGTCGTCGCCGCCGCCGTCGTCGCCCGGGCCGTGGCCGGCGCCTTGGTGGCACCGTTGCCTCCGCCGACCGTCGCCAGCGCGGCGGCGGCGGACTCGAGCTGGTTGTACTCGTCAACGAGCGGACGCAACTCCTTCAGCCGGTCGTTGATCTCACGTCGCTTCACATCGAGGAAATCTGACACGTTCCTCCTGTCGGGGTGGGGGACCGAGAGAGGGTGCGGGCGTCACTCACCTCTCCTCATATGGTGCAAGTGTAGACCTTAGCCGGGCTGACGCGCTTGATTGCCGGCAATTCGTCGCGGAAAGTGCGGCACAGCGATCACACACAATGTGTGTGTCAGCAACGCTGAGAACGTCGATCTGTCCCTCCGATCGGGGGTTTCCCCGCATGTCAGGAGGCGACGGCCCGGACTACAGTCGCACGATGTGCGGTGCGGTGTTGCCGCGCGTCGCGCCGCGGAAGTCGATGATGAGCGGCGCGGCGGTGACGATCGTGTCGATGTCGAGGCCCGGGTGGCGGGTGACGATGACGGCGGCGTCCGCCCCGCTCAGTGCGTCGGGCAGCGAGTGGCTCACGAGTTCGTGTTCAGGCAACTCGGGAACGTAAGGGTCGTGGTAGACGAGGTCGGCGCCGCGTTCCTCCAGCAGCGCGATGATGCGCAGCGCCGGTGATTCGCGTAGATCGGCGACGCCGCCCTTGTAGGCAACGCCGATGATCGCGATCCGCGAGCCGCGGACGGGCTTTGAGTGATCGTTGAGCGCCCGGGTGATCTTCTCCACGCAGAAGAACGGCATCTTCTGATTGACCTCGCCGGCCAGCTCGATGAACTCGGTCGGCACGCCGTACTCGCGTGCCTTCCAGGCCAGGTAGAAGGGATCGACCGGCAGGCAGTGCCCGCCGAGTCCCGGCCCCGGCTCGAAGCGCATGAAGCCATAGGGCTTGGTAGAGGCGGCGTCGACGACCTCCCAGATATCGATCCCCATCCGATCGCCGAGCATGGCCAGCTCATTGACGAGCGCGATGTTCACCGAGCGGAACACGTTCTCGAGCAGCTTCGACAGCTCCGCCACCTCCGGCGTCGACACCGAGAGCACGTCGTCGCAGATCTGTGAGTAGAACGCCACTGCGCGGTCCCGACAGGACTCGGTCAACCCGCCGACGATCTTCGGCGTGTTGCGCATCGTGAAATCCGTGCGCCCGGGGTCGATCCGCTCCGGTGAGAAGGCGAGTGCGAAGTCACGCCCGGCCGCCAATCCCGACTCCTCGAGCAACGGTCCGAGCTGCTCGCGCGTCGTTCCCGGATACGTCGTGGACTCGAGCACGACCAGCTGCCCACGCTGTAACACCGCCGCGAGCGCGCGGCCACACGCCAACAGCGGGCCGAGGTCGGGCTCGCGATTACGGGTGAGCGGTGTCGGCACGGCGATCACCACCGTCTGCGCACCGGAGAGGTCCGCATAGCGCTTGCTGGCCACCAGGCGTCCATCGAGCGCCCGCAGCCGCTCGGAGGACACATCCTCGATGTAGCTCTCTCCGGCGGCGATCGCATCGACCTTGCGCTGATCGACGTCCACGCCCACGACGCGCAGTCCCGCCTCGGCCAGCGAGACGGCCAGCGGCAGGCCGACGTAGCCGAGGCCCACGACGCCGACAACGGCGTCCGGGGCGTCGCGCGGATCGGAAGCGGGAGAGGCGGACGAGCTCGTCACGGGCGGACTCCGGTGTGCGGCAAGGACGTCGACGCGCTGGCGCGCCGACGGTTCACGAACGCGGTCATCCTAGCCGCTCACTCACACGTGTCTGCGGGCGCAGGGCGCGGTAAGGCGATCGCGCCCTGCGCGTCAGTCGATGACGACGGCGGTGCCGCTCACGCGCACGCCGGACCCCTCCCCGGGCGGCACGTCGACGTGCAGGACGCTCGGGCGGCCGAGGTCGTCACCCTGGTGGATCTCCAGGGTGGCCGGCGGCTCGATGAGCCCGAGCGCCCGCAGGTAGGCGCCGAACGCGGCGGCCGCGGCCCCGGTGGCCGGGTCTTCGAGGATGCCGACGCCGGGCGCGGGGTTGCGCGCGTCGAAGGTGGTCGCGTCACGGCGGTACACGAGTGCGAGCGTCGACCAGTCGCGCGCCTGCGCCAGGGTGCGCAGGCGCTCGACGTCGTAGTCGAGTTCGCCGAGGCGCGTCCGCGAGAGGACGCCGAGGACGAGGTGGCGAGCCCCGGCGTAGGCCACGCGCGGCGGCAGGTCCTCGTCGAGGTCGGCCGGCACCCAACCGAGCGCGGCGAGCGCCTCGGCGACGTCGTGCTCGGCCACCGGATCGACGTACGGCGCCACGCTGGTGAGCGTCGCCCGCAGGCCGCTGCCGTCCTGCTCGGTCTCGAGCGCGACGCGCCCGGCCTGGGTGTTCAGGATCAGCGGACCGGGGCCGCGGCGCTCGGCGAGCGCGACCCCGAGGGCGATCGTCGCGTGACCGCAGAACGGCATCTCGGTCTTCGGTGTGAAGTAGCGCACGATGAGCGCGCCGTCGGCCGCGCCGGTCACGAAGGCCGTCTCGGAGTAGCCGACCTCCGCGGCGATCGTCTGCATCGCGGCGTCGTCGAGCCCGCGCGCGTCGAGGACGATGCCGGCCGGGTTGCCGCCGGCGGGCCGGTCGGTGAACGCCGCGTAGCGGAGGATCTCGGGCATCGCGGCCCGAGTATCGCAGCCGTGTCGACGGTCGCTGCGGGGCGGCGCCTCGAGCGGTCGGCGCGGCCCGGGGGCGGCCGGCCGCCCGTGCGTCTGCTCGCTCGTGTGCCTGTCCGCGCGCTCGCTTGCTCGCTTGCGCGCCTGCCCGCTCGTGCGCCTGCTCTCGCTCGCTTGCGCCTGCCCGCTCGCGCGCCTGCCCGCTCGCGCGCCTGCCCGCTCGCGCCTGCTCGCTCTGCGCGTCTGCTCGCTCGCGCGCCTGCCCGCGGCGGGCGCGTGCACCCCGGGGCCCGCGGGTGACGCGACGGTGACAGGTGCGCCGGGCGGGTTACGCCAGCCGGTCTGCCTGTCACGGGACCGTGGCGGAACTGTGCGGCGTGACGGTCGCGGCGACCGCGCGGCGCGGGGTGTGGTCCCGGACCGACGCTATGCGGCGCATAATCCACCACACCCCCCGCCGGAGCGTCACGCGACCGTCACAGATGCGCCGGGCGGGTCGCGCCTGTGACGTACCCGCGAACGGGCGCGCGTGTGCCGCGCGACCGGCCTGGGCCGAGACCGCCTTCCGACCAGCGGGGCGGGCGCACGTGTCACACCTTCGATGGCATACAGGCGGCAGGGCCGCTCCGCATCCGTGGAGCGGCCCCACCTCACACCGGCGCTGCGGGTGTAAGGCGACCGCGGGTCAGACGATCGCTGGGCGCCGGTGACGATCGGGGGTCCTCAGGCGTGAAGGGCGGCCTGCTCCTGAGCGGTCGGGAACGCCCAGGCGGCGCGTCCGCTGCGCTCTTGGCGGAACACGAAGCGCAGCTGCTGCGGGGGGCGCAACTGGGCTTCGTTCGGTCGGAAGGTCGCGCACGGCTCGTCCAGGTCGAGCGCACACAGGAGATTGCAACGGAAGAAGCAATCGTCACAGGACACCTTGGGCGCAGAGCGCCGGCTGGAACTACGCTGCAACGGATCCCCCTTTGGCGATGGTGAAGACTGCGCGACAGGGCGCATCAAACCACCGCCGGCGGGCACCCTCAAGACCCGCCGCGCGGACCATTCCGCAAATCGCAGCAAAAACGATTCTGAGAGCCGCACCTTGGTGCAATCGTCACCTTCGTGTGATCGCTTGACCTCTCCCTCGCGCAATTTGCGGGGTTATTCGCCATCGCCGCGCCGAGCGCCCACCTGCCCACCGGCGACGCGGCCGTCCAGCGCGAGCCGTCATCATTGCTGGAGCGATGCGCATCCTCGTCACCGGCGCGAGCGGCTTCATCGGCTCGTCGCTCATCCCCCGCCTGGCGCGCGACGGCCACGAGATCGTCGCCTTCGGCCGTGACGAGCAGCGCATGCGCGCGGCGCTTGCGGATCGCGGCGTTCCGACCCCGCGCGTGCACCTCGTCACCGGCGACGCGCTGCAGGGCGACGGACTGGCGCGCGCGCTCGAGGGCGCCCGGGTCGCGTACTACCTGATCCACTCGATGGAGCCTTCGCCCGACGGGCCCTTTCCCGACGTGGAGCGCCAGGCCGCCGAGCGCTTCACGGTGACGGCGCGCGCCGCCGGCCTGCGTCGCGCCGTCTACCTCGGCGGCCTGCTCCCGGCCACCGGGCCGCTGTCGACGCATCTCGCGAGCCGGCTCGCGGTCGAGGAGGCGCTGCTGTCGGAGCTGCCCGACTCGGTGGCCTTCCGCGCCTCGATCGTGATCGGGTCGCGCTCGCGATCGTTTCGCTTCCTCGTGCGCCTCGTCGAGCGCCTGCCGGTCCTCGCCCTGCCCGCCTGGCGCGACCACCGGACGGCCCCGATCGACGTACGCGACATCATCGAGATGCTGGCGCTCGCCGCGACCTCGGCGGCGGTCGGCGGGCGCTCGCTCGATGCCGGGGGCGTGGACGTGCTCAGCTATGGCCAGATGATCGAGCGCATCGGCGAGCTGATGCTGGTGCGGCGGCCGGTCATCCGGCTGCCGGTGAGCGCCACGCCGATCGCCGCGCCGATCGCCGCTGCGATCGCCGGCGAGGCCCCCGAGCTCATCGCCCCGCTCATGGGGAGCCTCGACCGCGACCTGCTGCCCCGCGACGGCAGCGCGGCCGGCCTGCTCGGCGTGCGCCGCCACCGCTTCGATGCCGCCGTCGAGTGCGCGCTGCGCGACTGGGAGACGCGCGAGCCGCTCCGTGCGCGGTGAGCCGCGGCGACCGTCGGATAGCGTGTCGCGGCGCCGATGAGCAACCGCGTGACGGCATCGATCTTCCTGCCCGCCCCGCCCGAGCGCGTATGGGAGGTCGTCGTGGACCCGAACCGGCTCGCCGATTGGGTCACGATCCATCGCCGCCTCGGCCGAGTCGACGCGGGCCGGCCGCGGGCCGGCTTTGAGATGGAGCAGCACATCCACCTGCGCGGGGTGCGCCTCACGGTGCACTGGACGCTGATGCAGTGCCGTCCAGGCGAGCTCGCGGTCTGGGAGGGTCGGGGGCCGGCGAGATCCCACGCGCACACCGTGTACCGACTCCAGCCCGAGGGCGACGGCACCCGCTTCGACTACGAGAACGAGTTCCGCGCTCCACTCGGACCGGTCGGCGCCGTCGCCAGCCGGGCCCTCGTCGGCGGCATCCCACAGCGTGAGGCCAACCGGTCGCTGGAGCGCCTGCGCGAGCTGTTCAGCGCCGACAGCGCGTAGCTGCGCCCGACGGCGGGGAGCGCACAGGTCGCCGCCGGGCGCGTGTGGAGGAGCGGCTCGTTACTGACCCTGACTCTGCGACGGCGGCTGCTGCTGGGGCAGCTGCTGAGCCGAGACCGGTGTCACGGTGATGGTGAACATCTGCGAGTTCGCGCCACCGTTCGCCGGTCCGCCCGGGATCTCCACGCGGAAGGTGTGCGTGCCCACCGCGAAGAGCTGATGGACGATCGTGTACGTCGAGCCGGAGAGCACGGGCGCGACCTGCACGGTGTGGAAGCCCGTGTGCGCGGCGTTCTCCTCCTGCAGCCAGATGACATGGCCGGTCTGATCGGGAGTCACCGTGCCGCTGAAGTTGACCGTCGCCCCCTGGCTGATCGTGGTCGGCGAGGCGGCCGCGGTCAGCACGTCGCCCACGCCCTCGAAGAGGATCGCCGACTTCGTGCCCGCTCCGGCCCGGACCTGGTAGTAGGTGCTGTGCACCGGCGACTGCGCGGGGAACGAGTAGCTCCCACCGGAACCCGTCGTGAGCTGCGCGACCGCCGCGAAGGGCTGGAAGGCCTGGTGGGCGTACAGCGTGACGGGCTGGCCCGAGCCGGCGGCGAGCGTGCCCGAGATCGTCACCGAGCTGCCATACGGGATCGGGTCGGGCGCTGCGGTCGCGGTGAGGGCGGGGTTCTGGGCCTGGGAGATCTCATAGGTGAGCGACGGCGAGCCGCTTGCCAGGTGGCGGTTCGTAGCCGCGACGAGCGCACGGATGTTGGCGTCGCCGGGGAGGATGAACACGTGGTCGAACGTGAACGCTCCGCCCGGGCCGACGGCGCCGCGCTGGATCGTGGCCCACGACAACCCGCTGCCGGTGGCGCTCTGGCGCTGGAGGACCACCGCGTCGCCGACGTCGGCGGGCGTCACGGTGCCGGTGAACACGGAGGCCGGTCGTCCGGTCGTCAGCGGCGTCCCGCTCGCCGGGCCACTCAGCGTGACGACGTCGACGACGCGCTCGCGCAGCGTGCGACTGGGTCCGGCGCCGGGTGAGGAGACGTAGTACTCGCGATTGGAGTCGACGACGTCGGCCAGTCGCTGGAAGGCATAGAAGCCGGCCCCGTCGGTCGTCGTCTGCTGAATCGGAGTGAAGATCGGGGACACGCCGTTCACTCGGTGCCACAGCTGGACGACGCGTCCGGCGGCGTTCGCTCCGCTGATGCGCCCATAGAGCACGAGCGGATCTCCGAAGGTGACCGGATTCTCCGAGGTGACGAGTGTGATGCGCTGCTGCGCGGCGGCGGCCGTCGGTGCGGCGAGCGCGCTGCCGGGAAGGACCAGGGCGGTGGCGAGCAGCGCAGCAGTGAGTGCGACTCGACTGTTCGACATCATTGGCGGTAACGCTCCTGTGCGTGGGGGGGGGGGCCGTCATCAGTGACAACCGGTCAGCGTCCCCGAAGTAGCGCCGCCTCGGCGAACGGTCTTCACCACACGCCGTTCACCTCCTCTCGCCGCGGCGGGACCACGGTCGTTCAGGGTCGCGACGAGAGCGAGGCCTCGGCGCGGGTCGGCTCGAACAGCTCGATCGGGTTGCCCGCGGGATCCTCGACGAGCGCCTGCTTGCCGCCGACGCCGATGATGATGTCGCTGCGGAAGTGCGCGCCGTGCTCCCGACCCGCACCTCACGAGCGTCGCTCGACATCGCCCTTCAGCCGGCTCAGTCGGTCATCCCAACTCGCCTCTGCCGCGGCGATCCACGCGGCCGCCGGGTGCAGGGCGCCGGCGCGCAGGCGATAGTGCACCTCGCGCGCCGATCCGGGGCCGGCGCCGCGGCCGGCGGACGGCGCGCGCTCGAGCAGCCCGGCCTCGTCGAGCGTCGAGACGTGCTTGGCCACCGCCTGGCGGCTGATCGGCAGCTCGGCGGCGAGCGCCGGCACGCTCGTGGTGCCGTCGCGCAGCAGCGCCTGCACCATCCAGCGGCGGGTCGGGTCGGCGAGCGCGGCGAAGACCGGACCGACGTCGTCGTGGGTCGCGCGACGGACCGCGGCGCTCAAGCAGCCACCAACGCCACGGCCGCGGCGAGCGCCGGCAGCGGGAACGAGGGCACGGACTCGGTCACGACGACGCGGGCGCCGGCCGGCACGGCGACGATCGAGAACTCCACGCGGGTCGGAGGCTCGTCGCCGCCGGACCACCACCACACGAGCCGATGTGGCGCATCGGCGGCCTCCACCTCGATCTCCCGGTCGTCCTCGCCGAGCCAGTCATCGCGGCGCTCCTCGTCGACGAGCGCCTCCCAGACCTCTTCGGGCGAGGCCTCGATCTCGATCTCCCTGCGCACCGCCATGTCGCGCCTCCTTTGACAACCAAGTGGTTGCTATAGTCTAATGACAACCGACCGATTGTCGAAAGGATAGCGATGCCTCTCATCCCGATGGTCGTCGAGCAGAGCGCGCGCGGCGAGCGCTCGTTCGACATCTACTCCCGTCTGCTCAACGAGCGCATCGTGTTCGTCGGCACCCCGATCGACGATCAGATCGCGAACGTCGTCGTCGCCCAGCTGCTGCACCTCGAATCCGAGGACCCCGACAAGGACATCTCGCTGTACATCAACTCGCCGGGCGGGGTCGTGTACGCGGGGCTGGCCATCTACGACACGATGCAGTTCATCCGCCCCGAGATACAGACGATCTGCTTCGGCGTGGCCATGAGCGCCGCCTCGCTGCTGCTGGCCGGCGGCGCGGCCGGCAAGCGGATGGCCCTGCCCAACAGCCGCATCCTCATCCACCAGCCATCCGGCGGCTTCGAGGGGCAGTCGACCGACATCGAGATCCACGCCCGCGAGATCATCGACCTGCGCTGCCACATCGACGAGATCTACGCGGAGCACACCGGCCAACCGATCGCCCGCGTGCACGAGGACATGGACCGCGACCGCTACTTCACGGCCGAGCAGGCCCGTGAGTACGGCCTCATCGACCGCGTGATCAGCTCCCACGAGCTGGCACGCGTGACGACCGGCTTCGGGGCCACGGCGGTCAGCGGCGCCGGCGAGTAGCCCCCGACCGCCAAGGCCCGCCCGACGGTGAGCGGCACTCGTCCGAGGAGCAGACCGAGCCGCCCGGTCAGCGAATCGGAACGAAGGTGAGCCGCATCGGCGGGCAGCCTACGTTGCCCGAGCGCGGACCGCGACGACGGTTGCCCGGGCCGTTTGGCAGCCTTGCGTAGTTTCCCGACACCAACTGCTTCCGAACCCAGCCCAGAAGAGGTATAAGAAACGTCCTTATGGAGCAAGGGGGAGTGGACCAAAAGGCCACGGAGCGCTCTGCGCCGCCGCTGGTGGACCTCAGCGATGCCGCGCAGCTGCGCGCGGACCGCTGGCATGCGAGGGCGCAGCGCGGCGTCTCGCTGCTCGCCGCCGTCGCCGTCGTCGTCCTCTGCGTCACCGTGCTGCTCGAGCTGCACGGAGACGTGGCCGCCTTCACCCTGGCCGCGATCGCCGTGGTGGCGACGGTGCTCGTCGGGATGGCCTATTGGCTGCGCCAGCGCGACAGCGAGGTGCAGCGCCTGGCAACCGTCGTGGAGGCGAGCGGCGACGCGATCCTCTCGAACGACGAGCGCGGGCGGATCACGAGCTGGAGCCCGAGCGCGACGAGGCTCCTCGGCTATACGCGCAAGGAGGCCATCGGGCAGTCGCTGCTGATGATCGTGCCCGACGAACACCTCGAGGACTTCATGAGCACGGTCGAGAGCATCCGCCGCGGCGAGCCCGTGTTCGGCTGGGAGACGCTCCGCCAGCACAAGAACGGTGCGCTCATCGAGGTCGAGATCACGGTCACGCCGCTGCGGAGCGGCAAGGGCCGCATCGTCGGCGCGGCGGCCATCATCCGCGACGTTCGCGATCGGAACGAGGCCGCGCGCGCGGCGGCGCACGCCCTGGCCGAGTCCGAGGAGCGCTTCCGGCGCTCCTTTGAGGACAGCGGCCTGGGGATGGCACTCGTGCTTCCCGACGGCTACGCCGATCGGCTGCTCGAGGCCAACGAGGCGCTCGCCGAGATCACGGGCTACACCACGAGCGAGCTGCGTGAGCTCGGCCCCCTGCGGATCATCCACCCCGATGACATCCCGCCGCTGCGCCTGGAGTTCCGCGATCTCGGCAGCGGTCGCGTGCCGGTCGTCAAGCGCGAGGTCCGCATGATCAAGGCCGACGGGGACATCGTCTGGGTGGCGATGACCGTGTCGCTCGTGCACGACGCCGACGGCGCCCCCGTGCACGCCGTGGTCCAGGTCCAGGACATGAGCGAGCGCAAGCACTTCGAGGGTCAGCTGCAGTACCTCGCCGACCACGACACGCTCACGGGCCTGTTCAACCGCCGCCGCTTCGAGCAGGAGCTCGCCCGCGAGGTCGCCGCGGCCCGCCGATACTCGACCGGCGGCGCCGTGCTCGTGCTCGACGTCGACCACTTCAAGGTCGTCAACGACTCGCTCGGTCACGCCGCGGGCGACGAGGTGATCACGATCATCGGCGAGCTGCTGCGACGCCGCCTGCGTCACAGCGACATCGTCGGGCGCATGGGCGGCGACGAGTTCGCCGTGATCCTGCCGCGCGCCGACGAGGCCGAGGCGCGGCGAACCGGCGAGAGCCTCCTGCGCGAGGTTCGCAGCGACGCCCGGGCGGCGACGGTCAGCGGTGTACAGCACGTGACGGTGAGCATCGGCATCGCGCTCTTCGGAAGTCCGCGTCCGGTGCTGACCGCCGAGGAGCTGCTCGCCGAGGCCGACATCGCCATGTACGACGCCAAGGAGGCCGGTCGCGACCGTCTCGCCGTGTTCGACGCGCACGCGCCGCGCCACGAGCGCATGCGGACGAACCTGGCCTGGGCGCAGCAGATCGAGGCGGCGCTCGAGAGCGATCGCTTCGTGCTGTACGCCCAGCCGATCCTGGCGATGGGCGAGGCGCGCGAGCTCCGCTACGAGCTGCTGGTGCGGATGCTCGGCGACGACGGTGACCTCATTCCGCCGGCGACGTTCCTGCAGGTCGCCGAGCGCCACGGGCTTGCGGTGCGGCTCGATCAGTGGGTGGTCGCCCGCGCCGTCGCCCTGCTCGCCGAGCAGCAGCGCCGGGGGCACGACGTCAGCTTCGAGGTCAACCTCTCGGCCACCTCGGTGACCGACCCGGCCATGCTCGGCTACATCGCCGATCGGATCGCCGCGTCGGGCGTGAACCCGGGCAAGCTCATCTTCGAGATCACCGAGACGGCGGCGATCGTCAACGTCGGGCAGGCCAAGGCGTTCGTGCAGGGCCTGCGCAGCATCGGCTGTGAGTTCGCGATCGACGACTTCGGCGCCGGCTTCGCGTCGTTCTATTACCTCAAGCACCTCGACTTCGACTACCTGAAGATCGACGGCGAGTTCATCAAGGGGCTCGCCACGAGCGGCACCAACCAGCTCGTCGTGCGCTCGATGGCCGACATCGCGCGCGGGCTCGGCCAGCGGACGATCGCCGAGTTCGTCGAGGAGCCGTCGACGGTCGAGCTGCTCGGCGAGTACGGGGTCGACTACGCCCAGGGCTACTTCACCGGCCGGCCCGTGCCGATCGAGGACATCGACTTCGCGATCGGCGCCCGCGGTGCCCGCGCGACGGCGAACCGCTCCCGCCTGAGCTAGCGGTCACCGCCAGGCCGGGCCGGCATCTGCGGACACGCTCCACCGCTCTTCGGACCGCCGCTCGGTGTTCCATGTGGCTCTGAGGCATCACGCCGTCCCCGTTGGCGTGGCGTCGATATCGCAAACGAAGGAGAAGCGCCCCATGCTGCCCCGTCGATCCGGCGTTCTGGCCCTCGGCCTGCTGACGCTGCTGGCCATCGCCCCCACGGCCTCGGCCGCCCACCCGGCCAAGGCCAAGCCCGTCAAGCAGTTCTACGTCTCGCTCGGCGACTCGTACGCCGTCGGATTCACCGATCCCCAGCACGCCACCACGAACGGCTATCCGAACATGCTCGTGAGGCTGGCCCGCAAGCGCGGCTACGACTTCACGCTCGTCAACTTCGGCTGCGGTGGCGCGACGACGACGTCGATGCTCAACCCGGCGCCGGCGCAGCGCGCGATCGGCTGTGCCCCCGCGGGGCTCATGCCCGGCGCGGCCGACTACCCGGGCCAGAGCCAGATGCAGGCTGCGCTCGCCTTCATCAAGGCCCACAGGGGCCACGTCGGGCTCGTCACGATCTCGATCGGCGGTAACGACGTCGACGGCTGCATCGCCAACCCGGCGACGGCGGCGGCGTGCGTGGCCCACAACATGCCCCTGGCGACGGCCAACCTGACGACGATGGTCAGGCAACTGCGCGCCGCCGGCGGGAAGACGATGCGCATCGTGGGTTCGACGTATCCCGACGTGGTGCTCGGAGCGTGGGTGCGTCAGGACGTGTTCGGCGCCATCGCCCCCACCCTCGCCGCCAACTCGCTCACCTCGTTCGCGAGCGTGATCAACCCCGGCCTGAGGAAGGCGTACGCCACGGTCGGCGCGTCGTTCGTCGACGTGACCACCGCGACCGGCGCCTTCGGCCCGTTCGTGACCACCACGATCCCGACCTACGGCACCGTGCCGGTGCCGGTGGCCAGGGTCTGCGAGCTGACCTACTTCTGCAAGGACCTCAACATCCACATGCAGCCGGCCGGCTACGCGATCATCGCCAAGCTCGAGGCGGCGACGCTGCCGAAGCGCTAACCAGACCGCTCGTACGCCGCGTCGCGCTCGCGCAACAGGTCCCGCTCGGCCTCGTTATGCGTGAGCGCCGCGGCGCGCGCGAGCTCCGCGCGCGCCTCGTCGCGGCGCCCGAGGCTCGCGAGCAGCTCCGCCCGGACGCTCGGCAGCAGGTGGTAGCTTGCCATCGCCGGATCGCTCTGCAGCGCGTCGACGATCGCCAGTCCTGCGGCGGGGCCGAACGCCATCCCGTGGGCCACGCCGCGGTTGAGCTCCACGACCGGTGACGGCGTGAGCTGAGCGAGCGCGTCGTAGAGCGCCGCGATGCGCGCCCAGTCGGTCTGCCCGGCGGTCCGGGCGCGCGCATGACACGCGGCGATGGCCGCCTGCAGGGCGTACGGGCCGGTCGCGCCGCCGAGCGCCTCCGCGCGGTGCAGCGCGGCGAGCCCGCGCGTCACGAGCAGCCAATCCCAGCGGGCGCGGTCCTGCTCGAGCAGCAGCACGGGCTCGCCCGACGGGCCGCGGCGCGCGGCTGTGCGCGAGGCCTGGATCTCCATGAGGGCGACGAGGCCGTGCGCCTCGGGCTCGGCGGGCGCGAGCGCGGCGAGCATGCGCCCGAGTCGCAGGGCGTCCTCGCAGAGCGCCGGGCGCATCCAGTCTGCCCCCGCGGTCGCGGCGTAGCCCTCGTTGAAGATGAGGTAGACGACCTCGAGCACCGAGTCCAGGCGCGCGTGCAGCTCCTCGCCGCTCGGCACCTCGAATGGGACGCGGGCCTTCGTCAGCGTGCGCTTGGCCCGCACGATCCGCTGTGCGAGCGTCGACTCAGGGATAAGGAAGGCCCTTGCGATCTCCCGCGTCGTCAGGCCGCCGAGCAGGCGCAGCGTAAGGGCGACGCGGGCCTCCGTCGGCAGCACCGGATGGCAGCAGGTGAAGATGAGACTGAGCAGGTCATCGCCGACGCCGTCGTCGAGCTCGGCGTGGAGATCCGAGGCGCCCATCGCCAGCTGGATCCCCAGGTCGCGCGCGAGCTCCTCCTGCTTGCGCTCGAGCCGCTCGTTGCGGCGGAACAGGTCGATGGCGCGGAACTTGGCGGCCGCCATCAGCCAGGCGCCCGGGTTGGCGGGGACGCCCGACGCCGGCCACTGCTCGAGCGCGGCCACGAGCGCGTCCTGCGCCAGGTCCTCGGCGACGCCGACGTCGCGCGTGAGGCGTGTGAGGCCGGCGATCAGGCGCGCCGCCTCGATCCGCCAGACCGCTTCGATCGCCCGGCGAGTGCGGTCGTGATCCGGCCCCGCCACCGCGCGGGCCGCGCCGACGGCGGCGGGGTCGGTCACGTCGCTGTGCACCTGGACCGATGGCGCTAGACGGCCGTCGTCTGCTCGGGCGGCGTCTGTGACCGGCCGGCGGCCTCCTGCAGCTCGGGCGAGAAGTCGGACATCTCGAAGATGGGTCGCACCTCGATGAACGTCTCGCCGCCGATCGGGCACCGCGACGCCCACTCGATCGCCTCCTCGCGGGACTTGGCCTGGATGATCCAGTAGCCGCCAACGACCTCCTTGGCCTCACTGAACGGCCCGTCGGTGACCGTCGCCGGGCCGCCGGGCACCGGGCGCGAGACGCGGGCGCCGTCCGAGGGCGGGCGCAGGCCGTCGAGCGCGAGCAGCGCTCCGGCCTTCGTCAGCTCCTCGTTGTACCTCGACATCGCCCCGACCGCCTCCGCCGACGGCTCCCAGTCCTGCTCGGAGATCGCCGGGTAGATGAACATCATGAATCGCATGTCGTCGCTCCTCGTTCGTTGTCCGTGTTTTGCCCTGCTCACCACCGCGTCGAACGAGGCGACGCGAAATCGACACGCGATCTCAATTCGCGTGCGGCTGGTAGGTCCCGAACGACCACATGTTGCCCTCCAGGTCGCGTGCGGTGAACTCGCGCGAGCCGTACTCGGTGTCGGTCAGCTCGCGCACGATCCGCGCGCCGGCAGCCTTCGCGCGGTCGTGCTGTGCGTCGGGGTCCGCGACGACGAGGTACAGGCTGAGGGTCGAGGCGAGCGGGTCGGGCGGATGGCCGCCCATCACCCCCGCCGCGTTGAATTGCCCGAGCATGACGAGGTCACGGCCGAAGGCGAGCTCGGCGTGGTGCACGGTGCCGTCGTCGCCCCGGTAGACGGCCTTCTCGGTGAAGCCGAACGCGCGCTCGAGCCATTCGATCGCGGCGTTGGCGTCGCGGTAGCGCAGCGCCGGGAAGATGGTCTGGTCGCCAGTCATCAAGTCCTCCTGCCGATGGTGTCGGCGGCAGGTTAGACCGCGGCGGCGTCGCCGTCTTGGAGGAATGTGATCCGGTAGCGAACGCACATCGCCGTCACGACGCCGCCCAGCAGCTCGATCGGCCTACGCGAGCCGTCGGCGCTCCAGCCGCAGCGCTCGTAGAAGTGGCGACCACGAGCGTTGTCCTCGAGCACCCACAGCGTCGCGTGGGCGGCGCCGCCGACGCTGAGTCGCCGCAGGGCGTCGTCCATGAGCGCGGAGCCGACGCCCTCGTTCCAGTGCTCGGGCGCGACGTAGATCGCGTACAGCTCGCCGCCGCCGGCCGTGTCCTCGTCGCGGCTCGGCCCGCCGCCGGCGAACGCGACGATCTCGCCGCCCGCCTCGGCGACGGTCGTCCACGTGTCCGCCGAGCGGTCGGCGGTGAGGATCGTCTCCCAGCGCCGCCCGCGGTCGTAGACCGACAGCTCGCCGAGCACCTTACGCGGCATCAGTCCCTCGTAGCCGACCTGCCAGGAGCGGACGTGGGCGCGGGCGATAGCCTCGGCGTCGGCCGGGGTCGCCTCACGCACGGCGACCGCGGGGCGGGCGCTCGGTGATTCACGCTCGTCCATGGTCGGCGGATGCTACTGGCCGCGGGCGCCGCCTCGGCTACTTCACCTCGAAGATTCCGGCGCGGTCCTCGTACGGGTCGTCGTCAGGCGCTGGCCAGCTCGCGCTCATACACGCGATAGCGCTTGACGATGCGCCCGTTCATGCGCTCCATGGCACGGTTCATCGGGCGATTGGTCTCGAGGATCCAGCCCATCTCGCCGCGCTTGCGATGCGTGCGCTCGGCGACGTTGAAGTGCTCGACGTAGAGCCCGGCGGCGACGCCGGTGTGCTCGTACTCGGGGCGCACCCCGAGAAAGCCGACGCGCACGCGGTCCATGATCGCTCGCTTTCGTAGGAAGTACCACCAGCCGAGCGGCAGCAGACGGCCGCGCATGCGCGCGAGCACCTGGTTGATGTCCGGGATCGTGATGGCCATCGCGACCGTCTCGGAGTCGTTCTCGGCGATCATGAACCAGTCGCGGTCATAGACGAGCTGCAGCTCCTCGGCAAGGCCGTCGAGGTCCTCCTTGCCGTACGGGGAGAAGCCCCAGTTGCGTGCCCAGGCGGAGTTGTAGACCGTGGCGAACTCGTCCATCTCGCGTCGCAGGCGGCGTCGGCTCATCTTGCGGATGCGGATGCCGTGCCGGTCCTGGAGCTCCTCCGCGAGCTTGAACATGATCGGTCGCATGCTGGCGCGGTCGGCAAGTTCGAGCTCCCACATATACAGGTCCATCGCCTTGGCCAATCCGGCCTCCTCGAGGCGGGCCCGGTAGTACGGCGGCTGCCAGGGCTGCTTGATCATCGGCTCTCGCTCGAACCCCTCGATGAGCACGCCGCTCTCGTCGTTCATCGTGAAGTCCATCGGCCCGAGCATGCGGTCGCGCCCGCGGGCGCGCAGCCATCTCTCGGCCGCGACCAGCAGCGCGGCGAGCACCTCGGCGTCGTCCTCGAACTCGAGGAAGCCGAACATGCCCCAGGCGTTGCCGTGATACGCGTTGAAGGCGTCGTCGATCTGTGCGGTGATCCGACCGACCACGCGCCCGTCGCGACGGGCAAGGAAGTACTGGGCCCGCCCGTGTTTGAAGAAGGCGTTCAGCCGCCGGCTCAGGAACAGGTAGCGCTCGAGCCGCAGCGGCGGCACCCAGGGCGTGCCGGCATGCAACCGGTACGGCAGGGCGACGAACGCCCGCAGGTCGCTCGGGCGGCGCACCGTGGTCACCTGGACTGACATGTGCGCGGCACCCTACCGGCTGGTTGTCCGCGGCCATGTCCCGCGCCGGGCGGTGCTCGGGCGCCGACGAAGCGGGGCCCGGAACGCAAGAGGGGCCGCCCCGACGGGGCGGCCCCTCTCGTTCTCAACTACGTGTGACGGTCCTCAGAATCCGAGTCCAGTGAACCCGAACCCGCTTCCGCCTGTGTAACGGAAGCGATCGCCGCTCGAGGTGGCGCTCGTTCCGCCTGGCGTGGTGACCGTGACGTCCACCGTGCCCGCTGGCTGCTGCGGCGCGAGCGCGATGATCAGATTCCCTCCGAGCTGGAGGAAGATCGCCGGCTGCGAGCCGAAGCTCACCTGCGTGGCGCTGCCCAGATTCTGACCGAAGATCAGAACCGGCGAGAACGTCCGCCCGACGTGCGGGAGCACGAAGTTGACGATCGGCGCGCTGGCCGACTTCGTCGTCGTCGTGGTCGTCGTCGTGGTGGTCTTCGACGTCGTCGTCGTGGTGGTCGGCGTCGTCGTGGTGGTCGTGGTCTTCGACGTCGTCGTGGTGGTCGGCGTCGTCGTGGTGGTTGTCGTCTTCGACGTCGTCGTGGTGGTCGGCGTCGTGGTGGTTGTCGTGGTCTTCGACGTCGTCGTGGTGGTCGGCGTCGTGGTGGTGGTCGTGGTCTTCGACGTTGTCGTGGTGGTTGTCGTCGGCGTCGTCGTCGTCGTGGTCGGCGTCGTCGTCGTGGTGGTTGTCGTCGGCGTCGTCGTCGTCGTGGTCGGCGTCGTCGTCGTGGTGGTGGTGGTCGTCGGCGTCGTTGTCGTGGTTGTCGTCGTCGTCGAGCTCACGATCGGGATCGAGATCCCGGTCGAGACCGGGAAGTAGCTCGGGTTCGGCGACGGCACGGCGTTAGCCGACGTGTCGATGCCGCACTCGACCGGGGTGTCTCCGCTCCAACCAGCCGGCGAACTCGTCGTCTCGTCGAAGAAGATGTCGTTGTTGACCGCGAACGTGTAGCTCGTCTTACCGATCTTGATGAGATCGCTCGGGTTACCGATGCCGAGGTTGACGTCCTGACCAACCGAGCCGGTGACCTCGACCGGGCCACCGGTGGCCGGATCGGGCGTCCCGTCGGTCGGGCTCGTTCCGCCGCTGGTACCCGGCGCCGGCGCATACGCGTTCGTCGTCGGGTTGCCGCCGGCAGTACCGTCCTTGCCAGAGCCGTCGACCGGAGCCGGACCCCAGGAGAACACGCCCATCAGCGGCGGCTCGGGGTAGGCCGGGAAGCCGGCGAGCGGGCTCGGACCGACGATCAGCGGATCGGTCAGGCTCGTGTTCGGCGGCTGTGCCGCGGCCACGAGGTTGATGACCGCCGGCGAGCCGGTCGGGTCGCCGATGGTCGGATCGGCCGAGACGCCACCATCAGTGGCCGGCTCAGACCACGCGCCACCACCGCTCACCCGCGAGGTATCCGCGTTGACCAGGGTCGGCGCGATGCCGTTCGTCACGTTGGTATCGAACGTCGACACGACGCCCTCGACCTCATCCGGGTTACCGAACGCAAACGCCGAGGCGTTTGCGGCCTGGGCCGGAATGTCGATCGTCGCGAAGGCGTCCTGCAGGTTGAACTCCTCGCCCGGCGTGACCGAGGTCGGCAGGGTGGCGGTGAACGCCGCGCCCACGTCGACCGTCACGACTCCGAGGTTGCAGATGAGCGGGATCCAGATGGTCCCCGTCTGCGTGCCGCCCGAAGCGGCCACGCTTGAAGCTGGCGCCGAAGCCGCGATGGCTCCAACGATGAGTACTGCGCTTGCGCCAAGTGTTGCGAGCCACCGTGCTGGCCGGAATCGTGGCCCGCCCGACGGTGAGTTTCCATCTCGCCGCATCTATATGCCCCTCCCCGAAATCGTTCGGTGCCGCGGTACGCCGTGGCGAACCGCGTGGCTTGTCGTTGACCCATCTACCGCTGCGAGGGCGGCCGCGGAGGCCGCGACCACCGTACGCCGGCGGAAGTCTGTCAAATCCTAACGTGGTTGCGCAAGTTCTGCGGAACCACCTTCCGCGGCCGAGATGGCGGCTGAGGTGGTTGCCGGCGCCAGAACGGGGAGGAGCCGCCCGTATGGGGCGGCTCCTCCGATGCTCAACTGCGGTCTGCGGTCGCCGAGACCGGCCTCCTCAGAACCCGAGGATCGGGAATCCGAACACGTCCCCGGATCCGGGCGCGAACGTGAAGCCATCGGCGGGCGTTGTTGCGCTCGTTCCGAGCGGCGTGGTGACCGTGACGTCCACCTTCGTGCCCGTCGGCTCGGGTGGCGCGAGCGCGAGGATCAGGCTGCTATCGAGCTGGAGGAAGATCGCCGGCTGCGTGCCGAAGTCGACCTCCGAGGCGTTGGACAGGCCCTGACCGACGACCAAGACGAACGACCACGACTTCCCGAGATGCGGGAAGACGTCGATCACGGACGGCCCACCAGCAGACGTCGTGGTGGTCGTTGTCGTGGTGGTCTTCGAGTCGTCGTGGTGGTGGTCTGCGCGTCGTGGTGGTGGTCTTCGACGTCGTGGTGGTGGTTGGCGTCGTGGTGGTGGTCTTCGACGTCGTCGTGGTGGTCGGCGTCGTGGTGGTGGTAGTGGTCTTCGACGTCGTCGTGGTCGTCGTCGTGGTCTTCGACGTCGTGGTGGTGGTTGGCGTCGTGGTGGTGGTCTTCGACGTCGTGGTTGTCGTCGGCGTCGTGGTCGTCGTCGTGGTCGTCGGCGTCGTCGTGGTGGTTGTCGTCGTCGTCACGATCGGGATCGAGATCCCCTGCGAGACCGGGATGTAGCTCGGATTGGGCGACGGCACCGCTTGCGCCGAGGTGTCGATGCCGCACTCGACCGGGGTGTCACCGCTCCAACCGGGCGGCGAGCTCGTCGTCTCGTCGAAGAAGATGTCGTTGTTGACGGCGAACGTGTAGCTCGACTTGCCGATCTTGGTCAGCAGGCTCGGGTCGCCGATTCCGAGCTTGACGTCCTGTCCGACCGCACCGGTCACCTGGATCGGGCCACCGCTGGCCGGATCGGGCGTACCGTCGCTCGGGCTGGTGCCGCCACCGGTACCGGGTGCCGGCGCGTAGGCGTTCGTCGTCGGGTTGCCGCCGGGCGTTCCGTCCATGCCCGACCCGTCGACCGGCGCGGGCCCCCACGAGAACACGCCCATCAGCGGCGGCTCGGGATACGCGGTGAAGCCGGCGAGCGGGCTCGGACCGTTGACCAGCGGATCGAGCGGGCTCGGAGCATCCGCGTTATCCGGCTGCGCCGCGGCGACGAGGTTGATGACCGCCGGGGAACCGGTCGGGTCACCGACGTTCGGGTCCGCCGAGACGCCGCCATCGGCCGCAGGCTCCATCCACGCGCCGCCACCGCTCACGCGAGACGTGTCCGCGTTGACCAGCGTCGGAGCGACCGCATTACTCAGGTTCGTGTCGAAGGTCGTCACCACGCCCTCAACCTGATTCGGGTTGCCGAAGGCAAACGCCGAGGAGTTCGCCGACAGCGCAGGGATGTCGATCGTCGCGAACGCGTCCTGCAGGTCGAACTCCTCACCCGGCGTCACCGACGTCGGCACGGTCGCGGTGAACGCTGCGCCCACGTCCACCACCACCACTCCGAGATTGCAGATGAGCGGAATCCAGATGGTGCCGGTCTGTGTGGCTGCTGGCGCGGCCGCCGCGCCTGAAGCGGGCGCCGATGCGGCGACTGCCCCTACGACGAGCACTCCCGCCGCTCCAAGAATCGCCAGCCAACGTGCTGGCCGAAATCGTGACCCACCTGCCGATGGATGTCCGTCTCTCATCATCGCCTCCCGAAGATGCTGGACGCAGTGGCGCGCGGACGCGCCCCCCGAAGCCAAATTGACTGCTTACCCCTGCCGCTCGTCGCGGCCACGCGCGACTATCGTAGCCCTGCACCGGTTTGTCAACCGCTTAACAGCATTGACGAGCGTTGAGCGATCGCGAGGCCCGATTCGGTTGCCACCGGGAGCGTGCGGGCAACCTTCAGGACAGAGGGGCCGCCCCGCTGGGACGGCCCCTCCGACGCTTGATCTAGCGGCGTTCGGTCGCCGCTGACCGCCTGCTCAGAATCCGAGGCCGGTCGCCATCACGAACCCGAACCGGCGCCCGGACCCGCGCCTGTACCGGAAGCGATCGGCATGCGACGTCGCGCTCGTTCCACCAGGCGTGACGACCGTCACGTCCACCCTCGTGCCGCTCGGTTCCGGCGGCGCGAGCGCGACGATCACGTTGTCTCCGAGTTGCATGAAGATCGCCGGCTGCGAGCCGAAGTCGACCGCCGTCGCGTTGGCGAGGTCCTGACCGACGATCACGACGAGTGAGAACGGCCGTCCGCGATGCGGGAACACGTCGAAGACGCTCGGCGCACCTTGGGACGTCGTGGTGGTCGTCGTCGTCTTCGTGGTCGTGGTCGTCGTCTTGGTCGTCGTGGTGGTGGTCGGCGTCGTCCTGGTGGTGGTGGTCTTCGACGTCGTTGTGGTGGTCGGCGTCGTGGTCTTGGTCGTCGTGGTGGTGGTCGGCGTCGTCCTGGTGGTGGTGGTCTTCGACGTCGTTGTGGTGGTCGGCGTCGTGGTCTTGGTCGTCGTGGTGGTGGTCGGCGTCGTCCTGGTGGTGGTGGTCTTCGACGTCGTGGTGGTGGTCGGCGTCGTGGTCTTGGTCGTCGTGGTGGTGGTCGGCGTCGTCCTGGTGGTGGTGGTCTTCGACGTCGTGGTGGTGGTCGGCGTCGTCTTCGACGTGGTGGTCGTCGTGGTGGTCTTGGTCGTCGTTGTCGTGGTCGGCGTCGTCTTCGTGGTGGTCGTCGTCGGCGTCGTTGTCGTCGTCTTCGACGTCGTCGTGGTGGTGGTGGTCGGCGTCGTCGTTGTCGTCGTCGTCGAGCTCACGATCGGGATCGAGATCCCGGTTGCCACCGGGAAGTAGCTCGGGTCGGGCGACGGGACAGCATTGCCCGAGGTGTCGATACCGCACTCGACCGGGGTGTCACCGCTCCAACCGGGCGGCGAGCTCGTCGTTTCGTTGAAGAAGATGTCGTTGTTGACCGCGAACGTGTAGCTCGTCTTGCCGATCTTGATGAGGTCGCCCGGGGCGCCGATGCCGAGCTTGACGTCCTGTCCGACCGCACCGGTGACCTGGATCGGGCCACCGCTGGCCGCATCGGGCGTACCGTCGCTCGGGCTGGTCCCGCCACCGGTACCGGGCGCCGGCGCGTACGCGTTCGTCGTCGGGTTGCCGCCGGGCGTTCCGTCCATGCCCGAGCCGTCGACCGGCGCGGGACCCCACGAGAACACGCCCATCAGCGGCGGCTCGGGATACGCGGTGAAGCCGGCGAGCGGGCTCGGACCGTTGATCAGCGGATCGAGCGGGCTCGGAGCATCCGTGTTGTTCGGCTGCGCCGCGGCCACGAGGTTGATAACTGCCGGCGAGCCCTTCGGGGTACCGACATTCGGGTCCGCGGAGACGCCACCGTCGGTGGAGGGCTCGGCCCACGCGCCGCCGCCGCTCACGCGAGAGGTGTCGGCGTTGATGAGCGTCGGGGCGATCGCGTTGCTCAGGTTCGTGTCGAACGTCGTGACGACGCCTTCCACCTGACTCGGGTTACCGAACGCGAACGCCGAGGAGTTCGCGGACTGGGCCGGGATGTCGATCGTTGCGAACGCGTTCTCCAGGTTGAACTCCTCGCCCGGGGTGACCGAGGTCGGCAGGGTGGCGGTGAACGCCGCGCCCACGTCGACCGTCACCACTCCGAGGTTGCAGATGAGCGGAATCCAGATCGTCCCCGTCTGCGTCGCGCCTGACGCGGCCGCGGGCGCTCCCGAGGCCGGCGCTGAGGCCGCAATCGCTCCTACCACGAGGACAGCCGTCGCTCCCAGAACTCCCAGCCACCGGGCCGGTCGAAACCGTGATCCACCCGACGGTGAATTCCCGCTCCTCATCATCGCCTCCCGAGCTCAATGCCGGGCGCGGTGCCATCCGGGCGCGCACCCTCTGGCCTGATTGGACTCTTCACCCTGCCGCGTCTCGCGGCCACGCGCGACTATCGTACCCCCGTATCGATTTGTCAAACAGTCACCAGCATCGGCGAGCGTTGAGCGATAACGAGGCCCATGAGAGACGTCGCGGCGCGCCAGTCACCGGCCGTCGCACCGTCGGGCATGTAACGCGCGAGTACCGGTCGGACGCCGCCCGATGAGTTCCCCGCTCGACGCGCTCGGCCAAGAGGACCGCGCGCGTCTGGCGAAGGCCGACCCGCCGACCGGCTCGGCCACGATGAAGGCGACTCTCACCGATGCGCGATTCGACGACCCCGAGTGGATCTTCGAACGCAAGCTCGATGGCGTGCGCTGCCTCGCCGTCCGCGCGGCCGGCCACGTGCGGCTGCTGTCGCGCAACGACCTGTCGCTCAACGATCGCTACCCCGAGATCGCGCAGACGCTGCGCGACGAGCCGACGCAGCACTTCGCCGTCGACGGCGAAGTGGTTGCCTTCGAGGGGGGCCAGACGAGCTTCGCGCGCCTGGCCGGACGCGGGCACCGCCCGGTGCCGATCTTCTTCTATGTCTTCGACGTGCTGTGGCTCGACGGCTACGACGTCCGCCCGCTGCCGCTGCACACACGCAAGCGGCTGCTGCGCAACACCCTGACCTTCGGCGACACGGTGCGCTGGACGCCCCACCGCCGCGAGCGAGGGCAGGCCTTCTTCCGCGAGGCCTGCCGGCGTGGCTGGGAGGGCCTCATCGCCAAGCGGGAGGCGAGTGCCTACACCGACCGGCGCTCGCGCGACTGGCTGAAGTTCAAGTGCGGACACGGGCAGGAGCTCGTGGTCGGCGGCTACACCGATCCACGCGGCTCGCGGATCGAGTTCGGCGCACTGCTGCTCGGCTACTACGAGGACGGGGCGCTGCGCTACGCCGGGAAGGTTGGAACCGGATTCGACGAGGTCACGTTGCGCGAGATCGGCCGGCGGCTGCGGGCGCTGCACGTGGCCGCCCCGGCGTTCGCCGACGTGGAGGGGATTCGCGAGCACGGCGTGCACTGGGTCAGCCCCGAGCTCGTCGCCCAGGTCGGCTTCACCGAATGGACGGGCGCCGGCCGCTTGCGCCATCCCCGATTCCTCGGCCTGCGCGACGACAAGCCGCCGGGCAAGGTGGTCCGCGAGCGGTGAGTGAGAAGGTGCGCGTCGGTCGCCGAACCGTTGAGATCAGCCACCCGGACAAGCTGCTGTTCGCTCGTCCGCCGCTCACCAAGCGCGACATCGTCGGCCACTACGAGCGCGTCGCCGACGTGATGCTCCCCCACGTGCGCGGGCGTCCGCTCGCGCTGCAGGTGTTCCCCGATGGCATCGAGCGCCCCGGCTTCTTCATGAAGTCGATCCCCGGCTACTACCCGTCCTGGATATCGCGCGCGACCGTTCCCAAGCGCGGCGGCGCGGTCACGCACGTCCTCGCCGAGGACCCGGCCACGCTCGTCTATCTCGCCGGGCAGAACGTCGTCACCCTGCATGCGTGGCTGTCGCGGGCCGACGAGCCACAGCTGCCCGACCGCCTGATCCTCGATTTCGATCCCTCGCCCGGCGCCTCCTTCAATTCCGTGCGCGCGGCGGCCCGCGCGGCCGGCGCGCGGCTGCGCGACGCGGGGCTCGTCCCGTACGCGATGGTCACCGGCTCGCGCGGCGTGCACGTCGTGTGTCCGCTGCGACGCGGCCCGGCGTACACCGAGGTGCACGCGTACGCGCGCACGATCGCCGAGGCGATGGTCCGCGACGATCCGCGGCGGCTCACGCTCGAGTGGCGCAAGGACGATCGCGGCCGGCGCATCTATGTCGACGTCAACCGCATCAACTACGCGCAGCATGCCGTCGCCCCCTACGCCGTGCGCCCGCGCCCGCGCGCTCCGGTGGCGATGCCGATCCGCTGGGAGGAGCTGTCCGAAGCGCGCCTGAAGCCCGATCGCTGGACGGTGCGCGACGCCGGCGATCGCGTGGCCGCGGAAGGGGACGCCTGGCAGGGCCTCGCGCGACGCGCGCGGTCGCTGCCGCGGGTCTGAGCGGGCGACGGCGCGCTCATCGGCTCCGCGCCCATGATCGCGAACAGGTGCGTCCAGCGGACCGCGAGCCAGACCTAGCTCGCCGTCAGCCGTTACGGCTGGGGTGCCCGGGTCCAGGCCAGGGCGCGAGGCACAGCACGAGCCGGCATTCGCTTACCGCGGTCACCTCGTGGCGTTCCGCAGGCTCGAAGTGCACGAGGCTCGGCGCGTCCAGCTCGTCGGTCGTCTCGCCCGAGCGCACGCGCAGGCGGCCCGCGATGAGGAACACGAGGGCGTGCTCGTGGACCTGATGCTCGGACAGCGACTCGCCCTCCGGCAGCAGCAGCGCGACAACGCGGTTAGCCTCGTCGTCAGACCGCAGGATCTGCGGCCGATGAGGCTCAACGGCCAGACCGCTCAACTCCCAGCTCTGCACGCGCCCAGTATAGGTTCTGGCCGCCGGCCAGAATGAGGCGATGCGCGTCCTTGTCGCCAGCACTCGAGGAGCCGGTCACCTCGGGCCGCTGCTCCCGTTCGCCCAAGCGCTCGTGCGCGCCGGTCACGAGGTCACGGTCGCCCTCCCGCGTGACTCCGCGCCCATGGCCGAGCGCGCCGGTCTGGCCACGTGGGCACTCGAGGACGTGGCGCGCGAGCAGCTGCGTCCGCTCTACGCGTCACTGCCCTACGACCGCCCGGGTGAGGCCAACCGGGTCATCGTGCGCGAGCTGTTCGGGCGCCTGCAGATCCCGCAGGCGCTGCCCGGCACGCGCGAGGCGATCGCGCGCCTGCGTCCCGGCCTCGTCCTGCGCGAGACCTTCCACTACGCCTCCGCGCTGGCCGCCGAAGAGGCCGGCATCCCCCACGTGCGCGTGGCCCCGGGGATGGCCTGGGTCGACGACCGCGTGGCTCCGCTCGCCGCCGAGGGCTTTCCCGAGCTGAGAGGTGCGCTCGCGGCGATCGCCCGCACGCCGCTGCTCACGCTCGCACCGCCGACCTTCGACGGACTCGAGCGCTGGCCGGCGGGGCCGGTGTCGCGCTTCCGCGACGACGCGTCGGCGAGCGGCGACGAAGGCGAACCGTCCTGGCTGGTCCCCGGCGACGCGCCGCTCGTGTACGTGACGTTCGGGTCGGTCGCGGCGAACTTCCCCTTCTTCCCCGCGCTCCTGCGGACCACGCTCATGGCCCTCGGCGAGCTGCCGGTGCGCGTCCTGGTCACCGTTGGCGAGCGCACGGAGGCGAGCGGGATCGGACGCCTGCCCGGCAACGTCCGCGTCGAGCGATGGGTGCCGCAGGCCCAGGTACTCGGTCACGCCGCGGCCATGGTTTGTCACGGTGGCTTCGGCACGGTGCTCGGCGGCCTGTACGCGGGGGTGCCGATGGTGCTCGCGCCGATGTTCGCCGATCAGCCGCGCAACGCGGCGCGCGTGGCCGAGCTCGGCGCCGGCATCGTGCTCGGGCGCGGCGCCCGCGGGGCGGAGCGGATCGGCGCCGCCCTTCGCGACGTGCTCGACGACCACACGTACGCCTCCGCGGCGGCGCGCGTCGCCGAGGAAGCGGCGGCGCTGGCGCCGCTCGACGACGCCGTCGGCCTGCTCGAGGCGCAGGCCGCCCGACGCTAGGGCCCGGTCGTTCAACGAGCCCTCGGCGCCGGCGCGCGAGCCGGTCGCGGCTCAGCCGTGCGCGTACGCCGCGCTCTCGCTGCTGACGATCGAGACGAGGTTGCCGAGCGCGATATTGCCGTCGATCAGGTGCAGGCCCCACGCCGGCGTGGGGCTCGGGGTCGGCACCTGAGCGCCGCCATTCGGCGTGATCTGCAGCACGTTCGCGCCGTTGGCCGACGAGCAGGTCGCGCTGTAGGCGCCCGGCTCGCTGCCCCACACCGTCGAGGGCATCGGCTGCTTGAGGTTGAGGAGCGCATTGCCGGTGGCGATCAGGCTGGGGGCAAACGGCGCGCTCGGGAAGATCGGGTCGAGGACACCCGACCCGCCGGCGAGCGCCGCCGGGTTGGTGCAGAGCACGCTTTCGCCGGGCGTCGAGCTGACGCCGAAGAGGCTGCCCGACACGACCGGGGTGTCGAACGTCGAGAAGGCGATCACGCAGTGCAGCTCGGTGTCCGACTGGCAGGCGGGGATGTGCTGGAAGTCGCCGCCGATGTCCGAGCCCGTCTTCACGAGCACGTTGCCGCCCATGATGATCGCCGACACGAGCCGCTTGCGCAGGGCGGGGTTGGGGTCGATGTCCTTGGCGATCAGCTCGCGCAGGATGAACGATCCCTGGGAGTGGCCGATGAGCACGAAGCCGCGGCCGTGGCTGTAGTGGGCGAGGAAGTCCTGGAAGGCGCTCTCCACATCCGCGATCGGAGTCGCGAGCTGGGCCAGGGTCTCGGTGCCGGTCTTGTCGAGCTCGGGAACCGTGATCTGCCGGTACATCGGCGCATATACGCGGCAGTACTGCGAGTAGCGCGCCGCCTGGTAGAGAGCGATCGAGCGCTCGACCGGGTCGATGTGCAGCGTCGCCAGCGGCCCCGGTTGGTCGCTGACCGTCGGATAGACGTAGAAGCAGTCGATCTTCGGGTTCTTGACCGCCACCGGGTTCTGCATGCCGGTGACCTGCTGCGTCGGGGAGTAGACGGTGGTCGAAAGGCCCGGGGTGCAGGGGTCCGGTGCGACGCCGGGCCGGCACAGCCACACCGTCTTCGCGCCCGCGCCGGCCGCGGTGGCGGCGAGCACCAGGCACAGCGCGGCCGCACCGGCGGCCAGCAGTCGAAGCGATCCTCTCATCCCACGGCAATGATAGGCGGCGGCCTTCGTGTATCGCCTTGCCCAGGTTTGACGTCCGGCCTTACGGACCTCTTCGCTGTTCGTAAGCCGGCGCTCAGCCCGTCGACCGATGATGAGGACAAATGCTCCACAGATGGCCCATCAAGACCGTGCTGCGCGATCTCGGCGTGCTGCTCTCCGCGGCCTCCTACGGGCCCTTCGGAGCCTTCGGCGCGATCGTCGAGGCGAGCGGTCCGGACGCGCACACGCGGCTGTCGGCGTCGTCTCGCGACGCCAGCGAGCCGCCGCGACCGCGCTGATCGAGCCGGTCACTGCCCGGTCTGGGCGGACGGCGCGATGTGATGCGTCGCGTCGTAGATGCTCTGGGGCGCGTAGTAGGCGAGCGTGGCCACCCCGGTGCCCAGGATGAGCGTGAGGTAGACGAGGCCCACGGCGACGCGCGTGCGGGGGCGCACCGAGTCGTAGTACGCGCGGCCCTCGGCGGTGGCCTCGCGCGCCTTGCGCCGGCGCATCTCGCGCACACCGAGGATGAGCACGAGGATGAGGATGAAGTAGCCGCCGTAGCCGTGCGTGGCCTCCCAGACGGCGAGCAGCGCGACCGCGGGCAGGCCGACCCACCAGATCTTCGGCGACAGCGCCGCCGATGCGCGTCCGCCGTCGAGGGGCAGCGCCGGGATGAGGTTGAACAGCTGCAGGAAGAAGCCGATCCCGGCGAGGGCCTTCCAGAAGACGTTCCCGGTGTCCAGGTAGATGGCGAGCGCCACCAGCGAGGCGATCGTGCCGGCGACCGGTCCGGCGAGCCCGACCCGGGCCTCGGCGCCCGCGTCCTTCGGCATCTCGCGCATCCCGACCACGGCGCCGAGGAACGGGATGAACATCGGCGGGGTCGCCCTGACGCCCTCGCGGCGCAACTGCACGACGTGCCCCATCTCGTGGATGAGGATGACGATCACGAACGCGGCGGCGAACGTCCAGCCGAAGAACAGGCTGTAGGCCGCAATCGAGATCAGCATCGTCGCCGCGACGGCGAGGAACTTGAGGTGCGTCAGCAGCAGCCAGCCGCCCTTGGCCAGGAAGGCGCCGATCGCCGCGAGCGCCCCGCCGACCTTCCCCATCAGCCCGCGGTCGCGCCGGCCGAAGGCGTCGGCGGCCGGTGAGGGCGTCATCGACGTCGACGGGTAGAGGCCGGCGCCCTGCGGGGGCGGCGGAATCGGGGCGGGCACGGTCTGCGGCGGCCCGCCGAGCGCGAGCGCCGTCGCCGGCACCGGCGGCCGGGGTGGGCCGGCGGGGAATCCCTGCTCAGGAAGGTTGAGATCGTCGTCGCTCATCGCGCGGTGCTACCCATCAGGATCGCACGAGTGGTATCGGTTCCCGGGGGTTGACCCACCATGCTCGTCCGCGACATCTGGACACACCCACTGTGAGGGGGCAAGCGCGCTGCGGCGCTCGGCACACTCGCGCAGTGGTTCGGTGACCCGCCGCGGGCATTTGTCACGGTCGCGCGACCGGCGGGAGTGGGGTGTGGTCGATTGTGCGCCGCGGGGTGTGCATAAGGCAGCACACCCCCGGCGCGGGCTCCCACCCGGCCGCGGTGCGGCACGCTCCCGCACGAGTCCGGTGACCCGCGGGGCGCATCCGTGACGGTCGCGTGACGCCCCACGTCCCCGGCGCCAGGTATCTCGCCGCGAGGGTGCGCCCTCCACCCCACGATGCGCCACCAAACGACCGCGCCGCGACAAGGGCCATCCCCGCCTGGACGCCCGAGCGACGACGACCTATCGTTCGCGCGGTCGGGCGAGACAGACGTGCCGTCGACGAGCCTTCAACCAACCGGGGGTAACGGGCCGACCGCCGCGCCGTACACGCGCGCGGAGCGGCGCCTGCGCGTCGCCCTGCTCGCGTTCGCCGTCCTGTCCGTGGCCTTCGTCGTCGGCTACCTGCTGCAGGGCATCGTCGACGGCAGCTCCTACCCCTACGTCGTCAACTCGGTGGCCAAGGACGGCGTGTTCACGTTCCTGTGCCTACTTGCGGCCGCCGACGTGCGCCGCTTCTCCTCCGCGGTCCTGCTGCTGATCGCCGGTCACGTGTTCCTCGTTCTCGGCCTCGTGACGTCGGTGATCGCCGGAGACGTCGGCACCACGGCGCACACGCTCGGCTCGCCGCCGTTCGGGATCTCGGCGACAACCCTGGCCTACCTGTGGATCGGGGCGGACGTCGTCGTCGTCGCCGCCTTCTCGTGGCTGTACCAGAGCGCCCAGCGCGCGCGCTTCGGCCTGCGCTACCTCGGCAGCTCGGGCTTCCGGGCGCTCGCCGCGATGGCCGAGGTGCTCGTCGACGCCGGACAGCCCGACCGCCCGACCGGCGAGCAGGTGGCCGCGCGCGTCGACGCCTTCCTCGCCTCGTTCGACTCCTACGCCAAGTCGAAGATCCAGCTCTCGCTGTTCGCGCTCGCCTACTACCCGCTGCTGAGCCTGCACGCGCCGCTGGCCACGATGGCCCCGTACTCGCGACAGGCCTACGTCCGCAAGCGCATGGTCACCGACGTCACCGAGCGGCGCTGGTGGGATGTGCTGCGCCCGGTGCGGGAGGACCTCATGTACTCCGCCGCGCAGATGACCTACCTCGGCTACTACGAGGATCCGCGCGCGGCCGCCGCCTGCGGATACGTGAAGTTCTCACAGCGCCCCGAGGCCGCGCAGGCCCGCGTCACGCCGCGGCCGCGGCTCGACTGCCTGCACCCCCGGCGCGTCGCCGGCGAGACGATGGAGGCCGACGTGGTGATCGTCGGCAGCGGCGCCGCCGGCGCGACGCTGGCCTACGAGCTCGCCAAGCGCGGACGTGAGGTGCTTGTGCTCGAGCGCGGTCGCCACGTCGACCCGTCGCAGTTCACCGAGGACGAGGCCACGCAATACAGCGCGCTCTACGCCGACGGCGCGCTCGAGCTGTCGACCGACTTCCGTTTCGCGGTCACCCAGGGGACCTGTGTCGGCGGCAGCACCGTCGTCAACAACGCGGTCTGCTTCGACATCCCCGACGCCGTGCTCGCGCGCTGGGTCGATCCCGACGGTCTCGACGCCGGCCTCGACGCCGATCGGCTGCGAGCCTCGTTCGCCCATCTGCGCCGCTGGCTGCCGGTGACCGAGCAGGCCGCCGTGCCGCTGAACCCCGGCGGTGCGAAGTTCCTGGCCGGCGTGCACGCCCTCGGCCTCACCGACCCGCCCTACGACTACGGCGTGGTGGCCGCGAACATCGCCGATTGCGTCGGCTGCGGCTATTGCAACATCGGCTGCCGGTTCGGCAAGAAGCTCTCGATGCTCGATCACACCCTCCCGCTCGCGCAGCGCGAGCACCCCGGCGCGGTGCGCGTGCTCGCCGAGTGCACCGCGCAGCGGATCGACGGCGACGGCCGCCGCGCCCACGCCGTCGACGCCACGCTCTCCGACGGCCGCGCGCTGCGCATCCGCGCGCGCACCGTCATCGTCAGCGCCGGGGCGCTGCATTCGAGCATCCTGCTCAAGCGCAGCGACATCGGCGGCGCGAGCGTCGGCGCCGGCCTCGCCTTCAACATGGCCTCGCCGATCACCGGCGACTTCGAGGAGCCGCTGCACTCCGAGCGCGGCCTGCAGATCTCCCACTACCTCGAGCCGCCGGGGGCGCCCGGCTTCGCGCTGGAGACGTGGTTCAACCCCGTCGTCTTCCAGTCGCTCGTGATGCCCGGCTGGCTGGAGCAGCACAGCGCCAACATGTCCCGCTATTCACACATGACCTGCCTCGGCGCCGTCGTGGGCACGCAGTCGAATGCCACCGTGGCGCCCGCACGCTTCGGCCGCGGCCTCACGCTCAAGTACTCGCCCGCGCCCGAGGACTTCACCTCGATCGTGTCGGCAACGAAGCTCGCCGGGCGGATCATGCTCGCGGCGGGCGCCACGCGGGTGATGCCGCTCACCTTCGCCTATCACGAGTTCACCACGCCGGAGCAGTTGGAGGCCCTCGACGGCCTCGTGCACGACGACAGCGACCTGTGGCTCAACTCAGCTCACCCGCAGGGCGGCAACGTGCTCAGCACCGATCCGGCCAAGGGGGTCGTCGACCCGCACTTCCGCGTGCACGGCTACGAGAACCTGTACGTGTGCGACGCGAGCGTGTTCCCGAGCTCGATCACCGTCAATCCTCAGCTGACGGTGATGGCGCTCGCGCACTACGCCGCGGCGCACGTCGCCTGATCGCAGCTTCCGTCCGCGGCGGTGCCGATGATCGCGCGGCGCCAGCAGCTCGAGCGGGTGGGCCGCGGCGGCATGGAGCCCCGGACCCGGACTGAGCGCAAGCGGGTCGCTCTGGTTCGCTGAATCTCCGAGCGGGGGACGCGACTTCATCTCGGCCCAAGCGACCCGTCGGAGTGAGCTCATCTCCGCCGGCCCGGTCCTCGCCCTCGCGCCCTCCGGAGCCGCTCTCGGCGTGTGGGCCCCACTGTCCGGCCGCGGGCTGCATGTCCTGGCGCAGGACGCGGCGACCGGCGGCTTCGCTCCTCCGACCGCCGTCAAGGCGCCGGGGGACGGGCACGACACGGTGGCGGCCGCGATCAACTCGCAGGACGAGGCAGTGATCGTCGGCTCGACCTACGCCGCGGCGTACACCGACTCGCTCGATGCGCTTGTGCGGACCCCGAGCGGAGAGCTCGGAGCGCCAGTCGCGATCACCAGCGATGCGGCCCCGACCGGCGCGGCCGATCAAGAAGTTGTCATCGACGACCACGGTCGCGGGGTCGTGGCCTGGATCGGCTCTCAAAACGCCGTCGTCTCGCGCCGCTTCTCGCTCGGCTGACGGCGCCTCACCCGAGCGCGCCGATCGCCACCCGCAGCTCGGCCACGACGAGCACGACCAGCACCGCCGTGTACAGCGCGGCCAGCGCCGCGTAGGCGAGGTAGATCCTCTCGCGGCGGGTGCGCGGGCCCTGAGCGGTGCCGCGGCCGGCGAGCGTCGCGCACAGATGCGACCACGCGCGGCGGCGCAGATTGAGCTCGCCGGTCGCCGCCTCGAGCGCGAAGTAGCCGTCCGTCGGCAGCAGCGGCGTCAGGTTGCGCGTCAGCACGAGCAGCAGCCCGATGAGGACCATGAAGGCCGTGCCGGAGGTCTCGCCGCGTGTGGCGAGCGCGATCGCCGCGGCGGCGCCTGCAGCCACGACATCGACAAAAGGACCCGCGAGCGCCACCACCACCCGCGGCCGCCGCCCCGGCAGGCGGTACAGGTCGGTGCAGTCGACGTAGGCGAGCGGCAGGAACCAGCCCCACAGCATCACGCCGGCCTCCTTGACGCGGATGCCGTACACGCGGCAGACGCCGGCGTGGGCGAGCTCGTGCACGGTGAGCTCGAGCAGCAGTGCCGCGAGCACGGCGGGCCACATGATCTGAATCCGGTGCGGGAAGTGAGCGACGCCGAGCGCGAGCGAGGAGAGGCCGGCCAGGCCGAGCACCGCGAGCGTGACGCGGGTGACGCGTGGGTGGCGCGTGGCGAGCGCGGCGGGGCGCGCGACGGCGGCGTCGATGTTCCGGCTCAGCCGCAGCCGCGGTGCGCTCGGAAACCGGCGGGGCCGTACCCTCCCGGCGACCGGGTCGTGGCCACGCGAAACGGTGAACGCGCCCGCGGTGCGCAGGCCGTCGATTACCTTTAATACATTCATTCGTCGCGGCTCGGGTACGCGCTCGAGGATCTCGGCGGCCGTCGTCTCACCGTCGAGCGCGTCGAGCAGGTGCGCGGCGCCGTCGCTGAGGCGGATGTAGCGATCGTCGGTGGCGACGTAGAGCATCGGCTGGTGGTTGGCGCCGGTGAGTCGCTCGGACCAGGGGCCGAGGGCGAGCGGGAGGCTCAGCCAGGACGCCTCGGCGCAGGCCGTCGGGGCGATGAGGTCGGGCATGTGGGGACTCTTTCGTGGTTCGGGCCGGCAACGGGAGCGCCGCGGCGCGACGCTCCCGTGCAGGCGGATCGGCGTCACACGGCGGCGGTGTAGATCGACTCCGACGGCGGCGCGACGAGCGTCGTCAGCGGGCCGTGCAGCCAGCCGGGGATGTAGACGTAGAGCGGGAAGACCGACGCGCTCTGCACGCTCGGCAGCGCCTCGATCTCCAGGTCGTCCTCCCAGGCGCCGAACTGGTCGAGCGTCTCAAGGCAGGGGTTCATGAGTTCACCTCCTCTCTCTTGATCGCGATGGACCCGCGGGCGGGCGCAACGACCAGCCGGCGGGACGGGGGGTGGGGGGATCGCAGCGGTCACAGCCGGTGACCGGGATCACCTGTGCGATCGAGGCGGGACCGCCATCGAGGTCGAAGCGGCGTACGACGCCGGCCTCGGCCTCGGGCGCCGCCAGCACGCGGCGGGTGACCGCGCGCGCAGCTCTGGCCGCGAGGCTCACCGAGTCGAGCGCGTCGCCCGCCGGCGACTCGACCCGCGCCTCGCGGCCATTTCCCGCGGCGGGAGCGGGGCCTCCGGTGAGGAAGGAGGTCTCGGCGTGCTGGCGGCGACGGGCCTGCCAGCACCAGACACATCCGCCTTGATCGGGCACGACGGCCGGCCCGACCCAGATCGCTTGCGCGTCGCGCCCGATGGGGAGGTGGATGGCGGCGTCGGTCTGCCGCGTCGGACGCATGTCGCCGGCCACCAGCAGGGCGAGGTGCGCGGCGGGCGCGCCGTCGACGTCGTGGACGACCTCGACGAGGCCGGCGCTTCCGTGGGCGATGCGCGCGGCGACGCGCTGCGACCACGCGTCGACGGCGACGACCAGCACCGGGGCGGTCACCACAACGGACTCGGCCACGGGTTCACCTCCTCGGGCGGGAGCGCCGCGAAGCCCATCGCCGGCGGCGCCTCGTACAGGCGCCGGCTGGCGAGATAGCGCACGCGCGGGTGGGCGAGGTAGGGGATCAGCGCGGGGGCGACCACGCGCACGACGTGCACGCCGGCGCCCTCGAGCTCGACCGGTGTGAGGTCGACGGCAACGACGTCGCGGGAGGTGTGCGACAGCGCCCTCACCGTGCGCGCGAGGCGCTGGGTCGCGGTGCCGATGAACTCCTGGGCCAGGCCGGTGCGCGGCACGTCACGCCACGTCGGGGCCGCGAAGAGATGCGCGAACGCCTCGGGGGGGACGTGCGGGTGCGCTGGGGCGCCGGCCGGCCGCTCTCCCGCGGTGTAGGCACGAACGACGGTGAGCTCACGTAACGCCTTCAGGGCGGCTTGCGAGCCGGAGTCTGAGCAGCCGGCGCCGACGAGGGTCGGGCGGGTCGAGCCGGGGGCCGGCGGCAGGACGGCCAGCGCGGTCGGCGTGCCGAGGTCCGAGGTCGCGTCGAACAGCGCGATCCGTTCGCGATCGGCGTCGGCGCGCCAGGTCGAGTGCACCGCGCTCCAGCCCCAGCCGTCGTGGATGTCGCTCTGCGGCCCGCGCGCGTGCCAGGCCGGATCGGCCGGGTCGATGCGGGGCAGCGCGAGTCTCTGTAGCCAACCGATCGCGACGGCATCGCGCTCGATCAGCTCGAAGCACGCGGACAGCAGCGCCTTCTCCTCGGTCTCGCCGGCGGCCAGGCCGGAGGAGGTCTGCAGCCAGAACCGCTCCCCGGGCTGCGCCGGCGCGACGCCGAGGTGGGCCATCACGGCCGGCACCCACACGTCGCGGCCGTCGAGCAGCGACCAGCCGCGCACCCAGCGCAGTGGCCGGTGCCGGTCCCACCGGGTGAGTGGGAAGTCGGGCGCGGCGAGCTCGGACGGCGCGCAGCGGGCGGCGTCGCTGAGGTCGAGGCCGTCGGCGCCGACGTCAACGGCGGAGCCGGTCAGCCAGCGACGTTCGTCGCCGACCGCGGCGGCGTAGCGTTCGAGCGCCTCGAGCACGGCGATGCGAGCGGCCACCGACGGGTCGGCGTGGCAGCCGATGCCGTCGAGCTCGCGCCCGAAGCGCAGCGGGTGCTCGCGCAGCGCGCTCACCTCGCCGAGGCGGGCCATCGCCACCGTGTCGGCGGAACGAACGAGCCCGGGCGCGAGCCGTTCGAGGCCCGACACGACTCCGCCGATCGGCGAGATCAGTCGCGCCAGGCGGCCGTCGATCTGCAGCGCACCGTTTGCGGTCACAACGGGATAGAGCGCCGCCGCGCCGCGCCGATACATCGCGGCTTGGCAGGCGCGGCACAATCCAAGGCGGACTGGCGGTAATGATCTGCTCGTATGGACGACTGCGGTGACATGAACCAGACCGCTTCGCCAGCGGCAACCGCGCAGTGGACGATCTCGCTGTGCGGCCGGCTGGCGGTGGAGCGCGACGGGGCGTCGCTGACCCAACCGCTGCCCGGGCGCCAGGGGCGGGTCCTGTTCGCCTACCTCGTGCTCAACCGGGCGCGCGACATGACGCGCGACGAGCTCGAGGCCGTCGCCTGGCCGGACGCGCCGCCGGCCTCGCCGCGGGCGGGGCTGAGTACGCTGCTGGCCCGACTGCGTCGAGTGCTCGGCGACGACGCGCTCAGCGCGGGTGGGGCCGAGGTCCGCCTCGAACTGCCCGGCGGCGCCTCGATCGACGTCGAGGAGGCCGCGCGCCTGTTCGCCGAGGCCCATCAGGCGCTGTTCGACAGCGAGCACCGGACGGCGATCGACGCCGCCCGCCGCGCGCTCGCGCTCACCGAGGGCACGCTGCTCGGCGAACTCGACGCGCCGTGGATCGAGGAGCGCCGGCGCGAGGTCGACGAGCTGCGGCTCGCGGCGCTCGAGGTCGTGGCCGACGCGGGCCTGGCGCTCGGCGGGCCCGACCTCGCGGCGGCCGAGCGGGCCGCCTCGGCGCTCGTGCGCCTCGCGGCCTATCGCGAGACCGGGTACGCGCTGCTGATGCGCTGCCGCGCCGTGCGGGGCGACACCGCGGAGGCGCTGCGGGTCTTCGAGCGGCTGCGGGAGTTGCTGCGCGAGGAGCTCGGGACGGTGCCGTCGGCGGCCCTTATCGCCCTGCACGAGGGGCTGCTCGCGGGGGATGCCGTCGGGGCGCGCGGCACGCCGGGCGCCGGGCGCGGGCGCGGCCGACGCGAGAACCGCAGCTGGGCTCGTGGCGTCGCCGTCGGGGCCCGCCGTCGAGCTCGCGCTGTGCGAGCGCGGTCGGGAGCTTGCGGCGATCGGGGACGTGATCGGCGACGCGGGCTCGGGGACCGGGGGTCTGGCGGTGATCCGGGGCGTCCCGGGGATCGGCAAGACGGCGCTGCTGCGGGCCGGCGCCGCCGCAGGCGGATCGCGCTCTCTCTCCGTGCTGGAGGCCTGCGGCGCGGAGCTGGAATCGGGGTTCGAGTGGGGGATCGTGCGCCAGCTGCTCGGGCGCGAGCAGCGCTCCGGTCCCGCGATCGCGCTCGAGGGCGCGGCGGCGCTCGCGGCGGCGGCCCTGCAGGAGGACTGGGAGGCCGTGCCTGCCGGCTCGACGGGCGCCGCCGCCGTCCCGGATCGCTTCGCGGTCGAGCACGGCCTGTACTGGCACGTCGCCGAGCTGTCCGAGCAGCGGCCGCTGCTGCTGCTCGTCGACGACGCCCAGTGGGCCGACATCTCGTCGCTGCGCTTCCTGGCGCACCTCGCGCACCGCATCGGCGGCCTGCGCGTCGGCCTCGTGCTGGCCGCGCGCGAGGACGCCGACGCGGAGCGCCTGGAGCTGCTCGATCGCCTCGAGTTGCTCGCCGGCTCGCGCTCCCTGGGGCCGGCGCCGCTCAGCGCCCGGGCGATCAGCGAGCTGATCGTGCGCCGGCTCCGGGACGAGCCGGACCCGGCGTTCACCGAGGCCTGCCTCGGTGCGACCGGGGGGATACCGCTGCTCGTGTCGGCGCTCGTCGAGGAGGTCGCCGCCGCGGGGATCGCACCGGACGCGGCCGCCGCGGCGCGCGTGTCGGTGCTGATGCCGGCGAGCGTCGAGCGCTGGGTGAGCGTGCGCCTGGCCCGGCTACCGGTGCAGGCGCGCCGCCTCGCCGAGGCGATCGCCGTCGTCGGGCCGGGGATCGACCTGGCCTGGGTGGCCGAGATCGCCGATCTGGACCTCGATGTCGCCTCGACGCTCGCCGACGATCTCGCGCGGGCCACGGTGTTCGACGATCGGCGGCCCGCTGGGTTCGCCCACCCGCTCGTCGAGGCCGCCGTGCGCGACGCCATCCCGGCCGGGCGCCGCGCGGCGCTGCACCGCCGCGCCTACGACGTCCTGATGCGGGTCGGCGCCCAGCGCCGGCGGGCACTCAACCACGCGCTGCTGTGCGAGCCGAGCGGCGACGAGGCGCTCGCGGACGCGCTGCGTGGCGCGGCCGCCCACACCGACCCGCGCACCGCCGTCGCCATGCTCAGCCGCGCGGCGCGCGAACTGCCCGGTGGCGCCGAGGATCCGGAGCTGCTCGAGGCGCTCGGCAGCGCCCAGCTCGGCGCCGCCGACGACACGGGGCTGACGACGCTCGAGCGCGCGCGAGAGGCGATCGCCGATCCGCGGCGTCGCGTGGCCATCGATCTGCAGGTCGGCATCGCCCGCTACGAGCGCGGGGATCTCGCCGCCGCCGCCGACACGCTGCGGCGCGGGGCGCACGAGCCGCTCGCCGAGGACGACGAGCTGCACGTGTCCCTCCAGGCCGCGGAGATGATGGTCGTCCGCTCGCTCGCCGACCCGTCGGTCGAGCAGACGGCGATCGGCCGTCGCCTCGAGGCGCTGCTGACCGAGCAGTCGCCGGGACGCACCTCCGTCGAGCGACTCGTGCTTGCCCAGTCGGCCTTCCGCGGCGTCCAGGCCGGCGACGTCGACCACCGCGACGTGCTCGTCCTCGCCCGCCGCGCGCTGCCGCCGGCGCAGGACACGCCCGACCGCTTCGACGCGCTCGCGCTGCCGATGGCGGCGATGGCGCTCTACCTGTCCGACGAGTTCGTCGCGGTCGAGCGCCGCCTGACCGCCGAGATCGAGCGCGCGCAGCGCCAGGGCGAGCACATGTCCTTCGCGACGGCGTCGTTCTTCCGCGGCTTCCCTCGCTACCTGCGCGGCGAGCTGCTCGGCGCCGCCGCGGACTTCCAGAGCGCGCTCGACGCCGCGCAGGAGGGCTGGGCCTTCGCGCTGCCTTCTGCCCACGCGCTGCGGGCGATGTGCGCGATCGAGCGTGACGAGCTGGCGGCGGCGGGCGACCTGCTGGCGCTGCCCGGCGGCGACGAGCGCTGGTCGGCGCACCCGACGTTCCCGGTGCTGCTGGCGATCCGGGCGCTGTGGCACAACTGCGAGGGTCGCCACGACGCGGCGCAGGAGATGATCACCGCCGCCGGCGCGCGCCAGACCGAGCGCGGCGCGCTCAACCCGAGCGCGCTGCACTGGCAGGTCGAGGCCGCACACACCGCGCTCGCGCTCGGCGACCGTGCCGGCGCGCAGGTCCTCGCCGATGACGCGATCGTTCGCGCACGGCGCTTCGGGGCGCCGCGCGCGCTCGGCCTCGCGCTGCGCGCCGGGGGGCTTGCGCGCGGCGGTTCCGACGGAGTCGGTCTGTTACGCGAGAGCGTCGAGGTGCTGGACGGCTCCGGCGCCTGGCTCGAGCTCGCCCACTCTCAGTTCGCGCTCGGATCGGGGCTGCGCGAGGACGGGCGGCGCCGGCGCGAGGCGCTCGCGCTGCTCGGGCGCGCGCTCGACGGCGCCGAGCGCTGCGGCGGGCTGCGCCTGCGGCGGCTCGTCACCGAGGAGCTGCAGCGCGCCGGCGTGGACGCGCCGGAGCGCGCGCCGCTCGGTCGCCGCGAGTCGCTCACGCCGACCGAGCGGCGGGTGGCGCTGCTGGCCGCCGATGGGCTGTCGGATGCCGATATCGCGCAGCGCCTGTTCGTGACGCGGCGGACGATCGAGGGGCACCTTGCCGGTGCCTGCTCCAAGCTCGGGGTCGGCGGGCGCGAGGCGCTCGCGCCGGCGCTCGGCGTCGGCCAGCGCGACGAACGCCGCGGCCGGGCCCGCGGCGCGGCGGCGTAGGCCCCCGGGCCCTATACGCCCTGCAGCAGCGACAGCACGGTGTCGGGCAGCTTCTGCGCCTGGCTGAGCATCGCCGTGCCGGCCTGCTGGAGCACCTGCTGGCTGGTGAAGTTGGTCATGGCCGTGGCCATGTCCACATCCATGATCCGGCTGTTGGCGGAGGTGAGGTTCTCCTCGTAGGTGGAGAGGTTGGCCATCGTGTACTGCAGGCGGTTCTCGACCGCGCCGAAGGTCGAGGCCGCGCCAGACACGGCGTTGATCGCGGCATCGATCTCGGAGATGTTCGCGCCGCCGCTGACCTCGCCCAGCTGCGTGTTGAACGCGGGGGTGAGCGGCGGAATGCCATTCGCGAAGTCCGTGTAGTCGGCGTCGATCTGGGCCTCGGTCAACGAACCGCCGTTGAACGAGTACTGGAGGCCGTCCTCGTCGAGCAGGCCCTGCAGGTCGCTCGTGTCGGCCTGGGCGTCTGAGGCGTCGTAGCCGTCGGCGATGTCGGCGTTGTAGTTGGCGGTGAGCACCTGCGCCTCGGTGTAGGTCGTGCTGCTGGTGCCGCCGCTGAAGGCGTCGGAGACGTCGGCGATCGCGCCGAGGCTGATCGTCGCCACGCTGATCGTCTCGCCGTCGTTCGCGCCCACCTGGAAGGTGATCGACGACGCGCTGTTGAGCACGCTGATGCCATTGAACTGGGTGGTCGAGCCGATCTGCTCGATCTGCGAGATGAGCTGATCGGCCTCGCTCACGATCGCCGCCCGGTCGGTGGCGTTGAGCGTCCCGTTGCCGTACTGCACCGCGAGCTCGCGGATGCGCTGGAGCATCTGCTGCACCTGCGTCAGCGCGCCCCCCGCCGTTTGCACGAGCGAGATGCCGTCCTGCGCGTTGCGGTTGGCCTGGTCGACGCCGTTGATCTGACCCTGCAGGTTCTGGCTGATCGTCAGACCGGCGGCGTCGTCGGCGGCGCTGTTGATCCGTAGTCCCGAGGAGAGCTGCTGCGTGGACTGCTCGAGTCCGGTCTCCGTCGTGTTCAGGTTGTTCGCGGCGTCGATCGCCGTGATGTTCGTATTGACGAACAGGGCCATTCGCTCGTCCTCCTTGACGTGCCTCTCGCCGACTCCCTGTCGGCTACCTGCTCGTCATCGGCCGCGGGCCGAAAAACATGAGGCTTGCGCCGTCAAGGACGCCGCAAGGTTCCCGCATCCGTTCTGCAACGCCGGTTTCCGATTCTGCCTGCACCCGGCACCCCTGCAGAAGGAGACCCAGTGATGAAGCCCTCTCGCACCCCTTCCACCCGCCCCGCTCCCGCCCGCCCGACGCTCACGCTGCTGGTCGGTGGCCGGTCCGCGGCGGCCGATGAAGTCGCCCCGGCCCCGCGCTCGGGCGAGCAGTCGTCGGTGCGCGAGCTCCGCCGAGTCGCCCCCGCGCCGCCCAGCGGCGCCCGCGTCCCCTCACGCGAGCTGCGGCGCCTCGTCGCGGGCGCGGCGGCGGGCGACGAGGCGTGCTGGACACGGCTGGTCGAGTGCCTCTCCGCGCTCGTTCGGGGCGTGGCGCGCGCGCACCGGCTCACCCCGGCCGACGTCGAGGACGTCACGCAGGCGACGTGGTGCAAGCTGGTCGCCCACATCTCCACGCTGCGCGACGCCGAGCGGTTGCCGGCCTGGCTGGTCACCACCGCGCGACGGGAGTCGCTGCGCACCCTGGCCGGCGCGCAGCGCCAGATTCCGCACGGCGACCACCTCCCCGAGCCCAACGTGTCCGAGCCCTCGGTCGACGAGGGCGTCCTGCGCGACGAGCGCGACGCCGAGCTGTGGGCCGCGGTCGGGCGCTTGCGCCCCAGCGACCAGGCGCTGCTGCGGATGCTCGTGGCCGAGGACGGATCGGGGCAGGAGCGCTCCTACCGCGAGATCGCCGACACCCTGGGCGTGGCCGTCGGCACGATCGGTCCGACGCGCGGACGTGCCCTCGGACGCCTGCACGAGACGCTTGCCGACCCCGACGGGCTGCGCCCGCTCGCCGCGTGAACGACCGCGCGGCCTGTATCAGTCGGCCCGACTGCGCGCTCTTATCGACACAGGTCGCGGCCTGGCTCTCACGGTGAGGCGCCGCCGCGAAGACGACAAGGAGACACTGAGCATGTCATTCATCTCAAACGGCGGCGCGAACATCTTCATCGCCAGCGGGGCGACCCAGGGCTGGGTGTTCACCTGGGACAACTCCGGTTGGCAGGGTGACTCGATCAACCAGCCGCAGCCGCTCAACACCGATGCCGCGCTGTCCTATACCGACCCGACGGTGTCGCTGAACCCCAACGGCACCTACTCGTTCTCGTATTCGGTGACCAACAACGGCCCGAACTCGACCCAGTACAACCTCCAGACCGCGAGCAACTAGCGCCCGGCCGGACGAGACAGGAGATCTGATCATGAAGCTCGCAGTCAGCTACAACGAGACGACCGGCGAGATCGTCACCCTCTTCGACCCGGAGAGGCTGCGCAACGACAAGGGGACGCTGCGCTACGTGCCGGCGCCGGGCGAGAAGCATCTCGTCATCGAGGTGCCCGCCGAGCACGCGAACACGCCGTTCGCGGAGCTCCCGCACGTACTCCGCGTCGAGGCGAACGGCGGCCAGCCGCACTTCGCGGCGAAGGCCTGACCGCGCCTGCGCTCCTCACCAAGGCCCCGCGCCCGCGCAGCGGCCGAACGCCGTGCGCCGGCGCGGGGCCGAGCGGCGCGAGGCTCAAGGTCGCGGCCAGGCCGACCGATACGGGCGGGGTGCTCCGAGGAACCCTCCGAGGGACGACGCGGCGAACGACGCTCGCGCTCGCGCTGGTCACCTTGGTCGCGATCGCCGCCGCGCCGACTGCGCTCGCCGCTCGACCGCTGACCCCGAGCCAGCGCGTGGCCCTGAAGTGCCTGATCGCGCTACTCGGGCCGGAGAGCGCGCCGCCCGACGCGGCGCCGGCGCCGGCGAGCGTCGTGGCCCGCTACGCGATCCTGCGTCGCGCGCAGGCGCCGAGCGACGTCCCGCCCTCCACCGCCGACGTGGGGAAGGCGGTGTCGTCGGTGCTCGCCTCGTTCGACCCGGCCGAGACCCGCCTGCTCGCCACGCTCGACGGCGCCTCCGTCTACCTGGTCGTCGGCACGACGCTGCAGTACGAACCGCTGCCCGCATCCTGCCTGCGCGACCGACACCTGCGCGCGTTCGCGCCCGTCATCGCGGCCGAGCGGCGGCTCGTCGGCAGTGGCCCCGGATATGCGCTCGTCGAGGTGGCGTCGGTGAACGGCACCGCGCTCAACAATCAGTTCAACGGCGGGAGCTTCGCCGCCAACGCCTACGGGTTTCAGTTCTACGCCCAGGAGACCAACGCACGAGAGATGCTCGTAGGCCTCGTGCCCGACGGCGTGGGCGCTGTCAAGCTCGCCTATTCGACGTCGCCCGCGGTCACGTTCCCGGTGCAAGGCAACGTCGCGTCGGGTCCCGAGCCGGCGGTCGCTAACAGCAGCCAGGGTCTCAGCGCCCTCTTCGGGACGCCGAAGGCCGCCCGGCGCTTCCTGAGTAAGGTGATTCCGCAGGCCATCGCCTGGCTGAGCGCCCCGGGCGGCTCGACGGTGGCAGCGTTCGCGCGCCCAGCGCACTACGTCGAGGACGTCGCGACCGTCGAACAGATCGGGCTGCTGCTGGCGCTGCTCAAGGCAGGGCCGACGCTGAAGCTACCGTAGCGTCGCGCCGCACCGGGCTCAGATCGTCGCGAGGACCCCGATCACATCCTCGGCTTCGCACGGGCGCGAGAAGAAGAATCCCTGCGCCACGTCGACGCCGAGGCTCTGCAGCACGGCGAGCTGCTCGGCGGTCTCCACGCCCTCGGCCAGCACCCGCACATCGAGCGCGTGCGCCAGCGAGGTGATGGCCGCGATCATCTGCAGATCGTCGCCGGAACCGGGGAGCCCGGCCACGAACGAGCGGTCGATCTTCAGCAGGTCGACGGGCAGGTTCCGCAGGTAGGCGAGCGAGGAGTAGCCGGTGCCGAAGTCGTCGAGGGCGACGACCACGCCGAGCGCGCGAACGGCCTCGAGCACCGAAGCGCTCTCGCCCGGGCGCTCGATGAGCGAGGTCTCCGTGACCTCGAGCATCAGCCGCGAAGGCTCGAGCTCGGCCTCGGCGCACATCCGCGCGACCCGCGCCGGGAGCCCCGGCTCGGCGAGCTCGTGCGCGGACAGGTTCACCGAGATGCGCAGATCCTGGGCGGGCATCGCGGCGATGAAGCGGGCACCGTCGCGGCAGGCGGCGGCGAGCACCTGCCGCCCGAGCGCGTGGATGAGGCCGGTCTCCTCGGCGATCGCGATGAACTGCCCGGGGGCGACGTCGCCGTGGTCGGGGAGCCGCAGTCGCGCGAGCGCCTCCACCCCCAGCGGGCGGTGGTCGACAAGGTCGACGATCGGTTGGTAGACGACGCGCACGCCCCCGTCAGAGAGGGCGCGACGCAGCCCTTGCTCGATCTCGAGCTCGGTCGTCGCATGCTCGCTCATCTCGTGCCGGAAGACCTCGACGCGATCGCCCCCGGCCTCCTGCGCGCCATGCATCGCCGCCAAGGCCCCGCGCAGCAGAGCCATCACTCCCTCCTCGGGGTCCCGCGCGAGCGAGATGCCGATCGACGCCGTGGCGATCAGATCGCGATCGCCGACCGGCACGGGCGCGCGGATGGCCGCCGCGATGCGACCGGCGAGCTCGCGCGCGCCGCGCTCGTCGACCTCGCTCACCACGACGATCTCGTCGGCGCCGAATCGGGCGACGGTGTCGAGCGGGCCGGCCGTCGCGCGCACACGTTCGGCCAGCAGGCGCAGCAGCTCGTCGCCGGCGTGGTAGCCGAGCGAGCGATTGACGCGCTTGAGGCGGTCGACGTCGATGTACAGCACGGCGGTCTCGGTGCCGCCGTGCGCCCCCCGTTCGAGCGCCTGCTCGAGGCGGTCGACGAGCAGCGCCCGATTCGGCAGGCCCGTCAGTGCATCGTGGGTGGTCGCGTGTGCGAGCCGCTCGCTCGCGCGCCGGGCCGCCTTGGCGGCGGCGCGCCGGGCCGCTCGCTGGCGCTCGCTGTCGGTGATGTCGTGACACACGCCGATCAGCCGCTGCGGCGTGCCGATCTCGTCGTTGACGACCATCGCTCGGGTGGACAGCGTGCGCACCTCTCCGTCGGGGCGCAGGATCCGCTCGCGGGTGCGAACCGGCTTGCCGCGCTCGAGCGCGCCCGCGAGTCCGTCGCGCACGGCGTCACGGTCGGCCGGGTGCACGCGCTCCAGGAACGCCTCGAGCGTCGCGCCGAACGCCTGCGGCGCCAGCCCGTAGATCCGATACAGCTCGTCCGTCCACGACACGCGGTTCTCGACGACGTCCCACTCGAAGCTGCCGATGTGCGCGACGCTCTGGGCCTCGCTCAACTGGCGCTCGCGATTGCGCAGGTCGAGCTCGGTGGCCACGCTCTCGGTGATGTCGATCCCGGCCATGACGTAGTAGCCGAGGCTCCCGTCGGTCGCGGCCAGCGTGCTGACGCGCCAATCGATCACCCGCGCGTCGCCGTCGTGCGATCGGGACCGCCGTCGCAGCGTCGTGGCCGCCGTCGCGTCGCCGTTCGACGACGCCAGCTCGGCGAGCGCCACGACGGGCTCACCGTCCTCGGAGAACAGCTCCGACCACGCCCGGCCCTGGGCGTCGACCGCGCTCCGTCCGGTAAGGCGCTCGCACGCCCGGTTGAAGCGCACGACGCGCTCGTCTCGGTCGAGCACTGCGAGCAGGACCTCGGCCGCGTCGACGGCCGCCGCTTCCAGCTCAGCCCCCTGATACAGCTCTCGTCGCAACCGTCCGCCCTTCCGGGGTCTTGGTCCATCACACTCGATTGATTCGGTGAAGTCAAGCGCGGCGGCCGGTCGTCGTAGGATGCCGTAGCGCCGTGATGCGACCGCTCGACGAGCAGACGATCCTCGTCACCGGGGCGACCGACGGTCTCGGTCGCGCCCTCGCCGGCGAGCTCGCGGCAGGTGGCGCCTGCGTCCTCCTCCACGGCCGTGACGACGGACGCCTCGCCGACACCGTGGGCGCGATCACCGACGAGACCGGCGACGCCAGGCTCGCGCGCTACCGCGCCGACCTCACCTCGCTGGACGAGGTGCGCGCGCTCGCCCGGCGGGTCGCCGACGAGCACCCCCGCCTCGACGTGCTCGTGAACAATGCGGGCATCGGCACGACGCTCCCCGGCGGCGGCGAGCGCGTGGAGAGCGCCGACGGCTACGAGCTGCGCTTCCAGGTGAACTACCTTGCCGGCTTTCTGCTCACGCGCCTGCTGCTGCCGCGTCTCGCGCACACGCGGATCGTGAACGTCAGCTCGGCCGGGCTGACCGGCGTCCCGGCCGCGGTGTCGTAGCTCCCTCACACGTATGCTGCCGCGACATGTCGTCGCGACCCGGAGGAGATCCCCTGGCGCCGCCAACGCCCGAGGCCGCGGCCGTGCAGCTGCCGGCCGGAGTCAGCGTCGGCCACTGGACCGACCCGATCGGCATGACCGGCTGCACGGTGATCCTGACGCCGGAGGGCGCCGTCGCCGGCGTCGACGTCCGCGGCGGCGCGCCGGGAACGCTCGGCACCGACGCGCTCGCACCGGGGCGGGTGGCGCCGCTCGCGCACGCCGTGCTGATGACCGGCGGCAGCGCCTTCGGCCTGGCGGCGGTCGACGGCGTGATGCGCTACCTGGAGGACCGCGACATCGGCTTCGCGCTCGGCCCGGTCCGCGTGCCGATCGTGGGCGGTGCGGTCATCTTCGACCTCCTCTACGGCGAATCGAGCGCCCGGCCCGATGCCGCGGCCGGCTACGCCGCCTGTCTGGCGGCGACGGCCAAGCCCGGCATCGGAGCGGTCGGGGTCGGCGCCGGCGCGACGGTGGCGAAGGCGGGCGGCGGCGCCGACACGCGCCCCGGCGGCCTGGGGATCGCGAGCATGCGCGTGCACGGTGCGACGGTCACGGCGGTGACCGTGGCGAACAGCGTCGGCGGGATCTGGGACGACGAGCGCCACGAATGGGTCGCCCCGCTGACGAGCTGGGACCGCACGTCGAACCTGCTTCCCGGCGCGAACACGACGCTCGCGACGGTCGTGACCGACGCGAGCCTGACTAAGGACCAGGCCCACCGCGTGGCCACGGTCGCCCACGGCGGCCTCGCCCGCGCCGTACGCCCCGCGCACACGATGTACGACGGCGACACCATCTTCTGCCTTGCCACCGGCGCGGTCGAGGTGCCCTATGACGCCGTCGAGGTCCTCGCGGCCGACCTCGTCGCGCGTGCGCTGGCCCTGGGCGTGCGCGCCGCGCAGCAGTAGCGGTCGCGCGGCGCGCAGGAGCCGGATCTCCGTCGCACCCGCTTGCGTCTCGTTGCGTTGCGCGTGCGTTGCGCGCCCGAGCGGCAGCGTTGCCGAGCCGGCGTATTTGTCACCGTCGCGTGACGCGCGGGGGAGGGGTGTGCGCCCTTGTCTGCCTCATGGTGTGCATTCGGGAGCACACCCCGCGGCGGGCGCCCGCGACGACTGACTCGCGGCACATTCCCGCGCGGCTCCCGTTACGTGGCAGACCCGCTGCGTGAGCTGCCGGGCGCACCTGTCACCGTCGCGTCACACACCGTCACCCGCTGGGCGGCTGGCGGCCGGCAGGCGCGGCGCCGCCGGGCGCGGCGGGGTCGAACCGCCCCCAGGCGCCCTCCGCCGCGACCCGGGGCCCCCGTCGCGCCGCTGCGCGCCTATCCTCACGGAGGAGCGCCCGACCGCCCGCGTCCGCATCACCGAGCCCTCCGCCGACACCCCGATGAGCGTCTCCGCACCGCCCGCCGCCGCCAGCTCCGCCGTCACGACCGAGCTTCCCGCGCTCCGACAAGGCCGCTCGCGACGCATCCCGGTACCCCTCGCGTGGGTCCTCCTGCTCGGCATGGCCTTCATCGCGGCGGCGATCGCCCTGCACCTGCTGTCGCACGAGCTGACCGACGACAGCTACGCGTTCCTGGACTGGGGACGGGACCTGCGGGCCGGCCACGTCCCGCCGCTGCTCGAGAGCCGCACGTTTCACCCGGTGCCGATCCTCACCGGCGCGCTGCTGTCGCTGCTCGGCTCGGCGGCCCCGTCGGCGACGGTGCTGTGCGCGGTCGCCGGCCTCGTGCTGCTCGGGGTCGCCGCCTGGCAGGTCAGTCGCCTGCTCGGGCTGCGCCAGCCGGCGCCGGCGTTCGCGGCGTTCCTGATCGTCACCAGCCCGATGCTCGTCGCGATCTCGTTCGGCGCCTACATCAACCTGCCGTTCGCGGTCTTGCTCATGTGGGCGCTCGTGTGGGAGCTGCGCGGTCGCCGCCGGGCCGTGTGGACGCTGCTCGTCATCGCCGGGCTCGTGCGTCCCGAAGGGTGGGCGTTCCTGCTCTCCTACGGCGCGCTCGACTGGTGGCGCGCGGGCCGGCCGGTCCTGTCACGGCGGCTGCCGGCCATCGTGGCGCTCGCCGTCGGGCCGATGGCGCTGTGGCTGTTCCTCGAGTGGCGCTTCTTCGGCACGCCGCTCTATTCGTTCACGAATACGCGCGCGCCGGCAGGCACCGTCCAGGCCTCCTCCTCGCTGCACGGCCTGTGGACGACGCTCGAGTTCTGCCTCGCGCTGCCGGGCCTGGTGGCGAGCGCCATCGGCGCCGTCGCGATCGCGCGGATGTCCCCGCGGCGCGAGGCGCTCACGGTGCTCGCCATGACCGGCGTGGCCGCGCTCACCGTCGCGTTCCTGGCCTCGTCGAAGTTCAACGTCCCCGACCGGCACTTCTCGGCCTTCGTCTCGCTGCTGTGCGTCCTCGCCGCCGCCGGAGCGACGGCACCGGCGCAGTGGCTCGCGCGCCGGCGCCCGACGGCGCGCGCGGCGGCGTTCGCGCTCGGGCTCGCCGGGGCGGCGCTCGTGGTCGCGCTCGGCGCCGCCACCGAGCACCAGAAGCTGACCTTCGACTTCGACGTGTTCCGCCTCCAGCGGACGAGCGGTGACGAGCTCGACGCGACGATCGCCCGCATCCGTCCCCGGCTCGACGTCCACGGCGCGGCGTGGCACTCGGTGGCCGCCACCGCGGCGGTGGTGGACTCCGAGCTCGTGTGGGACCTGCGCGTCCCCTACGACGTCGTCGACGACCGCACGTCGAACACGACGCAGCTGCTCGTCCAGCCATCCCCCAAGATCTGGAAGAGCCTGCGTCACCGCGGCCTCACCGACCGCACGCTCGTCTCCGTCCCCCGCGGCTGGACGAACGTCACCGGCGGGACCTGGCGGGTGTACTCCCCCCAGGCGAGCCGGCCCGTACGCCTCGGCTGAGTCTCGATGCCCGGCGTGCCACGGTGCGCCGGCGCCGATCGCGACGCTCGGGTCCGGCGTGATCACCGGCGAACACGGTCGATCGCGTCGCGTGTCCGCTCGGCGGTCGGCGGGCGCACGGGCGTATCGGGCACGATCACCGGATGGCCGTCACGGTCTTCGACGTGCGGCGGCAGGTCCGCGATCGCCAGCTCGAGCTCGGGCGGCCCGCGCCGCCCCCACCCGCGATCCGCCCGCTGGACGAGCGCCGCGATCGCCCAGGCGATGAACAGGAACACCGGCGCGACGACGACAACGGTCAGGATCACGTAGGACGGCCACGCTCCGAGGATGCTCACGAGCGACGCGTGCGAGGGCGGGTTGCGCAGGTACATGTAGTTGCCACCGGTGATGAGGTCGCCGGTGGCGGCGAGCGCCGCCCAGCCCACCGCGACGAGCCAGGCGCGGAGGACCGCGCCGCGGGTGAGGTAGCGGCGCTCGCCGAACACGAGCAGGCAGGCGGCGATGACCGCACCGCCGTGGTAGGTGAAGTAGGTGAAGTAGAAGACGCTCGGGAAGGCCTGCCCGAGGTCGGGCGTGAGGAGCGCCTGCAGCGTGGCCGTCATCGCCAGCAGGTAGCAGAGCTCGACCAGGCGCTGGCGCCTCGTCCACAGCGCGGCGGCCGAGATGAGCGAGACGAGGTCGGTCAGCTGCAGCGGCAGGTCATAGCGCGTCGACCAGATCCCGAGCACGGCGTCGGCGAGGTACTCGCCGGCCCAGGCGGCGAGGATCGCCAGCGCCAGCAGGCGCGCGACGAGATCCATCGCGCGTCCCGGATGGCGGCGCGCTCCCCAGATGCACAGCCCGGCCCCGAGCGCCGTCAGGGCGAGCGCAGCGAGGTGCTGATCGGAGAACTGTCTGATCGATCGAGGATCTCACAGCGCCCCCGCCGCGCCGAGCCCGAGCGCGCTCAGCGCGCGTAGACGGCGAAGCAGTCGCGGTCGTCGGGGCTGTGGCGGGCCGGTGGTGTACGCAGCAGGTGTGAACTATTCATACCTTCGTCGTACACCCCCCCCGGCGGCAGACGTGCCGCGTCCAGATTCAGCCTCCGCCGCGCGGGCGCAGCGAGTCGAGGTAGCGGTCGACCGCCGCCGTCACCTCGCGCCGGGTCTGGCCGCCGTCGTCGGCGCGGGCGACGAGCATCGCCGCCTCGTCGACCGCCCCGAGCAGCAGGTGGGCGAGTGGGCGCACCGGCTGGCGCTCGACGAGGCCGGCCTCCATCGCCGCCTCCAGGGCGCCCTGCACGAGCCCGAGGCCGTAGCGCAGCCCGATCTCGCGCCACTGCTCCCAGCCGAGCACTGACGGGGCATCGATGAGCGAGATCCGCTGGACGGCCGGGTCCTCGCAGGCCTGCAGGAACGCGCGCGTGCCGGCGCGCAGGACCTCGAGCGGATCCCCGGCGGCGGCGGTCTCCGCGTCGGCGGCGATCCGCGTCAGCAGCTCGGCCTCGACCTCCTCGTAGACGGCGCGGAAGAGGTCCTCCTTGCCGGCGAAGTGGTGGTAGAGCGCGCCGCGCGTCATCCGCGCCGCGCGGACGATCTCCTCGGTGCCCACCGCCGCGTAGCCGCGCTCGGCGAACAGCGAGCGCGCGGCGGCGATCAGCGCCGCGCGCGTCTCCTCCGAGCGCTCGGCCATGCGCGTGCGCGCCGCGGTCTGCCCGTCGGGTTGTCGCGCGCTCATACCATCTGTATGCTGCATACTGACTGTATGTAGCCGATCACGATTCGATCTTCGCAGAGCGTCGAGACAAGGAGAAGCCCGTGATGGAGGCCGTACGCGAGAGGAACCCGGCGGTCGACGATGGCGCCGCGCACGATTGGGTGGCCGCGTTTGCCCGCGCGTGGGGAGCCCCGATCGACGGCGATCGCTTCGCCGACGCGTTCCTGCCCTGGTTGCACCCCGAGATCCGCCTCGTGCAGCCGCAGCTGCCCACGGTGATCGGGCACCGCGCGTTTCGCGAGCGCTTCGCCCGGCCGCTGTTCGCCCTGATGCCAGACCTGCACGGCAGGGTCGAAGGCTGGGCGCAGCGGGGGAACACGCTCTACATCGAGTTGCGACTGGAGGGCACGCTCGGCCGCCGCGCGGTCACCGTGCGCACCTGTGATCGGGTCAGCCTCGACGCGGACGGCCGCGCCACCGAGCGCGTGGCCCACCTTGATCCCACCCCGCTGCTGTTTGCGATCGCGCTCACGCCCCGCGTGTGGCCCGCGCTCATCCGCGAACGCCTCGCCGCGTCGAGGGGGTCGGCATGACCGCCTTCGCCGATCTGCCCCAGCGCGAGGTGCGACTTGCGCCGGGGACCATCCGCTACCGCGAGCTGGGCAGCGGGGAGCCGATCGTGCTCGTGCACGGGCTGCTCGTCAACTCGCTCCTGTGGGCCGACGTGGCCGAGGCGCTGGCCAGGGACTTTCGCGTCATCGCGCCCGACTGGCCGCTCGGCTCGCAGTCGCTGCCGCTCGACCGCGACGCCGATCTGCGCCCGCCGGCACTGGCCGCGTTGATCGCCGACTTCCTGGCGGCGCTCGATCTCGAACGCGTGACCCTGGTGGGTAACGACACCGGCGGCGCCTTGTCGCAGCTGGTCGCCGTCGAGCACCCGGAGCGGATCGCCCGTCTCGTGCTGACGCCGTGCGACGCGTATGAGAACTTCCTGCCTCCGATGTTCGCCCCGCTCCAGCTGGCGGCGCGCGTGCCCGGCGCGGTGTGGCTGATCGCCAACAGCCTGCGCCCGCGGTTCGCGCAGCGCCTGCCGTTCGCGTTCGGGTGGCTGTCCAAGCGTCCCCTCGAGCCCGCGGTGGCCGACGCGTTCATGCGCCCGGTGCTCAGCGACCGGCGCATCCGCCGGCAGGTGGCGGCGATCCTGCGCGGGATCGACAAGCGCTACACGCTGGCGGCCGCCGAGCGCTTCGCGGAGTTCGACAAGCCGGTGCTGCTCGCCTGGGCGCCGCAGGACCGGTTCTTCAAGCTGCGCTACGCCGAGCGGATGGCGGCGGCGTTCCCGAACGCGCGCCTGGAGCGCATCGACGACAGCTACACCTTCGTGTCGATCGATCAGCCCGAGCGCACGGCGGGGCTGATCGCGGCGTTCGCCGGCGGGTGACGCTCAGTCCCGCGCGAAGCGGCGCGTCGGAGTGATCGTCGGCTCGGCGTCGCCGTTGCCCGCGCTGACGGCGGCCTGCGGCGGGGCGGCGACATCGTCCGGGCGCCAGCGCGTGCGCGGCTCGATGGCCCGCGTGATGACGCGGTCGCGGTGGCGCTCGATGTAGCTGAGCATCGACTGCACGAGCTCGTCGCCGAGCAGGTGGGGTTGCAGACCGAGCTCGTGGAGGTTGCGGTTGGCCGCGTTGTAGTAGTGGTGCTCGGCCTCCACGCGTGGGTTGGCGTAGCTGGCGATCGTCACGTCGATGCCGTGCGCGGCCGCGGAGGACTGCACGAGCTCGGCCAGCTCACGCACGCTGAACTGCTCGGTGAACTGGTTGAAGACGCGGAACTCGCCCGCGTCGGCGGGCGTGAGGGTCGCCAGCTCGACGCACTGCAGCGTGTCGCGGATGTTCAGGAAGCCGCGGGTCTGGGTGCCGCTTCCGTACACGGTCAGCGGGTGGCCGATCACCGCCTGCACGCAGAAGCGGTTGAGCGCGGTGCCGAACAGCTCGTCGTAGTCAAAGCGCGTGACGAGGCGCTCGTCGAGCACCGTCTCGGCGGTCTCGATCCCGTACACGACGCCCTGGTTGAGGTCGGTCGCGCGCATCCCCCAGACGCGGCAGGCGAAGTGGATGTTGTGCGAGTCGTGGACCTTCGACAGGTGGTAGAGCGAGCCGGGGAGCTTGGGGAAGGGGAGGCGATCGCGACGGCCCTTGTGCTCGATGTCGATGTAGCCCTCTTCGATGTCGATGTTCGGCGTCCCGTACTCGCCCATCGTGCCGAGCTTGACGAGGTGGCAGGCGGGCACGTACTCGCGCAGGGCGAAGAGGAGGTTCAGCGTGCCGACGACATTATTCGTCTGCGTCTCGACCGCGTGGCGGCGCGAGATCATCGAGTAGGGCGCCGAGGAGTGCTCGCCGTAGTGGATGACCGTCTCGGGCAGCACGCGCGCGACGATGCGCTCGAGGAACTCGGCATCCATGATGTCGCCGATCTCGGCGCGGATCGGCGCGCCGCCCGCCTGCGCCCACGCCTCGAGGCGGTCGGCGAGCGGCACGATCGGGGTCAGGGAGTCGGTTCCCTGCTCCAGATGCCAGCGCCGACGGGCGAAATTATCGACGACGGTGACCTCGTGACCGCGCGCAGAGAAGTGCATGGCGGTGGGCCAGCCGAGGTAGCCGTCCCCGCCCAGGATCAAGATGCGCACATGCCCATTATCCCCAATCGCCCCGGACGACGCGCAGACGGGTATCCTCCGCGGCGCGCACGCCGCCCGATGCACGCCTCCCCCGCGACGCGGTGTTCGTAGTTCCATGACGGCTGTCCTTCCCCCACACGACTGCCTCGGCGCGCCCGAGCGGTCCCTCACCGCCGCCGATCTGCGCGCGCGCTTCGCCGACCACGTGCTCGTTGTGATCCCCGCCTACGACGAGGCGCAGACGCTGCCCGAGCTGCTCCCGCGCCTGCCGGCCGACGTGCACGGCGTGCCCGTCGCGGTGCTCGTCGTCGACGACGGCTCGAGCGACGGCACGACCGCGGCGGCGCTTGCTTGCGGTGCCACGGTGGCGCGGCTGCACCACAACTGCGGGGGCGGTTGCGCGCTGCAGGTCGGCTATTCGCTCGCCGTCGCGTCCGGCGCGCCGCTCGTCGCCACGATGGACGCCGACGGCCAGCACCGTCCCGAGGAGCTCGAGCGCGTGGTGGAGCCGGTGCTGAGCGGGCGGGTGCAGTTCGCCGCCGGTTCGCGCGTGCTCGGCAGTGCCGAGCCTGGCAAGTTCGCCCGGGAGCTGGGAATCGCCTTCTTCAACCGGGTCGTGCGCGGGCTCACGCGCGAGCACGTCACCGACTGCTCGAACGGCTTCCGCGCGATCCGCACCGAGCTGCTGCCGACGCTCGACCTGCGCGAGATGCAGTTCCACGCGGCCGAGTTCCTCGTTGAGGCCCTCACGCGCGGCGTCTCCTACGAAGAGGTGCCGATCACGGTCCTGCGTCGCGCGCACGGCGAGTCCAAGAAGCCGCCGACGCTGCGCTACGGGTGGGGCTTCTGCCTGGCGATCGTGCACTCCTGGCGGCGGTCGCGCACGCGGCGGGCGCTGGGGAGCGGCACGGGTGCCGGCGCCGCCGGTCAGCCCGTCGTCGCGCCGCCGGCTGCCGCCGGGGATCACGCGCTCGAGCGGCCGCTGGCCTCGGTCGGCGCCGGCCTCGCGGCCGGCTCGGCTCGCGCGGTATCGCGCAAGCGGTAGGGCGGCTGGCGTTCCGCGGGGGGGGCTCCTGCGCGAGGCGGCGGGCGCGGGGGGTCGCGGGCCCGGGGGTTCGCTCCGGCGCCGCCCGCACCGGGGCGCGGGGGTCGCGGGCCGGGGGTTCGCTCCGGCGCCGCCCGCACCGGGGCGCGCGGGGCGGCGGGCGCGGGGTTCGCTCCGGCGCCGCCCGCACAGGCCGCACGGGTCGCGCCGGTCGGCCGGCAGCCCCCGGCCTCCCGCCGCTTTCCGCGCCTCGGCCCCGGGGGGCGGACGCCGTCGGAGGCGAATCCCGGTTGCGCTCGGATGCGCGGCACACTCGCGTATCGGTCCGGTTACGCGGCCGACACGCGGCGTGATGCGGGAGGCACGTCTGTCACGGTCGCGTTACACGCCGGCGGGGGTGTGGTGAGTTAGACCCCCTATAGCGTGCATTCGGGAGCACACCTCCGACCGCGCCCTCGCCGCCGGCGGCGCGCGGCGCACTCGCGTGTCGGTTCCGTCACACGGCCGACGCGCAACGTGACCCGCGGCACGCATCCGTCGCCGTCGCGTCACCCGGCGGCGGCGCGGCGGCCCGCGGCCCGCCGCGCCCGACGGCCTACCCCTCGGTCATCACGACGAGCGTCTCGGGACGGACGCCGTCGTGGCGCATCGCCTCGGCCCCGTCCTCGGAGCGCAGGATCTCTTCCCAGACGGCCATGTCCGGGATCTCGGCGACGAGGCCGACGTGGTTCGACCCCGCCTCGCCCACGAATGGGCGGGCGGTGATCCCGTGAGGGCCGAACAGCTCCTCACGCTTGGGCGAGCCGAGCCGGCGCGACGTCATCGACGTCGTGGAATCATCACCGTTGCCATCAAAACTCCCTCGTTGGTACGACATGGGCCGCGCTGCGGCGGCCCTTGGATAGCTTCGACGGTAACCGAACGGCGACGCGGCGCGACCGCCCGCGGCCCGCCGCCCGCCCCCGTGACGTGAGAATGTGTCCAACCGGTCGCTCGCCCGGGGCCCCTATCCGGGTATATTGACCCGACGACTGTAAGCGGAGCCGAGGTGGTCTTTCATGGCAGCGAAGAGGATTAGCAAGGCGGGTGACGCGGCTCGGCAGATCCGCGAGCACCCATTCATCGGACGCCTGCTCGACGACGCCGAGCTGCGCGACAACATCCGCAGTGCCTATGAGTCGAGCCGCAAGGCCTACTCGCGACTGGGCGACAGCAAGTCCCCGACCAAGGCGCTGCTCGACGACAAGAAGCTGCACAAGGAGATCCAGCGCACCGCCGATGCGCTGCGCGATGTCGGCGACGGGCTGCGCAAGCCCAAGAAGCGCGGCCGCCACCGTCTGGGCAAGCTGCTCGTGGTCACCTTCGTCGGCTCGGTGGCCGCGCTGGCCCTGAGCGAGGGCCTGCGTTCGAAGGTCCTCGACATGCTGTTCGGCGCCGAGGAGGAGTTCGACTACACCTCGACCACGAGTCCGGCCACGCCGCCGCCCTCGTCCGACGGGCCCGCGGCCACCACGGTCGAGGCGCCGGTGAAGTCGTCCGGCACGACCGAGGAGAACGACGCCATCGAGGCGGACTCCGAGGCGACCGCCACCTCGAGCTGACAACAGCGGCTCCGCCGCGACAGTGTCTGAGCGCTCCGGGCCCGTCATGGGCCCGGAGTCATTTAAGGTCGGACGGCGTCACGTGTACGATCCTGTTCATGGAAGCCGCGGCCGAGCGCTCGCTGTCCGGGGATCGCGCCCAGCGGATCGTCGAGGCGATGCGCAAGAGCATTGCACTGCGCGGCACGGCGGGCTCGACCTTCGACCACGTCGCCCGCGAGGCGGGCGTCTCCCGGGGGTTGCTGCACTATTACTTCGGCACCAAGGAGCAACTGCTCGTCGAGGTCGTGCGTCGCGACGCCGAGATGCGCCTCGAGTTGCTCGAGCGCCAGCTCGCGCAGGCCCAGACCGCCGACGACTTCATCCACATGCTCGTCGTCGGACTCCGAGAGGTGATCGCCGACGAGCCCGACATCATCGCCCTCGGGTTCGAGCTGTTCACGCTCTCGCGTCGCAACGAGGACATCGCCACCGAGCACACCGAGCTGATGCGTCGCATCCGGACGCACGTCGCCGCGGCGCTGTCGGACAAGCAGAGCGAGGGCGTGCTGGACCTGCGCGGTGAGCCCGAAGCCGTCGCCGAGGTGCTCGTCTCGCTCGGCGACGGGATCGCGCTCCGGATGCTCGCCGAGCCCGGACGCGACATGACGGCGACGATCGACGCCGCCGTGCGCGCGGTGCGGGCGCTGCTCGGCGCCGACTGACGAGCGCCGGCGATCCGTCACGCCGCCCGCGCTCGGGCGACGCTCGACACCCTCACCCGCTCAGCCGCAGCGCCGGCGATCCGTCGCGCCGCCCGCGCTCGGGCGACGCTCGACCCCCTCACCCGCTCAGCCGCAGCGCCGGCGATCCGTCGCGCCGCCCGCGCTCGGGCGACGCTCGACCACCCTCACCCGCTCAGCCGCAGCGCCGCGCGATCCGTCGCGCCGCCCGCGCTCGGGCGACGCTCGACACCCTCACCCGCTCAGCCGCACCGGCTCGGCGAGCACGCCCGTTCCGATCGGCGCGCCGGCCACGTCGAGCCGCAGCGTAAGCGTCGGGTTGCGGCGACGGCTCAGCTCGCGGCGCCCCGTCGGGCCGACCCGCAGGATGACGAGCGTTACGCCCACCCGTCGCACCGTGACGCGCAGCGCGCCGACCACGCGACCGCCCGGGCGCAGCGACAGCGACAGCGACAGCGGGCAACCGCGCGCCTTGGCCACCGTGGCCAGGGCGACCTGCGCGCGCAGCCCCCGGCTGAGCGCGGTGGCCAACCGCTCGCGGCTCACGCGGAGGCCGCGGAGGATGCAGGCCGGCACCGGCGAGACCACGGGCTTGCTCGCCACCGGCGTGTGCCGTCTGCGTCGTTGTCGTTGTCGTTGTTGTCGTCGGTGACCGTGTCCGGACCGAGCGCGCGGCGGCCCCGACACGTCGATCGTGTTCGAGGTCGCGACGAGCGGAACGATGCTCGGGTCGAAGCTGCCCCCGCCGACGACGGCGCTGACCGCCGGGTTCTCCCCGGGCGCCACGCAGAAGCCCACGACGCCGTCCGGATCCGTGAATGTCGGGCCGAAGCTCGTCGTCCCCGCTGGCTGGATCGGCGCCGACGCCCGGATCTCGGCGCCCGACACCGGTAGCCCGAGGTAGGTGACCGTCGCGTTGAAGCAGCCGCTCTGCGCCGTCGGGCGCCACGCTCAGGGTGAGCGTCAGCAGACGGCCGTGTGCGCCGACCGGCGCACACACGGGGATGTCCTGCCCGGCGTTGTCATCGGCCTCGTCGCGGGCGATGGCGGCGGCGAAAGCCGTGCTCGTCATCGTCGCGGGGGCGATCTCGCCCTCGGTCGCGCCGAGGGCGAAGATCCCGAACCAGTGCTCTTCGAGGTCATAGGGGCTCACGCCGGGCGATTCCTGCCCGTCCTCGCTGACGAGCGTGCTCTCGCGGTCGACCGCGTCGTAGATGTCGTAGGACTGCACGTTGCAGTCAGAGCCCATGACGATGTCGGACGTCAGCGCGACCGTTCCCGCACGGCTCGCATCGTCGGCGTAACCCGCCGCCAAGCTGCCGGCTGGTGCCTCGGCGGGACGCACCGGCCAGCCGAGCTCGGTCTGCTCGAGCGGCACGTCGGTGCGCCCGGCGGCCTGCAGCGCCTGCTGCTCGCGACGCAGGTTGGCCACGATGTTCAGCGCCGCCGGGCCGTACGGATGCACGCCGATCCCATCGACCGCCCAGCCGGGGCCTCCGGCCGCGAACAGCGCCTCGATGTAGTCGGCGTCGTTCGTGACCGAGGGAACGCAGTCGACCTGTCCGCCCCAGGCCACGCCGCCGACGATCACCTGCGCCGTCGAATCGACCGCCAGGATCTGCGTGCGCGCCGCGTTATACAGCGGGACGTACTGCGCCGCGCTCGGGGCGTTATTCCAGTAGGCGTCGACGTTCTCCTCGTTCCAGATCTCGTAGCGCTCCACCGGCAGCGGGCGTGAGCGTCGGGTTATCCGTCCAGAACGTGCCCCCGGGCCCGTAGCGGGCGGCCACGGCCCCCGGCGAACGCGGCGAAGGCGGCGTACTGCGCCGGATCCTGCGGCGGCAGGTAGCGGGGGTTGACCGGCGCGCAGCCCGCCGGCGTGTTCGGCGTCTGCGCCGCCCACGGCGGGGCCTCGGCGATGACCGGCTGCCAGCGCAGCCCGTTATCCGCCAGCTCGGTGACGATCATGTCCAGCGTGGCCCAATTCGACGAATCGCTCAGCTGGCTCGACTGATCCGGCTGCACCCAGACCCACGGCGCGTCGCTGCGGATGACGCCGACCCCGTCGGCGGCGAGGGCGGCCAGGTAGGGGTCGACGGGCGGCGCCGGGGTGGGGAACTGCTGGGTCGGCGCCCAGAACGTGCTCCAGTCCAGAAGCGACTCCGCGTTCGCGCCGAACGCAGGGTCCTGCGGCGCCGCCGAGGCCGGCGCGGCGGCCGCGAGCCAGCAGAGCGCGCACACCAGCAACGCCAGTACCGCCGCCCTGCGATCTTCCTGACCAAACGGCACCTGCGAAGGGTACCCTGGCCGTTCCGCGGTGTCGAAGCCGCCGCCGGCAGGTCCGTTAGCCGCGGTGGGCCGCCGCCGCCGCGTGCAGCAGCTTGGCCGTCGCCACGAGCGTCGCCCTGAGCGGGGGCACGCCCGTCGCCGCGTCCGCCGCGGCGAGCGCCTCGATGCGGTCGCCGGCGTGCAGCGCGCCGGCCACGGTGAACGCCACCCACTTCCCCTTCGCGAGGGTCACCGTGGTCTGCGCGCCCGCCTTGCTTCGGCCGCGCCGCAGGAGCGCGACGTGTACGCGGGTGGCCGGCGGTATCGCGTGGGTGCAGGCCAGCTCGGCGCGCAGGGCGGTGCGGCGCGGTGCGGACCCGGGTCACCGTCAAGCCGGATGCGACAGCCCTTCACCAAGGCGACGCCGGCAGCCGGCCGGAACGCGCCCGTCTGCGAGCTGCCGCCACGGCCGCTTGCGCCGCCCGCCCGAGCCGCCGGAGCCGCGACCGCTCCCCGATGTCGTGTGCGAGGTCGTCGTGGTCGTAGTGGTCGCCGTGGTCGCGTTCGAGGTGATCGGCGGCGCCGCCGAGGCGGTTGTCGTCGTGCCGGTCGTCGTGCCGCCACCGCCGCCGCCGCCGCCGCCGCCGCGCCGCCGCCGCCGCCCGGGGCGGGCGCGATCACGGTGCACGTCGCGGTCGGCGCGTTGACGCTGATCGGACAGCGGTACGTCGCCGACTGCGCGATGTTCGGGCTCGTGAACGACGCCGTCGTCAGGGGATTGGAGACCTCCGCGTAGACGTCGAAGCTCGTGATCGGCGGCCCGTTCTGCAGGCACCACGGACCGGTCTGCCCGGACCCCGTCGTCGCCGGCGCCGGATCAGGGACTCGCCCGCCGCCGGAGAGGATGATGAACGCCGACTGCAGCGGATTTCCCTCATAGGTGACCGTGCCACTCACGCAGGTTGCGCTGGTATGCGTGAGGTCGAGGCCGAGCGGCAGGAGCGTGCTGGGCGGCGTCGTGGAGCCGCCGCAGAGGACCAGTCCGCTCGTGGGGTCGGCCTGCCAGCGTTGTGACGCGGCAATCAGCGCCTGCCCGGTGATGTTCGGCGCGCCGGTGACGTCGTTGAGGATGCCCATGTAGCCCTCGCCGCCGGCTCGAGGTTCGTGCCGCTGCCGTGAGGGCGTAGACGTCGAAGCTCTGCACGTTGCAGTCGCTGCGCGCGAGCGCGTCGCCGACCAGGGAGAGCTTGGCGGCCCGCGTGGCGTCGGCGGCGGTGTTCGCCGCGGCGGGCTCGCCGACCTCGGTGTTGTCGATCGGCAGGTTCGGATCGCCGGCGGCGACGAGCGTGGCGCGCATCTGCTGGACGAGCCCGATCGTCGAGGGGGCGTCGGGGGCGTAGGGGTGGAAGGCGATCCCGTCGATCGAGCCCTTCACGCCGTCCTGGTAGAGCTCGGTGACGTATGCGGCGGCGCTCGGCCAGCCGATGCTCGCGAGCACCTGCGCGCTCGGGTCGACGCGCGTGCACGGCGGCGTAGAGCGGCTTGAGGACCTTCACGTATTCGGACGGATCGGACCTGCCGGTCCAGAAGTTCGTCGTGTTCGCCTCGTTCCACACCTCGAACTGCTGCACCGGCAGATAGGGCAGCGCGGGATGCTGGGCCCAGAACGAGCCACCCTCGCCGTAGCGCGCGGCGAACGCCGCGGCGTAGGCGACGAAGTCGCCGTAGTGCGCCGGCGGTCATCGGTTCGCCGCCGCCGCCGGCCCACGACGGGGCACCGGCCAGCACGGCGAGCATCCGCAGGTCGTTGGAGGCGAGCATGCGAGACGATGTTGTCCATCGAGTGCGCCGGATCGGTCGGCGGATTCCACGTGTACGTGTGGAACGCCGTTGACCGGAGCCGTTCGGCTCCACCCACGCCCACACCGCATCCGTGCGCGCCACCTGGAAGCTGGTCCGAGCTCATGTCGGCGATCAGGGCGTTCCAGCCACTGGGCGCGACGAACCCCTTCTCAAAAATGGGCTCGACGTCTCGCGCCGTAGTAGCTCGGCGGCGGCACCGGCGACGTGGCCGTCGGTGCAGCGCCCGCGCCGAGCGCGAGCGCCCCGGTCGCGCACATGGCGCACGCAACGACGAGCGTCGCGGCGACCCAACGCGTGAGAGGACGGGTCCTCGCCATGAACGTCATCCCAGTGTAGGGCCAAGGCTCTCATGGGCGCGCGTAGTACGCGAGCCAGGCGTACAGACTGGTCGTGCCGGCCATGGTGCGGAACATCCCGGGCTGGGTGTTCGGATCGGTGATCGGGCCGCCCCACCAGCTGCCGAGCCACAGCCCCTGCTCGGCGCTCGTGTGGCGCAGCGCGGCCGCGGCGTTGGCCTGGGCGACGGCGATCCAGTGCGTATCTCCGGTCGACTGCGCGTAGGCCATCATCCATTGCAGGTAGATCGAGTCGTACAGCGGAGCGAGCCGGTAGGCGACGCCGTTGATCCGCGTCATGTCGCGCGACCTGGCAGCGGCGCGCGCGCAATAGGAGTTGTCGCCGGTGGCGCGGCAGAGCAGGTACTGCGCGTAGATGAGCGGCGACTGGACGTAGTCGATGATCGTGCTGCCCGGACCCTCGCTCGCGTACAGCCCGTCGTAGGCGATGTCGTGCGTGTTGGCCCAGTCGATCCACGTTCGCGCGTGGGCGAGATCCGCGGCGTCGTGGTCGGCGACGAAGAGCATCATGCCGAGCAGGCTGTCGGCGGCCAGCGCCTCGCCGGCGTGCTGGGTGTGCTGGGTGTTCCACCACATCCCGTTGGTCCCATCCCACCCGTGCGCGACGACGAAGTCGAACGCGCGCTGCGCCTCGGTGATCCATGTTCGCTGGCCGGTGGCGCGGAACGCGTCGACGAACGCGAGCCCGAGCCAGCCATTATCGTCAAACCACGCCTCGGCGCTGGGGTAGTCGTCGCCGGGGTAGGGGTCGAAGCCCTGCAGGTAGCGGTTCCAGTACAGCGACGTGGACCGGCGCGCGAACCAGTCGACGGTTGCGCGGTGAGTGCGGGTCGGGTCGGCCAGCGCGACGGCGTCGGCCGACTCGAACATGCGCACGACGCCCCAGATCGTCAGTAACGGGTACGCGCCGGTGCAGCCGAGGACCTCGCAGTACCAGCCGTCCTGGGAGGTGCGCCAGTGTCCAGCCTGCTGGGCGATGCCCTGCTCGGCGAGGGCGAGGTAGTCGGGTGCCGACGCCGCAGCGCGCAGCGTTCGACGGCGCGGCGCTCAGCAGCGCGCCCACGCCGATGAGGAGCACGGCGGCACGCGGGACTGAGCGTCGCGCGGCGTTCCGCGCCGCGGCGAGAAGGGGAGCGCCCATCCACTGGACATCGTAGGCGGAGTGCGGGCGGAACGTGTCACGGGGTTGTCAACGACCGCCTCGACCGCCGGCTGCGAGCTCGGTCTCAACCCGCGGCGGCCCAGTCTTCGAGACAATGCCCCCGATGCTCGGCTTGCCCGATGGGGTGCACGCGCTGCTCTTCGATCTCGACGGGGTCCTGACCCAGACGGCGAAGGTGCACGCCGCAGCGTGGCAGCAGATGTTCGACGACTTCCTGCACCGGCGCGCCGAGGCCAGCGGGGGGCCGTTCGTCCCCTTCGATCCGATCGCCGACTACGACGACTACGTCGACGGCAAGCCCCGACTCGACGGGGTGCGGTCGTTCCTGGCCGCTCGGGGCATCGAGCTCCCCGAGGGCAGCGACGACGATCCACCCGGGGCCGACACCGTTCACGGCCTCGGCCGGCGCAAGAACGACATCGTGCTGCGGATGATTCGCGAGCAGGGCGTGCAGCCCTACGAGGGCTCGGTGCGCTACGTTCGCGCCGCTCGCGACGCGCAGCTGCCGCGAGCGGTCGTGTCGTCGAGTGCGAACGCTCGCGACGTCCTGCGCGCGGCCGGCATCGATGACCTCTTCGACGAGGTCATCGACGGGGTCGTGGCCGATCGGGAGCACCTGCGCGGCAAGCCGGCCCCCGACACCTACCTCGCCGGCGCCGCGGCCCTGCACGCGGAGCCCGCTCAGGCCGCGGTCTTCGAGGACGCGCTGGCCGGGGTGGAGTCCGGCCGCGCGGGGCACTTCGGGTTCGTCGTCGGGGTCGATCGCGTCGGGCAGGCGGACGCGCTGCGGGCCCATGGCGCCGACACGGTCGTGCGTGACCTCGCGGAGCTGCTCGAGCAACCGTGATCCAGCAGTCCGCATTCCCCGTCGAGCCCTGGGCGGTGCGCGAGACCTCGCTCGACCTCGACCGCCTGGCCCAGAGCGAGTCGGTGTTCGCGCTGGCTAACGGTCATGTCGGCTTGCGCGGCAACCTCGACGAGGGCGAGCCCTACGGCCTGCCCGGCACCTATCTCGCCGGCTTCTTCGAGCTGCGACCGCTCCCGTACGCCGAGGCCGGATTCGGGAACCCGGAGTCCGGCGAGACCGTCGTCGACGTGACCAACGGGAAGATCATCCGGCTGCTCGTGGAGGACGAGGCGTTCGACGTCCGCTACGGCACGCTGCGCAGCCACGAGCGCGTGCTCGACCTCCGCGACGGCGTGCTCCGGCGCACCGTGGAGTGGGTGTCTCCGACCGGCCGGGCGGTTCGCGTGCGCACGACGCGGCTGGTCTCCTTTGTGCAACGGGCGATCGTGGCGATCGCCTACGAGGTCGAGCCGCTCGACGGCAAGACGCCGGTCGTCGTGCAATCCGAGCTGATCACCAACGAGGAGCTCCCGATGTCCGAGAGCGACCCGCGAGCCGCGGCGGCGCTCGCGGCGCCGCTGCAGGCGGAGTTCTTCGACGCCGCGAAGGCCGCGGCGGTCCTCGTGCACCGCACGAAGGCGAGCGAGTTGCGGATCGCCGTGGCGATGGATCACATACTCGACGGACCGACGGAGACCGCGACGTCGGTCCAGGCCTACGAGGACGTTGCGCGTTTCACCGCCACGGCGGAGCTCGATGCCGGCGCACCGCTTCGCCTGGTCAAGTTCGTCGCCTACGGCTGGTCGCGGCTGCGCTCGGGGCCGGCGGTGCGCGACCAGGTCTCGATGGCGCTCAGCGAGGCGCGCCATACCGGCTGGGACGGTCTGGTGGCCGCGCAGCGGGCCTACCTGGACGACTTCTGGGAGCGCGCGGACATCGAGCTCGACGGCGACGCCGAGCTGCAGCAGGCGACGCGCTTCGGTCTGTTCCACGTGCTGCAGGCCGGCGCGCGCGCCGAGCAGCGCGCGATCGCGGCGAAGGGCCTGACCGGGCCGGGCTACGACGGTCACGCGTTCTGGGACAGCGAGGCGTTCGTCCTGCCGGTGCTGACCTACACGGCTCCGCACGCGGTGTCGGACGCGCTGCGCTGGCGCCACCGGACGCTCGACCTCGCGCGCGAACGGGCGAAGCAGCTGTGCCTCGAGGGGGCGGCGTTCCCCTGGCGAACGATTCACGGCCACGAATGCTCGGCCTACTGGCCGGCGGGCTCCGCGGCCTTCCACATCAACGCCGCCGTCGCCGATGCGGCGATCCGCTATCGATCCGCCACCGACGACGACCAGTTCGAGCGTGAGGTCGGCGTGGAGCTGCTCGTCGAGACGGCGCGGCTGTGGCGCTCGCTCGGCCACCACGATCCCGCCGGCGCCTTCCGCATCGACGGCGTCACCGGCCCCGACGAGTACAGCGCGCTCGTCGATAACAACGTCTACACGAACCTGATGGCGCAGCGTAATCTGCGCGAGGCGGCGGCGGCCGCCGATCGCCACCCCGACCTGGCGGCCGCACTTGGCGTCGACGACGAGGAGACCGCCTCGTGGCGCGATGCCGCGACCGCGATGCTCATCCCCTACGACGAGCAGCGCGGGGTCCACTCCCAGGACGGCTCCTTCACCCAGCACGAGGTGTGGCCCTTCGCGTCGACGAGCCCCGATCAGTATCCGCTGCTGCTCAACTTCCCCTACCTGCAGCTGTACCGCAAGCAGGTCGTCAAGCAGGCCGACCTCGTGCTGGCGCTCGTCGTCTGCGGCGATGCGTTCACCGACGAGGAGAAGCTGCGCAACTTCGACTACTACGAGCCCCTCACCGTGCGCGACTCATCGCTGTCGGCCTGTACTCAGGCGATCGTCGCCGCCGAGGTCGGACACCTCGAGCTCGCCTACGATTACTACCGCGAGGCGGCGCTGATGGACCTCGACGACCTCGAGCGCAACACGCGCGACGGGGTCCACATCGCGGCGCTGGCGGGCGCCTGGATCGCCGCGGTCGGCGGGTTCGGCGGGATGCGCCACCGTGGCGGAGCGCTCAGCTTCAAGCCGCGGCTGCCTCAGGCCCTGACCCGGATGGTGCTACGGGTCAGCTTCCGGGAGCGGCGGATCTCGGTGGAGATCCGCCGCGAACGGGCGATCTACACGCTCGTGAGCGGGCCGCCGCTCGAGATCACCCACGACGACACGGCCGTCACGCTGTCGACCGGCAAGCCGACGGTGCTGCCGATCGGGCCGCTGACGCTACGCGAAGCTCCAAGCCAACCGCCTGGGCGGGAGCCGCTGTGGCGACGCAAGCCCGAGTCAGGCTCGGTCAAAGCGTCGGCAGCCAGTGCCGGCCGGCCCGCACCTCCTGGAACGACCGATGGGACTCGCTGAGCGGCAGCTCGTGCTGTCCGTAGAAGCTCAGCCGGGCGATCCCGGCCGGGGCGGTGCGCAGCACGATCGCGCGGGGCAGCGGGCCCAGCCGGGCGAAGTCCGTCAGCTCGTAGGTCGCCTCGAGCTCGGCGATCCAGACCGCCTCCTCGGGGTGCCACGCGGCGGTGATCCGGTGCGTCGTCGTGCGTAGCTGAGCAGCGAACCCGCCGATCACCGCGCGCAGCTCGACGGCGTTCGTCGCCACCCGGTTGTCGAGCGTGAGCAGCTGGCCGTCGGGCGCGAACAGGGACACGAACGCCTCGACGTCGAGGGCGTCGATCGCCTCGAGCGCTACCGCGATCGGCGACTCGCGCGCGGCGCCAGCCGAACCCCGGATCGGGGTCTGTTCACGCTCGCCGCTCGAGCTCGTCGAGGACATATGAGCGCAGCCTAGCGCTGTGGGGGTAGGGGCGTGCCGGTCGGCTCATCACCGCCTCCTTCGCGGCGGGGCCGCGGCAGCTCGGTCACCCAGATCAGGCCTCCGATCCGTAAAGCTCATAAAGTCGACGGACTTTATCTACAATTGTGCTACGCTGCCCACACGATGCCGGCTGTAACGCCCCCCGACACTCTGGACGCGACGACCCTGACGGGTCTCTCGCTCCGCCGTGCGTGGACGCCGGATCGCATGCCGCGGCGATGTAACTGCGGCTGACGCCCGAGGCGTCGGCTCGCCGATGCGCCGTACGGACCGGGGCCGGCCGCGAGCCGAGCCTCCGATCCGCGCGCGGCTTCGAAGCGCCGATCGCTCGCGCGGTCTCGCCGGCTCGAACCCGCAGCTCCCTCACATCAAAACCAGAAAGGAACCAGCACGATGCCCCGATCCCTCACATCGAACGCCTTCCCGAACCGGGGGTGGCGAACGCGCCGGGCCTTCGGCGCCGCCGCATCGATCATCGCCGTGCTCCTCTCGACGGCGCTCGCCGCGACCACCCCAGCCGAGGCGGCGACACCGACGGCGCCACCGCCGGTGTCGATCCTCACCGCGAACGGTCCCCTCGACCAGGGCGACATCTTCATCACCCCGACCGGTGACACGAGCACGTACGCCAACGGGCCCGAGATCCTCGACCGGCAGGGCAACGTCGTCTGGTTCCACGCGATCCCGCAGGGCCAGACGGCGTCCGACTTCCGAACGCAGACCTACCTCGGGCGCCCGGTGCTCACGTGGTGGCAGGGCACGGGGCTGGGCGGCCTGTCGAGCGGCACCGACTACATCTACAACGATCAGTTCCAGCCGATCGCCGAGGTGAACGCCGGCAACGGCCTGAGCGCCGACGGGCACGAGTTCCTCATCACCCCGTGGAACACCGCGCTCATCCTGTCCTACACGACCGCGACGGCGAACCTGACCTCGATCGGGGGACCGGCCAACCAGACGGTGATCAACGGTGTCGTCCAGGAGATCGACATCGCGACGGGCAAGGTGCTCTTCCAGTGGAACAGCGAAGACCACGTCCCGTTCTCCCAGAGCGAGCAGCCGCTGCCGGCGTCGCCGAGCACGCCGTGGGATTGGTTCCACATCAACGCCGTGCACCTCGACACCGACGGCAACCTGCTGATCGATGCCCGCGACACGTGGACGACGTACAAGGTCAGCCGCTTCACGGGGAACACGATCTGGCAGCTCGGCGGCAAGGACAGCAGCTTCAGCCTCGTCGCCGCGCCGGGGCAGACGCTCGACAGCGCCGGGGAGATCTTCGCGTGGCAGCACGATCCGGAGGCGCTCGGCCATGGGCTGTACACGTTCTTCGATAACGAGTCGTCGGGCACGCCGTTGCTCCCATACAGCCGGGCGGTGACCGTGCGTCTCGATCAGCAGGCCCACACCGCCACGCTCGTGGCGTCCGACGACCAGCCCGAGGGTCTCGCCGCCGCGTCGCAGGGCAATGCCCAGACGACCGATAGCGGTGACCTGTTCGTCGGCTGGGGCGCGCTGCCGTATTTCTCGGAGTTCGACCGCGCCGGCCAGCTCGTGTTCAACGCCGGGTTCCCGGCCGGCGTGAACACCTACCGGGCCTACCTGCTGCCGTGGGGCGCCGGCGCGGCTCATCCGCGCGGGGGCGGCCTGGGCTGGGGTGCGCCGCTCTTCGGGCTCGGCGACCGCGGCTAGCCGGCCGGCTCAGGAGGCGAATGGCTGTGGCCCGTCGCGCGTGTGCGGCGGGCCACAGCCGGCCGCCGGCCGGCCTCAGGCCGGCGCCGCGGCCGGAACGATCGCCGGCGGCGGCTCCAAGAACACGACGGCGTTCTGCGCATCGAACCCGATGACGGCCATGCGTCGAGGCGGCGACGAAGGCGCGGGATCGATGGGCCCCACCGGGCCACGACAGACGATCGCCCCATGCGCGAGATGGCAGGCGTAGCTGTGGGTGACGTTCGCCCGGCTCACATGCAGCACGTAGCGCACGGCCCCGGGCACGGCGAAGAAGGTCGCCCGAACGTGCAGGACGCCGCCGCGCGTGCTGACGCGCCAGCGTATGTGCGGCCGGCCGGCGGTCGGCGCCGCCGCGGACCGAGCCGGCCCGCTGCCGCCCGGTCCGGGGCCTGCCGGCGTGGAACCGGCCGGCGTCGAGGTACCCGAGCCGCTCGTGGTTGACGACCCCGAGCCGCTCGCGCACGACGTCACCTGGATGCCATTCGTCGTCGTGCTCGCCGCCGGGTCGCCCGCCTGGTCGCTGTAGGTCACGGTCAGGGTGTAGCTCCCCGCCGGGAGCGAGCACACGGGAACGCTCACGGTGTTGGTGCCGCTGCTCGCGTTGGGCACCGAGAGCTGCAGGCCGGCGGGGCCGCTGAGCGACACGGTCGTGCTGTTGGCGAGGACCGGGGAGGGCAGCGTGAAGGAAACCGGTAGATCCGTCGACGCCGTCGCTCCCGTCGTCGGTGTCGTGATCACGGGCGGCGCCGTGCTGAGGTTGAGCGCGACCCCCGAGCTGGCCGCACTCGCGGTCGGGTTGCCGAGGGCATCCTGGTAGGACACGGTCACGTTGTACGTGCCGCTGGTCAGCGTCGCCCCGGTCGGACTGACCGCGGTCACGTCCGCCGAGGAGGCGAGCCCGGTCGGGTTCAGCGACAAGGTGTGCGTTCCCGCCGAGGTGTCGCCGAGCGTGAGCGTCACCGTCTCGGGGCCGGTGAAGACGAGGCTGACCGAGCCGGACAGGGCGGCTTCGGGGAGCGAATAGCGGACCGCGATCGGGCGCCCGGACGCGCCGCCCGATGCCGGTGCGAGAAGCGTCGGCGCCTGGGTCGTACGGTCGAGGACCCAGCTGTCGTTCGTGGTCGTCGCGACCGGATGGCCGTTCGTGTCGGCGTAGGACAGCGACACGTCGTAGGTGCCGTCGCTCAGCGCCGTGGGGCCGCTCACGGACGTGACCGCGGCGGTGTTCGCCGCGAGGTCGGACGGGTCGAGCGTGAACGTCTGCGACTGCGAACGGCTGGCCAGCGTCAGCACGGATACGGCGCTCGTGGTGGTGTTGGTAAGCGACAGCGTCACCGGAGTCGAGAGGGACGGCGCGTCGGGCAGTGTGAAGGTGACGGGCAACGTGTTAGCGCTGGTGCTCGCGGCCGGCGAGGTGAGCGTCGGCGGCGCCGTGGCGGTGGAGATCGTGACGTTCGTCACCGTGGAGGACTGCAGCGTGACGCTGTTGCTGTTCTGCACGTAGCGCATGTAGACGTTCCATTTGCCGTCCGGCAGCGCGCCGCTGGCGGCCGAGAAGTGCGCGGCGTCGGTGGTCACCGCCGCCGGGTTGAACGAGAACGAACCGCTCGTGGTGCTCGTGGTGACGTTCGCCAGCGTCAGCGTCACCGGCTGGCTGACCGTGTAGGGCCCGGAGACGTAGGTCCAGACCATCTGGACCGACCCGGCTTGCGGCGCAGTCGAGACGCTCCAACTCGCGAGGACGTTGTTGATGTAGGTGTTGCTCGACACCGGCGCGCTGAACACGATCGTGGCCGACGCGGTGCCCGCCAGGGGCCCGAGGACGAGCAGCACGGATACGATCAGCGCGCGGCGGAGCATCCCTCCCGTCCTCGGCGGGCGGAAGGGCGACTTGACCCCGAAATGAGGTAGTCGCGGCCGTCAGCTCGTACGCAGGGCCTCGGTCGGGCTGAGGCGCGCGGCCTTCGCGGCGGGGTAGATCCCGGAGACGATCCCGATCGCCAGTCCGGCGGCCGGGGCCGCGATCAGCGCGTAGCCGGGGATGACGGTGGGCTGCCCCTGGACGAGCGAGTAGATGAGCGTCGCGAGCGCACCGAGCAGCAGCCCGGCCATCCCGCCGAGCCCGGCGAGCAGCGCCGACTCGGCGACGAACTGGAGCGTGATGTGCCGTCGGGTGGCACCGAGCGCGCGGCGCAACCCGATCTCGCCTCGCCGCTCGAGCACCGAGATGACCATGATGTTGGCGATCCCGATCGCGCCGACGAGCAGGGCCACCGCTCCGAGCCCGAGGAGCAGGGTGGTGAACTGCCCGTTGGCGGCCGCGCGGGCCTCGAGGGCGTCGGAGGGCACGTTCACCGTGACCCCATCGGGACTCTGGGGGTCGGCCGTCGGGGCGAGCAGGTTCGAGGTCTGCGTCACCGCATTCTCGTCCGCGCGGACGTAGATCTCGGACGGGTTCGGCTCGGTCTGGAACACGCGCTCGGCCACCGGCAGGCCGATGAACGCGGTGCTGTCGAGGTCGGGGTCGAGGAGCACCGGCTGGAGGATCCCGATGACCGTGAACCAGGTCCCGCCGATGAACAGCTGGATGCGGCCGCTCACGCCGAGGATCTGGAGCGTGCTTGCCGCCTGCGCGCCGAGGACGACCGTGGGGTAGCTCACGGTGGCCGCGCTCAGGAACCGCCCCGTGGCGAGCGTGCCGCCGACCGCGGCGAGCAGGCCGGGGTCGGTCGCGTCGACGCCGAGCCCGCCCGTCTGGTCGGTGGGCACGTAGGCGTTTCGCAAGACCGTCGGCCTGGGGGATCTGGTAGACGGCCGAGGCTCGCTGGACCGACGCCATGTGCAGGATCGATGCCACCGCCGTGCTCGGCAGGACGCCGCTGCCTCCGGCGAAGGTCTGGCCGGGCATCACGGTGAGCAGGTTGGGGCCGATGGTGTCGATCTCGGCGAGCAGATTGGCCTGACTGGAGGCCGACACGCCGACGACCGCGACCATCGCACCGATGCCGATGGCGATCCCGAGCGCGGACAGCGACGCCCGCAGCCGGCGCGTGCGCATCCCCTGCAGCGCGACGGACATCAGCTCGCGCGGGGGCAGCCGCGCGGCGTCGGCGGGGCGAGGCCGTCGCGCCGAAGACCGCGGTGCGTGGGCGGCCCAGCTCACCGCTGCTCGTCCCGGACGATTTCTCCGTCGCTCATGGCGACGTATCGAGGGAAGCTCTCGGCGACGCGCGGTCGTGGGTGATGAGCACGAGCGTGGCGCCGTCGGCCGAGACCATGCAGGAGGGCGATCACCTGCTCGCCGGACTTGGAGTCGAGGTTCCCGGTGGGCTCGTCGGCCAGGATGATGACCGGGCGCTTTGCGATCGCTCGCGCGATGGCGACCCGCTGGCGCTCGCCTCCCGACATCTGCGGCGGGCGATGCCCGAGGCGGTGGTCGAGCCCGACCCGTGCGAGCGCGGCCCGGGCCGCCGCTCGTCGTTCGCGAGCCGGAGCCCCGGTGTACAGCATCCCGTTCGCCACGTTGTCGATCGCGCTCAGCGCGTCCTGGAGGTGGAAGTCCTGGAACACGAAGCCGATCCGGTGAGCGCGCAGGCCGGCGAGCTCGGAGTCCGTGGCCTGCACGACGTCGCGTCCGATGACCTGCACCCGGCCCGCGGTGACCCGCTCCAGGGTGCCCAGCACCGTGAGCATCGTCGTCTTGCCCGAGCCCGACGGACCGACCACTGCGACCTGCTCGCCGGCGGCGAACTCCACGCTCACGCTCCGCAGCGCACGGACGTCTCCCGGGTACTCCTTCGTCGCGTCTTGCAGCCGGAGTGCGGGGACGCCGGGATCCCGTCAGCCCTGGGAGTCCGTGACCTGCAGCCCGCCATACAGCCCGGCGCCCGAGACCTGCACGTAACCGGCGGCGAACAGGCCCGGCGACACGGCGATCAGCCGATGCGGCGCGGCGGCCTCCTGGAGGGCGTAGCGGCCGCCGGCTGTGGCGAGCAGCGCGGTGACGGGCACCGACAGCACGTTGGTCGCCTTCTGCTGTTCGAAGCTGACGCTCACCGTCGCCTGGTCGAGCCCCGATGTCGTCGCCGCCTGGCCGCCGAGCGCGACCGTCACCGGGATCGTCGTCGCCGGTGGCGAGCCCGAAGACCCGCTACCGCCGTCGTTCGAGCCCGTCGAAGCGCTGCTGCTCTGGGCGACCGGGCTCACTTGCGTGACCCGGCCGTCGACCGTGCTTCCGTCGGGCAGCTGGACGGTCACCGCCGCGCCCACCGTCGCCTCGCTCCCCATGGTCGCGTCGAGCGCCACGCTGACGACGAGGCGAGGCGAGGCCGTCTGCAGGATCGCCTGCGCCGACGCTCCCCCGCCCGAGCTGGCCGGCGGCGTTGCGTTCCCCGGCGAGCGGGCGGGGACGGCGCGCCGCTCTTCGGCTGCGCGGCCTCGGCCTTCAGCAGCGCCTCGAGCGCCGAGAGGATTCCGGCGAGTCGCTGGCGTACCTGCCTGGGGGGGTCCTGCGCCGTGGTGCGTCGGGGTCGTCGGTGCCGCGCGCCGGTCGGCCCCGAGGGCCCGCTCGGCCCCGTGGGGCCTGCCGCGGCGGGGGAGAAGTCGACGAACGCGGTCCGCGGCGTGAGTGGCGCGGACGTCGTGCTCGAGCCGGGCGAGCCGCCGCTGGCCGCTTGGCCGGTCGATCCGAGCACGGTGTCGACCGCCGTGATCCGCTGCGCGCCGGGCAGGAACACGATCTGCCCGAGCGCGATCGTGCCGGTCTGCGACTCGCCGAGCGAGCCCTGCCAGCGCCGGACGGCGTCGGTCGTCGCCGGCTGCCAAGCGTCGTCGAGCGCGATCTGCCCGTACGGGTCGAAGCCCAGGTCCGCCAGATCCCGATTGAGCTCACGCACGTCGGGGCCATCGCTCACGCCCGGCGCGAGATCGCGCCACGTCGGCGTCGAGCCGTCGAACAGCACGACCGGCATGTCGTCGACCTCGTAGAGCGTCTGGCCGGGCTGGAGCACCTGTCCGACCGAGGGGAGAGAGGTGATCGTGCCGCTCAGCCGGTTGTATACGGTCTGCGGGTCGGCGTAGCCGAGCGTGCCCGATTCGGTATCCGTGGCCACGAGATCGCGGCGCTGCACGGCGACGGCGCCGGCGGTGGAGAGGGACCGCCCGCTCGCGGCTGCCGGCCCGGAGACGTCGCTCGCGACGACCGCCGCGACCGCGGCACTGGCGGCCGCGATCGCCGCCAGCGCGACGATCACCGTCCGCCGGTGGGCCCTTGGGACCTCAGGCCCCCGCGTGTCGCGCCCGAACTCGGCCGCGACCGGGGGACGCGGCGGCCTTCGCACCATCAGCCGTCGCGGCCCGGTCCGCTGCTCGTCCTCGGCGTCACTGCCCGGCGCTCCCGGACTGGTGGCCCGTGCCCCCGCCGCTCTCGACCTGCTGCAGCTCGGCGGGCGTGATGAGGCCGCCGGACGCGGACAGGCAGGCCTTGCCGGCGGTCGCGAAGGCCGGTGACTGGAGATCCACGCCGGCGGCGCTGAGCGTCCCGGGCGACAGCTGGCCCTGGGCGTTGGGGTCGGGGAAGTTGCTCAAGCCGTGGCTGCGCAGGCAGCGCACGAACGCGAGCTCGTCCTGCAACTTCTGGTGCTGCTGCTCGGGGGTCTCGCCCGAGCCGACGCCGGTCGGTGCCGGCAGGATCCCCTGGCATGCGTGGCTCGCGGTCTGGAACGCGGGCGACCCGCTGATTCCCGGCGTGATGCGCTCGGTCACCGAGGTCCCGTCCGGGCTGCTGTGCACCACCGGATCGGGGAAGTTGGACACGCCGTGCGCGCGCATGCAGCTCGAGTACTTGAACGCCGTGCCGGCGAAGTTCTGATGCGTCTGGCCGACGGTCGGCGTGGGCCCTTGCGAGCCGCATCCGGCAGCGAGCACCGCGGTGCCCGCGACCGCCGCGAGGACGGCGAGCGCTCTCCGGGGCGATGGGCGCCTGTCGTCCGGAAACGTCGCGGTGACGATCCGCGTGATGGTCATGGCTTGGCTCTCCTGTTCGGCCGCTGGGCGCGTGGACGGCGACAGTTGTACGGCGTGGGTGGTGACAGCTCGGTCACCACGCCTGTGACCTGACTGTCACCTGGCATCCGCCATGCTGGAGCGATGCGCATCCTGGTCGTGGAGGATCATCGGAGGCTCGCCGCGGCGTTGGCCGAGGGGCTGCGCCGCGAGGGCATGGCGGTCGACCTCGCCTTCGACGGAGCGCAGGCGACTCGCCCACGAGGCCGTCAACCGCTACGACGTCATCGTCCTCGACCGCGACCTGCCCGCGATGCACGGCGATCAGGTCTGCCGCACGCTCGCCGCCAAGGGCAGCGAGACCCGCGTGCTGATGCTCACCGCGTCGAGCACCATCGCGCGATCGGGTCGACGGCCTCGAGCTGGGCGCCGACGACTACCTGACCAAGCCGTTCGACTTCGCCGAGCTCGTGGCGCGCATCCGCGCGCTCGCGCGCCGCTCGACGCCGCCCCGCTGGCCCACCCTCGTCGCACGGGGATCTCGCCGTCGATCCGGCGCGCAGGGCGGCGATTCGGGGCGAGCGCCGGCTCGCGCTGAGCCCCAAGGAGTTCGCGGTGCTCGAGTACCTGCTCGCCGCCGACGGGCGGGTCGTCCCGGCCGAGGAGCTGCTCGCGCGGGTCTGGGACGAGGCCGCCAATCCGTTCACCACCACGGTGAAGACGACGATCGGCCGCCTGCGGGCCAAGCTCGGCGACCCGCCGCTGATCGAGACCGTCCGCGAGGGCGGCTACCGGATCTGAGCGGCGCTTGTCCGTACCCACCCGCTCGCGTGTTCCGGCCGCGTGGTTGCGGCTGCCGCCGCGTACTGCGCGACTGCGCCTCACGCTCATCTACTCGGGCCTGTTCCTGCTGCTCGGGACGGCCCTCATCGCGGCCATCTATCTGCTGACGACGGGGTCGACGTCGGTCAGCATCGCGCATGCCGTCCACGGTTCGTCCGCGACCTCGGGGTCGGGCGCGGTCGCGGTCGCGCCCATTCCCGCTGCACCATCCGTGCCGCCGGTGGTGCGCGAGGTCATCGCCCAGCACAACGCCGATCTGGGCCGCCTGCTCGGCGTCTCGTGGGTCGTCTTGCTGGTCACCACATTCGGGTCGGCGATCCTCGGCTGGTTCGTGGCCGGGCGAGTCCTGCGACCGCTGCGCGAGATCACCGACACCGCGCGCACGATCTCCGCCGGGAACCTGCACGAGCGCCTCGCCCTCGCCGGCCCGAACGACGAGTTCAAGCGTCTCGGCGACACCCTCGACGATCTGCTGGCCCGGCTGGAGTCCTCCTTCGAGGCCCAGCGGCGGTTCGTGGCCAACGCCTCGCACGAGCTGCGAACGCCGCTCACCGTCGAGCGGACGCTCCTGCAGGTGGCGCTCGCCGAATCCGAATGCCACCGAGGAGACCCTGCGATCGACGTGCGAGGAGCTGCTCGCATCGCCAGACGCGAGCACGAGCGGCTGCTGGACGCGCTCCTCACCCTGGCCAGCAGTGAGCGCGGGCTCGAACGGCGCGAGCCGGTCGACCTGGCCGCCGTCACCGAACGCGTCGTCGGCGCCGTGCGCCCCGGGATCCAACGCCTGTCGCTGCAGCTCGACACGAGCCTCCGACCGGCGCCTGTCGATGGTGATCCCGCGCTCCTGGAGCGGCTCGTCGCCAACCTGATCGACAACGCCGTCGACCATAACGTCCCTGGCGGCCGCGTGGCGATCCGCACCGATAGCGACCTCCACGGCGCCTCGCTCACGGTGAGCAACACCGGCGCGCGCATTGCGCCGGACGAGGTCGACGGGCTCTTCGAGCCCTTCCGGCGACTCGATGCCGACCGCACAGGCGGCGGCGGCCATGCCGGGCTGGGGCTCTCGATCGTCCGCGCCATCGCGACCGCGCATCACGCGAGCCTCGTCGCGCGGTCGCAGCCGGACGGCGGACTGACGGTGACCGTGCGCTTCCCGAGGCCCGGCGCCGGGCCGCCACACTTCGCTGCGACCCCCGGCGGCTGAGGCGCCGCGAGCTCGCCGCAGCGCTCAATCGAGGAAGATTCCGGAGAGGACGGCGTTGCTGGGCGGCGTTGTTGTTGGTGACGTCGATGGTGACGGTGGCGCCGGCGGCGACGCTGATGGGGACGGTGACCCAGGCGCCTTGGCTGAAGTTTCTGAGGATCGCGGCGGTCTGCCCGTTGACGGTGATCGTTTCGCTGCGCCCGGCGGAGTCCCAGTCGACGGCGTAGAGGTGCAGATCGCCGGTGTAGGCGGTGCTGAAGGCCAGCTGTATTTGGATCTGGGTGGGGCTGTACCAGGTGGCTGCCTCGCGGGTCGATTGGTCGGGGCTTTGCAGCGCGCGGGTGTCGGTGGTGCTCTGGCTCCACACGTCGCGCGAGCCCTGGGCCACGTTCAGCGAGACGCCCGACAGCGACGACAAGTCACTCGACCCGTTCCAGGCCGCGAGGCTGTACCCCTGCGAACCATACGCCCCCACCCAACTACCGCCCTGGGGCTCTGGCGGTGGGGGTGGGCCGGTGTCACCAAGGAAGATTCCGGAGAGGACGGCGTTGCGGGCGGTGTTGTTGTTGGTGACGTCGATGGTGATGGTGGCGCCGGCGGCGACGCTGATCGGGACGGTGACCCAGGCGCCTTGGGTGAAGTTTTTGAGGATCGCGGCGGTCTGCCCGTTGACGGTGATCGTTTCGCTGCGCCCGGCGGAGTCCCAGTCGACGGCGTAGAGGTGCAGATCGCCGGTGTAGGCGGCTGCTGAAGGCCAGCTGTATTTGGATCTGGGTGGGGCTGTACCAGGTGGCTGCCTCGCGGGTCGATTGGTCGGGGCTTTGCAGCGCGCGGGTGTCGGTGGTGCTCTGGCTCCACACGTCACGCGAGCCCTGGGCCAGGTTCAGCGATACGCCCGACAGCGACGACAAGTCACTCGAGCCCGTTCCAGGCCGCAAGGCTGTACCCCTGCGAACCATACGCCCCCACCCAACTACCCTTTGGTCCCGCGGTGCCGACGATCGGCGCCGAACCATAGGTGAACAGCCAGCCGGCGACCCCGAGATCCTGGTAGCCGTAGAACGACTCGAGCTCGCCCGGGCGCTCTGCCGTGGCGTCGGTGGTGTAGAAGTAATCGACGTGCCCGTCGTAGCCGGGCTCGTACATCCAGTAGAGGGGCTCCGTGCCTGGCTGCTGAGCCGACATCACATAGCCGACGATGCCGACGAGGCGATACCCCGTCGGAGCACCTGATTGATCGATCGTGTAGTAGAACTGAGACGACCCGCTGAGGTACTCATACAGTGGGACCTCGCCGGCGCTTGCATTGATCGCGACGTACCCGAGGGGCACGGGACGCAACGGGGACGCGGGCGATGGCGGGTCAGGCGGCGTCTCCTCATAGCAATAGACCGCGGTCGATGGGTCGTCGGCGCAATTCGGCGCCGCGTTACCGTTTGGATCGAGCGGCACGCCCGCGCCGGTCGTGGCCGTGGTGTAGTAGTGCGAGATCAGCGTGGGGTTCCACAGCTCATAGAGCGCTACGGTGGGAACCGATGAGGTTGCAACCGGCCCCGTAGCAAGCTGCTGCGACGAGAACTGCTGAATCCCCTGCAGGAAGGTGCTCGCGCTATTCGCACCAGGGCTCGGCCAGGACATGTCGTCGACGGGGGCGTAATCGCCCTGGCCGGCGACCTGATAGCCGCTGGGAGTGCCCTCTACCTCATAGTACGTGGCACCCTGTGCGCCGCCGAAATCGGCCAGGGCCTCGGTACTGCTCGGCGTCGGCGACAGGCTCGGCTCAGCGTTAGTCAGCGTGTGGTTGAGCGGATCGCCGTACGAGACGCTCGGCGACGCCTGGTAGCTGTTCGTGTTCAGCGGATCGAGCTCGCAGCAGGGTGGCTCGGCTGTTGAGCTCTGCGTGCCGCTCGAGGTTGCGCCGTGGGTCGGCAGGCCAGCCGCCAGCTGCTCGGCCAGGTCGGGCTGTTCGCGGAAGTACCATGACTGCACGCTCTCACCGAGGGGCATCGCATACTCTGCGGCGACCATGGCCGCCCACTGGCGGGCGACGCCCATGAGATGGCCCGACGTCGGAGACTCGAAGTTGGTGGCGAACGTCGGCACGAGCGTGTTGCCCCACTGGGCGAAGTAGGAGTTGGCCGTCGCGTTCTGCGCCAGCGCCTCCCAGCCCTCAGCCGGCTCGGACCAGATCACCTTCTTGTTCAGCGCCTTGGCGAGCTGCACCCAGTAGTTGAGGGTGGCCCATTGCTGCGCCGTGATGTCATTGACGGCCTGCGGCCAGTTCCAGTTCGCTTCCGTTGCCGCGAGATCATCGACGATCTCGTGGAGGTAGAGCCCCTGGTCGTCGCTGAGGCGCAGCGCCGCATCGCCCGCGCACTGATAGGCAAAGAGATAGCTCTGCCCCTCGGCTACGACGAAGTCCGAGGAAGCGGCCGTGTAATAGAAGGGGTAGCCGTGGCTCTGCCAATACTGCACCTGCCAGTTGTCTGCGACCGAAGGCGCCGCCGGCGTGCCTTCGTAGCTGAAGGTGCTGGAGGGGCCATAGTCTGAGCCCGAGTTCGCCGGACTGAGCGGGATCGGGCTCACGACCGAGCGAAACGCCACCGTGGTGTTGGCATTCGCCAGGCCGCCGCTCGCGTTAGCCGCTGCGTAGTTCGCCTCCTGCCCGGCTTGCGTCATCTGACCGTCGACGATGATCGTGTCCGCTGCCGGGCTCGGGGCGGCGGCGGGCAGGTTTGCCGAGCTGCATGTGTTGAACGGTGCCGGTGGTGCGGCGAAGGAATCCGGTGCCCGGAGCGCGAGGGCGCTGCCGGCGCACAGCAGCACGAGCGCCGCGAGTAGCCGCGGCCGCCTGACGTGCCGGCGACGCTCTCCGTCTGAGCCTGCTCTGATCCTGGGCGCGGAGGGAACCGAAGTGTCGGGTGGAGTGCCGTCAGCGCCACGGCGGTGCATCGGCCCCACACTACGCGCTGGCACCGACGCCCAGGTTGAGTCACCGGACACGCGCGCCGCCCGCTGTTACCCCTGGAGGTCCGCCACGGCGGCCGGCACGCCCGTCCGCGCGCTGGCAAAGCGCGGCGCTCCACCCGAGCTCGCGCTTGAGCTTCGCGTTACTCGAGCGGGCCGAGCGCGTCGCGGCGCTCACCGCGGCCCCGCCGGCCACGAGCCGGGCCACCGCCGCCGGCACGCGCCGTGGCCGGCCGACGCCGAGCGCCTGGGCGGCGAGGGCGATGAAGTCGTAGCAGCTGATCGGCTCGTCGTCGACGACGTGGTAGAGCTCTCCCGGCTCGGCGCGCTCGAGCGCGTCGACGAGGGCGCTGGCGACGTCATCGACGTGGACGACATCCCACAGGTTGTCTCCGCGCCCGACGACGGCGAAGCGTCCCGGCTGGCGCAGCCGGGCCACGATCTCATGAGCGAACCAGCCGCCCGGCCCGTAGACGTGCGACGGCCGCACGACGACGGCCGGGAGGCCCGACTCGAGCACGAGGCGCTCGCCGGCCTGCTTGGAACGCCCGTAGGGCGTGGTCACCGGCAGCGGCGTCTGCTCGTCCAGCAGCGCGCCGGCGGCCTCGCCGGTGACGACGGTCGAGGCGAACACGAAGCGCGGCCGCTCGCCGCCCTCGGCGGCCAGCACGCGACAGCCCTCCAGCAGACGCGCGGTGCCGTCGACGTTCGCGGCCTGGAGCTTGGCCTCGTCGCGCTGGGTGGCGATCTCGGCGGCCAGATGCACGACCCCGTCGGGCTGGGCCTGGGCGATCAGGGCGCTCAGCGTGCCGGCGGTGATGTCGCCGGCCACGGCGGTGGTGCCCGGGGGCTCGCTGCCCGGGCGACGCACGAGCGCCTGCACCTCGTGGCCGCGGGCCACGAGCTCGTCGCAGCACGCGTGGCCGATGAAGCCGCTGGCGCCGGTGACGAGGACTCGCATGCGAGCGCGAGCGTAGCCGACTCAAGCGCGGGCGCATGAGCGCCGATGGGCAGGCCATGGAACCTTCGACCCAGCATCAGGCCCGCCGCCCCGGCTGTTAGCCTGCGCGCCCCCGTGAAGCGCCTGCTGCTCACGGCTTCTACGACACCGTCGTGAGCGTGTGCCGCGCCGCCGGCTTCGAGCCGCGCCTGGATGAGCGCACGGCCGGCAACACCGTGTGGGGCTACGTCGCGCGCGGCCGCGGCGTGGGGCTCATCAACGAGTCGCTCGCCGAGCAACTGCCGCGGGGCGTGAAGCTCGTCGACCTCGCCGACCCGCAACCGCGGATCGGGATCGACGCCGTCTGGCACGGTCGCGATCCCCTGCCGGTCGTCGAGCGCGTGCTCGAGGTGGCGGGGGCGCTAGGAGAGGAGCGGGGGTGGAACGCGTCGTCGCGGTGGGGGTCCTCGACGCGTGCACTATGATCGCCTCCGCGTGGCTCGTCGGGCTCCCCATCGCCGCGCGCCGGACGGCGCGTGCCGATCCGCGGCGGGCGCAGCACCCGACCGGCCCCGCCGGTCGATCGGTGGTGCACCGCCGCGGCGCTGCCGCCTGCTCGTACTCGCGATGCTGACCGCGAGCGCACTGTGTGCGATCTTCGCGCCGCCGCTGCCGGCGGCGACGGCGGCGGCGACGGCGACGGCGCCCCCAGGATTCTTCGGCGTCGGCGGCTGGTCATATCCAACCGACGCGCAGTCGGCGAGTCTCGGTGCCGGCGGCGTCGGCCTCGTGCGCGGCGCGCTGACCTGGGGCATCGTCCAGCCGAGCCCGAGTCCCGCCTCGCGCAACTGGAGTGACGCCGATCGGCTCGCCCGTGACGCGGCGCGCAACGGCTACAACCTGATCATCGATCTGAGCGGCTGTGCCGTGTGGGCCTGCGGCGCGGTCAATGCCCCCCCGACGGGCGCCGCGCTGCCCGGATACGAGAGCTTCGTGAGGGCCGCGGTAGCCCGCTATGACCCCACCTCCTCGTTCTGGGCCGGCCTTCCGCGCGTGCCGACGGTGAGCTGGCAGGTCTGGAACGAGGTCAACGGCGGGTACTTCTGGCCGAACCCGACTCCCGCGGCCTACGCGACGTTCCTCGGGCAGATCGGATCCACGATCAAGTCGGTGGATCCGACGGCCACGGTGGTGATGTCGGGCCTCGTCGACCAGCCGGCGGTGAGCAGCGGCATGCCGCTCACGCCGTTCCTGGCGGGCCTGTACCAGCAGCCGGGCTTCCCGGGCGACACCGCGGCGATCGCGGTCCACGCCTACGCGGCGGATCCGGCCGCGTCGCTTCACGTTCTCGACGAGGCCCGGCGCGTGACGCTGACAGTACGGCGACGGCGCCCGCCCGATGTGGGTGACCGAGATGAGCTGGGGGGCCGGCGACCCGACGCTTCCGAACATGGTTTCGCTCGCCACGCAGAACGCCTGGCTGATCGGGACCTGGGATCAGATGCTCGCCTGCCGGCAGCGCTGGAACCTCGCGCATGTGCTCTGGTTCTCGCTACAGGACATCAGCAGCGCGGACTTCGGTGAGCCCGACAGCTACAACTTCCACTACGGCCTGCTCAACGTCGACGGCTCAGCGAAACCGGCCTACGCGAGCTTCCTGCGGTTCGCGGGCGGGGCACCGCTGCCGAGCGGCGGCGCCGGTCAATGCGCGCTTCCCGGCGGCCTGACGCTCGATATCACCGATCCCCACACGCAGATCCTCTCCGGCCCGGTCGACACCAACCAGGTGCGTTCGGTACCTCGTCTCCTTCACCGCCGACGAGAACGGCGACCCGGTGCCCGGGATGTCCTACGAATGCTCGCTCGACGAGACCCCCTGGACGCCGTGCCGCTCGCCGCTGAACGTCGCCAGTGACCGCGAGGGCGACCATACGCTGCTCGTGCGGGGGGTCGACCCCGAGGGTAACGTCGACCCCACGCCCGCCAGCATCACCTGGATCGTCGACCTCAACCCGCCGGCGACGGTGATCACGTCGGTCCCACGATCGCCGACGGCGCAGCGGGTCGCGCGCGTGGGCTTCGTCGGTTACGCCCCGATCGCACTGAGCGCCTTCCAGTGCCGCGTGGATGGGCACCGCTGGCGGCGGTGCGCGTCACCGTTTGCGACCGGTCCGCTTGCGCCGGGCCGGCACGTGATCTCGATTCGCGCGATCGATCAGGCCGGTAACGTCGAACGGATCCCGGCGCGGGCCACGGTCGTCATCGTGCGCGCCAGGGCTGCCCGCCATGCTCGGCACGGCGTCCGGCTGAGAGCAGCGATGAGCGCTCAGCCCTCGCGATGCGCCGTCCAGTTGACGCCGGTGTCGGTGCAGTTCGTGCCGAACGCGGTCGGGCCGCTCCGCGAGAGCTGGCCGGAGGCCGTGGTGCCCGACACCTGACCGGTGACCGTCGCCTGCCCGCCCGTATTGAGGACGCCCGACGCCGAGAACGCCCCGCCGTTGATCGAGCCGCCGCCGATGGCGATCGAGTTCGTATGCGTCTGGCCATCGGCGCACAGGGCCTGCCAGGTGAAGGTGATGTCGTCGACGGAGCTCGACGATGCGGTGAAGGTGATCGGCAGGCCCTGGCTCGTGGTGCCCACGTAGTTCCCACCCGCGCCGGCTGCGCCGCCGACCGCACCGATGCGCCAGACGATGATCGCCACCGCCGCGATGAGGAAGATGGGGCTGCGTCGCATCAGCATGTGAATCGGTGCCCTTTCGGATTCGCGCGGGGGTACGTGGCCCGCCGGGCACCGTTATCGGCAGTTGGTCGAGCGGGCTTGAACGGTGGGACGTCGGCGACGGGCGCCGCGTCTCTCGCCCGTTGCTGCGGTTGACCGCGCCTCATCCCGAGGCCGGCAGCGTGCCGAGCGCCCCCGCCGCCTGGTAGTACGCCGACAGCGCCGGCTTGGCCGCGCCGGTGATCGTCAGCAGTCCGGTGTGCAGGCCCCAGAAATCGACGCCGCCCGTGTACGGCGGCGCGTCACGCCACGCGAAGTACACGACGCCGCGCACATGCAGCGTGCTCGCCAGGCGCCCGAGCGAGGTGAGCGCTTCAAGTACGTAGCTGGCCTGGCGCGCCGCGCCCACGGTGAAGCTCGACGGTGGCCCGCCGCTCGCCCAGCCGATCTCGGTCAGCCAGATCGGCGTCTGCGTCAGGCCGGCGGCGTCGAGCAGCTGCCGCGCGCGCCCGGCCGCGGCCACGACGCCGAGGCCCGACGAGGCGTACGGGTTGATGGCCAGGGTGTCGAAGCTGCCGCGCGCGCCATCGGCGAGCAGCTCGGAGACGTACGTCGCGAGCGGAACGCCGAGCTTGCTGTTCGGGATCCCGGCCGTGACGATCTCCGCGCCGGGATCGACCGCGCGGATCGCGCGGCGCGCCGCGGCGAGCATCGCGACGTAGCCGGCGGCGTCCGGTCGCCCGCCCCAGTAGACGGGGAGGTTGGGCTCGTTCCAGATCTGCCAGGAGCGGATCGGGTGCGCGGGCAGCTCGGGGTGCTCGCGCCAGAAGCTGCCGCCCGGCCCGTAGCGGCGCGCGAGCGTCGCGGCGAACGCCCCGTAGTCGGCCAGGCGCGCCGGCGGCAGTGTCGTCGTCGCTGTCACCGTCGCGCCCGCCGGCGTCAGCCCGGGCTCGAAGGCCGGGCGCCCGAAGACGATCGGGAGCACCTGCAGCCCCGCGCGCGCGGTGGCCGCCATGTAGGCGTCGTAGACCGAGAAGTCGTAGTGGCCCGCGCTCGGCTCGATCGTCGACCAGTCGAAGGTCTGGCGCAGCAGCTGCACGCCGGTGCGCCGCTCGGCGGCGAGGATCTGCGGCGCGCGCCGCGCCGGTCGCGGCGAACGCGTCGTTTGAGACGAGGCCGAGGAAGTCGCTCGGCAGCGCCGAGCGCGCCGGAGCGCTCGACGATCGCGCCGGCGAGGTCGAGGTCGTCGCGACGGCACCCGAGCCCCCACCGCAGCCGGCGACGGCCAGCGCGCCGAGCGCTCCGAGGAGCGCCCCGATGGCGGCCCGGGGTACGGCGCTCATCCGCGGTCGCGCCCTACCCGGCGCCGGCCGGGGACGCGCTCAGCACGACCCGACCCGCGGCGACGGGCGCGGGCGGGCGACGGCGACGGCGACGGCGGCGGCGAGCAAGCGCGAGCAGGCCGACCGCGGCGAGCGCTCCGTAGCCGAGGTCGACCGCCGTCGCCCCGGCGCGATGGCTCGGCCCGCCCTGCGCGGACGGTCGCAGGCGCCCGCTGAAGGTGCCCCGGCGGATCTGCCCCACCGTCAGCGCCACCCCGAGCTGCGCGTAGTACGCCTGCGCGGCGGTCGGATCGGTTGCCGCCGGGTAGGGCGAGTACAGCCCGTTGCCCGAGGCCGCCCAGGCCGGCGAGCAGCCGAGCGCCAACAGCAGTGCCGTGAGGATGACGAGACGCCGCATGCCAGCAGAAACTGTAACCGCCGCGTCCGCGCCCGCCGACCGCGAGCTCGACCGGCGCGCAGGCGCGACGCCGTCGTTCCGGCGCCGGCATCTGACACGCTGCATCTCATGACCGCGCCGCCGACGCGCACCGTGACCGGCCCGGAGCGCGTCGCCGCACGGCCTGCGCGTGGTGCTCGCACGCTACGCGGCCGCGCTGCGCCGGCCGCCACCGCCCTGGACGCTGGCCGCCGTGCTCGTGCTCGGCGAGACGCTGCTCGCGCTGGCCGGCGTGCGCTCGGTGGCCCTGTCGATGCTCGCGCTGCTCGCGCCCGGGTGGGCGCTCATCCCGCTGCTGCCCCGACCGCTGCGCGCGAGCCCGCTGGCGGCGCTCGCCGCCGGCCCGGCGCTCGGCTTCGCCGCGGTCAGCGTCGTGCTCATCTCGCTCGCGCGCATCGGCGTGCACCTGAGCGGCGCGTCGGTGCGGGTCGCGCTCGTGGCGCTGATCGTGCTCGCCCTGCCGGCGTGGAGTTCGCGCGAGGAGGTGAGCTGGCGCCCGACCCGCGAGGGCGCGCTCGAGGCGCTCGGGCTGCTCGGCGCGATCGCGCTCGGGCTCGTGCTCGCCCTGCGCGTCGTCGGTCTCGGCATCGCTCCGGGCAACGACTGGGCGAAGTACCTCCTCTACGCCGAGCAGATCCAGATCCACGGCTCGATCCTCATCAACAACCCGTTCTGGATGCTCGGGCAGCCCTTCCGCGACGACCCCGGGGTGCCGGCGCTCTACGGTGCCACGCTCATCCTCTCGCGCGGGCCGGTGAGCGTGCTGCGTCACGGGATCGTCCTGTTCGCGATGCTCGAGATCGTCACGGTGTACGCGTTCGTGCGCGCGTTCTGGGGACGCGCCGCCGGCGTGCTCGCCGCCGCGCTCCTCGCCGTCGTGCCGGCCAGCCAGGACATCCTCGGCTGGCACGGCCTCGCCAACCTGGCCGCGCTCGTCCTGCTCGCCCTCCTGTTCGCGTACCTCGCGAGCTTCACGGGTGCGCGCGGGCCTGAGGCGGACCGGCCGCCGGGCGTGACCGACGATCGGCCGCCGCTCGACGGCCGCGCCCGAGTCGGCTTCGCGGTGACGCTGCTCGCGGTCCCGGCCGCGCACCGCCTGTCGGGCGCCATCGCTGTCGCGATCACCGGCCTCGTCGTGCTCGCCTGCCTGATCAGTCCCTCGCGCCGGCGCCGGGCGCTGCGCGACGCCCTCTGGCTGGCCGGCCTGACGCTCGTGCTCGGTGTCGGCGTGCTCGCCGATCTGTACTCGCGCTATAAGACGTTCGGCGCCTCGCTGCCCTACACCGACTACCTCGGCACGAAGGTCAACCTCACCCTGACGCTGCGCGACGTCTCGCCGATGCTCGCCGGCGCCGTCGCGGTGGCGCTCGTGGTCGTGGCGATCCGTCACCGGCGCGAGAGCGCGCTATGGGGCCCGCTGGCGCTGGGGGCCGTCGTCGTGGCGCTCGCCTACGTGTGGATCGTGCACGTGCCCAACTACTACTCGCGAATGACCTTCTACGTGCCGCTCGCCGCGGCGCCGCTCGTCGCCGCCGTGGCCGTGCGCCTGCCCGGCCGCTGGCTCGTGGCCGCGGCGGCGGCGATCGGCATCGCGCTGACGACGATCAACTCCTACGGCGAGGCGGCCAACATCCGCGCGTACTTCTCGTTCGTCACGCCGGCGTCGCTGCGCGGGCTGGACGCGCTCTCGAAGGTCCTGCGCCCGAACGAGGTCGTCGTCACCGACCCCTGCTGGAGCTTCCTGTCGACCTGGCTGCTGCACACGCGCACGCTCGCCGCGCTCGAGCCGCAGGACATCGGGCCCGGCGCGGAGCTGCCGTTCGCGCGCGAGGCCCAGCAGATCCTCGACGGGACGCGCTACGGCCGGGCACGGGCGCGGGCGCTCGGCGTGCGCTACCTCGTCGTCGACCCGGTCTGCCCGGGGGCGAACGGCAGTCCGCTGCCGCCGCCGCGCGTCGGCACGCCGGTCTACGCGAGCGGCCAGCTGGCCATCCTGCGGCTGCCGGGGTAGGGGCCACGCACGCCAATCCGGTCAGTCGGCGATCTCGGCGAGGAGGTCTTGGGGTTTCAACACCCGCATGGATCCGACGCGGCCGAGCGGCAGCATGTGCCTGCGGTCTCCGCTCACGAGGACATCTGCGTCGGCCGCGACCGCGGCGGCGATGATGCGATCGTCGTCCGGGTCTCCGCTCAGCGTTGAACCACCTCCGGCGTCTCGGTAAGACAGCAGCGAGCGCTTCGATCAACGCGGCGATTGCGCGACCGATCTATCGTCGAGCTGGAGCTTCTCACCTAGCACGCGCCGAAGCTCGACGAGTGCCGCTTTCGGGAGGATGAGTTCCGCACGCCCGTCGAGAACGACCTCGAGCACCCTTCGCGGAGGCCCGTCGGCAATCACCGCCGACACCAGCACGTTGGTATCGACGGCGAGCTTCAGCCGGCTTTCCTGAGCTCGTCGACGAGACCCTCGACGTCCTCAGGTCCGATGCCGGCTCGCTCGGCGAGAGCTCGAGCATCGCGTGTGGCCTCAGACCACTGCTCGCGCCACACATAGCTGCGAAGAGCGTCGCGGACTACCTCGCTACGCGAGCGTCCCTGCGCGGCGGCCACGGCATCCGTCTTGGCGCTCAGCTCATCCGGGAGGGAAACCGACAGCAGCCTGCTCATGGATATGAAGATATCATATGATCGGCGCCGGGCACATCGCTGTCCCGTGCCGTGACGCGGCGCTCACCGACGGGTTGACTGTACATACCCCGGATGTACAATCAACCCGTGGGACAAGTAGAGTCGAAGCGCCAAGCGCGCATCAACATGCGGGTCAGCGAGCGCCAGGAGCAAACGCTGCGCGCGGCTGCGGAGCTGAGCGGGCAGACGCTCACCGGGTTCGTCCTCGGGGTCGCCACCGAGCGCGCCGAGCAGGTTCTCGAGCGTGCGCGGCGCATCGACCTCGGCGCTGAGGCGTTCACGCGCTTCGTCGCCGCGCTCTAAGCGCCGGCCGAGGAGATGCCGACGCTGCGCCGTTACGCGCGCAAGCGCAGTCCGATCCCGCCGCGTTGAGCTCGGACCCGCCGGCCCGTCGCGCGCCGAGCGAAGTCCTCGAGCTCGAACTCGACCTCGCTCCCTGGCTCGATGCCGAGCCGGCGGCGCACCGCCAGTGGAATCGTCACCTGTCCCTTGCTCGTCACGCGCATGAGCGACAGGTTAGCAAGTGGTAATACCGGGCGGTATTACCAGGCGAAAGCTGTCCGCCGGCTACCTACAGCCCGTTGGCCGCTGAGCTGAACGCCTTCAGCGCCGGCTTGGGCTTGCCGTTCAGCTTCAGCAGCCCGGTGTGCAGCCCCCAGAAGTTGAAGCCGCCCTTGTACGGGCGCGCGTCGCGCCAGTCGAAGTAGACGAACCCCTGCAGGTCGAGCGCCGAGCGCACGGCGTAGAAGTCCTTCACGACCGCGCTGATCTGCGTCGCCTGGCCGCGCGCGCCAAGGCGGTACAGGCTCCCCGGCCCGGTGTCCGACCACCCGAACTCCGTCACGCGGATCGCGACTGCGACGCGCCGCGCGCCGTCCAGCGTCGAGCGCACGCGGCGCAGGAGCGCGATCAGCCCCGAGGCGGTGGGCGAGTAGGCGTTGATGCCGACCGTGTTCATCCAGTCGGCTGCGCCGGCGTGGAGCATCGAGCGCAGGTAGGTGAACATCTCGATGCCGAGCGGGCTCTCGGGGATGCCGCCGGATACGACCTCGGCCTGGGGGTCGAGCTCGTGGATCGCCTTCGACGCGACCGACAGCAGCGTCACGTAGTGCGAGGCGCTCGGGCGCGGCAGCCAGTACACGTTGAGGTTCGGCTCGTTCCAGACCTGCCAGATGCGGATCGGCAGCTTGGGCACCGTCGGGTGCTTGGTCCAGAACGTGCCGTTCGGCCCGTACCAGCGCACCGCGGCGCGCACGAACGCGGCGATCGAGTTGAGGTTGCTCGGCGGGTAGGTCCCGCGCTGCGCGTGCCGGCGCGGACGCGAGGACAGATAGGACGGCTCGTTGAACAGGATCGGCATGATCTCGATCCCGCGCTTGGCCGCGGCGGCGACCGTCGCGTCGTAGACCGAGAAGTTGTAGACGTTGCGCCGGCGCTCGATGATCGACCAGTCGAAGACCTGACGCAGGAGGGTGACGCCGGCCTTCTGCATCGCCGCGAGCTCGGTGTTCTGGTAGCGCGCGCTGCCGGCGAACGTGTCCTCGGAGACCATGCCGACGAACCCGGGGGGCGCGGCGGCCCGGGCCGTGCCGGCCGTCGCGCAGGCGAGGATCAGCGCGGCGACGAGGGCCAGCGAGCGGGTCGGCCATGCCTTCATCGGCCGGCTCTGGGGAGCGCAGGGCACTCGCGACAGGATAGGCGCTGCAGCAGCGCTCATCCGGCCGGGTCCGGTCGACCTCCGCGGCAAGCGCTCCCTGAGCGAACCGGCCGTCCGCGGCCGCGAACTACCCGCGCTTGCGTCGCTTGCTCTTTGTCGATGTACTTCGCCTTCGCCTTCGCCTTGGCGCACACGCGCACGTGGTGCCCGTGGCGGATGACCACGTGGCAGACCGCCGGATTGGCCGTGACCTTGACCTTCGAGGCGTGCCCGCGGGCGACCGAGGCGGCGAACGCGCCCGCGAGCCCCTGACGCGCCGAGGCCGGTTCCGGAGCTGGCCTGCGCCGAGCCGGAGGAGGTTGATCCGGTCGGGGCGGGCCCGATGTAGGGGCCGCTGTCGGCGAGGGCCGCCGGCAGCGGCAGCGTTCCGCCCTGCGCCGCGGCGGCGGCGAACACGCCCCAGGCCGGCTTGGGACCGGCATCGCTGCCGTCGGCGTTCGTGTAGCGCAGGCCGAGCTGATCGTCGCGCACGCTGAGCGTGGCGTTGTCGCGCAGGTCGTACCACAGCACCGGCCCGACGTTGTCCTCGGCGCGGACGCCGCTCGAGAGCAGCGAGAAGAACGTCTGCAGTCCGGCCGCGATCGTGTTCGGGTCCTCCTGCTGGTTGGACCACCCCATCTCGGTCACCCAGATCTGCTGGCGCGGCGCGCCCCCCGGACCGGGACCGGTGGAGGCGACCAGCTGCGCCGCCACGCTGTTGATGAGCGAGATGGTGTCCTCGGCGAGCTCGGTCGAGGAGGAGCCGGCCGCCACGGTGTAGGGGTGCACGGCGACCGCGTCGAACGCGTTCGCGTTGCCGGCGGCCAGGGTGGCGATCATCTGGTCGGGCGGGATGAAGGAGGGCTGACCGGCGGGATCGAACGCGAGGCCCCCGACGACCGCCCGCGCCTGCGGGTCGACGCTGCGCAGCGCGCCGCGCGTCGCCGAGAACACGGCCGCGTACTGCGACGCCGAGGCGGTGCCGCCCCACCAGTAGCCGTTGTTCTCCTCGTTCCAGATCTCCCACGCCGAGATCGGGTGCGGCGTGCAGCCGCAGGTCGCCCAGTAGGTGCCGGTCGGCCCGTAGCGGGTGACCGCGGCGGCGGCGAAGGCGGCGAACTCGGAGATCGTCGGGCTGCCGCCCGCGCCGTCGGGGGTCGGCGGCTGCGGGGTGGATCCGCTGAAGTTGATGAGGATCGGCAGCAGCGTCATGTTGCGCTGGGCGAGCGCGCCGACGAGCGCGTCGTAGCTGAGCCCGTAGCAGCTCGGCGACGGCGCGGTGAAGTTGAACCGGCCGGTGTGGTTCGGGTCGACGCAGTTGAGCTGGATGCGCGCGCGGTAGAGCTGCACGCCCGCGCCGGCGACCATGTTCAGGTCGGCGAGTCCGTTCCAGTTGGCGTTCGGCAGCAGGATGCCGTCCGAGCGGATGTCGTTGACGCCGATCGCGCCGATCGAGCCGCTGGCCAGCGCGGACGCCGGGGCGGCGAGCGCGACGAGGGCCACCGCGATCGCCACCAGCCGCGCGACGGCGATCGGGGCGAGCGTGAGGGAGCGCCTGAAGGCGCGCGCGATCGACATGGACACTGAAGCCCTGCTTTCTGGGGACGACGTGGCGGCCGGGGAGCGCGTCCCGTGGCGCCGGGTGGGGAGGAGCAGGGGTTCTCCGAGAAAGCTGTCCTTCGGTAGCTCGCCTCACTCGACGTTCGAGTTGCGTGGCTTTGCGAACCCGCCTCGCGACGGGAGTGCCCTTATCGGGGAAGCCTGTCCTTGTTTGACTGCTGTTTCGGCGCTTTCGCCGCGCAGGCGAAGCGCGCGTCCGTTCGCTTGGACACGTGTCTGTCTGCTGATCGGGGCATCGCCGACGGTCGTTCGGCGACCGCGGCGCCGACGCGAACAGCCGCGCAGCGGTCAGACTCCAGGCCAGATGGCGGCCAAGCCCGACTACAGCGAGGCGTTCGAGCAGCACGTCTGGGAGGTCCACGGCTTCTTCGCCTACCGCCTCGGCTCGCGCGCCGAGGCCGAGGACCTCACGCAGGAGACCTTCGTTCGCGCCTGGCGGGCGTGGACGCGCTATGACCCGGCGCGGGCCGGCCTGCGCACGTGGCTGCTGACCATCGCCCGCAACCTGCTCATCGATCACTACCGCTCGCGAGCCGCCCGGCCGGAGGTCGAGCTCGGCGAGGACGTCGACCCGCCGGCGCCCGAGGAACCGATGAGCCTCGGCCTCGATCCCGCGCTCGAGCGCGCGCTCACCGCGCTCGGCGAGCGCGAGCGCGAGATCATCGCGCTGCGTTTCGGCGGCGATCTGTCCGGACCGGAGATCGCGCAGCTGACCGACCTGACGCTGGCCAACGTGCAGCAGATCCTCTCGCGGTCGCTGCGGCGGATGCGGGCGAGCCTCGAGGGGGACGAGGGGGATCTTGCCGCCGAGGCTGAGCGCGGCGACGCGGCGACCTAACCGGTCTTCTTGGGTGGCGTGGTCGGGTGGCTGGCGGCGCGGATGATCCGCGACGTCGCGGTCAGGGTCGCCGTCAGCTTCGGGAGGCGCAGCGACTTGTTCGCGGCCACGGTCGCGGTCAGCCGATCGCCGGTCCGGGGCACCGCACGGATCGTGAACGTCGTCCAGCGGCCCTGGCTGAGGGTGACGCGGGCGACCGTCGTGCCGCGGCGCTTGCCGTGACGCGTCAGCGTCAGCTGCATCCGAGCGCGCGGCTCTTTGGCCGTCCTGCACTTCAGGAGGGCGCGCAGACTCGTCCGCTTGCCCTCGATCCGCAGGAGCGCGAGCGTGAGGGTGCAGCCCTTCGCCGACGCCGAACTGGAGGCGACGGCGGTGGCGGCCTTCGTGCTGCCGCTGGCGCGCACGCCGGTCCCGGTGGCGGGGCTCGGGGTGGTCGTGGGCTGAGCGGGAAGCGTCCCGCCAGGCGGGAGCTGCACGCAGGGGGCGGTCGGCGCGGTGATGCTGACCGGGCAGGTGTAGGTGGGCGACTGCGCGATGTCCGGGCTGACGAACGAGGACTGGGTGATGGGCGATGAGATCTCCGCGTACGACGGTGAAGCTCGTGATCGCCGGGCCGTTCTGCAGGCACATCTGCGTCTGGCCGGCCGCGTTGGTCGCGGCCGGGGCGACGCGCCCGTCGGCGGTGCGCAGGACGAGCATCGCCGACTGCAGCGGGTTGCCGTAGTAGTCGACCGTCGCGCTGACGCAGGTCGGGCTGGTGTGAGTGAGGCTCAGCTGCAGCGGCAGCAGCGCGCTCGCGGGCGTGGCGCCGCTGCCGCAGAGGACCAGCCCGCCGCCCGGAGCGGCCTGCCAGCGCTGCGACGCGGCGAAGAGCGCCTGGCCGGTGATGTTGGGCGCGTCGGTCATGTAGTCGAGGATGCCCATGTAGCCCTCGCCGCCCGGCTCGAGGTTCGTGCCGCTGCCGGTGATCGCATACACGTCGAAGTCCTGCGTGTTGCAGTCGCTGTGGGCGAGCGCGTCGCCCGCCAGCGTGTCCAGCGACGCGCGGGTGCTATCGGCCGGGCTACCCGCTCGGCGCCGGCATCGCCGGTCTCGGTCACGTCGATCGGCAGGCTCGGATAGCCGGCGGCCGCGAGCGCGGAGTGGACCTGCTGGACGAGGCCGATGGTCGACGGCAGGTCGGGGGCGTAGGGTGGAATCCGATCGCGTCGATCGACGGTCCGACGCCGAGGCCGTAGAGCTGGCTGACGTAGGCCGCGGCGTTCGGCCATCCGATGCTGGCCAGGATCTGCGCGCCCGGATCGACCGAGTGAACGGCCGCGCTGAGCGGCGGCAGCACCGCTGCGTACGCGCTCGGGTCGGGGCTGCCGGTCCAGAAGTTCGTCGAGTTGGCCTCCGTCCAGATCTCGAACTGCTGCACCGGCAGATACGGCAGCTGCGGATTCTGCGACCAGAACGAGCCGCCCGCGCCGTAACGCGCCGCGAACGCCTGGGCGAAGGCCACGAAGTCCCCGTAGTGCGCCGGAGTCATCTCCTCGCCGCCGCCGCCCGCCCACGGCGGGGCCCCGGCGAGCACGGCGAGCATGCGCACGCCGTTCGACGCGAGCAGCGAGACGATGCCGTCCAGTCGAATGCGTGGGGTCGCTCGGGACGCTCCACGTATAGGTGTGAACCCCGTTCACCGGGGCGTTCGGCTCGGCCCAGCCCCAGTTCGCATCCATGCGCGCCACCTTCAGCCCGCCGGCGCTCATCGTCGCGATCAGACCGTTCCAGCTGCTCTGCGGGGCGAACCCCTTCTCGAAGATCGGCTGGATGTTCGCGCCGTAGTACGTCGGCGGAGGCAGCGCGGCGGCCGACGCGGGCAACACGATGCAGCACAGCACGCACGCGACCAGCCCGGTCACGAGGCGTGCGGCGCCCCGACGCTTGAGGAAGGCGGCCACGATCATCAGCACCCGAGTGTACGGATGACCACGCTCGAGGCCGACAGCAGCTCGGCAACGACCGTCTCGCACATCCGTCGGCGTTGGCCCGCTGTCAGTGCACCTCGTCCGGCGCACGTACCGTTTCCTCAGTGGTGCCCGCCAATCCGATCATCGCCGGCACGTGGCGGCGCCTGATCGGCGCCGCCACGCTCGCTGCGGTCGCGCTGGTGGTCGCCGCGCCGGCCACGAGCGCCGAGCTCACGCTCAACGGGACGCTCTACACGCCGCTGAAGCTCGACGCGTCGACGCACTTCATCCTCTACTACCTGGAGATGCATACCGGCGCGACCGCCGAGGTGTTCTCGGTGACGATGGCCGCGCCGCCGTTCGCCACCGCCGGCGGCATCGACGAGGGGCAATCGATCGACGGTCCCACCGCGATCGCGCTCCAGGGTCCCGGCACGCTCGGCCAGCTCGTGCAGAGTCCGAGCGTCATCACCGCCTGCTCGTCGCGCCAATCGGCGTTTCACGGCTACGCCACCGGCACGGCGAGCATCGACGTCCTGCTCCCTGCGAACAGCGCGACGACGCTGGCCGTTCGCTATGACACCGGCCGCCGCGCTCCGTGGGTCGACAGCGACTTCCGCCTGACCTTCACGGTCACCGGGAAGCTCGTCGGCAGCTACGCGGCTGCGAGCCCGTTCTCGGCCGCGCCGACGGTGACGAGCCGCATGACGATGACGACGGCCGGGCCGGTGGTGGCCGGACGGACGGGGGCTCACATCCTGCTCTCGACGACGCCGCAGGGGACGCCAGGCACGCCCTTCGCGCCGCGGGTCGTGGGCCGTGGCCAGGCGATCGGGATCGGCGGGCGGCTGCTGCCGGGCGACGGTGGGCGGCGGATCATCCTGCGGTGGGCGCGCGACGGCGGCCCGCTGCGAACACTCGCCGCGGTGCGCACGGCCACCGGCGGCACGTTTCAGAGCGGCGGCGTGGAGACCGGGCGCTCCGGGGACCTATGAGTTGTGGGCGAGCTACCCGACGCAGCCCGGCGGGCTCGTCGCCGATTCGACATCGTGCCCGCTGCGGTTTACCGTGAAGTGAGAACAAGGACGATTTGAATGCTCTACGGGCACGGAAGCGCGCCGGATCGCGTGAACAACTTGAATGGAAATCGAAGCGCGACGGACGGTGCGCGCGATGCGTACTCACGGCTGGGCGCGTCGCACGACGACTGGCGCCAGCCGCCGCCGCGCCCGGCGGCGCACGAGACCGAGCACCTGCGGCCCCGCGGTCTGCGGGCTCGGCTGGCCGCCGCGCTCAGCGCCGTCTTCCTGGCCACCGAGGATGAGAACAAGCGCGAGATCCTCGAGCTCGTGGCCGCCGGCGCGCGCGCGCGAGCGGGTGCTCGACCTCGGCTGCTTCAACGGCGCGTTCAGCGCCGAGCTCGGCCGTCGCGCGCGCGCCGCCCGGGTGGTCGGAGTCGAGTGGCTGCCCCAGCACGCGGCCGCCGCCCGCGCCCGCGGGATCGAGGTGGTCGAGCGCGACCTGAACGAGCCGCTGCCGTTCGAGGACGACAGCTTCGATCTCGTACACGCAAACCAGGTGATCGAGCACCTGCGCGGGACCGACAACTTCCTGCGCGAAGCGGCGCGCGTGTGCGCTCCGGACGGCCGGATCGTGCTCTCCACCAACAACCTCTCGTCGTGGCACAACGTCGGAGCGCTGGTGCTCGGCATGCAGCCGTTCCCGAGCCATGTCTCAGACGAGGTCCACGTCGGCAACCCGCTCGATCCGCGCCGCGGCCTGCGCCACGCCGACATCGGCCAGACGCATCTGCGCGTGTTCACCACGCGCGCGCTGCGCGAGCTCGCGGAGACGCACGGACTGCGCGTCACCGCGACGCGGATGAACGGCTACTACCCGCTGCCGCCGCGCGCGGCGCGGACGATGGCACGGCTCGACCCGCTGCACGCGGCGTTCATCGTGGTCGAGCTGGCGCACACGCGGCGCCGCCACGCCGTCGCCCAGCCCGTCCACGCCGACGGAGGCGACGGCCGCGCAGGTCATGACGGACGGCCGATGACGCTCCGCCGCAGCGCGCTGCGCCTGCTCGTCTCGGGCGCGTTCGTGTGGGTGGCGCTGCGCGGCATACGCGTCGACGGGGTCTTCCACGACCTCGCCCACGCGACCCCGGTCTGGCTCGCCGCGGGATTCACGCTGCTGACGATCTCGTTTGCGATCGCGGCCGTGCGCTGGCGGTTGCTCGCCGGCGGACTGGGCGTCGAGCTGGAGCTCGGCGACGCGCTGCTCTACAGCTGGATCGGCCTGTTCTTCACGAACGTGCTTCCCGGCGGCTTCGGCGGCGACGCGGTGCGCGCCTGGCTGGCCGGCCGCCGCGCCGGGGCGCTGTCGAAGGTCACGGCGAGCGTGCTGATGGACCGCCTCGTCGCCGCGTGGGCGCTCGTCGGCCGTGGGAGCGATCGCCGTGCTGTTCGAGTTCAACCGGCTGCCGGGGGTTGCGATCGTCTCCTGCGTGCTCGCGTGCGTCGCCGTCGTCGTGGGCAGCGCGATCCTGCTCATCCCCGCGCCGCTTCGCGCGCTCTCGCGCGCGACGGCGCGCTGGCCGCGCGTGGCCGGCCCGATCGAGCGGGTCGGCGCCGGCCTGGCCAGCTACGCGGGCAAACGCGACCTGCTGCTGCGTGCCGTGGCGATCTCGCTGGTCGCGCAGGCCTGTGTGATGTTCGCGGCCTACGCGCTCGCGCGGGCGCTCGGCCTGCACGTCGGCATCGGGTTGCTCGCCACCTGCATTCCGGTCGCGCTGCTCGCCACCGCCGCGCCGACGACGATCAACGGCCTCGGCGTGCGTGAGTCGGTCTTTCGCGTCCTGCTCGTGCCCGCCGGCGTCGCGGCCGACCGGGCGGTCGCGTTCTCGCTGCTCACGGTCATCGCCACGGCGATCATCTCGCTGCCCGGCGCGGTCGCCTGGATCGCCATGCATCGTCGCGCTCGGGTCGAGGCGCCGGCGTGGCGCGCGGCGCCCTCGGTGACCAGCGGCTGAGCCGGGAGTCGCGGCGCGCGGGCGCGCCGCCTACGGCGCGAACGGGCCGGCGCCCGTGAGGCCGATGCCGACGAGCCCGAGCAGCCCGGCGCCGCAGACGCTCAGCGCGGCCACGCGCTGCCATAGCCAGGCCGGGCGCGGGCGGTGTGCGCCGGTCGAGGCGAGGTCGCGCAGGTGCGCGCGCAGGTCGGCGCGGAAGCCGGCCCGGGGCGCGGGACGCTCGTGGATCAGGCGTTCGGCCACGTTCGCGCAGCGCCGCGCGCTCGTCGGCGCCGATCGAGGGCTCGAGGTCGTCTGGGGTCAGAGGTGCGTGGTCGTTCATCCGGCGAAGACCGGGGAGTGGGGGTTGAGCGAGCGGGCGCGCAGGTAGTCGGCGAGCGCGGCGCGCGGCGTTGCCCGTGCGAGCCTCGCAGCCGAGACAGCACGAGCCAGGTGTCGGAGTCCGTCGAGGCGTCGGCTCGCCGCGTGCTGGGCGGCGGCGAGCGCGCCGCGGAGGTCCCCGGCGACCTCGAGCACGAGCGCCTCCTGCAGCCACGGCGTGGCGGCGTAGGGCTGCAGGCGCACCGCCTGTCGGGCGCTCGGCGAGCGCGCGCGACGAGGTTGCCGGCACGCGCCTGAGCCTGGCTCTGGCGCACGGCGGCGGTAGCGGACATGCGGCAGCGCGATCACGACGATCGGCGGCCAGCGCGGCGAGCGCCCCGGCGACGCGTGCGGCGCGTGCGCACCCACGATCTGGCCGCGGCGCGGCGGATCGCGGCGCCGAGACGCGTCCCGCGCGGTCGGCGCGCGGCGGCGACGGCGGCGATCGTCCTGGGCGCGAAGATGACGGCGGCGAGGATGAACAGCGTCACCGGCAGTACCGGGATCAGCCAGATCCATTCGACGGCCGCCGAGAACGCGAAGGCGGCGGCGCCGGCCGTCGCCGCGGCGATCGGCGAGCCGGCGCTCGGGGTCGCGGACGCGAATCGCCCCGACAGCCCGCAGAGCGAGGATCCAGGCGATGAAGGCGCTGATCAGCACGAGACCGGGGTAACCGAGCTCGCCGAGCGCCTGCAGGTAGAGCGAGTGGGCGTCCTGGACGAACCCGCCGCTGGCGGAGCCGTCGCGCGCCCACCAGTAGACGAACGTTCCGGCACCGGTGCCGGTCAGCGGATGTCGCTCGCCGGCCCGCGCGGCCGGCCTGCCAGTAGCTGGTAGCGACCGTTGCCGGTGACGTTCTGCAACCGCTGCAGGGCCGTGCCGTCTGCTGATCGTGGCCGGTCCGGCGGCGGTCTTGAACTGCGACCATTCGCGGCTGAGGAAGCCGGGGCCGCCGGCGCGCGACGAAGGCCGATCGAGCGCGACGACGACGCCGAACAGCGACGACACGCTGGTCGTGCGCGCCGCGAGAGCGTCAGACCAGCGGGGACGCTCGACGTGGCGCTCGACGAGCGCGATCGCGTAGACGAGCAGCGCCACGCCGACCGCGACCGCGATGGCGATCGCGATGAGCTGGTTGCCCTGATGGGCGGCGAGCGGCGTGCGCAGCCCGTCGCGGACCGCCGGGCGCTGGTCGGCCGCCGCGATCAGCAGCGCCGAGCCGGCGCCGCAGACGAGCGTGACCGCGAGCTTGGGGATGCGATCGGGGGCGAGCACGAGGAAGACGAGCACGCCGAGGACGACCTCGATCGCGCCGCCGCGCGAGGCGGTGAGGTAGGCGCACAGGGCGAGCAGCGGCACGCCGGCGGCGCCGACCGCACGCCAGATCAGCGCGCGGGCACCGGTTGCCGCGTAGAGCGCGAGCGGGATGCCGATCGCCACCAGCGCGGCGAGCGCGTTCCAGTAGCCGATCGGATAGGACAGCTTGCGTGCGCTCGTGCCGGGCAGGTTCTGCACCACCTCCGGCACCGAGAACCAGGCGAAATGCAGCCGCGAGAGCAGCGCGACCGCGGCGATGGCCATGATCGCTGCCGCGAGCCCGTTGAGCATCAGGCGCGCCGTGCTCGCGCCCACGGATCAGTGAACGCCAGCAGCGCCAGGGCGACGTACAGCAGCATCAGCGTGACGTCGCCCATCGTGCGCTCGCTGCTCTCGGTCCAGGCTGAGGCTGAGGGTCGTCCAGGCCGCGTAGGCGACGAGCAGCGCCGAGGCCGACTCGCGCCGACGCGGTCAGGCGGATGCGGTACGAGCGCGAGGGCGAGGATGAGGAACACCAGCCACCACAGGGCGATGCCGACCTGGTCGCTGACGATCGGGTCATATCCGCCGCTGCGCACCCCGAGGTAGGTGACGAGCGCCGCCGGCAGCAGCCAGGCGCAGACCGAGCCGGGCTCGATCGACCAACCGGCGCCGAGCGTCCGGGTCCGCGATCGCGCGGTGAGCGTGCTCTCCATCAGCTCGCTCCGTGCGCCGCCGCGCGCGTCACCATCCCGCCGCCGAGCAGCACGCTGAGCGCCAGCAGGATCGGCAGCAGCGCGCCCGACGCCGCCGTCAGAGCCGACCAGCGAGCTCGCGAGCGACGCCGCGACGCCCTTGCCGGAGCCCGCCTGCGCGATCGCCGACGGTCCGCCGCCCGATGACCGGGCCGCCGCCCGAGCCGCCGCGCCGCCGCCGACGACCCGCCGCCGCCGCCCGAGTCGCCGACGCCGTGCGAGCTGCGATGTCGCTGCGCGTGGGTCGCCGGTCGTGGCTGCATCTGCGGCGTGCCGGCGACCGCGAGGCGCGGCCGCGGCGCGGCCGGCGGCTCCGGCGTGCGCAAGCCGCGCGGCGACCGCGGGCGGGAGCGGCGCGCCGTGCGCGTGCGCGTGCCCGCGCACGCTCGTCGCCGGCACGTTGCCGAAGGCGCTCGGCACGTCCTCCTGGTACTGGCTGGAGCCGGGGTCGCCGGGGTTGACGATCTTCTGAGGGCTTGCGTGTGCCGTGCCGGCCGGGACGCCAGCGCAACCGAGCAACGACACGACCGCGAGCAGCGCGAGCCGACGCGAGCATGGGCGGCGGCAGGAGCGCGCATCGGCATCAGAACGTCGTCCAGGTCAGGCTCGTCTGCGCGCCGGACACGGCGCGCAGGTTCGTGTTCGGGGCCCGACGAGCAGCGAGCCGCTGAAGATCCTCGTGCTCGCGGCGTTGAGCGTCAGCACCGTGACCCAGCTCGGCTCCCCGCTGCTCCTGGATCGCGACCGGTCCCGCGGCCGGCGCCATTCCCCACAGGTTGGCAAATCCGTCGCGTGCGGTACGCGGTGAACGGGAACTCGAAGGCGGTCAGCGACGGCTTGGGCGTGTCCTGCGCAACGGATGCCGCCGCGCGTGTAGACGCCCGACGCGAGGCCCAGCAGGTTGTTGCCGCGGCCGCGTCCCCGCCGTAGGGCGGTGGGTCGTCGCGCAGGTTGAACCAGATGAACATCGAGGCGCCCTCGTGGTAGAGCACGTCGATCGCTCCCTCCAGGTACTGGGCCTGATCGGCGAGGCTGAGCCCGTTCGGATCGGGCGGATTGCTGTTCCAGGAGATCTCGGTGATCCACAGCGGCTTCGGGGTCTTCGGGAGCAGGGTGCCGGCGCGTTCGGCGATCGGGATCAGCCGCGTGATCTTGCCGAGATCGGGCACCGATGACGTCGTCGGCGATCGACCGCGTGGAAGGTCGGCGGCCCGATCGGGTATGGGTGGTGTGACATCGCGTCGAAGTAGACGTGCGCGCCGCAGTGCGTGGAGCGCGGGTGCGCGCCGGCGGTGACGCACAGCAGGTCGCGCCAGAACATCGCCGGTGGGATGCGCTGGCCGCCGGGCGGGTCGCCGAACGGCGCCGTCGTGCCGCCGGCGACGACGTCGCTCGGCGCCACCGCCTTGCACGGCGTGTAGAAGGCGTTCAGCATGCCTCGGTAGACGCCCGGGACTGATCGGCCTGATAGCCACGGCCGACGCGCTTCCACTGCGGCGTGAGGTAGACGGTGAGGTTCGGCTCGTTCCACGGCTCCCAGTCGCGAACGGCCGGCAGGCACGAGCCGGGAGCGGACGGGTCGGGGAACGTGCCCGAGTAGCGCTTGGCGAGCGCGGTGGCGAAGGCGCCGAGCCAGGCCGCCGAAGGCTCCCAAGTCCCCGCCGGCGCGATCGCGGTCGACGGACGACCAGGGCCCTCCGCCCATGCGGGCGCGTCGAGCGACGACCGCCTGCGTCTGCAGTCCCGCTGCCGGCGACCGCTCGCACCTCGGCGTCGAATGTCGGCCAGTCGTATCCGCTCCAGCTGGGGTCGCTCGCCACGGCAAGGCTGGGCGGAGCGGTTGGCGCGATGCTCCGCCAGTCGATGACCAGTCCCCAGACGCTGGAGCCCGCCTGTTTGGCGCGCTGCAAGACCGTCGCCGTGTCCGCTGCGTCGGCGGGACCGACGACGCCGCCATCCATGAAGCCGAGCATCATCGATCCGGCGGCGATCCCGGTGGCTGTGGCGTGGGCATGCGAGGTCACACGCCGGCTCGCGCCGGCCGGCGTTGCGAGCGCAGCGAGCGCTATGAGCAGCGCCGCAGCCGCTATCGCTCGACGTACGGCGGCGCGTCGGTCTCTCCGTCCCCTCGCTGGCACCCTCGCTTATACGTCACGCGAACGCGTGCCCTGACAGCCCCGTCAGGTGTTTCGGCGCCTCGTTCCGCTGCCGAGGCGTCTCGCCTCCCGACGGATTCTCGTCCATGCCTTCACGCTCGGCCCAAGCGCAGCCAGGAAGTGCCACCAGCGAACCGGATAGGCCAACGCGAGCCGAATGGCTCCGGCATCGGCGAGGCCGTACCGATAGCGCATGAATGCGGTGCTCGGCAGCAGTTTCCTGGCGATGTATCGAACGCGCGCGATGCCGGCGGCCTGTGCGGCACCCTCCAGGCTATGCGAGTAGCTCGGCGCGGCCCGGACGCGCATCAGCAGCTCGACCGAGGCGGCGTGGGGCAAACCGAGCTCGTCCGCGATGACACGGCCGGCCGGGACGAGGCGTAGACCCGCGGCCATCGCGGCCGTCGCCTCCACCTTCTCGGCGACGGCGGCGGCATCGCGCCACACGTCGAACGGCACCTGATCGCAGGCTCGTTCGAGGTCTTGCAGCGGTTGCCGCTCGTCCTTGCCGTGTTGGCTGGCGTGCAGGGCCACGAGCAGGCTGCGGGTCGACAGCGCCGGCATCTCGATTACTTCGCCGGCGATCGTGATCGTCTCCGCCGCGCGGGTGAGCTCCGTCCACGCGTGGACGTCCGGCGCTCCGATCCCGTAGAAGCTGCGGTGGAGCTCGACGAGAACGCCGGTGCTACTGACCCATTGAGCGTGCATCGGGGTCATCTCCTGCGAGGCCATGCCGACGTGCGCGGAGCGGAAGCGAGCGTCAGCCAGCACGCCCTCGGCCACGGCGTACTGGTCCGGCGCTACGAGTAGGTCGACGTCGCGGTAGATTCGCTCGTCGGTGGCCGCGTACAGCCAGCGGACCGTGGTCGCGCCCTTGAGCAGCACGACTCGCACATCCGCGCCGGCCAGCAGGCGAACGACGTCGGCCGTGGTGGCGTCGATCGCCAGGCACCACGCGGCGCGTTGAACCCTGTCCGGTATATCCGAGCGCACCGCGCTGATCGCTTCAAGCTCGGGCGTAGATATGGTCGCGCGAGGCGCAGATGTGGTCGCTCCAGGGTGACGAGACGCGCGGGAGCGCGGGACGCCGGTGGGGCGGCGCGGCGACGCGGGCTCGTGCTCTGGCGGAGCTCATGAGCAATCTTTTAGCAAGGGCCGTTCGAACCCGCAAACCTACGGCCGGTCGCCCTGGGCGACGCCGAGCGTCGAGACCGGTGCCGAATGTGCTGCTTGGCGCACGGCATCGCGGAGCACGTCCTCGAAGCGCTCGGCGACCGTGTCGACATCGAAGTTCGCCCGGGCGAATGCGAGGGCCGCCGCGCCGCGCCTTACACACTGGTCGGGGTTGCGCAGGGCGTTCGCCAGGGCTCGCATTGCGTCCACCGGGCGCGACGAATCGGTCACCCAACCGCCACCCGATTGGCCGAGGATGCGTGACACCTCTGAATGCGGTCCCACGGACGCAACGGTCGCGAACCCCTCGCCCATGAAGTTCATCAGCTTGGACGGAACGTTGAACTCGGCTCCGTCGTAGTGCTGAGACACGAGCGCGATGCTTGCGCGGTCGAGTTCCGCTGACAGCTGTGCGTTGTCGAGGATTCCCGTGACGCGCGTGCGCTCGGTGCGAATGGCCGCGCGAACCGCGTCGCCGGCGACGCCGTCGCCGGCCAGCACGAGCCTGGCGCCCATAGCCTCGAGCTCATCGTCGTCTTCGAAGGCACGCACGATCGCCTCGAGATTCTGCGAGCGCCCGATGTTTCCCATCGTCAGCACCACCGGCGCTTCTTCCGTGGGCATGGGCCGGGACTCCGTGCGTACGGGCCGGCTCGCCGGGTTGTAGATGCGGGCGAGCTTCGCGTCGGGAACCCCCTTGGCCAGCAGGTTCTCGGAGAACGTGTCGGACAGGACGACGATGCGCGTGGCGGACGAATACGCCGCACGCTCGAAGCGCATGGCGGCTCGAAGCAGCCGCCCAGCGTCGACAAGGCCGGTGGCCACCGCACCCTCGGGGAGGATGTCTTGGAGCCACAGGACCCACGGGACACCGCGCAGGCGAGCATTCAGCATCACGGGCGCGAGCGCGGGGAACGACGGGGACGTGGCGACGACCACGTCGGGACGGCGCAACGTCGGGGTGGCGGCGATGAGCGCCGAGGCATAGCTCGCCTCCTGTCGCACGCGCTGAGCTGCACTCGCGCGTCCAACCCAGATCGGCAGCCGGAGGACCGAGATCCCGTCGCGCTGCTCGCGGTAGGGCAGCAGGCGCACGCCCCACGCCGGCTCCGGATAGTGCGGGTGTGCACAGACAACCTCGAGTCGATGACCGCGATCCCGCATCGCCCGGGCCCAGACGCCGGCGAGGGGTGCGATGCCGGTCGGCTCGGGGTCGTAGTTGTAGCTCCAGAGTTGTATGTACACGTGCTGAGGATCGCAGGAGGTGCGCAATCTGGTCCGAGAATGCGTCTCGGTGGTACGTTCGTCCAGTCGGTTGCCGATTCGCAGATTCGGCTTTCCCCGGATGTACTCAGTACGCTATCGTTCCTACGGCGAGCGACGGCTCCTCGTGCCTTGCCGCGGTTCAAGTGACGGCATTCCAGCAGGCGTGCCGGCAGTATTCGTCGTCATACACCGCGAGGACAAGAATGGCAAAGGCAAAGGCACTGGTCACGGGGTCGGGCGGGCTCATCGGCTCGGAGTCCGTACGGCACTTCGTCGATGCGGGCTTCGATGTCGTGGGACTCGAGAACGACATGCGATCGCGGCTCTTCGGGGCGCATGCGTCAACACGCAACGTGACGGATGGTCTGCTCAGCGAGCTCGGCGACTCTTTCCGAAGCCTCGAGTCGATATTCGGGACGCAGATGCCGTCGAGCGCGTCTTCTTCGAGGCGCAGCCCGACCTGGTGATCCACACTGCCGCGCAGCCATCCCACGACTGGGCGGCCACGGATCCGCAGACGGACTTCACGATCAATGCCAACGGCACCCTGAACCTGCTCGAAGCGGCGCGCAAGCACACGCCGGACTCGACGTTCATCCACATGTCGACAAACAAGGTCTACGGCGACCGACCGAATTTCCTCCCGCTGTACGAGCTCGGCACACGTCTGGAGTTGCCGGAGGATCACGAGTACTTCGGCGGCATACCGGAGACGATGTCCATCGACCACACCATGCACTCGCTGTTCGGCGTGTCGAAGGTCGCTGGTGACTTGATGGTGCAGGAGTACGGCCGCTACTTCGACATGCCCACCGTCTGTTTCCGTGGCGGTTGCCTCACCGGACCGAGCCACGCGGGCGCCAAGCTCCACGGGTTCCTGTCCTATCTCATGCGCTGCACGATCACCGGCGAGCCGTACACCGTCTACGGCTACGCCGGCAAGCAGGTGCGCGACAACATCCACTCCGCGGATGTGGTCCAGGCGTTCGCCGCGTTCCACGAGAGCCCCCGGGTGTCGGCGGTGTACAACCTCGGCGGCGGACGAACGAGCAACTGCTCGATGCTCGAGGCGATTGCCATGTGCGAGGAGATCGCCGGGCGTCGGCTGTCCTACGAGTTCGCCGACGAAGCGCGCATGGGGGACCACCGGTGGTGGGTCAGCGACCTCGCAGCGTTCAAGGCTGACTATCCGAGCTGGACCGTGCGCATCGGAGTGCGCGACGTGCTCCAAGAGATCCACGACGCGAACGTCGAGCGGTGGGCGGGCTAGGTGGGAGCCCGACCTGATGCCGCCGATAGCCTTTCGGTATGGGCGGCGCTACAATCGCCGTCTGCGCCGCGATACTCGCAGGCCCTTAAGCCGCGCCGGATGCTGGGGCGAGCGGTATCCCGTTGCAGTGGACATTCGCACACATGCTGACGATCCCCCGCAGGAGGCGACCATCGGTGGTCGACGCGAGTCTGACGAGCAGCATCGGAGCGATGCTGCGATGAGTGGCGGCGCCGCCGAGTCCGAGGCACGTCCGACCAAGGGCGGCGTGCTCGCCGCCGTCCGCCGTCGTCGCGCGGCCATTGCCGTCTGCGTGATCCTCGTGCCGGCCCTTGCGCTCGCAATCTCGCTGCACCAGCAGTATCAGTATTCGGCCACGGCGACCCTGTACTTCCAGGACACCAACTACGCCCAAGGTCTATTCGGCACGAGCGCCACGTTCAGTCCTGCCGACAGCGTGAACGACCCGACGATCGAAGAGGCCACGAATCTCAGCCTCGTAGAACAGCCCATCGTCGCGGCGCAGACGGCCCAGGCACTCGGCAAGGGCTTCACCCGGGCGACGATCGCGCGCTACACGAGCATCGCTGCAGAAGGCCAATCCTTCCTCGTGAACATCACGGCGACGACGCCCAACGCCAACCTTTCGGCGAACGTCGCCAACACATATGCCGCTCAGTTCGTGAGCTATCGGCGCACGGCGGACAGCTCTGCCATTCTCGCGGCGGAGGCACAGATCGCTCAACGGCTGAAGTCCATGAGCGCAGCCCAGCAGAACGCGCCGGCGGGCCGCGAACTGGCGACGCGCGAGCAGGATCTCGCCATCTACGCCTCATTGCAGACGGGCAACGCGCAGATCTCGCAGCCGGCCACCGTACCCACCGGGCCCTCCGCTCCGCGACCTTTGCGCAACACGGTGATCGGCCTGTTCGCCGGCATCATCCTCGGCATCGCTCTCGCGCTCCTGCTCGAGCGCCTCGACCGAACCGTACGCGACGTGGACGAGCTCGAGCACATCTTCGATCGACCCATTCTCGGCACCATTCAGCGCAGCCGTCGTCTCGCGACGCAGCGCCAGGCGCACACCAGACGGCTTACCGGTCCTGAGATGGAGGCCTTCCGAACGCTGCGCGCCAACCTCCGCTACCTCAACGTCGATCGCGAGATCCGGAGCGTGATCATCAACTCGGCGGCCCCCGGCGAGGGCAAGTCCACCGTGTCGTGGAATCTGGCGGTGGTGGCGGCGAGCGCCGGTCAGAGCGTCCTGCTGATCGAAGCAGACCTGCGCCGGCCGGTGTTTGGCGAGTTGCTCGGCCAGGCTCCGGGTACCGCCGGTCTGAGTGACGTCTTGACCGGTCAGCGCGAGTGGCGCGATGTCCTGGACACCGTGCGGCTCGACCTCGGTGCTCCGCTTGGCGATGGCGAGGACGTTCCGACGATGGACGTGATCTCCTCGGGACCGCTGCCTCCCAACCCCGCCGACCTTCTCGAGTCCTCTCGAGCGGAGAGCCTCTTGGAGGCCGTGCGCGCCGAATACGATCTCGTCGTCATCGACAGTCCGCCGACGAGCGTTGTGTCCGACGCGTTGCACCTGTTCCGTCATGTTGACGGTGTGATCGTCGTGACGCGCGTCGGAGCCACGCGCCGCGATCTCGCGCGGCAGTTCAGCGTGCAGCTGGCCCGATTGGGCGCCCCGGTATTGGGTGTCGTCGTGAACGGCACGACGTTGCACCGAGAGTACGGTGGCTACGCCTACGATTATCAGTCGGCTCCGAGCGTGCCGGCGGTGGTTGGTTCACAGAACGGAGACGGCAGGCTGTCGTCAGTCGAGGGGCACCCCGTCCCGCAGTCGCCCCCGTCGTGAATGCCGCCGGGCTCCGTCATTGCTACGACCACGGTGGCCCCGTCGATCGACCGTAGCGCGCGCTTGAAGGCCGTGGTGCAGAGCCGCGCTGTTTCGAACAGGTCGGACGGCAACCCGCAGTCGCCTGACGCGGGACGAGAGGTTCCGACAACGCCGAGAGGGTCATGGACGCATTCGCGCTGACGGGTCGGCTACGCGGAGGTCTGTGGGCCGTGGTGGCCGTGGCGGCCTCCGTCCTCGCCGCCGTGGTCGTCACCCACCTGCCGTCGCACGGACTGGTGTTGAACGCCGAGGGTCTGTTTGCGATGGTCGTCATCGCGGTCACGGTCTTCCCGGTGGCTCGTCGCATCGCGAACCACACAATCGACGTCTTCGAGCCGATCGTGTGGGGCTGCGCGATGCTCCTCGCCCTCTTCGGCATTCGTCCGCTCGTGATGCTCGCCAACCAGGACATCACGTTCCAGGACCATGATCGACGTGCATCAGGGGTTTCCCCGGGCCGTCCTGCTGGGCATGCTCGGAACCGTTGCGTTCGTCGTCGCCTACGAGGCCTGGCCCAAGATCCGACGTCAGTCGCAGGTGGTTCGCGAGCGCGTGCGACTCGACGCCCAGGCGAGTCGACAGGTCGTGTTCTGGCTTGTCGCGATCGGCGGCGTGCTGTACTTCGCGCGGCTGGCCAGTGCCGGGAACCCACTCTCGACGCTCAAGCTCCTGGCCGCGGGAAGGTCGGTCACCGCTGACACCGCGACCTCGTCGTCGTACCTGGACGACAGCCCGATGCTGCTCGCGTGCGCGGCGACGATCTACATACTCGCCCGCAATGGCCAACTCGTTCGCCGCGAGCGGTTGGCCCTCGCCGCACTCGTCATATTGCCGATTCTCGCCTTCTCCCTGCTCGGCAACCGACGGCTGATCATTCCGAGCGTGGCCACGCCGATCATCACCTACTACCTCGTCGTCCAGCGGCGGCCACGGTGGCGGACGCTCGCCCTCATCCTCCCCGTGGCCTTCATCATCTTGGCCACAATCCCCTTCGAGCGCTCACTCGGAGCCCGGCAGAACACGAAGGGCGGCGCGACCGCCATCTTCGAGAACGCCTTCACGCAGCCGTTCGCGCCGATCGGCACTTTCTTTTCGGGGATCGACACCGAGATGGTCGGTGCGCTGGCTCTCGAAGTGGACACGCTGCAGAAGCCGTCGGACTATTACTATGGTGACGCGACGGTCGGAGACCTGATCCTTTCTCCCGTCCCGTCCGCGTTGGTGCCGGGCAAACCGCTGTCTGCGCGCAACGGCTTCCTCGTACGGATCTTCGGCCTGCCCTGCGTTGGCGAACCGGGCGCGCAGTGCCCCGATTTCTCTGTCGTCGGGACCTTCTATCAGGATTTCTGGATCCCCGGCGTCGTCATCGGGATGATCCTGACAGGTGTCTTCAGCTCGGCGCTGTGGTGTCGGTACCGCGAGCAGCCGTACGACCCGCTGCGAATCGTGCTCGCCGCGTCGTGGGCCGTCTCGCTGCCGGTCATCGTCCGAGCGGGATTCATGCCGGCGTTTCAATGGTGGCTCGAGTTCCTCGTCCCTACGTGGATCGGCCTGCGGTTCATCCAATCGCACACCGTGCCGGCTCCTTCCGCTCGCTCACGGATCCCTACGCATGTGCCCAACGTGACGTCGCCGTGACATCGTCCCCAGCGCGCGTCCGTCGCGCTCCGGCGCCGGCAAGCGCCGGCTGAGGCGACAGCAAGTGGTCGTAGCTACGAAGAAATGGCGAGACGTCCGGCGGACCCGCCACGTCAACCGACTGCTGCGTCAGCGAGCGCTGATCGAGACACTGTGGACCGCCGTGGCCGCCCAGGGCACGTTGGTGGTCAGCGGGATCTGCGCGGCACGAATCCTCGGCGTGGAGGATCGAGGACGGCTCGCGCTGTTCAACCTGATTCCCACGATGCTCGTCCTGTTGGGCAGCATGGGCGTGCCCGTCGCCGCCACATACTTCATTGCCCGCGAGCGGGACAAGGCGCGCACCATCGTGCGTCGGATCGCTCGCGCCTCCCTGTTGCAGTGCGGCGTCCTTACGGTCGTGCAGATCGCGATTCTCATCGCGGTGTTCGGCGGTCAGTCTCGCTACGTCGAGATCGCCGCGGCGACGACGATCCTGCTCGTGCCTGCGAACCTCGGTCAGATCCTGGGCCAGGCGATCCTTCAAGGCCTGCAGGAATATGGACGATTCAACTTCTGGCGTTTCATGCCGTCGGCGAGCTATGCACTACTGGTGGCCGTTCTCCTCGTCGTGGGCCACGCGGGTCTGCTGGCGGTCACGCTCGCGTTCGTCATCACGTCAATCGTCGTTGCCGCCCTCACACTGGGCGTGGCTCTCCGTCGCCTGCCAGCCGATGGCCCGGGCGCGCACCACGCGCCGCCGCTGAGCGCGGTGCTGCGGTTTGGCCGGCGTGCTGTGCTCGGGGCGATCTATCCGACCGAGACGTTCCAACTCGACCAGGCTTCGGTTGCGCTCTTTCTGACACCGGCGTCGCTTGGGCTCTACGTGGTGGGCATATCGTTCTCGAATTTCCCGCGCTTCTTGGCCCAGAGCGTCGGATTTGTGGCCTACCCGCGCATCGCCGACAGCCCGGATGCGGCGCAAGCGCGGCGGACGATGTGGCGCTATGTTGCGTTCGCCGCCATCCTGTCTGCGCTCATCTGTGGAGGCCTCGAGCTGGTGGTCGGCTGGGCGCTGCCGCTCCTGTTTGGGGAGCAGTTCCGAGGGGCCGTGGAGCTGACGCGGATACTTCTCGTCGGCTCGTTCATCGTGTCGGTGCGCCGCGTACTCGCCGACGGGCTGCGAGGCGCAGGCTACCCATCGATCGGCAGCGCTGGCGAGGTCACGGCGCTGGTGGTGCTCATGCCGGCCCTGGTGATCCTGATCGCCGACTTCGGGCTGAAGGGGGCGGCGCTGGCGAGCCCGGTTTCGGCGTCGATCAGCTTCGCCGTCGTTCTGGCGGGGACATGGTGGAGCAGCCCGCGCAGGCCCGCTCTGGCTAGGGGTGCAACGCGCCGACGGTGATCGCCATCCTCAGGACGTGACAAAGGGGCGCGCCCTCAGACGGCGGCCACCGTCGCCAACACCGCCGACTCTGAGGGGCTCGTCATAGGAGCCGGCCAGTCTTGACGGACCGGCCTTGCGGCCCTCGCGGCCACGGCCGCGAGGGAAATCATGAGCAGCGCCGGCACCAGCGAGAATCGCTGATAAAGGCTCGGTTCGCTCATATCGTCGATCAGGTAAGCGACATAGCCGGCGAACAGCGCGATGGCGAGATACCGGTCTGGGGACCGAATGATCAGCCGCCACCCGAGCAGCCCGATCGAGCCAACGATCATCAGCACCCCGACCAGACCGAAGATACCTGAGGAATACCAGCGCCCGAGAAAGAGGTTATGAACCTGGTAGGAGGTAGCGGTCTGCGCATCCAAGATGCTCGAGCTGGGAACGTCCTCGCCGACGCCGAGGAACGGGTTGGCCTTGATTCGCTCCCAGGCCAGGCGGTAGGTGAGAAGGCGGCTCTGGAAGGTGTCCTGCCCGTACTGTGCGCCCGCGTCGGTAGAGGTTGAGAACCGCGTCAGCGCCGATGAGCCAATGAGCGGACTGGCCAGCACCAGGGCGCTGGCACCGATCGCGAGCGCGATCAGCGTCGGACGTGCGAGGTCACGCGAGCACAGCCCGAACGCGAGTCCCGTGATGGCGGCGATCAAACCGCCGATGGATCCGGAGAACGCGAGGCCGACCGCGACGCCGGCGACCGCAATGATCCAGCGGTGATCGCGATAGGCCAGCGCGAGAGCCGGAACGAACGCGCAGGCGGTCAGCTCACCGAGGTCGTTCGGGTGGTCGCTGAGGCCGCCGTAACGACCGCCCAGCAGATCGCCCGGCAGGTGACCGTACTTCTGAGCGAGGACCCATCCACCGCACACCGCGGCAGAGACCACCCACCATTTCAGCGCGGTCCAGATGTGTTGCCGGGTGCGCAGGCACACTGCCGCCAGCCAGAACCACGCGAGAATGAGGTACACGACTCGGGCGATCGTCGCGTAGCTCGACGACTTGTCAGTCGAGTACACCATCGTCGACGCGACGCCGCCCACGCTGTAACACAACACGCCGAGCCACACGCCCTGCGGGATGAGGGACCGGTCTCGTGCGTTCGTGGTGACGTACTCGACAGCCGCCAGGCCTAGGGCGACGGCGAAGATAGCGTCGGACAGCGTCACGCCCCCCGCGCGCAGCTGCAGCCAGCAGGAGGTAGCCAGCCCCGCGAACAGCAGGTTACGCGGGTTCCGGAACGCGCCGTCATCCGGGATGTCAACTTGCGGTAGCCCGGCGAGCTGCGCCGCGCGGACCCGGCCCCAGATCACGGCGCCCGCGGCGAACGCGACGATCACAGTGAACGTCGCGATCACGACGGTCGGGTGGATCCTCGGCACGAGCCACCCCACGCCGGCGGCTACGACCGCGACCCCCGCCAGTTGCCACCGCTCAGACGAGTTCCGCACCACGTCGTTCTCGGCGGCGGGCGGACTGGGCGAGAGCGTCTCCGGTTCGAGGTGGCCACGGGTATGAGAGCGACCGGCCAGCGTGGCCGTGTCGGCCTCGAATCCTCCTACCGGATCGCCAGGACGACGTAGTGCGTGGCGAGGTTACGGCGCGAGCCGTGGCAGGCCCAATTCTCGTAAGCCAGATAGGTCGCCTCGAGTGGGCGCCAGAAGGAGAAGTAGCCGGCGCCGCGGTATCGGGGCAGGATTTCGCTGTGCGAGAACGGGGTGAGCGCACGCTCGAGCGCCGTTGCGTAGCAGCCGTCGTAGTACGTCGGGAACTTGGTGTCCGGGTCTGAGCCGATCAGTGTGGCCATCGCCCGGACCCGCAGCGCATGGGGGACGACCCGGGCGATGAGCGCGAAGGCCGCGTAACGTCCCGAGACGAGGAAGACCAGCCGACCGCCGGGGGTGAGCAGACCTCGAAGGTTCCCCACCGTCGCCTCGAGCGAAGGAACGTGCTCGAGGACCTGCCAACTGAGGATCAGATCGAACGAGTCCAGCCCAGGCGGCGGAGCAGCGGCGATGTCCGCGACGACGATCTCGTCATAGGCGCCCGCGGGCGCGCTTCGCAGCTCGGCGTCATCGATGTCGAGACCGACGTATCGGCAGTCGGGCGGCCGCGCGTCCGGCGACAGCGTAGGCCGCCTCCCGGCGCCGACGTCGAGGATCCGTGCCCCCGGAACCAGAGCGGGTGCTGCGTAGGCCAGGAACGGGGCGGCCCACGATTCGGCATACCGCGCAGGAAGCTGCCCACCCGCGGCCCGCATGCGATCCCGCGCAGCTCCGGCGGTCTCTGCCCCGGCGATGAGCTGATCGAGGAGCGCCGAGTCAGACATCCAGACGACCGACCCGAGATCGCAACGGACCGATCGTCGACGCCAGGGAGCTCCGGGTCACAGCGGCGCACGGGACGCGCGCCATTCGCACGTCAAGATGGCCGACGGGCCTCAACGTAAAAGCTCTCATTCTCTCTTCCTGATTCGACGCGCTCGAGGTCTGGACAGTCGCCAAGTCGGAACGACCACTGTGTCACGTCGCTCCATCCTCGCTCACGGAGAACGAGCATCATCGACTCGGCATCGTACATCCAGCGGTGGTCTCGGTGGAACGTCCCCGCGGCGAGGCGGAACAGCCACGGTCCGCTCCGATCCGTGGTGAGTTCCAGGTACCGGACGAGCTGATCGGCCGCGGACGGGTCGCCAGCCTCCTTGCTCTCCAGATAACGGGCGACGGCCTTCTCGAGGTCCGGAAGCACGAGGCGGAGCACCCCACCCGGGCGAAGGGCACGCAGGCAGTTGTCGAGCACAGCGGCGACCTCGGCGCGCGACAGATGCTCGAACGTATGCGACGAATAGATCGAGTCGACCGAGCCCGCGCGCCACGGGAACCGCTTCGTGATGTCGACACGTACGATGTCAGACGGCCAGCGGTGACTGTATTGCTCGGCGGACAGGACTCGCGCCCACCTGAGCCCGCGTTTCATCGCCGGGTGTTGCTCGAGCCACGGCCCGAGCGACTTGTCGACGTTCGTCCAACCGTCGACGCCTGAGCGCGCGGCGCCCAGATTGAGTCGTATTGGTTCTTGCAGGATGGCTGATATGACGGTAGGCCCGGCTATGGTAATCGTCCTCGCCGCGAGACCCACGAGAGCAGGGCTGGCGATTATAGCGGGCGCTCCGAGATCGACCAGCGACGGAGTGTGTCAGGTGGAACTCGCGTGGCCACCGGCAACGGCCTGTGCATATAAGCGCTCGAGCGCATCCAGATACCGGCCTCGGCTATGCCGTTCGGCGACCGCCACGGGACCCGCGTCAGACAACTCTTGCCATCGCTCGCGGTCGTGGTACAGGCTGGTCACGGCGCGCGTGAGCTCGGAGGCCGACTCACGAATCACGAGGCCCGCCCGCGCGTCGCCGACGTACTCGGCCAGGCCGCCGTTTGCGTAGGCAACGACCGGGACGCCCTGTGCCATCGCCTCGAGCGACGCGAGCGGCCCAGGCTCCTGCCAGCGCGATGGCATCACGACGATCCGCGCGGCGCGCAATTGGTCGATCACATCGGACGGGCTGAGGCTACCGAGGTACCGGATGTTGGGGGAGGAGGCGGCTGCGCTCTCGACGAGCTCTTGCAGCGGTCCTTGGCCCGCGATCTTGAACTCGAGCTCGGGTGTAGCCGTCGCCATGGCGAGGACGTCGGCGAGCCCCTTCTCCTCGGAGAGTCGCCCGAAATACAACACGCCGTGCCGCCGATCGAAGTCGGGGAGTTTTCCGGAGTCAGAGACCGCCAGCGTGAAGTTCGGCAGGACGCTGGCCGTGATGCCACTCGCCTCATATACCGCTGCCGTCGACCGCGAGACGGCGATCCACTCGGTGACGCGCGGGCGGTGCGCAAGGCGCTTGGTCGCGTACAGCAGCGTGTTGAGCAGTCGGTAGCGAGCCTGCGGCTCGACGCGATCGATCCAGCCGCAGGTGGCATCGGTGGTCGCGGCCGCGGTGAACTCGTAGTCGTGCACGGTTTGGACGAGCGGTATCCCGTGGCGCCCAGCAATAACGACGGGAGCGACCGATAGCTGGACGTAGAGCTTGTGGAGGTGGACGACGTCTGGCTTGAAGCGGGTGACGAGGACGTCCGTGGCTTTCGCCGCCTCGCGGTTCCAGAGTGAGCGGGCCGCCACCTGCATCGCCGAGGCTCCAGTGACGGCGGACCGTGTCGCATTTGACACGGACAGTGACACGAAGGCGCCTTGGGTTTCCTGGTTGTTCGGATCGCGCGTCGCCAGAAACGCGACCTCATGCCCGCGCTCGCGCAGTCCTTCGGCCAGTTCGAGACAGTGCAGATCGGCACCACCCGTGATGCGCGCGAAGTTGTTGACAATCAAGATACGCATGTGCGGTGCGCTCCGGATAGGGGTCGGCGGTGTCCGGTCGGGCGCAAGTACGAGGTCATGACTGCGCCCGACGGGCCGGCGGGCGGCAAGCGTCCAGCAAGCGCTCGGCGAGCACTTCGACCGAATAGCGGCGCCGGCAATCCGCTGAGATCGCCGGCGCGCGCTGCTGCCAATCGCCGGCCTCGGCGTGCACCGCGAGCAGGGCATCGGCAAGAGCGGAGACCGATCCGGCCCGGAAGAAGACACAGTTGAGACCAGGGTCTGCCGCCTCGATCTCCGGCGAGTGGGGCTCGTGATCCGCGATGATCATCGGCACGCCGAATGCGAGGCTCTGGATGATGGAGAGGCCGACATAGCCTGGTGACACGCTCGCCAGCGCCGTGAGATATATGCCGCGCAGGCCCTCCAGGTCGCCGACGTGGCCGAGAAACTTCACTCGGTCGCCGAGCCCCGCGTCAGCCACCTCACGTTCCAGCTGATCGCGAAGCGGCCCGTCGCCGACCATCAGCAGGCGCGAGCCGGGGGGGAGACGATCGGCGGCCCTGAGGAAGGCCCGGACCAGGAGGTCCGGACGCTTGTCGGCGATGAGACGTCCGACATATACGAAGTCGCGCACGGGGCGCGACGTGGGGCGCGGCTGCATCTGCTCTCGAGTGAAGAGGGCATTCGGCGCGACCACCACATCTCGATGCGGTGTATGCCTCGACACGGCGGTCCGCTCGCTCTCGGTATAGACGACGAGCGTATCGGCCATGCGCCGCATCAATCGCCGAACACGATCGGCATTTCCCGATGGCCCAGACCCGGAGAAGGCGTGGCCCCAGAGAACGCTGCGACGGCCCATGAGGCGCCGCGCGATGAGTACCAGCCAGGTGGTGACGATGCGAGGATTCAGTTCGGCGATGACCACATCGGCGCGCAGCAGCGCTCGGACGGGCAGTCGCTGGACGAGCACGCGGTGGTTGAACAGGAACCGGTTTTGCACGAGCAGCAGCGCAGAGCCGTCTCGATGTCTCGTAACGATGCTGGGAGAGAAATAGCGCGTTCCGGCGATGATCAGGACGCGGTGTGGGCTGAGGCGCGTTAGCGTCTGCCAGACCGCTTGGCGATAGTCCGGTGAGACGGTCTGCAGGATGACGACCCCGGGGCGCCGTCGGTCGCCGGTTTGCTCGCGTGAGCTCATCGGGACTCACTCCCGTTGGCGACGTCTGTGGCGGTGCCGGCCGGTGCGCCCGGCCGGTGATGCGTGGATCGTTCTGCCGATGGCGTAGGGACGGCGCTCGACGGCCAAGGGGTTATCAACAGTGTGCTCGCCTCCGGAACGTGGGGCAGAACAGCCAGCCGCGCTACGTCGTCGTGCCGCGACGGGGGCAGTATGTCTCTCGGACGGTCAGCACAGAGCAGATGATAATGATCGTCGGGCGTCAGCCCGGCCCGGTGCAGGCAGAATCGGATAGTGGCCGTGAACCCATGCCAGCGCTCTGCGGTGAGCGGTGCGGCTTACGCTGGCCGTCTGCTTGAATGAGCGACCTTGTGCGCCGGGGGCATCGACCGACAGATCGCTGTGGAAGCCACGTAACATGAATCTTGCGCTGGCCCGAGTAAGAGTCTCCAAGGTTGCGGCGCTGCTGCGGCGGCCGCGGTTGTGGCGCGGCGCGTACGTTGGGCTGCGTCATGGGGTGTATCCGTCGCTCGAACATGCGCCCGTGCCCTTCGCTGCGGACTTCGCGACCGTTCTTGACGTCGGCGCGTCTCGTGGTCAGTTCGCCGTGTTTGCTCGGGCTCGGTTCCCCGGAGCACGCATCATCAGTTTCGAGCCTCTACCGGACGCCCAGGACACCGCTGCGCGTGTACTCGCCGGTCTCCACGGCGAGCTCCATCGTGTTGCGCTGGGCGCATCGGCGGGCGAGACCACGCTGCACGTGTCGGCGCAGGATGACTCCTCATCTCTCCTGCCGATCGGACCGGAGCAGGTGCGGGCCTTCCCCGGAACACAGGAGGCGCGCAAGGTGTCCGTGCAGGTTGACGTCCTGTCCAGCTACTTGACCGACGACCTGTCTCGTCCGTGTCTACTGAAGATCGATGTGCAGGGTCTCGAGCTCGACGTGCTTCGCGGCGCCGGGGACCGCCTGGCGCTCGTGGACGAGGTCTTCGTCGAGGCGTCGTTCGTGCCGTTGTACACCGGGCAAGCACTGGTCGGGGAGGTGGTCGCGTTTCTTGCCGATCGCGGACTGCGGCTGGTAGACGTGATCGGCGTCGCGCGCCGAGCTGATGGCGTTGCGCTGCAGGCGGATTTTCTGTTCCGACGCGCGGTTTAACGCGGCGTCGGCAGGCGCCCCGGTGGGTAAGGCCGTCCAGGGGCGTGCGTTAGAGTGTGTCAACCATGACTGACATGGACATCTACGATTGGCACACACGCGGGGCCGACGAGAAGGCGGAGAGTGTGGTTCGGCTCGCGCCCCCCGGAACGAAGACGGTGGTCGAGATCGGATGCGGCACCGGCGCCGTGCTGGCAGCGCTCGACCGGCGCGGGTTCGCCGAGGAATATTGGGCTTGCGAGCCGGCGAGTGCACTGTGCGAGCAGGTCGCGGCGCGGCACATCGCGCGTTTGGCGGCGCTCGAGGCCGAGACCTTCGACAGTGCTTTCCCCGGTCGAACGTTCGACGTCGCAATCATCTCACATGTCCTCGAGCATCTCTTGTCGCCCGCCGTGTTACTCGCGCAGGCACTCACGCGGGCCCGCGCCGTCATCGTCGAGGTGCCGATTGAAGATAACGTCCTCGGCCGCGCGAGGAGCGAGGTGCGCGCCATGCTCGGTAGAGAACGGACCGACAACGCGGCCGGGCATGTGCAGTTCTTTTCGCGGTCCACCGCGCGCGCGCTCGTGCGTCACGCGGGTGGTACGGTCGTCGCCGAGCGAGCGTACTTTCCGTACGAGGCATTCAAGGCGCAGGGTGATGCCCTGCGCACGCGCGTGGTCGTGGCATCGGCCAAATCTGAATGGCTGGCCCAGAAGTACTACGAGCATTTCGCCATGCTCACCGAGCGGTCGACAACGACCGAGTGGCAGCATCACTACTTCGCCCCGAGATGACGGCGGCCGCGCGTAAGCCCCGTCTGCTTTACTTCTGAACTGTGAAGTTAGCCGTCGCAGAGCGCTTGTCCCGGGCTCGGTTTCAGGCCGGGTTCAGGGTCGAGAGCGGCCACTCCCTAGAGCGCCTCGGGAGCGACGCGTGCGGGTGGACCGTCCCTCGCGAGATCGATGAGACGTGGTGCTGCTACACCGTCGGAATTGGCGAAGACGCCACATTTGACGTTGCATTGGCCGACCGGGGTTGCGATGTAGTAGCGATCGATCCGACTCCGCGGGCCCTGCAGCACATTGAGCCGATCGCGGCCCAGTACAGCAACCTGACCGTGCTCCCGTACGCGCTGTGGGTGGAGGATGCACCGATCGAGTTCTTCGCGCCACGTGTCCCGGGGTGGGTTTCGTATTCGGCGGTGGACCGCCACGACGAGGCAGACGCGCTGATGGTGCCAGGGCGTCGGCTCGCAACGATCGCAGCAGAACTCGGCCACGACAGGGTGGATCTCCTGAAGCTGGATATCGAAGGCGCCGAGTACGCGGTGCTGGACGATTGCGACCTGGAAGGCCTAGGTGTCCGGGTGATGTGTATCGAGTTCCATGACACGACCGGAGCGCGCGACATGGTGAGCAGCGTCCGGCGCCTGCAGGCGCGTGGGTTCTCCCCGGTGAGCCGGCGACAGACGGACGTCACGTTCGTGCGCGAGCGGAACTGATAGGCCGTCTGTCGTGCGTGGCCGCAGACGGCCACGACGCTGCGCGGTCGGCTATTGCCCGCGCCGCTCGAGCACCATGGGAATGGTGCGCAGGAGGATCTTCACGTCGCTCCACAGCGACCAGTTGGCCACATAGAGATAGTCCAGCTTGACCATCTCGGAGAGTGGCACGCGCGAGGATCCGAGGATCTGCCACGGCCCGGTCATTCCGGGCGTCAGGTGGAGGCGCTTGCGATCAAGACCGGTGATGCGCTTGTCCTCGTTGACGACGAGCGGCCGGGGACCCACGAGGCTCATTTCTCCGCGGAGGACGTTGAAGAGCTGAGGCAGCTCGTCAAGACAGCTTCGACGCAGCCACCTTCCCACGCGCGTGATCCGCGGGTCGTCGGCGATCTTGAACAGGCCATCGGCTTCGTTGTGCTTGGCCAGCTCGTGCTTCATCGCCTCGGCGCCGTCGACCATCGTGCGGAACTTGAAGATCAGGAAGTGGTTGCCGTCTCGACCGACCCGGGTCTGGCGGAAGAACACCGGGCCGTGGCTGTCGAGCTTGATCAGCGCAGCCGCGATGGCCATGACCGGCGCGAACAGGATCGTGAGCGGAATCGCTCCGGCGAGGTCGAACGCACGCTTGAGCGCGCTCGACGACCGCGAGAGACCGTAGTGCGGCACGCCGAGCACCGTCACGCCCCACAGGTCGTCGAAGACGACGGCGCTGCCGACGGCGCCGAGGATGCCCGGCAGGATGCTCACCCGCAGACCGGTGGCCTTCGCCTCGCGGACGAGGTTGAGCGTCGCGTCGTTCTCGCCGGCGTGGCTCGCCGCGATGATGATGCGGTGGACGTTGTGCCGCCGGGCGATTGCGTGCAGGCTCGGGCCGCGCTGCTGGAGCGCTTCGTCGAGCGTGACGTGGTCGACGAGTTCGGCGTGCTTGGTGTGGCCGAGCTTCGCCCGGACCTGGTGGAACGTGCTCGCGTCGCCGAGGAGCAGGCAACGCTCCACAGCGGACAGCCTTGCCGCGAAGTTGCGGGCCATGACCCGGAACAGGCACGTTGTCGCCGTGAGAAGCGTCCACAGAGCGAGGAGAGCCTCGGTGGGGGGCTGACCGACGACGATGTAGTGGCGGCCGAGCCAGACCAACAACGACACGGTGGTGGCGAGGTTGACCAGCTTCGGAAGCTCGTCGGTCGTCGACTTGCGGATGACGAGATCGTCCCGCTCGTAGAGCCCGAGAACCTTTGCCACGACCACGGTGAGCGGGAGCGCAACCAGGTAGCTCGCGCGCAAGCCGTGACCGCCAATCACACCGATCGCCAGCATGATCGAGACGGAGACCGCGGCCATGTCGGCGATCGCCAGCGCATAGCGGTAGTTGCGCTCGCGCGTCGCGACGACGCGCGCAACGTCGCCCTCCTCCAGAGCCCGACTCGGACGATAACGCGGCCACGCCCGAGTAGAGTTCCGCGATCGCCCAGTCGCGTCGCTTGGCCACGCGCGTCGCGGGCGCAAGCGCCCCGCGTCGTCGACTAGGCGTCCGACATCGTCGACCGGGGCCGAATTTGGCTGTACGGCATGCGTTTCGGTCCTATCCACGGGCTATTCGTTCTCCGGCGGCGATCGTCGTCGTCAGGAATTCGAGCCTGCGGCCTTTGGGGCGCTTCGAGACCAGCAGGGCATCCTTGCTGCGTGCCGTCTCAGGGCACGGCGCAAACCATACAGCCGACACGCGGTTACGCAAGCGATATGTGTCCAAATTGAGGGCCTCGCGCTTATGCGATCGGTCGAGGTAAAGCCGAAACATCCTGCAACAGCCGACTCTGGACGCCAGCAGATCTGCGCGAACCTGTGCGATCCATTCCGCTCGGGCGGGACCGGGTTCCCGGGAGCTGGCACTCCTATACTGGGACTGCCAATGCCGATCTACGAATACCTCTGCGACAAGGGCCACACGTTCGAAGCCCTCCAACCGATCGCCGACGATGCGCTGACCGAATGCGAGGTCTGCGGCCGTCCGGTGCGTCGCGTCTTGCACCCCGTCGCCGTGCACTTCAAGGGCAGCGGCTTCTACAACACCGACTACGGCACGCGCCGGCGCCAACGGGAGAAGGCCGCCGCCGAGGCCTCCTCGAAATCCGACAGCTCCGGCTCCTCGGACGGCGCGTCGTCGTCCAAGTCGAGCTCGAGCGAGGGCACAGGATCGTCCTCGGCCAGCGCGAACGGCGCGAAGCCCGACAAGCCGGCAAGTAAGCCGAGGGCGGCGAAGGACGCTAGGTAGTCGGCTGGCCCACGCCGCCGAAGGCGCCTCGTCGCTCCGGACCCTGGTAGGGCAGGCGCTGCCGTCGCCGATCCTCGCGCAGCACCGGCCCCACGTACTCGCCGACAACCCGTAAGACGTAGGCATCGCGCGCCAGGCTCGTGCGGAAGACCGGCCTGAGTAGCGTCAGGCTCGCTCGGCTGACATATCGGCGGCGGCGGGGAGTGGTGCGCATCGGGATGTCCCTTCGCAGACGGGGGCCGGGTCGGGGCGTCTGTACATGTCTACGCGCGAACCCGCCAAGACCTGACCGCCGGCGGACACCGAAAGCGAGCCCGGCCGCGAGCGCGAGCACAATCACGATCGCCCCGGCAATCTCGAGTCCGTGACGCGACGACGACGCGTGCGGCGGCGCGACTGCGGTCGGCGCGACCGTGACCGCCTTCGCGGCAACCACGTTCTGCCTCGTCGGTGGCGCCGTCCGGGCGCTCGAGCGCGGCCTCACCGCGACGGCATTGTCCGACGCCGGCAGCGCGGCGAGGAGCCGGCATTGCCCGCGATGCGCCGAGGCCTCCATCTTGCGCAGGCTGAACACGACGGCTGCGTATTCGACGCTCGGCGTCTCGTGCAGCTGCCCGGCCACCGTGGCGATGCTGGGGATCGCGCGCCCGCCGAGGGCAAACTGCACGCGAACCAGATCAGCGTCGGTGGCGCTGAGGAAGTGCAGGCACGGCCGCAGTTCGTGCACCGCGTTGCGCTGTACGAACGTGACCGTGACGGGCACGGCGGTCGACTGACTCATGGCTGCATCCGTGTCATCTCGTGGCAACCCTGCCCATCCTTGCCGCTGTGCGGTCCGATACTAACGGCGCACGAGGCATCCGGCCAGCCCTGCGCTCCGGCAGGAGATCTTGAGGGGCGTGGGAGCATGGTCCTGACAAGAGCCGTCTGCCGGGGGAGGGTTCTTGACCCGGGCAGCTCGCCCGCCGGCGGCGACGTTGCTGTCGTCGTGTCGCGGACCGAGTTCCAAGCGCGCGGCGAGGACTCTCGTTGAAAGGTGGTCGTGATGAGCATCGGCTTACGGCGTTCGCGCTGTCTGGCGCTGGCTGGCGTGTCGTTTTTCTCGCTCTCGGCTGGCGTCGCCCACGCGGCTTCGTCGGTGTCGATTTGTGTGCCGGCGACGGCTGGGGCGGCGATCACTTCGGCGGGGAGTGGGTCGTGTTCGTCGGGCACGCAGGTCGCTTTGCCGTCGAGCAGCGCGGCGCAGCAGACGCTGATCGGCATTCTGCCCTACATCAACTATGAGGCGTCGGGGATCGATGGCAAGCCAACGATCCAGTTCTCCGGCGCAAACCTGCAGGTGGTCAACGGTTCGGGCTCTGAGAGCACGATCAATGGCGAGGGGAACCTGATCATCGGTTACGACCCGAGCCCGGGCAGCCAGACCGGTTCGCACAACCTGCTGCTCGGAGGCGCGCAGTCGGACACCAGCTACGCGGGCATCATCGCCGGCTATGACAACACGGCGTCCGCGCCCTATGGTTCGGCACTGGGCGGGCGTGCCAACACGGTCAGCGGCGAGCTGAGCGCGATCGCCGGCGGGTTCTTCAACACGGCCGCAGCCTCCTACTCCGACATCAACGGTGGCTGCGCGAACCTCGTCGGGAGCGGCACCCCGACCTACAGCTCCACGTGCGCGAACACCGCCGACGCGGGGTACTTCGCCTCGGTAAACGGTGGGGTTGACAACCAGGCCGGCGTTCAGGACAGCACCGTCTCCGGCGGCGCGTTCAACCTCGCCGACGACCTCTACAGCTCGATCACCGGCGGCTGCGACAACCTCGCCGCCCCGACAGGCGGAGCGTCTGAACCTCCCCGGCGGCGTCAGCTGCCAATCGAGCGGCGCGCAATACGCCTCGGTGACCGGCGGCAACGACAACATCGCGTCCAGCTATGACGCCTCGATCAGTGGAGGGCAACACAACGCGGCGACCGATCCGGCGTCGACTGTGGCCGGCGGCTGCGACAACCTCGCCGGCGGCGGCGCATTGCCGCCTAACACGTGCGTCACGAGCGGAGGCGAGGCGATCCTCGGCGGCAGCGAGAATCAGGCGTCTGACCTGTATTCCAGCGTCGCGGGCGGCTGCTACAACCTCGCCGGCGGCAGCACTCCACCGCCGACGTCGAGCTTCTGCGCAGGCAACGTCGGCATCGAGGCGATCTTGGGCGGCGCGCACAATGTCGCGTCGGGCCAGCGGGCGGCGATCGTCGGCGGGCAGTACAACGAGGCGTCGGACTCCTTTGGCGACATCGCCGGCGGCTGCGACAACCTCGCCGGGTCGGTCGCGCCGCAGACCGGTAGCTGCGACAGCAGCGGGGTGGAATCGATTCTGGGCGGCGAGGACAACGACTCCACGGGCCAGCTGTCGTCGATCGACGGGGGCCAGTTCAACCTCGCCTCCGGTCCCATGTCGAGCATCGTCGGGGGCTGCAATAACGCCGCCGGCAGCGCGTTTCCGAGCGCCGACACGGCGGAGTGCACGGGCACCGCCGCCCAGTCGATCCTCGGTGGCGCCGAGAACCAGACCACGGGAAGCGATACGTCGATCGCCGGCGGCCGATTCAACATCGCCGCGGACACTCTCTCGAGCGTCTCCGGCGGCTGCAACAACCTCACCGGGGGCGGCACGCTGCTCGGCAGCGCCAACTGCGGAGGCACGACTGGCGAGTCGATACTCGGCGGCTACACCAACCAGGCCCACGCGCAGGACGCAACGGTGAGCGGGGGCGCCTTCAACGACGCGACGAGCGGCTGCGAGGCGATCCCGGCGACATCGATGGACATCTGCTGATGCGGTGCTCCCTCGATGTCGCCGTTTCTTTGCTCCCGGCAACTCGGTGTTCACATGTGCCACGGCGCGCGCTTGCAAAATGCGCACCGCCATGCGCCAGCACCGCCCGTCAATCCGCCTCGTGCCCCGCAACCCCCACCGCGGTCGCGTTCGCTCGCGGTGGGGCGCCGCCGGTCATGACAATCGGTCGGAGGCGCCAGGGCCAATTTCCGACGTTCGGTACAAGGCTGGCGGAGCGCGCGAACGGTACCGTGGCTGTGCGCACCTCGACGGTCATCCGGTCGATGGCCGACAGTGCGACCGCAGGCGGGGAGAGGGGTCTGGACGACCCGCACGGTGGGGGAGCCGTAGGTGACTGGTGCCCACAACAAGGGAAACATCACTATGAAAAGCACGGATGTAATGCCCGCCGACGCGCCCCTGACAGGTGGACGGGCCGCGCGGCGACGGTCGGACAACGCAGAGATCAGCGTAGTCGTGCCGACGCTCAACGAGGCGGCCAACCTGCCGCATGTCCTCACCCGGATTCCGGCTTGTGTCGACGAGGTGGTGCTCGTGGACGGGCGCTCGACCGACGACACGGTCGCCGTGGCCCGCATCGCTCCGTCCCGACATCCGAATCGTCGTACAGAACGGTCGGGGTAAGGGCAATGCGCTGGCCTGCGGCTTCGCCGCGGCCAGGGGCGACATCATCATCATGCTCGACGCCGACGGCTCGACGGACCCCGCAGAGATCCCGCTGTTCGTGAACGCGCTCTTCGAAGGAGCGGACTTCGCGAAGGGGTCGCGTTTTGCTCCGGGCGGTGGCAGCTCGGACATCACGCGGTTTCGGCGCGCGGGCAACCGCGTGCTGAACGGGGTCGTGAACGTGCTCTACGGCTCGCGCTACACCGATCTCTGCTACGGCTACAACGCGTTCTGGCGGAGCTGCTTGTCCACGATGCACGTCGACTGCGACGGCTTCGAGGTCGAGACGCACATCAACATTCGGATCGCCCGCTCGCCGCTCTGCGTCACCGAGGTGCCCTCGCACGAACACGAACGCCTCCACGGCACCAGCAATCTGCACCCCGTCCGCGACGGCCTCCGCGTGCTCCGGACGATCGTCAGCGAGCGGCTACGCACCGCCGCCGCCCCAACCGATCCCGATGCGTGGCGTCCGTCGTTCGTGGAGCTGCCGCACGACGTGGACCTCCCCGCCACTTCGATGGGGATCGTGATCTGACCCGATAGCGGCCAACTCCCCGCGCGTCACCCGCATACCGTGGGGCGCGTCGGTTAGGCTGGATCACTGATGGGTGTGGCCCCCGGCTGTCTCGTGCGTAGACGTGCTCTCGGCACGGAGGCGGTGTACCGCGTCGTCGAGTTGTCCGGCGGCGTGGCGACGGTGACGGTCGTGAGGGCGCCCGGCCTCGATGCCGGGGTTCGCCTTCGTCTCGCGCGGCGGGACGTCGAGGCGATGGAACCCGTCGAGGAACCCGCAACCGACCCGACCGGTCCCACTTCGCGCAGTTCTGAGCTTCGTCGGCGAGACCGTGCAAACGATCTCGGCGGACGGCCCATCACGGACGTGTGACCGGTCGGAGCATCCGATCGGCATCTCCCAACCCTTGGCGCTGCTAGGCCGGTGCCTCGAATCCAACCGCTGACGACAGTTGTCGGCAGCGCACGACGTCCACGCCGACGATCGCCGCCATGGCAAGCAAGTAGATCGAGTGCGGGAGCGTGAATGCGTGGTCTGACCACGGCCACAGGAGCGCGACTCCGGAGCCCGATTCGGACAGATCGCGCCAGAAGTGGACGATGAGTCCCAGCCCGACCGCGAGCAGCACAACCCGCCGCCGCCGCCATACCAGGGCGGCGATGGCGATCACCGCCACCGTCAGCAACGAGTGTGTGTAGGGGCGCGGTGTGCCCGCCGTGAGCCAATCGGCTCCAAGGTAGCCCGGGATGTGGTCGGCGTCGATGGCCACCGAGGCGATGAGCGCCGGCACGAGGATGTGCGGTCGGCAGAAGCGGGGCCCGAGCGCCCAGAGAATGAGCAGCATCGTGAGAAAGTGCGCCGTCTCATCGAGCGCTCCGCCCGGGAAGAACGAGTCTCCGGCGCGCTCGTACGCCCAGTCAGCAGCAAAGAGGATCGCGGTCGCGGCCCCCAGCGTCGCCGGCGAGAGCACCACGAGCTTGCGCCAGCGACCAACGGCGGTGGTGGAGGAGTTGAGGCGTCGCGCGACCATTCGGGTATCTCCCTGGAGCTTCTCAGGACCCCCACCCCGCGGATGAGTGCATGGTAGGCGCGCAACCGCGCCGCGATGCTAACACTGTGTTGAGCACGCGCGCGCCCGTCGCGGCTCGTCCGGTCTGAACGCGTCATTATCTCGCCGGCCGCCGGTGTGAGCATCCGAATGGGGCCAGCGGTTCCTAACACCTGTGCGACACCCCCGCCCATTCCTCACCCTCGTCGTCGCGCTCAGCGTGTCACTGCTCAGCGCCGTCGCGGCGTCGCGTGGCTCTGATCCGGGCGCGCAGGTCGAGTTGCGCGTGGCGGTGGCGGCCGGCGACGTCGGGGCTCCCGGACGCTACGAGGTACGTGTGCTCGTCTCGACCACGGCCCTCCGTGACGCCGTATCCGTGCGGGTCGGCTCGGACACCCCCCACACCGTGCGCGTTCGCCGGCGCTCGCCGGGCACCCTGACCGTCTCGCGCTACCTCACCGGCGGCACGCTCGTCGTGACCGCGACCGGACAGCGCACGCGACCGCGGCTGCGGGTGGACGTCAGGCGGCTGCCAACCGCTTCCGGTGGCCAACGTACACCCACGATCTCAACGCTCACGCTCGGCCCGACCGCGGGATCCTCGGTCGGCACCGAACACGAAACGCAGTTGCCGTCATCGGCTGGTGGGCAGCCGGCGGGCGGCAGCCAGCCGGCGAAGGGACAGCCGGCCGCTCCCGTCGTGGAAGGCAGCGGCACGAGTCCCTCGGGCGCCGCAACGGGTCCGAGCGGTGACGCTGGTTCGCCCGCAGGGGGTGGCGTGGCGACGTACGATCGGTTGGTGTGGTCCGATGAGTTCGATGGGCCGGCCGGCTCGCCGCCGGACTCGGCGGATTGGACATTCGATGTCGGGGCCTGGGGCGCTTCGGCCGGAGAGCTCGAGACCTACACGGATGACCCGGCGAACGTGTCGCTGGACGGGGAGGGACACCTGGCGATCACGGCGTTGCGGCGGACGGCGACTGGGCCGGACGGGGTGCCACGCGACTACACATCGGGGCGAATCGAGACGGCGGGACTGTTCTCGTTCACCTACGGTCGCGTGGAGGCGAGCATGAAGGTCCCCACCGGGCGCGGGATATGGCCCGCGTTCTGGATGCTCGGGGAGGACATCGACACGGTCGGGTGGCCGGCATCGGGCGAGATCGACGTGATGGAGCTGCTCGGCCAGGATCCCCAGACCGTCTATGGCACGGTGCACGGTCCCGTGTCCGGTTCGACGTCGGCCTACCAGGTGCAGGGTCGGGTGGTCTCGGCGCAATCGCTCGCGGACGCGTTTCACGTGTACGGCGTCATCTGGCAACCGGGGAAGATCACCTGGACGCTCGATGGCGTTCCGTATGCCACCGTGACGCCGAGCGATCTCGCGCCGCGCGAGCAATGGGTGTTCGACGGTCAGCCCTTCCATCTCGTCCTCAACCTCGCCGTCGGCGGCGACTGGCCGGGCGCCCCCGACGCCTCCACGCCCTTCCCCTCCACCCTGCTGGTGGACTGGGTCCGCGTCTATCAATAGCCCGGCTTCATGGGGTCGGCTGCCCAAGCCGGCTCCGACATCTGTCGGGGTACGCGCGCCAGATTTCCAACAACTCGTTAACGAGAATGTGCGGACCCACGGGTACATTTCCTGGCCGCGGGCGGGGAGGGTTGTATGGACACAGCCAAACAGACGGAGCCGAACATGAGTAGCAGCGCTGCCGTGGTGGGCTGCGAGCTCGTTCGCGGCGCATCGCGAAGCGAGCCCAGCGCGACCCGGATTGCCGTACCGACGCAGGCGCGTGGCCGATGTCGGGCGGACCGTCGAGCGTCAGCCGGCCACGGGATCGTCGCGGAGCTGGGTTGACGGGGATAGGAAGGGTGGGCAACGCACCGGCCGCGCGCGGCTCGGTCGAGCATCCGGCAGCCCCGTGACGTCGCCCGGACCCGATCACGGCCTCGCCTTCAACCGGTCGGTGACCGGCGTACCACGACATCCCGCGGCTGCCCAGCCCAGCCCGAATGGGTCCGCGGAAGCCAAGCCACCCACAACGACGCCGTCCGTCTCCCAACGCGGACCTGTCGTGAGCGTGATCATCTGCGCCTACACCCGGGAGCGATGGGAGTCCCTGCGCAATGCGGTTGCGTCGGTCGCCCGACAAACGCAGCCCGCGCTCGAGACGATCGTGGTGATCGACCACGAGCCCGAGCTTCTCGAGCGCGCCAGGGCTGGATTGCGTGATGTCCGCGTGATGGCGAGCACAGGCGAGCGCGGGCTGTCGGGTGCGCGGAACACGGGCGTGGCCGCCGCGCGTGGGGAGATCGTCGCGTTCCTCGACGACGACGCGGTCGCCGACGACTCCTGGCTGGCCGAGCTCGCCGGCGCCTTCGCAGACGTGAACGTGATCGGCGTCGGCGGCGTCGCGAAACCCAGGTGGGTGAGTGGCGCGGCGCCGGCGTGGCTGCCGCAGGAGTTCTACTGGACCGTCGGTTGCAGCTATCGCGGCCTGCCGACCGAGACCGCGCCGATCCGCAACCCGATCGGCGCAACGATGTCGTTTCGCAGGGCCGTGTTCGATCGAGTCAGCGGATTCAGTAACGGCATCGGACGAGTCGGGTCCGCGCCGCTCGGCTGCGAGGAGACCGAACTGTCGATACGAGCTCGACAGGCCTATCCCGAGGGGGTGGTGCTCCACGTGCCCGCCGCTGTCGTCGAGCACGTCGTCGAGGCCGAGCGCGTGACGTGGGGCTACTTCCGCGCGCGCTGCTGGGGGGAGGGGCTGTCGAAGGCGCTCCTCAGTGGCCGGGTCGGCAACAAGGAGGCGCTGCGCAGCGAGCGTGACTACGTCTTCGCCACGTTGCCCTCGGGGATGTGGCGTGGCCTGACCGATGCGATGCGCGGCGATAGCGCTGGCCTGGCGCGAGCGGGCGTCATCGCCGCCGGGCTTCTCGTCACGGTGGGCGGATACGTGTTCGGCCGGGTCTCCGCTCGATGATCGTCTCCACAGCCCCCACCACCGTGCCGATTCTGCTCTACCACTCGATCAACGATCGTCCCGCGGCCGGGCAGGAAGCGTTCACGGTCAGGCCTGCGGCGTTTCGCGAACACGTGCGCGCGATCTCCGATGCCGGTCGCACCGCGCTGACCGTCAGCCAGCTTGCGGGCGCTCTACGGGGCGAAGGCGCGCTGCCCAGCCGCCCGGTCCTCGTCACGTTCGACGACGGGTTCGCCGATGTGCGCGGCGCGGCGGAGCTGTTGCTGGACGCCGGGCTTGGGCTGACGGTGTTCGTGACCTCGGGATCGGTCGGGCAGGCAGCGATGCTGAGCGAGGCCGACGTGCGCGGACTCGCGGGATTGGGTGATCGAGCAGAGCTCGGCGCACACTCGATCACCCACCCGCGTCTCGACGAGCTCGGTGTGGCGCGGGCGGCGGCCGAGATCGACGGCTCGAAGGCCGCCCTCGAGGATCTGGTTCAGGCGCCGCTGGAATCGTTCGCCTATCCGCACGGGGCCTATGACAGGCACGTGCGCGCGGCGGTGGTCGATGCCGGCTTTCGCGCCGCCGCGGCGGTCAAGAACGCGCTGTCGCATCGTGAGGATGACGTGTACGCGCTCGCGCGCGTGACGGTCATGGCGCGCACGGACGTTCGGCGGATCGAGACGCTGCTCGGGGGCTCTGGTGCGCCGATCGCCTGGCGAGGTGAGCGAATTCGCACCCGCGGCTTTCGATCCGTGCGTCGAATCCGACGGCGGCTCGGACGGGCGGTCGCATGAGCCGGACCCAGGCGCGTGTGCTGCCCGATGTGGCGCTGCTTGCGCTGCTCGTGGGCGCGGCGGTGGTGGTGATCGCGGATCTGCAGCCGGTGCGGCCGTTCGTCGTATTTGCCGCTGCCTGCTTCGTGCCGGGCGGGGCGGTCCTCACACGGTTGCGCACCGGGGAGGCGCTCACCGACCTGGCGCTCGCGTTCGGCCTCAGCTTCGCGCTCGAGATCGCCGGAAGCCTCGTCCTGACGTGGTCGGGGTGGTGGCATCCGGCGGCGCTCGCGATCGTGCTCGGCGCCGGATCGGTCGGACTGCTGGTGACCGACCTTCTCGAGGCGCGGCGGCGGTGATGGCCGGCTCCGTACTCACGGCGCCGCCTCGAGCCCGACAGCTCGCGCAAGGCGTGGCCGAGCGAAATGCGGCTCTGCGCTACTGCGCCATGCTGGCGGCGCTCGTGGCGGCGGTCGTGGCCTGGGCGCTGTCGCTGCACATGATCGACACGCGCGATCTGGGCACCTACGGACTGCCCCCTGCGCTGCCGGCGATCTGGTACGCGGCGCTTGCCGTGCTCATCTGCGGGGCCGTCATCACGACGTGGACGATGAGTGACCATCCGTCGCTGATCGCGTTCTACATCGTGGCGATCGTCGTCGTGCTGTACGCAACCGTGTCGGCGATCACCGCCGTCCCCCACTATCCGTGGGTCTACAAGCACATCGGCGTCACGCGCTTTCTCAATGCGAACGGAGGCGTCGACTTCGCGTCTGGAGACATCTACAACCGCTGGCCGGGCTTCTTCGCCGTCGCAGCCGTCTTCTCACGACTCGCGGGCGTCGACCCGCTCTCATTCGCCGCCTGGGCGGAACCGTTCTTCGCTCTCGTTGATGCTCTGCTCGTTGCTGCGATCGCGCGCGCGATCGCGCGCGACAATCGCGTGGCCGGCTACAGCGCGCTCATCTTCACCCTGGGGAGCTGGATCGGGCAGGCGTACTTCGCGCCACAGGCGGCGGCGTACACGCTGGCGTTCACGCTGCTGCTCGTGTTCGTCCGCTGCTTCTCCGGCGGGGATCTCCTGCCGTGGCTGACCGGGCTGATGGCCAAGGTGATCCGCCGAGAACAGCCCCGGATCGCGCTCGCCGAGGCGCTGCCCTGGAGCCGCCCGGCGAGCATCGCGGTCGTCCTCGGCATCTACGCGGTGATCGTGGCGACGCACCAGCTCACGCCGTATGTCCTCGTGCTGGAGCTGGGCACGCTCACGCTGATCGGCACGGCTCGTCCCCGATGGCTCGTCATCGCCATGGCGGTTATGAGCGTGGGCTATCTGCTGCCCAACCTCGGCTACATCATTCACAACTACGGCCTGTTCTCGGGTCTCAACCCGACGAACAACATCCAGGGGGGGCAGTGGGGACCGCCCAACATCGACTGGCTCGACGCGAACGCCGGCGGGATCCTGTCTGTGTTCCTCATCATGCTGATGCTGGCGTCGGCGCTTCGCCTGGCCCGCCTCGGGCGCGGAGCCGTGGCGCTTCCGCTGCTCACGCTCGCACTCGCACCATTCGGAATCCTGTTCGCCCAGAACTACGGCGGTGAGGCGTCCCTGCGCGTGTTCCTGTTCTCGTCACCGTGGCGTGATGTGCTGATCGCACTGGGCGTGCAGAGCATCACGCGCCCGAGGCTGCGCCTGGCTGCCGCGCTCGCGGCGTGCCTCGCGGTGACCTACCTGTTCCTGCCGGCGTTCTATGGCGCGGAGGATCTGAACATCCTCCCGAAGGACGAAGTCACGGCCAGCAACTACTTCTACGCACATGCGCCGGCCGGTTCGGTTCTGGTGCTCTCCGCGCCCGATTTCCCCACTTGGGTGGGCGCGCGCTACCGGCTGATGCGGGGACCGTTGGCCGATGACAAGCCGAGTCTCGTCGGCACGGACGAGTTTGAAGACCGGCCGCTCGGGCCACAAACCGTTCCGGCCGTCATCGCCCTCATTCAGCAGTACTCGCACAGCGGATTCCTCGTGTTCTCGACGACCGAGTACCGGTACACGGCCGTCCAGCGACTCACCCCTCCTGGTGCCCTCGAGGACCTGGAGCGCGCGGTTGCTTCCTCGGGCGAATTTCGGCTCTGGTATGCGACTCCCGACGCGCACATCTACCAGCTGGTCGACTGAGCGTGGTGACGAGAGTGCAAGGCGAGACCAGTGTCCCGGCGCCGACCGCCGTGTACGTGCTCGACGTCGACCGCCCGGTCGAGTCGCTCAGCTTCACGCTGCCCGGCGGCCGGCCGTACGCGGCCGTGATGCTCCTCGTGCGTGGTGGGCGACGCCCACGAGCCCTTCGCGTGCTGTCACTCGACTCGTCCGGAGGGGTCTCCGCGGCAGAAATCAGCGCCGCGATTGCGCCGTGGCTCGATGATGGCGAGGGCCCGTCCGACCGTCTCGACGCGAGCGAAGCCCCTCAGCCACTGATCAGCGTCGTCGTCGCGACATGTGCGGGTGGGCCGACGCTCGCGCGCTGTGTCGCGTCGGTGCTCGCGGGCGACTACGAGAACGTCGAGGTGATAGTGGTGGACAACCGTCCCCTCGGCAGCCCCACGGCCGACATGCTCGCCGAGCGCTTCCCCGACGATCCTCGTGTGCGGTACGCCCCGGAGGCTCGAGTGGGCCTGTCCTTCGTGCGCAACACCGGGCTGGCGCTCGCGCGAGGCGAGATCGTTGCCTTCACCGACGACGATTCGGTGGCCGACGGCGGATGGCTGGGTGCCGTGGCGGACGCCTTCACGCCAGAGGTGAGCTGCGTGACCGGGCTCATCATGCCACTGACCATCGATACGCCCACTCAGGCGCTGTTCGAGCGGTTCGCCGGGCTCGGGAAGGGACTCGAGCGTCGCTCCTTCCGACTGGCGGGCCACGCGGGCGACCGGCTGTTTCCGTACGCGGCTGGCGCGTTCGGGAGCGGCGCAAACACCGCCATGCGCACGTCGACCGCCGCGCGCCTCGGCGGGTTTGACGTGCACCTCGGCACGGGAACGGCGGCGTGCGGAGGGGAGGACCTCGACATGTACATCCGGCTGCTGCTGGCCGGCGAGACCCTCGTCTATGAGCCAGCGGCGGTGCTCTTCCACGAGCACCCGGCCGAGCCTCGGGATCTGCGGCGGCGAGCGTTCAGGTACGGCGTCGGACTGACGGCCATGCTCGCCAAGCAGGCGCTGACCGGCCCGCGGCGGCGCTTGCTGGGAGCGATTCCTGCCGGAGTCCGGCACCTGGTGGCCCCGCGCTCGCGCAAGAACGCGTCTCGCGGCACCGGCTACCCGTACGCTCTCCGCGTCCTCGAGCTGCTGGGCATGCTGGTGGGGCCGGTCGCGTATGCGCTCAGTGTCCGTCGCTCGCCGGCGGCTCCCGAGATGCATCGCATCGGTGTGACCCCCGCCGTGCAGCGTCCCGACCATGGCGCGAACGTCGGATGAGCAGCGTCTCGTCACCCGGCGTCGCGCCGCTTCGCAGCCTGTTCGCGCGACACACGTCGGAACCGCTGCTCCGCAGCGCGTACAGCCTGATGCTCAACGTCGTGATGAACTCGGCCCTCGGCTTCGTGTTCTGGATCGTTGCCGCGCGCCTGTTCTCCAGCAGCACGGTCGGTCGTGACAGTGCGCTGCTCGCTTCGATGCTCACCTTGTCGACGATCTGCCAGCTGAACCTCAGTTCGGCGATGTTGCGCTTCCTGCCGATCGTCAAACTCGATCTGAGACGTACCGTGATCGCTGCGTACCTGCTCACCGCGGCGCTGACGGCGCTCGTGGGGACGCTCTTCGTAATCGTCGCTCCGGACCTCGCTCACAACTATCGCTTCCTTCAAGACGAGCCCGGGGTTGCCGTGGCGTATGTCGTCGCCGCGACGCTGTGGGGGGTGTTCGCGCTCCAGGACGCGGTGCTCACCGCGTTGCGCAGGGCGCCATGGGTGCCCGTCGAGAACACGACCTTCGGCGTTCTGAAGATCGCCGCACTACCGCTGCTGCTCGCCTTCGGTTCCGGCCACGCAGTGTTCATCGCCTGGGTTGTCCCGATGGCGATGCTCCTGCTCCCCGTCAACTACCTGATCTTCATGAAGGCGATCCCCGGTTGGCCGGGGAGGGGATCCGAGAGTTCTCCGGTCGAGCGTTTCGGGCGACGTGGGCTGTCGCGGTTTCTTGCGCAGGATTACGCCGCCGGCATCTTCCTGCAGGCCGCGAGCACGCTGCTCCCGGTGTTGATCGTGGCCTTGGTCAGCAGCAGCGCCAACGCCTACTTCTACATTCCGTTCACGATCGTGAGCGCATTCGATCTGCTGTTCGTGAACGTGACGTCGTCGCTCACCGTTGAGGGCGCCATGGCCGAGGAACGCTTTCCGGTGCTCGCCTGGAACATCGTGCGACGCTTCCGCTTCGTCCTGATACCGGGCGTCGCTGTGCTCTTCGCCGGCGCAGCTGTCGTACTGCTGCCCTTCGGCCCTCGGTACGTGCAGTCGGGGACCGGCGTGCTCAGGCTGCTCGTGAGTGCGAGTGTATTTCGCGCCGTCGTGGCCCTGTTCGTCGTCAAGTGCCGCATCGAAGGGCGCGCGTCGCGGATCCTCGCCATCCAGGCCAGCACCTTCGCCCTCGTGATAGGGCTCGCGCTCGTACTCGGCAGCGCATACGGCATCGAAGGGGTCGCGGCGGCCTGGCTCATCGCGAACGGCCTCGCTGGCTGCGCCGTCGCCGCTCCCGTGCTGCGGGTTCTTCGAACCGGCAAGCGGTTGACCGAGCAACGCGACCCCCTGCCCGAGCCATGACTCAGGCGCACGACCCAGACACCTCTCGAGTGGTCATCTACCGCGATCGGCTCCTCCCGTTCTCCGAGACGTTCATCCTGAACCAGGCCGACGCCCTCTCGGAGTATGAGCCGGTGCTCGTCGGCCGTCGGCGAGTTCCGGGGGTGGACCTGTCCGACCGAGAGGTGGCGCTGGTGAGCAGCGGTGGCTGGTCCGGCGGCGTCCGTGAGGCGCGGCACCTGTGCGGCTCGCCACCGACGTCGTTGGTCGCTGACCTGGCCTCGCTGTCGCCGACGCTTCTGCACGCCCACTTTGGCCCCGATGCGCTGAACGCCCTTCCGCTGCAGCGGTGTCTGGCGATTCCGCTCATCGTCACTTTTCACGGCTATGACGCCACACAGCGCGGTGAGCTTCGCCAGGGCCCACTGATGTGGCGTTACGGGCGCCGGAGGCCGCTTCTCGGGGAGCGCGCGAGCCTCATCCTGGCCGTGTCAGAGCACGTCCGCAGACACCTTCTCGACCTTGGGCTGCCCGAGGCGCGCATACGTACTCACTACATCGGCGTTGATCTCGCGCAGTTCGTACCGACGCCTCTCGACGCGCGGGAGCCGGTCGTGCTCGGCGTCGGGCGCTTCGTCGAGAAGAAGGGATTCGAGTTCCTGATCGATGCGATGGCCGAGGTACAGCGAGCGCGGCCCGACGCGGAGCTCGTCCTCATCGGCAGCGGGCAACTCGGCCCACAGCTGCGAACACGCGCAAATCGCATGCTCCGGAACGTCCGGATCTTCGGACCCTGCTCCCCGGACGTGGTTCGCGCCTGGATGGGGCGCGCACGCGTCCTCGCCGTGCCGAGCGTGACGAGCCGATCAGGCGACACAGAGGGGCTCCCGATCGCCCTGCTCGAGGCCATGGCGAGCGGGCTGCCCGCTGTGGCCACGCTTCATGCGGGCATTCCCGAGGCGGTCGTTGACGGCACATCCGGGTTCTTGGTGCCGGAACGCGACGCTTCGGGTCTCGCCGAAGGGATTCTCGGTCTGCTCGCCGACGACACCGGTTGGACGCAGTTCAGCGCCGCCTCCCGGCGGGCGGCCGAGGCTCAGTTCGACCTCGCGACCCAGACCCGGAAGTTGGAGTCTCTCTACGACGAGGTGGCGGCATGACTGACCGGTCGGCTGCGGGGGTGAAGGTGTGCGTCGTCGGTTCGGGCCCGCGCTTCCTCAGCGGCATCAGCTATTACACGAATCGCCTGGTCCACACGCTCGCCGCGCGCCATGAGGTATCCGTCATCCTCATCCGCAAGCTCGTTCCCGCACGGTTCTATCCGGGTAAGGCCCGGGTGGGAAAGCATCTGGTGCGCTTCGCCTATCCGCCGGGGACGGCGGTGGTGGACGGCGTCGACTGGTACTGGGGGGCGAGCATCGTGCGGGCGTCGCGGCAACTCCTGCGCGAGCGGCCCGACGCGCTGGTGCTCCAGTGGTGGTCGGCCGCCGTCCTGCACACCTACCTCGTCCTCGCGGTGGTGGCGCGCTGCCTTGGCGCTCGGATCATCATCGAGTTCCACGAGGTGCTGGACACTGGCGAGCTCCGCCTCCTCCCCGTTCGCTGGTACGTCAAGGTGCTCGTCCCGGTGCTCGTGCGCCTGGCGCACGGCGCGGTGGTGCATAACGAATTCGATCGCCGCGCCCTCGAGCAGCATTACCGGGTCGACCGCCTGCCTGTGGTCATCGCTCCGCACGGCCCCTTTGATCAGTATGCGTCGTCGGGCCCCGCAAGTCCCAACGGCAGCCCGCCGAGCGAACGCCCACCGTCGGACACGTGTCACCTCTTGTACTTCGGCGTCATCAGACCGTTCAAGGGTGTCGAGGATCTCGTGGCCGCGATCGATGCCATGGACGAGGACGAGGCCGGGCGCTTTTCGATCACGATCGTCGGTGAGACCTGGGAGGACTGGACGCTCCCTGCCGAGATGATCGGGCACAGCAGGCACCGGGACCGGATCGCGTTCGTCAACCGCTACGTTTCCGATGAGGAGGTTCCCGGGTTCTTCGCTCGCGCCGACGCCGTGGTCCTTCCCTATCATCGGTCCTCGGCGAGTGGTCCGCTTCATCTGGCAATGGCTTACGGCCTGCCGGTCGTCGTTACCGAGGTTGGTGGCTTGGTGGAGGCGACAGAGGGCTATGCGGGCGCGATCCGTGTGCCACCGCGGGACACCGACGCCATTCGACGGGGCCTGCACGAGGCGGCGAAGCTGAGGGGTCAGCGTTTTGCCGATGTTCACTCGTGGGATCGAACGCTGGCCAGCTACGAGTCACTGTTTCGACTGGCGGGAGTCAGGGCTGGAGAGCACCCTGAGCCGCGCCGGGCGTCATCGGCGACCGAGGCGTGATCCGCGCACGGAAGGTGAGCGGCGACTATTGGAGCAGTCCCGCCAACGGAGCCGAGAAGACTCCGGATGCGACGAGCCGGCGAAACGCAAGCAGCGACGACGGCGAGGAGTCAAGACGCCAATCCGTTTCCTTATTGACATCGAACCACACGAGCGCGCGCACGCGGGGCATCTCGGTCTTGAGGGTGTGCGGGATCGCCCTGATCCAGTCGGACTTGCTGCCGCCAAGCTCCGTGGAGGCCGTCTCGGTGATCATCAGCGGCTTGGACGTCAGGCGTGTCAACGCGTCATAGCTCGCCTGAAATACCTCGTCAAACGTCTCCCATGGCGCCCCAGCCGCTGGTCCCCAGTTGTATCCGTCGAGCGCCACGTCGTCAACCCAGGCATCGCCCGGGTAGTAGACGTTGAACGGCTTGGCACTGCCGGAGGCGTACACATTGGGTGACCACACCCAGCGCACGTTGGAGGCACCCGCGGCCCGGAAGATCGAGACCACATGGCGCCACATCGCCACATAGTCGCGCGGCGAATTGCCCGGCTTCACTCCCCAGGCGTCCCAGTCGCCGTTCATCTCGGGCGCGAGCCGCACGAACAGGCGGTGGCGAAGGCGCGCCGCCTGGCGGGCCGAATCCCACAGATAGGAATCAAAGGCCCCTTCGGCGACGCGCAGGGGTGAGTAGGCGCGCTGCCCGAGCGGACTCTCCGTGGCCGAGCACGGCTGCCACGTCACCATCGGCACGATTCCCCGGCGAATCAGGGGGCCGATGATCTCGCGGTTTACGAGCGGCGTCGGTCCTTCCTGGTTCCAATCTTCGTAGTACATCGCGATCTGCGGCGCTGCGCCCAGCTCACTACGGAGTTGGGCGATGGCGAGCGCAGAGTTGTCGTAAAGCGTGCGTGTGTACACGCCGAGAACGACGGCCGCCGGCGCGCTGGTGGGCATCAGCAGAGCCCCAGCGAGAATGGTGAGCAACGCCACGTACGCTCGGCGCGTGTGAAGGCGGCGGCGTTGGATTTCATTCATACTAGTGCGATGCGGCGTGTGCCAGAAGGAACGCAGGCGAGCGGTGAGCCCATCCGTATCGTGGAGGTCGAGTTGAGCGAGCCGCTGCCGGCCTTGGCGGCGGCAGCGGCGCCCGACGGCAGGCCGTACCGTCGGGCAAATGTGTTCGTAAGGCTCCACGGCGAGCCGCTTGGCTGGGTGGACGTATCCTTGGGCGGCGGCGAAGGACTGGACGCGGCGGCCTTGGCCGCGGCGGTGTGGCCCGAGGTTGCCGATCGCGCCCGACGCCACTTGGAACGAGATGGCCAGGACGCGCCGACCCTGCTTTCGCCGGGCGGCATCGCGACGTCAGGCGAGCCGGCGTGCTGCCGCGAGCGTCGGCTGTTCCTCGAGGCCGCACCGAGCATCAGCGTTCTCATACCGTCCCGCGAGCGGCCCGACCGGCTGCAGCGCTGTCTCGATTCGCTCCTCGCGTGCGAGTATCCACGAGAACGTGTGTCGGTGGTGATCGTCGACAACGCACCACAAACCGATGCGACTCGACGATTGGTCGAGGCGTATCGCGAGCGCGCAAGCATCAGCTACGTGCGCGAGGATGCGCCCGGCAGCGCCAGTGCACGCAACCGCGGTCTGCAGGCCGTCGACACCGAGATCGTCGCCATGACGGACGACGACGTCCTCGTCGATCGCCATTGGCTGACCGAGGTGGCGCGCTGTTTTGCCGCATTTCCTGAGGCCGCCGCTGTGTCAGGGTTGCTCCTACCGTTGGAGCTCGATACGCAGGCGCAGCTTTGGTTTGAGGAGTACGGTGGCTTCAGCCGCGGGTTTGACCGCCGCGTCTTCGACCTCGGTGCGCACTGGCCACCCGAGGAGCGTCTTTACCCCTGGACAGCCGGCCTGTTCGGGACCGGTAACAACTTCTCCTTCCGAACCGAGGCGCTACGTGAGATCGGTGGGTTCGATCCGGCGCTTGGGAACGGCACGCCCGCGCTCGGCGGGGTGGACAGCGAGGTTCTGCTGCGGACCGTGCTGACGGGACACACGATCGTGTACGAGCCCGCGGCCATCGCTCTGCACGCTCATCGGCCTGACTACGCCGGCCTGCGCCGCCAGGTGTACGCATACGGCGCCGGTCTCAGTGCGTACTACCTGAAGACGCTGCTGGCCAACCCGCCTCTGGCGAAGGACTTCCTCCGCAAGGTGCCCCTGGGGCTGCGATTTGCCTTGAGCTCGCGGTCATCCAAGAACGAGGGGAAGTCCACGGACTATCCGCGCGAGCTGACATGGCTGGAGCGTCGGGGGATCCTGTACGGCCCAGTGGGGTATCTGCGCAGCCGTCGCAAGTATGGGCCGCATCCGGTTCCGGTGGCGAGGCTCCCACGGTAGGTCAGCGGCGATGACGCGGCGTACGCCACAGCCGGGCACCGGCCGAGCGTGAAAGCGCTCACGCTGACGTCCATCCCGGCGCCGGTGCGCAGGGCCATTCGCCCGGCCGTCGGGCCCGTCGCGCGGCGCCTGCCCGGCCGGAGAGTGCGGTGGGGAACGCTGCGGCGTTTGCGTCCATTCAGCCAGCACTACGGCTGGGACCGCGGGACGCCCGTCGATCGCTCGTACATCGAGGCGTTTCTGTCCCATGAGCGGGACGCAATCCGCGGTGCGGTGCTCGAGATACGGGAGCCCGTCTACGCACGCCGCTACGGGCGCGGGGTCACAGACGTTCACGTCGTTGACATCGATCCCGCGAACCGGCAGGCGACACTGATCGCTGATCTCACCGCCGCCGGGTCGCTCCCGGCAGCCGCCTACGACTGCGCGATCGTAACTCAGACGTTGCAGTTCCTGAGCGATGTCGACGCGACCCTGGCGAACCTGAGACAGTCGCTGCGTCCCGGCGGCACGCTGCTGCTGACCGTCCCGAGCCTGGGCAAGCGTGACCACGAGGCGCCGGGGTCCGACTACTGGCGATGGATGCCCGACGGTCTCGAGCTTGTGCTGGCGCGTAGCTTCCCCGGCGATCGTGTTCGCGTCGAGGGGCACGGCAATGTGCTCGTGGGCGTGGCGTTTCTCATGGGCCTCGCGCAGGAGGAGTTGCGCGAAGCCGAGCTGAGGCACGAGGACCCGAGCTTCCCGCTCGTCGCCTGCGCTCGGGTGGACAGGCAGGAGTCGCCCGGCGGCGAGCGCGATCCCTCGCCGGGTCCACTGGCCGGATAGCCGCGCGCGCCCGTCGCGGGCGAGAGCCGGGCGCCGGCGCTCTCCCTTGGCGCGGCTCGACGCGCGCGCTTCAGCTCGCGGGGCCACGGCCTATCAGCGCGTGTAGCGGCGAGGCGAGGCAGCCGTCGACGCCCGCACCTCGCGGTAACGTAATCCGCCTATGGGACTCGCACCGCGCCCCAGCGATCTCGATGGCTTACGTGCTCGCCGGCTCGAGATTCTTGGCTTTGCCGCTGCGCACGGGGCCCGGAACGTACGCGTCTTCGGCTCGCTGGCTCGCGGTGAGAACGGCTCGGCAAGCGACGTGGACTTGCTCGTAGAGATGGAACCCGGCCGAAGCCTGCTCGATCTTGTCGGGTTGTGGCAAGACCTCGAAGACTTGCTTCGCACGCGAGTGGATGTGATCAGCGACGCCGGAGTCAGTCCGCATCTTCGCGATCGCATCTACGCCGAGGCTATTCCATTGTGAAGGATGAGCGCGTCTATCTGCTTCACGCGATCGAAGCGATCGACTCCATCCAGAGCTACACCCGCGATGGTCGCGAGGCGTTCTTCGCCGATCGCAAGACGCAAGACGCGGTGATCCGAAACATCGAGATCATCGGTCAGGCGGTCAAGGGGATCTCGGATCGCACACGGACCCTTGAGCCGGCGGTCGAGTGGCGGCGGATTGCCGGCATGCGCGACAAGCTGATCCACGAGTACTTCGGCGTGGATCTGAACCTCGTATGGGACGTCGTCGAACGCGAGCTTCCAATCCTGCGAACTCAGCTTGCGGCGCTCAGTGAGCAATTAGCCGAAGGGTCGACGGCTGGTTAGCCCGAATTACGAATGCGGCGCGCTTTCGGGTCCGAGCGCCCCGATCAGCACTACGCGCTGGCGTCCTCGGCGACGACGGCCTCCGCCTCCCCGAGCTCGTTCGCGAGCGCGTCGACGACCGCCGGGTCGAACTGCGTCCCCGCGCAGCGCTGCAGCTCGGCGATCGCCTCGGCGTGGGTGCGCGCGGGCTGGTAGGGCAGCTCGGAGCGCAGCGCGTGGTAGGCATCGCAGACGGCGATGATGCGCGCGCCGAGCGGGGGCTCGGGACCCCGTAGGCCGTCGGGGTAGCCGCGGCCGTCCCAGCGCTCGTGGGTGGCGCGTACGAGCAGCGCGGCCGGGGCGAGGGAGGGGGCGGCGCGCAGGATGCGTTCGCCGACCAGCGGGAACTGGCGCATGAAGCGCCGCTCGGAGGTGCTCAGCGGGCTCGGCTTGTGCAGGATCTCGTCGGGGACGGCGACCTTGCCGATGTCGTGCAGCTCGGCGGCGCGAGCGATCTGGCGCGTGGCGCCCTCGTCGAGGCCGAGGCGCTTGGCCACGCGCACGGCGAGCTCGGCGACGGCGCGCATGTGCTCGTACAGGGCCGGGTCGCGCTCGTGCAGGATCCGCAGCAGTGCATCGCGGGTCTGCTGCTGCTCGTTGGCGCGGCCGGCCTTACGCTCGTACATGCGCCGGTCGGCGATGCGCAGCGCCGTCGTGATGTCGGCCGCCTCGGCCGGGCAGGCGACGGTGCCGACCGAGCTCGTGATCTGAAAGGCGCCGCCGTGCTCGGAGAGCGTTTCCCGCAGGCGCTCGAGCACCGTGGTCGTCCAGGGCGCGTCGGTGTCGAGGATCGCGCAGAACTCGTCGCCGCCCATGCGGTAGGCCACGCCGGGCCAGACGGCGCCCGAGAGGCGGTCGGCCAGGCGTACGAGCAGCGCGTCGCCACTCGGGTGGCCGAAGGTGTCGTTGTAGCGCTTGAAGCCGTCGAGGTCGAACAGGGCCAGGACGAAGGGGTGCGAACGCTCTCCGGCGGCGAGGCGGCGCTGCAGGTCGGCCATCAGTCGCCGGCGGTTGCCCAGGCCGGTGAGCGGGTCGGACAGCGCCTGGCTGCGGCTGTGCTCGAGCAGCTCCAGGGCGAGCGACATGCGTGCGATCGTCACGACGAGCGCGGCCGCGGCCAGCGCGGCGGCGACGCCGCTCATGTCCGGCACGACGACGGCGGAGACGAGCACGCCGAGCGCGACGGTGGCGCTGACGAGCGGGGCCGGCAGGCGACGCGCGGCGTCGAGCGGGACGGTGGCGTGGCGACTCGGGAAGAAGGAGGCGAGTCCGAGCAGCAGTGCCGAGGTGACGAACAGCGTGTCGGCGAAGGTGCCACGGTGGTAGCTCCCGGCGTTCGTGAGGTGCACGAGCACGGCGTCGCCGATCACGTTGATGGTGATCGCGGTGGCGATGAGCGCCCAGGCCGGGCCGGGCCGCCAGCCGGTCATGCCGAGCACGGTGATGACGAACATCAGCCCGATGAGCGCCGCGACCAGGAAGACCTGCGGCGGCGCCGCCACCACGGGCGGGTGGCTCGGATCGAGCGTCGGGAACAGCAGCAGCGCGGCCGCGGCCGCGGCCGCCAGGCCGCTCAGCAGGCCGTCGAGCGCGAGCACGACGTCGAAGCGGCGCACGCGCTCGCGCGCGAGCAGCACGAGCGTCGCGTAGGCGAACAGGAAGCCGACGAACAGCATCGCCTGCGCCGCGCGTGGGTACCACGCGCGGGGGTTGCCCTCGATCACCCGGAAGGCGATCTCGGCACCGCCCCACAGCAGCACCCCGATCGTGGCCGTCGTCCAGGCGGCGCGCGCGTCGCCGGTACTCGCGCGATACGCACAGGCGGTGGCCGCCAGCAGGTAGAGCGCGCAGTACAGCCAGTCGGTGATCGCTCCGCTCTGGCTGCCCGTGATGGCCGCGGCGGCCTCGAGAACGACACCGAGCGCGGCCGCCGTCAGGTACACCCGGCGGAGGCCGGTGCGGTGCGGCGTGGCCCCGACGTGTCCGGGGCTGATCGACACGGTCAGCTCAGTCGTTCCGATCCCTCCCTCGGAGGCCTCGATGCTACGCCTTTTGGCCCATCGAGTTGGGGGGTAGGTGGACGGACGTACGAGAGGCGGCGGGGCACCCGGCCTGCGCTGCGCCGTAACGGTCGTTCCCGGGCCGGATACGCGCCCCACTAGCGTGCCGGGGCCGGTCAGCCCAGCAACCGCTGGACCGCAAGGACGAATGCCGCCTGATCCTGGAACAGGAAGGCGTGGCCGGCGCCGCGATACAGGGTCAGGCGCGCGCCGGGAACGGTGGCGGCCAGCATCCGTGCGTTGGCGCTCGGATCCAGGCGATCGAGCGTGCCGTCGGCCACCAGCGTGCCCACTCGGACCCGGCTCAGCTCGTGCCCGACCGCGTTCTGGCCGGCGATCCATTGCTCGATCGCGGCGCCCTGGCTGGCCTTGATGGCCGCCGAAGCCTCGTAATACGCCGGGTACTGGAGGATGCCGTCGACGTAGGCCGTGGCCGCGGCCTGCTGGTTGGGCGGGAAGAGCACCGAGAGCACCGTCTCGGGGTTGGGGCTGACCGCGTCGGCGGCGGCGCCCGGTGGGACCGGCAGCGACTTGCCGTTGCCGGGCTGGGTCGCGGCCAGGACGAGGGAGCGAACCTGCCCAGGATGCAGGACAGCGAGCGCTTGCGCGACCATGCCGCCCATCGACCAGCCGAGCACGGCGGTGGGGCCGAGTCGCAGCGTCGAGATGAGCGCGCTCGTCTGCCGGGCCATCGCCGGGATGGTGAGCGGGGCGAGCGGGGCCGTCTCGCCGATCCCGGCGTTGTCGAACACGACGACCGTGTGGCGCGCGGCCAGCGCGTCGACGAACGACGGCGCCCAGTTGTCCATCGTCCCGCCGAGTCCCATGATGAGCAGCAGCGGTGAGCCCGAGCCGAGCTCGCGGTAGGCGACCGGTCCGGCGACCGTCCCGGCGATGCGGATCGGGGCGCTCACGATGCCGGGCGGCGGAGTGGCCTGGCTCGTGGAGGCGATGGTCGAGGACGACGCGGCGGCGCTCGAGCCCCACGCCGCAAGGGCGAGCGTCGCGCTGGCGAGGCCCAGCGCCCGTCGCAGGGGCGATCGTGTGGTGATCGACATGGGGTCCGCCTCCGGCTCGAGCGATCGATGCGACGCTCCTACCCCGCCCATCCTAATGACGGGCCTCGGGAGGTTCTCGGCGCTGCGGCCCGCGGGAGAACCCCGTCGATCTGCCGGGTCGTACGGAGGCCGTCGAGCCGGGGTCGTGGGATCCTCGAAGATGCCGGTGAACCACCCGGCGCTCCGTCATGAAGCCACACCGCTCCTCGCCTCGTCGCGGTCCGATGGCGGTGACGATGCTCGCGCTCGCCCTCGCCGCCGCCGTCCCCGCTACCGCTGCCGCCGCCTCGGCTGCCGGCGCTCAGCCGACGGCGCCGCCGGTCACCACGGCGGCGCGGTACGCGGCCCTGGCCGAGCAGGGGATCACCACGCAGAGCCGCCACTGGAGCACGTCGACCGATCACTGGTACTGCGAGTACCTCGGCTGCTCGACGCGGTACAACGCATACCCGTTACTGACCGTGTGGGGGATCGTGCGGATGTTCGAGTCCGTCGATGCCGTCGCGCTCGCGCAGCCGACGCGCGCACATCGGGCGGCGGTCGACCGGCTCGCCGCCCAGGCCTACTCGCTGTACTGGAATCGCTACCTGCACGGCTTCGATCCCTATCCGGGCGATGACTACCCCGCCGCCGAGGCCTGGTTCGATGACAACGGCTGGCTCGGGCTGGCGTTCTATGACGCCTACCGCGCGACCGGCGAGCGCCGCTGGCTGCGCGACGCTCAGAGCGGGTTCTCGTTCGTGGCCGCGCACGGGTGGGATGGCGTGAACGGCATGTGGTGGAACACCGCACACACCCAGCACGCCGGCGAGGCGCTCGCCTCCGCGAGCCTGCTCGGCACGCTGCTGTACTCGAGCACCCACGACAATTCCGACCTGGCCGAGGCCCGCACGTGGATCGACTGGGCCAACGCGCACGACATCGTCGGCCACGGGCTGTACGGATCGCTGAACCCGGGCCTGAACACGTTCGTGTCCTACGTCGAGGCGCCGCTCGTCTACGCGCAGTACGTCATCTGCCGGGCCACCGGCGTGCAGTACTACTGCGCGCGCGCCGCGCAGGTCTCCACGACGATGACCGAGATCTACGGCGCCGCCTACACGCTCGCGCCGCTGTACGACTCGATCTTCATGCAGTGGATGATGGCCTACGGCAAGGCCACAAAGGATCCGCACTGGCTCGACGTCGCCGAGGACAACGCCGCCGCCGCGACGGCGCACGCCACCAACGCGAGCGGCCTGTGGCTCGACAGCTGGTGGGGCGGCCCGATCGGGGACCCGAACACGAACCCCGGCATGTTCCGCACGATGGCCGGGACCACGAGCCTGTACGCGTGGGTGGCCTACTACGCATCCTGAGCGGGGCCGGTCGGCGTGGCCGCGTGACGTCTGCCGCCGTGCGGGGTATCTGAGGGTGCCGCCGCGATTACGCGCGATTGAGATACGGTGCGCGTCGCCGGATCAAGGAGGACCGAGATGTCTGCCCAGACCAGCCCCAACGTCGAGAGCCGGTCACCGAACGGCACCAGGCCCGCCGCCGTGGGGCCGCCGCGTCGCGCCGAGGTACACACGCGCGAGGTCGTGCTGCACGGTAACCGCGTGAGCTACCGGATCGCCGGCGAAGGACCGGTGCTGCTGCTCGTGCACGGCATCGCCGGGAACGCCCTCACGTGGACGGCGGTCCAGGAGCGCCTCGGGGTGCACTTCACGACGATCGCCCCCGACCTGCCTGGACATGGGGTCTCGGATAAGCCGGTCGGGGACTACTCGCTGGGCAGCCTGGCCAGCGCGCTGCGCGACCTGCTGCTCGCGCTCGGCCACGAGCGGGCGACGCTGCTCGGGCACTCGCTCGGCGGCGGCGTGGCGATGCAGTTCGCCTACCAGTTCCCCGAGCGCACCGAGCGCCTCATCCTCGTGTCGAGTGGCGGCCTCGGCCAGGACGTCAACCTGATCCTGCGCGCCGCCTGCCTGCCGGGCGCCGATCTGTTCCTCGCCACCCTCGCGAGTCCGCTCGCGACGGCCGGAAGCGGCGTCGCGCGGGTGCTCGGTCGGTTCGGTTGGCGCCCGGCGCCGGACCTGCAGGAGGTGGCGAGCGGGTTCTCCTCGCTCGCCGACACCGAGACTCGAATGGCCTTCCTGAATACGCTGCGCAGCGTCGTCGGGATGGCCGGCCAGCGCGTCGACGCCACCAACCGCCTGTACCTGACCGCCGACCTGCCGACGCTGCTGGTGTGGGGCGAGAACGACCCCATCATCCCGGTCAGCCACGCGCGCGAGGCGCATGAGCGCATGCCGGGCAGCCGCCTGGTGACGTTCCCCGGCGCGGGTCACATGCCCCATCTCGATGAGCCGCTGCGCTTCACCGACGCTCTACTGGACTTCCTCGAGCAGACCGAGCCGGCCGAGTTCTCGTCCGAGCGCCTGCTCGAGCGGATGAGGCGCGCGGCGCCGGGCGAAGCGTAGGGCCAGGCCTCCGCCTCGTCGAGCCGGCCGGGGCCCGCCGGGGCCGCTACGGTCCGAGCGCCGGCGGGAGCGCGATCGTCCCCGAGTAGGACGCCGCGGCGCTGAACACCGCCCACACCGGTTTCGGTCCCGCGTTACTGCCGTTCGACGCCGTGTAGAACAGGCCGAGCTGGTCGTCGAGCGTCGTCAGCGTGTTGTTATCGCGCAGGTCGTACCAGATGATCGGGCCGATGTTGTCGCGTGCGCGTCCGCCCTGGGCCACGAGCCCGAAGAACGTCTGCAGGCCGGCGGCGATCGTGGTCGCCGGCTCATCGAGGTTGGACCACCCCATCTCGGTGATCCACACCTGCTGGCGCGGCGGGGTGCCGGGTGCCCCGCCGGTCGCCGCGGTCACGTACTCGGCCGTGCGGTCGACCAGTTTCATCGCGTCGCCGGCGAGCTGGAACGCGCTCGCGCCGGTGGCGTCGGTGTAGGGATGCACCGCGACGGCGTCAAACGCGTTCGGGTTGCCGGCCGCGAGCGTCTGGATCATCTGCTGCGGCGTCACGAATGACGGTTGCCCGTTCGGGTCATACGTCAGCCCGCCGACGACGACGCGGGCCTGCGGGTCGACGCTGCGCAGCGCGGCGCGCGTGGCCGCGAACACGGCCGCGTACTGTGTCGCCGAGGCGGCACCGTTCCACCAGTAGCCGTTGTTCTCCTCGTTCCAGATCTCCCAGGCGGAGATCGGGTGCGGCGTGCACGCGCACGTCGGCCAGTAGCTGCCGGTCGGTCCGTACCGCGCCGCCGCCGCGGCCGCGAAGGCGGCGAATTCGGAGATCGTCGGGCTGCCGCCGGCGCCGTCGGGCGTCGGCGGCTGCACCGTCGAGCCGTTGAAGTTGATGAGTATCGGCAGCATCGTCATGCCGCGCACCGCGAGCGCGCCGACGAGCGCGTCGTAGCTGAGCCCGTAGCAGCTCGCCGACGGCGTGTTGAAGTCGAACGAACCCGAGTGGGTCGGATCTACGCAGTTGAGCTGGATGCGGGCGCGGTAGAGCTGCACACCGGCCGCGCCGAGCGTGTCGAGCTCGGCCGGCCCGTCCCAGCTGGCATTCGGTAGCAGGATTCCATCGGAGCTGATGTCGTTGATGCCGACGGCGCCGATCTGCACCGTCGGACCGGCGGGGGTGGGCGGCGGTATCGCGGTGGTCGTCGTGCTGATCGACGGTGGGAGCGCGGTCGTGCCCGGGGCGGCGTACAAGAACAGGATGCGCCGCTGCGTCGCGGTCGAGTACAGGCGCGAGACGAGCACCGTCCCCGCGCGCACGACCAGGCGCCGGTTCTCGGCCTCGAACAGACGCCGTCCGGTCACGGTCAATCGGCCCGGCGTTGCGTTCGTGTGCCCGGCGCGGACCGAGAAGCCCACGCTCGCCACGACCACGCTGCGCGCGACCCCATACCGCCCGATCGCGGGGATCGTGCTCGTGAGCGCGAGCACGCCGCGACAGGTCGCGTTGCCGCACGACAGGGGGACCGTGAAGCGCCCGCTGGTCGACACGCGCACATTGCGCGGCGAGATGTGGAGCACCGGCCGATGCGAGGGCGGGCTGACGATCGTGGCGATCCCCACGGCGGCCCCCGCGAGCGCCGCGACAGCGATCGCCGTGGCCCCGAGGCGTCGGCGCGTCAGCTGCAGGACGCGCACGCCGGTGAGCGACGTCGCCGCGCGTGAGGGGAAGCCGACCTGCGCGCCGGCCGGGTGCTCCTGCAGGGTCAGGCGCTCGAGCTCCCCGAGGACGACCTCGGCGCTGAGCGCGGAGCGATCGACGACACTCACGCCGACCGTCGCCGTCACGCACAGCGTCTCGTCGTCGAGCTGGAGACCCGCCGTCAGCTCCTGCAGCGCCTCGGCGACCCGTACGCGGTCATCGCCACCCGGCAGCAGGACGGCGAACTCGTCGGGTCCGACCCGCGCCAGCACGTCGCTGCGACGCAGGCGCTCGTTCAGGGCGCGGCCGATGGCGACGAGCACCCGGTCGCCCGCCGCTCGCCCGCGCGTCTCATTCAGCGCCGCGAAGCCGTCGATGTCGAGCACCACGAGCGCGGCCGTCTCGCCGTAGCGCTGGCCCCGCGCGACCTGCAGGGCGAGGTCGCGGATGAACGACCGCCGGCCAGCCAGGCCCGTCAGCGCATCGTGCGGCGCGAGGCCGGCGAGCTGACCGCGAGGTGGTCGAGCTCGGTGACGTCCTCGACGTGGGCGATGAACTCCGCCGCGGCGCCGTCGGCGCCCGGCAAGCGCGACAGCGATACAAGCGCGGTGCCGTGCTCGCCGTTGGCGCGCGTGAACCGTCGCCGCCTCGCGCCGCTCTCGGCGGCGTCGTGCTCGAGCACCGCGGTGAGCGACGCGCGGTGGTCGGCGGCGAGCTCGAGGTCGAGCAGCCCGCCAACCGAACCGCCTAGCAACTCCTGCTCGGAGCGCCCGCTCAGCTCGCACAGCGCGGGGTTGACTCCAAGCCAGCGGCCGTCGCGGTCGAGGAATCCGATGCCGATCGGGGCACTCGCCCACGCCGCCTCGAGCCGTAACTCGGCCGCCGGCCGTTCGTCGAACGCGGAGCCGCCCTTCCATCCCACGCCCGGCGACGTTACGCCGGCGCGGGGCGCGCGCATCGGGGTGAACGACCACTTCGCGTGCGTAGTAATGCGCGCCGGCTGACCGGTGAGCGACCTCGATCAGCGGCGCGCCAACGCAACCGACCGTAGCGGGCGCGTGGCTCGTGCGGGAATCTACGAAAAGCATTGCGTCAGCAGGCAAAACGGTGGACACTACATATGAGCGCTCGCGTTGATCGGGCCGCCTTTGGTCCGAGTCAGCGGCGCTGTGGAAGAGAGGGAGGCTGGCTATGACTCGCGGGTTGCCGTCGGGTCGGGGCAAGTCCGGAAGCTCTGAGGCTCCGCTTGGGCGCACCCAGCGAGCCAGCGGGCGGCGCAACGAGTCGCCCCCTCCCGATCGCGCGGCATCCGTTCCGGCGCCCGTGAAAGCGAGCCGTCGCGCGGTGGTCAAGCGGCGCTCGGCCCGCGCCTACACGGCGCGGCGCCTGCCCAGCGGCAGAGGCGCGCTGAGCGATGCCGAGGTGTTCTGGGAGCTGTCATCGGACCTGTTCGCCGTGCTCGACGAGCAGGGCCGCTTCGTCGTGACCAACCCGGCCTGGGGCGCATGCTGGGCTGGACTCGCGAGCAGCTCATCGGACGCTCCCAGCGCGAGCTCGTGCATCCGGAGGATCTCGGGAGCGCGGCCGCCATGCGCGAGCGCGCCCGCCGCTGCCCGGGCTGCGTCGCGCGCTCGGAGAGCCGGTCTCGCTGCTCGGACGGCACCTACCGCTGGCTGCTGTGGTCGACCTACGACGACGGCACGTACTCGTGTGCCGTGGCCGAGGAGATCTCGCGGCGCAAGGCGGCCGAGGCATCGCGGGAAGCGCTGCGCGCTCGAAGCGACCAGGCCTATGCCGCAACGAGTACGTCGACGTGGAAGTGGGACATGCGGCGTCGATGCCTGGCCAGCGCCGGATCCGGCACCGGCAGCGCCGCGGATGCCGCCGCGCTGATGTCCCCGGCCCACCGCGCGGCGGTGGAAGGCGCGGCCGCGCGCGTCGCCGACGGTGAGGACAGCAAGTTCATCCTGCGCTTTCCGGCACTGTCCTCAGCGGGCAGCCTCGCGGCTGCAGTCGTGTGGGGCCGCGTGCTCGGCCGCGGCGGCAAGGTGGTCGGCGTGCACGGGACCACCGGGACGTCACCGAAGTCGTACGGGCGCAGATCGAGACGCAGCAATCCCAGGACTTCGCCCAGGCCACCCTCGACTCGCTGGCCGCCTACGTGGTCGTGCTCGACGACACGGGGAAGATCCTCGCGGTGAACGCAGCCTGGGAGCGGATGACGGCGGCATCGAGCACCGTAACGTCGGCATCGGCGCCGTCTACGTGCAGGTCTGCGACGCGATCGGCGTGCAGGACCGGTTCGCCGCGAAGATCGCGCAGTCCCTGGACGAGATGCTCAGGAGGGAGCGCGAGGAGTTCATGGTCGAATATCCCTGCCGCACGCCCGACGGCGAGCGCTGGCTGGCTCGCGCGCGTCGCGCCACATCGCAGCGGGCCCGGCCAAGACGGTTCTGCAGCATCACGACATCACGTCGCGCGTGCGGGCGGAGACCGAGCTGCGCGAGGCGCGCGACTATCTCGGTGCCGTCACCGAGAGCATGGGCGAAGGGTCTGCACCCTGGACGGCGAGGGCGGGCTGAAATACATGAACCCGCGGCCGAACAGCTGCTCGGCTGGAACGAAGGCGAGCTCCGGGGCCGCCCGACGCACGACGCCGTGCACTTCCGTCGACCCGACGGACGGCCATACCTGGTCGCGGACTGCCCGATGACCGCGTCGCGCGTCAGTGGCGCGGTGGTACGCGTGGCCGACGACGTCTTCGTGCGCCGAGACGGCACCGACGTCGCCGTGCAGTACATCTTATCACCGCTCAGAACCGGAGATGCCGTGACGGGGTCGGTCGTCGTGTTCAGTGACATCACACTGCAGAAGGCCGAGCAGGAGAAGCTGCGCAGCCAGCTCGACACGCTGATGGACGTGGGCCATATCCGCGACGCCCTGCGGGAGCAGCGGCTCGTTCTCTATGCCCAGCCGATTGTCGAGCTGGCCTCGGTTCGACGTTCCAGCACGAGCTGCTGATCCGGATGGTCGGGCGCGACGGCGCGTTCGTGCCCCCGGATGAGTTCCTGCCTGCTGCCGAACGCAGCGGCCTGATCACGGCGATCGATCGCTGGGTGATCGGTGAAGCTGCGCGGCTGTGCGGCGAGGGTCAGCGCGTGCAGTTGAACCTGTCGGGCGCTCACTGGCCGACCTCGGCCTCTTCGACTCCGGACCGCTCTGGAGAGCAGCGGCGCGGACCCGCGAGACATGGTCATCGAGCTCACCGGACCGCGCTGATGGCAACGAGCTGCCGGCCGAGACGCTGCTGCAGCAGCTGTCGGACCTGGGCTGCGAAATCGCCCTCGACGACTTCGGGACCGGCTATGCCGGGTTTGCCTACCTCAAGCGGCTCCCCGTCGATTACCTGAAGATCGACATCGAGTTCATCCGCGACATCGCCACCAACGACGCCAGCCGCCATGTCGTGGAGGCCGTCGTCAGCCTCGCGCGGGGCTTCGGCCAGAAGACGGTCGCCGAAGGGATCGAGGACTCCCGGACCATCGCGCTGCTCACCGAGATGCACGCCGACTTCGGCCAGGGCTTCGCCCTCGGGCGTCCGGTGCCCGTCGATCAGGCCTTCTTCACGCGCGCCTGACAGGCACGTCGCCGGCACCGTGGAAGAACGGAACTCGCCGGGGTCAGCCCCGGATGTCACCGACCTGAATCCTTGTATGGGGTAAATCATCGTCGTTCCAGCCAGTGGAGGAGGCGAACCGGCACCCCGTTGCATGGAAGCCGCTGCTCGGCGCCGCGGCCGGGTTCGTGGACCTCCGGCCACGGGCCGCCCTGGCCGCCGGGAAGCCGTCCACCCTGCCGCGCCCGCGCCGTTCCGAAGCACCTACCGACCGGTGGCGAGCCGCCGCCGCTGGGGCGTGTCGCTGCCTGGCCGATGTCCTGACGGTCGGAAGCGCCGGAGCGCCGTGCCCCTGGTCACGGCGGCCCCGCTCGGCTACGGACCCGCGAATCTTCAGAGCGCCTACGGCATGCCGGCGAGGCCGCGACGTTGGGCGACCGCAGACGGTGGCCGTGATCGACGCCTACGACGACCCGACGCGCCGAGTCGGACCTTGCCATCTACCGCGCGCAATACGGCCTGCCCGCCTGCACCACCGCCAACGGCTGCTTCCGCAAGGTCGATCAGACTGGCGCAGCAACTACCCGCCGGCGACGCGGGATGGGACGACGAGATCTCGCTCGACCTCGACATGGTCTCGGCGATCTGCCCGAACTGTCACATCCTGCTCGTCGAGGCGGACAACGGCGATCTGACATGACCTGGCGGCCGCCGTCGACGAGGCGGCGACGCTGGGCGCCACCGAGATCTCGAACAGCTACGGCGGCCCCGAGTTCGCGGGCGAGAGCGCCTTCGACCCCGTACTACGACCATCCCGGCATCGCCGTCATGGCCAGCTCCGGCGACTCGGCTACGGCGTCGAGTACCCGGCCGCCTCGCGGTACGTGACCGCGGTCGGCGGAACGTCGCTGACGCCGCCCGGCGACGGCGCGCGGATGGGCCGAGAGTCGCTTGGCCGGGCGCGGCAGCGGCTGCTCGCGCTACGACCCGAAGCCGCCGTGGCAGACCGGACACGCTGTGCGAACCGCACGGTGGCCGACGTATCGGCGGTCGCCGACCCCGCCACCGGCGCCGCCGTGTACTGGCTCCAGCGGGGGCTGGGTCGTCGACGGCGGCACCAGTCTGTCGAGCCCATCATTGCCGCCTACGACGCCCTGACCGGGGCGGCGGCGTCCCCGAGTACGCATACGCGAACCTCGGCCGACTTCGATCACGTCCGGCAGCAACGGATCCTGCGGCACCTACCTGTGCGACGCCGGCACGGCTATGACGGCCGACCGGCCTCGGCACCCCGAACGGTCGGGAATCCCGGCGCTTCGACCGCAGCCACCGATCGCCAGCGGCGTGACCGACAGCACGGCGACGCTCACCGGCAGCGTACAGTCCGCACGGAATGCGACGACCTACTACTTCCAGTACGGCACGACCGGCTCCTACGGCTCGGCCATCGCGACAGTGGGCGCCGGTTCGGACCTCATCCTGCACGGCGTCCCGGCCCTCGGCGACGGGCCTGCTGTTCGGCACGGGCCGATCCAGCCTCCGTATCGACGCCGCGAGCCTGTCTGGCGTCAGTGCTGGAGCCGGCATCATGTTCACCATGGGGCCGGTACCGTCACCGACGACCGGCGCGCTGTGACCACGGCGATGGGCGCTCGCCGCCTGCGACGCCTGTCGCATATATGAATCCGAACTCGGAGGGCGGTTCGCTTCATCACCGTCTGGCGCTGGCGCTGATGTGTTCTGTGAAATGCGCGGCGGGCCGGCGTGCCGCGGCCGATCGGAAATGTGTGACCTTCACGCCAAGCGCTGCGGCCTACGCGCACGTTCAGCGTCGAACCCCAGCTGTTGGGTGCTGTGATCAACAAGGCGCTGTGCCGCTCGGGCGCGAGACCGGCTCGACGCCGGCATGCGCGCGCTCTTCTGTGTTGCCGTGATGTCTGCTACTGGATCGGGCTCTGCTGTGGCGGGGGTCTGGACGGCCCTCGGATCCACTGGGCGCGGCTGGGGCCCCGCCACACGGCGGCGCGCCACCCACTCGCGGCCGTGGCGGACCACGCGACTGGACGAGTCGCTCGTTTCCGGGCTGGATTCGAGTTCCTGCCCTGATCGGGCCGAGGCCCCGTGTCGCTCGCTGCGGCGGACGTCAGCGTGGGTGCTGGTAATCAGCCTGGCCGTCTCGCCACGTCGTTGGGGGCACCCCGCCTAGCACCGAAGACCGGCGCACCGGTCCGCAGGCGGTGGACGCAGTTGTCTGTCAAGAGCAGCTGTTTTCCGCTCGCGTTGACCACTCAGTAGTCCTCCGGCGAGGTGTACTATCGACTACGGAGTTGCTCCTCTCGCGCCGGTGGGATCGTTACGCGGACGACAGAGGGAGTTGTCAGGAGGGAGACAATTGGGTCGCGCAACGGCCACGCCGAGTGCGATCCGCCACCCGAGTCAAGGCCGACCCATCTAAGCCGCGTGTGAAGGGCGGGAAGGGGCTGACTCACGACCACGGACACCGCGCCGGCCGCGACGCTGTCCGCACTCATCGTGGAGGACTCGGAGGCCGATGCCGAGCTCGAGGTGCACGCGCTCGAGAACGCCGGCTACCGGGTGCGCTGGCGCCGCGTAGCCGACGGGGAGGCGATGTCGGCCGCGCTGGGACGGGGGCGCTTCGACATCGTCCTCTGCGAGCACAAGGGCGAACGCATCGATTCGTTCGAGGCGCTCCGTGTGCTCGCCGAGCAGGGAAGCGACGCGCCGTGCCTGCTCATCTCGGCCGCGGCCAGCGATAACGTCGCCATGCTCGGCTGTCCGTGAGGGCGCCGTCGATTTCGTCGATAGGGCTCACCTCAGCCGCCTGGGACTCGCCGTCCGCCTGCAGCTGCGGGAGGTGGAGCACCGGGCGTGGGCCAGGAGTTGGCGGAGGTTGCGCTCGCCGAGAGCGCGCAGCACCTTCGGAACATCGTCGACACCCTCAATGAGGGGTTGGTGATGGTCGACCGTTTCGGTCGCGTCGTCTCGTGTAACGACGCAGCGAGACGCATCCTCGGCCTCGGGCCCGGTCAGACCATGGACGACGGGCCCCTCGTCGATCCGTCTTGGCGCACCACCATCCACGACGACGGCGCGCCCGTTCCCCGTCGCGTCGCACCCGGCGACGGTGACGCTGCGGACCGGTGAGGCCCAGCGGGCCGTCGTGATGGGCGTTCATAAGCCTGACGGCGCAATGATCTGGATCTCGATGGACTCGCACGTCCTCAGCCGCGGCGGCTCGCCGATCTCCGGTGTGATGGTCTCGTTCTCCGACATCACCGAGGCTAGAGAAGACCGCCAGGCGCAGGTGGAAGACTCCGCGCACCTGCTCGCTGCCCTCATGCAGAGCATGACCGACGGGATGTTCGCCGAAGACCCCGACGGCCGGCTGACGTTCATGAACCGAGCGGCCGAGCAGCTGCTCGGCTGGACCGCCGGCGAGCTCCTTGGACGCGTCATGCACGAGGTGACCCATTACCAGCGGGAGGACGGCTCGCCCTATCCGATTGCGGATTGGTCCGCAGCGCCCGTCCGCTTGCGTGGGCAGGGCACCCAGGTGAGCGAGGACGTATTCACGCGCAAGGACGGCACGCTGCTACCGGTCGCCTACGATGCCGCGCCGCTGGAGAGTGGCCACACCGCCGGCACGGTGGTCGTCTTTCGCGACATCCGTGCTCGCCGGAGTCAGGCCCGCCATGAGCGGCAGGAGCTGGAGATGCTCGGCTGGGTCGGCCGGGTCAAGGATGCGCTGGACGAGGGCCGCCTCGTCCTGCACGCGCAGCCGATCATCGACCTCGGGACCGGCGCGGTGATCAGCCACGAACTGCTCGTGCGGATGCTCGGGCCCGGCGGCACCGTCGTGGCGCCGGGGAGGTTCCTGCCGGCGGCCGAGCGCTTCGGGCTCATTGTCGAGGTCGATCGTTGGGTGATGCACGAGGCCGTTGCGCTGGCCGGCCGCGGTCGCACGGTGCACTTCAACCTGTCCGGTGCCTCGCTCGGGCGCCTGGGACTCTCCATGGCGTTCGCGCACGCGCTCGAGGAGCACCGCGTCGACCCTCAGCGGCTCGTGTGCGAGATCACCGAGACCGCCCTAAGAGCCGACCCTGCCCGTGGCTGAGACATTCGTGCGCGAGGCTTCGCCGGACTCGGCTGTCGGATCGCGCTGGACGACTTCGGCACTGGTTACGGAACGCTCGAACATCTCAAACGACTGCCCGTCGACCTGCTCAAGATCGACATCTCGTTCGTGCGCGATCTCTCCTCGAACCTCAACGGAAACGGTCGTCCGCGCCATCGTCGGACTACGCGCGGGGCTTCCACCACGTGACCGTCGCCGAGGGGGTCGAGGAACCGCAACTGCTCTCCCAGTTGGTCGACTACGGCGTCGGCTGCGCACAGGGCTATGCGATCGGCAGGCCGGCGCCCGTCGATGACGTGTTCCCCGCCGCGTCGCCCTACCCCGGCGCCGCCGCGTAGAGAATGAGCGGCTCAACCGCCCACGGCCAGCTCTGCGCCCAACTACGGACCGAGCGTGTGGCCCGGGCCGGATCGCACGTTCGCCGTCGCGCTCTAGGGTCCTGGCATGAGACGTGCCGCGTTCATCGGCTCGGTCTCGGCGGGGCTCCTCGTCCCGTGACCGATGCGATCGGGCGAGACAGCCGCGAAGCGCCCGGCCATGCCGAACGGCGGCGTGGCGACATTGATCGGTGTCATGCTCGTCGCGCTCGTGGCCTTCGGCCTGTCGCTGTGGGGACGATCGCCGCCGGGCACCGATGTTCCGCCGACCGCGACCGCCGTGCCCGCGGCCGGAGCCGGTCGGCGGGAGCCGATGCCGACGGGCAACATTCCCGGGTGGCGTCAGGTCTTCTCCGACGATTTCGCCGGGCACGCTCTCGACCCCCACAAGTGGCGCCTGTACTACGGACAGCCCGGCGGTGATCCGGTCGGCTGGTTCGACCCGTCTCACGTCAGCGTGTCGGGTGGCACGCTGGTGATCAGCGCCTACCGGGACCCGCGCGATGGCGACCGCTGGACGAGCGGCGGAGTGTCCAGCAGCCCCGGCCTCGTGCAGACCTACGGCAAGTACCTCGTCCGCTTCCGCCTCGACCCGGGCGTGGGCATCGCGCACGGGTTACTGCTGGTGCCTGCCGATCACAGCTGGCCGCCGGAGGTCGACTTCAGTGAGGATAACGGCACCAACCGCCTCAGCACGCTTGCCACCCTGCATTACGGGCGCGCCGATGAGACGATCTCCAAGGGCGTTGTGGTGAACCTGACGCAGTGGCACACGCTCGGAGTCGAGTGGACCCCGGGGAGTCTGCGCTACACCCTCGACGGGCGCGTGTGGCTCACGATGCGCAGCGGCGGCGTGCCGGCGACACCGATGGTGATGGACATGCAGACGCAGGCGTGGCCGTGCGCGGGCACGTGGGAGCATTGCCCCGACTCGAGCACGCCACCGGTGGTGCGAATGTACGTGGACTGGGTGGTGGCCTACGCGCCGGCGGGTGGTCGATGACACACCCCGGGCTATGCGGGCGCGTACGCGACCACCCAGTCGACGTACAGATTCACATGCGCGGGCGTGGTCGCGTTGGGGCACTGCTCCCAGGTCGACGTGCCGCAGGCCCAGGCCTGCGTCTGGATGTCCATGGCCATCGGAATCGACGGGGACCTGCGCACCCGTGACGGTGGCCCAGTTGCGCCCGTCGAGCGTGTACACGAGTCGCCCCGCCGTCCACTCGACCCCGAGCGTGTGCCACTGCGTGAGGTTCACACCCCACGCTGCGCTGCACCTGAGTGTTGCTGGACCCGAAGTGCAACGTCGCGTAGTCGGTCTGGCGGTTGGCGCCGTTGTCCTCACTGAAGTCGATCTCCGGTGGCCACGAGTTGTCCGCCGGCCACAGCAGGATCGCGTGCGCGATGCCCACGCCGGCGTCGAAGCGGAAGCGGACGAGGTACTTGCCGTAGGTCTGTACGAGGCCGGGGCTGCTCGACACCCCCGCGGTTGCCCACTTGCCGCCGTCGGCAGGATCCTGGTAGCCGCTGAGCACGAGCTCTCCGTTCGACACGCTGACGTGGGACGGATCGAACCAGCCGCCGGGGTCGCCTCCGGGCTGGCCCCAGTAGGTACGCCAGAGATCAGTGTTCAGGGTCGAGCCGGTGAAGTCGTCGGCGAACACCTCGCGCCAACCTCGGATCGGAGCCGTCGGCATCGGTATGCCGGAGGGATCCGCCGCTCCGGCGGCCTGACTGATGCGCGCGCGACGCGGCCGTGTGATCGGTGCGTGACGCCGGTGCACACGCGGCGAGGAGTGAGAGCGAGTCGCGGCGAGCGCGACGGGAGCGCCGCTCGCCAGAGTGACCAGAGCGAGCGCGACCAGCAGGGGTCGGGGAAGTCGCTTCTGCTCCATGTCGCCGCCATCATCGGCGCCCCGGTCCAGCAGCGCGAGTCAGACCGGCAGCTTCGACAAAAGTGCTACGCATGAACATCGTCTCATGGATGCTGCAGGACTGGAAGGTGAACAAAGGTCGACCAGACTCACAGTTGCTCCTCGTCTCGCTTCGTCTCGCCCAGCGGGCCTCCTCCCGCGGCGGGCCACTCGCCCGGCTGATCGGCAGTTCCTATTGGCTGATCTCCTCGCTGGTGCTCGGGCTCGAGATCCCCGCGGAGGCGACGATCGGCCCGCGACTGCGCCTCTATCACCCTCACGGCATCGTCCTCAACCCTCACTGCACGATCGGCAGCGACTGTCAGTTGCGCCACAACGTGACGGTGGGCAACAGCGTCGACCGCTGGGGCGCGAGGTCGGGGTGGCGACCCTCGGCGACGATGTCGAACTCGGCACCGGCTGCGTGGTCATCGGCAGCGTGCACGTCGGCGACCACGCGCGCATCGGCGCGCTCGCGGTGGTCACCAAGTCCGTCCCGGACTGGGCCGTCGTGGTCGGCAACCCCGGGCGGGTGCTGCGCATCGACGAGCCCGCGCCAGCGACATGAGCGCGCCGGCGGCCAGCGCCGTGATCGCCTGCGCCTCCGAGCGGCGTTGGGAGCCCCTGCTGCGCGCGATCGCCTCCGCACGCGCGCAGGTGCCGCCTCCGCGCGAGATCGTCGTCGCCGTCGATCACAACGCCGCCCTGTCCGCCCGGCTGCGGGCCGAGGTCCCGAACATCGAGATCGTCGACAACGCCGGTGTCGCCGGCGCCTCGGGCACTCGTAACGCCGGCGCGGCGCTTGCCCACGCGCCCGTGCTCGTGTTCCTCGACGACGATGTGCAGGCGCAGCCGGGTTGGCTGGGCGAGTTGCTCGCGCCGTTCGCCGACCCCCAGGTGGTGGGCAGCGGCGGGAGGGTCACGCCGGCCTGGCAGTGCCCGCGCCCGCGCTGGTTCCCCGACGAGTTCGCCTGGGTCGTCGGTGCCTCCCATGCTGGGCTGCCGATCGCTGCCGCCGCCGTGCGTAACGTCTGGAGCGAGAACATGGCCGTCCGTCGCGACGCGTTCGAGGCGGTCGGCGGGTTCCGCGGCGGCTTCGGCAAGGTGGGTCACACCTCGCGTCCGGAAGACACCGATCTGTGCATTCGGGTCAGCGCCGACGCGGCCGGCATGCGGTGGATCTACGTCCCCACCGCGGTCGTGGACCATGAGGTCCCGCCCGAGCGCTGCTCGTTCGCCTTCTACCTTCGGCGATGTTTCGCCGAAGGTGCCGGCAAGATCGAATTGTCCGACTATCTCGGGGCCGAGCGCGCGCTCAGCGACGAGCGCCTCTACGTCCTGCGCACGCTCCCACTGGCCGTCGTGCGCGACCTGCGCAGAGGCGAGGTGACGCGAGCGCTGGCGATCCTCGCCGGAGCCGCGGCGGCCGGGGCGGGCGCCGCGCTGAGCCTCGCCAGGGCGGTCGGGTCCAGGTTCACGCGATAGATCATCGTGTCGGCATTGCGGTACACGACCGACCAGCCGGGCGCCGTCGACACCTCGCGCGAGAGCTGAGCGAAGCCGCTGGGGGCACCGAAGTAGCTGGCATAGGCGCTCATCCCGCGGCTGAACACGACGTAGGCGCTGCGGTAGCCGAGCGAGACCATCCAGCTGTCGACCGCCGACAGGTTGGCTTCATCCAGCCACGCCTCGCCGTCCTGCGGGTCGGACGGCATCACCTGCAGTCCGTAGGAGTCGTACTCGGCCGTCTCGAGCACCGGGAAGTTGTCGGCCGGAAGCACGATCAGCGAGCCGCGCGGGATGTGGCCATACAGCCACGTGCTGGCGTCGAGCTCCGCGGGGGTGACGGCATTGACGAGCACCGGCCCGTAGAGCCCCTGCAGGCCGGCGAACGCGGCCGCTGCGCACACGCCGGCGGTGACCAGCCAGCGTGCCGCCGGCGCCCGCAGCTCGCAGCACGCGCCGGCGATCAGCAGCGCACACCACGGCGCCGAGAACAGATACACCCGGTAGATGGCCTCGCCGCCGTAGCTCTGGGCGATGAGGATCACGAATGGGCTGAAGGCGAGCGCGGCCGGGATCGCGACGTGCCCGGGCGCTCGATGGTGGCGCGCGATCGAGGCCAGTGTGAGCAGCCACATGCCGGCGGCGAGCGCCCGCACGATCAGCGCCGTCGTCGTCTCGGCACCGGCATGGCTGGCGCCGCGCACGCCGGAGGCGTTCTGAATCGGGTTGCCGCCGCTGAACAGGCCCCCGAAGTCGTCAGCGATCAGGCTGTAGCGGGGAATGAGGTACCCGGCGGCGATCGCGGCCATCAACACGAGCAGCCAGCGTGGCCGCACGAGGTCCAGCACCGTCAGCCCGGCGATGCCCGCCAGCGCGATGTACGGCGTGAGCTGGTGGGCGGCGACGATGGCGAGGTAGATCACGGCCACGAGCGCCACCGCGACGGCCCGCAACGCTCGCGAGGTTTCCGGCGGGGCGCCCAGCCCGGCGAGCAGCGGAGCTCGCAGCCGGGCCAGCCGGCCGTGCGGCTGGCGCGCCGGGGCGGGCGCGCGCAGCCAGCGCAGCACGATGAGGATGACCCCGAGCCAGAGCAGGTAGCCGAACGCCTGCGGTGAGAGGTAGTCCTGGCCGACCCAGCTGATCAGGCCCACGTAGAGCAGGACCGCCAGGTAGGCGACGCGACGCTCGCCGGCCAGCAGGCGAAACACGCCGAGCAGCAGCAGCGCATCGGCGAGCTCGAAGGCCACCGGCGCCCAGGCGGCAAACGACAACGGCGCCACGTGCGCCAGCCCGCTGATCGCGGCGATGCTGGCGAACAGCGCCGGCCACTCCTGGTAGATGCTGTTCGGGTCGGTGACGCGGCCGGCTCCTCCGAGCGCCTGTGCGATTCCGACGTGCTTATAGACCCAGGCGTACTCGGGCGTGCCGCCGTAGATGATCGGCACCGTCGAGTGGATCGCCACGATCAGCCCGGCGAGGTAGAGCCCGAGCAGCCACCCGCGCGGCTCGTGCCGCAGCAGCTCGACCAGCGCCCCGGCGAGCAACGTCGCCAGGCCGAGGACGAACCACACGTCGGCGCTCGCCAGCAGCCCGTAGGAGCCGATACCCGAACGCCGGATCTGGCTCACGCCATAGGCCCAGGCGCCGATCCCGAGCACGAGCAGCAGCACGGGCCCGGCAGTGCGCCGCCGGGTCACCGTCACGCCCCGCGCGCCAGTCGCAGCGCGCACGAGACCACGCTCAGACCGGCGAGCGCCAGCAGCGCCCGCGGGTGCCACCAGGCCGCCCAGATCATCGCTGCGCTGGCGAGCGCGAACGCCGCCAGGCTGATCACCAGGGTCAGGCCGGCCTGAGCCACGCCATCGCCGCTGTCGATACGGCACATGACGGCGGCGCCGGCCGGCACGCCGGCCAGCTGCAGCGCGCCCAGTAGCGCCAACCAGGGTGTCGGCGAGGCCACGAGGAGAGCCACCGCCGCGGCGCTCGCGAGGATCCCTGCGTACGCGGTCAGCTCCGTGCGCGAGCGGCTCAGCGCAACCTGCCTGACGATCCGCGGCGCGCCCGTACTCACCGTGCCGCCACCAGCTCGCCCCGGCGCACGCGACGGAGGGCGAGCGGCACCATCACCATGGCCGCCACCGCCTGGCTGGTGAGGTTTGCCCAGCCGACGGCGACGAGGCCCGCGCTCGGGAGGAGCGCCAGGGTCAGTCCGAGCATCGCCACACCCATGGCGGCCTGCAGCCCGGCGAGCATCCAGATGCGCTGGTCCAGCCAGGCGAGGGTGCTGTACAGCGCGATCACCGCGCCGAACGGCGTGCTCAGGCCGATGAGGCGCAGCAACCCCGTGCCGTGCGCCGCGTAGCGGGGACCGGCGAGCTCGAGCAGCGGATGGGCGCCGACGACGCACACGGCGACGGCCGCCAGCACCACCCCGCCCCACAGGTGCAGGCTGCGCCGCAGGAGCGCGTCGGAGGTCCCCATCTCGCTCAGGAGCTCGACCTCGAATGTCGACGCGATGTTCCACATCAGGAACGTGATGCCCATGGCCATCAGCCACGGGAGGGCGAGGTAGGCCGCCTGCGAGGGGCCGAGTCGCGCCACGACGATCAGCGGCACGAGCTGCACGGTGGCGGTGGCGCAGATGCTGCCGACGTACTCGCCGGCCACGAATGAGGCCAGCCGCTGCCGGCCCGGGAGCGTACCGTCGATGCTCTCGCGGGCCGGGAGCACCCTGCGGAAGAGGACGGTGCTGACGACGATCACGGCCACCGCGGCCGGGACCATCCACGACACGACGATGCCCGCGGCGATCGGCAGGAGCACGAAGAGCGGCAGCAGCAGGAGCTTGGCGGTCCCGAATGAGAGGTTCTCCACCGCCACCCACGGCGTCAGCCGCAGAGCGGTGAGCACCGAGTCCTGCAAGGCAAAGATCGCCAGCACGGCGACGGCGATCGTGAACAGCACTCGCTCTTCCCAGCCTCCGGTGACGACGCTCGCGCTCAGGCCGGTCGACACGTACACGCCACCGGCCACGAGCGACACCGCGATCGCGGCCAGATAGCCGCGGCGTATCAGGTGGTTGCCAAGTCGCCCGGCCGCGGGCAGCAGCCGCACGAACAGGTTTGTCAGATTGAGCTGGGCGATCGTCGCCAGCAGCGTCAGCGCGGCGATCGCCGCCGTCGCGCGGCCGACCACCGCCGGCACCTTGAGGCGCGCGGCCAGCGTCCAGAACACGAATCCGAGCGCATTCGTCCCCAAGGTCGCGGTCATCAGCGAGAACGCGTTGACGGTCAGCGACTTCTGCAGGCGCGGGCGTCTCACCGAGACCGTCGCAGGCGACCGCGCAGGTACGCCGCGGGCCCGGCCCGCATCCCCCGGCGCTCGATCTGCGCGAGCTCGCGCAGGCGCGGGTCGAGCGGTGGCGGGTCACGGCTCGACCCGCGACTCCCGTGCCCGCGCACCACGCGCGGCAGGGTGGCGAGCATGCTCCCGAGGTGGCGGGGGTCCTCGAGGACGAGCGCCAGCAGGAGGGCGGTGTAGCCGCTGCCCCAGCCCTCGATCTGACGGCGCAGGGCCTCGTCCTCGCGCCGGTGAGTGTGGTGCACGAGCGCTGCGGGCTCGAAGCCGAGACTCCCCCCGCGCCACACCAGCCGCGCGAACAGCTCGAGGTCTTCACCGCCGTGGGCGGGGGTTCCCGCGCCGAGCGCAAGATCGAAGCCGCCGAGCTCGCGCAGCGCGGTCGCTCTGAAGGCCATGTTCGCGCCGGCGCCGAAGCTGCCGGCCGCGTACAGCGAGAAGCTGTGCCGTGGTCGGCCGTCATCGCCGACGGCGTTGACGGTTGCCGGGCGCAGGCCCATCCAGGGGCCCGGCGGGGCGCGCAGGCGGTGCGAGACCGGCTCGAACATGACCGGCCCGAAGCCTCCGTAGTAGGCGTCGAGCGCGATCTGGGCGGCCGTCTCGAGCTCGCGTGGCATCGCCATTCCGGCGACGCCGGCCTCCTCCGGATGGGCCCGCAGGCGCAGCGCGATCGCCAGGAGCCAATCCCGGTCGACCTCGACGTCGTCGTCGGTGAAGGCGACGATCTCCCCGGTGGCCACCGCCAGCCCACGGTTGCGCGCCGCCGAGATGCCGGGGCGCGGCTCGGACAGCACCTGCACGCCCGGCAGGTCGACGTACGGCGAGCCCGCCGGGCGGTTGTCAACGACGATCACCTCATAGTCGGGATAGTCGAGCGCCGCCAGTGAGCGCAGGCAGTCGTCGAGGCTCGAGCTCCGCTCCAGCATGCTCGGGATGACGACCGAGATCGGCGGCAGTCGTCCGCTCTGCGGGCGGGTCAGCGGCGGGGCGTGGACGCTCGGCGGGAGCGCCGCGATGGCGCTCCCTAGCTCCTCGCGCGTCAGCTCGCCGCGGTCGAAGGGCAGCTCGATGATTCCCCGCGGGCGCCCGCCCTCACGCACAAGCGCTCGCAGCGCCACGTAGCCCGGCTCGCCGCTGATCGAGGCCGGATATCGCTCGACGTCGATCACGCAGACCTTGATCGGGCCCGTCGCCGGCGCCGGCGCGGACCACCGCCGCTGCATGCGCCGGGAGCGCCGGTATGCGAAGGGGCCGGCGAGCATGCCGCGCAGCTCCGCCCGCGCGAGCGCGCCGGGATAGTCGGCAGGGCGACCCGCGTGCTTGGCCGAGGCGGGGTCGCGCAACGATCGCAGCCACCTGGGAACCACCGCCGCCAGGCCGGCCAGGTGCCGCGGGTTACGCAGCGCGATCGCCGTCAGCATCGCGGTGAAGCCGACGCCGTAGCCGTAGATCTGCCGGTCGAGCTCCGCGAGCGTGGCCCGATGGGTGTGGTAGACGATCGCGCTCGGTTCGTAGGCCAGGGGGTGGCCGCTGGCCAGCAACTCGACCAGCATTGCGAGGTCCTCCCCGCCGCGGCTCGGCGTGCCGGTGCCCAGCGCCTCGTCGAACCCGCCGGCCGCCCGAAGCGCGGCGGCGCGGAACGCCATGTTCGAGCCGAGGCCCAGCTCTCCGGTCGCGTACAGCGAATCAACGCGCTCGGCCCCCGTCTCGCCGTCGCGACGCCGCATGCGGAAGCGCCCGGCGAGCTCGAACGTGAGCGGGGCGTAGCTGCGGTCGGGCCCGCTGCCGGAGCGCTCGAACCAGACCTGGGCCGCCGTCTCCAGCTCGAGTGGCACGACCAGACCGGTCACGGCGGCGACCTCCGGCTGGCGCGCGAAGCGCTCGCCGAGCGCGCGCAGCCAGCGGCGGTCGACGTCGACGTCATCGTCGGTGAAGGCGATGATCTCCCCGGTGGCCGCCGCCAGTCCACGGTTGCGGGCCGCCGAGATCCCCGGACGCGCCTCGCGGATGACCCTCGCCCCGGCGAGCTCGAGCGGCGCGTCGGCGGCCGGCCGGTTGTCGACGACGATCACCTCGTAGTCGGGATGATCGAGCGTCACGAGTCGCTGCACGCAGCGTCGAAGCTGCGCCGGGCGCGCGGCATTCGTGGGGACGATGACGCTCGCGTGGACGAGCGTCGGCACGTCGGCGCTGCCGTATGGCTCCAGCCACCACGCCTCGCCGAGCCGGCCGTGCAGCTCGCGCTCGAGGTCGGCCGCGCTCACCCGCGTGCCCCGAAGCGGCAGCTCGACGCTCCCGAGCGGCCTGCCGTCGCGACAGGCCAGGATCCACGCGCCCGCGTAGGGCGGCGTGTCCTCGCGCGAGCAATCGAGATCGGTCAGCGGGTCGTCGACGTCGATGACCGCCACGCGCATCGGGCCCGGGGCGGTCATCAGGCCGGCTCCTCCGCACGCCCGGACTCCGGAGGGCCCCAGCCGGCCCAGCGCCGGCCGGCGTGCCAGACGCGCTGCTTGGCGTGAGCCCATGCGCGCGCCGCGGGCGCAGGACGCCAGCGCACGAGCGCGAGCAGCGCCTCGGGCGTCATCCCGCCCTGAACCTGCAGGCGCGGCAGCGTCCAGCGATCGTCGCCGCCGCGGGCGGGCAGGTCACCGGTCACGCACGCCTGGGCGTAGCCCGCCGCGCGAATCGCGCGCCGCGACGACGCGGAGTGGTAGCCGAACGGATACGCGAAGCTCGAGACCGCACGGCCGAGGTGGTCCTCGAGCTCGATCTTGCTGGCGACGGCGTCGCGCTGCACCAGTTCGGCCGGATTGATGTCCGCGGCCAGGTGGCGCCGTCCGTGCGAGCCGATCTCCAACCCGGCCTGCGCGAGGTCGGTGAGATCGCCCCAGCCGAGCATCGGTCGCTCGCCGTCTTCGCCGCGCAACCAGCGCGACCGGTCGCCGACGAAGCCGCTTGGGACGAACAGCGTCGCGGGCATCCCGTGGCGCGCGAGTGCGGGCGCGGCGTCCGATGCGCTGTCGGCCAGGCCGTCGTCGATCGAGATCGCGACCGCGGCGCCGTTCGCGCAGGCCAACGCATCCGGCACCGCGCCGAACGGGATCACCTCGAGCGCTTGCTCACCCAGCGCCGCGAGGTGCTCGTCGAACAGCCCGGGGTCGATGGTCAACTGCGCAAACGACCGCGTCGTCGTCGCGGCGATGCTGTGGTACACGAGCACGGCCACTGTGGGCGGCGCGTGCATCGCCGCTCACGATCGCGCCGGGGCGCGCCCGAGCCGCCGCGCGTGCAGCCGCGCGCCGGCGTACATGAAGGGGCCCTGCAGCATGCCGACACGCCGAGCGTGCAGCAGATCGCGCGGGAAGTCGTCGTCGAGCTCACGCAGGCGCCGCCCTCGCCGCGAGAACTCGTCGCGTGCCGCCTGCCGGCTGAGATGCAGCAGCTCCCGCACACAGCTCGGGTCGTGCATGAGCGTGCTCGCATAGAAGGCGGTCAGGCCGCGGCCGTAGCCGAGCAGCTGGTGGCGCAGCGCGGCGTCGTCGCGCCGGTGACGGTGATGCACGATCGCCGTCGGCTGATACACGAGCGTGCCGCCGCCGAGCAGCAGCTCGCTGAGCGCCGCGGTGTCTTCGCCCGCCAGCGTTGCCGTTCCCGCGCCCAGTGCGCAGTCGAAGCGGCCGATCCGCTCGACGGCCTCGCGGCGAAAGGCCATGTTTCCGCCGCAGCCGAACGGCGGTAGCGGGTAGAGCGGGCTCTGCAGGTATGCGGTGGCCGGTGAAAAGATCGCTCGCGTGAAGCCGCGTCCCCGGCTGACCCCGCTGTATTGCTCGAATCGTGCCTGGCTCGGCGTATCGAGCTCGGCCGGGATGACGATCCCGGTCACCGCACCGGCGTCGGGAACCTCGACGAAGGCTCGCGCGAGCTCGGCCGCCCAGCAGCGATCGCAGATCTCGTCATCATCGGCCCACGCGATCACCTCGCCGTCCGAGGCCTCGATCGCGCGGTTGCGGGCCCACGACAGGCCGGGGCGCGGCTCCATCACGTAGCTGACGTCACGGTCCCCCGAGAGCCCGGAAACGATCCGACGCGTGCGGTCGTCCGACGGGGCGTTATCGACCACGATGACGTGCAGCCGCTGATATTCCTGGATGTGCAGGCTCTCCAGCAGCCGCGCGAGCCCGTCGGGACGATCGCGGGTGCAGATGGCGACCGTCATCTGCGGACCGTCGCGCAGCGCCCGGGCTCGACTCTCGAGGAAGTGCGGCGTACGCGGCGGTCGCAGACCGCCCGTCGCCAGCTCGCCACGCCAGCTCAGCCCACACTCCTCGATCCGCTCGCGCAGCTGGGGCTCGAAGTCGCGCACGATCGCGCGTGCGAGCTCGTCGGACTCCAGACCCTCGGCCGGGAGCGACGCGCGCAGCAGCCCAATCGGCTCGCTGAACACGCGCACGAGGACGAGGGCGTGCGTGACCGCGGCGGTGGCCGCGATCGTCGGGATGCCCGCGGCGACGTCGCACTCCATGATCAGCGTCGCGCCCGGCGCCGCGCGGTCAGAGCTCATCATCGAGTACCTCCCGATAGATCGACATGGTCTCCTCGGCCAGGTCGGCCCACCTGGGCACGAGGACGGCAAAGGGGTGCTCGCCGGTCGCCGCCAGCTGCGTGACCGCGTCGGCGACGGCGAGTGGTGAGGCGCGCCGTGAGACGAAGCTGATCCCCTCACTGCCGACCAGCCTTGCCGCCTCGCGGTGGGCTGGCATATCCGAGGCGACGACGGGTGTGCCGGCGCAGGCCGCGCTGAGCAACGTCCCGCCCCACAGGTCCTCCTCCTTGAGCGTCGCCACGACCGAGGCCGTGCGCAGCAACCGATGCAGCACGGCGTCGGTCACGCCACCGGCGAATCGCACGCGGTCGGCGACTCCGAGGTAGTCGGCATGCGCCTCGAGCATGCTGCGCGCACGCCCCCGCCCGACGACGACCATCGTGTAGCGCGATGGCAGCGCCGGCAGAGCCGAGATCACTCGCTGGATCCCGGCCCAGCGTGTGAGTCGATCGACGCTGACGATGACGTCGCCGTCCATCGGATGCGGCGACGGTGGAGCGAGCGACTCGGCGTCTGACCCGTTGGGGACGACGCGCACACTGGCCTGCGGCGCGTACCGGGACACCAGCAGCGCCTCGCTCTGTGAGACACACAGCACGCGCTCGGCCCGGGCGAGCAGCTGACGGTCCGCCAGGTGCTCTCCACGACCCTGCGCCATGCGCCGGAGGTGCGTCCCGGAGGAGGCATAGAAGTGCGGCGTGACGATCAGGTGTCGTGGCGTGGCCTGGGCGATCAGCAGCGCCGACAGCATCCGCTCCCCGTGCACGTGCAGCAGGTCGAAGTCCCCGCTGTGACGGCGCAGATAGGACCACAGCCCGCGCGACGCCACGTACTTGCCGGGAACCCACGACGAGAAGCGCTTGATCGTGATTCCCTCCTCCGCGGACGGCAGGTCTCGGTGGCGCGTGGTATGCAGCAGCACCTCGGCCGTGCCGCTGTCGCGGGCCACCGCCGTGGCCAGCACACGTACGTGTCGGCCGACGACGCCGTCGCCGCCGTCCACGCCGTGTCCGCCTCCGTAGGCGTGGGTGAGGAACGCGACCCTCATATGTCGGAGGGACCCTCTTTGCGCAGCAGTGCGTTCAGCGAACGCCGCTGAGACACCCGCAGCCGCTCGAGGACGATCGTGCGGAGGATGCGCAGCCCGTCCCGGACCGCCTTCAGATTGCTTTCCCCGTGTAGCCGGGGGCGCTCGTAGCTCGGCACCTCCTGGATCAGCAGCCCGGCACGCGCGACGCGGACGTTGATCAGCGTCTCGGCGTCGAAGCCGCCGGCGTCGAAGCGGATGTACGGCAGGCACCGCTGCGAGAAGGCGATGTAGCCGTAACAGAATCACTGAAGCGCGTGTCATACAGCGAGTTGACGAGCCAGCCGAGGAACGCGTTACCGAACCGGCGCGTGGACGTCAGATCGCTGCTGCCGCCGCCCTGGGCGTAGCGCGAGCCCTTGGCGACATCCGCCCCGGCGCCGAGCGCGGACACGAAGCGTGGGATCTCGCGTGGGTCCGTCGAGCCGTCCGCGTCCAGCATCGCGATCACGTCACCGGTGCAGGCCGCAAACCCCGCGTTCAGCGCGTCGCCCTTCCCCTTGCCCGGCTGCTGGATGATCTGCACCTCGGGCCACAGCCGCCGCGCCTCGGCCGGCGTGCCATCGGTGGAGTGTCCGTCCACGAGCAGAACCTGGTGCAGCCCGGCCGGGAGCCGGGCGAACACGTAGGCGAGGTTCCGCGCCTCGTTACGCGCGGGGATCACGACGCTCACGCGCACGGCGGCCGGAGTGAGTCGCACCGGCACGCTGGCGAAGATCTCATCGTCAGTGATGAGCGTCCGGCCCCGCTGTTCAACGTCACTGGCCATCAGCACGCACCCAACCTGCCAATCCGACGATCGGCATACGGTCGGCCTCTATCTGCCTCTTGATCAGTTTCAATGACGCAGAACGCTCTGCAATCCGCTCCGCTCCGCGGGTCTGTCGTCGGTTACTACGCTGCGATGTCCGTAGTGCACGCCACCCCGGCGCGCGGCGGCGCAGGCTAGGCTGAAGGGAAGACCCCATGTCCGGGCATCGCCGCTCGCCTCGGCGCGCAGCCGGCTCCAGGAGGACGGCGGAGCAGGCCGCGGTACCGGACCGACGTTCGATTGTCCAGCAAGGACTTGGCCATGGCCAAGCACGATGTCCATCGCAGGACGCCGCTGTGCACCATCGCGCTCACGATGGTGGCCTTGCTCACGCTGCCGGCGGGCGCGGGCGCAACGGTCATGACGTTCGGCAGCCCGCTCGCGGTCGCGGCGACGAGGGACACCGCAACGAACCTCGAGTATGCGGGGACCGGCGCCGTCCGTCACGTGCATCACGACGGCGCCGACACCGCCCTCTGGAATGTCACGCTGCCACCTGGCGCGCGGCCGAGCGCGCCCACGGGCGGGCAGATCACCGCGATCCGTCTGGAGGGCTGCGCCGAGCCGGCCGCCGGCGGCCCCGCCCCGCTCGCCGAGATCCACTTCCAGGCCCTCACCCCGACGGGAGGCGGAGGTGTCCGCGTCGATGTCACCAGTCAGCCGTTCGTGATTCCGACCTGCGGCGCCCCGAACGCGACGCGGCGCACGGTGACCTCGTATCAGCCGACGAACTTCTGCGTGAGCCGGGGTGACATCGTCGACTTCAACGACGAGGGTGGGTTTGACCCCAACCACTATCCCAGTGGCGTGCCGTACGCTGTCATCGGCACCGTCCCGGGCGCGGTCATGAACTCGTTCATCGCCAATAACGGGACGAATAACGGCGCGACGCTCCTCAGCACGGACGTGGCCGCCAGCGACGGCTTCGCGCGTAACGTGCACGAAGAGCTGCTGCTGCAGTCCACGCTCGCGACCGGCGTCGACGCGACGCCGCTGTGTCCCGGTGGGCTCCACGGCCAGCCCGGCGAGCCGGGCGGCAAGTCGGCCCTGGACTTCGGGCAGGCGACGACGCGCGTCAAGCGCGGGGGCTATGTCGCGTTGTCGCTCTACTGCGACCTGCTCGGGCGTCCGTGCACGGGCACGATCGCGCTTCGCGGGGCGGGCGCCACCCTCGGCAGCGCACCGTTGTCCGCACCAACTGGTCAGGTGTCAACCGTGCGCGTCCCGCTCGGTGCGCCCGCGATCGCGAAGCTGCGCGCACAGGACGGCATGAGCGTTCTGGTCGTGGCCCACCTCGAGGGCGCCGAGACGGCATCGCACGCGATGCGCCTGCAGCCGCGGTAGGCCTCGCCGCCGGTCCGCCGGGGACCAGTAGACGCCACCCGCGGCGTGCGGCGTTCTACGGGCCAGGCTGAGCGCGTCGTGATCTATGTTGGCCGTTCCGACCGTGTCGTGAGAGGAATCCGGGTTGCCCGTCCGTCGTGCAGACCGACGTCCGTGCCTCTGCGGACTGGTGGTGGGCGCCGGTGCCCGCTGAGCGCCTCCGCCGCGTACTCGTCACCGGTGTCGGCGGTCCCGCCGGCATCGCGGTCATGCGCACGATCGCGGGCGAGACCACGACGATCTTCGCGGCCGACATCGACCCCTACGCCGCCGGGCTTTACCTCGTGCCCGAGCCGCAACGCGCGATCGTGCCGCCGGGAGACGACCCGCAGTTCGCCGACGTCCTGCTCGAGCTCTGCCGGCGCGAACTGATCGACGTCGTCGTGCCGACGGTCGACGTGGAGTTGCTGCCGCTCGCTCGCCGGCGCGAGCGCTTCGAGGCCGCGGCGGTCGCGCTCGTGCTGGCCGAGGAGTCGACCCTCGAGGTGTGCCTCGACAAGTGGTCGCTCGACGCGTGCTGCCGCAAGCGAGTGCGCGTTCCCGACTGCTGGCTTGTCGACGGAGACTTCGATTGGCAGGCGCCGGCCATGCCCGCGATCGTCAAGCCGCGCCGGGGCAGCGGCTCCCGCGGCCTGCAGCTCGTTCGGCGACGTCAGCATCTCGCGCGGCTCCCGCGCGATGGAACGTTGCTCGTGCAGGAGCACCTGCCCGGGCCCGAGTACTCGCTCGACGTGTTCGCGAGCGCCGACGGCACGGTCCGCTCGGTCGTTCCGCGGGCACGGTTGAAGGTCCATTCGGGCATCGCGGTGGCGGGACGAACGCTCCACGACGCGCGGCTGGAGGCGTTCGGTCGAACCGCCGCTGAGGCGGTCGGGCTCACGACGGTCGCGAACGTGCAGGTCAAGGACGCCGCCGACGGCGCGCCGGCGCTGCTCGAGATCAATCCGCGCTTCCCGGGCACCATGGCCCTCACGGTCGCTGCGGGCGTCGACATGCCCACGCTCGCGGTCGCCGAGGCGCTCGGAGCTTCGGCTCCGCAGGCGCCACTCGACTTTGCGGAGGTCGCGATGGTGCGCTTCCTCGACGAGCGAGTCCTGCCGCTGGCGGACATCGCCGCACAAGAGCGCGAGGCCGCGCAGGTTGCCGGCGGCGGGGGTCGCGGGGTGGGGGACCCAGATCTCGAGGCGAGCCTCCCCGGTCGGGTGGGGAGCCGGTCGCCGTGAGCGGAGACGCGACGAGGATCCTGCTGGTCGAGGAGGACGCGGTGTCCGCGGTCGCGACGCAGCAGCTGCTCGGTGAGGTGGCAGACGTCACCCGGGTGGTGAGTGCGGAGGCCGCGGAGGAGCTGCTGTTGTCCCGCGACTGGAACGTGCTGATCACCGATGTCGATCTTCCCGGCCTGGATGGCCTGGAGCTCGTACGCCAAGGGCGCCTGGGAGATCCAGAGCTCGTGGCCCTCGTGATGAGCGGACACGAGCAGTTCGCGGACGCCGTGGCGGCGATGCGCGCCGGAGCGAGCGACTTCATCACCAACCCGATCGCTCCACAGGAGCTGCTCGCGAAGGTCCGTCGCGCCGTGGCGCTCGACCGCGCCAACCGCAGCCGGCGTGGTCCGACCGAGCGCGTCCTGGCCATCGGCGCGCACCCCGACGACATCGAGATCGGCTGCGGCGGCATCCTGCTGCACCATCGCGACGCGGGTCAAGCGATCACGCTCCTGACGATGACGGCAGGGGAGGCCGGCGGCGCGGGAGCCGTCCGCGTGGCCGAGGCCGAGCGCCCCGCGGCCCTGCTGTCGGCGCGCCTGTTCCTGCTCGCGCTCGATGACACCGACATCTCCGTTGGCGGTGGGACCGTGGCGGCGATCTTCGATGTGCTCGACGAGGTCCGGCCGACCACGGTCTACACGCATACCGCCCAGGACGTCCACCAGGACCATCGCAGCGTCCACCACGCGACGCTCGTGGCGGCGCGCGCGGTCCCGCGGGTCTACGCCTACCAGAGTCCGTCGAGCACCGTGGACTTCCGGCCGACTCGCTTCGTGTCGATCGACGACGTCCTGGAGCGCAAGATCGGGCTCATCGAGCAGTACGCCTCACAGACGGCGATCCGCGGCTACCTTGCGCCCGAGCTGCTTCGCGCGACCGCTCGCTATTGGGGTCGCTTCGGCAGCTCGACCTATGCCGAGCCCCTCGAGGTGGTTCGCCAGCAAGACCTCGCGACCGTCGCCGGCGACGAGTCGAGCGCGGTGTCACCGGCCGCGCTCGTGGGCAGTGCACCCGCGCTGGGCGGCGTCTCATGATCGGCGTCGTGCATGTGCTGCTCGTCGTGATGGTCCTGTCCGGAGCCGTGGTGGTGCTCGTCGGCTGCCTGCAGTTCCTGCTCGCCGGGATCCACATCCTGCGGCGACCCTACGCGAGGGCGACCGAGCTGTATCCCCGCGTCGCCGTCGTGATCCCCGCCTGGAATGAGGGTGCCGTGCTCGGCCGCACGATCGACACGCTCTTCGACATGCGCTACCCGACCGAGAAGGTGCGCGTCTACGCCGTCGACGACGGCAGCAGCGACGACACGCCGCAGATCATCGACGAGCGCGCCCGCCAGCACCCCGGCTCGGTCATCAACCTGCGCCGCGAGCAGGGTGGGCAGGGGAAGGCGGCGACGATCAACTACGGGCTCGAGCGCATCCGAAGCGACGGCTGGTACGAGGCGGTGCTGGTCATCGACGCGGACGTGCTCGTCTCGCCGACGGCGCTGCGCCGCATGGCCCGTCACTTCGGGGACCTGCAGGTCGGCGGGGTGACGGCCTACATAAAGGAGGGCACCGCCCATCCCAACTACGTGAACCGCTTCGTCGGATTCGAGTACATCACCGCGCAGGCCGCGGCCCGCCGGGCCCAGAACACGATCGGCGCCCAGGCCTGTCTGGCCGGAGGCGCCCAGCTGATCCGGCGCGAGGCGCTCGAGTGTCTCGGCGGCGAGATCGACACGTCGACCCTCGCCGAGGACTCGGTGACCACGTTTCGCATCCAGCTCGCCGGCTACGACGTGCGCTTCGAAGGCAACGCGGTGGTCTGGGCCGAAGAGCCGCGGACGATCGCCGCGCTGTGGAAGCAGCGCGTGCGCTGGGCGCGGGGCAACACGCAGGTGACGTGGCGCTTTCGTGGCGTGTGGCTGCACCGCTTGCGGGTGGGCCCGCTCGGTGGGCCGACCTTTGCCGCGATCTGGGCCTCGGTCGTCCTCATGCCGGTGTTCATGGGCGTGGCCACGATCGGCCTCGTCACCCTGTTCTTCAGCGATCGGGCGCTGTCGGTGACGGCGTTCCAGTCCCTGTGGGCGCTCACCGGCTGCGCATTCGTGTTCATCACCTGCTCGAGCCTGTTGATCGATCCCGAGGCGGGCCGGCGCTGCTGGCGCCAGGGGCTGCTGTTCCCGGGCGCGATCAACCTGACGCTCATCGTCTTCGGGCTCGCCGGCCCGGTTGTGACCTCCGCGTTCGGCACGCAACTGGACGCGATCGGCCTGCGGGGTGGCGAGCCGCTCGCCACCTACCTGTTGCTGTTCGCCGACGTCTGGCTGACCGCCTCGATCGTCGGGGCGTATCTGCTGAAGTGCCTGGACGAGTCGGGCCGGCTCGGTTGGCTCGTGCGGCCCCTGCTCTACGTGGTCGGATATGGCCCGCTGCTGTGTGCGATGACCGTCGGCGGCTACGTCGCCGAGCTGCGCGGATCCGAGCGGCGCTGGGAGAAGACGGAGAAGGTCGGCCGCGTCGGGGAGCTCGGAGTATGAGCGCACGAAAGCGATTGCGGGTCCGCCCGCCGGGCGACATCTGGTCCGCGGAGTTTCGCGAGGAGCTGCGCTCCGACCGGCACTTCGAGGGGAGCCTGCCGCTTCGCGAGGGGGCCGTGCTCGTTCTTGTCGCCGCCATCCTGGCGTTGCGCATCCTGGCCGGATGACGCGTTGGCGACCCGGTGGTGGCGACCCGGACTCACGCCGGTTGGGCGGTGCCCAACCGAGCGCCGGCCTCGAGGAACCGTTGCATCCCTCTCGGCGTCAGCGGTCGGGCGAACAGGAACCCCTGCCCACGATCGCATTGCTCGCGCTGGAGGCGGCGCAGCTGGCTCTGCTGCTCGATGCCCTCACCCAGCGTCTCGATATCGAGTGACTTGCCGAGCTGCACGAGCGTGTGGATGAGCGCCGTCGAGGCTCTGCTCGTGGCGATGCCCGAGATGAAGGACCGGTCGATCTTCAACGCATCGATGGGGAACTGGCGAAGGTAGGCCAGCGAGCTGTAGCCGGTGCCGAAGTCATCGATGGAGATCTGCACCCCCAGCGCCTTGAGCTCCTGGAGGCGCTTCGCGCTCGCCTCGGCGTCGCGCATGAGCGTCGTCTCGGTGATCTCGAGCGTGAGCGTGCTCGCGTCGAGGTGGTGGCGCTCGATCGCGCCGCGCACGTCCTCGATCAGTACGTCTTCGTCGAGTTGGCGTCCCGACACGTTGACCGCCATTCCCAGCTCATGGCCGTCGTTGCGCCAGGCTGCCGCCTGCGCGCACGCCCGATCGAGCACCCAGCGCCCGATCTCCACGATCAGGCCGCTGTTCTCAGCCAGCGGAATGAACGCGTCCGGGGGGACGATTCCCCGCGTCGGGTGACGCCAGCGCAGGAGAGCTTCCACGCCGGTCGCCGTCTCGGTCTCGAGATCGAAGATTGGCTGATACATCAAGAACAGCTGCCCGGCGTCCAGCGCACCGGCCAACTCGAGCTCGAGGTCCAGGCGATCCTGAGCCGCGACCTGCATCTGGGCCTCGAAGATCACATAGCGGCTCCGCCCCGCCGTCTTGGCTGCGTACATCGCCAGATCCGCGTCGCGCAACAGCTGCTCGGCGTCGGGACGCTGCCCGAGCGCGATCCCGACGCTCGCCGTCACCGACACCCCCTTGCCGCCGGCCGTCGACAGCTCGATCGGCTGCGCCAGCACATCGATGATGCGCTGCGCGACGAGCTCGGGGCCCGCGTCGAGGGACGCGGACTCCAGGAGGACCACGAACTCGTCTCCGGCGAGACGCCCCACGGTGTCGCTCTCGCGCATGACCGCCATCAGGCGCTCCGCGACGACCCTCAATAGCTCGTCTCCCGCCGCGTGGCCGAACGTGTCGTTCACCTGCTTGAAGCCGTCCAGGTCGATGTACATGATCGCCACGGGCACGCCATGGCGTCGCGCTCGCGCCAGCATCTGCTCCGTTCGGTCGAGCACCAAGGCGCGATTCGGAAGCTTCGTCAGGCTGTCGTGCAGCGCCCGGAAGCGAAGCTCGTCGGTCTTCTGCGTCACCAACCGCAACGCCCCCTCGCGTGAACGCGTCAGCACCATCGTGAGCGCGAACAACAGGAGCGTGACGATGAGGCCGCCTACGAGGACGAGCAGTCCCACAGCCGTCGCTGAGATGCCGGCGACCTGCGGGACGCCGCGCACGCGTATCGTCCAGACACCGGCGGCCGGGACCGGGGTGCTGCGCGCGAGTGTGAGCCCTTGCGTCGACGCGCCGTCCTGGCCGACCAGCTCGACGGGGCCGCCCTGATTACGGTGATACAGCGCGACGTTGAGCTGGCCATGGCCGGCGATGGCGGCGCGGATGAGCGCCGACGGGTCGAACGAGCCGGCCACCCAGCCCACGAGTGCGGCCCGCCGCTGCGCGACGCTCGCCACCGGCGCTCCGAGCCGGTACACCGGGGCGCCGGTGAACAGCGATGGGCCCGATACCCCCGGCACTATCGTCGCCGAGTATGTGCCGGAATCCGCCATCGCACGCAGCGTCGGGCCGTACGCGGTATCGGCGCACAGGTCGGCCTCCAGCACGGCTGCCTGCGACTTCGGAATCGGGGCGCCCGCGATTGCTTGGACGAGGCAATACCGCGACCGCAGCCCGCTCGGGAAGATCCGGTACGCGCCGCCCGTGACCGCACGGAACGTCGGGTCACGTTCGAACTGCGCCGCGAAGGCCGGCACGCCGGACGCGGGCACCGACGCGATCAGCGCGGTGCCGGCTCCTCCGGTGAGGCGCTGAGGTCCCTGCAGCTGGCGGTACCACTCGGCGAACTCGGCGTTGCTGAGGCCGGGCCTCATCGTCGCGACACCGCGGATCGAGGTCACGAAGTCCAGGTCCACGCGCAACGATGACGCGAGCGTGTTCGTCACATCGGCGGCCGTCGACTGGAATGTGCGCTTCGCCTGGTTGTGGACGCTCGCCCGGGCGGACAAGGAGCCAACGATCGACGCAGCGACCCCGACCGCCAGCAGCACGAACGCGACGACCAGCCACCGACGCACGTGGCGCCCGGGGCGGGCGGTCTCGACAGGCGTGTCGCTGTCCGCAAGGCCCGTCAGGTCAGAGTCCCCACTGCCCATGGTCCTCCTGTATCGATACGGGGAGACGGCGGCGCTCCTGCGAAGCAACTCGCTCCACCGCCGCACATCACTCAACGACGGTTCTCCGATCGAGCTGGCGCCGCAACCGTGCCAAGCCGTGATCGCTGCGAGTAGTTCGCCGCACGCGTCTCCAGCGCGGTCGGTGAGCGCTGCCCCGCTGAGGTTTGTCGCGGCGTCCATGCCGCTTTTCCCGGATGCCGGTGAGGTTCTCGCTGCGTAGCGTCCCGTTCTATGCCGGGACGTTCCCTTCGCGTTGCGCGTATCGCGGGCATTCCGGTGCGTGTCAGCGCGTGGTGGTTGCTGATCCTCGTACTGCTGGTGTGGTCGCTCGGGGGCGCCTACTTTCCCGATCGCGCGCCGGGAATCGGGGCGGCGTCCTCCTACGGGCTGGCGATCGTGTCGGCGCTGCTGCTGTGCGTGAGCATCGTTGCGCACGAGTTCGGCCACGCGCTCGTGGCCCGCCACCGGGGAATCGCGGTCGAGGAGATCGACCTGTGGCTGCTGGGCGGCGTGGCGAGGCTGCGGTCCGATCCGCGCGAACCGCGCGACGAGCTCAGCTATGCCATTGCCGGGCCGGCGGTGAGCGCCGTGCTGACCGCCGCCTGGGGCGCACTTGCGCTACTCGTGGCGCCGTCCGCCTCTCCGGCGTTACGCGCTCTCGTCGACTACCAGCTGCTGGTCAACGTCTCGATCCTCGCCTTCAACCTGCTGCCTGCATTCCCGCTCGATGGTGGGCGCGTGCTGCGCGCCGCCCTGTGGCGCCGAGGCCAGCACTTCGACCGGGCCACCGAGATCTCGGCGATCGTGGGACGCGACCTCGGCTACCTGATCGCCGCGCTCGGGGTCGGCGAGGTCGCGCTCGGCGTGACCACCGGGCTGTGGCTGGTGGTGATCGGCGCGTTCCTGGTCGCGAGCGGGGGCGCCGAGGCGGCGCACGCCCGGCTGCACGCAGCGGCGGCGCGCCTGGAGGCCGCCACGATGATGTCGGCGCCGGTGATCACCATCCCCGACCGCCTCACCGTCCAGCAGGCGGCCGAGAGCTTCTTCCTGCCGTATCGGCATACCGCGTTCGCGGTGATCGGCGAGGGCGAGGCGCTGTTGGGCATCGTCACGATCGGGCGCGCAGAGGCGGTCCCCGTGGGCGAGCGCACGACGACGTGCGTCGGTGAGATCACCGAGCACGATCCGCAGGTGATCGTGGCGGAGGACTGCGATATCGGCGAACTGCTCGACCGACCGGCGTTCGCGCGCATCGGTCGTGCCGTGGTCGTCGATCGGGATGGTTCACCGATCGGCCTCGTCTCCGTCACCGACGTGCAGCACTCAATTCGGGCCCTGCGACTCGCCCGGCCCGCGACTTCGCGCCGCGCGAGAAGAGGGCTCCGGGCGATGCGCCAATCGCCGCGGGGTCGCTCAACGCATACGCACTAATACCGAGGGCATGCGGTGGTTTGCGCGGATGTGCGCGCCCAGGCCGCGCGTAACTTGGACGGCATGGGATCGGAGCGAGGCTCCGCGAAAAGGGCCGGATCAGCGGTCGAGCTGCGACTGCAGTTGGCATGGGACCAAGCGCCGATCGCGATGGGGCTCGTGGCCGCCGATGGCCACTGGCTGCGCGTCAACGGCGCGGTTCGCGAGCTGAGCGGGCGCTCCGAGCAGGAGCTGCTCCACGGCTCGTTGCAGGATCTCGTGGACATCGGCGCGAACGGCGGCACCGGCGCGAGCGTCGCCACGGCCCTCGAGCACGAAGCGTCCGAGCATCGGGCGCGACGTACGCGCTTCACGCGCGCGGACGGCGAGCGGGGCGCGGCGCTCGTGTCCCTGTCGCGGGTGCCATCGAAATCCGGGGCGGCGGCGGAGTTCGTGGCGCAGATCGTCGACGTCTCCGAGCTCGCGCAGCTCTCCGAGCGGCTCGCCAGCGCCTCCCCGCCCGACGCGCTCACGGGCCTCGCCGGCCGGCGCGCCTTCCTACGCGACCTCGAGCTCCAGGTCGGGCGCTGCCGACGATACGACGAGAAGGCCGCCCTCCTGCTGCTCGACATCGACGACTTCGGCGCCTTCAACCAGACGCACGGACGCGCTGGCGGCGACGCCGTGCTCGTCGGTCTCGGCGACGCCCTGCGCGAGCGACTGCGGCGCACCGACCTGTTGGCGCGCGTCGGCGCCGACGAGTTCGCCGTGCTGCTCCCGCGCGATGGGGACGCGGCGTCCGTGGCCGAGGCGCTGCAGCTGTTGACCGGTGCTCTGCACGTTCCGGTTGGCGACTCGGAGGCCCACGTCACGGCAAGCGTCGGCACGCGCCTGATCGACCGCACGGCGCTGAGCGCCGATGTGGTGCTCACCGAGCTGGAGCAGCTGACCCTGAAGCCGCATCCCGCGAACGCTCGAGTCGGGTATCCCTCCCACGCAACGGCGTCGGCGACGGGGCTCCGCGGCGTGGTATGGATGCGCCGCCGGCTTGGCATCGGCGCGATCGCGATCGCCGCCGCCGGCGGCATCGCCTACGGCGTCGTCTCGATCATCGGCCGCCAAGCGGTACCCACGCCGTCCGCCCCGATCCCGAACGCCGTGCTCAACGTGTCGGGCCAGAACGTGGCGGTCTCCGGCTCCGGTCGCTTCACCGTGCGGCTGCGCTGCAGCGGCTCCACCTGCGCGGGCGCGCTCGCCCTCACCACTACCGCGCCGCGCGCGGGCTCGGCCGGCGCGCGCCGAAGCGTGCGCACGATGGTCATGGCCAGCGATCGCTTCTCGGTCCCGCTCGGTGCCACGATCGCGGCGCCGGCCCAGCTCAACGCGACCGGGCGTCACCTGTTCGCCATCGCCAAGGGGCGGCGGGCCGCGAACCTGACCGCGACCCTCGACGGCGGCGCGGGGTATTCGCCGGCCCTCAGCATCCGCCTCGTCCGCGCGAGCACGCGCACGTCGACGACGCCCGGGCTCACCCCACAGTCCGCAACCATCACCGGGCCCGGCACCGGTCCAGCGCCGCTGCCCGCCTCTGCGCCACTGCCCGCCACGGGTGTCGCGGGCAGCGGCTCGGGAGGCGACGGCACCCTCCCGCCGGCCGCGAGCGGACCGTGCGTGCAGGTCGACGTCGCGCCTGGAGCCACGTCGGCCTCGCAAAGCCTCGCGACCACCCTGTGCTTGATCAACGCTCAGCGGACAATGGCCGGAGTGCCGGCGCTGCGCGAGAACTCCCTGCTCGACCAGGCGGCCACGGCGCATAACAACGACATGATCGCCAACGACTACTTCGCGCACGTGAGCCCAACGGGGGAGGGGCCGCTGAACTGGATTGCCGCAACAGGCTACCTGCTTCCCAACGATGGTTACGTGATCGGCGAGAACATCGGCTGGGGGACATCCGACCTCGCCACGCCACAGGCGATGGTGACCGCGTGGATGAACTCCCCCGACCACAGGGCGAACATCCTGAACCCGAGCTACACGGACACCGGCATCGCCATCGCCCCTCAGGTCCCGGCGTCGCTCGCGCTCGGCCAACCCGGCGCGACCTACACGGAGAACTTCGGCGGCCTGACCGGGTGACCCGGCGCGCTCAGCCGCTGGTCGCCAGGGCGCTCGCCTCGTGCGCCAACGTGTCGGCAACCACGTCCACGACGGCGGGGTCGAACTGTCGCCCGGAGCCGGCCCGCAGCTCCCGGACCGCGTCTTCGACCGATCTGGGCGGGCGGTAGGGCCGCTCGGACAGCATCGCCTCTAACGCGGCACAGGCCGTGACGACGCGAGCCTCGAGCGGGATGTCAGCGCCGACCAGCCCGTCCGGATAGCCCGATCCGTCGTAGCGCTCCCCGGCGGCGCGCACGATCTCGGCCACTTCCTGCCCGGGCACCGCGACGTTCACGATCCGCTCCCCGACCGCGGTGCTGCGCTCCACGAACACCCACTCGTGGCTGTCCAGGGCACTCGGCTTGGCGAGGATCTCGCGCGGGATGGCCGCCTTACCGACGTCGTGCAGCTCCGCTGCGAGTGCGGTACGAGCCGCCGCCGCATGATCGAGCCCGACCTGCTCGGCGAGCTTCCGGGCCAGCTCGCCCATCGTGCAGCCGACGCTCGTCTCGACGCCCCGTCTCGTCCGCAGGCGTCGCAGCATGATCTGGCGCATGCCGGCTGACTCGGACTCGCCGAGGGCATCGCGCTCCGTCGTGAGCCGGCGATCGGCCAGGTCCATCGCCGCGGCCCCGGCCCCCACCTCTCGCGGGATCTCGGCGCCGCCGCACAACACGCGAATGCGAAAGCCCTCGCCCCGCTCGCTCATCGCGTCCGCAGCAGCCCTCGGTGCGCGCGATGGGTCCGCCCCGTCGACGCCGGTGAGGACCGCGAAGCGCCCGCCGGTGACGCGATAGGCGGTCGCGGGGGGCGCGCACGACTGCGAGAGTCGTATCGCGAGCCGCCTCACGAGGGCATCACCGGCGAGCTGCCCAAAGGCCTGTGTGTAATGCCCCAGGCCATCGAGCTCGAGCAGGAGCAGCAGAGACCGCTCGCCGGCGCGGCCATTCGCCGGCGTGTCGAGAGACCTGAGATCGGTCAACAGCGCGTCACGGTCGGGCAATCCCGTCAGTTCGTCGGTGTGCATCTGGGGGTCTCGTGCGATCGGAGGACTCGGGGCCGCCTCGACACTGACGGCGATCACGATGAGCTCAATCGCCAATATCCCGAGCGCGGCGAGAACCGCGGCGGTGCCCCAGCCGAGAATCGTGGCGAGCACCGCGACGACAAGCGTGACCGCCACCACGCCGGCCTCGAGGTGGACGTACGCGCCGTGCGCGGCGCGCCGACGGTCGAACCTTCCTGGAATGCGGCGAGAGGTCTCGGGCACGACACCAACTTCGCGTTGAAGCCAATCGACAGAGACGAGGGCTCACGCTAGGCGCACGAGCCTCGCCGGGCATCCGCAGCGTGCCGTTCACCGGCTCAGTAGTTGTCCGACTCTCGCCCGCTCGGCCGACCGGCCAAATACTTATGCGGTTCTTCTGCGTCCAGCGCGCCCGCTGGACGATCACCCCGGAGGACTCGTCAAGGAAGATTGGAGCGTCACGCCATGTCCGTCAGCGCCGTCGACAGCAGCAGCAACTACCAGTACATGCAGCCGCCCTCGGGGGCGCAGAGCAACTGGCAGAGCATCCTGAGCGCCGCCTCGTCGGCGCTGGGCGAGAGCACCAGCACCGTGCAGCAGCAGCTGCAGTCGGGCTCGAGCCTCAGCTCGATCGCCTCCGCACAGGGCGTCTCCCAGCAGACGCTCGTGAGCGCGATCACGAGCGCCCTGCAGCAGAACGCGCAGGGATCCGCTTCGGGCGCGTCGTCGAGCGCGCCCGCCAGCACGCAGCTGCAGCAGATCGCCACCAACATCGCCAACGGCACCGGCGGCCATCGCCATCATCACCACCACGGCGGCGGTGGCCTGCTTGGGTCGAGCACCGATAGCGACAGCGATTCGACGTCCGCGGCCACGGGCACCAACGGCTCCTCCTCGAGCAGCGACGGATTTCTCGCCGCCCTGAGCGGCGCCAGCTCATCGTCGGACAGCAGCTCGTCGTCTGACACCGAGGCGCTGCTCGTCGCGCTCACCGGCACGAGCTCCTCGTCCGCGACCGGCTCGTCGTCGTCGAGCACCGAGGCGCTGCTGGCGGAGTTCAGCTCCAGCAGCGGCAGTCCCACGGACCTCAGCTCGGTCCTCTCGGGGCTGCTCGGCGGCCAGACGTCGAGTGGCTACAACGCGTCGGGAACGCTCACTCCCGCGCAGGCCGACGCCTCGAACCTGTTCAGCGAGCTCGCGTAGCCCGACCCGGCGGGCGCGAGCCTGGGCCGGCCCGGGAATGTGAGTCCCGGATCGCAAGCGCGCGAAGATCGGATGTGGTAGAAACGAGCCGCCCGCTGCACCGCTGGTGCAGAGCGAGGCCCCCAGGCACGGCGGAACTCGGGTGTGGTTCAGTAATCGACGCGTTGACTGCGACGTTGACGAGGTGGCACAGCGCCCTCGGGCCCAGCCTCCGACTAACGATGCGCGGCCTCGCCCCGACGTCGGTCGCCGGTCGGGTGCCATCGGCCGGCGGCTGGTCGTTACCGTGCTCGGTCTCGCCGTTCTCGCCGCGGCGTCGGCCGGCGTGGCCGCGGCCACGAACGCTGGCGGCCCGACCGGCGGCGACTCGACGACGGCGACGATCACGGCAACCGCGGTCACGTCGAGCGCGTGCGCGACGTCCACAACCTCGAGCACCGGCACGACGACGACAACCACGTCGGGCACCTGCACGACCGACTCGATCAGCACGTCGACCGTGACAACGACGGTGGCGATCTCCTCGACGCTGCCGATCCCGACGACGACTGTCACCACGCTGACCCCGGTGACGCCGACCACCATCACGCCGTCCACCTCGACGGTGACGGTGACGCCGACATCGGTGACGACCTCGACGGCGCCGACGACCACGACGACGCTGACGGCGCCGACGACCACGACGACGACCACGGCGCCGGTCTCGACGACGATCATCGATACCTCGCCGACCACGACGCTGACGACGCCGACGACCACGACCACGCTGACGACGCCGACGACCACGACCACGCTGACGACGCCGACGACCACGACCACGACCACGACGACGGTGACGCCGACCACGACGCCGACCACGACGACGACCACGACGCCGACCACGACGACGACGAGCACCGCGACGACGTCGCAGACCACGACGACAACCACGCCCACGACCACGGCGACCACGACGGCGGTCGGCTCGGCGGGGGCCACGACGACCACGACCACGACCACGACGAGCTCCAGCTCATCGGGCGGCGTGGCTCCGACCAGCACCGCGACGACCGCGACCGCTGCGACGACGACCGCGAGCACCACGACGAGCACGACGACCACGACCACCTCAACGGGCGCCCCCGTGTGCCCCGTGGCGGTCGGCGCGAAGGCCTACAAGTCGGGCAGGTACGTATACGCCGCGGCCGAACAGAAGTGCACGTTCGACTTCTCCAAGACCGTGGCCCCGCGGGCCGCGCGGCTCGGAGAGATGATCACAGTCACCCTCACCATCAAGAACACCTCTACGACGAACGCCGTGACCCTGACCGGCGCCACGGCCACGGACGAGCTCGGCGACCAGCCGGTCACCTTCACGGCGGCGGGCAGCGACCCCGCGTGCAAGCACGGGGCCATGGACACCGTCACCTGCACGTTTGGCCAGGTCACGATCCAGCCGGGAAAGAGCGTGAGCCTTCAGTTCGTGGTCACCGTGCTCGACCTCGACAAGGTCGCGCCCAAGGGGCGCAAGGTCACGAACAGCGCGACGCTGACCTGCGGCGAGTGCGGCGCGAAGGGGATAACGAGCGAGGCGCGCTACACCGTCCTGCCGCAGGTGGCGGTCTCGATTGACAAGACCGCGGTAAAGGCCAACGTGCCGATCGGTGATCCCGTCACCTACGAGATCACCGTGACCAACGCCAAGGACAGCGTGTCCGAGGCCGAGCCGGACACGATCGATATCACGGACACCCTCCCTGATCCCCCACCCGACTACACCTTCACGGTCCGGCCGCAAGCCGGGTGGACGTGCAGGCCGGCCAGCGGGAGCGCGGCGGGTAACGTGAAGCCCAGGGTCATCAAGTGCAGCTACAAGAAGGCGCTCGGCAAGGGCGATACGAGCAGCAAGGTCTTCGTCGAGCTCAAGCCCAACGCCGGCGCCGCTAACAAGGTCGGGGACACGTACAAGAACACGGCCAAGATCGTCAGCACCGGTGAGGCCGAGAACGTCGGCATGCCGACTTCGGCTGAGGCGACGGCGACGATCGTCAAGAAATAAGCGGGCCGGCGCGGACTCGCCGGCTCGGATCGGCCGCATCGAACGTGATGAAGTCTCGCCGTCGATCCGTACGCTGGAGCGAGTCATGCGAGCGATGGGCGAGGAGCTCCAGCTGAGCACCGGTGCCGTGGTCACCGTCGACGATCCGGTGGTCGAGCAGGCTCCGGCCGACCTGCGCGAGTTGACTGCAGGGTCGATGCCCTATGTCTTGCCCTACACTCGGTAGGCCATGCGCAAGACGAGCGTCTACCTTGACGAGCAGCAGGCCGAGCGCCTCGCTCGCCTTGCCCGGCAGGAAGGCCGCTCCCAGGCGGAGATCCTGCGCGAAGCCGTTGCCGCCTACCAACCCGTAGCCTCGCGGGATCGCCAGTTTGCGCTGGCGGCCGGCTTCCCGCGCATCGATGGCGACCCTCGCGCCATCTCGCAGATTCCCGAGCGCGAACTGCTCGAGGGCTTCGGCAGTTGACGCTCGTCATTGATGCCGCACCACTCGCCGCGCTTGCCGACGCCGACGAGCCGCGTCGTCAACAGCTCGTGCAGATCTTCACGGACGAGCCCGAAGCGCTCGTCATTCCGGCCCCCACCACTGCGGAGGTCGACCATCTACTGGGCCAGCGCTTCGGCCACGCGGCACGTCGGGCCTTTCTCAGCGATCTCGCCGCCGGACGATTCACCGTCGCGGGCCTGGACCGCGAGGACTACGCCACGATCGTCGGTCTCGAGACTCGCTACTCCGACCTCCACCTCGGCCTCGCCGACTGCGCGCTCGTCGTGCTGGCCGACCGCTATCGGACCGATCGCATCGTGAGCTTCGACGAGCGCCATTTCCGCGCCGTAACGTCGCTACGTGGCCGGGCCTTCACCGTGCTTCCGGCGGACGCCTGAGCGCGACTGCGCGACGAACGGCTCGGCGGCCTACCCGCCCAGTCCGCCGAACAGCGTCTGTATCGGGTACAGATTGAGCAGGCCGTAGATGAGCATCACCGACCAGCCGAGCGTGAAGGCGGTCGGGATGCCCTTGCGGGAGAAGAATCGCGCGAGCACGATGTAGATGCCCGGCATCACGATCACCATGTAGTACAGGTAGGCCACGCGCCCGGAGATCTGCGCGTCGTAGACGGAGATCCCGTACGTGGCGAGCACCCACGCGGAGCCGAAGAGGGCGATGCGATCGTTCTCGCGCCACCACTGCGCCAGACCGGCGAACAGCGCCGGGACGGCGAAGAAGATGATGAACGGGTTGATCGCGCCCTGGAAGTAGATCGTCGCCTTGCTGGCCACGATCTTGCCGCCCGAGATCGAGTTGACCGCGACGCGCGCGTAGTTGATCCCGCGCTCGTCGAGCAGCCATGCCCACGGCGTCGAGGGGATGCCGGTGGCGTTGGGCACCGCCTTCAGCAGCCCGGCGTAGTGGAAGATGTGGAAGAAGTGCGTGAACGGGCTGCCGGCGTAGGTGATATTCGTCCCGGTGTCATACGCCGGGATGAGCAGGTCGAGCGCCCACAGCACGAGCAGGAACGAGGCCGCGCCGCTGACCACCACGATGAGCGCGGGGCGCAGGTTCTCGTGCACCCATCCCTTCGCGCTCTTCTCGACCCACTTCGCGCGCAGCACGCGCATCGCCTCGTAGAGCACGAACACGCCCGCCAGGTACAGCGAGGTCTCCTTCATGCACCCGGCGACGCCTAACGCCAGGCCCGCGAGCAGGGGCCATCGGCGCACGTACAGCCAGGCCGAGACGAGCATCATCGCGAGCCCGAAGATGTCGAGCGTGGCGATGCGCCCGTGGACGAGCAGCAGGTTGTCGGTGGCCATCACCGCCGTCGCGCCGACGGCCAGCCAGGGGCTGCCGCCGAGCGCGCGTACGAGCGGATACATCATCGCGAGCGCGAGCAGGCCGAACAGCACGCTCGGCAGGCGCCAGCCTTGCGGGTTGTCGCCGAACAGCTCGATCGAGCCGGCGATGATCGCCTTGGCCAGCTGCGGGTGCTCGGGGTTGGGATCCTCGCCGCCGCGGTGCGCCGCTGTAGGGCGAACCGGCCGGCGGGTTGATGTGATCGATCACCCGCGCCGCGTTGACGTAGTAGCTCTCGTCGAAGATCAGCGTGTGGCTGGCCGGCGTGCTGCAGGGAGCGCTGCACGGCTCCTTGAGCTCGTACACGCGCGCGAACAGCGAGAGCACGAGGATCAGGAACAGGATGCTGAGCGGCGCGAGCGGGTCGGCGAGCAGGCGCTTGATGAACGCCAGCACGCGCGACAGGAACGCACGCACGGCGCGCGCCCATCTGAGCGGCGTCTTCAGCACGTGCCGCGGTGAAGCCGCTGGCAGCGGCCGTGGGGGACCGTGGCACTCCGCACGCGCGCATCTTACGCGGCTTGGGGGAGCGCGGGTCGCGCAGGCGCGGGCCGAGGCGGTGACGATCGCGTAAAGCGCGGGAAGAATGGCGGGGCGCCGGAGGTCCATGGCGTAGAGGCCGGCTCCAGAATCTGTATCGTTCGGTCGTAGAAGCTGTCGTCTCGGGCCGCCGCCCACGATCAGCTTCGACACCGGCGCCGGGAGCGTCAGGGAGGCCGCCGCCGACGTCCCTTTTACGGGCAGAGGAACCTCGATCGGAGGAGCTATGACCTCGTCATCGCGCTTGCTGGCCGGCCTGCGGACTCGCATCGCCGTCATCCTCGTCGGGCTGTGTTGTGCCGCGCTGGGGGTCGGCGTCGCGGCCCGCGCGGCGGTCGCCCAGCCGCCGCTCGGCGGCGCGAATTGGCTGTCGGCCGGTCACGACCTCTCCAACACTCGCGTGCAGCCGGACGAGTTCAGGATCGGCGTCGGCAACGTGGCGCAGCTGGCGCCGAAGTGGATCTTCACCACCCACGGTAACGTCAGTGCCACGCCGACGGTGGATGACGGGGCCGTGTACTTCCCGGACGCCGGTGGCTACCTCAACGCGGTGAACGCGAGCAACGGTTCGCTGCTGTGGCAGTCATCGATCCGCAACTACACCGGCGTCGCCTACGCCGGCTCGCGGGTCAGTCCCGCCGTGGACGGCTATCGGCTGATCTCCGGCGACAACTGGCTCCTCGCGCACCCTCAGGGCGCGCATGTCTTCGCGGTCAACCGCTACACCGGAGGGCTGCTGTGGAACACCCAGGTCGACTCCAATCCGGCGGCGATCATCACCGGCAGTCCGGTCGTGTACGGCAACGAGGTGGTCGTCGGCGTCTCCTCGAACTCGGAGACCGACGCGCTCGACCCCTTCTATCCGTGCTGCACCTTCCGCGGCAGCGTCGTGGCGCTGTCGGCGATCACCGGCCAGATCCTCTGGCAGACCTACACCGTGCCGGCGAACGCCGGCCCGTGCGCGACGAGCAGCCCGCCGATGGGGTGCGGCTACAGCGGCGGCGCCGTGTGGGACAACCCGGCGATCGACCCGGCGACCGACAGCGTGTACGTGGCCACCGGCAACAACTACACGACACCCGACGCCGCCGCGGCGTGCGAGGCGGCGGCCGCGGCCAGCAAGACGTCGGATGCCAACTGTACGGCACCCGACGACTACTTCGACAGCGTGCTCTCGCTGAACCTGCAAACGGGGCAGATCAACTGGGGCCACAAGGTCGAGGGCTGGGACGCCTGGAACTTCGCCTGCGCCCTCGGTCAGGGCAAGGGCTGGTGTCCGTCGATCGCCGGGGACGACTACGACTTCAGCGGCTCGGGGCCGAACGTATTCCAGGTCGGGGGGCGCACGCTCGTCGGCTTCGGTCAGAAGAGCGGCGTCTACTGGGCCTATGACGCGTCGACCGGAGACCTCGTGTGGGACACGCTCGTCGGCCCCGGCGGTACGCAAGGGGGGATCCAGTGGGGCGTCGCCTATGACGGCACGCGCCTCTACGTCCCGATCGCCAACGCGGGGGGCACCACGTATCAGCTCGCGTCCGGCCAGACCGCTCACGCGGGCTCGTGGGCCGCGCTCGACCCGGCGACCGGCCACATCCTCTGGCAGGTCGCCGATCCGAACGGCTCGGCCGACCTCAGTCCGCCGAGCGAGGCCAACGGCGTCCTCTACGTGGGCGGCACGAACTGGTTCGGTGACAAGATGTTCGCGCTCGACGCCGCCACCGGGAAGATCCTGTGGGGCTACCCGTCGGCCGGTTCGCTATGGGCGGGCCCGGCGATCGCCAACGGCATGGTCTATTGGGGGTCGGGCTACTACCAGGCCCTGTCGAGCAACAAGTTCTACGCCTTCAGCATCGGCGGGCATTGAGAGAGCTGCCTACCGGATGACGATCGCCTGACGCGCCAGGTGCCCGTTCAGCGTCGCCGCGGCGACGGCCTCGAGCGGGTCGTGCGCACGCGCCAGGCGCCGGCCGAGCGCGTTCAGCCGGACCGTCACGACGGCTGAGAACCCGCGGCTGCGCAGCGCGATCGTCGCCCGCCCGATGAGCCGCCCGTCGACGCGCAGCGTCAGGCTGCCGGCGCAGCGGCGGTTGCAGCTGGCCCGCACGCGCACCCTGTCGCCGCGGTGCCGGGCCGCCGGCCCGATGCGCACCTTCAGCGGCGGGATCGCGGCGGTTGTGGCGGTGCGCGTCGTCGTCGTGGTCGCCGTCGTGAGCGGAGCGCTCGCCGTGACCGTGGTGCTCTGCGCGGTGGACACCGCCGGCGGTGCGCTCGTGCTCGTCACGGTTGCGGTGCTCGTCCCGGTCGTCGTGGTCGAGGTCGAACGACCACGTCGCCGCCGTCGGGCAGGGGAGTCTCGTGGTCGTGGCCGTCGAGGTGGTGGTCGTCGTCGTGGTGGTCGTCGTGCTCGTCGGGGCACCCGATCCCGCGGTGAAGGTGGCGTCGTACCCGTAGCTCGTCCCGCAGCCGTTCGTGGCCACGAGGCGGAAGTGGTAGGCCGTGCTCGGCGACAGCCCGGTGACCGTCACGCCCACCGGGGTGACCCCGAGGGCCTGGCCGGCGTAGGCGGGCGGCGTCGACTGGCCGTAGGCGGTGCTCGTGCCGTACTGGAACAGGGTCTGCGTGTCGAACTGGTTCGCGTACACGCCGCCGCCGAGCGTCGCGTCGGTGCCGTTGACCTGCGCGAAGGCGCCGGCCGGCTGCGGCGGGCCGGCGACCGCGTCGCCGCTCACGCTGCCCTCGCCGGTCGGGCCGTCGTAGCCGGCCTGCGCGGTGCACAGGTACAGGTCGCTGGCCGGCGGCGTGCAGCTGCCGTCGGACCCGCTGGTGATGTCGTTGAGCGCGTTCGCGTGCGCGTAGGCCCACGCGGCTCCGCCGTCGCCGGCGCCGCCGCCGACGAGCGCGAAGTAGGCGGCGATGATCGGCGAGGCGACGCTCGTCCCGCCGGCCGCGAAGAAGCCGTGATCCACGATCGAGTCGTACGCGAGCGCGCCGGTCGACACGTCAGCGTCCGCGGACAGGTCGGCCAGCGTGCGAAACGGGCAGGCGCTGTCGGTCTGCCATGTCGGCTTGGCAAAGACGGCGCTCGAGCAGCCGCTGGCCGTCCCCGACCAGGCCGTCTCGGCGAAGCCGCGGGCGTCGCTGGCGGCGGGCAGCGACGTGCCGCCGGCCGCCGTCACCGAGGGGAGCTCGGCCGGGATGCCGAACGTGTTATAGCCGCCGTCGCCGGTGGCGGCGACGACGGCGAGGCCGCTGTCATCGAAGGCCGCGTCGTGCGTGAAGTCGCCCGTCCACGACCAGCTGTTACTGATCTGCTGCGGGTCGAACGGCGCCGGCGTCTGCTCGGCGGTCTCCTCGGCGGCGGCGAGGTCGGAGTCCGCGGCGGTGTTGGCCTGCACGAGCAGGATGTGGCAGTACGGGCAGATCGCCGAGACCATGTCGAGGTCGAGCGATGTCTCGGTGATCCAGTCGTCGTTGCCACTGCTCGGCGTGGGGTCCGGCGGGTAGTTGGTGCCGCCGGCCTGGTCGACCTTCTCGAAGCATCCGTTCGCGGTCGTGCACGCGGGCAGGTCGAACTGCGAGCGGTAGGTCGCGAGGTCCGACTCGGCGGCGCTGTCGCCGTAGGGGTCGACGATCGCGACCGTGTCGGGGACGGGCGGCGCCAGCATCGAGAGCTCCTGCAGGTCATAGGCCCATCCCAGCCAGGCCGGACTGCCGGTCGCGGGCGGCGGGGAGCTCGGCTGGTCGGCTGGGGCGGCGGTCAGGCCGGCGGGGTGGATCGGCGCCCCGGTCGCCGCGTCAACGAGGATCTCCGCCGCGCAGCGGGCGTAGCCGGCCTGCGCCGGCGGGCACAGCGGCTCGGCCACGGTGGCGGCGGCGGCCGACGCGGTCGCCGTGGTCGCCGTGGGCGCGAGAAGCAGGCCGAGCACCAGCGCGGCGGCCAGCACCGTGACCCGTGCTGGAACGTTTCCCCTGCTCAACGCCACGAATCCCCTTTCCTCATCGTTGCGAGTCCGGCCATCCCAGGGTAGGTCATCGCCTGCGGCGCTCTACCGCTTAGGCGGGAATCCGAAATTTCCACTTCAGGACTGGCGTAACGTTGCCGATACGTCGATCACGGTGCTCCTCGACGGGTTGACACACCCCCTGACGCGCAGCCAGGCGCAGGCCCTCTCGCTGCTGGCCGAGCGCGGCTCGCTGACCTCGCGCGAGCTCGCCGACCTGATGGGGCTGACCCGCTCCTACGCCGGCTCGCTGCTCACCCGCCTCGAGCGCGCCGAGCTCGCACACGGCGAGCTCATCGGCGGCGGCGAGATCCGCTTCACGCCGAGCGAAGCCGCGCGCGCCGTCGCGGTCTGAGGCTCGACGCCGCGCGTCTCGGCCGCCGCGGGCCCGCCAGCACACCCCGGCTCGAGGATCACGCGACGGTGACAGATGCGTCCGAGGCGTGCGGGTAAGTACGGGTAGCGCGCTCGCGCAGCCCGGCTGGGCCGGGCGGCGCTCAAGTTCGCCATGGCGCGGACCGATGACGCCGCTCATGCACACATCCACGAAGCGCTCCCCCACTGCCTCATCCTCGACGGCTCCGCAGCGCCTCGCGTCTCGCCTCCACGGGCGCGGCCGCGCCGCCCTCCTGCCCGCCGCTGCGCTCGCCGTCGCGCTTGGATGTGTCGCTCCGACGACGGCATCCGCGAACAACGGCTTCGTCATCACCCGCTATGCCGGCGTCGCCGGCGTCCAGGGCAGTCCCACGCCCGGCCCGGCCACCAGCTCTGACCTCAACTACCCGCAGAGCGTGACCGTCGACTCGAGCGGCGATCTGTACATCGTCGACCCTGGGGTCAACCAGATCGAGAAGGTCACGCCCAGCGGCACGCTCTCCATCGTCGCCGGCAACGGTCAGCAGGGATCGCCGACGCCCGGGCCCGCCACCAGCTCAAAGCTCAGCAACCCGCAGCAGGTGGCGCTGGACTCGAGCGGCGATCTCTACATCGCCGACGACAACAACAACGAGGTGGAGAAGGTCACGCCGTCCGGGACGCTGTCGGTCATCGCCGGCACGGGCACCGGGGGAGTGCCGACGCCCGGACCCGCCACGAGCTCGGAGCTGAGCAACCCGACCGGCGTCGCCGTCGACAGCAACGGCAACGTCTACATCTGCGAGGGCGGCAACGACGAGATCGACAAGGTCACTCCGTCGGGCACGCTGTCGATCCTCCACGCGGGGCTCAATTCGCCGTACAACATCGCGATCGACGCAAGCAACAACCTCTACATCGCCGACGACAACCACCAGCGGATCGCCGAGCTGACCCCCGGCGGGGTGCTGTCGACCTTCGCGGGGAGCCTCAACGTGCCGGGCTTTCCCACGGCCGGTCCGGCCACGAGCTCTCTCCTCTATGACCCCTACGGCGTAGCCGTGGATCCAAGCGGCAACGTCTACGTCGCCTCCACGAACGCATATGACCTGCTCAAGGTGACGCCGGCCGGCACGTTGTCGATCCTGGCCGGAGACAACGCGTCGAACGCTCCCGCCTACGGTGGAGCCGCTTCCAGCTCGCCGCTGGTCAACCCGTACGGCGTCGCCGTCGACTCCAGCGGCGTGATCTACATCGCCGACGGCGACTATCGAACGGTCGAGCGCATCGGCCCGACGACGCCGGCCGCGCCGACCATCGTCAGCGCCACGCCGGGGCAGAGCAGCATCACGCTGTCGTTCACCCCGCCGGTGAGTGACGGCACGAGCGTGATCAACGCCTACCAGGCGAGCACTAACGGTGGCACCACCTGGCAGACCATCACGACCACCAGTGGCTCGGGCAACAGCCTGCAGGCCACGCTGAGCGGGCTGGCCGGCGGCAGCAGCTACGCCGTGCTCGTGCGCGCCGAGAACACCTCGGGCGCCGGCACCGCGAGCAGCCAGTCATCGGTGACCCTCCCCGTGCCGACGACGACCACCACGATCACGTCGAGCGCGACCAGCACGTCGAGCACGACGCGCAGCACGAGCACGTCGAGTGCGGCGAGCACCTCGAGCACGACGACCACCACCACCACGACGAGCATGCCGCCCGCGGACAGTGCGTTCACCGCGCCGCACGGCCCGTACGTGAACACGACGACGGGCGCGATCGCGCTCTACGAGACGGTGCCGAACCCGGGCACGTTCACCTGGACGGCGTTCTTTCGCAACAACACGCTGGGCCAGGTGGCCACCAGCGCCGCCGGCTGCCCCGCATTCCAGGAGCGCCTGCGCGGTCGCTGCCGCCCGGACTGGCTCGTGTACGGGCAGGGGTCGAGCACGATGAAGTCCGCGGGCATGACGCCGCTGGCGATCTCGCCGAGCGGCCTGGCCCGTTGGGTGCTGCGCAAGGCTCGCCGCATGCATCGCGCCGGCGTGCCGGTCGTGATCGTCACCACGTTCCAGTCGGCGTACGGCGGAGCGCCCGTCTCGCACACCGTGACCGTCCTGGCCACGCTGCACGGCCACTGATCAGTTAGCGGCTCGGCGCCCGCGGCCACGAGGTCGCGGGCGGCCGGGACGCGACCGGCGCTGCCAGGTCACCCCATCCGGGGGTGCCCTTCGCGGCGACCGGGGCGTGGACGGGCCCTTGACCCCTACTAGGTAGTCAGCGTCACGACGTCTTGGTAGGCTCGCGCCTGTCAGCGGCACGCGATCGGCGGGATCGCGCACAAGGGGGGTCACTCATGACGCAGGATGCGAGTTGGGTGCGTGGCGCGGTGATGCGGGTGATGCTGGTCGTGCTGCTTGCCGCGCTGTCCCTCGCGCTGTGCGACGTCTGCGCCTATGCGGCCTCGACCGGGTCGATCAGCGGATCGGTGACCGACGCCAACGGGTTGCCGATCGACACCCAGGACATCTGCGTGGCGGCACAGTCGAGCAGCAACAGCGTCACGCCGCCGGTCACCGCCACCACCGACGCGTCGGGGAACTACACGATCGCCGATGTGCCGACCGGCGACTATGCCGTCTCGTTCTCCGACTGCGCGTCGAGCTCGCGCAACGACGAAGCGCAGACGTATGGAGAGGGATCGGAGCCGGGCGGCGAGCCGGTGCTCGTCCGCGCCGACCTGGCGACGACCGGCGTCAGCGTCCAGCTCACGGCGGCGGCCTCGATCTCGGGCCACGTGTACTCGGGCCCGGGGACCGCTTCGCCGCTCGCCGGCGCGTGCGTGTACGCGTCCGACGCGGCGTCGCGGGACGACGGAGCGACCGGCGAGGCGATCACGGCGGCGGATGGCTCGTACACCGTGCGTCACATCGAGTCCGGGTTGGCGTACACGGTCGAGTTCGACCCCTCGTGCGCCGGGAAGTCGTCAGCGAACGACGCGCCGTCCTACTACGGAGGCGCCACGTCGAACCTCGCGACACCCGTCACGCCGACGCTGGCCACGCCTGCCACCGGCATCGACGGTCACCTGTCGGCGGGGGCGTCGATCAGCGGCACGGTCACCGACGCCAATGGGTCGCCGATCACCAGCCAGGACGTCTGCATCTCCGCGACGATCGACCTCGGCGCCACCGCGGGCGCGGCCCGGACCGACGCCGGCGGCTCGTACACGATCGACGGCTTGGCGGCCGGGACGTACGACTTGCAGGCCGCCGACTGCCCCGGGAGCGCGCGCAACGATGCCGACAGCCACGTCGGCACCGTCACCCTCGCGGCCGGTGCGGCGCAGACTGGCGTCAATCTCGAGCTTGCCGCGGGTACGTCGATCAGCGGGCACGTGTACGCGGGCAGCGGCACCTCGACCCCGCTGGGCCCGGTGTGCGTGACGGTGGATAGCACGACACAGCTCTACTACGAGGGGTCCACAACGACCGGCACGGACGGGTCCTACGTCATGCGCAACCTCAACCCCGACGTGCCCTACGCGGTGATGTTTGACCCCTCGTGCCTCGGGCAGTCAACCTCGCCCTACACCGTCGAGTACTACAACGGCGCCTCCACACCGCAGACGGAGACGCCGGTGACGCCGAGCGTGGCGGCTCCGGCCACGGGGATCGACGGCCACCTGGCCACCGGAGCATCGATCAGCGGCCAGATCACCGATGCCTCGGGCGCGCCGATCACCAGCGAGGACGTGTGCGTCTACGCCTACGAATCCACGGGTGGCTTCGGGTACGGCTCGACCACCACCGACGCGGCAGGTCACTACACGGTCGAGGGTCTCCCGCCCGGCGCCTACACCGTGTTCGTCCGCGACTGCGACGGAGGCGCGCGTAACGACGGCTCCGACGGCTACCCGTCCACGGTGACGCTGGCCACCGGCCAGGCGGCGACCGGCATCGACGTCCAGCTTGCCGCCGCCACGACGATCAGCGGTCACGTCTACGGCGGCGCGGGGACGGGCTCCCCGCTGCGGTTCGTCTGCGTCGAGGCGTCTCCCGCCGGATCGGCCACCGGGTCCTACGCCGAGGCCGTACACGGACGCGACCGGCGCCTACACGCTGACGGACGTCACGCCCGGCGTTGCCTACACCGTGATGTTCGACCCGTCGTGCCAATCCGGCGGCACGGCCTACGCCTCGCAGTACTACGACGGCGCCGGCGACGCCGAATCCGCGACGGACGTGACCGCCACCCTGGGCACTCCGGCGGCGGGGATCGACGGGCACCTGCCGGCGGCGGCGTCGATCAGCGGGACGGTCACCGACGCGAGCGGGTCGCCGATCACCAGCCGGGACGTCTGCGTCATGGCCGAGCCGAGGGGGAACTTCGGCGTGCCGGCTGTCTATGACGCCACGACCGATGCCTCCGGCAACTACACGATCACCGGCGCCGCCGCCGGCAGCTACGAGCTGACCGCCGCCGACTGCGACGGCAGCTCGCGCGACGACATCTCGGAGCTCGGGCCGAGCCTGACGCTGGCCCCCAGTCAGGCCGCGATCGGGGTGAACATCCAGCTCGCCGCGGGAACCTCGATCAGCGGGCATGTCTACGCCGGCTCGGGAACCTCCACGCCGCTCGCGTCGGTGTGCGTGAGCGTGAGCGGCGCAAGCGACTTCTACGGTGCCGAGACCGACCTCACGGGCGCCTACACGGTCGCGCACCTGAAGCCCGGCACGCCCTTCACCGTGCAGTTCGACCCGGACTGCATCGGATCCGGTGGCACCGGGTACGCCGAGCAGTACTACGACGGAGCGAGCGAACTCGCCTCCGCGACGACGGTGACGCCGACCGTCGCCGACCCCGCATCCGGGATCGACGGGCACCTGGTCGCGGGCGGCTCGATCAGCGGCACGGTGAGCGACGCGAACGGCTTGCCGATCACCAGCGAGGACATCTGCGTCTCCGCCTCCGGTGCGGGCTCCGGGTCGACCATCACGACCGACGCATCCGGGCACTACACGATCACCGGCCTGACCGCCGGCAGCTACAGCGTGTCCGCGGCGGACTGCTACCTCAGCTCACGTAACGACCTCACCGGCTCGTACGGCTCGGGTGTGACGCTCGCGTCGGGCCAGGCGGTGACGGGGATCGACATCGAGATGCCGGCCGCGACCTCGATCGGCGGGCATGTCTATGGCGGCTCGGGCACGGGCACCCCGCTGGCCGGGGTCTGCGTGGACGTGTACGACCGCTCGATGAGATCACCTCGCCTACACCGCGTCCACGCAGAGCGACGGCTCCTACACGGTCAAGGGCCTCCCGCCCGGGGCCGCCTACACCGTCCAGTTCCGGCCTTCGTGCTCGCGAGCGGTAAGACCTACCTGTCGCAGTACTACGGCGGATCGACGAGCGCGACCGCCACGCCGATCGTCCCCACCGTGGCGAGCCCGGCCACGGCGATCGACGCGCACCTGTCGCCCGGCGGGTCGGTGAGCGGCCAGGTCACCGACGCCAACGGGAACCCGATCACCAGCGCGGACATCTGCATCACGGCCGAGAGCCCCGGTGGCGCGTGCGTACTTCTTCGTGATGTCCGACAGCACGGGTGCCTACACGGTGTCGGGCCTGCCCACCGGGACCTACTCGCTCACGGCGGCAGGACTGCTACGACAGCACTCGCAACGACCTGCAGACGAGCTACGACAACGTCGAGGTCACCGAGGGCTCAAGCTGCGACGACCCTCGACATCGAGATGCCGGCGGGAACGTCGATCAGCGGGTACGTCTACGCCGGCGCGGGAACGTTGGTGCCGGCTGCAGGAGGTGTGCGTCTACGCCGTTCCGGTCGGGGCTCAGGACCTACAGCTCGAGCTCGGGCTTCGTGACCGGACGCCGATGGCGCGTACACGGTCAGCCACCTCGCGCCCGGCGTGTCCTACACGGTCGAGTTCGATCCCTGCGAGTAGCCCGCAGTACGCGCTCCAGTACTACAACGGCGCCGCGACCATCGGCGCGGCGACGCCCGTGACGCCGACGCTGGCGACTCCCGCGACCGGGATCGACGGGCACCTCGCGCCGTCGGCCTCGATCAGCGGGACGATCACCGACGCTAACGGGAACCCGATCACCTCGGCGGACATCTGCGTGACGGCTCAGAGCGCCACGAACAGCTACTCGAGCGGGGCGACTGCGACGACCGACGCGTCCGGCAACTACACGCTCAGCGACCTGAGCGCCGGGGCCTACGACGTGTACGCATCCGACTGCGACCAGAGCGCGCGGGACGACCTACCGGGCGAGTACAGCTCGTCGGTCGTCCTGACGGCCAGCGAGCAGGCGACTCAGATCGACATCCAGCTCGAACCGGCCACCTCGATCAGCGGCCACGTGTACGGCGGTACCGGGACGACCACCCCGCTGAGCTCGGTCTGCGTGGACGTCTACTCGGACGTCGACGGGCCCAACGCAAGCGGCGAGGCGACGAGCGAGTCGGACGGTCTGTACACGGTCAGCCACCTCGCGCCCGGGATCGCCTACACGATCTCCTTCGACCCGTCCTGCAACGGGAGCTCGCCCTACCTGTCGCAGTACTACAACGGGGCGAGCACCTCGAGCGCGGCGACGACCGTGACGCCGACGGCCGCGAGCCCGGCCGGCCGCATCGACGCCCACCTCGTCCTCGGCGCGTCGATCAGCGGGACGGTGACCGATGCCAGCGGCGCGACGATCACGAGCGCCGACATCTGCGTCACCGCCCAGGCGAGCGATGGTCCCTCCGGGAGCGCCACGAGCGATGCGTCCGGCCACTACACGATCGTCGGGCTGCCCGCCGACACCTACGATGTCACCGCGAGCGACTGCGCTGGCAGCTCACGCAACGACGTGACCTCCGACCACGGCCCGAAGGTAACGGTGACCGCGAGCCAGGCGATCACCGGCATCGGCATCAAGCTTGCCGCCGCGACGAGCGTCAGCGGGCACGTGTACGCCGGAGCGGCACGTCGCCCGTCGCTGGGGTCTGCGTCGACGCGCTGACCACCGGGCCGGCCGGCACCTTCGAGCAGAGCGCCAGCAGCGCGGCCCACGGTCGTACACGATCGACCACCTCGCCCCGGGCACGGCGTACGACATCGAGTTCGACCCGTCGTGCGCGCCGGGCGGCGTGGACTACAGCGTCGACTACTACAAGGGCGCCGTGAGCGCGAGCTCCGCAACCGCGGTGACCCCGACGCTGGCCAGCCCGGCGGTCGGGATCGACGGGCACCTCCCGTCGGCCGCGTCGATCAGCGGACAGATCGCCGACGCGAACGGGAATCCGATCACCACCCAGGACATCTGCGTGGTGCTGGAGTATTCCGGCTCCACCTACCCGATCACCACGACGACGACCGACGCCGCCGGTGACTATCACTTCGACGGGCTGAGCGCCAGACTACGTCGTGTCCGCCAGCGACTGCGCCGGGAGCGCCCGCGACGATCTGGCCAGCCAGTACGGGTCGGCGCTGACGTTATCCACGAGCCAGGCCGCGACGGCCGACATCAAGATGACCGCTGGAACGTCGATCAGCGGCCACGTGTACGGCGGCTCGGGCACGGCCACCCCGCTGAACGGCGTCTGCGTCAGCGCCGACCCGTCGAGCGGTGGCACCTTCGCCACGGGAAGCACGCTGGCGGATGGCTCGTACACGCTGTCGCACCTCACGCCGGGCGTCACCTACATCGTCGAGTTCAGCCCCTCGTGCTCGACGAACGGGTCTCAATATGTCTCGGAGTACTACGGCGGCACGACAAACTATTCGCAGGCCACCTCCGTGACGGCGACCGCCGCCACGCCGGCGGTGCGCATCGACGGTCACCTTCCGGTCGGGGCGACGATCTCTGGCACCGTCTCCGACTTGCACGGTTCAGCGATCACCTCCGGGGACATCTGCGTCAGCGCGTCCAACGGGGAGTACCCCTACGCCTCGGCCACAACCAACGGCCTCTGCGCCTACACGCTCGAGGGCCTGCCCGCGGGAACCTACGCCGTCAGTGCGACCGACTGTCCCTACAGCGCGCGCGAGGACAGCCCCTCCAGCTCGAGCAGCGTGACCGTGAGCACGGGGCAGACCGTGACGGGCAAGAACCTCCAGCTCCGGGCCGGGACGTCGATCAGCGGTCACGTCTACGGCGCGTCTCGTATTCTCACGCCGCTGGAATACGCCTGCGTCGACGTCTACCGTGCGGCGCCCCGCCGACTCCCCGATCGTCGCGAGTGCGGTAGACGGCCGCCGACGCTCCTACACCGTCGGCCATCTCGCCGTGGCGAGCTACGTCGTCGAGTTCCAGCCCTGCTCTGCCGGATCGCAATACACCAGCGAGTACTACGACGGCGAGCAGGCCTACAGCACGCTAACGTCGTCTCGCCGACCTCGGCGAGCCCGGCCACCGGAATCGACGCCCACCTCCCGTACGGAGCCACGATCTCTGGGACCGTAAGCGACGCCTCCGGCACGCCGATCACTACCGGCGACATCTGCGTCACGGCCATTCCGTACTCCAGCGGGGCCTACGCTTCGACGACCACGAGCGCCACCGGGACGTACACGATCACCGGTCTGGCCGCGGGGAGCTACTACGTCGAGTTCGCCGACTGCGCCGGGAGCACGCGGAACGACCTGACGCAGTGGAACGGTGGCTCGTCCACGCAGTCCGCTTCGACGCTCGTCGTCCTCTCCTTCCAGGGCGCCCAGGGCGGCGTGGACGCCCGGATGCAGCCGGCCACGACGATCAGCGTCACCGTCTACGCCAGCGCCTGCACGACGACCCCGCTCTCGGATGTCTGCGTCGTCGCTGAACCGAAGGCGTTCAACGCGAGCGACGAGAACGACTACTACACGGCGACGACCACCTCGGCCAGAACCTACGAGCTCACTCACGTCGCGCCGATCAGCGGCGGCTACACGGTCTACTTCCGGGACTGCGGCGCGCCGTCACCTACGTGCCGCAGTACTGCGGCGGTGACTACTCGTTGGCGTCGGCAGCACCCTCACGCCGACCGTGGCGGCGCCAATCAGCGGCATCGACGGACACCTCACGGGCGGCGGAGCGATCGAGGGCACGATCACGGATGCGAGTGGCCAGGCCATCACGTCCGGGGTCTGCGCGGACGCAGAGACGCAGGACGGCACCGACGGCTCGTACGGCTCGCAGAGCGCGTCGGTCTCGGGCTCGGGTGCGTACGAGATCGGTGGGCTGCCGAGCGGGGACTACAGCGTCAGCTTCTACGATTGCGGTCCGCGCAACGACCTCAGCCAGACGTTGCCCGGGACCGTCCACATCACCATCGGCCAGCCGACGACGGGCGTGAACGTCAGCATGCAGCCGGCCGCGACGATCAGCGGCCATGTGTACAGCGGCGCCGGACCGGGACGCCGCTGGGCGGCATCTGTGTCGTGGCCACCGACGACACCACCGGTCAGCTTCAGACGGAGGAGGTCTACACGGCCGCGGACGGCTCCTACACGTTCGATCACATCCTGCCCTCCGACAGCTACACGGTCCAATTCGACAACGCGCCCCAATTCACCGGCTGCGTCGTGTCCGGCGTGGGCGTCGACTATGCCGGTCAGTTCTACGACGGCGTCGCTGACGCGGCGCAGGCCGCCCCGGTGACGGCGACCGTGGCGGTGCCGGCGACCGATCGACGCGCACCTGTCCGGCGGCGGCCCGGTGACGACGATCACCGGCGGCCCGGCCGACTATGCCCTCACGAACGCAACGACCGCGACGTTCGCCTTCGCGGCCAACGAGTCGGGCGCCACCTATGAGTGCGCGCTCGACGGCGGCCCCTACGCCCCGTGCAGCTCGCCGTTCACCACCGGAACGCTCGCGGACGGTGCTCACACGTTCAGCGTGGAGGCCACGGCCAACGGCCTCACCGAGGCGCATCCGCCGTCGGTGACCTGGACGGTCGCCTCGTCCTCGTCGAACGGCACCGCGCAGGGCACGGTCGACGCCGGCGAGCCGTTCAGCACGGATCCGGGCGGCCAACCGTCGGCGTCGAACCCGGTGGTCACGAACATCACTCTCCCGGCCGCCGGGCAGCTCACCCTGACCACCGAGCCGGCCACGCAGCAGAGCGCCAACGGCTTCACGGTGATCGGCCAGCAGGTCGACATCGCCGCCACCGCTCCCGACGGCACCGGATCGATCACGGGCACGACAGTGACCCGATCGAGGTGAGCTTCCTGATCGCCGCGTCGGACATCCCGCCGGGGACGCCGCCGGGCGCGCTGACGGTCGAGCGTGACGGCGTGCCGGCGGGGAACTGCACCGGCCCGGCCGGCAGCGCCGTCCCGGACCCCTGCGTGACCAGCCGCTCGACGCTGGCCGGAGGCGGCGTGGAGATCGACGTCCTCACCACGCACTGCAGTACCTGGAACGTCGCCACCTCCCCCGAGGCCCCGGTGGCAGGGCCGCCGGGGCCGGTGGTGTCGGGCACGGCGGCGGTGGGATCGATGCTGTCGGCGACGACGGGCTCGTTCAGCGGCCCCGGGTTGACGTATTCGTATGTGTGGTTGCGTGATCGGTCGCCGATTACCGGCGCGGGCGATTTGCCGTCGTACAAGGTGGTCCCGGCGGACGCCGGCCACGCGTTGTCGGTGCAGGTGATGGCGACGAATGGCGGCGGGTCGGCGAGTGCGACGAGCAACTCGTTGGATGTGCCGGCGGCGCCGGTCGCGGGTTCGCCGGGTCCGGTGCTGTCGGGGACGGCGGCGGTGGGTTCGATGCTGTCGACGACGACGGGTTCGTTCAGTGGGACCGGGTTGACGTATTCGTATGTGTGGTTGCGTGATGGGTCGCCGATTACCGGCGCGGGCGATTTGCCGTCGTACAAGGTGGTCCCGGCGACGCCGGCCACGCGTTGTCGGTGCAGGTGATGGCGACGAATGGCGGCGGGTCGGCGAGTGCGACGAGCAACTCGTTGGATGTGCCGGCGGCGCCGGTCGCGGGTTCGCCGGGTCCGGTGCTGTCGGGGACGGCGGCGGTGGGTTCGATGCTGTCGACGACGACGGGTTCGTTCAGTGGGACCGGGTTGACGTTTCGTATGTGTGGTTGCGTGATGGGTCGCCGATTACCGGCGCGGCGATTTGCCGTCGTACAAGGTGGTCCCGGCGGACGCCGGCCACGCGTTGTCGGTGCAGGTGATGGCGACGAATGGCGGCGGGTCGGCGAGTGCGACGAGCAACTCGTTGGATGTGCCGGCGGCGCCGGTCGCCGGTTCGCCGGGTCCGGTGCTGTCGGGGACGCCGGCGGTCGGTTCGATGCTGTCGACGACGACGGGCTCGTTCACTGGGACCGGCTTGACGTATTCGTATGTCTGGCTGCGCGACGGGTCGCCGATCGGCGGTGCGGCGGGCTCGTCCTACATCGTCGTCTCCGCGGACGCCGGCCATGCGCTGTCGGTGCAGGTGACGGCGACGAACGGCGGTGGGTCGGCGACGAGCGCGGCGAGCAATTCGTTGGATGTGCCGGCGGCGCCGGTCGCGGGTTCGCCGGGTCCCGTGCTGTCGGGGACGCCGGCGGTCGGTTCGATGCTGTCGACGACGACGGGCTCGTTCACTGGGACCGGGCTGACGTATTCGTATGTCTGGCTGCGTGATGGGTCGCCGATCTCGGGCGCGGGCGATTTGCCGTCGTACAAGGTGTTTCCGCGGACGCCGGCCATGCGTTGTCGGTGCAGGTGACGGCGATGAACGGTGGTGGGTCGGCGACGAGCGCGACGAGCAACACCGAGAACGTGCCCGACATCACGCCGATGGTGGTGTCGGCGCCGGTCATCTCGGGGACGCCGGCGGTCGGCTCGACGCTGAACGCGTCGACTGGCGCGTTCGTGGGTGGCGGCCTGACCTACTCGTACCTGTGGCTGCGTGACGGGTCGCCGATCTCCGGCGCGACGGGCGCGACCTACACGGTCGTCGCGGCGGACGCCGGGCACGCCCTCTCGGTGCAGGTCACAGCGACGAACGCTCGGCTCCGTCCCGGCCACGAGCGCCGCGGTGAGCATCCCCGCGCCGAGCAGCAGCGGCGGCGGGAGCTCCGGATCGGCTGCCACGTCCAACTCGAGCTCCGGCTCCGGCGGCTCGAGCGGATCGGGATCCTCGACGGGGTCGGCCTCGAACGCCAGCTCTTCATCCGGGGGCAGTGCCGGGTCTCTGCCTCGAGGACCCGATCGCCCCGGCTCATCCTGCGGCTTGCCGCCCTCAAGCTCCCGCGGCTGAAGAAACTGCTCAAGTCCGGGCTCGCTCTCACCCCGTCGTGCACGGTCGCGTGCATCCTGACGATCCGCCTGACGGTTGAGCGCGGCCGAGGCGACAAAGCTTCATCTGACCAAGCGCCCGACCGTCGTCGTGGTTGCGACAGCGCAGGCTCGGCTCTCGGGCGGTCGGCCCCACGCGCTCGTCATTCGCCTGACCCCGAACGCTCGCCGGCCCTGGCCGGCGCCGGCACGTTGACGGCGACCCTCACGGTCATCGCGAGCGGCGGCGGCGCCACGCGACGGTCACCCGGTCGCTCACCCTGCGAAAGTAGGATCGTCTGCGGTGCGGCGCAGTCAGCGACCATCGTGGATCGCGGTGGCCCTCTTGCTCGCGCTGCTGTGCGGATGCGGCAGCAGTCACACCGCGACAGGATCCACGCCCCCGACGGCAGAGCAGCAGGTCTCGACGTCGTCGCCGGCCTCGGTCGTCCAGCGGCCCGACGCCTCGGTCACGCGAGCGGTGCCGCCGCCGTCGGGCGCCACCGGCGCCCCGCCGTCGACCTCCACCGGCTCGCCCGACAGCCACGACCACCACCCCTCAATCCACCGCCAGCCTGTCCGCCAGCTCCAGCGGCTCGCGCTGACCTGCAGCGATGCCCCGCACGTCATGCCTCCCGGGGCGCCTGGCACGCCGGCGTTCACCCTCTTCGCGCAGCAGGTCGCCGCGCGGGCACAGGCCTTGACGGCCGCCTTCACCGGAGCCGTGACCGTCGCCGGCGGCCCGGGCTCTGCCCCTCGGCGCACGGCTGAAGATGCTGCAGACCGCCGATGCGAACGCGATGCATCTCGCCCAGGCGGCCCAGCAGCGAGCCATCAGCCGGCGCTGGCCGCGCTCCTGACCCAGGCCGTCGCCACCGTCGACGGCCGAGCCCACGAGGCGAAGATCCCAGGGTGCGGCATGCTCATCCTGGTGGGCTGATCGCGTAGCCACGTAACGAGGGCACTCGCTCGCGCCGGCCCCGCCGCCCACCGCCCCGTGCGCGCCCCGGCCGAGCCGTTGACGCCCCCCGACCACCCGGCGTACCCTCCCCCCAAGGGCGATGGGGCAGGGCGAATGACGCGCAGCGCCGTCCCGAGTCACCTCGCCGCCCTCGCGGCTGCGAAGCGCCCCGCTCGGCGCCGGGGTCACGGCGCCGGATGCGGCTCGCCGCCAGACCGGGTCATCGAACAGGAGGGACCATGAACACACATGTGATGAAGGCGTCACGTCGCGCAGTCGCCCTCGCCGCGCTCGCCGCGATGGGCGCGGCACTGCTGCTCGCCACCGTGGGCACCGGGACCGGAGTCCCGAGCGCCGGGGCGGCGACGTCGGCGATCGTCTGTCCGCTCGGCGCGACGATCACCTGCTGTCCGCCGCCGACCCCGGTCGTCCGGCCATGTTGCCCGCCGGTGGCAGCGGGCTCGGCGATCGCGATCCGCTGCTGCCCGCTGGCGGCGAGCTCGACCATCGTGATCCGCTGCTGCCCGCCGCTGGCGTCGGGCACGGCGATCATCGCCTGCTGCCCGCCTGCCTCCACGAGCACGGCGATCCGCTGCTGTCCGCTCGCATCGTCGAGCACGGCGGTGATCCCGTGTTGCCTGACGCCCGCTTCGGGGTCGAGCACGGCGATCGTCTGCTGTCCACCGGTGGCCGCGAGCGGCACGAGCACGAGCCCGCCGATCGACTGCTGCCTGCCGACGGCGAGCGGAACGCCATCGATCCCGTGCTGTCCGCCGAACGCGATGTGCGTCCCGCCGCCCAAACCGCTGGCCTGACGCTGTCTGGTCGCGGCGGCCGCAGTCGCCGCCGCGACCGGCCCGTGCGCGGCGTCGCTCGCGCGCTCAGGCGATCGGCAGCTGCTCGAGGTCGAGCAGATCCTGCGGGCGTGCGGCCGCCTCCTTCATGCGCCGCAGATTGGCAAGGGAGCAGACGCGCAGCCGCTCGCCATCGAAGGCCACCTCGATGGCGTCGGTGTCGAGTGTCGCGAAGGCGCTTTCGTCGTCGATGCCGGCGACCCACTGCATCACGTCGAGGTCCCCGAGCCGCGTCTGCAGCCGGAAGTTGCCACCCTGCGCAAGGTCGGCGGGATCGAGCGGGTTGAATGGCTGCTCGGCCGCGGTGAAGTCCTCGACGCCGATCTGGCGCGCGTGCAGCTCGCTCAGGATCGCGGCAAGCAGCGTGAGGTTGTCGGCATCCGGGCTGGGGCAGATGTCGATGTCCTTCGTCGCGCGCACATAGCCATGAACGCCGACCGCGATCCCGCCAATCACAACGAACCGCAGTCCCGAGCGTGCCAGCTCGTGGAGCAGCGCGTCAAGCTGGTGCTGCGCCATCGGAGCGCGGAGCGCCGGCGAGCTTGAGCAGCGTCACGCTCGCCGACAGCGTCATCTGCAGCCGTTCCTCCGGCGAGCGCGCGCGGTCCTCGGCCAGGCGCGCCTGAGTCGCGCGTTCGTTGGCTCGGACATCGGCGTCGAGGTTGCGAATGGCCGGAGTGTCGACGGAGCGCTCGGACATGCGCTCATGATGCCAGGCCCTGGCGCCGTGATCGGCGGCGCCATCGCGTGCGGCCGACCCTCAGGCCGCCCGCCGCAGCCCCGCCTCGTTCGCCCCGGAGTCGGTGGCCGCGTCATCCCCGGGCCCCTCGAGCTCATCCACGAGCGCCCCGACCACGTCCGGATCGAGCTGCGTCCCCGACACCCGCATCAGCTCGACCACCGCCTCACCGGCACTCCGCGCCGCGCGGTACGGCCGGTCGGTGGTGATCGCGTCGAAGCTGTCGCACGCGGCGATGATCCGCGCCCCGAGCGGGATCCGGTCCTCGCTCAGGCCGTCGGGGTACCCGCCGCCGTCGATGCGCTCGTGATGGTGGCGGACCATCGGAGCAAGGTGGGCGAACGCGTCGATCCGGGCCACGAGCTCCCCGCCGATCGACGCGTGTGTGCGCATCGTGTCCCACTCGGCGTCGGTGAGCTTGCCCGGCTTGAGCAGGATCTCGCTCGGGATGGCGATCTTGCCGACGTCGTGCAGCATCGCGGCGAGACGCACGTCGGCCGCCTCGCGTGGGCCGAGGCCGAGGCGCCGCGCGAGGCGCTCGGCCAGCTCGGAGACGTCGAGGCCGTGCAGCGCTGTGGCGTCGTCCTTCGTCTCCACCGCGGTGGTGAGCGCGGCGAGCGTCGTCGTGAACGATTGGCGCAGCTCCGCGATGAGCTTGGCGCGATACAGCGCGGCCCCAAGGCTGGCGACGATGCCCTCGACGAGCACCGCGTAAGTCTCGGTCAGCGCGCCGGCCTCGAGCTCCTCGATGTTCAGCACCCCCCACAGCTCGCCGTCGCACAGCACCGGCACGCTCAGCTCCGAGCGCGGGTCGGTCTGCTCGTCGCGCACCATGTAGTCGGGATCGAGTCGCGTGTCCTCGACGAGGGCGGTCTGCCGGGTGCGGGCCACCCGCCCATTGACGCCCTCGGCGACGGCTTGCTCGACGATCAGGAACTCGCTCATGACCTCCGCGAGCTCGCCGCGGCTGGCGATCACCCGCAGCACGCCGTCGTCGCCGAGACGCTGGATCGCCACCAGGTAGTGCGCGAAGGTGGCCTGGAGATCGGCCACCACGAGCTCGGCCATCTCGGTGACGTCCTCGAGCTCGCCGAGGTGCAGGGTCAGCCGCGTGGCCGTCTGCAGCTCGGTGCGCAGCAGCGCCAGCTCGTCGGAACGCGCGAGGGCGCGCACGCGCGCGTCGTCTCGATGGTGGCGGACCGCCTCGGCGCGACGCCGACGCTCGCGCCCCGATACCTCCGGCGCGCCGGTCTGGGCAGAACGGTCCATAGCTCGCCAATCGGTAGCGACGGCTCGCCGCTTTACGCGGGCGCCCGCGCGTGGACGCAAATGCGCCCGCGTCTACCAGACGAGCGAGACCCCGTAGCGGCCCAGCGACTCATCGCGTGAGACGAGCGCGGCGCTCTCGGTGAGCGCTTGAGCGATGAGCATCCGGTCGAACGGGTCGCGGTGATGCCAGGGGAGCATCTCGACGGCGGCCGCGTGGTCGAGCGTCACCGGAAGAGGCTGGGCGCCTGCACCGAGGAGTGTCGATGCGAGATCCTCAGGCGCTTCGAGCTTCCCGAGGGAGCGTTTGATGGCCACCTCCCAGACGACGGCGGCGCTGAGCAGCACCCGGTTCGTGTCGTCCGTGAGTTGTCGCGCCGCCTCTGGCCCGACGAGATCGTCGCCGGACAGCCACCACAGAGCGGCGTGCGTGTCGAGGATGAGCCTCACCGAGCGCCGAGCGCCTCGGCAATGTCCTCCGGCAGCTCGTCGAAGCCCTCGCCGATGTGAACTCGTCCACGCCAGGCGCCTCGCACTGACGCCAGCGACGCCGGGCTGGCGACCGGCACCAACCGGACAACCGGCTTGCCGTTACGGGCGAGGACGATGTCCTCTCCGGACTCGGCGCGCTTCACGAGCTGAGAGAGCTTCGTCTTTGCTTCGTGCATCCCGATCTGTGACACGACCGCAGCGTATCACAATCTAGCTAGCCTAGCTAGGCAATGGCCGGGGGCCCGGTCAGCGCGCCCCGCTCGCCCGCGCCAGCACCGCGTCGAGCACGACGGTCGGCGTCATCGCGGCGCGTGCACGTCGAGCGCTCCGCGCCACATGTCGGTGTCCGTGGCCCCGGGCTCGACAAGGATGACCGCCAGCTTCCAAGGACACAGCTCGACGCGCAGCGCGTCGGCAAAGCGCCTCGATCGCGAACTTCGACGCGTTGTAGGCGCCCGGCCGATGCCGCGACTGGCCCCGGTGATGAGCACCGATCCCATCGGCCCACACCCTACCCCTGTGGCTCGGCCAACCCGGCGCGGAACGCGTACGTCACCGCCTGCGCCCGATCGCGCACCCCGGTCTTGGCGAACAGGTGATTGACGTGTGACTTGACCGTCGTCGGGCTGACGAAGAGGCGTTCGGCGATCTCCTGGTTGGTCAGCCCCTGCGCGATGAGCGAGAGCACCTCGGCCTCACGTGGCGTCAGTCCGTCGGGCAGCGCCTCCGCGCTCGGCTCGCTCGTCGCGCCGTCACCGGCGAGCGCGGCGACGACGTGATGCTGCACGGCCGGATCGAGAGCGGCCTCGCCACTCGCCACGGCGAAGAGTGCGCGGCGGATGTCCTCGGCCCCGGCATCCTTGGTCAGATATCCGCGAGCGCCGGCTCGCAAGGCCCCGAGCACGCTCTCGTCGTCGGCGAACGTCGTCAGCGCGATCACGCGCACCGCCGGAGCGCTCGCGCGCAGACGCCGCGTCGCCTCGATCCCGTCGACGCGCGGCATGCGCAGGTCCATGAGCGCGACGTCGGGCGCGTGCTCGATGGCGAGGCGGACCGCCTCCTCGCCGTCCGACGCGGTGGCCACGAGCTCGATCCCGCCGAGGAGCCCCAGCATCGTCGCGAGGCTCTCGCGCACGAGCCGCTGGTCGTCGGCGAGCAGCACGCGCAGGGGCGCCCCGTCCCCGCTCATGTCGCTGGCAGCCACAGCCGCACGCGAAAGCCGTCGTCGGTCGGCTCGGCCAGCAGGTGCCCACCGAGCAGCTCGGCGCGCTCGCGCATCCCGGTCAGGCCGTAGCCGCCCGGCCCGGCCGGCGCGCCGACGGCCGCCGGCACCCCGTGGGCCCCGTGATCTTCTATGGAAAGGCTCGTCGCACCCTCGTCGTACTCCAACCGCACGACCACGCGGTCGGCCAGTGAATGCCGCCGCACGTTCGTGAGTGCCTCCTGAGCCGTGCGGTACAGAGCCAGACGGGCGTCCGGCGGCAGCTCACGGGGCGTGCCGTGAACCTCGACGCTGACCGGCAGACCGCTCTGCTCCTCGAAGGAGCGCGCGAGCGCCCTCCAGCCGCTCGGGCCCGGGCAGCTTCTCCCCGCGCGTCGTGGCGATCGCCTGGCGCGCCTCCTCCAGGCCGCCGGCGGCGAGGTGGTGGGCCTGGTCGATCGCCCGCGCCACCTCGGGGTCGACGCCGCGATCGTGCGCGAGCAGCCGCGTGGACTCGAGCTGCAGCGCGAGGGCCGAGAGCGAGTGCGCGAGCACGTCGTGCATCTCGCGGGCCAAGCGCCCGCGCGCGGCGATGGCGGCGGCGCGGGCCTCGGCCTCCCGGGAGGCGAGCAGCTCGTTGTGCTTCTCGCGCATGCTGCTCAGCAGGCGCATGATGAAGTACCAGGGCACGGCGCCGGCGAGCGCTCCGCCGACGCCGCCGCTGTTGCCGGTGATCACCGCCACGACGACGAACGGCACGACGCACACGAGCACCGTGATCGCGCCCGTGCGGCGCTCGAGGCGCATCGCCGCCACGATCGCGATGTAGTAGGGCGCCGCCTCCCAGATGCCGTGGGGTTGGGCGTACATGAGCAGCGCGCCGCCGAGTGCGATCGCCAGGAGCGCGGCGATGCGCCGCTCCTGTGAGAGCTCCTTGCGCGGGCTGGCGCCGAACACGCCGAACGCGACCGTGACCAGGCCGAGGCTCACGAGCAGGCCGTGCCCATGCGGCGAGGGCGACGGAGCCGTCGCCACCGTCGCGACGATCATGAGGCCGAGGAACGACGCGCCGATCGCCCGGAGCACGACGATCTCGACCGGCGCACGATCGTTCGAGCCCATCCAGCCTCCGCTGCGTGTGAACAGATCGACGGCGTTACGCCACAGCATCGTTGGCAAACGATAGGCGGGAGAGGCGCCGGTGTCATCGGCTTGCGGGTGGACTTCCGGCGCCGCTTCTCCACCCGTGGGCGGAGAGCGAAGTTCGGTCCGGGCGCCGATGACGACCGGCGCGGCCGAGCCTAGCGTTCCGGCCATGCTCACCACCTCACATGACGTCGCCCTCGCCGAGCGTGTGGCGGCCGACACAGACCCTCGCACCGACCTCGCCATCTCGGTGCGTGACCTGCACAAGCAGTACGGCGACCACGAGGCCGTGCGCGGCCTCGACCTCGACGTGGCTCGCGGGGAGATCTTCGCGTTCCTCGGGCCGAACGGTGCCGGCAAGACGACGACGGTCGAGATCCTCGCGGGCTTCCGCGAGCCGACCTCGGGCGACGTGCGCGTGCTGGGGGCCGAGCCCTGGGGCGCGGGCGCCGACTGGCGAGCCCGCCTGGGCATCGTCCTGCAGGAGTCCGCGCCCGAGCCCGGATTGACGGTGCGCGAGTGCCTGCAGCTGTACGCCGGCTACTACCGCGCTCCGCGTCCGGTCGATGCCACGCTCGCACTCGTGGACCTGCTCGACCAGGCCGGCGAGCGCGCGCAAACGCTCTCGGGTGGCCAGCGCCGGCGCCTGGATGTCGCGCTCGCGCTCGTCGGCGACCCCGAGCTCATCTTCCTCGACGAGCCGACCACGGGCTTCGACCCGTCGGCCCGCCGGGCGGCCTGGGAGGTCATCGACGGCCTGCGCGAGCTCGGCAAGACGGTCCTGCTCACCACCCACTACATGGAGGAGGCCGAGCGCCTCGCCGATCGCATCGCCGTCGTCTCGGGCGGGCGCATCGTCGCGCAAGGCACGCCGCAGACGCTCGGCGACCGCGATCGCGCAGCGGCCCTCATCTCGTTCGATCTGCCGCCGGGGTGGACGGTCGACGACCTTCCGGTGCCGCTGCGGGAGGGCGCCGGCCCGCAGCGCTCCGGCCGCGTGACGATCGCCAGCGAGCACGTCGCCGTCGACCTGCACGCGCTCTCGAGCTGGGCCCTGGACCTCCAGGTCGACCTCGACGACCTCGAGGTCCGTCGCCCGACGCTCGAGGACATCTACCTGCGCCTCACCGACCACCACGACTCTGGGAGCGTGTCCCGATGATCATGTACCGCCTGTACAAGATGTGGCGTCGCCGCCGTGACGCGGCGGCCGCATCCGCCGCCTCGGCCAGCGAGCGCTCGTCGGCGGCCGCTCGCGGGCCGCTCGCGCTGCTCCTCCACCAGGTCCGCTTCGATCTGCTGGCCAGCGCGCGCAATCCCCGCGCTCGCTTCTTCACCTTCGTCTTCCCGATCCTGCTGCTCGTGATCTTCGCCGGCGTGTTCGGTAACGGCTGGACCGTCGTCGACGGCGTGCGCGTCCACCTGACGCGCTTCTTCGTGCCGGGGATCCTGTCGCTGTCGATCGTCAGCGCCGCCTATGCCAATCTCGTCCAGGTCGTCACCACCGCGCGCGAGTCGGGCATCCTCAAGCGCCGTCGCGCGACGCCGGCGCCCGGTTGGGTGCTCGTCGGCGGCCAGGCGCTGTCGACGCTGGTGATCGCCGTGCTGATGTCGGTGTTGCTGCTCGTCGTCGCCCGCATCGGCTGGAGCGTCACGTTCGGCGCCGGCGCGATCGCCGCGATGGGGCTCGCCGTCGTCGTCGGCACGCTCGCGCTCGCCTGCATCGGCTACGCCGTGGCCGGGCTGATCGGCTCGCCCGAGGCGGCCCAGCCGATCGTGCAGGCCACGACGCTGCCGCTGTACTTCATCTCGGGCGTGTGGATCGCCACCGCGAACCTGCCCTCCACGCTGCGCTCGATCGGCTCGGTGTTCCCGATCGAGCATCTCGCGGCGGCGGCGCACCTCGCGTCGGTGCGAACGTCCTTCTCGGCGGCGCTCGCCCCGACCGACCTGCTCGTGCTTGCCGCCTGGGGAGCCGCGGCTGCCGTCTTCGCGGCCCGGCGCTTCAGCTGGCTGCCGCGCGGGGCGAGCTGAGGAACCTCTCAGCATCCGCTCATCGAGGATTCAGATCCGCGTCCCACACTGCAGCCATGACCACCACGACCGCCCCCCAGCTGCCGGCCCACCGCGCGCATCGCACCCCCGCCCCGCGCATCCGGACCCGCCAGCTCATGTGGTCGCCGACCCGCGTGGCGCGCGAGACGAACGAGACGCTTTCGCTCGCCCCACGCGGGTCGGGGTGGCAGCTCGTGACCGACTCCGGCACCGTCGTGTTCAGCGCCGAGGGCCGCCGACGCGCGACGCCGCTGCCTGCGGCGCGCGTACGAGTCCGGCGTCCTGCGGCTGCGCTGATCACCCGGGCGTATCGGCCGCGCGCTCCGGCTCGCATCGCGACCGCATGACAACGGGCGGGGACGGCCGTGCTCTCCGACTCGCATCGCGAGCGCATGAGAACGGGCGCCCCGTCATAGCCCACGACCAGATTCCCCTCGCCGTTGAGCGTGCTCTCCGACCCCGACCCGTTGACCACCTGCACATTCACCGTTGAGAACTCCACCGTCGGCTTACCGCCAACTCCCGAGCTCACATATGTCGGCGCTAACACCGGCGTCCCCGACGCGCAACTCGGCGCCCCGCCCGTCCCCCCGACGTCACCGCCTGACCCGCCGTGGTGGGCACACACTCCCAACCCGGCGTCACCGCCCGCGCCGCAGCGGCAAACCCCCCCGACAACACCACGACCAACAGCGCGACCACCTGCCGGCGAAACCGCATGTCTTCCACCCTTGTCTCGACACGCACCCGCCCAACGCGAGCGACACTGCGAGCGAGCATATGGAAGCCGCGCGGCGGGTCACCCTTGAACATCGGCCGGCCGCCCTAGGCTCACGCGGATGGGCGCTCACTGCCGACTCGCCGCCCCCGCGCCGTGCCGGGCTCGGCGGAGGCGGTGGCCCTCCGCGGGGGCAGGTCGCGCCGTGACCCTCGCCGGGTGCACCCGCCGACGGCGCTGACCTGCCCCCGCTCCCCAGACCCGCGGCGCTCAGGACGTCGCGCCGACGCCCGCCGAGGCCTTCTCGACCGCCCAGTCGAGCGCGTAGTCGGCGACCTCCTCCCAGCCCTCCTGTCCGACCGTGTAGTGCGAGCGCCCCGGGAACTCCTTGTACTCGGTGATCGCATTCGACCGCTCGAAGCGCTTGAACGCCTGCTTGTCGACCGCGGCCGGGATCACGTGGTCGCTGCCGCCGGCGATGATGAGCAGCGGCGCGCGGGCATCGTTCTTGAAGTCGACCTTGAGCGGCGAGTGGGGGTTGAAGTTCGCGACGACGCCCTCGAACAGGACGCGCCCGGGTCCCGGAACCGCGTAGCGCTCCCAGATCTGCTGGGACTCCTCCTCGCTGACCGTGTTCGCAAAGGCGTAGTGGAACTGCGACGGGTTGAGCGAGATCGGCCGGTGGCGATTGGCCGGGTTGTGGAGCCCCGACCACGACGAGCGCAACGTCGAGAAGGGCAGCTTCGTGATCCCGCGTACCGAGGCGGCGTCGATCGCCACGCCGGCGGCGCCGAGCCCCTGGTCGAGCAGCACCTCGGTGAACGCGCCGCCGAAGGAGTGACCCATGATGATCGGCGGAGTGTCGAGCTCGCCGATGATCGTGGCGTAGTGGTCGACGACCTCGGCGATCCCGATGTCGCTGAGCGGCGAAGGATCGCGACGGAGCTCCTCGATGTCGTCGGGCATCCCGGGCCAGTCCCGGGCGATGACCTTATAGCCACGCTCGCTGTAGCGCGCGACCCAGTTCTCCCAGCTGAGCGAGTTCATCCACAGGCCGTGGATGAGCACGATCGTGTCCGGCGCGCCGGCGCCGGGCGAGTCCGCTGTCATGGTGGCTCCTTGCGTTGTCGTCGCCGGGGTCGACGGGCGCCGGCCCCGCAGATGTGACCGGTGGGTCTCGGCCCGCGACGGCGAGCAAGGACGGTCCGACCACCCCGCGGCAGTCGACCGTCGGTACCTTCTCCACGACGCCTTGGCGCAGCCGTGATACCCCTCCGGTGAGTCGCTGGCCTGAACCTATCACCGTCGCGGCGAGCGCGGGCCACCAGCGTGCGACTTCTCGGCGCGCCCTCGCGGGAGTTACGCTGCAGGCCATGCCCAGCGACCAGGCGCTCGGCGTTCATGAGCAGGCGCGCGGCGTTCCCGACCCGCGGTTGAGCGGCGTCGTGCGCTCCTACGTCGGCTACGTCGAGCACACGGCGGGACCGCTCGCTCGTCTCGAGGTCGCCTGCACGTACATCCCGATCATCCTCAGCTTCGGACCGCCGATCCGCGTCGACGGCGTGCGCCATCGCTCGTTCGTCGCGGGTCTCACCGACCGCTCGACCGTGACCGAGCACGACGGCGAGCAGCACGGGATCCAGATCGATGTGACGCTGCTCGGCGCGCGGCGCCTGCTCGGTCGACCGCTCGCCGAGATCGCCGGCCGCGTCGTGCCGATGGCCGAGCTGCTCGACGACGTCGAGGCCGCCCGCGAACGCCTGTGGGAGGCCGAGGGCTGGCCGGCGCGCTTTGCCCTGCTCGATCGGCTGTTGCTGCGCCGCCTCGATCGCTCGCCCGCGGTGGCCGGCGAGATCGCGCATGCCTGGTCGCGGCTGCGAGAGACGGGCGGGCGGGTGCCGATCGCGGCGCTCGCCCACGAGACCGGTTGGAGCCGTCGCCACCTGTCGGTGCGCTTCGCCGGCGAGGTCGGCCTCGCGCCGAAGGCGGTGGCTCGCATCCTGCGCTTCGAACGCGTCATCGAGTTGCTCGGGTCCGACGGCGGGTACGACACGCTCGCCGCGGCGGCGTACCGCTGCGGCTATGCCGACCAGTCCCACCTCAACCGCGACTTCCGCGCGTTCGCCGGCACCACGCCCACCGACTACGTCAGCCGCCTGCTGCCCGCCGGCGGTGGCGTGTCCGCCCACGAGCTCGTGCCCACCGGGCGCGAGCTCGCCGCGTAGCGCCGATCAGAGCCCGAGCGAGCGCCGCAGCGCCGCGGCGGCGACGCCCTCCACGCGGACGACCTTGTCACGTGAGGACGCGCCGCGCACGATCGACACGTTGCCCTTCGCCACGCCGGCGCGCTTGGCGAGGAGCGCGCACAGGGCCTCGTTAGCGCGCCCGTCCAGCGGCGGCGCGGTCACGCGCACCACCAACGCGCCGGCGCGCTCGCCGACGATCTCATTCGCGCGGGCGCGGGGCTGCAGGCGAACGGTGAGCTCGGCGTGCATCACACCGGGGTGGATGATGAAGCAGCCCGTGCTCTCAGTGCCGCCTCGGTCGCCGGTGTCCGGCGGGCATGGCGCTCGCCTCAAGACGCCGCGAGAAGCTGCCGAAGCACGCTGCACATGGATACCTCCGCCGCCCACGCGTCGATGCCGGCCGCGCCGCTCGCCGAGCCGTGCAGCGTGCACGAACTGAAGACGCTCGTGCTCTCGCGCCATTCCGCGATCGCCATGGAGACGGGTGAGGAGGAGCGAGCCGACGCGCAGCTCGCCGCGCTGGCCGCCGACACGGGGTTGACCGTGTTCGACTGGACGGTCACCCAGGGCCTCGTGCGCCGGCCCGGCGCGCAGGCGATGTACGGCACCGACGACCCCGCGCGGATGCTCGCCACCGTGGCCGGCCTGACCGTCGAGGGGCTGTATGTGCTGAAGGACTTCGACGAGCACCTGTCCGACGCCGCGGTCTCGCGCGCCTTCCGCGAGCTGCTCGAGCGCTTCGAGGTGCCGAGCCGGCTCTCGACGTTCGTCCTCCTCGGCGCGTCGATCGAGCTTCCCGCCGAGGTCGAGTCCCAGGTCGTCCGCTATGAGCTGCGCCTGCCCGATCACGATGAGTACCGACAGGCGATCGCCGCGGTGGTCGAGTCGCTGCAGGCCAACCACCGCGCCGAGGTGGCGCTCCCGCCCACCGACTACGACGCGTTCGCCAGCGCGCTGCGCGGACTGACGCTCAACCAGGCGCGGCAGGCCCTGGCCCAGGTGGCGATCGAGGACGGCCGGCTGACCTCCGACGACCTCGCTCGGATCCTCGATCTGAAGGCGCGGGTGCTGCGCAGCGACAGCCTGCTCGAGTACTTCCCGGTCGCCGACAATGGCTATGCGCTCGGCGGCTTCGCCAACCTCCAGCACTGGCTGCAGCGGGCGCGACTCGCGTTCACGCCCCAGGCCGCGCAGCTCAACCTTCCCGCCCCCAAGGGGATCATGCTGGTCGGCGTCCAGGGGTGTGGCAAGTCCCTGGCCGCGAAGGTCATCGCCCGCGAGTGGCGGCAGCCGCTGCTCAAGCTCGACGCCGGGCGGCTGTACGACAAGTACATCGGCGAGTCCGAGAAGAACCTGCGCCACGCCCTGGCCACGGCGGCCTCGATGGCGCCGGTCGTCCTCTGGATCGACGAGATCGAGAAGGGACTGGCGCCGGGGGGCAGTCAGGATGCCGACGGCGGCCTCAGCCAGCGCCTGTTCGGGTCCTTCCTCACCTGGCTGCAGGAGAAGCGCTCGGACGTGTTCGTGGTGGCGACCGCGAACGACCTCTCGTCGCTGCCGCCCGAGCTGCTGCGCAAGGGCCGCTTCGACGAGATCTTCTTCGTGGACCTTCCCGACGCGGCCGAGCGCGCCGCGATCCTGGCCATCCACCTGCGCCTGCGCCGACAGGACCCCGCCCGCTTCGACCTCGCGCGAATCGCGGGCGCGGCCGACGGCTTCAGCGGCGCGGAGCTCGAGCAGGTGATCATCGCGTCCTCGCTGCGGTCGCTCCAGGAGCGCCGCCCGCTCGACACCGCGCTCGTGCTCGACGAGCTGCACGCCACGGTGCCCCTCTCACAATCCCGCCGCGAGGACATCGACCGGCTGCGCGCGTTCGCGCGCGAGCGCTTCGTCCCGGCGGGTTGAGTGGCGCGACGGTGACAGGTGCGCCCGGCGGGTCGCGAGAGCGTGCCGCGCACCGGTCGCGGCGAGCCTGCGTCGAGGGGTGTGCTCCCGAACTGACGCCATAGGGGGCCTAACTCACCACACCCCCGTCTGAGGGTCACGCGACGGTGACAGGCGTGCCCGGCGGGTCGCGAGAGCGTGCCGCGCACCGCTCGCGGGGAGCCGGCGTCGAGGGGTGTGCTCCCGAACTGACGCTATAGGGGGCCTAACTCACCACACCCCCGCCCGAGGGTCACGCGACGGGCAACCGGCGCGCCGCCCGCGTCACGCCGCGTACGCGAACCGGTCCCTCATCCGTGCATGAACTGCGCGACCGCCCGGTCCTTCTCCGCGGTCGAGACGCTCAGCCCCTCCTCGCCGTCGGGCAGGTACTCGTTGCCCGAGGGCAGCAGCTGGCGCGTCGGCGCGCTGCCGCCGGTGGCGAGCGCCGCGAACAGCCCCATCAGCGTCGGCCCGCTCATGTCGGAGATGATCGCCGGCGGGGCGTCCCAGGCCACGAGGGGCAGACGAAGGAAGGCCGACGGCGACTCGAGCTGGTGCTGCATGTCCTGGAAGAGGGCCTGCTGCGCGCGCTCGCGCCCGAGGTCGTCCTCCCCCGGGTTGCAGGCGTTATCACGCGTGCGCGCGAGCACCAGGGCCTGCTCACCGTCGAGGTGGTGCGTGCCGGCGGGCAGGACGAGCGTCTGGCCGCCGTTCGCCACGCCGCCGCTGATGTTCGAGTTCACGCACCCGCCCGTGTAGGTGACTCCGCCCATCGCGTCGACGAGTGCCGGGAAGGAACCGAAGTTGACGATCACGACGTGGTTGATCGGGATGCCGAGGTAGGACTTCACGATGCGGATCGCGAGCGCCGGCCCCCCGAAGGCGTACGCGGCGTTGATCTTCTGCAGACCGTGCCCGGGGATGTCGACGACCGTGTCGCGCGGGATCGACAGGCGTGCCGAGGCGCCGCCGCCGGTGCGGATGAGCATCATCGTGTCCGAGCGCGAGGCCTGGGCGAACGCTCCGCCCTCCTTGCTGCCGGTCGGCCGCTGGTCGGAGCCGAGCACGAGGATGTTGTTGGCCGAGAACGGCAGGGGCCCGCCGGGATCGAGCGCGGCCGACACGTCGCTCGGGGGAGCGATGCGCTCGAAGTGCGAGCTGATGAGGAAGAGGATCGCCGAGAGCGCAAGCCAACCGACGAGCAGCAGGCCCAGCGCGCCGAGCGCGCGGCGCCAGGTGATCCGTCGCCGCGCGGGGCGGACGAGGCCGAGCTCGTCAGCGCGCCCGGGAAGGCGCAGGTGGGGGCGGGCGCGATAGCGGCGGTAGGCCTCCTCGGGCGCCGGCGGGCGCCCGGGCGGCGGTGCGCTTCGACCGGGCTCCGGAGGCGCATCGACGGCGCGGCGCGCCACCCGCTCGCGCGTCGGCGCCTCGGCCGCGCTCGACGCCCGCGGCGCTCGTGCCCAGGCCGAGGCGGCCGCGGTGGCCGCGGGCACCCGCGCCGCCGGGCTCCGGGGGGCCTCGCCAGACCGCGGACCCGCGCGCCGGCGAGGCTCTGACCCCGGGGGCGGGGGAAGGGGCGGGCGGCCCGAGGGATCGTGCGAGTCGGCGCTCATCGTGCTCTGTACAGGGTGGCGTGACGGCGGCCGTCGGAGGGGTTCGCGCCCGCGCGCGCGGGGATGAAGGCGGCCGCCGGGCCGCATCGATATGTAGCAGGGTTCGGCTAGGCAGCCCGCTCGCCGCAGTCCTGCGCGAGCAGGGCGGCGAGGGCCTCGGCGGGCATCGGCCGGGCGAGCAGGTAGCCCTGCGCGGCGTCGCAGCGCTCGGCCACGAGGCCTCGCCACTCGGCGTCGGTCTCGACGCCCTCGGCGATGACGCGCAGGTCGAGCGCGCGGGCCATGGCGACGATTGCCGCCACGATCGGCTCTCGACCGATGTCGGTGCCGAGGCCCGACACGAAGCTGCGGTCGATCTTCACGACGTCGAGGGGCAGGTCGCTGAGGCGGCTCAGCGAGGAGTGACCGGTGCCGAAGTCGTCGAGCATCAGCTGGATCCCGAGCTGCTTGAGGTCCAGCAGCGCCGACTCGGAGTGCTCGCCGGCTTCCATCAGCATGCTCTCGGTGAGCTCGAGGGCGAGCTGTCCCGGCGGCAGCCCGGTCTCGTCGAGCACCGTCGCGACAGTGTGGCGCAGGCTGTGACCGGAGCCGTCGTACATCCCCAGCAGCTGGCGGGCCGACACGTTGACGCTCAGCGTGAGCTGATCGCTCGTGCGGTACTTCGCGCGCCAGGCGGCTAACGTCGTCGCCGCCGTGCGCAGCACCCACTCGCCGAGCTCGACGATCAGCCCGCTCTGCTCGGCGAGCGGGATGAACTCGTTCGGCGGGACGAGCCCGCGGCGCGGATGCTCCCAGCGCACGAGCGCCTCGACCCCGAGCAGGCGGCGGTCGGGGATCGTGTAGAAGGGCTGGTAGTGCAGCAGCAGCTCGTCGCGCTTGATCGCCCCGTGAAGCTCTGACTCGGTGCGCATCCGCGCCACGGCGCGCTCGTGCATCGCCGGGGAGAACCGTTCGATGGCGCCTCCGCCCCGCTCCTTGGCGCGGTGCATGGCCGTGTCCGCGTCGCGCAGCAGCGAGTCGGCGGACGCCTCGCCGCCGTCGACGACCAGGCCGACGCTCGCCTTGATCGCGTGCTGGCGGAGGCCGAGCTCGACCGGCTCCTTCAGCGCGGTCGCGACCCGGTCGGCGAGCTCGAGCGCGTGCTCGTCGCTGACGATGCCCCCGCAGACGAGCGCGAACTCGTCTCCGCCGAGGCGCGCGACCGTGTCGCCGTCCCGGGCCACGGCCCGCAGGCGGGGTGCGAGCGCGCACAGCAGCCGGTCGCCGTCGTCGTGGCCGAGCGAGTCGTTGATGAGCTTGAAGTTGTCGAGGTCGAACAGCAGCACCGCGGCCCCGCAGTGCTCGCTGCGCGCGCGCGCGAGCGCCTCTTCGATCCGCTCGACGAACAGGCGCCGGTTGGGCAGTCCGGTCAGCTCGTCGTGCAGCGCCGCGTGGCGGTACTCCTCCTCGGCCTCGGCGCGCTCGATCGCCGTCCACAGGATGTGCGCGGCCGCCTGTAGGAAGTCCGCCTCCTCGGCGCTGAAGTGCCGCGGCGTGTGGCTCGACACGCCGAGCAGGCCGTATGGCCGGTCGTCGGGGCCGATGCGGGCGATCATGATGCTGGCGATGCCCATCGCGGCGAGCATCGGCCCATCGGGTTCGCGCCGGGTGACGTCGAAGTCCATCTCCGGCCCGGCGCCGAGCGCCGCGAGCTGCCGGCGGTGGCGGTCGGTCAGCGGGATGCGCGGGAACCGAGCGATGTCGGGTCCGACGCCGGTGAAGGCGCTCATCACATACTCAGAGCGCTCCTCGTCGACGCTCATGACCGATACGGCGTCCACGCCCAGCGTCCGCTTGACGACCTCGACGCCGTCGGTCAGCAGCCTCGACGTGCTCGTCCCCTCGAGCGCACGCCGTCCCAGCTCGGCGATCGCGGACTGCGCGTCGGCGTGGCTCCGCACGCGGGCCTCGGCGCGCCGCTGCCGGGTGACGTCGACGCTGATGGCCAGCCCCGCGACCGGCATGCCGTTGTCGTCGAACACGGGAGCGGCGTGCACCCAGTGGATGTGGTCCTCGTAGTGAACGTCGAACTCGACGCTCTCGCCGGCCACGGCGGTGCGCAGGCCCTCGCGGATCTGATCGGCGTGCTCCGCGCGGAAGAGGTCGTCGAGTTGTCGCCATTCGACGTCGCGCTCGACGTCGGGGAACGCCTTGCGCAGCGCCTCGCCCTCGGCGAACAGGAAGCGCAGGTCCGCGTCGAAGACGAGGAACGTCCCGCCGGGGATCGCGCGCAGGAGCACGCGCTGGGCGTCGGAGGCCCCCTCGGCGAGCAGCGTCTCGAGAACGTCGATGCTCATGCCGACGGTGCCCGGTAGTTGAGCCATTGGTTACTTGTCGGCCTGTCGGGCGTGGTTCTTTAAGGACGTCTTAGCATCCCTGCCCAGCCTCGCGCCGCCTTGACGAGCGGCGACGGCCCGGTGGCGGCCCCGCCGGCCCCCTATAGCATCCTCGCCATGGCCGAACGTATCGTCATCGGCGTCGACATCGGCGGCACGAAGCTCAACGCCGGGGCGATCGACGAGCAGCTCGAGGTCCGTCACCGGGTGCAGGTGCCGGCTCCCGCGCACAGCCAGGCGGCCGTACTCGATGCGCTGGCTCAGGCGGTCACGGAGGTCCGCGCCGCCACGCCGGAGCCAGCGCTCGCCGTCGGCTTTGGCATCCCCAGCCTCATCGACCAGGAGCGCGGCGTGCCCGTGGTGTCGATCAACCTCGACCTCGCCGGGGTGCCGTTCGCCGCGGTCATGAGCGAGCGGCTCGGGCTGCCGGTGTTCGTCGATAACGACGCGAATCTCGCCCTGCTGGCCGAGCACCGGCGCGGCGCGGCGCAGGGCGCGCGCCAGGCCGCGATGCTGACGATCGGCACCGGCATCGGCGGCGGGCTGCTGTTCAACGGCGAGATCTACCGGGGCGCGATCGGCGCCGCGGCCGAGCTCGGGCACATGGTCATCGAGATCGACGGTCCGCCGTGCCAGGGCAACTGCCCCAACCACGGCTGCCTGGAGACGCTCGCCTCAGGCACGGCGCTCGCGCGCGAGGGCCTGCGCGTCGCCGAGGCCACGCCGGAGTCAGCCCTCGGCCGGGCGCTCGCCGAGCAGCGCGAGATCACCGGCGCGCTCGTCACCGAGCTCGCGCATGACGGCGACGCGGCATCGCGCGACCTCATCGCCCTCATCGGCACCCGGCTCGGCGTCGGGCTCGGCAACCTCGTGAACATGCTCAATCCCGAGGTGATCGTCATCGGCGGCGGGGTGATCGCCGCCGACGAGATGCTGCTCGCCCCCGCCCGTGCCGTCGTCGCCGAGCGCGCCCTGCCGCCGTCGCGCGACGTCGTGCGCATCGTGCGCGCCGCGTTCGGCGCCGAGGCGGGGATGGTCGGCGCGGCGGCCTTCGCGTTCGACGGGATCGACCGCCGGGTCACCGCGTGAGCGCGCGGGCCGGGCGCCTCGTCGTCTGCCCGACCCCGATCGGGAACCTCGAGGACGTCACGCTGCGCGTGCTGGCGGCGCTGCGCGACGCCGATGTGATCGCCTGCGAGGACACGCGCCGCACGCGGATCCTGCTCGACCGCTACGGCGTCACCGCGCCGCTCCTCTCCTATCACGAGCACAACGAGCGTGAGCGGGCTGGCGAGCTCGTGGCTCGGATGGGGGAGGGCGCGACGGTTGCCCTTGTGTCGGATGCGGGAATGCCGCTCGTCTCCGATCCCGGCTATGTGCTCGTGCAGGCGAGCATCGCGGCCGGGCTGCCCGTCGAGGTGCTGCCGGGCCCGAGCTCGGCGCTCGCCGCGCTCGTCGCCTCGGGCCTGCCGTCGGAGCGCTGGCGCTTCGTCGGCTTCCTGCCGCGCAAGCGCGGCGAGCTCGTGCGCACGCTGGTTGGTACCCCCGAGACGCTGGTGGCCTTCGAGGCGCCGCAACGGCTGGTGGCCACGCTCGGCGTGCTCGCCGAGCACGACCCGTCGCGCCCGGTCGCCGTGTGCCGCGAGTTGACAAAGGTGCACGAAGAGGTGCGGCGCGGCGACGCGCAGTCCGTGGCCGGCCACTATGCCGAGCATGCCCCGCGGGGGGAGGTGGTGCTCGTCGTAGGAGCGGCCCCGCCCGGCCTGGGACGGTCCGAGGAGGCGCTCGAGGCCGTGCGCACGCTCGTGGCCGCTGGCGCTCGGGCGCGCACGGCGGCCTCGGTCGTCGCCGGCCTCACCGGCCGCGGCGCGAACGAGCTGTATCGCGCGCTCACGGCCGAGCGGGCGGAGTGATCGCGCGCGAGCGTCTGTTCGCGCGATCGTGCGTTCGCGTGTACATTTCCGTGCTCCCTCACTCCCTCCCTCCCTGCTAGGAGAACCATGAGCAAGGCAGCTTCCCCCTCCGAGTCGGTGTCGCATGCGCACGAGGACGACGGTTCGAGCGCGCACGGCAACCAGGTCATGCTCGGCGTGCTCGCGGCGTGCATCGCCTCGAGCGTCTCGATGATCATCATCGCCGGCGTCACCAGTGCCGTGTGGGTGCTCGTGCTCGGCGTCATCGTCATGAGCGGCGCCGTCGCCGCGATGCTCGTCTCGCTGTCGCGCCTGATCGGCAGCGAGCACGAGACCTACGGCGAGGCCTGAGCCCCGCGGCGAAGTGGCAGACGAAGGACGGGATCCGCGCGGCCCTGCGCGGATCCCGTCCCGCGTCGCGCCGCTCAGACCGGCGGCGCGACGCTCCCCTCCTCAGGGGTCAGTGCCGCGGCCGCGTCAGCTTCAGCGTGCGGCTGACGGCGCTCAGGCGCGCGCCGTCGGTGACGCGCACGAGCACGCGGTAGCGCCCGCCCGTGCGGACACGCAGCGTCTTGTGGTAGGCGAGCAGGTTCGCGTTGACCGCGACCACGCTCAGCCGCGTCGACAGCACCCAGCGGTGGCCCACGTACTTGAGCAGGAGCGCCTGGACGTCGCGTGCGCCGGGCGCGATCGTGCCGTGTACGCGGATGCGCAGGCCACGCGGCGTGCGCGAGACGTTTGCACCGAAGCTGACCCGCACGGCGACGCCCTCGACGAGCACCTGGCTCGACGCGCTCGGCGCGCCGACCGTCACGACGCGGAACTCGGTGTTCTGCTGCAGCGACGTGACGCCGAAGGTGAACGTGCCGTTCGGGTTGACGACCTCCGCATTACCGAGCTGGGTGAACGGTGCGGTGTAGGGGAACGGCCTCGCCTGCAGGACGATCTGGCGACCGGCGAAGCCGGTCCCGGTCACCTTGCCGACGACCGTTGCGTCCCCGCCGACGCCGACGCGCCCCGGCGTGATCGTGGCCGCGATCCCGAGCGGGACGACGGACGTGGTGAACGTCGCATCGCTTCCGGTCGCGGTTCCGCCGCCGACGACGACGATCCGGTAGTGGTACTTCGTGGCCACGCTCAGGCCGCCGATCGGCGCCTGCACCCGGACCGCGGCGGTGCCCGATCCGGCCGACTGCGCCGGGGTGTGGGCGGTGTAGGAGGTGGGGCCGTACTGGAAGTAGTACTGCGTCGCCACCCCGTTCGGGTGCACGATGCCGGTCAGCACCGCCGAGGTGGGGCCGATCTGCGTGGCCGCGCCGGTGCTCCCCGACGCCCGTGCTGCGCGGGCGGTCGTGAACGCGCGGTCCGAGCCGGTGACCGTGCCGCCGGCGCTCTGGGCGATGATGCGGAAGTGGTAGGTCGTCGAGGAGGCCAGCCCGCCGAGCGCCGCGCTCACGAGGATCGTCGCGTTCCCCGAGCCGGCGGACTCCAGCGCGCTGTGCAGGCCGTAGGCGGCGGTCTTACCGAACTGGAACTCGTAGTTCGTGGGCACGCCGTGCGGGTCGATCATGCCGGTGACGATCGCGCTGTCGGACGTCACTCCGCCCGCGCCGCCGGTGGCGAGGGTCGGGGCCGGCGTCGCCGATGTGGTGAACATGGCATCGGCCCCGTCGACCGTGCCCGCCGAGCTGACGGCGACGATGCGGTAGTGGTACAGCTTCGACGGCGCGAGTCCGGAGATCGGCGCCGACACCGCCACGCTGCCCTGTCCGGCGCCGGCGCTCGTCGCTGACGTCTGCACGTCGTAGCTGGTGCTCGGCCCGTACTGGAAGTAGTAGGACGTCGCCAGTCCCTCCGGGTCGACCGTTCCGGCGAGCGTCGCCGAGGCGAAGGTCACCGACGAGGCGGCGCCCGTCGCGACGACCGGCGGCGCGGGCGCCGTCGTGGTGGTGGTCGTAGTGGTCGTCGTCGTGGTCGTCGCGGTCGCGACCGTCGCGGTGGCGGCCGAGGCGGCGGCCGGCAGGGCGCACGCCGCGCATGCCCATAGCGTGGGCACGAGCAGCTTCAGCGCGGTGCGACGCGACCGTCGCCGCGCATCGGGATTCAGAGGCCCGTTGATGCTCATCGACTCTCCCTGCTTCGTGTGGGTTTGAAGACTGGTGCGGCTCGGCGGTGCTGGGGCGAACCGAGCTCGGAGTGGCGCTTCGAGGGCATCAACCCGCGGGACAAGCGAAAGGTGCGCAAACCGGCGCAAGGTGGTCTGACAAGCTTCGTCGCGGTGCGCATCGACCACGTGATCTACGCCACCGGCGACCTTGACGCGGCGGCCGCGGGCGTTCAGGACCGGCTCGGCCTGACGGTGAGGGCCGCCTGGACGGTGCTCTACGACGCCGACTGCGGCGTCTGCATGTGGCTGCTGTCCGGCCTGCTGCGATGGGATCGCGCGGCGCGCCTGCGCCCGGTCGCCCTGCAGCGGTCCGAGGCCGACGAGCTGCTCGGCGAGCTCACCCCCGAGCAGCGGATGGCGTCCTGGCACCTGATCTCTCCGACCGCCGAGCGGCGCTCGGGGGGCGCGGCCGTGGCACCGCTGCTGCGATTGCTGCCGGCCGGCCGGCTCGCCGCGGCCGGGTTCGCGCGCTGTCCGGCGCTCACCGACCGCGGATATCGGTGGGTGGCCGCGCACCGCTCCCAGCTCGCCCGGTGGGTGCCGTCGAGCGCCAAGCGGCGCGCCGCCGGACGCGTCCAGGAGCGCGAGCGCGAGTTCGAGACAGAGCGACTATGATTGCGCGCGCAACTGCCTGATCCGATCTCCGCCGGTCCACGGCACCCATCCCCCACCCATCCAGGAGGCACCGATGCCGAAGCTGCAGGTGATCGTCGGAAGCACACGCCCGTCCCGCGCCGCCGACCGAGTGGTGCCCTGGCTGGTCAGGCGAGCGGAGAGTCATGGCGGCTTCGACGTCGAGGTGCTGGACCTGCGCGACTGGCCGCTGCCGTTCTTCCAGGAGCACATGGGCACGATCGGCGACTTCGCCGATCCGACCTACTCCGACCCGATCGTGCGCGCGTGGAACCGCAAGATCGCCGAAGCGGATGCCTATCTGATCGTCACGGCCGAGTACAACCACAGCGTCCCCGGCCAGCTCAAGAACGCGATCGACAGCGTCTTCGTCAGCTTCGGCTTCCGTAACAAGCCGATCGGATTCGTCGGCTACAGCGGTGGGATCGCCGCCGGCACGCGGGCCGTCGAGCACCTCGCGCTGATCGCGGTCGAGGCCGAGGCGGTCCCGCTGCGAAACACCGTGCTGATCCCGTACGTGACCGAGGCGTTCGACGAGTCCGGCGAGCCGACAAACCGGGCGACCGACATCGCCCTGGGGATCACCTTGGATGACCTCGCGTGGTTTGCGAGCGCGCTCGGGCGCGCTCGAGCCGAGGGAGAGCTCCTGCCCGGCACCTTCCGGGCCCGGGCCGCCGCGGCCGCCGCGTCAGACGGCGGCTGAGGGAGCCGGGCCTCCGGGCCCGCCGATCGACGACGGCACGACGTCTGAGGCGGACGACTCACGGTCACGGCCTCAAGGCCACCGAGGCCGGAGTCGATTCGTAGGTCATGGCGGGCGACTCGACACCGGCACCGCGGCGCGTGCGCACGATCGCCCTCGGACTCGCCCCGGTCGTCGCCGGCATCGTCGCGGGGGTTCTCATCGGCACGAGGGACTTCCACACCCTGACGTCCTTCGCGCGATCGGCGGGTGCGGGGACGGGGAAGCGCGGCGCCGGGGCGGGGGTCACGGTGATCGCGTGCGCCTTGCTCCGCTGACGGCTCGGGGAGGACCGCCCGCGGCATCCGCAGTGCGCTGACGGCGGTCTCGCCCGACCCGCTGTGGGGTACGCTCGGTCGCCCCCGAGGTCCGACGGCGGGATCCTCATCACCGCCGTGTGGGATTCGCAGGCTCAGTACGAGCGTTTCCTGCACGACAAGCTGATGGCGGCCATGCCGATCGAGGGTGGGTTCGTGGGGCAGCCCGAGGCGCGCAGCGCGGAGGTCGTGAACCTCGTCACGGCCTTAGGCAGGCGCCCGCCCGCGGCCGCGTGACCGGTTAGGATCACGACGACGCTCGAGCGTCGTCAACCGACAGGTGGCCGCGGCTGGGGTGGTTGCGGCATGGGCGAGGAGGGGCAATGGGGATTCAGGCTGCATGGTCGAGGGGCAACCCTCGTGGCCGTCGAGCCGCTGCGGCGCTGCTGTTCGCTGTCGGTGTGATGCTGGTGTGCGCGGCGCGGAGCGCCGCGGCTCCGTTCGTTCAGCAGGGCCCGAAGCTGGTGGCCGCCGGCGAGGTCGGCGCGGCCGAGTGGGGTTCGTGGCTCGCGGTGTCCGATGACGGGAGCACGGCGCTGATCGGCGCCAGCCAGGACAACAACTTCGAGGGGGCCGTGTGGCCGTACGTGCGGTCCGGCTCGAGCTGGGTGCCGCAGGGACCCAAGCTGACCCCGAGCGACGGCGTGGCGCAGCCGGACTTCGGCGACAGCGTCGCGCTGTCTTCGGACGGGAACTCGGCGATCATCGGTGGATCGTTCGATGACGGCGGGGCCGGCGCGGTGTGGTTCTTCTCGCGGTCGGGGTCCACGTGGACGCAGGACGGCCCGAAGGTCACCGAGAGCGGCAGCCAGGCCTTTGGGCAGCACGTCGCGATCTCCGGCGACGGCGATGAGGCGATGGTGGAGTCGCCGCAGAACGCAAGCACGCCGGGCGCGATTCTCATCTATGGCCGATCGGGTTCGACGTGGGCGCTTCAGAGCACGATCTCGACACCCGATGCCGGGTTGTACCCGAACTTCGGGTTCGCGATGGCGCTTTCGCGCGACGGGAACACCGCGGCGATCACGGCCGGGTTCGGGTCGGTCTACGTCTACACGCGATCGGGTTCGACGTGGACGCAGGCAGCGCTGCTGGCGGCGCCGAGCGACGGTGCCGGCGTGGTGACATTTGGCGGCGGGCTCGCCGTGTCGGCGGACGGAAGCACGATCCTGGTGAGCGGGGCGCAGGCCAGCCTCACGAGCGGTGACGTGTGGGCCTACGTGAGGTCCGGAACGCAGTGGGTGCAGCAGGGACCGGGGCTCGCAGCCGACGACGGCCTGATTTCGCTGTCGGATGACGGAAACACCGCGCTGATCGGGACGACACCGAACGCCGGCCTTCAGGGCGCGGCCTTGGTATACACGAGGTCAGCCTCGGTGTGGACGGAGCAGCCGCCGATTCCCGTTCCGTCTGACGCGGTCGGTTCGGAGTCCGGCTTCGCCTTGACGCTGTCGGGTGACGGGAGCACCGCGATCATCGGGGCGCCCGACGACAACAGCGACGTGGGCGCGGCCTGGGTGTTCGCCACTGCGATCGCGCCGGCGGTGACGGAGTCGCCGGCCAGCGTCACGGTGACGGTCCCTGCCACGGCGTCGTTCAGCGTCACCTGTTCGGGCGATCCAGCACCAGCCATCCAGTGGCAGGTCTCCACCGACGGCGGGACGACCTGGTCGGACGACACGGCGGACGCTGGGGCGACGACGGCGACGTTGACCGTCTCGGCCTCTGCCGCCGGGACGGCGGAGTACCGGGCGGTCTGCTCGAACCTGGCCGGGTCGGCGACGAGCGCCGCGGCGACACTGACCGCGGTGGCTCCGCCACCGCCGGCCGTGGTCGTGAGCGGCGTGTTTCCCCACCAGGGTTCGGCCTTCTCGATCGTGGTGATCTCGGGCACCGGGTTCCGCGGGGCGAGAGAGGTTGATTTCGGCGCGGGGCACAAGGCGCTGTTCCTGCCCCTGACGAATTCGCTGATCCTCGCGCTCGCGCCGTCGCACGCGGCCGGAACGGTTGATGTGACCGTGCGCACCCCGAGGGGGACGAGCGCCACGTCGAGCACGGACCGCTTCACCTACATCGGGTAGGCGCGCGGAGCGGAGCGGGCGGGCCACTGACCGAGTGGCCGCCCGACGCCTGGCGGGGTAGCTTGCCGGCATGCCCGACCACCCCTTTGCGTTGCGCCTCATCGGCGGGCCGACCGCGCTCGTCGTCTACGGCGGGGTGCGCCTGCTGACCGATCCGACGTTCGACCCTCCCGGGGAGCATCCGCGCCCCGGTACGGCCGTTGTGCTGCGCAAGCTCGAGGGCCCCGCGCTTCCGGCGTCGGCGATCGAGCCGATCGATGCGGTCCTCCTTTCCCACGATCATCACGCCGACAACCTCGACGTGGCCGGGCGCGCGTGGCTGCCGCGGGCCGGACGCGTGCTCACGACGGGCGCGGGCGCCGAGCGGCTCGGGGGCGGCGCCGAGGGGCTGGCCCCGGGCGAGCGCGTCGCGCTGGCCCGGCCCGGCGGGGCGGGTGAGATCGAGGTCATCGCCGTGCCGGCCGAGCACGGCCCGCCGGATGTGGCCTCGCGCAACGGGCCGGTGATCGGCTTCGTGCTGCGCGGCGCGGGGCTGCCTGCCGTCTACGTGAGCGGCGACAACGCGTCGCTCGACGTCGTGCGCGCGATCGCTCGCGAGCACGGGCCGCTGCCGATCGTCGTCCTGTTCGTCGGCGGCGCACAGGTGCCCGCGGCGTGGGGGGACGCGTACCTGACCCTCACCGCGGACGGCGCGGTTGAGGCGGCGCGGATCCTCGGCGGGGCGGCGATCGTGCCGGTCCACCAGGACGGCTGGGCGCACTTCACCTGCGGCGCCGAGGACGTCCGCGCCGCGTTCGCGGCGGCCGGCCTCGCGCACCGACTGCGCAGCGTCGCGCCGGGACACGAGCTGACGCTCGACTGATGTGAAGTGGGTCGCACCGGCAACCGCCGGAGGCGTACATTCGATCCAGTCGCACTTTGCGCCATTGCGCCTTCGCGGGCGACAGGATCGCCACATGAACCGCGGGTCTCCTTCTGGTACGTTCGGCGCATCCGGCCCGTGTGCCGGGGTCGTGCCCAAAACGAACTGGGAACGGGGGAGGACGATCGATGCTCGATCAGGATTTGGGGTGCAGGCAGGCGGTACGTCGCGCCGCTCGCGCGCCGCTTGCCGTGCTCGCCGCCATCGCCGCGCTCGCGCTTGTCGCGCTGCCCGCCGCGGCACGCGCCGACGGCGTGTACGTCGTGAACGACATCGACAACACGGTGAGTCAATACGCAAGCAGTGGCGGTCTGCTGGCGCCGCTCGTACCGCCGACCGTGGCGATCGGGGCGGGCGCGTACAGCGGCCTGGCCGCAAGTGCGGACGGTCGCTTCGTGTACGTCGATTACGGGACGAGCATCGCCGCCTTTTCCGTTAATGCGACGACCGGCGCGCTCACCGCCGGGCCGGTGTTCACCGGGTCGGTCGGCCTCAGCAACCTCGCGTTGTCGCCCGACGGGCGCAGCCTGTACGCCGGCGGGTCCGACAACAACCTCTACCAGTTCGACGTCGATCCGAGCACGGGCGCGCTGACGCCGAAGACGCCGGCCAGCGTCGTGACCGCCGGATCGCCGTTCGGCGTCGCCGTCACCCCCGACGGGCATAGCGTGTACGCGGTCGACGAGGTGCAGAACGAGATCTCCCAGTACGACGTCGATCCGACCACGGGCGTGCTGACGCCGAAGACGCCGGCCACCGTGGCCACCGGGGCCGAGCCGCTGAACATCGCGATCGCGCCCGACGGGAGCAGCGCCTACGTCACCGACCCCGGCAACTTCAGCGTTGGCGGGGGCGTGGTCTCCCAGTACGACATCGATCCGACGACCGGCGCGCTGACGCCGAAGTCGCCGGCCACCGTGGCCGCGGGCACCGGCCCCGTCGGCGTCGTGGCGAGCCCGAACGGCAAGAGCCTGTACGTCACCGATCAGTCGGCGAGCACGGTCCTGCAGTACGACATCGATCCGACCACCGGCGCGCTCACGCCGAAGACGCCGGCCGCGGTCGCCGCGGGCGGCGGCCCGCGCGGCATCGGGGTCAGCGCCGACGGCTCGAGCGTGTACGTCGCGGACTTCGACGCCAACGCGGTTTCGCAGTACGCCGTCGACCCGACCGCCGGGACGCTGTCGGCGCAGACCCCGCCGAGCGTCGCCGCCGGGCAGTTCCCGAACGGGCTCGTCACCGTTCCGCTCGCGAGCGCCCCGGTCGTGACCGGCGTCGCGCCCGCGTCGGGCTCCCAGCTCGGCGGCACGACGGTGACGATCAGCGGCTCGGGCTTCAGCGCGGGCGCGACCGTCGAGTTCGGATCGACGCCGGCGACGGGAGTGACAGTCAACTCGTCGAGCTCGATCACGGCCGTCAGCCCCGCCGGCAGGGGCACGGTCGACGTCACGGTGACGACCGGGCAGGGCACCTCCGCGCCGGTCGCCGCCGATCGCTTCACGTACACGGCCGTGCCGTTGAGTGACTCGCTGTCGGGCAGCTACATCCTGGACGCGCAGCTGTGGCAGCGAATCACCTTCCCGGCCGGCTCGACGTTCACGGGCGCCGCCGACCTCGTCGCGGGGACGTACACCGGGACGATCTCGGTGCCGCCGTTCGCGGCGACGCTGTGGGTGTTCGGGGTGCCCAACACGCTGCACCTGACACTCACGCCGACCGCGCCGGTGAGCGGCAGCGTGTCGGTGTCGGGCAGCTCGATGTCGATCTCGGCCACGGCCGATATGAACCTGACCGTCACGCTGCCGAGCGGCCCGTTCTGGGGCTACGGCCCGCCGGCGGCCACATGCACGACGGCGTCGCCGATGCGCTTCGCGCTGAACGCCTCGGGCGTGCCGGTGAGCTCGCTGACCAGCGGCCTCACGTTCACCGGCGAGGTCGGGATCGCGCCGCTGCTGCCGAGCACCTGGGCGGCCGGTCCGTCGTGCGCGGCGATCGGGCTGCTGCTCAGCAATCCGTACGACCCGTTCTCGCTCGCCTTCTCGGCGGCGAGCTGATACCGGGCTGAGGCACGACCGGCCCGCGCGGATCCATCCGCGCGGGCCGGTGCCCCCTTGGGTCGGGCTGGTGTGAGGCCGGCTACTCAGACGGCCGGCAGCAGGAGGCTGCTGGCGTTCGGGACGCTGATCACCGGCTGCGTGCCCTGACCGGACGATCCGCCGCGGGCGAGCCCGTCGACGAGCCAGCCGATGTGCCAGTTGCCGTCGTGGCCGCAGTAGAGGATCCCGACGTGTGTGCCCTCGGGCACATAGCTGATGTGGCCGTCGATCTCGATCGGGCAGTACGCGGTGCCGGATCCGTTACTGCCGCCGCCGCCGCCCTTCGGCAGGGCCTGCGCGGGCGCGGTGGCCACGAGGCCGGCTGTGAGGCCGATTGCGCCGATGGCGAGCACGGCGGTCATGCGGCTGCGGAGGCGGTGAAGAGCGGTGATGAAGGTGGTGGTCATGTGGCTTTCCCCTTGAGTTGAAGAGCTGAACGCGATGAGGACATGTTCGGTTCCCGGAAGGGCGGTGCGAAGGTGCCCTAGGGGTGGTCTTCACCACCCCTTTCGGGCGGCCGGGTGGCGGTGATCGCTAGGCTGCGCGGCGAACGTGATGACCGACTTCGCCCTGGGTCATTCATCTCCGGCCGAGCTGAGCGATCGCCTGGCCGCCGAGCGCCGCGGGGCGCCGCACATCCTGCTGCGCGACGGCGACCAGGCGCAGCTGATCGTCGAGCTGTCGCCCGAGCGCCCGCGTGTCACCGTCGGTCGCGGGGACGACTGCGACGTACACCTGCCCTGGGACGCCGAGGTCTCGCGCGTGCACGCCGAGTTCGAGCTGCTGGGCGGCGTGTGGACGGTGGTCGACGACGGGCTGTCGAGCAACGGCACGCTCGTCAACGGGATGCGCATCTCCAGCCGCCGGCGCCTGCGCGACCACGACGTGCTCCACGTCGGCCAGACGCTGATCCTGTTCCGCGATCCGGTGCGGGGCGGGCAGACGACGACCCGCGTGGGGAAGGTGCTCGAGCCGCCCAAGCTGTCCGACGCCCAGCGGCGCGTGCTGCTCGCGCTCTGCCGCCCCTACCGCGACGCCGACCAGTTCACGACGCCGGCCACCAACCAGCAGATCGCCGACGAGCTGTTCCTCAGCGTGGAGGCGACGAAGACACACCTGCGCGCGCTGTTCGCGAAGTTCGATGTCGAGGACCTACCCCAGAACCAGAAGCGCGCGCGGCTCGTCGAGCGAGCGTTCCTGACCGGCGCGGTGTCCGAGCGGGACCTGTAGGAGCGGGGCCCGGCTCGGGCCGGTTGCTTGAGTAGCCTGCGTTCCCGATGTCCTTCTACGTGACGACCCCGATCTACTACGTCAATGCGGCGCCGCACCTCGGGCACGCGTACACGACGATCGCCGCCGACATCCTCGCTCGGCACATGCGCCAGCGCGGGGAGGACGTCTTCTTCCTGACCGGCACCGACGAGCACGGCGAGCCCGTCGCCCTCGCCGCCGAGGCCGAGGGGGTCACGCCGCAGGAGCTCGCCGACCGCAACGCCGAGCGCTTCCGCGCGCTCGGCCCGATCCTCGACGTCACCAACGACTTCTTCATCCGCACGTCCGACCCGCAGCACAAGGCCAAGGTCCAGGAGATCCTCACGCGCGTGTACGACAACGGTCACGTGTACAAGGGCTTGTACGAGGGCTGGTACTGCCCGCGCTGTGCGGACTTCAAGAGCGAGTCCGAGATCGCCGAGGGCAACACCTGCCCGATCCACGGGATCGTGCTCACCTGGGAGAGCGAGGAGAACTACTTCTTCCGGCTGTCGAGCTTCCAGGTCGCGCTCGAGGAGCTCTACGCGCGCCGGCCGGACTTCGTGATGCCGGGTCGCCACTTCAACGAGGCGCGCAGCTTCATCGCCGGCGGCCTGCAGGACGTGTCGCTCACGCGCGGCAAGCTCACCTGGGGCGTCGAGGTGCCGTGGGATCCGACGCACGTCTTCTACGTGTGGTTCGACGCGCTGCTCAACTACTACACGGCGCTCAGCTACGCGCGCGAGGGCGAGGACCTGACAGAGCGCTTCTGGCCGGCGACGTTTCACCTCATCGGCAAGGACATCCTGAAGTTCCACACCGTGTTCTGGCCGGCGCTGCTGATGGCCGCCGGCCTGGAGCTGCCCGAGCACGTCTTCGTCCACGGCTTCCTGCTGATGGACGACCAGAAGATGAGCAAATCGCTCGGGAACGTGCTCGACCCGTTCGAGATCATCGATCGCTTCGGCTCGGACGCGCTGCGCTACTACTGCTTCCGCGAGGTGTCCTTCGGGCGCGACGGCTCGGTCTCGGCGGCCGGGTTCGAGACGCGGTATGAGACCGAGCTCGCCAACGAATACGGGAACCTGGCGTCGCGGACGATCGCGATGGTAAGGCGCTACCTCGGCGACGCCTTGCTGCCGTCCGTGGCCGGGATCGAGCTCGACGCGGGCCTCGCCGGCGACTTCGATGGGCTGGCCGAGGAGGTCTGTGGCCTGCTCGATCGCGCCGAGCTCACACAGGCGCTCGACGTCATCTGGCAGCGCGTGCGGCGCCTGAACCGCTACGTCGAGGAGCAGGCACCGTGGGCGCTGGCCAAGGACCCGGCGCGGGCCGAGGACCTGACGCGGGTGCTCGTGTCGCTGCTCGAGGGCCTGCGCGTCGTGACCGTTCTCGTGCACCCTTACATCCCGCGGGCGACCGAGTCGCTGTTCGCCGCGCTCGGCGTCGAGGACCGGTCGCTGGCCAGCGCTCGCTACGGGGCGGGCGGAGTCGGCGCGGTGGCGGCGCTCGCGCCGCTGTTCCCGAAGCTGTAGAAAGGAGCGGTATGGCTGCTCTCGCCTCGCACGCTGCGGATGTTCGGGGTCGCGCTCGGAGCGCACGCAACCGCAACCGCCGCCGGTGGAGGTTCATCGCCGGCGCGATCGGCCTCGAGGCCGCGGCGATGTGGTTGCGCGGGTACACGCGGCCCGGCAACGTCGTGGTCCGCTGCCGGGATGGTCATCTGTTCACGACGATCTGGATCCCCGGCGGCTCGCTCAAGGCGCTTCGCTTCGGGCCGTGGCGGGTGCAGCACTGCCCGGTCGGCCGGCACTGGTCGATCGTGACGCTGGTGCGGAAGACGAGCCTGACGCCGGAGGAGCAGAGGATCGCCGCCCAGAGCCACGACATTCGGCTTCCCTGAGGCGCGGCGGCTCTCGGCCACCGCTCGGCCGGGAGGCCCTCGGCCGCAAATCTGAATAGCTGAACGATCATGCGGGTATGATGTGACGCATGACGCGTGGACATCTGCGCAGCGCCGACCGGATCGATCCGGCCTTCGCCGAGACGGTCGCCGACACCATGCAGGCGCTCGCCACCGCCAGTCGCGTGCGCATCCTCGGCCGGCTGCGCGACGGTGCCCTCAGCGTCAACGAGCTGGCCGATGCGGTCGACATGGACCCTTCCGCGGTCTCCCAGCAGCTGCGCGTGCTGCGTCACCTCGGGTTCGTCGTCGGGCGTCGCGAGGGCCGGCGTGTCGTCTATGACCTGTACGACGACCACGTCGCACAACTCCTCGACGAAGCCGTCTCGCATGTGGAGCACCTTCAACTCGGCCTGGCCGGGCGCGGGCAGAGCGGTCGCCGCGGGCGGGTTCGGGCGTGACGGCCGCGCACTCACATGCGCCTGACCTCGGGCGGGCGCCGGCGCGCGGCCACGAGCATGGGCACGCGCATGCGCATGGCCATGCGCACGGGCACGGGCATAGCCACGGCCTCGTCGACCGATCGCTCATGTCCTCCCGGGAAGGGCTGCGCGCGGTCTCCTGGAGCCTGCTCGTCCTGATGCTCACCGCCGCCGCGCAGGTCGTGGCCTTCGCGCTCAGCGGCTCGGTCGCGCTCCTGGCCGACCTCGTCCACAACTTCGGTGACGCGCTCACCGCGATCCCGCTGGGCATCGCGTTCCTGCTGCGGTCCCTCGTGGCCGAGAGGCGCGCCGGCTTCTGCGTGGTCGCGGCGATCTTCGTCAGCGCGTGCATCGCGCTCTGGCAGTCGATCGTGCGACTGATCCACCCCGAGCACCTGCACCATCTCTGGCCGCTCGCCGCCGCCGGACTGATCGGCTTCGCCGGTAACGAGCTCGCCGCGCGGATCCGCAGCCGTGCCGGAAGGCGGCTCGACAGCCCCGCGCTCATCGCCGACGGCGCCCACGCCCGCACCGACGGGATCGTCAGCCTGTCCGTCGTCGCGACGGCGATCGTCGTCGCGCTCGGACTCGGAATCGCCGACCCGATCATCGGCCTCATCATCGCCGTCGTCATCCTGCGAATCACGTGGCAGTCGTTCGCGACGGTCCGAGAGGGCCCGGTCGGGGAGCTCGAGGCGGACGCGCCGCCGGCCGGTGGTTGACCGTGCCGGCCACGCCGGCCCTCGTCGTCGTGGCCGTCGCCGGGCGGTCGCCGGAGCGTCGCTCGGCACACTCGCGCACCAGTTCCGTTACCTGGCGGACGCGCAGCGCGACGCCCAGGGCGCATCTGTCACCGTCGCGTGACACTCGCGCGGGGGGTGTGGTGAGTTACGCGCCCCATAGCGTGCATTCGGGAGCACACCCCCGCCGCGCGGTGCCGTCGCCGCCGGCACGCGGCAGATTCGCGCGTCACCTCGTCACCGGAGAGACAGCAGTCGCGCGCTCCCGTCACCGTCGCGTCACACCGCGGCGCCGGCCCGCTCCGACCGGCACCTCAGACCCCCCGGGCGCCGGCCGTCGCCGTCGCGTCACACCGCGGCGCCGGCCCGCTCCGACCGGCACCTCAGACCCCCCGGGCGCCGGCCGTCGCCGTCGCGTCACACCGCGGCGCCGGCCCGCTCCGACCGCCACCTCAGACCCCCCGGCGCCCCCGCCCGAGCAGCGCGCCGGACCCGCTACGCGTACGGCAGCCGATCGGTCGCCCCGACCAGCTCGAACAGCCGCCGGACCGGCTCGCTGTAGTCGCGGCTCACCCGCAGCCTGTCCGAGTTCGCCCGGCTCACCGCGACCGCCTGCAGCACGCATCGCATGCCGGCCGAATCGATGAAGGTGATTCCACCGAGGTCCAGCAGGATCACCGCGGCCCCCGAATCGCCGGCCCGGCGCAGCGCGTCGGTGAGGACCTCGCTCGCGGCGATGTCGAGCTCGCCGATCGCGCGGACCGTGCAGCGGTCGTCGCCCGCCTCCGTCTCGACGCGAAACGCCTCCTGCGGAGAGTCGATCATGAGCTCTTCAGACGTGGGAATAGGTCGTACGCGCCGACTGTCTGGCCATCGATGGTCGCCCCCCAGACGTCATCGCCGTGACCGCCATTCTAGTGGCGACCGGCTCCGTCGCCGTGGCTTGCGACCTCGGCCCACACGGTACCGCTCTCCGGCAGCGCACCCCAACACTCGCTGAGGCGGGCGACGATGCGCAGACCGAAGCCGCCGTCCGCCGACGGGTCGATCCGCCCCACGAGCCCCACGTCGAAGCCGGGGCCGTGGTCGATGACCTCGACGCGCACGCGGTCGGGCAGGCACTTCGCGCGCAGCGTCACGGTCTGGCCGCTCGTCAACCCCGCGTGGCGAACTGCGTTCGTCACCAGCTCTGAGACCACGATGAGCAGCGCCTCCATCGCCCCGTCGTCGACCGGCTGAAGGCCGGCGACGCAGGCCCTGGCGACCGCCACCGATTGCGCACGGACCGGCAAGGCGATTTGCAGGCAAGTTGAGGTGGTCCCCCCGTGCCGTTCGCTCTCCACTATGGAGAAAGGCGTACCCACGCAACCGCCGGCCGAAACGCGCGACAATTACGGCTTGAAGCTGCCGCAAGCGGCGAGAAAGGGGGTTGCGTGACCTCACACGGGCGCCTGTACACAACGGTGCTGCTCACCGTCGGCGCCGGCGCGGCGTGCGTCGCGATCGGCGTTACGCTGCTTCTCGTCGGCATCGTCGATCTGCGTTCGAGCGCCGATGCGACGCTTCGCACCGACACCTACCTCGTTCGCGTCATCGACGTCGAGCGCTCGATCGTCGACGCCGAGACGGCGCTGCGCGGGTACGTGATCACCGCGGACCCGATCTTCCTCGCCCCGCTGCTCAGCGCCGAGCGGGCGCTGCCGGCGGAGACGACCGCGCTCGAGGTCGAGGCCGGCCGCGAGCACGCCTACGTGAGCGACGCGCAGGCGCTCAGTGATGCGGCCGAGGCCTATCTCTCGGGGTACGCCGTCCCGCTCCTCGGCCAGATGGCGCGCGACCCGGCCGCCGCACGGACGCTCGCCTCCACGCTGCGCGGCAAGCAGCTCGTCGACGGCATCCGCGGGCGCACGGCGGCGCTCGAGGGGCTCGTCGCGGGCCGCCAGACCGCGCGCGAGAACGCCGCGCATGATTCGGCCGACCGCGCCGTCATCACCGCGATCGTCGTGCTCGTGCTGCTCACCGCGCTCACGGTGCTCCTCGGCGGGATTCTCGGCCGCCTGCTCATCGGCCGCGAGCGGGCGCGCGAACGCTCGTCGCTGCTCGCCGAGGCGAGCAAGCAGCTCGACCGCGCCGCCACGATCGAGCAGCTGCTCGACACGTTCGGCACGTTCGTCGACGGCCGGCTGAGCGAGTGCTGCGTCGCCCGCGCGGTCACGGGCGATGTCTTCACCGACGTCACGCCGAGCGTCGAGTCGACCTGTGGCGACCCGCGGCTGCGCGCCGCCACGACCTCGGAAACGATGAACGTTGCCATCGAGCGCGCCCGCGACGCGGCCATCGCGGCGGCCGTGACGACGGGCGACGCCGTCACCGTACGCCACGACGGCGAGTCGCTGAGCGGCCTCGCCGTGGCCGGCCTGGCCCACGGCCGCCTGGTCGCCGACGTCATCCTGCTCCGTCGCGGAAGGCCGTACCAGGCGCAGGAGATCGAGGAGGCGGTCGAGCTGACCTCCCGCCTGGCGCTGGCCGTGCACGCCCGCGGCCTGCAGGCGCAGACGTCGGCGCTCTACGAGCGCAGCGAGCGCACCGCGGTCACGCTCCAGGAGAGCCTGCTGCCGCACGCCATGCCGGAGATCCCCGCGTGTGAGCTGGCCGTCCGCTTCACGCCGGCCGGCCAAGGCGACCTCGTCGGCGGCGACTTCTACGACGTCTTCGAGGTCGAGCCGGGGCACTGGGCGATCGTCGTCGGGGACGTGTGCGGGAAGGGGGCCGAGGCGGCCGCGCTCACCGCGATGGCCCGCTGGACGCTGCGCAGCCTCGCCGGATCGGCAGTGGCGCCGGCGGACGCGATGCGCCACCTCAACGAGATGATGCTGCGCCAGGACCGCGAGGGGCGCTTCATCACGCTCGCCTACCTGCTGCTCACCGTGCGCCCGGCCTCGGCGCACCTGAGCGTCGCCTGCGGCGGCCACCCGCCGCCCGTGCTCGTCCCGGCGAGCGGCGACCCCGCGGCCCTCGAGGTGCGCGGGGATCTCATCGGGGTGTGGCCCGACATCGAGCTGCAGACCGTCGAGCTCGACCTCGCGCCGGGTGACGCCGTCGTCGTGTACACCGACGGCGTCACCGACCAGGGACCCGGGCCCCCGCGCCCGCCCGAGGCGGCGCTGCGCGACCGGGCCCCGACCGCCACCGCGGCCGCGCTCGCGGCGATGCTCGAGCGCCATGCGCTCAGCTCCGGCGCCGCGCGGCGCGACGACATCGCGATCCTCGCCGTGCGCTACACCGGCGGTCCCACCGCGGTGCAGAACCCGCCCACGGTCGCGCCGGGTCGCACCGGGCGGATCAGCGGCGAGCGCGCCTGAGTGCCTGGTCGCCGCCGGTGGGTAAGGTGGCCCGGGTGCAAGCGACCATGACCGTCGCCGCCCAGGCGGTGAGCGACGCGACGATCGAGCTGCGCGGCCTGGAGAAGTCCTTCCCCGGCCCCGGCGGGCTCGTGCGCGCCGTCGCGGGAATCGACGTGTCGATCGCGCGCGGCGAGACGATCGCGCTGCTCGGGCCCAATGGTGCGGGCAAGTCGACGACGATCGACATGCTCCTCGGGCTGCTCGCGCCCGACGGCGGCAGCGTGTCGGTGTTCGGGCACTCCCCGCGGACCGCCGTCGACCGTGGCCTCGTCGCGGCGATGCTGCAGACCGGCGCGCTCATCCGGGACCTGTCGGCCCGCGAGCTCATCACGATGGTCGCCTCCCTGTACCCGGCGCCGCTCGACGTCGAGGAGGTGATCGAGCTCGTCGGCCTGCACGACGTCACCGAGCAGCGCACTCAGAAGCTCTCCGGCGGCGAGACGCAGCGCGTGCGCTTCGCGATCGCGCTGGTGAGCGACCCGCAGCTGCTCGTGCTCGACGAGCCGACGGTCGCGATGGACGTCGAGGCCCGCCGCGCGTTCTGGGCCACGATGCGCGAGTTCGCCTCGCGCGGGCGCACGATCATCTTCGCGACGCACTACCTCGAGGAGGCCGATGCGTATGCCGACCGGGCGGTGCTCATGGCCCGCGGCCGCGTGGTCGCCGATGGTCCGACAACGGAGATAAAGGCTCGCGTCGGCGTGCGGACGATCCGGGCCACCCTGCCCGGGGTGGACGCGCCCGAGCTTCGCGACATCGACGGCGTCACTTCCGTGGAGCGACGTGGGGAGGCCGTCGTGCTGCGCTGCGCGGACTCCGATGCGGCGATCCGCGCGCTGCTCGCCCGCTACCCCGATGCGCGTGACATCGAGATCGCCGGCGCCGGCCTGGAGGAGGCGTTCCTCGAGCTGACCGGCGACGTGCCCAAGGCATGAGATCGGTCGCCTACACCCGCTTCGAGCTGTTGCGCACGATCCGCAACCGGCGGCTGCTGCTGTTCTCGCTCGGCTTCCCGATCACGCTGTACCTGCTCATCGCCGGCCCGAACCGCAACGTGAGCGATTTCCAACACACCGGGCTGTCGGTGCCGCTGTATTACATGACCGGACTGGCGGCCTTCGGCACGATGTCGGCGATGATCGCCTCGGGTGGGCGGATCGCCGGCGAGCGTAACGTCGGCTGGACGCGCCAGCTGCGGATCACGCCGCTCACGACGCGTGACTACTTCCGCGCGAAGCTCCTCACCGCGTACGGTCTCGCCGCGCTGTCGCTCGTCGCGCTGTACGCATGCGGGGTGGCGCTCGGCGTCAGCCTGAGCGCCGGTCGCTGGCTCTCGATGACGGCGCTGATGATCGTCGGGCTGCTGCCGTTCGCCGGGCTCGGCATCGCGCTCGGGCACATCCTCAACGTCGACTCCATCGGGCCGGCGACGGGCGGGATCGTGTCGCTGTTCGCGTTCGTGAGCGGAACCTGGTTTCCGATCACTTCGGGCTTCGTCTACCACGTCGGCCAGCTGCTGCCGTCGTGGTGGCTCGTCCAGGCCAGTCACATCGGTGTCGGTGCGCCGGCGTGGGGGGTGAAGGGCTGGGTCGTCGTGGCCGTCTGGACCGTCGTGTGCACCGCGCTCGCCCGCTACGCCTACCGGCGCGACACCGCCCGCGTCTAGCTGGAAGAGTGCGCGCGATGCGACGGCGAGGAGGGCGTGTCTGCGGGTGCTCGACGGTCATCACGGCGGTCCAGCGATGATCGACAGCCACACCCATCTCGATCAGTGCGCCGAGCCGAACACCGAGCTCGTGGCGGCCGCCGAGGCGGCCGGCGTGAGCCGCATCCTCACCGTCGGCATGGACGGCGCGAGCTGTCGCACCGCGCTCGCCGCCGCGGAGGCCTTCCCGCAGGTCTACGCGGCGATCGGCCGCCACCCGAACCTCGCCCACGGCTTCGACGACGCGGACCTGGCCGAGCTGCGCGCCCTCGCCGCGCACGACCGCTGCCTGGCCATCGGTGAGACGGGGCTTGACTTCTACCGCGACGCGGCGCCGCCCGCCGACCAGCAGCGCGCCTTCGAGGCGCAGATCGAGCTCGCGCGCGAGGTCGACAAGCCGCTCGTCATCCACACCCGGGCCGCGGAGGAGGAGACGATCGCCACGCTCACCGAGCACGCCGGCGGCCTCACCGTCGTCCTGCACTGCTTCTCGATGCCGGAGCGGCTGGCGCTGTGCCTCGAGCGCGGCTGGTGGATCTCCTTCGCCGGCAACGTCACCTACCCGAGCGCCGCCGACCTGGCCGGGGCCGCCCGCGGGGTCCCCGACGACCGCCTGCTCGTGGAGACCGACGCGCCCTACCTCACCCCGCAGGCGGTGCGCAAGCAGCGCAACCAGCCCGCCTTCGTCGCCTACACCGTCGAGTTCCTCGCCGAGCTGCGCGGCATGAGCGTGCCCGAGCTGAGCGCGATCGTCGAGCGCAACGCGGCGACGGTGTTCGGCTGGTGAGGGCAAGCGCCACGCCTGGCACGGCGGGCCACGCCGCCCACACGCGACGTGGCCCGCCGTTGGTCAGGGAGCGCCCCAGCTCCCGCGCGTGGCGCCTACCCGTGCTTACCGAGCGACTCCACGATCTTGACCGGCGCGCCCGTCGCGGTGATGGTGCCGGCGCCGGGACTGATCCGCACGACGGTGCCCCGGCGGACCTTCGAGCGGATGCGCGTCACCTTCCCGGCGCTGCAGTGCGCCTTGCGAAGCGCCGACTCCGCCTTGGCGAGCTGCGTGCCGGCGGCGATCTTCGGCACGATGCAGGCGGGGCCCGTCGAGATCTCGATCGAGACCGTCGTGCCCTCGGCCTGAGTGCTGAGCGGGGTCGGGGAGAGGCCGATCAGGTCGCCGGCTCGCACGGTGGGGTTCGCCAGCCGCGTCACCGTGCCAACGGTGCAGTGCGCCGCCGCGATCGCCGCCTCGACGGTGGCGAGGTCCGTCTTGCTCGGGGGGTTGGGCACGATGCACGACGGCGGGGGCGGCGTCGGCGGGGCCACGACGGTGAACTTCACCGCGGTCGGCCCTGCGATCGGCGAACCGTCGGATGGCGAGGAGGCGAGCCACAGGCACACGTCGTAGCTGCCGGCTGACGCCTCGGTCGCCGTCGTGGTGAACGAGTACGTTCCGTTCACCGATTGGCCGGCGCCGCCGACGAGATTGCTCCCGGTGTCGGTCGCGAACGTCGGCGCGCACGATGACCCGGCGGCGCGTAAAGTCGCGAACACCGACTCGGGAGCCTCGCTCGCCCCGGCGATCGTGATTGTGAACGGCTGGCCGGCCACCGGCGTCTCCGGACTGAACGTCGCCCCCACCGAGCCGGTGGGCGCGCGGAACGTGATGTCCTGCGTGAACGGCGTCGTCGCGGTCGAGGTGCTGGTGGCGACCCAGATGCAGAACTGCAGCGTCTGCGGCTGGGGCCAGGTGACGATGTCACTCTCGGTGAAGGCGCCGTTGTCGGTCGGCGAACCGTTGTAGAACGGTCCCTGGATGCCGTCAAGGATCGTTCCCGGGTCGGTGTCGGCCGACGGCGCGCAGGGAGCGCCGCCGGTGGACCGGTACTTCACATACGCGTGCTCGCCGGCCGTGCCGGCGGTGCCGGCGACGGTGAACACGCGCGGCAGGTCGGCGGCGGGGTCGGACTGGCCCGCCGAGTTGGTGATGGTCAGCGTCGCAGTATCGGCAAGGGCCGGACCGGCCGCGGCCAGAAGGCCGGTAACGGCGAGTCCGGCCGCAAAGAGCAGGGGACGTCGGAACGAGGACATGTGACGTTCGATTCCTTTCCACTGTGGTGGTCTCTGAGCGCCACAACTCGCTCAGCATGTTCGGAGAGACCAGACGAGTGGTGAATCGATTTGTTGCGCGGTTTCGCGCGCGCCGTTACGTGCCGGGCTTGGGCACGAGCGTGATCGCCGAGATGCAGGGGGCCGTCTGACAGCGCCCCGAGTCCTGCGGGTTGGCCGGAATGAAGCGCACGGTGAACGTGCCGGGGCTGCCGATGAGGGTCGAGCTCGCCCAGGTGCCGCTCGCCACTGTGAAGCCGCTGTCCTCGGCGAAGGTGACGTTGTCGAACATCAGCGAGTTCGTCGAGGACGCCGCCAGATCATTCTTGAAGTGACCGGCCACGTTGGGGTAACCACTCAGGCTGACCGAATTGGCGGGATTGGAGGCCTGGAAGTTGTAGGTGATGCCGTCTGAGAGGATCGGAGCGAAGCCGCCGTCGGCCTTGCCGCTGCTGCCCCACACGATCGACAGCAGCGATAGCAGGTCGTTCGCATCGGCTTCGTCGACGACGTTCGGCCCGGGGGCGAGCGCCGGCGTCGGAGTGGCTGGGGTCGCCACGCTGGTCGCCGTCTTCTTCGTTGTCGAGGAGCCGCCGAGTGCGAGCACGGCGCCGACGATGATCGCCACCAGGACGACCGCGCCGACGCCGAGCAGCACCCAGGGTGGGCCGCCGCGCCGGGACGGGGTGGCCGGCGCCGCCACTGCGCCCGGCGCGGGCGGAGCGGGCGGCGCGGCCAGGGGGGAAGCGGTGGCGCGCCCCCCGCCGCCGGGACGGGCTCGGTGCGGTCGGGTCGGGCCTGCTCGGTGCGATCGACCGGCGCCAGCTCGGTCCGCTCCACGCCGGCGAGCTCGGTGTGACCGGCCGCCGCCGCGGCCGGCGCCGTGTCGAGGCGCGGTACGCGCCGGCCCGTGACCGTCGGCGCGGCGGCCTCCGGAGCCGGGATCCGTGCCGCCCCGAGCACGATCACCGACTTCGGGTCGTCGAGGTAGTCGGGCAGCTGACCGAGGCGCTGCTGGATGAGGCGCGCGACGAGCGGGATGCGGCTCGACCCGCCGGCCAGGTAGATCGCGGCGAGGTCGCCGGGCGCGAGGCCGGCGGCGCGGATCGTGCGCTCGAGCTCGGTGACGGTCTCCTCGAGCTCGGGGGCGATGAGCGCGTTGAGCTCGTCGGCGGTCACGTGCAGGTCGCGATCGACCGGCGGGGGCACGTAGAGCTCGTAGTCGGGGCTCTTGGAGACGATCTCCTTCGCCCGGCGCGCCTCGTGCAGCAGGACGCGGTTGGCCTGCGACCACGTTCGCTCGCGCGACTCGCGCAGCTTGGCCCACTGCTCGGGGTCGAGCTCGGCGCCCAGGTGGCGGTACAGGCGATCGTCGAAGTCCTCACCGCCGAGGTCCTCGTTACCGCCCGGCGCACCGACGACCTCGAAGGAGTCCTCGGTGCGTCGGAGTACGGCGGTGTCGAACGTCCCACCGCCGAGGTCGTACACGGCGACGTGCTCGCCGACGCCGAGGCGCTCGCTGGCGAAGTGCAGCGCGGCGGCGACCGGCTCGGGGATGAACTCCGGGGCGTCGAAGCCGGCGGAGCGCGCGGCCTGCCGCAGCTTCTCCAGGCTGGTGGACCCCCAGCGCGCCGGATGCGTCAGCCGCACCACGCTCGGCGCCTGGCCGCCGCGGCGGGACACCGCCTCCTCGGCCGCCTTGCGCAGGATCGCCCCGATCGCGTCGGTCACGCGCACCTGCTGCTCGCCGAGTAACAGGTACTCGTCGCCGATGCGCCGTTTCGGCGTGCGCTCCAGGCTCCACGGCGCGCGGCTGGAGAGCGTGTCGGCCTCCTCGCCGAGCACGAGCCGGCCGGTGTGCCCGCCCGTGCCCTCGCGCCAGAAGACCATCGAGGGCATCCGCGGCGCGCCGTCGATCTCGACGAGTTCGACGCGCCCGTCGACCGCCAGCGCGGCCGCGGTCGAAGTCGTCCCGAAGTCGATCGCCAATACCCAGCCGGACATCCGCGGGGCAGCGTATTGGAGTCGGCGGCCGGGCGCCAAGCCGTCTACGGTGCAGTGATCCGCGACGGAAGGAGCAGCGATGGCCGTCCCAGACCGCGTTCGGATCGCGCGCGAGTGCTACGGCGCCTACGTGTCGGGGGACCGCGACGCCCTCGACCGGCACCTCAGCCAGGACCTGACGTTCTACAGCCCGGCCGACGTCGGCATCGATCGCGCGCGCTACTTCGAGCGCTGTTGGCCGAACGCACAGCGGGCCCAGGGCTTCGAGTTCAAGCGCCTCGTCGAGTCCGGCGACGAGCTGATCGTCACCTACGAGAGCACGACGACCGACGGGCGGCGCTTTCGCAACACCGAGGTGCTCACCTTCGACGGCGACAAGGTTCGCCGGGTCGAGGTGTACTTCGGCTGGAATCTCTAGCAGGGCGGCGCTAGGACAGGCCCTGCGTGGCGATGATCTCGTAAGAGCGCGACACGACGCGCGCGACGCGCCGTCCCGAGGGCGGCGCCTGGCTGCCGTTCTCGTAGACCTTCCAGGCGCGCAGGGCCGAGAGCGCGGCCGCGCGCAGATCCTCCGACGCGGCGTCGTCGCCGAGCCCGAGCCGCTGCGCCGGCGTGCGGGCGGTGACCAGGCGCGTCAGCTCGTCCATCAGGTCGGCCGGGATCTCGGCCTCGCCGGCCGCGCAGCGACCATAGGCCGACAGCAGGTCGAGCACGTGCATCTGCGGGTCAAGACGCAGCGTCTCGACGCGGTCGCGCAGGAAGGCGAGCTGCGGCCAGTGATAGGAGAGCGCCTCGAGGCGGGTGAGCGCGCGACCCGCCTTCAGCACGTCGGCGCGCAGGTGAAAGCCGTCGAGCTCGCGCGCCACGCGCTCGATCCCCGACAGCTCGCGTAGGCGCCGCAGGAGCCCGACGACGGTCAGCAGACCGGCGTCGGCGAGCTCGAGCGCGGCCTCCACGCCGCGCAGGTCCAGCGCGAACAGCAGCCGCTCGCGCTCCTGCTCGGCGAGCGGATTGGCGGCGCCGAGGAACCCCTCCGGCGAGCCGAGCACGACTCCGCGCTCGAGCTCGCCCAGCGCCACGAGCCGCTCGAGCAGCTGCAGGTCGCCGGCGTCGATCGCGTGCCCGTTCGCGTTCTCGGCCATGCGGGCGTCGCAGGGCACGACCGCGGCCACGCGCGGGCCGAGGGCGGACGCCATCCGCGCGGCCTCGCTCGCGCCGACGTTCAGCGCCGCGCCCGAGTCAGAAAGAGAAATGAAGTCATTTCTGTTCTCTGGGGTCGCGGTGGGGTCCGGCTCGAGCTCGTCCACATGCGTGAGGACGGCGGCGGTGTTGACGGCCGAGCCCCGCGCGCCGGCGAGCGCGGCGGCGAGCGCCGCCCGCAGCGCGGCGGCGTCGGCGGACGGGTCGCACGGCCACGCAAACAGGAAGGCGTCGGCCGAGCGGTCGGGGGCGTCCGGCGGCGGTGATTGCTCGGGCGCCGCCGCTCTGGAATCGATCAGGGTGAGCGTGCGCAGGCTCTGCACGGGCAGAAAGACGCGGGCCTGCGACACCTTTTCCCCCGCAGGAACGAGATCGTCGGGCAGGGTGCCGTCGGGCCGCAGGCCGCGGCGGACCGCCTCCTCGCCGGCCAGCTCGATCTCGACGCGCTCGGGGGTGCCGTAGGCGAACGTCAGGTCGGCCTCGGCCAGGCCGGGATCGCCGCCGCGCGCGACGCGCGAGCCGAGCAGGGCGTTGACGAGCGAGGAGCGCCCGGCGCCCGGCGGCCCGACGACGGCGACGCGCAACGGCTCGCCGAGCTGCGCGTGCTCGCGCTCGACGTCGGGGCGCGACTCGTCGTCGGGCGGGAGCCACTCGAGCACCGCGGCGCACAGCGCGGCGACACGGTCGGCAAGGCCGCTCGAGAGCCCCTCCGGCTCGAAGGGCTCGCGGCGCTCGGGCGCGCGGGCCAGAGCCGACGGGGGCGTGGCCGGGGCGCGCTCGCGCAGGACGGTCTCGGCCGCCGCGGCGTCGTGCACCGGCGCGTGCAGCGCGGCGCGCGCGGCGACGGCCAGCTCGGCCGCGGAGGCGAAGCGCGCGCTCGGCTCGAGCTCGGTGGCGCGCGCGACCACCGCGCGCAGCTCCGGCGCGACGCCCGGGACCTGGTCGAGCGAGACGCGGTCGATGCCCCCGAGCAGGTCCCACAGCAGGCAGCCGAGCGAGTAGATGTCGCCGCGCAGGTCGTCGTGGCCGAGGCCGCGGCTGCGCTCGGGCGCGATGTAGCGGGTCGTCCCCAGCAACTCGCCCTCGTCGGTGATGTCGCCGTCGCCGAGGGTCTTGGCGAGGCCGAAGTCGGTGAGGTACACGCGGCCGGTCGACTCCTCGATGAGCACGTTGCCCGGCTTGACGTCGCGGTGCACGAGCCCGCGCTCGTGCGCCGCGCTCAGCGCCGCAGCGACCTGCTCGATGACCGCGACCGCGCGCGCCGGCTCGAGGCGGCCCTCGCTCACCACCGCCTGCTTGAGGTTGGTGCCCTCGACGAAGCGCATGACGATGTACAGCTGGCCGTCGGATTCGCCGGCCCAGTAGATCGGCACGACGTTGGGGTGGTCGATCGAGGCGGCCACCCTTGTCTCGCGCTCGAAGCGCGCGCGGAAGGCGGGGTCGCCGGCGACGCTGCGGGCCATCACCTTCAGGGCGACGGTGCGGCCGAGCTTGACCTGGGTGGCCCGGTAGACGGTGCCCATCCCGCCCTCGCCGGCCACGTCCTCGATGAGGCAGTCGGCGAGCACCGAGCCCACGCCGATCTCGCGCGGGACGATCGTGTCGGCGCGCCGGCCGGCGGCGGCGAGCGCGGCACGGCCGAGCTCGCCGGCCGAGCGGTAGCGCTCATCGGGGTCGCGCTGCAGGGCATGGGCGATGATCGCGTCGAACTCCGGCGAGACGCCCTCGACCATCTGGCTGACCAGCGGCGGCGGCTCGCTCATCTTGGCCACGAGCTTGGCCACGTCGGTCGCCCCCGTATACGGCGGGCGCCCGGCGAGCGCCTCGAACAGGACGCATCCGAGCGCGTACACGTCGGTGCGCGGGTCCACGGGCGAGCCGTCGGCCTGCTCGGGGGCCATGTAGTCGATCGTTCCGACCATCATGCCGCGGGCGGTCAGGCCGGTCGTCGACTGCGCGCGCTTGGCCAGGCCGAAGTCGGTGAGGTAGGCGTGGTACTCGCTCGCCGGCCCGGCGATGAGCACGTTGGCCGGCTTGATGTCGCGGTGCACGAGCCCCTGGACGTGGGCGGCGTCGAGCGCCGAGGCGATCTGCGACACGAGCTGGGCGGCCAGGCGCGGGTCGAGGCGGACGCGCTGGGCGATCAGCTCGGCCATGTTGATGCCCTCGATGTAACGCATGACGATGTAGAGCTGCCCGTCGTCGGTCTCACCGGCGCCGTAGAGCGGAATGACGTGCGGGTGCTCGATCTGGGCGGCGATCTCGGTCTCGCGGCCGAAGCGCTCGCGGAAGTCCTTATCGGAGGCCAGCTCGGCGGCGATCACCTTGATGGCGACCGTGCGCTTGAGGCGCAGGTCGGTCGCGCGGTACACGACGCCCATGCCGCCGCGACCGGCCGCCGAGTCGATGCGGTAGCCGCCGACGACCGAGCCGACCTGCAGGCCGGGCATCAGGCCTTACTCGAACGGCACCTGGACGGTGCCCTGGGTGCCGTCGTTGAGGACGACGGTCACGGGGACCGTCTGGCCGTCGATGCCCTGCACTGCGTCGCAGTATGACTCCAGCGTCGTGTCGAGCTGGTGGCCGTTGATCGAGGTGATCAGCACCGGGCCGTTCTGGAAGACCGAGATCTGCGACGCGGGGCTGCCCGGCTCGGTGTAGTTGACGATCAGGCCGGGGGGAAGGCCCTTCTCCTGCAGCGCGTTGGGGTCGGGGTAGTCGAGGCCGAACCCGGCCCAGCCGATCGAGTGGCCGGTGCGCAGCGTGGCCACGACCTTCTTGATCTGGTTCGAGCCGATCGCGTAGCCCTCTCCCTGCACCGTACGGCCCTGGTTCTGGTCCAGGCCGGCGCTGTCCATGCCCACGAGCTCGCCCGAGTAGTTGACGAGCGGGCCGCCCGAGTTGCCCGGGTTGATCGGCGCGGTCGTCTGGACGACGTTCGGCAGGTCGGGCACGTCGTCGGCTCCCGACTGCTCCGCCGAGAACTGGGTCATGGGTGTCGACACGATCCCCGATGTCGTCACGAGGTTGTCGTCGAGCGACGCGTTGACCGGGAAGCCGAGCGCGATCACGCCATCGCCGGACTGGAGATCGGACTGGTTGGCGAGCGGCACCGAGGGGAGGTTGGCGATGCCCGAGACGTGCAGGACGGCGATGTCCTGACACGGCGCGGTGCCGACGATCGTCGCCCCGTGCGAGGTCATGGCCACGGTGCCGGTCGGCGTGCCGCCGGTGCCGACGCTGAGCGAGTTGCCGCCCTGGGCGACGTGGTTGTTGGTCACCACGAGGCCGGCCTTGGCGTCGAGGACCCAGGCGGTGCCCTTCTCGGCCGGCTGGCCGTTCTGCGAGGCGACGACGAGCAGGGTCGACGGCGAGACCTTCTGCACGACCTGCGCGACGGTCAGCGAGCTGCCGCCGCCGAGCACGCCGGTGAGGGCGAGCACGACGGCGACGGCGGCGATGGCGATCGCCCCGATGGCGATCGCCACGGCCGAGTTGACCGAGCGACGCAGCTTGGCGCGCTCGATCGATGAGGGCGAGGCACCCCTTGCGGCGAAGGGGTCGACGGCGGGCGGGGCGCCGTCGGCCGCGTCGGCAGGGGTGGTGGCCGCGGCCGCCGCCACGGCGGGCGCAGGCTTGGGCGGGATCGGCTCGACGAGTGGGGGCCCCGCCGGCGTCTGGTCCTGGTCGGCGGGGGGCACCGCGGGGACGGCCGCGACGGGGGTCGCGGCGTCGGGGGCGGAAGGTCGCCCGAGGGTCTCGGCCGGCTCGCCGGGCTCGGCTGGGGCCGCCTCCGCCTCGGCCGCTTCGGCCGCTTCGGCCGCGGCCGGGGCCGGGGCCGGCGGGCGCCCAAGGGTCTCGGCCGGCTCGCCCGGCTCGGCTGGGACCGCCTCCGCTGCGGCCGCCTCGGCCGGCGCCGGAGCGACGGCCCCGGCCGCCGGGGCGATGACCGTCGCGGCGCCGCCCGCTTCGCCTGGCTCCTCGCTCGTCTCGCCGGGTCGCGAGCGCGCGAGCGTGAGCACGGTCCGGCCGATCCGGATGTGCTCGCCGCCCGACAGGGCGACGGGCTCGGCGAGGCGCCGTCCGTCGATGATCGTCCCGTTGGTGGATCCGAGATCCTCGACCGTCACGCCGCCGTCGGCGGCGCGGGTGAAGCGCAGGTGCTGGCTGGAGACCTGGGAGTCGGCGAGCGCCAGATCGCAGGACGGGTCGCGACCGACGACGAAGTGCTCGTTGGCGAGCTCGAAGGCCTTGCCTTCAAGATCACCCGACTCGACAACGATCCACATGTGGCTCCCTTGGCTCTCCTGCTCGCGACGCGAGACCCTAACCGGGGGGCGCGTCGCCCGCAAGCGGCGGTGTTCGCGCGCCGATGGCCGCGATAGGATCGCCGCCCCCTCGCCGAGCGGGGCTGGACCTGTCATGTGGGGACCGACTCATTCACGTCGCGTCGCGGTCGCACTCGCGATCCTCGGCCTCCTCCTGGCCGGCTGTGGCTCGTCGGCGACCAAGACGGTGACGGTCGTCGCGAGCACCTCGGCGGCGGGTGCCACGTCGGCGACGGGCGCGACGGGGGCCTCCGGTGCGTCGGGGGCGACCGGCGCGGAGGCGGTCTCCAGCGCGGACGCCAACACGCTGCTCGCGCAGCTGCAGACGGCGTGGGACGACGACAACTCCGGCGACGGAATCGACGGCATCCTCACCTACAACGTCGTCTACGACTACGAGACCTCCGGCTTCACGCCGATCCACGGCTTCGCGAACGTGCGCAAGCACATCCTCGAACTGCTCAACAGCAACGGCAAGAACAACTCGCTCGCGCTGTCCGGCATCACGATCGGCATGGACGGGCTCGGCACCTACGCGACGGGAACCTGGGTGAGCTCGAACGTCAACGGCCGCACCGGGACGTTCCAGGTCCGCTTCGCCCCGCCGGCCCCGTCGCCGTTCAGCAACGACCCGTGCGCGACGATGCCCTGCATCCAGCAGATCACGCTCGTGCCCACGCCGGCTCCGGTGCAGGGGTAGCGGCCGGCGCCCGCGGTCGGCGGCGCGGGCCGGCCTCGTTCGGGGGCCTGGGGTCGGCGGTGGGGGCCGGCCTCGTTCGAGGGCCCCCGCGTCGCCGGGGCGGGCCGGCCTCGTTCGGGGGCCCGCGGGTCGGCGGAGCGGGCCGGCCTCGTTCGGGGGCCCGCGGGTCGGCGGAGCGGGCCGGCCTCGTTGGGGGCCCGGGGTCGGCGGTGGGGGCCGGCCCGGGCCGGGGGTGACGGGACGGTGACGGATGTGCCGCGCGCGTCGCGCTGTGGTTCTGCCGGGTAACGGGACTGTGACGCGACTGTGCCGCGCGCCGGTCGTGGCCACCACGCGCGGAGGGGTGTGGTCCCGAACCGACGCTATAGGGGGCCTAACTGAACACACCCCCGCATCGCCCGTCACGCGACGGTGACAGATGCGCCGCGCGCGTCACGCTCCGGGTCGGCCCCGTAACCGAACCGACACGCGCAGGCCATGCCCGCCCGCGCGGGCACCGACGCCGCATCCGACCGGCCCGGCGCCGCCCGGCGCGGCGCGACGCGGCGGCGCGGCCGCGGTTCCCCCGGCCGCCCGCGAGGCGGCGACGCGCGCGGCGGACCCCGAGCCGCCGACCTTAGTCCGCGCGCCGCATCCTCGCTACAGCTCACCACGGTCGAGGCCGATGAGCGCGGAGTCTGGCGATGACTCCGCTCCTCTACAAGATCGGTCACCTCTCGGCGCGGCGGCGGCTGCTCGTGCTCGGGGCCTGGCTGCTGCTCGCCGCCGGGCTCGGGATGTGGACGCATTCGTTGGGGGGCACGCAGGTGAACGACAACGTGACCCTGCCCGGCACCGCCAGCCAGCGCGCCGCCGACGTGCTGCAGCGGGACTTCGGCACCGCCGGCGCGAACGGCTCGAACCCAATCGTTCTGCGCGCGCCGGCCGGGCACACGCTCACCGACCCCATCGAGCGCGCCGCGGTCGAGCGGACGGCCGCCGCCTACGCCCGCGACCCGGGCGTGCTCGGCGTGGTGAGCCCGCTCAGCAGCGCCGGTGCCGCCCAGCTCTCGCGCGACAGGCGTATCGGCTACCTCGCCGTGACCCTGCGCACCGGCCCGGCCCGGCTCACACTCGACGAGGCGCGCGCGCTGCTCGCCGTCGCCCAGCCGGCGCGGTCCGCCGGCATCGCCGTCGCGGCCGGCGGCTACCTGGGCAACGACCTCTCGCAGCCGGCGTCGGCGAACTCCGAGGGCATCGGACTGCTCGCCGCGATCATCGTGCTCCTGCTGACGTTCGGCACCGTCGTGGCAATGGGGATGCCGATCATCAGCGCCATCTTCGGGCTCGGCACCGGGCTCAGCCTGATCGCGCTCATCAGCCATGTCGTGGAGGTTCCGAGCGCCGCGCCGGCGCTCGCCACGATGGTCGGGCTCGGCGTCGGGATCGACTACTCGCTGTTCATCGTCACGCGCCATCGCGAGGAGATGCACGCCGGCTACGACGTGCACGAGGCGGTGGCGCGGGCTACGGCGACCGCCGGCGGTGCCGTCGTCTTCGCCGGCGCCACGGTGACGATCGCGCTCTGCTCGCTGACGTTCGCGCGGATCCCGATCGTGACCCAGATGGGCTACCTGTCGGCGATCGCGGTCCTCGTCGCCGTGGCCGCCGCGATCACCTTGCTGCCGGCGGCGCTCAGCCTGGTCGGGCGGCGCATCGAGTCGCTCCGGCTCCCGGGCGCCAAGGCTCATCACGATCGCCGTCCGCACGGTTGGGCCCGCTGGGCGCGGCTCGTGGCCGACCGCCCGTGGCCCGCTCTCGCCGTTGCCGTCGTCGTGTTGGCGGTGCTCGCGGCCCCGCTGCGCTCGCTCGACCTCGGGCAGAGCGACAACGGACAGCTACCCAGCGACACCACGGCTCGGCAGGCCTACGACTGGCTCGCCGACGGCTTCGGTCCCGGTTACAACGGTCCGCTGCTCGTGTCGGTATCGCTTCCGAAGGGGAGCGAGTCCGCGCAGCGGCCGGCCATCGCCCGCCTGACGGCGGCGCTAGAGCGCACGCCGGGCGTCGCGGCGGTCAGCCCGCCGCTGCCGTCCCGCGACGGCTCGGCGCTGCTGCTGACGGTCACCCCGGCCACGGCGCCGTCGGCGCCGTCCACGGTGACGCTCGTGCGCACGCTACGCGAGGACACGATCCCGCGCGCCACGCGCGGGGCCGCGCTGACGGCCTACGTCGGCGGCTCGACCGCCGGCTTCATCGACCTCTCGAGCGAGATCGGCGACCGGTTGCCGGTCGTGATGGCGATCGTGCTGATGCTCTCGTTCCTGCTGCTCGTAATCGCCTTCCGCGCCCCGCTCGTCGCGCTCAAGGCGATCGTGATGAACCTGCTGTCGATCGCCGCGGCGTTCGGCGTCGTGACCTACGCGTTCAGTCACGGCTGGAGTGCGCGGCTGCTCGGGATCGACGGCGTGTCGCCGATCGTGTCGTTCGTGCCGCTGATGATGTTCGCGATCCTCTTCGGCCTCTCGATGGACTACGAGGTGTTCCTCATGACCCACGTGCGCGAGCGCTGGCGCGCCACCGGCGACCCGCACGTCGCGGTCATCGACGGACTGGCCGGCACGGCGCGGGTCATCACCTCGGCGGCGCTCATCATGGTCGCCGTCTTCTGCGCCTTCCTGCTGAACGGCAGCCCGACGATCAAGCAGTTCGGGCTCGGCATGGCCGCCGCGGTCGCGGTCGACGCGACCCTCATCCGCTGCCTGCTCGTCCCGGCGGTCCTCTCCCTGCTCGGCCGGGCGGCCTGGTGGATGCCCGCCTGGCTCGACCGGATCACGCCGCCGCTGTCGATCGAGGGCGAGACCTGGTTCGAGCGCCGGGCCGCGGTCTCGCCGGCGACGAACGTACTGGTCGCCGTCGGATCGGCGCTCGCCGCCTCCGGGGCCGCCGCGGCCGGAGCCGCCGCGGCAACCGAAACCGCGACGACGCGTGGGCGTGCGAGACCCACGCCCACGCCCGCCAGCACCGTGCTGGCGGCCATCGGCTCGTTGCTCGCCGCGTCGGGCGCTGAGGCGGCCGGCGCAGCCGCAGCGGCCGAGATCGCGCCGCGCGCCACCGCGCCACGCACGGCCGCCGCCCACGCGACCGCCGCCCACGCGACCGCCGACGCGACCGCCGCGGACGCGACCGCGGACGCGACCGCCGCCGACGCGACGGCGGACGCGGCCGCCGCCGACGCGACGGCGGACGCGGCCGCCGCCGACGCGACGGCGGACGCGACCGCCGCCGACGCGACCGCGGACGCGACCGCCGCGGACGCGACCGCCGCCGACGCGAACGCCGCCGACGCGATCGCCGACGCGACGCCGGAGCCGATCCCGCCTTCGCAGCTCGACGCGCGACCCGGCGGCCCGCCGGATCCCGGCAGCGAGGCGCAGGAAGCGGCCTGACTCCCGGCGCGATCCTCGCCGAGCCGGAAGCCCAGAATGGACAGAACCGGCCTATCATCGAGACACGTCACGGCGCGCGGGGCACGAGCGCACGAGGCATCACATTGCATAGGCAGACGACCAACGGCGAGCAGCAGGAGTCTGAGGGTCCACGCGGACCCGGGAAGGACCTTGGGCCGGAGGCCTACCGGTCGCTGTACGACCACAGTCCCGACGGGGTGCTGTTCACCGCACCCGACGGTCGGGTGCTGGCCGCCAACCCGGCGGCGTGCGCGATCCTGGGTCTGACCGAGGCCGAGATCTGCGCCCGCGGCCGCCAAGGCCTGAGCGATCACAGCGACGAGCGCTGGGCCCCGATGCTCGCCGAGCGCGAGCGCACCGGTCGCGTCCAGGGCGTCGCGCGCATGTTTCGCGGCGACGGCGAGCTGATCGAGGTCGAGATGAGCTCCCAGATCTTCACGCAGACCGATGGCACCGCCCGCAACTGCGCGATCATCCGCGACGTCACCGAGCGGCTGCGCATGGAGCAGGACCTCATCGACATGAGCGCACGCCTGCGCGACATGACGCTCACCGACGAGCTCACCGAGCTGCGCAATCGCCGCGGCTTCGTGACGATCGGCGCACAGCTGCTCGAGGTCGCCGATCGCCAGGAGTCGCTCGCCAGCCTGCTGTTCCTCGATGTCGACAACCTCAAGGAGCTCAACGATCAGTACGGCCACCCCGCCGGCGACACCGGGCTGCGCGCCGTCGCCCGCGCGCTGCGCCAGGCCCTGCGGCGCGCCGACGTGGCGGCCCGGATCGGCGGCGACGAGTTCGTCGCCCTCGGCGTCGGAATCGACGAGTCCGGCCGCGACGCCGTCGAGCTGCGTGTCCGGGAGCATCTGTGCGCCGACTCGACCGTGGCCGCGGTCGGCCGCCCGATCGAGGTGTCGATCGGCTGGGCCCTGCGTGGCCCGGGCGAGCCTCGGACCGTCGAGGACCTGCTCGCCGATGCCGACCGCGCGATGTACCGCGTGAAGGCGGCGAAGGCGAGCGCCCTGTCTCGCGGCCGCGCCGGCTGAGTCCGTGCCCGCCGGCGTTCAGTCCCGGCGCGCCACCCCGAACGGCGTGCCCTCCGAGTCGCGGCAGATCGCCCACTGCTCGCCCGGGTGCACGACGCTGCCGCCGAGCGCCCGCACCCGCTCGAGCGTCGCCGCGACGTCGTCGACGGCGAAGTACGGCAGCGACGCCGTGTCGCCCGGTCCGGCCCCCCGCTCGTGAATCCCGACGCTGGGTCCGCCGGCGTGCGTCTGCCAGCCGCGGCCCTCGCCGGGGCGGCGCTCCTCGAGCTCGAGGCCGAGCAGCTCGCCCCAGAAGCGCCGGGCGCGCTGGGGGTCGTCGGCCGGGAGCTCGACCAGGGACAGCGGTTGCTCGCTCATTGCGAGCAACGGTACCTCTTCGCCGGCGCGCCAGGCCGGTGACGGCCACCGACGTCAGGCGCCGCTATGGCGACCTGAAGGCGACAGGGCTCGCGAGCTGGGTGCGCTCGGCCTCCGACGAGCGGCTTGCCGCGGTCATGCGCAGCCCGCTGCGCCGCCTGCTGCTGGGGGCGATCGTGCGGACGATCGCCCAGCGCGCGCAGCCTGGCGCGGGCGTCACCGCGACGGTCGACTTTCAGATCGGCGGCGGGCGCGACGGGGCCAGCGACCGCTATCGCGTGACGCTGGCGGGGGGACGCGGCCGCGTGTCGCGACGCGGCGCGGGACCGCCGGCGCTCTCGCTGGAGCTCGAGCCGGTGGCCTTCCTGCGCCTGGCCGGAGGCACCGCCGGCATCGTGCGCCTCTGGCTCACCGGCAGGCTGCGGCTGCGCGGCGACCTCGCGCTCGCTCTCACCCTGCCGGCCGCCCTGCGGCTCCCGGCCGTGCAGGCGCCCGCGCGACGCCGGCGCGTAGGCTCGCGCAGACCGTGACCGACCACATCCCCACCCAGCCGAGCCTGCGCCGCCTGCGCGTCTACGGCATCCGCCCCAACCGCGACCTCGGGCAGAACTTCCTCATCGACTCGAACCTGCTCGGGGTGATCGGGCGCCTGGCCGAGCTCGACGACCGCGACGTCGTGCTCGAGATCGGCGGCGGCCTCGGGGTGCTGAGCGAATACCTCGCGGCCGCAGTCGCACACGTCCACGTCGTCGAGCTCGATCGCCGCCTGAGTGAGGCGCTGCACGACGCGACGGACCCCTTTCCCAATGTGTCCCTGCACTGGGGGGACGCGATGGCGCTCGACCTCGCCGAGCTGGAGCCGACCCCGAACAAGGTGGTCGCCAACCTCCCGTACGGCATCGCCGCCGGCGCGCTGCTGCGCACGGTCGAGGAGCTGCCCGGCGTGACGCGCTGGGTGACGATGGTGCAGCGCGAGGTCGGCGAGCGCCTCGCGTCGGCGCCCGGGTCCGGGGTGTACGGCGCGACGAGCGTGCTCGCCCAGCTCGCCGGCGACGTGCGCGTCGCGCGCACGGTGTCGCGCACCGTGTTCCAGCCGGTGCCCAACGTCGACTCGGTGCTCGTCGTGATGGTGCGCCGCGGGCCGGCGCCGTCGCGCGCCCTGCGCGCGCTCGTGCACGGCGCGTTCGCGCACCGGCGCAAGGCGCTCGCGCGGTCGCTGACGCTCGCCACCGGCAGCGGCGCGGTCGACCTCGGAGGAGCGCCACCGACGCGCGAGGCGATCCGTGCGGCCCTTGTCTCCATGGAAAGGACTGCGGACGCGCGCGCCGAGACGCTCTCCCCGGAGGACTTCCGGGTGCTGGCGCGGCGGCTCGGGATCGAGGGCTGAGCGCTCAGTCGCCCATCGGGGGGAACCATCCGAGGCAGGCGCCGATCAGCCACACGGCGAACGCCGCCGGTATCCAGAAGAGCACGGCGAGGAAGGCCGACGTGGCGAGCGGGACCCCCAGCCACCCGCGGCCGTCGCGCCGGTCGGCGGCCAGGCCGGCGACCGCGAACGTCAGCCCGCCGCCGAGGGACGCGCCGAGCAGGAACGGGGCGCCGGCTCCGAGGATCAGGAGCGCGGCGCAGGCATCGCCGAGCAGGGCGGCGAGCGTCCACGAGAGGGCGTTGCGCAGGCCGCGGGGGGCGGTGGTGGTCATCGGGATCTCCTTCATTCGTCGCTTGTGGATCGGCGGTCAACAGGAGTGTAGGACATTATCGACCGTAGGTCAACGAACGGCGGAGGAGACGACATCGCGGGGTCCCGTCGACGAGCCCTGACCGCGGCCCAACGCCGAGCCACCGACCGGTTCCCGCCGTCGGCCCTCGGCGCGGGGCTTGCGCGAACGTCGTCGTTTGTAATACGGTGTATCCCCTTATGCGCCGCCCGACCGTACTTCTCGCGGCGCTGGTCGCCTTCATGGCCGTTACGGCGGCGCCGGCCAATGCGGTCCGGTTCAAGGACCTTCCGGCGGACCTCCAGACGCTCGTCTACGCGACGTTGCGCCTGCAATTCAACGGTTTCTCCGAACGCCAGGTGGTGGACACCGAGCGCCACGGGCATCTGGTGGTCACCAGCACCCAGCAGACCGCGTGTCGGATCTCAGCGGGCCCGCCGGCGTGCCTGGTGCGCGTCTCCGGCACCAGGGCAACGGCGTCCGAACGCATCCTCGGCCAGCACGCGTACGTGACCAGTCCCGGCCTGGCGCGCGTCGACGGCGGTCACGCCTGGGTCAGTGAGCCTGACTCGGCCGCGAACGTCGCCCGCTCGCTGGGCACCGGCGTCGAGCTCCTGCTCGCGAGCGACCTCTCCGAGGCCTCGGTGGTGACGGAGCTCGGCCATGCCACGGTGGACGGGCAGTCGGTCATCGAGTTCGTGGGCACGCTGCCCGCGCAGGCGACGGTTCGCCTCGACCTCGCGTCCAATGGCGCAGTCGTGCGTCAGGTCACCACCACCGGGACGACGGTCACCACGCTCGACGTGTCGCTCAACCCGCCGCCCACGGTGAGCCGCCCGCCGACGCGCGACACGATCGCCTGGTCGACGCTCACGTCCGCCGCCCGTCGGGCCATCGACGGCCTCTCGCTGTAGCGCGCACGGCGGCGCGCCCGCGCCTGCGAACATCGCGGGCCATGAGCGAACCCGACGCGCCGCATCCGACCACCTGGCATGCGCGCGCGCCGGCGAAGATCAACCTCGGCCTGTTCCTGGGCCCGACGCGCGCCGACGGCCGCCACGAGCTGGTCAGTGTCATGCAATCGATCTCGCTCGCCGACGAGCTCACGCTCGAGCCGGCGTCCGACGGCGCGGGGGAGGACGTCGTCGTTTGCGCCGGCGTCGAGGGACCGAACCTCGCCGCCGGTGCGCTGCGGGCGTTCCGCGACGCGACCGGCTGGGACGCCCCGCCGCAGCGCCTGACGATCGCCAAGGCGGTTCCCGTCGCCGCCGGGCTCGGGGGCGGGTCGGGCGATGCGGCGGCGACGCTGCGCCTTGCCGGGGCGGCCTCGGGGCTCGGCGACGAGGCGCTGCTGCTGCGCCTGGCCGGCGAGCTCGGCGCCGACGTCCCCGCCCAGGTGCGCCCGGGACGCTGGCTCGCCAGCGGCGCCGGCGAGACGCTGCGAGCGCTGCCCGATCCCCACCCGTCGTTCGGCGTGCTCGTGCTCCCGAGCGCCGAGTCGCTCTCCACCGCGGCCGTGTACGAGCAGGCCGATCGACTCGCCGGGGGCCGCCATCGGGAGCACGCGCAGCTTCAGCGGCTGGAGCGGGAGCTCGCGGGCGAGCTGGCCCTCGGCGTCTCGGTCCCCCCTTTGTCATGGCTCGAGAACGAGCTGGCCGACGCGGCGCGCTCGCTGTGCCCGTCGATCGACGACTCGCTGCAGCAGGCGCGCGACGCGGGCGCCGACGTGGCCTTCGTGAGCGGGTCGGGGCCGACGGTCGTGGGCCTGCTGCTGCGGGCCAACTTCGAGGCCCGCCTGGAGCGCGCGCTCGCCGCGCTGCGCGGCCGCCTGCCGGCCGCGATCGCCGCCGAACCGGTCGATTGGACCGCCGGGCACCCCGTACCGGGGCCGGGTGCGTCACAATTGCCGGTTGAGAACGACGTATGAGTCACGTTGCCATCACCTATGTCGTCGTGGCGTCCGCCGCCGTGTTCGGCTTCGCCGCCTTCGCCGGCCTGATCCTGGTGCCGGCCTGGGGTGCCTACTCTCGTCTATGGGAGCGGATCGCCGCCACCGTCCTGTCGCTGTACGTACTCGTCGCCTTCGTGGGCCTCGGCGTGCTCGGCGGGGGCGCGGTCATCTACTTCTGGGACCGTCTGTAGCGCGGGCACAGGCACGCGATGCCCCCGGCCGCCCGGAAAGCAACCGGAGGACTCGACCTCGCCGCGCTCGATGCCATGACCGAGGCGGTCGAGTCGGGGGCCGGTCTGCCCGAGGTCGTGCGCGCCGCGGCGCGCGCGCTTGACGCCTCGCTGAGCGTGTCCGATGCCGGCGGCGCGACGCTTGCGGTCGCGGCCCGGTCGCCGGCCGACGAGCGCTCGCTGCAGAACAGCTCGACCGGCGTGACGAGCGTCGCGCTGCGGCTCGGCGAGACGACGGTCGGCCAGCTGCGCATGCGCACGCGCAGCCAGCCGGGCCCCTCGGTGCTGCGCCTCGTGACGACGCTCATCGCCTCCGAGGTCGAGCGCGCCCACGCTCCGGGCCGCGCGTCGGCCGAGGCGGCCGGCGAGTTCCTGCGGGCGATCGCCGCGCGGGAGATCAGCGGGCCGGAGCTCGTCGAACGCGGTAAGGATCTCGGCATCGATCTCGCAGTCGGCGCCAGCGTGATCGTCGCGCGCGCACATCCGCAGGTGCCGAGCGAGGAGGGCTGGCGGGCTCGCGTGCTCGGGGCGGTCGAGCGGGGCGCGCGGGCGGCCGCCCCGCGCGCGATCGCCGGGGGCTCCGAGCGCGACGGCGTCAGCGGGGCCGAGGTGCTGCTGCTCGTCCCCGGCTCCGACGAGGCGCTCGCGCGCCGAGCCGGCGAGGCCGTCCTGCGCGAGCTCGAGGCAGCGCTCGGCGGGTATACATTCGCCATCGGGCGCAGCCGCGTCGCCGAGGAGCCCGCCGATCTCGCCCGCGCGGTCAACGAGGCGCTGCTCGCCGCGAACGTCGTCGAGGGCGGCAGCGAGCAGCCGATGCTCGCGTTCGACGAGACGGGGGCATACCGGCTGCTCCTGTCGGCGATGAGCGAGGACCCCGCCGAGTTGCAGCGCTTCTACGCCGAGACCGTGGAGCCGCTTGTCGCCTACGACGAGCAGTACGAGACCGACCTCATCCAGACCCTCGAGACGTTCCTCGACGCCGACGGGAACGTCGCCGGCACCGCCCAGCGCATGTTCACCCACCGGCACACGATCTACTACCGCCTGGAGCGGGTGCGCGAGCTGTCCGGCCTCGACGTCAGCTCCTCCGACGGGCGCGAGAAGCTGTCGCTGGGGCTCAAGGCGATGCGGGTGCTGGGGATCGCCAGCGCGGCGGGGCCGGCCACCGAGGCCGGGGCGGGCGGGGGGCGCGTGCCGCGCTCGGCTGCGAACGGGCGGGCGTAACGGGGGCAGTCGCCGCGGGCCGGCGCCCGGCCATCCGCCGACGCGGACGTGCGGGGATATCGGATGGGGCGATGCGAGCCGATGTGGAGGTATGGCGCGCATCCGTCTGCTTGCCTTCGGCCAGGCGGTCGCCGCCTGGCTGGTCGTGCTCGCCTGCGCCTGCGCCGGCGCGTCGGCGGCGGCACCGCAGATCGCGGTCATCGTGCAGCTCGCGTCCGGCGCGCCGTCGTCGTATTTCGTCGTCCAGGGCCAGCCGGGCGCCTCGGCGCCGGCGGGCTCGCTCATCGTCGAGAACCTGTCCGCATCGACCGTGGTCGTGCAGCTGGAGCCGGTCGACGCACTCACCACCAGCACGCTCGGCTCGGCCTACCAGAGCGCTGGCGGCACGATCCACGGCGCCACGCAGTGGCTCTCGCTGAGCACGAGCACGGTCACGCTCGCGCCGCACGCCCAGCAGAGCGTCGCGGTGGCGGTCAACGTCCCCGCCACGGCGGCGCCGGGCGACTACCTGAGCGGGATCTCGGTGCTCGGGACCAACCAGCCCGCGACGCCGGCGAGCGGGTCTGAGGTGGCCGGGCAGGAGTACCGCTACGCGGTTGGCGTGGAGGTGCAGCTGGCCGGTACGCGCCGCGCACACCTCGGCTTCAGCGGCGCGAGCGTCGATCGCCAGCCGTACGGGCTCGAGTTCTCGCTGCTCGCCCACAACGACGGGAACGTGATCCTGCCCAACGTCAGCGGCCACGCGCTCATCACGCGCGGCAGCGACGTGGTGGCGGACCAGCCGATCGCTCCGGGAACCTTCGTGGCGGGCACGAGCATCTCGATGCCGGTCCGCGCTCCGGGCGAGGATCCGGCGCCGGGCACCGTCTATCGCGTCCGGGCCGAGCTCGACTATCCGGGCGGACCCGCCTACCTCGACACGCTGGTCACCTACGGGACCAGCGTCGGCTCCGGCGCGACGGCGAGCGGTCGCCCGCAGCCCCGATCCGGCGGCTCGGCACTGGCCGGCCACCCCGGCGGCGCGGGTGCCGCGGTCGGCACGCCGTCCCCGCCGGCCGCGGCCACGCCGTCCGGGGGCACCTCCCCGTTCGCCGCTGGCGTGCCCGGCGCCGCCCACCACGTCGCCGTGCGCCGCCACGAGCGCCGCGGCGCGCATGCCGGCGCGGGCGCCGGCGCCCACGCCGGGGCCGGCGCCGGCGCCGGGACGCCGCTGCGGCTGGGGCCGGCCCCAGTCGTCGGTTCAGGCCGCTCCTCGCTTGGCAAGTTCCTCGCTCGCGCGCTCACGGCCGCAGTCGCCATCGGCAAGCGGGCGCTCTTCCCCGCGCTGCTCATCGCCGTGATGGCGCTCTTCTTCCTCGTGCAGGACCGGATCGATCGCCGCGACCCCAAGCTCGCGCTGGCGCCGCTGTCCTCGGACCCCGGCCTCGAGTTCAGCTGAGGCCGCGGCGGCTCGCCGCGTTCAGGCCGCGTCGGGGCGCTCGAGCTCCGCGCCGGCGGCCGGGGGCACCGCGGCCGGCATGCCGGCGAGCTCGACGCGGTTGCGCCCGCCGTGCTTGGCGGCGTAGAGGGCCTCGTCGGCGGCTCGGGTGAGATCGGTCGGGGTGCGGCCGTGCTCAGGCGCGCAGGCCACGCCGACGCTTGCGGTCACCGGCTGCTCGGCCGCGATCTGCGAGATCGCGGCTCGCACCCGCTCGCCGGCGGCGGCCGCGGTGGCGAGATCCGCTCCGGGCATCACGACGCAGAACTCCTCCCCGCCGAAGCGGGCGGCGACGTCCATGGCCCGTGAGGTGTCGCGCAGCGACGCGCCGACCAGGCGCAGGAGCGCATCGCCGGACTGGTGCCCGAAGCGGTCGTTGTGCGCCTTGAAGTGGTCGATGTCGATCATCAGCACGCTCAGCGGCGCGTCGGTGCGCAACGCCTCCGCGCAGGCGCGGGCGAGCGCGTCGTCGAGCAGCCGCCGGTTCGGCAGCCCCGTGAGCGAGTCGATCGTCGCCAGCGCCGCGACCTCCTGCATCAGGTGCGCCTTGGCGAGCGCGAGCGCGGCGTGCGCGGCGAAGCTCTCGAGCATCGAGACGACGCGGCGCTCGACGCGCGACTCGCTGCGCAGGGCGTGCTCGGCGATGAGCACGCCGACCGTCTGGCCGTCGGCGCTGAGCGGGATGACGATCAGGTGGCTGCGCGGGCCGAAGGCCGCAAGGACGACGTCGGCATCGTGCTCGGTAGTGCGGATGAGCGCCGTCCCGGCCCCGTCGAGCGCCTGCGACAGGCGCGGCGCGCTCCCGGCGAGCTCGGCCTGCGCGATCGGCCAGGGGATCTCGGCGGCGGCGTCGAGGGCGCGCACGGCCAGACAGGCGCCGCCGCCGACGCCGAGCTCGATCAGCATCGAGCGCTCGCAGCCGAACGTGTCCTGGACATCGGCGAGCACTCGCTCGGCGATCTCCGCCGGCTCGTGCAGCGCCTCGAGGTGGCGGGCCAGCTGGGCCAGCGCGGCCAAGTCGTAGCGGCGCCGGCGGAGCTCGCGCTCGTTGACCGCGGCGAACGTCGCGGTCACGAGCGCCGCGAGCCAGTACATGGCGATCTGTGCACAGACGAGCCGGTAATCGCTGCCACCGAACGGAAGCGCGCGCCCGCCGAGCACGTGCAGCACGTCGGCCTCCTGGGCATAGAGCGCGCACACGAGCAGCAGCGAGCTGAACAGCGCGAGCTTGAGGCCGGTGCGGAAGGAGGCGAGCAGCGACACCGTCACGAGCTGCAACAGCAGTAGCGCCTGCAGCGGGCTGCTCAGGCCGGCGGTTCCGTACGACGCCCAGGCCAGGTAGACGGCGTCGCACATGACGACGACGCCGAAGATCCAGCTCGCCCGCTGGCGCGAGGCGCGCCACAGCATCTCGACCGCCAGCATGGCCACGATGTAGGCGCCGGTCACGCCGAACACGAGCGGCTCGGGCGCGCCGCGCGTCTGTGGCAGCGCCGCCCAGGCGGCAAGCACCGCGGCGCCGGCGAGCACGCGGAACCAGCGCAGCATCGCCATCCGCTCGCTGAGCGGGACGAAGTCGCCGGTGACCTCGCTCGCTCCCGGCGCCTTGCTCATGCCGTTCTCCCACGCGGACAGACAACCCCGCTTGGGGGCGACCCTCGGTGATCGTGGGCGTGTAGCACGATGTGTTGCGCATCGGCCTGGCGCCGCGATGCTTGAGCGCAGCGCTAAAGCGATCATCGGGGATTGCCGAAGCACTCCTGCAACGGACGCCCTCGATCCGCGGGCCGCCGGCCTGCCGGAATCGGAGCGGGGCGGCACGATACGCATGGCACGAGCGGTGACGAACGAGAGGTGGGCGGGGCGCGGAGCGCTCCTGGTCGCGTCCTTCCTCATCGCGCTCGCGACGGCGGTCGGACCCGCGACTGCGCTCGGCGCGAGCGCCGGCGGTCCGGGCGTGGTCGTCCAGGTGCATCCGACGTCCGGCTCGCCCTCGACCTACTTCGATGCCCATGTCGGCGCCGGCCACTCCGTGATCGGCTCACTGGCCGTGGTGAACACCGGCAGCGGGCCGATCACCGTGCGCCTCGACCCGGTCGACGCCCTCACGACGAACACGCTCGGCTCCGCCTACGCCCTCATCGCGTCCGCGCGCGGCCCCAGCTCGTGGACCCACCTCGGGCATCGACGCCTGACGATCCCCCCGCGGGCGGCCCGGTACGTCGGCGTGTCCGTCCAGGTGCCGGCGTCGGCGCGTCCCGGCGACTACCTCAGCGGCATCGGCGTCGAGGCGCTCGGTGCGACGCGGGTCACGTCCGTTGCCGGCGGGATGTCGATCGGCGAGATCGACCGCTACGCGATCGGCGTCGAGCTGAAGCTCCCGGGCCCGCGCTTCCCGGCGATCAGCTTCACCGGTGCCCGTGTCGTGCGCTATCCGTCGCGGCTGACGTTCCTGCTGCTGGCCCGCAACAGCGGGAACGTCATCCTCCAGAACGTCCAGGGCCAGGCGACGGTGTCCCGCGACGGGCGCGTCCTGGCCTCGGTGCCGCTCGGCCCCGGGACGTTCGTGACCGGCACCGCCATCGCCTATCCGATCGGCGTCCCCGGCGAGGAGCCGAGCGAGGGCACCCGCTACCAGGTCGAGGCCACCCTGCGCTATGCCGGCGGCGTCGCGCACCTCGACACATCGGTGGTCTTCGGCCGCGCCGCGGCGAGCGTTCAGCAGCGCTACCTGGTCGCGAGCCCGGCTTCGGGCGGCGGCAGTGACACGACGGTGCTCGTCGGTGGGGCGCTCGTGGTCCTGCTGGCCGGCGGCGGCCTCGCGCTCCTGCTTCGCCGGCGACGCCCGCTCCACGGCGCCGCGGCGCGCGCCTACCTCGAGCGGACGCTGGCGACGGCGAGCGAGACCCATCCGGTCAGCCTCATGCGGATCGAGATCGCCGCCCCCGGCGGCCGCCGCCGCTTCTACAGGGTCATGGGTCAGCGGATCCGCGCCACCGATCGCCTCTGCGACCTGGCCGGGCGCGTCGTCCTGCTCCTGCCGGGCACGGGCGCACAGACCGCCGCCGGGCTGGCCGTCGACCTCGGCGCCGCGCTCGCGCGGGAGGGCATCCTGACGACGAGCGGCGTGCTGCCGGTGGCCACGGCGACGATGCCGGTCGGTGTGGAGGAACTGATCGCCGCCTGCCGAGCGCCGGTGGCCGTAGCGGCGTAGGCGGCAGGCCCTCGCAGAGTGTTGATTCTCGCTGCATTGCCATCAAGTATCGGCCGCTCCGAGCCGATAGTCCCCCCAATCAGCGGCGCGATCTGAGACCGAGGAGGCGCGGCACCCCGCCGGGCCACTCAGAACGCTTGCGCGACGGAAGGGGTCAAGGATGATAGGCACCAGATGCCGGACGATCGCCGGGATGGCGACGATGGTGGCGATGCTCGCCCTCAGCGGGGCGCCTGCTGCGCTCGCGCAGACGCAGAACGACTCCACCTCCTTCAGCGTGAGCGCCGGTGCGCTGGCCTTCTCGACCGTGCCCGCCTTGCCGTCGCTCGGCGCGATCACGCTCACCGGCGCCGCGCAGACTTCCAACGCCACGATGACGAACTTCGGCGTCGATGACGCCACCGGCAGCGGCTCGGGCTGGAACGTCACGGTCCAGGGTCACAGCGGAAGCGGCCTGAGCGCCGTGTTCGCCCAGTACTGCCCGAACGCGACCTGCGGCTCCGATTCGGGTCCCGGCTACGTCGGCGGCGGGGCGTCGCTGCCCGCGAACTCGCTCACCCTCACCTCGACCGGCGGCAGCTTCGCCGCGGGCGGCGGGACGACCGGGACGGCGCCGACGCTGCAGTGCGGCTCCGGCTGCTCGGTCGACAGCGCCACGCCGGTGAAGGTCGCCTCGGCCGCGCTCAACGCCGGCATGGGCACCTGGAACACCCAGAGCTGGTCGGGAACGAGCCTCGCGCTGTCGACGCCGTCGAGCCTGAAGCTGCTGCAGACGAACGAGGTCTATCGGGTCGACCTCGTGTGGTCGCTGACGAGCGGTCCGTAGGGAGAGGGCGTGTCTGTCGGCGCGCCTTGGCGGGAATCGCGCAGACCCGCCAAGGCTCTGCTGGTGTTCGCGCTCGCATGCGCGGCACTGCTGATGGTAGGCCCGCCGCGGGCCGGGGCGGCGGCGACGATCTATCTGCGCTCGATGTCCTCAACCACGATCGCGAGCGGCACCTCGCTGTCGCTGACCGCCCCGTCGGGCATCGCCGTCGGCGACCTGCTGCTCCTCGACGTCGACGCCGACGGTGGCACGGTGACGGTGCCGTCGGGCTGGACCCCGATCCTCACGCCGGCCTTCAGCGGGGCCCAGAACAATGTGCAGAACCCGTACAACTCCTCGGAGTACTCGACGCTTGACTACCGCGTGGCGACGGCCGCCGACGTGAGCACGTCGTCGTACTCGCTGACGTTCACGTCCGGGTCGCACGCAGTGGTGCGCATGATGGACTACGTCGGCACGAGCGCCACCCCGTTCATCTCGCTCGACGACTACGCCGGAACGGGCAGCACCGTCACCTACGCCGACCTGCCCAGCTCCTCGTTGACGCCCGCGATCGGCGACCTCGTGACGATCGGCGCGCAGGCCAACACGTCGTCGGGCACCGTGACGATCACGAGCACCCCGGCGGGATTCACCGCGCGGCTCGACAACCTCTCCTCCGGCGGCAGCCCGAACATCACCGGCTACAACGCGGACTGGGTGGCGACCTCGACGAGCGCGCTGTCGCCCACGAGCTCGCTGTCCGCGTCGGACAACTGGGGTGGGTCGATCGAGGACTTCGCGCCGGCGGCCTCCGGGCAGCTCGCGTTCGGCACCGCGCCAACGCTCCCGGCGTCGATGGGCAGCGTCACGCTCAACGGCACTCCGCAGACGCTCACCGGGCAGATGCCCGACTTCGATGTCGACGACACCACGGGCAGCGGCAGCGGCTGGAACGTCACCGTGCAGGGCGCCACAGGGGCCGGCAACAGCCCGGTGTTCGCGCAGTACTGCCCGAGCGGCGGCGGTTGCGGGACGGTCGGTTACGTTGCCGGGGGGGCGTCGCTGCCCTCCGGATCGCTCACCCTCGATACGACCGGAGCCTCGTGGTCGACGACCGGTGGGTCGGGCACGGCGCCGGCCTTCTCCTGCGCGAGCGGCTGCGCGCTCGACACCGGCACGGCGACGGAGATCGCCGCCGCCGCGGTGGGCGGCGGCAAGGGCCCGTGGGCGACGAGCGGCCTTGCCGCCAATAGCCTGTCGCTGGGGCTGCCGACGACGACGAAGGTGCTCCCGGCCGGCGAGACCTACCAGGCCGACCTCGTCTTCACGCTCGGCAGCGGGCCGTAGTCGGGCCTGGGGCCCTGGCTTACGCGGCCCGGCGGCGCGACGGGCCCGCAAAGCTAGAGCCGGGCCCGTTCGCGGGGCCTTGGTAGATTCGCCGGGACCCTTGGGGAGTGGTGTAACAGGCCAGCACAGGAGACTTTGGATCTCCGGGACCGGGTTCAAGTCCTGGCTCCCCAGTTGATGAGGCGGACGCTGCCATGCCTCGTAGGCCCGGTGAGGCCGCCTGTCTGGATGACGAGCCCGCGGGGACGCGGGCCGCGGTCGCGGGGCTCAGTGGTGCTGCTTCGGTGACTTGGCCCTGAAGACGACGGTCGGGCCGGCCGTTGCCCGGCCGGAGACGGTGATGACGAGCCTCAGCTTCAGCGTGTGACGCTTGGCCAGCAGACGCCGGCCTGTCCGATTGAGCGAGATCGTCACAGTCTTGCTCGTACCGGCGCGGATCGTGGCCTTCGCCCTCCCGAGGACGGTGGGCTTCGGGCTCGCCTTCCTGTGCTTCTTGCGCGCGGTGGCCGCGAAGTCGGGGGCGTTCTTGGTGGTCGGCTGGCTGGCACTCCCGCCAGACTGAAGGGTCAGCGTGTCGTGGCACGTTGTCCCGGGGCTCCCGCTACACGAGACCTTTGTGCTCGCGGAGACTCCGTTAGTGCTCGTTGAGCCGATCGTTCCCTGGGCGGTGATCGACGTCGACGTCGGCGACGGGGCTGGCCCCGGCAGCGAGAGGGCGACGCTGACGCCGCTCGAGCTGGGGAACGGCAAAGAGCCATCCACATCGCTGAACAAACCCGTCGCGCTGTTGTACGCCCAGAAGTCGGCGGCATTACCAGTTTGGCCCTGTGCGGTGGCGATGCCGCCGAAGCTCGCCGCCACGTTCAGACCGCCGACGAAGTTCGGCCGGTACGCGAAGAAGTTGTCCACGTCAGTGGGGGCCGCTCCGCCGTTCTGAGGGCTGGGGATTTCGAACACCGCGACCTGGGGCCCGCCGCCGGCCCCGGGCCCGACCACCACGTCGGGGGTGCCGTTGTTCAAGACGTCGCCCGCGGCGACGGACACGCCACCGGTGAACTGGGGACTGAACGCCATGAAATTCGCCACCACGGACAGCGTCGCGCCGTCGTACACGATCACGCTCGGGCCGCCGCCCGCGCCCGCGCCGACGACCAGATCGTGCGTGGCGCCGACGTCGGCCACGGCGACGGACACGCCGCCGGTGAAGTTGGGGCTGAACGCGAAGAAGCTCTCTAGCAGCGCAGAACCGGTCACCGAGCCTGGGGTGCCCCCGTCGGGCTGAAGCTGGTTCAGCTTGGCTCCGTCGATGACGTCGACCTGCGGGCCGCCGCCGGGGCCGGCGCCGACGACGAGATCGGTCTGTCCGTTCCCCTCGACGTCGCCCGCGGCGACGGACACGCCGCCGGTGAAGTTGGGATCCAATGCGTAGAAGTCGGCCAGCACCGCGGAGCTTGGGACCGGCTCGCCGTTCTGAAGCTCGCTCAGCTGAGCTCCGTCGATGACCTTGACCTCCGGGGGGTCGCCATGGCCGCCGGCGACGATGAGATCCTGAGTTCCGTCGCCGTTGAGGTCCCCGAAGGCGACCGACACGCCGCCCTGGTAGGACGGCCCGAAGGCGGAGAAGTCGGCCACGGTGTCGCCCGTTCGCGCATCGACCACCTCAACGCGTGAGCCTTGCCCGGGACCGCTGCCGATCGCGAGGAGCGAAGGGGCGAGGTGCACCGCGAACGGCGCGGTCGCGGTCGTGGTCAGTCCGGCGGCGTTCTTCGCCGTGACGGTGAGCTTGTGCATGGATGCATCGGCGTAGCCCGAGAGGCTGATCGGGCTCGTGCACGACGTCAACGTCAACGCGACGCTGTCGAGCGTGCAGCCGGTCACGGTGTCGCCGGCGCCGAGCGTGTAGGGCGCCCAGGCCGAGGTGGTCGTGACCGTCGCCGGCGGGCCGGCGAGGGCGATTGTCGGGGCCGCGGGAACGTTGATCGAGTTCGACGCCTTGGCGGTGGCCGACTGCGTGCCCGCCGTCGCCGTGACGGCGCAGCTCAGCGTCGTTCCGAGGTCGGCGCTCGTCACGGTGTACGTGCCGCCCGTCTGGCCGGAGATCGCGCTGCCGCCGCGCTGCCATGCGTACACGTACGTGGAGCTCGGGGACCACGTGCCGCTCGCACAGGTCAGCGTGTCACCCGGCTTGGCCTGCCCGGCCGCCGGGTTGCTGGAGCTGACCGTCGGCGCCGTCGTGTTGGACAGCGGCGCCGGCACCGGTCCGGCGTACGTCGCCGACAGCACCCCGCCGCTCGCCGCATACGTCGTGTTCGAGTTCGAGGTGGCCGTCAGGCCGGCGAGCGACGCCGAGGGCGCGGAGACGAGGTTGACCAGATCCCCGGCTGCTGGGCTGCCGCTCACGTAGCCGTCCCAGAAGGTGTTCACCGTCTGGCTGCCCGAAGCGCTCAGGCTCCCGAGCTGCAGGATCGCCGGGGAGCTGGTCGCGCCCGGTCCGGCCGGCCCGAAGTTCAACGAACCGCTGCCGCTCAGCGTGATGCCCGCCGGGAAGACGACCGGAAGGTCGCTCGTGCCCGCGACCACCACGTCGACGCCGTCGAATGTCGGGTCAAGACCCGTGACCTCCCCGGGATCGAGCAGGGACATCCCCCCGGTTTGGGTGAGGCTGGAGTCAGACCATGTCGAGTCGGCGCCGAACGCGGTCGAGGGGGAGCTGTCGTTGCTGCTCGCCACGGTCACGTCGACGTCGGACACGCTCGCGTCCAGCACGCCAAAACCACCCGCGACGCTGACCGCGCCCTGGCTCCCGCTCGATTGCAACGTCGCCGGTGTGTTGGCGCCGAGCGCAAAATTGCCATCGACGGTGAGGGTGTGGCCCTCGAGATCGAGCGACCCGCCGCCACCGACTGTCACGGCCCCGACCTCAGTCGCGCCGGGCAGCGTGACGTTGTTTGCGATCGTGGCCGCGTCCGACGGGCCGGGCACCCCGCCGCCGGGGCCCGACAGGTCCGACCAGGTGCTGGGAGCCGACCAGGCGCCGTTCTGCACCGTCACGTACTGGTCGGCCGCAGCCGTCGCCACCGGCACGAGGAGGACGACGGACAGGACAACGATCAGCCTCGAGATCGAGGTCTGGACGGAGGACATGGCCCCCTCATCGGTCGACCTGAACCGAGCTTGAGCGCGGTGTCGTCCCCGACCGTGCCGAGATGCGCGTGATCCGCGAGCAGGTGAGCGAGCGGGCTCCGTCGAGCGTCGACGGAGATGGTTCAAGGCGAGGACACTGGTTGACCCGGAGCGGTTTGGCGCGACCGCAGGCCGGCTCAGTGCCGTCGAGCTAGTGCGCCGACGCCTACGGAATATCGATCGCGACCACGTCGAGCCCGTCGATATCCCGGAAGTCGGTCGGGTTCGACGTGTAGAGCGGCAGGTCGTTGGCCAGTGCCGTGGCCGCGATCATCGCGCCATACGAGCGTGCCGTCGTCTTTCGTCCGGCGCGGCGCAGAGATTGGGCGACTCGTCCAAATGCTCGTGCGGCCGCAGCGTCAAAAGGGAGAGGCTCAAAGTCCGCTTCGGCTTGCTGAAGGTGGGCCTGTCGCGCGGCGCGCTCGTGCTCATCGCGCGCCACGAGCGGTCCGACGCTGAGCTCGGCGAGCGTGACCGCAGTGATCAGCGGCTCGGTCGGCAGGGTGTCGGGGTCAGCGATCCGCGGCAGCTGGATCACCGTGGAGGTGTCGAGGATGCCGCGAGGATGGCTCATGATCAGATCGTTGCGTCGAGCACGTCGTCGACATCACGCCGCAGGGCGGACGGGTCGACGATGGGCAGATGTCGCCAGCGCGACAGCAGCGCGTCCGCCGTCAGAGCCGGTGCGTCGAGTCCGCGCAGAGCGGCAACCGGTTTCCCGGCGCGCGTGATCGTGATCCGCTCGCCGCGCGCCGCTCGGTCCACGACTTCTCCGCCCTTGTTGCGCAGCTCCCGAATCGTCACCCTGGCCATGTCCACAGCGTATCACCCGTGATACATCGCCGCTCGCCGAGGCGCTGCGCGTGCGCGGTACGTAAGGAGGGTCTGCGGATGGAGCGAGTAGAGCCCCGAAGGGCTATGTCGTACGCGATCGTGAGGCGGCCGAACGAATCCTGGCTGTGGAGGCCGAGCTGCTGCGCAGCGAGGGGATCGATCCCGTCTGGCCTGGCTTTCCTCAAGACGAGCAGCGCGAGCAAGACGAACCGGCATAGTCCCGGCCAGCGGCAGGCCTGCTGCTGCCGGCAGGGCCACGAGCCGCTTGGATCCGACACGCATCGTCAACGCCTCAGCGCTCATCGGCTCTCCTCCAGTCGTGGACAGCGCAGCGACGTCGGAAACGCCCTACCTATGTCAAGGCCTTCACCGTTCGGGTGCATCTGCGTCCGGCGACGCCCCGGTCGACCCCCGCGGCTGGGCCTACGGCGCCTCGGCGCCCTCGAGCAGCGTGAACTGCGCGTTCAGCTCGGCGCCGGACATCGGCGTGCCGGTGAAGGTGTCGCCGTTATTGACGCCGTTGTTGGCGGAGTAGGTGGCGAGCGCCGCGCCCGGCATCGGGAAGGCCACGGCGTCGGTTCCACCGGCGTTCGACAGCCCGATGTACCAGCCTTGCTTCACGAAGAAGTTGGTCGGCGTGAACGTGTAGGTCCCGGGCGTCGTCGGCAGCGTGAAGGCCTGAGTGGTGTCCATGACCGTGACGCCGCCGCCGTATTGCGGCGCGAGGCCCTCGAAGTGGATCGTCGTCGTCGGAGCCGAGACGGTGTTGCCGCGCAGCGTGATCGACGTCACCTCGCTGTCGACCGGGATGCCGGAGGCGTGGGCGGCGTCGAAGATGAGCTGCCACACGTCCGTGTCGTTGGGGTCGGAGATGTCCACCGAAGAGGCGGTCTGGAGGTTGGCGCCGACGGTGGCAGTGGACTCGGTCGAAGTGGTTGTCGTCGTCGTTGTCGTTGTGGTCGTCGTCTGCGTGGGCGGGGGAGGGGGCGTGACGACGTGCGCGAACGGGTTGTAGTAGTTCTGCGGCGTGGCATAACCGGCCTGGTCGGCGAAGTTGTACGGCAGCCCGGTGGTGGCAGCCATGTGCAGCCCGGCGCCGAGGTTGTACCCGGTGTCCATGAGCTCGGTCGGCGTGCTCGCCCACTCCTCGAGACCGTGGATGTTGCCGTTCGTCGCCTCGTCCGCCCCGTCGGGATTGTCGGTGGTGTTCGTGGTGAAATGCATGAGCTTCCACTGCGACACCCCGTTGACGTTCCGGTCGGGCGGATAGAACGTTCCGGTGGCCGGATCCTTGGCCACCGCCTTGTCCAGGTGCGCCCAGGACGTCTGATCGTCGGCGGATGAGGTCTCGACGTCGATGAGGTTGGGCTGCCCATTGAGGTCGGGGAGGAAGCGGCCCGAGAAGCAGGAGATGATCTTGATCTTGAACGTCGCCTTCATCTCGAAGGCGTCCATCACGTTGACGAGGTCCTGCGGGGTGATGATCTCGTCGGGCACGGTCTGCCCGACGTCGTTCTCCTTCCAGGAGATCACCACGCCGGCGCTGCCGCCCTGGCTGGGACCGAGCGTCTGGAACTCGGGGCCGCTCTGGATGCGAGCGCCGGGCGCCGGCGTGCCGTGACCTGCGAGGTAGATGAAGACGTCCGTGCACGGCGGGTTGGTGGCGTTGATGAGGCGGTCGATCGTCTCCTGCAGGCCGGCGACCGTGGACGGCGCGTCGGCGATGTGATCGGCGGCGAGGCCGAGCGCGGTCGCGAACTTGGTCATCGCGGTGAAGCTCGGATTGAACTCGCCTCCGCCGGTGCGTCCCTGACGATCGCCGATCATCACGATGCAGTCGTTCGCGAGCTGCGCCGGGGTGATGACGGGGGTGAACGTGCCGGCGGCCTGAGCGAGTGGCGAGGGCGCCTCGCTCGGCCGGGCGAAGGCCGGCGGCGGCACACCGGCCGTGAGCCGCAACGCGCTCGCGAGCCGTGATCTGGTTGCCCGGGCTGTCGCTACCGGGCACACCGGGGAGGAGGCGATGCGGTAGCGGGCCCTGTCATAGGCCGCCGCGTCGGAGAGCCACGGCGCGATCGTGCCGTTGATCATCGGCATCCACAACAGCTCGTGCACGGCTCGCACTCGGCCGGTGCGCGCGTCGAGGAGCACGAGCAGGCTCGGATGGGCGAAGAACGTGTGGCACCCGTAGTCGGCCCAGTACAGCCACTCGCGGTGACCGATCGGCTTGGTCGGAATGAAGCTCGCCCCGGGCCCATCGGCCTCGTTCACCACCGTCTTCGCCGCCAGCGGGGCGCGAAGGCCGAAGATGACCAGCGCCTTGGCGCCCGCGCGGTGTGCGATGACCCGCTCGACGAGCTGATTCGCCCGGGTCCGAGACAGCGCGCTCGCCGGCGCAGCGATCACGAGTGAGGCGATCGTGACGACCGTGACGGCAAGGATGCTCGCGGCACGCCGCCTCGCCGCGGCCCGCGGCGCGTGCCCCCGCTTCGGTGATGCCGTCCCGTGCACTGAAGCCCTCGGACGATCGCCCATGCGACCGTGCGGGCAATATAGCCGGCCCCGCGGCCGGGTGGCGCATGCGGCTCACGGGCGCGTGGCCGAGCAGTCGTGGGGGGACGGCGGCCGCGGAAACGCTCGTTCCTCGCTGCGCACGGGCGCTGCGAGGAACGACACGCGCCTTGCGCGCATCCGGCGCGGAGCCCCTAGACTGTCGACCCCGCGACCGCGGGAGGCGCGGCGCTCACCCCCAATGCAAGCGAGGCGAGGCCGATGAAGGCAGTGGACCGTGTTCGCGCGCTGGGCGCGCGACTGGGCGTGCTCGCGCTCCTCACCGCGGCCACCGCCGCCCTGACGCTCGGGACGCCCGCCGTGGCCGCGGCGGCGACGACGGCCACCTCGACCGCGCTGAGCCTGAGCCCGTCGGCCACGCCGGACACGTACATCGCCGACGCGACCAATAACGACGTCGTTAAGGTCTCGCCCTCCGGTACACGCACGACCGTCGGCACCGGCCTGTCCTCGCCGCTCGGCGTGGCCCTCGACGCCGCCGGCGACGTCTACATCGCCGACAGCGGCAACAACCGCGTCGTGAAGGTCACGCCGGCCGGGGTCCAGTCGACGATCGGCAGCGGCCTCTCGTCGCCCAACGACGTGGCGCTCGATGCCGCCGGCGACGTGTACATCGCCGACAGCGGCAATGGCCGCGTCGTGAAGGTGACCCCCGCCGGCGTCCAGTCCGTGGTCGCCCTCACCGGCCTGACCACTCCGGTGGCCGTCGCCCTCGACGGCCTCGGTGACCTCTACGTCTCCGACTACACGGGTAACCGCGTCGTCAAGCTGACGCCGGCCGGGGTGCAGACCACCGTCGGCACCGGTCTGAGCGGGCCGGCCGGCATCGCGCTCGACCGCAGCGGTGACGTGCTCATCGCCGACAGCGGTAACAACCGCGTGGTGAAGGTGACTCCCGCCGGGGTGCAATCCGTCGTCCTCGCCGGCCTCGGCAATCCACTCGGCGTCGCCGTCGACGCGAGCGGTGACGTGCTCATCGGAGACAGCTATGACGGCGAGGTCCTCGAGGTCACGCCGGCCGGCGTGCAGAGCACCGCCGTCGCCGGCCTCGGCTACCCGGTCGGCGTCGCGCTCGACGCGCCCGCGGTCACCGTCACCACCGGCACGAAGGTCACCCTCAGCGCAACCGTCCTGTCCTCGACCGGCGCGCTGCCCACCGGCAACGTGACGTTCAGCGACGGCAAGACCGCCCTCGGCACGGTGGCGCTCGGCACGACCGCGCCGGCCACGGCCACGCTCGCCGTCTCGACGCTCGCCGCAGGCACCCACACCCTCACAGCGACCTATGCGGGAACCACGACGCTCGCCGCCTCGTCCGCGCCGGCCGCCACCGTGATCGTCAAGACGCCGCCGCCGCCGGCGACCACCACGACCGCGCTCAAGGCGACGGCGACGCTGCCGCCGGCCGGCGGCAACGTCGTCATCACCCAGCCGTACGCCGATAACGTCCTGCAGGTCAGTCCGAGCGGGACGATCACGACGCTGCCGTTCACCGGCCTGGACTTGCCGGCGGATGTCGTCATCGACCCGGCCGGCGACATCTACCTCTCCGACCACTACAACGGCCGCGTGCTGAAGCTGACCCCGGCCGGAGTGCAGACGACGGTGGCGAGCGACCTCAACGACCCCGCCGGTCTCGCGCTCGACAAGGCCGGGGATCTCTTCATCGCCGACGCGCTGAACAATCGCATCGTCAAGGTCACCCCGGCCGGCGTGGAGAGCACCGTGCCGACGACCGGTCTGAACGAGCCGCTCGGCGTCGCCGTCGACGCCGCCGGCGACGTGTACATCGGCGACGCCCTGCTCGACGAGGTGTTGAAGGTCACTCCCGCCGGCGTGCAGACGACCGTCGGCAGCGGCTTCAACTACCCGACGCAGGTCGCCCTCGACGCGAACGGCAACCTCTACGTGGCCGACACCGACAACAACCAGATCGTCAAGATCACCCCGGCCGGCGTGCAGAGCGTGTTCACCAACCAGGTCAACGGGCCGCTCGGCGTGAGCGTTGACAGCGCCGGCAACGTCTGGGTCGCCGACAGCTCGAACAACCGCGTGATCGAGGTCACCCAGGCCGGCGTCGTCACCCAGGTCGGCGGTCACCTCAACTACCCCGCGGACGTGGCGGTCAGCCCCCCGCAATCGAGCGGCGCGGCCACCGTGACCCTCACCGCGACCGTCAGCGCGAGCGCCGGCACGCCGACGGGGGCGGTGTCCTTCACCGCCGACGGCACGAAGGCGCTCGGCAGCGCGAGCCTGAGCGGCACGTCGCCCGACACCGCCACGCTGAGCGTCAGCACGCTCGCGGCGGGCACGCACTCGATCACGGCGACGTACGCGGGAGCGAGCGGCTTCGCCGGCTCGACCGCGACCACCACGGTGACGGTGCCGACCGGCTGAGCGTGGTGTGGCGCCGGACCGGCGCCGCCCGGCGGGCGGGGGTGTGGTCGCTGGCGTCCCGCATAGGGGGCCTACGGGACCACACCCTCGGGAGCTCGCCGGTCCCCGGCCGGGGGTGTGGTCGCTTTAGTCCCGCATGGGGGGCCTACGGGACCACACCCCGTGCGCGCGCCAGTCCGGTGACCGTCGCGTCACCCCGGCGCGCCTCGGCACGCGCCCGTGCCGGGGGTAGAGTGATCCGGGCATGTCTACGCTCACCACCGTCGTCCTCGCCGCCGGTCAGGGCACGCGCATGCGCTCGCGCACGCCGAAGATGCTCCACGACCTCTGCGGCCGCCCGATGGTCGCCTGGCCGGTCGCGGCGGCGCGCGAGGCCGGTGCCGACGAGCTGATCGTCGTCGGCGGGCCCGATCGCGCGCTCGCCGACCACCTTCCGCCCGACGTCATCCTCGCCGTGCAGGAGCCGCCGAAGGGCACCGCCGACGCTGTCCTCGCCGCCGCCGACCACCTCCCCGAGGACGGCGATGGCGACGTCCTCGTCCTCTCCGGCGACGTGCCGCTGGTGACCGCCGAGCTGCTGGCGGGCCTGCTGGCCACGCACCGCTCGGAGGGCGCCGCCGCGACCGTGGCGACGATGGAGCTCGAGGATCCCAGCGGGTACGGGCGCGTCGTGCGCGACGCCGACGGCTCGGTCATGAGGGTGGTCGAGACGAAGGTCGCCGGCGACGCCACCGACCAGGAGCTCGCGCTGCGCGAGGTCAACGCGGGCGTGTACGTGTTCGCGGCCGAGGGCCTCGTCGACGCCCTGCGAGCGGTCGGGAGCGATAACGCCCAGTCCGAGCAGTACCTCCCCGACGTGCTTGCCGTCCTGCGCGAGCGCGGCGGGCGCATCGCCGCGCACACCGTCGCCGACGCGACGCAGCTGGCCGGGGTCAACGATCGCGTCGAGCTCGCCGCCGCCCGCTACGCCGCCCAGCGGCGGATCCTGGAGTCGCACATGCGCGACGGCGTCACGATCGTGGACCCGGCCTCGACGCTCGTCGACTTCGGCGTCACGATCGGCATGGACACGATCGTCGAACCGTCGAGCTACCTGCGCGGCATGACGACGATCGGCGAGGGCTGCCGGATCGGGCCACTGACGACGCTCATCGACGTCACGCTCGGCGACGAGGTCCGCGCCGTGCACTCCTACCTACAGTCCTGCGAGGTGCGTGCGGGGGCCAGCGTCGGGCCGTTCGCCTACCTGCGCCCGGGTGCGCTACTGCGCGAGCGCTCCAAGGCGGGCACGTTCGTGGAGATCAAGAACTCCGATATCGGGATTGGGACAAAGGTTCCACATCTGTCCTACATCGGCGACGCCGACGTGGGGGACGGGACCAACCTCGGTGCCGCCACGATTACGGCCAACTACGACGGTGCGGCCAAGCACCGCACGACGATCGGCCGCAATGTGCACACGAGCGTCGACACGACGCTGGTCGCGCCGGTGAGCGTCGGCGACAACGCCTACACCGGAGCCGGATCGGTCATCACCCGCGACGTCCCCGAGGGAGCGCTCGGCATCGCGCGCGAGCGCCAGACGAATCTCGAGGGCTACGCCGAGCGTCGGGAGACGCCACCCGCGCCGGCCCGCGCCGCCGCCGAGCGCAACGGACCTCCGCAGTGAGGGCGGCGGCGACGCGGCCGTCGGGGCGCGGTTCTACACTCGGGGCGTGAGCGCGACCATGAAGCCTCGCACCGAGCTCGCCGGGACGAGCCTGCCGATCGATTACAACAAGCGGCTGATGCTGTTCTCGGGCCGCGCGAACCCGCAGCTGGCCGCGGACATCGCCGGACGGCTGAGCGTCGACCTCGGTCCGGTGACGCTGAAGACGTTCTCCAACGGAGAGGTGTACTGCCGCTACGAGGAGTCGATCCGCGGCGCGGACGTGTTCATCGTGCAGCCGACGTGCGGCAACCCGCACACCGGCGTGACCGCCAACGACTCGCTCATGGAGCTGCTGTTCATGATCGATGCCGCCGTCGGTGCGTCGGCGCATCGGGTCATCGCCGTGACGCCGTGGTTCGGCTACTCGCGCCAGGACAAGAAGTCCTCGCCGCGCGAGCCGATCTCGGCGCGCCTGGTGGCGCGCATGATCGAGGCCGCCGGCGCCGATCGCGTGCTCACGATGGATCTGCACGCCGGCCAGGTGCAGGGCTTCTTCCAGAAGCCGGTCGACCACATGACGGCGCTGTTCATCCTCACGCAGTACTTCCGCGATCTCGGCCTGGAGGATCTCGTGGTCGTCGCGCCGGACGCCGGGCGCGTGAAGATGAACAAGAAGTTCGCCTCGAAGATCGGAGCCGAGCTGGCGATCCTCGATAAGGAGCGCCCGGCCCAGCAGGTCGCCGAGATCGGCTACGTCATCGGTGACGTGAAGGGGAAGACCGCCGTCATCGTCGACGACATCATCGACACCGCCGGCACCCTGAAGGCGGCCGCCCAGACGGTGCTCGAGGAGGGCGCCGCGCGCGTGTACGCCGCCGCGACCCACGCCGTGCTCTCGGGGAACGCCTTCGAGAACCTGCGCTCCTCGGGCCTCGAGCAGATCGTCGTCACCGACACCATTCCGATCCCCCCCGGCGCGCCGGCCAACGTACGTGTGCTTCCCTGCGCAGACCTGCTCACCGACTCGATCCGCCGCATCTTCACCGACGACTCGGTGAGCGAGGTCTTCGGAGGCGAGAACCAGCTGTTCTGACCCGGCTGCCGGGCGCCTTGGTCGCCGCGGTGCGCAGGATTAGGCGCGATTGCGCCGGGGAAACTTCCAGAAACCGTCAAGCTGGCCCCGGTTCGGTCGATGACCGTATGCATGGGGGACGTCGTTACCTCGCGCGCCTGGCACGGTCGCGCCACCACCGTCGTCATCGCCGTGCTCACGCTCGGTCTGGCCACGCTGCTCTTCGCCGCGCCGGCGAACGCGAACCCGTTCCCGTTCCTGGGGTCGTTCACGGGCCCCACGCTCGACAGCGGTTGGGTGATGCCCAGCTCCGAGACCGTCGGCGGATCCGGCGGTTCGACGCTCAACAACAGCGCGGTGCTCACCGGCACGAACTCCACGCCGGGCTGGCTGCAGCTGACCGCCGCGACGGGCAATGAGGCCGGCTGGGTCTACAACACCACCCCCTTTCCCTCCAGCTCGGGCGTCCTGGTCAACTTCGACTACGCCGACTACGGCGGCACGGGCGCCGACGGCCTCACGTTCTTCCTGTTCGGCTCGAATTCGGGCGACCCGAGCGGCACGACGCCGCTGTCGCTGACCACCGGCCCGACCGGCGGCTCGCTCGGTTACGCCGACTGCCCGAGCAGCAACGAGGACGGCCTCAGTAACGCCTACGTGGGAGTCGGCCTCGACGAATACGGCAACTTCGGCCGCGGGTCGGCGTTCTGCGGCGTGACCGGCGGCGTCGGGAACGGCAGCGGCTACCCGAACTACCTGATCGTGCGCGGCCCGGGGAACGGCGAGTCCGGATACGCCTACCAGACCGGTGCACCGGTGGCCGATCCCGCCAACGCGAACGAGAAGCTCGTCGGGTCGAGCATCACCGACTACCGTCACGTGACGGTGCTCATCACGCCGTCGGGCCTGCTGTCGGTGTACATCACCTTCCCCGACGGCCACACCCAGACGGTGACGAGCGGCGCACAGCTGCCGGCGAATCCGCCGACCTACCTGCAGCTCGGCTTCGTCGCCTCCACCGGCGGCTCGACGGACTTCCACGACATCCGGGCCGACACGGTCACCGAGCCGGTCGACATCCAGACGCGGGTCGCCTCCTCGACGGCGGACGCCGCGCGCGGCGCCACGATCACCGACACCTTCACGGTCGATAACACGGGACCGAACGAGTCCCAGGCCACCCAGATCAGCGCGAGCACCCTCTCCACGACGCTGTCGAACCTCAGCTGGACCTGCACCGGCACCTGCAACGCGACCTCGGGCAGCGGCCTGCCCAGCGACACGGTCGACCTGCAGTCCGGCCAGACGGCGACCTACACGGTCACCGGTGTCGACAACTCCACCAGCGACGCGCAGGCCTCGATCCAGCTGACCGCGACGCCGACCGGCGCCACCGGCCAGGACGTGCCCGGCGATAACGTCGCGGAGGCCGACACGCTGCTGCCGCCGGTCGCCCTCACGCCGCCGACGTTCACGCTCGCCAAGAACGGCACGAACTACAACGGCACGGCCACCGAGACGCAGGGCACGTACTTCGGCACCGGCGTGAGCATCACCGAGCAGTGGCAGGACTGCGACCCGACCGGATCCACCTGCACCAACATCAGCGGCGCGACGGCCACGACGTACGACACCACGAATACCGACCGCGGCTACACCCTGCGCGTCGGGGAGATCGCCAGCAACGCGGCCGGCTCGACGCCGATCCAGTACACCGCCGTCTTCTCCCCGCTGCCGATCACGACGCTCAGCACCTCGACGCCGAGCGACACCAACCAGACCTCGGCGAGCTTCACGCTCGGAGCGTCCAACTACACCGCGGCCCAGGTCAGCTTCGAGTGCAACCTCGACGGCGCCGGCTGGAGCAGCTGCTCGTCGACGCCGACCTTCTCCGGCCTGGCCGACGGCAGCCACACGCTGCAGGCCCGTGCCGTCCACGACGGTCTGTCCGATCCGAGTCCGCAGAGCTTCACGTGGACGGTCGACACGGTGCCGCCGGCCGCGCCGGTGGTGAGCGCGCCGGCCAACGGGTCCTATACGAATAACAACAAGCCGCCGATCTCCGGCACGGCCGAGGCGAACAGCACGGTGACGGTCTACATCGATGGCACGTCGGTCGGGACGACGACGGCCAACGGTTCGGGTAACTGGACGTTCACGCCGAGCGTGGCGCTGTCTGACGGTGCGCATGCGGTGAAGGCAACGGCGACCGATGCGGCGAGCAACGTCAGCGCCTTCTCGAGCACGAACGACTTCACGGTCATCACCGTCCCGCCCGCGGCGCCGGTCGTGGTCACGCCGGCGAACGGGTCCTATACGAATAACAACAAGCCGCCGATCTCGGGCACGGCGGTGGCCAACATCACGGTCACCGTCTACGTCGACGGCTCCTCGGTGGGGACGACGACCGCGAATGGCTCGGGCAACTGGACCTACACGCCGACGGTGGCGCTGTCTGACGGGGCACACGCGGTCAAGGCGACGGCCACCGACCTGGCGAGCAACGTCAGCGCCTTCTCGAACACGAACGATTTCACGGTCATCACCGTCCCGCCCGCGGCGCCGGTCGTGGTCACGCCTGCGAACGGGTCCTATACGAATAACAACAAGCCGCCGATCTCGGGCACGGCGGTGGCCAACATCACGGTCACCGTCTACGTCGACGGCTCCTCGGTGGGGACGACGACCGCGAATGGCTCGGGCAACTGGACCTACACGCCGACGGTGGCGCTGTCTGACGGGGCACACGCGGTCAAGGCGACGGCCACCGACCTGGCGAGCAACGTCAGCGCCTTCTCGAACACGAACGATTTCACGGTCATCACCGTCCCGCCCGCGGCGCCGGTCGTGACGACGCCGGCGAACGGGTCGTATACGAATAACAACAAGCCGCCGATCTCGGGCACCGCGGTGGCCAACATCACGGTCACCGTCTACATCGACGGCTCCTCCGTCGGGACGACGACCGCGAATGGCTCGGGCAACTGGACCTACACGCCGACGGTGGCGCTGTCTGACGGGGCACACGCGGTCAAGGCGACGGCCACCGACCTGGCGAGCAACGTCAGCGCCTTCTCGAACACGAACGACTTCACCGTCATCACCGTCGCGCCGGCCGCGCCGGTCGTGGTCACGCCGGTGAACGGCTCGTTTACGAACAACAACAAGCCGCCGATCTCGGGCACCGCCCCGGCGAACACCACGGTGAAGGTGTACATCGACGGTTCGTCGGTGGGGACGACGCCGGCGAACGGGCTGGGCGTGTGGACCTTCACGCCATCCGTGGCGTTGGCCGACGGGGCACACGCGGTGAAGGCGACGGCGACCGATGCGGCGAGCAACGTCAGCGCCTTCTCGAACACGAACGACTTCACGGTCATCACCGTCGCGCCGGCCGCGCCGGTCGTGACGACGCCGGCGAACGGCTCGTTCACGAACAAGAGCAAGCCGCCGATCTCGGGCACGGCGCCGGCGAACAGCACCGTGACGGTGTACATCGACGGCACGGCGGTGGGGACAGCCACGGCGAGCGCGTCGGGAGCGTGGACCTACACCCCCTCGGTGGCGATCGCCGACGGCGTGCACACGGTCAAGGCGACGGCGACCGACGCGGCGAGCAACGTCAGCGCCTTCTCCAACACGAACAGCTTCACGATCGACACCGTCCCCCCGCCGCCACCGACGGTGACCGGGCCGACCGACGGATCCACCACGAGCAACGACGAGCCGCCGATCACCGGCACCGCCGAGCCGGGCAGCACCGTCACCGTGTACGTCGACGGGCAGCCGATCGGCACCACGACGGCCAACAGCTCGGGCGACTGGTCATTCACGCCGACCACACCGCTCTCGAACGGACCGCACACGGTCACGGCCACCTCGACCGACGCGGCGGGCAACGTGAGCGCGAGCTCCGGCTCGAGCGGCAGCTCGAGTGGCTCCGGATCGGGAGGCTCCGGCTCGGGCTCGGGCTCGGGCGGCTCCGGCACGGGCGGCGACACGTTCACGGTCGACACGCAGACCCCACCCCCGGTGACGGTCGTCACCCAGCCGCCGAGCATCTCGAAGACCTCGAACTTCACCTTCGACCCGCAGTCGGGGGACACGCTCGAATGCTCGATCGACGGCGGCGCGTACGAACAGTGCCCGGCAGACTTCGACCCGACGACGCTTCAGGACGGCCCGCACACGCTGAGCGTCGAGCAGATCAACGCGGCGGGCACGCCGTCGGGGACCGAGACCATCGGCTGGATCCTCGACACGACGCCGCCGCCGGCGCCGACGGTCACCGGGGGTCCCCAGGGCGTGACCTCGGTGAGCACCGGCACCTTCACCTGGACGTCGCCTCCCGGCGACATCACGCAGTGCCAGATCGACAACAGCCTGTGGCACACGTGCACGTCGGGCATCACGCTGGTCGACCTGCCGCCGGGTTCGCACACCCTGACGCTGCGCACGGTCGACACGGTCGGCAACGTCAGCAAGACGACCACCGTCGAGTTCACGGTCAAGTCCAAGCACATCCTGGACCCGAGCGCGTCGGCTGCGTTCGCCTGCACCCGAGCCCAGGTCGTGCTGCTGAACGTGTACCAGCAGGGCCGCCGCGTCTACATCAGCGGCGCCGCCCGCGGCCATTGGGTCGGCAGGACCGTGTCGATCAAGTTCATGGCCTTCCGGGCGATGGTCGGCCGCGCGAAGGTCAGCTCCAGCGGCCTCTTCTCGCTCACCGTGCCGCTTCCGCCCGCCAAGCTGGCGAGCTCCAACGCCGCGCGCTACACCGCAATCGTCGGTCCGAACGTGTCGGCCGCCCTGAAGCTCCAGCGTCGCCTGCGGATGACCACGGCCAGGCACAGCGGGAAGAACGTCCTGCTCGCCGGCCAGGTCTCCGGTAGCTTCCGCGCCGGGACGCAGGTCGCGCTCATGCTGCGGGTCACGTGCTCCAGCTACAAGCCCGCGGCCTTCGTGCGCCTGACCCGCTCTGGCACGTACACCACCAAGGTCAAGGCCCCGGCCGGCGGCGCAAATGCGATCGCCGTCTACCGGGCGCAGACGTCGGTGCTCTTGCGCGGTCACTCGTATCGCACCTACTCGCTGCCGACGACGCCCGCCTCCTGATCGTGGCCCGGGCGTCGGCGCCCGCGACGGTGATGTCCGATCGTCACTAGGCGCCGGCGCTCGCGCGTGCGAGCATCGGCGGCGATGATCGACAGGTTCGAGCACCGCTACCGCTCCCTCACCACGCACGACCCCCGCTTCGACGGCTGGTTCTTCGCGGCCGTCACCTCGACGGGCGTCTACTGCCGTCCGAGCTGCCCGGCGCGGGTGCCCAAGCGCGAGAACGTGCGCTTCTATCCGACCGCCGCCGCAGCGCAGCTCGCCGGCTTTCGCGCCTGTAAGCGCTGCCGCCCCGACGCCGCCCCCGGATCGCCGGAATGGGACGCGCGCGCGGATCTCGTCGGCCGGGCGATGCGGCTGATCGCCGACGGCATCGTCGAGCGCGAGGGCGTGGCCGGCCTCGCCGCGCGGCTCGGCTACAGCGTGCGACACGTGCACCGCCAGCTCATGGCCGAGGTCGGGGCCGGGCCGCAGGCGCTTGCCCGTGCGCGCCGCGCCCAGACGGCCCGCCTGCTCATCGAGACGACCGACCTGCCGTTCGGGACGGTCGCCTTCGCGGCCGACTTCCCGAGCATCCGCCAGTTCAACGAGACCGTTCGCGCCGTGTTCGCGACCACGCCGACCGAGCTGCGACGCAAGCGCCGCGCCGGCGCATCGGCGGGCGCGGCGAGCCCCGGTGCGATCTCGCTGCGCCTGGCCTACCGCCGGCCGCTCGACGCGGACGGGCTGCTCGGCTTCCTCGGCGCGCGCGCCGTGCCCGGCGTCGAGCACTGGGATGGGCGCACCTACCGGCGCACGCTGCGCCTCCCGCACGCCGACGGGATCGTCGAGCTCGCGCCGGCCGACGGCTACGTATCGGCGGCGCTGCGGCTCGCCGATCCGCGCGATCTCGGCGCGGCGGTCGCCCGCTGCCGGCGTCTGCTCGACCTCGACGCCGATCCTGTGGCCGTCGACGAGCTGCTCGCGCGCGATCCGCTGCTGCGCGGGCTGGTGGCGGCCACACCGGGGCGCCGCGTCCCGGGCAGCGTCGACGGGTTCGAGCTCGCGGTGCGTGCGGTGCTCGGACAGCAGGTCTCGATCGGCGGCGCGGCGACCCTCGCCGGGCGGCTCGTTCGTGCCTGCGCCGAGCCGGTGTCCGTGGCCGACGCCACCCTCACCCACCTGTTCCCCGATCCGCGGCGGCTGGCCGAGGCGAGCGAGGACGCCTTCACGATGCCGGCCTCGCGTCGGAGGGCGCTGCGCGCGCTCGCCGAGGCGGTCGCCTCGGGCTCGCTCACGCTGCACCCCGGAGCCGATCGCGACGCCACGCGGGCCGCGCTCGTCGCGCTGCCCGGCATCGGGGAGTGGACGGCGACCTACGTCGCGATGCGCGTGCTCGGCGACCCCGACGCGTTCCTGGCCACCGACCTCGGCCTGCGCCGGGCGCTGGAGCGACTCGGCGAGCCGGGCGACCCGCTCGCGGCCACGCGGCGGGCCGAGCGCTGGCGCCCCTGGCGGGCCTACGGACTCATGTACCTGTGGGGAGCGGCCGGCTCGCCGGCGAGCGCCGAGCGCCGCCGCCGCGTATCTCACGCCGCGCGCCGTCCCCGCGTTCTGAATGGTGACGCGGCGCTGGTCGCGAGCGCCCACTGACCAGGAGGACTCGACATGGCCACTGCGATCCCGTACGCCCTTTCCCCCAGCCCCATCGGCGACTTGCTGCTCGTCGGTGGCGACCGCGGGCTGCGCGGCGTGCACATGACCCCGCACCGGGGGCGCCACGGCATCGGTGCCGGCTGGCGGCGCGACGATGCGGCGCTCGCCCCGGCGCGCGAGCAGCTGGGCGCGTACTTCGCCGGGGAGCTGACCGAGTTCGTGCTGCCGCTCGATCCCGAGGGCACTCCGTTCCAGCTGGCGGTGTGGTCGGCGCTGCGCGAGATCCCGTTCGCGGCGACCGAGTCCTACGGGCAGCTCGCCGACCGCATCGGTTGCCCCGGTGCCGCGCGCGCGGTCGGGCTGGCCAACGGGCGAAATCCCTTGGCCGTCGTCGTGCCCTGCCATCGCGTCATCGGCGCCGACGGATCGCTCACGGGCTACGGCGGCGGACTCGACCGCAAGCGGCTCCTGCTCGCGCACGAGGCGCGGGTGGCCGGGGTCGCGCCCGCCGGCGAGGTCGCGGTCGCGCGGCTGTTCTGAGCGTGCGATACCGTGCCCGCGTGGATCACGACGACGCCCGCCGGTTGGCCCGTGCCCTTCGGGACGAGCTCTGGTGCACGGCGAGCAACGAGCTGCTCGCGCGGTTGGACGATCGCGGCGGGCTGAACGCAGGTCTGAACCCGCCCGAGGGCTTCGACGACGACGAGCTCGTGGACCTCGTGTGGCGCGCGGTGAGCAGCGCGGGGCTGGCGGACGCATGAAGGAGCTCGCCGACGGCGTGTGGCAGCTCGGCGGCTTTCCGCCGAATGCGGTCAACGTGTACGTCATCGGCGACGTCCTGATCGACTCCGGGCTCGTGTTCGATCGCCGCCGGGTGCTCGGCCAGATCGCCGGTCGCGAGCTCAGCGCGCACGCGCTCACCCACGCGCATCTCGACCACTACGGCTCGAGCCACGCCGTCTGCACGAAGCTCGGCATCCCGCTCTGGTGCGGGGCCGAGGACGTGGCGGCCGTCGAGTCGGGGAAGATGCTCGCGCAGGGGCGCATGGTCCCCGCCGCGCCGGCCCACCCGGTGGCGCGGGCGCTGCGCGAGGGCGATGAGGTCGCCGGCTTCGTGGTGCTCGACACGCCCGGGCACTCGCCCGGCCACGTCTCCTACTGGCGCGAGGCCGACCGCGTGCTCGTGTGCGGCGACGTCATGTGGGGCTTCAACCCGTTCCTCTTGTCGGGTGGGATTCGCGAGCCCTTTCCGCTCGCCAGCCCGGACCCGGCGTTGAACCGTCGCTCGGCGAGGCGCCTGGCCGAGTTGCGGCCCGCGCTGGTGTGCTTCGGGCACGGGCCTCCGCTGCGCGAGCCGGAGCGGTTCGCGGCGGCGGTGGCGCGCCTGGGGGAGTGAGGGCGGCACACTCGCGCGGCGGTCCGGTCGCAGAGCGGGCATGTCCGTCATCGTCGCGTGACCCTCGGGCGGGGGGTGGGCTGGGTTTTACGCCGCATAGCATCCGCTTGGGACCACACCCCGCGGCGTGTAGTGGCCGAGGCGCCGAGCGGCACACTCGCGTGGCGGTCCGGTCGCAGAGGGGGCGTGTCCGTCACCGTCGCGTGACCCTCGGGCGGGGGTGTGTGGAGTTAGGCGCCCTATAGCGTCCGCTTGGGACCACACCCCGCGGGGCGTGATCGCCGCAGCGGCGAGCGGCACACCCGCGTGGCCGTTCGGTGACGCGCCCGGCGCATCTGTGACCGTCGCGTAACGCTCGGGCGGGGCTGTGCCCTCGTCGGAGCCCGAACGCCCCGGTCACCCCGCGCCGCCGGCCTCGGCCCGCACCGGCTCGTACGTCAGGATGAAGGTGTCCCCCGCCACTCGGCTGTCGGTCAGCCGCAGGCGCGCCGGGGCGCCCGTCTCGGCGAACAGGCGCCGGCCGCTCCCGAGCACGATCGGGAAGACCATCAGGCGGTACTCGTCGACGAGGTCCTCGGCGAGCAGGGTCTGCACGAGCGTGGCGCTCCCGGCGACGAGGATGTCGCCCACCACCGCGGCCTTGAGCGCGCGCACCGCCTCGCCGACGCCGGCGCCGATGACGGTCGTGTTGTTCCAGTCCCCGCCCTGCAGCGTCGTCGAGACGACGTGCTTGGGCATCGCGTTCATCTTCGCGGCGAACTCGCCGGTGCCCTCGCGGTCCGGCCAGGCCTGCGCGAACCCCTCGTAGGTCACGCGTCCGAGCAGCAGCGCGTCCGCCGCCATCAACTCGTCGAACTTGAAGCGGTCGCCCTCGGCGCCGCGGTCGAACTGGAACGCCCAACCGCCGCGCTCGAAACCCTCGGCGCCGCCCGGATCGTCGAAGACGCCGTCGATCGTCACGAACTCAGATACGACGACCGTGCCCATGCCGTGCTCCTCTCGTCGCTACTCCTCCGCGGAAGGCTGGTCCGGCCAGGCGCCGATGAGGTGGTGGAACGTCCGGGCGCCGGCGCGATCCGCGGCGGCAGCGGTGGCCGCGAAGGTGCCGGCCTGCACCGCCGCCGCGGCCACAACCTTGGCCAGGCTCGCATCGGGCGCCTTCGGCGACGGCGTCTCACCGCGCCACAGCACGCCGAGCAGCTGCTGCCCGGCGCGCCTGCCGAGAAATCCAAACACGATCCCGAACGGCAGGTACAGGACCTTGACGAGCAGCTTCATCGACACCTCGGCTATCCGTGGGCAAAGTCGCGGAGGCAGTCAAGCGAACTGGACGAGTGACCGATGCCATCCGGCGAGGCCACAAGAGTACCCTCCACGTCTTCAACCGAATACACCGGCATCCCCGTTAGGCCGGCTGCGTCCAACCCCTCGAAGAAGAAGGGATGACATGACAGAGCAGCCACATCACAGCGAACAGGACCCAGCGGAGGATCTCCTGCGCCGCGCGCTCCTCGACGGGGAGCACGAGGCGGCGGCGGTGGCGATGAAGGTGGACGGACTGTCGCTCTGCGACGCGCTGACGATCGTCTTCCATGGCCGGCGCGACCTGTCGACGATCCAGACCTACGTCGCCCACGGCGGGCTCGGCGCCGGCAGCGCGATCGGCGCCGACGAGCTGCTGCGGGTGCCGTGCGACCTCGACCTCGCCGACGCCGAGGACCGCGACGATGCCGAGCACCTGTACGCCGAACAGGCGCGGGCGTTCCGCGATGCGCTGCTCGCCGCCGACACCGTGCTGTCGGTGTGGTGCGGTCCGCTCGCCGAGGTGGCCGGCTCGCGCATCAGCGTGGACCGTTCGATCGAGCTGAGCGTCTCGCTGCCCGCCTACCGGTTGATGCCGGTCGCGCTGATCGCGCCCGAGTGCCAGCTGATGGTCGCACCGGTGTGCGGTGCCCGGACGCTCGCCGAGGGGCGCCCCCCGCTCGGCATCGCGTGCGCGCAGCAGGATGTGGCGCACGTGTACCCCTTGTTCGATGATCCCGAGCGCTGTCTCGACGACTTCCTCGGCCGCGCGGCCGACCATGCGCGGCGCCTGCACGAGCGACTCGCCCACCAGGAGGCATCGGTCGAGCGCTTCCTGGAGCTGTCGGACTCCGACGAGTAGGCCGGGCGCTCCGGATGCCGCCGCGGCGTGGGCGGCGGCGCGCGGGAATGAGCGAGCACGGCTCGCGCCGCGGCCGGCCTCGGTCACACTCCCGGCATGAACCGTCTGCTGCGCAACGGCCTGATCGCGCTCGGCGTGGTCGTGTTCCTCGTCTTCAGCGCGTTCCTCGCACGGTATCTCAGCACCGACAACGCCGAGCGCGACGACGATCTGAGCCTGCTGCAGGCCGAGGCGGCCGGAAATGCGACCTCGCTCATCGCTCAGATCCACGGCTGCGCCGCGAGCGCGTCGTGCGTCGCGCTCGAGCGGGCGAACGCGGCGCGCCTGCGCCGCTCGGGCGCGGTGAAGATCCTCAACCTCCAGTCGGCGACCGCGAACGCTCCGGTGACGACGACCGGCCAGACGCGCATCGCGTGGACGGTGATCGGGGGCCTGCCGGTCGTGCAATGCATCCTCGTCCGGCGCACCGGCACGGCTCTCTCTGGTCTGTCGGTTACCCTCCTCGGTCTCAGTGCACCGATCGACAACAGTGCGGACTGCTGAGCGGACGTCGCCGCCGTCACGGGCGGTGACCGCCATCTCCGACGCCGCATGAGTGCGCTGCGCACACGGCTGCGCCCGATCGCAGGTGTGGTCGCGCTCGTCGCGCTGCTCGGCGGCGCGGCCGTCGCGTCGGGGTCCTCACCGGCGGCCGTGACCGCTACGGCGCACCGCGCGCAGGTCGCGGCGCCACCGGGCGCGCCGAGCGCGCCGACCGGGCCGACCGGGCCGACCGGGCCGGCGTCCGCGCCCGGTGCCTACGCGGTCACGGTGCCCTCCACCCACGTCGAGTACACCGAGGGGCAGGCCGGGCGCTTCATCATGGACGGCCCGTGGCTGTTCCGCTTCGATAACGGAAACGGCGTGGGCTCGGGCTTCGCGAGCAGCCCCTCGATCGCCGGCTGGAGCGTCGTCAGCGTCCCCTACGCCTGGAACGTCGGCGACAACAGCGTGGCCAGCTTCAACGGCGCCGTCGGCTGGTACCGCAAGGACTTTCGCCTGCCCTCCGCGGCCGCCGGCCTGTCCTGGATCGTGCGCTTCGAGTCGGTCAACTACATCGCCGACGTATGGATCAACGGCCACCACCTCGGTCAGCACATCGGCACCTTCCTCCCATTCGAGCTGCTGCTCCCCGCGCGCTACCTCAGCACGACCGGCACGAACCGCCTCGTCGTGCGCGTCGACAGCCACCACTTCGCCGACTCGATGCCGCCGAACGACGGCCAGGGCACCAACCAGCCGACCGGCGGCTGGTGGAACTACGGCGGCATCCTGCGCGAGGTCTACCTGCGCGAGGTCGATCGCGTGGACCTCACCTCGGTCCGCGTGCTGCCCGAATTGCGCTGCCCGTCGTGCGCCGCCCGCGTGCACTACTCGGCCGTGGTCACCAACTACGACACGCGGCCAGAGCCCGTGCTGGTGAGCGCGAACTACGGCGGCCTCGCATCCAGTCTGGGGACGCAGACGATCGCGCCCGGCAAGACGGCGACGTTCACCGGCAGCGTCGTCGTCGGGCATCCGCACCTCTGGGGACCCGGCCATCCCGACCTCTACCCGGTCCGCCTGACCGCGAGCATCGGCGGCGCCGCGCTGTCGCAGTACTTCCTGCAGAGCGGCATCCGCCTGTTGCAGGTGATCGGCGGACACCTGTACCTGAATGGCCAGCCGCTGCACCTGCGCGGCGTGGGCATCCAGGAGGACTCGCTGCAGAACGGCTTCGCGCTGAGCGACCCGCAACGGGCCGCGATCATCAACGCCGCGCGCGACATCGGCGCCGACTTCATCCGCAGCCAGTACCCGCTGAGCCCCTACGAGGAGGAGCTCGCCGACCAGGACGGGATCCTGCTGTGGTCGGAGGTCCCCGTCTTCAGCGTGCGCGAGTCCGTGCTCGAGACGCCCTCCTTCCGGGCCTTCGCCGAATCGCAGCTGGAGCAGAACATCGTCGACAACGGCAACCACCCGTCGATCGCGGTGTGGTCGATCGCGAACGAGCTCTCGTCACGTCCCGGGCCCGGCCAGACCACCTACATCAAGAATGCCGTCGCGCTCGCCCACCAGCTCGATCCGACGCGGCCGGTCGGCCTCGCCCTCGCCGGGTACCCGTCGGTGGACTGCCAGGCGGCCTACGCGCCGCTGCAGGTGCTCGGCATCAACGACTACTTCGGCTGGTACCCGGGCCCGAGCGGGCAGATCGCCGACCGCACACTGCTCCCTGACTACCTCGACGCCCAGGAGCACTGCTATCACCGCCAGGCCCTCATGGTCACCGAGTTCGGCGCCGAGGCCAACCGCGACGGGCCGGTGCAGGAGCGTGGCACCTACGAGTTCCAGAGCGACTTCGTCCAGTACCACCTCGGCGTGTTCGCGAGCACGACGTTCCTGTCGGCCGCCGTGTACTGGGCGCTCGAGGACTTCCGCGTCTTCCCGGGGTGGACGGGCGATAACCCGATCCCCGATCCGCCGATCTTCGAGAAGGGGCTACTCGACTTCAACGGCAACCCCAAGCCGGCGTACCAGATCGTCAAGCAGGTGTTCGAGTCGACCCGGCAGGTGGGGTAGGGCCGGCGGCGGTTGCTAAAGTCACCCGGCCCATGGCGAGCACCACCACCAAGCTCGACGTCTCCAGCCGCACCCCCGACGGGTCGCGCTCGGCGCGCCGCCTGCGCCGCAGCGGACGCGTCCCCGGCATCATCTACGGCGGCACCGGCGAACCGGTGAGCTTCGACGTCGACGAGCGCGAGCTGCGCCACGCGCTCGCGGCGTCCGGCGCGGTGATCGACGTCGCGATCGACGGCGGGCGCGCCACCCCGGCCGTGCTCAAGGACACCCAGCGCCATCCCGTGCGCTCGGACATCCAGCACGTCGACCTCCTGCGGGTGCGCCTCGATCAGCCGATCCAGTCGGTCGTGCCGCTCGAGCTGCTCGGCACCGAGGATGCCCCCGGCGTGCGCCTCGGCGGGATCCTCGAGCACATCGTGCGCGAGGTGACGATCGAGGCGCTGCCGAATAACATTCCCGAGGCCCTGTCCTACGACGTATCCGAGCTCGAGATCGGCGACACCGTCACGCTCTCCGCCGTCGTCGCGCCCGAGGGCGTCACGATCATCGACGACCCCGAGGAGACGATCGCGATCGTCAGCGCCCCGCGGCTGCAGTCCGAGGCCGACGAGATCGAGGCCGAGACCGAGCGCGTCGGCGAGGAGGCGGCCGAGGGCGCCGAGACCGGCGGCGAGGGCGAGTCCGAGGAGTAACCGCTCATCGCCCGCCGCTCGCCGGGCGAGCCGAGCGGTGCAGGAGCACGCCTGATGCGCCTGCGGGGGCCGAGCACACCGATCGACTGGCTCGTCGTCGGCCTGGGCAATCCCGGGCGCGAGTACGAGCGCACGCGCCACAACGTCGGCTTCATGGTCGCCGACGCCCTCGCGCAGCGCTGGGATCTCGGGCGTGCGCGCGACCGCTATCGCGGTCGTCTGCTCGAGGGTCGCGCGGGCATCGGCGGTCCGCGCGTCGCGCTGCTCACGCCCCAGACCTACATGAACGAGGCCGGCCGCTCGGTCGGGCCGGCGCGCGGCGCGTACAAGCTCCCGCTCGAGCGCGTGCTCGTCGTGCACGACGAGATCGACCTGCCGTTCGGCGAGGTGCGCACGCGGATCGGCGGCGGGCTGGCCGGCCATAACGGCCTGAAGTCGCTCAAGCGGGAGCTCGGCAGCGCGGACTTCGCGCGCGTGCGCGTCGGCGTCGGCCGGCCCGATTCGACGGACCCCGAGATCGTCGCCGCGTACGTGCTCGGGCGCTTCAGCGAGCCCGCGACGGACATCGCCGAGCTGGTCGAGAAGGGGCGAGACGCCGCCGAGCGGATCGTCCTCGGTCACGAGCCGCCGCCCGCGCGCTGATCTGTGAGATGCTCACCGCGCGGCTCGCCGCCGGGGCGCGAAGGCACGCGCGCGATCGGTGGGTCCGTGCCTTGACCATCGCCGGCGCCGACTTTAGAGTCCGGGGCCGATTCTTTAGCGCATCAACGGTCCTCTTTATCTAGCGTGCCCACCCGAAGATCCCGGAGTCGCGCGCTGAGCGCAGACGGCGCGGTCGCGCTGGAGCTTGTCGATTCCGCCGAGGGGGACGGATCCGGGGACGGGCGTCGGGGCAACCTTCCACAGGCGCTCACGCGTCTGGTCGGGCGCGACGCCCTGCTCGGGGAGCTGACCGAGCGGCTCGATCAGACCCGCCTGCTCAGCCTCTGCGGACCGGGCGGGTCGGGCAAGAGCCGGCTCGGGCTCGCGCTCGCCGAGCGCCGGCGCAGCGCCGCGCCCGGCGGGGCATGGTGGGTCGAGCTGACCGCCGTGTCCGACGCGGCGCTCGTCGCGCAGGTCGTGGCCGCCGCGCTGCGTCCCGGCGAGGCGGCCGGCGGCCCGAGCATCGACGTCGTGGCCCGCAGCCTCGCCGGTCCCGAGACGCTGCTCGTGCTCGACAACTGCGAGCACGTGATCGACGCCTGCGGCGAGCTCGTCGCCCGCGTGCTCGCCACCTGCCCCGAACTGCGCATCATCACGACCTCTCGCCAGCCGCTCGCCATGCCCGGCGAGCAGGTCGCCCGCATCGAGGGCCTCGGGATGCCGCCGCGGCTGCGCCTCGGCACGCGCGCCGACCTCACCGTGGCGGGCGAGGCGCCGGCGGTGCAGCTGTTCGTCGAGCGTGCCGCGGCCGTGGCGCCGGCGTTCGCGCTCGGCGACGCGAACGTCGACGCGATCGTGCGCATCTGCTGGCAACTCGATGGGCTGCCGCTCGCGCTCGAGCTCGCCGCCGCTCGCACGGCCGTGCTCCACCCGTCCGACATCTCCGACCGCCTCGATCGCGGCAGCTCGCTGCTGCGCCAGACCAACAGCGGCGTGCCCGAGCACCAGCGAACGCTCGCCGCCACGCTCGACTGGAGCCATCGCACGCTCACCGAGGCCGAGCAGACGCTGTTCCGCCGCCTGGCCACGTTCGCCGGCACGTTCTCGTTCGCCGCCGTGGAGACCGTGTGCGACGAGGCCCCGCTCGAGCGCGACGAGATCCTCGACCTGCTCAGCGGCCTCGTCGCCCAATCGCTCGTGCAGGTCGTCGGCGGCAGGGACGGGGCGCGTTACCGGCTGCTCGAGCTCGTCCGCCAGTACGGCGCCGAGCGCCTGGAGGAGAGCGGCGAGGCGGAGCTGTTCCGCGACCGCCATCACGACTTCTTCCTGCGCCTGGCCCTCGATGCCCAGAGCGGGATCGAGGGCGAGCAGGCCGAGTCGGTGGCCGCGCTCGAGCTCGAGCACGACAACCTGCACGCCGCGCTCGCCTGGCGGCTGCCGCGCGATCCCGAGGCCGGCGGGCGCCTGATCGGGCTGCTGTGGCCGTTCTGGTACCTGCGCGGCTACTACCAGGAGGCGCGGCTGTGGCTCGAGCAGGGGCTGACGACCGCCGACGCGATGTCGCCGGCCGTGCGCGTCGAGGTCCTCACCGGCGCCGGCGTGCTCGCCTTCCTGCAGTGCGAATACGACGTCGCGACGTCGCGCCTCGACGCGGCCCTCGCGCTTCGCACCGAGCTCGACGACCAGCGCGGGATCGCGCTCGTCACCCAGCGGCTCGGCTCGATCGCTCGCGAGCAGGGACGCTACGACGATGCCCGCACGCTGCACGCCCAGAGCCTGCGCATCTTCGAGGAGCTCGACGACGCGGCCGGGGCCGCCGCGGCCCTCGACTATCTCGGCTTCGCGGCCTGGCTGTCCGGCGAATACGAGCACGCGCTCGAGCTCTGCGTCGGCGCGGTGGCCGCGGCCCGCACGGTCGGCGAGGATCGCCAGATCGCGAGCGCGCTCGTCAACCTCGGGGCGACTCAGCTCGCGCGCGGCGAGCACGGGGAGGCCCGCGACGCGCTCGACGCCGCGCTGTCGATCTCGCGCGAGCTCGGCTACCAGGAAGGCATCGCGTGGGCGCTGCACGAGCTCGGGATCATGGCCCGGCGACGCCGCGAGGCGCCGCTTGCGGCGCGGCTGCTCGCCGAGGCCCTCCAGCTGCACCGCCACCTCGGCGACCGCTGGCGCGCGTCGAGCGTGCTCGAGGAGATCGCCGGCGGCCTCGGCTCACGCCTCGACGCGACCGAGGCCGCCGAGCTGCTCGCGAGCGCCGCCGCCCTGCGCGAGGCGCTCGGCACCCCGCTGCCGCCGGCCGAGCGCGAGGACCGTGAGGCCGCGTTGCGCCACCTCGGCAGCCGCATGTCCGAGGAGGCGCTCGCCGAGGCTCGCCGCCGCGGCGCCAAGCTCGATCTCGACGCCGCGATCGAGCGCGCGCTCGCCCTCACCGAGCGCCTGCAGGGTGACACGCAGGAGCTCCTCTTGGAGGCGGCCAACGAGCTGCTCACCGAGCGCGAGCGCCGCGTGCTTGCGCTCATCGGTGATGGGATGACCAACCGCGAGATCGGGGCCGAGCTGTTCATCAGCCCGAGCACGGCCGGCGTGCACGTCTCGAACATCCTGCAGAAGCTCGGCGTGCGCAACCGCGCCCAGGCCGCCGCGCTCGCGCAGAGCCTCGCCTCGGACGCGGCGCCGGCGCCGCCGGCCTGACCGCACTGACGGGGGGTGGGCGTCAGGAGGTGATGCGGTCAGGCCGGGGTGGGGGCGCCGCTAGGCCGCGAGCTGCAGGTGCGCGGCGACCTGCCCGCGGCCCCGGTGCAGGCGGCTCATGATCGTGCCCTCCTTCGTGCCGAGGGCGCGGGCCGCATCCTTGTAGGAGAGGCCGACGACATCGACGGCGACAACGGCCTCGCGCAGCGGCTCGCTCAGCAGCCGCAGGGCGTCGTAGACGGCCGCCGTGTTGATCCATTCGGTCGTCGTGTCCCCGGCCGGATCGGCGATCGCGCTCGTCTCCTCGGCGTCCATCGGCACGACCTCGACGCGGCGGCCGCGGGCGCGGCTGATCCACGTGTTGCGCAGCACCCGCAGCAGGTAGCCGAGATCGTCCTCGTGGCGCAGGAAGCGCGGCCGGCGCAGGATCCGCTCGTAGGTGTCCTGCACGAGATCCTCGGCCTGCTCGCGCGAGCCGCAGAGGCCGTACGCGGCGCGGTACAGCCGCGCGGCGTGGTCGCCGAGGCGCTCTGGATCGAGCCGGTGCGCGGGCCGGGGATTGGGCGTCGCGGCACCAGGCTCGGGCTCGGGCCCGACGGCACCGATCGTCTCATCGTCCGTCGCTCGCGCTGGCGTTAGTACCGACACCTGACACCTCCCCAGGTTTTCCGTGCTCGTTCCTCAGCCGACCGTGACGAGTCTGTCGGTAAAGGGCGCAACCGCGCAATGGGCGGTCGTGCAGACTCTGCGCCGACCTCTTTAGGCGCCGACGCCCGCTGTTTAGGAACCGGTGGCGTCGGTGAGCGCCTGCGCGAACTCCGCGGCGCTGACGCCCTTCAGGGCGCGCTCGGTCATGAACAGCTCGATCTGGGAGAGGACCATCTCGATGCCCATGCGCACGATCTCATCCTGCTCCTCGAGCGGGCGCGGCGTGATGAGCGCGAATTCGATCGCGCTCTGGCAGACCTCGACGACGAGGTCGGCCCCGTAGGGGGGCATGTTGTCGCGCAGGAACCCGGCGGACCGGAAGGCGCCTTCGAGCCAGTGCCCGAGCTCGGCGTTGCGCTCGCGCGCGCGGCTGAGCACGACCGAATCGGTCCCCGAGCTGAGCCACACCTGCACGAGGTCGGGGTTGCGCTGGTAGAAGTGCAGATGTGCGAGCACCGCGGCCTCGACGACGGTGCGGGGTGAGACGAGCTCGAGCTCGAGCACCGTCTCGAGCACGCTCGTGTCGATGCGGCTCGTGGCCTGCTCGAGATACGCGTCGATGATCGCGTCCCGGTTGGGGAAGTACTGGTAGACGGCGGCGACGGAGATGTTGGCGCGCTCGGCGAGCGCACGCGTCGTCACGGCGTCGACGCCGCCCTCCCCGAGCAGCTTCCCCGTCGCGTTGAGGATGTCCTGTACCCGTCCGCGGCTCCGTCGCTGCACAGGGGTGCGGCGACGCTGCGCTGTGGGCCCACTCTCCGTGTCGGCCATCCATCCACGTTAGTGCACCAGTCGTGTTTTTCGTTGCTCGGAGCCGCAAAAAGTGAATCAGACTCAGGTTTAGCTCTTCATGGTAGGGTCCCGCAGACGTGGTCGTCTCTAGTCGGTTTGACGAGGGTTGGCCACGTCCGGCGACGCGTCGACGGCGCTGGTGGGTCAAGGATCAGACAACGAGGAGGAGTGGGTCATGAGGTGCAGAGCAGCCGGCGTCCTGGTGGGCGCCATCGCGGCGATCGCGATGTCCGGTGCGGTCGCGCAGGCGGACCCGGCGCCGTTCGGGCATCCGTGCACGGCACAGAACGGCGTGCGCTTCTGCCCGACGTCGAGTCTGTCCCAGCGTGTGCCGTCGTGGGACGGAACGCCACTGGACGTCGACGTCACCCTCCCGGCGACCGGCAGCGGCCCGTGGCCGACGATCGTGATGCTGCACGGCCTCGGGGGCGACAAGACGATGTTCGAGGACACATCGGCCGACGGCTCGCAGGCCCTCACCTACCACTACAACAACACCTACTACGCCCAGCAGGGCTACGCCGTCGTCAACTACTCCTCGCGGGGGTTCGGCAACTCGTGCGGGCTGTCGTCCTCGCGGACGTCCGACTGCGCGCACGGTTGGGTGCACCTCGACGACACGCGCTACGAGGCGCGCGACACCCAGTACCTGCTCGGCCTGCTCGTCGACGAGGGCATCGCCGCGCCGAACGCGCTCGGCGTCACGGGCGTCTCCTACGGCGGTGGCGGGGCCGCCGAGCTCGCGTTCCTGAAGAACCGCATCCGCCTGCCCGACGGCGGCTTCGCGCCCTGGACCAGCCCGAACGGGACCCCGCTGTCGATCGCCGCGGCCTACCCGCGCTGGGGCTGGGCCGACCTCGCGGCGGCGCTCGTCCCCAATGGGCGTCTGCTCGACACGCAGGCCCCGAGCTATGCGGCGGACACCTCGCCGGTCGGCGTGATGAAGCTCTCCTACGTGACGTTCCTGTACCTGATCACCCAGCTGACCGGCTACGTCGCCCCGGCGGGCGTCGATCCGTCGGCCGACCTCACGAACTGGTACACGCGTCTGCTGCAGGGCGAGCCGTACACCGACTCGGAGTCCGAGTCGGTCCTCAACGCCGTCGCCTATGACGGCACGGACACGATCCCGGGCGCCCCGTCGCCGATGCTGATCGAGAACGGCTGGACCGATGACCTGTTCACCGCGCAGCAGGGCGTCGCGCTCTACAACCAGGCGCTCGCCGCCGACCCGAACGCCGACGTGTCGCTGCAGTTCGCCGACACCGGCCACCCACCGGCCTCCAACCGTTCCGACGTCGTCGATCAGCTCGTCAACGCGGGCGACGCGTTCTTCAACGCGAAGCTGAAGGGCGCCGGCTCGGCGCCCGCGCCGCGCAGCGCGACCCTGTACCCGATGACCTGCCCGGCCGGGAGCCCGACGGGCGCGCCGATCGTCGCCTCCAGCTGGGCGGCGACACACCCCGGCACGCTCACCTTCAGCTCCTCGGCGTTCCAGGGGACGGCATCCAGCGGGCTGAACTACCTCGGTCAGGCCTCGCTGGATCCGATCATCCCGCTGCTGACGAGCACCGTCTCGAGCCTGGTGACCGGTCTGCTCGACGGTCAGACGAGCCTGTCGAGCCTCACCTCGGAGCTGACCGGCGGTTCGTTCGGGACGCTGTTCACGACGGCGCTCCAGGGCTCGAACCCGTGCCAGACCTACCCGGCGACGCCGGCGACCAACAGCGTCAGCGTCAACGCACCGGTCCGCTGGCGACCGTACACGCTCGCCGGCATGCCGACGATCACGCTGAACCTGTTCAACGTCGGCGCCAACGGGCAGCTCGACGCGCACCTGTGGGACGTCAAGCCGAACGGCACCGAGATCCTCGTCAGCCGCGGCGTCTACCGCCTCACCAACGACCAGTCGGGCACGGTGACCTTCCAGCTCGCCGGCAACGACTACACCTTCGCGGCCGGGGACCAGGCGCGAGTGGAGATCCTCGCCACTGACTCTCCGTACCTGCGCCCGAGTAACGGGGTCAACGCGACGTTCGTCACCAAGGCGACCGTCTCGCTGCCGACCCTGCAGACCTCGCCCTGACCGCGAGCGGCACAGCGCTCCCCCGCCGACCCCGGGGGAGCGCGCGCCGCTGCCCTCGGCCGGCGAGTGCTTGGGGAAAGGGCCGCCGCGGCGAAGCGGACCTAGACTGCGCGCGGTGTCGCTGCACGCACCCGCCCAGCCGCTGCAGGCCCGGCGTCTCGCCCTGCCGTGGCGCCTGACGGCCGAGGACGCAGCGCTGCTCGTGCGTGGTGACCGCAGACCCTTCGCGCTCGTCGGACGCTGGGCCGGCGGCGGCGCGCTGATCGGCTCGGAGCCGACCCGCGTGGCCGCGCCCGACGCCGATCCGTTCGCGCTGCTCGACGAGCAGCCGCCGGTGCACGCGAGCGAGGCCGGGCTCGTCGCCGGCGGATGGTTCGGGTACCTCGGCTACCGCCTCGGCGCTCGTCTGGAGGACCTCGGCGCCGGGCCGCCGGCACCGGCCGGCCTGCCCGACGCGGCGCTCGCCTACTACGACCACGTCCTGCGCCGCGACGCGCTCGGGCGCTGGTGGTTCGAGGCGCTGTGGAGCGACGAGCGCGAGGCCGCGCTGCGCGAGCGCCTCGTCGTCCTCTGCCGCCGGGCGCAGGATGAGGCGTGGTTGCGCGCGGCGCCGTTCGGCACTGAACCGTGGAGCGTGCAGCCGACGCTGGCCGGTCACGCGCGCGCGGTGGCCTGCGCGCGCGAGCGCATCCATGCCGGCGACCTGCTGCAGGCGAACGTCGCCACGCGCCTGCGCTCGCGCCTGGACGGCGACCCGCTCGACGTCTTCGTCGCCGCGCGGGGGAGCGTGGCGGGGGATCGGTCGGCCTACCTTGCCGGGCCATGGGGGGCGCTCGTCAGCGTCTCGCCCGAGCTGTTCCTCGCCCGCCACGGCCGCGACGTGCGCAGTGCGCCGATCAAGGGGACCCGTCCCGCCTCGGCCGACGCCGCGAGCGCGGCGACCGAGCGCTCGTCGCTCGCCACCTCGGCGAAGGACCGCGCCGAGAACACGATGATCGTCGACCTCGTCCGTAACGATCTGGGACGGGTGTGCGAGGTCGGGTCGGTGACCGTGGATGTCCTTTCCCAAGTTCGTCGCCATGTGGGGGTGTGGCATCTCGTCTCGGAGGTGAGCGGGCGGCTGCGCGGGGACGTCGGCGACGGCGAGCTCGTGCGCGCCGCGTTCCCGCCGGGCTCGGTCACCGGTGCTCCGAAGGTCGCCGCGATGGAGGTCATCGCCGAGCTGGAGAGCACGCCGCGCGACGCGTTCACCGGGGCGATCGGGTTCGCGAGCCCGCTCGCCGGGCTCGAGCTGAGCGTGGCCATCCGCACGTTCGAGGTCCGCGACCGGGAGATCTGGCTCGGCGTCGGTGGCGGGATCGTCGCCGACTCCGAGCCGGCAGCCGAGGCGGCCGAGTGCGCCACGAAGGCGGCGCCGCTGCTCGCGGCGATCGGCGCGCGCATGGCCGACGAGCGCGATGTCGCCGCCGCGCCGGCCCCGCTGCGGCTCGGCGCCCGGCCGGTCCGGCGGCCGGATCCCCGGGCCGGGGTGTTCGAGACGGTGCTCGTGCGCGATGGCGAGGCGGTCGGGCTCGACGCGCACCTGGAGCGCCTCGCCGCGAGCGTGCGCGAGCTCTACGGAGAGGCGGTTGCGCCCGGCGGGCGGGAGGACGCCGCCGCGGCGGCGACGGGCGTCGCGCTCGGGCGCCTGCGCCTCGACTACCGGCCCGGCGGGTGCGGTCTCGCCGTGATCTGCACGCCGCTCGACGGACCACGGACGGCCGTGCATCTGCGCTGTGTGAGCGTGCCGGGCGGACTCGGCGCGCACAAGTGGGCGGACCGGCGGCTGCTCGAGGAGCTCGCCGGCCACGTTGCGCCGGCGCAGCCCTTGCTGTGCGACCTCGATGGCGGCGTGCTCGAGGCCGCGCGGGCCAACGTGTTCGCGCTCGGTGGCGACGGGACGCTGCGCACGCCGCCGCTCGACGGGCGCATCCTGCCCGGCCGTACGCGGGCGCGCGTGCTCGCCGTCGCCGGGCGGCTCGGTGTGGCCGTGCGCGAGGAGCCGCTCACGGTGGCGCTGCTCGCCGGGGCCGAGGAGGTGTTCGTGACCGGCGCGCTCGGCGGCGCCGAGCTGGTGCACAGCCTCGACGGGCAGGCGCTCGGGCGGGTGGGGTTGGCGGCGCGGCTGGCGGGCGAGCTGGTGGCGGGTCCGCCCCGGCCTGTGTCGGCGCGTCCGCCGGGCCGATGACCGGCGCAGCAATGCGGCCATTTGGCGCGGCCTGCGTTGGATTTGCCGGCGCGGACGGCCGATGGGGGCTGCATGAGAGCGAAGGGCTGGCTTTGCCGCGACGAGGCGGAGCGCGCGCGCCTGCTCGACATGAGCGCACGGCTGCGCACGGCCAAGCGCTGGTCGATCGCGCTGCTGGGCGTCGCTGCGCTCGTCTCGATCCCCGTGTACGGCTGGGCGATGCAGCTGCCCTTCATCGCGGCGGGGGTCGCCGTGGTGATCGGGGAGCTGGTGATGGTTCGCATGGCTCGCCCCGAGCGCTCATCGGTCGCCGTCTTCCTCATCGCGCAGTCCTCGATCGTGCTGGCGATCGCCCTCGCGACGGGCCCCCGCATCTACGCGCTGCCGATCTTCGTGTTCCCGGCGCTCGTCGTGGCCCCGCAGCTCCCGCGGCGCGTGGTCGCGGTGGGCGCCGGGCTCACCGTGCTGGCGATGGTGGGCACCGGCCTGGTCTTCATGCCCAGCGCGATCGCGGCCACGCCGCCGGCACTCGTCCTCCCGGTGGCCATGGTGGTGGTCATCGCGCTGCTGGCCGCGATGACGCTCGACGCCGAGGAGAAGTCGCGCGCGGCGGCGATCGTCGATCCGCTCACCGGCCTGCTCAACCGGACGGCCCTGCAGGCGCGGGCGGTGGAGCTCACGCACCACCTCGCCGGCGTCGGCTCGGCTCAGGTCGCGGTCATCGTCGGGGACGTGGACCACCTGAAGTCGATCAACGACGAGCACGGGCACGCCGCCGGCGACGAGGTGCTCGTCTCGGTGGCGCGACGACTGGAGACGGTCGTGGCCCAGAACGGCTCGCTGTACCGCTTCGGCGGCGAGGAGTTCGTCGCGCTGCTCGAGGGCGCCGCGGCCGGTGTGGCGACGGGCCTGGCCGAACGGATGCGGGCCGCCGCGCGCCAGGAGACGAGCGGCGGCATACCGGTGACGATGTCCCTCGGCGTAGCGACGTCCAACGCCCAGGTGCGCGACTACGCACTGCTCTTCGCCTGTGCCGATCGCGCGCTGTACCGCGCCAAGGCGGGCGGACGCGATCGCGTCGTGACGAGCGGTTCGGCGGATCTGGCCCGGGCCGGCGAAGCCGTCGCCGACCGGGGAGACGCGCCGCTCGACCGCCGCCTGCGCCCGGCCGTGCCGCTTCAGGCCGCCGCCGCGACCGGGGGCGCTCCGGCACGCGACGATCGACCGTCCGACGCGCCGCGCAGCCTGCTCATCGCCACCGCGACCGAGCGCGAGCACATGCTCGACATCTTCGCTCGCCAGCGCCGGGTCTCGGCTTTCACCAGTCCCATTTCGTTCGTGGCGCTGGCCAGCACGGTGCCCTGGTTCGGTTGGACGTCGGTCATCCCGGTCGTGGTCAGCGTGGCCCTGGCCACCGCGATCCACACCATCGTGCCGCAGCGAGTGGCCCGCCCCGAATACCCGATGACCCTCGCCGTCATGTTCACCCTCGTCGGCGTCGCGGGTGGGCTCCTGTTAGCCGATCCCGCGCCGCTGTTCGCGCTCCCGTTCCTCACCGTGCTCATGTTCGTCACCGGAGCCGCCCTGCCGGCCCGCGGCGCCGCGGGCGTGGCCGTGTTCGGCGGCGCGGTGATAGCGGCGGCGGCGCTGCTGATGGATGCGCCTGCGGTGCTGGGCAATCCATCGATCCTCCTGCTGCCCCTCGCCCTGCTTGGGGCCGTGTCGCTGTTCGGCTACGGGATCGGTCAGGCCACGGTCGATCAGCTGGGCGTGGCCACGATCGATCAGCTCACGGGAATGCTCAACCGCACGGCTCTGCGCGCGCGCGTGGCCGAGCTCTCGCACCGCCTGGACGCCGGCGGCAAGCCCGTGGCCGTGCTGGTCGCGGACCTGGACAACTTCAAGGCGATCAACGACGAGCACGGCCACGCGACCGGCGACCGTGTGCTTGCCGAGGTGGCCGATCGCATGCGCACGGGCCTGCGGCTGTTCGACTCCGCGTACCGGATCGGGGGCGAGGAGTTCCTGGTGCTGCTCGTCGGGATGGACGAGCGTGGCGCCGCCGTCGTCGCTGAGCGCATCCGCGCATCGGTGGGCGGGCGTGGCGTGGCCGGGCTGCCGGTGACGGTCTCGGTCGGCGTCTCGGACTGCGGGGCCGGCGCGGCGTTCGACTACGAGCGCCTGTTCGGCGCCGCCGATGCGGCGCTGCGCGTCGCGAAGGCGAACGGCCGCAACCGGGTCGTCGCGGCGTCGACGGCAAGCGAGACGGCACTCGTGGCGGCCTGACGCGTCATCGGCGCCCGCGGGCTGGGCCGGGTCGGGCGCCCGGATTAACATCGTCTACGGTGCCCGGGTCCGAGTCCTTGCCTTCGTCGCCGGTCCGTGCGGTGGGCTCCCACCCCGCCGGGGGTGCGTCCCATCCGCAGTCCGCGCCGTCCCTGCCGTTCGTCGCTGCCGGCCCCGACCGTGCGGCGCGCCTTCGCACCCCAGGTGCGGCCGAGGCGGCGCGCGGCGATCCGACCACGCGCGTGATCGCCGTCGGGGCGGGGCAGAGCGTGCTCCGCGACGGCGAGTCCCGGCTCGCCCGCCTCGCCCTCGACGTCGTGCCGGATGACGCCGAGCTGACGCTGCTCGGCCTCGATCTCGGCGGCGGCGTGCTGTTCGCCTACGACGCGGCGCAGGCCGCCCTCGGCGCCAGCGGCTTCGTGTCGCTGCGCGAGGCCGCGGTCGGCCTCGACGCATCGGAGGCCGCGCTGGCGGCGTACGCGGTCGCGATCGTCGGCTGGCACCGCTCGCACCGCTACTGCGGGCGCTGCGGGGCGCTCACCGCGGTCGAGGAGGCCGGCCACGTACGCCACTGCCCCGGCTGCGGCGCGCACCTGTTCCCGCGCACCGATCCGGCGGTCATCATGCTCGTCGTGAGCGGCGGCCGCTGCGTGCTGTCGCGGCGCTTCGGCGCGCCGGAGCGCCGCTGGTCCGCGCTCGCCGGCTTCGTCGAGCCGGGCGAGACGCCTGAGGCCGCCGTCGTGCGCGAGGCGGCCGAGGAGGTCGGCCTGCGCGTCGCGGACGTCCGCTACGAGGGGGCGCAGCCGTGGCCGTTTCCATCCTCACTCATGCTCGGCTTCCGCGCCGAGCTCGCGCTCGGCGCGAGTGACCTGCTCGAGGTCGAGCGCTCCGAGCTCGTCGATGCCCGCTGGTTCCCACGCGCCGAGCTGCGCGAGGCGGTGCGCGAGGGCCACGTCGAGCTGCCCGACGGGCTGTCCCTCGGGCACCGCCTCATCCGCCGCTTCATCGACGAGGGCTAACGAAGTGCCTTGGCGCGGCCACGGCCGCCGCCGCGGCCGCGCGGTGCGGGGCACGGGCCCCGCACGCACGGTGCGGCATCGTCAGGCGGCCGGAGCCCGCGCCGCGGCGTGGCGCTCGGCCGAGTCGCGCAGCTCGGCGAGGATGCCGGCCAGCCGCTCCTCGAGCTCGACCTCGGCGAGGCCGCCGTTATCGCCGAACGCCTCCTCGGCGTTCGCCACGGGCAGCTCGAGGTCCACGACGCGCGCGCCCGCGGCCGCGAGGGCCTTGCGCAGCTCGGCCTGGGCCCACACGGCCCCGAACATGCTCGGACTCGCGCCGATGACCGCGGCCGGCTTGTTGCGCAGCACGGTGTCCGCGAACGGCCTCGACGCCCAGTCGACGGCGTTCTTCAGCTGTCCGGGGACCGAGGAGTTGTACTCGGGCGTCGCGAACAGGAGCCCGTCGGCCGAGGCGATCGCCTCGCGCCAGGCGTCGACCGCCGGCCCGGGGGCGGCCTCGTCGTCCTCGTCGAACGGCGGGATCGCCTTCAGGCCATCGAACTCGACCACCTCCACATCGGGCGGCATGAGGTCCGCCGCCGCCCGCAGGAGGCGGCGGTTGTGTGAGTCGCGACGCAGCGACCCCGGGATGGCGAGGATCTTCATTACCTAGTCCGTGGCCTTGGCCAGCTCGAGCTCGACCGTGAGCGTGACGTCGTTCTCGACCGCGAAGCCGCCCTTGGGCAGCGGTGCGTTCCAGGTGAGGCCGAACTCGGTGCGGTCGATGACCGTCTCCAGGGTGATGCCGACCTTCTCGACGTCGCCCAGCGTGACGGCCGGACCGCTGATCGTGCCGCGAGCCTCCACGGGGTGGGTCTGGTCCTTGATCGTCAGCTCGCCGTCGACGACGAGCTGGTCGCCGTTGCGGCGGATGCCGGTCGACTCGAAACGAATCTCCGTATAGCGCTCGATGTCGAAGAAGTCCGGCGAGGCGAGATGGCCCTTGAGGTTGTCGTCCTTGACGGCGATCGAGTCGGCCTTGACGATGCCGACAAGCTTCCCGCGGCCGTCCTCGCCGACCGTGAGCGTTCCGTCGATTTCCTCGAAGCGACCGCGGAACGTCGCAACGATCATGTGCTTGACGGCGAAGTGGGCCGAGGAATGGGTCGGATCGAGCGTCCAGGTGCCGACGGGGAGGGCGGTCTCGGTGGCCTGTGTGGTTGACATTCCTACCTCCAATGGGGATGTGGTTTGGCGTCTGATGCGGTGCGGACCGTGGTCCGCTTGCGTACGATAACATAGATCGGACCGTAGTCCGCTTATTACCAGATGGATACTTGCCCACTCCGCACTGTGATACCCGTATCTGCCGCCTCGCCGTCCGCTTCGCGGGTCGTTGGGCCGCCTGTCGCCATGCCTGAGCCCCGCCTGCCCTCTGACAAGTCGCCGCCTCTGGCCCCGCTGCCGATGCTCGACAGCGGACCATCGGTGCGCGCCGACGCGGCGCGCAACCGCGCCGCGATCCTTGATGCCGCGCGGCGCCTGCTCGCCAGCGACGGAGCCGGCGCGCTGACGATGGACGCGATCGCCTGTAAGGCCGGCGTCGGCAAGGGGACCCTCTTCCGCCGCTTCGGCGATCGCTCCGCGCTGTTCCACGCGCTGCTCGACGAGCGCGAGCGGGCCCTCCAGGAGGCCATCCTGCGCGGGCCGGCGCCGCTCGGCCCGGGCGCGCCGCCCGCCGAGCGCCTCGGAGCGTTCGGCCGCGCCGTCCTCGATCTGCTCGACGAGCAGGGCGACCTCATCGCCCTTGCCGAGTCGGGCCCGCCCGGCGTGCGCCTGCGCTCGCCGGTCTACGCGTCGCGCCGCCTGCACGTCGTGGCGCTGCTCACGGAGGCCGAGATCTCCACCGACGTCGACTACGTGGCCGACGCGCTGCTCGGCGCGCTGTCGGCCGACCTCGTGTTGCACCAGCGCCGCGTCGAGGGGCGCGAGCTCGAGGAGCTCAAGCGCGGCTGGTGCGGGCTGGTGTCCGCGGTCGCGGGGTAGGGGGGGCGTGCCGAGGCCGCCGCCGCGGTGTGGCCGGTCGGGGCGGGGCGGGGCGGGTCGCTTGCGGCGCGCAAGGCTGCGGTGTGGCCGGTCGGGGCGGGTCGGGCCGCCTGCGGCTCGCTTGCGGCGCGCGAGGCTGCGGTGTGGCCGGTCGGGGCGGGTCGGGTCGCCTGCGGCTCGCTTGCGGCGCGCGAGGCTGCGGTTTGGCCGGTCGGGGCGGGTCGGGTCGCCTGCGGCTCGCTTGCGGCGCGCGAGGCTGCGGTGTGGCCGGTCGGGGCGGGTCGCTTGCGGCGCGCTTGCGGCTCGCGAGGCTGCGGTGTGGCTGGTCGGGGCGGGTCGGGGCGGCGCGGGGCGGCCGGCCGCCGCCACCGGGGTGACGCGACGATGACAGATGGGCCGGCGGGTGACGCTGTGCGTCCGGCGTGTCACGGAACTGGTGCGCGAGTGTGACGCGGGCCGCGCGCGGCAGCCGTGCCCCGGGGGGTGTGGTCCCTCACGTACGCTATGCAGCGCGAAAGCGACCACACCCGCGGCCCGCGGGTCACGCGAGGGCGACAAACGCGCCGGGTGGGTCACAGATACGCGCCGCGGATCTGCCCCGAGGCCGCATCTCGACGCGTCGGATGCGCGGTGCGGCGCAGAGCCTCCCGGCGCAGGGCCTCCTCTTCGCGCGTCCGTGCGAGGCCGCCGCAGTGGACGCGCTGCTGAGCGGCTTCTGACGCTCGCTTGGACGGTTGGCGGACGCAGTCGCGCGTCGCCGCGTGGCCGGCGACGGGTTGACCAGGATTCCGGCCGGTTGAACGGACGCCTGTACCGCCGGCCCAGCCGCACGGCCTACCCGCGCTAGGCGGACGTCCAATGCCCTTAGCACTGGGCGGCGTCGATGCAAGCGCATCAGCCCGTCGGCCCCCATCGGATCCGCCCGACACGCCCGCTCGCCTCGCGAGCGCCATTGCCCGGCCCTGCGATCCCACGAGGCCGAAGGGTGCCGCGGACGGCGATCGCCATCCGCACATAGCCATGACGAGGAGAGAAAGTTGATGCTCAGGGTCAAATACTTGGCGGGTGCGCTCGCCGTGGCCGCCACGATGGCGGCCTCCGGCGCCGCAACCGCAAGCGCGGCGTTGCCCGTGCCGTATGGGTCTACCGCTCTAAATGATTTCGTCAATGCCGAGCTGATGACGCCGACAACGCTCGCGGGCGCGAACAACGGCTGCAAGCCGACCGCGGCGCACCCCTACCCGGTGGTGCTCGTGCACGGCACGGCGGAGGACGAGGGCTCGAACTGGGTCACCCTGTCACCGCTGCTCGCCAACGCCGGCTACTGCGTGTATGCCTTCAACTACGGCGAGACGTCGATGTCGATGGGGGACCACTTCGATGCGCTCGGCGAGATCGCCGCGTCGGCCGGGCAGCTGTCCACCTTCGTGAACCAGGTCCTGTCGGAGACCGGCGCCAGCAAGGTCGACATCGTCGGTCACTCACAGGGCGGGATGATGCCCAACTACTACGTCAAGTTCCTGGGTGGCGCGAGCAAGGTCAACACGCTCATCGGCCTGGCGCCCAGCAACCACGGGACGACGATGAGCGGCCTGACGACGATGCTCGCCAGCATGCCGTTCGCGAGCATGCTCGAAAGCATCATCGAGCAAAGCGCGCCGGCGCTGCTCGAGCAGGCACTTGGCTCGGCCTTCATGGCGAACCTGTTCGCCGGCGGTGACACCGTCGCCGGGCCGCGCTACGTCGTGATCGAGAGCACCCACGACGAGATCGTCACGCCGTACACGAACGCGTTCCTGGCCGGGCCCAACGTGACCAACATCACGATCCAGAACCAGTGCCCCGCCGATCCGACGGAGCACATCGGCATGAACTGGGACAGCCCGTCGCTGCAGAACGTGCTCAACCAGCTCTCGAACACACCGAACCCGGCCTTCACGGCCATCTGCACCAACTACGGCTCGGACATCTAGTTCGTGGCGGCCGGTATCCGTCCGGGCCTCGGTGGCCCGGACGGGTACGCCGCGTGGGGCGGGCCTACTGCGCTGTCAGCGCCCGTCCGACGATGAACGGCCGCACGCCCGCGTCTCGGTCAGCGCTGCGCTGCCGTTGACACCCACCGCCGATTCGGACATAGTCGCAACCGATCGATGCGCCTTGAGCATCGCGGGTCGGGCCTGCGGTCCAGCCCTCAGGGAGGAGGAGCGAGATGCTGCCACAGGGGCTGTGCGCGAAGGGCCGGGCAGGACTATTGGGGGTGGTGGCGCTCGGGGTCCTGGGCCCGCTGGCGACGACGGCGGCGGCCGCACCGCCTGCGCCCACGGTGACGGGCGTGTCGCCGGCCGGCGGGGGCGTCGGAGCGACGACGCCCCGGTCGACCCCCGTGACGATCACCGGGACCAACTTCGCCGACGGCGACACGGTGATGTTCGGCTCGGCTCCCGCCGCGTCGGTGACGGTCGTGTCGCCGACGACGATCACGGCGCTCTCCCCACTGGCGGCGGCGGCGAGCACCGTCGACGTCACGGTGACCGACGCAAGCGGACAGACGTCGGCCGTCAACAGCGCCGACGAGTTCAGCAACACAACGTGCGTGTACACCGGCCCTCCCGAGGTACCGCTGTTCGGTGTGATGGCGCCGGGATCGTTCACGCTCGACGCCTTCGCGTATCTGAACTCCGCGGACTGCCTCCCTCCGAACGCCACCGTGCAGTGGGAGGTGGGGATGTACGGAGACCTCAATGGGCTGGGGACCTTTACCCCGATACCCGGCGCCACGTCGAGCACGCTCACGATCCCGAGCAGCTCCTACGCGCTGGAGGGCATCCCATACGAGGCGGTCTTCTCGGTGGACTCGCGGGAGGTGGCGTCGGCGTACTTCGTCCTCACCGTCCAAGGCCCGCCCGAGATCACCACGCAGCCGGCGGACGCGAGCGTCCCGGTCGGCGCGACCGCGACGTTCAGCGCCGCCACGCTCGGGCCCGTGCCGCCGTCCGCGCAATGGGAATCCGAGCCACCGGGCGCGACCACGTTCACCCCGATCGCCGGCGCCACGTCGGACACGCTCACGGTGTCGAATGTCACGCTCGCCCAGAGCGGCACCAGTTACGAGGCCGTGTTCACGGATCCCGTCAGCGGGGACACCACCGCCACAAACCCGGCGGTCCTCACCGTCTTCGTGCCGCCGGTGGTCACGCAGGTCGCGCCCGATTCGGGCGGTCCGTTCTCGGCCGTCCTCATCCGCGGTCACGACTTCAGCCACGTGCTGTCGGTGCGGTTCGGCACGAGACGGACGCTGTTCCTGGCGCTGACGAGCCGTCTGATCTTCGCCTTCGCACCGCCGGGCGGGACCGGCACCGTCGACGTCACGGTGACGACGCGCGCCGGCGGGAGCAGCGCGACCTCGGGCGCGGACCAGTTCAGTTACCGCTGAGGCGAGCAGACCGCCAAGACCAGGCGATACGACCGGGCGAGCCCGAGCGCCCGACGGTTCCTAGAATGCGCATGGGCGCCATGGCCCGTGCGCCCGCCGCGGTTCGCTGTCTCGTCGAGGGGCGGCGCCACGCGGCTCCATCTCGAGCTGGCGCTCCCGCGGGCGCGCCACCACCATCGTGCTACGACCCCTTCTTGCCCACATCGCCGACGATGACAGTGCGCTCGCGCTCGCGCGCGACGGCGGTCGCGCCTTTGTCTCGGCGTCGCTGCGCCCCTACCTGATCGCCGCGCTGCTCGACGGCGGCGGACCCGCCGCCGACGGCTCGCGCCCGCCCGCGTTGGCCAGCGACCGCCCGGCGCTCGTCGTCGCCGGTGACGATCGCGCGGCCCGCGACCTCGCCGCCGACCTCCGCGCGTGGCTCGCCCCGCGGCCGGTGCGCTTCTATCCCTCGCGCGGCGTCGCCTACGAGTCGCACCTCGCGCCGCCGCCACACCTGGTTGGCCTGCGCGTCGCCGCGCTCGACGCTCTGCTCGCCTACGGCGCGCCCGACGCACCCGCCGCCTCCGCCACCGACGAGGCACCGGTGATCGTCGTCTCGGCGACCGCCCTGTCGGAGAAGGTGCCCGATCCCGCCCTGCGTCCCCACTCCTTCTGGCTCCGCGTCGGCGAGGTGCTCGACCTCGACGAAGTCGCCGAAGAGCTCGTCGCCGCCGGCTACGAGCGCGTCGAGCAGGTCGAGGATCGAGGCCAGTTCGCCGTGCGCGGCGGGCTCCTCGACGTGTTCCCGGCCACCGAGGAGCGGGCGGTGCGCGTCGACCTGTTCGACATCGAGATCGACTCGATGCGCTGGTTCTCCACTTTCACACAGCGCTCGCTCGGTGACGCGGAGGCGGTCGAGATCGCTCCGGCGGCCGAGCTCGCGGTCGAGCATCGCGAGCTCGCCGAGATCGCCGCGCTGCAGGCCGAGGAGGGTGGCGAGCGCCCCGACGTGGCCGAGCTGCTGCCGGTCGAGCGTTTCGGCGCGCTGCTCGACCTCGTGCCGGACGACGCCGCGATCCTCGTGGCCGCCGAGGAGGAGATCGCGCCCGCGCTGTCGGACCAGTGGGACGACGTCACCGCCGCCTTCCACGACACCGACGCGCACCACCTCTACGTCAAGCCCGACGACATCAGTGCTGCGCTGCGCGAGCGCGCGCGGGTGTGGCTGTCGGCGATCTCCGGCAACCAGCCGTTCGAGTTCCGCGCCCAGACCGCCGACACCGCGGCGAAGACGGTGCTCGACGCCGAGCCCGAGCTCGAGAAGCTCGTGCGCTCCGGATATCGCACGGTCGTCGCCTTCCCGCGCCGAGGCGAGGGTGAGCGCGCCGCGTACAACCTGGCCCGCCTGAAGGCGACGTGGCTCGGCGAGGGCGACGGGGCGGGCGCCCAGCCGATCGACGCGGCGCTGCGCTTCGCCCGCGCCTCGTTGCGCGAGGGGTTCATCGCGCCGCAACTGAAGCTTGCCGTCTTCCCCGAGCATCGCCTCGTGCGCCGCCGTCGCGCCGAGCGGCCCGAGGGCGGTCCGGGCGGGCGCCGGCGCGGGGCGCTGCGCTCGTTCACCGACCTGCGCACCGGCGACATCGTCGTGCACGAGGACCACGGCATTGCGCGCTTCGCCGGCTTCGAGACGCGCACCGTCGCCGGGATCACCCGCGACTATCTGTACCTGGAGTACCAGGGCGACGACCGCGTGTTCGTGCCGACCGACCAGCTCGCGAAGATCTCGCGCTACGTCGGCGCGGGCGGCGAGCACCCGCCGCTGTCCAAGCTCGGAGGCACGCGCTGGGACACGATGAAGGCGCGCGCCCGCCGCGCGGCCCAGGAGCTGGCCGGCGAGCTGCTCAACCTGTACGCCGAGCGGCGGAGGCGCAGCGGCTACGCCTTCGACGCGGACGACGACTGGCAGCGCGAGTTCGAGGACCGCTTCCCCTATACCGAGACACCCGATCAGCGCGACGCGATCGAGCTCGTGAAGGCCGACATGGAGGCGCCCCGCCCGATGGACCGCCTCATCTGCGGAGACGTCGGCTACGGCAAGACCGAGGTCGCGCTGCGGGCCGCCTTCAAGGCGGCCAACGCCGGCAAGCAGGTGCTCATGCTCGTGCCGACGACGATCCTCGCCCAGCAGCACTACGGCACGTTCGCCGAGCGCCTGGCCGACTACCCGATCACCCTCGAGCACGTGTCGCGCTTCCGCTCGCCCGCCGAGCAGAAGGAGGCGATCGCCGGGTTCAAGGACGGCAGGGTCGACATCCTCGTCGGCACGCACCGCCTGCTCTCGCGCGACGTGCGCGCCAAGGACCTCGGTCTCATCATCGTCGATGAGGAGCAGCGCTTCGGCGTCAAGCAGAAGGAGCTGCTGCGCCAGCTGCGCCTGCGCGTCGACGTGATCGCGATGTCGGCCACGCCGATCCCGCGCACGCTGCAGATGTCGCTCGCCGGCCTGCGCGACATCTCGGTGATCGAGACCCCGCCGGAGGGGCGCCGGCCGGTGAAGACCTACGTCGGCGAGTACGACGAGGAGCTGGTCAAGCAGGCGATCATGCGCGAGCACGCCCGCGGCGGGCAGGCCTTCTTCCTGCACAACCGCATCGAGACGATCGACGAGACGGCCGAGCGGCTGCGGGCGATGTGCCCCGGCGTGCGCTTCGCGGTCGGGCACGGCCAAATGGGAGAAGGGGAGCTCGAGGAGGTGATGATGGACTTCCTGCGCGGAGGGGCGGACGTGCTGGTGTCCACGTCGATCATCGAGTCGGGCATCGACATCCCCCAGGCCAACACGCTGATCGTCGAGCACGCGGACGCCTTCGGCCTGGCGCAGCTCTACCAGATCCGGGGGCGCGTCGGACGTAGTCGCGAGCGCGCATACGCGTACCTGCTGTTCGACTCGGCGGCCGCGCTGACGGCGCAGGCCGCTCAGCGCCTGTCCGCGCTGAGCGACTACACCGAGCTCGGCGCGGGCTTCAAGATCGCGATGCGCGATCTGGAGATCCGCGGCGCCGGCAACCTGCTCGGCGACGAGCAGTCCGGACACGTCGCGGCGCTCGGCTTCGAGCTGTACATGCAGATGCTCGACGAGGCGGTGCGGGCCGGCAGCGCGGAGGACGGGTCGCTCGAGGAGGAGGCGCCCGAGCCGGTGCGCCTGGACGTGCACGTCGACGCCTACGTCCCGGCCGACTACATCCCCTACGAGCAGGCCAAGATCGAGGTGCACCGGCGAGTGGCGGGCGCACTCGAGGTGGCCGACGTCGAGCGCTTGCGTGAGGAGCTGGAGGACCGCTTCGGCCCCGTGCCCGAGCCGCTCGCCAATCTGCTCGCGCTGCAGCGCGCGCGGATCAAGTTCGGCCAGGCGGGGGCGCGCGCGGTGAGCTTCCGGGGCGACCGGCTCGCGGTGACCCCGATCGAGCTCGACTCGGTGCGGGCCAAGCGGCTGCGCGAGGAGCTGCCGGAAGCGCTCTATGAGAGCGGGAAGTCTCAGGTGTCGGTGCGCGTGCCGCCCGACGGCGACGAGCAGCGCTTCCCGGCGGTCGTGCGCGCGGCCGACGTGCTGCTGGCGGTGGCGCGCGAGGCGGCGTAAGGCGGCCGGGTCGTCGCTTCGGAGGTATAGGCTCCGTCGCCTACGAGGACCGGAGGACCGGCGGCAGTCCGGCCGATCGGGGGAGGGTTTCGGGGTGAGGAAGACATCGGTTGCGATCGCCGTGGTGGCCGTGATCGCGTTCGGCGCCTGGGCGGTCAGCGCGGCGGCGGCCCGTCACGCCAGAGACCCGCAAGGCGGCGCCGGTGGCCGGCTCGCTCAGCGAGAAGATCGCCGCCTCCTCGTGCTACTCGGCCAACCACGCCGGGCAGGGCGAAATCGACTGCCAGCAGCTCGCGCACATCCACGCGCCCAACCAGATGCTGTTCAGCCCCGACGGGCGCTTCGCCTACCTCGCCGACAGCACCCCGGATGGCAACTTCATCCTGACCGTCCTGCGGCGCAACGCGGCCACCGGCGCGCTCGCGTTCCTCGCCTGCTATGGCCCGGCCACGGGATGCTCCCCGACCCGGGTGCAGTTCACGCCCTCGGGTCCGCAGTCCATCGTGCTGAGCACCGGCGGTGCGTATCTATACGCCGAGGGCAGTCGCCCGGAAGCGGGTGACGGCGGCGGCGGAGCGCCGGAGATCGCGTCGTTCGCCCGCGACGCGGCCACGGGGCTGCTCACCGAGTTGCCGGACCCGACGGGCTGCATGGTCACGACCGTCGGCGCGGGCGGCGACGACGACCCGGCGACGGCGCCCTGCAACCACAGCGTCACCCCGATGGATGCCACGGTCGCCATGGTCGTGGTCGGGGGCTTCCTGTACGCCCAGCAACAGGTCGGGTCCGACGAGGGCGCCATGGTGCTGACGTTCGCCACCAACGCCGACGGGTCGCTCACCCAGCTGCCGCCGCCGGGTGGGTGCCTCGACGGGAGCCCGACCCCCGCCAATGACACCTTGCCGGGACAGCCGCCGTGCGCGGTGTGGCCGCTGACCGCCGACTCCCAGCAGAGCGGCCTGGAATGGGGCATCGCCGCCGCGCCCGACGGCATGAGCCTGTACCTGTGGACCGATCTGGCGTCGACCCAGCCGGCGGTCTATGCGGTCGACCGCGACCCCGGGTCGGGGATCCTCACTCCCGGCGGTTGTGCCGGTGAAAGCGCGCCCTGTGGGTCGGCCTCGCTGCTCGGGATGGTCAACAACGACCAGGCGCTTGCCGTCAGCCCGGACTCGCGCTTCGTCTATGTCCAGGGCGCGGATCCGAGCGAGCGCACCGGGCAGATCGTCACCCTGGCGAGGACCGCCGGGGGCCTGCACGAGAGCTCGTGCGTGGGGTCGGCGTTCCGGGAGGTCTCCCCGACCCGGCTCCAGGTCGGCCGGCTGTCCGGCTGCACCCCGGCTCCGCCGACCTTGATCGGCGTCGGCGGGCTGGCGATGGGCCCCGGAGGCAACGTCCTGTACGCCGCCACCGACCAGGGGCCGTTCACCGTCAGCCCGATCGACGCGCTCGCGCGCAACGCCGCGACCGGTGCCCTCACCCCCTTGCCGGGTGTCTCGTTCTGCATCGGGGCCGACGCGGTGGACTGGCCCGAAGTCAATCCGCTGCTCAACGGCTGCCAGCAGGGGCTCGCGCTGGGCAGCTACCCGGTGCTCAGTCCTGACGGACGCGACCTGTACACGATCGGGGGGCAGATAACGGTCTTGCATCCGCGGGAGTAGCTCGGCCCACGGACGCCGGTCGCCGGGAGGTTGACCGGCGATGGAATAGGAGCGCTCGTGCCTGCGTCTTGCCTTGGCATGACCTACTCGAGCCTTCACTTCCCCCGCCAGCGCCGCAGCCTCGCGCCGCGTATCCCTGCCCTCATCTCCAGCGGCCGCCGGGTCGCCCTGATCGCATCGGCGTGCTCGCTGCTCGCCACCATGGCATTCGGGGGGGCATCGGCGCAGGCCGCCACCCCGGTCACCGCCACCCCCGCGCAGGTCGCGGCGCAGCTGTTCGTGGCCGGCGACGTCGGTCGGCTCTCGACGGTGCCGAGCGGCACCGAGAGCCTGGTCGAGGAGAAGGTCCTGCAGCAGCTGTACACAGACAACCCGGGGCTGTCGCCCACTGACGCGGTGGCCGACATCCAGGGGCTCGAGAACGCCTTGTCCTCGGGCGGTGCGCAGACCTCAGCGGCGACGCTCACCGTGATGTCGGGCAACGAGCGGATCCTCGCCATCCTGCAGGCGCTCGAGAGCTCGAACCCAGCCGCGCCGGTGGCGCTGGCCGTCACTCAGGTCGCCAGGACGGCCCTGACCGATGCCTCGAATGTCAAGGCGACATCGGGTCAGTTCTTCGACGCCTCGGCCGACACGCTGTCGACGCTGTCCTTCGGGAGCTTCTCGCCTGCCGTGGTGCTCGAGGCGACGGTCGCCCTGGCGGGCGACAACGCGAGCTTCTCCGTTGCCCGCAACATGCTCTGGAGCGGCGTCAGCCACGAGAGCCTCGGCGACAGCACGAGCCAGCTGCTGAGCGAGAACCCCGCGCTATCGGGCGACCCGGAGATCACGGCGCTCGTCGCGAGCCTCTCGGGCGGAAGCTTCTCGTCCGACGAGAACACGGTGCTGTCGACGATCAAGAGCGAGGAGACCGTCGTCAGCGACCAGACCTGCACGCCGAGCGGCGGCGCGAGCGCCCCCGGATCGGGGCAGCCGAACTGCATCGCGGGCGCCCTGCACGACGCCGAGGAGGTCGCGGCGCAGTGCCCGAACGGGATCAGCAACTGCTCGCTGGAGACCACGCTGGCCGGCGAGCCGCAGATCGAGGCGACGACGGTCGCCAACGAGACGGCGGCCGAGACGGCGGAGGCCGGCCTGCTCGGCTACGCCAACGCCCAGCTGCAGACGGCCGAGCAGGCCTCCGCGCAGACATCGGCGCAGATCTCCGACGAGGAGAACGACTATCTCAACGCGCAGGCCCTCAACATGGGCCTGAAGACCGGCGAGGACGTCGTGAGCCTCATCACCACGCTGTCGGTGTCCGAGATCGATCCGGTGGCGGCCATCGGCGCCCTCTTCAACGTCGTCAACGACGCGGTCGGCTACGGCGTGAACGCCCCCGATCCGAACATGATCATCATCCAGGGGCTGCAGAACATCTCCCAGCAGATCTCCGACTTCGAGCAGTACACCCAGTCGGCGTTCGCCGCGATCAACGCCCAGCTCGGGTCGCTGTCCACGCAGATCGCCCAGGAGACCTACCAGCTCAACGCGCAGCTGACCAACGCGCAGAACCAGATCACCAGCCTCAGCTCCTCGCTGTCGACGCTGCAGACCTCGGTCGACCAGCTGTCGGCCGAGGTCGCGTCACTGTTCGCGGCCGGAGCCAACAACGATCTCGGCAAGCTCACCGCGGAGTGGCTCGGCTATCCGGCGCTCAACGGCGTCCAGATTCCCGCCAACATGTTCAACACGCCGGCCGGCGACCTCGAGCAGGACGCCACCGGGACTGCGGTCAGCCAGACCGTGCTCAGCCCGCCCGGGCCGTACGATGCGGGCGACGCCGACACGCAGCTGACGGCCTCGAGCTCGGATCCGCTGGACACGAACATCAACTACTTCGACTTCTTCCCGGAGTCGGTGAGCGACGGGCCGACGGGCCGCTTCGAGACCGCGCCCCTGGCCTCCGGCTGCGCCGCTCAGGCCAGCGGCGACCTGTGCCTGCCCAACCCGGACTTCTGGGCCAGCTCGACGCGCGCCTTCGCCCAGTTGCTGCTGGAGAACCCCAGCGACGTGACGCAGGCGCGCCTGGAGCAGCTGCAGGCGATGATCAGCGACGGCGACGTGCTGCAGCAGGGCCTGTCGAGCATCTCGGCCAACGACGCCGGGACCGACTCGTCGGGCACGGGCAGCAAGCTCTTCGACGGGCTGCTCGCCTATTACAAATACTGGGCCACCGGCGATCACACGTCGGGCCCGCCGTCGCTACAGCAGGCGGTGGAGAACGAGGAGCAGGCCTACCTGGGCGCGCAGCAGATCCCCACGCAGGGGCTCAACGAGCAGGGCGTCAACCCGTGGGGCGGCATCAACCAGCTCCCGGACTTCAACAACCTGCTCAACTCGACCACGTTCACCAACGTGCCGCTGTGCGACCCGGCCGACCTGCCGCAGGGCTACACCGCGCAGACCGCCGTCCTGCCGCACCTGTCGACAGGGCTGCTGGCCGAGGGACTGCCCTTCGACCTGCTCAACGCGGTGCGCCTGGGCGTCACGAACATCAACGTGTGCTGGGGCGCGAACTACGACAGCGGCTCGCCCGGCCCGGAGAACTATGGGCCTCTGACGATGCAGCTCGTGTTCCGCGGCGTGATCCCGAACCCGAACAACCCGACCTCGCCGGAGACGTGGGAGGTCGGCTACCTGAACGCGACCGTCAACACCTTCGACAATGATCTCGCCGGCGGGGACGGCACCAACGACGCGGAGTTCGCCGTCCTGTCCGGGTGGCAGGTCGTGGGCGGCAACACGGACTTCTCGACGCTGCTGACGCAGTCGAGCAGCCCGAGCGTACTGCAGTCGGTGCAGGCGGGCGCCGAACAGGTCGAGGCCGTCCAAGACCCGATGACCACCGGTCAGCTGACCGGAATCCAGCAGGGGATCTACGACGCGCTCCTCAGCAACGGCTCGACGCTGACGCAGGGCACCGGGGAGTCGACCGACGTGATGGCCGCCGCCCAGCGGCTCGATGGGGCCGACGCGCTGCTCGGCGACTACGTGCGTCTCGGGCTCCCGCAGGCGCTGGCCAGCGACGACAACCTGCAGAACCTCATCAACGGTGCGGAGTCCGACGTGTTCGCCTATCCGGGCGTCAACCCGTTCGGCGACACGACGCTGCCCGGCGTTCAGGCCCAGCTCGTTCAGTACATCCAGGCGGCGCGGGCGCAGCCGGCCGCCTTCGATCCGGCGTCGACGCAGAAGAACACATTCGTCGGCGCGGTCAACGACCGGGTGACCGCGCTCACCAGCCAGATCGGGTCCTACATCCGAGACGGCCGGGCCGTGGGGCAGGGCAACAGCGCCGCCGCCGGCGGTGAGCTGGCCGAGGCGAGCCCGCTCGTTTCCTCGACCCTGGATCGCCTCAACCTGTCGGAGGACGTGCTGGCCGACACGCTGAACGGCACGATCAACGGCACGTCGACGACCACAACAACGACGTCGTCGTCCGCGAGCTCCTCGAGCACGGCGACGACGACCACCACCACGACCCCGACCACCACCACCACGACGACCCCGACCACCACCACCACGACGACCCCGACCACCACCACCACGACCCCAACCACCACCACGACGTCGACCCCGTCCACGTCGACCGGCACGACCCAGACGTCGAGCAGCACGAGCACCTCGAGCAGCGCACCGGCGGCGGGCCAGGTCGCGGTCCAGGCGGTGACGATCTTCGTCTTCGTTCCGGTGGTGACGGGCGGTAACGACGTGACGTTCACCGTGGCGTGCTCGACCGCCACCTGTCACGACCAGGCGCTCGAGACGGTCGTCGAGCACCTCGTCGGCAACCGGCTCGCCTCGATCAGCTCGACACGCGGGCCGCGCAAGACGACGAAGACCGTGACCATCGGCTCGGCGAGCTTCACGCTCGCGCCGGGCGCCAAGAAGAAGCTCACGCTCACGCTCAACGCCGCCGGCCGCGCGCTGCTCAACCAGCGGGGTTCGCTGCCGCTGACACTGACGATCACCCAGCGTCAGGGCAACGGTCGCATGCGCACGATCCGCACGGTGCGCCTGACGGTCCACAAGACCAAGCACTGACCGCCAGGAGCACGCCAGGATGCGCGCGGGCCCCCCGCCCGCGCGCATCCGCGCGCGGCGCGTCACCTCTCGACGTTGAACGCCTCGCCCCGCGCCGCGCCGCGCCGCGCCGCGTCGAGATTCCTCGACATCGCTGGGCAAACCGACGCCGGCTCGGCGGCCGCGGAACGAGCGTGACAAGGGAACATAACGCCGCACCGCTTGGTCGTGCCCAAAAGTGTCCAGTCGGCACCAGAATGCTGCGCGAGCAGCCGATGAGAAACACAATGGACCCCGGGGCCTATGAGAAGACCTGGCTGTGCCCCACGCCCGAGGACCGGGCGCGCGTGCTCGACATGGAGCGGCGACTCAAGCCCCTGCGCTCGCTGACCTTCGGCTCGCTCGGGCTCGCGCTCCTCATCGCGCTGCCCTGGGCGGGCTGGTGGCCGCTGCCGCTCACGGGGCTCGCGCTCGCGGGCTTCGTCGTGGCCTCGCGGCGCATGCCCGGCGCGCGCCGCCCGGAGTACCTCGCCATGCTCGCCTGGCTGCTGTCGGTCGGCATCGTCGCGATGGGCTGCATCGCCACCGGAGGACTGCGCGGACCGGCGGGGCCGTGGCTGGCCATTCCCGCGGTCGCCCTGGCGGTGCGCTTCCGCCTGCGCGGGGTCATCGCCGGCAGCGTGCTCACGTCCGCGATCATGGTCGTGATCGCGCTGACCACCAACGGCGCATTCCACTCACCGCTTCCCTCGTTCTTGTGGCTGACCGCCGACATCGCGCTCATCGTGTCGAATGTCGGGTACACGCTGGCCCTGCTCGGCTCGGACCTGCACCACCGCGGCGAGGCGCTCATCGATCCGCTCACCGGGCTGCTCAACCGCAAGGCCCTCGAAGCCCGAGTCGCCGAGCTGAGCGAGCAGGCGCGGGTCAATCGTCAGCCCGTCGCGCTCGTCGTCGGCGACCTCGACCACTTCAAGTCGATCAACGACCGCCACGGCCACGTCATCGGCGACGCGGTGCTGCGGGCCGCCGCGTACCGCATCCGCACGGTCCTGCGCGCGTACGATCTCGCCTATCGCCTCGGCGGCGAGGAGTTCCTCGTCGTCCTGCCCGGCGCCGACCCCACCGACGCGGCCGCCGTGGCCGAGAGCCTGCGCGCGGGGATCGACGCCGAGGACGCGGAAGGGATCCGCTTCACGATGTCCTTCGGCGTGAGCGCCTCCGACGGAGGCGAATTCGACTTCGCCGCCGTGTTCGAGCGCGCCGACGCCGCACTCTACGTGGCCAAGTCGGAGGGGCGCAACCGGGTGCACCTCGACGATGCCCCGGCGACGCGCGGCACCGCGCTGGCTGCGTAGGGGAACGTCCGTCCAACACCCTCGCCACGACGGCCGCGGGCGCCGATATGGTGGGCAGCATGCGAACGCGCCTGATCACGATCGGCTGTGCGGGGCTGCTCGCCCTCGCCGCTCTCGGCCTGTCCGCCGTGGCAGCCAACGCCGGGTGGTCGAGCCGAGCCAACGAGGTCTCGACGCTGCGCGGCGCTGCGACCCGCTTCGTCACCGCTGAGCTGGCGGGGAGCGGTTCCGGCGCGTGCGCCGTGATCAACGCGCCGCTGGCCGGCGTCGTCGATCACCGCACGTGCGCCGAGCGCTGGGACGCCTCGCTTCACGCGATGCTGCGTACGCCGGGCGCGCGTCGCCAGCTGCAGGCGGATGCCGCGGCGATCGCGACGGCGCGGGTCGTGCTGAGCGACGGCGACTACGTCGCCACGATCGCCTTGCCGACGCCGCTGCTCGGCAGCGAGAGCCGCTTCGTGTGGACGAACAACTGCTGGATGCTCGAGCGCTGAGCGCCCCCGCGGCGGGGAGCCTTCGCTCGACGCCCTCTGTCAGGATGCGCCCGATGAGCGTCGTGAAGATCAACGCGATCACCGTCGCGCGCGAGCGCTTCGACGAGTTCGCGGAGCGCTTCGCCTCGCGCGCCGGCCGCGTGTCCGGGGCGCCGGGCTTCGAGGGGTTCGAGCTGTTGCGCCCCAACGACGAGCGCGACGTGTGCCTCGTGCTCACGCGCTGGCGCTCGGAGGAGGACTTCCAGGCCTGGGTGGCCAGCCCCGACTTCTCCGCCGGTCACGCGCAGCACCGCAAGGGCGGGCCGATCGGGACGGCGAGCGAGCTGTGGTCCTTCGACGTGCTCGAGCGCGAGGAGCCGCCGACGCCTTAACGGCGACGGCCGCCGGAGCGCTGGGCGCCCCGACGGCCGTCGGTCGGAGGGAGGGCTGTGAGGAGGCTTACGAGTCGAAGCCGGTGAAGCCGGCGACGCACTCCGGGCTGTTGCTGCCGAGCGGGTTAAGCGCGCTGTTGTAGAACACGTCGACCTCGTCGAGCGTCGACGAGCTGCCGCTGCGCGGGGCGATCTCGGTCGAGGAGCTCGCGCTCGGGGTCTGGTTGAAGCCACCCGGCTGGACGGTGCCGCCGAGGCCGTTCGGCGCGGTCGAGTTGTCATAGATGCTCATGATGTCCTGCGGCGTGTTGGCGGCCACGGCCTGGTTGCCGTCGAGATCGGCGACGCTCGTCTTGTCGGTGACGTCGAACTCGAGCGACATCTGGGGCTCGCCGGGTCGTCACCGGGCTGACCTCCTGGCCGCCGGTGAGCACCGAGCAGATGGCCGAGAACGTGAACTGCCCGACCGTGCCGAGCACGTGCCGCTGCCCGTCGGCGGGAATGACCTGGTCGCCGCCCGAGGTGAACACCTTGCCGGCGAGCTGGTAGTTGCCCGCGGGCTGGTAGTTGCCCGCGGGCTGGTAGTTGCCGGCGGGCTGGTAGTTGCCGGCGGGCTGGTAGCTGCCGGCGGGCTGGTAGGCCGAGGCCGGCTTGCCGCCGAGGTCCAGTGCGTTGCTCGCGGTCGCCGCGTTGGTGGCGGTCGTCGCCGTCTGGGCCGTCTTGGCGAAGTTCGCGTTCGTGGCGAACGCCGCCGTGCTGGCGAAGTTCGCGACGTCGGCCGCGTGGACGTGCAGCGACGGCGCGATCTTCTTGACGATCTGCTGGATCTCCTTGGTGGTCTGCTTGGAGAGCTGGCTCGAGTGCGCGGAGGAGTTCGACACATTCGAGGTCGCCGCGTAGCCGGTGCCGCCCATGGCGGCGAACAGCGCGACGCCGCTCAGGACGATGGCGGGGCTGGGGAGGTGGAGGGACTTGCGGTTCATCGGAGGCTCCTTGTGATGCGGTTGGCAGGGGTCAACGCTTCGTGTGAACGGCTCGGGGCGCACGGCAGCGGCGGTCGTAGGCGACCGTCGACGACGTGCGCAGGCGACCGTGGCGCGTCGGTGAAGCCCGTCCACCGGCCACGGCCCACAGGGTTCTGTGTGCGAGTCATTCGCGGTGCCACCGGAGCGGTTGGCTCCCGGTCATCACCGTGAAGTGCCCGACACGGATAGAGACGCGGCCTCCGGGGGTCGCATTCCATCCGGTCTTGAAAAAGTCGGCGGGAGGCCCCGCCCTCCGCCCCGGCGACGGCCGCGACACCGGCGCGCGACCTACTGCCCGGGCGCCGGCGCCCCCTCGCCGCCGATCCGCGCGGCGATCTGCCCGCGCCCGCGGTGCAGGCGGCTCATGATCGTGCCCTCCTTGGTGCCGAGGGCGCCCGCGGCCTCCTTGTAGGAGAGACCGAGCACGTCGACCGCCACGACCGCCTCGCGCAGCGGCGGCGTCAGCTCGTGCAGGGCCTCGTAGACCGCGGCAGCGTCGAGCGCCTGCTCGGCGCGGTCACCCTTCGGATCGGCGAGCTCCTCGGTCTCGTCGGCGTCGAGCGCGACGAGCGTGGCCCGCGCGCCACGCGCCGAGCTGATCCACGTGTTGCGCATCACGCGCAGCAGGTAGGCCAGATCCTGGTCGTGGCGGATGAAGCGGGGACGGCGCAGCACCCGCTCGTAGGTGCTCTGCACGAGGTCCTCGGCGTCCTCGCGCGAGCCGCAGAGCCCGTAGGCCGCGCGGTACAGACGGGTGATGTGCGTCCCGAGCTGTGCGGGATCGAGTTGGCGCGGGGCCGAGGGTGAGGGTCCGGCGGACACGAACGGCGCTCGGGAGTATTTCAACCACCTGGGCCCCGAGACGAAATCTTGCACGAGAATGGAATAAAGGGCCCCCGGGTCGCGTCTACCTCCTACGAACCCATGTCCATTGCCGCCCCGCACAGCCCCCGTTAGCATCGATCCGAGATGAACGAATACGCCCCCAAATCGCCCGAAGACGAAGCGCAGGCGATCACGAGAGCTCGCCGACGGCACGCTGAGCGATGCCGAGCGCCCGGCGATCGAGGCCTGGGCGATGGAGCGTCCCGACGTCATGCGCCAGGTGCAGCGCGATCAGCTCGTCGCGCAGGCGCTCGCCGGTGACGGCCCACCCGTCCCCGACCACCTCATCTCGAGCATCGAGGCCAAGGTGGCGCGCACCCGGCGCACCGGGCGCGTGCGGCGCTCGCCCGGCGGTCCCTGGCTGGCCACGCGCTGGCGGCCGGTCGCCGGGGCGCTCGCGCTCGGGGCCGCCGCGGTGGCCTTCGGCGTCGTGCTCGTCGCCGGCGGATCGGGCACGAGCGGCCGCAGCATCACGACGGCGGCGAGCCTGGCCTACGCCCCGGCGACGGCGCCGGCGGCCTCGGCCAAGAGCGCGCGGCTGCTCGATGTCTCCTACGGCGGGATCACCTACCCCAACTACGCGACGCAGTTCGGCGCCACGCCGGCCGGCCAGCGCGTCGATCACATCGACGGCCATGCCGTGCTCACCGTCTACTACCGGCTGCGCGACGGGTCGCGGCTGAGCTACTCGATCTTCAACGGCACGCCGGTGTCGCTGCCGCCGTCGACCAAGACGGTGCTCGTGAACGGCGTGCCGCTGCACGTGTTCCGGACCTCGTCCGGGCTGCAGGTGGTCACGCTGGTGCGCAACGGACGCACGTGCGTGCTCGCCGTTCCGGCGGCGCACGACGCCGTCGTGCCCTACGCCGCCTGGCCGCTCACGGCCCGCGCCTAGGCCGGGCGATCATCCCGGGCGGGCCGTTCGCCGAATCTTTATCCGCGACCTCTCAATAACGTTAGACCACGTTAAGCGCACATCCGCTAGCATGGCCGCCCCGTGTCTCGAATGACTCGCAGCATCGCGGCGCTCGGCGCCGTTTTCTTTGTCCTGGTGGCCCTCGCGGCCTGCGGAAGCAGCGACTCCGTGCCCGGGAACGCCGTCGCGTCGGTGAACGGCACGCCGATCACCATGGCCGCGTTCGACCACTGGCTGACGATCGCCGCCAACTCCAGCACGCAGTCGGCGACCGGCGCCTCGACGCATCAGCCGATCCCGCAGCCGCCCGACTACACGGCCTGCATCAACTCGCTGCGCACGCAGCTGGCCGCCCTGCTCAAGGGCCGCAAGCAGCCGACGACCGCCGAGCTGAAGGCGCAGTGCCAGCAGGAGTACACGGCCTACCAGCAGCAGGTGATGCAGTTCCTCCTCTCCGCCGACTGGGTGATCGGCGAGGCCAACCGCGAGGGCATCCACGTGTCCGACCAGCAGGTGGCGACCCAGTTCAACACGATCAAGAAGCAGCAGTTCCCGACCCCGGCGGCGTATAGCGCCTTCCTCGCCTCCTCCGGTGAGACGCTGTCCGACCTGCTGCTGCGCGTCAAGCTCGAGCTGCTCTCCACGCAGCTGCGCAACAAGGCGACGAAGGGCACGACCACGGTCACGCCCGCCCAGGTCTCCGCCTACTACGCCGCGCACAAGAGCACCTACGGCTCGCCCGAGAACCGCAACGTGAGCATCATCCTGGTCAAGACCCCGCAGCAGGCCGCGGCGGCGCTCGCGGCCGTCAAGCACGGAACGCCGTTCGCCGTCGAGGCCAAGAAGGTCTCGATCGACGTCGCCACCAAGAACCAGGGCGGCGCGCTCACCTCGGTCACGCGTGGCGAGGAGGAGCAGGCGCTCGACACGGCGATCTTCTCGGCCCCGCTGAACACGCTGCAGGGTCCGGTCAAGACGCCGTTCGGCTACTACGTCTTCAAGGTCACGAAGATCGTGCCGCCGAACCAGCTGACGCTCGCGCAGACGAGCAACACCATCAAGCAGCAGCTGCTCTCGCAGCAGCAGCAGACGGCGCTGACGACGTTCGTGAACGGCTTCACGAAGCGCTGGACGGCGCTCACCGTCTGCCGCAGCGGCTTCGTCGTGCAGGACTGCAAGGGCTACGTGGCGCCCAAGACGGCGACCCCCGCAGGCACCGGGCCCACGACCTCCGGCGGCTAGTCGCTACTCTTCCGCCGGGCGTGTCCTCCCCGGAGCTTCAGCAGGCCCTCGCGCGTCTCGACGAAATCACCCGCCGGCTGCGCCGCGAGTGCCCGTGGGATCGCGAGCAGGACGAGCGCTCGATCGTGCCGCACACCGTCGAGGAGGCCTACGAGCTCGCCGACGCCGCCCACCACGGCGATGACGCGAAGCTCGTGGACGAGCTCGGCGACGTGCTCTTCCAGGTGTACTTCCTCGCCGTGCTGCTCGAAGAGCGCGGCGTCGGCGATCTCGCCGCCGTGGCCGACCGCTGCGCCGAGAAGCTCATCCGCCGCCACCCGCACGTGTTCGGCGAGGCCTCGGCGCGAGACGCGCAGGAGGTGCTGCGCAACTGGGACGCGATCAAGCGCGGCGAGTCCGGACGCGACACCGCACTGTTCGGAGAGGTGCCCGAGAACCTGCCCGCGCTGCTGCACGCGCGTAAGCTGCAGCGCCGCGCGGCCGAGAGCGGGTTCGACTACGCCGACGTCGACGGGCCGATCCGCTCGCTGCGCGATGAGCTGTGCGAGCTCGAGCGCGCACTCGACGCGGAACCCACACCGGCCGGTGACGGCGCGCGCAACGGCGGCGTCGCCGCCGGCGAGAGCGCCCACCCCGAAGCCTTCCACGAGCTCGGTGACGTGCTGTTCGCCGCGGTGAGCGTCGCGCGCAAGCTCTCGCTCGATCCGGAGCTCGCCCTGCGCGCGGCGAGCGAGCGTTTCCGCACGCGCGTGCAGGCGGCCAGCGAGCGCGCCGAGCGCCTCGGCGAGGACTGGTCGCAGCTCACCCCAGACCGTCAGCTGCAGCACTACCAGGAGGCCCGCCCATGAGCGAGATCGAGACCGTCCACGCCCGCCAGATCCTCGACAGCCGAGGCAACCCGACGGTCGAGGTCGACGTGGCGCTGCGCTCGGGCGCGCACGGGCGCGCGGCGGTGCCCTCGGGGGCGTCGACCGGCGAGTTCGAGGCCACCGAGCTGCGCGACGGCGGGCAGCCCTGGCAGGGGAAGGGGGTGAGCCAGGCCGTGGCGCACGTGGACGGCGAGATCGCCGACGCGGTGCGGGGGCGCGACGTGACCGATCAGGCCGCTCTCGACCGTGCGCTCATCGAGCTCGACGGAACGCCCAACAAGTCGCGGCTCGGCGCGAACGCCATCCTCGGCGTGTCCCTGGCCGCGGCCTACGCCGCGGCGGACGATGCCGGCCAGCCGCTGTGGCGCTTTCTCGGCGGCGCCGATGCGCACGTGCTCCCGGTGCCGATGATGAACGTGCTCAACGGCGGCGCCCACGCCGACAACAACGTCGACTTCCAGGAGTTCATGGTCGTCCCGGTGGGCGCGCCGAGCTTCTCCGAGGGGCTGCGCGTCGGCGCCGAGGTCTACCACGCGCTCAAGGGCACCCTGCACAAGCGCGGGCTGGCCACCGCCGTCGGCGACGAGGGCGGCTTCGCGCCCGACCTCGCCTCCAACGAGGAGGCGCTGACGATGCTCATCGCCGGGATCGAGGCCGCCGGCTACCGGCCGGGTGACGACGTCGCCATCGCGCTCGACCCGGCGACGAGCGAGCTGCGCCAGGACGGCGCCTACGTGCTCGAGGGCGAGGGCCGCACGCTCAGCTCCGACGAGCTCGCCGCGTACTGGGCCGACCTCGTGGCGCGCTACCCGATCGTCTCGCTCGAGGACGGCATGGACGAGGAGGACTGGGACGGCTGGGCGACGCTCACGCAGCGCCTCGGCGAGCACCTGCAGCTCGTCGGCGACGACGTGTTCGTGACGAACACGGAGCGCCTGCGCCGCGGGATCGAGTCGGGCGTGGCCAACTCGATCCTCATCAAGGTCAACCAGATCGGCACCCTGACCGAGACCCTGGAGGCGATCGCCGTGGCCCGCGAGGCCGGCTACACCGCGGTCATGTCGCACCGCTCGGGCGAGACCGAGGACGTGACGATCGCCGACCTCGCCGTGGCCACCGGCTGCGGGCAGATCAAGACGGGCGCGCCGTCGCGCTCGGATCGCGTGGCCAAGTACAACCAGCTGTTGCGCATCGAGGAGCAGCTCGGGGCGGCGGCGGTGTACCCGGGGGGGTCGGTCTTCCGGCGGTGAGTGAGGGGCGCGGCGCACTCGCGTGCCGGTCCGGTGACGTGGCGTAACCCGGAGGCGGTACTTGTCGCGGTCGCGTGACCGTCGCGCGGGGGGTGTGGTCAGTTTTACCGCGCATAGGGTCCATTCGCGACCACACCCTGCGGCGCGCCGTCGCCTCGAGCGGTCCGCGGCACACTCGCGTGTCGGTCCCGTTACGGAGCCGACGCTCAGCGCCCCCGGGCCTGCGCGCCCGAGCAGGAACCACGCCCGGGACCCCGAAGACCGCCTCGTGCCGGCCTCCGCCCCGACCGCGCGACGCGCGCGGCGTCCGCCCGCCCAGATCCGCTGGGACCGTCTGGGGCGCATCGCGATGCTCGTCGTCGTCGGCGTGCTGCTGTACCTCTACGTGAGCGCCGGGGCGTCGATCGTCTCGACCTGGCGCCTGGCCGCGTCACATCGCGCGCAGGTGGCATCGATGGAGCGCCAGAATCGCGAGTTGAGCCGCCAGCTCGTCCAGCTGCGTCAGCCGAACACGATCGTCGAAGAGGGCCGGCGCCTCGGCATGACGCGCAGCGGCGAGGTCGGCTTCTTCGAGACCGGCCTGCCGAGCAACTGAACCGCAACGACGTCGGGCGGGGCGCTGCTACGCTCGGCCGCGATGTCGCTCGCGAATGCGCTCTATCAATGGCAGGCCGGTGAGCGTCGGCTCGCGGCGGCGCCGCCCGAGCGCCAGGTCGTCTTCGACCGCGTGATCGGGCGGATCGTGGCCGACCTGCGGCGACGGCTGGGCGGCCGCTTCACGTCCGCGGAGCTGATGGAGCTCTACGAGCTCGGCACCACCTGGTGCCTGGAGGTGGCGATGACCGTCGCACCGGACGATCCCTGGGCGTGGGACTCGGCGGTGGTGGTCGATGCCGCCTTCTACCGCTACCTGCGCGACGCGGTCGACTACGCCGGCGGTCGGCTCGAGCCGACCGGGTAGCAGACCGTTCCGCGGCGGCTCCTCGCGCCCGGCGGTCGCGCCGCTCGGGCCGTCGGGCCGCCCTCGTCAGTCGTCGTCGGTCTCGGTGCGGCGGATCACGATCTGATCCTCCTCGACGACGACCTCGACGGGCCGGTGGCCGGCCCAGTGCTCGGCGTAGATCGGGTTCTCGGCCACCGCCGGGTCGAGCCACAGCCCGTAGCCCTCCTCGCCGTGATCGAACGTGCCCTCGAGCGGCTCGTTGGCCCGCGCGGCACGACCGCGACCGCCGCGGCGCCCGCGCCGGCGCGCCGGCTTCTCCTCCTCCTCGTCCTCTTCCTCCTCGCGCTCGGCCTCCTCGGCGGCCAGGCGAGCGCGCTCGGCCTCGGCGGCCTCGAGCTCGGCCGCGATGAGCGCGTCGTCCTCGGCGCGGAGATCGATCTCGTCCCCGAAGTCGCCCCCGGCGGCGCCTTCGGGCTCCTCGCCGGTGACAAGGTCGTTCTGGCGCTTGAACTGCTGGACCTCCTGGACGGTGACCTCGAGCTGGTGGGCCACCCAGGCGTCCGTGCGGCCCTGGCGAACCCAGACGCGAATCTGATTGAGGTGCGGGCGCAACGATTGACGAGCCATTTGACGAGGCGGGAGACTAGCGCATCCGGCGCGACGGCCCGGTTACTGGCCGCGCGGCCAGCAACGGGGCCGCAATATCGCTCAAATCACCGGTCGCTTTTCGCGATGCTCAGGCGTATTGTTGGCAATTCCAGGATGAGGACCCACAGCCTGTCGGCAACATGGAGGTGCACCCAATGCTGGTTCTGACACGTAAGTCCAACCAGAGCATCATGATCGGCGACGACATCGAGATCTCGGTGCTGTCCGTGATGGGTGAGAAGGTGCGGATCGGAATTCAGGCGCCCCAAGATGTGCCCGTGTTTCGGACGGAGATCTATCTCGAGATACAACGCCAGAGGTCGTCGGAGCAGGTGCCCGCCGACGAGGCCAGAGCGACGGTCGAGCAGGCTCTGGGCAAGCTCGGAGACGGGTAGCTGAGAGGGCCCCGATTGTCCGCGTCGCCCGCGGCGCGGACACTTGGGTGTAGTGCGGCGACGCGAGCAGCGGACGATCCTGGACCGCTCCTCGCTCTGTCGCCGTGCGCAGCGCTACGCCAGCAGCAGGTACAGCACGCGGAACATGACGACCGTCACGAACACCGCGGTGAGGACGAGGGAGAGCACGAGCGTGGCGAAGCGCACCGAGCCGCGCTTGTTCTGGCGCTCGAGATCGCGTCGGAGCGAGCGCTGCTCGGTCGAACGCACGAGCGAGCGGCGGCGGTTGCGCTCGCGGCTGATCTCGGCGGCGAAGGCCTCCTCGAGATCGTCGATGGACTGTCGCATTCTCATGGTTTGAAGCCTAGACCAAAGCGTCGCTTGACATAACCGCTCGGCGGGCGCGGCGGCCCGGCCGCGCGCTCAGGCGACCGTGATCTCGGGCGCCAGGTAGACGTCCTGGATCGCCCCGAGCAGCTCGATGCCGTCGGCCATCGGCCGCTGGAAGGCCTTGCGGCCGCTGATCAGGCCGGCCCCGCCCGCGCGCTTGTTGATGACCGCCGTGCGCACGGCCTCGGCGAGGTCGGATTCGCCGCTGGAGGCGCCGCCGCTGTTGATGAGCGGCGCGCGGCCGCTGTAGCAGTTGAGCACCTGGTAGCGCGTGAGGTCGATCGGGTGGTCGGTCGTCAGCTCGCTGTAGACGAGCTTCGACGTCTTGCCGTAGGAGACGCCGTCCTGGTTGAGCGCGCCGTAGCCGTTGTTGTTCTCGGGCGCCTTCTGCTTGATGATGTCCGCCTCGATCGTGACGCCGAGGTGGTTGGCCTGACCGGTGAGGTCGGCGGACAGGTGGTAGTCGACCCCTTCGCGCTTGAAGGCGTCGTTGCGCAGGTAGCACCACAGCACCGTGAACAGACCGAGCTCGTGGGCCTCCTGGAACGCCTCGCTCACCTCGCGCAGCTGGCGGTCGCCCTGCTCGGAGCCGAAGTAGATCGTCGCCCCGACCGCGGCCGCGCCGAGCTCCCAGGCCTGGCGCACGCTGCCGAACATGACCTGGTCGAAGTGGTTGGGGTAGGTGAGCAGCTCGTTGTGGTTGAGCTTGACGATGAACGGGATCTGGTGCGCCCACTTGTGCCCGACCGCGCCGAGCACGCCGATCGTCGAGGCGACGGCGTTGCAGCCGCCCTCGAAGGCCAGGCGCACGATGTTCTCGGGGTCGAAATAGAGCGGATTCGGGGCGAAGCTCGCCGCCGCGCTGTGCTCGATGCCCTGGTCGACCGGCAGGATGCTCATATACCCGGTGCCGGCCAGGCGGCCGTGGTGGTAGACCGCGTGCAGGTTGCGCATCGTCTGGATGTGGCGATCGCTCTCGCTCACGACCCGGTCGATGAAGTCGGGGCCGGGCAGGTGCAGCGTCGAGCGATCGACCGTCTCGCAGACGTGGTTGAGCAGGGAGTCCGCCTCGTCGCCCAGCAGGTCGGTGAGACGATCGACGCCGGTCGCGGTCGTGCTGGCCATGGGCTTTGCTCCTTGAAGATCGAAACGTCCGGATAGGCGCATGGCGCCGGCAGTAAGGGCCGCCGACGCTCGTCGCACGAGGCGGCAACCTGCGCCGTCAGAGCATATCGAGCGCGCCTTCCTCGCCGCCCTAGAATGGGGTGTCGATGTCCTCGGGCGCCGATCTGTTCGTGGTCTGCAAGCAGTGCGGATCGCAAGTCAGTCCGTACGTGACCGAGTGCCCCTACTGCGGTCACCGGCTCCGTCGGCGAGCGCCCAAGCTGCCGCGCGAGGGTCGGCGCGGATCCGGGCGGCGCGCGCGCGTCCCGTCGTCGCTCGGGCGTCTGCGCCCCGGCGAGATCCCCGGCATCCGCGGCGACGCGCGGCCCTATGTGACGGCGGCGCTCGTCATCGCCAGCTGCGTGGTCTGGGTGCTCTGGCGCGGCGCGTGGGTCAACTTCTTCAACCTCATCGCCTATCGCCCGCTCGGCGGCCACTGGTGGCGCCTGCTCACCACGCAGTTCACCTACGACAGCGGCTTCTACCAGTTCACGACGCTCGTGGCCATCGCGATCTTCGGGACGCTGCTCGAGCGCCGCCGCGGACCGCTGTTCGTGCTCGCGCTGTTCTTCATGTGCGGCGTCGGCGGCGCCCTAGTGGCGCTCACCGTATTCCCCGACCGCGTCGTGGTCGGCGGCAACGGCGCGGCGCTCGGCCTCCTCGCCTGCTGGGCGGTGCCCGATCTGCGCGCGCTGCGAGCCAAGCGCTTCTACGACGGAGACCTCCTCGGGACCCTGGCCATCGCCGCGGCGGTGCTGGCGATGCCCCTCGCCCGACCGTCGGCCAGCTGGGTCGCCGGTCTCGTCGGCGGCGCGATCGGCCTGATCGTGGGCGCCGGCGTCTACCAGCTGCGCGCCGACTGAGCGGCGGCGCGCCCGTATCATCATCCGCGGCGTGCCCGATCCCCCCTACACCGCTGCCGAGGTCGATGCCGCCGTGGCCGCGCTGCGCGAGCCCGAACGCCTCGCCCATGCGCAGGAGGTGGTGACCCACGCGGCGCCGAGCCTGCAGCGCGTGCTCGCCGAGTCGCTCGCCGCCGGGGGCTGGTTCGGCGATGCGCACGAGTCCGAGGTGGCCAAGGCCGCCCTCGGCGAGGACACGCAGGAGCGCCTGGCCGCCGTGCGCACGCTCGTCGCCGAGGAGACTCGCCTCGGCATGCTCGTGGGGGTCGCCGTCGGCTTCGAGCTCGCCCACGAGCTCCAGAACGTGCGGGCCGGCGGCACGGCCCCCAGCCCATCCACCGAGGAGGAGGAGCAGTAACCGTGGAGATCCGCTACCTGGGCCATTCGGCCATCCAGCTGACGCACGACGGGACCACGGTGCTCGTCGATCCGTTCCTGACCGGCAACCCGAAGGCCGCGGCGAGCGCCGACGAGGTGAGCGCGGACGCGATCCTGCTCACCCACGGGCACGTCGACCACCTCGGCGACACCGTCGCGATCGCCAAGCGCACGGGGGCGGAGGTGCTGGCGATCGTCGAGCTCGCCGGCGAGCTCGGCGGCGACGGCGTCGAGAAGCTGCACGACCCGAACCTCGGCGGCACGGTCGCCTTCGACTGGGGCTGGGCCAAGCTCGTGCCCGCGTGGCACACCTCGACGACGCCGAAGGGCACCGTCAACACGCCCGCCGGCCTGCTCATCAGCTTCGGCGGCAAGACGATCTACCACACCGGCGACACCGCGCTGTTCTCAGACCTGTCGCTGGTCGGGCGCCGCGACCCGATCGACGTCGCGCTCGTCTGCATCGGCGGGCACTACACGATGGACCGCCACGACGCCGTCGAGGCCGCGCGGCTCATCGGCGCCCGGGAGGTCGTCCCCATCCACTACAACACCTTCCCGCCGATCGAGACCGACGCGCAGGCCTTCAAGGCCGACGTCGAGGGTGCGACCTCCTCGAAGGTCGTCGTCCTCGACCCCGGCGGGACCCACGCGCCATGACGCACGCGATCGTGCTCATCGAGGCCGAGCGCGACGCGATGGCCACGCTCGGCGGCGACCTCGCCGGCATCGACGGCGTGGCCGAGGCCTACTCGGTCACCGGCCAGTGGGACTTCGTGGTGATCGTGCGCGTCGCCCACCACGATCAGCTCGCCGACGTGATCGCCGGCCAGCTCGGCCAGCTCGATGGAGTCGTGCGCACGCAGACGATGGTCGCCTTCGCCGCCTACTCGCGCCACGACCTCGAGGCCCTGTTCTCGGTCGGGGAGTAAGGGGGTCTCACAGCGACCGTTGATAGGCGCTGAACGCGCGTCCGGCCAGCCACACGCTGGCGGCGAGGAGCAGCGCCAGATAGCCGACCCGCGACCCGACCAGGCCCCAGTCGACGTGTGCGCTTGCGGCCGAGCGCCCGGCCTCCACGGCCCAGTTGACGGGGTTGAAGCGGGCGACATCGGCGATCCACGGGGCGCCCAGCGTCGGCTTCATGAACGCGCCCGAGAGGAACGTGAGCGGCAGGATCACCAGCGTGACGGCGCCGATCAGCGTCTCGCGCTCGCGCGCGACCAGCGCCAGCGCGTTGGACAGCGCCGCGAACGTCGCCCCGACGAGGCAGGCGATCACGATCAGTGCGATCACGCCGCCGACGCCGCCGGGGATCGCGCCGCCGGCCAACAGCGTGATGGCGACGATGATGAGCGACTGCGCCGTGATCGTGAGCGCGCCGTAGACGAGGCTGCCCACCGTGAGCGCGGGACGCCATACCGGCGAGGCGAGCAGGCGGTCCATCACCCCGCGGTTCATGTCCTCGATGAAGGACATCCCGTTCCAGCCGGCCGAGTTGATCGCGGTCATCATCAGCACGCCGGGGGCGAGGAAGTCCAGGTACGAGCTCGTCTGAAAGCCCGGGATCTCGATCACGCGCTTGAACAGCGCGCCGAACAGCAGCAGCCAGATGATCGGCTGCACGAGCGTGATCAGCACCCACGCCGGCTGGCGCACGAACGCCCGCACGTAGCGCAGGGTCACGTAGCGGGTCTGGTTGACGATGCTCATCGGATCTCCTCCCGGTTGGCCTCGCGCAGCGAGCGGCCGGCGTGGTGCAGGTAGACGTCATCGAGCGACGGACGCGCGATCGTGGCCGCGCTCACCCCCAGGTCGCACGCGGCGAGCGCGGCGAGCGCACGCGGCAGCGCGGCGGCACCGTCGGATGTGTGGGCGCGCAGCACGCGTCCGGAGACGGTGACCGGCAACGGGGCGAGCGCCTCGGCGACGAGCTCCGGCGACGCCTCGGCCTCGAGCTCGACCTGGAGCGTGTCACCGTGCAGCTCGCGCTTGAGCGCGTCCGGTGTCCCACTCGCCACGACGCGGCCGCGGTCGATGATCGCCACGTGGGCGGCGAGCGCGTCGGCCTCCTCGAGATAGTGGGTCGTCAACAGGACCGTGATGCGCTCGTCCCGGGCCAGCCGGGCGATCTGCTCCCACAGCGCCGCGCGCGCCTCGGGGTCAAGCCCGGTCGTCGGCTCGTCGAGGAACAGCACGCTCGGGCCGTGCAGGAGCCCGAGCGCGATGTCCAGACGCCGTTGCATCCCGCCGGAGTACGTACGTGCGGCCCGGTCGGCGGCGTCGAGCAGGTCAACACGTCGCAACGCCCTTTCCACGCTCTGTCGCAGCTCGGCACCGCGCAGGTCGTAGATCGCGCCCTGGAGCATCAGGTTCTCGCGGCCGGTGGCGATCGGATCGAAGCCGGGCTTCTGCCCGACCACGCCGATCGCGCGGCGCACGCGGTCGGGCGCGGCGAGCACGTCGTGACCGGCGACGCAGGCCGCGCCGGCGTCCGGCCGCGAGAGCGTCGTGAGCACGCGGATCGTCGTCGACTTGCCGGCGCCGTTGGGGCCCAGCAGAGCGAAGATCGTGCCGCTCGGCACGGTCAGGTCCAGGCCGTCGAGCGCGACGACCGGCGGCTTGCCCGGATAGCGCTTGACGAGGCCGACGGCCTCGATGGCCGGCGCCGTGGATATGGGGTAAGGCGTCGCGGGAGCGTCCGCGACGGTTGGGGTCGGCATGTTCGCTTCCACCTCCGTGGTGGTCGGATGGACGAACGAGCCGGTCCCGCCTACAGTGAGAAGCGAGGCTCGGGTGGCGAGACCGCTCGAGGAAGGCTCCGAGGCGGTGTTCGCGCATCGCTTCGGAGCCGCTCTTGTTTCGCTAGGTGACGCTGCGCAGGCGCTCACCTCCGTGCTCGGGGTCGTCGTGCAGCTCGCGCCACAGCTTCGTGCCGATCGAGCCGTCCTCGATCTCCGCGATCAGGCGGCGCACGAAGGCGAGCTCGGCGTCGAGCATCGCCGCGTGGTATTCGCCTTCGACGACGAACAGTCGCGGGAGGCCCTCCTTGTCGGCGAACTCGTGCAGCGAGCGCAGCGAGAGCAGCTCGAGCTCGAGGCGCTTGGTGCGCTCGCGCAGCAGCGCGACGACGTCCTCGGGCGGCAGGCCCGGCATGAGCGACAGCGCCGCCTCGAAGCGCGGGTACTCCTTCTCGGGCACCGCGAGCAGCTCGCTCATCCAGTCGACGTACTCGGCCTGCCCGGCGTCGGTCAGCTCGTAGATCGTGCGCTCGGGCCGGCGGCCCTCGCGGATGGTCTCGCGGGCGCGGATGAAGTCGTGGCGGGCCAGTGAGTCGACGACCGAGTACAGCGAGCCGTAGTTGAGCTTGATGCTCTGCTCCTTGGAGCGCTCGCGCAGGGTCGTGGACATCTCGTACGGATGCATCGGGCGCTCGAGCAGGAGGCCGAGGACGGCCAGGGCGAGGGGGTTGTTGAGCTTGCGGCGGGTCATGCTGCCTCGGTTAGGACATCCGGCGTCTAATTATTCGAGGGCGAATATACGGACGCGACCCTCGGGTGTCAAGGGGCTCCCCGCCTTGGCTGATTGCGATCCCATGCGCCGATGGCCGTGCGCGTCACGCGGCAGGCGCGCGAGTGTGCCGCGACGGTGACCGATGCGCCGTCCGCGTCACGCGGCGGGCGCGCGCGTGTGTCGTGGGGCGGTCGTGGGAGCCGCGCGTCTCGGGGTGTGCTCCCGTATGCCCCCTATGCGGGACGCAAGCGACCACACCCGGAGCCGGAGGGTGACGCGATGGTCACGGAGGTGGCAGCGGGTCACGCGGCGTGTCTGTCGCGTGACCGACGCGGCCGGCGGGCGGGCCGCGCGGCGGTGTCGCTCAGCCGAGCTCGGTCGGGACGACCTGCAGGCGGCGCTCGAGACCGTCGCGCAGGATGACGGCGGTGAGGTGGGTGCCGATCACCTCGTGCTCGAGCAGTGCGAGGAGGTCGGCGACGCCGGTGATGCGCGTGCGGTCGAGCTGGACGAGCAGGTCGCCGGCGTGCAGGCCGGCCCGTGCGGCCGGCGTGTCGGGGATGACCTCGGCGAGCTCGAGGCAGCCGTCGGGGCCCCAGGCCGCGCGGGCCGCCGGCGGCAGTGGGCGCGACGCCCCCGCGAGGCCGAGGTAGGCCCGGCGCACGCGGCCCTCGGTCATGAGCGCGGCGATGATCCGGCGCGTGGCGTGGTTGATCGGCACGGCGAGCCCGAGGCCGATGCCGGCGAGCGCGGTGTTGACGCCGACGACGCGCGCGAGGCTGTCGGCGAGCGCCCCGCCGGAGTTGCCGGGATTGAGGGCGGCGTCGGTCTGGATGACCTCGTCGATCGTGCGCGCGACTCCGCTCGCGCGCGCCGGCAGCGAGCGGCCGAGCGCCGAGATGACGCCGGCGGTCACCGACCCAGCGAAGCCGTTCGGATTCCCGATCGCCACCACGAGCTGGCCGACGCGCAGCTGGGAGGCGTCTCCGAGCTCGGCCGGCGCGAGCCCGCCGTCCTCGGTGCGCAGCACGGCCAGGTCGGTGAGCGGATCGGCGCCGACCACGGCAAAGGGGAGCTCGCGCCCGTCGGTGAACGAGGCGACGCCGCGGCGCGAGGAGGCGGACCGCCGGCGACCCGCCACGACGTGCGCCGAGGTGAGCAGGAATCCGTCGTCGCTGAGCACGATCGCGCTGCCGGCACCGGTCGTGACCTGACGGCCGTCGCGCCGGTGCGCGACGAGTCGCAGGTTGGCCACCGACGGCGCGAGCGTCTCGGCGACATCGACGACGACCGTGCTGTACGCGTCGAGGGCGGCGGCGTCGCGCTCGATCGTCCCGGCGCTCATGCCGGCTCTGCGGCGCCGAGCGGCACGGACAGCTCGAGCTCGTCGGTGCCCCGCACGATGCGGACCGACACCGTGTCGTCGGCGGCGTCGATCGCGGCGTGCACATCATCGATCTCACGCAGGTCGGTCTCGCCGATGCCGACGAGGAGGTCGCCGGCCTGCACCCCGGCACGATCGGCCGGTCCGCCCTCCTCGATCTCGCGCACGAGCAGGCCGTCGCGCGGCGGCAGCCCGACCGCGGCTCGCATGCGGCGGCTCGCGCGTGGGGGGACGAGCGCGACGCCCAGATGGCCGGCCTGCTCTCCGCCCTGGAGAACGCGGTCGATCGACGAGCGCACGACGGCCGCCGGGAGCGCGAGCAGGAAGCCCGGGTCGGCGCGGAGGACGTTGACGCCGAGCACCGCGCCGGTCTCGTCGACGAGCGGCCCGCCGCCGGAGCCGCGCGGCAGCGGCGCGGTGTGCTCGATCACGCCCTCGACGGCGCGGCCGTGGCGGCCGCGCACGGTGAGCGGCCCGCTCGACACGCGGCCCTCGGTGATCCGCAACCCGGTCGCGCCCGGATTGGCGAGCGCGAAGACGGGATCGCCGATCTCGGGGGCCGCCTCGGCCCAGCGCACGATCGGGCGCTCGCCGCTCGGGGCGCCCAGCACGGCGACGCGATGACGACGATCCACGCCGATGAGCTCGCCGTCCACGGCATCGCCGTCGGAGTAGACGAGCTCGACGGGGGGACGGGAGATCGAGTGGGCGAGGACCGCGATGCGGTCCTGGGCGACGAGGAGGCCCGAGCCGCGGCGCGCTCCGCGACGCAGGCCGACGATCGACGGCCCGAGCTGTACGGTCAGACTTGTTACTTGCGACATGCAAGTCACTATACACACCGACCGTGTCGACTGTCATTGTGGGTGCGTGCCCATCGAGAATGCCGACGCCCTTGCGCAGGTGGCGAACGTCGCGGAGCGCCTTGGCGACCGCTGGTCGCTCGTCGTCATCGCCGCGCTGCTCGACGGGCCCAGGCGCTACGGCGAGTTGCAGGAGCGGGTCGCCGGCATCGCGCCGAACATCCTCAGCGCACGCCTGCGCAAGCTCGAGGACGACGGGATCGTCGTCTCGTCTCCCTACTCCGAGCGCCCGCCGCGCTTCGAGTACCGCCTGACCGCCGATGGCGAGGCGCTTGCCGACGCGCTGCGCCTGCTCGCCGACTGGTCGGCGCGCACGCAAGGCGCCGCGGCCGCGGACGCACCGCGTCATGCGGTGTGCGGCGGTCCGCTGCAGGTGCGCTGGTGGTGTCCGGTGTGCGAGGAGGTCGCGTCGGCCGACGAGGAGTCGGTTCTCGCCTAGCGCGACGCGTCGCCGGCCGGTCAGGACGAGCGGGTCGGCAGCGCGTAGTACACGGCCACCGCACCGCAGATGGCGAGCGTCAGGTACGAGGACAGCGGCGCCGCCGCGGTGGCCACGACGTAGGGCGGCAGGCCAGTGAGGTTGCGCCTCTTGATCGCGCGGCGCTCGGCCTCGCCGAGTTGTGGCGTGAGCACATGCGGGCGGCGCACCAACGAATGGTGGTGGAGCGCATAGAACACGCAGGACATGGCCAGGAACGAGCCGGCGTAGATCGCGGCCGCGAGATGCTGACCCTGGGACTCGCGCAGGTAGGTCGCCATGAGCGACGTCGACCAGGGGAGGAGGGCAACGATCATCAACAGCAGAAGGTTGAGGACGAGCAGCGTGTGGTCGACCGTGGCCAGGCGCCGCAGCGTGATGTGGTGGTTGATCCAGATGACCCCGATGGTCAGGAACGACACCGCGTAGGCGACGAAGTGCGGCCAGCGCTCGGCGAGCGCGTGTCCGAGCGAGGCGTGCGCGAGCGGGGACGGCACGCCGATGTCGAACACGAGCAGCGTGACCGCGATGGCCAGGACGCCGTCGGAGAACGCCTCGACGCGCGACATGCTCAGGGCGCTGGGCGGCGGCGGCTCAGTGGAGGAGGGCGAGTTCACCGGCTCTCGCGCACCCTAGCGAGCGCCGTCGATGCATGCGACCGCCGGGGCGGTCGGCCTCCTTTGTCAGAGGCCCGGTCCGACCCGGAACCAGACCTCTCGGTCCTTCCAGTCGTGCAGCATCAGCACCGCGCCGGCGCTCGCCGTGGCGAGCGTGGCCGCGAGGTGGGCCGTGTGGGGCGGCTGGTGGCGTCGGGCCAGGCCGAGGACAATGCCCAGCACGCCGCCACCAGCGAGGATCGCTCCCGTCGCCCCGTGGTGACAACGCTGCCCGAGGATCCACACCCGGCGCTGCAGCGCGTCGTACTGCACGGGATGGGTGAGGTTGAGGTGGTGTTCGTGTGGAGCGGGAAGCATCGTCTTGACTGAGGCGAACTTGGTTGCATTGCGTACATGTTTAATCGGCGCGGATGGCCCGAAAGATCACCGTGGTCGAACACGCGTTGAGTGAGCGCCCGTGACTGCTGGGCGCGCTGCGCGCGTACGCAGCGCCGCTTGAAGGTCATCGGGCTCGTGTGAGCGCCGGCCTAGACTGATTCCGGTCCATGCCCTCGATCCCGCTCAAGCGCGAGTACGCGCCGACGCTCGGTGAGCTGGTCGCGCCGCGATGGCGGGCGGCCGGACGCGGCTGGCGCGTGATCGTCGTCGCCGGGGTCGCGGTCTTCCTTGCGCTCGTGATCGCCGTGGTCCTCACCGTCATCGACTCGACCTACAGCCATGGCGGGCCGGTGCCGTTCTCGTTTCGCTACCGGTCACTGTCGCATCGCCTTCCGATCGACGGCGAATACGTGCGCCTCGAGGCCGATGGTCCCGGCGGGACGCTGCAGAACCTCTTCGCCGTCGGCCCGCTCATGCTTCCCCCTTACGCCGGTCGTCCGAGCGGGTTCCTGCCGGTCTATGCCACGAACGTCGTCGCCGGGCTTGCGCGGGAGTACCCGGACTTCGCGCTCATCGGGGAGGGCGAGGAGCGCGTGAACGTGGTGAGTGGGCAGAACAACCCGTCCGGCTACGAGATCCTGTTCACCACCCGGCGCGGGGCGCAGGTGGTGGACGGTCGCGACGTGCTGCGACTCGATCCGCATTCGCCCGGTGGGCGCAGCGGGGTGTTCGTCACGATGCTCACGCACGCGAACAGCGGCGTGGACAAGTCGCATCCGGTGGGGAGTCAGGGGGTGCTCAACCTGCCGTACGGGACGCTGGCGTTCGGGGGGTGAGCCCTCGCGGAACGCCGGTGCGGTCGGCGCCGAGGGCGCGGGTCGAGGGGGCGTCGAGGGCGCGGGTCGTCGGGGGTGTGGTTCGGCGTCGACGGCCCGGATCGAAGGCGCGGGTCGGCGGGGGCCGGCCCGCCGGGTGGCGCGGTTCGGCGCCGACGGGCCGGATCGAGGGCGCGTCTTGAGCGAGCCGGCCGGCCGGCGTGTGACGGGAGGGCGTCAGATGCGCGCCGCGGGTCGCGCCGCGGCGCCGCGTTGAGACCGGACCGATGCGCGGGTGCGCCGGCCACGGCGACCCCGCACGAGGGGGGTGTGCTCCCGAATCGCCCCTATGCCGACCCTAATCGACCACACCCCCGCCGGAGGGTCACGCGGCGGTGACACGTGTGTCGCGCGGGTCGCGCTGCGTGTCGCCCGCGTCACGGGATCGGTGCGCGGGTGTGCCGCGCCCGCGGATTCGGCCGCGACGGCCGCCCCGACGCCGCATTTCGATCGACCGGGCCGGCCCGGGTGCGCTACGGGGTCGCGGTCGGGCTCGACGTGGTGTCGCCCGTCGTGGCGGCAACCTCGCCGCTCGACGACGTGACGGTGTTCGACGATGACGGTGTGCCCGTTTGCGTGGAGGTCGCCGAGAGCGTGGTTCCCGGGTCTGTGGCGGGTCCGGTGTCGTTCTGCGGCGCGGCGTTGCCCGTCGCGGTCGGTGGCGCCGTGGTCGTCGCCGTGCTCGTGTTCGTCGTCGTGGTCACGGGCGGCGTGGGCGCCGGCGCCGTGGCGGTGCCGCTCGACGAGGTCGGTGTGGGCGTCGGTGAGGCGGTCGCCGTGCTCGTGGTGTCGGTCGCCGGGGGCGTCGCGACCGGGGTGCTGACCGGGGTGGCCGGCGGCGTCGAGGGGAGCACCGTGACGTCGCTCTGGACCTGGGTCGTCGGCGCCTTGGTGGCGACCGTCGTGTTCGTCGTCGTCGTGCTGACGGTGGTCGTCTTGTGCGTCAGCGGCGCGACGACGGCGGCCGCCTTCGGCCCCTTCGGGCTCTTGACCCGGGCGATCGTCGCGCGCGCGCGGTCGCTGGCGCCGGTCGCGCGCTGGGAGACGGAGCGCACGACGATCGGCGCCGGCTGGACGGCCACGTGGTAGACGGGTACCGGCGTCCCGGCGCTCGCCGAGAGCACCGGATGCGAGGGATGGACGTGGTGGTTCGCCCCGACGTTGTTGTTGACCTCGACGGCGCCGGCCGTGACGAGCGCGGCGGCGGCGAGACCGGCGACGGCCTTCGTGGCGAGCGCTCCGGCTCCGGCGGCGACGATGCTCGCGCCCCCGCCGGCGCCCGCGGCGCCCGCGGCACCGGCACCCGCTCCGGCCGCAGCGGTAGCGCCGCCGACCTGCGCGCCGCTCGCGCTCGCGGTCGCGCCGAGCTTCGCGAGGACGAACTTCTTGGCGAGGAGCAGCGCGCCGACGGGGAAGACGGCGGCCATGACCTTGTTGTTCGCCTTGAGCTCCTTACGGAAGCTCTCGCAGCGGTTGCAGTCACGAAGATGCCGGCGCACCGGCGGACTGATCTTGGTCAGGCCCTCGGCGGCCTCGCCGAGCTCGAGGCGGACCTCGCCGCAGGTGAGCTTGCGGGCCTCGGCGGCCTCGGCGAGGGATACGCGCGCGCGCACGAGCAGCGACTTGACGCTCGGAACGGTCGTCTCCATCGCCTCGGCGATGTGCTCATAGGACAGTGCGTCCATCTCTCGCAGCAGCAGCGCCGTCCGCTGCGTCTCCGGAAGGCGCTGGACGTCCTCGATGAGCTGGCGGAACGCCTCGCGCTTGAAGACCTTGTCTCCGGTGGACTGACCGTGATCGGCGAAGTGCACGTCCATCGAGTCGACGCCGATCGCGGCAGTGCGGCGCAGGTGGTTGAGGCTGCGGTTGCGCGCGATGCGGTAGAGCCACGGGCGCACGTTGATCTCGCGCTCGTCGGCGAGCATCGCGTTGAACGCCGCGGCGAAGACCTCCTGCAGAACGTCCTCGGCATCCTCGCGCGAGTTGAGCATGTGCCGGCAGAACGCGAGCAGGCGCGACTCGTAGCGCGCGACGAGGGCCTCGAACGCGCCGTGATGTCCCCGCCGGATGAGCGCCACCAGGCGCTCATCGGACTGCAATCTGAGCAGGGGCACAGGGCCCCGGAGTCCGGGCAGCGGCCGATGATGTAGTGCTGAGACCTCCACTGTGCGCTCTGGAGTCTGCTCCTCGAAGCCTCGCTCTGGCTAAAGGACACGCTAACAGCGCCTAAGTTGCGCTTGGACGGGTATGCGTTGGGGCGTACTTGTGCGAGTTGATACTAGCGCTCAGACCGTCTTGGGCGGCTTCGATCGCTGGCGGCCGGTGGCATTACGATCCCCGCACCCGCCCGGGTAGACAAACTGGCAAAGTCAGCGGACTTAAAATCCGTTGCCCCTTCGGGGTTCTGAGGGTTCGAGTCCCTCCCCGGGTATGGCGGGTCGGTGGGGTTGTCAGTGCCTGCGATCCGGAGCCGGGATCCTTGCCGCCGCCCCGCAGCATGCCCGATGCCGGCGCGCCCCGAGGGCAGAGCCGCCATCGCCGCGACCTCGCCGAAGCAGGAGCTAGCCTCGCTCGAGGGGAAAGACGGGACGATGGGAGGCGCTGAGATGAAGGACTTCGGAGCATGAGGTGGCGTGCGATGCGGGTCGCAGCGACTGTTGCGGCTGCGGCCGGAGCGCTGGCCGTGAGTGTTTTGTCGGTCAGCGCTGCACCCCCGCCGGGGACGATGAGTGCGGTGGGAGCGGCTGTCGCGAAGTGTCCGCCGTGGTCGAGAGCAACGGTCGCGGCGGACGCCGATGCTCAGGTATATGTTGCCGGGAGCGGAACTGCCAACTACTGGGGCTGCGTGTTTGGGCACCGGCCGGTACGGCTTCCGGGTGCCTATGGGGGGGTGCGTACGGTCGCGATTAGCCGGGTTACGGTGGCCGGGGACTTTGCCGCCTACGCGGTCCGCGCAACCAACGGCCCCGCGGCGGAGGTGTTCAACGTGGACCGGATCAACTTGGAGACCCGAGCGGTGGAGGTGAGTTTGCCCTGTTCAAGGGGCTCAACTCTGAGCGTGGGCGGTGGGCCGGCAATCGACCTTGACGTAACGCCAAGCGGGGCGTTCGCGTGGATTTGCAGTAGCGACCTTACGGCGTCCGGGTATGTGTATTACGAGGTTCACGAGCGCGACCGGGAGACCTCGCGCTTGCTGGCAGGCTCTTCCGATATAGATCCCGGCTCCCTCGCTGTGAGCTCCTCGCATGTGTATTGGTTTCAAGGGGGCGTCCCGGAAGCCGCACCGCTCGGCTAGATGATGAGTGCGACGGTGGGCGAGTCGGAGTCGCGGACCGGTGCCGGGGCGGGTCCGGGGTTAGGCGACGTCGAGGTAGCGGCGCAGTGCTTCGCGAATAACGGCGGATGTTGTCTCGTGGTCGAGCTTTGCTCGCTCGAGGAGGGCTTCGCGCAGTTCCGGGTCAAGACGTACCGACTCGACGCTTGCGGCGGCTGTACCTAGCGGCGGGCGTCCCGCCCGCCGACGGATCGTCTTCTCGACGTCGTACCCGGCTTCGGCTTCGCGGCTGAGCTTTTCGATCAGCTCCTCGGTGATCGGAACGCCACTCGCGGTCTTACCTAGTGCTTTCTTAGCCATGGTCCTCGGGGAGCAGGCGGCGGTATTTCGGGCGCATGGTCATCGCATGGATCGCAAGCTCCGAGCCATCGTCGCGGACGATCGTCACGATCTCGAGCAGTCGCGCGCTCCTTGACGGACCCAGGTACAGGCGGGTGTCGTTGTCCTGAGCTTCGATGACCATGGCGTGTGCGACGGCGTGCTCGATGTCCTCGTCGGCGATCCGATGCTTCCGGGCCGACGAGTGGATGTCCACCCCCAAATCGTACTACGAAATGCGGCGTCTGCTCAACGGGCGGCGCGTACGCCGATCGGCCGGCCTGCCAAATCTGTCCCAGATTCTGTCCCAAACTCCCGAATTCTTGGATCGGCTGAGCGCAGCTGAGAGCACGTGAGCGCAATCGGCAGACGCGAGATGCGCCGTTTCTGCCGATCTTAAAATCCGTTGCCCTGTATGGGGTTCTGAGGGTTCGAGTCCCTCCCCGGGTATGGCAGGATCGCTTTGCTGGTGCGGATTTGGGCGGTGGGTGCGTGCCGTCCCAAGCGCGGCTTAGCTTCCTTCGTGTTCCCAGTCGTGTTCCCCAGTGGGCGCGGCGTGAGCAGGAAGGAGTCGGAGGGCGGTGGCGAAGCGGCCGCGCGCGACAGGCCACGTACAGGTCAAGGGGCCGCCCGGTCGCCGGGGCTACTACGCGCTGTGGCGCGATGCCAATGGGCGACACCAGCGGTTGCTCGGGCCGGCGCACGTGAAGGACTCCGGCCGGCGGACGCCGCGCGGCGCCGTCGTCTGGCGGGCGGGCGATGGTCCGAAGCCCACGGCCGAGCATCTGACGCCGCGCGAGGCAGACGGGGCACTGGCGGCGATCCTCTCGGAAGCGCCGACGGTGTTGCCGGCGGTTAGCGAGGTTGCGGTCACGTTCGAGGAGGCCTGCATGGAGTGGCTGCGCTACGTCGAGCGTGATCGCCAGCGGGCGCCGTCGACGGTCGCCGACTACCGGTACGCGGTCAACACGCATCTCCTGCCGGCGTTTGGTGCGTCGACGCCGGTGGCTCAGATCGATACCGAGGCTGTCGACGCGTTTCGTGAGCGCTTGCTTGCCGACGGCGGGTTGTCGCGACGAACCGTGCAGAAAACCCTCGTACTGTTTCACGGCGTGATGAACCGGGCGGTGCGACGCAAGTGGATCGAGACCCGGCCGCAGCGGCCGAGCGCGTCAACCTGACGCGGTCCGGTGATTTCAACGTGCTCACGCCCGAGCAGGTCGCGGCTGTCGTGCGGGTGATCGAGGATCGGCAGGCGGGCGCTGTGGTGGCGGTAGCGGCGTTCACGGGGCCGCGTCTGGGCGAGTTGCGTGCCCTGCGCTGGTCGGATGTCGAGTTCGCCAAGCGGTTGGTCCATGTGCGGCGTAACTTCGCGCGCCAGGAATTGCGGCGGCCGAAATCGCAGACGGTGCGCAGCGTGCCGATGATCGAGCAGGTCGCGACGACGTTCGACGAGCTGAGCCGGCGGGAGCGCTACGTCGGCGATGACGACTAGGTGTTCTGCGACTCGATCGGAAGGCCGCTCGGCGATCAGGCGATGCGCCGGCCGTTCTACCAGGGGCTTGAGGATGCGGGACTGGGTGAGCTGCGGCGTAAGGCTGAGCCGATGGTGTTTCACGACCTGCGACACACCTTCGGGACGCTGGCGGTTCAGGCGTTCGCGTTGTCGGACGCGATGGCGTACATGGGCCACGCGCACATCCAGACGACGATGATCTACGTGCACCACATTCCCCGGCACGACGCGGCGCAGCGGCTGTCGGCGGTCGTGGGCGGGCAGCCGGACGCGTTGGATGGACTACGGCGCGGGTTCCCTGCGAGTCGGCGGCTCGCGTCGGACGATGCCGCTTGACGCTCCTGCCTTCACACTCCGAAGCGAGCTCGTGACGAGCCACGCCGAGATCGTCGCGTTCCATCCGTTGCAGGCACGTGGCCGGTTTCCGGCGGAAGGTCCGCTTTGTCGCGCGGGGCAGAAGTACTGTGCGGGCCGGCGCGGGGGAGGGCAGACCAGGCGCGAGTCCACGAATACGTGTTCCGGCACTGCGCTCTTGTAGATCAATCGTTTGACGATGCATCGGTGCCCGATATATACTGTGGCGATGGCACGGTCTAAGACGAGCGACGGCGGTGAGCGGGAGGCGCTGGCTTCGCTTGGGCGCTACGCGGGACCGGCGACGCTGATCCTGTCGAGCCTGGCCGAGGGGCCGAAGCACGGTTATGCGTTGACGAAGGACGTCGAGGCGTTTGGTGGCGTCCGCATTGCGCCCGGCACGCTGTATGAGGCGCTGGCCCGACTGGAAGCGCAGGGGTTGATCGAGCCCGTGGAGAGCGACGATCGACGCCGTCCGTATCGGTTGACGGCCGCCGGTGCCGGCGCTCTGCAACTGCATCTGGAGAGTCAGCGTCGGGTGGCTGAGGTCGGTCTTCGTCGTCTCGCGGCCAGTTCGGGGAGCGCGTGAGCGCGCGGACGCAGTCGGCCGTCCGGCGGGCGGATCGCCTTGTGCGTTGCTATCCGCGTTCGTGGCGGGTGCGCTACGGCGAGGAGTTCAAGCTGCTGCTCGTGGATGACATGTGCGAGCGCCCGCGGTCGTGGCGACGCACCGCCGATGTTCTGCGTAGCGGCGTGCTCGCACGCGTGGCGTACGCAGGTCTCGCCGGCCGTGTCCTGGCAGCGCCGGAGCAGCTGCGCGCGAGCCTGACGGCGCTTGGTTGCGTGCTGGCAGCGTTTCTGGTGTTCGGGGTTTCGATGTGGGCGCAGCTGACGATCGGCTGGCAGTGGTCGGCGCCGGCCGCGCCGGCGACCAGCGTCGCGATGCTCGTGATGTCTGGGGCGTTGTTGTGCTTCGTGCTGCTCGGGGTGCTTGGCGCCGTGCCGCTGATCTGGGTTGCGTGCCGGACGGTTGCGCGGGGAGACTCGCGTGGATTGCTAGGCCCGATGCTGGTGAGCGTGTGTGGGGCGGTGATCTTCGTGGTCGGCAGCCATCATTTCGGGCATGGTTGGCCGGGCACGGGCGGTCATTCGTGGTCAGGGCGCGGGTTGGTGCCGTCGGCGGTCGCGGCGTTCAGTTGGGCGGGGACACTGTGGGTCACCTCCTATTGGGCGCATCCGGGTTCGCTTTCGTCGTTCCCGGTCGCCGAGCTCGTGTGGATGGCAGCGAGTCCGCTGGCGCTGTTGGCGGGTGTCGCCGGGGCGGTCAGGACGCTGCGTCGGTTGCCGCTCTCAAGAGCGGTGCTGCGCTATGAGCTGTGGCTCGCGGCTGCGGCCGGCGGCGCGATGAGTGTGTTTCTCGCGGGAGCGGGCAGTTGGGTGATCTCCGGGGGTCCAGCGCCGCGGCAGCTGTTTCGAGTTGGCGCCATCGACGACATCGGCTTGTTCGTGATGGCCGCAGCACTCGTCGTCGCGTTTCGTGTCGTGCAGCGAGGCCTGTCCGCGCGACCAAGCTCTCCCGCGACCGGCTAGATGATTGATTCCACGGCGCGGGGCGCTGTGGGGTAGGGGACGTAAGCAGCGAGGTCGAAGTCGACGGTGCTCTGTATCACCGTCGACCCAAGGGGGCCACGATGCTCGCCGACCTCGACCTGCTGCTCTGTGCGGTGTTCTGCACCGCTGACGATCTCCTGCCCGAGCGGACACGGAACGCCAGACGAAGCGTGACGGACGCGGAGGTCGTCACCCTGGCTGTCGGCCAGGCGATGATGGGCATCGACAAGGACGCCGAGTTCCTGGCCGTCGCAGCAAAGCGCCTGGGGCACCTGTTTCCCAAGTTGCCCAAGCAGCCTGGGTATTGGAAGCGCCGCGCGCGGTTGACCGAGACGATCGAGTGGCTGATCGGGATCTTCGCGACCGACAGCCCCGGCCATCACGACCGGGTCCTGCTGCTGGACTCCACGCCGGTTGAGTGCGGACGCTCGGTGGAAACCGTCCGCCGATCGCAACTGGCCGACGCGTGCGGCTACGGATACTGCCGCAGCCACTCTCGCTGGTTTTGGGGAATGCGCCTGCACCTGCTCGCCGCCCCGGACGGCACCCCACGGGCGATGATCCTCGCCCCGGCCGACCAGAAAGAACGCGACGTCGCGCTGCGGATGCTGCCCTGGGGCTTGCACGGCGGCGAGGTGATCGTCTGTGACAAGGGCTACGCCGGCCGCGCGTTCAAAGACACCGTCGCCGAGCGTTTCGGAGCGACCATCGTGCGGCCGGCGCGCGCCACCGAACCTGACCGCGGACCGCACATCGCGCCGATCCGTCAATGCATCGAGTCGATCTTCTGGACCCTGAAAGACCGCCTCGGCCTGGAACGCCACCGCGCCCGCACCCTGCACGGCCTCAGAGCCCGCATCACCGCCAAACTCCTCGCGCTGGCCGCCGGCGTCTGGCTCAACCACTACCTCGGCCGACCCACCCGCGCCTTCGCCGACCTCGCCACCTAACCAACGACCCGCGGAATAGATCATCTAGCCGCGGCCGTGCAAGAGCCCGATCGAGTATCCCCGCCCCGGCGGGGCACGGATCACGACGGCCTGCGGAGCCCGGACACGGGGCCTCGATGGCGCGGAGGCGGCCTGCGCTCGGGGTTCACTCGCCGGCGTGCGCTCGGATACGGACTGGCGGCGGCGATTGGCGGCGCGTTTGCCTGTCTTGAACTCGTTGAGCATGGCGTCCTTCCGGGGCAGCAGGCCCTCGACGAGCTCGACGGCGCGTGCTCGGTTGCGAGGCCGTCCGAGACCTTCGCGACCGTCGGACCGTCGGCGTCGGGGTCGTTCTTCTCCCAGGCTCGGCGGCGTCGCGTCGGGTACACGATTGCCTACCCTCCCGGACACGGGCCTGGGAGCGCGTTGCCGCTCGTGATCGCGTTGCACGGCTTCGGTGGAGACCATCGGAGGGCGCTGTCCGGCCTGACCCTCGCGCAAGCGTTGGCCCTGAAAGTCGACGGACGCCAGCTTGCGCCGATGGCGCTCGTCGCCGCCGATGGCGGCGGCGGCTACTGGAACCCGCACCCAGACGACGACCCGATGGCGATGGTCATCGACGAGTTGCTACCGATGTGCCAGCGCGTGGGGTTGGGACGCTCGCCGAACGCCGTCGGCACCCTGGGAATCTCGATGGGCGGCTATGGAGCATTGCTGCTGGCCGAGAGGTATCCCCGAGGGATCGCTGCCGTCGCCGCCATCAGCCCAGCGATCTGGACCAGCTACGAGCAAGCGCACGCCGCCAACGCCGGCGCGTACGCGTCTGCGGCTGACTTCGACGCCGACGACGTCGTCACCCACACGGGGGCACTTGCCGCGACGCCCGTTCGCGTCGCCTCGGGCAGCGATGACCCCTTCCATCCCGGAGTCCTCGCGCTGGCCAAGAAGCTGCCCCGCTCGGCCGTCCTCGACCTCTCGCAGGGATGCCACGACGATGCGTTCTTCGCCAGCCAGCAGCCGGCATCGTTGGCGTTCCTGGCCGCGCATCTGACCTGAAGCCCGCTCCCCTCGATGAGACCCGAGCACCACGAGAGCGTGTCACCAGCACGCCGATCATCGACCTCATCCACGGCCGGTGGGCGTCGCGTTTGCCCGCGGCGAGCCGCGGTGGGTCTACTCGCCGCGACGGGCATCCTGGTCGCCTCTTCGGCGGGCGCGGACCAGCACGGCGCGCGCGTGATCGACTTCACGATCGCCAGCCGCTACGTGCACCAGACGCTGCCCGAGGTGGCCGTGACACCGCCGGGAAGCAACGGCAGCGGTCGCCCGCTGCTTGTGTTCCTGCACGGCAAGGGCAGCGACGGTCAGGACTCCAACCTGAACTCGGCGATGTTCGCCGCGCTAGCCGCGCAAGGAGCAAATGCCCCCGACGTCGTGTTCCCCGACGGCGGCGAGGACTCCTACTGGCACAACCGAGCCAGCGGAGCCTGGGCCAGCTACGTCCTGGACGAAGTCATTCCGCGCTCCATCGCGCTGTTGCACGCCGATCGGGCCCGCATCGCGATCGGCGGGATCTCGATGGGCGGATTCGGCGCGCTGGACATCTCACGTCTGCACCCGGGACGGTTCTGCGCGATCGGCGGCCACTCCGCGGCGGTGTGGCAGTACGGCGGACAGACCGCCCCCGGAGCATTCGACGACGCGCAGGACTTCGCCCGCCACGACGTCATCGCCGCGGCCAGCCGGTCAAATCCCTACGGTCGAACTCCCATCTGGCTTGACGTCGGCACCGACGACCCCTTTCGCGCTTCCGACATCACGCTGGCGCGGGAACTCCGCGCCGACGACGCGCGCGTCACGTTGCACGTTTGGCCGGGCTCTCATGAGTCCTCCTACTGGGAGCGCCACTGGGGCGCCTACATGGCCTTCTACGCCCACGCACTTCGCGGTTGCCCGAGGCCATGAGCCCTCGTGTCAGTCACCCTCAGGGGGAGAGATCACCCCGCATGGCTATCGGATCACTGCTGGCCGCCGGCCTCGTGCTCGGCGCTATGTTCTGGGTGGTCGGCGATCATCACTTCGCTGGTGTTGATCGTCGCGCGTTCGCTCTGCTGGCCGCCGATCCGCACGGCGTGCTCGCCCGCAACGCGACCGCCGTAGCGGTGATCGCGCCGATGCTGGTTGCTGTCGTCGTGATCGCCGGCGCCGCGCTGTTGATACGCCGCCGCGCCTGGCTTGACTTGGGAGTCCTCGGTGGCGGCTTTCTGCTGTGTGTCGTCGCAGCGCGCTACGCCAAGCTCGTCGAACGGCGTCCGCGACCGTCAGGGGCGCTGCTACATGCCGGGGGATATTCGTTCCCATCCACTGATGCCGCCCTCGCCGTTGGCCTTCTCGCAGTCGCGATCGCGGTGGCGCGACAGTCACCCGTACGCACCCAAAGGGCCGCCGCGATCGCCGACGGCTGCCTATCCCCGCTGGCCGCGGGATTGCTGCTGGTTGCTCTGCGGGCGCACTACCTGAGCGACGTCATCGCCGGCTGGGCGCTCGGCGTCGCCGCCTTCACCACCCCCTGCATCGCAGCGGTCGCCGCCCGGCGCCACTCCGCCAAGCTAATGGCATCAGGCGCCCGACCTGCGCCCCACGAGCCGGCGTGGCGACGACGACGCGTCGTTGCGGGGTGCGCCCTCGCGGTGGTAGCCGTGGGCGTCTTGGTGATCATTCTGGTCTCGCGCCAGAGCACCGAGCGCCGGTTCGTTTCATGTCTGCGCCGCCACGGCTGGCGCGCGATAGACGCGCCGACGAAGCTGTTTGACCTGCAGAGGGAACACCCGACGTTTGAGGGGGTGCAGGTGTTCCCCGGCGACATGCTCGTGGGCCTCATCGATTCCGGAAGCGCGACGCCGCAGACCGCGGTCGTCTTGATCGGGGGGCGGCTCGCCGCGCCAATGGACTATCCCGTGAATTTCGCTCCGTTTATTAAGGATGCTCAGTTGCACCCCCTTGACTTCGCGGCGGTGCTCGTGTCGGCTACCGACAACTCGTCCGGACGGATCGCGTGCGAACACGTGATCGACCCCGGGTTGAGCTCGTTTGACGAGTTCTAGCGCCGACATGTCCTCCGCCGCGCCGCCGCGCCGGCGCGCCTCTGCCGCGTGGACGGCAAAGGCGCGGCGCGCGCCCTACTCAGCGTGTGTCCCCCCCTCAGGACGACCAGAACAAAGGGCTGGCCGTCGTTGAGCGCCTGCTTCGCGCACGTGAGCGTGCCCGGGTCTGGATCGGACCGCTGAGTCCAACCCCCGAGTGGCTCACCACGCGTTCAGCTGCCCGGTAGCCGACATTTCGACGGTGGTCCTGAGTCGCAGGCATCTGGAGCGGGCCGTCGGTGCCGCTCGCCTGGAGGCCGACGAGGTCGGCCTCCTTCTCGCCGCGCTACGCGTCGCTGTGGAACGTTCCCGTGCCGCAAGCTCCGCGCGCGGCGTCCTTGATCTGCTCGCCAGCGTCGAGGAGCGGGTCATGGCCGCTCGACGAAGCGCTTGACGTATCGATCGGCCTCAGCGTGGAGCAGAGCGCGGTCCGTCTTGGCGTTTCACAGCCAACCGTGCGTAAATGGATCCGAGACGGCTTGTTGGATGCGGTGCCGGGTCGCAAGCCCGCTGAGGTGTCTCAGGCCGCGGTGCTGGCCGTCGAATCCATCCTCGAGCGCGTGGGCGACACATTGCCCGAGCGCAGTCGCACACGGGCACTCGCTGCCTATCTGCACGACCGGGACTTGCTCGGCCGTGAATGGGCTGTTGAGCGGGTCGCCGCGTACAGGCGGGGCGAGCTCGAGCCGATGTGAGCGCCGCCGCCACGTTCAGCGGTCTGCACGTGACGCGGCGCTGGGTAGCCTCGGCGTCGCCCGCCGTCAAGTCCGCCGCTTCGCGGCCGCCTTCGGCGGGCCCTGTCGGGCCGAACTTGACTGCGCGCGCCGTCGAGGCTTCTTTTGCTCTCAGGTCGGCTGGCGCCGACCTTGCCAGACACAGTTGGCCCTCGAGAGACGTCGCGTCCTTCCGTAGTGATGTTTCATGTTGTGAAACATGAAACAGGCGGCTACAATGGAGCGATGCTCAAAGGCCAGGATGTCGTGATCTTGCTTGCGCTCGTGGGCGACTCGAGTAGCGCCTCGGTGCGCGAGCTCGCCGGTCACGTCGGGTACGACGTTGGCGGGACGCATCGCGCGCTGCAGCGGCTGCGCGAAGCCGGGCTGTACGCGCCTGACCGCCGGCGTGTGCCGATCGCTGCGGCTGAGGAGTTTCTCATCCACGGCGTCAAGTACGTCTTTCCGGCGCAGCGCGGGAGCGAGACGAGGGGAGTCGTGACGGCCTGGGCCGCCCAGCCGCTGGTGCAGCAGCTGGCGCGCGTGGCTGACCTGCCGCCGGTCTGGCCGCATCCCAACGGGGAGACGCGGGGAATCTCGCTGGAGCCGCTGCATCCGATCGTGCCCGACGCCGCGTTGCGCGACCCCGCATTGTGGGAGCGCCTTGCGCTCGTCGATGCGCTTCGTGCGGGGGATGCCCGCGCGCGCGGTCTGGCTGAGAAGCTCCTGGTGGAGCGCTTGCGCCAATGAGCATCGAGCTGCTCGAGCGCGGCGCGGCCGCGCTGGCCCCGTTCCTCGACGAGGTGGTGTTCGTCGGCGGCGCGACCATCGCCCTGTGGATCACCGATCCCGCGGCTCCGGCGCCTCGCCCGACACTGGACGTCGATGTCGTGGTCGAGATCCTCAGCCGCCCGGCGCTGCACAGGTTCGAGGCACGTCTGCGAGCGAAGGGCTTTACGGAAGACAGCAGCAGTGCGGTGATCTGTCGCTGGCGCTTTCAGGATCAGATCGACGACGCCCTGGTCGTTGACGTCATGCCGTCCGACGCCAGCCTGATGGGCTTCGCAAACCGGTGGCAGGGGGCCGCGCTGGGACACGCCGCGGAGCGGTCCCTCCCCTCGGGAGCGGTCATCCGAGCGATCACGCCGCCCTACCTCGTTGCGACAAAGCTGGAGGCATTTCGTGGCCGCGGGCGGGGCGATCATCTCCGCAGTCAAGACCTCGAAGACATCGTCCTGCTCGCCGACGGGCGTGCAGAGCTCGTCGACGAAGTGCTCGCCGCGCCGGACGAGGCGTGCGCGTTCGTTTCGTCTGAACTTGCGGCGTTGTTGGCCGAACCTCGCTTCATCGATGCCGTACACGGCTTCCTGAGGCCGGATGCGGCTAACCAGGCCCGCGCCGACGCGGAGGTTCTTCCCCGACTGCGCGCCATCGCGGCCGCATCCGATCGCCACCCGCCGGAGTGACGCAGCACCGGCAGCCAGATCGTGTTCCCTACGTGTTCCCAGGTCGGCGAACTCCGACGCACTTCAGCGCATCCGCTGGACTCGACAGACCCTGAAAACACTCGAGAGCACGGCGAATCGGGAACTTGAAATCCGTTGCCCCGTAAGGGATTCTGAGGGTTCGAGTCCCTCCCCGGGTATGTGGTGTCGGTTGGGCTGTTAGTGCCCGAGCCTTGTCGACGAAGTCTTGGTAGAACTCGACATCGCCGAATCCCGCCGCGGGCGCATGTACGGCGGAGTCGGCGAGATCGAGCTTCGCCGCATGAGCGTCTCGATGTCGAGTCCGGTGATCTCGACCGCGATCGCGAGGAAGTCGGTGAGGCCGAGGTACTCGACGCTCATTCGCGAGCCGCTCGCTCCGGAACTGCGTGGGGAAAGAAAGGAGTCATTGGGGGCGTCTTAGGTGGGGACCGTCCACTCAAGCAGCAGTAGCCTGTAATCCGTCGCATCTCGGCCGTCGCATCTCGGAATCTGAAGTTCGACATTGAGGAGAACCAGACCAATGAAGGCACGCTTCGTCCGTCCCGCTGCGGCGGTCGCCGCTCTCTGCGCCGCTGCCGTCGGCATCGCCGGCTGCGGATCATCGCCGTCGTCCAGCAGTGGGTCGAGCACCTCCTCGTCGAGCACCTCCTCGTCGAGCAGCTCCTCGTCGGGCAGCTCGACCGTCCCGGCTTCCTCAAGCGGCGGCTCCGCCTACTAGCCGTGGTGGCAGCACGTCAACGCCGCCCGCGAGCCGTCAGCGCAGAAGAGCGAGCCATCCAATGAGCGCTACCCGAGCAGTTCCCGCTGACGTCGCGGCGGGCGGCGATGAGGTGCCGTCAGCCCGGCGACTGCCCAAGTCCGCCTCGCTAGGCGTGATGGCGATCGCTGCCCTCGCCGCCTGGCTTGGGATTGTTGGACTGCGAACGCTCCTGGTGCAACACGAGGTCGGGGCGGTAATCGCGCGGATGGCGCTCGAGACGGTTGGCCCGGCGATTCTCGGCTTCGTAGCGGTAGTGATCCTTTGCGAGCAGATCTGGCCGGCTGTGCCGACGCCACTGTTCCACCGGGCCCATCTCGTCGACGCCCTCTATGTCGCGATTGCTGCGGTGCTGGTCGTTCCTGTGCTCCCGCTGGTGCAGATGGGCCTGAACGTGGAGTTACGCGCGCACACGCCATTTCTCATACTCGGCCGCCTTTCGGCAGCGCCGGAGGTGGAAATCACGATCGCCGTGCTGGTCGGCATCGACTTGATGAACTGGGGCGCTCATGTGGCCAACCACCGCTTCCTCCCGTTCTGGCGCCTCCACGCGCTGCACCACTCGCAGGAGGACCTGAGCGTGCTGACGACATTCCGCACGCATCCGCTGCTGCACGCCACCTACCTCCTCTCACTCTTGCCCGCAGCCGTGCTCAGCGCGAGCGGCACCGTGCCGGAGACCGGGCTGATCATCTACGCATGCCTGGTGGCTCTGGCCCACGCCAACTTGCGCTGGACCTTCGGTCCGCTCGGTCATGTGTTTGTCAGCCCCGCCTACCACCGCCAGCATCACCGCAGCCACAGCGGTGGGCGTGGCAATGTCAACTTCGGCTTCGCCTTGGTCATCTGGGATCAGCTCACACGGCGTGCGTACTTTCCCAACGGCGAGGCGCTGTCCGTTAGCACCGGCCTCGCCGGCCGTCCCGTGCCGGTGGAGCAAGACGACAGCCGCGGGGTGCTTCAGACAGTGCTTGGTCAGCTCATACAACCCTTCCGTATTTCGTCGGCCACGGACTCGGCGCCGGAGGAGTAAAGATGCAGGCAATAAAGTCGCTGGCAATGGACATCTGGGGGCGCGCAGACATGCTCAGTGCGCAGCCGATTGTGCGGGACCTCGGGCTGATCGCGATCAGAGTGGCGTTGGCCTGGCTCTTCATCTTCCACGGCGCGCAGACCCTGTTCGGCGCCTTTAACGGCCAGGGGCTGCATAACGCTTCCCTGTTCTACGCAAACGTTGCTGACCTGCACCCGGGAGAGGCGTTCGCCCTGTTGGGCGGCAGCGTCGAGTTTTTCGGCGGCATCGCGATTGCCTTTGGCCTGCTGAGCCGCTTCGTGGCCCTCGGGCTGGTTGTTGACATGGTGATGGCGATGATCACCGTGACCTTCAGGAACGGCGTGACTCCCAACGCAACCAACATCACCGTCGGCGGCGGCTACGAGATCAACGTTGCCTTGGGGGCGCTCGCAGCAGCGCTGTTGCTTCTCGGCGCAGGCCGCTTCAGCCTGGATGCGGTGATTGCCGACAGGTTGCGGGCGGCGCAGAGCCGGCAAGCCCCGGCGTGAGCGCGCGACGGCCCCGCGTCGCTCAGCGGGCGCGCGTGTGCCGACCCCAGGGCGCGCTCCTTGCAACAGCAGCTGCTGTTCTAACGGCAGCCGCCGTCGCGCTGCGACGTGGGCGGCCCCGCCAGCCTGAATCCCCAACCGGCTCGGCAACCGATGTCTTTGCGCGAGCCGTCGATCGCAACTTCGTCGCCCGCCTGGGCCTGGAGGTGGCGGCAACACTTGGACTCGTCGACCACATCCTCGACGGCACCCACGAGATTGGCGAACTCGCAGCACGGTGCGAGGCCGACCCCGATGCCTTGATGCGACTGCTGCGCCTGCTCGCGCTGAGCGGAATCGTCCGCGTCAACGACGATGCTCGCACGGTCGAGGTGACGCCGGCCGGTGCCCTGCTCGCCTCCTCCGACGAGCGGTTGTGGCGGGCAAGGCTTGACCAGCGGGGCATGGGGCGGCGGATGGACGAGGCCGTCTTCCACGGGCTGCTCGCAAGCATTCGCACTGGAGCTGCCAGCTATCAGCAGGTTCACGGACGCGGCTTCTGGGAGGACGCTCTGGCACACGATCTCGCCGGGTCCTTCCAGTCCCACATGGCGCCGCACGCCATCGACCTAGCGAGCGATGTCGCCGCGCTTCCCGAGCTCGCCGCAGCATCCTCAGTCGTTGACCTCGGCGGCGGCGACGGTGCGCTGCTGGAGGGCGTGCTCAAAGCCAACCCGCGGCTCCATGGCTCGCTGGTTGAGCTACCTGAGGTTGCGGCCTTGGCGCGTCAACGCTTTGCCGGAGGCGAACTTGAGAGCAGGGTGTCGATCATCGCCGGCGATCTGTTCAAGCCGCGCGTCGAGCCACATGACGTCTGCCTGCTGTCATGGGTGCTGCACGATTGGCCGGACGCCGAGGCGACCCAGATCCTGGCAGCCGCTGCCGCCGCGCTTGCCACAGGTGGTCGACTTGTGGTAATCGAGCGGCCCCGCGAGGCGTCCCTCGAGGTGCTTGAAGCCGACCTGCGAATGCTGGTGTTCTTTGGCGGCCGAGAGCGCTCGGAGGAGGAGTGGCACGGGCTGTTCGGCGACGCGGAACTGAGGGTCGTTCACGCTACGCCGGTGGGTAGCGGCGCGTTCGTCGCTTACTGCCTAGCCTCGATCCGCCGGTAGGCGTCTGATTTGGGCTGCCCAGCTTGTGCTCCAACTGCTCGCCATGCGCGTCGCGCCCGGCCTTCGAGGGGTTAGATCGCGGTCAGGCTGCGTGGAGGTAGTGGCGGATTGCCTTGCGGATGACCGCCGAGGTCGTCTCGTGTTCGAGCTTGGCTCGCTCGAGTAGGGCTTGGCGCAACTCAGGGTCGAGGCGGACGGACTCGACGCTTGCGGCGGCGGTGCCGATCGGCGGGCGACCCGCGCGGCGTCGAATCATCTTCTCTACGTCATACCGGCTTCGGCGACGCGGTCGAGTTCGTCGACCAGCTTCTCGGTGATTGGAACACCGCTTACTGGGCATCTCGTGCCGGGCCCAGGTAGAGGCTGTCCCGAACGCCCCAATTCCGAGGTTGGTCGAGTGCAGCTGAGAGCACATGAGCGCAGCCCGGAGATCGGAGAGGCGCCGTTTCCGCCGATCCTAAAATCCGTTGGCCTGTATGGGGTTCTGAGGGTTCGAGTCCCTCCCCGGTATGGCGAAAGACCGACCCCGTGAGCCTTCGGATCGCCGGTCCAAGACGCCCTACGGTCGGACCGACTCCTGAACGAGGAGGATGCCGGGGCGGCGAGACAGGATTGCGCGCGCTGCTCGAGGCAGTAGGCGGTTACCAGCCGCGCTGGCCACGTGATGCGCACCGCGGCCCCATGTGACCCCTCCAGCGGCGAACGACGTCAAAGTTCGGCTGTCGGTCGAGGGTGAAGGTGTTGCCGTCTGTCGCCTTCACAACGATCGCGTAGCTGTCCGCCGTACCGGTTGCGCTGCTGACGTACGGCTGATCGCGCGATGGCTTGATACGCACGGGCGAGTAGTACTCGTGCAGCTTGCGTGGACTCAGGCCAGCGTACGATCCGTTCCAATCGGTGGAGTAGGTTTCTGCGGTCGTCTCGGCGGTCAGCGCGAGCATCTCCGCCGCATGGTCGGACTTGCTGGGCGTGCATAGGCGAGGACGGAACGGCCGCGGCTGTTCGGCGCGTGCGGTTACGGGTATGGCCAAGGCGCACCCCGCGACGGCGACGGCGAGGCGACAGCGATGGGAATTGGCTTGGGGCATCCTGGTGGCGGGGCTGATGGCTCGCGGGTGCATCGGCTGAACACGTTGATCTCTGCGCGACATTGCAAGGTCGTGGACGCATGGCGCCAGAGATTCGCGGCTGTCGCAGCTCCTGCCGGCATTCCGCCAAGTCAGGCGGGGCTGTTGGAGAACGTGGCGGGCGTACTGCGGACCCCCCGCGACCGCGCCGGTGGCGGATCTCTGGCTCACGGGCTACCGTGTTGAGCATGAGCGAGCCGCTTCAGCTGACGATCGTTTATGAGGATGGCGGCGACGGATGGGTCGTCGCGTCAGTCCCTGAGGTCCCCGGCGCGCACAGCCAGGGTCGTACTCGCCAGGAGGCGCGCGCGAACGTGATCGACGCGCTGCGTGGCATCCTCGAACTTCGGTTTCGCGAGCACGCACTGGTCGAGCCGGCCGTCGACAGCGAGCCGCTCGAGCTGACGATCGCTGCGTGAAGCGTCGCGATCTCGAGCGCCATCTTCGGGCGCACGGCGCTCAGCTTCTCCGGGAAGGAGGGTCGCACAGCTACTGGGGCTTCGATCCCGAGCGCAGCACGGCGGTCCCGCGCCATCGCGAGATCGCCTGGCCGCTCGCGCGCAAGATCTGCAAGCAGCTCGAGATACCGCCGCCTTCTGCTTCTCGCTGACGCTCAGGGAGAACGTAGGGCATGAGGGCCCGGACCCCGGGGACTCACCGGATCGTCGCGTGGAAACCTGTCCCAGATCCTGTCCCAAACTCCCCAATTCTTGGATCGGCTGAGCGCATCTGACAGCACGTGAGAGCAGTTGGTAGAGCCGAGATCGGCCGTTTCTGCCGATCTTAAAATCCGTTGCCCCTTCGGGGTTCTGAGGGTTCGAGTCCCTCCCCGGGTATGGCAGGTCAGTTTGGCTGTGAGTGCCCAAGCATCTTGCTGATCCGCGGGCGCAGCCAGTCGGCGAGTTCCTCCTGGCCCCATTTGCCCGCGGCGATCGCGAGGACGGCTTGCTCGGCGTCGTCGATACTGGGGGGCTGGGTCCATTGCCAGCCGTTGATTTCGATGAAGAGGCGCAGTGCCACCCAGGCGAGGCGCTTGTTGCCGTCGGGCAGCGGGTGATTCTTCGCCAGATGCACCGCGAGGACGGCGGTCTTGTCGACGAAGTCTGGGTAGAACTCGACATCGCCGAATCCCGCCGCGGGCGCATGCAGGGCGGAGTCCGCGAGATCGAGCTTCGCCGCGCGCGTGAGGTCGAGGTACTCGACGCTCACTTGGCGAGCCGCTCGAGCAGCTCTCGGTCCTCGTCGATGATGCGGCGTAGCCGCGCCTTGAAGTCGGGGTCGGAGCGCCGGCGCTCGACGGCTTCCTTGAGTGCCTGTTTGACGGTCTCGTTCAGGCTCAGGCCCTCGGCTCTTGCGAGAGCCTCGGTGTCGGCCGCGAGGTTGTCGTCGAGGCGAACGGTCAGGTTCTTGGGCATGGTATCATGATACCATAGCCTCGCGCTGTCGGCACTAGGAAGGGGTTCACCAGCCGCGCTCAAACAACCGACTGCACGGCCTTGACCGGCGGTCAACGGGCTGGGACCATTGACCGATGGTTGATAGCTCGGTGGTAGGCCCAAAGTGTTCCCGATGCTCGTGTCGAGGACGCTCAGGGCCTCTGACTCGTTCAGCGCGAGACGCTCCGCAATCTGTCCCCGGCTGTCGCGAACAGTTCCGCACTGTGTGGCTGCGGCCGAGAGATCCCGTATGGGGGAGCAGGCGCAGAGGCTCGGTACCGGCGGAAGTCAAGTGGATATGCGACGAGGCTCGTTGAGGGAGACGGCGCCAACGTCGACGAGCACACACCGCGGTAGGTGTAAGTGGACTCCGTGACGACCGATAACGAGGGGGTATGGGTGAATGTGCGTCTTCGTTTAGGCGCTCAACGCGCACTCGGGCTCGCGGCGATCGCCGGCATCATCCTGTATGTCTTGTGGGTCATAGCCGCGGGTAAGGGTGCCCCGATGTCGGATGCCAGCTGAACGTCGGTCGTGCCGATGCAGGTCCGCGTCAGCAACGCCAACTGCGTGCCGTCGGAGTCGGCGCTGATCAGCGAGCTGATGTTGGGGAGAATCTGGAGGACGCGCTGCGCTGCAGAGGCGAGGTTGATCAGAACCAGCGAGGCTTGGCTTCCCGGCCCGGGGCGCAGGCCGATCCATTGGCCGTTGACCGGGCGAGGCGACCGGTATCCGCCGATCTTGTGGCGGTTGGGGCGGCGGTGCCTACTGCCCCACCGAATCAGGGAGCCGAGACCACCGTGGCCCAGACGCCGCCCGTGGCCGGCGTCGTGCTCGTCAGCCAATCGGCGGCGATGACCAGCCCGTCGGTCGTGGCCAGCGCCCGCCCGTTGTAGGCGATGGCGCCGGCCACCGCCGCCGGGAGCACGGTCGCTGTTCCACCGGCGCCGTTGCTGTCTCCAAGCTCGGCGTCGATCTGCACGTTGGCGATCGTGGGCGTGGTCTGCGTCGGGGTGGTGCTGGCGCCTGCCGTCTCGTACACCACCCACAGTTGCCCGTCGGACGCGGCGGCGGCCGCAAGCCCGATCACCTCGGTGTGCGCCGTGGTGCCCTGCACGACCGTGATCGGCGCCGCTTGTCCGGGCGCCCAGGAGACAAGCTCGGTGGTCGATCCCCCGGGCGTATAGACGACGTGGCAGATCGAGTTACAGGCGAGCGCGATCGTTTCGTCTGCCGGCGCGTTGCTGCTCTCGGGCGCCAACTGGGGCGTCGCGGTGGGGAGCGAGGCGCCGGTCGCGGGATCGAGCTGCAGGAGGTAGATGCCGTGGGATGAGCCGCTGCCGCTGCCGCTGGAGCCGTACCAGGCCAGCCACAGGCGCCCGGTGCTGTCGGTCGCGAGCGTGGCGTCTGTGGTGAACTCGAGCGTGACGCCGTTGGGATAGGTGAGGTTCTCGGAGACGGGCGGGTTGGTGGCGCCGTTATCGACCCCGATCAGTCCGTTAGTGCTCCAGAGCAGCGTCCGGCTGCCACTGGCCAGCGCGACGCTGCCGGCGTCGGCCGACGTCTCGAGTGACGCCACCGGCGTGGGCGGACCGAAGCTTCCATCGGGCTGCTGCGGAAGCGTCGCGAGGCCCGTGAGCGGGTCCCCGAGCGTCGGGCTGTGCTCTCCGGACACGAGCAGCTGCTCACCGCCTCCACTCGCGGGCTCCAGGAAGGCTCCGTCGACGCTTGTCCATCCGGCGATCGGATCCGTCCGCGACACGGTCCCCGGGGCTCCGGGCGTGGCCGAGAAGCGTGCCACCTCGATCCCGTGATTGCTGTCGGCGCCGTAGGCGGCGAGCACAGTGCCGGCCTGATCGGCAAGCGCCGGCGCGAAGATCGCCGGGATGCTCGAGGCCTGGGCGGACAGCTGGACCCAGCCCGGCGCGGTCGGCCCTACGAGGGCGCGCTGCACCCGGGCATCACCGGTGGCGAACGCGCCGTGGCCGGTGGCGCCCACGTCGAGGATGCAGGCATCGAGCAGCTGGGTCTTGGTGATCCCGGCCGCGTGGCAGAGCTTCTCGCCCAGCGCGCGCAACGCCGCCTTCAGCCCGCCCAGCGTCAACGGCTTGTGCGGGAAGCCGGGCACGAGGAAGGATCGCGTGCTCTGCCCGGGCGCGTAGGTGAACAGCGACTGGCTCTGGCTGATGCGCCAGCTGGCGCCGAACTCGCTGTAGCGAACCCGCAGGTCCTTCGTGCTCGTGCCGGTGAACACCGACGGCGGGTACTTCTGTCCGTTGCCTCCGACGAACGCCGACGCGGCCGGGACGCCCCAATTTCCGAGCAGCCCGGTCAGATGGCCGGTGCGCGCGCGAGCGAGCGAGATGTCGATCGCGAGCGCGCCGAACGTGTTAGAGACCTGGACGGTGCTGCCGTCCGCGAGGGAGACCTGGGCCAGCGGCGCCTGGTCCTGTGTCGTGAGGCTCAGCGAGCCGGCGGTGCCGAGCGTGATGCTGTGCGCGAAGTCGCGGTGCTTGTCGAGGTAGACGACCACGTCGTCCGGACCGTTGGGCACGAGCTCGACGGTTGCCGTGCCGACGCGCATCGCGACGGCGGTGTTGAACGACACGCAGCAGTTGCCGTCAGGCTGCTGGCGGATCTGGATCTGGAAGTTGTCGGTGGTCGACTTCAGCAGCGTGAACTCGCCGGCCTGCTGGAAGTCGAACAGGTCCCCGTTGAAGGCCACGAGGTGCGGATCGCCAAACGTCGATGCGGTGCCGGTGCCCGAGCCCGTCCCCGTCCCCGTCCCGGGCGGCGTCGTCGTGGGAGGACAGGTGCCGCTCGTGGCGGTGGTCAGGGGCACCGGCACGTAGTCGATCGACACCACCGCGTGCGATCGCGCCGCGGCGAGACCGAGCAGTGCGTCCGCCGGCAACGGCGTCAGCTCTGGCGGCGGCACGTACGTCTCGCCGGCCCCGCACCCCGACCCCGGGGGCGTCGTCATCGGCATCGGGCAGCCCGACGCTCCGCCGCAAAAGGTCAGCTTCTCGAGCGCCGAGCCGGTGTAGTTGCTGGACACGCCGAAGCGCCCGTAGCCGAGGCCGAGGTCGATGTGCATGGTCTCGATGTCTCCCGCCGGCGCGGCGGGCATCGAGAGCATGAGCTGGTCGGTGCTATCGGGGTCGAGCGACACCATGGTGCTCGCCGACACGGTCCGTACCGGCGCGGCGAAGTGTGCGTCGGGGATGGGGCTGCGTGCCGTCCAGTCATCGCCTCCGGCCGCGTCGTTGAACGCGCTTGACCCCCAGGTGTCGTAGAACGTCTCGTCGCTGACGCCGGCCAGCGCCACATTCAACGCATCGTCCGGGCCGTGTATGGCCGCCGTGACGATCCCCGGGATGCGGTGCCACAGGTCGCCGGCGGCGACGTCATCGAGATGGCCCCAGAACCCGACCGCGTCGTAGCTGCGGTCGAACAGCGGAATGTTCGACGTCAGGAAGTACTCCATGAAGGTGTCGCGCGAGATGTAGATGGGGTCCGACGCGAAGAGCGTCGTGTCGACCCAGCGCGCGAGCCCCTCCTGCACCCACGATTCGGTCTTCGACACCATCGTGTCAGCGTCGCCTTCGAGCTGGCCCTCGTAGCAGTGAAACAGCTCGTGGGTGATGATCTCCTCCTGCCAGCTCGTGTTGCCGGAGGTGTCGCCGTCGAAGATCGGCTTGTACACGGCGATCTGGCAGAACGGGCGGCTCTCTGACGAGGCCGACGTGTACGCGGGACTGTTGTCGCCCGGCTCGGGGTTCGTCAGCCAGCCGATGTGCACCGGGACGTGCAGGTCCGGGGACAGGTGGGCGTTGAGCAGGGCCGTCCCGGCGTCGGCGAGATGGGTCAGCTCCGGCACCGGAGGGCCAATCTCGGAGGGATTCGCGAGCGCCGCCGGCGCGGAGAACGTGAGCGCGGCGAGGGCAAGCGCCGCGCCCAGCACGCCGGACCTCAGCCGCGCGATGCGCAGCGCCGAGCGCCGTCCGCTCGAACTCGCCCTCCAGGCCCCTGATCCGTGCACGCCGCGGTACCGCCCCCGATGTCGAAGTCCTGGCCGGCGGAGCATACCCGGCGTGGCCGGTCCGCCGTGCTGAACGCGGCCTGTCGACCGCTCGTCCGGCGGGTCAGGAGGGCTGCGGCCCCATGGCGGACCAGCGGGACTTTCGGCTACCGCATTTTGGGGGTCAAGTTAGCTGTGCAGCGGTCGATCCCGTAGGGGATGATGCCGCTAACGGTGATCGCGCGCGGCGCCGGCGTACCCGGTTCGTGTCGGCTGCTCCGCTTGGAACCGCTCTTCCGGCCGGCCAGGCGCGCGGGATCGCCCGGCGACGGTCCGGGTGTGGGGGTGTCCTGTGCCGGATCGTGAAGTGCCAGCCGTCCCGGCGCCTCCGACGGATCCCGGGCAGCAGCCACGCGATGGTGTGCGAAGCAGCGAGTTGTCCGAGCACCTGTTGGAATGTGCGCCAGACGCGGTCGTCGGTGTGGGTCGCGATGGCCGAATCGTGCTCGTCAATTCGCAGACCGAGTTGCTGTTCGGCTACGGGCGGGATGAGCTGATCGGCCAGCCGGTTGAGACCCTCGTGCCCGAGCGCTTCCGCGCGGGGCACCGCGATCATCGCGGCGGCTATTTCGCCGATCCGCGGACGCGTCCGATGGGTGCGGGCCTCGAGCTGTTTGGCCGTCGCCGAGACGGGCGGGAGTTTCCGGTTGAGATCAGCCTCTTGTGCATCGAGACCGCGCGCGGCGTCGTCGCCACGGCGGCGATCCGCGACATGACCGACCGGCGCGCCGCCGAGCAGCTTCACCGCCAGCTGGCCTCGATCGTGGCATCGAGCGAGGACGCGATCATCGGCCAGGACCTCGACGGCACCATCACGAGCTGGAACCCGGGCGCCGAACGGCTCTATGGCTACCCCTCCGAGGAGGCGATCGGCCGGTCGGTGTGGATGCTCGCGCTCCCCGAGCACGAGGGTGCCGGCCGTCAGCTGCGAGCCCGCGTGCTCGGGGGCGAGCGCGTGGCGAGCGTCGAGACGCGCCACCTGCGCCGTGACGGCACACAGGTCAGTGTCTCGCTCACCATCTCGCCGATCCGCGACGCACGCAGAGCGATCGTTGGTCTATCGCTCTGCTCGCGTGACAACACTCGCCTGCGGGCGGCGGAGCGCGCCGCGAGCGACAGCCAGGTCCTCCTGCAGGCGCTGCTCGACCACGCCCCGATGGCCATGTCGCTTCGAGACACCGACGGGCGCTTCGTGTTCGCGAACCGCCGCGCGGCGGAGTTGATGGGAGTCGCCGTCGAGGATCTGGTCGGTCGCGCGCCGTCGGAGCTCTGCGACGCCTCCGTCGGACGCCAGATCGACGAGAGCGAGCGGCCTGTTCGCGAGGGCCAGGGCGCGGTCACGTTTGAGCTGACTGGGCCGCACCCCGATGGGTCCGACCACGACTACGTGGTGACCAAGTATCCGGTCACCGACCGCCGCGGCAACGTCTTCGCGGTCGGCGGGATCTCGCTCGACATCACCGAGCGCAAGCGTGCCGAGGCAGCGGTCGCTCGGATGGCCGTGATCATCGAGTCCACCGACGAGGCCATGTTCGCCTCGGACCGCGAGGGTCACGTCTTGAGCTGGAATCCTGCCGCGGAGCGGGTGTACGGCTACAGCGCCGAGGAGGCCATCGGACGCAGCGTGTCGTTCATGGTGCCTCTCGAGCGCGCGCACGAGGTGCCCGAGCTCTTGACGCGCCTCCAGCGCGGTGAAAGCGTGGTGCAGTTCGAGACCGTGCGCCGGCGTAAGGACGGCACCGCCTTCGATGTGTCGCTCACCCTCTCACCGGTGACCGACGCGACCGGCGCAGTGGCCGGCGTGGCAACGATCGCGCGCGACATCACCCATCAGCGCGCCATGCAGGACGAACTGCGCGCCGCCGAGGAGCGGTTTCGCACCACGATCGATCGCGCACCGATCGGAATTGCCCTGTTCTCCTCAGAGGGCCGCTGGCTACGAGTCAACCGAGCGTTGTGCGAGATGACCGGATATCGCGAGGACGAGTTGCTGGGCAAGCGATTTCGCGAGATCACCCACCCCGATGATCTCGGCATCGATGTCGAGAACGTGGAGCAGCTGCTCGCCGGGGAGGCCGAAGCCTACGAGGTCGAGAAGCGCTATCTGCACGCGAGCGGCTCGGTGCTGTGGGTCTTGCTGTCGGTCTCATTAGTGCGCGACGAAGCGGGTACGCCGATGCATTTCGTCTGCCAGGTTCAGGACATCACACACCAGAAGGACAGCCAGGCTCGGCTGGCGATGCATGCGCGCGAGCAGGAGGCGCTGACGGCGGTGGCGACACTCGTCGCCAGTGAGGCCACACCGCGCGCGGTGTTTGCCGCCGCGGCCGAGCACGTGGCCACAGTGCTGCACGCGGATTTCGGCGGGGTCGCTCGCCTCGAAGCGAGCGGCCAGGCGCGCCTGCTGGGCAGCTGGTCGAGGCAGGGCCTGCCCGTCGCGCCGACCGGGGCGCTGCTGGATCTCGAGGCGCCCACCGCCGTCGCCGCCGCGCTGCGCACGGGCCGATCGGCCGAGATCGAGCGCTACAACGTGCCCGTGTCCGGTCCGATCCCGGTGCGCTCCGGGCTCGCCGCGCCGATCGAGGTCAATGGCCACTTGTGGGGCGCCGTGAGCGTCGGCTGGCAGAACGAGTCGGTGTCTGATCCCCACGCCGCCGAGCGCATCGCACGGTTTGCCGAGCTGGTCAGGCTCGCCATCGCGGGCGCCGAAGCCCGCGAGCAGCTGGCCCGCCTGGCCTCCACCGACCCTCTGACGGGGCTGTACAACCAGCGCTCGTTCTCCGATCGCCTCGAGGAACAGGTCGGCCGCGCGCGCCGCCACGGACGCCCGCTCAGCCTGGTCGTGTTCGACCTCGACCACTTCAAGCTCGTCAACGACACCCACGGCCATGACATCGGCAATCGCGTCCTGAGCGAATTCGCCGGTCGGCTCATGAACGAGCGCCGCGACGGCGACATCGTCGCGCGCGTCGGCGGGGAGGAGTTCGCATGGATCCTGCCGGCGACCGAGGGTCAAGGCGCCCTCACCGCCGCGCAGCGCGCGCTCCACGCCATCGCGGACAAGCCGTTCGATGGCGGCGGGCGGCTGACCACGTCGGCGGGAGTCTGTGCGCTGAGTGAGGCCACCGATGCCCGCGAGTTGTTTCGCCACGCGGACCTCGCCCTCTACTGGGCCAAGTCCAACGGCCGTAACGCCGTCGTTCGCTATGGACCCGACACGATCGCCCTGCTCAGCCCGGGCGAACACGCCGACCGTCTCGAACAGGCCAAGACGCTGGCCGCGGTTCGCGCCCTGGCCACCGCGGTCGATGCGAAGGATCCCTCGACGCAGCGACACTCCGAGCGCGTTGCCGATCTGGCTGCCCAGCTGGCCGCGATCGCCGGATGGGACCACAACCGGATCGCCCAGCTGCGCGACGCGGCACTGGTTCACGACGTCGGCAAGATCGGCATCCCGGACCAGATCCTCCTGAAGCCGGGCAAGCTCACGGCGTCGGAATACGAGCAGGTCAAGGCACACGCCGCGCTCGGCGCCCAGATGCTGCTCGATCTCCTCAACCCCGAGCAGGTCGACTGGATCCGCCACCACCACGAGCGCTACGACGGCAACGGGTATCCCGACCGGATCGCCGGAACCGGCATCGCCGAGGGCGCACGCCTGCTCGCCGTCGCCGACGCCTGGGACGCCATGACCGTCGCCCGCCCATACGGGACACCGCGCTCCCCCGCCGAGGCACTGCGGGAGTGCCGCGAGGTCGCCGGAACGCACCTCTGTCCCGCGGCCGTCGCGGCGCTGGTGACCCTTCACGACCGCGCGCCGAGCCACTCGCCGCATGGGTCCGTCACACCGGACCCAGGCATGCGCAACGGCGATCACGCAGCAGCGGCCTCGAGATCTCTCACCGGCGTAGATCCGCGGAACCCCCGCACACAGGGCTCCGATGGATCGGCGAGTGCGGCGTAGCCCCGCGTCGAGCCGGTAGTCAGATGTCGCGGCGCTTCAACCCCTCCGGCCAGCCCAGCGCGGCCTCGATCGACCGGCTGGTCGATATCTGTGGCCGGCCTGGCCCAAGCGGCCTGGAGTCGGGATCTCGCGCACCCAGCCACGCTCGCACGGCGCGGTGCTGATCGTGCGCCGGCTCACGCTTCGTCAACTGGTGTCGCTCGACGTGGGCGGGCCCGAGGGTCGGGTCGACTGCCGGGTCGGGGCGATCACGCGCGAGCAGGCCACGCTCGTCCCCGTCGGGCGCCTGGCCGAGTACACGCAGGCCAAGCTGGAGACCGAGTGTCCCTGCTACTTGGTCTTCGACGACGGAGGGATACCGGTCGGGCTGCGCGGCGCCGCTCGGGCCGCCGGGAGCGGCTCGCAGATGTTCTTCTCGGTCGTCGACGGCGTGCAGCTCACGCAGCGACGCAGCGCGGCGCGCGTGCCGATCAGGGCTCCGACGACGCTCACGCCGGTCGCCGCGGCCGGCCGATCGATCGATCCCGTCGAGACCGTCACGGTGAACCTCAGCCTCGGCGGCGCGCTGATCGAAGTTCGTCCGGGAATGGACGACGGGCCGGACTGGCGCTTCGAGGTCCGGCCGACCGAAGTGCCGCAGGGCATCGCGGGGCTTGCGTCCCTGGTACGACGCACGCGAACCTCCGTCGGCGTCGCGTTCTCCGAGATCTCCGAGAGCGACCGCCTGCGACTGGCCACCGTCCTGTTGTCGTGGCGGGATCCGGCGCGCTGAGCTCGGTCGGCGGCTTTGACAGGCGGCCGAGTGCAGTTGAACGGGCCAGCCGCGGGCGGTAGCGTGCGCCCCCATGTCCTCCGCATGGCCGGAGCTGCGTTACGACGAGTGGAGCGCCACCTGTGACACGCTGCACGCGCACACCCAGGTCCTGGGCAAGTTGGCGGCGGCGCTCGCTCCGCCCGAGCCCCAGCTGCAGCACGCCGCGCTCCGCCTGACCGCGCGCGGGTGGGAAACGCTTCCGCTGCCGGCGCCCGACGGGTCGGGGGCGCTCGTCGTCGCGCTCGACCTGCGAACTCACGAGGCGGTGACGGAGCACAGCGATGGCCGGGCGACGCGGGTCGCGCTCGCGCCCGATCGACCGGTTCGCGAGGTCACGCGCGCGGTGCTGGCGGCGGTCCGAGAGCTCGGCGGGCCGGTCGAGATCGATCCCACGCCACAGGAGACGCCGTGGAGCACGCCGCTCGACGAAGACGATGAGCACGCGACCTACGATCCGGCGCAGGTGACTGACTACTTCGCCGCCGCCACCAGCGCGGCGCTCGTCCTCGCGGCGCTGCGTGCGCCCTACCGCGGGCGCTCCACGCCGGTCAACGCGTGGTGGGGATCGTTCGATCTCGCGGTCAGCCTGTTCTCCGGCCGTCCAGCCGATCCTCCGTCGCGTGACTTCATCATGCGCAACGCGATGACGGCCCAGGAGATCGCCGTGGGGTGGTGGCCCGGCGACCCCCGCTACCGCAAGGCGGCCTTCTACGCCTACGCCTATCCGGCGCCGGAGGGGTTCGCCGCGACGGACCTCCTTCCGGATCAGGCCGGCTGGAACGCCACGCTGGGCGAGTTCGTGCTCGACTGGGATGACGTTCGCGCAAGCACGGATCCGCACCTCCTCGCCCTGGACTTCGGCCTGGCGGCGGTCCGGCACGCCTGCCAGGTATGCGACTGGGACGCCACGCTTGCCGCGAGCGCCGACGGCACGCCGGCGCCGGTCGTCTGATCCTCGCCCGCGCCGCGGCGCGACCGGAGCTGAGGCCGCTCAGCCTGGCGTCCGCCGTCTGACCACACGCCCGACGCGCAGCGCTTGGTTCCCGAGCACCTCAGGCGCCCCGCGGCCCGGGAACCAAGCGTGAGCGTCAGCAGCTGTCCGTCGGCCTGTCGCCGGCGAACATATTGCTGATGAACGTCTCCGTGTCACCGAGGCGCAGGATGCCCTCGAGCGCGTGCTCGCCGATGAGGTCACGGACGATCTGGACGGTCCCGCCCTCCGCGCACCAGCTCTTCGTGAGGGTGTTGTCCTGTCCGACCGGAACCACCTCGTCCGTGTCCGCGTGGTAGTCGTAGATCGGCGCGCTCGGGGGACCGGCGTTGCCGAGCGTGTCCTCCGCCAGCACCGGGGCAACCGTCGGGTATTCCAGCGGGTCAGCGACCGTCGAGTAGCTGGCGAGCGTCTTGAACGCGAACTCCGCGAGGATCGATATGAGGCACTTGCCGCCGACCTCGGCGAAGGCCTGCTGACCGGTTGCGTTCTCGATGCTCGGGAGGTCCATCTCGGGGTAGTCCTGATCGATTCCCCACGCGGCGGCAGCTTCGAAGCCAGAGAAGATGCGTCCGTCGAGGTATTCGGCGACTGCCTTGGGATCTGCCGGGGTGCCGCCCATCGCCGCGCCCACGAGATGCACGTCGGGAGCGTAGGTCGGCTGAAGCTGGGCGGCCCAGCCCGTCGCGTTCGCCCCGCCGGAGTAGCCGTCCAGCGCCCAATGCGTCCACGGCCTCAGGCCATCGGGGAAGAACTGGTCGGCGGCGCGAATCCCGTCGAGCACGGCATGTCCTGCCTGCGGGCCGGCCATCCACGCCGACTTCGGACCTTCGTAGTCGGGATCCTGTACGGCCCAGCCCTTCTTGAGCATGGTGGTGAGGTCGAAGTCCTCCCCGGCACCGCCGCTCGAGGCCATCACGTACGACGGGGCGCACTGCGTGCCGGTCGAATCCTCGGCCACCTCGTAGGACACCGCCGGTCGGCTTCCCGGTCCCGTCCACGGCGCCTGCGGTACGACGAGCGTCGTCACGGCCATCTCCGGATTGCCGTGCGAGTCCTCCGAGCGGTAGGAGATCTGCCAGGCGTTCGCGGGCACTGACAGGCTCAGGCTGACCGGGCGGCTGGCCACGATCTGTCCGGGAGCGTAGAAGGCGATGTTCGCCGGGGCCGTGTAGAACGCATCCTGCGCCGGAACGACCGATCCGGGACCCGACGACGGCGCGGCAACCGCCAAGCCGGTGCCGGCCGCGCCAATCGCCAGCACCACCGTCAGCGACATCGCGTACGTGTTCTTGCGGCGCCAGCGCGCCGCGACCCGACGGTGTCCTCTGCCCATGTCCCTCTCCTCCTCGTTGCCGTGACCCTTGCCCCCAGCAGGCGATGCGCCGACCCGCTCACAGCGCCAGCTGCTCGGGCCATGATCGCCGAGGCGCAATGTCCGCCGTGCACAGCGTGTGGGCCGAGTCGTAGGCATCTCTGACACCTCGGCCGCGACCGCCGCAATGTCACGCAAACCTACTCGCGCCTCACCCGGCCGCAAGGCTGCGCGCCCGCTCGTGCGTCCCGGTGGGCGATACTCGCGATGTGCCATCCGAACCGAGCGAGCTGGCGCGCGTCACGCTGGCCCAGGTGAACATCGACGAGCTCGTCGAGGGCGTGCTCGCGAGCTTCTGGGAGCGACCCGAGTTTCGGGCGGCACGGCCCTCACGCGATGAGATGGTCGAACTCGTGCGCATGCACATCGACCTGGTGCTGCGCTGGTTCCTCGACGGGCGACCCCCCACCGACGGCGAGTGGGAGCAGGTGCGCGATCTCGCACGAATGCTGGCGGCGGCCGGAGTGCCGGTGGATGCCACCCTTGCCAATTATCGGCTCGGGGCGCGCTTCGCCTGGCGGGTCGCGGGCGAGGCGGCGGGTGATGTGGATCCGGCGCTGCTGATCGAGGGTGGCGATCTACTGTTCGAGTGCGTCGACCGGATCTCGAGCGTGTTCGCCGCGGCCTACGAGGAGGGCGTCCGGGCGACACCGGAGGCGGCCCACGAGCGCGCGGCCCAGACCTTGCTCGGCCGTCTGTGTCGCGGCGAGGATCTGCTCGCGCAGGACGACCAGCTCGCCCAGCAGATCGGCGTGGACCTGGGATCGATCCGGCATGCGTTCATCGTGACGTTTCCGGAGCGCTCGCTGTTCGAGCACGCCGCGCTCGCCCGCCAGCTGCGCCAGCAGGGCGCGCTCGCCGTCGCCCAGGGCGCGGAGGGAGCCTGCGTCGTCGGCGTCGGCGGCGCGCCGCTGCGTTGGCCGCAGCTCGAGTCGAGGCGCGACGCGATCATCGCCGAGGTCGCCGTCCCCGCGCGCTCTGCCGTGGGCCCTGCGCTGGAGGGGTTGCGCACCGTCGTGGAGATCGCGCGGGAGCAGGGCCGCAGGGGCGTGGTCCGCGACGACGACGTTCTGCTCGAGCTGTTGCTTCGCCACGCGCCGGCGATCGCGGCGCAGATGTCCGAGCGCGTGTACGGGGGCCTCTCGGACGAGCTCACACAGACGCTCGACGTGCTCGTCGAACAGGGCTTCGATCGGGGCCAGGCAGCGACCGCGCTGCCGGCGCACCGGAACACCCTGCGCAACCGTCTGGATCGCATCCGCGATCTCACCGGCGTCGATGTCGACGAGGTGGACGGACAGACCCTGACCAGGCTCGCATGGCTGCATCGTCGAGCCGGCCGGGGTCCGCACGGCGGCGCCGCGTAGGTCGCAGTCAGGCCGAGCGCCGCCGCGCTGAGCCGCATGCGGCGCCGGGACGATTAGCCGGTTGCGGATTCGCCGGCCATTGCAAGCTCGCGGGTCGCCGACGCCGACGTCGCAGGGGCTGGCGCCGAGGTGCGGGCGACCAGCACGCGGTCGCGCCCGCCGCGCTTGGCGTCGAACAGCGCCGCGTCGGCGCGCGCGAACACACCGGCGTAGTCGAACGGCTCGCCGGCCGAGGAGGCGGCAACGCCGACCGACACGGTCACGCTCAGCTTGCTGATCGGCTCGCAACGGACCGCGTTCCACAGCCGCTCGGCGACGGTGGCCGCCTCGCCTTCGTCGACGCCGGCCAGCAGGATGACGAATTCCTCGCCGCCGAATCGGTACGCCGACTCGAACGCGCGCAGGCACTTGCGGATGCGGTAGGCCGCCTCGCGCAGCACGATATCCCCGACGGCGTGTCCGTGATGATCGTTGACCGCCTTGAAGCGATCGAGGTCCGTGACGATGACCGCGACCGGTTCGCCGGTCAGTGCGGACTGGGCGGCCAGCTCGGCCGAGCGCGCCTCGAGCGCCGTCCGGTTGAGCAGGCCGGTGAGGTGGTCGACGACCGCGGCGCTGCGATGGTCGACCGCCGACTGCCCGACCGCCCAGCCGATGCCGCCGACGCCCACGAGGCCGGCGAGCGGGAGGAGCAGGACGGCGGGGTGCAGGGCGACGAGGTGCGGGGCGCGCTCGGCGGCGGCGATCGCCATGAGCACGGCGGTGAACGCGACGCCGACGATCGCGCCGCGCGCGGGAAAGATGGCCGCGGCGCTGATCACCATGATCATGAAGAGGTACAGCGCGAACAGCGGTGCGCCGGTGGAGAGGCAGAACCCAGCGCAGATGCTGGCCTGGAAGGCGAGCCAGCCGATCGCCAGCGCATACTCCGGACGACGCAGGCGCTCGAGCTTGAACACCATGGCGTTGAAGCCGATGGCGACGATCACCGGTGGCACGAGCGTCAGCCAGCCGTACCAGGGGGCAGCCACGGTGATGCCCACGAACGCGATCGCCGCTCCGCCCGCAAACACGCTCCGCAGGCGGCGGTTGAGCTCGAGCAGGTGCTCGCGCTCGATCTCGTCGCGCACCAGCCAGCTACCCGCTTCGGCTTCCTGGCGGGCGATTCGCTCGCGCCAGCCGGCCACGCCCGGGCCTTCCACGGGCACCATCTCCGGGCTGGCGCCGGGTCGCCCGCCGGCCGGGGCGACCGAGTGCAGCTCCGACGGTGTCGGGCCTGGCCGGTCGGCATGCGATCTGCTCACCCGGTCGCGCCCGGCGCGCTTGGCCTCATAGAGCGCCGCGTCGGCGCGAGCGAAGATGGCCTCGAAGTCGAACGGCTGGCCGGGCGCGGAGGCCGCAACCCCGAGGGACATCGTCACGTCGAGATCGAGGACGGGCTGTTCGCCCACAGCGCGGCGCAACCGCTGAGCGGCGGCGGTCGCGCCGGCGGCGTCGGTGCCGGCGAGAAGGAGCAGGAACTCCTCGCCGCCGAGGCGGTAGATGGGCTCGAAGCCGCCGACGCATCCGCGCAGACGAGCCGCGACCTCCTTCAGCACGGAGTCGCCCGCCGCGTGGCCGTGGCGGTCATTGATCGTCTTGAAGTGATCGACGTCGGCGATGATCACCGCGACCGGCTCGCCGGTGACCGCCGCCTGATGGGTCAGCTCGCCCGCTCGCGCGCCGAGCGCGGCCCGGTTGAGCAGCCCGGTGAGACGGTCGACCACGACCGTCGAGCGCGTGTCGGCGTCCAGGTTGCGGATCTGGACCGCGGACAGCGTGAATACGACGAGGACCAGGATCGGCGCATACAGGACGGGTGGGGAGGCGAGCACCTCGGCGCGGTCGAATCCGAGTCCGACGCCGACGATCAGCAGCGACGTGAACACGATGCCCGGAATTGTCACGCGGGCGGGGAAGAGCACGCCGAACAGCACCATCGGCAGCACGAGCATCGGCAGCAGGTACTCACGCCCACCACTGGCCACGACGATCGTGGTGGCCAGGAGCAGTTGCGCGGCGACGAACGCCGCGACCGCGACCAGCTCGGGTCGCCGATCGGGAGGCAGCAGTCGCGGCGCGGCGAGGAACACCATCACGCCCAGGCCCGCGGGCAGAACCGCCGCCCAGCCAAACGTACCGACCCCGGCGACCATCGCAAGGAGCGGCAGTCCCAAGGCGATCGGCTCGACCCAGCGCAGACGCCGACGCATGTCGACGAGCCGCCCGCGCTCCGAGCTGCTTCGGCACAGGAAGCTGGAGGTCCCCACAATCACGCATCGGCGTCTCTGCGGCGCGCGGTGAACTGGTTGGCCGCAGGCTGCTGAGCTTTGTGGCGCCTCGACGAGCGCCAAGAGCCTTGCACGTTGAGGTACTTGCACGTACCATCCGCCTCGGTATCCACGAATACCGTCGGGAGATGACATGCTCCAGCAGGCCACCAGGCACCGCATCGAGAACACGGCGATCGAGAACACGGCGGCGATGACCAAAGCAAGCAGGCTCCCAATCGACGGGCTGCCACCTGGCCCGCGCGTGCCGCTCGCCCTGCAGACGCTCGCGATGATGACCCGCGAGCGCCCGTTCCTGGAGCGCGCCCGCCGTCGCTACGGCCCGATGTTCAGCGTGCGCGTGGCCGGCTTCGGCCGGGCGGTCGTCGTGTCGGACCCCGAGCTGATCAGGCAGACGTTTCGCGCCGATCCGAAGACGCTGCACGCCGGCACCGAGAGCCCGCTCCGCCAGATACTTGGACCGCACTCGCTGCTCGGCATCGACGAGGAGCAGCACATGCATCAGCGCAAGCTCCTGCTCCCTCCGTTCAAGGGTCAGAGGATGAGGCAATACGAGCCGCTGATCGAGGAGATCGCCCGTACCGAGATGGACAGCTGGCCGCACGACGTGGAGTTCTCCACGGCCGGGCCATTTCACCGCATCACCCTGCGAGCGATCCTGCGCGCCGTGTTCGGCGCCGAGGGCGAGCATCTCGTGGCCCTCGAGGAGCTCATCGGTCCCTGGACTGCCCTGGGCACGCGTCTGGCGGTCGCGCGCTGGATGCAGCGCGACCTCGGACGGCGGTCGCCGTGGAGCCGCTTCCGGCGCCTCCGCGCGCGAATCGACGCGATCTGCGATGAGCTGATCGCCGAGGCCAAGGCCGATCCGGCTCTGTCCTCGCGCCCGGACGTGCTGTCGCTCATGGTGCAGGCCCGCTACGACGACGGTAGGCCGATGGGCAACCCCGAGATCCGCGACCAGCTGGTGACGATGTTCGCCGCCGGCCACGAGACGACCGCCCACACGCTGAGCTGGGGGATCGAGCGCCTGCGCCGCCACCCCGACGTCCTGAGGCGCCTCGTTGAGGAGGTCGATGCAGGCGGGCGCAGCCTGCGTGACGCCACGATCCGCGAGATCCAGCGCACCCGGCCCGTGATCGCCTTCGCCGGGCGCTACGCGCGCCAGCCGTTCGAGCTCGGCGGCTACCGCCTCCCGGTGGGGACGCGCATCCTGCTCGCGGCGTGTCTGACGCACTATGACCCACGGCTGTTTCCCCGTCCCGATCGCTTCGATCCCGACCGCTTCCTCGACACCGTCCCGGACACGTATTCATGGATCCCGTTCGGCGGTGGCGTGCGGCGGTGCATCGGCGCGACGTTCGCTCACATGGAGCTGGACGTCGTACTCCGGGTCATCCTGCAGCGATTCGAGCTCGTGCCCACCGCGGCGGCGGACGAAGCCTGGAAATACCTCGGTGTTGCCTGGTCGGCGGGCTCCGGCGGGCAGGCGGTCGTGCGTCCGCGGGGCAGCGGCCCGCACGCCCCGCGGAGCCTCGATCTCGCCGAGCGGTCCGTGGCGACCGTGGCGTGAGCTGAGATGACGAGCGAGGCCGCGGTGTCCCAGGCAGCCGACGTGGCTGAGCACGTGGATGTCCTGATCGTGGGCGCGGGCCTGTCGGGGATCGGCGCCGCGTACCACCTGCAGTCCAAGCTGCCGGGTAAGACGTACGCGATCCTCGAGGCGCGCCAGGCGCTCGGCGGGACGTGGGACCTGTTTCGCTATCCGGGGATCCGCTCGGACTCGGACATGCACACGCTCGGCTATCGCTTTCGCCCCTGGACCGAGGAATCGGCGATCGCCGACGGCTCATCGATCCTGCGCTATCTGCAGGAGACCGTCGCCGATTACGGGATCGACCCCCATATCCGCTTCGGTCATCGCGTGATCGGCGCGTCGTGGTCGAGCGGGGACTGCCGCTGGACGGTGAAGGTCCGGCTCGCCGACAGCGACGACACGGTACGCCTGACCTGCGCCTTCCTGTGCGTGTGCACCGGTTACTACCGCTACGACGAGGGGTACACGCCGGCGTTCGCGGGTACGGAGCGCTTCGAGGGCGAGCTCGTCCATCCGCAGCGCTGGCCGGAGGGGCTCGACTACGCCGGCAAGCGGGTGGTCGTGATCGGCAGCGGCGCGACCGCCGTGACGCTCGTGCCGGCCATGGCCGAGCGCGCCGCCCACGTGACGATGCTGCAGCGCTCTCCGTCCTATGTGCTCTCGATCCCGGGCGAGGACCCTCTCGAGCGGCGGTTGCGCTCGTTCCTGTCACGGCGGCACGCGCATTGGGTGACACGCTGGAAGAACGTCCTCATGTCCACGTTCATCTATCAGCTCAGTCGCCGTCGCCCGACGGTCGTCAAGCGCATGCTGCGCGGCTTGCTCGAGCGCCAGCTGCCCCCGGGCTACGACATCGACACGCACTTCGCTCCGCGCTATGACCCGTGGGACCAGCGGCTGTGCCTCGCGCGCGACGGCGACCTGTTCAAGGTCATCCGCGACGGCACGGCGTCGGTCGTCACCGACCAGATCGAGACCTTCACCGAGCGGGGCCTGCGACTCGCCTCCGGTGACGAGCTGGCCGCCGACGTGATCGTGACCGCCACGGGCCTGAACCTGCTCGCGCTCGGAGGCATGGCGCTCGACGTCGACGGCAAGGCGGTGGACCTGGCCGACGCGGTGGCCTACAAGGCGACGATGCTCTCGGGCGTACCGAACTTCGCGTTCACGATCGGCTACACGAACGCGTCCTGGACGCTGAAGGCCGACCTGGCCAGCGAGTTCGTGTGCCGCGTCCTCGCCCATATGGACCGAAACGGCCACCGCCGCTGCGTGCCCGAGCTGCATGACACTCACGCCGCTCGTCGGCCGCTGCTGGACTTCGAGTCCGGATACGTGCTGCGCTCGATCGACGCCTTCCCCAAGCAGGGCACGAAGGCGCCGTGGCAACTCGGCATGAGCTATCTCAACGACCTCGTGACGCTGCGCCACGGGACGATCGAGGACGACGTGCTGCGCTTCGATAACCCGGTGCGCGCGCGACCGCCGCAGCGAGCCCGGGCCGCCTAGCCTGCGGCACCTCGATGCGTCAGCCGCGCGGCGTGGCCGGCCGACTGCCTTGGCGCGGCTTCGGTCTGCCCGGCGACGAACGTGCGGCGGCGGGGTCGAGGACTGCCTTCACGACGGCCTTGATGACCGGGGCCTGCGACTCCACGGGCTCGCCGCGGAACCCGGCGCGGTCGATGAGCTCGCTGATCCCACCGACGAGCATGACTGCCGTCGCGGTCGAGATCGGCATCACGCCGGCCCGCCGCATCTCGTCCGATTGGGACAGTCCGACCACGAGCTCTGCATAGAGCTCGGTGCCCTCACGCTGAAACGCGAACCCGCGAAAGCCCAGCGCCGGCAGCTCCCGCGAGATGGTCACCGTGAGCGCCGGATCGCGCGCCAGGGCCCCGAGGAACGCATCGACGGCCTGATCGATTTGCACCGGCCAGGAGGCCTGCGCGTCGACGGAGGCGACGATCTCCTCCTGCACCGAGACGCGCGCCGCGTCGATCATCTCGATGAAGCAGGACTCCTTATCGGCGAAGCATTCGTAGAAGGTGCGTCGCGACGTGCGCGCGATGCGCACGATGTCGGTGATCTGCGTGCGCTGCAGGCCCTTCTCGCGGATCGACTCGGCCAATGCCTCGAGGAGCCGCTCGCGGAACGTAGCGTCGGGGGTTGGACTGTCCGCGGACTTCACGCAACACGAGACGCTATCGGTTGCACACGACTCGCCTCGCGCGCGGCTCGCTGGGCGCCAAGCCACGCCGCGCGACTCCACGCCGGCGGGGGGACCGGCGTGGAGTCTGTGACGCGGGGATCTGACTGCCAACCGCGGGAGTCCTGCGAGGACGTTATGGCAACCCGCGGAACAACCCAATCATCGGCACGGCGCGGTGCGACTTGACCCCCAGATCGGTGATGTCGGGAGGCGGTGGCCGACCCGGGCCGCCGGCATGCCCCGGCGGGGCTCAGGCGGCGTGCCTGCCGAGGTGGCCGGCCGCCATCGACATCAGGTTGGCCGCGGGCATCGGCCGGGCCAGCCCGAAGCCCTGGGCGGCCGTGCAGCCAAGGGCCACCAGGGAATCCCACTCGCGGTCGGTCTCGACTCCCTCGGCGATGGCGCCGAGGCCCAGAGCGTCGGCCATGGCGATGATCGCGGCCACGATCGGCTCGCGGTTCTGCTGATCGCCGAGGCCGCTGACGAAGTGGCGATCGATCTTGACGACGTCGAGCGGCACGTCGCTGAGTCGACTCAGCGAGGAGTGTCCGGTGCCGAAGTCGTCCAGCATCGTCTGCACTCCCAGCGCCTTGAGCTCGTGCAGCACCGGGAGCTCGTCCCCGTCCATCAGCGTGCTCTCCGTGATCTCCAGCGCGAGCGCCGTGGCGGGAAGGCCAGCGTCGGCCAGCGTCCGTTCGACGGTCTCGATCAGACTGACCTGGCCGGCCTTCGGTCGCAGCTGGCGAGCCGAGACGTTGACGCTGACCATCAAGGGCTCTGCGGTCGGACGCAACGACAGGAGCTCGCGCAGGGTGTGCGCGGCCGTCCGCAGCACCCAGGCGCCCAGCTCGATGATGAGGCCGGTCTGCTCGGCGAGGGGAATGAACTCGTCGGGCGCCACCAGGCCGCGGTCCGGGTGCTGCCAGCGCACGAGCGCCTCCATGCCGAGGAGCCGGCGGTCGGGCAGCGAGAAGAATGGCTGGTAGTGCACCCGCATCTCGTCGCGCTCGAGCGCCCGGTACAGCTCGGACTCGGTCTTCATGCGGGTGACGACGCGCTGGCGGATGGCCGGCGAGAACAGCTCGACCCGCGCGCCACCGAGCGTCTTGGCGGCATGCAGCGCAGCGTCGGCGTCGCGCACCATGAGGTCGGCCGACGAGCCGCCGGCGTCCACGACCACGCCCACGCTCGCCTGCACGACGTGGCGGCGCCCGTCGAGGTCGAACGGTTCGCGAACCGCGGCCGCCACGCGCTCGGCGATGCTGAGAGCGTGAACGTCGCTGACGATCCCTTCACACACGATCGCGAATTCGTCGCCGCCCAGGCGAGCCACCGTGTCGCAACTGCGCGCGACCGTCTGCAGCCGCGGCGCGAGCGCCCGCAGGAGCTCATCGCCCGCGAGCCGACCGATGGAGTCGTTGATGACGTTGAAGTTGTCGAGATCGACCAGCAGCACCATCGCCGCGCACCTCTCCGCGCGAGCGCGGTCGATCGCGCGCTCGAGACGCTCGAGCATGAGGCTTCGACTCGCCAGGCCCGTCGTCTGGTCGTACAGGGCGGCACTGCGGTAGGTCGCCTCGGAATCCGATCGCTCGATCGCGTTCCACAGGATGTTCGCGATCGCCTGTAGGAAGGCGGCCTGGTGGTCCGTGAACTCCCGGGGCGAGACGCTCACGGCATGCAGCGTCCCGTACGCACGCTCCGGGCCCCCGACCAGGACGGAGAGCATGCTCGCGAAGCCACCCGCGGTGAGCAGCGCTGCGCCGGAATCGCTCGCGGATCCGTCGGACAGCACCTGCGGACCGCCCGACAGGGCCAGAATGGCGCCTCGACGCTCTTGGGTGAGCGGCAGGCGGGTGCGACCGATCACATCGCCGGGCCAGCCGAAGCCGGCGGTCAGCAGCAGATGCCCGGACGTTTCATCGAGCTGCTGAACGGCGGCTTGATCAACCTCGAGCGTGTGCGCGACCGCGTCGCAGGCCTGCTGCAATAGCCCGTCCAGGCCCGCATCCTCGGCAGCGAGGCGGCTCAGGGCCGTGAGTGCCGCCTGGCCCCGCGTCGTTCGATTCATGCGCTGCTGCTGATACCGCTCCTCGCTGACGTCGAGGGTGATCGACAGGCCCGCTATCACTTCGCCGTCGGCGTCGCAGATCGGCGCTGCATGCACCTCCCAGGTGCGCGAGTCGCCGCGGACGTCGACCTGGGTTCTCTGGCCTGCCAGCGCAGCCTGATAGGCCTCGCGCAGGCCATCGGGCGACACGGCGATCAGCTCGTCGAACAGGGCGCCCTCGATCTCGGCTCCAGACCGACCACCGACGGCGCCCAGCGCCTGCCCTTCTGCGAACACGAAGCGCAGTTCTGCGTCGAACACACAGAACGCGGCGCCCGACACGGCTTTGAGCGTCGCCCGTACAGCATCCGACGGTGTCCCCGTGAGCGTCTGTTCGCACAGAACCCGCTCCAGCGCCTCCAGATCGAGGCGCACGGGCGTTGACTGAATACCCATGCGGTCTATGTCGGTTCGCCGCCAGTTGGCCTAAAGCCCTGTAGCCACTGCGTCGTAGAGCCTGTTCGTCCCGGTCTCGCGGCCGGAGTCCGGCAAATCGCAGCATCAGGCGCCGTCTGGAGCGTCTCCGGCAACCGGTTTACCGCAGATCGGGGATGGATGGACGCCGGCCCGCGTCGATCCACACCGTGATGACCAGCAGCGCTAGCGCCGTGCCATTGGCCCCTCGATCCGTCAGGGCGTCCGCCGCGCACGCGGACGGCGCGGTGGCTCCTCGCCAGTTGCACGTCGGCCACGGTCGTCGCCTGAGCGAGGCGATCGCGGAGCTCGAGGCTCTGCCGGCGCTGGCGCAGTCGCGCAGCCGCGCGCTGGCGCTCGTGGCGGATGGTGGGTGCGCACACGAGATCGTTGCCGCCGCCGAGTCCGACCTGGCGTTGACGATCGCGGTCATGCGGGTCGCGAACCACGCCGGCGTCGGTGCGCGCGGCACGATCGACAGCGTGGTCGCGGCAGTGGAGCGGCTGTCGCCCCAGGGAGTACAGGGCATCGTGGCTCGCGCCCCCACGTTCGACTTCTTCGCCAGGACGACCAGATGGGATGCGTTGGCGGAGCGCTCGCGCCGCCACGCGGTCGCTGCGCAGCGTGCGGCCGGCGTCATCGCCTGCGAGATCGGGTACGAGCATCGGGACCGCCTCATGGTCACGAGCCTGCTGCACGACATCGGGACCCTGGTGCTCACCCGTGCCTATCCCGGCTATCCGGGCGGCGTGCACCGGCAGGCCCGCACTCCCGAGGAGAGGATCGAGCGCGAACGCGACGTCCTGGGCGTCGACCACGCGGCGGTCGGCGGCGTCCTGGCGCGTCGCTGGGGCCTGCCGGCGACGATCGCGGCGGTGATCGAGCGCCACCACGCCGCCGATGCTGCCGGCGAGGCCGCGATCGTGCGGTTGGCCGACATGCTGGCGCACTACCAGCACGGCACGGCGGTCTCGCCCGCCGCGATGCTCGGCGTCGCCCGGGCGCTGCACATGGACCCCGCGGCGTTGCGCCGCGTCATGTACGAGCTTCCGACCGGCGGATTTGTCCGCGGCCGGTTTCCGGAGTCCTGCCCGCTGTCCCGACGAGAGCAGGACCTGCTCCGGCGCATCGCCGAGGGGCGGGTCTCAAAGGAGGTCGCGCTCGATCTCGCGTTGTCGGCGAGCACGGTGCGTACCCACCTGCACAACATCTACGCCAAGCTCGGCGTCACGGATCGCGCCAAGGCCGTCATCTATGCCGCCGAGCGCGGTTGGGTCTGACCTTCGTGCAACGACTTCGTGAGGGGGAGCGGGCAACGATCACGACCTGCGGGGAACCCGCATCGTGGGCGTGGGGCTCGGCGGATGGCGCGCGTTCAATGGTCGGCGAGGATCGGGGTCCATGCGCGCCTGGTCCGCGGAAGGAGCCCGCTGGAGGCGCGCGGCCATCCGAGGACACAGGAGTTCATATGAGCGATAGACCGGTCTTTATCTATCTCGCGACCTACGCCGACAAGATGGCTGCCGAGGAGGACTACGACGCGCTGCTCGATCTGCACGCGGAGAAGCTCGTGGGCACGTATGACGTCGCGTTGGTCACGAAGGACGCCGACGGCAAGGTCCACGTCGAGAAGCACGAGAAGCCGACGCAGCACGGCGCGTGGGGTGGCATCGCCGTCGGCGCGGCGGTCGGGGTCCTGGCCGCGCCGGCGATCATTCCCGCGGCGCTGGTCGGCGGCGTCATCGGAGGCCTGGGCGGACACTTCCGCAAGGGCATTTCGCGCGGCGACGCCAAGGAGCTTGGCGACCTCATCGACACGGGCGAGGCGACACTGCTGGTGATCGGGGAGTCGCGCCTGCAGGAGCAGCTCGACAAGGCGCTCACGCGCGCCGAGAAGTCGACCGAGAAGGAGATCGACGTCGACAACAAGGAGTTCAAGCGCGAGCTCGACAAGGCAGAGAAGGAGTACGCCGCGAGCTAGACGGACCGGCGGGCTGTGGCCGAGGCCGGGCTGCAGCCCCCGGCGGTCCGTGCGGCGCAGGCTGCGGCGCCGCTCAGCTTGCGAGAAGGTCTCGTCTCGCGCCCGCGTGCTCGCGTGCGGGCGCGGAACGCCGCGAAGCGCCGGAGCGGTGCCGCTTCGCTTCGTACATGTCGATGTCCGCCCGGGTGAGCAGCTCCTCGGCGCTGCGCGCCTCGTCCGGGTAGGTCGCTGCGCCCACCGAGCCGCCGATCCTCACCTCGCCGACGCTGAGCGTGAACGGGTCGTCGTAGATGCCCTGCACGCGCTGCCGCACACCGTCGAGCTCACGCCGGCTCTCGACGAGCGCGAGCACCAGGAACTCGTCCCCGGAGTGGCGCACCACGAGGTCCGCACGCGAGACGGCGCCGAGCAGGCGGTCGGCCACCGCCTGCAGCAATTCATCGCCGACCGTGTGACTGTAGCCGTCGTTGATCGCCTTGAACCCGTCGAGATCGATGAACACGAGTCCGAGCAGCCGTCCGAGCCGGTCGGCCTCCCCGACGCGTCGCGGAAGCTCGGCGGCCAGGGTGGCACGGTTGGGCAAGCCGGTGAGCACGTCGTGGCCGGCCGCCACAGCGAGCTCCGCCGTCAGGTCGCTCGTGCGAGCGCGTTGGCGCTGGTAGCCCGCGATGACGAACAGGAAGATGGTCACGACCGAGACATACGTGACCAGCGGGACCTGCGCGTCGTGCGCGAACGGGAGCGCCGCGGCGAGGCAGACACAGAGGAGCGCGCTGCTCACGATGGCGTCGCGGCGGGTACCGAAATGCCCGCACGTGAGCGCCGGCCACAGGTAGTACAGCGGCGCCGGACCGAGCGGCCGCGCGACGACGACGAGCGCGCTTGAGAGCAGGATCGCGCCGGAGAAGCCGATCTGCTTGATCACCACCTGGGGCAGCCGCCGGCCAAGCGCGCACAGCACCGCAGTCGCGAGCGCCGCCAGAGCGACCGCCAGCAGGCCCTTGTTGCCCCGGTCGGCGCCGGGCATGAACAGGGCGAGGGCCGCGGTCCCGGCCGCCGCGAGATATCCACCGACCAGCAGTCGCCGCAGCAGCTCGACGTCCTGCTGCGGAAGACCCGAGTGAACCACGCCGCGCGGGAGCGCGGACTCGCGCGATCCGAATGACCCCATGTCTTGGACATCGGCGCCGACGCAGGCCGGCAGGAGACGCGACCGCGGCGGATTGCTCCGAGAAGGTGCGCATCCTTCAGCAGCGCGGCGAGCGGTCGGCGCGCGCCGCCATCGCTACGATCGCGTCGCGTTTGCGCTCAGTCGCTGATCCGGGTGTCCCAGCGCTCGTGGTACGGGCGCAGGCCAAGGACCCTGGCCAGCGCGGACAGCGGCGGGAGCATGAGGTTCTGCACCCATACCGGCGGCGACGTCACCCGGCTCTCGCGGCGGAAGTGCCAGACGGTGGCGCCGAGTTGGAGGGGGTTCCTCGGCGCCCCCCTGGCGTTGGTCTTGCCCTCGGCGGCCAGACCGGCGAAGGCCTCGTGCATCTCCCGTGTGTGGAGCGCCGGGCGCAGCTCGACCATGCCTTCGATCTCCACCGACCCGGGGTTGCATTCCGAGTGACGCGCACCCGCGGGCACCACGATCGTCTCGCCGGGTCCGACCACGTGCTCCCCGCCGTTGACGGTGAAGTGGGCTTCGCCGGACTCGATGGTGAAGCGCTCCTCCTGGTGGGGATGCGCGTGCTCGGTGATCGTTCCGCCCGGCCTGCTGCGCCACCTGAAGCGGACTACGTCCTCGTCGCCGTCCGAGGCTGTGAACTGGATCCACTCTCCGGTGGCCGGGTTGACGAACGGTCGGAACTCGGCGTCGGGGCTGAGGCGGGTGTCGGTGTCGGTGTCGGCCATGAGGTCCGTCCTTGCTGTCGCGAGTTGGGGGTGCCGGCGCGGCTTCGGTACCAGGCGACCGTGGCGGCGATCGCCGCGGCCAGCGGCGTGCCGGCCGTCCCGAACGTGGCCTCGTACTTGGAGGTGTCGAGCACGAACGGCTCATCGAACTCGTAGGCCATCTCGGCGAGCGCCCGGATCGTCGGGTTGAACAGTCCAAGGGCGCGTAACACCGGCTTGGGCACCGAGCGAACGCCGACCGGGTGTCCCACCTCGCCGCCGAGAAGCTCCAGGACGTGGCGCGTCGTCACGGTCTCCGGGCCGGGCAGGTGCCACACTCCGCCGACCGCGCGCTCGTCGGTCCCCAGGGTGGCCAGACCGGCGGCCACGTCGGGGACGTAGCTGTAGGTATGGGGCAGATCCGGGTTACCGAGAAAGTCCGCGCGCTTGCCGGCCAGCGCGTTGGCGAAGACGCGCTCGCCGAGCGTGGTCTCGGTGACGCCGGGACCGAAGAAGTCCGACGCCCGTCCGATGGCCACGCGAACCCGCCCAGCCTGCGCGGCGGTCAGCAACTCCGCGGTCATCGCCGCGCGGGTGCGACCCTTGACGGTCGTGGCGGCGAGCGGGAGATCCTCGGTCATCGGCGTCCCCCCGATCGGGCCGTACCCGTACAGGTTCTCCAGGCCGACCAGGAGCGCGCCGGTGCGCTCGGCCGCGCCGAGCACTCCACGCTGCAGCGGGGGGAAACGCTGGGGCCAGTTCGCGTACGGCGCGTTGAGGCATTGGTAGACGACCGATGCGCCCTCGGCGGCCTCGATCGCGGCCGCGGGGTCGCTCGCGTCGGCCGACCGCCACTGCACCCCGTCGGCCATCACCGCCGGTCGGGTCCGCGACACGGCCCGGACCGGGAATCCGCGCTCGGTCAGGTGTGCGGCCAGGGCGCGTCCCACCTGCCCCGTCCCGAACACCACGTGTAGTCGATCGCCGCTCACCGAGGCGCCGCCGGCCGGGCTCGTCGCTGGACCCCGGCGAGGTCGTGGAAGCCGGCCGTGGCGGTACCGAGCAGGAGGAGGCCGGCGGCGATGCCGGTGGTGGCGACGAGCGGCGTGCCCGACATCGTGGCCACGAGGATGAGCGGTCCGACGGTCAGCGCCCAGCCGACCGGTCGGTACCGGGGGATGTCGACGAGATGGTCGAGCCACAGCAGCAGCGGCCCGATCGTGATCGCGATCGACGGCAGCACCCAGTCGGAGTGACCGGTGGCGATGACGATGGCGGGGAGGACGAATGCCGCGGCGAGCTCGATGACGGTGGCGACGGTGACGGACCGCTCGATCCGCTTGGCCTCGGGACTGGTGGGCCGGGGGGCGGTGCCGGCGGTGACCCGGATGGCGTAGGCACACACGCCGGTCGCGGTGACGCCAGACACCGCGATCAGCACGCCTGCTGTCAGCCCGCCGATGACCAGGCTCCCGCGGAGCAGCCAGAACGCCGCGAAGGCCAACTGAATGAAGCCGCCGACGCGCCGCACCCGTCGCGACCACGCCTCGGTGGGGGTCAGCGTCGCGGCGCTCGTGCGGCTCGCATCGGCAATGACGCTTGCGTCCGCACCCGTCGCTGCGTCGCGCCCCGCTTGGCGCTCGCTGACCGACATGTCTGGGCCTCTCTGTGCGCGTCGAGCCGCCTGGCGGTCGGCGACAGCCGAGCCTCGACGCACCTCGGTGGCACACTACTCCGGCGGCACGAAACTAGCAATCAATTTCTAGAAATCGCCGGCCAGGCTCTTGCGCGATGCCGCCTCAGTGGTGCGCCGCCACGAGGATGTCCGAGCTCGCGCGACTGACCATCACCTCGCCGTTCATCACGCCCATGCGCTCGACGTCGAAGTCGGTCAGCTCCTGCGACACCCACTCGGCGGCGAGGCGGTTAGAAGCCTCGGCCTGCTCGCGCTCGTGGAACATCGTGATCGAGGCCACCGTGCGGTCACCGGTCTGGGCGACCTCGTAGCTGACGAAGCCCGGCTCTCGGGCAAAGGCGTCGGCGAGGTCGCGGTCGACGCGGTGCATCACATCGTCGATCGAGCCCTTGCCCAAGCGGTAGGTCCGGATGCTCACGAACATGAGTCACGCTCCTCGGGTCATGTGCGGTGGGGGAATTCCAGGCTACGCGCGCGCCCCGCGACATGCAAACCACCCGCGCGGGCGGCGGCGTTTGCCGGTTCGAGTCGGAGCGCTGACTGTGAACGCAGAGACGGGCGGCACCAGGCCGCCCGTCTCCGCTTCCGGTCCCTCGATGGATCGGCGTATATGGCCCCGCGCAGGGAGGTACCACGGGGCGTTTGTGTCCCATCAGCGGTCGCGACGGCTGACGAGGTCTGGTGCCGTCATCGGGCGGCGCCGAGGCGCCGCCCGATGGGCAAGGTTGGGTCAGGCGGCGGTTACGCGCCCTGCAGCAGCGACAGCACAGCATCGGGCAGCTTCTGCGCCTGGCTGAGCATCGCGGTACCGGCCTGCTGGAGCACCTGCTCGCTCGTGAACGTCGTCATCGCCGTGGCCATGTCGACGTCCATGATCCGGCTGTTGGCCGAGGTGAGGTTCTCCTCGTAGGTGGAGAGGTTCGCCATCGTGTACTGCAGGCGATTCTGCACCGCGCCGAACGTCGAGTCCACACCGGACACCGCATTGATCGCGGCATCGATCGAGCTCAGCGTCGTGGCCGTACCGAGGCTGATGGTGCCGATCGAGGAGCCGAGGCTCACCGTGGAGGCCGTGATGACCTCGCCGTCGTTGGCACCCACCTGGAAGGTGAGCGTCGCCGCGCTGTTCAGGACGTTGATGCCGTTGAACTGCGCCGTCGAGCCGATCTGCTCGATCTCCGACAGCAGCTGGTTGACCTCGGTCTGGATGGCCGTCTGGTCGGTGCTGTTCAGCGTGCCGTTGCCGTACTGCACGGCCAGCTCGCGGATGCGCTGCAGCATCTGCTGCACCTGATCGAGCGCGCCGGCGGCCGTCTGCACGAGCGAGACGCCGTCCTGCGCGTTGCGGTTGGCCTGGTCGACGCCGTTGATCTGACTCTGCAGGTTCTCACTGATGGTCAGACCGGCCGCATCATCAGCTGCGCTGTTGATGCGAAGACCCGACGACAGCTGCTGCGTAACGGTCTCAAGCGACATCTCTGTCGTGTTGAGGTTATTCGCGGCATCGATCGCCGAGATGTTGGTGTTCACATAAAGGGCCATGCGTTCATCTCCCTGATGACGTTGGTTAGTTGGCCTAACCGACTCCCTGTCGGCTACGTTCGGAGTGATCGTCCGCCGCGGCGCAGACTTGAGCGGTGTCCGTCGGGCGGGCATCCGCGGCCCTCGGTTGAGACTCTCCTGACACTGTCAGCGACCCCTTCGAGCACTACCGTCGACCCCAAGTGCATCTCACTACGTAGGAGGAGTCGAACGTGTCCGATGAACCCCAGGCCACTCCCGAGTCGCAGACACCCGACGAGGCGATCGAGGATCTCGCGCCCAGCGAGGACGGCGACGGCGTCGTCGGCGGCCACGCCGGACCGCAGCTCACCGAGCCCGACGATGGGCTCCTGCCGGCGGTCTGACCGCGCGCGGCGCTACCCCGCGTTCGGGAACACGCTCGAGGCGAGCACGCGCATCTGATCCCAGGGGATCCCGGTCGTCGCGTCGCGCGGAACGCCGTCGCCGGTCAGGTTCGCCGTCTGGTCGCGGATGATGTTCCCCCACAGGTTCGAGGGCGGCGGCGCGAGGATCGAGCTCCAGTTGGCCGTGCCGCCGTCGGCGGTGTCGAGTTCCATCATCAGCGCGTAGTTGCTGCTCCCGTCGGTGAGGATCATCCCGTAGACCTGCAGCGCGCGGCAGATCTCGTGCAGGAAGCGGGTGTCCTTGCCGGTGGGGTCCGGGAAGGGCACCGTGCGCGTCGAGCAGTCGACCGACGGGCTCAGCTGCAGGCGCATGCCCTCCTCGAGCGGACCCGGGCCGCTCTGGTCGGAGCTGATGGCCGGGAGGCGGAAGCCCGAGGAGGCACCCGGAGCGGCGAAGCGCAGCGCGTGGTTGATGGAGCCGGCCTGAACCTCCCAGCCGCGGATGAGGCCCGCCCAGGACAGGCCGTCGCCGGTCCCCCAGCCGAGCACCGGCCGGCCGTCGCTGCCTCGGTCGTAGTGGAAGATGCCGTAGCCGTCGGTGCTGATCGTGTGCGTCGTCGGGTCCATCGTCGCGTGCCAGAGGCGAAGCTCGGTGTCGGCACCCCAGGTCGGGTTGCTCGGGTCGTAGACGACCATCGGCGCGTCCGAGCCGGTTGAGGCCACACCGCCGGGAGTCGCGCCCGCCGGGATCGGGAAGGTGATCGTGGGCAGCCCGGCCGTGTCGGTGATCGTCCAGATCGGATCGGACCCCGAGGCCGTGTAGATCCCCGGCACGTCGGCGCCCTCATTGAGCAGGACCCGCTGCTGGCCCATGCTCGTGACCATGTCGGAGACGACCTGGGCGGACTGCGGGTCGGTCGGCTCGTCGGCCGGGATCGGCTGGTTGAACGCGCCCGCATAGTCGCCGCCCATCTCGTACGGCTGATCGGCCGGATCGGCGGGCATCGATCCGGCGTCCGAGGATGTCGCCGTCACCGTCGTCGTCATCGTCGAGGTCGATGTGACCGGTTCGGGCGGCGCGGCGGTCGTGGTCACCGAGGTCGACGAGCTCGAGGTGAGGGTGCTCGTCGCGCTCGGCGTGGTGGTGACGGTGACCGTCTGGGACGTCGTCGTCGCCGTCGCCGATCGCGACGAGGTCGTGGTGGACGTCGTGGTCGCGATGGGCCGGTGGGGGACGCCTCGCGGTGGCCGGTGGCGCGACCGCCCGCGGCGCGGGACGCTCGTCGTGGCGGCCGGGTGCCGGGTGCGGTTCGGGCGCCGCTGCAGCGTGGCGCTCCGGTGGCGCGCCGTCGCGGCGCCGGCGGGGCGCGGCGCGAGGGCCACCGCGGCGGTCGGTACCGCGAGCGCGCACGTCGCCAGCGCGCCGAGCGCGTGGCGCACCCGGCGGGCGCGTCCGGTCGCGGAGGGCGCCGTCCGCTCCGGGCCCTGTCCTGCACTGCGAGGCGGCATCCCTGCACCAATCGGCAGGAGCCGGACATCGCGGGCTCATCCGGGCCGGAGTCTGGACGGACGGTCGCCCCGCGCCGCGTCTGGACGGTCGGGAGCGGAGGGCTGGGCCCGCGCTACAACGCCGCGAGCACGGCGTTGAGCGTGGCGCTCGGGCGCATCGCGTCGGCCGTACGCTGCGGGTCAGGGCGGTAGTAGCCGCCGATGTCCACCGGCGATCCCTGGACGGCGGCGAGCTCGGCCACGATCGCCGCCTCGTTCGCGGCCAGGCGCCCGGCGAGCGCTGCAAAGCGCGCGGCGATCTCGGGGTCGTCGCCCTGAGCGGCGAGCTCCTGCGCCCAGTACAGCGCGAGGTAGAAGTGGCTGCCTCGGTTGTCGAGCTGGCCCGTCCTGCGCGACGGCGAGCGGTTGTGCTCGAGCACGCTCCCGGTCGCGCGATCGAGGGTGTCGGCGAGCAGCTTCGCGCGCGGGTTGCCCGTCGTATCGGCGAGCATCTCGAGCGACACCGCGAGCGCGAGGAACTCGCCGAGCGAGTCCCAGCGCAGGTGGTTCTCGCTGAGGAACTGCTGCACGTGCTTCGGCGCCGACCCGCCCGCGCCGGTCTCGAAGAGGCCGCCGCCGCTCATCAGCGGCACGATCGAGAGCATCTTCGCGCTCGTCCCGAGCTCCAGGATCGGGAACAGGTCGGTGAGATAGTCGCGCAGGACGTTGCCGGTGACCGAGATCGTGTCCTCGCCGCGGCGCGCGCGCTCGAGCGTGAAGCGCGTCGCCGCCGCGACATCGAGGATCTCGATCTGCAGGCCGTCGGTCTCGAGCTCCTCCAGGGCCGGGCGCACCTTACGCAGCAGCTCGGCGTCGTGCGGGCGGGTCGCGTCGAGCCAGAAGACGGCTGGAGCGCCGGTCGCGCGGGCGCGCGCGACGGCGAGACGGATCCAGTCGGCGATCGCGGCGTCCTTGCACTGGCACATGCGCCAGATGTCCCCGGCCGCGACCTCGTGCTCGAGCAGCGTGGCGCCGGTGTCGTCGACGACGCGCACCGTGCCGGGCGCGGCGATCTCGAACGTCTTATCGTGCGACCCGTATTCCTCGGCCTTCTGGGCCATGAGGCCGACGTTCGGCGTCGTGCCCATCGTCGCCGGGTCGAACGCGCCGTGCTCGCGGCAGTGGTTCACCGTCTCGGCGTAGAGCGCCGCGTAGGAATGGTCGGGGATGACGAACTTCGTGTCCTGCTGCTCGCCGGCGGCGTTCCACATCTGACCTGAGGCCCGGATCGCCGCGGGCATCGACGCGTCGACGATCACGTCGCTCGGGGCGTGCAGGTTCGTGACGCCGCGCTCGGAATCGACCATGGCGAGCGCGGGGCCGCTCGCGTACGCGGCGTCGATCGCGGCTCGCACCGCCTCCTGCTCGGGCGCTGGCAGCGCCTCGATCGCGGACAGCAGCGTCGCCACGCCGTCGTTCGCGTTGACGCCGGCGGCGTCGAGCGCGGCGCCGTGCTCGGCGAACAGGTCGGCGAAGAACGCGCGCACCGCGTGGCCGAAGATGATCGGGTCGGACACCTTCATCATCGTCGCCTTCAGGTGCACGGAGAAGAGGACGCCCTGCACCTTGGCGTCGGCGACCTGCTCGGCGAGGAAGGCCTGAAGCGCCGAGTGGCGCATGACCGAGGCGTCGAGCACCTCGCCGGCCAGCACGGGCAGCGACGCCTTGAGCGTGGTCACGGCGCCGTCCGCGTCGACGTGCTCGATACGCACCACGCCCGGCTGCGCCACGGTGACCGACCGCTCGGTGGAACGGAAGTCGCCGTCGTTCATCGTCGAGACGTGCGAGTGCGACGCGGGCGACCAGGCGCCCATCGAGTGAGGGTGCTTGCGAGCGTAGGCCTTCACCGATGCGGGGGCGCGGCGATCGGAGTTGCCCTCGCGCAGCACCGGATTGACGGCGCTGCCCTTCACCTGGTCGTAGCGGGCGCGGATCGCGCGCTGCTCCTCGTCGGCCGGCTCGTCGGGGTAGGGAGGAACCGCGAAGTCCTGCGCCTGCAGCTCGGCGATCGCCGCCTTCAGCTGCGGGACCGACGCGCTGACGTTCGGCAGCTTGATGATGTTCGCATCCGCGGTCTGGGCCAGCGCGCCGAGCTCGGCGAGCGCGTCGCCGACGCGCTGCGCGTCGGTCAGGCGCTCCGGGAACTGGGCGAGGATCCGCCCCGCCAGCGAGATGTCGCGCAGCTCGATCTCGACGTCGGCCGCGCCGGCGAACGACCGCACGATCGGTAGGAGCGACTCGGTGGCCAGGGCGGGGGCCTCGTCGGTGTGCGTGTAGATGATCTTCATCGGGCTCCGCACCCTAGCGAGCCGGGCGACGGGCGGCGGTCAGTGGCGTCCGGTACCGGCGGCCGGACTTCACACATCGGCGCTCGCCGGTCGATGTTCAGACCATGAGGGCCAAGGACTTCCTCTGCCGCGACGAGGCGGAGCGACGCCGCCTGACCGATGTCGGGCGCAGTCTGCGCCCGGGCATGCCGGCGATCATCGGCCTGTTCACGATCGCCGGCGTGTCGGGCGTGGCCACCTACGGCTGGCTCCCGTTACTGCCACCGGTGGCGGCGATCGTCGTCTACGCCCTCACGTGGGCGCGCAATCAGCCGCGCGACCGAGATCCCGAGCTCGGGTACGCGCTCTCGTTCGTGTTCGCCGAGCTCATGCTGGCCTTGTCGATCGTCATCGCCCCGACCCGGTCCGCCGACTACCTGATCGTGTTCGCCCTGCCGCTGTTGCCCGCGGCCGTCCTCTTCCCGCGACGCGTCGTGATCGCCGCCACCGCGCTCGCCGTGGGGCTCTCGCTCGCCGTCGCATTCGCCGTGGACTGGCCGGAGGTGAGCGCCATCCCGGCCGTCGGCTACTGCGCGCCGCTCGTGCTCTTCTCGCTCGCGGTCACGGCGCTCGCCGTACGCGACCTCGAGGATGACACGCGGCGCGCGGCGTTCTTCGACGAGCTCACCGGGGCGCTCAACCGCTCGGCGCTCGCGCCGCGGCTGGCCGAGCTTGCCCACAACGTCGCGCTGACCGGCGAGACCGTGGCCGTCGTGGTCGGCGACATCGACCATTTCAAGGCGGTCAACGACGATCATGGTCACGTCACCGGCGATGACGTGCTGCGCGAGGTGGCGCGGCGGCTGAGCGACGTCGTGAGCGCCTTCGAGCCGGTGTACCGGCTCGGTGGCGAGGAGTTCCTGGTCCTGCTGCCCGGCGTCGACGCGGGCGGGGCCCACGCGGTGGCCTCGCGGATGTGGAAGGCGGTGCGCGACCGGCCGGCCGGCGCGGTCGCGATCACGATGTCGTTCGGCGTCGCGGCATCGGTCGCCGGTGAGCCGTTCGACTTCGACGCCGTCTTCTCCCGGGCCGACCGGGCGCTCTACGCCGCCAAGCAGGCCGGACGCGATCGCGTGTTCGTGGCGAACGCCGCGGCGGCGGCGCCGGCGGCGCCGACCCCCCACCTGCGGGCGATCGACCGGTCGCCCGCACCGGCGGAGTCGACTCCGGCCGAGCGAGCGGCCGCGGGGCCGCCCCCCGATGCGGGCTGGACGCTCGGAGACGAGGCCTCGCCGCGGCGCGCCCGTCCGGTCACCGAGGAGCTCGAGCGCGAGCACATCCTCGATCTCAACCGGCGGCTGCGGGTGCTGTTCTGCTTCCTGGGGGGGCAAGCGTTCGTGTGCATCGCGTTCGCCATCCCGTGGTACGGCTGGCACCCGCTCATCGCGCCGGTGCTGGCCGCCGTCCCGTTCTATCTGCTCTCGCGCAACGCCTACCGCTTCCGCCGGCCCAGCCGCGCGCTGACGAGCGCGTGGGCGCTGTTCCAGACGTCGATCGCCATCGGCTTCGTGAGCGCGCACGGCGCGCCGATGTTCGCGCTCTCGCTGCTCGTGCTGATGGTGCCCGGCCGCTGCGCCGTGCTGCGGGCAAAGGCGGCGGCGGCCGGCACGGCGTACACGGCGGTGCTGATGACGATCGTGGCCTTCGCCCTCGACGCCTCGCAGGTGCTCGCCACCCCGGCCATCCTGCTCTTCCCGCTCGCGCTGCTCGTCGAGGCCGGATGGGTCGGTGCCCTGGTCGGTGGCTCCGCCGTCGGCTTCCGCGGCGCCGGTGTCGTCGACGAGCTCACCGGGCTGCTCAACCGCAGCGCGCTGCAGGCTCGACTGCTCGAGCTCGGTGCCGCCTCGGCATCCAGGCCGCCCCGCGTGGCGATCCTGATCGCCGACCTCGATCACTTCAAGCAGGTCAACGACCGCTCCGGACACGCCGCGGGCGACGCCGTCCTGCGCGAGGCGGCGAGCCGCATCCGCGGCTGCCTGCGCACATTCGAGTCGGCGTATCGCCTCGGCGGCGAGGAGTTCCTCGTCCTGCTGCCCGACGCCGAGCCCGCGGGAGCGCGTCGCGTGGCCGACCGTCTACGCGACGCGATCGGCTCGGAGCCGTGCGCGGGCGTGGCGATGACGATCTCGGTCGGCGTCGCGGTGAGCCCGCCGGGCGAGCGCTTCGTCTACGACGACATGTTCCACCGTGCCGACGCCGCGCTCTACGAGGCCAAGCGGGCCGGCCGCGACTGCGTCTGCGTCGACGACGCGCCGATCGAGCCGGCGGGGATGGCCTCCGGCGACGCCGCGTAGACTCGCCGCCTCCACGACCGAGGCCCGGGGGCCGGCGGATGAGGACGGCGACATGCGCACGCAGGTAGCGATCATCGGAGCGGGTCCAGCCGGTCTGTTGCTCGCGCACCTGCTCGACCGCCACGGCGTCGACACGGTCGTGCTCGAGGCCCGCAGCCGCGCCTACATCGAGGCGCGAATCCGCGCCGGCGTGCTCGAGCAGGGCACGACTGACGTCCTGCGCGACGCGGGGCTCGGCGAGCGCCTCGACCGCCAGGGCCTCGTTCATGGCGGGATCCACCTGCGCTTCGCCGGTGAGAGCCACCACATCCCCATGACCGAGCTCACCGGCCGCGCGGTGACGATCTACGGGCAGACCGAGGTCGTCAGGGACCTCGTCGCGGCCCGCCTGCGGTCCGAAGCGCCGCTGCACTTCGAGTGCGACGACGTAGCCCTCGACGGGATGGAGGCCGCCGAGCCGCTGGTTCGCTACGTCCACGCGGGGCGTCCGCACGAGCTTCGCTGTGACTTCGTCGCCGGCTGCGACGGCTTCCACGGGATCTGCCGCCCGACGATCCCCTCCGGCCGGCTCACCGTATCCGCGCGCGCCTACCCGTACGCGTGGCTCGGGGTGCTCGCCGACGTGGCACCCTCCAGCGAGGAGCTCGTCTATGCCCGGCACGAGCGCGGGTTTGCGCTCCTCAGCATGCGCTCCCCGACGGTCAGCCGCCTCTACCTGCAGGTCGGCCCCCATGAGGACCTCTCGGCGTGGCCGGACGAGCGCGTGTGGGGCGAGCTGGGCGTCCGGCTCGCCACCGACGGCTGGGAGCTGCAGTCCGGCCCGGTGCTCGAGAAGTCGATCACCCCGATGCGGAGCTTCGTTGCCTCGCCGATGCGCCACGGGTCGCTCTTCCTGGCCGGCGACGCGGCGCACATCGTCCCGCCGACCGGAGCCAAGGGTCTCAACCTCGCGGTGGCCGACGCCACGGTGCTCGCGGACGCGCTCGCCGCGCGCCTGCGCGGGGGATCGCCGACCGGAGTCGACGAGTACTCCGGTCGCTGCCTCGCGCGCGTATGGCGGGCGCAGCACTTCAGCTGGTGGATGACGACGATGCTGCACGTCGATCCGGCAGCGGACGCCTACGACGACGCGCTGGCGCTCGCTCAGCTGCGCTACGTCTGCGGGTCCACCGCGGCCGCCACGTCGCTTGCGGAGAACTACGTCGGCTTGCCGCTGCCCTCAGTACAGTCCCGACATGACCGAACCGCCCGCCGCTTCGACTGACCTTGGGGAAAGGGCCATCGCCACCGCTTCCCACCCGGCCGCGCCTGACACGCCGACGAGCTACGTGCGAGAGGGGGCCGACGTCCACCCCCCGCTCGACTACGAGCCCTACAAGTCGACGGTGCGGCGTCATCCGACCGAGCCGCTCGTCTATCTGCCCCAGACGATCACCGAGATCACCGGCCCGCAGCTCGGCCGCGAACGCATCCTCGGCGAGCACGACGCCGACCTCACGCGACAGCACGAGGGCGAGCCGATCGGCGAGCGGATCACGGTGAGCGGGCGCGTCTTCGACACCGAGGGCAAGCCGTTGCGCGGGACGCTCGTGGAGATCTGGCAGGCCAACGCCGCGGGCCGCTACGCCCACCGCTGGGATCGCTGGCCGGCGCCGCTCGATCCGAACTTCTCCGGGGCCGGGCGCTGCCTGACCGACGCCGAGGGTCGCTATCGCTTCGTGACGGTCAAGCCGGCCGCGTACCCGTGGGGCAACCACCACAATGCCTGGCGCCCCGCCCACATCCACTTCTCGCTGCTCGGGCGCGCGTTTGCGCAGCGGCTGGTCACGCAGATGTACTTCCCGGGCGATCCGCTGTTCGCGTACGACCCGATCTTCCAGTCGGTGCGCGACGAGCGCGCACGCGAGCGCCTCGTCTCGTCGTTCTCGATGCACGGCAGCGAGCCGAACTGGGCGCTCGCCTACGAGTTCGACATCTTCCTGCGCGGGCCCGGCGCGACGCCGTTCGAGGAGACGCATTGAGCTTCGGGGCCACCCCGTCGCAGACCGTCGGTCCGTACTTCGCAATCGGACTGCCCTGGGCTGACGGGCCGTACGTGGTCCCCGCGGCCACGCCGGGAGCGATCGCGATCGGCGGCACCGTGTACGACGGTGCCGGGCAGCCGATCCCCGACTGCCTGATCGAGACGTGGCAGGCGGACGCGGGCGGCGGGTTCGCGGACGGGCTCGCCCATGGCCCTCCGGCCGAGGACGGGTTCCGCGGCTTCGCTCGCTGCCCGACCGACGACGAGGGCGCGTACGAGATCGTCACGGTCAAGCCGGGGCCGGTGAGCGGCCCCGGCGGGTCGACCCAGGCGCCGCACATCGCCGTGTCCGTGTTCGCCCGCGGGCTGCTGCACCGCTGCGTGACCCGCATCTATTTCGCCGACGAGGCGCAGGCGAACGCCGCCGACCCGATCCTCGCCTCGGTTCCCGCCGAGCGGCGTGCGACGCTGCTCGCCCAGGAGACCGACGATGGCTACCGATTCGACATCCGGCTCCAGGGACCGGGCGAGACCATCTTCTTCGCCGTCTGAGGGGCTGTTCGGCGGCATCTACGCGCGCGGCGGGGCTGCCGGACGCGTGTCCGGCGAGGCCTGGCTGCAGGCGATGCTCGACGCCGAGGCGGCCCTCGCGCGCGCGTGCGCGCGCGAAGAGCTCATCTCCGCGGCCGACGCCGAGGCGATCGCGGCGGTCTGCGAGGCCGACCGCTTCGAGCTGGCTGCGATCGCCGAGGCGGCGGCCGAGCACGCATCGCCGATCGTGGCCCTGGTGCGGGCGCTGCGCGAGGCCGTCGGCGAGCCGGCGGGTGATCACGTCCATCTCGGCGCGACGAGCCAGGACATCATCGACACCGCCGCGATGCTCGTGGCCCGGCGCGCGCTCGAGCCGATCCTCGCCGACGCCGCCGCGGCCGCCGACGCGTGTGCCCGCCTCGCCGAGGCTCATCGCGCGACGCCGATGGTCGCGCGGACGCTCCTCCAGCAGGCGCTGCCGACGTCGTTCGGGCTGCGCGCCGCGGGCTGGATGGTCGGTGTCGACGAAGCCCGCGCCCGCCTGGCGCACGTGCGCGAGGGCGAGCTCGCGGCGCAGATGGGCGGGCCGGTCGGCACGCGAGACCCCGCGATCGCGGGTCACGTCGCCGCCGAGCTCGGACTCGCCGAGCCGCTGCTGCCCTGGCCCACGATCCGCACGCGCGTCGCGTCGCTCGCCGGAGCGCTCGGCGCCCTCGCCGGGGTGCTCGGCAAGATCGCTCGCGACGTGACGCTGCTCGCGCAGGACGAGATCGGCGAGCTGCGCGAAGGCGGTGGTCCGGGCCACGGCGTCTCGTCGGCGATGGCGCACAAGCGTAACCCCGTCGCCGCGGTGTCGGTGCTCGCCTGCACGCGGCGCGTCCCCGGGCTCGTGGCCACGCTGCTGTCCGCGATGGAGCAGGAGCATGAGCGCGCCGCCGGCGCCTGGCAGGCCGAGTGGGGGACGCTGACCGACCTGCTCGCCCTCAGCGGATCGGCCACGGCATGGGCGCGCGACCTGCTGAGCGGGCTGGAGGTCGACGAGCGGCGCATGGTGGAGAACCTCGCCCGCCTCGCGCGCGCCGGCGTGTCCGAGGCCGCCGACCCGCAGGCCCACCTCGGCGCCGCCTCGGAGCTCGTCGACCGGGCGCTCGCCGCCCACCGCACATGACGGTGTGCGCGCTGCACCACGCGCTGGACGGGCTGGCGGCGGGGACACCGCTGCTGCTTCTCGGCTCGCTCGGGACGACGCTGGCGATGTGGGAGCCGCAGCGGCAGGCGCTCGCCGAGCGCCGCCGGCTCATCCGCGCCGATCATCGCGGTCACGGCGGATCGCCGGTGCCCGACGGGCCGTACACGATCGAGGACCTCGGCGGCGACGCGCTCGCGCTTCTCGACCGGCTCGGTGTGCGGCGGGCGAGCTACTGCGGCCTGTCGCTCGGGGGCATGGTCGGCATGTGGCTCGCCGCGCACGCGCCCGAGCGCATCGATCGCCTTGTGCTGCTGTGCACCTCGGCCCACCCACCGAACGCCGGCGCCTATCTCGAGCGCGCCGCGGCGGTCCGCGCCGCGGGATCGCCGCGGGTCGTCGCCGACTCGGTCGTCGAGCGCTGGTTCACGCCCGCCCTGGCCAGCGAGCGTCCCGACGTGGTCGCCGCCCACCGGGCGATGATCGCCGCCACGCCGGCCGAGGGCTACGCCGGCTGCTGCGAGGCGATCGCCGCGCTCGATCTGCGCGATGCCCTCGCGCGGATCGAGGCGCCGACGCTCGTCATCGCCGGCGCGGACGATCCGGCCACGCCGCCCGACGAGGGCCTCGCGATCGCGGAGGCGATCGCCGGGGCGCGCCTCGAGGTCGTGGCGGACGCCCGGCACCTGGCGAGCGTGCAGCAGGCCGGCGCCGTCAATCGCCTCATCGGCGATCATCTCGACTCCCGGGAGGGATCATGAGCGACCCGCTCGCAGACGCCGGCACTTCGGTTCGCCGGGAGGTCCTCGGTGACGCGCACGTCGATCGCGCCGTCGCCGCCACGACCGCGTTCACGGCGCCGCTGCAGGACTACATCACCCGATGTGCCTGGGGCGGCGTCTGGACTCGCGACGGCCTCGATCGCCGCACGCGCAGCGCGATCACGCTTGCGCTGCTGACCGCTCTCGGCCACGAGCGCGAGCTCGCCATGCACGTTCGCGGGGCGCTGCGCAACGGGCTGAGCGCCTCGGAGATCGGCGAGGTGCTCCTGCACACGGCGGTGTACGCCGGCGTCCCGGCCGCGAACTCGGCCTTCGCGATCGCCCAGGGGGTCCTCATCGAGGAGGGGGCGGTGCGACCGCCGGACGCCTCGGCCTGACCTCGGTCACCCGTCCGTTCCACGGCTCACGGCCGCGCAGGGCGCTACCGTGAGCGAGGTCGCCTGACGGTCGAACCGCGACCCGGATCGGAGGCACGTGCCGTCACGTCTCACGCGCGGCGCGGGCCGCCCGCGGCGCGTCGCCGCGCTCCTCGTGATCGCCTTCACGGCCATCACGGTGCTGGCCGCCCTCCGCGCCTCAGGCCCGAGCGGCTCGGCCGCGGCGGCGTCCGGGCCGACGCTGAGCGTCGACGCGGCGGCCGGCCAACAGGCGATCAGCCCGCTCATCTACGGCATGAACTTCGCGGACGACCAGGCGTCCTCGAGCGAGGCGGCGAGCATCGGCCTGCCGATCGATCGCTGGGGCGGGAACACGACCGACACCTACAACTGGCAGCTGGACTCGAGCAATCTCGGCAGCGACTGGTACTTCGAGAACGTCGCCGACTGCTGGGATCCGGCCTACGACTGGTGCGCCGACGGCAACGTCTCGGCCTGGCAGCAGTTCATCGACGCGGACCGGGCGATCGGCGCGCAGACACTGCTGACGCTCCCGCTCATGGGCTACGTGGCCAAGGACGCGCCGCTCGCGCACCCCTTCACCTGCGGCTTCCCCGTCTCGGCGTTCTCGACCCAGGACGCCTTCGATCCGTACGACTCCAACTGCGGCGATGGCCAACAGAGCGGCGTCAACCTCGCCAGCGACCCCACCCGCGACGGCGTGGCGATCAACCCGGCGACGAACGCCTCGGCCTGGGTGACCGCGCTGGTGGCCAAGTACGGCACCGCCGCGCAGGGCGGCGTCGGGTACTACGAGCTCGGCAACGAGCCGGCGCTGTGGGACTCGACGCATCGCGACATGCATCCGCAGCCCACGACCTACGACGAGCTGTGGCAGAAGTCGCAGACCACCGCGGCTGCCGTCAAGGCGGTCGACCCGAGCGCGAAGGTGCTCGCCTTCTCGGAGTGGGGCTGGCCGAACTACTTCTGCAGCGCCTCTGACGGGGACCTGTGCACGGCGAGCTCGCCGGACCGCGCGGCTCACGGCGGGCTGCCCATCGTCGCCTACCTGCTCTCCCAAGCGCACGCCTACGACCAGGTGCACGGCGGCCACCTGTTCGACTACCTCGACCTGCACTACTACGCCCAGGGCGGCAGCACGACCGACGTCACCCGCTCGCTGTGGGATCCGACCTACACCGATCCGAGCTGGATCGACACCCCGATCGATCTCATCCCCCGCATGCGCCAGTGGGTCGACCAGTACGACCCGGGCATCGGGCTGTCACTGAGCGAGTACAACCTCTCGGTCGGCGACGCGGTGACCAACGCGCTCATCCAGGCCGACACGCTCGGCATCTTCGCCCGCGAGGGCGTCGGCATCGCCACGCGCTGGGCCCTCGCCAACGACGGGCCGGACATCATCGACGCGTTCGACATGTACCGCGACTACGACGGCCACGGATCGCGCTTCGGCGACACATACGTGCAGTCGCAGAGCAGCGACCAGGGCTCCCTCGCGGTGTACGGCGCGACGCGCTCGAGCGATGGGGCTCTCACGGTGATGGTCATCAACAAGACCTCGTCGGCCATCACCAGTCCGCTCTCGCTCAGCGGCTTCCAGCCCGCCGGCTCCGCGCAGACGTGGCAATGGACCGGCGGGGCGATCGGACGCGTCGCCGACCAGGCGGTCGGCACGGGAGGCTTCACGGCGACCTACCCAGCGGACTCGATCACGCTGTTCGTCGTTCCGCCGGCCACGACGTCGACGACGACCTCGACGACGACGACGGCGACAACGCCACCGGCCGCCACGACGTCGACAACGACGACGAGCACGAACACGACGACGGTGGCGACAACGCCACCGGCCGCCACGACGACGACGACGCCCACGGCGACGGGCACGAACACGACGACGACGATGGCGATAACGCCACCGGCCGCCACCACGACGAGCACGAACACGACGACGACGATGGCGACAACGCCACCGGCCGCCACGACGGCGGCAACGGCGACGAGCACGAAGACGACGACACCGCCGCCGACCACGACGAGGACCACGACGCGGACGGGCCATGCGCCGGCGGTGACCCGGCGCGCGCCCACGCGGGCGCAGCGGCTCGCGCGAGCGCTCGCCGCCTGCCAGCGCCTCGAGCACAGGGCGAGGCGAGCGAAATGCCGCGCGGCCGCGCAGCGGCGCTTCGGCGTTCGCGCCCGGTCGCGGCGTGCCGGTTAGGACGCTTCGCGCACGAAGCGCGGCCCGCGAGCCGCGTCGTCGTCGCCGGCGGGTGCGCCGTGCAGGTGAACCGGCAGCGTCTTGAGCTGGTTGATGAACGGCGACTCGGCGAACACCGGTCGCGCGGCGATCGTCATGCTCGGATAGCGGCGCAGCGTCTCCTCGAACATGATGCGCAGCTCGAGCCGCGCGAGTGCCGTGCCGAGGCAGAAGTGCCGGCCGCCGGCGCCGAAGGCCTGATGCTCGGGGTTGCGCGTGACGTCGAAGCGGTCGGGGTCCTCGTAGCGGGTCTCGTCGCGGTTGGATGAGACGTACCACATCACCACCTTGTCGCCCTCGCGGACCTGGCGCCCGTGGAGCTCCGTGTCGCAGGTGGCGGTTCGCCGGAAGTGGGCGAAGGCCGGGAACATCCGCAGCGACTCCTCGACCGCGCTCGGGATGAGCGACGGGTCGGCGAGCAGCCGTTCGCGTTCGACGGGGTTCTCCATCAGCGCGCGCATGCCGCTGCAGAACGTCGCCTTCGTGCTGTCGTTCCCGGCGGCCACCAGGAGGAAGAAGCCCATCACGATCTCGTGCTCCTCGAGCTGCTGCCCGTCGACCTCGGCGTGCACCAGCACGCTCGTGAGGTCGTCCGTCGGGTTCGCGCGCCGCGCGGCGATGAGGCGCTGGCAGCGCGCGAAGATCTCCGGGATCTCGTTCTGCACGATGCTGCCGACGCCCTCGGGGTTGAGGTCGGGGTCGCCGGCGCCGAGGGCGCTGTTCATGAGCGAAGCCCAGACGGCGTCGTCCTCCGGCGGGATGCCCATGAAGCTGCCGATCACCCGCGACACCGCCGGCTGGGCGACATCGCTCACGAGGTCGCACTCCTCGCGGCCCTCCAGCGAGTCGAGCACGTCGACGACGATCGCGCGGATCGCGTCCTCGTGCGCGGCGATGCGCTTCGGGGTGAAGCCGGCCTGGAACAGCGCCTTGATGCGGTCGTGCTTCGGCGGGTCCATGCCGATGAACATCGCGCGCATCAGCTCGAGCGGGAACACGTCGAGAGCGGCCGTGATGCCGCCGAGCTCGGAGGAGTAGGTGCGCCAGTCGCGGCTCACGGCGTGGATGTCGTCCGCGGTGGTCACCGACCAGTAGCCCGCCTCGCGCGGGTACTCGGGGATGTGATCGCTCCAGTGGACCGGGCACTCGCGGCGCAGGCGGCCGAAGAACTCGTGCGGCGGACCGTCGTGCCACAACTCGCGATCGATTGCCACAGAGCCGAGGTCACTGCCCGTCGTTGCCATGCCGAATCCTCCGAGTAGCCGATGGACGAGGTTACCCGCGGCAGTCTACTGGCTGGCTGGCCAACCAGTAAAGGGGTGTCGCCGGCCGACCCCAGCGGCGGACCATCGTAATGAGATCGTCATGCCCCGGGCTCGGATCGTCACGAATCCTTGACGGGCGCGGTTTCACACTAGGAATCACCTTGGCTCCTCCGGAGGTGATCCGATGACCGAAACCGAATGTCAGCCGCTCATGACGCTGGTGCCGCCGTCCGAACGCGAGACCCGTCCCGACCGGCTCGCCGAGCTGCTCGAGTGCCTCGCCGACCTCGTCGTGGAGACCGAGCGGTGCCGCACCGCGCTCGAGCACCTGCCGACCCGCGCCGACGAGCGCGTGCGCACCTCGATCGCCGATCTCGAGCGCCTGCAGATCGACCTGCACGACGTGAGCGTCGAGGCCGCGTCGGTGCATCAGCGCCTGCTCCGCGAACGCTTGATGTAAGGACGGCGTGGCGTGGCGTCAGAGCCGCGATGAACCTGCTGCTCGTCAGGGAGGGCCTCGACGGCACCTATCTCGACGTGCGCCGTCTCCGCGCGCGCGACCGTCTCATCGCACGCCTGAACGGGAGCGCCCTCGACCGCCGGCTCGCGGCCGGCGCCTCACCCGACGCGAGCCCCACGCTCGCGCTGCGCGCGCAGCGGCTGCGCCGCCCCTCGACACGGCGCGTGCTCGGCCTGTGCCTGCGCGAGCTGGTGCGGGATGCCGAGCGGCCGCGCCCCGTCCTCAGCGCCCGGGCCCCGATCTCCCGTCATAACGTGACCCGCGCGAGCGCCGACCTCCTCGAGCTGGCCGATCGCCTGCTCAGCCCTGAGCCGGTCGCGGTGCGCGGCGTGGCGTGCGTGCGCGTGCTGCTCAGCGACGGCCTCTCACCCGTGTACTGGGGCCGGTCCGACGACGATCTCGTCCACGCGGTGCGGCTCGCCATCGCGTGGCTCGAGCCGTGGCCGTCGAGCACCTTTCTGACGAACTGGTGAACGGCGGGTGAGCGGCTCCGTTTAGGTATCTAACGCCTACCTCTGCGGCCGAGCGGCACGTTACGCTTCACGGAGATGTGTCGTTCCGGCCAGCAAGGACGAGTCCCGGCATGAGCGGCGAGCCGCTCGACGCGGAGCGCTTGGCGAGCGTCCCCAGCCTGACTGCGCTCGGTGTGCTCCGCGATCTTCCCGGCATGTCGGTGTTCGCGTTCGACCGCGAGCTGCACGTCGTGCTGGCCACCGGCGCGGGGCTGCCCGACCACGACTGGCACGGCGGCTCGCCCGAGGGACGTCGGCTTGCCGATGCGCTTCCCGAGAAGGCCTTCCGCCGGCTGCAGCCGCACTGCCAGGCGGCGCTCGCCGGGCAGACGCGCGCGTTCGACTACCAGCCACTCGACGACGCCCGCTCCTATCGCGTCGAGATCTGCCCGCTGCGCGACGGCGGGGGCGACGCCGTCGGCGGCTTCGTGCTCACGCGCGATGTCACGGCGCAGAGGGAGACCGAGGAGGCGCTACGCGGCAGTCGCGGCTACCTGCAGGACATCCTCGACTGCCTGAACATCCCGGTGTCGGTGAAGGACGCCGAGTTTCGCATCGTCATGCTCAACCGCGAGTACGAGCGCCTCCAGCAGGTCGATCGCCTGCGATTCGAGGGCAAGACCGTGTTCGACCTGTACCCGCCCGAGTACGCGGCGCACTTCCACCGCGACGACGAGCACGTGATGGCGAGCGGGGCCGTCCTGCGCAACGAGCGCGAGGTGCCCTATCCGGATGGCTCGATCCGGCTGTTCAACATGGTGCGCGCGCCGCTGCGCGATCCCTCCGGGCGGACCTACGGCCTCATCGGCACCGGCACCGACATCACCGACGAGCGGCAGGCGGCCGCGGCGCTGCACGAGGCCAAGGAGCGCTTCGAGCAGGTCTTCCAGAACGCCGCGATCGGCAAGGCGGTCCTGTCGCTGGATGGGCGCTTCCTCCAGGTCAACCGGGCGCTGTGCGCGCTCACCGGCTACACCGAGGCGAGCCTGCTGCGGCTCACCTTCCAGGACATCACCCACCCCGACGACATCCATGCCGACGTCGCCCAGGCGCAGCGGATGCGCGCCGGGGACATCTCCAGCTACGAGATGGAGAAGCGCTACATCCGCGCCGACGGCGAGATCGTCTGGGCGCTGCTGTCGGCGTCGCTCGTGCGCGACAGCGAGGGCCAGCCGGTGCAGTACATCGCCCAGGTACAGGACATCTCCGAGCGCCGCGAGCTCGAGCGCGGCCTGCGCGAGCGCGCCGAACGCGACGCCCTCACCGGGCTGCACAACCGCCGTCGCTTCGAGCAGGATCTCGAGCGCCAGCTCGCTCGCTGTCGCCGCTACTCGGAGCGTGCCGCGCTGCTGCTGCTCGATCTGAATGACTTCAAGCGCCTCAATGACGAGAACGGGCATCGGGCGGGCGACGCCGCGCTCAAGCACGTTGCCGCCGCGCTCGGCGCGTACGTGCGCGACAGCGACATCGTCGCGCGCTGGGGCGGCGACGAGTTCGTGATCCTCGCGCCGCACCTGCACGGGGCCGAGGCGCGCGCGTTCGCCGACGACATCGCGCGTCGCGTGAGCACGATGCCGATGCTGATCGGCGATGGGCTGACGATGGTGTCGGCGAGCATCGGGGTGGCCGAGCTCAACGGCGACGGGGTGACGTCCGAGGAGGCCTTCGCGCTCGCCGACGCTTCGATGTACGCGTCCAAGCGCGCACGGCGGCTCGAGGGCTGAGCGGCGCGCGGGCGGCGGCGTTGCCTGGCCCCTGCGAGTAGCACCGGGCATCCCGTTGCGCTTGGCGTGCCTTTGGTGAGAGAGTGGCGTCACCGGCCTGGTCGTACCTGGCTGGGTCACGAATGAGAGGAGTTCGCATGGCCGAACGGATCCTGTTCATCTCATGGGGTGCCGTCGCCCGCGGATCCGAGGAGCGCGGTCTGGAAGTGTTCAACGACGCCCTCGGCCTGCTCGGCCGTCGCCAGCAGGAGGGACGCATCGAGGGGTTCGACGTCGTGCTGCTGGAGCCGAACAGCGAGTTGGCCGGCTACGTAGCCGTGACCGGCAGTCCCGAGCAGATCACCGCCCTGCGCAACGACGACGAGTTCCGTCGTAACACGATCGACGCGCAGCTCGTGGTCGACAACGTACGCCACCTGGAGGGCTACACCAACGAGGGGATCGCCCCGCAGATGAGCCGCTATCAGGAGGCCATCGCCCGGGTGCCGCAGCGCGCCTGACCATCCTGACTGCGCCGGCGCCTGCCCTCAGTCGGTCGGGCGCCGCCAGTCGGCCGACATCGCCGTTGCGTCGTCAAGGGCGGGTGATCGCTGCCGATCACCGTATGTGGATCGGCAGCTCGGCGCGTCCGCCGGGGAGACCGGTCGCACATCGCCAAACGCCCGGCCACCCGGGCGGGAGCCGTTCATGCCCGAGAACCCGATGCATCAGCACATCGCGTCCGCCGCCTCGCGCTCGGTCTCCGAGACGCGGCGACTGGCTGAACGCCTACTCGCCCAGAGCTGGCCGGGGGGCGCGGTCGATCGGACCGAGCCGTCGGCACGCGCGTGGCTGAAGCAGTGGCGTCCGGCCCGCTTCGCGGCCTCCGTGCCGGTGTGCGGGTGCGCGGACGGGCGCTGCACCGTGTGCAACTGATTCGGGCGCTTCTCGCGCGACCTCGAGCGGCCACGTCCACGCACAAATAGCTCGATCCGCCGGGTCGGGCGGCCCGCGTCGCGCCAGCCTGGTCAAGAAGCCTTGACAAACGCTCCGGTTTGCAAGAGATTGGTCACCGTCGGTTCGACGGTGGACGATTGAGCCGGCGGCAGGCGGGATTCGTGTTCATTCAGACGGGAGGGTCCGAAATGGCGCGTAGCGGTCGTGCTTGGTTGCGGTCGGTGAGGCTTTCGGTGTTGCGCTCGATCGCGGCGCTCGGGGTCGTGACGTCGCTGTTGGTGGCCGCGATCGCGGCTCCGGCGGCGTCCGCGGCTGGCACGCAGACGCCGACCCTCTGGGTCCCGCTGATCTGCAACCTCGGCGTCGTGGTGGTCGACGTCGGCGCGGCGTTCACGGTGACGGTTCCGACCAGCGTCACGCCGGGCGAGCAGTTCAACCTGCAGAACGCGTACGCGACGATCGACATTCCGGCCCAGGCGTCGAACGCGGCGGCGTTCGCGTTCGGCAATCCGAGCCAGGTCGAGGGCGTGGTATCGACCTTCGACACCAGCATGACCAACGCGATCGCTCCGACGCTCGTCAACGCCGACACGTCTCGAGTGAGCGGCGGCGGCGCATGGTCGGAACCGTCCACCGACGGCGGGGTGTCGGCAGACCCGACGATCGGGAATCCGACGGGGTCGCCGGCGGTCGTGAACCTGGTCGCGGCGGCGCAGCCTCCGAACGGCGATGCCCCGAGTCCACTCGATCCGCTCATCAACGGTCCGAGCCCGCTGGCCGGGTTCCCCGACTACCCGGAGCCGCCGCTGATGGGCGTGTTCTCCTGGGGTCCGGCGCCGGTCGACGGCTCCGGCACCGATGGCCGGCCCGGCGGCAACCCGACGACTAACGCGTACGCCCCGGCGCCCGGCACGGGCGGGGGCACGAGCCTGACGAGCGGGACGCCCGATCCTGCGAGCGGCGGCCCGATCGAGGTCACCGGCGCGGCCGGTCAGGACGTCGTAGTCACCGTCGGCAATCCGGGAAGCGCGAATCTGATCAAGATCGGCAAGAGCAGCTACGAATTCGCGGTCAACAACGACATCTTCTTCTTCGAGACCACCGGTACGGAGGCGAGCCAGTGGAGCGGTGACACTCCGGTGGAGTGCGCCCTCGACACGTCATCCAACGCCGTGCCGCCGCCGAACATCAACGACGTGATCGTCGCCGGCGGCAACGGGATCCACATCCCGATCGTGCCGCCCGGCGGTTCGACGCCCCCGGCGGTGACGGCGGTGAGCCCGACCGGCGGGCCGGCGGCCGGCGGCAACACGGTCACCGTGACCGGATCCGGCTTCGCGTCGGGGGACACGGTCGATTTCGGGCCGTCCAACCCGGGCTCGAACGTGACGGTGGCCTCGGGTGGGGCATCGCTGACCGCGACCGCTCCGCCGGGCACCGGTACGGTCGACGTGACCGTGACCGACCCGACAAACGGCACCTCGGCCACCGTTCCGACGGATCAGTACACGTACGCGCTCCCGCCCCCGACCGTGACATCGGTCAGCCCGAGCAGCGGCACGGTGTTCGGCGGGACTCCGGTCACCATCACCGGGACGAACTTCGATCCGACGGCGTCCGGTGACACGGTCGACTTCGGCGGTAACGTCGTGACGGTGACGTCGGCGTCGACGACCTCGTTGACGGTGACGGCGCCGCCCGGGTCGGCGGGCGCGGTGCCGGTGACGGTGACGACGCCCAGTGGCGCGTCCAACGCCGGCTCCTACACGTATGTGTCGTCGCCGCCGGCGGTGACGTCGATCGCGCCGAGCAGCGGCTCGACCGGAGGCGGGACCTTCGTGACCATCACGGGCACCGGGTTCGATCCGGTGGCCGCGGGTGACACGGTCGACTTCGGCAGCTCGCCCGGGACCGTCACGTCCGCGTCGACGACCTCGATCACCGTGCTCACGCCCGCCGCGGCGGCCGGTGCCGTGAGCGTCACGGTGGCGACCAGCCTGGGCACGTCTGGCAGCCTCACCTACACGTATGTGACGCCGGCGTCCGGCACGCAGACGGTGTCGATCTGGGTGCCCCTAGCGTGCGATCTGGACGTCGTGGAGGTGCACCTGGGGACGCTGTTCACGACGACCGTGCCGACCTCGGTGACCCCGGGTGAGCTGTTCAACCTGCAGCACTCCTACCTCACCTTCGCCTTCCCGGCGGCAGCGCAGAACGGCGTGGCGTTCGCGTTCGGGAACCCGAACGAGATCGAGGGCGCCCTCACCGAGCTCGACCTGAACGTGACCAACGCGATCGCCCCGACGCTCGTCAACGCAGACACCTCTCGGGTGAGCGGCGGCGGAGTGTGGGCCGAGCCGGGCACCGACGGCGGGGTGGCGGCCGATCCGAACGTGCTCGCTCCCGGCGCCTCACCGATGGCGCTGGTCAACCTCGTCGCCGCGATGCAGCCGCCCAACGCGGATGCCCCGAATCCGCTCGATTCGCTCATCAACGGTCCGAGCCCGCTGGCCGGCTTCACGGCCTACCCGGAGCCGCCGCTGATGGGCGTGTTCTCGTGGGGTCCGGCGCCGATGGACGGCTCTGGCTCGGCCGGCGCCACGGCCTACGCGCCGATTCCGGGCGTCGGTGGCGGTTCGACCCTGACGAGCGGCACGCCCGATCCGATCACGGTCGGGCCGTTCGAGGTCACGGCGGCGGCCGGTCAGAACGTCGTGCTCGATCTCGGCGATCCGTCGGTCTTCGACGCGATCGGCAAGCAGGAGCTCGAGAACGTCATGACGAACGATCTGTTCTTCAACGAGACGACCGGGAGTCTCCCCGGTTGGAGCGCGGACACGCCCATCACCTGCGGGGTCGATACGACCAGCGCCGCGGTGCCGTCGCCGATTCCGACCGCGGTGAGCGTGAGCAGCGGGATCTCGATCCCGCTGGTCACGCCGGGGCCGGGGTCGATCACGGCGATCAGCCCGACCAGCGGGCCGGCGGCGGGTGGAAATGCGGTGACGATCACCGGTACCGGCTTTAGCCCGACGGCGGCCAACGACACCGTGACATTCGGGTCGAGCAAGGCGGCCGTGACGTCCGCCTCGGCGACGTCGTTGACGGTGACCACGCCACCCGGGTCGGGGACGGCGAGCGTGACCGTTACGACGGCGGGCGGGACCTCGAACTCGGTGAGCTACACGTATCTGGCGCCGCCTCCGCCTCCGGTGATCTCGTCGATCAGTCCGACGAGCGGCGACAGCTGTACCGCGCCGGGCGGTGGGGCGACGGTGACGATCACCGGCACCGGGTTCAATCCGATCGCCTCCGGTGACGCCGTCGCGTTCGGCAGCAGTTCCGCGACGGTGACGTCGGCGTCCGCCACATCATTGACCGTGACGGCGCCAGCCGGCACGGGCTCGGTCAGCGTGACCGTGACCACTGCGAACGGGACGTCGGATGCGGTCTCCTTCACCTACGTGTCGGGGCCCCCGTCGATCACATCGATCAGCCCGTCCAGCGGCCCGACCGCGGGCGGAACGACGGTGACGATCACCGGTAACGGGTTCTGTTACACGTCGCCCTCGAGCGTCAGCGTCAACTTCGGGAGCGCCAAGGCGACGGTGACGGCGGCGTCGTACGGCTCGCTGACGGTGATCTCGCCGCCGGGGTCGCCGGGAGCCGTGGCCGTCAGCCTGGGAGGTGCGGGGAGCTCGGCGACCTTCACCTACGTTGCGCCGAGTAATGCCCCGGTCGTATCGCGACTGTTGCCGAGCTCGGGCGGACCGTTCTCGATCGTGATCATCAGCGGTCGCAACCTGAGCCACGCCAGCGCGGTCACGTTCGGCGGTCACCGAACGCTGTTCCTCGGCCTGACCGGCCAGCTCGTCCTCGCGCTCGCCCCACCGGGCGTGAGCGGGACGGTCAACGTTCAGGTGACCACCCGGGCCGGCACGAGCGCGACCTCCAGCGCGGACCAGTTCACGTATTGATCGGCCCGCATCGCGCGAGGGAGTGAGCGATTCGCGAGGACCGTCCCGTAGCGCGGGACGGTCCCGCGTCGCTCAGGGTTCCCCGACGCCCTCGGGCGCCAACGCGCCGGACAGCGTCGCCGGTCGCGCCAGGCGCGCGCCACGCAGAACGCGCAGGCGGTCGGCGACGACGAAGGCGACCGCGATGAGTACCGCCCCCGTCACGCCGTCGGCGAGGTAGTGGTTCGCGGTCGCCATCACCGCGAACAGCGTCACGAACGGGTAGAGCACGATGAGGACGCGCGCCCAGCGGCTCGGGCACAGCCACCACAGCGCGACGGCCGACCAGACCGCCCACGCGATGTGCAGCGAGGGCAGCGCGGTCAGCTGATTGGAGTCCAGCGCGGTCGCCCCGACGTGCCACACCGGCTGACCGAGCGTCAGCGACACGAGGTCCTGGTAGCCCTGACCGAGCATCCGTGGCGGCGCCACCGGCCAGCTCCAGAACACGATCAGCGCCGCGCAGTTGGCGAGCACGAGCGGCAGGCGGAGCCGGGGAAGGAGGACCGGACGACGCCACCACACCCACGCGAAGACACCGAACGTGACGATGCTGTGGACGTTGTAGTACCAGAACACCGTCACGTCGCGGGCGAGATGGTGGGCGGCCAGCCAGACATTGAGCGCGTGCTCGGGCGCGAGGTGCAGCGCACGCTCGAGCGCGAGGACGCTGCGACCGTGCTGCACGGCCGCGTGCTGGCGCACGGCGGCCAGGTTGTTCATGGCGTCGAAGCCGAACCACAGCCAGCACACGAAGAGCACGTCGAGCCAGAGGCGCCGGGCGCCGCGGGGCGCGGGGACGAAGCCGAGGCGCCGGGCAAGCGCCGAGACGATCGCCGCGACAGTGGTGAAGCGCGCGCCGAGTCGCGCCCGCCGCCCGATCGGAGGCGCGTGGGTCCGGTCATCGCCCTGCTTGGCGAGGGCTTCGCGCGCGCCGAGGTCGCCGATGGAGGGCATCGATTTGCCAGCCTAGCCGCCGCATGACGTCCGACGTCGTCGATCACCCCGCCCTCGCGGTGGCCGGCATCGTGGCGAGTGCTCAAGAAGGGTTGACAAACGTGCACATTTCCATGAGAGTGGGCCACGGTTGGCAGCGGGGCGAGCGGCGTCGGCCGGCCGGCGTTATGTCGTGTTCGAGGGAGGGTCCAGATGACACGTGTGGGTCGTTCGCGGTCCGGTCGGGTGTCGCCGACGCACTGGCTGGCGACGGTCGGGGTGGTGGCGTCCCTTCTCGTGGCCGCGATCGCGGCTCCGGCAGCGTCGGCGTCAGGCACGCAGACCGGGACGATCTGGGTCCCGCTCATCTGCAACCTGGGCGTCGTGACGGTGAACTTCGGCGCGGCGTTCACGGCGACGCTGCCGACGTCGGTCAGCCCGGGCCAGGAGTTCAACCTGCAGAACGCCTACGCGACGATCGACGTTCCGGCGCAGGGAACCAACCAGGCGGCCTTTCCGTTCGGGAATCCGGACGCGATCGAAGGCGTCGTGACGACGCTCGATACGAACCTGAGCAACGCGATCGCGCCGACGCTCGTCGATGCGGACACCTTTCTCGGCGGTCCCTGGATGGAACCGCCGAGCGACGGTGGCGTCTCCTCGGATCCCATCATCGGCGACCCGAAGGGCTCGCCGGCGATCGTGAACCTCGTGGCCGCCGAGCAGCCGCCGAACGCTGATGCCCCGAACCCGCCCGATCCGCTCATCAACGGTCCGAGCCCGCTTGCCGGCTTCACGGACTATCCCGAGCCGCCGTTGACGGGCGTGTTCTCGTGGGGTCCGGCGCCGGTTGACGGGTCCGGCCAGGACGGCTCACCCGGTGGCAATCCGACGACGGACGCGTATGCGCCGGTGCCGGGTACCGGGGGTGGCTCCAGCTTGACGAGCGGTACGCCCGATCCGTTCACCACTGGCCCGATCGAGGTCACGGGCTCGAGCGGTCAGGACGTGAAGCTCGACATCGGCAACCCAAGCGAGCTCATCAAGATCGGCAAGCCGAGCTACGAGTTCGCGATCAACAACGACATCTTCTTCGACGAGACGGTTGGTACGCCGGGGTGGAGCGGTGACACGCCGATGGAGTGCGGGATCGACACATCGGCCAATGCGGTGCCGTCGCCCGATCCGAGCTACTTCTCCGTCGCTCAGGGCATCTCGATCCCGATCGGGCCGCCGCCGGCGCCGCCGACCGTGACGTCGGTGACTCCGTCGGCCGGCTCGACGGCGGGTGGAACGTCGGTGACGATCGCCGGCACGGGGTTCGATCCGACGGCCGCGAACGATACGGTCGCCTTCGGTTCCAGCACCGCAAGGGTGACGGCGGCGTCCGCGACGTCGCTGACCGTAACGACGCCGTCCGAGCCGGCGGGCGCGGTTCCGGTGACGGTGACCACGAGCGGCGTCACGTCGAACGGTACCGTCGACTACACGTACGTCGGCGGGGCGATCACGGCGACATCCATCACGCCGTCGAGCGGCTCGACGGCGGGCGGCACGACGGCGACCATCAGCGGCACCGGCTTTGATCCGACGGCGACCAACGACACGGTCACCTTCGGCTCGAGCACGGCGACGGTGACGGCGGCGTCGGCGACGTCGCTGACCGTGACGACGCCGGCCGAGGCGGCGGGCACCGTGCCGGTGACGGTGACCGACGGCAACGGCACGTCCAACTCGGTCGACTACACGTACGCCGTGCCCTGCACGCAGCCGCCGGCGATCACCACGCCACCGTCCGGCCAGACGGTCACCGTGGGCGGCTCGGCGACGTTCACGGCGGCCGCCTCGACGCCGCCAAACTGCGCCGCGCCGTCCGTCCAATGGCAGGTCTCGGCCGATGACGGCACGACGTGGGCGAACGTGGACGGCGCGACCTCGGGCACGCTCAGCGTGAGCGCGACGACGACATCGCTGTCCGGCTTCGAGTACCGCGCGGTGTTCACGAACGCGGCGGGTCCGACCGATTCGCCGGCCGCGACGCTGACGGTAGACCCGCTCGCGCCCGGCACGACGACGGTGGCCGTCTGGACGCCGCTGGTCTGCTCGTTGGGGACCGTCACCGTCCACATGGCCTCGGCGACGACCGCGACGGTGCCCACCCACCTCACCCCCGGCGAGCAGTTCAGCCTCCAGGACGTCTCGACGACGCTGGACGTGCCGGCCCAGACACTGAACGCCCTCGCCTTCGTATTCAGCAACCCGAACGAGATCGAGGGCGCCGCCACCGACGTCAATCTCGAAGCGACCGGCGCGATCGCCCCGACACTTGTCAGCGCGGACACCACCCGCGTGAGCGGTGGCGGAACCTGGGCCGAGCCGTCCACCGATGGCGACGTGTCAGCGGATCCGAGCATCGGCGATCCGACCGGCTCGCCGGCGGTGGTGAACCTCGTCGCTGCGGCGCAGCCGCCGAACGGCGACGCCCCGAGCCCGCTCGATCCGCTCGTCAACGGGCCCAGCCCGATCGCGGGCTTCGTGGAGTATCCGGAGCCGCCGTTGATGGGCGTGTTCTCGTGGGGCCCGGCGCCGGTCGACGGGTCGGGCACGGACGGTACGGTGGGTGGCAACCCGACGACCGACACCTACGCGCCCATCCCGGGGTCCGGCGGCGGCGCGACGGTGACGAGCGGCACGCCCGACCCGGTCACCGTCGGTCCCTTCACCGCCACCGCGGCCGGCGGCCAGAGCGTGGTGCTGAAACTGGGCACACCTCCGAACCCGCCGATCGACTCAGCCGCTCTCGTGATGGTGAACGACGCCTTCTTCAACGAGACGTCGAGCTCGCCTCCGGAGTGGAGCGGGGACACGCTGTTCTCGTGCGACCTCGACACCACCAACGGGGCACTGCCTCCGCCCGGCCCCCAGCCGTACATCAGCGACAGCAGTGGCGTGGCGATTCCCGTCATGGCGCCGCCGACGGTCACCTCTATCTCGCCCTCGAACGGTCCGCCTGCGGGCGGCAATTCGGTGACGATCACCGGCACCGGCTTCGACCCGTCGCCGGCGAACGACACCGTGAAGTTCGGCTCGAACACGGCGACCGTGACGGCGGCGTCGGCGACGTCGCTGACGGTCACGGCGCCGGCGGGAACGGGGACGGCGGCGGTGACGGTGACGACGAGCGCCGGCACGAGCTCCTCTGGATCGGTGGTCTACACGTACGGGCCGATCTTCCCGCCGATCACGATCAGCCCCACCAGCGGCCCGACGACGGGCGGGACGACGGTGACCATCAGCGGTTCCGGCTTCAGTGCCACCGCCTCGGGCGACATCGTGACGTTCGGCGCGAACAAGGCGACGGTGACCGCCGCCTCGACCACGTCGCTCACCGTCACCACGCCCCCGGGTTCCGCCGGCGCGGTTGACGTGACGGTGACCACGAGCGGCGGGACGTCGAGTGCGGCCACGTTCACGTACATCGCAGAATGCACCCAGGCGCCGGCGGTGACGCGGCAGCCGGCGAACGTGTCGGTGACGGCGGGCCAGGCGGCGTCGTTCACGGCGGCGGGTTCGACGCCGGCGAACTGCCTGGCGCCGTCGGTGCGGTGGCAGGTCTCCGCCGATCACGGGACGACGTGGTCCAACGTCGCGAGTGCGACGTCGGCGACGTTGACGGTCGGCTCGACGACGACGTCGGAGTCGGGTCTGCGGTACCGCGCGGTGTTCACGAACGCGGCGGGGTCGACCGATTCGTCGCCGGCGACGCTGACGGTGTTGCCGAGCGACGCGCCGGTGGTGAGCGGCGTGAGGCCGAGCTCGGGCGGTCCGTTCTCGATGGTGATCATCACCGGGCGCAACCTCGGTCACGCGACCGAGGTGACGTTCGGTGGTCACCGGACGCTGTTCCTCGCGGTGACCGGACAGCTCGTGGTCGCGTTCGCCCCGTTCGGGCCGAGCGGGACCGTCGATGTTCAGGTCCATACGAGGGTCGGCACGAGCCCGATCTCCAGCGCAGACCACTTCACCTACAAATAGACCCGACCGGCCGCGTCAGCTCGTCTGCAGCGCGCGCTCGCGGCCGCGTCGGCGCAGCGCCCACCACAGCCACCAGCCGAGACCGGCGACGATGGCCAGCGGCGCCAGGACAGCGAGGGCCACCAGTGCCACCGCGAGGCTCACCTGCAGGACGTCGAGCGCGTCGTGCAGGCCGGTGTGCAGCGTTCCGCCGACGTGGGCGGTCGCGGCCGGCGCCGGCTGAAGCGTCACAGCGAGCGTGGCCGTGCGGGCCTGCGCGCCGAGCGAATCGACCGCTCGCAGCTCGGCCGCGATGAGGCCGTTGAGCGCATCGATACGGTCGTGCAGGCTTGCTGTCTCGTTCGGCGCGGTCGCCCGCCCGAGGGCTACGAACAGCGCATCGCGCTCGCCGCGACTGGCGCCGAGCCGGGACGTCGCCTGGTGGTAGGCGTCGGTGATGTCCTCCGTGCTCTGGTCGAGCGACTGCACCCGGGCGAGGCGGGAGAGCGTCGCGATCAGCTGCGAGAGGCTCCCGGACGGAACGGTCAGACTGAACGTGGCCAGGCTCGCGTTCCCCGCCTCGGTCACGCTCGAGGTCTGCACGACGCCGTTGAGCTGCTCGGTGCCGGCCACGATCTCATCGGCGACCTGGGCGAACGAGGAGACGCCGGTGGCCAGCGTGAGCGTTGCCGCGCGCTGCTGCAGGCGGGGGGCGCCAGACGGTCCAGCTGGCAGGCCGGCCGGCGCGCCGGCGGGCGCCGCCGAGGGGGTGACCACGGCCGGACCGGCCGTCGCACCGGCTCGAGCGGCCGGCGGCGACGCCGGCGTTATGACCGCGCTCTCGGGCTCGAGCGTCTGCGATCTGCCGCCCGCAGTGAGGCTCACCCCGGTAACGACGATCGCCGCGACGGCCGCGAGCCCGACGGCGCCTGCCGCGACCACGCGCCCGCGCGGCCGCCGCCGCAGCGCACCGATCGGCTGATCACCGGCATGGTTGTGCCGCCGGCGCTGCCACGAGGCGCGGCGCGGCGACCGTGCGCCAGCGGCGAGCCGCTCGTCCAGCCGCGCCGTCGCGTCGTCGTCGAGCTGCGGCGCGTCCGCGCGCACCGACTCGACGAGCGCGGCGAGCTCGAGGTGGATCGCCTCGACCGGCTCCTCGGCAAGGATCCGCTCGAGCGCGTCCAGCTCCGCGGCATCGGCCGGATCGAGCTTACGGCGTCGCATCGCACACCTCCCGCAGTCGCTTGAGCGCGCGCGACAGGCGCGTGCCCGCATTCGTCTCGCTCGTGCCCAGCACCTTCGCGAGCTCGGCGTTGGTCAGCCGGCCGAGGAACTTCAGCAGGATGACCTCGCGCTCGCGCGGGTCCAGCCGTCGCAGCCCGGCGCGCACCACGAGACGCCGCTCGGCGAGATCGGGGTCGTCGTCGGGCAGCGGCGCGTCGTCGACGACCTCGCCGAGCAGCGCTGCGCCGCGCTTGCGGCGACGCAGCTCGTCGAGCGCCGCGTTACGTGCGATGCCGAACAGCCACGCCCGCTCGCTTCCGCGCGAGGGGTCGAACCGTCCGCGGCCGCGCAGCGCGCGTTCGAAGGCGAGCGCCGTGACGTCCTCGGCGGCCGTGCGGTCGCGCAGCAGCGAGGCGACGTACCCGTAGAGGTCGGCGCGAGAGGTCCGATACAGCATCTCGAAGCGCTCGGCGCCGTCGAGGCTCGGACTGACGGAGACGGCGGGGGTGCTCACGCCCGCGCGCTCGTCGTGGCTGCTCGGCTGGGCACATCCATACACGTACTACGTTGACGCGCTCAAACCATCACAGCAACCAGAGCGCGCGGGGCGGACGGCGCGCGTCAATGGGGATGCGCGGGCGATGCGCCTTTATCCCGAGATCGTCGGGGGCTCAGCGGCGCGAGCGGACGATGACCCGCGCGCCGCGCTTGGGGATCATCGTGACGTTGCGGTGGTTGACGTGCTCGGGCGCGAGATCCTCGGCCTCGAGATCGAGGCGTCGGACCATCGCGTCCATCACGACGCGCTGCTCGGCCATCGCCAGCGACGCGCCGAGGCACCGCCGTGTGCCGCCGCCGAACGGGATCCACTCGTAGGTGCCCGGCTTGCGACCGAGCCAGCGCTCGGGCCGGTAGGAGAAGGGATCCGGATAGAGGTCCTCGCGGTGGTGCACGAGCAGGATGCTCATGATCACCGGCGTGCCCGCCGGCACCGTGTAGTCGCCGAGGCGCCAGGGCACCATCACGCGGCGGCCGATCGCCGGGATCACCGGGCGCACGCGCATGCCCTCGGTGATCGCGGCCTCGATGTGCTCGTCGGCGTGGTCGTCGGAGCGCACATGCTCACGCAGGCGGTCGTAGGCCTCCGGGCTGCGCACCAGGCGCTCCCAGGTCCAGGCCATCGAGTTGGCCGTGGTCTCGAAGCCGGCGAGGATGAGGGTCAGCAGCTCGTCGCGCAGCTCGCGATCGGTGAGCGGCTCGCCGTCCTCGGTGCGGGCGCGCATGATGAGCGAGAGGATGTCGTTGCGCTCCTCGAGGTCCTCGACGCGGCGGCGCGCCTTGATGACGCCGTAGGTGTACTTGTCGAGGATCTGGATCCCGCGCTTCTGCAGCCCGACGGGCTCGGAGTGGCCGATGTTCATCAGCTCCGCCACCTGGTAGAGCGGCAGGGTGGACGCGGCGGCGAGGTACTTCACCGCCGCGCGCAGGCCGAACTCCGGGGTGCCGCGCTGGGGCTTGCCCTCGACGCCGAGGATGCCCGACATGATCACGTCGAGGGTAATGGCCTGGGTGCGCGGCGCGAGCGCGAACGGCGTGCCGATCGGCCAGCGGTCGATCTCCCGCTCGGTCATGTCGGCGATCATCTGCGAGTAGCGCTCGATCGCCTCGCCGTGGAAGGGGGGAAGCAGCAGGCGGCGCTGACGCAGGTGCCGCGGGCCGTTGGAGGTGAGCACCGAGTTCGGACCGACGATCGGGAGTAACGGCGACTCGCCGGTGAGCGACGGGGCGATCTCGGGGTTGGCGGTGAACAGGGAGCGGACGTGCTCGGGGTGGCTGGTGACCGTCGGGCCGCCGCGCACGATCGCGTTGGCGCGGAAGACCTCGCCGAGGCGCCGGCGCCAGCGGAACATGAACTCGATCTGGCGCCAGTTCATGTGCATCACCTGCACGGCGCGGGGCAGCGGGACCCGCGGGGGCTCGGGCAGGTCCATGTCCTGCGGCTCGGCCGGGCCGGCCGGGGAGGGGGCGGCCTCGCCGACGAGGTCGTTGGGGACGAGCTCGTCGGTGCTCGCGGCGGCCGACTCGGGATCGAGCGCGGAGGCGGGGGCGGTCATGGTGCTGGCCATGGGGTTCTCCTTGTTTCGGCCGCGAAGCCGAGTTCAATAAGTACGAATGCGAACATTCGACACCGTACATTTAGCGGAGGCGTGCGCAGGTGTCAAGCGCCAACCGCACTGGCGCGGGCGCCGTCCCGCATCTGTTCAGTGTTTGCGAGTGCTGCGCGCCCATGCGGGGCGCGCCGGCCGGCCGCCACCCCAAGCCGTCGACGTCGCTGGACGCCTGATCGAGCTCAGTCTCGCCGCAGGAACGTCGAGATGAGCGACGCGGTGAACGCGGTGATGCGCTCGGGCGAATAGCGCTCGGGCTCGGAGAGCGTGAGGCGGATGCCCTCCTCGGCGGCGGCGATGAGGACGTGCGTAGCGAGCTCGGCGTCGAGGTCGGCGGCGCCGATCCGCTCCAGGCCCCAGACCACCGCCGGCTCGATCGCCTGCTGCAGGCCGGCGCGGTGCTCGTCGACGTCCTCGCGGATCGCCGGCGGCGCTCCTTGGGGAGGCAGGAGCAGCAGCCGCCAGGTCTCCGGATGCTGCTGGACGACCTGCAGCACCCCCATCAGGCTGCGAGCCAGAACCTCGAGCGGGTCGTCCCCGTAGGGCGGCTTGGGCAACACGCCGGTGATCGCCCAGTAGGCCCGCTGCTGCTCGCGCGCGACGAGCGATCGCAGCAGCTCCTCCTGATTGCCGAACGTCGCGTACACGACCGTCTTGGCGAGGTCGGCCTCGCGTGCCACCGCCTCGATCGTGAACGCGCCGAAGCCGCCTCCGTCGATGAGGGTGAGCGCGGCGTCGAGCAGCTGCTCGCGGCGCTCCTCGCGCGAGCGCCGGGGGGAATACTTGCGGCGCAGGGTCTGGGCCATCGTCCCTGTAGCTTGACAGCGTCAGGCGGCTTGGGCAAAGTACGTAGGCGAACGTACGATGCCGTACTTTATCTCGAAGGAGGCCGCCTTGAGCACGATCCCGTTGCGGGAGCACTACGACGTCGCCGTGATCGGGACCGGGTTCGCCGGGCTGGGCATGGCGATCGAGCTGAAGCGCAGCGGCGAGGACGACTTCGTCGTGCTCGAGCGGGCCGACGCGGTCGGCGGCACGTGGCGCGACAACCACTACCCGGGCTGCGCGTGCGACGTCCCGACCCCGTTGTACTCGTTCTCCTTCGCTCCGAACCCCGATTGGTCACGGCTGTACGCCCGGTGGGACGAGCTGCGCGACTACCTCGAGGACTGCGCCGACCGCTTCGGGGTGCGGCCCCACATCCACCTCGGCTGCGAGGTCACCGCGGCCACATGGCAGGCGGACGCGCAGCGCTGGCTGCTCGAGCTCGGTGACGGCCGCACCCTGACCGCGCGTATCGTGATCGGCGGCTTCGGCGGGCTCAACCGTCCGGCCTATCCCGACATCGAGGGCCTGCGAGACTTCGCCGGCGAGCTCTTCCACTCGGCCGACTGGCGGCACGAGGTGCCGCTCGACGGCCGCCGGGTGGGGGTCATCGGCACCGGGGCGAGCGCGATCCAGTTGATCCCGCACGTGGCCGAGCGCGCGGGGCATCTCGACGTCTTCCAGCGCACGGCGCCGTGGGTGATGCCGAAGCTCGACCTCGGCTTCTCGCCGCGCCAGCGCGGCCTCTTCCGCCGGCTGCCGATCATCCAGCGGGCGCTGCGGGGGCTCGTGTTCACGATCACCGAAAGCCTCGCCTGGCCGATCACCCGGGACCAGCGCTTCCTCGCGCCGCTCGAGCGGCGGGCGCTCGCGCACCTCGCGCGCCAGGTCCGCGATCCGGAGCTGCGGGCCAGGCTGACGCCGTCCTTCCGTCTGGGCTGCAAGCGCATCCTCGTGGCCAACAACTACTACCCGGCGCTCACGCGGGCGAACGTCGATCTCGTGACCGAGCCGATCGCGCGGGTCACGCCGCGCGGGATCGTCACCGCCGACGGAGTCGAGCACGAGCTCGACGTGCTCGTGTGCAGCACCGGCTTCTCGATCGCCGAGGCGTTCTCGGCGATCGACGTCCGGGGGCGCGACGGGCGCACGCTCGACGCCACCTGGAGCGAGGGCCTGCAGGCCCATCGAGGTACTGCCGTCGCCGGATTCCCTAATCTCCTCGTCCTGTCCGGACCTAACACCGGCACCGGGAGCACGTCACAGGTGTACATGATCGAGAGCCAGATCCGCTACGCACTGCGCGCACTTGCGCACATGCGCGCTCGCGGCCTCGCGACGATCGAGGCGCGTGAGGCCGCCCAGTCGCAGTACAACCGCGAGCTCGACGCGCGCATGAGCCGCACGGTCTGGCTGCGCGGCGGCTGCGACAGCTGGTATCTCGACGAGCGGGGACGCAACGGCACGCTGTATCCCGGGTTCTCGTCCTCGTTTCGTCGCTCGCTGCGCTCACTGGCGGCCGACGAGTACCGCTTCGAAGCGCCGCGCGTGCTGCCCGAGCCGGTGCGCGAGCTCGTCGGGGCTGAGGTCTAGCCCGATGCGCTCGCGCCGGCCCGTGTACCTCGACGGCCGCACCGCCGTGATCACCGGCGCCGGCTCGGGGATGGGCCAGGCGCTGGCCCGGCGCCTGGCCGCCCACGGATCGCCGGTCGCGATCTGCGACTGGGACGAGGAGGGTCTGGCCGAGACGGCCTCCACGATCAGCGGGCCCGTTCTGCACCGGAAGCTCGACGTCCGCGACCGTCAGGGACAGATGGCCTTCGCCGCGCAGGTTCGCGAGTGGGCGCCCGCGCCGATCGGCATCGTCGTCAACAACGCCGGCGTCACGGTCGCGCAGACGGCCGCGAGCGCGTCCCCGGAGGACGACGAGTGGGTCGTCGACGTGAACTTCTGGGGCGTCGTGCACGGCACCCGCGCCTACCTGCCGATCCTGCTCGAGGAGGGCAGCGGGGCGATCGTCAACGTCTCGAGCGTGTTCGGCCTGGTCGGATTCCCGACGCAGAGTGCCTACTGCGCCTCGAAGTTCGCCGTGCGCGGCTACACCGAGTCGCTGCGGCATGAGCTTCGGGACACGAACGTGCGCGCGATCACCGTGCATCCCGGGGGCGTCAAGACGAAGATCGTCGAGCACGCCCGCTTCCACGTGGACGATCGTGGCGGCACCGACCAGGAGGCGTTCATCAAGGAGTTCGAGAGCATCGCCCGCACGACCCCCGAGGGCGCGGCAAAGATCATCCACACCGGAATCCAGCGCGGACGCGACCGGATCCTCGTGGGTCCCGACGCGTACATGTTCTCGATCCTCTCGCGCATCGCCCCGGTGCACTACTTCGACCTCATCGCGCGGCTGCAGCCGCTCGTGCGCAGCTGACGCTAGGCAACGGCCGCGAGTAGGCGGTCGACGAGCTCGACCTGGGCCGGGTTGAGCAGCTCGCGCGCGCGGTCCGGTGTGAACCACGCGACCCGATCGATCTCGGGGAAGCTCGCCGTGCGACCCGATCGCGGCGGCCAGGCCATCTCGAACGTCGAGCTCACCACGGTGGCGGGGTCGACGTGGCCGGGCGCGGCCCACGCGTGGACGAGCTTGCCGCCGCGCTGGCGCACGGTTCCGAGCGCGATGAGCTCCGTGTCGGCGACCGTGGCCGCGGCCTCGCGGCCGAGCTCCTCGACGAGCTCGCGCCGGGCGGTGGCCTGCGGGGACTCGCCGGGCTCGATCTCGCCCTTGACGATCGACCACGAGCCCTCCTCGCGGCGGGCCCACAGCGGGCCGCCCGGGTGGGCGATCGAGCAGCTCGACCCCGCCCGCCGGCGCGGCCCGGCGGTAGACGAGGATTCCGGCGCTGTCGCGGGGCATGGTCGGAGGGGGGTGTACGACGTTGGTGTGAATTATTCACACTAAGTGCGTACACCCCGGGGCCGGCTCGCGGCGCCGCGGCTTGCGGCGCGCCCGGCTTGCGGCGCCCGGCTCGCGGCGCGCCCGGCTTGCGGCGCGCCCGGCTCGCGGCGCCCGCCGCGGCCCCACCCCTACCGAGGCTGCGCCATCAGCTCGTCGGCCTCGCCAGCGCAGTCGAGCAGGTACAGGCCGTTGTTCGACGCCGCCCCCGCGCCGCGCCAGACCGTGAGCGGGACGGCGGGGCAGACAAGGCCGGCCGCGCGGCTGGCGGCGTTGCCACCGCGGTAGGCGTAGCCACCGCCGAGCAACACGTAGCGGGCCTGCCCCGAGGCGACCAGGCGGCCGAGCGCCGGGCCGTCGAGGGCCGGGTCGGTGCCGCCGTATCCTCCGAGCGCCGCGGCGCGCAGGCCGAGCAGGATCGGGCTGTCGGCCTCCAGGGAGGCCTCGGTGAGCAGCTGGAAGCGCGAGCCCGGCTGGTGGGAGAGCACGTAGCGGATGAGGGCGTCCTGGGTGGCCAGCTGGGCGCGCCCCAGCTCGACGCCGCCGTTGCCGCCGACGGCGCGGGGTCCGGCCGCCGGGAAGGTTCCCTGCACGGGCTGGCGCCAGGTCGTCGCGGCGTAGGCCGTCGGGGCGACGAGCAGCACGGCGAGCACCGCGGCCAGGCTCACCCGGGTGAAGTGGTGCAGCGCGATCGCCACCAGCGTGCCGACGCTGGCGGCGGCGATGAGCACCGCCGGCCACGCGTGGAGATAGTGGGCCTGGTGCAGAAGCACGACCTGTACCGCCACCGCGCCGCCGACCGCGGCCAGGATGAGGGCGCGATGCCAGGATCGTCCCGGCCTGGCCAGCGCGGCGAAACCGGCGCCGACCATGGCGGCGAGGCCGGGTCCGAGCGCCGATGCGTAGTAGGGGTGCACGATGCCCTTCGACACGCTCAGGAACAGCGCCTCGCAGGCGAAGAAGCCCCCGAGGACGATCAGCCCGGCGAGGCGAGGATCGCGCCGGCCGGGGCGGGCCAGGGCGATCGCGATCATGCCGACGAGCGCGAACGCGAGCAGCCACGCGTCCTGGTCGCCGAGGCCGGTGCGGAAGAGGCGAAGTGGCCCGGGGGATGCCCCGAAGGCCACGGGGTTCGCCCAGATCGTGCCCTTGACCTTCGGCGCGATGGCCGGCGAGGCCTTCGGCAGCGGCACCGCCGAGCTCGTCGGGCTGAGGCTGCCGGAGGGGAGGGGCGCGCCCGACTGCGGCTGGACGGTCTGGTCGACGATCGGACCCGGGCCGCCGTTCTGGCCGTCGACCCGGCCGAGGCCGTTGTAGCCGAAGGTGAGGCCGAGCTCCGAGTTGTCGGTCGAGCTGCCGACGAACGGGCGATGCGCGGCCGGCGTGAGGTCGACGGCGACCATCCACGAGACCGACAGCAGCGCGCACAGGACCCCGGCGACGAGCAGGTGGGCGAGGCGGCGGCGCACCGATCCGGGCGCGCACAGGAGGTAGCCCACGGCGATGCCCGGGATGACGAGCACCGCGGCGAGCGCCTTCGTGTTGAACGCGAGCGCGACCAGCACCGCCGCCCCGAGCAGCGCCCGCAGGCTGCCGCGATCGATCGCCCTCAGTCCCGCGCCGCAGGCGAGCGTCATGAGCAGGATGAGCAGGGCGTCGACATTGTTGTCGCGGGCCACGGCGACGAACGCCGGGAAGGTCGCGAGTGTGAACGCACCGATCGTCGCCGCCAGGGTGCCGTAGCGCGTGCGCACGATCACGTACAGGGCGACGACGGCCGCGACGCCGGCGATGGCCTGGGGCAGGAGCAGGCTGAGCGGCGAGAACCCGAACGCCTTCGCGCTGGCCGCCTGCAGCCAGAGGCCGAGCGGGGGCTTGTCGATCGAGATCAGACCGGCCGGATCGGCCGAGATGAACACGAAGTTGTGCCAGGACAGCAGCATCGACTTGACGCCGGCCGAGTAGTACACGTTCGCGTAGCCGTTCTGGCCGAGCGCCCACGTGTTGAGCACCGTCGCGAGCGCCGTCACGCCGATCAGCGGCAGCACCGCGCGCCAGTCGACGCGCCGCCACCGGGCCTCGCGTGAGACGGCCGGCGCCACCGGGGGCGGCAGTACGGGCTGGATGGCGATCTCGGACACGTAGGGACGTCTAGACGAGTCGTGTAACAGGCTACGAAGTCTCGCCGGTGAGCGTCCTCCGCGGCGCTTCGGCGCCACCGCCGGCGGGCGGCCCGGACCGCGTTGCCTCGAGACCATGGTGGCGGGTTTCGATGCGAGGGTCGCCTTAGCCTGCCCGTGCGCGGCGGACGGCTGCGCGGCGCGATTTCCCCGCACGTTGCGCGAGAACGGTGGTCCATACCGCAATTGCGGGGTGCGGAGATCGTCAGGCTCGGCCGATACGAGCCGCATGCTGCACCAAGCGAGGCTGCGGCGCGTGGCAGCCCCGGCCCGCGCCCACGAGGCCTACGCCGGGGTCAACATCGACAACTACCGTCGCATCGCCGGCGTCGGCTGGGGCGTCGTGCTCGCGCTCCTCGCGCTCATGGCACCGTTCTCGCCACCGAGTAAGGCGATCGGCTTCGCCGGCTGGATCGTCGCCACCGTGTTGCTCGCGATCCCGGTTGCCGGCGTCGCCTGGCTGGCCACCCACCCGCGGCGCGCGACGCTCGCCGTGCTGCTCGGCAGCTGCTACTACGGCGTCTTCGGCATCGCCGTCGCGCAGTGGCTCGCCGGCGGCTGGCCGTCGCCCTACGGAGACGTCTACCTCCCGCTCGTGCTCGTCGGCGCGCTCGGGCACCCGCCGAGCCGCTTCATCCCGCTGTTCGCGGTGCTCGCGGTCGCGGCGCTGCTGCCCGAGGCCTACGCGCCGAACGGCCCGCTGTTCGTCGACGCCGTCTTCTGGCTGCTGCTGTGGGCGGGGATGGCGGCGGTCTGCCTCGTGCTGATGTCGCGCGTGCGCGATCAGCGACTCGGCGCCGAGCGTCTCGCGAACGTCGACGCGCTCACCCAGCTGGCCAACCGGCGCGCGTTCGATCGCCAGGCGGCGCGCGTGCTCGACCACGGCCTCGCCGTGGGCGTCGGCGACCTCGATGACTTCAAGAGCATCAACGATCGCTACGGCCACCTCGCCGGCGACCAGGTGCTGACGGCCGTCGCGCGCGTGCTCGCCGAGCAGGCCCGCGCCGGCGACGCTGTCTTCCGCTGGGGTGGCGACGAGTTCGCGATCCTGCTCCCCGGCACCGACGCCGCGGAGGCCGATGGGGTGTGCGCTCGACTCGAGCGGGCGGTCTGCGAGCACGTGCGCCGTCCGGACGGCGAGCCCCTGGCGATCACCATCGGCTGGGCCGTGCACCGCGCCGGGCTCGACCTGCTCGGCCTCGTCGCCGAGGCGGACGCGGCGCTGCTCGCCCGTAAGGCGAGCCGCAAGCTGGCGACGCGCCACTCCGACGTCGCGTAGGCGACGGCCGCGCCTCAGGCCACGGCAGTCGCCGACTCCGCCGGCGTGTCGATGCACACGCGATCGCGGCCGCCGGACTTCGCCCGGTACAGCGCGGCGTCGGCGCGGGCGAACAGCTCCTCCTCGCTGAAGCGCTCGTCCGGGCGCAGCGCGGCCACGCCGAAGGACATCGTGACCTTGAGATCGTTCACCGGCTCGCCGCGCAGCGCCTGGCGCAGGCGCTCGGCCACCTCGGCCGCCTCGCCGGCGGCGACGCCGCTGAGCAGGATCGCGAACTCCTCGCCGCCGATCCGATAGGCCGACTCGAACGTGCGCAGGCAGCCGCGGATGCGCGCGGCGATCGCCTCGAGCACGCGGTCGCCGGTCGCATGGCCGTAGGTGTCGTTGATCGCCTTGAAGCGGTCGACGTCGCCGATCACGACCGCCACCTCCTGGCCGGTCAGCTCGGCGCGCGCACCGAGCTCGGCGATCCGGGTGTGCAGGGCGGTGCGGTTGAGCAACCCGGTGAGGTCGTCCACGACCGAGGCGTTGCGATGGCTGACGGCGGAGCGTCCGACGGCCGAGCCGACGAGTGCGATCGTGAGGAGCAGCGCGAGCGGGAAGGCCACGAGGATCGGATGCGCGAGCACGCTGTGCGCATCGAGGTAGAGCGCCGACGCCACGATCAGCAGCGCCGTGAACGCGGTGCTGATGATGACGCCGCGGCGGGGGAAGATCGCCCCCATCCCCGGGACGAGCAGCACGAACATCGGCAGCGCGAAGAGCGGCGCGTGCGTCGCGCGGCTGAAGCCGACGGCGATCGCGAACTGCAGGAACAGCCAGGCGGCGACGAGGACGTACTCCGGACGCCTCCAGCGCTCGATGTGGCGCTGGACGAGGTGATACAGCGCCGCGCCGAGCAGCGGTGCCGGAAGGAGCGCCCACCCGTACCACGGCACCGTGGCCACCAGGCCTGCGAAGGCGAGCACCGCGCAGCCGACGAAGATCCCGCGCAGGCGCGCGTTCAGGTCGAGCATGTGCTCGCGCTCGAGCGCATTGGCGATCAACCAGCTGCCCTCGTCCTCGTCGCTGCGCGGGGCCGGCGGCTCGGCGGAGGAGGCGCCCCGGGCGTCGGCGGGCTGATCGTCCTCGGGCGTCGGCGCATCCCCGCGTCGCTCGCGCGCCCGCACCGGTCGCGTGCGCCCGGATTCGTCGGCGACCGGCGTGCCGGCGCCGCGCGTCGGGAGATGCTCGAGCGCGACGGGCTCCTCGGTCGGGGCGAGGGCGAGGCGCACCTGGTCGCGGCCGCCGACCTTCGCCTCGTACAGCGCCGCGTCGGCCCGCGCGAAGACGGGTTCGAACTCGAACGGCTGACCGGCCACGGACGCCGTGACGCCGAAGGACATCGTCACGTCCAATCCGGCCACCGAGCGCTCGCCCACCGCGCGGCGCATGCGCTCGGCCGTCCGCTGCGCCGCGCGCACGTCTGCTCCCGCGAGCAGGATCAGGAACTCCTCGCCGCCGTAGCGGTAGATCGACTCGTCGGCCTCGACGCAGCGCGACAGGCGCTGCGCGACCTCGCGCAGCACGGCGTCGCCCACCGCGTGGCCGCTCGTGTCGTTGATCGCCTTGAAGTGGTCGATGTCGGCCGCGATGATCGCCACGCGCGCGCCGGTGCGCGCGGCGTGGTGGGCGAGCTCGGCCACGCGCGGCGCGAGCGCCGCCCGGTTGAGCACGCCGGTCAGCTCGTCGACGATCGCGCTCTGCCGGGTGGCGATGTCGAGATCGCGCAGCGCCGACAGGGCCACCGCAACGATGATCAGCACGACGAGCGGAAGCATGAGGACCGGTGGAGCCTGGGTCACCTCGTGCGCGCCGAACGCGAACGCGACGGCCACGGTGAGCGCGGCGGCAAAGCTGATGACGAACGTCATCACGCGCGACGGGAAGATCGCCGCCGCGAGCGCCACCGGCATGATCAGCACGGGCAGGACGTAGGCGTGCGCACCCGGCACGAGCGCGATCGCCGCGGCGAGCGAGAGCTCGGCGAGGAGCACCGTCGCCATGAGCGCGATCTCCGGGTGATCCAGGCGTGACATCCGCTGCCAGACGAGTCCGTAGACGCCCGCGCCGATCGCCACCGGCACGAGCGGCGCCCAGCCGTAGGTCAGCGCCCCGGTCAGACCGGCGATGAGATAGACGCCGACGACGGCCGGCGCCACAAGGCGCAGCCGCTGGCGCACGTCGATGAACCGCCGGCGCTCGGCGTCGGACCGCAGGATCAGCGAATGGACCCCCATCAATCCTTCATCGGCGCGGGGCCGGGGCGCTTGACGCCTGACACCCGCCGCACGGCGAATGTCGGCCGCCGTCAGCGAGCGCCGCGCGCCGCGCCGTCAGCGGGCGCGGCGCGCGAGATGCTCCGTTCTCAGGCGGCGTCGCCGCCCGCGGCCGGACCGTCCGTCTCGGGCTCACCGGCGTCGTCGCCGGCCTCGGCCTCCGCGCCATCGGCGAGGATCCGGTACAGCGCCCGGCGCGTCTCGGCGAGCACCGCCTTGGCCTCGGCCAGCTGGCTCGCGCCGCCGACCCGCATGACCTGCATGAAGGCGAAGGCGACCTCCTTCATCAGGCCGGCCAGCTCGATCGTGTCGTCGCTGACGTCGCGGGTGAACTCCTCCCACGGCGCCGGCGCGCCCTCGGGACGCTCGCGGACGGCGGCCTCGCCGGCCTCGGTGAGGCGCAGGACCTTGCGTCCGTCGATCTCGTCGGAGCGCACGAGCCCCTCGTCCTCGAGCTGCTGCAGGGCCGGATAGACCGAGCCGGGGCTCGGCCGCCAGAGGCCGTCACTGCGCTCCTCGAGCTCCTGCATGATCTGGTAGCCGTTACGCGGCTCCTCGGCGAGCAGGATCAGCGCCGCCGTGCGCACGTCGCCGCGACGCGCCTTGCGGCCGCGACGTCGTCCGGGGCCCCACTGGCCCTCGCCGAACGGGAAGCCGCCGAAGCCCTCGCGTCCGAACGGCCCGCCGCGGCCCCGACCGGGACCCGGACCGTGATGACCGCGGCCGGTCATCTGCTGGACGAGCTCGGCGAGGTCGATGTTGATCCCGCGCCCTCGGCGCGGGCAGTGGTGTGTGGTTGCATACGCTTGCATATCAAGTCTCCAAGTGTCTTTGCTCTATGGGGATAGGTCAAAGATATATCGTTATGGCTCGGCTGTCAAGTCCACGGGCCATTGGGGTGGCCGTGGCGGTCGCCGCTGCCTGCTCGGCCCATACGTTCGTTGAGAAATGCCGCTACGGCGCCGCCGTCGCGCGAACATGGGGGCATGGTGGCTTCGGGGACGGGCACCGCAGCAATGGCCTCCGGAATGCAGGAGGCGATCTCTGGGATGCATGCCCAGCAGGCCCAGTTCGACGCGGCCGCCAACAACATCGCGAACGCCGACACCCCCGGCTACACCTCCGAACAGGCCAGTCAGACCGCCCTCCAGGGCGGTGGGGTTGAAACGACCGGGGTGGGTGTCCTGCCGGGCATCCCCCCGGCCGATCAGCCCCAGGTCTCGAACGTCGACCTCGGCCAGCAGATGGCGAGCATGATGATCGCGACCTCGCTCTACGGCGCGGACGCAAAGGTGGTCACGTCGCAGAGCCGCATGAATCAGTCGGTGCTCGACATCCTCGTCTGAGGGCGAGCACCCCGAACACCCGCGCGCTCCCCACCTCAACCGTGTCAGCACACGGCGGTCGAGCGAGCTCGCTATGCGAGGAAGCGCGCGACGCCGTCGAGCACCCCGGGCCAGCCCTGCTCGTAGGCATCGCGATCGCCGGCGGTCAGCCGCTCGTGGCGCAGGCTCAGCTCCGTCGCGTCCGCACCGGCCGCGATGAGCTCGATCGTCACCAGCGTTTCGTCGCGGTTCGCGCTGTTCGGTCCCTCGTAGACCCACGTCATCACGATGCGCTCGCCGGGGCGCAACTCCTCGTAGCGCCCGATGGTCGCGTGCCGGGTGCCGTCGGGGGCGACGGCCACCCAGCCGAACTGCCCGCCGACGCGGGCGTCGGCGCGTACGTCTTCGATCGTCCACGGAGGCGCCGGGAGCCATAGGCGCATCTGCGCCGCGTCGGTGAACGCGCGGTAGACCTCGGCCGGCGGCGCGGGCATCGTCCGGCTCAGGTGGACGAACAGGTTCGCCGGCTCGGTGGCGGTCATCAGGCCCTCCTCGGGGTCGGTTTGCTCGAGCGACCGTATTTGCGGTTCGCGCGATTGTCAACCTTTTGGTTGAACGACTTGAGCTCCTGCGGAAGTCTCAGGGTGCGCACACGCCCGCCACACGGCGGCCGTCGAGGCTTCTGACAGCGCCGCGAGCCCTGACGGCTGCCGCGGGAACCACGACGCAGGATTCAGGAGACCCAAGTGAACACAAAGAGAATCGCGGCCGGCGGCGCCGTTGCCGCGGTGTGTGCCCTCGCGGGCACGCTCGGCGGCATCGCCTCCAGTTCGGCGGCCAAGACCCACACCATCAAAGCGACCGCCTCCACGGGCACCACGGGGCCCGGCGCGCCGGGTGTCGGCGGGCCCGGCGGCGGACCCGGCGGCCCGGGTGGGGGCTTCGGCCGGGGCGGTGGTCCCGGGGGTGACATCCACTCGGTGAGCGTCCAGCTCAACCAGGCCCGTAACGGGTACGTGACCGTGACCTCCGACGGCGGGACGGTCCAGAGCGTCGACACGACCGCCGACACCGTGACCCTCGTCGAGGGCCTCAGCTCCTCGCCGTACAAGACCGTCACGCTGTCGGTGCCCTCGAGCGCGACGATCCAGCTCGACGGCAAGACGAGCACCCTCGGCGCGCTGGCCTCCGGCGACCACGTCGACATGAGCGCGTCCTCGGACGGTACGACCACCGTGTTCGCCACCGATTCGTCGTTCTCAGCGCAGGGCGGCGGGCCGGGTGGACCGGGCGGCGGCTGGCAGGGCGGACCCCCGAGCGGCTCCCCCTCGAGCACGACCACGACCACGACGACGTCGACCCCGTAAGCGACGTCGGCAGGCAGGGGCCGGCCGGGCGCTGGGTGCGCTCGGCCGGCCCTTTGCCGCGCGCCGGAACACTCGCGCGACAGTGCGGTTACGTGTCAGACGCAGAGCGTGACCCGCGGGGCGCGTCTGTCACCGCCGCGTCACACGCCGGCAGGGGGTGTGCTCACTTAGGTGCCCTATGGCGTCAGTTCGGGAGCACACCCTCGGCGCACGGTCGCGGCGACCCGCGCAGCACGCGCTCCCAGAGCCTTTTCGGTGCGTTCTCAGGAATCTCCCAGCACCAGCGCCGATCCTCGAGCCACGACCTGCTCCCCAATTCGCGAGGACGCTGACATGACCCCCACGCAACTGCTGGAACGCGACGCGCCCACCGAGGAGCGCGCCCACGAGATCCGCCCGAACGACCGCCCGCCGCGTTCGCCGCGCGACGTCGAGGCCGCCACGCGGGAGGCGCGGGCCAAGCTGCGCCAGCGCCTGCGGCGCACGCGGATGATCCGCCGCCGTGCGATCGCGGTCGTGGTCACGTTGTTCGTCGCCGTCTGGGGCCTCATCTTCGTGCGCCTCGTCACGGGTCACGATCCCGCGCTGACGGCGAACGCGGCCCGCCGCAGCGCGGCGAGCGTCACCGCGGTCGCCACGACGACCCGCCGCAGCTCGACGGCGAGCACCGCCACCGCGAAGAAGCACACGAGCACCTCGGCGGCCGCAACCACCCACAAGGCCGCCGCCTCGACCTCCTCCGGGGGCTCGAAGGGCACGTCATCGACGGGGTCGAGCGGCTCCTCGGGCACAGGCTCCTCGGGCACCGCGTCCTCGGGCACGGGCTCGTCGGGCACGGGTTCATCCAGCACGGGCTCGTCGGGCACGGGTTCATCCACCACGGGCTCGTCAGGCACGGGCTCGTCGGGCACGGGTTCATCCAGCACGGGCTCGTCGGGCACGGGTTCATCCAGCACGGGCTCGTCGGGCAGCGGCTCGTCGGGCACGGGCTCGTCGGGCACCGGCTCGTCCAGCACGGGCTCGTCGGGCAGCGGCTCGTCGGGCACGGGCTCGTCAGGCAGCGGCTCGTCCAGCACCGGCTCCTCCGGCAGCGGCTCCACGAGCAGCGGCTCCTCGGGCTCGACCGCCTCGAGCGGCGCCTCCGCCGTGACGACGAGCCAATCGTGAGTACATTCGACCCGATGCCCGATCAGCCGCAGATCACGTTCCGCCGCACGGCCTCGGGGTTCGTCGCCCAGGAGGGCGACCCCGCAGCCGCGCCCGCGACCGTGGCCGTGCCCGAGGAGTCGAGCGATTCGTTTCGCTGCTTCGGGACGACGTGCGCGGTGTACGTGATCGGCGACACGCCCGTGCGCACGAGCGCCGAGGCCGTCGAGCTCGCGCAGCGGGTGTTGCTCGAGTGGCACCAGCGCTTCTCGCGGTTCCTGCCCGATAGCGAGCTCTGCCGCCTGAATGCCGACCCGCGCGAGACGGTGCGGGTGAGCGCGACGATGGCGCGCTTCGTGGCCGCGGCGTGCGCGGCGGCGTGGCTCACGGACGGGCTCGTCGACCCGACGCTGACGGCGGAGATCGAGGCGGCCGGCTACGACCGCGATCTGCCGGAGCAGGAGCAGTCCGCGCTCGACCTGCGCGAGACACTCGCGCAGGCGCCGCCGCGCGCGCCGGGCGCGGCGAGACCGGGGGCGGCATGGCGCTCGGTGCGACTCGACGCGAGCGGCTCGACGGTGACGCGGCCGGCGGGGCTCCGCCTCGACAGTGGCGGGATCGCCAAGGGGCTGTTCGCCGATCTCATCGCCGATACGCTGGCCGAGCACGACAGCGTGGCGATCAACTGCGGCGGGGACCTGCGTCTCGCTGGTCGCGCGCGACGGGGGCGCGCGGTCGAGGTGTCGAGCCCGTTCGGCCCCGGGCGGCTGCACGTCTTCGAGCTCGTGTCCGGCGGCGTGGCCACGAGCGGGATCGGCAAGCGCAGCTGGATCGACGCGGAGGGGCGGCCGGCTCACCACCTGCTCGACCCGGCGACCGGCCGGCCCGCCTTCACCGGCGTCGTGCAGGTGACGGCGCTCGCGCCGAGCGCGGCCGAGGCCGAGGCGCGCACGAAGGCCGCTCTGCTCTGCGGCCCCGAGGGAGCACGCAACTGGCTCCCCTACGGCGGGGTGATCGTCTACGACGACGAGCACCATGACGTGATCGAGCCGCGGTCCGACGCGCTCGGCTGATGGGATTGGTGGGAGCGTCCCAGGCGCCTCTCAGGAATCTCCCAGGTTTCGGCGCGACAATGACCTCATGAACGACCAGACCGAACAGCTCCGGATCCTCGTCGTCGACGACGAGCCCAACATCGTCGATGTCGTCTCGATGGCCCTTCGCTATAACGGCTTCACCGTCGCCTCGGCGGCGACCGGCGCCGAGGCGCTCAGCCAGGTACGGGAGTTCCATCCCCACGCGATGGTGCTCGACGTGATGCTTCCCGACATGGAGGGCTTCGACGTCGCCCGCCGGCTCGCGGGCGAGCACGTCGACGTCCCGATCCTCTTCCTCACGGCGCGCGACGCGACCGAGGACAAGATCCGCGGTCTGACGAGCGGCGGCGACGACTACGTCACGAAGCCGTTCAGCCTCGAGGAGCTGATCGCCCGGCTGCGCAACATCCTGCGCCGGACGGGCGCCGCCGAGGCCAGCTCGAGCAAGCTCGGCTTCGCCGACCTCGAGCTCGACGACGACACGCGCGAGGTCACGCGCGGCGGGCGCCCGATCGAGCTCACGGCCACCGAGTACCGCCTCCTGCGGTATCTCATGCTCAACCCGCGCCGCGTGATGACCCGCGCGCAGCTGCTCGACCACGTGTGGAGCTACGACTTCGGGGGCGACGGCCGCGTGCTCGAGACCTACATCAGCTACCTGCGCAAGAAGGTCGACGCGGACGGCCCGTCGCTGATCCACACCGTTCGCGGGGTCGGCTACTCGCTGCGCCTGCCGAAGGCGTCCGCCGCCGCCGCCGGGCGCGACGCCGCCAGCTCCTAGCGCATGTCCCTCCGCGCGCGGCTGCTCGTCGGGCTCGTCGTGCTCGTGGCGGCCGGATTGGCCGTCGCCGGGATCGCGACCTACACCGCGCAGCGCGCCTTCCTCTACAACCGCGTCGACCAGCAGGTCGCCTCGGCCATCGAGCCGATCTCGCAGCAGCTCGGGACGCTCGGCGGCGGCGGGGGCATCGCCGGCGGCGGCCCGGGCGGCGGCACCGGCGCGACCGGCGCGACCGGGACCGGCGGTGCGCCGAGTGGCCTGCTGTTCAATCGCCCGCCGGCCGGCGTTCCCGGCTTCGGGCACTACGACCACGGCGGCCCGGGCGGGCCGGGCGGCGGACCGGCCCCAGGCGCGTTCGCGCCGCCGGGCACGTTCGGCGAGCGCCTCAGCCCGAGCGGCGAGGTCCTCGGCAACCCCGTGGTCTACACGTTCAGCGGGGAGACGAGCGGCGCGTATCCCTCCTTGCCGAAGCACTACCCGGTGACGACGTCGCTCGCGCACCCGCACGTGTTCACGGCCGCCTCGACCGGAACGAGCGGCCTCTCCTACCGCGTCGTGGCCATGGCCAACGCCTCCGGCGGCACGACGATCGTGGCGGTGCCGCTGAGCGACGTCACGGCGACGCTGCACCGGCTGCTGCTCGTCGAGCTGCTCGTTGCCGCGGCCGTGCTGCTCGCGCTCGTGGCGCTGGCCTGGGTCGTCATCGGCGTCGGCCTGCGACCGCTCGACCGCATGGGCCGGGTGGCCGAGGAGATCGCCGGCGGGGACCTCTCGCGGCGCGTCTCGCCGGCCACGCCGCGGACCGAGGTCGGGCGGCTCGGGGTCGCGCTCAATGAGATGCTCGTCACGATCGAGCAGGCCTTCGCGGATCGGCGCGCAAGCGAGGACCGGCTGCGGCGCTTTCTCTCCGACGCGTCGCACGAGCTGCGCACGCCGCTCGCCTCGATCCGCGGCTACGCCGAGCTGTTCCGCCTCGGCGCCACCAGCGAGCCCGCCGACCTCGCCAAGGCGATGGAGCGCATCGAGGCCGAGGCGGCCCGCATGGGCGTGCTGGTCGAGGAGCTGCTGATGCTCGCGCGCCTGGACGAGCTGCCAGAGACGCGCACCGAGCGCGTCCAGCTCGCCGAGCTCGCCGAGCGAGCGGTGGCCGACGCGCGGGCGACCGATCCCGGCCGCCTCATCGAGGTGCACGGCGAGGCGCCGCCGGTCGCGGGCGACCCCGATCAGCTCCACCAGGTCCTGGCGAACCTCTTGCGCAACGCGATCGCCCACACCCCGGCGGGCACGCCGATCGAGGTCGGCCTGGCGAGCGAGGGGCGGCGCGCCGTGCTGACCGTCCGCGACCACGGACCCGGCCTGCCCGACGGCGTCGACGACCGCATCTTCGAGCGCTTCTGGCGCTCGGACCCCGGGCGCAGCCGCGGCCGCGGCGGCGCCGGGCTCGGACTGGCGATCGTGCAGGGGATCGTCCGTGCTCACGACGGCGAGGTGCACGCGGCTAACGCGCCGGACGGCGGGGCGGTGTTCACCGTCCTGCTCCCGCTCGCCGGCGGCCCGCCCGCGCCCGGAAGCGAGGAGTCTCAGCCAACCCTCAGAGGCGCCACAGGCTGATACCACGGCGGTCGGGGAGAGTGGAGGCATGCTCATCGACACCCCCCACATCTCCACCGCCACCGCCGTCGAGCGCGGCTACGACCCGCCCGACCTCGACATCGTCATCCCCGTCTACAACGAGGAGCGCCAGCTGCGTCACAGTGTGCTGCGCCTCTACCGGCATCTCGCGACGTCGCTGCGCGACATCGACTTCCGCATCACGATCGCCGACAACGCGAGCGTCGACGCCACGCCACGGATCGCCGCCGCACTCGCGCGCGAGCTCCCGCTCGTCCGTCACCTGCGGCTCGAGCAGAAGGGACGCGGACGCGCGCTGCGCGCCGCGTGGTCAGGGAGCGACGCCGCTGTCGTCGCCTACATGGACGTCGACCTGTCGACCGACCTCGAGCACCTGCGGGCGCTGGTGGCGCCGCTGCTTGCCGGCGAGGCGGACATCGCGATCGGCTCACGGCTCGCGCCCGGCGCGGCGGTGACCCGCGGACCGAAGCGCGAGCTCATCTCGCGCAGCTACAACCGTCTGCTGCGCCTGTCGCTCGGCGTGCGCTTCTCCGACGCCCAGTGCGGCTTCAAGGCCGCGCGCCGGTCGGCCGTGCAGCGGCTGCTGCCGATGATCGAGGACGACAACTGGTTCTTCGACACCGAGCTGCTCGTGCTCGCCGAGCGCGAGCAGATGACGATCGCCGAGGTGCCGGTGCGCTGGCAGGACGACCCCGACTCGCGCGTCGACATCGTGGCCACGGCGCTCGAGGACCTGCGCGGGATCCGGCGCCTGCGCCGGCTGCCGCCTGAGGGCGTCGCCCCGATGCGCTCCGCGCCGCGGACCCCGGTCGGCGCCCGCTGACCGCGCGGCGGGCGCCTCAGACCTTCGGTGGCACGAAGTGCGAGTCGCGTTCGTGCTCGGCGAAGAAGCGCACGATCGGCCCGACGTAGTCTGCGAAGCGCGGTGGGCGCAGGCCGTGCGGGCCGAGGAGCTCGACGGCGCGGCGGGCGTCGTAGACGACCGGATGGTTCATGTAGACGATGGACTCGCGCGGGGTGCCGCCGAGCAGGCTGCGCACGAACCCGAGGCGCAGTCCGGCGTCGGCGACCGCCGGGGGCACGCGGCCGAACGGCGGGCGGCCGGCGTACTCGCGGGACAGGAGCCCGACGAGCTCGTGCGTCGAGAGTGGGTCGGGATCGACCAGGTGCAAGGTCTCCCCGAGCGTCTGATCGTCGAAGGCCGCGGCGGCGATTGCGGCGACGATGTAGTCGACCGGCACGACGTTGAACGCGGCCGACGCGCTCCCCAACTCCGGCATCGGCAGGCCGAGTGACCTCATGCGCGAGATCGCGCGCAGGAAGTAGTAGGGGCCGTCGAACTTCTCGGTCTCGCCGGTCACCGAGTCCCCGACGACGATCGCCGGGCGCAGGATCGTGGTCGGAATGTCGTCCATGACGTCGCGGACCCACACCTCGGCCTGGAACTTGGTCGACTCGTAGTGGTTCTTGAAGTCCTGGCCCATCGCGAGCTCGTGCTCGTAGACGACGCCCGTGCGCTTGCCGGCGACGTAGGCGGTGCTCACGTAGGCGAGGCGCTTGAGGTGCACGGCGTCGCGGCACAGGTCGAGCACGTTGCCGGTGCCCTCGACGTTGACGCGGTGGGCCACGGCGAACGGGACGGCAAGGTTATAGATCGCGGCGAGGTGGAAGACGTAGTCGACGTCGGCGACGATGCGCTCGTACTCGCCCTCGTCGAGGCCGAGATGGGGCTCGGTGATGTCGCCGCCGATGATCTCCAGCCGATCCGAGCCGATCGCCTCGGCCACGCCACGCGCCGTCTGGAGCATCCGCGGCTCGACGACCGCCACGACGCGCAGCTGCGGTTCGCCGTCGAGTAGACGGCGGACGAGGCGCCGGCCGATGAATCCCGGAAAGCCGGTGAGCAGCGCGAGCTGCGAGGCGGGGGCCTTGGGCATGCGGCGGGGAGCTTAGCGGGGGAGAGAGGGAGAGCCGGGCCCGCTCGTCCTACGGGCCGCTCACGATCGAGATCGTCCACGTGGACGTGTACGCGCCCGAGTAGGCGTTAGCCGGGACGGCCAGCGTCCAGGTGGGCGTGATCGTCTGGTCGCCCATGCCCTTCTTGGCGGCCGCATTGAAGAAGCGCGTGGCCGTTGGCGCCGTCGCGCCCGCCGGGAGCGTGTAGGGGTAGGTGACGAGCGCCGTCTTCGTCGCCTTGACGCAGGTGACTCCGGCGTCGCAGGCCACCTTCGGGGCGGCGGTGACCGTCGTCGCCGCCGTGCCCAGGGTATGGGTGGCGTGGCTGAACGTGGTCGAGGTCGCGGTCAGGTTCCAGCCCGCCCCCGAGCCCGTGGCGTCGCTGACGTTGACCGCCTGCGTGGCGGTCGCCGTCTGGTTGAGGCCGTTGAGCGTGTCGTTGAAGGTGACGTTCGGCGGCGCGCTCACGAAGCCGAGCGCGCCCGCGCTGACGGTGGCCGTCGCGCTGACGGCCCCGGCCATCGGCGCACAGGCGAGCAGCGCGCAGCAGGCGCCGAGCGCCGCGACCCCGACCAGACGTCCCCGAATTCGTGCCATTCGATCGACCCTCGACGCCGGCCGCCCGCCGCCTTGCGGACTGGCCGCCGCCGTGCTCAATACCCCTCGTCCTTGCTGGGCGAACAAAACGGTCCTGCACGTCTGCTTCTCGACGCTGCCCGCGGAGCGCATGAGCGCCGCTGGACCGATGGACGAGGCTCACACTCACTCGCGCGTCTACCGGCGGCCCGTGCGCACGGGGGGCGCCTCGATCATCCGTCCAGCTCCCGCCGGGAAATGCCCCTCGCCGGACCGGCACGCGGGGCGGGGAACGGCGGGTGGGTTCCCCTTTCCCCCTAGAAGTCGAGATCGGCCAGGCGCAGGCCGCCGACCTGGCGGGTCTCGCTCATCGCGCTGAACGCGGGCACCATCTCGCTCGTGACCAGGCCGTGCTCGGTCGTCAGCTCGTCGATGATCGCGAACGAGCGGGCGATGCGCTCGGGCGTGTCGACGGTCACCGTCACCGCCGGCACGCGGCGGCGCAGCTGCAGGAAGCGGTCGCCGTGGGGCGCGTGGTCGCCGTGGAAGCCCCAGATCCCGGGCAGCGTCGTCGCCCCGGCGGCGCCCGCGGCGCGCAGGCGGCGCACGATCTCCAGCGCGATCGAATGCCGGCCGTGGGTCGCGCTCTGCGAGGTGAACACCATCAGCTTCTGCCAGATCCCGAGCCCCCGCGCGTCGGCGCCGGGCAGCTCGTGCGGGGCGGCGATGAGCCGCCCGTCGCGCTTGCAGACACGGGCGCGCTCGAGCGTGAACAGCGGCTCGGGCACGAGCGTGCAGAGCTCACCGAGCAGCTCGACGATCTGGGCCCCGGGGCCGACGGCGATCACGATCATCGGCACGTCGGCATTGCGCCCGAGGAAGGACGCTCGCTCGCGTCGCCCGTCGCGGGTGCCGTCGACGCCGAGCAGCACGGTCGCGCCGGCGAGGCCGCGGCGGTGCAGCAGGTCGCAGGCGGCGACGAACGCGGGCACGCCGTCGGCACGGTCCTGGCGGCCGAGGTAGAGCGTCAGCTTGGCCGCCTCACCGAGCCGCGGGGGCAGCGTCGCGTGGTCGATCGCCCCGCCCAGCAGGCGCGCACGCTCGAGGGTGACGAGGCCACGGCGCTTGATCTGCAGGACCTGCGGCAGGAGTGCCTCGATACGCTCGCGCCGGTCGACGGCGATCGAGACGGCCGGGAGATCCTCCGACAGCGTCAGCAGCCGTCCGGTGTGCAGGTGTGCGAGGTGGCCGAAGCCCTCGCTACCGCGCAGCAGGATGCTCGCGCGGATGCTCTGTGTGGCGTAGAGACCGAGCAGCTGATCGGTCACGGGGCCGGCGGCGGCGCGATCTCGCTCGCTGGAGTACGTCGTCAGCTTGAGGCAGTCCTCGTTCACAGGTGCGCTCCGATGAGCCTTCCGAGCGTCACGGCACCGACGCCGGCCGCGAGGCTGAGCGTGAGGTTGAGCGCCATCGTGGCGACCTCGGCGTCCTCGGCGAGGCGTTGGGACTCGAGCATCCAGGTGGAGAAGGTGGTGTAGGAGCCGATCGTCGCCGTGCCCGCGATGACGAGCGCGTCGCCGGTGAGGGCGAGGCCGGTGAGCAGCCCGAGCACGAGCGCGCCGCTGATGTTCACCACGAAGGTGCCGATCGGGAAGCGGCTCGCGACGCGCCCGCTCACCGCCCCGTCGAGCAGGAAGCGCGCGATCGCTCCGGCGCCGCCCACGAGCGCGACGGCGATCCAGGTGGGTGCGCTCACGCGAGCACCCGCACGCGCCGCACGCTCGCGCTGGCGACCCAGACGGCGAGATAGCCGCAGGCGAGGCTCGCGATCGCGTAGCCGGCGGCGAGGCCGTAGCGATCGTGGTCGAGCATCTTCAGGATCTCCAGCTGCATCGTCGAGAACGTCGTGTAGGCGCCGCAGAAGCCGGTCCCCAGCAGCGGCCGCCGGTACGTCGATCGCGGCAGGCGCTCCTGCAGGCGCGTGGCGAGGTAGCCGAGCGCGAACGAGCCGCTCACATTGATGATGAAGGTGGTCCACGGCCAGGTGGCCGGGCCGGCCGCGTAGGTGTGCTCGAGCCATACCCGCAGCAATGCGCCAACGGCGCCACCGCCGAAGATCGCGAGCAATTCGCGCCAGTCGGGCCTAGACATCGCCTTCCTCGGATGCGCTGTGCGCCATCGACGTCTCCTCTCGCGTCATTTGACATTCGCGAAAGGAGCCATCAGCCCTTGTGTGAGCGGTTCGGAGGGTGGCGGTCGGCCGCCCCTCTCGTCAGAGCTCCATCTGACCGTACGAACGATAGCGAGCCCACCGTTCAGTAGAGTCGGCGGCCATGTCGAGCGAGACCGAGCAGCAGACCCTGCACGGCGGGCGGCTCGTCGCGCGGCGGCTGAAGGCGCACGGCGTGACGAAGCTGTTCACGCTCTCGGGGGGGCATCTGTTCTCGATCTACGACGGCTGCCGCGCCGAGGGCATCGACATCGTCGACACCCGTCACGAGGCGGCGGCGACGTTCGCCGCCGAGGGCTGGGCGAAGGTGACGCGCCAGCCGGGGGTGGCCGCGCTGACCGCCGGGCCCGGCGTGACCAACGGCCTGAGCGCGATCGCCAGCGCGCAGTCCAATCACTCGCCGGTCGTCGTGCTCGGCGGGCGCGCGCCGCAGATGCGCTGGGGGCAGGGATCGCTCCAGGAGATCGACCACGTGCCGTTCGTGCGCCCGCTCACCAAGCGCGCGTCGACGGTGCAGAGCACCGAGGAGATCCCGACGCTCGTCGACGAGGCCTTCGCGGTCGCGCTCGAGCCGCACAGCGGGCCGACGTTCGTGGACTTTCCGCTCGACTACGTGTTCATGGAGGCGCCCGACACGTCCGACGAGGATGCCGACCTCGCCGGCGGGCATCTGCTGCGCCACGCCGAGGCGCTCGCCGACGGGGACGCGATCGAGCGGGCCGGCGCGCTGCTGGCCGACGCCGAGCGCCCGGTGATCATGGCCGGCACGAACCTGTACTGGGGCCACGGCGAGGAGGCGCTGCTGCAGCTCGCGCAGGCGCTGCGCATCCCGGTGTTCCTCAACGGACTGGCGCGGGGCTGCGTGCCCGCCGACCACGAGCTGTTCTTCTCGCGGGTGCGCGGACAGGCCTTGGCCGAGGCGGACGTCGCGCTCGTGATCGGGGTGCCGCTCGACTTCCGGCTCGGGTTCGGCGGCGCCTTCGGTCCCGAGACCGAGATCGTGGCGATCGACGTCGCCGAACCTTCGCGCTCGCATCCGCGACCCGTGGCGGCCGAGATGTACGGGCGACTCGAGCCGGCGCTGCTGGATCTTGGCGTCGCCGCCGGTGGCGGGCCGCTCGACACGGAGGCGTGGGTCTCGTCGCTGCGCTCCGCCGAGACTGCTCGGCGCGCGGGGGAAGAGGCCGAGCGGTCCGACGGGCGCGCGCCGCTGCACCCGATGCGCCTGTACAAGGAGCTCGGCGAGGTGCTCGACCGCAACGCGATCATCATCGGCGACGGCGGCGACTTCGTCTCCTACGCCGGACGCGTGATCGACAGCTACGAGCCGGGTTGCTGGCTCGATCCGGGGCCGTTCGGGTGTCTCGGCTCGGGTCCGGGGTACGCGCTCGCGGCCAAGCTCGCGCATCCCGACCGCCAGGTCGTGCTGCTGCTCGGCGATGGCGCGTTCGGGTTCTCGGGGCTCGAGTACGACACGTTCGCGCGCCACGGCATCGACGTCGTCGGGGTGATGGGCAATAACGGCATCTGGGGGCTCGAGAAGCACCCGATGGAGTTCCTCTACGGCTACTCGGTCGCCGCCGAGCTGCGGCCGGAGACGCGCTATGACGAGGTCGTGGCGGCGCTCGGCGGCCACGGCGAGCTCGTCAGGCGGCCCGAGGACGTCAAGCCGGCGCTCGCGCGGGCCTTCGAGGCGGGGCGGCCCGCCCTTGTGAACGTGCTGACCGACCCGAGCATCGCCTACCCGCGGCGAGCGAACCTGGCCTGAGGCGGCCGGCGCGGCGGTCGGGCGGGGGCGGGCACGGTTCGCCCGGTTCCCGAGCACACCCGTGTCACGCCAGCCGGTTAACGCCAGAAGGCCGCCCGCGAAGGGCGGCCTTCAAGCTGGCCCCAAGGACGGGCAGGGGTTCGTACCTATGAGGGGCCGGTTTCGGTGGTCCGAGCGGCGGGAGGTGCCGCACGAGGCGGCTAATACGCCCGGACCTGTGCATCAGCGGGCGGACGGACTAGGTCCGCATGCCCGTCGATGGACGCAGTATCTTGGCTGGCTGGCCGGCCAGCAATCGTACATCCGTCCAGCGCCGCGCCGTAGTTGCTGCATTTTCGAGGGTTTACTTGATGCCCGACGTGGTCGCGCGTCACCCGAGGCCAGCCAGGCGAAGCGCGCCTCCCCGGAGGATGTCGTGCTCGGACACCTCGACCTCGTCCAGTCCGAAGGCGCGCATGGCCTCGGCGAGCAGGATCATCCCGGCCACGATCGTGGGCGCCCGGTCGGGATGCAGACCGGCGACGCGTCGCCGGCGTTCGTTCGTCATGTCGGCGAGGCGCGCGAGCAGCAGCTCGACCGTCGCCAGCAGCAGCCGATGGCCGTGGACGCGCTCGGGATCGTAGGGCTCGAGCTCCAGCTCGATCGCCGCCGCGGACGTCGCGGTGCCGGCGACGGCGATCGCGGCGGTGACGCGCGCGCGCTCGGCCGGCGGGAGCCCGGCCTCGAAGACCGCGTGCGTGTCGGCCTCGAGCGCCTGCAGCTCCGCGGGCCGCGGCGGATCGGAATGGACGTGGCGCTCGCTCATCCGCACGACGCCGGCCTGCGTCGACACGTGGAATGAGGCCTGGCCGTCCTCGCCGACGATGAACTCCGTCGACCCGCCGCCGATGTCGATGACGACGATCGCCCCGTCGCTCGCGGCGCGCTCGCTGGTCGCGCCGAGGAAGGTGAGCGCGGCCTCCTCGTCGCCGCTCAGCGTGCGAGCGTCGAGGCCGTAGCCGTCGCGCACCCTCGTGGTGAACTGCGCGCCGTTGGCCGCATCCCGCACCGCGCTCGTGAGCACCGCGAGGTTCGCTTGCACTCCGTGTTCGGCGATCGCGCGCGCGTACTCGTCGAGCACCGCGAAGACGCGCGCCATCGGCGCCTCGCCGAGCTCCCCGGTGGCGTCGACCCCCTCTCCGAGCCGAGTCACCTCCGAGCGGCGCACGAGTTCCTCGACGCGTCCGCCCGCCTGAACGTCGGCAACCAGCAGACGCGTGGAGTTGGTGCCGATGTCCACGACCGCGACGCGCACGCGGGCATCGTAGCCGCGCCTCGGGGCTGACCGCCGCCGGTGATGATTTCGGGTGCGTTAGCTTCGCTCGTGAGCCTTGTCCGCGGCGAAGGCGTTGTGCTAAAACAGTGTCACCGGCGCGGGGTGGAGCAGTCTGGTAGCTCGTCGGGCTCATAACCCGAAGGTCGCGGGTTCGAATCCCGCCCCCGCTATCCCGGCCGACCGATGCGCGAGTCCCGAAAGGGGCCCGCACGGAGGCCGACCAGAGACCCGAAGGCCGCCTGCGAGGGCGGCCTTCGGCGTTGTTGGTGGGCGGCCGAATTGGGCCCGTATCAAACGGAGTCAGGCCGGCGCTTGGGACCGGACGCCACCGATGATCGCGTCGAAGCCCCGCGCGAAGTAGGTGTCCGGGGACTCACAGTCGGTGAGGTACTCGGCCGACGCCGCGATGTGGGGATAGCGTTCCGTCGGCAGCGAGGCGAGCGCGATCCGCTTGCGTCGCTGCACCTCGGCGCGTTCATCGGCCCCGGCGATCTCGATCCCAGGCTGGGTGGTCACGAGCATCACCGCGGCAGAGAGCACGAAGCGGGCCAGGTCTGCCGCTTGCTCGGGTTCGAAGCCGTGCTCGGCCAGAAATCCGAGCGTCAGCTCGGTCACCGAGAGCCCTGACTCGCTTACGACGGCGCGGCTGGGGACGAGGTCGGCGACGGCCGGGTGGCGTCGCATGACGTCGACGACAGCGGTGAGGGTGAGCCGCAGCTGACCCCAGTCGTCGTCGGCGGCCGAGAGTTGCGCGCGCGATGCCTGCAGCCCCTCGGCCGCCTCGACCCAGAGGCGATCGGCGATGGCGGCCAGGAGCGCCTCCTTGTCGTCGAAGTGCCAGTAGAGGGCCATCGGCGTGACCTCGAACTCGTCGGCCAGGCGCCGGAAGCTGATCGCCTCGAGCCCCTCGGCGTCGGTGAGGCGCAAGGCGGCATCGACCACGGCGTCGCGGTCGAGCTTGCTCTTGGTGCGCCGTACCGTCTTGGGGCTCATGCCTTGACAACTATACGCCGTAGAGTACTGTACGCCGTATAGCGCTATACGGCGTACATCTACGGCGCATAGTTCCGGACAGCGTTCTTCGGCACGAAAGGCAGACATGAGCAGCCCAGCCACATCCCTCGGCGGAGAGCCAAGCTCAGCGCGCCGCTCCCCGGCCCGCCACTGGACCCTGATCGCGGTGGCGCTCGGCACTTTCATGACGTATCTGGACAACAACATCATCAACGTCGCGATCCCGACCATCGAACGGAGCCTGCACCTGTCCCAATCCGGTGTGGAGTGGGTGGTCAGTGCCTACATCCTCGTCTTCGCGAGCCTTCTGCTTGCCGGCGGCCGGCTCGCCGACCTGTTCGGCCAGAGGCGCCTGTTCATGTTCGGCCTGTCGATCTTCACCGCCGCGTCGCTCCTCGCCGGACTCGTCGGGCAAGTCGATCTCCTCATCGCCAGCCGGGCGCTGCAGGGCCTCGGTGCCGCCCTGCTCACGCCGACCACCCTGGCCATCCTGAAGACCACCTACACCGAGCCGCGCGAGCAGGCCCGCGCGGTCGGCGCATGGAGCGCGGTCGGGGCCGTCGGGCTCGCCGCTGGACCCCTGCTCGGAGGCGTGCTCTCCCAGCACGTCGACTGGCACTGGATCTTCTTCATCAACGTGCCCGTCGGCATCGCCACCCTGTGGCTCGGGGCCCGGGTGATCGCAGCGGCCGACGTCTCCGCGCGCCGCAGCATCGACACCCGCGGAGTGGCCCTATCGGCCGGGGCGCTGCTCACCCTGACCTTCGCGCTCATCGAGGGTCCCCAGATCGGATGGACCGCGCCGAGCATCCTCGCCGCCCTGGCCGTGACGCCGCTCGCCGCGATCGGCTTCGTGATCGCCGAGCGTCGCGCCGAGGACCCGATGCTCGATCTCTCCCTGTTCAGCAACCGGACCTTCACCGGCGCGACGATCGCGCTCATGATCTGGGCCTTCGGCCTGTTCGGGATCTACTTCTTCACCTCGCTGTATCTCCAGCACGTCCTGGGGTTCTCCGCCACCACGGCCGGTGCGGCGTTCGTGCCCATGGCGGTCCTGATGGCCGTCGGCGCCGGCATCTCCGATCCGGTGGCCGCCCGCGTCGGCGCGCATCGCCTGGTCAGCGCCGGCATGGGCCTGATGGGTCTCGGCATCGTGTCGGTCAGCCTCCTCGGGGCGCACGCCACCTTTGGCGACCTCATGCCCGCCTTCGCGATGATCGGCATCGGCGGCGGACTCACCATCCCGCTCACCTCGACGATCCTCGGCAGCATGCCCGACGAACGGGCCGGCGTGGCCTCCGCCGTGTTCAACGCGTCACGCGAGGTCGCGGGCCTGCTCGGCATCACGATCATCGGGGTCATCCTCCGGGCCGGCCAGACCGCGGCGTTGCACGAAGGCCAGCCGCCGCTCACCGCGTTTCTCAGCGGCTATCGACTCGGGCTCGTGGTGGCCGGAGTCCTCGTCTGCGCCGGCGGCGTGGCGGCCTGGGTCGCGCTGCGCGACCTGCCCTCAAGCCGCGGCACGGCAAGCGAGCCGCTTCACCTCCCAGTCGGCAACACCCCGATTGCGACGGCGGAGTGAGCGACGCCGGCGTTCAGAGCGCGACTGAGCCCCGAAGTCAAACGGGTGTCAAGCGCCGGCCGGGACGCACGCGGAGACGCGATGCCGGCACCGCGCGAGGCACCGCCGACCGTCCACCGAGCGACGCTCAGTCAGCCCACCAGTCTCGCCGACCCTCCACGTCTTCCCGCGGGTTCTCGCCGAGGTTGGGCGCGCCGAAGACGAGGATCTCGAGGCCCTCCGACCCGGCCTCGTACCCTCGCCACGTACCGGGCGGAACTCGCACGACGTCCCACTGCTTGACCTCGACGATCTCGTCGTCGAGCTTCATCCGCCCGCTCCCGCCCACGACCACGAACACCTCCTCCTGCTCCTTGTGCGTGTGGCCGTACGGGAATCGGCAGTCGGGCGGGATGCGCTGATAGCTCAGGCCGGACTGCTCGAGCTCGAGCGCCGTACTCGCGCCGCGGAACTCCAGATCCGGCGCGCCGTCGAAGTTGGACCCGACGTCCGCCACATCCTCTCTGAGGTTCCTGAGCGTGAACGGCATGGCCGCGATTCTACGGTTCACGCTTCATGCCGCCGCCGCGCCGCCAGAGCTGACGGCGGCTCCTCGACCTTGATAGACGTTCCTCCGGTGATTCGACCCCAAGGACAGTGGCCCAGGCTGGTAGCCGGGCGAAAGCGGCGGCGCAGACGCTGATTGCCGCGGGCGTCCGGGAGGACGGCATCCACGCCGCGACCGTGACGATCGCCGGTGCCGTCAAGCCGGGGACGGACTTCGATCCGGACAACATCGCGGAGCATCGCCGGGCGGACGCAGCCTCGCTCCCAGATTCCGGGCTCATAACCCGAACGCCGCGGGAGGCCTCGACGGCGCGGGGGCCCGTCTGGGGTCGCGGGCGCTGGCGCGGGGGAGCGTCAGCGCCCTGTCCGCAGGAGGTCGTAAACGCGCCGCTCGACCTCGAGACGGACCGCGTCGCCGTCGACATCGGTGGGCATCTCGACGACGGTGCCTCCGTCGGCGGACTCGATGCGCAGCGCGACGGCGGCCGCCGGCGCGGCGTCGGGAAGATCGATGACGACGCCTGCTTCGAACAGGCTGATCACACGCGGGTCGATGTAGCTCTTTCGGGCCACGCCTGGTGTGTTGCCGAGCGCCGTGCTGACCTCACGCACGGCATGGTTGACTGCCCGCGGGCCGCGCTTGGCACAGGCGTGCTGGCGGGCCAGCGCGACCCCTGCGAGCACGGTTGCCGCCCACGTACGGAACTCCTTGGCGGAGTACGGGCCCGCGCCCAGCAGCGCAGGGCGTTGTTGACGTCCGCGGCGTGCACGCGCCGCCAGTGGTCAAGCGAGCGGTAGCCGAGGAGCTCGTCGGGCGGCCCGCGGCGGCGCTTGAGAGCGGCCAGGGCGGGTACCGACTGGGGGTCCCTCACCGCCATCCGGCGCCGCTTGCCCGACTTCGCGATGTAGTCGAAGTGGGCCTCCTGGCCGCGGAGTGACACGTGCTCGCGCCGCAGCGTAGTGAGACCGACGTGCCCGTTGTCCCGTGCGTACCGGTCCCATCCCACCCGGAAGAACCCGATGTCGAGCAAGCGAACCGCGAGGGCGAGGGTGTGTTCCCGCTGCGAGCTCTCGGAGCCCAGAAGCGCTCGGGCAGTCGCCCGCACCGCCGGCAGCCGTTGCGCGAACGCGAGCATGTCCTCGAACTTCTCCTCGTCGCGCCGTGCGCGCCAGAGCGGGTGATAGAGATACTGACGGCGCCCCTTGGCATCGAGCCCGGTTGCCTGGAGATGGTCGGTCGGGTCGCGAGCGATCCAGACGTCAGTCCACGCCGGCGGGATCGCCAGCGCCGCGACCCGCGCCAGCGTTTCCGCGTCCGTGACTCGCTCACCGGTGCTGTCGACGATGACGAGCTCACGTCGATCCCGGCTCTGCTCCCGTCGCAGACAGAGCTCCCCGCCACTGACGTAAGTCAGCTGATCCTCCGAGACCACCCGGGCATTATCGGGGCGGTGGCCCCGCCGCGGGGTGGCTGGGTCGTCGGTGCCACCCGCAGCCACCGCTACAGGCTTCCTCGTCGACGCGCGCGAGCCGATCCGAGTCGCGCGGGTCTTCGACCGGCCGTGACCGTGCGGTAACTCCCAGCGCGAAACTCCGCGCGGAGCCCTGGATGCGACGGAGCCCAACCGCGTGAGGGCATCGCTACGGTTCCGTGCATGCCCCTCCGGATCGGGCACGCACCGAGGTCTTCGGGTATCGCCACCGTGCTTGTGCTCGTGAGCGCCTCGATCCTCGCGGCGTGCTCCAGTAGCGCTTCATCGGGCGCGGTCTCCGTTGTCCATGCCGCCGCGGTGCGAAGTGGTGCGATCGCCGCCGCCGCAAACTCGTCCCCTCGCGTCGTGCGGCCGGCCACACTCGTCGCGTCGGCTCCTGCCCGTCCCGATCCGCGGCGATTCGCGCACGATGGGCGGGCGGCGCTGCCATTGGCCGGCAAGGTCGTCGGTATCGACCCGGGTCATAACGGGCTGAGCTACACAGATCCGACGTTCATCAACCACCTGATCTGGAACGGCCGCGAGGACGAGGCGTGCGATACGACCGGAACGGAGACCGACGGGGGCTATACGGAAGCGCGCTTCAACTTCAACGTCGCGACCTTCCTGGCCGCCGACCTGCGCGCGGCGGGCGCCGAGGTCGTCCTGACGCGCACATCGAACGATGGCATCGGTCCGTGCGTGACGACACGCGCCGCGATCATCAATCGTGCGCACGCCAACGTGGCGATCGACATCCATGCCGACGGCGGCCCGAGCGACGGCCGCGGCTTCGCGATACTCGAGCCGGTGGCTGACGGGCCGAACGACCGCGTGATCGAGGCCTCCGCGGCGTTTGGGCGTGTCCTCAGGCAGCGATACCTCGCGATCACCGGAATGCCCGTGAGCACCTATGACGGGATCGACGGGATCGCCGACCGGGACAACCTCGCCGGCCTGAATCTGACGACGGTCCCGAAGGTCCTGATCGAGTGCGGGAACATGCGCAACATGACGGACGCGGCCTTGCTCGTGCTCACCTCGTTCCAGAAGCTCGTGGCGAAAGCGCTCATCGAGGCCATTACGCAGTACTTGACGGCCAGGGCCTGATTCGAGGCCCAGCCCCGTCAGCGCTGTTCGTTGTCTTTTTGGGGCTTGACTTCAAGCGCTTGAGGTGTGGTTTGCTGCCCGTATGACAGCTCTCACCATCCAAGATGTATCCCGCCGCAGCGGGCTGAGTGAGCCGACGCTGCGCTACTACGAACAGGTCGGGCTGATAGGCCCGGTCGCGCGCGATCCGAGTAGCCGGCACCGCCGCTACCGCGAGGAGGACCTCGATACGTTGCAGGCGCTGGCCTGCCTGCGCACCATGGGCGTCGGGATTGAGGACATGCGCACCTACCAGGCCAACCGCGTGCGGGGACGTGAGGCGGCGGGTGAGCAGCGCGATCTGTTGTTGCGTCACGCCGAACGGGTCGTGGCTGAGATCGAGACGCTACGCACGCACCTGGACTACCTGCGAGCGAAGGCGGCGTTGTGGGATGCCCGCGACTGCAGTGATGGCGACGCGGAGACCGCGGCGAACCTGCGCGTGCAGGACATCGTTCCCCGCCTGCGAGAGGTGGTGCTGCGATGAGCCCAGCGCTGGTAACCGGCGGGTCCGGCTATGTGGGCACGCGGCTGATCGCTGTGCTGCTGCGGGACGGTCGTCCGGTGCGAGCGACGGTTCGCTCCCCGGAACGCGAGGACGATCTGCGTGCGGCGGTGCGTCGCGGAGGGGCGGACGACAGCGGTCTGGAGGTCGTCGTCGCCGACTTGACCGCCGACGAGGGCTGGGCTGCGGCGGCGGCGGGTTGTGAGGAGGTTCATCACGTTGCCTCGCCAATCCCGGCTGCCCAGCCCGACGATCCCGACGAGCTGATCGTTCCCGCCCGCGAGGGCACGCTACGTGCCCTGCGGGCCGCACGAGACGCGGGCGCCAGGCGAGTCGTCCTGACCTCGTCGTTCGCGGCGGTCGGCTACTCACCCAAGCCCGATGCCGAGTACACCGAAGCGGACTGGACCGACCCGGACACGCCTGGCCTTGCCCCGTATCCACGCTCCAAGACGATCGCCGAGCGGGCCGCATGGGACTTCATCGAAGGTGAGGGTGGCGAGACCGAGCTGGTCGTGGTCAACCCGACCTTCATCCTTGGCCCGACACTGACGGCGCAGGCGGGTTCGTCGTTGCAGCTGACCAAGGCGATGCTCGACGGGACGATGCCCGTCGTGCGACGCCAGCGCTTCGGCGTTGCCGACGTGCGCGACGTCGCCGATCTGCACATCCGGGCGATGGCCGCGCCCGAGGCCGCCGGCAAGCGCTTCCTGGCGTTGGCCGACGGACCGACGATCCGCTTCCTGGAGATGGCCCAGATCCTGCGCGAGCGGCTCGGCCCGCTCGCCGAGCGAGTGCCGACCGAAGAAGCACCCGGACCGGAGCCGCCCCGGCTGATCATTCACAACGACCGCGCCAAGCAGGAACTCGGCTGGCGCCCACGGCCGGCCGAGACCACGATCGTCGAGACCGCCGAGAGCCTGCGGGACCTCGGCCTGTTGCAGGGACGATGATGACCGGAGGTGACACCCGGACCCTCGATGGGCATCAGGGCAGGATCTCGACGTACCCGTCCGTTCCATGCACGCGGATCCGCTGCCCATCCCGGATCAGCCCGGTGGCATGCTCCACCCCCACGACCGCCGGCAAGCCGTATTCCCGTGCGATCACTGCCCCGTGGGTCATCAGGCCCCCCACCTCCGTCACCAAACCCTCGATCGCCACGAACAGGGGCGTCCAGCTGGGGTCCGTGTAGGCGGTGACGAGGATGTCACCAGGTTCGAAATCGGCCTGCGCCATGTCCAGGATCACGCGGGCCCGCCCCTCGATGGTCCCGGCGGAAACCGGTAAGCCGACCAGCGCACCGGCCGGCAAATCGTCGCGTCGGTAGGCCCCGGCGATGGCCTCGCCATCCGACGTGAGTACCCGGGGCGGCGTGAGCGCCTGATACGACCTGAAGGCCTCCTCGCGCTGGCGGATGAGCCGCTCATCCACTTGATCGGTGCGCACGACGTCGTGGAGCTCCTGGATCGTAAGGTAGAAGATGTCGTCCTGCTCACGAAGCACATGGGCCCGCACGAGGCGCTCGGCTTCTCCCAACAACGCCTGCTTGTAAACGAAGTAGCGGCTGACCATGCCGTACTTCGGGTACTCCCGGTATCCGATGAAGGTCCGGACCCGGTCGATCATCCGCTTGGCCTCTTCGGCCTTCCGCTCCCCGTTCGGCAACGCTCGTAGGCGCTCGAGCAGCTCCTGTTCCTTCTTCCAGGCCTCGCGCCGCCCTTGCTCGAAGCGTCGCTCGCCGGCGCCCGGCTCGAAGTTCCTGACGTTGCCGAGGATCACGGGCACGAGCGTGGCGGGGCGTTCGCTCCAGCGCGGCCTCGTGATGTCGATCTCGCCGACACAGCGCATGCCGTACTTCTCGAGGTAGGCCCGGATGGCGTCGCGCGCTTCCGGTCCGCCCGCAAGGTTCGCCAGCTCATCGAGAAAGCCCTCGTCCTCGACGTTCTGCAGATAGGCCACCACGTTCGGATGCGGGCGGATCACGTCCGCGACGTCCAGGAGCGCCAGCCCCATCTCAGACGTGACGTTGTCGGCGACGGACTGCGTGAGTGTGTCGGCCGCGTTCTTCTCGCCCAGCCACAGCTGCAGCCACTCATTGAGCCACCCGGCGGCATCCATCGCGGTCATGAACACCTGGTGGCTTCGCGGATCGAAGAGGAGCCGCTTCAGCTCCTGGATGTCGGCCAGGATGAAGTCGAGCAGCGCCGATCCGGACTTCGTCCGGATGTCGCGCTTCAACGCAGCGACGGAAGCCTCGTTGCGCCCGATCAGCTCGGCGACGACGGCAGGATCGGTCTCGATCGCGGCGGGCGGGTCTCCAGCCGGCGCCCCGCCGGGATCCTCGTCCGCCAGTGACGGGATGAAGTCGCCGCGTTCGAGGACGGTCTGCAGGGCGTCGGAGATCAGCGGATCGGATCTCCCCAGGACCTCCAGGAGGCCTGCGCGGCTCCCTGGCGCAGCCAGTCTCCGGGTGACGTCGACGAATAGCCTCCCGCCGGCCTCGTGCATCGGTGGCCCGGCCGTCAGCTGGAACAGAGAGAGCCCCAGGGGCTTCATGGGGTCGGTCATCATCTGCTGATGACCGACCGACACGTAGACGTGGTTCTCTTGGTCCCCGGCCGCGGGGATGGGGAACAGGGTGGTGATCGGCCGGCTCTGGACGATCTGGAACCCATCGTCGGCCAGGCACCATTCGATGTCCTGGGGACGGCCGAAGTGCGCTTCGATCCGTCGCCCCAGCTGCGCGAGTCGCACGACCTGCGCATCCGTCAGCGCCGGCTGCCGCTGCCGCGCCGGCTCGATCGCCTGTTCATGCGTTCCGCCTGCCGGCGAGGCGTGGATGGCAAGCTGCTTGGTGGCGAGGGCTTGGGCGACGATCTCGCCGTCCCGCACTGTGTAGACGTCGGGGTTCACGAGGCCGGAGACCAGGGCCTCGCCGAGGCCGAAGCCGGCCTCGACGGAGGCGACCTTCCGGTTGGAGGTGGCGGGGTCGGCCGTGAACAGGATGCCGGCCGCCCGCGGGAAGACCATCTGCTGCACGACCACGGCCATGTGGACCTTCCGGTGGTCGAAGCCGTTCCGCAGGCGGTAGGTCGCGGCCCGCTCCGTGAACAGCGAGGCCCAGCACCGGCTGACGTGCTGGAGGATCGCCGCCCGGCCGACGACGTTCAGGTACGTGTCCTGCTGGCCCGCGAAGGAGGCTGTCGGCAAGTCCTCCGCCGTCGCGCTGGATCGGACAGCGCACGCGGCTTGCTCGCCGAGCGCGGCGAGCGCGAGGTTGATCGCCGTTGCCACGTCGTCGGGGACGGCGATCGCTTCGAGGATCACGCGGATCTCCGCAGTGAGCTGGCGGATTGCCTTCCGGTCGCCCGGGTTCAGGCGCGACAGCCGATCGAGCCGATCGTCGATCGGCGGGGCGGCCGCCATGATCCGCCGGAAGGCGTTCGTCGTCACACAGAAGCCAGGCGGCACGCGGATGCCGTCGATTTGCGAAAGCTCCCCCAGGTGCGCGCCCTTGCCGCCGACGAGCGCGACCTGGGCCTTGCCGACCTCGTGGAAACCCAACACGTAGCAGTCGGGCGACAAGGTGTAGGTCCCCGCCTCCGTCAGTCGGGGTATTCGTCCTTGCGCCAGGCGCGCGGCTCTCTCTGTTCCCCGAAGGGGGTTCGTCTGAGCAGGAAGGAGTGATACGGGGCGACGAACGGATCGGGAGCCGTCACCGTGTAGGTGTGGTACACGGACCCGTTCTCTCGGGCGAATGCGATCCAGCTCGGACCCTCCCGCAGGCCGTCCTCGAGCTTGGCTCCGACCTGACGCCCCCAGTCCCGGAGCCACTCGGGCGGGTTGTCGATCATCGCCCTCACCTCGGGCATCTCTTGCGCCTGCTCGGGCGTGAGGGCCAGTCCGAAGTCAAACGGGAACTCGGTGCCGTAGGTCGAGACGTAGGGGAACTGCCAACCCATCCGTTCCTTGTAGGCGAGGAGCCTGTCGATCGGCGCCCGCGAGAAGCAGATCAGTTTGACGTCGCGGTGTTCGAGGTGGACGAGTGTGCCGTCGAGCTCATCGCCAACGCTCGTGCAGCCGGGACAGGCACCGAGCTCGTAGTCGGGACCGAACATGATGTTGTAGGCGAGTAGTTGTGAGCGCCCGTCGAACAGCTCGGTGAGGCTCTTGCTGCCGTCCTCGGTGTCGAACACGTACTCCTTCTCGACGGCAACCCACGGAAGCCGGCGGCGCTGCTCGGTTACCTTCACGCCGAGCTCGGCGTACTCGGCCTCGAGCTTGGCCAGCTCAGCGCGGGCGGCCTGCCATTCCCCGCGACTGGCAATCGTGTGATCGGGCACTGTGTCCTCCTCTGTTTCACTAGTTGCCGAGGTCGTCGGAGCGGCCGGCTCGGAGTCGAGACCACTGGGAGATGGGACGCCCCTTCGTGCGGTAGGGATTGGGTTCCGCCGTATTCCGCCCCCAGCGCTGCGGCCAGCCGGCGGGCGAGTCCTCCCACCTCTCCTGCCGTCCGTAGACGGTCAGGTCCAGCAAGCGGTAGCCGGGGGCCATCGGCTCGACGCCGCGTCCGGTGGTCCAGTAGGTCTCGAACACCCGGGCTTCGTCCCGGCGATAACAGACCAGCATGAACCGGTTGAATGGCCGTCCGGCGAGCAGCCGCTCGGCCGAGTCCTGTACGGAATACCACGGCATATCCCAGCCCATGAAGTCGCGGTAGCACACACTCTCCTCGTAGGGGCCGTAGCAGAATGTCGCGTACGTGACGTCGCGCGAATGGAGGTAGGACAGCTCGCGGACCTGCCCGTTGTAGAGAGTGCAGCCCTCGCACTGCTCGGCCGCCGGCTTGCCCGGGTACCACATGAAGTAGTAGGCGATCAGCTGTCTGCGGCCCTCGAACGCGTCGAGCAGCGTGACCGGACCGTCCGGGCCGATCAGCCCGATGGTGGAGTCGACGTCCACCGTTGGCAGTCGTCGGCGAGCGGCAGCGAGCGCATCCCCTTCGCGGGTGTGCGCCTTCTCTCGTACCCGAAGGGCATCCAGTTCCGCCTGGAACGCGGCCCGGTCGACGACGGCCGACACAGCGGGTGCGTCGTCGTCGGCGAGCTGGCCGGAGCTGTTCGACTTCTCGGTCACTCGTTCGGTCTCCTCTGCTTGGTCGATCTTGCGCTCAGGGGACAAGCACGGTGCGCTCGCCTGGGCGGTCGGTGCTGGCCCAGATCGTCTCCACGTCCGCCAGCGGCTTCGGGTTTGCCCTGAGCGTAATCGCGCCGGCGCTGATCTGGTCGACCAGGGAGGGGAGTTCGGCCAGGTACGCCTCCGTCGAGACGGCTCCCTGACCGTTGCCCTGGAGTCGAAGGTTCGCCGAGCGCAGCGCGACCGAGGGCAGCTCGATCGTCGGCCCGGCCATCGCGCCGATCTGGATCCAGTTCAGCGCACGGCTGCGATCGGACCGTGCCGTGAGCAGTGCCATCATCGCCTGCTGGGCCGGCCTCCCCCACACGTAGTCGATGACGATGTCGACTTCGGCCGCCGCGATTGCCAGCGCTTCGGCCGTCGACTCGGCGTCGGCGGTCAACTGGACCAGCTCATCGGCGCCGACCGTGGTGAGCGCGTTCAGCCGCTCGAGGTCGCGCCCGGCGCCGACCACACGGCCTGCACCGAGGAGCTTGGCGATCCGAATGGCCATCGTTCCGGCATTGCCCGTGGCTCCGAGTACGAGGACGCTGTGCCCGGGCTCGATCGGAACGCGGAGGCGCAAGGCCACCCAGGCCGACATCGCCGGATTCAACGTGGCAGCGACCGCCATGGCGTCGACGCCGTGGGGCAGCTCAATCGAGCGCCGTTCATCAGCGAGGGCCTTCTCCGCCATCGTTCCCAAAGCGGCGTCGTCGGCGACGAAGTAGATCAGCCTGCCGTCCGGCCGCCGGCCAACTCCATCGATGCCGGGGATCATCGGCAGCGATCCGCTGCTCGCATAGTGGACACCCGCGGCGCCGCTGCGCACGCGGGGGTGCAAGCCGACGGCGAGAACATCGACGAGCAGCTCCTCGCCGGCGGTGGGCTGCGGCACCTCGAACTGCCGGTAATGCGGCGGCTCATCGAATGCCGTCACCACTGCCGCGTTCATGTTCGCCACGGTTGGTCCCTCTCTGCGCACGCTCCTGGCCCGCGACAAGTCGTGTGATCGCGAGTGATCGGTCTCAAGGCCTGTCGACGCGGTAGACATAATGCAGCGGATCGTCCATCGGGTTGTCAGGCGACTTGGCGCCCTCGGCGATCCGCCGCAGTCCGGCCTTCTCGAGCGCCCGCCACGATGCGACGTTCGCGGCGACGACAGCGACGAGCACGGCGGGCGCATCGGCGTGGGCGCTCCAGGTGTCGTCGACGGCTGCGGCGATCATCCTGGCCCCGAGTCCGCGACCTCGGAGAGCGGGATCCGCGATCAGGTAGTCGAGCTCGACCGCGCCCTCCGGCACCTCGGCCAGCGCCGCGAACTCGGCGAGGTCCTCCGGGTAGTCGTGGATGAGCGAGCGCTGCAACAGCCCGATTGGCTGCCCCGCGAGTGACACGACAAGGTCTTCTCCCGGCTCCTCGCCTCGGACGCTCGCCCCGAAGTCGCGCTCGACCGCCTCTGCTGTGGGGTCGTGGTGCCACCACCGCGCGACGCCCGGCTCGGCGAGCCACTCGACCAACAGCGAGAGATCACCGACGGTGAGCGGCCCGAACGTGAGCGCACCCTCAACGAGCGTGTCCATGGCAACACCGTAGCGGCGGCGCTCACGACTGCTCGCCGCCGTGACGCGACCGGGCGCGGCAGGTCGTCAGTCGTGCAGCAGAAGTGTGGCGCCGAGCTCGGCGGCCAGGCCCTTGCCGCCCTGGCGCATCACGACGTCGTGGTTCCACGCGAACGCCGGGCGAGCGATCGGGCCGAAGAGATTCATCCACGGCTTGGTCGTGCGCACCCGCCAGTCATACACGATCGCCGTTCCCTCGCCCTCGTAGAGTCGCCATGTGCCGACGCCCTCGAGCTCGCCAAACGCGCGTGCCTCGATCAAATGCGGCCGCTGAACCCGCGTCACGCGGAGGTCGAAGCCAAGCGAGTAGGGCAGCACGCTGCGCCACCTGAAACGGGCGAGCTCCCCGCCGGTCGCGTGGTCGCCCGGCTCGACGATCTCAACGCTCTGCACCCCCTTCCACCACCGGGGGTATCCCTGGGAGTCATTCAGGACGTCGAAGACGGCCCCGATCGGTGCATCCACGCACCAGGTGGTCAGAAACTCATACTGCGCCACGGTGACCCCCGCTGAACAGGCGCGGGATTGCGGACATCGCCGGCAGGATCACGATACGAGCCATTGCCTCCTCTACGTGGCTTGGTGGGGGAACGGATGCATCGCGGCCCGACATCCTCCACGGCAACGCAAGGCTGCGAGGGCAAGCATAGAACGACTGAAACCGAAGGCCACTCGCAAGAGTGGCCTTCGGCGTCGTGGCCTGAGGCGACGCCTCATGACCGTCACATCGGCGCGCAGCGGCCGCGGCGTCTGCCGCGGCCGCTGCGCCCGCCACCGGAGGAGTCACGCGCGCCGCGTGGAAGAGGGACGGCGCGCGCCACCGGTGACAGGTCTGCTAGCTCATGGGATGGAGACCTCCGGCTGCTGGAATCCGCCGACGTCGGCGTTCGCGTTGGCGATCGCCGCGGCGGCGTCGGCCGGGGTGAGGAATCCGTCTGCCTCCTCGGTGTTCGCCGCGCTGTCGTACTTGGTGGCGTAGGCCATCGGCGTCGGATACAGCGACTGCAGGGTCGAGTTCCCCAGGTCGGTGAAGTACCCCGACAGCAGGCACAGCCCGGCGGACCGCAGGGTGGGATTGGTGATGCCGCCGCTCTCGAACGCCTGGAGAGCAGCCTCGGCCTCGCTGACCAGGTTGCCCAGCTGGAACTCGCTGGCGTCCGCGGTCGAGAGGTTGATCGGTGAGTAGTCCTCCGTCGGAACGGTCGCCTCGGGCAGCTGGATGCCGCCTGACGCAACCCCGTACTGGTTGACGTTCGGCAGGTCGAGCAACCCGAACAACGATGTCGTCGACAGGTACGACGCCTCGTGCGGCGCCGGGACACCGTTCACGACCCAGTTCTGCAGGGCCGCGATGGCGGCATCCTCGACCTCGTAGAGCGGCATGTTGTCGGGCTGGTTGATGCCGTCCAGCGCCGTACCGGTCCCCTCGATCGGGGTGCCCGCCACGCACATTGGAATCGCGGCGGTCGGCTGCTCACGGGCGATCGTCTCGGTCTCGTAGGCCCCCTCGTGCGCGTCGATGTGCGCGGCGCCCGCGACTTCCCACGTGCGCAGGTCGCTGTTATCCGGCTGCCTGGCGAGCCCCGACTGCAGCTCCAGGACGTCGCCCTGGGTGTTCAGCTGGATGAACGGCGCGGTGTTGTTGGTGCGGATCAGCGCCGGCAGCGGGCTCAACGCGACCAGGCCGTTACCGATCGGTGCGGCCACTACGGCCCGGCCGACGCCCAGGAACGCGGTGAACGCGTGTGTGAGCGGCTGGATGGCATTGACATAGGTGTCGATACGGAAGGCCGACTGAGAGTCGCCCGTCCCGATCTCCACCTTCGGTGTCAGGCCCCCCAGCAGCGTCGCGCTGTCGGCCTTCACGACCTCGGCGGCCTGCGTGAAGATGTCATACGACTGACCATCGTTGCTGTCGCCCAGTGCCCCGTAGCGCGCCGGATCCCACGTGGCGAGGTCGCTCATGCCCGCCGTCTGCGCGGTCACGCCGACGTAGGCATAGCCGTCGTTGATGAGCTCCTGGCCCACCTGCGCCCAGACCGGATCCTGGTCCCCGCCGGTGGTGTCGTTCAGCCACTCGAACACCACCGTGCCGTTGAACTTCGCCGGGTTCGTCGGATAGCGGATCAGCAGGCGGGTGGTGTAGGGCAGGCTCTGCGAGGACGACACACTCCAGTCGCCGTTCGACGACCATTGGCCGCTCTGCTGGTACACCTTCGCGCTACCGGACATCTCGTATTCCTGCTCCACGTAACCGGCGGCGCTCATGTACGCGGTGTCGAGGGCCGGCGCTCCCGGCACCCCGCTCGGCGGCGGGACGGCGTCATATGCGAAACCGTGCGTCCCGCTGGTTGCGGGGATCAGCGTCACGGCCGGCAGGCCGGTCGGCGCGGGCGACGTCGTGGTCGCGGTCGTGCTGGTGGTCGTGGTGGTGGTCACCGTTGACGACGACTTCGACGTGCTGGTCGTAGTCGTGGTGGTCGTACGGCAGTTAAAGAAACAGGGGGCCGCGCCGGCGCTTGCCGTGCACAGCAGCAGCGCTGCGAAGCATGCACCAAGCGCGACCCCGAACGTCCTGGTGACGTTTGCCAGTCGATGCGTCATTTCTCCTCCATGAGCTGAGAACGAAACGGATTGAACGAATGTGGGCGCGCGCTGGGGCGACGTGCGGCGATAGGCCGCCCGCCAGTCATCGCCAGAACAGCTGCGACGAACCTCTTGCTTCGTTACCGCGAACCCTCCGATGTTGCCATGCGGTCATCGAGTGTCACTCGTGCGCCCGTGCGTGCGTGCCGTCTACTGACGTCACGTCTGACCGCACCGAGATCCGAACCGCTTCACCCAAGCGGCTCAGCCGGACCCGGCGGGCGAATCTGTAGCACTGCAGGACCCCTATCGCCGCGAAGTGTAGCACTGCCACACCATTTGTGGCCACACATGTTTCTCATGCCGATTCGTGCTCGATCGCGACCGAGTGGGGGCCGATACCGCAGCCCGACCCACGGCGACCGGCGTACCATTGCCCGCATGACCCCGGAGGAGATCGCCGACCTCGGCTACCTGCGCCAGGCGCGAGACCTCATAGACCGCCACTACGCGCAGCCCCTCGATGTCCCGGCCATGGCGCGCACCGCGCTCATGTCGCCCGCGCACTTCTCGCGCAAGTTCCGGGCGGCGTATGGCGAGACCCCCTACTCCTATCTGATGACGCGACGCATGGAGCGCGCGAAGGCTCTATTGCGTCAGGGGATGTCGGTCACCGACACCTGCGTCGCCGTCGGCTGCACGTCGCTCGGCTCATTCAGCTCGCGCTTCACGGAGATCGTCGGCGAGACGCCGTCTCGGTACGGCGCGCGCGATCACCGCGACCTCGAGGTCGTTCCGTCGTGCGCGAGCATGGTCGCGACGCGACCGCGCCGTACCCCGGTCACGGTCTGAGCGCGGGCGTCCGGCACCGAGCAGGATCGGAGAAGCACCCGACGCGTCGACGCTCATATGATCCTCGGCATGACCGTCACCGTCTCCGCGATGTTCATCCCCGTCCACGACCCCGACGCCGCTCTCGGCTTCTACCGCGACGCACTGGGCCTCGAGGTGCGCAACGACGTCGCGGCCGGCGATTTCCGCTGGGTCACCGTCGGCGCCCCGGGACAGGACGTCGACATCGTCCTTTCCCAGCCGCACGGCGGCCGTTCACAGGCCGAAGGCGACGCGCTCCTGGCGCTCGTGACGCAGGGATCGCTGCAGGCGGCGATCTTCCGCTCCGACGACCTCGACGCCACGTTCGAGAAGGTCCGGGCGGCGGGCGCCGAGGTGCTCCAGGAGCCGGCCTCCCGGCCATGGGGCGCGCGCGACTGCGCGTTCCGCGACCCGTCGGGCAACCTCGTCCGTATCGCCCAGGCCTGAGCGTCGCGTGCGAGTCGAGGCGCCGAGTACCGAAAGGAACCGAGACCAGTGAAGACGATGACGTGTAAGCAATTGGGTGGACCGTGTGATTTCGCCCACCATGGAGCCACCGCTGATGAGGTCATCAAAGCGCAAGACAAGCACTTGAACGAAATCGTCTCCGGGGGTGATGAAGCGCACGAGAGCGCCTTGAAGGAGATGAAGGGCCGATGGAAACGTCCCATATCAGGGATGGCGTGGTACAGGAAAGCCAAGCGTGACTTTGCCGCTCTTCCCGACGACTGATCACGTACCGACGTAGGCCGCGAGGTGCTCGCCGGTGAGGGTGGAGCGAGCAGCGGCCAGGTCGGCGGGTGTGCCCTCGAAGACGACTCGGCCGCCGTCGTGGCCGGCGCCGGGGCCGAGGTCGATGATCCAGTCGGCGTGCGCCATGACCGCCTGGTGGTGCGCAATGACGATGACCGACTTGCCGGCGTCGACGAGTCGGTCGAGCAGGACGAGCAGTTGCCCGACGTCGGCGAGGTGGAGGCCGGTGGTTGGCTCGTCGAGGATGTAGACGCCGGGTGGTTGGGACGGCTTCGCCAGGTGGGTGGCCAGCTTGAGCCGCTGCCGCTCGCCGCCGGACAGCGTGGGGAGCGGCTGGCCGAGGCTGAGGTAGCCGAGCCCGACGTCGGTGAGCCGGTCGAGGATGGCATGCGCGGCCGGCGTGTGCGCCTCGCCGGCGCCGAAGAACTCCCTGGCCTCGGTCACCGACATTGCGAGCACCTCGCTGATGTTGCGGCCGCCGAGGTGGAGGTCCAGCACCGATGCCTCGAAGCGCTGGCCGTCGCACTCCTCGCAGATGGTGGCGACGCCGGCCATCATCGCCAGGTCGGTGTAGATGACGCCCGTGCCGTTGCAATTGGGGCAGGCGCCCTCGGAGTTGGCACTGAACAGCGCCGGCTTCACGCCGTTCGCCTTCGCGAACGCCTTGCGGATCGGGTCGAGCAGTCCCGTGTAGGTCGCAGGGTTGCTCCGTCGCGAGCCGCGGATCGCGCCCTGGTCGATCGACACCACGCCGGCCCCCGCAGGGATCGACCCGTGCACGAGCGAGCTCTTGCCGGAGCCGGCGACGCCGGTGATGACGACCAGCACCCCGAGTGGGATGTCGACATCGACGTCGCGCAGGTTGTGCGCCGTCGCGCCGCGGATCTCGAGCGTGCCGGCGGGCGTCCGCACGGCTTTCTTGAGGGCGGCCCGGTCGTCGAGATGGCGGCCGGTGAGGGTGCCGCTGGCCCGCAGTCCCTCGACGGCGCCCTCGAAGCAGAGTTCTCCGCCCGCCGAACCGGCACCGGGGCCGAGGTCGACGACGTGGTCGGCGATCGCGATCGTCTCCGGCTTGTGCTCGACCACGAGCACTGTGTTCCCCTTGTCCCGCAGCAGCAGCAGCAGCTCGTTCATCCGCTGGATGTCGTGGGGGTGCAGGCCCGCGGTGGGCTCGTCGAAGACGTAGGTGACATCCGTGAGCGAGGAGCTGAGGTGGCGGATCATCTTGATGCGCTGTGCCTCGCCGCCGGACAGCGTGCCCGACGGCCGGTCGAGCGAGAGGTAGCCCAGCCCGATCTCCACGAACGACTCGAGGGTCTGCCGCAATGCCTCGAGCAACGGCGCTACTGACGGCTCGTCGAGATCTCGGATCCACTCTGCGAGGTCGCTGATCTGCATGGCGCAGGCATCGGCGATGTTCAGGCCGCCTATCGTCGAGGAACGCGCGCCCTCGTTGAGCCGGGTTCCGTCGCAGTCGGGGCAGGTGGTGAAGGTGACCGCCCGGTCCACGAACGTCCGGATGTGCGGCTGCATCGCCTCCCGGTCCTTGGAGAGGATCGACTTCTGGAGCCGCGGGATCAGCCCCTCATAGGTCATGTTGATGCCGGCGATCTTCATCCTGATCGGCTCGCGGTGGAGGAAGTCGTGCCGCTCGGTCTTTGTGTAGTCGCGGATCGGCTTGTCCGGGTCGAAGAAGCCCGAGGCGCTGTAAAGCCGAAAGTTCCAGCCGCCCGCCTGGTAGCCGGGGATGGTCATCGCGCCCTCGGAGAGGGACTTACTGTCGTCGAAGAGCTGTGCCAGATCGAGGTCGGTCACGCTTCCCATGCCCTCGCAACGCGGGCACATGCCACCGGTGACGCTGAACGTCTTCTTGACGGTCCTTCTGGAACCGCGGTCGACAGTGATCGCCCCGGACGCCTTGACAGAGGGGACGTTGAAGGAGAACGCCTTGGGCGAGCCGATGGGCGGCTGTCCGAGCCGGCTGAAGACGATCCGCAACATGGCATTGGCGTCAGTGGCGGTGCCGACGGTCGAGCGGACGTTGGCACCCATCCGCTCCTGGTCGACGAGGATCGCCGTTGTCAGCCCCTCCAGCAGGTCGACCTCCGGCCGCGCCAGCGTCGGCATGAAGCCCTGCACGAAGGCGCTGTAAGTCTCGTTGATCAGCCGCTGCGAATCCGCGGCGATCGTGCCGAATACCAGCGAGCTCTTGCCCGAGCCCGAGATGCCGGTGAACACCGTGAGCCGGCGCTTCGGGATCTCGACGCTGACGTCCTTGAGGTTGTTCACGCGCGCGCCGTGCACACGGATCAAGTCATGGCTGTCGGCAACGTGCAGAGCCGGGGACGGCGTGGCGGTCTTCGTGGCCATGCTCGGGCCGGGCCTCACGGGTCCTGAAGCAGCCCAAGGACGTTGCCGTCGGGATCGGTGACGGTGGCCACCAGCCGGCCGCCACCAACATCGCGCACGGGCTCCTTCACGGCGGCACCGGCAGCCGTCACCTCGGCCAGCTTCGCCTCGATGTCCGGTACATGCCAATAGGCCACCGGAGAGGTCATGCCCTGCGGCCCACCGCCCGGCACCAGCCCGATCTGCTGGCCCTCAGCCTCGAAACCGACGTAGTACGGCGCGTCGCTCTGCGGCGCGACGCCGAGCAGGGTGGCGTACATCGCCTTGGCCGTCGCCAGATCGGATACGGGAACCAGCACGGTCTTGACGCCCTGGGTGGAAGAGCCGGTCATGATCACTCCTGAAGTCGTGGGTCACATCGACCCGGTGTGTCTTTTCGCGCCTGGGGACGAACGGAAGGCCCGGAAGCGGACGTGGCGGCCATGCTAGCTGCGGTCCGGTGACCGGCGCTTCTCCATTCCTGATCGGTCCTGTCACGCCAACGCGTGCCACGCAGCTGCCGAGATGTGCTCGATCGTTCGGATTCCGTAACCCTCGGTCGGATCGCCGGTGGTCAGCACCGCGATGAAGTAGTGGCGTCCCGATCCGACGACCGCGCCGATGCTGTTCACCTGCCAGTCGCCCTGCGCGAGCGGCAACCACCCGTTCTTCAGCGCGACGTGGGCACCGGGTCCGACTCCGGCCGAGACGCCCCAGCGCTGGCTGGGAGTGACGTCGAGCATGAGGCGGTGTTCGTAGCCGCGAGACACGGGATCCAGCAGAGCGTTGGGAAGCAGCACGTGCTGGAGCAGGGCCACCTGGTCGCGCGCCGTCGTCGTGCTGAGCCCCCAATACCCGTCGGGGTTGGGCGCCGTCTCGTCCATGTGAGCGTCGTCGTCGAAGTCGCCCACCGCAGCGCTCCCACCTTCTTCGTCCCACAGATCCTGTGCATCGTCGTTATCACTGTCCTCGATCATCTCCTCGGCGAGGGCGCCCTGCGGGGTGCCGAGCAGGCCACCGTTGCTCTGCGCCTGATGCAGCAGCGTCGCGAGGATGTCCACTTTCATGATGCTCGCGGTGGTCTCCCGAACGTCCGGGCGGTACACGTACAGGGTGTGGCTGTCCACGTCGTAGGCACAGGCGGTGATGTCCCCGGCCCGATGGGATAGATAGCGTCGAATCGCTGCCGCCGTGAACGGGTCGGTCGGCTGGTTGTGTACGGCCGAACCGCCCCGCGAGGCGGCATTTGCCCCGCTGGGTTCGCGCATCAGGGTGCCGACGGCGACCACGATGACCGCCGCCGTGAACACCGCGAGCGCAATCAACGCGGCGAGCGACGCGTGGTTGCTCGCGCGCGCCGCGCTCGCCGGCCGCATCCGCCGCGGCACGCACGCCGGCTCACCGCGCGCCCCAGGGGACTCAGGGCCGATCACCGGGCCGCGAGGAGATCGGTCCGGTCAACAACCTGGACAACGGCGGGACTCAAGGCCGTCGATCTTACGGCCGGCAGATGACGTGATATGAGCCCACGGAATCTCGGCCGCTGGTCACGGTGGCGCTGACGCTCACGCTCGCCGCCGGCTGACGCGGCGCGGTATCAGCGCGCCGCCTCGAGCCTCATACAGGGTGAAGCCACGGCATTGCGTGCCGACCCGGCGCGGAGACGACCGTGGCACACGAGCACCCGACCGGGCCCATTCGGCTCAAGGAGATCCGCATCATGCGTGCAGTTCACATGTCCGGCAGCGTCAGGGCGAAGATCGCGGCGGTGGCCGCGGTCGGCGTCTGCGTGGTGACGGCGGCGGCGCCGGCGGCGCTCGCGCTCAATCCTCAGCCCCTCCCGCCCAGGGCGGCGAAGCCGGCGGCCCCGGCGCCACTCATCGGCGGGTTCCTCACCTGCCACGAGTACGGCTGCCTCTAGGGGGTCGCCCCGCGGTGCCACCGGCCGGAGCGGCGGTGGCACCGCGGCGCCGCGCAAAGCGCTGCTCGGCGGCCCGCTCCCCGCGCGCGCCGTCGCCGCCGCCCGCGAGCTCGCGGCCGCCGGCTGCCAGCCTCGAGCGAAATTGCGTAGAACTTCCGGGCATGGCTGCCTCCGAGGCGACCGTCATTGACGCCGGCGGGCGCGATCTGCGGGTCTCGAACCCCGATCGCGTGATCTTCCCGGCCACCGAGCGCACGGATCCCGTGACGAAGCTCGAGGTGGTGCGCTACTACCTCGCGGTCGGGGACGGCATCATGCGGGCGCTCGCCCGTCGGCCCACGACGCTCGAGCGCTGGACGAAGGGCGTGCACCCGGATGTCGTGGTGTCGACCCGCGAGAGAGGCGGCGGCGACGCGTTCTTTCAGAAGCGAGTCCCGCAGGGGGCACCGGACTACGTGCAGACCGCGCGGATCGAGTTTCCGTCGGGTCGCCATGCCGACGAGGTGTGTCCGACCGAGATCGCCGTCGTCGGCTGGGCGGCTCAGATGGGCACGATCACCTTCCACCCATGGCCCGTTCGCCGCGAGGACGTCGACCATCCCGACGAGCTGCGCCTCGACCTGGACCCGCAGCCCGGGACCGACTTCGAAGACGCCGTGCGGGTCGCGGCCGAGGCGCGCGTGTTGCTGGACGATCTTGGCTACACGGGGTTCCCGAAGACCTCTGGAGGAAGGGGCGTCCACATCTACGTGCGCATCGAGCCGCGCTGGACGTTCACGGACGTTCGCCACGCGGCCATCGCCTTCGGCCGCGAGCTGGAGCGCCGCCTGCCCGGACAGGTGACGACCAAGTGGTGGAAGGAGGAGCGCGGGGAGCGCATCTTCGTCGACTACAACCAGAACGCCCGCGACCGCACGATCGCCTCGGCCTACAGCGTTCGGCCGAAGCCGGGCGCGCCCGTGTCGGCGCCGCTCGCCTGGGAGGAGCTCGGCGGGGTGGAGCCCGACGACTTCACCGTGGCCACGATGCCCAGTCGGTTTGCCGAGGTGGGCGATCGACATGCGGCGATCGATGAGGTGGCCTACTCGCTCCAGCCGCTGCTCGACCTGTACGCGAACGATGCGAGCGACGGCGAGGGGGACATGCCCTACCCGCCCGACTATCCCAAGATGCCCGGGGAGCCCAAGCGCGTGCAGCCGTCGCGCGATCGCGACCGTCCCGGCCGCTGAGCGTCGCGGCGCGGTCAGCGCGACTGCGGCAGCTTGGCTGTGCCTCGCGCGCGGGCCGGCGCTGAGGGCGGTGGCACCACCGGCCCGATGTCGCCGTCCGGCGCCTGGTCGAGGTCCACGATCACCGGCGCGTGGTCGCTCGGGCCGGTTCCCTTGCGGGCCTGCCGGTCGACCCAGGCCGCCTTGACGCGCTCGGCGACGACTCCCGACGCGAGCACGAGGTCGATGCGCATGCCGAGGTCCTGATGGAACATCCCGGCCCGGTAGTCCCAATAGGTGAACACCCGCTCGGTCGGCCAGCGGTCGCGGACGACGTCGTGCAGTCCGAGCTGCTCCAGCTCGGCCAGCGCGGCCCGCTCGGGCGGCGTGACGTGGGTGTGGCCGACGTAGGCCCCGGGATCGAAGACGTCCTCGTCGGTCGGCGCGATGTTCATGTCCCCGCAGACGATCTGCGCCTCCGGGCCGGCCGCCACGGTCTCGCGCAGCGAGGCCAGCCAGGCGAGCTTGTACCGGTAGTGGTCGGAGTCGGGCTCGCGGCCGTTGGGCACGTACACCGAGGTGACGCGGACACCACCGCAGGTCGCCGACACCGCCCGCGCCTCTGGATGCGGGAACCCGGGGGCTCCCGGAAGGCCCACGAGAACGTCCTCCAACCCCGAGCGGGACAGGATCGCGACTCCGTTCCACGCCGGCTCGCCGTGGGCGGCGACGGCATAGCCGCGGCCGGCGAGCTCGTCGCCGAGGAGCTCCTGAAAGGCGTCGTCGGCGAGCTTGGTCTCCTGCAGGCAGACGACGTCCGGCCGGCGCTCGTCGAGCCACGGCAGGAGCCGCGGGAGGCGTTGCTTGACCGAGTTGACGTTCCAGGTCGTGACCCGCATCGACGCAGAAGGTAGCGCTATGGCGCACAATGCCGGCATGGCCCGGTCGGTGATCGTCGGTGGGAGCAGTGGTCTTGGACGCGTGATCGCGGGACGTCTCGCGGATCGCGGCGACGAGGTGGTGATCACGAGCCGCGACGCGGCGAGGGCCGAGGCGGTGGCGACAGAGATCGGTTCCCGGGTCACGGGCCTGGCCCTCGATCTCGCCGAGCCCGAGACGATCGCGGATGCCCTTGCGGGCATCGGCGCGGTTGACAACCTCGTCATCACCGCCATCGAGCAGGCCGCGAACACCCTCCGCGAGTTCGACATCACGCAGGCTGTCAGGTCGGTCACCGTCAAGCTCGTGGGCTACGCCGAGGTCGTGCGGGTGCTGCACCCGTCGTTCACCGACGGTGCCTCGGTGGTCCTGTTCGGTGGTATCGCCAAGGATCGGCCGTACCCCGGATCGACGGTCGTCACAACGTTCAACGGCGGGGTGAGCGGCCTCATCAAGACCCTGGCGATCGAGATCGCTCCGCATCGCATCAACGCGCTCCACCCCGGCGTGGTCGGCGACAGCCCCAAGTGGCGAGATGTCCCGGCTCACCCCCACATCCCGCGAACGCCGATCGGCCGTCTCGTGACGATGGACGAGGTGGCCGACGCCACCGAGTTCCTGCTTCGCAACTCCGGCATCAACGCGCACGACCTGATCGTCGAGGGCGGCATGCTCGTGACGTGAGCGCGGGGGGCCGGCTTCGGCGTTCCTAGACTGGGCGCCGGTGGACGACCGCGTCCTGCTGGCGGCGCGATGCCGATGGGCGGATCGTCGCGGCGGCGGTGCTCCTGGACGTGGAGGATGATTGCTCGGTTCAGTACGTCGCCACGCGCCCCGACGCGCAGCGGCGCGGTCACGCCCGCGCGCTGCTCAGCGATGCGCTGACCGAGGCACGCGGCCGCGGCGCGCGAACGTCGTCGCTGCAGTCCTCCGACGCCGGCGCCCCTCTGCCGGCGCCTCGGCTACCGGACCGTCGGCGTTCTGGAACTGCGCCGCCGCGTCGCCTGACCGCGGCCGACAGCAAGATGAGACTGATCCGGCACTGCGCAAGCGGGCCGCCGCGAGCAGACTCGGCTCATCCGGGAATCACGAAGAGAAGGAGAACCCAATGGGCCTGTTCGGCAAGATGCGCAACCTGACCGGCTCGCCGTCGAAGGCGCTGCTCGAACACGGGCTCCTGGGGCGGGGCATCATCACCGGCGTCAAGCAGACGAGCGTCAGCACGGGCGCCGACTTCAATCCGGCGCACGTATGCATCTTCACCGTCGAGGTGACGCTCGACGACGTGCCGCGCTACACCGCGAGCTGTCGCCAGGCGGTCCTGGCGACCGTCCTGCCCCAGCTCCTGAGCGGGGAGGTGACGGTGGCGGTGCGCGTCAACCCCGACGATCACTCCGAGATCGCGCTGTCGCTCGACGAGGCGCCGCCGACGGTGACGATGGCCTCGAGCGATCCGAACGTCAGCTCGGCCGCCGACGTCCTCGAGCACGGTGAGGACTGCCGCGCGGTGATCGTCCAGTCGCAGCCGCTCGGGACCCGCAGCTCGAAGAGCGGCAACGACATGTACGCGTTCGTGCTCACAGTGATGGCCGAGGGACGCCCGCCCTACCAGGTCCAGGTCGGCAATCCCGTGCCCGCCGACGCCGTCCCGCTCGTCTATCCCGGCAGCACGCTTCCGGCCAAGCGACTGCCCGACGAGGGCGATCAGTACATCGTCATCGACTGGGACGCGGCGATCGGCCAGGCCACGCAGGAGGCCGCCCGACCGTAGCAAGGGGGGGCGGAGGGGCACGAGGCGCCCTCCGCTGATCCGCTGCAGGGAGGCAGTGGACGCGCGGTTCGCCGGCCTGGCACGGGTCGGCGAACCGGCGCGGCGGCGACTCACGCCGCTAGCATGGGGCCGCCTCCCGGCTGCGCCCCATCAGGCTGCTGTGACCGACACGGACAACCCGACGCCGTCACCAGACGGAGCCGCCGGTAACGGCGCGCGAGAGCGACCGCCGTCAGGCCCGCCCGACGCCTCGGTCGGGCCGACCGCGTTACTGCCCGCGCTCGACACGCGTCAGCTGCGGGCCCTGCAGCGGGTCGGCCAGTCCTGGGCGGGCTGCATCCCGGATCGCGAGCGCTGGGAGGAGGCGCTGCCGGTCGACCGCGCCCTGCGCTTCGAGGAGGTCGGCGCGTCGGGACGCTTCGTCGAGATCGCGGCGGTCCGCCCGGACCACCCCGAGGATCTCGAGGCCACGCGGAAGGCCTCCGTGCCCGATTCGGCGGTCGGGCGCGCGCTGTTCAACGCGCGCCGCTTCTTCGTCGGCCGTGCGCTGCGCAGCACGGCGCTCGCGCAGGAGCGGATGGGCAAGCTGCTCGCGCTCGCCGTCCTCTCCCCGGACGCGATCTCGTCGGTCGCCTACGGCCCCGAGGCGATGCTCGCCGTGCTCGTCCTCGCCGGCAGCACCGAGCTGAAGCTCTCGCTGCCGATCGGCGGGGCCCTCACCGTGCTCATGATCGCCGTCGGGCTCGGCTATCGCCAGGTCATCCGCGCCTATCCGCACGGCGGTGGCTCCTACATCGTGGCGAGCGACAGCCTCGGCCCGATCTGGGGCCTGCTGGCCGGCGCCGGGCTCATCCTCGACTACATCCTCACCGTCGCCGTCTCGGCCGCCTCGGGCGTCGCCGCGGTGACCTCGGCGATCCCCTCGCTCGACTCGGCGGTCGTGCCGCTCGGCCTGCTGGTGATCGCGCTGCTCGTCGCGGGGAACCTGCGCGGGGTCCGCGACGCGGGCGCGCTGTTCGCGGCGCCGACGTACCTGTTCGTGTCGGCGATCGCGCTCATCGTCATCGTCGGCCTCGTCAAGTCCGGGCGGCACGGCTTCCAGGCGGTTCCGCCGCACTTCACCCCGGCCACCGAGGGCCTTGGCGCGCTCCTCGTGCTGCGCGCGTTCGCCTCGGGCGCGACGGCGATGACCGGCATCGAGGTGATCTCGAACGCCGTGCCGGTGTTCAAGCCGCCCGAGGCCCAGAACGCGCGGCGCACGCTCACGTGGATGATGAGCCTGCTCGTCCTCATGTTCGTCGGCGTCGTCGTGCTCGCCTACCTCGACGGCATCGTCCCCGGGGGCTCGCAGACCGTGCTGTCCAAGCTCGCGCACGCCACCGTCGGGGGCGGCGTGCTGTACGCCTACGTGCAGGTCGCCACGGCGCTGATCCTGCTCGTGGCGGCCAACTCGGCGTTCAACGGACTGCCCCGCCTGCTGTTCTTCATGGCCCGCGATGGATACGTGCCGCGCGCCTTCCTGCGCATGGGCGACCGGCTCGCCTTCACGAACGGGATCGCGCTGCTCGCCGTCGCCTCGGCGATCATCTACGCCGCCTTCGGCGGGAAGACCGAGCCGCTCATCCCGCTGTTCGCGATCGGCGTGTTCCTCGCCTTCACGCTCGCCCAGGCGGGCATGGTCGCGCACTGGTGGCGCACGCGCGACGCGGGCTGGCGCGGCGCGTTGGTCACGAACGCGGTCGGCTCGGGCCTGTCGGCGGTCGTCGTCGCCATCGCCGCGCTGACCAAGTTCACCGAGGGCGCCTGGGTCGTCGTCGTGCTCGTCCCCGCGATCGTCATCGTCTGCCGGCGCATCCACCGCCACTACGAGCATGCGCGCGAGGCGCTCACCCCGCACCCCGACCGCGACGACTTGGTCACGCGGTCCTTCGCGCCGTCGTACGTGCGCATGCCCGCCGTGTCGCGCTCCCCCGAGGAGCAGGACTCTCCGGACGAGGTGCGCCACTTCTGCGTCGTGCCGATCGCCGTGCTCGACCTCGCCGCCCTGCGAGCCCTCGCCTACGCGGTCTCGCTGCGGGTGCCGGTGCTCGCGCTGCACGTCAGCCCGAGCGACAACGAGGCCGCGCGCTTCCACACCTATTGGGAGGCCTGGGGCGACCACGTCCCCCTCGAGGTCGTCGTCTCGCCCTACCGCGCCACGCTCGAGCCGCTCGCCAACTACATCGAGGCGCTGCACCGTCAGCGCCCCGACGTGACGCTGACGCTCGTCGTGTCCGAGATCGTCGTGCACCGCCCCTGGCAGCGGGTGCTCCACAGCCGCATCGCCGTCCGGCTGCGCAACGCGCTGCGCGACGACGAGGGAATCGTGATTACCAGCGTGCCCTTCCACCTGCCGAGCTAGCGTCGTGAGCGATCGGTACGCCTTCCGACACCGCTTCGTGGCCGTACTGGGAGCGACGGAGGACTGAGGCGCGGGCGGCGGCTGCTAAAATGCTTGCCAGCAAGCAAGTATTTCCTTTATTGTGAAAAGGAGGCTCGTTGCCGCAGACCGGCATCGACACCACCGTCCGTCTGCGGGCCGTGGTCGGGAGACTGGCGCGACGGTTGCGCCCGACGCTCGCCGGCGCCGGCCTGACGCCGACGCGCATCTCGGTCCTGTTCACCGTCAGCCGGAGGGGTCCGCTGCGCCTGTCCGAGCTCGCCGAGATCGAGGGCCTCAATCCGACGATGCTCTCGCGCGCGATCGCCGAGCTCGTCGAGCAGGGGCTCATGCGCCGCGTGGCCGACCCCGGCGACCGGCGCGCGGCCGTCGTGGATGCCACCGCGGCCGGCCGACGCCTGCGTGAGCGGATCCTGAACGAGCGCCGCGACGTGCTCAACGTCCAGCTCGCGCAGCTGAGCCCCGAGGAGCGGCGCGCGCTCGACGAGGCGCTGCCCGTGCTCGAGGCGCTCGCCGAGCGCCTGAAGGACCGGCGCGCGTGACGCGGGTCGAGAAGGCGGGTCGGGTCACGTTCGCCGCGCTGGCGGTGCCCAACTACCGGCGCTACATCTCCGGGCAGTCGATCTCGCTCGTCGGCACCTGGATGCAGATGACGGCGCAGTCGTGGCTCGTGCTCACGCTCACGCACTCGAGCACCGCACTCGGCCTCGTCGTGGCCGCGCAGACCCTCCCGGTGCTGCTCCTCGCCCCCTACGGCGGTGTGATCGCCGACCGCGTCGACAAGCGCCGGCTGATGGTCTGCCTGCAGAGCCTCATGGGCGTGCAGGCGCTCGTGCTCGGGGTCCTGACCGTGGCGGGGAGTGTGCGGGTGTGGGAGATCGCGGTGCTCGCCGCCTTGCTCGGCCTCAATAACGCCTTCGAGAATCCGGCCCGCCAGTCGTTCATCCTCGAGATGGTCGGACCCGAGCACCTGCGGAACGCGGTCAGCCTCAACTCGGTGCTCGTCAACGTCGCGCGCGCGATCGGACCGGCCGTGGCCGGCATCCTCATCGCGACGGTCGGGACCGGCGTCTGCTTCCTCGTCAACGCGGCGAGCTTCGTTGCCGTCGTCACGTCGCTGCTGCTGCTCGACCGGCGCGCGCTGAGGCCGAGCCCGCCGGCGCCCCGGGCCAGGGGCCAGCTGCGCCAGGGGATGCGCTACATCGCGCGCACGCCCGACCTCGCGATCCCGCTGCTGATGATGGCGCTGGCCGGCACGCTCGCCTACGAATTCCAGGTCTCGCTGCCGGTGATGGCCAAGCAGGGCCTGCACCTCGGCGCCGCCGGCTTCGGCTTCATGACGGCGGCGATGGGCGTCGGGGCGGTGATGGGCGGGCTGTACGTCGCCGGTCGCGGGCGCATCGGCCTGCGCTTCCTGACGCTCGCGGCCGCCGCATTCGGGACCACGCTGCTGTTCGCCGCGGCCGCGCCGACGCTCGCCGTCGAGCTCGTGGCGCTCGCGCTCGTCGGGGCGAGCAGCATCGCCTTCATGTCGACGGGTAACGCGACGCTGCAGCTCACCGCGGAGCCCTCGATGCGAGGGCGCGTGATGTCGTTCTGGTTCGTCGCCTTCCAGGGCTCGACGCCGATCGGCGGGCCGATCGTGGGGTTCGTGATGGCCGCCGCCGGGGCCCGGGCCGGCCTCGGTCTCGGGGGGCTGACCTGCCTGCTCGTGGCCGGGATCGGCCTGCTCGCGCTGCGCCGGCTGGGGGCCGGGAGGGACCGGCGGGGGGTCGCGGTCGAAGTGGCGGGGTAGGCGCGGCCGAGAACGGAGATTCAGCTCGGTTTCGCTCGGCCGGCGGGGGTGGACTCGGCCTTCCCCGCGTAGCGGGGTGCCTCGGAGCACACTCCGGTTTCGCTCGGCGGGCGGGGCTGTGTCGGCCCGGAGATTCAGGCGTGCGGCCGCGCCGAGGCCACATTCCAAACCGAGAATTCTGCCGTCGCCGGTCGCCGGTCGCCCGTCGCACGGGTGGCCCGTGGCACGCTCGCGCAATCGTGGCGTGACCGGCACGGCATGCGTGTCAGCGTCGCGTCACCCGGGAGCAGGGGGTGTGATCGGTTGTGCGCCGTATGGCGTCGGTTCGGGAGCACACCCCGGCCGGGCGCGCCCGCCCTGCCGGGCGTGCGGCACAACCCGCGTGCCGGCATCGTGATCCGCGGGGCACATCTGTCACCGTCGCGTCACCCGACCGACGCGTGGCAACCCGCCTCCCCGCGGAGGCCAGCTTTCCCCCGCGTGCTGTGGGTCTGGGGCGCACCTGCACTGCCGGGCCGGACGTCCGTCGGCCCCGGCCGGCCGGGCGTCAAGCACGGGCGCGTACACGTCGATGCCCGTCGGGCGCCCGCCGGCCGTTCCCCCTCCCGGCCGCGGGCCAGCGGGCCATGGGCATCGATCAACGCCGAGACACCGACTGGAGCATCCTGCGCCGCTACTGCGCGGCGGCATATCTGACCGGCTTCGTGACGAACGTCGCGTTGTACGCCTTCCGGCCGGTCGAGCGCCACAGCGCCGGTGTCGTGCCGCTCGCGGTCGCCGAGCTCGTCGTCGGGCTCGTGCTCCTCTTCGGGCGCGGCCTGCCCGGCTGGGCCGTGCGGTCGCTCGGCATCTCAGGGGCGATCGTGCTCATCAGCGTCGGCGTGGTGGTCGCGCGGCCGGTCGGGCCGACACCGCTGTGGTACGTCCTGCCGGCGATCGCCGTGGCGCGCTTCTGCGACCGCCGCGAGACCCTGCTGAACCTCGGCCTGCTGCTGTTCAGCTATGCGCTCGCGCTCGGCTTCGCCGACCACCCGGAGGTCCCCGCCCTCACCTATGGCACCGTCGTGTCGATCGTCGTGTTGCTCGTCGCCGCGCACGGGCGCCAGGTCCGCTATACGGGCACCGTGATGGCTCAGCTCGAGGTGGCCGCCGCGCTCGACCCGCTCACCGGCCTGCTCAACCGGGGAGCCCTCAAGGAGGCCTTCGCCCGCGAGGTCGAGCGCGCGCAGGCGTCGGGGATCGCGCTCAGCGTGGCCCTCTTCGACCTCGACCACTTCAAGGCGATCAACGACACCTTCGGGCACGACGCCGGCGATCAGGCGCTCTGTCGCTTCGCCGACATCCTCAACCGCGAGCGCTCGCGGGCCGATCTCGCGGCGCGCATGGGCGGCGAGGAGTTCCTGGTCGTGCTGTTCGCCACCGACGCCGAGGGCGCGAAGGGCTTCGCCGAGCGCGTGGCGGCGAGCCTCGCGCAGTCCGGCGGCGGCACGATCCCGTCGCTCACGGCGAGCGCCGGAATCTCGTCGCTCAGCCCGCGCCTGACGAGCCCGTCACGGCTGCTGACGGCTGCCGACCGGGCCCTGTACGCGGCCAAGCAGGCCGGGCGCAACCGCTCGGTGATCGACGACAGCTCGCTCGTCGAAGCGGTCCGCGGGTCGGGCCGCCAGGCCGCCTGAGGGCGGCAGCTCAGCCCGTCGCGCTCTGCAGCGAGGCGGCCCGTCCGGAGCAGTCGTAGAGGTCGCTCAGCGCCGACGCGCTCGTTGTCGACGCCGACGTCCCCGGTGAGACGGCGACGCACGCGGCCCGGACGGCGGCCATCGCGTGGGTCGCGCCGACGCGGCCGCCGCCGAACGGACCCGCGGCGGCGGTACTGGCGAGCACCCAGCGGATGTGTCCCGCACGCACCTCGGCGGCCAGCCAGCTCACGCTCACGTCGCTCTCCTGGCCGGAGAAGCCGCCGATGCCGGCGACGTTCGCGTCGTCGCTGATGATCGCGCTTGCCGCCGAGGACTGACTGGCGACGGCCAGCGTTCCGCCGCCGTGGGCCTTGATGTAGTCGAGCGCCGCGCTGAGGTCCTGGCCGCCGCCGCCGCCGAAGCCGCCGAAGCCGCCGGGTCCGCCGCCGCCGAAGCCGCCGAAGCCGCCGGCGCCGCCGAAGCCGCCCGGCGCGCCCGCGCCCGCGCCCGGCACGGTGCCGCCGGGCGCGACGCCGCCCGGACCGCCGGGCGCGCCGCCGCCGGCCGCCGGTGGAGCGCCGCCTGAGCCGTTACCGAAGAGCGGGATGCCGGCGCCGGCGCCGGCGCCGAGCCCGCGCCCGCCGAAGCGGCGCGCGCCGGGCGCGCCGAAGCCCCCGGGACCGTTCGCGTCGGCCGGGCCGCCGGCCGGGAACGTGCCGCTCGTGGCGTGGCCGAGCGTGTCGACCGCCCACGTCGCCGGGGCGATGAGGAGCAGCCCCACCGCCGCCGCCACGAGCGCCAGGCGCATCCGGGGCACGGCCACGGCCGCGAGCGCGACCGCGGCGAGCGCCCCGCCGGCGACGAGCACCGGCGCGAGCCACGTCAGCTGCCCGGGTTCGTTATGCAGCACGATCAGCTCGGTGGCCACGCCCGCGGCCACGGCGATCGGCGCGAGCACGCGGGCCAGGCGCCCGGCGCCGAGGAGCGTGGCCGCGCCGGCGCCGACGAGCGCCGCGGCGAACGGCGCCAGTAACGACACGTAGTACGGGTGGAAGATGCCCGAGGCCGCGCTGAACGCGACGGCGATCGTCAGCAGGGCCCCGCCGACGGCGAGCAGCCAGCCGGTCCGCTCGTCGCGGCGGCGCAGCCGCGTCGCCACCAGCAGCCCGATCCCGGCCACGAGCGCGAAGCCGAGCAGCCAGCCGTCCTGGCCACCGAGCGCCGAATTGAGGAGACGCAACGGGCCGGGCGAGCCGCCGAACACCCCTCCGCCGCCACCACCGCCCGGTCCGCCCCCGCCGCCCGGACCGCCGGCCTGGCCGGCCAGGCGGCCGACGCCGTTGTAGTTGAGGATGAGCGAGAGGATGCTGTTGTCGCTCGTACCGGAGATCCAGGGCCGGTCGGCGGCCGGCGTGAGCATGACGAGCAGGGGCCAGGCGCCGCCGACGGCGACCATCGCGGCTCCGCCCGCGAAGAGCTGTCGCCCCGCGGCCAGTCGCCCGCGGGGCGCGACCCACAGCCATGCCGCGGCGATCGCCGGCACGACGAGCAGCGCCGCACCCATCTTCGTCTCGAAGCCGAGACCGACCGCGACGCCGGACAGGACGAGCCAGCGGGTGCGCCCGTCGTCGAGGGCGCGGACCACGCACCACACGGCCGCCACGCAGCAGAGGGTCAGAAGTGCGTCCGGATTGTTGTGACGGGACATCGCCACCGTGATCGGCGTCAGCGCGAGGGCGAGGCCGGCGACGAAGGCGCCGACGCGCCCGAAGCGCCGGCGCACGAGGTCATAGACGATGGCGACGGTGGCGACCCCCATCAGCGCCTGCGGCACGAGGAGGCTGAGCGGGTGGTAGCCGAAGATCCGCGCCGAGAGCGCCTCCACCCACAGCGCGAGCGGCGGCTTGTCGACGGTCATCACGCCGCTGCGGTCCATCGAGGCGAACAGGAAGTTGTGCCAGCTGGTGGCCATCGACCGCACCGCGGCGCTGTAGTAGGCGTTCGCCCAGCCGTTGCGCGACAGCGCCCACAGGTCGAGCACGGCGGCGAGCACGAGGAGCCCGACGAGCTCGGGACGCACGCGCAGCGCGCGCACGCGCGCGACGACCCGCGGTCGCGGGCGCCGGGCGATCGTCGCCGGGGCGGCGACCGCTCCGTCGAGCGAGCGTACGGCGGCGTGCGGCTGGCGTGGGCCGATGGTCACGGGCGCCAGTGTGGACTTCGTGCGTAAGCGTGACGCAAACCGGGGCTGGGAATTGGCTGAGAGCGCGCCGCCGCCGCCACTTGACCGACCGCCCTAGGCTTGCAGGCGATGACCGCGACCGGAAGACCGCGCGGACGGCCGGCGTCGGCCGATCGCGCCGCCGTGATCTCCGCCGCCGCCGAGGAGTACTTCGCAGGGCGCAGGGTCGACGTCCAGGCGATCGCGCGCCGGCTCGGGTTGAGCCGCGCGACGATCTATCGCTGGTTCGGCTCGCGTGAGGCGGTCATCGGGGAGGTGCTCGCCACGGCCGGCGAGCGGACGGTCGCCCGCGCGCATCGCCAGGCGCGCGGGAGCGGCCCGCGGCGACTCCTCGATGCGCTCGACCGCGTCAACCGCGAGCTTGCCTCCTCGCAGGCGCTCAAGCGCTACCTCGAGCTGGAGCGCGAGGTAGCGCTTCACACGCTCACGTCGAGCGCTGCGAACGTCCAGCCGAGGATCGTCGCGGCCATCCAGCGCGTGATCGAGCTCGAGGTGGCCGCCGGCTCCTACGTTCCCCCCGCCGATACCGAGACGCTGGCCTATGCGATCGTGCGGATCGCCGAGGCCTTCCTCTACAACGACGCGATCGCCGGGATCCGCGGCGACGTCGATCGCCTGCTGCAGATGGAGGCGCTGCTCCTCGACATCCGGCTGTCGTCGCGCGGCTGACCGGCGTCAGGCCTCAGGTGGCGGCCCGGTCGATCGCCCGTGCGGGGTCGGGCACGGCCGGCCGGGCGAGCGCATCGCGCAAGAACTCGACCTGATCGGCGACCGCCCGCTCGAAGGGCTCGTCGAGGTAGATCTCGAAATGGCCGCACGGGTATGTGCGCGCCGCGATGTGCGCGTTGGCGGCGCGTCGGACGTGGCGTTCGGTAGCTGCGGTCGGCGCGACGCTGTCCGGGTCGCACACGCAGATGAGCGTTGGCGTGGTGATCCGAGCGAGGGTTCGCCCCGGCCGGTACAGGCCGATGGCCAGCGCGATGCGCGCGGCGACGTGCGGGTCAGGGTCGTCGGCGAGCGCCGCGAGACGGCGGTACCCCGGCATGGCGTCGGGCGCGGTCATCAGCGCCGCGCTGCCAGGCGGGCCTGCGACCGCGACGCGAACCGGATCGCGACCGAGCCAGGCGGCGAGCTGGTCGGCGATCGCGGCGGCCGCGACCTTCGCGGTGGAGCGCGGACCGAGGGTCAATGACGAGGCGAGGCCGTCGGTGAACGGGCACTGCGCAACGACGGCGGCCAACGAGTGGTCGCGCGCCGCGAGCGACAGGACGTGCCCGCCGCCGAACGACGTTCCCCAGATCGCCACGCGCCGCGGATCGACGGCGTCGAGCGAGCGTGCGTAGCGGACCGCCGCCTCCCAGTCGCGCAGTTGGCGCGACACCGAGATGAGCCGGCGAGGCTCACCGCCGCTGTCCCCGAAGTGGCGGTAGTCGAACGTGAGTGCGCCGATCCCGGCCGCCGCGAAGCGCTCTGCGTAGCTGGCCAGCCCCATGGCGCGGGTGCCGCCGAGGCCATGGCCGAGCACGACGATCGGGATGCCGCCATCCGTGCCGCTCGCCGGCAGCCAGAGGTCGCCGGCGCAGCTGGCGCCGCCGGAGGGGAAGCTCACGGGAAGGGGTGCGCGCGTGGCCATCGCGGCTGAATGATGGCGGATGCGGTTGCCGATCTGGCTCGCCCGCCGACTGACGGTGGTAGGCGCACGCGGCGATCGACGTGCGAGAGCGCGGACCGCCGTGTACCCGGCGGGTACAAGCCGACGCCGAGAGCGGCTACAGTCAAGCCATGACCGAGGTCTCGCTCGTCGCCAGCCACCCGGCCGTTGAGCCGCTCCTCGGGCCGCGCAGCGGCGCGCAGCGCGCGCGGCTGCTCGTCGAGATGACGAACATCGTCGGCGAGAAGGGGTGGTCGGACACGACGGTCGCCGACGTCGTCCGGGCCGCGAAGGTGTCGCGGGGGACGTTCTACGCGCTCTTCTCATCCAAGGAGGAGTGCCTCATCGAGGGCTATCGGTACGGCGTCGACGTGCTGATGGGGCACATCGACGAAGCGGTGCGCGCGACTCCCGGCGACTGGCGCGTGAAGCTCCGCGCCGGCATGCGCTCGTATCTCGTCTCACTCTCGACCCGCCCGATGTTCGCGCGTGCTCACCTCATCGAGTTGCCCCTGGCCGGCGAGCGCGCACAGTTCGAGCGCGACGCCACCCTGCGGCGCTTCGCCGAGCGATTCCGCCGGAGCTTCGAGGCAGGGGTCGCCGAGCATCCCGAGCTCACCGTGCCATCGGCGGACGCGCTGTTCCTGCTCACGGCGGGCGTCGATCAGCTCGTGTCGGTCTGGCTGCGCGAGGGACGCGTCGACGAGCTGCCGGCGCTCGAGGAGACGCTCAGCCTCAGCACGATCGCCGCGTTCCTGGGAACGCGCGCCGCGAGCCTCGGCGAGTAGCCGGGCGGCGGGGACGCTCTCAGCGCCGCCCCGTCAGGCCCGGCGACGCGCGCCGGCCGACTTGAGCTTGCGCAGCTCCGCGGTCGTCGGCGCGCTTCCGGGGAGCGACGCGGCCGGCGCCGCGCGCAGGCCCGCGAAGACGATCTCGAAGTAGCGCTCCCACAGGGCGGGGTCGCCGTCGCGTCCGGGGATCTCGGTCGCGGAGATCGCGCAGAGCAGGAGCGGCACGTCCTCGGCGGTGAGGTCGGCCCGTATCTCCCCGGTCGCCTGCGCGCGCGAGAGGAGCCGGCCGGTGACCTCGAGCAGCCGCTCGTGACCCTCGTGGACGAGCGGGTCCTCGAGCACCGGAGAGTTGGCCGTGGCGTCCTTGAAGCCGTGGTTGCTCACCATGAGCGCCGAGCCGGCATGGAGGAGCTCACGTAGCGCGGCGACCGGATCGGGCTCGTCGAGCAGCGCGGTGGCCGTGGCCGTGATGCGGTCGAGCATGTCGCTGACGATCGCCGCGACGAGGTGGTCCTTGGTGGGGAAGTGGCGGAACGCCGTCCCCTGGCCGACGCCGGCGCGCTGGGCGATCTCCGCCACCGTCGCCTCGAGCCCGCGTTCGCCGAACACGTCGATCGCGGCGCCGATCAGCGCCCGGCGGTTTCGCTCGGCGTCGGCGCGCTGGCGGCGCGGCGCGGCGTCGCCCTCGCTCGGCGCGAGGGCCGGATCGGACTCGGTGAGGCTCACTGCCGGTGTCATGGTGGTGGGAAGTCTACGGGCGGCCGCCGCCGTCGCGCCCTCGCCGGCGCGACGGACGGAAGCGCGTCGCGGTGACCCGGGTGCTCAGGCGAGCACTGGCTGAGCATCGAGGTCGAGCGACTCGACGTGGTGGCGCCGGAGCATCGTCACCAGGATGACGGCGGCGAACGCGAGCATCCCGGCCGCCACCGCGAAGGCGACGTGGAAGCCGCTCACGAGCGCGGCCGCCTGCCCCGAGGTGCCGCTGCTCAGCACCGAGCTCGTCTGATTGGCCGCGAGCGTGGCAAGGATCGCCAGACCGAGAGCGCCGCCCACCTGCTGGGAGGTGTTGTACAGCCCGGAGGCCAGACCGGCGTCCTCGCCCTCGATGTTCGCCGTCGCCAGCAGCGTGATCGGGACGAACACGAGCCCCATCCCGATGGCCATCGGCAGCAGGCCGACGAGCAGCTGTCCGAGGTAGCTGCCGTGCACGCTCGTTCGCAGCAGCAGCGTCATGCCGACGGTGGCGAGCGTCAGGCCGGTGACGCCGACGGCCCGCGGACCGAATCGCCGGATGAGCTGCTGCGCCGCGGCCGCGCCGCCGCCGATGCCGAGGGTCACCGGCAGGAAGGCGAGGCCGGCCCGCAGCGGGCTGTAGGCCATCACCTCCTGGACGTAGATCGAGGCGAAGTAGAACATCGAGAACATCCCGGCGGCGACGAACAGCAGCGCCAGGTTGGCGGCCGCGAGGGTGCGCACTCGCAGGATTCCGAGACGCACGAGCGGCGAGGAACTGAGCCGCTCGGTCACGAAGAACGCGCCGAGCAGCACGAGCGCGATCCCCGCGGTGACGAGTGTCCGCGTCGAGCCCCAGCCGTACTGCTGCGCCTTCACGATCGCGAAGACGAGCACGACGAGTCCCGCAGTGACCGAGAACGCGCCGGCGAGGTCGAACGACCGGCGCTCGCTCGATCCGCGCGACTCGGGGACGAAGCGGATCGCGGCCGCGAACGCGGCAAGTCCGATCGGCAGGTTGACGATGAACACCCAGCGCCAGGACAGCAGGTCGGTGAGGACGCCCCCGAGCAGCAGTCCCACCGCCGCGCCACCGGCGGCGATGCCGCTCCACACACTGAGCGCCTTCGTGCGCTCGCTGTTCTCGGTGAACGTGGTCGTGATGATCGAGAGCGCGGCCGGCGACACGAGCGCGCCGCCGAGGCCCTGCAGGGCGCGGCCAAGGATGAGGACCTGCGACGTCTGGGCGAGCGCGTTCAGCGCCGAGGCGAACGAGAAGAGCACGACGCCGACCATGAACAGCCGCCGCCGCCCGAGGAGGTCGGCGGCGCGACCGCCGAGGAGCAGGAAGCCGCCGAACAGCAGCGTGTAGCCGTTGACCACCCACTGCAGGTCGGCCCGTGAGAAGTGCAGGCCGCGCTGGATCGAGGGGAGCGCGACGTTCACGATCGTCGCGTCGAGGATGACCATGAACTGCGCCGCGCAGACGACGACGAGCGTGATCCAGGGATTGAACGAGCGGCCGCCGGACGGTGCGGCCGAGGAGGGGGAGCTGAGCGTCGAGGACATCTGAGCAGCCTTTCGCCGATGGGGGACTGGCCAGTCCGCTTAGCCTAGCAGTAGCGGATCGGCGAGTCCGGTTCGTGTCGGCAGGACCCGGTCGGGCCGCCGTCGCGCGCTCGCCGCCGGCTCACGATCCAAGCGCAGGCTCCCGGCGCTTGACAGCGCTCATGCGATCGCTCTAGGGTCGGCGCCCTGTTCGGCGGCCCAGCGACATCGTCCCGCGTCGGCATCGTCGGGGCCGGGATCCTCGGATTGGCGCTCGCCCGCGAGCTGCAGCGGCGCGACCCGGCTGCTCGCGTGACGGTGCTCGACAAGGAGTCCCGCGTGGCCGTCCACCAGACCGGTCACAACAGCGGCGTCGTGCACGCCGGCCTGTACTACGCGCCGGGCTCGCTGAAGGCACGGCTGTGCACACGCGGGCGACTGCTGCTGCGCGAGTACTGCGCCGAGCGGAACCTGCCGTACGACGAGCGCGGCAAGCTCGTCGTGGCGCGCGGCGAGACCGAGCTGCCGGCGCTCCGGGAGATCGAGTCCCGCGCGCGCGAGAACGGCGTTCCCGGCCTGCGCGCGTTCGCGGCCGGCGAGATCGAGGGCATCGAGCCGAACGTCGTCGGCGTCGCGGCGCTGCACTCGCCGCACACCGCGATCGTCGACTACGGAGCGATCGCGTCGGCGATCGCCGCCGAGGTCCTCGGCGATGGCGGCGACGTGCGGCTCGGCTTCGAGGTGACGACCGTCGAGCCGGCGCGCGACGGCGTGCGCGTCGGGAGCCGGCGCGAGGAGCTCGTCTTCGACCGACTCGTCCTCTGCGCCGGCCTGCAGTCAGACCGTCTCGCCCGCCTCGCCGGCGACGGGCCGGCGCCGGCGATCGTGCCCTTCCGCGGTGAGTACTACCGCCTCGTGCGCGGACGCGAGGGCCTCGTGCGCGGTCTCGTCTACCCGGTTCCAGACCCGGCGTACCCGTTCCTCGGTGTGCACTTCACCCCGCGCGTGGATGGATCGGTGGACATCGGCCCGAACGCGGTGCTCGCCCTGGCCCGCGAGGGCTACCGCCGCCGCGATCTCCGCCTCCGCGACGTCCGCGACACGCTGCGCGCGCCGGGGTTCGCGCGGCTCGCGCGCCGGCACTGGCGCGCGGGCGCGCGCGAGCTGCGCGGTTCGCTGTCGCGGCGGGCCTTCCTTGCCGAGGCCCGCCGCTTCGTGCCGGCGCTGCGCGACGACGACGTCGCCCCCGCGCCGGCCGGCGTGCGAGCGCAGGCGCTGGCGCCGGACGGCCAGCTGCTCGACGACTTCGCGATCCATCGCCTCGGCGCGGTGACGGCGATCCGCAACGCCCCGTCGCCGGGCGCGACGTCCGCCCTCGCGATCGCCGAGCACATCGCCGACCGGCTGGGGTAGACCGCGTTCGGCGCGGGCCATGCCGGTCGGATCGCCGCCGCCGGTGCTGTAGGCCGCCGGCCGGACCCCGCGCCCGGCCGGCGACCGCTGCACACGAACAGGAGCCATGCGCTGTCCGGCAAAATAGCATAAAGTCGATCGACAATATCTATAATGTGGATCGCGCCCGGTGGCCGAGTGGCGAGGCATGGGGCTGCAAACCCCAGTAGGCGGATTCGAATTCCGCCCGGGCGTCTGCGCGCGGCGGTTGCTCGCTGTTGGCGGCGCCGCGTGCGGCGGCGAGGTGAGCGAGAATGCGTGACCGGATCTCCCGGCGGTGTGGAGGTGGTTCACGGTGACGTCTCATCCGGTGCACGGTCGCTGGCCCTGGGTCGCGGCGGCAGCGGCGCCCGCGAGCACATTGGCCTGGCTGGCCGCGCGCGACCGCATGACGCCGCAGCAACGCTGGCTCTCGGCCGGGCTGCCGATCCTCTTCTGGCACCAGTTCGAGGAGTGGGTGTGGCCGGGCGGCTTCGTCGAGTGGCTCAACACCGATGTGTTCGGCAGCTCGCAGGAGTTCGTCCCGCTCGACCTGCCGACGGCATTCGCCGTCAACGTGGGGTTCGGCTGGGGCGTCAGTCTCGCCGCGGCGGCGCTGGGAGACCGGGCGCCCGCCCTCCCGATCGCGCTGTGCCTCTCACACGGCGGCAACGCGGCCCTGCACCTCGGCTGGGCGGCCCGGCACCGGCGCTGGGACCCGGGCGCCGCCACGGCGGCGCTGCTGATGACGCCGTGGGCCGCCGCCGGGCTGCGCGGACGCCTCGGCCCGAGCGGGGCGCCGCCGGCCCAGCAGGTCGTCGGTGTGCTGGCGGGCGTGGCCTCGGCCGCGGGGCTGATGGCGACCCTGCGGCGGCGGATGCGGACCGCACGCGCGTAGAGGGGCGGGGTGTATGCAGAAGGTGTGAATAGTTCACACCTTCTGCGGTCACGTCCCCCGCTGGGCCGGGGCGGAGCCAGGCGCGCAGCGGCGCGCCCTGCGCCCTACCGCGCCCGCTCGCCGTGCGAGATCTCGAGCAGGTGCTCGCGCGTCGACAGCTTCACGCGCGGGCGGCCGCTGCCGCGTCCGAGCTCGACCTCGTGCGCGTCGATCGCACGCCACTGGTGCAGCTCGACGAGCTGTTCGACGCGCTCGCCGAGCAGCTCGGTGACCTCCTCGGCCGACGGGCGCTCCGGTCCGCCCGAGAGCGCGCCCGCGTCGAGGTCCTCGAGCACGCAGGCGACCGTCTCGTTCGCGTCCTTCTTGTTGGTGCCGATGACGCCCGACGGGCCGCGCTTGATCCAGCCCGTGACGTACACGCCGGGGACGGGCCCTCCGCCGGCCTCGACGACGCGCCCCGCCTCGTTGGGCACGACGCCGCGGGCCTCGTCGAAGGGCAGGCCGGGGATCGGCGTGCCGTAGTAGCCGATGGAGCGCAGGACGAGGCCGACGGGGAGCTCCGAGCGCTCGCCGGTCGGCTCGGCGCTCATGCGCCCGTCGGGGCCGCGGACGAGGCGCGTGCGCTCGAGCACGACCGCCTCCACGCGCTCGGAGCCAAGGATCTCCACGGGCACGGTGTAGAAGCGCAGCGCAAGCCGGCGCGTCGCGCCGGCCGGGGTGCGCGTCGCGTACTCGCGCAGCAGCTCGACGTTGCGCCGGTTCGTCGGCTCGGCGGCCTCGAAGTCCTCGGCGCTCACCTGCAGGTCGGCTGCGTCGACGAGCAGATCGACGTCGGTGAGCTCGCCGAGCTCGCGCAGCTCGGGGTTGGTGAATGCGGCCTGCAGGGGCCCGCGACGACCGATCATCGTGATCTCGCGCACGGCGCCCGAGCTCAGCGTGGCGATCGCGTGGTCCGCGGTGTCGGTCGTCTCGAGCTCGTCGGGTCGCAGCGCGAGCATCCGCGCGCAGTCGACCGCGACATTGCCGTTGCCGACGACCAGCGCGTGGTCGGTGTCGAGATCGACGGGCAGCCCGTGCCAGTCCGGATGGGCGTTATACCAGGCGACGAACGCGGTCGCCGGAAGGCTGCCGGGGAGGTCCTCGCCCGGGATTCCGAGGCGGCGGTCGCGCTCGGTGCCGCTCGCGTAGATGACCGCGTCGTACCAGCGCATCAGCTCCTCGTGGCTGACGTCGCGGCCGACCTCGACGTTCGCGAGCAGGCGGAAGCCCGGCGCGTCGGCGGTCTTCTCGAACACCCTGGTGACGGTCTTGATCTTCGGATGGTCCGGCGCCACGCCGGCGCGCACGAGCCCCCAGGGCGTGGGCAGGCGCTCGTACATGTCGACCTCGATGGGGCGCAGATCCTGGCCGAGCAGCGCGCCGGCGGCGTAGGCGCCGGCCGGGCCGGCGCCGACGATGGCGATGCGCAGGGGACTCGTCGTCATGACCGGATTATGGCGAGCAGGGCTGGGAGTCCCCTGAGACGCTCAGGCGTCGACGCGCTCGACGACGAGCGCGATGCCCTGACCGACGCCGATGCACATCGTGGCCAGGCCAAAGGTCACGTCGCCGCGCCGCTGCATCTCGTGCAGCAGCGTCGTGAGGATCCGGGCGCCCGAGCAGCCGAGCGGATGCCCGAGCGCGATCGCCCCGCCGTTCGGATTCACGCGCTCGTCCTCGGCGTCGACGCCGAGCTCGTAGAGAACGGCGAGCGACTGGGCCGCGAACGCCTCGTTGAGCTCGATGAGCCCGATGTCGTCGAGCGTCAGCCCGGCGCGCGCGAGCGCCTTCGCCGTCGCCGGCACCGGCCCGATGCCCATGACGCGCGGCGGGACGCCGGCGCTCGCCATCGAGCGCACGCGGGCGAGCGGCTCGAGCCCGTGCGCCTGCGCGTACTCGGGGGAGACGATCAGCAGTGCGGCGGCGCCGTCGTTCAGCGGGCTCGCGTTACCGGCCGTGACCGTGCCATCGGGGATAAAGGCGGGTCGCAGCGCCGCCAGTGCCTCAAGCGTCGTGTCCGCGCGCGGGCCTTCGTCGACGTCGACGATGCGGGTGTTGCGGCGCTCCTGCACCTCGATCGGCACGAGCTGGGAGGCGAAGCGCCCCTCCTCGGTCGCGGCGACCGCGTTACGGTGGGAGCGCAGCGCGAAGCGGTCCTGCGCCTTGCGGCTGATGTCGTAGGGACCGCGCAGCGACTCGCTGGCGTGGGCCTGGCGCAGGAGGTCGTCGACCGGCGAGCCCTCGCCGTAGGCGCCCGGAGGGAAGGCGTAGCGCTCGGCGACGAGGTTCTCGGCGGTCTGCCCGAGCGAGTCGGTATGGCCGCGTCGCTCCATCTCGGGATTGACCATCCGCCAGCCGAGGCTCGTGTCGTACATCGTGGCCGGTCCGGTCGGGAAGCCGCGCCCCGGCTTCGGCACCGCCCATGGCGCGCGGCTCATCGACTCGACGCCGCCGGCGATGTAGGCCTCGCCCTCGCCGAGCATGAGCGCTCGGGCGGCGGCGGCGACCGCCTCCAGGCCGGACCCGCAGAGACGATTGACCGTCGCGCCGGGAACCGTCTCGGGCAGATCGGCGAGCAGCGCGATCATGCGCGCGACGTCGCGGTTGTCCTCGCCGGCCTGATTGGCGCAGCCGAAGTAGACGTCCTCGATCTCGCCGGGCGGCACGCCGGTGCGCCGCAACAGCTCGCGCACGACGTCGGCGCCGAGGTCGTCGGGGCGCACGGGGCTCAGCGCGCCGGCGAGGCGACCGATGGGGGAGCGGGCGGCGTCGACGATCCAGGCGTCGGTGAGCGCGGGCACGGCGGGCATCTTATGTGTCCGCGGCCCGGGGTCGGCGGTCGCCCGCCGACCCCGGGGGTCCCTCCGACCGTCAGGGAAGGAGGATCGTGCCGCCGCCGGAGCCTGCGCCCGAGCTGCTGCCGTACCCGTAGGGATCGGTGCTCGAGCCGTAGCCGTAGCCGGAGCCGTACGGGCTGGTGCTGCTCTGGCCGCCGCCGTCGCCGTATGGGCTGGTGCTGCCGCCGCCGCCGTCGCCGTACGGGCTCGTGCTGCTCTGGCCGCCGCCGCCGTAGGGGTCCGTGCCGCTGCTCTGGCTGCCGCCGCTCTGGCTACCGCCGTAGGGGTCCGTGCCGCTCTGGCCGCCGCCGTAGGGCGACTCGCCGCTCTGCGTCTGGCCGCTGGAGCTCTGGCTCTGCGTGCTCGGGACGCTGCCGCTCGTCTCGATCTGCTGCGCGACCTGCATCGCCGTGTTGCTCGAGATCGCGAAGCCGACGCCGGTGCTTCCGGGCTGGCCGCCCCCGCTGGTCTCCTCGCTGGCGATCTGGGAGTTGATGCCGATGACGTCGCCCTGCGCGTCGATGAGCGGACCGCCCGAGTTGCCCGGGTTCAGGGCGGCGTCGGTCTGGATGGCGTCATTGATGGTGGCGCCGTCGGGCGCCGAGATCTGGCGTCCGAGCGCCGACACGATGCCTCGCGTGAGCGTCTCGTCGAGGCCGTAGGGGTTGCCGATCGCGTACACCGGATCGCCGACCGAGACGCCGCTCGAGTTCGCGAAGGTCAGTGGCGTCAGACCGAGGCCCGACGGGTCGATCTTCAGGACGGCGAGGTCGGAGTCGGGGTCCTCGCCGACGACCGTCGCGGTGCGCGTCGTGTTCGGCGAGGTGCCCGGAGCGACGGTCACGCTCTGGGCGCCGGAGACGACGTGGTCGTTGGTCAGGATGAGGCCGCTCGTGTTGAGGACGACACCGGTGCCGGTGTCCTGCTCGGTCGCGGACGTCGCGGAGATCGCCACGACGCCGCTCGAGTCGCGCTTGTAGACCTCGCTGGCCGTGAGCGCCGGCGTCGAGTGGGAGATCGCCGCGGTCTTCGGGACCGATGCGGCGCTGGCGGCGCCATGGCCGGTCGCCGCGCCGCTCGCCCCGACCGCCACGAACACGGTCGCCGCCGCGGCGGCGCCGAGGGCAGTGGCGCCCAGGAGCCGAGTGGTGCTTCGCATGTGTCTTCACCTCCAAGTCGATGTGAAGACAGCATTGGCCGGCCGGCTGAGCGCTCGCTAACACCATTCGAAGTGCGGGCTAATCCCGTCCGAATCAGTAGTTAAACATGACAATCGTTTCTGCCGATGTCTCTATGGTCCCGTAGGATTCGCCTGCCGCGCGCCCGTCGCCGCGGTCTGACGATAACGAGCGAGATTGGGCGTGACGATGAACGAAGCCTCCCCGGCTGGGATCGGTGCAGCGAGCGACGAACAGGATGCCGCCTCCCACGCCTACTGGCGTGAGCCACTCGCGCCATATGCCCAGCCGCGCCTGAGCCGCACCCTGCTCGACATCCTCACCGCCGTCGTGCCGTACCTGGCGCTCTCGGTGCTCATGTACCTGTCGCTCGACCGCGTCTCCTACGCCGTCACGCTCCTGCTTGCGGTGCCGACCGGGGGCTTCCTCCTGCGCACCTACATCCTCTTCCACGACTGCGCGCACGGCTCGCTGTTCGGATCCAAGCGTGCCAACCTCTGGTTCGGCCGCGTCTTCGCGGTGATGGTGCTCGCGCCGTTCGCCCGCTGGCGTCACGACCACGCCGTCCACCATGCGACCGCCGGGGATCTCGACCGTCGCGGCGTGGGCGACATCCCGACGCTCACGGTGGCCGAGTACCGGGCGCGATCGCGCCGCGGCCAGCTCGCCTACCGCGCGTTTCGCAACCCGGTGGTGATGTTCGGGTTCGGCCCGATCGTCGCGATGATCGTCGGCCCGCGGATCTGGTCGAGCGCGCAGCGTCCGCGGCTGCGCCACAGCGTGATGCTCACGGACCTCGCCCTCGCCGTCGTGTTCGGCGCGCTCATCGCGTGGCTCGGCGTCGGCCCGCTGCTGCTCGTCTGGCTGCCGCCCGCGCTGCTGGCGGCCTCGACCGGGATCTGGCTGTTCTACGTGCAACACCAGTACGAGGACGCCTACTGGGAGAGCTCCGACGGCTGGAGCTATGAGGACGCCGCGCTACGCGGGAGCTCCTACCTCAAGCTGCCGAAGATCCTTCAGTTCTTCACCGGCAACATCGGCCTGCATCACGTCCACCACCTCAGCGCGCGTGTGCCCAACTACAACCTGCAGCGCGCGCACGACGACCTGCCGATCTTCCAGGGCGTTCCGGTGCTCACGCTCGGCGACGGCCTGCGCTGCACGCGACTGAAGCTGTGGGACCCCGAGCGCAACCGGCTCGTCACCTTCCGTGAGGCCGCTCGCGAGACCGCGCCGATCGCTCCCGTCGCCACCGCGGCGGCCGGAACGGCGCGAGGCTAGGGCGACGCCGCGGCCGCCGGGTCGCGGCGTATCGTGCACGCATGCCCGCGGCGCGCTGGTCGAGCCTGCCGAGCGAAGAGGACTACGAGGCGGCACACCGCTATCTGTCGCTGCTGCTCGCCACCCCGCGGGTCGACGCCGCGCTCGAGCTGCTGCGCGCAGCGCCGAGCAGGACCTGGCCGGCCGAGGCGGTGCTGCGCGCCGCGCGCCTGCCGCGCCTGAAGCGCAAGCGGAGCGCCGAGGTCGCCGCAGCGGTACGCCGGATCGACGCCGGCACACCGCTGTCGCCGTTGCTGCTCATCCACGATGGCCGCGGCCGTCTGGAGATCGCCGACGGCTACCACCGGGCGTGCGCCGCGATGACCGCTCGCAGCGGTGCCGAGGTCGCGGCGTGCCTGGCCCTGCTGCCCGATATGACGGCGCAGGCCGTGACCGCGCGGTTCGTGCGCACGCCCGCCCGGCACTGAGCGGGCGAAGGCGTTGCGCCGGGCGCGACGGCTCAAGGGAACGGCATCGCCAACCGATGTCGCGGTCATGGTCCTTGCCGCCCTGCGCCGGTTCCCGCTGCTCGCCCCGCTGCTCGCGTGCGCGCTGTGGCCGGTCGGCGCGCAGGGCGCGGATGGCCCGAGCGCGATCGTGCATGACCCGCCGGCGGTCCACCTCGCCGACCCCGGTCGCTGGATCATCCCCGGCCGCGAGATCGTGATCTACCGGCCGGGCGTTCCCGCCGCCGCCGTGGCCTCCGCCGCGTCGGCGTCGGGCGGAGCGGTCATCGAACGCATCCCGGCCTTGCGGGCGGTCGTGCTGCGCACCACCCGCGGTCGCGGTGCGGAGGCCTCGATCGCCTCCCTGCGCGGCGTCGAGTCCGTGCAGCCCGACGTGCGCCTCGTGCCCGACGACGCCGACTGCACGCTGACCACCGCCTGCGTCGTGCCCGACGACCCGGACTTCGACGCCCAGTGGTACCTGGAGAACGACCGGGCGACGATCGAGCCGAACGGCGGCGGCGCGCTCGGCGACGACATCGACGCCCCCATGGGCTGGGCGCTCGACGAGGGCTCGTCATCGGTGCGGATCGCCATTGTCGACACCGGACTGGACCTCAATCAGCCCGACCTCAAGGCGCGGATCGTCGGCAGCTCGACGATCGCCGCCAACGGCGACAACGTGAGCGACCAGATCGGCCACGGAACCGCCGTCGCCGGGGTCGCCGCGGCGATCCCCAACAACGGAATCGGCATCGCCGGCGTGGCGTACCGCGCGTCGCTGCTCAACATCAAGGTCTACGGCGACGCGAGCCTCGGCAACGACGCGTCGTGCAGCGCCGTCGCGAATGGGATCGTCGCCGCCGTGCGGGCCGGCGCCCGTGTCATCAACGTGTCGTCCGGTGGCCCGGCGCCGTGCACCCTGCTGTCGCAGGCGGCAGCGCTCGCGTGGACGCGTGGCGACCTCGTCGTCGCCTCGGCCGGGAACAGTGGCACCAACGCGCCGGTCTATCCCGCCGCCGATGACGACGTCCTATCGGTCGGCGCGACCGATGCCTATGACCGCCCGGCGTCGTTCAGCAACCGCGGAGCGAGCTGGGTCGACCTCGCAGCGCCGGGAACGAACATCATCACGACGGCGCCGACGTACGCGAACCGTCTCGGCCCGATCGACCTCGGCATCGACAGCGGCACGTCGGTGTCGGCGCCGATGGTGTCCGGCGCGGCGGCGCTCCTGTTCGCGCGGGGACTGACCAATCGCCAGGTGACAGCGCGTCTGTTCGCCTACGCGCGCAACGTCCCTCAGACCGGTCACGCGTGGCGCTACGGCATGCTCGACGTCTGCAACGCGATCGCCGCCGGCGCGCCGCTGTGCGCGCTCTCGCCCAACTCTCCGGTCGGCAGCACGGCGCCGACCGCCCCGGCGAGCCCCGCCGGGCCGCCTCCTGCGGCCGTCGAATACCGTGGACAGACGGCCCAGGGGCTGCCGTTCATCCTCTCCGTCGGTGCCGGCTCGGTCCTCACCGGCCTCAGCCTGCAGCTGTCGCTGCCGTGTCACGGCGGCACCCTGACGTTCGCGCCGACGCTCGCGAGCGCGACGAGCCCGCTCGCGCTCACCCCCGGGCCGACGTGGAGCTTCTCGCACAGCTTCTCCGTTCCGCCGGGGCTGCAGTACTCGGTGAGCGGGCAGTTCGACGCTTCCGGCGGCGTGACCGGGAGCGTCTCGGCGGTCGACACCGGGGACGGATCATCGGCGTGTACGAGCGGTCCGATCGCCTGGTCGGCGCACTCCTGACGACGCCCGTCGCTCGCAACCTGCGCGCTCGCTGCGGGAAGCCGCGGCGCACCGACCGGCCGACGGTGGTATGACACCGCCATGCGGCACGGGTTTCACCAGGAGCTCGGCTCGATCGAGCGGAGGCTCCTGCGCGACGTCGACCTTGCCGCCGCCACCCTTCGTGGCCTGAGCGACGTGGTCAGCGATCCGTCGCGTCCGACGCCGGGTTACATCGAGGCGGACGCCGAGCGGCTGCGCGACAGTGGGCGCATCACGCACGAGCGACTCGTCGTCGCCGCGGCGCGCGAGGCGCCCGTCGCCAGCGATCTGCGGCTCGTGCTTGGCTTCTTTCAGATCAACCAGCACCTCGGTCTGATCGCCAATCAGTTCGAGCTGCTCACCGAGCAGCTGATGGAGATGGATCCCGAGGAGGTCGGAAGCGCGCGGATCCTCGAGCGCCTCGGGCGCATGGCCAGTCATGCCAGCCTGCAGCTCGCGAAGGCCGGCGAGGCCCTGGCCACCCGGGACCTCGAGGTGGCCGAGGCCGTCGGCCGAGACGATGACGCGCTCGATCTGCTCAACCGCGAGGTGTTCGCCGAGGCCCGTAACGTCGCTGGTCCGGTCGGCCGCCGCGAGCTCGCCCTGCACCAGATGCTGATGGCGCGCAGCCTCGAGCGGGTCGGCGATAACGCGGTCGACATCGCCGAGCAGGCCGCGTTCATGGTCACCGGCGAGTACCGCGAGTTCTCCGACGCGTCGCGGCCGAAGTCGGTCGAGCATCGCTGATCGGGTGGCCGGCGCGCCCAACACGCGTGGCGGCACGCCGGACGATGCCACGCTGCTGAGCCGCCTCAGGGAAGGCGACGAGGCGGCGTTCGCCGCGCTCGTGCGCCGCTACCAGGCGACGATGCTGCGCGTCGCGCGGGCCTACGTCTCGACCGACGCCGTTGCCGAGGAGGTCGTGCAGGAGGCGTGGCTCGGCCTGCTCAAGGGCCTGGACACGTTCGAGGCGCGCTCCTCGGTGAAGACGTGGCTGTTCCGGATCCTCGTCAACCGTGCGATGACCCGCGGCCAGCGCGAGGCGCGGGCGCTGCCGTTCTCCTCGCTCGGCGATCCCGCCGAGGACGAGGGGCCGACGGTGAGCGCCGACCGCTTCGCGCGCGACGGCGCGTGGGCGACCCCGCCGCGCCCGTTCGAGCTTCCGAGCGCGCGCGCCGAGCTGCTCGAGCTGCGCGCGCAGCTGCGCGAGGCCCTGGCCGGGCTCCCCGCTCGCCAGCGCATCGTCGTCACGCTGCACGACGTCGAGGGAATGAGCACCGAGGAGGTCGCGGAGGCGCTCGGGCTCACGACGAATAACGTGCGCGTGCTCCTGCACCGGGCCCGGGCTCGGCTGCAGGCGGCCCTTGCGGTCTACGTCACGACCGACGGCGCGCTCGGTGTGAGTAACGAAGCGGCCACCGCCGAGGACGAAAGAGCATGAGTCTGCTCCAGCGCCTCACCGGGGGCCGATCGAACGTCAGCTGCCAAGAGCTGGTGGAGCTCGTCACCGACTACCTCGAGGGAGACCTCGCGCCGCGCGAGCGGGCGCGCTTCGAGCGCCATATCGCCGGCTGCCCGCATTGCACGGCCTACCTGGAGCAGCTGCGCGCGACCCTCGACGAGCTCGGGGAGCTGCGCGAGGAGGATCTCGAGGCCCCGGTCCGCGAGGAGCTGCTGGCCGCGTTCCGCGACTGGTCGGCGGCCGGGACGGGCTGACGGCCCTCGCCGGCGCCGACGGGGGAGCCGGATGCGCTGCACCGATCGCGTGCCGAGGGGCGCGCGTGTCCCGCTCCGCGCCCGCCCCGCCCGGGTGAGTTCCGGCGCTCGGCGCGGCCTTCGGCGCGTCACTTCCGTTGCAGCGGGTGACGCGACGGTGACAGATGTGCCCGGCGGGTCACGCCACGGACGCGCGAGGGTGCTGCGTGCCCATCAGGGCGCCCGGCGCCCCCGAGGTGTGTTCCCGTATGCCCGCTATGCGGCGCGTAATCGACCACACCCCTCGCTGTCGGGTGACGCGACGGTGACAGGCGCGCCGTGCCGGTCACGCCACGATCGCGCGAGTGCGCCGGCGCGCCGCCGCGGGCGACTGGTGGCGACCGGTGGCCGCAGGATTTCCGACACACCCCGGCTCGAGGGTCGCGCGGATGTGCCCCGCCTCCGGGGCGCTCGGCACCCGGCCGCCGCGCACGCGAGAATGGCGCCGTGACGCTACGGGAGTCCACGCGAGAGCTGCCTTCGCCCTGGCGAACCGCGCTGCGCGGGCGACTCGACGAGCTCGTCGTCGAGTCGGAGCTGCTCGCCGACAACCCGCTCGGCGACTCGGCCGTACGGCCGCTGATGGTGTACCGGCCGCCGCAGCTCGCGGGCACCGACCCCGGACGTCGCGCGCCGGCGATCTACCTCCTGCAGGGCTACACCGGGCGACTCGATCTGTGGGCCAATCGCCAACCGTTCGAGGTGAGCCTGCTCGAGCGCCTCGACGCGATGTTCTCGGCCGGGGAGTGCCCGCCGGCGACGATCGTGTTCGTCGACGCCTGGACGCGCTACGGGGGCTCGCAGTTCCTGAACTCGACCGGGACCGGACGCTACATGGACTACCTGTGCGACGAGGTGGTGCCGTTCGTCGACGAGCGCTATCCGACCCTCCCCGATCGGGCGCACCGCGGGATCGCGGGGAAGTCGTCGGGCGGCTTCGGCGCCATGGTCGTACCGATGCTCCGCCCGGATGTGTTCGGTGGACTCGCGTCACACGCGGGCGACTCGCTCTTCGACTCCACGATCGTGCGCTCGTTCGCGCAGGTGGCGCGGGTGCTGCGCGACCGTTTCGACGGCTCCTACGAGGCCTTCTTCGCGGCGCTGGCGGACGTCGATCCGTTTCGCTTCGACGTGCACGGCATCGTGCTCGAGACCTACGCCTACGCCGCCTGCTACTCGCCGGACCCCGAGCGCCCCGGGCAGGCTCTGCTGCCGTTCGACGTCCACACGAGCCGGCTCATCCCGGCGGTCTGGGAGCAGTGGCTCGCCTGGGATCCGGTCCGTCTCGTCCCGCACCACCTCGACGCGCTCGCCGGCCTGCGCCGCCTCTACCTCGACGCCGGGCGCAGCGACGAGTACTACCTCGACCTCGGCGCGCAAGCCGTCTCACGCGAGCTGACCGCGGGCGGGATCGATCACACCCTCGAGCTGTTCGACGGCCGCCACGGCGGCATCACCTACCGCTACCCCGGCGCGATCCGCGAGCTCGTGCTCGCCCTCGGCGATCAGTAGCGCGCGCCCTACCGCTTGGTCGCCTTCGGGAAGACGTCCGGGAAGACGTCGCTGCCGAACGAGTGAACGCCGGGCAGGCCGGCGTCGGCGAGATGGGCGAATCCGAACAGATCCTCGACGGTGCGCAGCAGCGAGTAGTCGTTGTACGGGGTGGCGCTCGTCGCGCCGGCCTTCGCGAAGGGCGAGACGACGAGCGCCCCGACCTGTCCGCCGCCGGTCGTGGCACCCGTGGTCGCGGTGCAGCACCCGCTCGTGTCGCCGGCGGCTCCCTGGTCAGACGTGACGATGAGCGCGCCGTCCTTATAGGCCGGTGACGCGAGGATGAGCGGCACCCACTGCGCGAGGAACGCGTCGGCGCTGGCCAGCCCGCCCGGTCGGCCATCGACGCAGGGGCTGTCTTCCCCGTCGTCGCACAGGTTCGGGACAATGAACGAGTAGTTCGGCGTCTTGGCGGCCGAGGACAGGTCCGCGCTCAGCGCGGTGAGCGGCAGGTCGTCGCTCTGGCAGTCCCCGTAGTCGAGCAGCGAATGGAAGTACACGAACGGGTTGTGCCGCGTCGCGTACTGGTCGCCGACGACCGCCTGCTGGGCGGGGTCGACCGCATCTGAGTTCGGATGGCGGCAGTCGGGCACGGACGGCGAGCCGTTGGCGAGATCCTCGATGTAGGCCCGCCAGGTGTGGCCCGAGCTCGTCATCTGGTCGCCGATCGTCAGCGCGTTCTCGGGGTAGACGCACCCGCTCCCCGGGACGACGCCGGCGGCGTCGAGCGCGGCGGTGGAGGGGAAGCCGGTGAACGTCGTGCAGTTCTGCTCGGTGTCCGCGTTCGGCGGCTGCCCACTGACCATCGCGATGTAGTCGGGCAGCTCGGGGTGCGCGACGGCGTCGAAGTTGCTCAGCAGCGTCCCCCGTGGTCGCAGCTGCGTGTTCAGGTAGGTCGCCGGCGAGGTCGGCCCCCAGGTCTGGTCGTATCCGAGGCCGGCGAGCACGATGATGAACACGTGCTTGATCTTCGTCTGGACCGGCGCGGCGCCGCTCGCGCCCGTCGCCCCGGTGGCGCCGGTGGCGCCGGAGGAGGGTCGGCTCGGGCGGGCGGGCGAGGATGCCCTGGCGCCGCTCGAGCCCGTCCCGCCGCCCGCCGCGGCGCCGCTCGGCGCCGGCGTCGACGCGGTCGAGGCGTTCGTGGTCGCCGCTGCGGCCGCGCTCGGGCTCGCTGACGCCGAGGGCGTCGGCGTCGGGGCCGTGATCGGCGGGGGGGCGGAGCTCGACGCCGGCGAGCCCGCCGGTGCCGCCGCCCGGGCCACGACGATCGGGCGGTGCAGCAGCAGCGCGGCGATGTCGCCGGCCGGCGCGCTGCTCATCCCGGCCCAGATCACCAGGCCCGTGCTCAGCAGGGAGACGCCGGCCAGCAGGGCGAGGCGCCCGGGCGTCAGGACCTGATCGGCCCAGCGCCAGAACGACGCCCGTCCGGCCTCGCTCGACGGCGGCGCGTCATCGCCGTCGCTGCGCCAGGGGACATCGCCCTCGGTCGGACGTGGCTCCGGGTCGTCCGGGGTGCTCATGGACTCGAGGGACGCGACAGACCGGCCGCGAGCGAGCCGCCGCACTGCCCGCAGTACGCCGTTCCCGGTGCAGCGAGCGCGCCGCAGGCCGGGCAGGCCGCGACGCTCGTGCTGCCGGCGTCGAGCGCCTGCTCGACCTGGTGCAGCTCGGCGTCGACCCGCTGCATCTCGGCCGCCTTGCGGATGAGGACGTCGTGCCTGATGTGATCGCGGACGGCCATCTCGTAGTAGGCGCCGCCGAGGTCGAGTTGCATCGCCGTCAGGCGCTCGACGAGGCGCTCACGCTTGACGAGCAGCTCGCGCTGTCCGCGCCGCGGGGCCGGAGCATCGGCCGCCTGGGGCTCGGAGCGGCCGAAGACGCTCGGCCGCGTGCTCACGGCTGCCCGGCCGCCGAGGTCGAGCTCGGCGTGCTGTTCGCCGCCGCGCTCGGGTTGCCCGGGATCGTGATGACGGACGGCAGGTGGGTGACGGCCTGCACGTAGCTCTTGCCGGTCTTCGCCTGGTCCTGCTTGGCGATCGCCGCGCCCTGCGTGAGCGCCGTCGCGGTGGGCCGCGAGCCGATCTGGGCCGCGGTGTGCGGGACGCTCTTCGGGTTCGTCGCGGCGCTGCTTGTGCCGCTCGCGCCGCCGCCGACCGGCGCCACCGCGATCACCGCGGCGCCCGGGAAGCGGCCCCGGAGCTTGCTCAGGGCCTGCGACGCGGCGCTTCGGGTCGTGTAGAAGCCCGAGTAGACGACGTAGTTGGTGGCGCCCTGGTCGGGCGTCGTCGTCGTGCTGGCCGGATCGATGAGGCCCAGCTGCGCGGCGCCCTTCGCGGTGGCGGCGGCATCCGCCGACGCGACCGACGCGGTCGTCGTGCCGCTCGTCGGCAGCGTCTCGAGCTTCACCACGAAGCCGGTGCCGAGCGTTGAGCCGGTCGGCACGTCGCTCGTGGCGGCCGGAGTGGTCCCCGCTGCCGTGGCGGTTCCGGCCGGCGCCGCGTTCACGACGATCGGCTTCTGGTTGCGCAGCGCGGCCAGCAGCGCGGCGTTGTCGTTCGAGTTGCCGTGCCCGACGAGGACCCCGACCGCGACGGCCAGCGGCAGGACGATGAGCCCGAGCGCCAACAGCGGGCCTCGCCCGGCACCGGTCGCGCCTGACGCGGTGCGCGCGCTGCGGCGCGCGCTGGCCGCGGCCGCGAAATAGGCGATCGCGGGATTGGCGGCGTGCGCCTGGCGCGTACCGCACTGCACGCAGTAGCGCTGGTCGCGATCGACCGGCGCGCGGCACTGCTCGCAGACGAGGTATCCCGGGGCCGGTGTGGCCGGGGTCGGGGGCTCGGCCAAGCCGGGGGCGGGGGCGAGCGTCGGCGGCGCGTGCGCGGGGAAGGCCTGCGGGTGCGCGGAACCGCCGCGGGCGGGCTGGGGAACGATGCGCGGGGGCAGGGGCGACGTCTGGGAGGGTGCGTCGTCGCCCAGCAGCATTTCGGTGGTGGCCTCGGTGTCGGTCGAATGCATGAGTTCGTCCCTAGCGGAGATCTGTCGGCGGCGCGTCGAGCTGGAGCGGCACTGCGGCGGCATTGCCTACCAGGTTGATCGCAATTGTGGTGGTAGCGCTTGAGTGTAGGGCGATCAGGGCCGTCTGGCCAGCGGCAATGAGTCGCCGACCCGCGAAAGCGGCCGCATAGACGGCGAGCCCGGTCTGCGGCACGCCGGAGCGGTTGGTGATCGTGACCTGCGTGGATCCGCGCCGCGGTGGCGTCGACGACGTCGTGATGACGGGGAGCGTGTCGATGCCGGCCTCGTCGGTGACCGTCGGCACGCCGGCGATGGCGAACGACGGGCCGGCGGCCGTGGACCGGCCGCGGGCGGTGAACACCCACGTCGTCGAGGCGCCCGGCGCGATCGCCCCGACGTGGGTCTGGAAGTAGGGCAGGTTCGCGGCGCTGTTCAGATAGACGCGATGCCCGCCGCTCGCGATCACGCCGACGGAGATCGGGACATCGCTGAGCGGCCGCGGAGTGTCATTGCGCAGCGTCACGCCGATCGCCTGCGCGTCGCCGCTCGTGACCCGCCCGACGACGAGCACGGACACGTCGGGGTTCGGGCGCGTGACCCGCACCGGGTTCTGGCTGGCCAGCAGGCGGTCGGCCGTGACCTTGGCCCGCGCGCTCTTCTGCTGCGTCGTCTCGACACAGCCGCTCAGTGTGCCGGCGAGGATCAGTGAGGTCATCGCTGTCGCCCAGCGCCGCGGCTCAACCGAAGGCACCGCTGACGTAGTCCCTGGTGCGCTGCTCGCGCGGCGCGTCGAAGATCGTCCCGACGGTGGCGTACTCGACGAGCTCGCCGAGGTACATGAACGCGACGTGGTCGGCGACGCGGTAGGCCTGCTGCAGGTTGTGGGTGACGATCACGATCGCGACGTCGTCGCGCAGGCGCACGATGAGGTCCTCGATCACCTGCGTGGATTGCGGGTCCAACGCCGAGCAGGGCTCGTCGAGGAGCAGGACCTCCGGGTTGGCGGCCAGCGCGCGCGCGATGCACAGGCGCTGCTGCTGCCCGCCCGACAGGCGCAGGGCGGCGTGGTCGAGGCTGTCCTTGACCTCGTCGAGCAGCCCGGCCCGGTCGAGCGCTTCGAGCACCGGTTCGCGCAGCGCGCGCTTGCGCGGCCGCCTGGAGCCCTGCTCGCGCAGCACGTAGGCGACGTTGTCGAAGACGCTCATCGGGAACGGATTGGGCTGCTGGAAGACCATCGTCACGCGGCGGCGCAACAACGTCGGCTCGATCGCCGTGATGCTGGTGCCGTCGAGCGTGATGCGCCCGCGCAGCGAGGCGCCCTTCGTGAGCTCGGTGAGGCGGTTGAGCGAACGCAGCAGTGTCGTCTTGCCGCAGCCGGACGGTCCGATGAGCCCGAGCACCTCGCCCTGGCGGATCGGCAGCGACACCGACCGCACCGCCGGCTTCTCGCCGTAGGCGATCGACACGTCCTCGATCTGCATGCGGTCGATCGCCACCGCGGTCGACCGGCGCGCCGCGCGGGGGCTCGACACGAAGCCCGGGCCGCGGCCGTCCTCGCTGCGCTCGACATCGCCGGGCGGCCGACCGGCGGGCGCCGTGGCTTCGTCGAGCTCGAGCCAGCGTACCGGCGGCGGTGTGGAGGACCCGTTCATGTCGTCTGACCCCGTCGCACGACGACCTCGACGACGCCGTTGAGCGCGAGCACGATCAGCAGCAGCACGAATGCCGCCGCGTAGGCCTTGTTGGGCTGGTTGTACTCGCCGGTCGGGGCGTTCTGGAAGACGTAGCTGGTCAGCGTGCTGCCCGTCCCGCGCAGGAGGCCGAGCACCGGAGTGCCGTTGGCGGAGTTGAGGACCAGCCCGGAGCCCGCCAGCAGCGTGAGGATGATCGCGGTGTCGCCGATGATCCGCCCGAGCCCGAGCATCGCGCCGGTGACGATCTGCGGCCGGGCCGTCGGGAGCAGGATGCGGCGGACGGTGGCGATTCGCGTCTTGCCGACGGCGAGCGACGCCTCGCGCACGCGACTCGGGATCGCCAGCAGGCCGGCGCGGGTGTTGCCGACGATGAGCGGCAGCGCGACGAGCGAGAGCATCGCGCCCGCGGCGAAGAAGGAGTGCCCGTAGACGATGTGCCCGGAGGTGCGGCTCAGCAGCTCGAGCAGCGGGCTCGTGAAGATGATGAGGCCGAAGAGGGCGAGCACGATCGTCGGCACCCCGGCGATCATGTCGATCGCTGATTCGACGGCACGGGCGAGCGCGAACGGGCGGCCGTACTCGCTCAGCCATACCGCGGTGGCCACGCCGACGGGCAGGGCGATCGCCATCCCCAGCAGGGAGACGACGAGCGTCCCGATGAGCGGATCCAGGAAGCCCCCGGTCTGGGAGGAGAGGACGTTCGAGCTGGGGCTCGTGACGAGCAGCGACGGTCGCAGGTAGCGGATGCCCTGCACGAACAGGTAGAGCACGATCGCCAGCGTGATCGCGCACACGGTGAGGCCGAGGACCCAGCAGATGGCCAGTCCGATGCGGTCGGTCAGGCGCCAGGTGGCGCTCGATTCGACCGCGCGGGTGCGCGTCGGCGCGGGCCCTGGGTGGATCGTCGCCGGCGCCGCCATCACACGATCCCGTAGCGCCGCAGCGGCTGCTTGGCCGCCCAGCCGGCGAAGGACAGGAGCATGACCGAGACGAGCAGCACCGCCGCGATCGCGAACAGCGTGTGCTTGAGCGGCACGGCATCGATGCCCTCGACGTTCTGGATGATCGTCGCCGCGAGCGGGCGTGACGGCTCGAACACGAAGATCCCCCCGTCGAACGGGTTCGGCGCGAAGCCGACGCCGCCCGACACCATGTAGAGGGCGATCGCCTCTCCGATCGCGCGCGCGGTGGCGAGGACCGTGCCGGCCACGATCGCCGGCCGTGCGGCGCGCACCGCGATCTTCCAGTAGGTCCGCCAGCGGTTGACCCCGAGCGCGAGCGACCCCTCGAGCCAGCCGGCGGGGACCGACCGCAGGCCGTCGGCGAAGATCGCCGTCATCAGCGGCGCGATCATGACGGTGAGCACGAGCACGGCGGCGAGCAGGCTGTTGCCGCTCAGCGAGATCACGTAGGCCACCGACGCCTTCTCGGACTGCGAGATGAGGTGGTTGTCGATATAGGGGACGATCACCAGCACCCCGATGAGGCCGTAGATGACCGACGGGACGCTCGCGAGCAGACGCAGCACCGGCTGCAGGACGCGCTTCATCGCCGCCGGGGCGAACTCGACGACGAACACGGCGACGAACAGCGCGCCGACCAGGCTGATGAGCACCGCGCCGCCGACGATCAGCAGCGTGCTCCAGATGAGCGGCCAGGCGTGGAAGGTCCACACGTAGGCGGCGCCGGTCTCGCCGGAGTTGTAGATGTTGCGGATCTCGGTGTCGACGTTGCCGCCGCTGCCGAACCACGAGAGGCCGTTGTGCGCGAACGACGGCCACCCCTGCACGACGACGAACACGAATATCGCGCCGAGCAGCGCCAGCACACAACACACGAGCGCGCCGAGCAGGAGCTCGGCGCGCTTGTCAGACCACCGAGGTGGCTTGTCCTCGTTGAGAAGGAACGTCTCGTCGGGCATGCGCCCCCCGGCTACCCCTTCTTGCGCTTCGGCTTCGGCTTGGGCTTCGGCTTGGGCTTGGGCGGCGGCGCGTTGGTCACCGGGACGCCGCCCACCTTGGCGATGATCTCGCCGGCCTGGGCGCTCGTCTGCACCCAGTTGGCGAAGGCGAGCGCATCGGGGTTCGGGTTCGTCGCCGGCACCACGAGCCAGATGAAGCGCGACAGCGGGTACGTCTGGGCCTTGATGTTCGCGTCGTTGCAGGCGAGGCCATTGACGCTGACGGACTTCAGCTTGGAGGTCTGGTAGGCCAGCCCGGCGTAGCCGATTCCGTTCGGGTCGCCTTCGACGGCGTTGGTGACGAGACTGTCGGAAGGCTCGGGGGTGACGGTGGAGCTCTGGATGCCACCGTTGAGGATCGCGCTCGTGAAGAACGTGAACGTGCCGGCCGTCGAGTTGCGCCCGTAGGCGCCGATCGTCGTCGACAGGCCGGAGCCCGGGACCTGGCCCCAGTTGGTGAGGTTGCCCTCGAAGATGTTCGCGAGCGTCGTCGAGGTGATGTTGGTCAGGTGGTTGCCCGTGTTGACGTCGATGCACAGTCCGTCGGCGAACAACTTGATGAAGGTGGTTCCGGCGTCGACCGAGGTCGGGGCGACCGACTGCCCGGCGAAGACGCTGCGGCCGGCCTGGACGTCCTTGACGCCCGAGTTGCCGCCGTCGCCGGTGTACAGGAACGAGATCGTCGGGTGCAGCTTCTGGTAGGCCGAGAAGAGCGCCTCCAGGTAGGGCTGAGCGGCCGTCGATCCGGATCCGATCAACGTCTCCGCGCTCGCGGATGCGGGGGCCAGGAGCGCCAATGCAAGCGCCGCGGCCAGCGTCGTCCTCTTGAGCTTCATGTCAGATCAGTTCCTTTCGCGCGCCCGACAATGGGCACAATCTCGATCAAGAATAACGGGTTGGCGGGGTTCGTTCGTATCGCCTGGACGTGCCCGACTCGTCACGCGTGCGGGCCCGTGAGGGCGATCGTCGTGTCGGCGGGGTCGCCGACCACGCCGTTGGCCTCGGCAGTCGCGTCGACCGTCAGCGTCAGGTGACCGAGCTTGGACAGCAGCTTGGCCGCGCGCTGACTGATCGGGACGAGGTCGTAGGCGAGCGAGTACGGGCTCACGGTGACGCGGTTGCTGCCGAGCCATACCTGCGTCACGCCCGCCGGCGCGTGCGTGATGACGTGGTTGGCCACCGCGACGGAGGCGGGGATCCAGACCTGCACCGTGATCGTCCCTGGCGAGTCGAGGCGCAGCAGCAGCGGTATGCCGCTCGTGAGCACTCCGGGCAGTCGCCCGTGGCCGACCGCCGATCCGATCTCGGGCGGATCGGGCTGGGTATCGAAGACCCCGTCGCCACCGAGCACCGTGCCGCCCTTGTTCGAGGCGACGAACTGGTAGTGGTACTCCTCGCCGGGCGCGACCGGGATCGTCGCCGTCTCCTCCTGCTGTGCCGTGCTGGCGCTCACCGGCGTCGAGGGCGTCTCGGTGCCGTAGGCCGTCGTCGGCCCGTATTCGAAGAAGAACGACGCGCCCGAGAACGAGGTCTGCAGTGTCCCGTTCAGCGTCGCATACCCACTGACGAGGTCGCTGACCTGGTTGGTCCATACGGCCGGCTTCGGCGTCGTGGCGGCGAGCGCTGGCGCGACCGCGAGGGCGAGGGCGGTCGACGCGGCGCACCCACCGATGAGCGCCGCGGCGCGTCGTCGGCGACGGGCGGCGGCCCCGGTTGACGTGGCCTCGGCCTGCTGGCCGAGTGTGGTGGTGTGACGCGGCATTGTGCTCCTTGGTCGAGTGGACGTAAAGTCGGCGTGAAAGGGCGATAGTACACAAATCCGATCGACAAACCGGTATTGGTGATCGTGGATCCCCGCCTGCACGCCGCGCACGTGCAGGTTTCACTGCAGTAAGCAGGACAACGCAGAGCGGCCGCCGATTCATGCGGTGTGCTGAGGCCAGCCGTGCGATCCCGTGCGCCCGTTTGCGCGATGCTTGGCGGCGCGGCGCTCGCGATCGCCGGCGCTCCACCGGCCGGCGCGCGCCCAGCCGGGGCCTCCCCGGGGCACGCGCCCGCGGCTCACGCTGCGCAGGCACCGGCCTCGACGACCAGCGCATCGACCGAGGTCACCACCACCACGACCTCGTCGCCGGCCCTCACGTCGTCGGCCACGAGCGTCTCGTCGGCGACGTCGAGCACGACGACGACGTTCTCGATCTCGACGCTGACGCTCCCGTCGATGACCACGACGTCGACCACCGTCGGCGCAAGCACGCCGGCGCCCGCCGCCGGTCCCGTTCCGAGGCCCGCTCCGGCGAGCGGTCCGACCGGCCCCGCGGCCGCTGCCTCGGCGGCGATCACGGCCGACGATGGGACGCTGTTCTCGTCGGGCGCGACGCAGGCCGGCGGCGCGTCCGCACCGTCCTCGGCGGCGGTGAGCGGTGGGACGGAGGCCCCGACCGCCGGCGGAACGATCGCCGCGGCCGCTAGCGGCGTCGCCGCCGCGATCTCCACCGCCGCGCTGCCGCCGCTCCCCTTCACCGGCGTGCTCGCGCTCAACGACCCGTTCGCGTCGGTGGCCGACTCCGTGCTCGGCTACTTCCGCATCCCACTCTTCCTGCTCCCGATCTACCAGGCGGCCGGTGACCAGTACGGCGTGCCCTGGCCGGTGCTGGCGGCGATCAACGAGATCGAGACCGATTACGGCCACGACCTGAACGTGTCGCCGGCCGGTGCGCTCGGCTGGATGCAGTTCCTGCCCACGACGTGGATCGAGTACGGCGTCGATGCGACGGCGAGCGGAGTTGCCGACCCGTATAACCCGGCCGACGCCATCTTCGCCGCCGCCCGCGTCCTGCGCGACGCCGGTGCGCGCACGAACCTCGCCGGCGCGATCTTCGACTACAACCACTCCACGGCGTACGTCGCCTCGGTCCTGCTCCGGGCCCGGCTCATCGAGGACTATCCGCCGTCGCTGATCGACTCGCTCACCGAGCTGAGCATCGGGCAGACGCCGGTGCACAACGCCGACGTGCGCTCGGTCGATTACGGGCCGGGGTCGAGCTCGATCACGGTGCCGGCCCCCCGGCCGCCGGCTGCAAGCGCGGCGTCGCGCACGCATCGCACCGTGCGCATCGAGTTGCCGGCGCCGCTCACGCTCATCACCACGCCGGGAGCGCGCGTACTCGCCGTCCGCGATGCGCGTGTCGTCCACGAGGGCGTGTCGCCCACGCTCGGCGGCGAATACCTCACGTTGCGCGACGCCGATGGCAACTACTTCACCTACGGTCACCTGTCCCGGCGGGCCGTGTACGGCCCCGAGCACCCGCCGCGCTGGCATCCGCTCGGCGTCGGCTCGGCGGTGAGCGCCGGGGCGGTGATCGGCGAGGTCGGCGGAACCGATTCGATCGGGATGCTCCGCTTCGCCGTGCGCCCGGCCGGCGACAGCGAGCCGGTCGATCCGCTGCCCTACCTCGACAGCTGGGCGATGCGCGCCGAGACGCTCGACGCCGCCGACCCGACCGCCGGCCGGACCGTGAGTGCTCCGGTGGGCGCCGGTGCCTCGCCCTCGGCCCCGGCGCTCGCTCCGAGCACCGGGGTGCTCGCCGGCGGCGCAACCGGAGCCACGGGAGCCCTCGGCTCAGCCGGCGCGGGCAGCGGCGCCGGGCCGACGCCCTCGCCGGCCAGCTCAGCAACCGGCGTGCTCGCCACGACGGCGGCGACGCACGCGCGGCTGGCGCTCATCGCCCGCGCCCGAGCGGCGACCGACCTGTTCACCTGGGGCAGCACGGGCATCTTCTTCGCGACCACCAGCTCGCTCGAGCATGCGGTGCTCGGCGACCGGCACGTGACGCTGCCGGACTGCGAGCGGCGCTCCGTCGGGGGTCATCGCGTCGACCGGCGGGTGCTCGCCGTTCTCGAATACCTCTCCGAGTCGGGCTTCTCGCTCACGGTGGACCGGTCGAGCTGCGGCGTCCTGCCGATCGGCAACTTCGCGCACCCGCCGCGGATCGCCTCGATGGACGTGTCGGCGATCAACGGCGCGGCGATCCCCGCGCGACCGAGCGCCACGTCGCTCACCGGCCTCGTGCTCGCCCGGCTGCGGGCGCTGTACGGCGAGTTCGTTCCCGCGAGCATCCTCGACGTCGCCTCGGCCGCCCGCGTCATCGCGCGCGGCGAGGGCGCGCCGCACGAGCTGCGCGTCTCGTTCGCCGTCGCCGGCGCCGGGCTGGGCAAGCCGCCGGCGCCGGCACAGGCTGCCGCGGCGCGCGTTCCGGCGCTCGACGAGCCGCTGACGACGCTCGAGTGGTCGCAGGTCACCGCTCGCCTGTCGGCGATACGCAATCCGGGGCTCGTCGTCTTCCCGAGCCCGGACGCGACCGGCGACCGCTGAGCGGTCGGTCCGACCCGTCGCCGGGCGTCAGTCGGCGGGCAGCGCGATGGGCTCCGGGCGGGCGGGCAGCGTGCGCTGTCGCGTCCCCGCAGGCTCGCGCCGGTTGCGCAGCAGCCGAGCGGCGACGAGCGTGAGCAGCCCGACGACCGTCGCATAGAGGACCAGCGTGCGGATCGGGTCCGTGGTCGGGAACGGCTTGTGCAGCGCCGTGCGATCGCCCGCGGCCTGGATGTCGAGCAGGCCCTGGTGGTCGATGCCGAGCAGCGTGGGGATGAAGGCGGCGATGAGCGCCCAGGCGGCGAGCGCCGCGACCCCGGCGAGCATCGAACGCGGCGTGAGGCGCAGCCGCTCGGTCGCGTAGGCGGCGCAGCCGATGGCCCCGAAGGCGAGCACGAGGAACGGGTAGATCGCCTGCCAGCCGCGGCCGGCGCCGTAGGCGCTCGCGATCGACGGCTGGAAGTTGCCCGCCTTCAGCAGCCTCACCCAGACGACGGTCTCGTTCTCGTAGCCGACGAGCGGATGGGTGAGCGTGGCGAGCACGATGATGAACACCGACGCCGCGCCGAGCGCGACCGTCGGGCCCGGGAAGCGCTTGAGCGCGATCCCGATCGGCATGGCGAGGAACGGCAGCATGGTCATCAGGAACCGCGGACCCATGAAGCCGCCGCCGAAGGGCAGGTAGTAGCCCGAGTTGTAGCCGACGTAGCAGAGGCAGATGCCCCCGATCGTCAGCGCCTCGGCGCGCTTGCCGCGGCGGTACAGCAGGACCGTCCCGACCGCCCCGAGGATCAGCACCGGCGACAGCGTCAGCAGGCCGCGCGAATCGAGCAACAGGGTGGCGAGCACCTTCAGGCTCGGGGCGCCGATGCCGAAGAAGCCCTTCTGCTGGCGCGGCACGTCGGAGTAGGCGAGATGCGTCCACGAGTGAAACGCGTAGTGGTTGTAGAGCAGCAGCGGGATGATCCCGACGATCCCGCCGGCGATGTAGGCGCCGGCGCGGCGAGCGACGAGCAGCGGCGTGAGCGCGTCGCGGCGCGAGAGCAGGTACAGGCCGAGGACGGCCCCGACGAAGAACAGCGGGTACTCCGACGCGACCGCGTAGCCGATCAGCAGGCCGGCGAGGCCGAGCAGCGTCGCGCTCGGCGGTCCGTCGCGCTCGCGGATCATCAGCGCGAAGGCCGCGAAGCCGAGCATCGCGGTGAAGACATGGGAGAACAGGAGGGTCGACAGCGGCAGCGTGAGCGTGCCGAGGCCGAGGAGCACCGCCGTGGCCGCCCCGTGGCGCGGCTCGTAGCGCTCGGCGACGCGCCAGACGAGCAACAGCAGGATGAACCCGGGCAGGACGTTCCCCCACAGCCCGACGAGGTAGATCATCTCGTCGTCTCGGGGCTGGGCCTGCGAGTGCCGCGCCCAGGCGTCGGCATTCAGGCCGTTGAGGACGTCGTACCAGGGCAGCGCGAAGAGCGCGAGCCCCGGCGCGCGGGCCGAGTACCAGTGGCCCTTGTAGAGGACCTTGTCTCCGGTGTTGTCCTGGTAGGCATCGATCGTCGTCCCGCCGTTGTTGAGCGAGCGCAGCAGGTCGTAGTGCGAGGTCTGGTTCCAGCTGAAGCTCTGGATGACCGTCGCGAAGGCGAGCCCCACGAGCACGATCGCCGCGAGCGCGAGCCGCCGCGTTCGGCGGCGCCGGGAGCGAACCGGCGCCGAGCCCGCCGGGCCGGTGCTCGCGCCTCCGCCGCCGGAGGCGGGCGCGACGTCGTGGCGCCGGGTGAGCAGCGGCCGAGCGCTCACCGGTGCAGAGGCTCGATCTCGAAGATGGTCAGCGGCCCGAGCTGGAAGCGTGTGACGGGAAGGCCCCTGATCGACTTCACGGCGGCCGCCGCGGGGTCCGGCGGCTCATAGATCGCCCCCTTGTCGACCGGTAGGCCGAAGTGCAGCACCTGAGGATCGAGCACGACCGTGCGGATCCCGAGGCGCTGCAGCTTGTGCACGCCCGGAGCGTCGGGGAAGTCCTGCATCCCGCCGCGCAGGTCGTCGAGCGCGTGGATGTCGAACGTCGACACGCCATTGGCGATCTCGGGGAAGCCGTTGACCGACCAGTACTGGAACAGCCGGTCGCTCGAGGTGATCGTCGGCAGGTAGAGCTGGGGCTGGGGCAGCGAGGCGGTGCTCGGCGGCGCCTTCGGCACGACGGGATGCGGCTCCTTGCCGGCGCCCTCGTAGACGATCGCGAAGAAGAGCACCACGGTGATGACCGGCACGACCGCCGCGCGCATCCGCGGCGACGCCGTCGCGCTGCGCCTCGTCGCCGCGGCGAGCAGGCGATGAGCGCCCGCGCCGGCCAGTAGCGCCAGCCCGAGCGCGGTCATCGTGTAGATGCGCCCGGGCACGCGCACCCCCTTCCAGCCCGGGATGAAGTCGTGGACGAACTTGTACGGGTACCCGCCCGGCAGGAAGTCCAGTCCGAGGGCCAGCGTCGCGAACAGGATCGCGCCGCCGAGCAGCCACCAGCGCAATCGTCGCGAGAACACGGCCGAGCCGAGGCCGCCGATCGTCAGCAGGACGGTGATCAGGCCGGGGAACAGGACGCTCTCGTTGCGAGAGCTGAGGCTGTAGCGGATCGAACTGGTGATCCCGCCCCACACCCGGTTCTCCCAGGCAGCGGCGAGGAACGCCTTCGGCGAGGCCGAGTAGCTCTTGATCTCCGACATCGCGCGCGTCGCCGTCGAGAAGTCGCTCGCCGTCTGGAGGTACGGCCGGGCCTCGAACGCGCCCATAGCCATGAACAGCGCGATCCCCACGAGCGACACGATGAGGACGGCCTCGGGGAGGCGGCGAGCGCCGCGGCGCCACCAGGCGTAGATCGTGACCAGCGCGATGACGAGGAGCGTGTAGGCGAACGGCAGTCCGAGGGTGAATCCGAGGCTGAGCTGCCAGGTGGCCACGACCCACCCGGCGAGCACCACGGGCCACGACTGCCGCCGGTAGCCGCGCAGCAACAGGAAGAACGCGAGCGCGATGCCGCCGCTCGAGAGGACGTGCAGATGTCCCGCCTCGGCCGCCTTGAACGGGGCGTAGGCGAACGCGGCTCCGGCGATCGCCGCCGCGGCGGGCCGCAGCCCGAGCTCGCGGCCGAGCAGGTAGGCCGCGATGACCGGTAGCGTCCACGCGAAGATGAAGAGCAGGTTGTAACGGACGAGCGCCGCGGTGGTGCCCGAGCCGATGAGTCCGGCCGGCGCGTAGCCGAGCAGCGAGTCGGAGAACGTGAGGCTGTTCGGGTACGGCCAGAACGCATTCGTCTGGAACAGATGCAGCGGATGTTGGAGCAGCTGGTGACCCTCGATGGCGATCTGCCACGCGGTGCGAATCGGGTCACCCAGGTCGGGATCGATCCGCGAGGACAGGTGCAGCGCAAGCGGCCAACTCGTGATGATCGACAGCAGCAGCGAGCCGACGATGAGCAGCGCGATCTCGCGGCCGCCAAAGCGCGGCGACGACGCGGCGTTCAGCAGCGACCCCTGCTCTGGCGCAGCGCCCGGGCGCGCGGCACGCCGGCGCGCGCGGGTCGGCGCGGGGGCCGCCGGCGCGGTCGCCGCGGACGCGGCCGCGGATGCGGGTGCGCGTGCGGGTGCGCTCAGGGGATCACTCAACGCGGGCTCTCGAACGTACGGGCGTCACTGACGGATAGAAGCGCACAGGGAGGACGCCCGGTGTAGAGGGGCGCGGATGGATGCGGTCAGCCGCGACGCGAGGGGCGCGTTCGCGGCCTCCCACCGCGCGCTGCCCGGCGTCCAGCTTCCCCGCAGAGTAACGAACCGGCGGACGTCGCCACGCTGACACGGGGTTCGCGGGCCGGGCGGCTGGACGCGGATGGCCCCGACTTCCCCGCGTCGCGGGCATTCGCGAGCACACGATGGCGCGCCGCAGGGTGACGCGACGGTCACGGATGCGCCGCGTCGGTCGGGCTCCGTGTCGGCCGTGTATCGGGACTGGTTCGCGAGTGTGCCGACCGGCGGCCGCGGTGACCGCGGGCGGGGGGTGTGTTCCCGAATCGACACCATGCGGGGCGAGCGAGCACACCCCCGTCGGTCGGTGACGCGACGGTGACAGATGCGCCCTGCGGGTCACGCGGCGCGGCGGCGGCGTGACGGGCAGGGCCAGCGAGCGTGCCGCGCGCTCGGGGCGCGACGGCGATCGGCGCCGACGACGGCCGCGTCGAGGCTCGCAGTCGATCGGCAGGGCGCGCGAGTGTGCCGTGCGATGGGGGCGCGCCGGTGATCGGCGCCGACGACGGCCGCGCCGAGGCTCGCTGTCGATCGGCCGGGCGCCGGCCCTACAGCACCTTCGACAGGAACGCCCGCGTGCGTTCCTCGCGCGGGTTGGCGAGCACCGTGCGGGGATCGCCGGACTCGACGACGACGCCGCCGTCCATGAACACGAGTGTGTCGCCGACCTCCCGCGCGAAGCCGATCTCGTGCGTCACGACGATCATCGTCATGCCGTCGGTGGCGAGGCCGCGCATGACGTCGAGCACCTCCCCGACGAGCTCCGGGTCAAGGGCCGACGTCGGCTCATCGAACAGCATCAGCTTCGGCTGCATCGCGAGCGCCCGGGCGATCGCCACCCGCTGCTGCTGGCCCCCGGAGAGCTGCGACGGGTAGGCCGAGACCTTGTCGGCGAGCCCGACGCGGTCGAGCAGCTGGCGGGCCCGGTCGGTGGCCTCGCTCCGCGAGAGCTTGCGCACGCGGCAGGGCGCCTCGATGACGTTATCGACGACCGACATGTGCGGGAACAGGTTGAAGCGCTGGAAGACCATGCCGATCTCCGAGCGTCGCTGGGCCACCTCGGACTCGCGCAGCTCGTAGAGCTTGTCGCCGTGCTGGCGGTAGCCGACGAGGTCGCCGTCGACCCACAGCCGTCCGTAGTTGAGCTTCTCGAGGTGGTTGATGCAGCGCAGGAAGGTCGACTTGCCCGACCCGGACGGACCGAGGATGCACATCACCTCGCCGGGCATCACCCGCAGGTCGATGCCCTTCAGCACCTCGAGGCGACCGAAGTACTTGTGCACGCCCTCGGCGCGGACCATGGGCTCGGGCATCAGAGCCCTCCGAGGCCGCCGCCGCCCCCGATGCCTCCGCCGGCGCCCCCGCGGCCTGCGGCGTTGGGGTCGATCGGGCTGCGCCCGAACCCGGAATCGGAGCCGTACGCGGCCGGGTCGTGCCGGAACGACCCGAGCCCGCGCCTGATCCGCTGCAGCGGCGTCGGCGGCAGGTCGCGCGTGGCCCCCCGCGCGTAATACCGCTCGAGGTAGTACTGCCCGACGTAGAGCACGCTCGTCATGACCAGGTACCAGAACGACGCCACGAGCAGCAACTGGATCGTCTCGTAGTTCTGCGAGTAGATCTCCTGGGCCGATCCGAGCAGCTCCGGGTAGGCGATCGCGAAGGCGAGCGACGTCGTCTTGAGCATCGAGATCGTCTCGTTGCCGGTCGGCGGGATGATGACCCGCATCGCCTGGGGCAGCACGATCCGACGCATCGTCTGCATCCGCGACAGGCCGAGCGCGGCCGCCGCCTCGCTCTGTCCCTCGTCGACGGAGATGATGCCGGCGCGCACGATCTCCGCCATGTAGGCCCCCTCGTTGAGGCCGAGGCCGAGCAGCACCGCCACGAACGGCGTGATGAGCGTGTTCGCGTCGAGATTGACGAACGACGGCCCGAAGGGGATGCCGAGCTTGATCTTCGGGTACAGCGCGGCGACGTTGTACCAGAACAGCAGCTGCACGAGCACGGGCGTGCCGCGGAAGAACCAGATGTACAGCCAGCTGCTCCCGGAGATGAGCGGATTCGGCGACAGGCGCATCACCGCGAGCAGCACTCCGAGCACGACGCCGAGCGCCATGCAGGCGACGGTCAGCTCGATCGTCAGGCGCGCTCCGTGCAGGATGCGCGGGTCGAACAGGTAGTGCCCGACCTGGCCCCACATGAAGTTGCCGTTGGTGACGACGGAGCGCACGAGCGCCACCGCGATGACGAGGATGATCGCGGCCGCGACCCAGCGGCCCGGGTGCCGGACCGGAACGGCCTTGATCTGCTCAGGCCGCCCGGTCGGCGCGGGTGTGTCGGTGGCGTTCGGGGCGGAGGACACCACGACCTCCGCTTCGTGCTAGCTCGTCGCCCCGTTGATCGCCGGTGTCTTGAGTGCGCCGGACTGCACGCCCCACTTCTTGAGGATCGCCTCGTACTGGCCGTCACTGACCATGTACTGCAGCGCGACCAGGATCGCCTTGTCGAGCGTCCCCGAGGCCTTCGGCACCGCGATGCCGTAGGGCGCGTTCGAGAACGACGGGCTCACGAGCTTGAACTTGCCGTGCGACACCACCGTCTGGTACGCGGCCACCGGCGAGTCGGCGAAGCCGACATTGGCCCGCGCCGAGGCCACGGCCAGGTTCGCGCTGTTCTGGTCGGGGAACACGAGCACGCTGACCGCCGGCTTGTGGGCGGCGACGCACTGCGTGGATGCCGTCTGCGCGTCCATCTGCTCGGTCGTGCCCGACTCGACGGCCACCTTCAGACCGCAGATGCTCGACAGCGACGTGATCGTGTTGCCGCTCGTGGACAGCCCGTAGAAGGACTCCCCGGCGGTGAAGTAGTCGACGAAGTTGACCTGGGCCTCGCGCGCCTTCGTGTCGGTGAAGGACGACATCCCGATGTCGAACTTGCCCGAGGTCAGTCCCGGGATGATCGTGTCGAACGTCGCGTTGACGACGGTCGGCTTCAGGCCGAGCAGCGGGAACAGCGCGTGCGCGAGGTCGACATCCATCCCGACGATCACCCCGTTCTGGATGAACTCGTTCGGCGCGTACGTCGCATCGGCGGCGACCAGCTGCGTGCCCTTCGACTTGATCGCGGCCGGCACGAGCGCCGCGGCGGGCGCATAGACGCCGGCGGTGCTGACGCCGGTGGCGGCCGCGGCCGACGACGTCGACGACGTCGTGGAGCTCGAGCTCGACGAACTGCCGCAGGCGGCGACCCCGATCACCGCGGCCCCCACGAGGGCAAGCCTGGATGCGGACCGGACGGTTCTCTTGAACAACACAGGCGTCTCCTCGTGTCGCGGAAATGCGGGCGCGGACAGAATATGTAAATGGGCTGCGCATGGGGGTTTTCCTTTGCGCCGGCGGCGCCACCGGTCCGCTCGATTCAATAGTCTGCCGCCGATGCGCCGATCCACGGCCACGCTGCTCGCGACACTCGTCGCCGCGCTGACGCTCCTCCCGGGCGCGCTCGCACTCGCCCAGAGCCCGACGCCGACGTACATCAAGGAGGATTACGCCGCCTTCCAGAGCCAGCTCAACGGCGGGAAGATTCGCTCGGTGACCTTTAATAAAAAGGCTCACTCGCTGCGCATCACGCTCGACAACGGGACCCTCTACGTCGCGTCCTACCCGCCGCTCCAGTACAAGGCGATCAGCGCGCAGATCACGGCCAAGGGCGTGCCCGTGTCCATCCTGCACGTGACCAAGTCGGGCACGACCACGACGACCCATCACAAGCTCCGCTACATCGCGGCCGGGATCCTCGTCGTCGTGGTGATCGTGATCGCCCTCGTACTCGGCTTCAACCGCCGCCGCCCGCCGGCCGATGCACCGAGCGGCGACGGAACCGTCGCCGGATCCGGCCCCGCGCCGTCGCCCGGCGAGTAGCGCCGGTCTACGCTGTCGTTGACGCCCGGGCGTGGACCGGGCGATAACACGGTCATGGCCCACGGGCATTCGCACCACCACGGTCCGCCGCGCGAGGCCAACGCGCGGGCGCTGACGATCGCGCTCGGCCTCATCCTCGCGCTGATGGTGGCCGAGGTCGTCGCGGCGATCCTCGCCCACGCGCTCGTGCTCTTCTCGGACGCCGCGCACATGCTCACCGACGCGGCCGCGCTCGGGCTCGCCCTGGTCGCGCTGCGTCTCGCCGCCCGCCCGGCCCGCGGCGCGATGACGTTCGGCCTCGGGCGTGCGGAGATCCTCTCGGCCCAGGCGAACGGGATCACGCTGATCGTGCTCGCCGGCGTGATCGTCTACGCGGCGATCGTGCGCCTCATCTCGCCGCCGCACGTGCGGCCGTGGCCGATCATCGTGGTGGCGCTGGCCGGCATCGCCGTGAACGCGGCGGCGACGCTCGTGCTCGCCGGCGGGGCGCGCGGGAGCCTCAACATCGAGGGCGCCTTCCGGCACCTGCTGACCGACCTGTACGCCTTCATCGGCACGCTCGTCGCCGGCGTGGTGATCCTGGTCAGCGGGTGGGAGCGCGCCGACTCGGTCGCCTCGCTGTTCGTCGCCGCGCTCATGCTGCGCTCCGGCATCGGTCTCGTCCGTGCCTCGGCGCGCGTGTTCCTCGAGGCCTCGCCCGCGGGCCTGCATCCGTCCGACATCGGTGAGGCGCTGGTGGGCGAGCCGGACGTCGTCGAGGTCCACGACCTGCACGTGTGGGAGGTGACGTCGGGATTCGCCGCGCTCTCGGCGCACGTGCTCGTCGCCGCCGAAGCCGACTGTCACGCCACGAGACGCTCGCTCGAGCGCATGCTGGCCGAGCGCTTCGACCTGCATCACACGACGTTGCAGGTCGACCATCGCCCGCGCGAGCTGCTCGAGCTCGAGGTCGCGCCGGGGGCGCGCCGCGCGCCCGACGCCTGACGGCGGTCACGGACGCCCGGCGGTCGCGCGCGCGAAGCGATCGGCGAGCCGGCGCACCTCGGCGACGAGCTCCGGCGGGTCGAGAACCTCGAAGTCCACGCCGATCTGCGCCACGTACACGGCAAGGGCCCCGAGCCAGTCGGCTCCGGTGCGCAGCAGGCAGCTGCGCTCGTCGATCGCCTCGAGTGTCCCCGCGCCGGTCGGCACGCGCGGCGCGACCTCGCCGAGCGGGGCGTGCAGGACGACGCTCGCCTGGAAGCGGTCGCGCGCCGCCGAGACCCCGCGGGCGACATAGGCGGCGAGATCCTTCGCCGGCGGCTGTCGCGCCACGAAGCGGCGGTCGACGCCGGGGTGCGGGCCGATCCGGTCGACGCGGAAGGTGCGCCAGTCCTCCCGCGTCGCGTCCCAGGCCACCAGGTACCAGCGCCGGCCGGTGTGGACGAGCCGATGCGGCTCGATGGTCCGCCGGCTCGTCGAGGCGTCGTGGCTGCGGTAGTGGATCCGCAGGCGCTCGCGGTCTCGGCAGGCGGCGGCGATCGTGGCGAGCGTCTCGGAGTCGACGGTCGGACCGAAGCGCGGATAGGCGACGGTCGCCGATCCGACGGCGTTCACCCGGCGCCGCAGCTGCGGCGGCAGCATCTGTTCGAGCTTGGCCAGCGCACGGATCGAGGTGTCCTCGATCCCGGCCACGCCGACGCTCGCCGCGGTCCGCAGGCCGGCGGCCACGGCCACGGCCTCCTCCTCGTCGAGGAGCAGCGGCGGCAGCGAGCCGCCGGCGCCGAGCCGGTAGCCGCCGGCCACGCCGGGCGTGGCGTCGATCGGGTAGCCGAGCGTGCGCAGTCGCTCGACGTCGCGGCGGATGGTTCGCACGCCGACCTCCAGGCGCTCCGCGAGCGCCGCGCCGGACCAGTCTCGCCGTTCCTGCAGCAGCGAGAGGAGGCTGAGCAGCCGGGCCGAGGTCTCCACCATCGGGCGGAGTCTGCCAGCGATTGCGGTCAGAAGCTGGCCGCAATCGATCGTAGGGTGCCTTGCGTGGCGAACACCCTGACAGAAAGGCGGAACCGATGGAATACAAGCTCGAGCTGGTACCGATCCCCGTGTCCGACGTGGACCGGGCGAAGGCGTTCTACACGGAGCAGGCCGGCTTCCACGCCGATCACGATCACACCGTCAGCGAGGAGATCCGCTTCGTACAGCTGACGCCACCCGGATCGGCGTGCTCGATCGCGCTCGGCCGGGGTCTCGTCGACACCTCGCCCGGTTCGGTGCAGGGGCTGTTGCTCGTGGTGCCCGACGTGGAAGCGGCGCGCACCGAGCTCGCCGAGCGCGGTGTCGCGGTGAGCGACGTCCAGGAGTTCCCCTGGGGCTCGTTCGTCTTCTTCAGCGACCCCGACGGGAACGGCTGGTCGTTGCAGCAGCCGCCGGCCCGGGACCCGGCCGCCTAGTCCGCTCAGCGGTGCTGCAGGAAGTCGACGACGGTCAGCCCGTCGGCGACGTCGGGCTCGGGCTCGGCGCTGATGTCGAGCGCATAGTCGATCCGCTCGAGCAGGAACTCGCCGTTGCAGGGCGTGTGGATCCAATCGTCGGCGCCGGCGCGCAGGGCGCGCGCGCGGTCGAACTCGTTATCGCTGGAGCTCAACACGATCACCGGCAGGTCGCTCAGATGGCGCACGCTCTCGAGCACGCGCCACCCGTCGAGGACGGGGATGTCGAGGTTGACCACCATCAGATCGGGGCGGCGGGTGAACAGGCCGCGCAGTGCCGTGCGACCGTCGCAGGCGATGAGCACCTGGTGGCCGGCGCGGCCGAGGAGCACGCGGACGAGCTCGAGAACCTCGTCATCGTCGTCGGCGATCAGGATGCGCTTGCGGTCGGTGGGGACTCGGGTCTTGGTCGGGTGGGGAGTATGTCTCACGACCCGAGTGATCGACCAGGACAATCCCGGGGCGCAACACGCTGCACAAACGTCGTAGAAGTGTCCGCCCCGACTCCAGGCCCCACCCGGGCGTGAGCGCTTCGGGCCGCCGCGTGGCGGATTCGCGTCTCCGGCAACGGAATTTCGCGGCGCCGTGGTGGGTTCGCACGCTCGGCGCGCGACGGCTACCGGGAGATTGCGGCGGGCTGATGAGGTTCGGGACGGAGCGTGCACGCAGTACCGTCTCGCCGATGACCGGATCGCGCGCGCTCGTGCTCCTCCTCGCGCTCGCCGCACTTGCCGGCGGCGCGCGGCTGGCGACGGCGACGACGGGCGGTCGAGCGCTCACGCCGTTCGACGAGGCGCGCGCCTACGCGCTCGTGAAGGCGCAGCTGGCCTACGGGCCCCGCCCGGCCGGCTCGCCCGCCGAGCGCCGCGCCGCCGACGCGCTCGTGCACCTGCTGCCGGGCGGGCACTTCGAGCCCGTCCCCGGCGGCCTGCGCAACATCGTCGGCGGCCTGCCGGGGCGCGAGCCGGCGATCGTGCTCGGCGCGCACTACGACACCACGCCGGTGCCCGGCTATCTGGGCGCGAACAACAGCGCGGCGGGCGTCGCCGCCGTCATCGAGATCGCGCGCGACCTCGCGCGCGACCCGCGCGAGCCCGGCGAGCCGGCGATCCGCTTCGCGCTCTTCGACGGCGAGGAGGCGCCCGCGGGCTTCACCGACTTCCTCGGCCAGGGCCTGCGCGGGAGCCGGGCGTACGTCGCCGCGCATGGCCGCTCGACGCGCGAGATGGTGCTGCTCGACTTCATCGCCCTCCGCGACGAGACGCTGCCGCGTGAGCTCGGCTCGAACCCGGGGCTGTGGGCGCGCCTGCGGGCCGCCGCGGCGCAGGTCGGCACGCTGTCCTACTTCCCACCGCGCACAAGCGAGGAGATCCTCGACGACCACACGTCGTTCACGCAGGCCGGCATCCCCGCCGTCGATCTGATCGACTTCGACTACCCGTGCTGGCAGCGCACGTGCGACGACCTCAGCCAGGTCTCCCAGCGCAGCCTGGCGGCCATCGGCACGACGGTGCTCCAGCTCATGCGCGACGAGCTGCGGCGCTAATCGCCGGCGCAGGTGTCGCAGCTGCCGCGCAGCACGACCTCGTGCTCGGCCACGCGGAACGGCACGCGGCTGCTCAGGCGCGCGATCGCCTGCTCGAGGTCCCCGTCGGCGAACGGCTGCAGGCGTCCGCACCGGTCGCAGACGAGGTGATGGTGATGGCCGGGACCGTGGTGCACGGGCTCGTAGCGCACCATGCCCTGGCCGACGCCCACGCGCTGGACGAGACCGATCTGCTCGAGCTCCTCGAGCACCCGGTACACGCTCGCTCGCGAGACCCGGCGATCGCGGCCGGCCAGGCGATCCTCGATCTCTGCGGCCGAGAGCGCGCAGCTCTGCTCGCCGAGCAGGGCGACGACCTCGCGACGCGCGCCGCCCCGGCGATACCCGGCGTCGGCGAGACGCTCGTTGGCCGCCCTGGCCCACGGGCTGAGCGATGACATGGGCACGCGCACAGCTTAGGACCGGGCGGCTGCCTTCCGGGCGGCTGGGGGTTGACAGGTAACAGCGTGGTACCTAAAGTCGCGCCCGCTGCGTAACACGCTGGCACCTGATTCGAGGGTGGTGCCGGCGTGCGCCTCTTTCGATCAAGGGTCAAACGAACGGAGGGCTCCACCCATGCAGGGCAATCGCCTGCGCGCGACGGCGGGTTCGCTGTCAGCGCTCATCGTCGTGCTCGTCGCGCTCGTCGGCTCCGTGCCGGCATCCGCCGCACCGACGCTCGGTGCGTCCGGCGCCGCCTTCTACACGCCGCCGTCGCCGCTCCCGAGCGGGAGCGCCGGCGACCTCATCTCCTACCGACCGGCCACGCTCGCCCTCGGCACCGGGGCGCCGAGCGTCGACGCCTGGGATCTCCTCTACTACACGACCGACGCCGTCGGTGCGCAGGACCTCGCCACCGGCACGGTGATCGTGCCGACGGCGGCGTGGACCGGATTGGGCACCCGCCCGGTGATCGACTACGCCGTCGGCACGCAGGGGCTCGCGCAGTCGTGCGCGCCCTCGGCGCAGCTCGCCGCCGGCACCGAGTACGAGACGCCGAACATCGTGGCGCTGCTCAAGCAGGGCTGGGCCGTCGTGCTCACCGACTACCAGGGCTATACGACCGGATCGCAGACGCTCTACACGGTCGGCGCGGCCGAGGGCCACGCCGTGCTCGACGCGGCCACGGCGGCCGACCAGGTGCCCGGGATCGGCCTCAGCGCCTCGACGAAGACGGCGATCTGGGGCTACTCGCAAGGCGGTCAGGCGGCCGCCTGGGCGGGCCAGCTGCAGCCGTCCTATGACCCGACGCTCAACCTCGTAGGTGTCGCCGCCGGCGGCATCCCCGGCAATCTCGAGGACACGGCCAACTACCTCAACGGGAACGTCGCCGCCGGCTTCGCGGCGATGTCGATCATCGGCCTGAGCGACCAGTACCCGTCGGACATCGATCTGCCGGCGCTCGAGAACGCTGACGGCGCGGCGGCGGTGGCGACGATCAAGAGCCAGTGCGTGTTCCAGACGCTGCTCGGGTTCGAGAACGTCAACCTCGACCAGTACACCCAGGGCGGTCAGACGCTCGCCCAGCTCGAGGCCAACCCATCGATCGCCGCGGCGATCGACGCGCAGCAGCTGGGGACGACCAAGATCCCGGTCCCGCTGTACCAGTACCACGGGCAGGCCGACGAGATCGTTCCGCTGGCCCAGGACATCGCGCTCAAGCAGCAGTACTGCTCCGAGGGCGTGACCGACGAGTTCGCCGTGTACCCGAGCGAGCACATCACGACCCAGTTCCAGGCCGCCCCGCAGGTCATCAGCTGGATCTCCGCCCGGTTCGGGCTGCTCGGCACCCTGACCGCGCCGAACGACTGCAGCGAGTCCAATCCGCCGCCGACCTCGACGGCGAATCCCGCCGGCGGCGACTTCGTCGTGTCCCTGAACGCGTGGCCGTTGAAGGCGTCGCTGTCGCTGAAGAAGCTCTCGGCCACGCTCGCGCTGCCCTCGACGTCGACGTTCAGCGGCCTGGCCGATCTCACCAGCCAGCAACTGCAGAACGGCATGATCTCGGTGCCGGCGTTCTCGGCCACCATCACCGCGCTCGGCATCCTGCCGCTCGGGCTGAAGGTCACGCTCGTGCAGCAGGGTCCGGCCACGGGGTCGGCGTCGCTGGACACGAGCGGGAACCTGCACATCCACGGCTCGGTGAGCGAGGAGATCGAGTTGCCGTCGATCAGCTTCCTCGGCATCAACCTGGTGTCGGCGAGCTGTCAGACGAGTACCCCGGTGACGTTCCCGCTCGACTTCGACGGGCCGGTCGCCTCCCTGGGCGACGGGCAGCTGACGTTCAGCGGCAGCACGACGCTCCCCTCGCTGAAGACCTGTGGGTGGCTGACGGGCATCCTGAACGCGCTGTTCGCCGGTCCGGGCAACAGCTACACGTTCACCGTGTCGCCGCCCGCGCCGACCGCCTACTGACACCGCTGCATCGCAGGGCGCACGCCGGCGGCCACGGATGGGCCGCCGGCGTCAGCGCGCCGCTACGGCGCGGGAGAGTGGGGCAGGTCCGCGAAGGCGGCGTCGCCGGCCAGCGAGTAGTACAGGACGCTGTGCTCGGTCAACTCCTCGACCGACAGCGTGACGTCGCCGCGCATCCAGTCGACGAGCAGGTCCATCGTCGCGGCCACCACCCCTCGAGCGGCGAGCCCCGGGTCGAAGACGAGCGAGCGTCCCTGCGTGGCGGCCAGCGTCTTCGCCTGCTCGCCGACGAACGCGGCGAAGCCGTGGCGGGCCGTGCGGCGATGGCGCTCGAGGTCCTCGCTGACGCCGATCACCTCGAGCGTGAGCACGCGGGCCTTGCGCGGGTCGGCGGTCATCATGGCCCAGAACGCGCTCATCCCGGCGCGGATCTTCGGCTCGATGCCCTCGACCTCGTTCACCGCCGTGAAGATCGTGCGGGCCATCTCGTCGGTGATCTCGTCGTAGACCGCGCGCAGAAGGTCCTCGCGGGTGCGAAACGACTCGTAGAAGTAGCGTCGATTCAGCGACGCCGCGAGGCAGACCTCGCGGACCGACGACGGCGCGTAGCCGCGGGTCCCGAACAGCTCCAGCCCGGCCTCGAGCAGCTGCGCGCGCCGGCGCGCACGGCGCTCCTCGCTACTCACCCCCCCGTACGGCCGGGGCTCGGCTGCGTGCTCGCTCACGCAGCGATTCTCGCACGCGCGTCCGCGGAGCGACCGCGCGCTTTGATGAGACGACGTCTCATTATGGTCCCGAACGATACTCAGCAATTTGCCGAGGCGGGTCTTGACAGGTCGGGGGCCGGTGGCGCCGTGCCGATCTGCTCGCGATGGCCGACATGCGCAATGTGGTCTGGATTGACCTGCCCAATGCCACGCCCGAGGAGGCGGAGGCCCAGAAGGCGTTCATGCAGCGCATGGCGACGCTGATGTTCGTCATCGGTGCGCTGCTGCTGCTGTGCGCGGCCGTCGTGCCCAAGCCCGACACCAGCGATCGGCCGTGGGACATCGGCGTGGCCGTGGCGATGCTGGCCTGGGGGCTCGCGTTCCCGTTCGTTCGCCGGCCCCCGGTGTGGCTGCTGCAGGCGTCCGCCCTGTACGCCATAACGCTGACGAGCGTCGTGTGCGGCGCCGCTCGCCCGATCGGCGCCTGTCCGTTCTTCTATCTATGGCCGGTCGCCGCGGTCGCCCACTCCTTCTCGCGCCGGGCGCTGGCGGTGGCCATCGCCTGGATGGCCATCACGCTGGCGATCGCGCTCGGGTTCTTCGCCGTCGACCAGATCAAGATGATCATGTTCACCTCGACCGTCGCCTGCGTCGGGTTCGTCGGGATCATGGTGGCCGTGCTGCGCACCCGTGGACTCGCCCTCCTGCACCAGCTCGAGCGCGCGTCGACGACCGACCCGCTCACCGGCGTGCTCAACCGTCGTGCCTTCAACGTCGCCTTCGAGCGTGAGTTCGAGCGCGCGCTGGAGGCGAGCATGCCGTTGAGCGTGGTCGTCTTCGACCTCGACCATTTCAAGGCGCTCAACGACCGGCTCGGCCACGCCGCCGGCGATGCCGCGCTGTGTGATTTCGCCGCGGTGCTCTCCGACGCCTGCCGCCCGGGAGACGTCGTGGCCCGGCTCGGCGGCGAGGAGTTCGCGATCGTGCTCTTCAACGTCGAGGTCGGTGAGGCGCAGCGCTTCGCCGAGCGCGTCGGCACGCGGCTGCGAACCGAGACCGTGAGCGGTGGCGTGCGCCTCAGCGTCAGCGCCGGCGTCGCCGCCCTCGGGCGTGGCACGCGCTCGGCTCCCGACGAGCTGCTGCGGCTCGCCGACAAGGCGCTGTACGCGGCCAAGGACGGCGGTCGCGACCGCGTCGGCCGCTGGGACGGCGAGGTCGTGCTCGGGCCGCCGGGACGCGAGGGCGCGCCGGTCGGGCCGTCCCTGCGCGCAACCGCCTGACGGCGTCCTCCTACGACGGCGTGGGCGTCGTGGTCCTCGCCTCGGCCACCGGCGGCGCGGGGACGATCGCGGCGGGTCGAACCTCGGTGAGCGCCGGCGCCCCTTTCACATACGTGAGCAGGGCCACCAGGGCGACGACCGCCACCACGAGCAGCAGCGTGCCGGAGTCCTCGACCAGCGCGCCCACGACGCCCGCCGCCAGCCCGCCGGCGAGGGCGGCGGACCACAGCTCGGCCCAGCCGCGGCTGCGCGCGGTGAGCGGGGCGAGCAGCCTTCGGCGCCAGCGCAGTCCGGCCGCGATCGCGGCAAGCGCGAGGACGTCGGCCGGCGGCATCCACCCGTCCTTCGAGGCGTCCCAGGCGTCGGTGTAGCGGCGCACGATCAGGTCGCGCAGGTCGCCGGCCGAGCGGGCGTGCAGGACGCTGCCCGTGAAGTGGCCGCTTCCGTGACCGAGCGTCAGGTCGAGGCCGGCGAGGACGACCACGCCGGCGAGCGGGGCGAGGATGGCGAGCACCGCGCGCCGGCGGCCGACGCGCCCGGGGAGGAGCCACAGGACGGCGACCGCCGTGCCCGCGCACACGAGCAGCAGCCCGCCGACCCCGGCGCCGATGCGCGCCGTGCCCTCGATGAGCGCGAGCAGCGTGCCGGCCGTCGCCATCGTCGCCGCGGCGCGGCACCGCGGGACGGAGGGGCGCGACAGCGCCGCGGCGACGCCGCCGAACGTGAGCACGGCGAGCGCGGACTTCAGCTCGTTGCCGATGCCGTAGAAGCGCGCCCCGAACGCCGGGTTCGGCCCGAGGATCGAGCGGATGAGCAGCTGCGTGCCGGCGAGCGCGTCGATCGTCAGGGCGCAGCAGGCCACCAGCGCCGGCAGCAGCGGGCCGCGCGGCCAGGGCAGCAGCGCGTCGGTCAGCGCGGCGAGCGCGAGCGAGACCGCGATGATGAGGATCACCTCCGCGCCGGCCGACGGTGCGAACGCGGCGGGGAGGAGCACCGTGGCCGGCAGCCACAGCGCGGCGAGTGCGGCGATCCGCGCGCCGGCGGCCGCGCGGCCGAGCGCGGCGGCGGCGAGAGCGAACAGGGCGCAGGCGAGCGCGAACCACGCGAGCGTCGGGAGGCGACGGGCGCCGAGCACGAGCAGGCGCGCCTGCAGGCGGGCCAGCGAGGACGCGCGCAGCGCCCCCTCGACCCGGATCGGCGCGCCGCGCATCGTCGACGGGATGGGACGGCCGAGGTGACGCAGGATCGTGACGGGCAGGTCGATGCTCGCGACGAGCCCGCGTTGGTGGGTGGTGTCGGAGGTCAGCTCGCCGGCGGCGCTGCTCGTCGGAGCGAGGCCCCCGGCGGCCATCCACAGCAGCGCCGCGGCGCGGTCGGGCGCGCGCTCGATGGCGATCAGCAGCTGGTCGGCCGGTCGCTCGCGGGCGAACCGCTGGAGGTCCGCGGCGCCGACCGCACCGGAGGGCAGGTCAGCGACCAGGAGGGCGTGCCCGGCCTCGAGCGCGATGACGCGAGCCGGCAGCGTCGCCGCCGGGCCGTCGGACCAGGCGCTGATGCGACCGCCGGCGTCGGCCGCCGCGATGGCATCGCCCGGTGGCTGGCCCGGCACGCTCACGTAGGCGGCGCCGCCGGGGATCGCCTGCACGAGCGCGCCCGGGGCGATGAGCTGGGGCGCCCCGCTGGCCCGGGCGACCACGGCGCGCCAGCCCGCGAGCACGGCGCCGGGCCCGCTTCGGCGCAGCTGGAGCGGTGGCGGGCGGCTCGGTCGGTAGGAGCCGTACTCGACGCGAACTCCGGCGCCGATGTCGAGCAGCAGCTGCTCGGCGCGGTACACGCCCTCGGCGGCGCTGAGGATGCCGAGCGACAGCCGCGGGACGGCGCGCAGCTGGGCGAGCGCGGCGGCATCCGCGCAGCGCTGGCAGGCGCCCGCGCCGGGTGGGGCGAGGAAGAGGACGAGTGCCGTCGGCGCGGGTCCGGGGGCCGCCGCGGCGCTCGGCGCCACCGCTGCCGGTCCGGCGAGCAGGACGAGGGCGAGGGCGAGGCTGCGCGGCGTCAGTTGACCGAGGGGTCGAGCGGCATCGTCGCCAGGAGGGCGAAGCGGCCGCCCTTACGCGTGAGCACGGTGCTCCAGAGCGACTCCGGCTCGTCGCTGAAGACGTCCTCGGGCCGTGCCGGCTCGAGGATCCAGTCGCCCGAGCGAAGCTCCTCGTCGAGCTGCCCGGCACCCCAGCCGGCGTAGCCGGCGAACACGCGGCCGCGCTCGGTCAGCTCGGCGAGCTCGCCGATGTCCGTGTGCGCCGCGGGGAAGCCGATGCGCCCGAGCACGAGCAGGGCCGCGTCGTCGGGCTCGGTGAACTCGAGCAGGAAGACGATCGACGTGGTGGCGACGGGCCCCCCGACGAACACCGGCTCGTCGCCGTCAAGGGCGGGGGACAGCGCCGGCACCGCCTCGGCGACGGTGAGCTCGGCCGGTCGGTTCAGCACGACCCCCATCGCCCCCTCGTCGGTGTGCTCGCTCACCAGCACGACGGTGCGCAGGAAATTCGGATCGGCGAGCTGGGGGCCGGCGATGAGGAGCTGTCCGCGCAGGGAGTCCATGTGCGAGCCGCCATTCTCGCGCATGTGGGTCGTGCCTCGTTACGCTGCGCGCATGAGCGACGCGCCGCCGCACCTCGACGAGCTGCCGTCCTTTCAGACGCTCGACGGCTCGCTCATTCGCGAGCTCGCGGGGCCGGCGTGGACGGCGGCCCGCCATCAGAGCCTGGCCGAGGCCACGGTCCCGCCCGGCGCGCAGACCGACGAGCACTATCACGTGCAATCGGAGGAGATCTACTACTTCATCGCCGGCAGCGGGCGCATGCGTCTCGGCGAGGCCAGCTTCGATGTGCGCGCCGGTCACTGCGTCGTCATCCCGCCCGGCACGCGGCACAAGCTGTTCAACGACGCCGACGAGGCGCTCGTCCTGCTCTGCTGTTGTGCCCCCGCCTACGCCGACGAGGACACCGTCATCACCGAGCGCTGACCGTGGAGCGCTCGAGCGCGGCGCGCAGCGCCGGCAATAGCGTCGCGTCGCGCGGGCCCTGGCGCATCTCGGCGATTCGGAGCAGGTCGGCGGCCGCGGCGACCTCGGCTTCGACCTCGGCGCTGAGGGTCATGCGGCGCGCGTTCTCGAACAGGTCCAGGTGCCCGGCGGTGGCCGGTGGCTCGAAGTCGATGTCGAGCGCGCCGAAGTCACCGTAGAGACGCCAGTGGCCGAGTGCGCGCAGCCCGGTCGCGGTGAGCGTGGGAGCGTCGGCGGTGGCGTCGGCGCCGCGCCCGCGAGCGTGGATCGAGCGCAGCACGCGCGCGAGCCGGTCGAGGTTGCGCTGGAAGCGGGCCGGGACGACGACGACGGTCGGCTCGCCCGGCGGGCAGCCGTGCAGTGCGGCGGCGAGATCGCCGATGAGGACGTATTCGACGCGCTGCTCGTTGAGCCGATGCAGCAGCGACAGCGCGTTCGCCGGCAGGATGTACGGCGAGGTTGTGGAGGCGATGGTCATGGGGGCGGACTTCGCGCGCCGCGCGCGGTCTCCTGCCTGTGCATACTTCTGCGCGCGGAGCCGCTGACGAGCGCGACGAGAGGAGCGGTGGCATGGCCGGCGTGGGTGAGCAGAACTTCGACGTGGTGGTGCTGGGGGCCGGACCGGCCGGTGAGGTCGCCGCCGGGCGGCTCGCCGAGGCCGGGCAGCGGGTCGTGCTCGTCGAGTCCGACCTCGTCGGGGGCGAGTGCTCCTACTACGCCTGCATGCCGTCGAAGGCGCTGCTGCGGCCCTTCCAGCTGCTCGACGAGGCGCGGCGCGTACCGGGCGTGCGTGAGGCGGTCACCGGCGAGCTGGACGCGGACGCGGTGCTGCGGCGGCGCGACGAGGTCGTGCACGACCTGAGCGACGACGCGCATCTGCCCTGGGTGGAGAGCCGCGGCATCACGCTCGTGCGCGGGCACGCGCGTCTGGACGGCGAGCGTCGTGTGCGCGTCACCGGCCCCGACGGCGAGGGGCCGACGCTCGTCGCCGAGCGCGCCGTGATCGTCGCCACGGGCAGCGGGGCGGCGATGCCACCGATTCCGGGGCTCGCCGAGGCGCGGCCGTGGAACAACCGCGAGGCGACGACCGCAAAGGAGGTGCCCGACTCGCTGCTCGTGCTCGGCGGCGGCGTCGTCGGGGTCGAGCTCGGGCAGGCTTGGAGCTCGCTGGGGGCGCGCGTCACGATCATCGAGGCGCTTCCGCGGCTGCTCTCGCGCGAGGAGCCGTTCGCGAGCGAGCAGGTGGCCGGCGCGCTGCGCGCGCGGGGCATCGACGTGCGCATCGGTGTCAAGGCGGTCCGGGCCTCGCGGGACGACGACGGCGAGGCGGCCCTCGAACTCGAGGATGGCGAGACGGTGCGCGGCAGCGAGCTGCTCGTCTGCGTCGGACGCCGCCCGCACAGCGCCGACATCGGCCTGGAGACGGTCGGCCTGCCGGACGGGAAGGTGATCGAGGTCGACGAGCAGCTGCGCGTGCCCGGCCGGGACTGGCTGTTCGCGATCGGCGACGTGAACGGGCGAGCCCTGCTGACCCACATGGGCAAGTACCAGGCCTACATCGTCAGCGAGGTGATCCTCGGGCGCGACGCGCGGCTGCACTCCGACGGGGCGCAGGTGCCCCGCGTGGTCTTCACCGAGCCGCAGGTGGCGGCCGTCGGCCTGACCCTCGCCGACGCGCTCGCGGCGGGGATCCGGGCGCGCGCGATCGACCACCCGACGGGCGGGACCGCGGGGGCGTCATTCGTGGGCAAGGGGGCGGAGGGCACGAGTCGCCTGGTCATCGACGAGGACGTCGGCGTCGTGGTCGGCGCCACCTTCACCGGCGTCGAGGTCGCCGAGTGGCTGCACGCGGCCACGATCGCCATCATGGGCGAGGTGCCGCTCACGCGCCTGCGTCACGCGGTCCCGGCCTTCCCGACACGCAGCGAGGTGTGGCTGCGGCTGCAGGAGGCGTACGAGGCGGGGTAGCGGGGCGTCGTTCGGCCGCGGGTCAGTTCGGCGCGCGGGACGTGGAGGCCGCAGCTGCCGCCGTTGCGTGACCCACCGGGCGGTGGCGCTACGGCGCGACGTAGATGTTGAGCGTGCCGTGGAGCGAGTGCGACATGTAGTTGCCCTCCGGCTCGATCACGTGCCCGTCGACGACGATCGGGCTGTTCCAGTGACCCGAGCCGCTTGGCAGCGTCGTGATCGGGTGCGGCGAGCTCGGCCGGTACACGTTGACCCCGCCGTCCTGCATGTCGTAGACGTACAGCAGCCCGCCGGCGAGGACGGGGCTCGTCCCCGGGATGCTGTTGCTCCAGGCAGTGTGCAGGCGCCCGCCGCTGAAGAGGTAGGCGGTCGTGCCGCTCGCGTCGGCGACCACGACGGTCGAGGTCGAGCCGGACTGCAGCACCGCCGGTGCACTGAACAGCTGCGCGCCGCCGGGGGTCGGGAGCTCCTGGGCCTCGCCGCCGAGATGGCGGCCGGCGCCCGGCGGACGGCCGTCGAGCGCGTTGATGTGGAGCAGGCGCAGGATCCCATCCTTGCCGCCCTGCAGCACGTAGCCGCTGCTGACCAGCGCGGGCGACGTCGAGCCGAGGTCGGTGTCGCTCGTGTTGAGGTAGGCCTGGTCCTTCGGCGTGTAGACCTGGCGGATCTGCAGTGACGGGAACGTCAGCTCGATGACGCTGTCGCCGAAGTTGGTCGTCCCGTTGTACGGCGCGTTGCCCGTGGCGACGAGGAGGTTCCCGTCCGGCTCCACGATCGCGCCCGGGCGCCCGAAGATCGCCGAGTCGCTCGCGTTGCAGGTCGAGGCGTGCAGGATGCCGCGGCGGTTCGCGCACAGCGAGTTCCAGACCGCCACGACGTGCCCGCTCGCGCGATCGATGAGCGCGACGTGGCCGATGTAGGGCGGGATGTCTCCGTAATAGCCGCCGGTCGTGACGACGAGGTCGGGGCCGTCGAAGTTCAGCGCCGCCGCGAGCTTCTCGTGCGCCGGGTCGTAGGTCACCGACGCCGGCCAGCCCGCGGCGAGCTGCCCGCTGCTGACCGAGAGCTTGTAGATCTTGCCGTTCGAGGCCGTCGCATAGACGAACTGGCCACTCGGATCGATGGCCGGCGTCGCCGTCGTGACCTGCGCGCTGCCGGCCCAGCTCGAGAACCCGGGCGGAGTGTAGGACCACAGAATCGTGCCGCTGTCCGCGTCGATGGCGAGCGTGCGCCCGTAGGTCGTGGTGACGAACGCGACGTTGTGGGTCCCGCCGGCCACGCTCGCCTGGTGCAGGTAGACCGCGGCGGAGTCGACCGTGCCCGGCAGGGACACGCGCAGATGGCGCAGGTGTCCGACGTTCGCGGCGGTGATGCCGGTCGCCTCGGTCGTCGTGCCGTAGCGCTGCGGCGTGAGGCCGAACAGCGGCCAGTTCTGCAGCGTGCCGGCCTGCGCTCCGGAGGCCGAGATCGGGCCGGGAGCGACCGCGCTGGCCAGCGAGGACGTCGAGAACGCCGGCGCGGACGACCCGCAGGCTGCGAGCAGCCCGGTGCCCGCGGCGAGCGCCGCGAGGAGGAGCACGGGGACGCGCCGGCGACTCATCATGGTCGTGTTGTAACGCAAACCGGCCTCGGGCACCGTTTACGAGAAGATCCCAACGCGGTCACACGGGGATCACATCGCCGCCGCTCCCCTCGGTCACCATCGATGCGGACTCGGGGATCGAACGACTCGGGGACAGGGGGTGTGACGTCGAGCGAGTGCTCCGTCATCGCTCGGTCGCCCGGCGCGGAGACAGCCGCTGCCGGGCGACCGGTATTCTCAGGATTCACCGCAAGACGACGACTGGAGGCACGCCATGGCGAAGACCCCGCAGGTCGGCGAGCCGGCCCCGGATTTCGAGCTGGAGGGGACCGAAGGGACATTCCGCCTGTCCGAGCATCGCGGCGAGCGCGTCGTGCTGCTCTTCTACCCGGGCGACGAGACGCCCGTGTGCACCCGTCAGTTCTGCTCCTATCGAGATGATCGTGAGCGGCTCGAGGACCTCGACGCGACGATCGTCGGCATCTCCGGCGGCGATCTCGACAGCCATCGTGCGTTCATCGCCAAGCACGGCCTCACCGTGCCGTTGCTCGCTGACGTCGACCATGAGGTGGCCGGCGCGTACAGCGCGTTCCTGGCGCCGCTCACCATGACGCGGCGAGCCGTGATCATCGTCGACGAGCGCGGGATCGTGTGTTACCGCCACGATCATCGCCTCGGGCTGGACTACCAGGCTGCGGGCGAGCTCGAGCAGGCGCTCGCGTCGCTGCCCAAGCGCGAGCGGACCTGAGTCGCCGAGGGCCAGCCGATCGCCGCGGCATCTGGGCCCGGACGCACGACCGCCGGCGCGGGAGTCGCCTCCCAGCGCCGGCGGTGACGATGAGCGCCTGATGCGCTCTGCGTCTGAGTGAGCCGAACCTAGTGGATCTGCTGCAGCGTGCTGGTGTCGGCCGCGAGAATCTGCTTCGGGATCGGCTGGAAGTCCAGCTGCGGCCCGAGCGACTGGCCGGCGTTGATCGCGTAGGAGATGAACGACGTGAGCGTCGATGCGTTACCGCCCGCATTCGTCGGCACGATCACGTACGTGTAGGTGGACAGGGGGTATGCGTTCTTGAACTTCTTCGGCGGGTTCACGATGTGCATCTCGTTATTCGCCGGAACCGTCGGGAACGCGCTCGCCGCAGCGGCGATGTTCGAGAGGTTGGGGTAGATGAACTTGCCGGCGTTGTTCTCCAGCGCCGCGGCGTCCAGGCCGTTGCCGGCGATGTACGACGCCGCGATGTAGGCGACGGAGCCGTTCGTCGAGGCGACGACCGCCGACACGCCCGCGTTGCCCTTACCGCCCGCGCCGGTCGGGAAGCTCACCGAGGTGGCGTTACCCACCTTGCTCGCCCACGTCGGGCTGATCCGCGAAAGCAGATCGGTGAACGCATACGTGTCGCCCGATCCGTCGGTGCGGTAGACGGGCGTGATGGCCAGATTCGGCAGCGTCTCGCCCTTGTTGAGCTTCTTGATCTGCGGTGCGTCCCAGTTCGTGATCTGCCCGAGGTAGATCTGGGCGAGCACCTGGGGCGACAGGTAGAGCCTGCTCACGCCGGCGATGTGGAACGCGATGCCGGTGGCCGTCAGGGCCCACGGAATCTGTACGCAGCCGTTGCAGGCGCTCGCCTGCGACGGCGTCAGCGGGGCGTCCGAAGCGCCGAAGTCAACGGTGCGGGACGTGATATCGGCGATACCCGTCCCCGAGCCGACGGCCCCGTAGGTGACATTGATGCCGTTACCCTGCTCGGCCGCGGCCCACTGCTTCTCGAGCGGCGCAATGAGCGTGGAGCCGGCTCCGGTGAGCGAGGCTGCCGCTGCAGCCGATGGGAGCGAGACCACTGCGCTCGTGACCGCCAGGGCGATCGCGAGGCCGAACCTACTGTTGCGCTTAAGATGCGCCACTTGGTGTCCTCCTGAGGTTGTGCGTTAGTGCCTGTGGCTTACTGCCGGACACGGAACTGGCGATCGGCGCGTAAGTTGCGGGCGGCGGGAGGATCTTTTCTCCTGGCCACATCCGGGTAAACATCCTGTGAGCAAGAAGTGATAAATCTGTGAACGTTGCTGTTGCGGGGGGCCAGACACGGCTAGGATGCGCCGTCGGATGAGTTCGGTCGCCGCTGCCGCCGAAGGGCTTGCCGACCGCCGCGGCAGCATGGTCGACCGGGTCGGCGACCGCGTCTTGCGGGGACTGTGCGCCCTCGCTGCCCTGGTGGCCTGTCTGACTCTCGTGCTGATCGCGCAGCAGGTGATCAACGGCGCGTCACCGGCGTTGTCCCGCTACGGCATCGGTTTCCTCGGGCACACCACATGGGCGCCGAACTTCGAGCAGTTCGGCGCCGCCGTGTTCATCTTCGGCACGGCGGTGAGCTCGACGATGGCCCTGCTGCTGGCGACACCTCTGGCGATCGCGATCGGCCTGTATCTGGCCCTCATGGCCCCGGGGTCGGTGCGCGCCGTCGTCGGCCCGATGGTCGAGATGCTCGCGGCGATCCCGAGCGTGATCGTCGGCTTCTGGGGGCTCATCGTCCTCGCCCCGTGGCTGCAGACGGTCGAGCCGAAGTTGCACAGCGCGCTCGGCTTCCTCCCGATCTTCGGCACGGCTTCGACGACCGGCCAGGGGGTGTTCACCGCGGGGATCATCCTGACGATCATGATCCTCCCGATCATCGCCTCGATCAGCCGCGATCTGTTCCTCACCGTGCCGCGCGAGCTGCAGGACGGGGCCGCCGCGTTGGGGGCCACGCGCTGGGAGATCGTCCGTGGCGTCGTGCTGCCGAGCACGGCCTCCGGGGTGGCCAGCGCGGCGATCCTCGGTCTCGGGCGGGCGCTCGGCGAGGCGATCGCGGTGACCCAGGTCATCAGCGGCGGGAACTTCATCCACGCCTCGCTGTTCGCCACCGGCGACACGCTCGCCAGCCGTATCGCGGCCGCGCCCCCTCCAGGCGAGAACCCGCTGCACACGGCGTCGATCTTCTATCTCGCCTTGATCCTGCTCGTGCTCGCCGTCCTGTCCAACCTGGCCGCGCACGGCATCGCCCGTCGCTTCGACGTCAACCAGGGAGGCGCGGCCCGATGACGTCGCGGCCGGCATTCGCGCCCGTGCGGCGGGCACGGCCCGACTATGCCCGCCCGCTCATGCCGACCGGGAACCTGCGCCGTCGTCAGCTCGTGAGCAACCTCGCCTCCGCCGGCGCGATGGCCTCCGCCGCGCTCGCCGTCGGCGTGCTCGGCATCGTCGTGTTCGAGGTCGTCAAGGAGGGGATCTCGGCGATCAGCTTCAGCTTCCTCACCCAGGGGACGCCGCTCCTCGGCACCGGCGGTGGGATCGCACCCGAGATCGTGGGGACGGCCGTGATCGTGCTCCTGGCGGCGCTGATATCGGTGCCGGTGGGAATCCTCGTGGCGCTGTTCATCACCGAGTTCGCCCCTCGGGGCGTGGGGCAGGTGATTCGGACCGTGCTCGACGTACTCAACGGGGTGCCCTCGATCGTCATCGGGGTGTTCGTGTTCGGCCTGCTCGTCGTCGGCAGCGGTGAGAGCGGGCTCGCCGCATCGGTTGCGCTCGCGATCATCATGCTGCCGCTCATCGCGCGCTCGACGCAGGAGATGCTGCTGCTCATCCCGCGTTCACTGCGCGAGGCGTCCGAGGCGCTCGGCGTCAGCCGCTGGCGGACGGTGGTCGGCGTGCTGCTGCCCGGCGCCATGGCCGGCATCATCACCGGGACCGTGCTCGCGGTTGCCCGCGCCGCGGGAGAGACCGCGCCGCTCATCGTGCTCGACGCCATCTATGGCAACGGGGTCACCGTCAACCCGTTCGGTCAGACGGTGCCGAACATCCCGGTTGAGATCTTCAAGCTGTCGGAAGCCGACGACCCGTCGGGCTTCACCCGGGCCTGGGGGGCGGCGCTCGTGCTCTTGACGTTGATCCTGATCGCGAACGTCGGCGCGCGCGCACTGTTTGCGCGCAGCCGTAGGATCAAGTGATGACCGACCTCACCGAGCCGCAGCCGCCGACGCCGACCACGTCGCCCCGCCCCCGGGTGTGGATCCGGTCCGAGCCCGCGCCGGCCACCGACTCGGCGGGACTGACGCGTCCGGCCGTGACCACGCCGGTCGCCGACGCGGGTGGGCTCTCGTCGCTCACCGCGCCGGCGCAGCGCGTCAGCCCGCGGTCCGTCCTGCGATCGGCGCCGAGCGGGGAGGTGGTGTTCGACACGCGCGATGTGACGATCTCCTACGGCGGTAAACCGGCCGTCGCCGGCGTGACGCTGCCGATCTACCGCAACCTGGTCACCGCGATCATCGGCCCTTCCGGCTGCGGCAAGACCACGTTCCTGCGCAGCCTCAACCGGATGAACGACTCCGTCTCCGGCTTCAGCATCACGGGAAGGGTCCACTACTACGGCCACGACATCTACGGGCCGCAGGCCAACAGCATCGAGGTGCGCCGCCGCATCGGGATGGTCTTCCAGAAGCCGAATCCGTTCCCGAAGTCGATCTACGACAACATCGCCTGGGCGCCGCGCAACCTCGGCCTGCGTCACGGCCTGGACGAGCGCGTCGAGCAGGCTCTGCGCGGCGCGGCGCTGTGGGACGAGGTGAAGGATCGTCTGAAGTCGAGCGCGCTCGGCCTGTCCGGCGGCCAGCAGCAGCGGCTGTGCATCGCTCGCGCGATCGCGATCGAGCCGGACGTGTTGCTGCTCGACGAGCCGGCGTCGGCCCTCGATCCGGTGGCGACCGCGGCGATCGAGGATCTGACGCAGACGCTCAAGGAGCGCTACACGATCGTCATCGTCACGCACAACATGCAGCAGGCCGCGCGCATCGCCGACCGCACCGCGTTCTTCAGCGTCGATTCGGGCGTCGGAGCGCTCGTCGAGTACGACGACACCGACATCATCTTCACCCGGCCCGCCGACCCCCGCACGAACGATTACGTACGCGGGCGCTTCGGCTAGGCGCCGCCGCGCCGCCTAGGTTCCGGCGATCGCGTCGGTCGGCAGCTGGGCGACCAGAGGTTGGCCGCACTGCCAGCAGTACGCCGCTCCCCGGCTGTGCAGCGATCCACAGCTGAGGCACGATCCGGCGGTGCCGGACTCCTCGTGGAGCAGGATGCGGTCGACCTCGGCCAGCTCGGCGTCAACCTCCTGAAGGATCGCGGCGCGGCGCACGAGCACGTCGACGCGCACGTGGTCGCGGATCGCCATCTCGTAGACGAGGCCGCCGAGATCCCATTGCAGCTCGGCCACCCGGCGCGCGAGCTCCTCCCGGCGGGAGGCCAGGTCGACCGGCTCCGCAGAGCCGGCGGGGGCGGCCGGAAATACCGCCGTCGGCTGGTCCCCCAGCGCCGCGGGGTCGTTCGCACCGTTCGCGGCCACCGGCCGCGTCAGGCCTCCCGACTGCTGGTCAACCTCCTCGAGCCAGTTCATGGACCGAAGAAGTTACCGGTGAACTTGCCGTTTTTGTAGCCGGGCCGGTTCGGTCCGGTCAGCGGCCTGGTCGTCTCGGCCTTGATCGTCGCCGTGGAGGTGGTGGTGGTGCTCGACGACACGCTGCTCGCGTGCGTGCCCGATGCGGCTCCTGTGCCGGCGGCGGCCGCGCTCCCCGACGCCGGCGACGAGGCCGCGGCGCCCGTCGCGCCGCCGGCCACGGCGGCGGCGGCCGGCGCAGCAGCGCCGGAGGCCACCGTCACGACCTGCACCGGCGGGGCCTTGGTGGCGGAGGCGCTGCCGGCCTTTCCGATCAGGACTCCGACCCCCAGGGCGAGCAGCAGCACGCCGACGCCGCCGATGAGCGCGCCGCTGGACGACATCGGCCGGCGCGAGCGGCGACCCTCCTCGGCCGGCGGCGCGTCGTACACGACCGGCGCGGGGTCGAACGGCAGCTCCGAGCGACCGCGGCGCTCGCCGCATTCCACGCAGTAGCGCTGATCGGCTGCCAGCGCGGCGCCGCAGGTCGCGCACGCCGAGCCGGTGTCCTCGAGCCCGGACATCCCGGTGAGTATGGGATCGGACCCGGAAGAGGATGTAAACGAGTTGTTACCGGAGCCTCGCGGCCGGGCCGCTCTCCGAAGCCAGGCGCCGCGGCGCATATTACATACCGTTGACAACGCTTGGTCGCGCGTGTGTGAGACTGACGCGGCATGAGCGCGGATCCCTGGCTTGAAGGCGTGCGGGTGAGCGCGTGCGCGGCCTGCGGTGCCGCGCTCGCGCGCGACCAGCGCTACTGCGTGGAATGCGGCGAGCGCCGCGAGGTGCTCGCCCGCAGCATGGCTGACGTGCTCGCGCCGCCGCGCCGGGCCGGTGCGTCGCGGCCGAACGGCGCCGCAGACGTCGATTCCGCGCTTGCCGCCGCCGCCGCCTCCCGCGGCGAGCCGTCCGACGGCGCACCGGCCTGGTGGCCCGCCGTCGCGTGGCCCGGGCCACGCGCGGCCGCGGTGGCCGTGATGGGCCTGCTCGCCTTCGGGGTGCTGGTCGGCGCCGCCGTCAGCCCGATCGGCGTCAGTAACGCCTCTGCGCCGCTGATCGTCGCCGTCGTGCCGCCGGCGGCAGCGCCCGCGGCCGCCGCGACCGCCCTGCCAGCCGCGGTGCCCGCGAGTGCGACGCCCGCGGCCGCCGCTCCGACGACGGCCGCCGCGACGCCGCCCGCCTCGTCGTCCACGCCGGCCAGTTCGCCGAGCGCGGCGAGCTCGAAGCCGCCGGCGATCAAGCACGTGTTCGTCGTGATGCTCGCCGACCAGGGATATCAGTCGACGTTCGGACCGGGATCGTCGGCGACCTACCTCTCCAAGACGCTCAGGTCACAGGGCGAGGTGCTGCCGAACTACTACGGGGTGGCCACGGGCGAGCTCGCGAACACGATCGCGCTGGTCAGCGGGCAGGGCCCGACCCAGCAGACCGATGCCAACTGCCCGAGCTTCACGAACGTGGTCCCGGGGACGGCGGGGTCGCTCGGTCAGGTGCTCGGGGACGGATGCGTGTACCCGGCCTCGACGGAGACCCTCCCGAGCCAGCTGACGGCGGCCCACAAGACGTGGCGAGCCTACGTCGAGGGCATCGGCGCAGGCCAGCCGCAGCCGGCGTGTGCGCACCCGACGGTGGGCGGCGCCGACCCCAACCAGACCCCTCAACCCGGGAACCCGTACGTGACCTGGCGCGACCCGTTCGTGTACTTCCACTCGATCATCGACTCGCCGACGTGCGCGTCGGACGTCGTCGGCCTCACTCAGCTGGCGGGCGACCTGAAGAGCGCGTCGAGCAGTCCGAGCCTGGCCTACATCGTGCCTGACGCCTGCCACGACGGGTCCGACCAGCCGTGTGCGCCAGGCGCGGCGGCTGGCGTGACCGCGGCCGAGAGCTTCCTGCAGAAGCTCATCCCGGAGATCACTGGCTCGGCAGCGTACCGCGCGGGCGGGCTGATCGCGATCACGTTCGACGAGGCGCCGCAGAGCGGTCCATTCGCCGATTCGAGCGGATGCTGCAACACGCCGGCCTATCCGAACCTTCCCGCCGGAGCGGACGGCACGACGCCGCTCCCGGGCGCCAGCGGCGCGTCGGGGGCGTCCGGCGCGAGCGGAGTGAGCGGTGCGAGCGGCGCGTCCGGAGCCACCGGTGCGAGCGGTCCGGCCGGCAGCACCGGCGCCACCGGGGCCACCGGGGCGTCGACGAGCGGCACGGGCTCCGGCAGCTCCGGCGGACTCGTCACTTCCGGCGCCGGCGGGCAGGTCGGGCTGCTGTTGCTGTCGCAGCAGGTGGCACCCGGGAGCGTGGACCCGACGCTCTACAACCACTTCTCGCTGCTGGTCAGCATCGAGAAGCTCTTCGGCCTGCAAGCGATCGGATATGCCGCGGCCAGCGGCCTGCCGGCCTTCGACTCGCAGGTCTATAACGCGGGCTCGTCCGGCGGCTAGCGCGCCCGGTCAGTCCTCGCCGTCGCGCGCCTCGGCCACCCGGGCCGTGTACAGCGCCATCAGCTCGCCGTGCAGGTTACGCGGTCGCTCGTCCGGACCGGGGTGACGCCGGCGCCACACGGCGTCCGCGCCGAGCACCCAGGCGTTCGTGTTGTCGGCGAACGCGCGCTCGAGCGTGTCGAGCAGCTCGTCCTGCAGATCGGGCGTCTCGACCGGCGTCGCGAGCTCGACGCGGTGATCGAGATTGCGCGGCATGAGGTCCGCGGAGGCGATCCAGACGTGGCGCTCGCCGGCGCCGTCGAACGTGTAGATGCGCGAGTGCTCGAGGAAGCGCCCGACGATGGACACGACGCGGATGTTCTCCGAGACGCCTGGGACGCCGGGACGCAGACAGCAGATCCCGCGCACGTTGAGGTCGACCTGCACGCCGGCCTGCGAGGCCCGATACAAGGCGCGGATGCAGCGACCGTCCACGAGCGAGTTCATCTTCATGGCGATCCGCGCGGGCCGCTCACGGCTGTGCTGCTCGATCGTGCGCTCGATCTCGCCGATCAGGCCGTCTCGCAGGTAGGCCGGCGCGGCGAGCACCTTACGGTAGTGCTGGGGGCGCCCGAAGCCGGTCAGGTAGTTGAACATGTCGGCGACGTCGGCGCCGATGTCGGGATCGGTGGTGAACAGGCCGAAGTCGGTGTAGAGGCGCGCGGTCGTGGAGTGATAGTTGCCGGTCCCGATGTGGACGTAGTTACGCACTCCGTCCCCCTCGCGGCGAACGACGAGCACGCACTTGGCGTGCGTCTTGAGCGAGGGCTGCCCGTACACGACGTGTACGCCCGCCTCCTCCAGCGCCTTCGCCCAGTGGATGTTCATGCCCTCGTCGAAGCGCGCCTTGAGCTCGACGAGCGCCACCGCCTGCTTGCCGCGCTCGGAGGCGTCGATGAGCGCCGGGACGAGCGGCGAGTCATCGCTCGTGCGGTACACCGTCTGCTTGATGGCGAGCACGTTCGGGTCGGCGACGGCCTGCTCGACGAAGCGCTCGACCGAGGTCGCGAACGACTCGTAGGGGTGGTGGACGAGGAAGTCGCCTTCGCGCATGGCGGCGAAGACGTCGGGGCGCTCGACCTCGCTGTGCAGGCGCGGATGGGTGAGCGGCACCCACGGCGGGTCGCGCAGCTCGGGCATTCCGGGGAGCTTCACGATCTGCCAGAGCGCGCCGTGGTCGAGCGGCCCGGTGACGGGATATACCTCGTCGGGGTCGACCCCGATGAGCTCGACGAGCGCCTCGTGCAGGCGCTCGGAGACGCCGGCGCCGACCTCGATCCGCACGACCTCGCCGAAGCGTCGGCGGCGCAGCTCGTCCTCGACGGCCTGCAGCAGGTCGGCGGCCTCGTCGGAGACCTCCAGATCGGCGTCGCGCGTCACCCGGAAGAGGTCGTAGTCGACGATCTCCATCCCGGGGAACAGGGCGTCGAGGTGGTGGGCGATGAGGTCCTCGAGCGTGACGAACGTCCGCGTGTCGCGGACCGCGACGAAGCGCGGGAGGATCTCGGTCGGGACCTTGACCCGCGCGAACACCGTCTGATCGCTCGCCGGGTCGCGGACGAGCACGGCCAGGCTGAGCGAGAGGTTGGAGATGTAGGGGAACGGGCGGCCAGGGGCGACGGCGAGGGGCGTGAGGGCGGGGAAGACGACCTTCTCGAACCGCTCGGCGAGGTAGGAGCGATCGTGCTCGTCGAGCTCCTCGTAGCCGACGATCCGGATGTCGTGCGCGGCGAGCGCCGGCAGCAGATTGCGACGGAGGTTCTCGCTCTGGCGCGCGGACTGCTCGAGCACGCGCTCGCGGATCGCCGCGATCGTCTCCGAGGGCGTGCGCCCGTCGGCCGACGGCGATTGCACGCCGGCGTCGACCTGGTCGTGCAGACCGGCGACCCTGACCATGTAGAACTCGTCGAGGTTGGTCGTGTAGATCGCCGAGAACTTCACCCGCTCGAGCAACGGGACCGACTCGTCCTCGGCGATCTGAAGCACGCGGTCGTTGAAGTCGAGCCACGACAGCTCGCGGTTGAAATACAGCGAGCTGTCGGAGAGGTCGATGGCGGGGGCCGCCTGAGCGGGCGTCTCGTCAACGAGACCCGCCGACCCCGGAGGGGTGTCGGTGCTCATCGCCACATCATGGCAAGGCCGGCACGCTCAAGCGGGGAGGCTCGCCGAGACCGCTCGGTATGGGCCACGACTCCGTCGCCGGCCGCCGTCCGGGCGAGTGGTCGGCAGGGTGGAGCGTCGCCGTCGCAGGCGCTACCGTGGTACCCCGAATGGCACGACAACTGTGGCTCTTGCGGCACGGGGAGGCCGAGCCGCACGGTACCCGGCCCGATCACGACCGCCGTCTCACCGAGCGCGGCGCCGAGCAGGCCCGCAACGCAGGGATCGTCCTCGCCTCGCTGGGCGTCGACTTCGCGGTCGCGCTCACGAGCCCGAAGGTGCGCGCCGCCGAAACGGCGCGCCTCGCCGCAGCTGCATGGGGCGCCGAGCCGGAGATCTACGAGCCGCTTGGGGGCGGATTCGATGCGCGAGACGCGCTCGCCGCGCTCGAGGCCTACGGCGCCGGCAGTGACGATGCCCGACTGCTCGTGGTCGGCCACGAGCCAGACTTCTCGACGACGGTCGGTCAGCTCACGGGCGCGCGCGTCGACTTCAAGAAGGGCGGCCTCGCCGCCGTGCGGGTCGCGGGCGGCGGTGGCGAGCTGATCGCGCTCATGCGTCCGAGCGAGCTCGCCCGGATCGCCGTCGCGCAGCCGGACCCGCGCTGAGCCGCGGCCGTCAGCGGGGGATGAGCAGGGCGTCGTCGTCCGGATCGACGGCGCGCAGCGGGGCGCTCGGCACCGCCGGCAGCTCGGCGCCGTCGAGCGGCTCGGCCGCGAAGCGGTAGCCGATGCCGAAGTGCGTGTGGATGTAGCGCCACGCGGGCGAGGCCTTCTCGAGCTTCTGGCGGAGCTTGCGCACGAAGACGTCCACCGAGCGGTCGCCGCGGACCATCGCGTAGCCCCAGAGACGTGAGTAGATCTCCTCACGCTCGAGCACGCGCCCCTCGGCTCCGGCGAGCAGCTCGATCAGCTCGAACTCGCGGCGCGTGAGGTCGATGCTGTGTCCGCCGACGAAGGCCTGGAACTGATCGGAGCGGATCTCCACCTCGCCGGCCACCACGGGACCCTGCTCGGTGCGGCCCTCGGAGCGGCGACGACGGCGGGCGACGCTCTGGACGCGGGCGATGACCTCTTCCGGGTGGCAGGGCTTCGTGATCCAGTCGTCGGCGCCGAGTCGCAGACCGCGCACGCGCTGGGCGACCGAGGACGGTCCGGTGCAGACGAGGATGCCGAGGTCCGGGAGGCTCGCGCTCAGCCGCTCCAGCCAGTCCCAGGCCTGGGGGCCGAGGACGGCGAGGTCGACGACGATCGCGCTCAGGCGCATGGCCATCACGACGTCGGCGGCCACCGGGCTGGCGAGCACGCGGTGCTCCCAGCCGAGCCGATCCAAGCGCTTGGAGAGGACCTGGATGAATCCGCTGTCGCGGTCCAGAACCGCGATGCGCAGAGGCGGCGGCGCGGAAACCGATGGCGAAGAGGGCTGGACTCGGCTGTCCTCCCCCCCGGGGATCGCATCCATCATTTCGCCGCGCAGTGTAGGCGACGCACCGGCCGCCTGTCGAGTGCCGGACCGAGTGTCACACGATCTTCACAGACCGCGAGCGCAAATTGCGGCGCTATGCCGAGTCGGCGGTCGACGGCACGGGCACGTGCGCACCCTCGGCGAACTCGGTGAACAGGCCCGTGACCACGAAGGCGACCTGCTCGCCGATGTCGACGGCGTTATCGCCGACGCGTTCGAGCGCTCGCGCGACGAGCACCATCGTCATCGCCCACTCGCGCACGTCGGGATCGTCCCCGATCTCGAGCGCGAGCCGGAACACCTCACGGTTGATCCGGTTGATGTCGCGATCCTGGCGCACGAGGTCCTCGGCGAGCGCGACGTCGCGGTTGGCGAAGGCCATCTTGCTCTGCGTGACCTCCGAGCGCGCGTAGGCGCCCATCCGCAGGAGGGAGTTGCGCAGCTCCTCGTGGACCGGCGGCTCGTGACCGGTGAGCGGGATCAGCTTGGCGATGTTCACGCACTGATCGCCCATCCGCTCGACATGCATGATGAGGTGCAGCAGCGCGGCCACGAGTCGCAGGTCGCCGGCGACCGGGGCCTGCCGGGCGAGGAGCGAGAGGATGCCCTGATGGACCTCGAGATAGCGGCCGTCGAGACGGTCGTCGTCGCTGATGACCATCTGGGCGAGCTCCACGTCCTGGTGCTCGAGGGCTTCGAGCACGCGGTCGAGCTGCTCGACGACGATGTCCAGCCCGCCCAGCGCCTGCTGCTCCAGATCCTGGAGCTCGGCCTGGAAGTGGGCCCGAGTCGGCGGGTGGGTCTCCGGCAGGGCCGGACTCTCAGCCGAACTTTCCGGTGACATATTCCTCTGTCCTCGAATCCCGCGGGTTGGTGAAGATCTCCGGGGTCGGGCCGACCTCGACGAGGTCCCCGCTGAGCATGAACGCCGTGCGATCGGCCACGCGCCCGGCCTGCTGCATGTTGTGGGTGACGATGACGATCGTCACGCTTCGCTTGAGCTCGGCGATGAGCTCCTCGATCCGCAGCGTGGCGATCGGGTCGAGCGCCGAGCACGGCTCGTCCATGAGCAGCACCTCGGGGTCGACGGCGAGCGAGCGCGCGATGCACAGCCGCTGCTGCTGTCCGCCGGAGAGTCCGACGCCGGGCTCGGAGAGGCGGTCCTTGACCTCGTCCCACAGGCCCGCGCCGCGCAGGGCGCGCTCGACGCTGGCCTTGAGGTCCGAGCGACGGCCGCCGCTCAGGCGCAGCCCCGCGGCGACGTTGTCGTAGATCGACATCGTCGGAAACGGGTTCGGCTTCTGGAAGACCATGCCCACGGCGCGCCGCACGGCGACCACGTCGACCGACGGGTCGTAGAGGTCGACGTCGTCGAGCAGCACCCGCCCCTCGGCGTGGGCGCGCGGGATCTCCTCGTGCATGCGGTTGATGCAGCGGACCATGGTCGACTTGCCGCAGCCGGAGGGGCCGATGATCGCCGTCACCTGGTTGGCCGGGAAGTCGAGGTCGATCCCCTTCACCTGCTCGGCGGTGCCATAGAACGCGCGCAGCTTCTCCAGGCGCACGGTGTGTCCCTGCCGGACGACGCTCGTCGGGGGGAGGGGTCGCGACCGAGACGGCCGGGGCCGGCGTCTGGGGGGCGGGCCGCTCAGGCGCCACGTCCGTCGCTCCCGAGGGGGGTCGGTCGTCGGTCATGAGAGTCGACTCCTTCGGGAGACAAGGCGGGCCACGAGGTTCAGGATAAGGATCATGGTGACGAGGGTGAGCGCGGCTCCCCACGCACGGTTTACCACGGCCGTGGTCGGCGATGTGACGTCGTTGTAAATCTGGACCGGCAGCGAGTTCATGAAGCCGCCGAGGTTGAAGCTCGTCACGTTCGTGGCCGCGGCCGTGAACAGCAGCGGCGCGGTCTCACCGGCCGCCCGCGCGACCGCGAGCAGCATGCCCGTCACCATCCCCGGCAGAGCGGTCGGGAGCACGACCCGAAAGACGACGCGCCAGCGGGGGGCGCCGAGCGCGAGCGCGGACTCGCGCAGCGAGTTCGGCACGAGCTGAAGGATCACCTCGGCCGAGCGGATGATGATCGGCAGCATGAGCAGGGAAAGAGCGAATGCGCCCTTGTAGCCCGCGTAGCTGGTGCCGGTGTCGATGATGAGCACGATGTAGATGAAGAGCCCGAAGATGATCGACGGGACACCGGTGAGGACGTCGACGAAGAAACGCACCGTGTGGGCGAACGCGTTGTCCTTGCCGTACTCCACGAGCCACACCGCCACCCCGACGCCGATCGGGATCGAGATCGCCGACGCGAGCGCGACCATCTCGATCGTGCCGAGAATGGCGCTCTTGATCCCGCCGATGCCGCTGGCGGCGAAGAATGTGTTGCCGGTGGGGTCGGTTGTGAAGAAGCCGGCCGTCGTCCAGGCGGAGAGCCCCTGCTTGAGCAGGTAGTAGAGGATCAGCACGAGCGGGACCATGGCGAGGATCGACGCCGCGACGATCGAACCGCGCGCCATCCGGTCCGTGCGCCGGCGGCGGGCGCTCGGCTCGAAGCGAGCGAGCCGACCTCCGGCGGCCGTTGGCGAGGCCATCGCCCCTACGCTCCCGCCGCCGCGTCGGCGGGGTCAGCGGCGGTGGCGGCGGGCTCGGCGGCGGGCTGGGAGATGCGCGTGCCGCGCGAGCTCCGCATGACCACGAGCCGCGCCAGACCGTTGATGAACAAGGTGAGCACGAACAGCACGAGCCCGCAGGCGAAGAGCGCCGAGCGATGCAGTCCCTGCGCCTCGCCGAACTCGTTCGCGATCACGGCGGCGAGGCTGTAGCTCTGCTCGAACAGGTGCTTGACGAGGATCGGCGAGTTGCCGATCACGATCGTCACCGCGATCGTCTCGCCGAGCGCGCGGCCGAGCCCGAGCATCGCGCCGCTCGTGATCCCCGACCGGCAGTACGGAAGCACCGCCATGCGGATCATCTCCCAGCGGGTGGCGCCGAGCCCGAGCATCGCCTCCTTGAGGTCGGCGGGCACCGTTGCCATCACCTCGCGGCTGATCGCGCTGACGATCGGCAGGATCATGATCGCGAGGATGAGCCCGGCGATGAACAGATTCGGGATCGTCGCGACCCCGCCGCCGACGAACGGGATGAAGCTGAACGTGCTCGCGATCCATTTCTCCGCTGGAAACAGCTTGGGCGCCAGGAAGAAGATCCCCCACAGGCCCCAGACCACCGAGGGCACGGCGGCCAGAAGCTCGACCAGCACCGTCACGGGCTGGCGGATGCGCAGCGGCGACAGCTCGGTGATGTAGATCGCGGTCGCGATCGCGATCGGGACGCCGATCAGCAGCGCGATGAAGGACGACAGGACGGTGCCGACGAGGAGCGCGAGCGCCTCGTAGATGTTGGCGTTGACGTTCCAGTCGTTCTTGAACGTGAAGCCGAGCACGCCGAACTTCGAGAAGGCGGGCCGTGCCTGCTCGAGCAGCGTGTAGAAGAAGAAGACGATGAGGACGAGGATGAGCGCCGACAGGATGCCCAGCCCCCACTTCAGCACCGGATCGGGGGCGCGCGCGAGCCGCGACCGCTCGAAGATCGAGCGGTCGCGGCTGGTCAGGGTTGATGCCTCCATCGACCGGTGATCGCCTGCCCTCGCGCGTCGATCCCTAGGTGACCGGCGAGCCGTTACAGGTGATCGTGGCCACGGCGGCCTTCGACGCCGACAGGATCGTCGGCGGCAGGGCCGCGTAGTACGCCTGCGCGAGGATCGCCTGGCCGGCGCCGAGCCCGTAGTTGAGGAACTTCACGAGCGTGCTGGTCGCGGTCGAGCCGCCGGGGATCCCGGCCTTGCACGGATCCTTGTAGGAGACGATGAACGTCTGCGACACGATCGGGTAGGCGGACGGGTTCTTCGGGTTGATGACCTGGATGCCCAGGTTCGGCGGGATCGTCAGACCCGTCGCGGCCGCCGTCGTCGAGGCGAGCGTGGGGGCGACGAAGTTGCCAGCCGCGTTCTGCACATCGGCGGTGGTGAACTTGTGCTCGAGCGCGTACGCCTGCTCGACGTAGCCGATCGCACCGGTGGTCTGCGAGACCGCGCCGGCCACGCCGGCGTTGCCCTTGGCGCCAGTGCCCGTCGGCCACTGGACGTCCTTACCGGTGCCGACCTTCGAGGCCCAGGCCGGGTCGACGGCGGCGAGGAAGCCGGTGAAGCCGGCGGTCGTGCCGGAGGAGTCGGAGCGGTGGACGACGGTGATCGGCGTGCTCGGCAGGTTGACGCCGGGGTTGAGCGACTTGATCGCCGAGTTGTTCCAGGTCTTGATCGAGCCCAGGAAGATGTTCGCGAGCGTCGTGCCGTTCAGCTTCAGCCCGGAGGCCACGCCCGGCAGGTTGTAGGAGACGGTGATCGCGCCGAAGAACATCGGGATCTGGATCGCCGGGCTGCCCGACTTGGCAAGCGTGGCGAAGTCAGCCGGCTTCAGCGGCGGGTCGCTGGCGCCGAAGTCGACGGTCTTGGCCTCGAGCGAGGTGATGCCGGCGCCCGAGCCGACCGCCTGGTAGTTGAGCGTGAAGCCGGTCGAGCCCCACTGCTCGTAGACCGGAGCGGCGAAGGTCGATCCGGCGCCCGAAAACGTGCCGGAGTTGCCGGAGGCCGCGGCGGTCGAGCCCGAGCTCGAGCTCGAGCTCGAGGTGCTCGAGGTGCTCGAGCTGCCGCAGGCCGCGAGGGCAAGCGTGAGCGCGCCTGCGCCCAGGATCGCCCCGATCGTGTGTCGTCTCACAACATCTCCTCTGATCGGTGAAGGGGTCCTCGCGCACGCCCACGCCAGGGACGGCGGGCACCGCGTCGGGCGCGCAGCCGGCACCATCGTGGGTGCGCAGCGTCGCGCCGCTGGGGCCCGGAGTCTGTTAGTCGGCCAGAGCCGGCGTGTGAAAATCTCGTGAAGGCTGGGGCTGGAAACGGTAACCGAAACCCGGGTGCGTGTGTATGAAGCGGCGATCGGGCATCGCGTCTTCGAGCTTGCTGCGCAGCTTGCTGACGTAGACGTCGACGGAGCGGTCGCCCGGGCGGGCCGGCCGGCCCCACACCGTCTGATACAGCTCGTCGCGCGAGACGATGCCGCCGGCTCGCTGGACCAGCGCGACCAGGAGCTGGAACTCGCGCACGGACAGCGTCAGCGCGCGACCGGTGGCCAGGACGAGGCCCTCGCCGATCCGGATCTCGAGCTCACCCGCGTACAGCGTCGCTGGTTCTGTGCTCTCGGCCACCGAACGGGCAGCCTCGCGCACGGGCGCGCGTCTGAGGGTTACGAAGCCGTGATGGCCGCGTAAAGAAGTCGTGAAAAACGGCGAGCGCGGCGGACACGGAGAACTACTCTCGGTCGATGGGGATTCTGAACGGCGGATTCGACGCGCGCCTGATGCGGCTCCTCGATGATGCCGGGCGCAACGTGCAGCGGGCCTCGCTCATCCTCCGCGACCTGCTCGCCGACTTCCCCGAGCGGCCGGCGCTCGCGCACGACCTTGCCACCTGCGAGCAGGAGGGCGACCGCATCACGCACGACATCATCCACCGGCTCGCGGTGACCCGGCGGATCCGCGCGCCGTTCAGCGCCGGCGACGGCCATGTCCTCGCCACCGCGCTCGACGACATCGTCGACAACGCCGAGCAGGCCGCCGCGCTGCTCGGGCTGTATGGCGTGGAGGCGCCGATGGAGCAGGCCGTCGAGTTCACCGAGGTGCTGGTCGGCGCCTCCGAGCAGATCGCCCGGGCGCTGCACGGTCTGCGCCACGGGGTCGATCTCGGTCCGCAGCTGGTGGAGATCCATCGCCTCGAGAACGAGGGCGACCGCCTTCAGCGCGACGGTGTGGCGTCGCTGTTCGCGAGCGGCACGGACCCGATGGTCGTCATCCGCTGGAAGGACATCTTCGAGTCGCTCGAGGCCGCGGTCGACTCGTGCGAGACCGTCGCCCACGTGCTCGAGGGCATTACCCTGAAGCAGCGCCGGCGTCGGGTGTGGGCCTAGCGTCGTCGCGGGCCGCGGCGGGCGCTCGCTCGCCGATCGCGGCGCGGGCTTCGGCCGCGCGTCGCGCCCAGAGCAGCCACATCCCCGTGGCGGCGGCGACCGCGGCCCACACGCCGAGCGCCGCCGTGAGTCCGTGCCCCGACGCGATCGGCGAGACGCCGCTGGCGGAGGCGGTCGAATCGCGCACGCTCGCATATACGGCGGTGGTGACCGCGATGCCGAGCGCCGTCCCGAGCGCGCGCGTGACGTTCAACATGCCGCTCACGACGCCCGCTCGCCCGTCGGGCGCGGCGCCCATGATCGCCGCGTTATTGGCGGGCATGAACGCGCCGAGCCCGGCGCCGGCGAGCGCCAGGCCGCCCACGCGACTTGCGGGGGCGTGATCGGCGGCGACGAGCAGGAGGCCGGCCGCGGCGAGCAGCATGCCGGCGGCCGAGATGAGCCGGCCGCCGCGGGCATCGCTCACCCGCCCGGCAAACGGTGCGACGACCGCGAGCGCGGCCGGGAGCGCGACGAGCTGCGCCCCGACGATCGCCGGGGAGACGTGCAGCGCCGCGAGGTAGTAGGGCACGACGAACAGGGCGCCGAACATGACGCCGTAGGAGACGAGCCCGCTGCTCAAGCCGACCGCGATCACCGGTCGCCTCAGCAGCGCCAGATCGACGAGCGGGGCCGCCGCCCGTGCCTCGCGGCGCACGAACGCGAACCCGGCGACCACGGCGGCGAGCACGAGCGCCGCGAGCGCGAGGGCGTTGATGCGGCCGACGAGCGACAACGCGAGCAGGGCGTCGCCGGCGCACACGGCGATGAGCGCGCCGCCGAGGCGATCCGACCCGCGCAGCGCGGGCCGCGCGTCCGCCCGGCCCGCGCTGCGCGGCAGCAGCAGCCATCCGAGGGCGATCCCGAGGCACCCGGCGGGCACGTTCACCAGGAAGAGCAGCCGCCAGCTGCCGAGCGCGAGCAGCGCGCCGCCGACTGCCGGGCCGAGGGCGAGGCCGACCGCCTGCGCCGTGCCCTGTAGCCCGATCCCGCGCCCGAGTGCGTGGGGTGGCACGGCCTCGCGGATCAGCGCGACGCTGTTGGCCTGCAGCATCGCGGCCCCGAGCGCCTGCACGACCCGTGCCGCGACGAGCCAGCCGAGCGTCGGCGCGACCGCGCACAGCATCGATCCGCCGGTGAACACGGCGAAGCCGTACACGTACAGGAGCTTGCGGCCGATGCGGTCGGCGAGGTGACCGACCGGGACGAGCGTGCAGACGAGCACGAGTAGGTAGGAGAGCGATACCCACTCGGTCGCGCCCACGTCGGCGTGCAGCCGCTCGCCGATCCGCGGCAGCGCCACCGTGACGATGCTCGCGTCGAGCTGGCCCATGAACGCGCCGACGCTGACCGCGCCGACGACATACCAGGCGGCGCGAGGGCTGCGGCGGATCCGAGCCGGCCGGGCCGGCTCGGTGATGAGCCGGCGCCGCAGCGAGACGGGGGAAGCGAGGGTATCGGTCGGCACGGTTCCATTGCAGCGCATCTCGGCTTATAGTTCAAAGACATGTGTTCAATAGAAACGATAGGAAAATCAGTTGGATGAGCGACGCCTGCGCGCCTTCCTGGCCGTCGTCGAGGAGGGCACGGTCACCGCGGCCGCCGAGCGCCTGCACGTCGCGCAGCCCTCGCTCTCGCAGACGCTGCGCGCGCTCGAGCGCGAGCTGGCGACCGAGCTGTTCGATCGGGTCGGCCGCGGCCTCGTGCTCTCCTCGGCCGGACGCGAGCTCATCGGGCCGGCGCGCGCCGCACTGCGGGCGCTCGAGCAGGCGCGGGCCACGGTGGCCGAGGTGGCCGGCGTCGAGGCCGGCAGCCTCGAGCTGACGGCGCTGTCGACCCTGGCCGTCGACCCCCTCGCCGCGCTCATCGGTGCGTTCCGCCGCGCCCACCCGGGGGTGCTCGTGCGCGTCCGCGAGCCCGACAGCGCCGCGGGCGTGAGCGACGAGGTGCGCGCCGGCTCGTCCGAGCTCGGCCTCGCGCATCTGCCCTTGGCCGCCGGCGCGCTGGTCACGCAGGATCTCGGCGCGCAGGAGCTGCTCGTCGTGCTGGCGCCGGGCAGCGGCGGTGCCGGCTCGCTGCACGCCCACGATCTCGCCGAGCTGCCCCTCGTCGTGTCCCCGCCGGGCACGTCGACGCGAATGCTGCTCGAGCAGGCGCTGGCGACCGCCGGGGTCACCCCGCGCATCGCCGTGGAGACGGCGGCGCGCGAGGCGATCGTTCCGCTCGTGCTCGCCGGCGCCGGCGCGGCGCTGCTGCCGGTGCCGCTCGCCCGCGAGGCCGAGCGTCGCGGCGCCGTCGTGCGCGAGCCACGCCCGCGGATCACCCGGCGCATCGGCATCGTTCATCGCGACGCGCCGCTGTCGCCGGCCGCTGTGGCGTTCCTGGCCGTGGCCGGCGTGGCCGGTGGCGCGTCGAGCGACGGTTAGGAGCGGCGGCGCTTGGCCGCAGTGGTGGCGTGTCGCGCCGCCGCCCGCGCGTGACGCGGAGCGAGCGAGTGCGTGCTGAGCGACGCCCCGGCGCTCGCCGGGACCCGGCCGGCGACCTCGAACACGGCGCGGGCGGTGCTCGCCCGCATGACGCTGGTCAGGATCCCCGGCGCGTAGCGGAGTGTGCGGTGCGCGATCGGCGTTGCCGCGGTCTGGGTGACGGACGCGACGGGCACCGTCTGCGTGGTGGGGCTCGTCTCGCTCGAGACGCTCGCCGTCTGGGGTACGGGCGCGGTGCTCGCAGCGTGCAGGACCGCGGCCGGATCGGGCACCGAGGCGCCCGACTTCTTCGGGGAGATCGCCGGCTGGGGGATCGCGAGCATCCGCGCCACGAGCTCGTTCCAGCGGCTCGGCGACAGCGCGAAGCCGAGCGAGGCGGCAGCGGCGGTGGCGGCCGTCGCGGCGGGATTCGTGGCGGAGAAGACGACCTCGATGCGATCGGTGTGGTCGGGGAGGGCGATCGTGTTCTCGGCGCCCGGGAACGACTTCAGGCTGACGATCTGCGTGGGGTACATGCTGCCCTGCAGCTCGAGCAGGCGCTCGATCGTCGTCTCGGCGATCGAGCCCGGTCCCTGGTGGCCGAGGATCGGCACGCCGTTGATGCCCGTGATGTCGAGCGAGGTGGCGCTGCCGCCGACCGTCGCGTCGGCGGCGCTCGCGAGCCCCTGCCCGCCGCAGCGGACGTTCGCCACCGACGGATCGAGACCGCTGACCACGAGGTACTCGAGCGTGGCCAGCACCCGACGGTCGACGCGACCGGCGGCGACGTCCGCCCGCGCGCAGGCGCCGAGCTGGATGTGGGGGTCGGCGAGCACGAGGCGCTGCAGGTCGGACTTGCTCAGCAGGACGACGCGGCCGGCCGACGCGGCGAGCGAGTCGGGGCCGACGAGCGGCTGGAGCCCAAAGCGGCGGTGCAGCAGCGTCGTCTCCAGTTGCGACCAGGCGTCGAGGAACGGGCGCGGGTCGATCGGCTGGGCGTGCGCGCCGGCCGGGCGCAGCTCGAATGAGAGGTGGGGACGCGCTGCCGCGGTGCCCGCGCCGAGCCGGCCGAGGATCGTGCCGGCCAGCACCTGCGAGCCCGTCCGCAGCGGGACGAGCTGGAGCTGGTCCGGCTTCAAGCCGAAGTCGGCCGTGTAGTACTCGCTCATGTTCGTGCTCGCGGCTGGCCGCGGGGCCGGTCGCGGGCGAGCGTGGCGCTTGCTCGCGTGCCGGGCCGGCACGGCGATGGCGGCATCGAGAACCGAGGTGAGCGTGCGCGGCGCCGCCCGCAGGTCGAAGCTTCCCGCGAGGGCCTCGGTGGCGGCGTTCGGCGTCGGCGTCGGGGTGGCTGCCGAGCCCGGCGGGGTGGCACCGGTGGCACCGCTGGCGCCGGTCGGGCCGGTGGGGCCGGTCGGTCCGGTACCCGCGCTGGAGGGGAGGTGATCCCCCGCGGTCGCCGGAGCGTTCGGGGCCGGCGCGCCCGGCACCGGCGACGCGTCGCTCGGATGGGGCGCCGACGCGGGGCTGGGCGGGTTCGGGATCGGGTAGAGCGACTCGACCGAGGCGAGATTGCCGTAGGTATACGTGTTGCCATATGCGTCGCGCAGCTCCACGTAGCGGCCGAGCCGCCGGCTGTAGCCGATCTTGCTGACGATGCCGCTCTGCACCGCGACGACGGCCGCGTTCGGATCGGCGTAGATCGTCGTGCTCGTCGGATCGCCGCTGACCGTGGGCTGGAGCGTGGGCGCCGCCGGCAGCGCGGTGGAGGGGCCGGCCGTGCTTAGGGCCGGCGCAACGCCGTTCGCCGTCGACGCGGGAGAGCCGCCCGGCAAGTAGGAGGGGCGGTCATGGGGCTGGATGGGGAAGTGACCGTCGGCGAGATCGCTGAGGGCGTCGACCATCGTGCTCGGCAGGCCGCCGAGGAGTTGCGCGCGCAGCAGCACCGATTCGACGTATGCCGCCGAATGGTTGTAGGCGAAGATCGCGGTCTTGATGTCGTGCTGTCCGCCGGCGGCCTTCAGATAGCGAGCGGCGGCGAAGATCGCGTCGGCCGGGTTATACGGATCGGCGACCCCGTCGCCCGCCGCGTCGACGCCGTAGATCGTCCACTCGGGGGGCATGAACTGCATCCAGCCCTCGGCGCCTGCGCTCGAGACGTTCAGGTCGTTGCCGTAGTCGGTCTCGACCTCGTTGATGGCGGCGAGCACCTGCCAGGGGATCCCGTACGCGCTCGCGGCCGCCTGGTAGATCGGCAGCAGGAACACGGGCACGTGGTAGCTCTGGATGAAGAAGTCCGGCAGGTTCGTCCCGGGCCCGGGGAGGAGTGAGAACCCTGCGGGCAGCACGCCGTTGAGCGGGTTCGCGGCCTCGCTGAGCGTCGGAGGCGGCGCCGTCTGGCCGGAGGTCCCGGAAGCGGCAGAGCCGCCCTTGCTGCTCGGGCGCTTCTCGGCCGGCCGCACCCGGACACCGGTCGTCGTCTGCGGTCGCGGCGTGCCGGCCAGCGGCAGCGGTCCGGTGCTCGAGCTCGGACCGCCCTTCCCGGAGGTCGGGCCGGTCGGGCCGCTCACTCCCGTGGGCCCGGTCGCGCCGGACGGGCTCGTCGTCGACGACGAGCCCGGTGCGAGCGCCGTCGTGCTGGTGTCGAGGGCGGGAGCGGCGGAGGTCGTGGTGAGGGTCGTGCTCAGCGCACGGGTCGCGGTGCTCGTCGTCGTTGCGCTCACGCTCGGAGCGCTGCCGGCGGTGCTCGTGGTGCTCGAGCTCGCCCCGAGGTTGACGATGATGCGCGGCTGGACCGGGTTATCGGCGTGGGGGGTGCCCGCCGCCTCCGCGGGTCCGGGCGACCGGTCAAGGGCCGCGAACGCGGCAAGCGCCATCAGCGCGACTGCGCGCGATCGAACGCGCCTGAGAGAGCTCATCGCAGGTGGTCGGGCGCGCTCATCGGGATCGGGGCACCGTACGGGGTCCCGCTAAAGAAGACGTGAACATCTATTGAACATCGGATGCGGCGACTCGGCCGCGCGGGCCGAGCGAGCCGGCGCGCGGCGGAGCAGGCGGGCAATCACGAGCGCCCGGCTCGACCGTCGGTTGGGGAGGGGGGGCGGCAGCACAGTTATGGATATCGGCACGTTAACCGAGGCGCCTGAGCGGATGTTGCGACATGCGTAGTGTGACCGGGCCGGCGGACCGCCTCGTGCGGCACGGGGGCGTGGGCGCCACCCTGCCTTGTCACAGAGGCCGCACAACCCACCACCCCGCGACGCAGAGCGAAGGCCCGGCGAGTCGCCGTGATCAGCCCGTGCGGCTCAGATCGTCGTAGCTGACGGCGCTTCGACGCCCGCGCTCGCGGAGCAGCAGGCGCTCGAGCGCCTGCATGTGGCGCGGGTGCTGCACGTCGGTCGGATGCAGGTCGAGGCGCAGCGTGCGGCTGGGCCACCGCGTCGCGCCGCGCGCGATGAGGGGTGTCGCCAGGTGCCCGAGCGGGCCGGGCCCACCGAGCCGCCACGCCGGCGTGATCTGCCCGCGACCGCTGTCGTTCGACGCGTGCGGCTGGCGGTGGAGCCGCCACAGGCCGGCCCACCAGCGAAAGCGCGCGGCCAGGGCCTCGTGGAGCGCCGCGGTGTAGGCGTAGGCGGGGGCGACGAACCCGGTCGGCTCCACGCCGCCGAGCTTGAGCAGGCGCCAACCGGCCTCGACGGCGCGTCGGGTTTCGGCCGGGTCGAGCCCGCCGAACTCGCCCCGGACGGCCCGCCAGGACCGGGCGACGTCGCGGCCGGGCGTTGCCGCGCGGCAGTGCGCACCGTGGTGGAACCCGTGCTGGGCGATCGCGTCGCCGGTGCGCTGGCGCTCGGCCAGCCACCGCATCATCTCCGGCGAGCGGCGGCCGGCCGGATGCAGATCGCGCGCGGGGATCACCAGCAGGGTCACGCGCTCGATGCCGTGGTCGGCGAGCCAGTCGCGCATGACCGCACAGCGTTCGAACGTCGCCGGCTCGACGTCGTGCAGCGCGACCGCGATCGTCCGGGCCCCGCGATCAAGGGCGAGCAAGCCCGACGAGGCTGGGCGGGCGACCGGCGAGGCGAGCGCATCGCGCACCGCGGCCGCTGCGTCGACCGCAGGCCATCCTCGATGCTCGACCCTTCCCATCATCTCAGGATTCGCCGCTGAGCAGGGATAATTGTAACGATCGCGCTACCTCCGTGTTAGCGCTCTGTGAAGAACGACGCGTTCAGCGGCGCCGGGCGACGTCCAGCGCCGGCACCGCCGACGGCCAGGCCAGCCAGGACGGGGACGGTGGGATCCCCTCGGCCAGGAGGAAGCGCGGGTTCGACTCGACGAGCCGGCCGGCCGCTTCCGGCGACAGGCCGCACGATGTCGCCACCTCGACGCCGACGCCGATCGTGTGCTCGCGGGTGCCCGGATGGGCATCGGACGCGAGGACGAAGGCGAGCCCGCGCTGCAGGAGCGCCTGCCCGCCGCGCCGCGCCTCCGGACCGTGGTCGCCGAGCAGCGAGCCGATGTTCACCTGCAGGAGCGCGCCGGCCTCGATCTCCGGCCACAGGAGCTCCAACCCGCCGTCAAGCAGGCCGTGGGCACGCTCGGGGTGGGCGATCAGCAGGCCGTAGCCGCGGCGCCGCAGCAGCCGGCAGCTGCGCAGGAATCCCTCGTCGATGCCGGCGAACGGGATCTCGATGAGCACCCACCGCGCTCCGCGCGGGCCGTGGGCGATCGTGCGCAGCACGGCATCGCTCAGGCCGTCGGCGCCGCGGGGATGGATCTCGCCGCCGGGATGCAGCAGCAGGCCGATCCCCGCGTCGTCGAGCGCGTGCTGCAGCGTCGCGACCCGCTCCGGGATCGTGAGCGGGTCATACGGCAGACCGGAGCCGACGTGGGGGGTGACGGTCGCTTCGACCACCCCTTCGCTCGCCATGCGTCGGGCGAAGCTAAGGCTCTGGTCGAGGTTGCGGGCTCCGTCGTCGACGCCCGGTAACAGGTGCAGATGCAGGTCCACTGGGGACATATGTGCTTCCCTTCTGACGGATCGTCGATGTCCGTCACGATCGATTGCGGGTTCGCGTCGAGGATAGCCGGCCCGTCAGCGCCATCGGGGCAGAAGCGGTTCGCGGGCACCGCTTCTTCACAGAAAGCCCATGCAAACCGCATCATTGGAGAGCCGTGAAGCGACTTCGCCCCCACGCCGAGAGGATGTTCGAGACCCGCAGCCAGTCCTGGGTGGACGCGGGGATCGCGCTCGACGAGGTCGACGATCACGCGTTGCGGCGGGCGCGCCGACGGGCCGTGGTGTACCTCGTCCTGTTCGTGGGCGTGCTGGTCGTCGCCGCGCACCACGATTCGATCTTCGCCATCCAGACACACCTGAAGGCCGGGAAGGTCACCGACGTCCCCGGGGCCAAGACGACGATCGTGCAATGGGGCATCGTCGTCGCGCTCCTCCTCCTCGGCTGGGGGCTCGCCGCCGAGGTCGGCAGGGCCGTCGGCCCGACGCTCTTCCGGCGCATGGACCCGGCCACGGCCGGCACCGTCGGCTTCTTCGCTCGGCTGGCCGTGCTCGTGGTCGTGGTGTTCGTCGCGCTCTCGCAAGCCGGCATCGACACGACCTCGCTCACGATCGGCGCCTCGTTCCTGGCGATCATCTTCGGCCTCGCCGCCCAGCAGACGCTCGGTAACGTCTTCGCCGGGGTGGTGCTCCTGAGCGCGCGGCCGTTTCGGGTCGGCGAGCGGGTGCGGCTCCAGGCCGGCGGGGTGGGGGGGCAGCTCGAGGGCGTCGTCAGCTCGCTCGGGCTCCTCTACACGGCGTTCGCGAGCGGCGAGGACCTCACGATGGTCCCGAATAGCGTGGTCCTGAACTGCGCCGTCGTGCCGCTGCGCGAGCCCGACTCGGTCGATCTGCGCGCCCGCCTGCGGCCGGGCGTGACGCCGCGACAGCTCCAGCGCTCACTCGAGGAGTCGATCACGATCCCGATGCGCGACTCACCGCGGATCTCGCTCGAGGAGCTCGACGGCGACGAGGTCGTCGTGCGTATCACCGCCACCCCTCGCCACGCCGTCGACGGGCCGGCGCTCGCGACCGAGGTGCTCGAGGCGGTCTCGAAGCAGACGCGGAGCACCGAGGATCGCCAGGCCGGACGCGACGACCGGCGAGCGGCCGGCGCGGCGGCCGCTCGGCGACGCGACGGCGACGGCGACGGCGCGCCCGGGGCGGGGCCCGCGCCTGCCGAAACGCCCACGGCGGTGCGCCCGCCGGCGGCCGTGAGCGCCCCGGTCCGCGCCGAGCGAGCCGACGACGCGGCGGCGGACACCGCCGTCCATCGGCCCGCCGGCGACGGCGCCGAGCGTCGCTGAACGGCTGCCCCTCCCGTCGCGCCGCCGCTCGGGCGCCGACTGGACGGATGTGTGATTGCCGCGTCGCGCGCGGGGGCCGATGGTCTCACATGCGCGTGATGATTCGCACAAGGTGGGCCCGGCGCTGATGCAGATCGCATTCTTCGCCGTCACCGGCTTTGTCGTGCTCACCGCGGCGTGCTTCGGCGCGCTCATGTCGCTTGCCGGCCGCATCCGCCGTCGCGACGAGGCGGCCGCGCGCCCGGTCGCGCCCCGCCGGCGGCGGCTGCACACCTGAGCGGCGTCCGAGCGCCCGTCCCGTGCCGCCTCAGTCGCCGCGGGCGAGACGCTCGGCCGCCTGCTGGACGGCGTCGAGCACCGCGTCCGGATCGTCGAGCACCTCGAGCAGCAGGAGGTCCTCCGGGCTGATCGTGCCGTCGCCGAGCATGCGATCGCGGATCCAGCGCAGCAGGCCCTCCCAGTAGTGGCTGCCGACGAGCAGGACGGGGAAGTAGCGGATCTTGCCCGTCTGGATCAGCGTCAGCGCCTCGAACAGCTCGTCCATCGTGCCGAGCCCGCCCGGCATCACGACGAAGGCGTTCGAGTAGCGCACGAACATGACCTTGCGCGCGAAGAAGTAGTGGAAGTCGAGGCTGACGTCGAGATAGGGGTTCGGCTCCTGCTCCATCGGCAGCTCGATGTTGAGCCCGATCGACAGGGCGCCGGCGTCCCGCGCGCCACGGTTGGCGGCCTCCATCGCCCCCGGACCGCCCCCGGTGATGATCGAGAACCCGGCCTCGCCGAGGCGCCGCGCGACCGCGCGGGAGAGCGCGTATGTCGGGTCGTCGGAGTGCGTGCGGGCCGAGCCGAAGATCGCCACGCCGCGATCCACCTCGCGCAGCGCGTCGAAGCCCATCGTCAGCTCGCGGCTCATCGAGGCCACACGCTCCTCGTCGGTGCGCAGCGTCGGGACGAGTGCGTGCTCGGCGCCGAGGAGCTCCTCGTCCCGGGTCGGCGGCGGAGTGGGTAGGCCCTCTCCATATGGCTGCGGCGACGGGGTCACTCCGAGCGCCGCGCCTAGTAGTCCAGCAACTGCTTGACCTCGTACGCGTGCTCCTGGCCGAGCTTCGTCGAGCCCGGATAGAAGCCGATCGCGCGATACCAGCCGCCGGCGAGCGGTGACCATACGATGAGCAGGTACAGGCCGAGCACGAGCGAGATCCGCACCAGGGCCCGCGAACGCGCGAGCGCGACGAGCGGGAGCAGCCACAGGATGTACCAGGGCAGCACCCAGCTGAGCGTGACGAGCAGGGCCAGCGTCGCCCACGCCGCCGGTCGCAGCAGCTCGTGCCGGCGCCACGCCAGCACACAGGCTCCGAGCACGGAAAGCACGAGCGCGAGCGACATCACCTGCTGCAGACCGTGCGTCTCGCCGCCGACGCCGATGGCGAAGCCGAACACGTTGGGCAGGCTCTCGTTGGTGACGAGCGTTCCCTGGGTCGACAGGTCGGGGAGGTGCGCGCCGAAGGCGACATAGGTGGCGGCCGCGACGAGGACCGCGCTCACGGCCATGCCGATGAGGAGCTGGACGATCCGGCGTGGTGCGGCGCGCAGGGCGCAGATCGCCACCGGGACGATGACCGCGGCCGACGCCTTCATGCCGGCGGCCACGACGAGCGATGCGCCGGCGCCCACCTCGGCCGGCGCGAGCGGCCACACCCACGCGCGCAGGTGCTCGCGCGCGGCGGCCCGATCGAGCGGCTCAGCCCAGCGGCGGCGGCTCGGTGCACTGACGCCGGCCGTCGCGCGCGGGGGCGTTGCGAGAATCGTGCTGCCCGGCGCGCCGGCGCCGCTGGCCACGAGCCCGCCGCCCGTCGCCCCGACGACCGTGCCGCCGGCGGCCCCGCCGACGCGCCGCGCGGTCGTCAGCGCGGCGGCGCGCGTGCGCAGCGCGACGTACGCCTCGCCGAGCGCGGCCGGCACCCACCTGCGGCCGCGGCCCGGCACCCGCTCGCGGGGCGCCGCCGGCCCGAGGTCGTCACCGAGCTCGTCACTCGGTGAGCCGGTCGCGGCATCGAGCGCGGACCGCCGGGCGCGCAGCAGCAGGTAGATCCCGAGCATGACGAAGAAGACCGTGATGAAGTCGTTGTGATCGCCGCCGAGTCCGAACACGAGCACGACCGGGTTCAGTCCGACGAAGACGATCGCGCGCACCGGATCGCGGCCGAGGAGCTCGGCGCAGCGCCACACGAGGTACAGCACCCCGAGGCTGGTCACCACGAGGATGCCCTTCACCGCCCAGAACGCGCCCGCGACGCCCAGTGGCACGAGGGCGAACGTCAACAGCGTGAACAGCGGACCGTAGGGGCTGAGCAGCTCGTGCCAGTTACTGAGCAGGAACGCCGGATCGGAGTGCGGCTCGTAGATCGGGATCGTCGCGTAGGGGTTGAGGTGATAGACCACCTCCATGCGCGCGTAGTTGATGTAGTTGAAGACATCGGTGAGCGACAGCGGCGGGGAGAGCAGGAACAGGATGTGCACCGCGACGATTGCGGTGACCACCCAGCGTGCGCGCAGGCTCGGCACGTAGGCGATCGCGAACATGTACGCGATGTACATCGCGATGAGCCCGTAGGTGAACACGTCCTCGAGCGTCGTGCCGTTGTGGGTGAGCATCGGCAGCACACCGCCGAATGGCCCGGCGAGCCAGCGCGGGAACCAGTTCGGGTTCGAAGAGGGAGTGAGCGAACTCGGATGGTTGGCGCACACGAGCACGATCAGCCCGCTCAGCGCGACGAGCACGACGAGTGCCACCGCGCCCGCGAAGGCGCGCCCGGGAGTTCGCGGCGGGGGCTCGTCTACGAGCGTGTAGGCGGGAGAGGCGATGGAGGCCATGCGAAGGGCGGGGCGTACGCGCGAGGTTTCACCGCGCACGCCGCGACCGGCGCGCGGTGAGAACGCCGCGAGCGAAGGATAACGCTGCCGCGTCGGGCGACCGTGGGTCGGCCAGCGCACCCGCAACGCCGAAGGGCCCGCTCACGAGCGGGCCCTTCACTTGGCGCTGAGGACAGCGCCGACTAGATCGCGGCGACGTTGACGGCCTTGGGGCCCTTCTCGCCCTGCTCGGCGTCATAGGACACCTTCGCGCCCTCCTGGAGCGAGCGGTAGCCCTCGCCGTTGATGCCGGTGTGGTGGACGAACAGATCCTTGTCGCCATCATCAGGGGTGATGAAGCCGAATCCCTTGTCGTCGCTGAACCACTTCACGGTGCCGGTGGGCATGTGTGTTTCCTCCACGTGAATGTGCTGCGCGCGGAGGATGCTGCGAGAGCTTCGACCTGCGAGCGCCTGCACTTCTTTTCGCCAGCTCTTTTGTTGCCGGCCATACGAGCGGGACGGTAGCAGGAAGCCGCCCCCGCCGTTGTTTCTGAGATGAAATTGTTAGGCGCTCGATACGCTGCGAAAAATGGCCCTCGAACGTGACCATTTCTCGCGGTGGCGCAGGGCGAGCCGGACCTGACCCTGCGGCGGCTCCTGGCCTCGACGCAAGTGGCGTCGATCGCGGAGCTGACCGCGGAACTCGAGCGCGAGGCGCGCGCCCGTCCGGTGGCCGCCGAACGCCCTCACGTCGCGGTCAACATGATCGCCAGCGTCGACGGTCGCGCGGCGATCCGGGCGCGCTCGGGGGGGCTGTCCGCCGCCGCCGACCGCGCCGTCTTTCACGCGCTGCGCGCGCTCGCCGACGCGGTGCTCGTCGGCGCGGGCACGGCGCGCAGCGAACGCTACGGACGAATGATCCGCGACCCCGCGACGCGCCGGGCGCGCGAGCAGGCCGGGCGCTCGGCCGAGCCGCTCGCGTGCATCGTGTCGGCCCGACTGGCGCTCGACGCGACGCTGCCGCTGCTGAGCGAGCCCGAGGCGCGCGTGGTGATCGTGACCGCGTCGGAGCGCTCATTGCCCGCGGTTCCCGCGAGCGTGGAATACGTGCGGGCGGCGACGCCCGACCACGCCCTCGACATACCGGCCGCGCTGCGGGGCCTGCACGAGCGCTTCGGCGCGCGTGACGTCCTCTGCGAGGGCGGGCCGTCGCTCAACGCCGATCTGTTCGCAGCGGGCGCGGTCGACGAGCTGTTCCTGTCGCTCGCGCCGACCGTGGCCGGGGGCGATGACCCGCTGCGCATCGTCGGCCCGAGCGCTGCGCTGCAGCCGGTCTCGCTCGAGCTCGTCGGCGCATTCCTCGTCGACTCCTTCCTCTTCCTGCGCTACCGGGTCGGTGACACGCACGCTCTAACGTGACACGCGTGCGCGAGGCCCAACCGCTCCTCACCGTCACCGACGCGGCGCTGGCCAGGCTGCGGGGCTTCCTCGACGCGCGGCCCGCGCCCGAGGACCGCTGTCTCTACGTGCGCGTGAGCGCCGTACGCGACGGCCAATATCAGGCGGCGCTCTCGCTCGAGTCGACCGACATCGCGCGGGACGGCGACGTACGCGAGCACGCGGGCGACCTCTCGATCGTGATCGCCGCCGGGAGCGCCGAGCGCCTGCGCGGCGCGACGATCGACTGGTGGGAGGGACCGTCCGAGAGCGGGTTCGTGGTCGACAACCCGAACCGCCCCACCGTCGACGACTCACTCGCCGAGCGCGTGCGCGAGGTGCTCGACCGCGACGTCAACCCGGGGATCGCCTCCCACGGCGGGCGGGCCGATCTCGTGGCCGTCGAGGGCCGCACCGCCTACGTGCGGCTGTCCGGCGGTTGCCAGGGCTGCGGCATGGCCTCGGCCACGCTCACCCACGGCATCGAGGAGACCCTCACCGAGGCCGTGCCCGAGATCGCCGACGTCATCGACGTCACCGACCACGCGTCGGGGACGAACCCGTACTACGCGCCCGCGTAGGGCGGCCCCCCGCCGCGGCCGCGATCGACGGGGCGTGCGGCACCCCGCCCGGCGTCGAGGAGGGCGGCGCCGCGTCTCCCTTTCCCTCATTGATCCCCGTCGGGAGGGCGGCGCTCGCGCTTGCGCTGCGCGGCGCGGCGCTTGCCCTGCAGGCGGCGTTCGCGCGAGGCCGACGTCGGCCGGGTGGCGTGCCGGGGGCGCGCGACGGCGAGCGCCCGCGCGAGCCGCTCGGCGAGCCGCGCCAAGGCGAGCTCACGGTTGCGAGCCTGCCCGCGCGTGTCCTGTGCGACGGCGACGACCCGCGGGCCGGCCCGGGCGAGGATGCGCCGCCGCTGCTCCTCGCTGAGCGAGCGCGAGGCGGCGACGTCGAAGATCGCCTCGACGCGCGAGGCCGTCACGTTGGCGTGCTGGCCGCCGGGACCGGAGGAGCGGCTCGCCCGCACCGTGACCTCGGTGAGCGGGAGCGTCAGGTCCCGGGTGACGCGTAGGCGGTCCTCCGGCACGGCGTCAGGGTTGCGCGCCCGGCGGCCCGACGATGTCGCCCTCGACGCCGGGCACGCGCCCGTCGCGACCGACGTACCCGTCCTTGCCGCCGACGCACAGGTAGATCGCGTCGGAGTCGCCGACGTTGCGCAGCTGGCGCACGGTGTGCGCGTCGACGCGCACGACCGAGCCCGGCTCGAGCACGTGGGAGCTGCCGTCGCCGAACTGCATCTCGAGCGTGCCGGCGTGCACGAAGTACAACTCCTCCTGCTCGTCGTGGTAGTGCGGTCCGGTCGCATAGCCCGGCGGCAGGGCGATCGCGTTGACGCCGAACGCCGTGACGCCGAGCTTGCGGCGCACCGATCGGAACCCGTACCGGTCACCCAGCGCGTCGATGTGCGCGAGGGCATAGCCCTCGCCCTCGATGACGCCGTCGGTCGATGTGGCCATCGTTCCTCCTTGTCGATCGTCAGTGGTCGGCGACGCGGCCGTCCTCGGGCGAGATCGGGCGCTGCTCGGCCACCCACCGAAGCAGGCCGCCGTGCATCGAATACGCGACGTATCCGGACGCGCGAAAGGCCTGCGCGGCCATCGTCGAGCGCCCGCCGACGCGGCAGTAGAACACGACCGGCCGCGCCGCGTCGATCGTGCTCGCCTGGCCGGACAGCTGGGCGAGCTCGATGTGCCGCGAGCCGGCGATGTGGCCCGCCTCGCGCTCGTCGTCCTCGCGCACGTCGACGAGCTGCAGCGCACCGTCCTCGGCCAGCCAGCGGGCGACCTGCTCGGGCTCGACGTCGATCTCGCCGGCGCTCATGGGCGTGAGGGTAGCCGCCCGCGCGCAAGGGCGCGGGCGTGCGGCGTCCTCTAGCATCATCGGGGATGGAGATGACGTCGGACGTATACGCGCTTCCGCAGGAGCACATCGATCTGCGCGACACGATCCGCGCGCTCGCGCAGGAGCGGATCGCCCCGCGGGCGGCGGAGATCGACGAGAAGGCCGAGTATCCCTGGGACGTCCGCGAGCTGCTCGCCGAGCACGACATCCTCGGGCTGCCCTTCCCGATCGAGTACGGCGGCACCGGCACCGGCACGCTCATGCTCAACATCGCGGTCGAGGAGATCGCCAAGGCGTGCGCGTCGAGCGCGCTCATCCTGATGGTGCAGGAGCTCGGGTCGCTGCCGCTGCAGCTGTTCGGCTCCGAGGAGCTCAAGGCGCGCTTCCTGCCCAAGTGCGCGAGCGGCGAATGGACGCCCGCGTTCGCGCTGTCCGAGCCCGAGGCCGGCTCCGATCCGGGCGGGATGCTCACCAGCGCCATCCGCGACGGCGACGAGTGGGTGATCACCGGGACCAAGAACTGGATCACGAATCTCGGCGTCGCCGACTTCTACACGGTGTTCGCGGTCACCGACCGCGAGGAGCGCCGCATCACGGCGTTCGTCGTCGAGGCCGACCGCCCGGGCTTCAGCGTCGGCAAGCTCGAGCACAAGCTCGGCATCAGGGGCTCGCCGACCGGCCAGCCGATCTTCGACGACGTGCGCGTGCCGCACGCGAACGTGATCGGTGAGGTTGGGAAAGGTCTGTCGGTCGCGCTGGCCACGCTCGATCGCACCCGTCTCGGCGCGGCCGCGCAGGCCGTCGGGTTGGCCCAGGGGGCGACCGACTATGCGGTCGCGTATGCCCGCGAACGGCGTCAGTTCGGTCGCCCGATCAACGAGTTCCAGATGATCCAGAGCAAGCTCGCCGACATGGAGACCGGCACCGCGGCGGCTCGCGAGCTGCTCTACAAGGCGTGCGCGATGGCCGACCGGCGCGAGGCGGGCTTCGGCAAGTACAGCTCGATGGCGAAGATCTTCTGCTCGGACACCGCGATGAAGGTGACGATCGAGGCGATCCAGGTGCTCGGCGGCTACGGCTACGTCAAGGAATACCCCGTCGAGCGCATGATGCGCGACGCGAAGATCACCCAGATCTACGAGGGCACGAACGAGATCCAGCGTCTCGTCGTCGCCCGTGCGCTCAAGTAGGTCGCTCCCCATGCCCGCGCCGATCGAGCCCCAGAGGACGCCGCGACCGGCGTCGGGGAGGCGGGTCGCGCTCGCGGCGCTCGTCGCGCTGTCGCTCGGCCTCGTGGTGGTCGTCGTCGCCCAGGGGTTCAGCGCGTCGGGTCCGCTGCGCACGATCGAGCAGCTCGCGATCGGGTTCGTGGTCATCGTCGCCTTCCTCGCCGTCGTCGCGTTCGCGGCGGTCGGGATGGCCGGCTGGCACGACCCGCAGTCCGAGCAGGAGTTCGACGCGCTCGTGCTGCAGGCCGAGCGCCTCGCCGGCACCGGCCTGGCCCCGCCTGCGGGGCGGGGGCGGGCCGAGCCGACCGAGGGCGAGTTCCTCGAGCTCGACCCGCTCGACGACCACGACTTCGACGAGCTGGTGCGCGACGCGCTCGACGACCTGCCCGACCTGCTGCGCAACGCCCTCGGGCACGTGGCCGTGATGGTGTCCGACGACGGCGCGAGCCACGGCGCCTACGGCCTGTACCAGGGCGACGGCGCGACGCGCGACAACTACCCCGACCGGGTCATCATCTTCCGCGACACGCTGCGCCGCGACTTCGGGCATGACGCCGACCGGCTGCGCGCGCAGGTCACGCGGACCGTGCGCCATGAGCTCGCGCACCACGTCGGGTTCGACGAGCTCGGCGTGAGCCGGCTCGACCTCTAGACCGCCGCGGGCCCGTGGGACCCGACGCCGCACGTGATCCCGCGATCGAGGCGCTCACGGCGCGGGCGCAGGAGCTGCTGCGGATCGGCGACCTCGACGAGGCGATCGCCGTCTGTGAGTCGCTCGGCGGGCACCTCCAGAGCGGCGCGGGGCTCGACGGCGCGTCCGGCGCGGCCGCGGTGCTCCTCTCGACGGCGAACGCGGCCAGCGTGCCGCGCCCCGACGCCGCCCTCGGGCTGCTCGACATCCTCGCCACGCTCCTGGCCGGCGTCACCGACCCGACGGGGCGCCAGCTGGCGGCGCTCGCGCTGTTCGGGAAGGCGACGATCCTGGGCCGCCTGGGCCGGGAGCGCGAGGCGACCGACGCCTTCGAGCGGCTGGCGGGATACGGCGAGGACGCCCTGGCCGCGCTCGAGGCGCGCGATCCGCAAGGGCGCGATCTGACGACCCGGGTGGCGGAGATCGTCTCGGTCAAGGCCACCGTCCTCGGACGGCTCGGGCGCCGCGACGAGGCGGTCGCGCTGATCGACGAGTGCCTGTCCGCGGGTCCCCAGCCCGAGCCGGTCGTCGCCGTGCTCGGCGAGCTGCGGTCTGAGATCGCCGCGGGCGGATAGCCGCTCCCGGAGACGATCCGGGCGGCCCCGCCTCCGGCACCCCTGGCGAGGGCCCGCCGTGCGGCGGGCCCTCGCTCACTGCGTGCGTCGGGGCTGCGGCGCCTACTTCAGGCGCTCGATGAGCATCGCCTCGCCCTGGCCCTGAGCGACGCACATCGTCTCCAGCCCGATCGTCCCGTCGAGCGTGTCGAGGTCGTTCAGCAGCGTCGTCATGATGCGTACGCCGGTCATCCCGAAGGGGTGGCCGAGGGCGATCGCGCCGCCGTGCGGGTTGAGGATGTCCAGGCCGAACCCGACCTCCTCGGCGATCGGCAGCACCTGGGCCGCGAACGCCTCGTTGAGCTCGACGATGTCGACGTCGCCGATCGTCATGCCGGCGCGCTGCAGCGCCTTCTTGATCGCGCCGATCGGGGCGACGCCCATGTACTCGGGCTCGTTGCCCCAGGTGGCCGCGGTGATGATGCGCGCACGGGGCTTCAGGCCGAGGGACTGCGCCTTCTCCGCGCTCATGACGATCGCCGCGGCGGCGCCGTCGTTGAGCGGGCACGAGTTGCCGGCGGTGACGGTCCCGTCCGGCTTGAACGCCGGCTCCAGGCTCGCCAGCTTCTCGAGCGTGGAGCTCGGTCGCGGGCCATCGTCCTTGGACACCTCGGTGCCGTCGGCAAGCTTCACGGCGACGATCTCCCGATCGAAGATGCCGTTCTGCTGGGCGGCGACCGCGCGCTCCTGCGAGCGCTGGGCGTACTCGTCCTGCTGCTCGCGGGTCACCCCGTAGCGCTCGGCCACGTTCTCGGCGGTCAGGCCCATCGCGATGTAGGCGTTCGGGGTGCCGTTCGTGCCCTGGAGATGCTCGTTCTGGTCCTCGGGGTGGGCGGCCTCCTGAGCGGCGTTGTAGCGCGAGACGAACTCGACGCCGCCGGCGATGTAGGTGTCGCCGTGGCCGGCCACGACGTTGTTGGCCGCGATGCGAATCGCGTCCAGGCCGGACGCGCAGTAGCGCGACACGGTCGAGCCGTTCGTGTTCTGCCCGAGCTTGTCGGACAGCAGCACGGCGATGCGGGCGATGTTGTTCGCCTGCAGGCCCTGGGGCAGGCCGCAGCCGGCCACGAGCTCCTCGACGGTGCTCGGGTCGACCTCGGGGTTGCGCTCGAGGACCGCGTCCACGACGAAGGCCAATGTCTCGTCGGGGCGCAGCGTGGCGAGCGAGCCCTTGAAGGCGCGACCGACGGGCGTCCGAATCGCGTCGACGATGACGGCTTCAGGCATGGTATGAGTTCCTTTCGGTGATGACGCCCGGCGGTCGCACTCCACGGGCAGGTTTATCCCCCGGCGGTCGCACTCCACGGGGCCTAGACCACTGATTCTATACCGGCACGGGACTCGTTACCGCCGTGGCCCGTGGGTCCTGTCCGGAGCTCAGGTGCGCAGCCGCGAGAGCGACAGGGCGAACAGCTCGTCGGGATCGGTGAGCCAGTCGACGAGCTCGAGCCCGGCCGCCGCGAGGTCGCCGGTGAGGCGGACGCGCGTGAACTTGGCGCTGATCTCAGTCCGCATCTCCTCGCCGGGCTCGAACTCGACCGGCAGATCGAGCGCGCGGATCGTCACCGACTGGGCGCCGCGCGCGCGAAGGCGCATCTCGATCCATTCGTGGCGCAGGTCGAACAGCGCGACGTGCTCGAACGCGTCGGGGTCGAAGTCGGCGTCGAGCTCGCGATTGAGCACGTGCAGGACGTTGCGGTTGAACTCGGCGGTGACGCCCTCGGCGTCGTCGTAGGCCGCCTCGAGCACACCCGGGTCCTTCACGAGGTCGGTGCCCATGAGCAGGTAGTCGTCCGGTCCGAGCAGCCGCGCGATCTGGCGCAGGAAGCGCCGCCGCGAGCCGGGTGGGAAGTTGCCGATCGTGCCGCCGAGGAAGGCGACGATGCGCGGCCCGTCGGCCTCCGGCACCTGGTCGAGATGGCGCTCGAAGTCGCCGATGACCCCGTGCACCCGCAGATCCGGATACTCGCGCACGAGTGCCTCGGCGCTCTCGCGGACCATCGACTCGGTGACGTCGAGCGGCACGTAGCGGCGCAGCGTGCCGGCGTCCTGGAGCGCGTCGAGCAGCACCCGCGTCTTGGCCGCCGTGCCCGACCCGAGCTCGACGAGCTCGGCGGCGCCCGTCGCCGCGGCGATGTCGGCGGCGCGCTCGTTGAGGATGAGCCGCTCGGTGCGCGTCGGGTAGTACTCCGGCAGGTCGCAGATGCGATCGAACAGCTCGGCGCCGCGAGCGTCGTAGAAGTGCTTCGGAGGCAGTTCCTTGAACGGGCGCGTGAGGCCGTCGAGGACGTCGTCGGCGAGCGAGCGCTCCTGGCCGCCGCCGAGGTAGGAGTCCACGCGAATGCGCGTGCCCGGACAGGTGGTGTCGGTCGGTACGGTCATTTCGCGTCCCTCGCTATGCGCACGCCGGCGAATATCTGCCGGCGGATCGGTAGGTCCCAATTACGAAACGTCGGCGTCGCGACCCCGCGGCTCGTCGCCCAGGAGCCGCCGCGCAGCGAGCGGTACCCGTGGTCGAAGAACACCTCGGAGTATTGCGGGTAGGGGTGGGCCTGGAACCCCGGGTAGCCCCGGAACTCGGTCGCCGTCCACTCCCACACGTCGCCGATCATGCCGAGCGCTCCGCACGGAGCGGCACCCTCGGGGTGCGAGCCGACGAGCGCCGTGCCGCAGATCGCGCTCTCGAACAGGTTCGCGTGCGCTTCGGTGGGGCGCTCGGCGCCCCACGGCCAGTCGCGTGTCGCCCCCGTGCGCTGCTCCCAGGTCGCTGCCTTCTCCCACTCCGCCTCGGTCGGCAATCGCGCTCCGTGCGCGCGGGCGAAGGCGTCGGCCTCGAACCAGGACACGTGGACGACCGGTCGGTCGGGATGCAGCGGCTCCCAGGCCCCGCACCGCCATTCGTACACCGGCTCCCCTCGCCATCCGAGCACCGCGTCGCTGCCATCGGGGTGCTCGTCGGGCGGCGGCCGCGTCCGCCATCCGCCTGGTCGCTCGATGTCGTACTCCTCCTTCCAGGCCCAGCCCTCGTCGCTCCACCACTCGCGCCGTTCGTAGCCGCCACCCTCGGCGAAGCTCAGCCAGGTGGCGTTCGTGACCGGCGTGCGGCCGATGCGGAAGGCAGGCAGCGCCACCGGGTGGCGCGGACGCTCGTTGTCGTAGGAGAAGCGCATGTCGGGCGCGCCGAGCGCGAACGGGCCGGACGGTACCTCGACGGTCTCCAGGCCGGTGGCGGCCGCGACGCCGCCGCCGCGGCGGCGACCCGCCGCGCCGCGGCCCGCGTCGTCGCCGAAGGGCCCGACGCCCGTCAGCCGCGCGAGGCCCAGCGTCTGCAGCATCGTCTCGTTGTGCTGGAGCTCGTGCTGGATGACCATCTCGTGCAGCGTCCCCTCGCCGACGCCGTGGCGCTCGATCGCGCGCCGGGTGCGTTCGCGCGTCTCGTTCAGGTACTCCAGGGCCGGCCCGCGGGTGAGCACCTCGATCTGTCCGCGCACGGCGCGCGGCGTCTCGAAGGCGTCGTAGAGCGCGGCGAGCTCGGGATGCAGGAGCGTCTCGCCGGCATGGCGGTGCACGAGCCAGAGGTCCTCGTAGGCGGCGATGTGGCCGAGGTCCCACACGAGCGGGCTCATGAGATTCGAATGCGTGCGCTCGAGGTCGGCGTCGCCGATCGGGGCCACGAGCGCGAGCGTCCGCTCCCGGGCCTCGGTGAGGCCGGTGAGCACGTCGCTCGCGGCGACGGCATCGGTGTGGGGAGCGTCCTGTCGGATGGGGGCGGCCATGGGCTGGTCCCAGGTCGCCTCGGCGACCCGCGCTGCAGCAGTCTCCGCGTGCCGCTCAACATTACACAGGCGCCACCTCCGGCCGCGCCCGTTGTCCGAATACCGCCAATCAGCGGCCGGCGACGTGCTCGGCGGCGCGGGTGTCGTTCCAGCGCCAGACCACCGAGTGCTCGCGCTCGTCGCCCAGCACGCCGATCGAGCCGGTGGAGAGCGCGAGCAGCGCTCCCTCGCTCGGCGGCAGCCCGATCCAGCGGGCGCCGAGCACGCGCAGCACGTGGCCGTGAGCGAAGCAGGCGACGTTCCCGTGCACCGCTCGCACCTCGGCGAGCAGGCGGTCGACGCGCGCGCCGACGTCGGCCGCCCGCTCGCCGCCGGGACAGCCGTCGCGCCACAGGTCCCAGTCCGGGCGCTCCTCACGGATCTGCGCGGTCGTGAGACCTTCGTAGTCGCCGTAGTCCCACTCCGCGAGCTCCCCGCGCAGCTGTGCGACGAGCTCGAAGCCGGCGAGCGCGCACGTCTCGCGCGCCCGCTGCAGCGGGCTGCAGAACACGTGAGCGAAGGTCCAGTCGGCGAGCGGCGCGCGCAGCGCCACCGCCACCCGCCGGCCGCCCTCGGTGAGCGCGATGTCGGTACGACCGGTGTGGCGGCCGGAGACGCTCCACTCGGTCTCGGCGTGGCGGACGATCACGACCCGGTCGGAGTTCGCCGCGGCGCTCACGTCGAGGGGTGCGCCGCCTCGTCGGTGATGACGTGCAGGCGATCGCCGCCGAGCAGGCTCGCGGGGGTGGCCGGATCGGGTCCGGCCAGCACGCGGCCGAGCGCCTGCGCCTTCTCGGCCCCCGGGGCGAGCAGCAGCGTCGCGCGTGCGGCCCGCAGCACCGGCAGGCTCATCGTGACGCGATGCGACGGAGGCTTCGGCGAGCCGTACACCGGCAGGCACAGCCGCTGCAGCTCGTCGAGCTCGCGGTGGCCGGGGAACAGCGACGCGGTGTGGCCGTCGGGGCCGAGGCCGAGCACCGACACGTCGAGCGCCGGCAGCCCGTCGTCGCCGACGGCGATGCGCTCGCGCAGGAGGACCTCGTATTCGTGCGCCGCCGCCTCGGGGCCGAGCTCGCCCCGCATCCGGTGGATCTGCGGTGGCGGGGTGCCGTGGGCGTCGATCGCGGCCACGAGGCTCTCGAGCACCATGCGGTGGTTGCTCTCGGGATCGTCGGGCCTGACACAGCGCTCGTCGCCGTACCACACCTCGACCTGGCTCCAGTCGGCGAGCAGCCCGCCGAGCAGCTCGTAGGCGCGGCGCGGCGTGTTGCCTCCGGCGAGCGCGAGGTGGGCGATGCCGCGCTCGGCGAGCGCCCGCTCGACGCCGGCCGCGATCTCGGCCGCGGCGAAGGCGCAGGCGGCCTCGCTGTCGGACAGGGTGTGAACCTCGGTCACGGTTCCGGGCTCAGCTCGGCTTCGGTCGGGTCCGCAGGGTGGGGGCCTTCATCGCCGCCGAGATCGACTCCTGCGCGGCGACGATGTCCTCGTCGGAGCGGATGACGTGCATGACGGCGTTGATGAGCGCCAGATGGGTGAACGCCTGGGGGAAGTTGCCGAGGTGGCGGCCCGAGTGCGGGTCGATCTCCTCGGCGTAGAGGTCGAGTGGGCTCGCGTAGGACAGCAGCTTCTCGCAGAGGTCGCGGGCGCGGGCCGCCTCGCCGATCTCCGAGAGCGCCGATACGAGCCAGAACGAGCAGATCGCGAACGTCCCCTCCTCGCCGGAGAGCCCGTCGTCGGTCTCCTCGACGCGGTAGCGCAGCACGAGGCCGTCGACGGTGAGCTCGTCGGCGATGGCGAGCACCGTCTGGCGCACGCGCTCGTCCTCGGGCGGCAGGAATCGGACCATCGGCACGAGCAGGACGGACGCGTCGAGTGCCGTGGTGTCGTAGTGCTGGATGAACACGCCGCGCTCGTCGACGCCGCGGGCGAGGATGTCGGCGCAGATCTCGTCCGCGGCGGCCTGCCAGCGCGACGCCTTCTCGAGGTCCTCGCGCAGCAGTGCCAGGCGCGCGCCGCGGTCGCAGGCCACCCAGCACATCAGCTTGGAGGAGACGAAGTGCTTCGGCTCGCCGCGCACCTCCCAGATCCCGCGGTCGGGCTCGCGCCAGTGCTCGATCGCCGCCTCGACCTGGCGGCAGAGCGTCGGCCACACGCGATCGGGCAGGCTGTCGCGCGACTTCGTGTGCAGGAAGACCGAGTCGAGCACCATGCCCCAGACGTCGTGCTGCTGCTGGTCGAACGCGCCGTTGCCGGTGCGCACCGGACGCGCGCCCTCATAGCCCGACAGGTGATCGAGCGTGCGCTCGGTCAGCTGGCGCTCGCCGCCGATGCCGTACATCACCTGCAGTGGCTGCTCGCCCTCGGCGACGTCGGCGACGAAGTAGAAGAAGTCGTTGGCCTCCCAGTCGAAGCCGAGCGTGTACAGGCCCCAGAGCATGAAGCTCGAGTCGCGGATCCAGCTGTAGCGGTAGTCCCAGTTGCGCTCGCCGCCGGGGGTCTCGGGCAGCGAGGTCGTCGCGGCGGCCACCAGCGCGCCGGTCGGCGCGTAGGTCAGCCCCTTCAGCGTGAGCGCCGAGCGCTGCAGGTAGCCGCGCCAGGGGTGATCCGGGAACTCGCCCTGGGCGAGCCACTCGTGCCAGTAGTTCGTCGTGAACACGAGCCGCCGGTAGGCCTCGTCGAAGGTCTTGGGCGGGGCGTGCGTCGTCCAGGACAGGGCCACGAACGCGGTCTCCTGGTTCTTGAGCGTCGTCCGGGCCCGCGCGCGCCCGCCCTCGAAGCCGAGGCGCAGGTCGCTCGTCAGGTGCAGCCGCAGGTCGGTGCCGGGGCCGGTGGCCATCGCCTCGCCGTAGGCCTCACCGGAGTACTCCCAGCTCGCCTCGATGAGCCCGTAGTCGAACTTCGGCTCGCAGTCGAGCGTCACCTCGACGTTGCCGTCGACGCAGCGCAGCGTGCGCAGCAGCACGTGATCGGCGTCGTAGTCGGTCGGGGCGCGGCGGTGGGACTCCGAGCGCTCGCGCTCGTGGTGCCAGGGCCCGATCAGCAGCACGTCGCGGACGATCAGCCAGCCCGAGCGGGTGCCCCAGGTCGTCTCGAGCACCATCGTCCCCGGGATGTAGCGTCGCCCGGCCGGCACCGTGACGTCGGCCGGGCCGAGACGGAAGCTCCCGGCGGCGCGGTCGAGCATCGCGCCGAAGATCGACGGGCCGTCCATGCGCGGCAGGCACATCCATTCGATCGCGCCGCCGGGCGCGACGAGCGCCGTCACCTCGCAGTCCGACAGGAAGGCGTACTCGGCGATCGGCGGGAACGCGCTGGCCCCGATCGGCGCGACGCCCTGGGTGTTGACCAGCGGTCTGGCGACGCCGTCGCTCATCGTCCTAGCGCACCATTCCCGTCGAGGTCTGCAGCGAAGGAAGGTAGATCCGGTCGCGCGCAAGCGCCGCGCGGATCGCATTACCGAGGATGCCGCCCTCGCCGCGCGAGGCGCCGAGCACCGTCCAGGTGCGGTCGACCTGCTTGCGCTCGTTGCGGTAGTGGGCGAGCAGCCCGCCGGGGCTGCGGTCGAGCGAGAGATGACGGCCGGAGGCCGTCTCGATCGTCAGCCCCTGCAGACCGCGGACCTGCATCGCCGGGGCCGGCGTGAGCGTCAGCGAGACGTCCTGGCGGTGCGCGTGGGCCTTGCCGGTGAGGCCGGGTCCGGACGGCAGCAGCGGGCTGCACTGCCATTCCAGCCGCGAGGCCAGCCAGCCGAGCAGCAGCACGCCGGAGGCCACCGAGTCGGGCTGGTGGCGGACCTCGACGCAGCTGATCATGTTCAGCTGCGGGCGCAGCGGTTCCGGGTCGAACGTCGCCGCGAGGCGCTCGCGCCAGGGGATCGTGCGCAGCCAGGCCATGTCGACGACGTGCACGGACTGCGCGAGCGAGGCGGCGCGATCGAGCGCCTCGCCGACCTCCGGATCGTCGATCGAATCCAGCAGGGCCACCTGGGCCACGCCCCGCAGCGCCTCGATCGCCTCCGTGTGGCCGTGTGGCGCCCATACGACCGTCGGGATGTCGGTGACGACGAGCGGGTCGACGATCGTGTCGAGGTGCGCGAGGTGGCTCGAGCCGATCGTCAGGACGATGGTCTCGCGCGTGAGCGCGAACTCGCCCGGCCCCGGCTCGCGGTCCGAGGCGATCGTGGCGATCGCGTCGATGCGGCTGCGGCCGGGCTCCACGGCGCACACGATCGTGCGCGAGGCGTGTGAGTCGCCGACGCTGCGCAGCCGGTTCGCGATCTCGCCGCTCCAGGCCTTGTCCACGACGCACACGAGGTTGAGCACGCGCGCGGGCACGTAGCCGGCGTGCTCCGCGTGGCGCTCGGCGAGCAGCTCGCGCAGCGCGGCCTCGATCGCCGAGGGCGTCGTGTCCTGCGCCGTCCACAGGCTGTCCTTGACCCCCGGCATCAGCCGCGCCCCGTCTCGGGCGCGGGGCTCAGATCGCGCGCCACTTGTCGTCTCCGACGAGCAGCCGGTCGGCCTCGGCGGGGCCCTGGCTGCCCGCCGGGTACTGGGGCAGCGGTCCCGGCGTGGCGGCCCAGGTCTGCACGATCGGGTCGCAGATGTGCCACTGGGCCTCGACCTCGTCGTTGCGGGTGAAGAGCGTCGCCTCGCCGCGCATCGCGTCCATGATCAGCCGCTCGTAGGCCTCGGGTGACTGGGAGATGAACGCCGTCCCGTAGAGGAACTCCATGTTCACCGGGGCGATCGTCATGCGCGTGCCCGGCACCTTGGCGCCGAGCGAGAGCGAGACGCCCTCGTTGGGCTGCATCGTGAGGATGAGCTGGTTCGGGCGCACGCCCTCGGCGTCGGCCTGGAAGGCGAGGTGCGGGACGGGCTTGAGCGTGATCGCGATCTCGGTCAGCTTGCGCGCGAGGCACTTGCCGGTGCGGAGGTAGAACGGGACGCCGGCCCAGCGCCAGTTGTCGACGTAGAGGCGCAGCGCCGCATAGGTCTCCGTGTTCGAGTTCGCCGGCACTCCGTCCTCCTCGAGGTAGCCGCGCACCGGCTCGCCGGCGACGACGCCGGCCTCGTACTGCGCACGCGCGGCCATCTCCGGAACGTCGTCGGGCGTCGGCGCCGTGATGGCGTGGAGGACCTTCACCTTCTCATCGCGGACCTCGTCGGCCGAGAAGAAGACCGGGGGCTCCATGCACAGCAGCGTCAGCAGCTGGAGCATGTGGTTCTGGATCAGGTCGCGCAGCGCCCCGGCCGAGTCGTAGTAGCCGGCCCGGGTGCCGATGCCGAGGTCCTCGGCCGCGGTGATCTGGACGTTGTCGATGTAGTTACGGTTCCACACCGGCTCGAACAGGCCGTTCGCGAAGCGAAAGGCCAGCATGTTCTGCACGGTCTCCTTGCCGAGGTAGTGGTCGATGCGGAAGACCTGGCGCTCGGCGAATACCGACAGCACCTCGCGGTTGAGCTCCTGCGCCTCGCGCAGCGTGGTCCCGAACGGCTTCTCGATGATCACCCGCACCTCGACGTCAGCGCCCTCGCGGCGCTGCAGGCCCTGGGCGCCGAGCGCCTCGATGATGACCGGGAAGAACTGCGGCGCGGTCGACAGGTAGAAGGCCCGGTTGAGCGGCTGCCCGGCCTTCTCGTCGAACTCGTCGAGCGTCGTGGCCAGTGCCGCATAGACACCCGCGTCGTCGAAGGACCCCGGCACGTAGCGCACGTCCTCGAGCAGGTGCTCGAGGACGTCCTTGTCGGGCGGACGGCGCGAGAAGCTCGTGATCGCCTCGACCGCCATCTCGCGGAACTCCTCGTGGGCCATCTCGCTGCGCGACACGCCGACGAGGAAGAAGCGCTCGGGCAGGGCGCCCTCGTGGGCGAGGTTGTAGATCGCGGGCAGCAGCTTGCGCTTGGCCAGATCGCCGGTCGCTCCGAACACGACGAGCGCCGTCGGATGGACGGGTAGCCGCTCCAGCCCCGCGGCCAGGGGGTTCTCGGGCTCGGTCGTCACGGCCATGGGCGGCTACCTCCGGGAGGCCTTGGGAGCGGACTTGACGGCGTGTCCGCCGAACTGGTTGCGCAGCGCGGCAAGTACGCGATGCGTGAAGTCGCCGTTCCCGCGCGAGTAGAAGCGCGCGTACAGCGAGGCCGTGATCACGGGCGTGGGAACGTCGTGGTCCGTGGCGTCCTCGATCGTCCAGCGTCCCTCGCCGGAGTCGTTCGTGTAGCCCTCGATCGACTCGAGCTGGTTGCCGTCCTGCTCGAAGGCGCGGGCCGCGAGCTCCAGCAGCCAGGAGCGCACGACCGAGCCCTGACCCCACAGGTGCGCGATCTTCGCGTTGTCGAGCTCGTACTCGGATTTGTCGAAGATGTCGAATCCCTCTGCATACGCCTGCATAAGCCCGTATTCGACACCGTTGTGCACCATCTTTACGTAGTGCCCGGCGCCGGAGGGCCCGAAGTGCTGCCAGCCGTAGGGGCCGATCGCCTCGCGGCTGAGCTCGTTGGTCGGCGGAGCGAGCACGTCGAGGATCGGTGAGAGGCGCTTGACCGCCTTGTTGGAGCCGCCCACCATCATGCAGTAGCCGACCTCCAGGCCCCATACGCCGCCGGACGTGCCGACGTCGACGTAGTTGATGCCCTGCTTGCGCAGCATCGCCGCGCGGCGCTTGTCGTCGGTCCACTTGGAGTTGCCGCCGTCGACGATCGTGTCGTCCTTGTCGAGCAGCTTGGAGAGCTTGACGACCGTCTCCTCGGTCGCGTCGCCGGACGGGACCATGATCCAGACCATCCGCGGCGGCGCCAGCTTCCTGACGAGCTCGGCGAGCGAGCTGGCGCCCTGCGCGCCGTGGCTCTTCGCCTCCTTGACGGCCGCCTGGCTGAAGTCGAAGGCCACGACCTCGTGGTCGGAGTCCCGCCGGATGCGGTGCACCATGTTGCCGCCCATCTTGCCGAGTCCGACGAAGCCGATCTGCATCAGGTCACCCTCCAGGGGTTTCGATGGGTACAGGGGTCATGACGCCCTCGCGGGCCGCAGCGCGGGCGAGTCGTGCGCGAGCTCCTGCACGGCGAGCAGCGCCGCGCCGCGCACGCCGGCCTGGGGTCCCGAGCGGGCGAGTCGGATCTCGGTGCTCGTGCCCACCCCGGGGAGGGTGTACTGGCGCGCCGTCTCACGGGCGGCCTCGATGAGCAGCTCTCCGGCGGAGGACACGCCGCCGCCGACGGCGACGACCTCGGGGTCGAACACGTTGATCGCGTTGGCGATCCCCACGCCGAGCCGCCGACCGAGCAGCCGGATCGCGGCGACCGACGTCTCGTCGCCCTCGTGCGCCGTGCGCACGACGTCGGGGCCGGCGACGGCCTCGCCCGCGGCGGCGAGCCGTCCGAGCGCGGAATCGGGATGCTTGCGGGCGGCCGCCTCGGCCAGCCGATCGAGCCCGCGACCGGCGGCGAGCCATTCGAGCGAGCCGTGCTGGGGGAAGTGCTCGGAGGCCTCGGGGACGCGGTCCTCCATCGGCAGCCCGATGACCTGATGGCCGAACTCGGCCGCGGCGCCCGTCGCGCCTCGGTAGATGCGACCGTTGATGATGATCCCGCCGCCGACGCCGGTGCCGAGCGTGAACATCACGAGGTGGCGCACGTCGAGGTGCCCGTCCTCGTCGTGGGCCTCGGCGAGCGCGGCGCAGTTGGCGTCGTTATCGACGAACACGGGCAGCGACACGCGCTCCTGCAGGACGTCGCGCAGGGCGACATCGCTCAGCGGGAGGTTGACCGTCGAGCGCACGCGGCCGCTTGCGAAGTCGATCACGGAGGGGACGCCGATGCCCACGGCGGCGATCGGCTGGTTGGCGGCCGCGGTCTGCTCGACGATCACGGTCGCGAGCTGATCGACGAGCGTGGCCGCGTCGGTGTGATCGCTCGCCTCCAGACGGGTCGCCGAGAGCTCGTGGTCGTGCAGCATCGCCGCTGCGACCTTCGTGCCCCCGACGTCGACCCCGATGACGGCCGCGCTCACGTCCGCCCCGGCGCCGGGTAGCGGAGGCGGTGGACGACCGGCGCGGCGAGATCCAGCGACGGGTCGGGGCCCGGGGGGTTCGGTCTCGCCGACGCTGTGCGCACGATCGGCAACGTATCAAGCCCACCCGCCCCGAGCCCATGCCAAAGCCTCTCGGATAGGCTGCCGGCGATGCCCGAGAATTCCGCGCCCACGCGCCCCGACCGCAACCTCGCTCTCGATCTCGTCCGGGTCACCGAGGCGGCGGCGATCGCCGCCGCGCCATGGGTGGGGACCGGCGAGAAGGAATCGGCCGACCAGGCCGCCGTCGACGGCATGCGCCACATGCTCCAGTCGGTGGCGATGGACGGGATCGTCGTCATCGGCGAGGGCGAGAAGGACGAGGCGCCGATGCTCTACAACGGCGAGCGGATCGGCGACGGCACCCCTCCCGAGGTCGACATCGCCGTCGATCCCCTCGAGGGCACGACGCTCGCCGCCCACGGCATGCCGAGCGCGTTGTCGGTGATCGCCCTCTCGCCGCGGGGCACGATGTTCGATCCTGGCCCGTGCGTCTACATGGAGAAGCTGGCCGGCTCGCGCGAGATCGCCGACGTGCTCGACCTCAACGTGCCGCTGTCCGAGACCGTGCGGCGCGTCGCCGAGCGCAAGGGGATCGACGTCGGCGACGTGATGGTCGTCACGCTCGACCGGCCCCGCCACTCCGATGGGATCCGCGAGATGCGCGCGGCGGGCGCGCGCGTGCGGCTCATCTCGCACGGCGACGTGTCGGCGTCGCTGCTGGCGGTGACCGAGGACTCGCCGGTCGACCTGCTGTGGGGCATCGGCGGCACGCCCGAGGGGGTCATCTCGGCGGCGGCGATCAAGTGCATCGGCGGCCAGATCCTCGGCCGCCTGTGGCCGCGCGACGACGAGGAGCGCGAGGCGGCGATCGCCGCCGGCTACGAGCTCGACCGCGTGCTCAGCCGCGACGACCTCGTCGCCGGGGACGACGTCTTCTTCTCGGCCACCGGGATCACCGACGGTGACGTCCTCCAGGGCGTGCGCTACCCGAGCGCCGGCGGCGCGAGCACCGAGTCGCTCGTCATGCGCTCCCGCACGCGCACCGTGCGCCGCATCACCGCCGTGCACGACCGCGCGAAGATGCGCGAGCTGCGCGCGGACTCGTATCAGCCGACGGACTGAGGGCGGTCCCGGGCGGCGGGCGCGGGGGGTCCCGGGCGGCGGGCGCGCACCGTCCCAAGCGGCGGTCCGCGGGCGGGCCGCGGCGGTCCCGCGCGGCGGGCGCGTACCGTCCCAAGCCGCTGGGACCCTCCAGCGATGGCTGCCCGGGGACGTGTATGCAGAAGGTATGAATAGTTCACACCTTCTGCATACACCCCCGGATCGGGCGCTCGCTCGGCTGGCGGTGGCTCAGCACGGGGTGGTCACCGTCGGCCAGCTTCGGGCCGTCGGCCTGGATAAGAACGCGATCGCGTACCGGCGGCGCATCGGCCGGCTACACCTCCTGTACCGCGGCGTCTACGCGGTCGGACATCCGCGGGTGGCCTGGGAGGGGCGTCAGCTGGCCGCCGTCCTGGCGTACGGCCCGGAGGCGGTGCTGAGCCATCGGTCGGCCGCTGCGGCGTGGGGTCTGCTCGATCGACGGTCGGGGCCCATTGACGTCATCGTTCCCCGGCAGGTTCGCCCCCGCCCCGGCATCCGCGCTCACGTCACCCGCGGCCTCCCGCCCCCCGACCGCACGCGCAACGCCGGCATCCCGGTGACCACGGTCGCCCGCACGCTGCTCGACCTCGCCGAGGCAGCCACCGAGAGGACCCTCCGCCGCGCCGTCAGCGAGGCCTACGTCCGGCGGCGCGTCGACGAGGACGGCCTGCGCAGGCAGTGCGCGCACGCCCACGGACGTCACGGCGGCCGGCGACTCGCAGCCCTCCTCGGGCCCAGCCTCGCCCGCACCCGCAGCGAGCTCGAGGACCGCGTCCTGGCGCTGCTGCTCGACCACGGGTTCCAGCGCCCGGAGGTCAACGCCGAGATCGAGGGCCTCGAGGTCGACTTCCTCTACGCCGACCAGCGCCTGGTCATCGAGGCCGACGGGCGGCGCTACCACGGCCATCGCCTGGCCCGCGAATCCGACGCCGCGCGCCGGGCGACGCTCGAGGCCGCCGGCTACCGGGTGGTGCGCGTCGACTGGGCGCAAGCCACGCAACGCCCCGACGAAACGGCGGACCGCCTGCGCGAGGCGCTCGCGGCGGCTCACCCCCGGGCGGCGATCTCGCGGTCAGGCGTCGAGGGCTCCCCGGGCGGCGGGGGGTTGGGCACGTCGCCGACGTCGCCGACGGCCGGCGCGTAGCGGCCGACGCGCGACTCCTCGAGGTCGAGGCGCGCCAGCGAGCGCAGGAACGCGTGGGTGACGATCACGTGGATGCGCGACTGCGTCTGCTGGTAGATCCAGCGGCCGAATCCGGCGGCGATCGCCGGGTAGAAGTTGGCCACCTCGACCTCGACGTGCAGCCGGGCGCGAGGCGCGGAGCTCGGCACGTCGCGCTGCACGTCGATCTGCAGGTAGCCGCTCGCGCCGCGCCCGCGGCGGGCGACGAGCAGGCCGCGCTCGATGCGCCAGCGTACGACGCCGCGGCGCTCGTCCATCTCGTACTCCGGCGACGCGAACGTGAGCAGGCGCAGCCGCCGGTGCAGGAGCACGATGTAGCGCTCGTCGTCGGAGTACACGACGCGGATGAGCCCGAGGGTCACGCGGCTGAGGAAGCGCCAGTACGTGCGAGCGAGACGCTCCAGGTGCGTCGGCGACCAGATCTCGGTCACCGCCTCGGCCGGGAGGAAGAGGTCGGCCGCCTGCACCGAGCGCACCGCGCCCGACGCGTCGGTCGTCGTCGAGTCGGCGGGATCGCAGATGTCGACCTCGGCGACCGCCGAGCCGCGCCACGGACGTCGCGTGGCGCGGAAGAGGGCGGCGAGCGCACCGAGCGCCGCGGCCAGGAGGGCGGCGATGACGACCGGGATCATGCGGCAACAAGGCTAGTGAAGCGCAACGATGCGTCGGTCAGATCGGCTCCACGCGGACGCGGTCACCGGCGCTCGCCGTGCGCCCGGCCGGCACGATCAGCAGGGCGTCGGCGCCGAGCATCGAGGTGAGCTGATGCGACCCCTGCGGTCCCGTGGGCACGGCGCGCAGCCCGTCGTCGCCCTCGACGAGGGCGACCCGCACCGCCTCGTCGCGGTCGGGCTGTCCGGTGTGGGACTCGCCGAGCGTGGCGACGCGGTGGCGGTCCTGGGGCGGGACTCCCTGCAGCAGCGAGAGCGCAGGGGAGGCGAAGAGCAGGAAGGTCACCATCGCCGACACGGGGTTCCCGGGCAGCCCGAAGACGAGCGTGCGATCGCGCGTCCCGAACCACGTCGGCTTGCCCGGGCGCAGCGCGACGCCCCAGAAGCGCTCCGCGACGCCGAGCGCCAGCAGGGCCGCCTTGACGTGATCGTGGGGGCCGACCGAGACGCCGCCGGAGACGACGAGCACGTCGGCGCCGGCGAGGGCCTCGGCGAGCACCGCCTCGATCTGCGCGACCTCGTCGGCCGCCCCGGCGCCGAACGTCGGCTCGGCGCCCGCGCGGCGGGCGAGCGCCGCCAGGGTGACCGCGTTGGAGTTGTGGATCTCGCCGGGACCGAGCGGCGCGCCGGGCGGGCGCAGCTCGTCGCCGCTGGCCACGATCGCCACGCGCGGGCGGCGTGCGCAACGCAGCGTCGCGCGCCCCGCGGCCACGGCGACGCCGAGCTCGGCCGCCCCGAGGCGCCGGCCGGCGACGAGCGCCGTCTCGCCGGCCCGCATGTCCTCGCCGGCGCCGCGCACGTTCAGGCCGGGTGCGGCCTGCTCGTGCAGCAGCACGCGGCCGGCGTCGGGCTCCTCGGCGCGCTCGAGCGCGACGACGGCGTCGGCGCCGGCCGGCAGCACCGCGCCGGTGGAGATGCGTACGGCGTCGCTGGGCGAGACCGCGCCGGCGAACGGCGCCCCGGCCCGGGACTCGCCGACCACGCGCAGCTCGCGCGGCGCGCCGCCGCTCACGACGGCGAACCCGTCCATGGCGCTGCTGACGAACGGCGGCACGTCCGCGAGCGCGCGCACGTCCTCGCGCAGGGCCCGCCCGTAGGCGTCGGCGATCGCCACCTCCTCGTCGGCGAGCGGCAGCGCGGCGGCCTGCACGATCGCGCGCGCCTGGGCTACCGAGATGAGCTCCTGGGGCACGGCGCGATTGTCGCCGACGTCAGCCGGGAACGACGCCGCCGGTCGTCTGCTCGTACTCGGAGTCGAGCGGCGACGTGGCGGTGGGCGCGGTGGCGGGGGCGCTGGCGGGGGCGGTGGTGGGCGAACCGGCGACGATCGTGCCGACGGTCTCGGTCTCGGTCATTCCGAGCGCGGCCGCGGTGGCCGCGGTGAGGTCCCAGTCGGCCCCGTTCGCGTACGGCCCGCGGTCGACGACCGGCACGACGAGCGTCCGGCCGGCGAAGTTGACCTCGACCTCGCTGCCGCACGGCAGCGTGCGGTTGGCCACCCCGACCAGCTGCGGCGTCATGGTCTCCCCGCAGGCGGTCTGCTGGCCGTAGAAGCCGGGCCCGAAGTAGGTCGCGACCGCCGGCGTGTACACGGCGAGCTCTCCGGTCTGCGAGACCTCGGGAGCGGCGGCGCGCCCGCGCGACGCGGCCGAGGCGTCGGCGATGATCGCGCGTACCGCGATGTGACCGGTGACGTTCGTGCGCCAGCTGGCCAGGAACGCGCCGTGGTGGTCGACCGTCGCCTGGGCGAGCGTCGTCCACGTCGACGTGCCGGGGACCGGGGTCTGGATGAGCACCGTGGCGCCGGGCGCCGACGGGCGGGTCGTGCCGTGGAAGTTGAGGATGTCCCCGAGGAAGGTGGCCGGACGCGTGCGTACGGTGATCGGCCCACCGACGACGAGCACCGGCGGATCGAGCGTGGGCGTGGGCAGCACCGGCGTCACCGGCGTCGTCCCGCCGGTCGTCGAGGTGACGCTGGGCGTCGTCGCGGCGCCCGCCGGCAGCGGAGCGGCCAGGGCCAGAACCGCGGGCAGCGCGGCCGCGCAGGCACCCATACGATTGACCAGCGTGCGACACGTCATCTTCGAACCTCGTTCCGGTGCCTACGGGGTGAGCTGACGGGCTCGCGCAGAACAAGCAGCGCTACGGTCGAGAAGCGACCGATTCGCCCCCGCGGCGCGCATCGCGCGCCGCAATGGGTCCCCCGCCCTCCGCCTGCGTACAGTGCGGAGGCTCGGCGTTAGGGGCGCGAGTATATAGATCGACCCCGCGGAAGGCGCCGACGTTATGTCGACCTGGGCCTCAGCGGCCCAGCAGTCGCGACAGCGCGCCCCGCACGGCCCGCTCCCCGAGATCGAGGCCCCCGTGCACGAGGTCGCCGGCGGCGCCGATCGCCGAGTCGAGCACGTCGGACGCGGTCGGTGGCTGCACGCCGCCGCTCGCCTCGGCCTCGAAGCCCTGCGGGGCACCCGACCGGTCGCTCGCGCCGGCCGACTTGCGCTTCGCCGTCGTCGAAGCCGCCTTGCGCGGCGTGGCCGCGCGAGCCTTCTTCGCCGGAGCGGCGCGCGGCGCGGTCGCGCGCTTGGCCGTCGGTCGCGCCGCGGTGCCGCCGTCGCCGTTATCGGCGTCCCGGTGCACGCGGCGCGCGCTCGGACGCTGCGGGCGCGTCCGTGGGAGGTTGCCCAGCACCTCCCCGGCTGTCCCGTCGCCCGCGGACGCGCCGTCGCGCCCGCCGTCCACGCTCGAATCGCTCATCGTCGCGCACATCATCGCGCACTCGGGCCGAGAGCGGGCGTCCCGTTCGAGCCGGTCATGTCGGATAAAGGACAACGATGGCGAGCGCCGGCCGCAGGCAGCGGAGCATCCCGCGCTGGACGCCGGTCGCTTTCGGCCGCTGTTTGCAGCTCGCGCGCTCCGTACGAAGCCGAGAAACCTTGACCGCGTGTTCGGTGTTCTGTGTATATGTCCGGTGTGCGCGCTCGCGGAGCGGCACGAGCATCGGGTTGACGATGCGGACCGGAGCGTTAGCATTGAGGCCTACGCTCGGACGCTAGCCTTGCGCGGGCTGCGCGCCGGCGTCCCTCAGTAATGCCAGCCGGCAGAACCGCGGCGCACGCGGACCTGGCCCCACCACGGAAACGGAATCAGATGTCAGTAGTCGAACTGCAGGAACTCGAAGAGGTCAAGAACCTGCTGGCCAAGGGGCAGCAGGTCGGCGTGCTCACCTACGCGGAGATCTCCACGGCCACGTCCGAGCTCGATCTCGACGAGACCGACGTCGAGGAGCTGCACGGCTTTTTGGAGCGGTCTGAGATCGAGCTCGTCGAGGACATCGACCCGGCCACCGCGGCGACCTCCCAGGTCGAGCGCGCGCCGGACAAGCGGGGCCGGCGTAAGGCGAAGGGCGCGCTCGACCTCAAGCCGGACATGACGACCGACTCGCTGCAGCTGTTCCTGAAGGACATCGGCAAGGTCCGCCTGCTCACCGCCCAGGAGGAGGTCGACCTGGCCAAGCGCATCGAGCGTGGCGACCTCGACGCCAAGCAGAAGATGGTCGAGTCCAACCTGCGCCTCGTGGTGTCGATCGCCAAGAACTACCGCAACCAGGGACTGCCCTTCCTCGATCTCATCCAGGAGGGCACGCTCGGTCTCGTGCGCGCCGCCGAGAAGTTCGACTATCGCAAGGGCTTCAAGTTCTCCACCTACGCGACGTGGTGGATCCGCCAGGCGATCGCGCGCGCGCTCGCCGACAAGGCCCGCACGATCCGCATCCCGGTCCACGTCGTCGAGAAGCTCAACAAGATCGGTCGCGCGGAGCGCAAGCTCGTCACCGAGCTCGGTCGCGAGCCGACGGCCGAGGAGATCGCCGAGGTCACCGGCATCGAGCCGGAGGAGGTCGACTCGATCAAGCGCTCCGCCCAGGCTCCGGTCTCGCTCGAGAAGCCGGTCGGCGACGAGGAGGAGTCCGAGTTCGGGCAGTTCATCGCCGACGAGCGCGCCGAGTCCCCGTACGAGCGGGCGGCCGAGATCCTCACCAAGGAGGCGCTGCGCGAGGCGCTGGAGAACCTCTCCTACCGCGAGCGGCGCGTGCTCGAGCTGCGGTACGGGCTCGGCGGCGAGCATCCGCGCACACTCGACGAGGTCGGGCGCACGTTCAACGTCACGCGCGAGCGCATCCGCCAGATCGAGAATCAGTCGCTCAAGAAGCTGCAGAGCCTCGCCGAGGCGCAGAAGCTGCGCGACGTGGCCTGAGCCGGGCGGCGTCGGCAGGCGCCACCCGGTCGCTGGTTGAGGCCCGCTGGCCGGCCCTTTTCCCCTGTTGAAATGCGGTGTTGGGGCGGCGCGACCGGCCGTGTCCACTGCCGGCGGAGATCGTTCAAGCGGGGGCGACCCGCCGCCGATGCAGCCAGGGATGTTCGATGTCCAGGAATCTCTGCGCGAGCTCGTTCGACGGGGCGGATCGGATCTCCATCTGAAGGTGGGGGCGCCGCCGCTGTTTCGCATCGATGGCGAGCTCAAGGGTCAGGAGGGGGTCGAGCGCCTCACCGACGACGACACCGAGCGCGCGCTGCGCGATCTCCTGCACGATCCGAATCGCCTTCAGGAGTTCCACGAGGACCACGAGGTCGACTTCTCCTTCGAGCTGCCCGGCGTCGCGCGCTTCCGCGTGAACGCGTTCCGCCAGCGCGGGCTGACCTCGCTCGCCTGCCGCGCGATCCCGCACAAGATCTCGACGATCGAGGAGCTCGCCCTGCCGACGGCGATTCGCGACCTCGCGGCCGAGGAGCGCGGAATCATCCTGCTCACGGGCACCACCGGCTCGGGCAAGTCGACGACGCTCGCGGCGATCATCGACCACATCAACGAGACGATGGCCAAGCACATCGTCACGATCGAGGACCCGATCGAGTTCGTGCACCAGGACAAGCGCTCGGTCATCAACCAGCGCGAGGTCGGGATGGACACCGCCTCGTTCAAGCGCGCGCTGCGCCGAGTGCTGCGCCAGGACCCCGACGTCATCCTCATCGGCGAGATGCGCGACGACGAGACCGTGCAGACCGCCTTGTCGGCGGCCGAGACCGGTCACCTCGTGCTCTCCACCGTGCACACCGTCGACGCGACGGAGTCGATCAACCGCCTGCTCGAGTTCTTCCCGCCCCACCAGCACAGCCAAGCGCGCGCGATGATCGCCGGCACGATCAAGGGCGTCGTCTCCCAGCGCCTCGTGCCCGGCGCGAAGGGTGGCCGCGTCGCCGTCTGCGAGATCCTGCGCATGACCGGACGCGTGCGCGACATGATCACCGACCCCGCGCAGACCGGCAAGCTGCACGAGGTCATCGCCGAGGGCGAGTTCTACGGCATGCAGACCTTCGACCAGCACCTGTTCAACCATCTGAAGGCCGGGCGCGTGTCGCTCGATGACGCGATGCGCACCGCGTCGAGCCCGCACGACTTCAAGCTGCTCGTCGCCGCCGACGGGCGCCGGCGCACCTCGATGGCCGACGTCGAGCAGGCCGCGGCAGGGCGGCCCGAGTTCGTGCACCCCGACGCCGGCGGCGAGGCTCGCCCGCCCGCGTCGCGCCCGGCGCCGCGTCCGGGACCGCGTCCGGGGCCGCCGCCGCCCGGAGCGCGTCCACCGGGACCGCCGCCGCAGCAGCGTCCGCGCCTGCCCGTCACCTAGGGCTCCGCGGACGGGTCGCCGCGTGAGCACCGACACTTCAGTTGGTAAAGTGTTGGCTCAGATGCTCGATCCGACGTGTCCCGTCTGCCGGACCGCCGACATCGTGTGCGGCAAGTGGACGATCCTGCTCGTACGCGATCTCGCGGAGGGGCGCTCCCGCTTCTGTGAGCTCGAGCGCTCGCTGAGCGGCATCAGCCCGCGCACGCTCTCGCTGCGCCTGCGCTCGCTCGAGGAGGAGGGGATCATCGAGCGGCACACGTACGCCGAGGTCCCCCCGCGGGTCGAGTACGCGCTCACCGAGAAGGGCCGGGCGCTGCTGCCGATCATCGCGCTCATGCGCGAGTACGGCAGTGAGTGGCTCGCCGACGCCTGCGCCGCCGAGGCCGAGGGCGCTTCGACGGTCGCCGCCGTCGCGTAGGCGGGCTCGGACTGCAAGCGCCGGTGCGGCGGGCAGGAGCGGGCCCGTGGCCGGCGAAACCGCTCAGTCGTGCGTTCACGCCAACTCGAGTCAGCGCTCACGGCGTTCGTCGAGGATGCGGCGCTGCTGCTCTGCGAGCACACGGCGGCCGGTGAAGAGGTCCCGTTCGAGATCGTCGCGCAGGGGTCGCGCGCCCACCGCGCCCCGCTGTACTGCTACCGCCCGCTCACCGGTCAGTTCATCGGCGCCCATGCCGCGCCGCTGAGCGCGCTCGCGAGCCACGCGCCGGCGGTCGCCGCGATCGGAGCGATCGAGGGCCTTGGTCGCTATGTCCTCGCGCGCGGTGCCGCGCAGGCGCCGGCCGAGCCCGGCGAGCGGGCGCGCCTGGCGCTGCGGCTGCTGCTCGCCGACGTGTTCGACGGCCAGAGCGAGTTCGAGCTGCGGCCCGAGCATCTGCGCGGGGCGCTCGACCGTCTCGAGATCGCGGTGCGGCCCGACGGCGACCCGGTGACGGTCGTGGGCACGCTGCACGGCCTGACGCTCGCGTCGGACGAGCTTGCGCTCGCGCGCGGCCTGACCGTCGCCGCGCCCGGCGCGTTCGACGGCATGCCCGACGAGGCGCTCGCGCTCGATGCGAGCGGAACGCCGCATCTGCTCGTGGTCCTCGCCGCCGAGGGCGGGGACCCGGACGCCGCCGTCGCCGACGCGGCGGCCGCGGTGCGCGATCTCGTGCAGGCGCTGCGTCTGTTCGGCGACGGGCGGCTCGCGCTCGGCCCGCTCGGCTGGTCGCGGGTGGGCAGCGGACCGTGGCGGCCGTTCGCGCTCGGGACCGGCGGCCGTCCGCACGGGATGCTCGTCGTCACCGCCGAGCAGGAGGACGAGCTGCGCGCGTTCTGCAGCCTCGTCTCGCGCCGCGCGCCCCAGGACGACGAGCTCGCCTGGGCGCTCGAGCGCTACCAGCTCGGCTGCGAGCGGCCCACCGACCACGTCGCGCTCACCGACTACCTGCTCGCACTGCGCGGGCTGCTCGAGCCCGAGGGCCCGGCCAGCGGGATGCTCCCGGGACGCCTTGCCGCCATCTGCGCGCTGCCCGAGGAGCGCCAGGCGCTCGTCGATCGGGTGCTCCGGGCGATGGAGCTCGAGCGCTCGGTGATCCGCGGCGAGGCGGAGCGCTCGGCCGGCGGCGATGCCCTCGTGCAGGCGATCGCCGGGCACCTGCGCGCGCTCCTGCGCGACGCCATCTGCGGCCACCTCGATCGCGACCTCGCGGCTGTCGCCGACGAGCTGCTGCTCGGGGCGTCTTCGTCTTCGGTGGAGCCGGAGCCGGAGCCGGAGTCGTTGTCGTCCCCGGAGTCCGGCGCCGCGGTGGCCGACGTCGAGGACTGGTTCAGCGAACCGACGCCCGAGGTCGATAACCGCTCGCCGGCGTCGCGGACGCGGTCGGGCGGGCAGGCGCGCTTCGCGCGGCAGGCGCCGGTGCGCGCGACGCAGGACCAGCTTCCGTTCTGAGGGCGGCTTCGTTGCTCGGTCGGTGACACGACGGTGACGGATGCGTCCCGCGGGTCACGCCGCGCGTGTGCCCGGTGACGGGACCGGCGCGCGAGTGTGTCGGCGTGTCGGTCGCGGCGGGTGCCCACTGGGGGTGTGGTCCCGTATGTACCCCCTGGGGGCAACAATCGACCACACCACCCGCCGCGCGTCACGCGACGGTGACAGACGCGCCCGGCCGGTGACGCGGAGCGCCCGCCGCGCAACCGAACGGTCGCGGGGGTGTGACGCCGGTCGGTCACGGCGACCGGCCCCGCGGCGTCCTACGCTCGCGGTGCTTGCTCGGCGTCCGGGGCCGCCGCTCTCGCCGCGAACAGCTGCGCCTCCACCTCGGCGAGGCCGGCGAGGTCGTAGACGTCGTGGTCGAGGTGGCCGATGATCACCGGGTCCGGTCGGCCCAGCTCGGAGCTCAGACGCGCGATCGCCAGCTCGTCGCGGTGCACGAGCACCTCGAAGTCGGCGGCGTTATGCGCGACGCGCTGCGCGAGGCGTTCGCCGAGCGCGTCGCTCAGCGCGGCGGCCACCTCGTCGGGCGCTCGCTCGCCGAGGCCGTCGCGGTGCACGCGGTTGACGATCAGCTCGCCTGTGCTCAGTCCCGCGGCGGACAGCTGGGACGCGAAGAAGATCGCCTCCTCGGTCGGCGCGCGCTCCGGCGAGCTGACGACGAGGAAGGTCGTGGCCGGGTCGGCCAGGAGCGCCTGCACCCCGAGCGCCCGCTCGCGGAAGCCGTCGATCAGGCCGGACAGCGAGCGGAAGAAGAGCGACAGGTCGGCGACGAGATCGACCCCGGTCAGCCGCGAGAGGACGGCGAAGACGACGCTCGTCCCCCGACCGACGACGCGCGCGGCGAGCCCGGTCGGGGCGAGCAGCACGCGCAGGGCCCTCCCTTCGAAGAACTGGGTGAGTCGGCGCGGCGCGTCGAGGAAGTCGAGCGCGTTGCGCGACGGTGGGGTGTCGAGGACGATCGTGTCGAAGTTGCCCTCGCGATGGAGGTCGTAGAGCTTGGCGATCGCCGTGAACTCCTGGGACCCGGCGACGGCCGATGAGAGCTCGCGATAGATGCGATTGGCCAGCACCTCCTCGGCCGTCTCGCGATCGGGGGAGAGACGCATGATCAGCTCGTCGAAGGTGCGCTTGGGGTCGAGCATCATCGCCCACAGCTCGCCCTCGGTGTCGATGCCCTGCGCGCGCAGGAGCGCGGGATCGACAAGCCGCGGCTCGTTGTCGAGCTCCTGCAGGCCGAGCGACGTGGCGAGTCGGCGCGCCGGGTCGATTGTCACCACGGCGACCTTCTGCCCGCGCCGGGCGAGGCCGAGCGCGAGCGCGGCCGACACCGTCGTCTTGCCGACGCCGCCCGAGCCGACGCAGATGCACATGCGCTTGCCCTCCAGTCGCTCCTGGAGCGTCACAGGCGCTGCTCCAGAAGGTGGGCGAGGTGCTCGATCTCCGCGGCGCCGGGCGCCTCGACGAACAGGTGCGGCAGCGTCACCGGCGACGGTGAGACCTGGCGTCGCAGGCGCGCGATCTGGCGTCGCTGCGCCGTCGCACGCTGGTGCGCGTGGCGGGCGGCGCGCAGGGCGGGGGCGCCCGGATCGTCCGGCGGTGTCGAGTCCTGCGCCGCGGCCAGGAGCGCGTCGTCGGCGGCGCTGAAGCGTCGCGGCTCGACGCCGTTGATGATCACCCGGGCCAGCTCGCGCCCGAGGCCCTCGGCGAGCGCGTCACGCAGCTCGAGCGTCTCGGTGACCGCCGCCTCGCTCGCATCGGTCACGGCGATGATCGCGCTGCGCGCCGGATCGTCGATCATCGCCGCGATGATGCGGGCCTGGCGCGCGATCGGGCCCACGCTGGCGGCCGCCGCGAACGTCCGCGGCGCCTGCAGGAGCGCCACGCCGTGCCCGGTGGCATGAGCGTCGACGATCACCAGGTCATAGGGCTCGGTGCCCGGTGTGCGCCGGGTCGGCTGTGCGAGCTCCCAGACCTTCCCCATGGCCAGCAGCTCCGACAGGCCGGGCGTCGCCGCGGCGAGATACCCGAAGGTCCGGCTGGAGGCGAGGCGCTCCGCGAGCGATCGCACCGGAAGCTGGTCGATCAGGTATTCCTCCATCGCGAGCTCGGGATCGACCGAGATCGCGTGCAGCCGGCCGGTGCCGGCCCCCGGGAGCGGCAGCTCGACCTCGGCGAACACGGACCCGGACGCCGTCGCGGCACCGTCGGTCGGTCCGAGCACGCGGCTGACGTCATCTCGCCGCGCGAGCTCGGCGACGATCGTGCGACGCCCGCGCCGAGCGGCGAGCACGCCGAGTGCGGCCGACACGGTCGACTTGCCGACGCCGCCCTTGCCCGTCACGAACACGAGGCGATGGTCGAGCGGTGACGGGAGCGGCTCGGAGGCCGCTGCGGGGACGTCGCTCACGGCGCCAGCTTCGCAGGCGAGCGGCCCGCTCGCCGGCGTGAACCAGCGGCGCCGCCATGCAGATGCGGCGGCGTCGAGGTCATGCAGGAATCCCCGATGCGTATGCGAATACCGAGCCCGTACGGCTATTGCTGTCCATCGACCATCGGAGCCTGCCGTGGAAGCCAGCGCCAAGGTCATCGCCTTCGCAAACCAGAAGGGCGGTGTGGCCAAGACGACAACGACGCTCAACCTCGCCGCCGCGTTCGCGGAGGAAGGCCACCGTGTGCTGTGCGTCGACATGGACCCCCAGGGCAACCTCACGATGTCCCAGGGCATCGACCCGGACACGCTCGATAAGTCGATGTACGACGTGCTCGTGCACAAGACCTCGATCCGCGAGGTGATCCGCCGCCGCGAGATCGACATCGCCTGCGCGTCGATCGACCTGGCGGGCGCCGAGATCGCGATGTCGACGATGATCGGGCGCGAGCGCGCGCTGCAGAAGGCCTTCGAGCCGATCCTCGGCGACTACGACTTCATCTGCATCGACACGCCCCCGAGCCTCGGCCTGCTGACGATCAACGCCCTCACCGCGGCAGACAAAGTGATCGTCCCCGTGCAATGCGAGTATCTGTCGATGCGCGGGCTCATCCAGCTGCAGAACACGCTGGCGATGATTCGGGAAAACCTCAACCCGGACGTCGACATCGAGGGTATCCTCCCGACCCTGGTGGACTCGCGCACGATCCACGCCAAGGAGGCGATCGAGATCCTCGAGGAGAACTTCGGCGACCGAGTGTTCGCGTCACGGATCCGCAAGACGGTCCGCTTCGCCGAGGCGCCCGTGAAGGGCATGTCGGTGCTCAAGTACGAGCCGGATGGGATGGCGGCTCAGTCCTATCGCCAGTTGGCGCAGGAGGTTCTGGCTCATGGCACAAAATAAGCGGGCGAGCATGCGCGAGGGACCGCTTGCGGCGCTGTTCCGGAAGACCGAGGAGCTCGAGGCGGAGGCCTCCGAGCCGCGCGCGCCGACGCCCTCGCCGGTGCATCCCCGCGAGAGCGGTGCCCCGCATCCGAGCCTCGCGACGACGCCGCAGCCGCCGGTCGACAGCGGCCGTGACGCGTACGGCGCGCCCGATGTGCCGACTCCGCAGGAGCGCCTGCGCCATGCCTTCTCCTCGGAGATCCCCGACAACCTGATGGAGCGGGCGGCTCCGTCGCCGGGCCCGATCCTCGAGTCGCCGCCGGCGATCGTCCACAGCGAGGACGTATACGCGCGGTCCGAGCCGCGAGCGGCGTTCGGCGCGGCGACGCCCGTCGTGCAGCCGGTCATCCGGGTGGTGGGCGTCGGCGGCGCGGGCGTGAACGCGGTCAATCGTATGGTCGAAGCCGAGGTCGCCGGCGTCGAGTTCATGGCCATCAACACCGATCTGCAGTCGCTGCAGCAGTCGACGGCCGACGTGACCCTGCACATCGGACAGCAGGTCACGCGCGGGCTCGGCTCCGGCGCCGACGCGAACCTGGGTCGCCAGGCGGCGATGGACGAGTCCGACAAGATCAAGTCCCTCCTGAAGGGCTCGGACATGATCTTCATCACGGCGGGTGCCGGCGGCGGCACCGGGACCGGCGCGGCGCCGATCGTCGCCCGGATCGCCCGCGAGGTCGGCGCGCTGACCGTGGCCATCGTGACCAAGCCGTTCGGATTCGAGGGATCGCGGCGCAGCGAGCAGGCCGAGCTCGGCATCGACGCGCTCCGCGACGAGGTCGACACGCTGATCGTGGTCCCGAACAACCGGCTGCTGTCGGTGCTCGACAAGCACACCTCGATGGTCGACGCCTTCCGGGTCGCCGATGACGTCCTGCGACAGGGCGTGCAGGGCGTCTCGGACCTCGTCACGCTGCCCGGTCTGATCAACCTCGACTTCGCCGACGTGCGCACGATCATGTCCGAGGCCGGCACGGCGCTGCTCGGCATCGGCATGGGCACCGGGGAGCATCGGGCCACCGAGGCGGCGGCCCAGGCCGTCGCGTCGCCGCTGCTGGAGACCTCGATGGACGGCGCACACTCGATCCTGCTCTCGATCACCGGTGGCCGGGATCTCTCGCTGTGGGAGGTCAACGAGGCCGCGAAGGCGGTGTCGGAGGCGGCTCACCCCGACGCGAACATCATCTTCGGCGCGATGGTCGACGAGAAGCTCGACGATCAGGTCTGGGTGACCGTCGTCGCCACCGGCTACGGGGATCGGCCGACGCCGGCCGCGACCCGCTCGGCGCTCCGCGAGCCGATCGGTGAGCCGCGGGTGCAGCGAACGGGCCGGCCGAGCGGCGCCCGCCGCGAGGAGCCGCGGAGCCGACTCGGCGTCGGCGACCTCGAAGTGCCCGAGTTCCTGCCTCGCATCTGACTCCGCGCGCGCGGCGGTCGCCGCGGGCCGCGTAGCTCGTACCCTTGGCGCCATGGCCACCGAACACGCGGGCATCGTCGCGGCCGGGCATCCCCTCACCGCCGAGGCCGGCGTCCGCGTACTGCGCGACGGCGGTAACGCGGTCGATGCGGCCGTCGCCGCGGTGCTCACCTCGTTCGTCGCCGAGCCGCTGCTGACCGGGCTCGGCGCCGGCGGGTACCTGCTGGTGGCGGGCGGGGACCATGAGCCGGCGCTGCTCGACTTCTTCGTCGAGGCGCCGAGTGTCGACGGGGCGCCGCTCGCCGAGCTCGAGGCGGTCGACGTCTCCTTCGGGGACGCGGCTCAGGTGTTCTACGTGGGACCCGCGTCGTGCGGCGTGTACGGCGCGCCGGCCGGCGTCTGCGGGGCGGCGGCCCGCTGGGGCAGCATGTCGGTGGCCGAGCTCGCCGCCCCGGCCGCCGCGCTCGCCGAGCAGGGCGTCGTCATCAACGCCGAGCAGGGCTACGTCGCCGAGATCCTCACCGGCATCCTCACCAGCACCCCGGAGTGCGCGGCGCTGTGGGCCCCGACGGGGCGCGTGCTACACGAGGGTGACGTGCTGCGCAACCCCGAGCTCGCGGACGCGCTGCGCCGCCTCGGCGCCGAGGGCGCCGATCCGTTCTACCGCGGCGACATCGCCGCCGCGGTCAGCGAATGGGTCGCCGCGCGGGGCGGCTCGCTTCCGGAGGCGCAGCTCGCCGCCTACGAGGCCGTCGTGCGCGAGCCGGTGCGGACGCACTACCGCGACCGCGACGTCCTCACCAACCCGCCGCCGTCGGCCGGCGGGACGCTGCTCGCGTACGCCCTGGCGCTGCTCGACCGGATCGACAGCCCGCCGCCGCTGCAGGCGATCGTCGACGTCATGGCGGCGGCCCAGGCCGAGCGCACGGACGCCTTCGTGCTCGGACTCGACGACGACGGGTTCCTCGAGCGCTTCATCTCCTCGCGTCTCGGAGCGACGACGCACATCTCGGTGCTCGACGCCGCCGGGCGCGCGTGCAGCGTGACCTGCACGAACGGCGAGGGCTCGGGCGTCGTCGTCCCGGGCACCGGCCTGCACCTGAACAACATCATGGGCGAGCTCGATCTGAACCCGCTCGGCTTCCACCGACATCCCGGGGGCCGGCGGATGCCGAGCATGATGGCCCCGTCGGTCGTCCTCCGCGACGAGGCCGTCGAGCTCGTGCTCGGCAGCGCCGGGTCGAACCGCATCCGTTCGGCGCTGCTGCAGACGATCGTCGGGGTCGTCGATCACGGGCTCCGTGCCGCCGACGCGGTGTGCGCCCCGCGCGTGCACTTCGAGGACGGCACCGTGTACGTCGAGCCGGGGATCGAGGCCGACGGGCTCGGCGGCGCCGGACGCGAGGTCGTGCGCTTCCGGTCGCTCAACCTGTTCTTCGGCGGCGTGCAGGCCGTGCAGCGCGACTCGATGACCGGGGTGCTGTACGGCGGCGGCGATCCGCGGCGTGGCGGCGTGGCGGTGACGGCATGAGCGGCCTGCGCCCTGCGGCGGTCGCGGGGCCGATCGGCGGCCTCATCGGGACGGGCCTCGCCGCGCTCGCGCTTGCTGGTTGCTCGGGCGGGATCATCGTCCAGGACGACTTCTACGTGCAGCGCAGCGGCAACGTGCCGGGCGCCGCGCTCACCATTGTCGTCAACGATGCCGGCACCGCGACGTGCGATGGCAAGGCGCCCGTCCCGGTCACCGACCCCCAGCTCATCCAGGCCCGTTACATCCAGACGACGATCGCGCCGCAGGCGCAGCAGGGCCTGACGCTCCCGGCCGGCCCGCGCCCGGTCTTCCACTACACGGTGCGGACGCCCGACGGTCACGTCAGCTTCTACGACGACTCCGCCCACCAGCCGTCGATCTTCGGCGCGCTGACGCTGCTCACGCTGCAGATCGCCCAGGGGGACTGCCACCTGGCGCTGTAGGGGCGCGGGCGGGCGCCGGTCGCGGGGTGCGCTACCGAATGCCCGCGATGCGGGGGAAAGCGAGCACACCGGTACATGGCCGCCCGCGGCGGCCGCTCCGGTGGGTCGACCCCGCCGGCGGCCAGGCCCGCCGGGCCGCTCACCCCGTCAGATACCGCTCGAGCATGGTGGCCGCCGCCTGCGCGTACGCGTCGGGTGGCCGGTCGCCGCGGGGATGGATGACGAGGCCGTGCGTCGTGGCCTCGAGCACGGCGGCGACGAGGGCCGCCGCGAGGCGAGGGTCGGCGACGGTCACCTCGGGCCGGGAGGCGAGGTAGCGAGCGAGGGCGTCGGTGGCGCGATCGGTGACGTCGTCGAGGCGACGGCGCAGGGTCGCCGGCCGCGGCGCCTCCTCGAAGAGCACACGATGCAACCTCGGCTGGTGGCGGTGCAGCTCGAGCAGTCCGGCGAGCACGCGCTCGACGGCGACGCGCACCGTCGGCGGGTCCTCCTCCAGGGCCGCGAAGACCGGGGCGAGGACGGCGATGCCCTCGTCGAGGTGGCGCTCGACGAGGGCGACGAGGATCGCGTCCTTGTTCGGGAAGTACTGATAGAGGGTGCCGATCGAGACGCCGGCGCGATCGGCGATGCGGTTCGTCGTGCCCGCGGCGTAGCCGTGGCGCTCGAAAACCTGAGCAGCGGCCTCGAGGATCGCCTCGACGGTCGCCGTCGAACGGCTCTGAACCGGCGTGCGCCGGGGCTGCAAGGCCCGCGAGGGCGTCACCTGGATGCGGCGGTCGAACGCGAGTGGCAAAACACGAGTAATTGCTCATACTAGGGCACTCACCGCGAACGCGAACCGGGAGAGACCGATGACCGTGTCAGTGACCACCGACCTGCCGATCGCCGCCGAGCGGGCGAGCGAGCTCGCCCGCCGCCCGGCGCTGCTGCGCCACGTGCTGTGGCCGTGGCTGGCGCTGCGGGTCAACGGCCCGCTGCCCGACGAGGCGGTCGAGGGGGATGAGATCTCGGCCCGCATCCTGTTCCTCGGGGTGCTGCCGGCGTGGACGCACACGCTCCGGCTCGTGCGGGTCACCCCGCTCGAGGTCGCCTCGCAGGAGTACGGCGGCCCGGTGCGCGCGTGGAATCATCGCCTCCTGTTCGAGCCGACCGGGGAGCGCTCGTGCCGCTACACGGATCGCGTGGAGGTCCGCGCCGGCTGGCTGACCCCCGGCGTCGCGCTGTTCGCGCAGTTCATCTACCGCTACCGGCAGGCGCGCTGGCGGGCGCTCGCCGAAATCCTCGCGTAGTCGCGGCTAGCCGAAGCGGATCTTGCCGTTCGAGCGCGCGCGGGCCTGTGCGCGTTCGACGAACTCGAGCCGCTTGAGCGCCGCGCGGAGCAGGCGCAGGACCTGGTGCACGCGCGCGTTCTCCGAGCGCAGCTCGAGCAGGCCCTGCTTGGCGTCCAGCCCGAAGTCGATCGTGGCGGCGATCTCGTAGGCGTCCATCGCGGCGAGCTGCTCGGGGTCGGGATCGTCGTCGGTGGCCTGCTTGACGAGCTCGGCGTAGGTCTCGCGCATGCGATCGTCGGTGTCGGGGTCGATCGCCGCGTCGTCGTCGCTCAGGAACTCGACGGTGCCCGCCGGGTAGGGCAAATGGTCGAGGCGCTCCAGCAGCCGGAACGGACGCGTGCCACGCGCGAGGATGTTCATGCGCCCGTCCTCGAGTCGTTCGAGCACGCGCTCGATCTCGCACGCGCAGCCGATCTGAGCGAGGTCGTCGTCGGAGAGCCACACGATCCCGAACTCGCTGCCGTCGTCCAGGCACCGATCGACCATCGTCAGGTAGCGCGGCTCGAAGATGTGCAGCGGCACGAGCTCGTTCGGCAGCGCGACGATGCCGAGGGGGAACAGCGGGAAGGCATCCGTGGGCTCGTCCACGCACAGAGTCTAAGCGGCACCGCCGCGCCACATGCGTGGCACCATGTCGGAACGATGTCGGTCAATCCCGTGGCCGCGAGAGGGTTCGAGCGCGCGGTCGATGCCTACGTTCGCGGCCGGCCCTCCTACCCACCCGAGGCGATCGCCTGGCTGGCGGCGCAGTGCGCGCTCGGCCCCGGTGCGACCGTCGTCGACGTCGCCGCCGGAACCGGCAAGCTCACCGAGGCGCTCGTGCCGTTGGGCGCGACGGTGATCGCCGTCGAGCCGCTCGATGCGATGCGTGCGGCGCTCCGGGACGCGCTGCCCGCGGTCACCGCGCTCGCCGGGACGGCGGAGGCGCTGCCGCTGCCGGACGCGAGCGCCGACACGCTGACGGTCGGCCAGGCGTACCACTGGTTCGCCGGCGAGCCGGCGCTGGCCGAGTTCGCCCGCGTGCTCAAGCCCGGCGGTCGCCTCGCGCTCATCTGGAACGCCCGCGACCTCGGGCAGCCGCTCTGGCGTGAGGTCTCGCGCCTCATCGATCCGCTGCGCGACGACACGCCCCAGCACGGCAACGGACACTGGCGCGAGTCGCTCGCTTCGACCTCCCGCTTCCATTCGCTGCAGGGCGAGGGCTTCTCCTACCGGCAGCAGGTCGACCGCGACGGGCTCATCGACCGCGTCGCCTCGATCAGCTTCATCGCCGCGCTCGCACCGCCGCGCCGCGCCGAGGTGCTCGCCGAGCTCGCGGAGCTCGCCGCCGACGCGCCCGAGCCGCTCGAGCTTCACTACCTGACCGAGGTCTACGTCTACGAGCGCGCGTCCGTCTGACGGCGCCCGCCCTCAGTCGGCCCGGCGGCGCGCGGCGAGCATCAGGTTGTAGAAGACGGCCGGCGGGAGATGCGACTCGAGCAGGCGGCGGTCGACCTCCTGGAGCACGAGGTAGCCGCGGTAGGCGTACTGGCGCCAGCCCCAGGGCACCGTCTCCGGCGCCGCCGTCGCCTCGAGGGTGCGGTTGGCCCATCCGAACCAGTTCGCGAGCAGCTCCTCGCCGCTCACACGTACGCCGGTCAGGCCGGCCGCCTCGGCCCAGCCGCGCAGCTCGCCCGGGGCGAAGGCGTGCACGTCGACGACACCCTCGAGGCGGTGATCGGCGTCCTCTGAGTGGCCGGTCGACGCGGCGCGTGCGCCGACCGCCCGCCGCCACAGCGGGGCGGCGTGGGTGGCGGCGCGTTTGGGGACCGAGGCGATGCGATCCCCGTAGCGGGAGGGCTCGCCGGCGAACAGCACCGTGCCGCCGGGGCGCAGGACGCGGTGGAACTCGGAGAAGGCGACGCCGAGGTCGGGGATGTGGTGCAGCACCGCGTGCCCGAACACGAGATCGAAGGACTCGTCCTCGAACGGGAGCCGCTCGGCGTCGGCCACCCTCGTCTCGACGGCGAGGCCCATGCGCTGGGCATTCGCCTGGAGCGTGGCGAGCATGCCGGGAGAGATGTCGGTGCAGGTCGCGCACTGCACGATCCCGGCGCTCCGCAGGTTGAGCGTGAAGTACCCCGTGCCGGCGCCGATCTCGAGCGAGCGGGGGTAGTGGTCGGGCGCGTGCCCGAGCGCCTTGTGGATCTTGCCGAGCACCTGCGCGTGCCCGATCTCGCCGAAGTCGATGCCCCACTTGCTGTCATAGCTGTCCGCCGCCACGTCGTGGTAGCGGGTGTTGACGTCGCGGATCTCCTCGGCGCTCGCGGGGGCGGTCATGGGGCGGCACCATATACTCGCGCGCCGTGTCAGTGCCCCTCTACCTCCAGCGCGATCAGCCGCCGGGCGTGCCTCCGCTCGCCCTCACGGGCGAGCGCACGCTGCCCGATGTGCCCGAGGAGAACTACTGGTTTCAGCGTCATCTCGTCGTCTACCAGTGGATCGGCGCGCGGGTCGCGGGACTGCGTGTGATCGACATGGCCTGCGGCGAGGGCTACGGCTCGGACGTGCTCGCCCGGACCGCCGCGAGCGTCGTCGGCGTCGACGCCAACCCCGAGGCCCACGAGCACGCCGGGCGCCGCTATCGCCGGCAGAACCTCGGTTTCGAGCGCGAGCTCGTGGAGACGTTCCGCGCCCCAGCCGACGCCGTCGTGTTCCTGCAGACGATCGAGCACGTGCAGGACCCCGCCGCCGTGCTCGACCACTTCCGTTCGCTCGTCGGCGAGCGCGGCGTCGTGTATGTCACCACGCCGAACGTGCTGACCCTCGCCCCCGCCGGCGCCGAGCGGTCGGACAATCCGTGGCACATCAAGGAGTACCGAGCCGAGGAGTTCGAGGCGCTCTGTGCAGGGTGCTTCGGGTCGGTGTCCTTGTTCGGTCTCTTCCACGCGCGCAAGCTGCGCGTCCACGAGCTCGCGCTGCGGGCCGGGTGGGACGCGGTCCACGAGCGGCTGCATCTGACGAGGCCGTTCTACGGCTGGTTCACGCCCGCGATCGCCACCACGGACTTCACACTGCGCCCCGGTCGCGCGGCCGACCTGCACGGAGCGCTCGACTTCCTCGCCGTCTGCCGCCCGTGAGCGGCGCGCCCTCGAGCGGCGGCGGGGCGGCAGTGGGCGAGTGCGCGATCGTCCTGCACACGCACATGCCCTACGTCGAGGGGTTCGGGACATGGCCGTTCGGCGAGGAGTGGCTGTGGGAGGCGATCGCCGTCTCCTATCTGCCGCTGCTGGAGCTGCTCGAGTCCGGCGCGCCGCTGACCGTCTCCGTCACGCCGGTCCTCGCCGATCAGCTCGCTGCCGACATCGGCCCGCGCTTTCAGGCGTTCCTGCGCGAGGTGCGTCGCGAGACGCATGCCATCGATGCGCGTGAGCTGAGGGCCGCGGGCGAGGAGGAGCTCGCGCGTGAGGTCGAGCGCTCGGCCGGCGACTACGAATGGGCGCTCGAGCGCTTTGGCGCGATCGGCGGCGACCTGCTCGGCCGGCTCGCCCCGTTCGCGGCGTGGACGTCCTCGGCGACGCACGCCGTCCTCCCGCTGCTCGCCACCGACGCCGGGGTGCGCCTACAGGTCCACTCCGGGTTGCGCGCCCACCGAGCGCGCATCTCGGACCGCTGGCACGGCGGCTTCTGGCTGCCCGAGTGCGCGTACGCTCCGTGGCTGGACGAGACGCTCGCCGACGCGGGCGTGCACGCGACATGCGTCGAGCTCACCGGCCGGCTCGGGCTCGGCTCGACGGCCCACCTGTCGCCGATCACCACGCCCTCGGGCCTGCGGCTCGTGCCGCTCGACCGCGCGACGATCGACCTCGTATGGGGCGCGCGCGGCTACCCATCGGGCGCGGCATACCGAGACTCGCACCGGCGCACGACGCACTGGTACCACCCCTGGGCCAACAGCGGCGAGCGCTACGACCACGACCTCGCGCTCACCGCGGCCCGCGCTGACGCCCGCGACTTCGTGGCCCGCGTCGCGGTCCGGCTGCGCGCGGCGCAGGAGGAGCTGCCGGAGGGCGGGCTGCTCGTGTGCGCGCTCGACACCGAGCTGCTCGGCCACTGGTGGTACGAGGGCGTGGCCTGGCTGTCGGCCGTCGTGACCGAGGCCGAGCGTCAGGGCGTGACGCTCGCCCGCCTCGACGACGCGCTCGAGCGTCACCCGGGACGTGCGCCACACGAGGGCGCGCTCGACGCCCTCAGCAGCTGGGGCGTCGGCGGGACGCTCGACACCTGGGACGGGCCGGCGGTCGCCGACATGGCGTGGGCGGCGCGCCGCGCCGAGCTCGAGGCGGTGGCCGCCGGTCCGCGGATCGATGTCGATGCCGTGCGGCAGCTGCTCGCGCTGCAGTCGAGTGACTGGGCCTTCCTCGTCTCGCGCGAGCTGGCCGCCTCCTACGGCCGGGAGCGCCTGCAGGGCCATCTCGACGGCCTCGCCGCCAGCCTGCGGGGTGAGCCCGCCGGCGAGGGAGCCCTGCGCGAGCTCGCCCGCCACGCCGATGTGCCGGCGCTGCTCGAGCCCTGAGCGTCCGCCGATGCGCGCCGCCGCCGCCCTCGAGCTCACCACCCCGCGGCTGCGCCTGCGTCAGTGGCGCGACAGCGACGAGGTGGCGATGGCGGAGATCAACCTCGATCCCGAGGTGGCGCGCTACCTCAACCGCCCGGTGAGCCCGGCGAGCGCGCGGGCGTTCCTGGTCGAGGCGCAGGCGCACTGGGACCGTCATCGCTGCGGCATCTACGCGGTCGAGCCGCGGGCGGGGTCGCGGGAGCGCCGGCTGCTCGGGTTCGTTGGGCTCGCCTTCCCCGGCTACCTTCCGACGCTCGCGCACCGCCTCGAGCTCGGGTGGCGCCTGCGGCGCGACGCGTGGGACCAGGGCTACGCGACGGAGGCGGCCGCGGCGGTGCGCGACCACGCCGTCGCGGTGCTCGGCGCGAGCGATCTCGTCTCGATCATCCATCCCGAGAACGAGCGCTCGCGGCGCGTGGCCGCCAAGCTCGGGATGGCGGTCGAGAGCGAGATCGCCAATCCGCGTCTGGATCGCGTGGTCGAGGTGTGGTCGCTCCCGGCCGGGTCCAGATCCACGGCGGACGGCTGAGGCGGTCAGGCCCAGCGCATCGACGTCGGCGCGTCGCGCATGCGGATGACGCGCGCCGGCACCCCGCCGACGACGGCGTTATCGGGCACGTCGCGCGTCACCACGGCATTCGTGCCGACGATGCTGTTGTCGCCCACGCTGACGCCGCGCAGGACGCAGGCGCCGTAGCCGAGCCACACGTTGTTGCCGACGCGGACGTCGCGCTTGTAGATGCCCTGCTGGCGGATCGGGCGATCGACCTCGACGACGCCGTGGTCGAAGTCGATGAGCATCACGCGGTCGGCGATGATGCACTCGCGCCCGATCGAGACGTGCTGGTAGGCCGACACCGTGCACTCCTGGCCGATGACGGTCTTCGCGCCGATGAACATCTCGCCCTCGTGCACGCGCAGCTTCGTCCCGTGCCCGAGCCACGACCAGCGCCCCAGGTGCAGGGTGGCGTGGCGTCCGATCTCGAGCTCCACCCCGGGGCAGATGAAGCAGATCCCATCGGTGCGCAGGCGGCCGCGCAGGCGCAGCTTCAGGTAGGCCCAGCGGGCGAGCAGGTGTGCGTAGTCGCGGCTGAACATGCGGTTGGCGCGCATGAAGCGCCAGAGCACGATCGGCCCGCCGTGCAGCGGTCGCGGCGGCGGGCGCAGGCCGCTCGGGGGAACGGCCGCGCCCACGCCGCCGGCGGAGTCGGCGCCGTCTGCGGCCTCGGGCGCCGGCGCGAGGTCGGGGGTGGCGGAAACGCTGGCCATGGGGTCGTCCACGCCGCGGAATGGTAATTCGCGGGCGCCCGTCTGCACGCGCGGCTGCCATCATTCCCGCCTCATGGCGACGGCCTCCTCACCGACTCCGACGCTCGCCGAGCGCCTCCTGGCCGGTGATCGGCGGGCGCTGGCGCGGGCGATCTCGCTCGTCGAGGACGACCGCCCGGAGGGCTGGCACCTGGTCAGCGAGGTCTATCCGTACACCGGTCGCGCCGACGTCGTCGGCTTCACCGGGCCGCCCGGCGTCGGCAAGTCGACGCTCATCGGCGCGCTGACAAAGGCTCGCCGCGAGGCCGGTCGCACCGTCGGCGTGCTCTCGGTCGACCCCTCGTCGCCGTTCACCCAGGGCGCGCTGCTCGGCGATCGCATCCGCCTCGTCGACCACTTCCTCGACCCCGGCGTCTTCATCCGCTCGATGGCCAATCGCGGTGCGCTCGGGGGCCTGTCCGAGGCCGCCCTGCAGGCGGCGCTGCTGCTCGACGCCGCCGGTCGCGACGACGTCTTCATCGAGACGGTGGGCGTCGGCCAGGCCGAGGTGGACATCATCGATCACGCCGACACGATCGTGCTCGTGCTCATGCCCGGCTCGGGCGACTCGATCCAGGCGCTGAAGGCCGGCGTGATGGAGATCCCCGACGTGATCGTCATCAATAAGGCCGACCACCCGCTCGTCGACACGATGGTCCGCGAGATCCGCGGCGTCCTGGCGCTCGCCCCGGACAAGGAGTGGCGGGTGCCGATCGTCAAGACCGAGGCGGCGCGGGGCGAGGGCATCGACAAGCTCGTCGGGCATCTCGACGGGCACCGGGAGTACATCCGCGCGCACGGGCTGCTGCTCGAACGCCGCCGGCGCAACCTGCGTAACGAGGTGCTCGCGCTCGCCACGGCGCGCCTGCGCCGGCGCCTCGAGGAGCGCCTGGTCGGCGACGCGAGCTTCCAGGAGCTGCTCGAGGAGGTCGTGGCGCGGCGCCTCGATCCGGCCACCGCCGCCGACCGCCTGATGGCGAGCGCCGGTGAGGAGGACGAGGGCAGCGGAGCGCCCTGACCGCGCTGGCGGCGCTGGTCGGCTGGCCGCGGCGATAACGTGGCCGGTGCCCGGTCCCGGCTGCCACCGCGACGGCGCCCCGCCGCCGAGCGCGGACCGGGCCGCCAACCAGCCGACGCGACCTGGGAGGTCCGCCGATGAGTCCCGAACCGATCGTCTCCGCCACCGACCTGCACCGTCGCTACGGCGAGGGCGAGGCGGCCGTGGACGCGCTCGCCGGCGTCGACGTCGCCTTCCCGGCCGGCGGGTTCGCGGCGATCATGGGGCCATCGGGCTCGGGCAAGTCGACGCTCATGCACCTGCTCGCCGGACTGGACCGGCCGACGTCCGGCACGGTGACGCTCGATGGCGTGGAGCTCGGCAGCCTCGACGACGACGCGCTCACGCGGCTGCGGCGCGAGCGGGTCGGCTTCGTCTTCCAGACCTTCAACCTGCTGCCCGTCCTCGATGCCCGCGAGAACATCCTGTTGCCGCTGTCGATCGCCGGCAAGAAGGTCGACCAGGCCTGGTTCGACCAGCTCGTCGATACCGTCGGCATCGGTGACCGGCTCAGCCACCGCCCGGCCCAGCTCTCGGGCGGCCAGCAGCAGCGCGTCGCCGTCGCCCGTGCGCTCGTGTCGCGCCCGTCGGTCGTGTTCGCCGACGAGCCGACCGGCAACCTGGACTCGGTCTCCAGTAACGAGGTGCTGGCGCTGCTGCGCGGGGCCGTCGACGACTTCGGGCAGACCGTGGTGATGGTCACCCACGACGCGCACGCGGCCAGCTTCGCCGACCGGCTGGTGGTGCTCGTCGACGGGCGGATCGTGCGCGACCAGGAGGCGGTGAGCGCCGACGCGGTGCTCGACCTCATGAAGTCGGTCGCCTCATGACCCGGGTGACCGTCGCCGGGTTCTTCTCGCGCAAGCTGCGCGCGGTGCTCACCGGCATCGCGATCGCGCTCGGCGTGGCGCTCATGTCCGGCACCTACATCCTCACCGACACGATCAACCAGACCTTCAGCGGCATCTTCTCGACCGCCAACCAGGGCCACAGCGTCGTCGTGACCCCGCATCCGGCGGTCGGTCAGCGGGCCCGGGCGCTCACGGCCTCGATCAACGAAGCGACGGTCGCGCGCGTGCGCGCGGTGCCCGGGGTGGCGGTGGCCTCCGGCGCGATCCTCGCCGCCGTGAGCCTGCTCAAGGGGAACGGCGAGCGGCTCGGCAAGGGCTTCAGCTTCGTCACCGCAGTCCAGCCGGCGCCGTTCGAGAACTTCAGCGCCGCATTCGGTCACCTCCCGACGACGGCCACCGAGGCAGGGCTCGACGAGGCCACGGCCGACAGCTACGGCGTGCATCTCGGCGACACGCTCGTCGTCGCCGGCGCGGCGCCGGCCCGTCGCTATACGGTCGTCGGCATCCTGCGCTTCGCCGGCAGCTCGTCGGTGGGCGGGGCCGGCGCGGCGATGCTCACGCTCCCCGAGGCCCAGCGGGCGGCCGGCGAGCCGGGCTCGTTCGACCAGATCAACGTCGCCGCCGCGCCCGGCGTGAGCGACACCACGCTGAGCGACCGCATCCGCGCCGTCCTGCCGGCCACCTACGACGTGCGCACCGGCGCGCAGCAGGCGGCCGAGGACACCTCGAACCTGCAGAGCGCGCTCAGCCCGCTGCGCACCTTCCTGCTCATCTTCGCCTACGTGGCGCTGTTCGTCGGCGCGTTCATCATCTTCAACACGTTCGCCATCACCGTCGCGCAGCGCACGCGCGAGTTCGGCCTCCTGCGCACGCTCGGCGCCACGCGCCGCCAGCTGCTCCGCTCGGTCCTCGGCGAGGGCGTGCTGCTCGGCCTCATCGGCTCGGCGGTCGGGCTGCTGGCGGGGCTGGCCGTGGCGCCCGGTCTCGAACAGCTGTTCAAGTCCGTGTTCGGGGCCACCCTGCCGAGCAGCGGCGACGTGGTGGAGTTCCGCACCGTGTGGGTGTCGCTGCTCGCCGGCACGGCGGTGACGGTGCTGTCGGCGCTCGTCCCGGCGGTGCGGGCGACACGGGTGACGCCGGTGGCGGCCCTGCGCGAGGGCGCACCGGCCGAGCACCGGCCGCGCAAGCCGCTGACGCGGCGCGGGCTCATCTGGCGCCTGGTGGTCCTCGCCGTCGTGTTCGTGCGCGGCGTCGTCTCGCTGGCCAGTGGCAGCACCGTCATCGGCGTCGTGCTCGTCGTCCTCACCGTCGGCTACGCGATCCGCCTGCGCGGGAGCGGCTCGATCAACTTCATCCCGCCCGCGGTGGCCTGGCTGGGCCGCGTCCTCGGCAGCGTCGTGGCCCGGCGGGGTGTCGTCGGACGCCTTGCCCGCGACAACGCGGTCCGCCAGCCCGGTCGCACCGCCGTCACCGCCGCGGCGCTCATGATCGGCCTCGCGCTGTGCACGTTCGCGGCGATCCTGGCCGCGGGACTGAAGGCGTCGATCGACAACGAGGTCAACCGCGCGTTCGCCGGCAACCTCATCATCGAGAACGCCTCCCGCAGCTCCGCCGCCGGCATCCCGACCACGATCCCCGCCTCGCTCCTGCGCGTCCCGGGCGTGCAGACCGCCACTCCGATCGCCTTCACCCAGGGGAAGATCGCGGGCATCTCCAGCAACACCGACTTCACGGCGGTCGATCCGGTCGTCTTCGGGCGCCTCTACCGGATCGACTGGTCCCAGGGCTCCAACGCGGTGCTGGCCACGCTCGACAGCACGGGGGCGATCGTCACCAAGCCGTATGCCGACGCCCACCACCTGCACGTCGGCCAGACCGTGTCGGTGCTGACGCCGACCGGCGAGCACATACGGCTGCAGATTCGCGGGATCGCCACCAACGACACGGCCGGGCTGCTCACGAACCTGACCATCGCCATCGGCCTGGCCCGCACGGCCTTCGCCCAGCGCACCGACGCCTTCGACTTCGTCAGCTACGCCCCGGGAGCCAGCAACGCGCAGGTGCAGCCGGCGGTCGACCGCGTGCTCGCCGCGAGCTATCCACAGGCCCAGTCGCGCACGGCCGCCCAGTTCAAGGCCGACGAGGCCGGCCAGGTCGACCAGCTGCTCACGTTCGTGTACGTGCTGCTCGCGCTGTCGATCGTCGTCTCGCTGTTCGGCATCGTCAACACGCTGGTCCTGTCGATCTACGAGCGCCGGCGCGAGCTCGGGATGCTGCGCGCGATCGGGACCTCCAAGCGGCAGGTGCGAGCGCTCATCCGCGACGAGTCGATCATCACCGCGCTTATCGGCGGCGTGTTCGGCGTCGGGCTGGGGATCATCATCGCGCTCATCTCCTACTCGCAGCTGTCGAGCTCGGGCTTCGTACTCGCCTTCCCGATCGGCACGCTCGTGCTGCTGCTCGTGCTCGCCGGGCTGGCCGGGGTGCTGGCCGCCGCGTGGCCGGCGCGCCGGGCTGCCAAGGTCGACGTGCTCGAGGCGCTCGCGACGGAGTAGGGCGCGGGCGCCACGGCCCGCCTGCGCCGCAGCGGCGCGATCGGCTCGCGAGCCGCTCCGACCCCCTCAGGCCCCGAGCGCCCGGGCGATCACCATCTGCTGGACCTCGTCGGTGCCCTCGCCGATCGTGAGGATCTTCGCGTCGCGGTAGAAGCGGCAGACCGGGTACTCCTCGATGTAGCCGTAGCCGCCGTGTATCTGCACGGCCTCCTCGGTGGCGCGCACGGCCAGGCGCCCGGTCTTCAGCTTGGCCTGCGCCGCGGTGAGCGTGAAGTTGCGACCGAGGTCCTTCTCGCGGGCCGCCTTATACACGAGCAGCCGGGCCGCCTCGATCTCGGTCGAGAGGTCGGCGAGCTTCGCCTGGATGGCCTGGAAGCGCGAGATCGGCTGCCCGAACGCACGGCGCTCCTTCGCGTAGGCGAGCGCCTCGTCGAGCGCGCCCTGCGCGAGGCCGACGCCCATCGCGGCGACGCCGATGCGCCCGCCGTCCAGGATCTCCAGGAACTGGCGGAAGCCGGCGCCGCGCGGGCCGAGCAGGTTCGCCTCGGGCACGCGGCAGTCGCTGAAGGACAGCGGCCGCGTGTCGGACGCGTTCCAGCCCATCTTGCGGTACGGCTCGCCGGGCTCGTAGCCGGGGGTGCCGTAGGGCACGATCAGGTTCGAGATCTCGCGCCGCCCGTCGACGTCGCCGGTCACGGCGGTGATCGACACCAGGCCGGAGATGTCGGTGCCGGCGTTGGTGATGAACTGCTTGGCGCCGTCGATGACCCACTCGCCGTCGCGCAGCGCGGCGCGCGTCTTGACGTTCTGCGCGTCGGAGCCGGCGTCGGGCTCGGTCAGCCCGAACGCGCCCAGCTTCGCCCCCGAGCACAGCTGCGGCAGCCACTCGCGCTTCTGCTCCTCGCTGCCGAAGCGGTAGATCGGCTGCGTACCGAGCGAGGTGTGCGCGCACATCGTGATCGCCACGCTCGAATCCACCCGCGCGAGCTCCTCGACGGCGAGCGCATAGGCGAGCGTGTCGCCGCCGGAGCCGCCGTACTCGACGGGGAAGGGGATGCCCATCAGTCCGAGCTCGCCGAGCTGGCGGACGATGTCGTAGGGGAAGGACTTCGTGCGGTCGAGGTGCTCGGCCGCGGGGGCCACCTCGGCGGTGGCGAAGTCGCGCACGGTGCGGCGGATGAGCTCGTGGTCGGCCGAGAGGTCGAAGTCCATGCGGGCCATTCTCACAGAGGAGCCACGCTCGCTCAGGCGTCCGAGACGGTTGCGGTCTAATACCATCTGAGCTCCCCGCTCCCTCACTCGACCACAGGAGTCGCCCACCCAATGCCCTCCACAGTCATCCTCGGCGCCGCGCGCACCCCCATCGGCAAGCTCGGCGGCGGCCTGTCGTCGCTCGACGCGACCGACCTCGCGGGTACCGCGATCGAGGCGGCGCTGCAGCGCGCCGAGGTCGAGCCCGAGCAGGTCGAGCACCTGATCGTCGGTCAGGTCCTGCAGGCCGGGCAGGGGCAGATCCCCTCGCGCCAGGCCCAGCTGAAGGCCGGCATCCCCAAGGAGGTCTCCTCGGAGACGATCAACAAGGTGTGCGCGTCGGGCGTGCGCGCGGCCGCGCTGCTCGATCAGGCGATCCGCGCCGGCGACGTGGAGGTCGGCGTGGGGGCCGGCATGGAGTCGATGTCCAACGCCCCCTATCTGCTGCCCAAGGCCCGCTTCGGCTACCGCATGGGCGATGCCGAGGTCCTCGACGAGATGATCAAGGACGGCCTCACCAACCCGTTCACCAGCAAGCAGATGTTCGTCGAGGCCACCGAGGTCGGCGATGAGCTCGAGATCACCCGGCCCGATCTCGATCGCTGGGCGCTGCGCTCGCATCAGCTGGCCCTCAGGGCGATCGACGAGGGCCGCCTCTCCGAGGAGATCGTTCCCGTGACGATCACTTCCAAGAAAGGGGACACCACGGTGGAGATCGACGAGGGTCCGCGGCGAGACACGTCGCTGGAGAAGCTCGCGTCGCTGCCCGGCCTGGTGAGCAAGGAGGGCTCGCATACCGCCGGTAACTCGCCGGGTGTCAACGACGGCGCCGGCGCGCTCGTGCTCTCCAGCGACGAGTGGGCGCGGGCGAACGGCAAGTCGGTGCTGGCGACGATCATCGCCCACGCGCAGGTCGCCGACGAGACCCCCTACCTCGCCCGCACGCCCGCGAACGCGGCGCTGAAGGCGCTCGCAAAGATCGGCAAGACCCCCGCCGACATCGACGTGTGGGAGATCAACGAGGCGTTCGCCTCGGTGACGCTCAACTCGATCCGCATGCTCGGCATCGAGGAGGACCGCGTGAACGTCAACGGCGGGGCTGTCGCGCTCGGCCACCCGCTCGGCGCCTCCGGCGCACGCATCCTCGGCAGCCTCGCGCTCGAGCTGCGCCGCCGCGGCGGCGGGCTGGGCTGCGCCGCGATCTGCTCGGGCGGCGGTCAGGGCGACGCCGTGATCATCGAGGTGTCCGGGAACTGACGACCGCACGGCCGTCGAACGACACATCCGCGCCGCCGGACGAGGCGGCACGGTCGCCGATCGCGGCCGCGGGCCGCTCGGCCGCGTTCTTCGATCTCGACCGTACGCTCATGCAGGGGTCCTCGGGCGTGTTCTTCGCCCGGGCCGCGTACGAGAACGGGCTCATCAGCCGGCGGCGGCTCGCGCTCGACCTGTTCGAGAACCTGCGCTTCCGCCTGCGCGGCTCGACCGACGAGCGGGCCGACGCGGTGCGCCTGCGGGTCGGGGAGCTGATCGCCGGCGTGCGCGTACGAGACCTCCAGCGCCTCGCGCCGCGCGTGCTCAGCGGCGTGCTGCCGCGCCTGTACCCGGAGATGCTGAGGCGCGCCTACGACCACCAGGACGCCGGCGTGCGCGTCTACATCGTCACCGCGGCGTCGCAGGAGATGGCCGATCTCATGGCCCACGTGCTCGACTTCGACGGCGGTCTCGGGTCTCGTTCGGAGATCGTCGACGGCATCTACACCGGCCGTGCGGCCGGGCCGTTCAACTACCGCGAGGGGAAGGTCACCGCGATGACCGAGCTGGCCGAGCGCGAGCAGCTCGACCTCGCGCGCTCCTACGCCTACTCGGACTCGGAGTCCGACCTGCCGATGCTGAGCGCCGTCGGTCACCCGGTCGTCGTCAACCCCGATGCCGAGCTGGCGCGAATCGCGGCGCGCGAGGGCTGGGAGGTGCTGCGCATCGACCCGCTCAGCCGCCGCCTGCGTGCCATCGCGTTCGGCGGTGGGGCGGCCGGCGCCGGCGCGCTCGCCGTGACGCTCCAGCGCCGCCGGGGCGATGGGGGGCGCTGACGCACCCGAACGATGACGTGTTCGTCGTTTGTATGAATATGCATGCCTAACGACGAACACCCCCGGCGGCGCGGCGGCCGCGCGCCCACGCGGCCTCGGTCCGGCCGCGGATGAGGCTCCGGCCGCCGCGTAGACTGCGCCCATGGCGATCGAGCCGACAGACGCGCTGACGGGGGAGGCCGAGCCGGCCGCGTCGTCCCCCGGCGATCCGCACACGACGCTCTCGGGCGAGCCGATCCGGGCGCTGTACACCCACGAGGATCTGCCCGCGGGCATCGGCGGCCCCGACGATCCGGTCGGGCGCCCCGGGGCGTTTCCGTTCACGCGCGGCGTGTATGAGTCGATGTATCGCGGGCGGCTGTGGACGATGCGCCAGTTCGCCGGCTTCGGCACCAGCGAGGAGACCAACGAGCGCTTCCACTATCTGCTCGAGCACGGCCAGACCGGGCTCTCGACCGCGTTCGACATGCCTTCGCTCATGGGCCACGACTCCGACCATCCGCGCAGCCTCGGCGAGGTCGGGCGCGAGGGGGTGGCCGTCGACTCCGCCGACGACATGGAGACGCTGTTCGGCGGCATCCCGCTCGGCGACGTCTCCGTGTCGATGACCATCAACGCGCCCGCCGCGATCATGCTCGCGTTCTTCGTCGTGGCGGCCGAGCGTCAGGGCGTGAGCGCCGAGCGGCTGGCGGGCACGATCCAGGCCGACATCCTCAAGGAGTACATCGCCCAGAAGGAGTGGTGCTTCCCGATCGACCCGGCGATGCGGCTGTGCGGGGACATGATCGAGTGGTGCACGCTTCAGATGCCGCGCTGGCACCCGATCTCGATCTCCGGCTACCACATCCGCGAGGCCGGGTCGACGGCGGCCCAGGAGCTCGCCTTCACGCTCAAGGACGGGCTGACCTACGTCGAGCAGGCGATCGAGCGCGGCCTCGACGTCGACGAGTTCGCCCCGCGCCTGTCGTTCTTCTTCAACGCGCAGATCGACTTCTTCGAGGAGATCGCCAAGTACCGGGCGGCGCGCCGCATCTGGGCGCGCGAGCTGCGCGACACGTTCGGCGCCAAGCACGAGCGCAGCTGGCTGATGCGCACGCACGTGCAGACGGCCGGCGTGTCGCTCACCGCCCAGCAGCCGCTCAACAACATCGTGCGCACGACGATCGAGGCGCTCGCCGGCGTGCTCGGCGGGACCCAGTCGCTGCACACGAACAGCTTCGACGAGGCGCTTGCGCTGCCGACCGAGGAGGCGGTGCGCGTGGCACTGCGCACGCAGCAGGTGATCGCCCATGAGACCGGCGTCGCCAACACGCCGGACCCACTCGGCGGCTCCTACCTGGTGGAGTCTCTGACCGATCTGCTCGAGCGGCGCTGCTACGAGTACTTCGCCAAGATCGACGAGCTCGGGGGGATGGTGGAGGCGGTCAAGCGCAACTACCCCCAGCGCGAGATCGCCGACGCGGCCTTCGAGTTGCAGCGGGCGATCGACAGCGGCGATCGCGTCGTCGTCGGGGTCAACCGGTTCGTGGCCGAGGACGAGGAGCCGATCGAAACTCTGCGCGTCGACCCCGCGCTCGAGCGCAAGCAGCTCGGCCGCCTGGAGGCGACGCGCGCGCGGCGCGCCGGCGCTGAGGTCGAGCGAGCGCTGGTCGAGCTGCGCGGCGCCGCGGCCGAGCCCGCGCGGAACCTCATGCCGGCGCTGCTGCAGTGCGCCCGGGCGAACGCGACCGAGGGCGAGATCATCGAGGCGCTGCAGCAGGTGTTCGGTCGCTACACCGAGACGCCGGTGTTCTGAGCGCTGCGCCCGGCGTCCAGCTTTGGCGGCGACGATCCGCAGCGGATTACGGCGTGCCAGCCACCGCGTTGCGATGTCGGCCCGCTCGATCCCGTGCGGAGCGCCGCAATCCTGCGCGGAGCTCGCGAATGCGCGGCCGCGCCGGCGAGCCCCTCGGCGGGCCTCGATCCCTGTCGGACCCATAGAATGCGCGGCCGCTTCCCGATGCGGGACGCGCCCGCATGATGTCGACCCCCGCCCAGTCAACGAAGAAGATCCGAGTCGTGGTGGCCAAGCCCGGCCTGGACGGCCACGACCGGGGCGCGAAGATCATCGCCCGTGCACTCCGAGACGCCGGGATGGAGGTCATCTACACCGGCCTGCACCAGACGCCCGAGCAGATCGTCGAGACGGTGATCCAGGAGGACGCCGACGCCGTCGGCCTGTCGATCCTGTCGGGCGCGCACATGACGCTCGTGCCGCGCATCATCGAGCTGCTGCGCGAGCAGGAGATCGACGACGTCCTCGTCACCGTCGGCGGCACGATCCCGGCCGACGACATCCCCGAGCTCAAGCGCCTCGGCGTCGCCGAGGTCTTCGGGCCGGGCGCCTCGACGCAGGCGATCGTCGACTTCATCCGCGGCTCCGTCGCCGAGTAGGAGGCACGACGCACGCGACCGCCGCCCAGGCTCCCAACCCTCGCTGCGTGCGGTAAACGGGAGTTTCAACGATAATCACCGGAGTGATTGACTCGTCAGTCAACCGAACGGGTACCATCCAGGCACCCGATTGCCCTCAAGGAGTAGCCGAATGAAAATTGCCGTCCTGGTTAAGGAGGTCCCGGACGCTGCCGTCGTGAAGAGGATCGATCCCTCGACGGGGCGCATGGACCGAAGCGGGGAGAAGAACCTCAACCCGTACGACACGCACGCCATCGAAGCGGCGATGCAGATCCGCGAAGGCGGAACCGTCCCGGTCGAGGAGATCGTCGCCGTCACGATGGGCCCCGACAGCGCCGTGCGCGCGCTGCACAAGGCCGTGTCGCTCGGCGCCGACCGCTCCGTGCACCTCTCCGATGCCGCGCTCGCCGGCTCCGACGTGGCCGCCACCGGCTACGCGCTGGCCAAGGTGCTGCAGAGCGAGAGCCCCGATCTCGTCCTGCTCGGGCAGCAGTCCGACGACGGCGAGTGCTACACGATCGGCGCCGTCGTGGCCGACCACCTGCAGATGCCCTCGCTCACGCAGGTCATCAAGATGGACGTCTCCGCGAGCGGCGTCACCTGCGAGCGTCAGGCCGAGTACGGCTATGACACCGTCGAGGTCGAGTTCCCCGCCGTCATCTCGGTCGGCGACGCGATCAACGAGCCGCGCTACCCGTCGCTGAAGGCGATCATGGGCGCCAAGAAGAAGCCGCTCGACGCGAGGCTGATCGGCGATGTCGGCATCGAGGCCGACCGCGTCGGCGAGGCCGGCTCGAAGGTCGTCTGCGGCGAGTTCCACGCGCCTCCGGCCAAGGAGGGCGGCACGATCATCGAGGACGAAGACACCAACGAGACGGTCGAGAAGATCATCGCCTGGCTCGACGAAAGGAAGCTGATCTAGATGCTCCTTCCGCCGACCACGCACCCGCGGATGACGCGCATGGGCTGCGCGGACTCTGCGTCCTCGGCCTCGCCAATGCCGCCGGCATTGGCTTCGGCCCGCGTCCTTGATCCGCTTGCCCCTGCGCGCCCCCGCGGGCACGCGACCGACGGAAGGAGCATCTGATGCCCGGCATCCTCGTCTACGCGCTGCATTACGACGGCGCGTTCAACAAGAACTCCCTCGGCGCCGTCTCGGAGGCCGCCAAGCTCGCCGGCGAGCTCGGCACCGAGGCCCACGCGGTCGTCATCGGGGAGGGCGTCTCGGACGACCTCGCCGGCCAGCTCGGCCACTACGGCGCGGCGAAGGTCTTCCGCGTCGAGGGGCCCGAGGGCCTCGCCCAGCCGGTCGTCGACGCGATGGCCAAGATCATGGACGACAACGGGCACGACTACGCGCTGTTCGGCGGCGGCCTGCTCGGCTTCGAGATCGGCGCCGGCCTCGCCGCGCGGCTGAACGCCGGCGTGACGATGGAGGTCACCGAGGTGCGCGTCGAGGACGGCAAGCTTGCCGCCGAGCGGCCGATCCTCGGCGATTCGTCGATCTCCGTGTCGCGCTACAAGGACCGTGGGATCATCATCAGCCGGTTGAACGCCTTCGAGGCGAAGCAGACGGGCGGCGGCGCGGCCACGGTCGAGGACGTCACGGTCGAGTTCTCGCCGTTCTCGACCAAGGCGAAGATGGTCAAGCGCGGCGAGCAGCGTGGCGCCGACGTCAACATCGAGGACGCCGACGTGCTCGTGGCCGGTGGCCGCGGCCTCGGCAAGCCCGAGGGCTTCCAGCTCGCGGAGGACCTGGCGAGCGCCTTCGGCGGCGCGGTGGCCGCCACCCGTGCGGTGGTCGACGCCGGCTGGTACCCCTACGCCGCCCAGATCGGCCAGACCGGCAAGACCGTCGCGCCGAAGCTCTACGTCGCCGCCGGCATCTCGGGTGCGATCCAGCACAAGGTGGGCATGCAGAACTCCGAGAACATCGTCGCCATCAACAAGGATGCGAATGCGCCGATCTTCGAGTTCTCCGACCTCGGCATCGTCGGCGATCTGAACAAGATCCTGCCGAAGCTGACCGAGGCCGTGAAGGCCAAGAAGGGCAGCTGATCGCCGTGTCGGGAGGACACGGCCACAGCAATAACGGGAGGGTCGTTCCGGCGGCCTTCCCGCCGCCCGTCGACCCGCAGAAGGAGTTCATCAAGCACGGCCTCGACCCCGAGGACGAGCTCATCGAGGTCGGCGTGGCGATCGTCGGCGGGGGCACGGCCGGCCTGGCCTGCGCGAATCGGCTGCTGGCGCTGCTGGCCGACGATCCCGAGACGATGGAGCGCCTCGGCGAGGTGCCGGTCGCGGTGATCGAGAAGGCGAAGACGTGTGGCGGGCACAACCTCTCGGGCGCCGTCATGCGCCCGGGCCCGCTGCAGGAGCTCTTTCCGGACATGACCCGCGAGCAGTGGCGCGAGGAGGGCTTCGCCTTCGGCGAGGTGACCAAGGAGGCGGTCTACGCGCTGCCCAACGGCAAGCGCCACTTCAAGGTCGTCCCGGTGCCGCCGAACTTCAAGAACCACGGCAACGAAGTCATCTCGGTGTCGGCGCTCGCCCGCTTCCAGCAGCGCCTGGCCGAGGAGGCCGGAGCCTACATCCTCACCGAGACCTCGGCCACGCAGCTGATCGTCGACGAGGGCCGCGTCCTCGGCGTGCGCTCGGGCGACAAGGGCCGCGGCAAGGAAGGCGAGGAGCTCGGCAACTTCGAGCCCGGCTCGGACATCAAGGCGCAGGCCACGGTGCTCGCCGAGGGCTGCTGGGGCCACCTCACCGGCGCCGCGATCCGCGAGTTCGACCTCGCCAAGAATCGCGAGCCGCAGGTCTGGGAGCTCGGCGTCAAGGAGGTGTGGAAGGTTCCGCAGGCGCTCGACCGGGTCATCCACACGCTCGGCCCGTGGCCGCTTCACCTGTCCAGCAAGTACGGCCAGATCGGCGGCACGTGGCTGTACCCGATGAAGAACGAGAAGACCGGCGAGGACCTCGTCTCGATCGGCTTCGTCGTCGACCTCGACTATCGCGACGCCACGACCTCGGCCCACGACCTGCTCCAGCAGTTCAAGACGCATCCGCTCGTGCGCGGGATCCTCGAAGGCGGCGAACGCATCGCCTGGGGGGCCAAGGCGCTCCCCGGCGGCGGCTACTGGTCGGTGCCGAAGCTGACCATGCCCGGCGCGGTGCTCGTCGGCGACAGCGCCGGCCTCGTCGACGCGGCGGCGCTGAAGGGCGTGCACCACTGCATCAATTCGGGCAAGCTCGCCGCCGAGGCGATCTACGCCGCGCTCAAGCGCGGCGAGAGCTCGTTCGACGCCTACGAGGAGGCACTCGAGGAGTCGCTCACGGGCAAGGAGCTCTACCAGGTGCGCAACGTGCGCCAGCCGCTGCAGAAGGGTTTCATCGCCGGCGGTCCGCTCTCCGGAGCGGCGATCATGACCAAGGGCAAGGTCCCGCCCGGCCGTCTGGAGTGGCATCGCGACGACGAGGAGGAGATGTTCGTCGGCGACACCAAGGACGGCTACCCCAAGCCGGACGGCAAGTACACCTTCGACAAGCTGTCGTCGGTGTTCATCACCGGTAACGCGACCCGCGACGACGCGCCGAACCACATCCGCATCCAGAAGCACGTCCCGCGCACGCTCGCGGAGACGTGGGTGTGGATGTGCCCGGCCGGCGTGTACGAGATCCCCGACGACGCCCCCGAGGAGGGCCCGGTCCACCTCACCGTCAACTACACCAACTGCGTGCAGTGCGGGGCGATCACGGCCAAGGGCGGACGACTGACGCCGCCCGAGGGCGGCGACGGCCCGTTGTACCAGATCAACTGACTGGCGCTCACCGCTCGCTCCGGGAGACCCGCGCGGGCGTCCCGGGGCGGTGGGCGGCCCTTTCCCCTTAAGACACGAAGTCCTCGGTGACCGTCGTGCCGGGCAGCCCGTTATGGTCGAGCATCGCCGGCGAGCCGTCGGCGACGCCGACGCCCTCGTAGCGGAAGAGGGGGTCGAGGATGTTCGCGCGGTGCCCGGGCGAGCTCATCCAGGCCTGCACGATCGCCGTCGGCGTCGACAGCGAGCCCGACGCCCACGCGATGTTCTCACCGAGGGCGCAGCCCTGCGAGCACGGGGCGCCGTTATCGCGCATCCGCTGCGCGGGCGTGCGGCCCGAAGGCGAGTCGTGGCTGAAGTAGTCGTTGGCGACCATGTCGCGCGAGTGGTTCATCGCCGAGGTGTTGAGCGCGCGGTTGGGAAGCAGCGGCTGGAGGCCGTAGCGCGAGCGGATCGCATTAATGAGGCAGACGATGGCGCCGCTCACCTGAGCGGTGTCGTGCGCCGTGGGCACGAGGCTCTGGTTCGCGCAGGCGATGCTCTCGTGCGCCCCGGCCGGGCGCTCGGCCGGCGCGGCGGCCGGCAGCGCGGTCGCGAGCAGGGGGCCGGCGACGAGCATCCAGGGCCAGCGCCGGCGCCGCAATCGCGCCGCGATCGATGAGGGAGTGGTGGGCATGTCCGTGTGCTCTCGCTCTCCTGGGGTCGGGCGGAGTACGGCAGGCAACGGTCGCGTCGCACCACTCCCTCGGCCCACGACGCTTCCGTTCTCGTCCTGCTTGGCGTGGCAGTGTACGGGGCGTCCGGACCGAATGTCGTGCACGCGGATCCGACGGCGACGAAACATCGCCGGGCGGCAGGTGTTAGCGGTGGCGAATGTCGCATTCGCGTCGCGCGGCCATATTCCTGTTTCTCGGGCTTTGCGGACTGAGCCCCGCACCCGCGTTCGCGCAGGCCTCGGGACGGTCTCCGGGGGCCGCGACGGCGTCGCTCGTCGCCTGTCAGGCGGCCGCCGACCAGGCCGACCGCTCGGCCACGTTCTCGGGGCAGATGGTGGCCACGGCGGCGAGCAGCGTCATGCAGATGCGCATCGACCTGCTCGAGAGCGTGTCGCCGGCGTCGGGCTTCGCGCCGGTCAGTGCCCCGGGGCTCGGCACGTGGCGAGGCTCGGCCCCGGGCGTACAGATCTACCGCGACGTGCGCCAGTTCACGAACCTCCCGGCCCCGGGCCGGTTCCGCGCCTCGATCGACTACCGCTGGCTCGACGCCCATGGGCGCGTCCTGCGCCAGCTGACGCGGCTGACGCCGATCTGCGTGCAGCCCGACGAGCGTCCGCTGCTCGCCGTGGCGACGGTCGCCATCACGCCGTCCGCCGGCTCGCTCGATGCGCAGTACGCGATCGCGCTCGTCAACGAGGGGCGCGGGCCGGCCGGACCGTTCGACGTCGCGCTCACCGTCAACGGAACGCCGCAGCCCGATCTCGTCGTGCAGTCGCTCGCGGCGGGGACGCGCACCATCCTGCCGGTGGTCGCCCCGCGCTGCACGGCAGGCAGCTCGGTCACGGTGACGATCGATCCGCAGAACGCGCTCAGCGAGGCTCCCGGCGGCGGCCTGCCCAAGACGGTGGCCTGCCCGCTCGCGACGGCGACGCCCTGACGCCGCTCGTCGGCGGGTGGACGCCTGGCCGGGCGCCCGGCGTCCGCCCGCTAAACTGGTCGGCGCGATGAAGACTGAGATCCATCCCGAATACGTCGAGTCCCACGTCCGCTGCACCTGCGGCAACGAGTTCGTGACGCGCTCGACCAAGGGTGAGCTGCACGTCGAGATCTGCTCGAACTGCCACCCGTTCTACACCGGTCGCCAGAAGCTGATCGACACCGGTGGTCGCGTGGAGCGCTTCCAGCGCCGCGTGGCGAAGGGTCGCCAGCAGCGCGCCTCTCAGTCCAAGTAACGCTCATGCCCGGATCGGCGGCTGGGACATACCCCTCGCCGACCTCAGACGACGACACGACGGTGATGACCGACCGCGGCCTCATGGCCGCGCGGGACGCGCCGGTCGGTGGGCAGGCGGTGCTCGAGGGCGTGATGATGCGCGGGGTCGGCACGTGGGCGGTCGCGGTGCGGGCCCCCGATGCCTCGGATGAGGACGGCGCGACGGAAGACGGCGAGGCTCCGCTCGGCCCGATCCAGGTGAGCTCGTTCGAGCTCACGTCGGCGCTGCGGCGCCATCGCTGGCTGCGCGTGCCGCTCGTGCGCGGCGTCGTCGCCCTGTGGGAGTCGCTGGTGATCGGCTTTCGCGCGCTCGGCCTGTCGGCGAGCGCGCAGCTGCCCGAGGAGGAGCAGGAGATCTCCGGGGGCGCTTGGGCGGGGACCGTCGTCATCGCCATCCTGTTCGCGATCGGGCTGTTCTTCCTGCTGCCGGTCGGCCTGACGAGCCTCATCAAGGGGCAGCTCGGGTCGTCGGTTCTCTTCTGGCTCGTCGAGGGCCTCGTGCGCACCGCCATCTTCCTCGGCTACCTCGTGCTGCTGTCGCGCCTGCCCGACCTGCGACGGGTCTTCGAGTACCACGGCGCCGAGCACAAGACGATCTCCTGCTACGAGGCCGGGCTCGACCTCACGCCGGAGAATGCCCAGCGCTTCTCTCGCCTGCACCCGCGCTGCGGCACGAGCTTCCTGCTGATCGTGATGGTGGTGGCGATCTTCGTGTTCGCCCCGATCGGATTGCCGTCCTGGTACTGGCTCGTGGCCACCCGGATCCTCGGCGTGCCGCTCATCGCGGGGATCTCCTTCGAGCTCATCAAGCTGGCCGGGAAGTACCGCCGCCACGGCTGGGTCCGCGGGGTGATGTGGCCTGGCCTGCAGCTGCAGCGGCTGACCACGCGCGAGCCCGACGCCGACCAGCTCGCCGTCGCCATCGCCGCGCTCGACGCGGTGCTCGCGGCGGAGACCCCCGGGCAGGCGGCGGGCGACCTGATCGGGGTGGAGGTCGTGGCGTAGGGGTTCTGGGCGGGCCGGGCGCCGTCGCGTCCGCTCGTCGGCTGGCGCGGGACGGGCGGAGTGCGACCGCCAGCGCGCGCCGCGGCGGCGCTCGCGTCACCGCCGCCACCGCGCCGGGCCGCGCGGCCCGCGCCGGCCGGTCGAAATGCCGCGGCCGGCGTGTGCGGGTGACGCGGCGGACACGCCGGCGTGACGTGCAGGTCGTGCTTGTGACCGTCGCGTGACCCTCGGGCCGGGGGTGTGGTCCCTTACGTGCCGTATGGCGTCCATTTGGGACCACACCCCGCGGTGCGGGGTCGCCGCGTCCGGCGCGCGGCACACTCGCGCAACGGTTCCGTCACCGGGCAGACGCGCGGCGTGACGTGGCGGGCGCATCGGTCACCGTCGTGTGACGCGGCCGCTCAGTCGACTGGAAGCTGCCGACGACGATCGCCTCGCGGTATTGGAGCGTGTCGAGCTTGCGGTAGCCCTGTTGGTTGAGGCCCTCGCGCTCCGCGAGGCTGCGGATCTCCGCACGCCGGCGCAGGCGCTCGGCGCCGATCAGCACGACGCCGTTGACCATCAGGAAGGCCGCCGCAAGCGAGGGCTTGGCGAGGGCGACGCGCACGGGGTGCTCGAGGAGCAGTCCGAGGACGACCGCCTGGAAGTAGGACAGGGGGTGCACGACGGCCGGTGCCGCCGCGTTGTGCAGGTTCGCGAGGTAGTACACGGAGGGGAGCCGCCGGCGTGTGTACTCGGCCGGCGAAACCGTAGCCGGCCGCGATCGATGCTGCGAAGCCTTCCGGGGCGGCCAGGGGCCGGCATAGACTGACGCTGACATGATCGAGCAGCTCGTCGAACAGATCGAGGCCCGCTTCGCGGAGCTGTCCGCGCTCATCACCGATCCGGAGGTGATCGGCGATCGCCTCCGCTACGCCGAGGTCGGGCGCGCGTACCGGCAGCTGGAGGCGGCCGCCAGGCTCGCCGCCCAGTGGCGCCGCGCGACCGACGACGCCGCGGGGGCGCAGGAGCTCATCAGCGAGAACGGCGACGACGAGGAGCTGAGAGAGATGCTCGCCGAGGCGCGGGCGCGCATCGAGGAGATCGAGGAGGAGATCCGCCTGGCGATGGTCGAGCGCGATCCCGCCGACGACAAGAACGTGATCATCGAGATCCAGGGCGGCGCCGGTGGCGACGAGGCCGGGCTGTGGGCCGGCGACGTCTACCGCATGCTCACCAAGTACGCCGAGCGGCTCGGCTTCGCCACCGAGGCGCTCGACGTCGGCGACGGCAAGTACACGTTCGCCGTGAAGGGCGACGGGGCGTATTCGGTCTTCAAGTACGAGGGCGGCACGCACCGCGTGCAGCGGGTGCCGGTGACCGAGTCGCAGGGCCGCATCCACACGTCGACGGCCACGGTCGCGGTGCTTCCCGAGGCCGAGGACGTCGACGTCGAGATCGACCCCAACGACCTGCAGATCGACGTCTACCGCTCGTCCGGGCCGGGCGGGCAGTCCGTGAACACCACGGACTCCGCGGTGCGCGTCACGCACAAGCCGAGCGGCATCGTCGTCTCCATGCAGGACGAGAAGTCCCAGCTGCAGAACCGCGAGAAGGCGCTGCGCGTGCTGCGCGCACGCCTGTACGAGCGGGCGCTCGCCGAGCAGCAGGCCGAGCTGGCCGCCGACCGGCGCTCGCAGGTGGGAAGCGGCGATCGCGCCGAGAAGATCCGCACCTACAACTACGGCGAGCGGCGCGTCACCGACCACCGCATCAAGCTGACCGCGCACAACCTCGATCAGGTGCTCGCCGGCGATCTCGACGAGTTCAGCGAGGCGCTGGCCTCCGACGAGAAGCGCCGCCGGCTCGCCGCGCAGGCCGCCGTGTGACCGAGGCACGGCGGTGAGCAGCCCCCCGCGCGGCGGTGGGCCGACGCCGGCCGGGGCCGGCGCCACGGGGCGGCGAGGCGCCTTTCCCGGCACGCCGGCGCGCGAGGCGGTGCGCAGCGCGGCCACCGCGATCGGCGCGAGCGGGTCGCCGACGCCGCGGCTGGATGCCGAGCTGCTCGTGGCCGACGTGCTCGGGGTGGCCCGCGAGCGGCTCTACGTCGACGACGCGCTCGAGGTCACCGGGCCGGCCGTGCGCGCGCTGCAGGACGCGGTGCGCCGGCGCGCACAGGCGCGTGAGCCGGTCGCCTACATCCTCGGCCGCCGGGGGTTCCGCGACCTGGAGCTGCTCGTCGATTCGCGGGTGCTCGTGCCGCGCCCGGAAACCGAGCTGCTCGTCGAGGTCGCGCTCGACCTTCCTCATGGTGCGCGCGTGCTCGACGTCGGCACCGGCAGCGGCGCGGTCGCACTCGCGCTGAAGGCCGAGCGTCCCGACCTCGACGTCGCGGCGAGCGACGTGAGCGCCGGCGCCCTGGCGGTGGCCCGCTCGAACGCCGAGCGCCTCGGGCTCGACGTGCGCTTCCGCGAGGCCGACCTGCTCGACGGCCTCGACGACCTGGAGATCGACGCCGTGCTCTCCAACCCGCCGTACGTGGCCGAGGGCGAGCGGGCGACGCTCGCGCCCGAGATCACCCGCCATGAGCCCGCAGTCGCGCTGTACGCCGGCGCCGACGGACTCGACGTGCTTCGCCGCCTCGTCGCGCAGGCCGGGGACCGCGCGGGCGTGCGACTGCTCGCGGTCGAGCTGGGGGCCGGTCAGGCGGGGGCCGTGGCCGGCCTGGCCGCCGCGGCGGGGTTCGCCGCGACACGGCGCGAGCGCGATCTCGCCGGCATCGAGCGCGTCGTCGTCGGCGAGCGCTGAAGCGCGATGGTGACCGGCGACGACGTCCGCGCGCTGGAGCAGTGCCTGCGGGCCGGGGGTGTCGTCCTGTTCGGAGCCGACACGGTCTACGGCCTCGCCTGCGATCCCGAGCAGCCCGCCGCCGTCGCGCGGCTGTACGAGCTCAAGGGCCGCCCGCCCGACCGGCCCGCCGCCGTGCTGTTCTCGTCGATCGCGCTCGCCTGGCGGGCGCTGCCCGAGCTCGAGGACGCCGAGCGCGAGGCCGCCGAGGCGTTGCTGCCCGGCCCGGTGACGCTGCTGCTGCCCAACCCGGCGCGGCGCTTCCCGCTCGCCTGCGGTCCGCAGCCCGAGACGCTCGGGCTGCGCGTCCCCCGCCTCGACGGCCCGATCGCCGCGCTGCGGGCGCTCTCTCGGCCGCTGCTGCAATCGAGCGCCAACCGCTCCGGGGAGCCGGACGTGCGGCGCCTCGGCGACGTCGACGCGGAACTGCGCGCGAACGTCGACCTGGCGCTCGACGGCGGCGAGCGACCCGGAACGGCATCGACGGTGATCGATCTGCGCGCCTACGCTCGCGAGCGCCGCTACGCGATCGTGCGCGAGGGCGCGCTCTCGCCCACGGCCGTCGCGCAGGCGCTGGGCAGCGGCCACGACGCCTGATAGCCTCGTCGCTACCGTCGTAACTGGCGCCTGTTCGTGGAAGCGACCACGGGGAAGCGACGGTTGCCGCACCGCCGCGCGCCTGGGCATCCTCGTTGTCGTCGCCTCAAGGAGATGCGTCGTGCCCGACCTGCGCCCCGACTACTTCAACCGACCGCTCGCCGAGGTCGACCCCGAGATCGCCGACGCCGTGCGCGGCGAGCTCGAGCGCCAGCAGCGCACGCTGGAGATGATCGCCTCGGAGAACTTCGTGCCCCAGGCGGTGCTCGAGTGCCAGGGCTCGGTGCTGACGAACAAGTACGCCGAGGGCTATCCCGGCCGCCGCTACTACGGCGGCTGCGAATGGGTCGACGTCGTCGAGCAATTGGCGATCGACCGGGCCAAGGCGCTGTTCGGCGCCGAGCACGCCAACGTGCAGCCGCACTCCGGCGCGCAGGCCAACACCGCCGTCTACCACGCGCTGCTCACGCCGGGCGACACGATCATGGGGCTGTCGCTCGCGCACGGCGGGCACCTCACCCACGGCATGAAGATCAACGTCTCGGGGCGCCTGTACGACATCGCGCCGTACGAGGTCGACCGCGACAGCAGCCTCGTCGACATGGACGAGGTCGCGCGGATCGCCCGCGAGCGGCGCCCCAAGCTGCTGCTGGCCGGCTGGTCGGCCTACCCGCGCCAGCTCGACTTCCCCCGCTTCCGCGAGATCGCCGACGAGGTCGGGGCGCTGCTGATGGTCGACATGGCCCACTTCGCCGGGCTCGTCGCGGCCGGTCTGCACCCGAGCCCGGTGCCCTACGCGGACGTCGTCACCACGACGACCCACAAGACGCTCGGCGGCCCGCGCGCCGGCATCATCCTCTCCCGCGAGGAGCACGCCAAGAAGATCGACTCGGCCGTCTTCCCCGGCCAGCAGGGTGGCCCGCTCGAGCACGTCATCGCCGCCAAGGCGGTGGCGCTGAAGATCGCCGCCTCCGAACTGTTCGCCGAGCGTCAGCGACGCACCATCGATGGCGCGCGCGCCGTCGCCGCGGCGCTCGTCGGCGCCGGGCACGGCATCAACGTGCTGACCGGCGGCACCGACGTGCACCTTGCGCTCGTCGACCTGCGCGAGGCCGACGGCGAGCTCACCGGCCGCCAGGCCGAGGACCGCCTGCACGACATCGGCATCACCGTCAACCGCAACGCGGTGCCGTTCGATCCGCGCCCGCCGATGGAGGCCTCGGGGCTGCGCATCGGCACGCCGGCGCTCGCCACCCGCGGCTTCGAGCACGACGACTTCGTCGAGGTCGGCGACATCCTGGCCGCCGCGCTCGTCCCCGGCTTCGAGGAGCGCGCCGCCGACCTACAGGAGCGCGTCAAGGCGCTCGTCGAGCGCTACCCGCTCTACGAGCAGCTCACCGCGCCGGCTGCGGCGAGCGTCACCTAGGCCCAGAACGTGCGCGAGGCATAGTCGCGACTCGCGCGCCCGTAGTGCCGAGAGTGGGCGCGGTGCCGGCGCTGGCCGACGATGCACCAGCCCACGATCAGCCACACCCACCACAGTGCGAGCATGCCGGTGACGACGAATACGGCCGCCGCGATGACGGCGACGGCGACGGGGATCGCGATCGCCAGCGCGAGCGCCGGCGGCACCCAGGCGAGCGGGCGTCCGCCACGACGTGCGACGAGCCCCGGGCCGGGAAGGTCGCTCAGCAGCGCGTCGAGCTGACCGTAGGTCCGTGCCGACAGCGCCGCCTCCACGCGCTGCTCGAGCTCCTCGGTGCGGAGTCGGCCCTCGGCCGCGGCCCCGCGCAATCGCTCCATGACACGATCGCGGTCCGCATCCGATGCTCTCAGTGCCGCACGGCTGGCCATTGAAGGGGCCCTCGCTTGCCGGTGACGGGATCCCTGGGAGCGTAGCGCACGGTCGGAGCGGTGGCGAGGCCGCCGCACGGCCGTCCGCTGACGCGCCGCCTACACTGCAGGGCGAACACGAGAGGGCCCCGCACGGGCAGGGACCCGGCGCACGCCGTCGAAGGCGATCGAGTCGGGCCTCGCCCACGGCGATCGAGACTCCTGCGATCCTGTCGGGAGACATCATGCGGCAACCGAACGAGCTCCACGCGCTGTACGCGTTCCTCACGGCCGCGCTCGTCGCCGCGCTCGTCACGCCGTGGACGATGCGTCTGGCCAACCGCCTGCACATCGTCGACGAGCCCCGTGAGCGCGGCCTGTCCGGCCAGGCCACGCCCCTGCTCGGCGGCCTGGCCATCTTCGCCGGGGCGTTCGTCGCCGGCTGGCTGTGGCTGCCGTCGGCGATGTGGTACGCGCCGGCCAAGGGCGCCACCGGCACCGACTACCACGGCGTGCTGCTCGCCGCCGCGTTCATCACCCTCGTCGGCGCGCTCGACGACCGCTTCGACCTCAACCCACTCGTCAAGCTCGCGGGCCAGGTGATCGCCGCGGTGATCGCGGTCAATGCCGGCGTCTGGGTGCGCTTCATCACGCTCCCGTTCATCGGACACGTGAGCTTCCCGCACGCCGGAACGTGGCTGACCGTCATCGGCCTGGTGGCGATGATGAACGTCGTCAACTTCTCCGACGGCGTCGACGGCCTCGCCGCCGGCCTGTGCGCGATCGTGGCGCTCGCCTTCACCGTGATCGCCTTCGATCTCGGGAATGCCGCCGCCGGCGTGCTGTGCGCGATCACCGCCGGCGCGGCGCTCGGCTTCCTCATCCACAACTTCCCGCGTAACGACCGCCCGGCGCGCAGCTTCATGGGGGACTGCGGCTCGAACCTGCTCGGGCTGCTGATGGGCTGCGCCGCCGTCGAGGCGTCGGTGAAGACCGAGGTCGTCGTGTCGTTCGTGTTGCCGCTCATCCTGCTGGCCGTCCCCTTCCTCGACACGACGTTCGTCGTGCTCAAGCGCCTGAAGTACCGCCAGCCGGTCTACCGGGCCGATGCCGAGCACTTCCACCATCGCCTCGCGCGCATCGGCTTCAGCCGCCAGCGCACGCTCGCCTACATGTACACGTGGACGCTGATGCTCGCCGGGCTGGCGCTCGCCCTGCGCTTCGTGCCCTACAGCGACCACCACGGCCACTACAACCTCGGCTGGTCGCTGGTGATGGGGGCGCTCGGGCTCGTCGTGGTCGCCGCGAGCGTCTACCTCGTGTACGTGCTCGAGATCCTCAAGTTCCGCCGCCTCGACGCGATCCGCCTGCGACGGCTGCGCCCGGAGGCGTCGATGGCCGAGATCGAGCGCGGCGTCAGCGATGACTTCGAGACCGGGGAGTACGAGGTCGTGGGCGAGCGGGCGAGCACCGAGCAGCGCGCCGGCGAGCGGGTCGGCGCCGAGCAGCGCAGCGCCGCCGTCGATCGCGTCGCAGCGCCGCGATCGCCCGCGCGCCCCGAGGTCGGCGGCTGAACGCCGCGACGGGAGTCGGGGCAAACGCCGCGACTTTCGCCTCGCTGCCGCGTCTGAGCACGACACGATGCCTCGCGCCCGCCGCCTGATCGCGCTCCTCTCGCTCGCCGCCGCCCTCGCCGCGCCGGCGAGCGCCGCCGCGCTCGTCGTCGGCATCGGCGATCAGACCCCCGACATGTTCAGCGACCCGCGCTTCCTCGCGCTGGGGATCGAGACCGCGCGCCTGAGCATCCCGTGGGACTTCTTCGAGGACCGCGCGCAGGCGCGCGTGCTCGACCGCTGGCTGCGCGCCGCGCGGGCCGACGGCGTCTCGCCGCTGATCAGCTTCGACCACCACTACCCGAGCGGGCGCGGACACTCCCCGCCGACGCCGGGAGCGCTCGCCCACGCGTTTCGGATCTTCCGGGCCCGCTACCCGTGGGTGACCGACTTCGCCACCTGGAACGAGGCCAATCACTGCGGCGAGCCGACCTGTCATCGACCGGGTCTCGTGGCGAGCTACTACCGCGTGCTGCGTCGCACGTGTCCCACGTGCACGGTGCTCGGCGCCGAGCTCCTCGACGAGCCCGGCATGGTCGCCTGGGTGCAGGCGTTCGACCGCGCGCTCGGCGGCCAGCCCGCGATCTGGGGCCTGCACAACTACCTCGGCGCCAATCGCCTGCAGGTCGCCTCGACGGTGGCGCTGCTGCGCGCCACGCGCAGCCAGATCTGGTTCACCGAGACGGGCGGCGTCGTCGCGCGCCACAACCACAGTCAGGCGGCCTTCCCGCAGGGCCCGGTCCACGCCGCCACCGTGACCGGCTTCATCTTCAACCGGCTCGCGCGCCTCAGCCCGCGGATCACCCGCGTCTATCTCTACCAGTGGAACGCCGGGCCCGGAGCGACCGAGAGCTGGGACTCCGGCCTGTTCGGGCCCGAGCCGGCGTTCACGCCGCGTCCCGCCTTCGCGACGTTCGTGCACATCATCGCGGCGATGCCCCGCTCGCCGCTTGCGCCGCTCACGGCCGCCGCCCTGCTCCGGTCGCGCCGACCGCTCATCGCGGGCGCGCTCATGGCCGGCGTGGCGACGGCGAAACCGCTCGCCGGCACCGTCGCGCTGCACGATGCCCGCAGCGGGCGGGTGCTGCAGAGCGAGACGGTGGCGGTCGGGCAGCGTTTCGCCTTCGCGGTCACGCCGGGCCGCTACACGCTCACCGGCGTGCGGTCGGGCGCTGCGGCGGCGTGCGACGTGGTCGGCGTTGGCGTCCGCTCCGGACGCGGCGCGATCGCCAACGTCCCCTGCGCGGCCGGTTGAATCAGCTGCGACGCCCGCCGAGCAGCGAGGACGCCGCCGGCAGGCGGATGAGGACGGCATAGGCACACAGGAGAAGGACTGCGGCGCGCAGGCGGCGGTCGTCGACCAGGGCCGCGAACGGGAGCGCCCAGATGACGTACCACGGGAGCAACCACGCCGTCGAGACGATGAGCGCGACCGTCGCCCAGCCCGCGGCCGCGCGCCAGTCGCCTCCGTGCGCCGTGCGCCAGATGCCGACTCCGAACACGATCACGAACCCGAGCACGAACAGGTCCCGCCACCAGCCGGGCAGCTCGCGGACGGTCGGCAGGCCGAGCAGGCGAGCGAGCTCGTTCGGGACGGCGTGCGTGGCGACCATCTGCTGCTCGCCCTGGATCGAGTTGGCGAACGCGAACGCGTGCGCCCCGAAGCCGATCGCGGCGATGAGCACGATCAGCGCGAGGCCGGTGAGCGCGATGGCCAGGGCGCGCTCTCGCTCGCGCCGGTGCTCGGGTGCGAGCAGGAGGAACGGCAGCACGAGGCCGGCGGACAGCTTGATGCCGATCGCGACGATGAGCGCCGCGACCGCGCGGCCGTAGCGCGCGACGGCCGCGAACATCAGCACGGCGGCGAGCAGCGCGGCGAGCAGGGTGTCGTTATGGAAGCCGCCGACCGCATCCACGAGCAGCACGGGGTTCAGCCCGACGAAGGCCGCGGCCCGGGCCGGCGAGGCCCCGATGATCGCCGCCGTCCGCGTCACGATCGCGACCATCGCGAGGCTCGCCGACACGGCGACCGTCTTGAGCACCCACATGCCGGCGCTCACGCTGAGCGGCGTGAGCGCGTAGCTGGCGATCGTGTACAGCGGGCCGTACGGGGAATCGACGGTTCGCCAGCCGAGGAAGCGGTACACGGGGTCGCCGGGCACGGCGGCGGACGCGTGGTTGTAGGGGTCCAGGCCGTGGAGCGCCCCCAGGCGCGCGAAGCTGAGGTAGCCGAAGACGTCCTGCGAGAGCAGCGGCGGACCGAGCAGGAGCAGCAGGTTGGCGGCGAGGATCGTGGCCGCCACCCCGCGCAGCGGCGCGGCGTCGCCGGCGGCGAGCACGAGGACGTAGCCGACGCACGCGAGCACGAGGACGTCCTGGAAGCGGTGGTTGCTGAGGCGGCCGAGGGCGAGGCCGTGCAGCGGGCCGGCGAGCCAGCCCGGGAAGCCGCCGCGGACGCTCGCCGGCACGTAATCGCTCGGGGCGTCGGCGGCGAAGGCGACGAGCAGCGCGATGCCCGCGATGATCGCCCCGAGCCCGATCCAGGCGAGCGAGCGGCGGGTGCGCGCGGGCAGGCGGGCGTCCGGCCGCATCCGCGGCGCCGCCCCCGGCGCAACCGGCGCCGGCGGTCGGGGTACCGGGGTCGTGACCTGCATGAGGCTATTGTGACTGTGTCGGACGCAACCATCCACGGTGGCGAGCAGGCACCCGGGCGGGCAACCGTACGGTCGGGCCGCTAGCCTGTTGACCGTGTTGCGCCGCTGGGGGGCCCCAACCTCGAGCGCTATCCGCCGCGGCCGGCCGCACTTGTCGGCGGGGCACGACCGAATCATGCGCCTACGACGCAAACGTCCAGCTTCGCCTGTCCCGCCATCGGGCTGCCGCCGCGTACTCATCCTGTCCGCCGACGTCGGCGAGGGGCACGCGGCCGCCGCGCGGGCGCTCAGTGAGCAGATCGAGGTCACCGCGGACGACGTCGAGGTGACCGTGATCGACGGTCTCGCGGCGATGGGGCGCCTCCTGCGCCCGGTCGTGGAGGACGGCTACCGCTGGCAGCTGCGCTTCATGCCCTGGACGTACACCGTCATCTACTGGCTGCTCGAGCACGTCGCGCCGGTGCGCTGGTACGCCCGTACCTCGCTGTGCACCTTTGGCGCGCGGCCGCTCGCTCGGGCGATCGCCGAGTACGATCCCGACGTCGTCGTGTCCACCTATCCGGCGGTCACGGTCGTGCTCGCCCGTCTGCGCCGTCGCGGTGTGCTGCGCTGCCCGACGGTGGCCACGATCACCGATCTCACCGGCCTGTTCTTCTGGGCCCAGCCCGGCATCGACCTGCATCTGGCGATGTACGAGGACTCGATCGACTCGGTCCGGCGCATCGCCGGCCACGACAGCGTCGAGCTCGTGCGCCCGCTCATCTCGGCCGAGTTCCTGCGCCAGCGCTGCCCGCACGAGACGCGCCGCGCCCTCGGGCTGCCCGATCACGGCCGCATGGTCGTCGTCTCCGGCGGCGGATGGGGTGTCGGCGACCTCGAGGGAGCCGTCGCCGAGCTGTGCGGCATCGACGAGGTGACGAGCATCGTCTGCCTCGCCGGGCGCAACGAGGCGCTGCGCGAGCGCCTGGCCGGAGCGTTCGCGACCGAGGGCCGGGTGCACGTCTACGGGTTCACCGACCGCATGCCCGAGCTGCTCGCGGCGACCGACACGCTCGTGCACTCCACGGGCGGCGTCACCTGCCTGGAGGCGATGGCCACCGGCACGCCCGTCGTCTCCTACGGCCTGCCCGTCGGGCACGCGCGGATCAACACCCGGGCCATGGCCGACCTCGACCTCGTCCGCCTCGCCCGCGACACGCGCGAGCTGCGCGAGCACGTCGAGGCGAGCTTCGCGGCTGCGACCGTCGCCCCGGCGACCGTCGCCGGGGCCGCGGCCGCCGTCGCCGCCGCGCTGCCCTCGCCGTCGTCGGCGGCCTCGGCGACGCTGCCGACGGCCGTGGACGCCGTGCTGCGAGCGCCGCGGCGCGTGCGTCCGATCCCGAGCTGGCGCCCGCGCGCCCTGCAGATCGCCGTGCAGCTCGCGCTCGTGCTCACGGCCGGCGCCTGGGCGATGTCGACCGATGAGGTGCTCGCATTCGCGAACACGGTGTTCCGGATCCACCCCTCGCTCACGCACGTGGCCACGCGACAGCATCGCGTGGCGCTCATCATCCGCACGCCCGACGGTGACGTGACCGGCGTGGCGAGCGCGCTCGCGGCCGACGGCGTGCACCCGACGTTCGCCGAGCCCGACCCGCAGCCGCCGGCCTCGATGCTGGCCGGCCTGCGCATCTACGGTGACGAGGGCCTGCCCGAGGCCCGCCACGGGGGGCTGCTGCACTGGGTGCTCACGCCGCATCTCCTCCACGAGCAGGCGCGCGCCTACGGTCTGCGCCGCCACTTCTACTTCCTGCAGTCAGGCACCCCGACGCTCGGGGCGTGGATGCTCGCGCGCACCACCGGCGCCACGCCCGTCACCGGCGCCTGGCAGCTCGATGCCAGTCACCCGGCGCATCAGGGCCAGATACGTGCCGGCGACGTCGTCGTGCTCACGGTCGACGGGTCGGCGTCGTCGCTGCTCGGCGCCGAGCGGCTCGTCTCGACGCTGCGCGCCGAGGGGCTCGGCGTGGAGTCGCTCGCCTCGCTCACCGGCTCGGCGCTCTCGGGGACCATCAGGGCCAGCAGCAGCGGCGAGCGGGCGAGCGTCGCGGCACCGATCGCCAGCAGCACGAGCGACGCGACGAGCGGCACGCCGCCCCACGGCGTCGTGGCGAAGCTCTCGCCGAGCAGCAGCGGTGCGAGCAGCACCGGCACGAGCGTCTGAGTCACGAACACGACCGGGGCGACCTGGATCGCGGGTCGCAGCTGCAGCGCGCTCATCTCGCTGAGCGCACCGATCGCCGAGGCGCCGGCGGTCGACAGGCCCCAGGCGATCGCGACGGCGAGGTGCCCGTTCGCGAGGTCGTCCGACGCCAGCTTGGTCGCGAGGCCGCTCCAGGCGAAGCCGAGGCCGGCCCCGACGATGGTCACGATCGCCACCGGCCGCCACAGCCAGCTCAGCAGGTAGGGCAGCATCGACGTGAGGCCGAGGCCGACGAGGACGAGCGTGAGCGTCAGCGTGTTCGTATGCGTCGTGGTGCGCTGCGGCGCGGCGAGGGCCGTCCCGAGGACGCCGATCAGGATCGCCGCCACCGCGAGATGCTCGCGGCGGCCCGGACGCTCGTCGAGCATCCGCTCGCCGATGAACATGAGCACGAGCAGACCGCAGGCCAGCGCCGGCTGCACGACGACGAGGGGCGCGAGCAGGAGCGCGACGACCTGCAACGGGAAGCCGAGCATCGACAGCGCCGTCCCCGCAAGCCAGCGAGACCGTCCGGCCAGCTGACCGATGAGGCTGACCCGCAGGTGGTGATCGGCGTCGACCTCGCGCGCATCGAGCGCCTGAAGGGCAACCCCTAGGCTGTAGAACGTCGACGCGGCCGCTGCCGCGAGGATTCCCAGCACGAGATTCAGGTTCATGACGGACACCGATCATCGCAGCCGACGGGGCGCCCTCGCTCTGCCGGTCGGGGCGTTCGCCCTCGTCGGCGCCGCGCACGCGCTCCCGGCCCTCGCCAGCGCGTGGTCCGCGCACGGGCTGCCGGTGGCCGGCGAGCAGGCGCCGCTGCGGCGGCCGCTCGGGCTGGAGCGCACGACCGCCAGCGGTCTCGGGGTCGCGCTCACCTTCGACGACGGCCCCCATTCGCAGGGCACCCCGGCGGTGCTCGACCTGCTCGCCCGCCACGGCGCGCGAGCCACGTTCTTCCTCGTCGGCGAGCAGGTCCGCCGCGACCCCGCGCTCGCGGCCGAGATCGTCGCTGCCGGCCACGACATCGCGCTGCACTGCGATCGCCATCGCAACCTCCTGCGGCTCACGCCGCCCCAGGTGCGCGACGACATCGCGCGGGCGCTGGCGACGATCGAGGAGACGACCGGCCGCGCGGTCTCGCTGTACCGCCCGCCCTATGGCGTGCTCAGTGCCGCGGCGCTCGCCGACGCGCGGCGCCGCGGGTGGCGGACGCTGCTGTGGAGCCAATGGGGCCGCGACTGGGAGGCGACCGCCACGCCGGAGTCGATCGCGCGGCTCGTCACGCGCGGCGTCGGCGAAGGGTCGGTGCTGCTCCTGCATGACGCGGACGACTACTCGAGCCCGGGCTCGTGGCGGCGGACCGTCGCGGCGCTCCCGGCCGTGCTCGGCACGCTCGCCGAGCGGGGCCTGGCGCTCGGCGCACCATAGGACGCCCGCGCGTACGGGCGGCGGCGACCGAAGTCGGGGTGGCCAACAGCTAGTGTCCGGTGGTCAGATGTCGGTCACCGAGCACCCACCGCGCCGGTGGCGCCCCACCGGAGAGCGCCGGCTCGTGCGCGGCCGCGCCGCCAGCGCGGTCTCGGAGGCGCTCGCGCGGCGATCGCCGTGGTGGATCGAGCTGCTGGCCATCGCCTGGCTGGTCGTCATCTACGACCGCGTCACCGCTCTGGCGCCGCTGCGCCTGCATGCGGCGATCGCGCACGGGCAGGGCATCCTCGCGCTCGAGCGCACGCTGCATCTCGACCCCGAGCTCTCGCTCAACCGCTGGCTCGTCGGGCACCACACGCTCGGGATCGTCGTGTCGTACTACTACGACAACGCCCACTTCATCGTCACGCTCGGTGTGCTCGCCTGGCTGTGGTGGCGCCGGCCCGACCTGTACCCACCGCTGCGCAACTCGCTCGTGCTCATCAACGTGATCGGCTTCGTGGTCTTCTGGCGCTACCCCGTGGCGCCGCCACGCCTGCTCCCGGGCAACGGCTTCGTCGACATCGTCGCCCGCTCGCACACGTTCGGGTCCTGGCACACCGGCAGCCTCGCCGCCGACGCCGACCAGCTCGCGGCGATGCCGTCGCTGCACCTCGCCTGGGCGGCCTGGTCGGGCCTGGCGATCTGGCGCCTGTCACGCCGCTGGTGGGGCAGGGCGCTCGCCGTCCTCTACCCGTTCGTCACCGCCGTCGCGGTGATGACGACCGGCAACCACTACCTCATCGACGTGCTCGCCGGGATCGCGACGATGGTCGTGTCGGTGGCCCTGGTCGAGATCGCCCTCCCGCGGTCGAGGGCGAGCCTCGGTCGCCGGCGGGCCTCACGGCGTGCCGTTCCGGCCGAGTGAACGGCGCGCCCGCAGACCGTAGTTAACCCGCGCGTGACTCCTGTGGCGAGTGTCACAAAGTTGTTACGAAGTCCGTAACCGAGTACACTCCGGGCCGCAACGAAGGATCCCCGGGAGGAGGGGGCACTGGAGAGTCCGCCGGCGACAGCGCGCGCGGACTTTTGTCGTCTGTAGGGTGCCCATCACAACCATGCCAGAGTTCGACGCCACCGACGGTCTTCACGACGCGAGCGACCCCGACGCTCCGCGCCAGCCCGACCCCGCCCCCGAGGGCGGGATCGAGGCGAGCCGCCCACACGAGCGGACTCCGCACGCCCGGACGCGACTGCGCCGACCGCGGCATGGTGAGCGTCGGCGCCTGCGCCGAGCGTGCCCGCACGCCGCGGGAGGCACGACGCGACGACTGCACGGACGCTTTCGGGGCGGCTGGGAGCGTTGTCAGCGCCCGCGTCGCGGACCCGTGAGCTGATGGCTGTCGTCCGCTACCTCGACATAGTGGTGCTCGCCATCTCGCTGCCGATCTTCCTGGTCGCCGGCCTGCCGATGGCCGGCTGGGCCGTGGCTGCCGGCGCCTGGCTGATCCAGCGCGGCGTGCAGATCTACACGACCCGCCGTGCCGCGGCCGCCAACGATCCGCGCACCACGGTCGGAGTGCTCGCCGGCTCGATGATCGGCCGCGGCTGGTTCGTGGCGATCGCGATCTTCCTGGTCGGCGTCAACGACAACTCCGCGGGTCTCGCGGCGGCCGTGCTCATCGTCGTGCTGTTCACGGTCTACTTCACCGTTGGCATGATCCTGCGGCCGTTCGATACCGCCGCCCGACCGGGCCACGGCGGCCCGGGTGCCCCGCTGCAGCCGAACGGGGGTGCGCGATGAAGGCCCTTTCCCATTTATCGAAGCGCACGAAGGTCGTCATCGGCGTCGTCCTGTACATCGCGCTGCTCGTCGCACTCGCCGTCATCTTCGGCAACCACGGGCAGAACACCAGCTATCAGCCGCAGAACGAGTTCAAGCTCGATGACTGGGTGGCGATCAAGGTCGGCGGCCTGGACCTGTCGATCAATAAGGCGGTCCTCTACCTGTTCCTGGCCGCGGCGCTCACCGTCGGCACGATGATCTGGATCGCGCGGCGGATGACGGCTCGTCCCAACAAGGTGCAGACGGCGGTTGAAGCGGTGTACCACCTCATGCATGACAACATCTCGGGCCCGAACAACATCGAGCCGACGATGTCGGCGAAGTGGTTCCCGTTCATCGGCGCGCTGTTCCTGTTCATCTGGTTCTCGAACATGCTCGGCTACATCCCGCTGCCGGTGAACAGCGAGGAGACGTTCAACCTCTTCGGCCTGCACATCCCGGCCTTTCAGATCTATGCGGCCACCGCGGACATCTCGGTCACGCTGGCGCTGACGCTGCTCGTGTGGTTCAGCTACCAGTTCGAGGGGATCCGGGCCAAGGGCTTCGTGGGTTACATCAAGGGCTGGCTGCCGGCCGGCCTGGACTCCGTGCCGGTGCGCTGGCTGATGATCCCGTTCATCTTCTCGATCGAGGTCATCTCACAGTTCGTGCGCATCGTCTCGCTGTCGGTGCGACTGTTCGCGAACATCCTTGCCGGCCATCTGCTCATCCTGTTCATGGGCGGCGGCCTGGTCGTGCTGCTCGGGCTGGCCGCGCTGGGTGCGGTCACGCTCCCCATCGCGATCGTGTTCTTCCTGTTCGAGGTGGTGCTGATCGCCACCCTGCAGGCGTTCATCTTCGCGACTCTCACTGCCATCTACCTCGGCGGCGCCGTCGCCGAATCTCATTGATCAACAAGGAGCATTCAGTGTCGCTTATCCCCACCGTTCTGGCCGCCACCGACGACCCCGCTCTGGACAAGGCGATCAAGTCGCTCGCACTCGGCATCGGGGCCGGCCTTGGCACCATCGGCCCCGGCGTCGGCGTCGGTTACATCTTCGGCAAGGTCATCGAGGCGGTCACCCGCCAGCCCGAGATGCGCGACGAGATCACCTCGATCCAGTGGCTGGGCTTCGCCCTCACCGAGGCGATCGTCTTCTACGCGTTCATCTTCGGCCTGATCGCGTTCTTCCTCGGCTAGTCGATGGCGCCGCTAGCCGACAGCTCGAGCGGGAACTTCCTCGTCTCGCCCAGCGTGGGCGTGATGATCTGGACGCTGGTCGCGTTCGTGATCGCGATGTTGCTCCTGCGCAGGTTCGCCTTCCCTCCGATCTCCGCGGCGCTCGAGAAGCGCCAGAAGGCGATCGAGGAGTCGATCGACAGCGCCCAGCGCACGCGCGAGGAGGCCGAGCAGCTGCTCGCCGAGTATCGCGAGCGCCTGGCCGAGGCGCGTGAGCAGTCCGAGGAGATCGTGTCGCGGGCTCGCCAGGCCGCGGACGCGCACGAGCGCGAGGCGCACGATCAGGCGGACCGGATCGCCGCCGAGGGGGCGCGGCGGGCCGAGCGCGACATCGACGCCGCGACACGGCGGGCGCTCCAGGAGATCCGCCGGGAGGTCGCCGACCTCACCATCCTCGCCACCGAGAAGGTGACGCGCAAGGCGCTCGACGCATCCGACCAGCGCCGTCTCGTCGAGGAGGCGCTCGCCGAGATCGACTTCTCGACCCTCTCCGCCGGCGCCGAGCACAACTAGGACCCGCGATGGAAGAGCTCGCCCGCGTCTACGCCCGCTCGCTGTTCGAGGTTGCCATCGAGGCCGGCAAGCTCGACCTGCTGCGCGAGCAGCTCGGCCAGTTCGCCGATGCGCTGCACGAGAACCGCGCGCTGGCGACGTTCTTCTTCTCGCCGTACTTCTCCACGCAGGAGAAGCGCGACGCGCTCAGCCGCGTGCTCGAGGACGCCGATCCGACCTTCCTGAACTTCCTCGGGGTGCTCATCGACAACCACCGGATGCCGGTCATCTTCCGCGCGCGGCGGGAGTTCGAGCGGCTGTGGGAGGAGGAGCATCGCCAGCTGCCGGTCGAGGTCACGAGCGCGATCGCACTCGACGAGCAGACGCTGCGCCAGCTCAGCGAGCAGATCGGCGCGCGCACCGGCAAGGACGTGCAGCTCACCGCGCGCGTCGACCCCGAAATCCTCGGCGGCCTCGTCGTGCGCGTCGGCAACTCGATCGTCGACGCCTCGATTCGCAACCGCCTCGAACAACTACGCAAGCAGGTCGCCCGCAGCGCCTGACGTTTGACGACCGGCCAAGGAGCCCGAAGACCACACCATGCAGATCAACCCCGACGAAATCACCAGCATCCTCAAGAGCCGCATCGAGGGGCTCGACGCCGGCGCGGCCGAGCTCACCGAGGTGGGCACGGTGCTCTCGGTGGCCGACGGCATCGCGCGCGTGCACGGCCTGGAGAACTGCATGTCGTTCGAGATGCTCGAGCTCCCGCACAACGTCACGGGGCTGGCGCTCAACCTCGAGTCCGACAACGTCGGCGTCGTGCTGTTCGGCGAGTGGGAGCACATCTCCGAGGGCGACACCGTCAAGCGCACCGGCCATCTGCTCGACATCCCCGTCGGCGATGCACTGCTCGGGCGGATCGTCGACCCGCTCGGGCGCGCGCTCGACGGCAAGGGCGACATCGTGACGACGGAGACCCGTCCGGCGGAGTTCAAGGCCCCCGGCGTCGTGCAGCGCCAGCCGGTCAAGGAGCCGATGCAGACGGGCCTGAAGGCGATCGACGCGATGATCCCGATCGGCCGCGGGCAGCGCGAGCTGATCATCGGCGACCGTCAGACGGGAAAGACGGCGATCGCGATCGACACGATCATCAACAACAAGGACACGGGCGTGAAGTCGGTGTACGTGGCGATCGGCCAGCGCATGGCCACGGTGGTGGCCCTCGCTCAGACGCTCGACGAGGCCGGCGCGCTCGACAACACGATCATCGTCGCGGCGGCGGCCGACGAGGCCGCGCCGATCAAGTTCATGGCCCCGTACGCGGGTTGCGCGATGGCCGAGCACTACCTCTATAACGGCGAGGCCGCGCTCGCGGTCTACGACGACCTCACCAAGCACGCGTACGCCTACCGGCAGATGTCGCTGCTGCTGCGCCGGCCGCCGGGTCGCGAGGCCTATCCGGGCGACGTGTTCTATCTGCATTCGCGCCTGCTCGAGCGCGCGGTGAAGCTGAACGACGAGCTCGGCGGCGGATCGCTCACCGCGCTGCCGATCATCGAGACGCAGGCCGGCGACGTGTCGGCCTACATCCCGACGAACGTCATCTCGATCACCGACGGGCAGATCTTCCTCGAGCCGAAGCTCTTCTACTCCGGCGTGCGACCGGCGATCAACGTGGGCATCTCGGTATCGCGCGTCGGCGGCAACGCCCAGATCGGCCCGATGAAGAAGGTCGCCGGGCGCATCAAGCTCGAGCTCTCCCAGTTCCGCGACCTCGAGGCGTTCTCGCAGTTCGGGTCGGACCTGGACGCCGACACGCAGCGCACGCTCGCTCGCGGCGAGCGCCTCGTCAAGACGCTCAACCAGGGCGAGCGCTCGCCGCTGCCCGTGGAGGACCAGGTCGTCCAGATCTTCGCGGCGACGAACGGGTTCACCGACCGCATCAACGTCGACCGCGTACCCGAGTTCCTGCTCGGGCTCACCGAGCGCTTCCACGCCCTGCACTCCGACGTGCGGGCGAAGATCGCCGCCGGCGACTGGTCGGACGAGGTGCAGGCCGCCGTGCGCGACGCCGTGGCCAACTTCGCCGACGATTTCGGCTACGACCTCGACGAGGAGGGACAGCCGCTCGACGATGCCGCCCTCGGCGGACACGCGCCGAGCGCGCAGGACACGAGCGATGAGGGCGCCGCCGAGTCGACCCAGGAGCCGGCCGCGGCCTAGCCTCCGCACGCCTTCCCGACCCCCGCACGACGATGGCCCAGAACCAGCGAGACGTCAAGAACCGGATCGGTTCGATCAAGAACATCCAGAAGATCACGCGCGCCATGGAGATGGTGGCCGCGGCGCGCCTGCGCCGCGCTGAGCAGCGGATCCGAGCGCTGCGCCCGTACGCCGAGGCGATCGGTCGCATGACGCGCCAGGCGGCCCAGGCCGCCGGCACCGAGGTGACGCGCCTGCCGCTGCTCGCCGAGCACGCCGACGAGCAGCGCGTGGCGCTGCTGCTCGTCACCGGCGATCGCGGGCTGGCCGGAGCGTTCAACACGCAGATCGTGCGCGCCGGCGTGCGTGCGGCCGCCGAGTACGAGGCCGAGGGACGTGAGATGCGCTGGTACGCGAGCGGCCGGCGCGGCGTGAGCTCGCTCACGTTCCGCGGGCGCGACGTCGTCGGCGCCTACACCGGCTTCACCGATCGCCCCGCCTACGCCGACGCGCGGCGGATCGCCGACGACCTGATCGTCGCCTACAGCGACGACCAGGTCGATCGCGTCGAGATCATCTACAACGGCTACGTGTCGCCGCTCACCCAGATCGTGCGCCGCGAGACGCTCCTGCCGCTCGTGCGCGAGGAGGTGCTCGACGACGAGCGGGAGGAGGACAGGCCCAGCCCACTCGTCGACTACGAGCCCGACCCCGAGGAGATCCTCAAGGCGCTCGTCCCCGATTACGTCGAGATATCGATCTACCGCGCGCTGCTCGAGTCGACGGCGTCGGAGCACGGCGCCCGGATGACGGCGATGCGCAACGCCTCCGAGAACGCGGGGGAGATCATCACCGACCTCACGCTGGAGATGAACCGCGCTCGTCAGGCCGAGATCACGCAGGAGATCATGGAGGTCGTGGCCGGCGCGGAGGGCGTCGCCTGATCGCATCGAGATCCACCCCGACTTCAAATAGAGAAAACAGGAGAATCGAGACACCAAATGGAAGCGAGCACCGCCCCCCATACGGACGCGCCCGCGAGCGCCGGCACGCAGCGCAATGTCGGACGGGTCGAGGAGGTCCAGGGCGTCGTCATCGAGGCGGTCTTCCCCGACCGGCTGCCCGAGATCAACCACGCCATCACCATCGCCCGCCCGGCCGCCGGCGCGGAGGAAGAGGCCCCCGGTATCAGCTCAGAGGCCGGAGGAGCCGTGCTCGTGTGCGAGGTGCAGCAGCACCTCGGCGACGACCGCGTGCGCGCGGTCGCGATGGACACGACCGACGGCCTGTCTCGCGGCACCGAGGTGATCGACACCGGCGCACCGATCACCGTGCCCGTCGGCGAGGCCACGCTCGGGCGCATCTTCAACCTGCTCGGCGAGCCGATCGACCTCGGAGAGCCGCTCCCCGCCGACACGCCGCGCCGGCAGATCCATCAGCACGCGCCGAGCGTCGAGGACCTCACGCCGACGACCGAGATGTTCGAGACCGGCATCAAGGTCATCGATCTCCTCGCCCCGTACGCGAAGGGCGGCAAGGTCGGCCTGTTCGGCGGCGCCGGCGTGGGCAAGACGGTGCTCATCCAGGAGCTCATCCACAACCTCGCCTCCGAGCACGGCGGCCTGTCGGCCTTCTGCGGCGTCGGTGAGCGCTCACGCGAGGGTAACGACCTGTGGCTGGAGATGAAGGAGTCCGGCGTTCTCGACAAGACGATGCTCGTCTTCGGGCAGATGAACGAGCCGCCCGGCGCGCGCATGCGCGTCGCGCTGTCGGGCCTGACGATGGCCGAGTACTTTCGCGATCAGGGCCAGGACGTGCTGCTGTTCATCGACAACATCTTCCGCTTCGTCCAGGCCGGCTCGGAGGTCTCGGCGCTGCTCGGGCGCATGCCCTCCCAGGTCGGCTACCAGCCGACGCTGGAGACCGAGATGGGCCAGCTGCAGGAGCGAATCACGTCCACCCAGCAGGGGTCGGTGACCTCGGTGCAGGCGATCTACGTTCCGGCCGACGACCTCACCGACCCGGCGCCGGCGTCGGTGTTCGCCCACCTCAACAGCACGACGACGCTGTCGCGGGCGATCTCCGAGAAGGGCATCTACCCGGCGGTCGACCCGCTCGACTCCACCTCGACGATCCTCAAGGCCGACATCCTCGGCCAGGAGCACTTCGATGTCGCCAACCGGGTCAAGGAGATCCTCCAGCGCTACAAGGAGCTGCAGGACATCATTGCCATCCTCGGCATCGACGAGCTCTCCGACGAGGATCGGGTGATCGTGCAGCGCGCGCGCAAGGTCGAGCGCTTCCTGTCGCAGCCGTTCTTCGTCGCCGAGCAGTTCACCGGCACGCCCGGGAAGTACGTCCCGATCGCCGAGACGATCCGCGGCTTCAAGGAGATCATCGAGGGCAAGCACGACGAGGTGCCCGAGCGCGCCTTCTTCCTGAAGGGGCCGATCGAGGACGTGCTCGCCGACGCGGGCGCGGGGAGCTGATGGCGCGGTCGAAGTTCCCGGTCGAGATCCTCACCCCAGAGGGCGAGGTGTTCAGCGAGGAGGTCGAGATGGTGTCGACGCGGACGACCGTCGGCTCGATCGGCATCCTCGCCCATCACTCGCCGCTGCTCGCGCAGCTCGCACCGACCGAGCTGCGCCTGTATCGCTCCGAGACGGAAGTCGTGCGCTACGCCCAGGCCGAGGGATACCTGCAGTTCGCCGACAATCACGCCCTGCTGCTCGTCGAGGAGGCGCTCGCGCCCGAGGCGCTCGACCGCGTCGAGTTGCAGGCGCGGCTCGACGCCGCGCGGGCCACGGCCGAACGGGCCGACGAGGGCACCGAGGAGCGCGCGCGGGCACTCCGCGACGCGCGGCGCGCCGAGGCGTTCCTCGCCGTGCTCCAGTAGGCGGGCGCGGCACCGGTGCAGCCGGAGGTCACCGCCGACGACGCGCCGCTCGGGGTTCCCGAGCTCGAGCGCCTGCGCCGCCGAGCCACCGGCGTCGAGGCGCCGCCGGCAGACGCGCGCGAGGCCTTCCGCGTGAGCAAGGCGGTGCTCGACACCCTCGGCCTCGGCCTCGAGCCTGTGCACCGCCACCTGTTCGCCGAGCGGCCCGACGCCGCCGCGTTCGAGCGCTGGATCCTCGAGCAACTGGGTGGGCCCGTCGACGGTGCGCTCGTGGCGCGCGCGAATGCGATCGCCGGCGATGAGGAGCTCGACGAGGCTCGCCGCGCGGAGCTCGCCGCGGTGGAGCGCGCCGAGCCCGTGCTGTCCGAGGCCGACCTCGCGTTCTGGGCGGAGAACGGCTACGTCATCGTGACCGGCGCCGCCCCGCCCGAGGCCTGCGCCGCGCTCGAGCAGGCGATCTACGAGCATCTCGGCGCGTCGCCGGGGGATCCCGACAGCTGGTACGGCCTCGGGCTGACCCAGGGCATCATGGTGGGGCTGCATCACGCCCCCGGCATCGCCCAGATCCATGCCTCGCCGCGGATCCACAAGGCGTACGCGCAGCTGATCGGCACGCCCGACCTCGTGATGACGGCCGATCGGTGTGGGTTCAATGCGCCGGTCCGCCCCGACGCGCCCTATCAGGGCCCTCGGCTTCACCTCGACCTCGACGACTACTCGACGCCGATCACGCCGGGTCTGCAGGGCATCCTCTACCTCACCGACACCGACGCGCAGCAGGGCGCGTTTCGCTGCGTGCCCGGCTTTCAGCACCGCATCGACGCGTGGGTCGCGGGCCTGCCGAGCGGCGCCGACCCGACGCTCGAGGACCTCGAGCCGTTCGGACCACGTGCGATCGCCGCCGGCGCGGGCGACCTCATCATCTGGAGCGCGGCGCTGCCGCACGGACCTCAGCCGAACACCGCGGAGCGGCCGCGCATCGTCCATTACCTGACGATGTACCCGACGCCGCAGCCGGCGAGCGCAGCGCCGCGACCGTGATCCGAGCGCTCGAGCTGCGCCCGCTCGAGCTCGCCTGCGGCTTCGCCCTCGGCGCCGACGAGGCCGTGGCCGATCTGCAGGAAGCGGCCGCGGCGGGTGGGGGCGCGGCGAGCGATCCGCGCGCGGCGATGGCCGGTGAGCTGGCACCGTTGCTCGCCCGCTCGCCCTGCCTGGTCAGCTTCTCCGGCGGGCGCGACTCATCGGCCGTGCTCGCCGTCGCGACGTGGACGGCGCGCCGCGAGGGGCTGCCCGATCCGATTCCGGTGAGCCTGCGCTTTCCCGGCGTCGTCTCGGCCGACGAGTCTCACTGGCAGGAGCTCGTCGTGGCGCACCTCGGGCTGCGCGAGTGGCAGCGGATCGAGCTCGACGACGAGCTCGACCTGCTCGGCGACGTGGCCTGCGCGGCCCTGCGTGCGCACGGGTTGCTGTGGCCGCCGAACGCGTACTTCCACGTGCCGATGTTCGAGCGGGCCGCGGGCGGCGCACTGCTCACCGGCCTCGACGGCGACGGGCTGTTCGCCGACTGGCGCTGGGCTCGCGCCGAGGCGGTGCTGCACGGGCGGACGGCGCCGCGCCCGCGCGACGCCGTCCGGGTGGCGCTCGCCCTCGCGCCGTACGGCGTCCGGCGTGCGCTGCTGCGGCGCCGCCCCGCCGTCCTGTCGCGGGTGCCGTGGGTGAAGCCCGACGCGCGAGCACGGATCGCGGCGATCACTGGTGACCAGGCCGCGCTCGAGCCGCGGCGCTTCGACCGTCGTCTCGCGTGGTACGTGCGGCGGCGCTACCTGCGCCTGACCCTGCACAGCCTCGACGCGCTCGCTCGTCCGCACGGGGTCCGGGTCGGGTCACCGCTGCTCGGCGCGGCCTTCCTTGCCGCGCTCGCCCGCCGCGGAGGCGCGGCGGGGTTCGGCGATCGCGGCGCGGCCATGCGGTCGCTGTTCGGTGATCTGCTCCCCGACGGGCTGCTCGACCGGCGGGGCAAGGCGGAGTTCGGGCGGGCGCTGTGGCACGCACGCGCGCGAGCCTTCGCCGAGACCTGGGATGGTCGCGGCATCGCGACCGACGCCGTCGACCGAGCGGTGCTGCGCGAGGCCTGGCGGGCGGCGAACCCGCCCTTCGGAGCGAGCACGCTGCTGCACGCCGCGTGGCTGTACGCCGAGCGCGGCGGCGGTGCCGGCCCGACCGAGGCGCGGTAGCCCAGCAGGGCATCGAAGGCGGCGCCGAGCTCGAGCCTTCGGCGCCGAAATGGACGGATGTCGCAGACGCGCCCCGGCACAGCGGATTGCGGGCGGCGCCGCGAAGGACTACGATCCGGCGTATGGAGCAGCGGGTCGGGGCGGGGGATGATGCCCATCAAGAAGGCGACGTGGCCGCGGAGCGGGAGCGTTCTCCGGGACCGGGCTACCGGCCGCCGGAGGTGAGGGTGCTGGGCACGATCAGCGAACTGACTCGAGGCACGGTGCCCACCGCGCACGATGGCATCGGCTCAGGCTCGGCGCTGTAGGCGCATGGCCGGTCGTCGCACCGCGCCTCTGGAGTCACCTCGACGGGTCGGCGCGATGGCTCGCACCATCACGCTCGTGGGCCTGCTGAGCGGCGTCGGCGCGCTCGCGGCGACGCCGGCCGCGATCGCCCGCACGACGGCACCGGTGTCGAAGGCGCACCCCGGCAAGCAGGTCCGCCTCGCCGATCCGCTCGCCGTGATCGAGGGCAAGGCGACCGCGCAGGGCGCGATCCCGGGCCTCGTCGCTGCCGTCCTGCACCCCAAGCGCGCCGTGGCGCGACCGGCGGCGCGTGCGCGCTCCGGGCGCAAGGGCAAGGTCGCGGCTCAGGCCCGGATCGCCGGACCGCTCATCGTGCCCAAACCCGGCACGGCGGTGAAGGTCGGCACCCAGCCGTCGGGCGTGGCGGTGAGCAACACACGCGCCTACGTGGCCAACTCGCAGTCGAACAGCGTGAGCGTGATCGACACGACCGCGACGCCGCCCGACGTGGTGGCCACCGTGCCGGTCGGCGCGGTACCGATCGGGGTCGCGCTCAGCCCGGACGGCACCGCCGTCTACGTCACCAACTTCGAGAGCGGCACGCTCTCCATCATCTCGACGGCGACCAACACGGTCCTGCACACCGTCACCGTCGGCTCGCGGCCCGACGGCGTGGTGCAGGTCGGCGCGTCGGTGTACGTGGCGAACCTGCTCGGCGCGTCGATCAGCGTCGTCAACCCCATTGCCGGCACGGTCACGAACACGATCCCGCTGCAGAACGATGCCGCGCCCAGCGGGCTCGCCGGCTCGAGTGACGGCACCAAGCTCTACGCCGACGACGCCCGCAACAATCAGACGCTCGAGATCGACCTCGCCGGCTCCAGCCCCTCGTTCACTGGGGGCGTGACGGTGGGGGCCTATCCGGCCTACATCTCGACGACTCCCTTCACCGGCTACGTGGCGAACGCCGACGGCGGCTCGGTCAGCCTGCTCGACCTGAGCGCCAGCCCGCCGACGGTGGAGCAGACGATCAGCGTCGGGACCGGCAGCGAGCCCTACGGCGTGGTGGCGGTGCCGTCGCTGTCGGAGGCGTTCGTGAGCGACTCGGGCACCAACCAGGTGAGCGTGATCGACACCTTCGCCGATCCCCCCGACGTCGTGGGCACGTTCCCGGTGGGCACGACGCCGGACGCCATCGCCGTCAGCCCCGATACGACGACGGCGGTCGTGGCCAACGAGGGCGATGGCACGGCGACGGTCCTGCACGTCAACCAGGCGCCCGGGATCTCGGTGCCCGCCGTGCAGACCGCGCAGGCGAACGGCCCGTCCGGCCATAATGACCTCGTGCTCTCCGGCGCGGACGGCAACGCGGTGTCGGTCTCCGACGTGGACGGCGGCTCGGGCACCGAGCAGATCAACCTGAGCCCGCTCGACGGCACGGTTGACCTCACCGACACGAGCGGGCTGTCGCTCACCGCCGGAACCAACGGCAGCGCGAGCGTCACCTACCAGGGCACGCTGGCCGCCATCAACGCCGACCTCGCCGCCGGCGTCGACTACACGCCCAACGAGGGCTTCCACGGCTCGGACTCGATCGTGGTCACCATCGACGACCTCGGCAACAGCGGCGTGGGCAAGGCGCAGACCACGACGGACACGGTGCCGGTCGACGTCGTCAACACCGCGCCCACCGTCGGCGCGGTGACCTTCTCGGGCGCCGTCGGCAACACGACCTTCGGGGTGGGCACGAGCCCGCCGCAGCCCTCCACCGCCGACAACGGCTCCGGCGACAGCGTGCTCGCCAACGCCTCCGACATCAACGGCGACACCCTCACCGCCGTGCCGGGGACGATCACGACGACAAAGGGCGGCAGCGTCGTGCTCAGCTCCAACGGCACGTTCACCTACTCGCCGCCGGCCGGGTTCACCGGCAACGACACGTTCAGCTTCAGTGTCTCGGACGGCACGACCACCACCACCGGTACCGCCACGATCAAGGTGGCCGGTCTGGTGTGGTACGTCAACGACGCCGGCACGACCGACGGCAGCGGCACGTCGAGCGCGCCCTTCAACCGGCTCATGCTCCTGTCGGGCAAGACGACCGCGGGCGACACGATCTTCCTGTTCACCAGCACCGCGACCTACGGTGGCGGCCTGACGCTCAACCAGAACGAGACGCTCGTCGGGCAGTCCTTCGGCCTGACGGTCGGCGGCCAGACGCTCGTCTCGGCCTCCGGCGCCAATCCGACGGTCACGAACGCCGCCGGCGCCGGCCTCACGCTGCAGGGCGGCGACGCGGTGGACGGGATCACCATCAGCGGATCGTCGGGCGCGAACGTCACCGGCGCCGGCGCGTTCACCCTCGACCCCAGCGACAAGATCGAGAACGGCCTCGGTGACGGCCTCGACGTCACCGGCGGCAGCGGCGCCGTGACCGACGGCGCGACGATCAGCGGCAACGCCGGCCACTCGGTGTCCGTACAGAGCATCACCGGCGGGACCGTGACGATCAGCGGCCCGGTCACCGACGACGGCGGCGGCGTGCTGCTGCAGAACAACACCGGCGGCGAGGTCGACTTCACCGGCGGGCTCACCGCCAGCACCGGCGCCAAGGCGGCCTTCACGGCCACGGGCGGCGGCACGGTCACGGTAACCGGATCCGGGAACACGCTGGCCACGACGACCGGGATCGCGCTCGACGTCGCGAACACGAACATCGGCTCGAACGGCCTGACCTTCGGGTCGATCTCGGCCGGCAACGCGAATGCCGGACCCACGCAGGGTGTCATCCTCGATGACACGAGCAGTGGAGCGCTCAGCGTCGGTGGCGGCACGATCGAGAACACGACCTCGACGGCCTCCGACGCCAACGGCAACCGCGCCGCCGCCGCGGAGCTCATCAACACCGGCCCGGTGGTCCTCGAGGACATGACCTTCACCAATGACGCCGGCGGTGGTGTGTGGTCCAACGATACGTCGAGCCTGACCGTCTCGGGCGGCTCGTTCACCGATAACGGGCTGGAGGGCGTGCACGTGGGCGGCTCCGGCACCTTCAGTGGCACCTTCGACGTGCTGGGCAACACGTTCAGCGAGAACAGCACGGCCGCGGGCAGCGACATCGCCGTGCTGCTGCTCGGCACCGCCGCCACGCCCGGTAGCGGGACCGTCTCCGGCCACATCAAGAACAACACGATCGGCAGCGCCGGGACCGCGAAGTCCGGCGCGTTCGGCGGCGGCGAGGCGATCGACGTCGACAACGAGGGCGACTGGACGCTGGAGGCCGACGTGAGCGACAACACGATCAGCCAGGTCGCGCAGTCCTACGGGATCGACGCCGAGGCCGCGGCCGGTACCCTCGCCTTCAGTCCGATCCTCGACCTGACGCTCAACGCCAACACGATCAACATGGACTCGACCGACTCGCTCGACGCGATCACGGTGGCCTCGGGCACGAACAACTCGAAGGTCTGCCTGAACGCCACCGCGAACAGCTCCCACGCCGCCGGGACCGCGGCGGTGAACGGGCAGTTCGACGCCGACGGCATGAGCGTGATCCAGAACGAGCCGTCCAGCACGTTCCAGATCCAGGGCTACACCGGCCCGAGCAGCGACAGCGGCGGGCAGGTCGAGTCGCTCCTCGACACCAGCCCGCAGTCGCTCTCGGGACCCGGCGGCCCCTCGATCGCCGTGATCCAGAACGGGAACACGACCGGGTTCACGCCCGCGCCCATGGCGGGCTGCCCGACGGCGCCATAGGATCCGAGGCGAGCACCAGATGGCCACTCCATTTATCGGCGAGCTCTCGATCTTCTCCTTCGGCTTCGCGCCGAAGGGCTGGGCGATGGCCAACGGCCAGCTGCTGCCGATCTCCCAGAACACGGCGCTGTTCTCGCTGCTCGGCACCACGTACGGCGGCGACGGCGTCCAGACCTTCGCGCTGCCCAACCTGCAGGGCCGCGTGCCGATGCACTTCGGCAGCGGATTCGTCCAGGGCGAGCGGGCGGGGGAGGAGGCGCACACACTGCTCCTCAGCGAGCTGCCCGGTCACACGCACAACGTGGAGGGCTCGACCGCCACCGCGACGGCGCTGTCCCCGACGAACAACACGCTGGCCACCACGACCGACACCCCCTACGCGACCAACCCCGCGACGTCCACGTTCGTCACGCTGAACCCGAGCACGGTGCCGTCCACCGGCGGCAGCCAGCCCCACGAGAACCGCCAGCCCTTCCTCGTGGTCAACGTCTGCATCGCCCTCTCGGGCATCTTCCCCTCCAGGAACTGAGCGGCTGCCATGTCACAGGCCTACGTCGGCGAGATCAGGATGTTCGGGGGGAACTTCGCCCCCTTTGGCTGGGACTTCTGCAACGGCCAGCTCCTGTCGATCTCCGAGAACCCGACCCTGTTCCAGCTGATCGGCACCACCTACGGCGGCGACGGCCAGAACACGTACGGCCTGCCCAACCTGCAGGGGCGCGTGCCCGTCCATCAGGGGAGTAACGGGATGTCCGACTATGTGATCGGCGAGCTCGGGGGGGTCGAGGACGTCACGGTGAACGGCAACCAGATCCCGGCCCACTCCCACACCGCCCTGGTGAGCACGGCGCCCGGCGCCCAGCCCGGGCCGGGCGCGAACCTGCTCGCCGCCAGCGCCGCCACCGCCCTCTACAGCGCCGACGCGCCCAACGTGTCGCTCAACGGCGGCACGGTCGCCCAGGCCGGCGGCTCCCAACCCCACGACAACCTCCAGCCGTTCCAGTGCGTGAGCTTCATCATCTCGCTGTTCGGCGTCTTCCCATCGCAGAGCTGAGGTAGGAGAGCATGGATCCATTCATCGCCGAGATCCGCGTCTTCGGATTCAACTTCGCCCCCGTCGGGTGGGCGATGTGCGACGGGCAGCTCTTGTCGATCGCCCAGAACACGGCGCTGTTCTCGCTGCTCGGAACCACCTACGGTGGCAACGGCACGTCGACCTTCGGGCTGCCCAACCTGCAGGGCAGCGTGCCGATGGGGATGGGCAACGGGGCCGGTCTGAGCCCTCGCGTGCTCGGCGAGACCGGCGGGGAGGACTCGCTCACGCTGCTCGCCACCGAGATGCCCGCGCACAACCACGGCTTCAAGGCGTTCGTCGGGCGCGGCGCGAGCAACGTCAACGACCCCGCCACCGGCGACTCGCTGACGACGAGCGCGGACGGTCTCGCCTACGTCAGCGCCGCACCCTCGGGGGCAGGGCTCGATCCGCGCACGCTCGGCGTCACCGGCGGCGGACAGCCGCACAACAACCTCATGCCCTACCTGACGCTCAACTTCTGCATCGCGCTGGTGGGCGTCTTCCCGACGCGCAGTTGACGGCGCGGACGGGCGCTCCGACGATCGAGCTGCGGGCGGCCACGCCCGCCGACGAGGCGTTCCTGCAGCGGCTGTTCGCCGACGTGCGCGGCGCCGAGCTTGCGCCGCTCGCGCTCGACGAGGCGGCGGTCGAGACGCTCATGCGCATGCAGTACACCGCGCAGGCACGGTCCTATGCCGCCAGTCACCCGGAGGCCGTGGTCGACGTGGTCGTGGTCGACGGCGAGCCGTGCGGGCGGCTGTGGGTCGACCGCAGCGGCCCGGAGATCGTCCTGCTCGACGTCGGGCTGCTGACCGCCAGTCGCCGGCGCGGCGTCGGCGGCTCCCTGCTCGGGGCGCTCGTCGCCGAGGCCCGCACGCGGGGCTGTCCGGTGTGCCTGCACGTCGAGCGACACAACCCGGCGCGGCGACTGTACGAGCGCCTCGGCTTCCGAGTGGTCGGCGACGGCGAGGTCCACCTGGCGATGCGCTGGGACCCGACCCGCCCGCCCGACGGTCAGGCGAACACCGCCTCGTAGCGTGGCCCGCCGGCGTCGGGCTGGACCGGCACCAGGAACACCTCGAAGCTGCCGATCGCCTGGTGGCGGAGCTGGTGGGTCCCCTGGGAGAGGGTCGGCCCGGCGGGTCCGCGGAAGATGATCGAGAACGGGGCGCGCAGGCCCTCCGCCGGCGAACCGCCCAGAGCCGTCGCCTCGATGAGGCGCGCGGTCAGCTCGGTGCCGTCCGGGAGCGCGACCGTGAAGTCCTCGTCGACGTGGACGGAGAACGTCTGCAGCGTGAAGCTCTCGACCACCAGCGCGGGGCGCGCTCAGTGAAGCGCGACGGGAAAGACGGTGATCTGCGGCGCGCCGTGGGCGGCGTTCGCCGTGACCACCGCGTCGTAGTGCCCGGCCGCCGGGCGGTGGTGCGTGTGCAGCTCGAGGCGGGTGTGCGCGCCGTGAACCTTCGCGCCCGCGGCCGCGAGCCGGTGGCCGCCGCGGCGCAGCCCGACGCGCAGGGATGCCACGTCGGCGCCGGGGCGCAGGAAGACATCGACGATCACGCCGCCGGCGGCGCGGCGGACGGTGACACGACGCACCACGCTCTCGTGCGCGACGACCTGCTCCGCGGTGGCGATGCCGGAACGGCCCGCCTCACCGGTGCCCGACGACGTCGCGGCGCCGCCCGGGCTCGATCCGCCTGCCGCCCCGGCGGACGGGCCGGGCGCCGTCTGCGTCGTCGCGGAGGCGCTCCCGGCGGGGCTCGTCGCGGCCGGCGAGGTCGGTGCCGGCGCCGCTGCCACCGGGTCGGCGGTCACGGCGCGATCGACGATCACCTCGTAGGTCGTGGTGGAGCCGGGCATCCCGACGGGCGAGATGAACACGTCGAACTGCCCGATCTGCGGGTGGCTCAGCGTCCGTATGCCTCCGTCCAGCGGCGTGCCGCTCGAGGTGAGCGCGAGCCGGAAGGCGTCGTCAGCGCCGATCAGCGACGGATCGTCCAGGTCGCCGACGAGCGACAGCTGGAGGCTCTGCGAGCCGTCGGATACGTCGGTGAACGCGGGGCTCGACAGGCTCGTGTAGGTGGAGCGCTTGAGGAAGTCGGGCGTCGAGGCGCTGGTGGCCGAGCTCGCGGCGCCGGAGGCGGCGCTCATGGCTCGCGCGAGGCCGGGGTGGAGGCCGATCCACAGTCCCGCCGACGCCACGCCGCCGGTATGCAGCATGGCCCGTCGGGTGAGGTTGAACGAGTGATCGCTCATCGGCCATCCACAATAGTGGCCAGACCTCGGCAAAGCAACGCTGCCGGGGCCGGTAGGGTGCGCCCACGATCGGCCATGCACGCCTCCGCCAACAGCTCGATTCCCCTCGCGCGCCCGCTGGCTGCGGTCCTGGCCGGCGCGCTCGCGCTGTCCGGATGTGGGGGCAGCACGACGGTGATCGATCACACGGTCGTCGAGAAGGCGATCGAGATCAGCATCGCCCAGCAGCAGCACATCATCACGATCGTCAGCTGCCCGAAGGGCGTCGTCGCGGTGAAAGGCGTTCGTTTCTATTGCACCGCCACGCTCGCGAGCGGCCATCAGCTGCCCATCACCGTGACCGCCACGGACCGCCGCGGCGACGTGACCTACAGCGGTCTCAACGGCTTCGTGAACGGGCGACCGGCCGGTTGAGCAGTAACAAATCCGCAAGCGGTATTGACATGCCCGGCGCGGTCGGAGACAGTGGTGAGATGCGGCACGGGGTGAGGATGTGCCGGTCCTCCAGCGGGCGGTCGCGGCGACTGCGGCGCGGGGGTTTCGCGGCTGTGGTCAGCCTGATCATCGGCTTCCAGGCGCTCGCCGGAACGCTGGCGGAGGCGTCCGCGCGCAACGACACCGGACCCGGGCACGCCATCGTGCGCGCCACGCCGTTCTTCTGCTTCTTCTTCGCCTGCGTCCCCGGACCGCCGGGGCCGAGGGGCGCGACGGGCCCGACCGGACCGACCGGGACCCGTGGGACGATCGGCGCCACCGGTCCGACCGGGCCGCAGGGCCCGCCGGGCGTCACCGGGAGCGTCGGGCCCGCCGGTCCCCAGGGCGTGACCGGCCCCCAGGGTCCCGCCGGTGCGACCGGGCCGCAGGGCGCTCCGGGCGCGAACGGCGCGCCGGGCGCGCCCGGGCCGACCGGCCCTCAGGGCGCTCCGGGCGCCAACGGCGCCCCGGGTGCGACCGGGCCGGCCGGCGCTCAGGGCGCTCCGGGCGCCAACGGCGCCCCGGGTACGACCGGGCCGGCCGGCGCTCCGGGCGCTCCGGGCGCCAGCGGCGCCCCGGGTGCGACCGGGCCGGCCGGCGCTCCGGGCGCGAACGGAGCGCCGGGCGCGACGGGTGCGACCGGCCCGCAGGGCCCGCCTGGCGTGACGGGCAGCGTCGGCCCCTCCGGCCCTCAGGGTGTCACCGGACCACAGGGTCCAGCGGGTGTGACGGGCCCGGCCGGCCCGCAGGGTACGACCGGCGCTGCGGGCGTCGGAACACCGGGTCCGGCCGGTGCGACTGGACCGCCCGGGCCGCCCGGTCCAACCGGCCCGGCGGGAGCCTCGAGCGTGCTCGCAGGAGCCGTGGACAGCATCGATGCCGGCACCACCGGGTTCGTCGGCCTCGGCGGGGGCGCCAACCCGGCGGCGACGAGCGCCGCGGGCGATTCGATCCTGCCGGTGTCCGGCACGCTCTCGGACCTCTACGTCGTCGCGTCCCCGTCCACCGGCGCCACCGGGACGGTCGTCGCGACGGTCGAGCGTAACGACGTCGCCACTGCGGTGACCTGCACGATCACGCTGCCGAGCCGCACGTGCTCGGATGTGACGGACATGCCGTCGTTCGCCGCCGGCGACACGATCACCGTCCAGATCGTCAACAGCAGCGGCCAGATCGTCGACAACATCCACTGGACCGCCGCGCTTCGCTGATGGACGGGCGCACCGTCACGCCCGCCGCGGCTGGCCTCCCGCATCAATGGACCGTCGTCACGCGTCGCCGACTGCTGGCGCTCTCGGGCATGGCGATCGGGGCCGTGGCCGTCGCCGAGCTCGAGCGGGCCGTACCGCTCGGCCTTCGCGCATCCGGCCAATCGGCGCTCACGCGATCGCGCTTCGCGCCGTTCGTCGGCCGGCGCGTCGAGCTCGGTCTCGGCGACGGGACCTCGGTGGCGGCGCGCCTGGCCTCGATCGAAGATCTTCCCGGGCCCGGCACCGGGGCATCGGCCGACCCGGAGCAGAGCTTCGCGCTGCTCTTCCGCGGCCCCGCCTCGCCGCGGCTGCCGCAGGCCCTCGTGACGATCCGCGCGCCGAGGCTCGGGTCGCCTCGGCTGCTGCTGACGCCGGCGAGCATCGAGCGCGGTCCGCAGTACTACGCCGCCGTCATCAACCACGCGCACCCGCGCCGCCCGTAGGAGGAGTCGATGTCAACGCCATACCTGGGAGAGGTCAAGATCTTCGCGGGCAACTTCGCGCCGACCGGGTTTGCGCTCTGCGACGGGTCGCTGATGTCGATCGCCCAGAACCCAGCGCTGTTCTCGGTCATCGGCACGTTCTACGGCGGTGATGGGGTGAGCACGTTCGCCCTCCCCGACCTACGGAGCCGCGTGCCGGTGGGCATGGGGCAGGGCGCCGGCCTGAGTCCCTATACGGTCGGCGAGGTCGTCGGCACCGAGAGCGTCACCCTCACGCAGGGGCAGATGCCCGAGCACAGCCACCCGCTGGCGGCGTCGAACCAGCCGCGGACGAGCAGCTCGCCGACGAACGGCTACCCGTCGGGGGGCGGCTACTACGGCGCCACGGCCAACAGTCAGCTGAATCCCGCCGCGGCGGGCGTGGCGGGCGGCAATCAACCGCACCCCAACCTGCAGCCGTCGCTGGCCATCACCTACATCATCGCCCTCACGGGCGTCTTCCCGTCGCGCAGCTGAGCTCGGCGCTACACGCGGTGCAGTCCCGCCTCGCGGCAACCCGCCTGGAGGACGTCCAGCCCGAACGCGTCGACCGGTCCGAGTGCGCCGCTGCCGCGCAGCCCGACCTTCAGCGCCGTGCTCGCGCCCCAGGCGAGGATCGCCGCGGTGAAGTCGTAGACGTTGGCGCCGGCGACGTGAACGGCCGCGAGTTGCGTGCCCTGCGCGTCGCGCGCGACGGCGACGGTGTGCATCCGCGTCTTCGCCCGCTCCGCGGCATCGGGGCCGCCGGTCGACCCCCGGAGGAGCCGCTGCGAGGCCGCGCCGAACGCACGTCGGGCGCCGGGCAGGCGCAGGGCAGCGGCCAGGCCGCCGCTCATCACCCGCAGCGCCCCGGCCGCCGAACCGGCGACGCCGAGGTAGACATCGACGTCGCGCAGCGACGGGGCCAGTCGGGGCAGCGTGTAGTGCTCGCTCCCGGGTACCGACAGCCCCGCACGCCGGCGCCCATCGACCTCGAAGTCGAGCGTGCGCGCGCCCCCATGCTCGGCGATGATCGCGCCATCACGCCAGGCGAAGGCGGGATCGAGCATCGCGCCGACGGCCGACGCGCGCGTCCCCCCCGAGATCGCCGGCGTGCCGCGGCCGCCGATCACGAAGTACCCGATGTCGACGCGCGTCGCCGCCTCTCCCGCTTCGCGCAGGGCAAGCGCCCCGGCGAGGTTCCCGGGCACCCAGTCGGCACCGAAGGCCGTGATCAACCCGACGCCGGCAGCCTCGGCCGCGGGTCCGTAGCGCTCGAACATGCGGCGGATGAACACCGGCTCGCCGGTCGAGTCGATGTAGTGCGCGCCGGCGCCGATGGCCGCCTGCGCGGCGGCGTCGCCGAAGCGGGCGAACGGCCCGACGGTGGTCACGAGCACGTCGCCGTGCTGCAGGAGCGCTCGCACGCTCGGCGGGTCGGCGACGTCGGCGAGCCCCCAGTCGAGGCCGCCGAGCGCTCGGGCCAGGTCACGCACGGCCTCGTGGCTGCGGCTGGCGAGCAGCGGCCTGATCCCCCGCGCGACGAGCGCCGCGGCCGTGAGACGCCCGGTGTAGCCGGTGGCTCCGAACAGGACGATCCGCGCGGCCATTCGCGGGCAGGTTACTCTGGGGCGGTGGACGAGCATTCGCTGGCCGAGCGGCTCATCAGCTACGACACCTCGGAGCCCGAGGGGATCCAGCGGGCCGCGGAGTTCGTCAAGGGGTGGCTCGAAGCTCGCGACCTGCCCGTCGCCGCGCAGACGCATAACGGGCTGCCGGTGCTCGTCACCGAGGTCGGGCCGCCGGATGGGCCGTGCGTCGTCCTGCACGGGCACATCGATGTCGTGCCTGCCCATTCGGGCCAGTTCGAGCCCCGCGTGGAGGGGGACCGGCTGTACGGGCGCGGCGCCTACGACATGAAGGGCGCGCTCGGGGCCATGATGTGCACCGTCCGCGACGCCGTGGCGCAGGATCGCGTGCGCGTGCGGTTCATGTGCGTACCCGACGAGGAGGCCGAGGACGTCGAGACCCGCTCCACGGACGCGCTTGTCGGGCAGGGGCTCGCTGGGAGCTTCGCGATCACCGGCGAGCCGACCGAGCTGCTGATCGGCGTGCAGGCCAAGGGCGTCCTGGCGCTGCGCCTGCAACTGGTGGGCACCGCCGCCCACGGATCGACTCCGTGGCTCGGCGACAACGCGATCCTGAAGGCGGTCGATGCCTTCCGCCGCATCGAGACGCTCCCGTTCAGCCGCGAGTCCTCCGAGCTGTTCGATCGCCCCTCGATCAACCTCGCGCGAATCAGCGGCGGCGACGCGTTCAACAAGGTCCCGGACCGGTGCGAGATGGTCGTGGACATCCGCTACCTCCCCGAGCAGGACCCGCACGCCATTCTCGCCCAGATCCGCGGGATCCCCGACATCGAGCTGCTGCGCAGCTTCACCCGCGCCCCCGCGACGGTGTCGCGCAGCAATCCGTACGTGCTCGCCCTGCGCGACGCGGTCAGCCGCTCGATCGAGGGCGAGGCGCTGTCGATCGGCCGCGACGGAGCGTCCGACGCGATCTCATTCCTCGAGGCGGGTGTGCCCGCCGTGGAGTTCGGTCCCGTCGGCGGCGGGCACCACGGGCCACAGGAGTGGGTGTCCCTGCGCTCGCTCACCCGCTACCGCCAGGCGCTCGGCGACTTCGTCGCCGGCCTGCCGGCCTGGCTGGAGCGGGGCGGACCGCCCGACCTGCGCGCGGTGGAGGGTGGGCTGGCCTGACCCGGCTCGCGGCGCGCCTCGGCCAGCCGCTAGCCTTCGCGCCCTCATGAACGGGCAGCGCGAACCGATCGGCGTTATCGGCACCGGGTACGTGGGGCTCGTCACGGCGGCCGGCTTCGCCGAGCTCGGCGGTGAGATCTACTGCGTCGACATCGACGCCGAGAAGATCGAGCGCCTGCGTCGCGGCGAGGTCCCGATCTACGAGCCCGGCCTGGAGGAGCTCCTGGCCCAGCACCGCGAGCGGATGCACTTCTCCACCGACCTGAGCGACGCGCTCGAGCACGCGCGGCTGCTGTTCGTAGCCGTCGGCACGCCGCCCACCTACTCCGGAGACGCCGACCTGTCGGCGGTGAATGCCGTCGCCGAGGCGATTCCGGCCTCCGATCACCACGCGATCGTCATGAAGTCCACCGTGCCGTGCGGCACGGGCGCGGCGATCCAGCGGGTCTTCTCGCAGCAGCGCAAGGCCGACCTGCGCTACGTCTCCTGCCCAGAGTTCCTGAAGGAGGGCTCGGCGGTGAAGGACTTCCTCGAGCCCGACCGCGTCGTCGTCGGCGACACCGGCGACTGGGCCGGCGACGCGGTCGTGGACCTGTACGCCCCGCTCGGGGCACCGCTCGTGCGCACCGACATCGCGAGCGCCGAGATGGTCAAGCTCGCCTCCAACGCGTTCCTGGCCACGAAGATCTCCTTCATCAACGAGATCGCCAACGTCTGCGAGCAGACGGGTGCCGACGTCATCGAGGTCGCGCGCGGGATGGGACTCGACGATCGCATCGGGTCGAAGTTCCTGCAGGCGGGGATCGGCTTCGGGGGGTCCTGCTTCCCGAAGGACGTCGACGCGCTCAAGCAGCTCGCCGGCAACTCCGGGTACCACTTCCAGCTGCTCACCGCCGTCATCGAGGTCAACGAGCTGCAGAAGCGCCGCGTCATCTCCAAGCTCGTCAAGCACCTCGGCGGGCTCGTGGGCAAGCGCGTCGCGCTGCTCGGGCTCGCCTTCAAGCCGAACACCGACGACATGCGCGAGGCGTCCTCGCTCGTCCTGTCCGCTCGGCTGCACGCCGACGGCGCGCAGGTGAGGGCGTACGACCCGGTGGCGGAGACGGAGGCGCGCAGGCTGATGCCCGGCCTGGAGTTCGCCGACTCGGCGCTCGAGGCCGTCGACGGCGCCGACGCGGTCGTGCTGGTGACCGAGTGGCAGCAGTTCAAGGACCTCGACTGGGCCGCCGTCGCGCAGCGCATGGCCGGCACGCTCGTCGTCGACGGGCGCAACGCGCTCGACGCCGACGCGATCCGCGCCGCCGGGCTCGCCTACGAGGGGATCGGGCGGGGCGGCTGAGATGCAGGCCGTGATCCTCGTCGGCGGGGAGGGAACGCGCCTGCGCCCACTCACCTCAACGGTGCCCAAGCCGGTCGTGCCGCTCGTCGACCGGCCGTTCATCGCCTACATGCTCGAGTGGCTGCGCCGGCACGGGGTCGACGACGTCGTGATGTCCTGCGGCTTCCTGGCCACGAGCGTGCGCAACGTGCTCGGCGACGGATCGGCCTACGGCCTTCGCCTGCGCTTCGTGGAGGAGCCCGAGCCGCGGGGGACGGGCGGCGCGCTGAAGTTCGCCGAGTCGCTGCTCGACGAGCGCTTCCTGATGCTCAACGGCGACGTCCTATGCGACCTCGATCTCACCGCGCAGATCGCCCAGCACGAGCGCACCGGGGCGACGGGAACGCTCGCGCTCGTGCCCGTCGAGGACCCGAGTGCGTACGGCCTCGTGCGGCTCAACGACGACGCCTCGGTGCGCGGGTTCGTCGAGAAGCCGAGCCCCGACCAGATCGACACGAACCTCATCAGCGCCGGCGCATACGTGCTCGAGCGCTCGATCGTGCGCAACATCCCACCCGACCGCAACGTCTCGATCGAGCGCGAGGTGTGGCCGCTGCTGGTCGGCAAGGGCCTCTACGGGTACGCCGCGCAGAGCTACTGGCTGGACATCGGCACGCCGGCTCGCTACCTGCAGGGAACCTTCGACATCCTCGAAGGCAACGTGCACACCGCCGTCCAGGAGCGTCTTGGCACCGACTTCCTGGCCATCGACGAGTCGGCGCAGATCGAGGGCCGCGTCATCCCGCCGGCCGTCATCGAGCGCGGCTGCCGCATCGAGGCCGGAGCCCACGTCGGCAGTCTCGTCGTGCTGGCCGACGGCGTCACGGTCGGCTCGGGGACGAGCGTCGAGCGCTCAGTCGTCCTGAACGGCGCCGAGATCGGGCGTGACTGCACGCTGCGCGACTGCATCGTCGCCGCGGGCGTGCGCATCGGCCGCGGCACGCAGATCAGCGGCGGCGCGGTGCTCGGGGAAGGCGTGACGCTCGGCGCGGAGAACATCGTTACTCGCGGTGCGCGTATCTTCCCGGGCGTGACCCTGCCCGACGGAGCGCTGAGGTTCTGAGCGTGGCCGGCGCACCCGACCCATCGCACACCGACGAATGACCAGCCTGAGGAGACGACCATGACGAGCGCCGGAGCGCCGGCCCCCGGCGTTGCATCTCCCCTCACGCGCGAGACGATCGCCCGTGTGGACTCCACCAACCAGCTGCGCGACGTGCTGGCACTGCCGGACCACCTCCGCGATGCCCTCACCCGCGTCGAGACGGCGTTCCTGGAGCCCTGGGACACGAAGGACGGGCTCGTCGTCGCCGGCATGGGCGGCTCGGCGATCGGGGGCATGCTCGCCCGCGCCGCGCTCGGCGATCACCAGTCGCGCGCGATCCTGGCCGGGCGCGCGTACGGCCTGCCGCCCTGGACGACGCCGGACACGACCGTGCTCATCGCCAGCTACTCGGGCAACACCGAGGAGGCGCTCGCGTGCTACGAGTCGGCGGGCGCGCTCGACGCGCACCGCGTCGTCGTCACGACCGGCGGACGGCTCGCCGAGATGGCGCGCGAGGACCGCGTGCCCGTCATCCCGCTGCCGGGCGGCTTCCAGCCGCGCGCGGCCGTCGGCTACATGATCGTGGCCGCGCTCGAGGTGGCCGCCCTGTGCGGGGCGGGCCCGCGCCTCACCTCCGAGATCGACGTCGCCGCCCACCACACCGAGCTGCTCGTCGAGGAGTGGGGACCCGACGCACCCGACGACTCGCTCGCGAAGGAGCTCGCCCGCGGGCTGCTCGGCACGGCCGCGCAGATCGCGGGCGCCGGGCTGACGGTGCCGATCGCCTACCGCTGGAAGACGCAGTTCAACGAGAACGCCAAGCTCCCGGCGTTCTCGGCCGAGCTGCCCGAGCTCGACCATAACGAGATCGTCGGCTGGGCCGGAGCCCCCGAGATCGGCCGCTTCGCCGCGGTGTTCCTCGACGACGCCGACACGCATCCTCGGGTGAAGGAGCGCATCGAGCTCACCGAACGGATCATCGCTCCGCACGCGGCCGCGACGTTCCGCGTGGAGACGCGCGGACAGACCGAGATCGAGCGCGTCGTGTCGCTCGTGCTGCTTGGCGACCTCGTGTCGCTGTACCTCGCCGTGCTGCGCGGCGTCGACCCCGGGCCGGTCGCGGCGATCGACGAGCTGAAGGGCTCACTGGCGACGCAATAGACCCTCGCGCGGGCGGCGCGGGCGGCCGCCGCGGATCGGGGTGGTCCGGGCCAACCTTGACACGATCGTGATAAGGTAGCCCGCGGTGCAGGCGCTGACGATCAACGAGGCGGCGCAGACGACCGGGTGGTCGGCGCGCATGCTGCGCTACGTCGAGCAGGCCGGGCTCGTCGAGCCCGCGCGCTCGAGCTCGGGCTATCGCCTGTACGGCCCTGGCGAGCTGCAGCGCCTGCGGACGCTGCGCGAGCTGCTGCACCGCTTCGACCTCGCGCTGAGCGACATCGGCTTCGCGCTGCGGCTGCGACGCGACGCGACGCTGCGCGGGGCGGTCGACGAATGGCTGGAGGCCGAGCCGCAGCGCCCGGCCGACGTGCCCGCCGCCGATTGGCTGCGCTTCGAGCAGGACAAGCACGAGCGGCTGCTTCTCGCCGCCGCCCGGCTGCGCGGTAACGCCGCCGGGCGGGCGGGCTCTGATCACCGTGACGCCGCCCCGGAGGCGGCGCTGACCCTCCGGGAGACCACATGACCGACACCGCCACGCTGACCGCCACCGACTTCAAGGTCGCCGACCTCACGCTCGCCACCTTCGGGCGTAAGGAGATCGACCTCGCCGAGCACGAGATGCCCGGCCTCATGCGCACCCGCGCGGAGTACGCCGATGCGCAGCCGCTGCGCGGCGCGCGCATCACCGGCTCGCTGCACATGACGATTCAGACCGCGGTGCTCATCGAGACGCTCGTCGCGCTCGGCGCCGAGGTGCGCTGGGCGAGCTGCAACATCTTCTCCACGCAGGATCACGCCGCCGCGGCGGTCGTCGTCGGGCCGAACGGGACCGAGGAGGACCCGCGCGGCGTGCCGGTGTACGCCTGGAAGGGGGAGACGCTCGAGGAGTACTGGTGGTGCACCGAGCAGGCGCTCAGGTGGCCGGACGCCGAGGGCGGCCCGAACATGATCCTCGACGACGGCGGCGACGCGACGCTGCTCGTCCACAAGGGCACCGAGTACGAGCTCGCGGGCGCGGTGCCCGATCCGGCCGGCGCCGACTCCGAGGAGCTGAAGGTCATCCTGGAGACGCTCACGCGCTCGCTCGCCGAGGACCCCCAGCGCTGGACGCGCATCGGCCAGGGGATCAAGGGCGTGACCGAGGAGACGACGACCGGCGTGCACCGCCTCTACCAGATGCAGGTGGCCGGCGAGCTGCTGTTCCCGGCCATCAACGTGAACGACTCGGTGACGAAGTCCAAGTTCGACAACCTCTACGGCTGCCGGCACTCGCTCGTCGACGGCATCAACCGCGCAACCGACGTGATGATCGGCGGCAAGGTCGCCGTCATCTGCGGCTACGGCGACGTCGGCAAGGGCTGCGCGACCTCGCTGCGCGGCCAGGGCGCCCGCGTGGTCGTCACCGAGATCGACCCGATCTGCGCCCTGCAGGCGGCGATGGAGGGCTACCAGGTGGCCACCCTCGAGGACGTCATCGAGACGGCCGACATCTTCGTCACCTCCACCGGCAACAAGGACATCATCACCGCCGAGCACATGGCCCGCATGAAGCACCAGGCGATCGTGGGCAACATCGGGCACTTCGACAACGAGATCGACATGGCCGGCCTCGCCAAGACGCCCGGCATCGAGCACATCAACATCAAGCCGCAGGTCGATGAGTGGCGCTTCCCCGACGGGCACGCGGTGATCGTGCTGTCCGAGGGGCGCCTGCTCAACCTCGGCAACGCGACCGGACACCCGAGCTTCGTGATGTCCAACTCGTTCACCAACCAGACGATCGCCCAGATCGAGCTGTTCACCAAGAACGACTCGTACGAACGCAAGGTGTACGTCCTGCCCAAGCACCTCGACGAGAAGGTCGCGCGCCTGCATCTTGACGCCCTCGGCGTGCACCTCACCGAGCTGACGCCCGAGCAGGCGCACTACATCGGCGTGCCGGTCGAGGGCCCCTACAAGCCCGACCACTACCGCTACTAGGCGAGCCGGTCCCGGCGATCGGGGCCTCCCGGGCGCGATACTGCAAGTCGTGGCCCACGTCCCGATCGCCCGTCACCTCCTGCGCGCCAGGGACCTGGCCGATGCGCGCTACTTCGAGGCGCTCGACGTGGACGACCTCGCCCGCTGCGCCGGGCTGTCACGGGCGCACTTCAGCCGCGAGTTCCGTCGCGCCTTCGGCGAGTCGCCGCACGCCTACCTGCTGACACGCCGGCTCGAGCGCGCGGCCGCGCTGCTGCGCACGTCCGACCGCTCGGTGGCCGAGATCTGCTTCTCCGTCGGCCTGCAGAGCGTCGGCTCGTTCACCACCAGCTTCACCCGCACCTACGGCGTGTCGCCCACCGCCTACCGCGCTCGCTTCCCGCCCGCCGCCACGTTCGCGCTCGTGCCGGGCTGCGTCGTGCGCGCGTACGGGCGCCCGCAACACCGCACGTTTCGAGAAGACAGGCCTCCGGCGCCGGTCTAGGCTGGCCAGCGACCGTCACTGCCGACCACGAGGAGGACACGATGATCCGCATCGCCAATGCCCAGCTGTGGGTGCACGACCAGGATGAGGCGCTCGCCTTCTACACGCGCAAGCTCGGGATGGAGGTCCGCTCCGATGTGACGCTGCCCGAGATGGCCGCCTTCCGCTGGCTCACGGTCGGGCCGGTGGGACAGCCCGACTTCGCCATCACGCTGATGGCCATACCGGGCCCGCCCGTGATGGATGCCGACACCGCCGCGCAGGTACGCGACCTGATGTCCAAGGGGTTCGCCGGCACCGTGTTCCTCACCACGGACGACTGCCAGGCGTCCTACGAGGAGCTCAAGGCGCGCGGAGTCGAGTTCTCGCAGGAGCCCGAGGAGCGCCCCTACGGGATCGACTCCGGCTTCCGCGACCCGTCCGGGAACAGCCTGCGTCTCACGCAGGTGCGCGAGCTGGCCTCCATCTAGGCCGCACGGCCGACCGCGATGCGGGCGAAGGCGTCCGCCGGGCCCGGCAGGCTGCCGGGCATGGCTCGCGCCCGCAGGCCACCCCACGCCGTCGCCGACCTCGCCCTCGCCGACGCGGGCGAGGCGCGCATCGAGTGGGCGGACGCGCACATGCCGGTCCTGCGCGAGATCCGCGCCCGGCTGGCGCGCGACCGCCCGCTCGAGGGCGTGCGGGTGGCCGCCTGCCTGCACGTCACCGCCGAGACGGCCAACCTCGTACGGACGCTGATCGCGGGCGGGGCGGCGGTCGGGCTGTGCTCCGCCAACCCGCTGTCCACCCAGGACGACGTCGCGGCGGCGCTCGTCGTCCGCGACGGGGCCGAGGTGTACGCCGCCCGCGGGGAGCCGATCGAGCTCTACGCCGAGCACGTGGCGGCCCTCGTGCAGTCCGACCCGGCGGTGACGATCGACGACGGCGCCGACCTCGTGACCACGATCCACGCCGCCCGGCCCGAGCACGCCCGGCGGATGCTCGGCGGCACCGAGGAGACGACCGCCGGGCTGCTGCGGGTCCGCGCCCTGGAGGCCGAGGGGCAGCTCGCGTGCGCGATCCTGGCCGTCAACGAGGCGCGCACCGAGCGCACCTTCAACGATCGCTACGGCACCGGGCAGTCGACGCTCGACGGGATCCTGCGGGCGACGAACATCCTGCTCGCCGGCCGCACGATCGTCGTCCTCGGCTACGGCTGGACCGGGCGCGGCGTCGCCCAGCGCGCCCGCGGGGCCGGCGCGTCGGTCGTCGTCTGCGAGATCGACCCGCTGCGCGCGCTCGAGGCCCGCATGGAGGGCTACGAGGTGATGCCGGCGCTCGACGCCGCCGAACGGGGCGACGTGTTCATCACCGTCACGGGCAGCCGGGGCGTGCTCACACGCGAGCACTTCGAGCGTATGCCCGACGGCGCCGTACTCGCGAACGCCGGACACTTCGACGTCGAGATCGACGTCGACGCGCTCGCCGCGATCGCCGACGAGCCGGCGCGCGATGTGCTTCCGCTCGTGCGCGAATATCGGCTCGGCGCAAGGCGCCTGCACCTCCTCGCCCAGGGACGGGTGGTGAACCTCGCCGCCGCCGAGGGTCATCCGGCGGCGGTGATGGACATGTCGTTCGCCACCCAGGCGCTGTGCGTCGAGTATCTCGTTCGGCGCGACCGGTCGCTCCCGCGCGAGGTGCTGCCGGTTCCCGACGCGATCGATCGCGAGGTGGCGCGGCTGAAGCTCGACTCCCTGCACGTGCGCATCGACGAGCCGACGGCCGCCCAGCGCGAGTACCTCGGGTCCTGGGGCGGGGCGCCCGAGCGCTCCGCCGACGCGGGCGCCTGACGAGTCGCCGCTCGCGACCGGGGCGCCCGCGCCGCGTTTGAGGTAGCTTGCGGCGCCGTGAGAGCCATGGTCCTCGCCGCCGGACTGGGAACGCGCCTGCGGCCGCTCACCTACGAGATCACCAAACCGATGGTCCCGGTGCTCGACCGCCCGGTGATGGCGCACATCGTCGACCTGCTCGATCGACACGACTTCGACGAGACCGTCGCCAACCTGCACTACTTCCCGGACACGATCCGCGAGTACTTCGGCGACCGGCTCGAGTACCGCTTCGAGCCCGAGCTGCTCGGCACGGCGGGCGGCGTGCGCAACTGCGCGGACTTCTTCGGCGCGGAGACCTTCCTCGTCATCTCCGGCGACGCGCTCACCGACATCGACCTCACGCGCTTCGTCGCGCGCCACCGCGAGACCGGCTCGGTGGCCACGCTCGCCGTCAAGCGCGTCGCCGACACGCGCGAGTACGGCGTGGTGCTGCACGACGCGGACGGGCGCATCACCGGCTTCCAGGAGAAGCCGGCGCCCGAGGAGGCGCTGTCCGATCTCGGCAACTGCGGCATCTACCTGTTCGAGCCCGCGATCTTCGACTACTTCCCCGAGCGCCCGTTCGTCGACTGGGCGACCGATGTGTACCCGACGCTGCTCGAGCACGACGTGCCCTTCCACATCCACGAGATCGGCGACGAGTACTGGAACGACGTCGGCTCGCTCGCCGAGCTTCGCCAGGGGACCTTCGACGCGCTCGCCGGCGAACTGACGCTCGACATCACCGGACGCGAGGTCGCGCCGGGGGTGCGCGTCGCCGGCGCGACGGCCCTGCCGCCCTCGGCGGCCGTCGACGGGCCGGCCTGGATCGGCCACGACGCCGTCGTCGGCGAGGGCGTGCGTCTGCAGGGCCCGGTCGTCATCGGCGATGGCGCGCGCATCGGCGATGGTGCGCAGCTGCGCGAGACGATCGTGCTGCCCGGTACGGAGGTCGCCGCGCACGCGATCCTCATCGGCGCGATCGCCGGCCACTCGGGCATTCTGCGGAGCCTGCGCCCGCGCGTGGCCGCCGGCGCGTCGTGACCGCCCGCGCGGCCCGCCCGTCGACGTTCATACGAGTGCCGAGATCCGCAGGAAGCCCGTGCTCGCGGGCGGGTTTTCGCCCGAGGCGTCATCCGTGAACGCCCGGGGTGACAACGGCCGATACCGGGCGTAGCATCCTCGGCAAGGGCAATTCGGAAGCCCCTCCATATCTCGCCGAAGGAGGCCAGCTGATGCAGATCCACGTCAAGGGCCGAAACGTTCCGGTCACCGACGAGTTCAGGATCCACGTTGAGCGCCGCTTTGCGAAGGTCGCCCGCCAGGTGTCCGACCTCGCCCGGCTGGAGGTCGAGATCTTCGAGGAGCGTAATCCGGCCAACCCCGACTCCCAGGTCGCGGAGGCCACGCTCTATCTGAAGGGCGTCACGCTCCGCGCCCGCGATGCGTCCGCGGACATGGTGCACTCGCTGAACCTCGTGTGCGACGAGCTTTCCGTGCAGGTCAAGCGCCACCGCGACAAGCGTCGCAAGCGGCGCGAGGCGCGCTCCGCGGCCCGCGTCACCGGGGAGCCGTCGACCGCCTCCTGACGGTCCTCCGCGGCGGCGCCACCGGGCGTCGCCGCCCGCCCCACGGGGCGTCCGAACGACGTGCCGGTCGGACGTTCAACGAGCTCGATCCGCTGCTACGCTCAGACCCTATGGGCTTGCTCGATCGTGCCCTCAACTGGGGCGAGGGAACTCAATTCAAGCGCTATCAGCAGCGCGTCGGGATGATCGGTGCCTTCGAGCCCGAGCTTCAGGAGGAGACCGACGACGAGCTGCGCGAGCGCATGGACGAGCTGCGCGAGCGGGCCCGCAACGGCGACGCGCTCGACGACCTGCTTCCTGAGTGCTTCGCGATCGTCCGCGAGACGGGCAAGCGCACGATGGGCATGCGCCACTTCGACGTGCAGCTCATCGGCGGGATGGCCCTGCACGAGGGCTCGATCGCCGAGATGAAGACCGGCGAGGGTAAGACGCTCACCGCGACGCTCGCCGTCGTCCTCAACTCGCTCGCCGTCCGCGACACCGAGACCGGCGAGCGTAAGGGCGTTCACGTCGTCACCGTCAACGACTACCTCGCGCGCCGCGACGCCGAGTGGATGAGTCCGATCTACAAGGCGCTCGGCGTCACCGTCGGCGTGCTGCAGAACATGCAGAACGTGACCGACAAGCACGCCTCGTACGCGTGCGACGTCGTGTACGGCACGAACTCCGAGTTCGGCTTCGACTACCTGCGCGACAACATGGCCACCGACCTGTCCGAGAAGGTCCAACGCGGGCATCCGTTCGGGATCGTCGACGAGGTCGACAACATCCTCATCGACGAGGCCCGCACGCCGCTGATCATCTCCGGCGCCCCCGAGCAGGCGGCCGACCTGTACGCGAAGTTCGCTCGCCTGGCCCGCACGATGGTGTCCGGTAAGACGCCCGACGGCATGGATCCGCGCATGAAGAAGGAGTACGTGGCCGACTTCGACTTCGAGTTCGACGAGAAGTTCAAGACGGTGGCGGTCACCGAGCAGGGCGTGGCCAAGGCCGAGCGCTTCCTCGGCATCCAGCATCTCTACCGCGCCGAGAACGGGCACCTCGTCAATCACCTGCACCAGTCGCTGAAGGCCGAGTCGCTGTACGCGCGCGACGTCGACTACGCGGTCATCGACGGCGAGGTGAAGATCATCGACGAGTTCACCGGGCGCATCCTCGAGGGTCGTCGCTGGTCGGAGGGCCTGCACCAGGCCGTCGAGGCGAAGGAGGGCGTGCGCGTCCAGGAGGAGAACCAGACCCTGGCGACGATCACGCTGCAGAACTACTTCCGCCTGTACGAGAAGCTGAGCGGGATGACCGGCACCGCGCTCACCGAGGCGACGGAGTTCATGAAGATCTACGAGCTGCCCGTGGTGCAGATCCCCACGAACCGCGACATGGTCCGCGCGGACCGCAACGACCAGGTGTATAAGACCCGCGAGGGCAAGTGGAACGCCGTTGTGCGCGAGATCGCGGCCCGCCACGAGCAGGGCCAGCCCGTGCTCGTCGGCACGATCTCGGTCGAGGTGTCCGAGCTGCTCTCCGAGCGCCTCAAGCAAGCGCGGCATCAAGCACAGCGTGCTGAACGCCAAGCCCGAGTACGCCGCGATGCGAGGCCGAGGTCGTGGCCGAGGCCGGGCAGCCGGGAGCCGTGACGATCGCCACCAACATGGCCGGACGCGGCGTCGACATCAAGCTCGGCGGCAACGCCGAGCATCTCGCGCGCCTCGAGCTCGCCAAGCTCGGCATGAAGCCGGGCGACCCCGACTTCGACGAGCGCATGGCCGACATCATGCCGGCGCTGACTGCAGCGCGTCGACGAGTCGCGCCAGCAGGTCGAGGAGGCGGGCGGACTGTTCATCGTGGGCACCGAGCGCCACGAGTCGCGGCGCATCGACAACCAGCTGCGCGGCCGCGCCGGCCGCCAGGGCGACCCCGGCGAGTCGCGCTTCTTCCTCTCGGCCGAGGACGACCTCGTGCGCCTCTTCGCCGGCGATCGGATCTACCGCATCCTCGACCGTCTCGGCGCGGTCGACGAGGAGGGCAACGAGGAGCCGATCGAGGCCGGCATGCTCTCCAAGCAGATCGAGAAGGCCCAGCGCAAGGTCGAGGAGCAGAACTTCCTGCAGCGCAAGCGCGTGCTCGAGTACGACGACGTCATGAACGAGCAGCGCCGGATCGTCTACGCCTACCGCGACAAGGTGCTCGCGGGCGAGGACATCGGCAGCGAGGCCCGCGAGGAGATCGCCACCGTCATCGAGCGCATCACCAGCCAGTACACGCCGGGCGACTTCATGGAGGACTGGGACGTCGACGGGCTGTTCACCGCGCTCGAGCAGATCTTCCCGGTCGACATCGCCCCCGACGACCTCGATCCCGAGAGCGTCAACCGGGCCGAGCTCGTCGAGCGCCTCGGCGAGTCCGCCCTCGCCCTCTACGACGCGCGCGAGGCCGAGCTCGGCGAGGAGCTCATGCGGGCGCTCGAGCGGTTCCTGCTGCTGCAGATCATCGACGAGCGCTGGCGCGAGCACCTCTACGACATGGACTACCTGCGCGAGGGCATCCACCTGCGTGGCTTCGCTCAGATCGATCCGCTTGTCGCCTACAAGAACGAGGGTTTCGCGCTGTTCGGCGACCTGATGAACAGCATCTGGACCGACTTCTCACGCATGATCTTCCACGTCCAGGTCAACGTCGAGGCCGAGAACGGCGGCGCGCCCGCCCCGCCGCCGATGCCCGTCTCCGGCAGCTCGACGCGCCCGGCCCGCGTGTCGTATTCCGGCGGCGCCGCGATGGGCGCCGGCGCGATCGCCGCCGCGGCGGCCGGCGAGGACATGGCGGCCGTCGCCGAGGCCAACGGCGCCGACCACGGCGGCATCGGCGCGCCCGTCGTCGAGCAGCGGCGCGTCGACGAGGAGCACCAGGTCGGGCGCAACGATCCGTGCTGGTGCGGGTCGGGCAAGAAATTCAAGAAGTGCCACGGCGCCTGACGGCCCGCTCGGGGCACGTAGGCATCCCGACGTGTATGCAGAAGGTGTGAATTATTCACACCTTCTGCAGGCACCCCCGCTGGAACCACGCCGCGTGGGGCGCCGCCGCGTAGCGGCGACGCCCCGGGGCGCAGGCTCGCAGGGGGGCCTAGAGCTGCGCGCAGACCGACTTGACCTCGGTGTAGAGCTCGAGTGCCTCGTGCCCCATCTCGCGGCCCCAGCCGGACTCCTTGTAGCCGCCGAACGGCAGCGAAGCGTCGAACACGTTGTAACAGTTGATCCATACCGTGCCCGCTCGCAGGCTCTTCGCGAGACGGTGGGCCTTCGACAGGTCGCTCGTCCAGACGCCGGCGGCGAGGCCGTAGTTCGTCGAGTGGGCCCTGGGGAGGACCTCATCGACGTCCTTGAACGGGGACACGGTGACCACCGGGCCGAAGATCTCCTCGGCCTCGACCTTCATGTCGGGGTGGGTGTTCGCGAGCACGGTCGGTGCGACGAAGTAGCCGCGATCACCGACGCGCTCCCCGCCGACCAGCGTCTCGGCGCCCTCCGCGCGGCCGGACTCCAGGAAGCCGCACACGCGGTCGAGCTGCTCCTGGGAGACGAGCGGGCCCATCTCCGCCTGGGGGTCCAGCCCCGAGCCGACGTGGATCTGGCGGGCGTGGTCTGAGACACCCTGCACGACGTCGTCGTAGATCCGCTCGTCGACGTACAGCCGCGACCCGGCGCAGCAGCACTGCCCGTGGTTGAAGAAGATCGCGTTGGCGGCGCCCGGGATCGCCGTGGCCAGATCGGCGTCGGCGAACACGATGTTCGGCGACTTGCCGCCGAGCTCGAGCGACACCTTCTTCAGATTCCCGGACGCGGCCTGCAGGATGAGCCTGCCGACCTCGGTCGAGCCGGTGAACGCGACCTTGTCGACGTCGGGATGCGCGGCGAGGGCCGCGCCCGCCGTCTCTCCGAAGCCCGGGACGACGTTCACCACGCCGGGCGGGATGCCCGCCTCGAGCACGAGCTCGCCAAGCCGCAGCGCCGACAGCGGCGTCTGCTCGGCCGGCTTGAGCACGACCGTCACGCCGGCGGCGAGCGCCGGGCCGAGCTTCCAGGCCGCCATCAGCAGCGGGAAGTTCCAGGGGATGATCTGACCGACCACCCCGATCGGGTCGCGCAGCGTATAGGCGTGGAACTGCGCGTCGGGCATGTAGGGAACCGAGATCGGGATCGTGTTGCCCTCGATCTTCGTCGCCCAGCCCGACATGTAGTGGAAGAGGTCGGCGGCGAGCTCGACGTCCGCCGCGCGGGCGATCGCGAGGGGCTTGCCGTTATCGAGCGTCTCGAGCGCGGCGAGCTCGTCGCCGTGCTCGAGGATGAGATCGCCGAGGCGGTGGATCGCTCGGCCGCGCTCGTTCGCCTTCATCCGGCTCCACGGTCCGCTCTCGAAGGCCGCGCGAGCGGTCTTGACGGCGCGGTCGATGTCCTCGGAGTCGCCGGCGGCGACCCTTGCGAGCACCTCGCCGGTCGCCGGGTTGTACGTCTCGAACGTCTTACCCGACGCGGCCGGGACCCACTCGCTGCCGATGAGCATCGGATGCTCGTGGCCCACCCATTCGCGTGCCCGCTCGTCGATCTGTACCTCGGTGGCCATTGGCCCACCCTCCTTGTCCCTCGATCGTCAATCGTGTCCCGCACGCACGCGTCGCGCGCACGCCACGCCTCTCACGGGCACGCTACGCCGGACCCCGTTGCAGTCGCGTTGCAGGATGGGGCGGTGGGAGTAACATCGACGGTGGAGGGAGGATCCCCGTGCCTCAGACCGAATGGGTGGCGCTCGACGCCACCACCGACCCGCGCCGGCGAGCGCTCGAGCTCGCACAGATCCACCAACGCGCGCTGAGCGGCAGCCCGGTGCCGGGAGGGCTGCGCGAGGTCGTGGCTCGCTCGTGGGCGCGCTCGAGCGGCGCGGGCGTCGATCCCGAGCATTCGCTTGCGCCGGTCGTGCTCGACGAGCGCGAGGTGTCGGCCCGGTGGGCCGAGCATCCGCTGTCGGTCGGGCATTCGATGATGCGCCGGCTGCTCGAGCAGCTCAGCTTCGACGCGCCGCAGGTCGCGCTCGTGTGTGCGGCCGACGGCACGCTGCTGTGGCTCGAAGGCGAGTCACACGCGGTCGACGCGGCGGCCGAGGTCCACCTCGGGCCCGGCGCCGTGTGGAGCGAGACCCGGGCCGGGACGAACGCGATGGGCACGGCCCTCGCCGTCGATCACCCGCTGCAGATCTTCTCGGCCGAGCACTTCTCCTGCTGCGTCCACGGATGGACGTGCAGCGCCGCGCCCGTGCACGATCCGGAGACCGACGAGCTGCTCGGGGTCCTCGATCTGTCCGGACCGCTGTCCACCGCCGATCCGCACAGCCTGGCGCTCATCGCCGCCGCGGCTCGCATGATCGAGACCGTGCTCGGGCTGCGCGCGGCCGACCGCAACGCGGCGATCGTCGCCCGGCTACGCGACCGGATCGGACCGGGTCGCGGCGAGGCGGACGCGATCGTCAGCCCGTGCGGTCGCGTGCTGATGTCCCGCCATGACGAGTGGGCCGGCGACCGCACGACCGTCCCCCCGGACGGCGGCGAGGTGACGCTGGCGGGCGGCACGACCGCGTGGGCCGAGCCGGTGCACGAGCGAGATGCCTACCTGCTGTTCAGCGAGGCCCGCGCCGCGGCGGCGCGTCGGCGTCCCCCGCGTCTGAGCGGCCTCGGTCGCGATCGCCTCGTGCTCGAGCTCGGAGAGATCACGCGCACGCTCGGCCCCCGCCACAGCGAGATCCTCGTGCTGCTGGCCACGCGCCCGCGCGGCCTGAGCGCCGATCAGCTGGCGCTCGAGCTGTACGGCGACTTCGGCAAGCCGGTCACGATCCGCGCCGAGATGTCGCGGCTGCGCGCGCTGCTCGGCGGCCAGCTGCTGGCCGCGCCCTATCGGCTCGCCGAGCGGCCCCGAGCGGACTTCCTCGCCCTGGCCGAGCGCGTTGGCGCCGCTCCGCTGGGTGAGGTGATCGCCGACTACGTCGGGCCGCTGCTGCCGCACTCGGAGGTGCCCGGGGTGGTCGAGATCCGGGAGTGGCTCGACGGACGCGTGCGCGGTGCGGTGCTCGCCTCGGGCGACAGCGCGGCGCTGCTCGCCTGGCTGCGCGGTCCCGCCGGCGATGACGACGTCGTGGCCTGCCGGAAGCTGCTCGACCTGCTGCCCGACGAGCATCCGGAGCGGGCGTTCGCCCTCAGTCGCCTGCGGCGGCTGCGGGCCACGGCCCCGGCCGGCTGCTAGCGTGGGCCGTCATGAGCACGAGCGCCGCACCCGAGTCGGTACCCCAGCGCCTCGCGGCGATCCGCGACCAGCTCAAGCTGCTCGCGGATTATCTTTGACCCAGCTGCGCTGAGCGAGCGCGTCGGCGCGCTCGAGACCGAGATGGGAGCGCCCGGCTTCTGGGACGACTCCGAGCGCGCGGCGAAGGTGTCGGCCGAGCATGCGCGGACGGCGCGGCGCCTGGAGGTCTTCCGGACGCTCGAGCGCGACGTGGATGATCTCGAGGGGCTCGCCGAGCTGGCCGAGGAGGACGAGTCGATCGCCGCCGAGTTCGACGAGCAGGTCGCGTCGGTGGAGGTGCGCCTGGCCGAGCTCGAGGAGCAGCGCCTGTTCTCGGGACCCTATGACGGCGGGGATGCGCTGGTGACCGTCAACGCCGGTGCCGGTGGCACCGACGCCCAGGACTGGGCGGAGATGGTGCTGCGCATGCTCATGCGCTGGGCCGAGCGCCGCGGCTTCCACACCGACCTGCTCGAGGTGAGCCCGGGCGAGGAGGCCGGCATCAAGTCGGCCACCTTCCGTGCCGCCGGCGAGAACGCGTACGGCCTGTTCAGCGCCGAGCGCGGCGTGCATCGCCTCGTGCGCCTGTCGCCGTTCGACTCGGCCAAGCGCCGGCAGACGAGCTTTGCCGGAGTGGAGGTCGCACCCGTCGTGGAGGACACCGGCGAGATCGAGATCGACGACGACGACCTGCAGGTCGACACCTACCGCGCGTCCGGCGCGGGGGGGCAGCACGTCAACAAGACCGACTCCGCCGTGCGGATCACCCACCGGCCGACGGGCATCGTCGTCCAGTGCCAGAACGAGCGCTCCCAGTCGTCCAACCGGGCGACGGCGATGGCGATGCTGCGCGCCAAGCTCGTCGAGCGCCAGGAGCGCGAGCGCCAGGAGGAGATCGCGCGCGAGAAGGGGGAGGCCCAGGACGTCAACTTCGGCTCGCAGATCCGCTCCTACGTGCTGCACCCGTACACGATGGTCAAGGATCACCGCACCAACCACGAGGTCGGCGACGTCAACCGCGTGCTCGACGGCGACCTCGACGGGTTCGTGCGGGCGTATCTGCTGCGCGCGGCCGGTAGCGCGAGCGCCGCGTAGCTACCGCCCGCCGCGGATCTGGTCGCGTTCGGCGAGCCGGTTGGCGCGCCGCAGCTGCGCCTCGTAGGCCCGCCGGCGGTCGGTGTCGGTCTGCGGCGCGAGCGGCGGCACGGCGATCGGATGGCCCGCCTCGTCCACGGCCACCATCGTCAGGTAGGCGCTGTTGCTGTGGCGCGACGCGCCGGTGCGCGGGTCCTCGGTGTCCACGCGCACGCCGACCTCCATCGAGGTGCGCCACACGGCGTTGACGCTCGCCTGGAAGGTCACCAGCTCGCCGACGTGCATCGGGGTGAGGAAGGTCATGCGGTCCATGCCGGCGGTGACGACGCGGCAGCGCGAGTGTCGCACCGCGGCCAGCCCGGCGGCCTCGTCGCACAGCTTCATGACCGTCCCGCCGTGGATGAAGCCGGCGCTGTTGGCGTCGAGCAGGCCCATCCAGCGGACGAGGATCGCGCGTGGCTCGGGGGCGGGCTGGGTCACGCTGTCGGGGATCCTATGCTGGGGGCAGTGTCGTCGACGTCCCCGTATCCCTACACCCTCGCGCTCGTGCGCGCCGCGCTCGCCGAGGACCTCGGCAGCGGCGACGTCACGACCGAGGCGATCGTCACCGCCGGCGCGGCGGCACGGGCGCTGATCACGCAGAAGGCCGAGGGCGTCATCTACGGGCTGGCGGTCGCCGAGGATGTCTTTCGCGAGCTCGATCCCGACGTCGAGGTGCGTCGCTGCGCACCCGAGGGCGTGTGGCGCGAGGGGGGCGAGGTGCTCGAGCTGCGGGGCCTGGCCCGGGCGCTGCTGAGCGGCGAGCGCACGGCGCTCAACTTCCTTGCTCACCTCTCCGGCGTGGCGACCGCCGCGGCACGCGCCGCACGGATCGTGGAGGGAACCGGCGCCCGCGTCCTCGACACGCGCAAGACGACCCCGGGTCTGCGGGCCCTCGAGAAGGCCGCCGTGGCCGCGGGCGGCGCGACCAATCATCGCGTCGGCCTCTACGACGCGATCCTCATAAAGGAGAACCACATCGCCGCGGCCGGCGGCATCGGCGCGGCGATCGAGCGCGCTCGGGCCTTCGCGCCCGAGCTCGCCGGCACGCTGGAGGTGGAGGTGCGCGACGGCGCCGAGATCGACGAGGCCCTGGCCGCCGGCGCGCCGCGGCTGCTGCTCGACAACATGACGACCGAGCAGCTGCGCGACGCGGTGGCCCGCGTGGCCGGCGCCGCGACGCTCGAGGCGAGCGGGGGCGTGACGCTGCAGACCTTGCGAGAACGGGCCCTCACCGGGGTAAACTTCGTATCAATTGGCGCGATCACTCATTCCGCGCCGGCCCTCGACCTGTCACTGATCTTGGAGGCGGTGTAGATGAACCTCCCCATGGCTCCCGACCTCACGCTCCCCATGGCCGGATCCGGTCCCGTGCACCTCAGCCCCGAGGAGATCGCGGCGCTCCAGGACGAAGTGCGCACGCTCGCCGCCGCGCGCAACGCGGTGATCCTGGCTCACAACTACCAGGTGCCCGAGGTGCAGCAGGTGGCCGACTACGTCGGCGACTCGCTCGGTCTCTCGCGCCAGGCCGCGGCGACCGACGCCGAGGTGATCGTCTTCTGCGGCGTGCACTTCATGGCCGAGACGGCGTCGATCCTGGCGCCCGAGAAGACGGTCCTCATTCCCGACCTGAAGGCCGGCTGCTCGCTCGCCGACTCGATCGACTACGAGCAGCTCGCGCAGTGGCGCGGCCGGTACCCGAGCGGCGTGGTCGTCATGTACGTCAACACGACCGCCGAGGTGAAGGCGCTCACGGACTACTGCTGCACGTCGGCGAACGCGGTCGACGTCGTGCGCCACATCTACGCCACCCACGGCGAGGACACCGAGATCCTGTTCGGTCCGGACATGTGGCTCGGCGCCTACGTCGAGAAGGAGCTCGGCCGGCGCATGCACGTGTGGGACGGAGAGTGCCACGTGCACGCCGGTATCCGGCCCGGCGACATCGACGCCGTGCGGGCCGCTCACCCGAGCGCCGACTTCCTCATCCATCCCGAGTGCGGCTGCACGACGAGCGTCATGGAGTACGTCGCCGCCGGGGACGTCGACGCCAACGGCGTCCGCATGCTGTCGACCGGAGGCATGCTCAACTACGCGCGCGAGGCCGAGCACGACGCGCAGCGCGACCACGAGCACGCCGAGGTCGTGGTGGCCACCGAGGTCGGGATGCTCTATCCGCTGCAGATGGCCGCGCCCGACGTCGAGTTCATCCCCGCCAACGCCGAGGCGAGCTGCCGGTTCATGAAGATGATCACGCTGCCCAAGCTGCGAAACGCGCTGCGCGACAACCAGTACGAGGTGCGCGTGCCCGAGGCGATCGCCGAGCGTGCACGGGTGCCGATCGATCGCATGGTCGCGATCGGCTGAGCGAGCGCTGCGTCAGAACTGGTCGCCGGAGTGCGGCCCGACACAGGCCACGGCGAGACGGTCCTCGACCGTGCGGGCGACCTCGACGACCTCGTCGTAGGTGACCGCGTCGATCGCCTCGATGCTGGCCCGGGGGTCCGGATCCTCGCGATAGACGATCGTCTGGGTCGCCGCGGTGCGCGCGACGGCGCCGGAGTTCTCGAAGGCGAGGACGCGCCGCCCGGCGGCGTAGGCGCGAGCCCGATCGACCTCCGCAGGGGTCGGCCCCTGCTCGCGCAGCTCGACGACGATCTCGCGCATGCGCTCGTAGGCCTCGATGCACTTCGATGAGTCCAGTCCCGATCCGAGCTGCAGGATCGGCACGTCGGCGAAGGCGTGGTCGACCGCGTACACCGAGTAGCACAACCCGCGCTGCTCACGGATCTCCTCGAACAGCCGCGAGCTCATCGAGCCGCCGAGCAGCGTCGCGTAGATGCTGAGCGCCGCCCGGGCCCGGTCGTCGTCGATCGCGACGTCGGGGCGGTAGATCATGCGCAGGTGCGACTGGTTGGTGTCGCGCTGCTCGACGAGCGTGGTCGGCGCGAACTCGCGCACGGGCTCGTAGGGCCCGGGCTCGGGCAGCCCCGGGAAGCGGCCGAAGGCCTCGGCGAGCTCAGTCTGCTCGGGAAGGTGATCGAGGTTGCCGACCAGGAACGCGCCGCCGTGCCGACCGGACCAGCGGCGCTCGCGGAAGGCGATGATCCCCTCGCGCGTGAAGGCGCGCAGGTTGTCCTCGGAGCCGAGCACCGGACGGCCGAGCGGGTGCTCGCCGAAGGCGGCGCGGTCGATCAGGTACTCGGCCACCATCGATGGCTGGTCGAAGGCGCGGTTGATCTCCTGGATGACCACGCCGCGCTCCTTGTCGAGCTCGTCGGGGTCGATGCGCGGATGGGCGACGAAGTCGGTGAGCAGGTCGATCGCCTCGGGCGCGGCCTCGGCGCGCGCCGTGATGTGGAAGGCGACGAGGTCGTGGCTCGTGTAGGCGTTCAGCACGCCGCCGAGGGCCTCCGCCGTCTCGTTGATCGCGCGGTGGTTGGGGTACTTGTCGCCGCCCTTGAACACGAGGTGCTCGAGGAAGTGGGCCATCCCGTTCTCCTCGGGACGCTCGGTGCGGGCGCCGGCATCGAAGGCCACGAGTACGGTGATCGCGCCGGTGCCGGCGACCGGCACGCGGTTCAGCCGCAGCCCGTTCGCGAGCTCGGAGGTCTCGATGGTCGCCATCGTCCACGCACGTTAGAGCACGGGGGTGCAACTGGCCGGCTCCGCCCCGGCCCCCGGTCGCGTCCAGGCGCCGTACCGGAGCGACCGGCGGGACGGGGTTCATGTCAGGGGAAAGGGCGGCCGGGCGCTGCAATCCCCATTGCAAAGCGATTAAACGCTCGGCGCCGCTGCGCCCGATCGCTACCCTCACCGGCCATGCCCCCCACCGAGAACGACATCATCGTCCGTCGCGAGCGCGAGCTCGAGCTCGCCCGAACGCGCGACCACGCAAGCCCCCAGGCGCCCTCGCGCCGCTTCGCCCGCGAGCCGCATCGCGCGGTCTCCGCGCCGGCGCAGCCGGTCGAGCGTCCCTTCGATCCGGCGTCGGTGATCGACTTTCGTGGGGTGTCCAAGCGCTACTCCAGCGGCGACGTCGGGCTCGAGCGGGCGACGTTCGCGGTCCGCCCACAGGAGTTCGTGTTCCTCGTCGGGTCGACCGGCTCGGGCAAGTCGACGGTCATGCGCCTGCTCATCAAGGAGTTCGAGGCGACCGAGGGCCGCATCCGCGTGGCCGGCAAGGACCTGTCGGAGATCACGCGCAAGAAGGTCCCGTACTACCGGCGCAACATCGGCGTCGTCTTCCAGGACTTCAAGCTGCTGCCGAACCGCACCGTGCACGACAACGTCGCGTATGCGCTGCAGGTGACCGGCGCCAGCCGCCGCCAGATCCGCAACACCGTCCCGGACATCCTGCGCCTGACCGGGCTGTCGACGAAGCTGCACAACTACCCCGGGCAGCTGTCGGGCGGCGAGCAGCAGCGCGTCGCCGTGGCGCGGGCGTTCGCCAACCACCCGCCGCTCCTGCTCGCCGACGAGCCGACCGGCAATCTCGATCCGGACACGTCAATCGGGATCATGCAGCTGCTCTACCGCATCAACCGCGCCGGCACGACCGTGCTCGTGGCGACGCACGACTCGAGCCTCGTCAACAAGATGCGCCGCCGCGTGATCGAGCTCAAGCGCGGGCGGATCGTGCGCGACGAGGCGACGGGCACCTACGGCCCGGCCGACGAGACGACCGCCGAGCTCGGCGACCGGCTGCGCGGACTGTAGATGCGGCCCGGGTTCTTCATTCACGAGTCGCTGCGCTCGATGCGGCGCAACGCGGTGCCGAGCTTCGCGGCGCTTGCGTCGGTGCTCGTCACGACGCTGGTGCTCGGGGTCTTCATCCCCGTCGTGCAGGCAACCAACGGCGCGGCGAACGCGGTGCGCGGACGCGTGCTCGTCGACGTGTTCATGAACACCTCGGCCACGGCGGCCGACGACAGCCGGGCGCAGGGCGAGATCCTGCACGCCCCGCACGTCAAGAGCGTGCAGTTCGTGTCCAAGGCGCAGGCGTTCGCGCAGCAGAGCAAGCTCAACCCGCAGGCCTACCAGGCGCTCGGGTACGACCCGCTTCCCGACACCTTCCGCGTCACGCCCGACACCCCGGGCAACTCGGCGCTCGTGCTCACCGAGCTCAGTCAGAGCTCGCCGGCGGGACAGCGCGCGGTGACCGATCCGATGATCCAGACGGTGAGCAACTCGCAGGGTGAGACGAACAAGATCCTCACCGTCACGCGTCTGGTCAAGCTGACGATGGCGGTGCTGGCGATCCTGCTGATCGTGGCCTCGGTGCTGCTGATCGCCAACACGATCCGCCTGTCGCTGTTCTCGCGCCGGCGCGAGGTCGAGGTGATGAAGCTCGTCGGCGCGACCGACTGGTTCATCCGCTGGCCGTTCGTGCTCGAGGGGCTGTTCCTCGGGGCGCTCGGAGGAGCGGGCGCGGTTGGGGTGCTGGTGGTGGCCAAGCTGACGGTCATCGACACGCTGTCGAGCACCTTCTCGCTCGTCGCGCACTCGGCGACGATCGCCTTCATCCCGCTGCTCATCCTGTTGATGGCCTGCGCGATGGGCGTGTCGACGATCGGCTCGGGCCTGTCGCTGCGCCGCTTCCTGCGCGTCTGAGGCCGACCGGGCCCGCCCTCCCGCGGGCGGCAGGCGCGGTTGCGCTCGCTACCCTGCGTCGGGTCGCTCCCGGCGCGTGAGCGCGTCGGCAGTGCCCCGTCTGATGTCCGCGCGACCGCAACACCTCCTCACCTGGCTGCTCACCGTGGCGGTGGCCCTGTTGTTGCTGTTCCTCGGGATCTGGCTCGGGGGGCATCCGAGCGACCTTCCGGGGTTCGTGCGCAACGCGTTCGTCACCAACTCGGACTCGCGCGTCGTCAACGAGGCGATCGACGACGTCGCGCACGACTACTACCGCCCGCTCACCCAGGCCCAGCTCTCCAACGCCGCGATCAGCGGAATCGTGGCGGGGCTGAACGACCGCTTCTCCAACTACCTCACGCCGCAGGAGTACGGATCCTTCGCCCGCGGCGAACAGTTCTCGGGGATCGGCGTCGAGGTCACGCCGCTGCACGGGGGCCTGCTCATCGCGCGCGTCTTCGACGCCTCGCCGGCGCAGCGTTCCGGTCTGCAGGTCGGCGATCTGATCACCGGCGTGAACGGGCGCTCGCTCGTGGGCGTGCCGGCGAGCACCGCGACCGGCCTCATCACCGGGCCGCCCGGGACCGATGTGGCGCTCACCGTGCGCAGCAGCCACGGCGCCACGCGGACGGTCACCGTCACCCGCGAGGTGGTGACCGACCCCGTCGTCGCATCGGCGCTCATCACCTACCACGGCGTCAAGCTCGGGGTCGTCGAGCTGTCGACGTTCGCCGTGATCGGCGCCCACGCGCAGGTGCGGGTCGCCGTCGATGACCTTCTCGCGCGGGGAGCCCGTGGGCTCGTGCTCGACCTTCGCCAGAACGGCGGCGGGCTCGTCGAGGAGGCACAGCTCGTGGCGAGCATCTTCATCCCGAGCGGCGTCATCGTGACGACCCGCGGACGCACGCAGCCGACCGTCACGCTGCGCGCCGTCGGCGGCGCGATCTCGCCGAAGGTGCCGCTCGTCGTGCTCGTCGACCGCGGAACGGCGTCGGCGTCGGAGATCGTCACCGGCGCGCTGCAGGACGATCATCGCGCCCTTGTGGTCGGCACCCACACGTTCGGCAAGGGCGTCTTCCAGGAGGTGCGCCCGCTGTCCAATGGCGGTGCGCTCGACATCACCGTCGGCCAGTACTACACGCCCAACGGGCGCAACCTCGGCGGCGCCGGCGTCAGCCAGGGCGCCAATGTCAGCGAGGGCGCCGGCATCACGCCGAACGTGGCGCTGTCGGACTCCATCGTCGACACGAACGCCGGGCTCGAGGCGGCGCTGAAGACGCTCGCCTCCCAGCTGCAGTGAGTCCGTCCGCGCCGAGCGCGGTCGGCGCGATCGTCGCCGTGCTCGAGAAGCGGGGACGGTTCCTGACCGCGCAGCGACTGTTCCCGTTGCCGGCCGACGGCGAGGCGGGCTCGCGTGGGCGCCAGCGCGAGGGTGGCCTTGCCGTCGACGCGCGCACGTCGCGCGGCGGGGTGCGCGCCCAGCCGGGTGACCTCGTGCTCGTGCAGGTCGGCGGGCGCGGGCGGCGGGGCGGTGCGCCCGCGGGCCCCGCGCGCGTCGTGCGGGTGCTCGGGCGCCCGGATGTCGCTCGCGACGTGATCGAGGGCCTGATGCTCGACCGGGGGCTGCGGCGTGCGTTCGACCCGGTCGTGGAGCGCGCCGCGCGCGAGGCCCGCGATTCCGGGCTCGCGCCTGGTGGGTCCGGCGGGTCCGGTTCCCGCCCCGAACGGGGTGCGCCGCGGCGCGACCTGCGCGAGCTCGTCACGTTCACGATCGACCCGGCCACCGCTCGTGACTTCGACGACGCGATCTCGGCGGAGACGCTCGACGACGGCCGGGTTCGCGTGTGGGTGCACATCGCCGACGTGTCCGCGTACGTCGCCGAGGATTCCGCGCTCGATCGCGAGGCCCGGCGGCGCGGCACGAGCGTCTACGTGCCCGGCGCCGTCGAGCCGATGCTGCCCGAGGCGCTGTCGAACGAGGCCTGCTCGCTCGTGCCCGAGCGCGATCGCCTCGCGGTCACCGTCGAGCTCGTGCTGCGCGAGGCGACCGTCGAGCGGGCCAGCTTCTACCGCTCGATCATTCGCTCGGATGTCCGGCTGGACTACGACCGCGTCGATCGCATCTTCGCCGGCGACGAGCCCGCGTCGGACCCGTGGGCAGCGCCGCTCGCGGCCGCGCGCCGGGCCGCCGCCGCGCTCGACGCGGCCCGCGAGCGCCGGCGCAGCGCACTGACGCTCGACCGCCCCGAGCCGGAGTTCGCATTCGACCGGGAGGGGCATGTCAGCGAGGTGCGCGCGCGCACGCAGACCGAGTCGCACCGGCTCATCGAGCACCTGATGATCAGCGCGAACGAGGCGGTGGCCACGCACCTGGCCGAGCGGGGGGTGCCCACGCTCTATCGCGTGCACGAACGACCCGATCCGGATCGGGTCGAGCAGCTCGTCGCGCAGCTCGCCTCGCTCGGGGTGTCCACGCCGCCGGTCCCCGAGCCGATGTCCTCGTCGCAGGCGGCGGCCCTGCTCGGCGACGTCTCGGCGCGCGTGGAGGCGCACGTGCGCCGCACCGGGCACGGGCGCATCGGTCTCACCCTGCTCGTGCTGCGCACCTTGAAACAGGCGTACTACTCGCCGGTCAACCTCGGCCATGCCGGCCTGGACTCGGCCTGCTATTGCCACTTCACCTCGCCGATCCGCCGCTACCCCGACCTCGTCTGCCACCGGGCGCTGCTCTCGACGGTGGGCGGTGGCGAGGCTGCGCCGCGCGCGAGCGCGCTCGCCGAGCTCGGCGCCTGGACCTCGGATCGGGAGCGTGCGGCGATGCTCATCGAGCGCGACGCCGACGACATCGCGCGCGCCTTCGCGCTCGAGCAGGTGCTGTACCGGGAAGGGTTCGATCGCGAGTTCCAGGGGGAGGTGAGCGGTCTCATCGGTGCCGGCGCGTTCGTCGTGTTCTCGCTCGACGCGGCCGACGGGGCGACCGCGCCGCCGTACGAGGGCATGCTGCCGGTCCGCCGGATGCAGGGTGTCGTGGCCGGCACCGCGTCGGAGACGGCGCGCAGACCGGACGCGCGAGCTGCCCGCGGTCGGGCCGTCGAGCAGTCGGGCGAGCGCGACTGGTGGGAGCTCAACGAGGAGGGCACGATCCTGCACGGGTCGCGCAGCGGCGCGGCGCTGCGCCTCGGAGATCCGGTGCGGGTGCGCGTGCACCGGATCGACACGGTCCGCGGCCGGGTCGATCTCGGCCCGTGACGCCCGCGCCGCTGCACTAGGCTCGCAGGCAGCCATGGCCAAGTCCAAGAAGAAGAAGGTCGCCCCCGGCGACGTCGCCTCCAACCGCTACGCGTCCTACCGCTATAACCTCGTCGAGCGGCTCGAGTGCGGCATCGCGCTGCAGGGCACCGAGGTGAAGTCGCTGCGCACCGGGGGCGCGCAGCTGAAGGATGGCTTCGCGTCGATCCGCGGCGGCGAGCTGTGGCTGCAGAACGTCCACATCCCACCCTACGGTCCGGCCGCGCGCGACAACCACGACCCCGAGCGACCGCGCAAGCTGCTCGTTCACCGCCGCGAGCTGGACCGGCTCGAGGGGCGCATCAAGGAGCGCGGCTACACGCTCGTGCCCACGCGCATCTACTTCTCGGGCCCGCACGCGAAGGTCGAGATCGCGCTCGCACGCGGTAAGGACCTCTACGACAAGCGCGAGACGATCCGCAAGCGCGACACCGACCGCGAGATGCAGCGCGCGCTGCGCGAGGCGCATCGCTGAGCGCGGCGGGCGGGGCGGCGCGCGGCCGGTAGGCGTGCCCGCGGTTTAGGGAGCGCTGAGGCGGGCTGCGACAATGAAGGTATGGAATCGCACAGCCCGCCGGTGCCGCCGAGCGGCGGCGCGCCGGGCACCGGCTGGGTGCCGCTCGCCAGCGCGGGACCGGTCGTGCTCGGCGAGAGCGCGCTGCCCGCGCCGCGGCTCGAGGGGCCTGACGGCGCCTTCGGGGAGACGCGGAAGTCGCTGCTGAAGCGCATCGGCAGCGGCATGGCGGTCGCCGCTGCCGCCGTGGCCAAGTTCCTCGCGCAGATCAAGGCGCTCCTGCTCCTGCTTCCGAAGGTGAAGCTGCTGACCTTCGCGGTGAGCGCGCTGGTGTCGGTTGCGGCGTACTCGCTGCTGTGGGGCTGGTCGTTCGCGCTCGGCTTCGTCCTATTGCTGCTCGTGCACGAGATGGGCCACGTCATCCAGCTGCGCCGGGAGGGGATCAAGGCGACCGCGCCGCTGTTCATCCCGTTCCTCGGTGCGGTCATCAAGGCCGACCTGTGGTCCGGCGACGCCATGCGCGAGGCGCGCGTCGGACTGGCCGGGCCGGTCCTCGGCACGATCGGGGCGGCGGTCTGCCTGCCGCTGTACCTGCTGACCGGCAACGAGCTGTTCAAGGCGCTCGCCTACGTCGGGTTCCTGCTGAACCTGTTCAACCTGCTGCCGGTGCTCCCGCTCGACGGCGGCCGCGCGATGGCCGCGATGGCGCCGTGGATGTGGTTCGTCGGCTTCGCGGCGCTCATCCCGGTGGCCATCCTCCTGCGCGGGCCGATCATCTTCCTGATCATCATCCTCGGCGGGCGGGAGGTGTGGGTCCGCTGGCAGCAGCGTCGCAGCCGCACGCTCGAGCAGGCGGCGTACTACCGCGTCAGCCGCCGCAACCGGCTGCTCGTCGGGGCCGTGTACGTCGGGTTGCTCGCGGTGCTGGCCGTCGGCATGCACGAGGCCTACATCGCCCGCACGATCAGCTGACGCGGCCGTTGCGGCCGGCCTCGCCGCGGAGGCTACAATCGTCTACGACGCATCCCCGGGGACGACAGGCTTCGACGCGGTCGGTTCGTGGGGGTGGTTGCGAGTCGAGGTCCCGGGAGGCCTCGTAAAACACCCGGGAAAACCATAAGTGCGGACTCTCATGAGTTCGACCTCGTCGCTGCCTAGTCACTAGGCCCTTCGAGGTTTCTGGCCCCGGCGCGCCTGCCGCCGGGATCGCCGGAATCAGATAGCAGGCTCTACCCGGTGAGGCCCGCCTCCGCCGATCCGGGGACACTTCAGGAGGCTGGTCCCCCACAACCCGGCCGGCGAGGCGAGCGGGGGATGAGATCAGAGCGCCGGCTACGCTCGTAGACGCCACTCTTCACGCGATTGCGGACGCGGGTTCAATTCCCGCCGTCTCCACCTCCGACGGTTAGACGCTCCGGTTTCCGCGAGGAGGCCGGGGCGTCTTTCTCGTTCCGAGCGGCCGTTTGCAGCGGCCGTGGATGCGGGTTCAATGCTGACTGGCGCGCTGGCGGTCGGGACTGTGTATCGTGGCCGCCGTCAGACTCCTCGCCACACAGGCACGGGATTGGCGAGGCCCAATAGTCCGCTCGAACGGGGCCGATGTGCTGGTGAGGATTGCCAAACGGCCACGGCGATTTGTCGCTGTGGCGATGTTCGCGCTCGCGCTTGCGGTGCTGCAGGTCGGCGCCCCCACCGCGTCTGCTGAGTACATCTTCATCAACCCGGGGTGCTCGCCCGTGGCGGCCAACCCGGTGGAGAACACGATCACGATCACGGCGACCGGCGCGGCGGGTGCCGGCGGCGGGGGCTTCGACGGTAACGGCCCCGGGTCAGGGGGCAGCGGGGACACGGTCTCCGCGACGGTGACCGGGTATTCCGGCCCGCTGTATGTATGTGTCGACACCGGCGGGGGCACCGGCAACACGCCCGACGGCTACGACTTCACCGGCGACGGGAACGGCGGCGGCGCGTCGGGGGTCAGCCTGGGCACGGACTTCTCCAGCCCGGTCGTCATAGCCGGCGGCGGCGGCGGCGGCGCCGATGTCCCGGAGAACGGGGCCAGCGGCGCCGGCGGTAACGCCGGCTATCCCTCGGGCGGCGGCGGACAGAGCGCGGGGTTCGGCTCGGGTGGTGGTGGCGGCGGCGGGACCCAGACCGGCGGCGGGCGCGGCGGTAACGACGACGCCGGCGGCGGCGGCACGAACAGCAGCGGTCCCGGTCAGGGCGGCAACGACCGCAGCAACGCCGGTGCCGGCGGCGGTGGCGGCTACTACGGCGGCGGCGCCGGCTACCTGGGCGGCGGAGGCGGGGGCTCGGACTTCTGCACCGACGGGCCGTCGCCCGACTCTACGACGGTGTCGTCGTGCGCGGAGTCCACCGCGAGCGGGCAGGCGCAGGTCACCATCTCCTACTCGATCACCAAGTACGACCCCACGCTCTCGACCGCCGCGTCGACCTCGGGCCAGGGAAGCAGCGCCACGATCAGCGACTCGGCCACGATCTCCGGCGGCTATGAGCCCGGCGGCTCGATCACCTTCGACGCCTACTACGAGGGCTCCATCGACGGAGTGCCCAACGAGTGCGGCCCCGGGGCTCCGCCAACCCTCACCTCGACGGTGCCCGTCCAGGGCAACGGGACCTACAGCTCGGGTGACCTCGCCCCGCCCGATCCGGGGACCTATGACTTCGTGGCCACCTACAGCCCAGACCGATTCAACACCGCGCCAGCGCCCGACATCTGCGGGGACCCGTCAGAGACGACCGTCGTGACCGGCGGGCCCAGCCCACCGACCAATGTGATGGCCACGCCGTCCTCGCCCCCGAATCCCCCGACCGTCGGTCTGACCTGGACGGCGCCGAGCTTCGGAGCTGACGTGCTCACGGGATACAACGTCTACGTCGGCGCCGACGGCTCGTTCTCGGGCACCCCGGTCAACACGACGCCGATCGCCGGAACGAGCTACACGGTGACCGGTCTCAGTCCGGGGCAGACCTACGAATTCGAGGTCGAGGCCGCCTCGCCGGACGGCAATGCCACCTCCGCGCCGCCGGTGTCGGCGACGGTTCCCGGGCCGCCGATCGTCATGGGCGTGCAACCGACCTCGGGAGCGTCGACCGGGCTGAAGGCGGTGACGATCACCGGGTCGAACTTCACGGGCGCGCAAAGCGTCACTTTCGGCGGCGTGCAGGCGACGAGCTTCACGATCGGTTCGGACACCCAGATCACCGCCGTCACGCCGGCCCACGACGTCGGGACCGTCGACGTCCAGGTGCTCAACGCGCAGGGGCCCAGCTACGTGAATCAATCAGACCAATACACCTTCACGCCGTCCTACACCGGCCAGCTGATGATCGAGGCGCTGCGCTTCTCTGGTCCGGGGGGCGCTGGCGATCAGTACGTGCAGCTGTTCAACCCGACCACGTCTCCCGTGTCGCTGACTGGATGGTCGCTGAACTTCGACGAGGGCCACGGCAGCCAGACCACCGTCGTCGATCTGCCGCAGGGCTACGTGATCCCGGCCAACGGCGCCTTCCTGGTGGCGGGCGATCAGTACTCACTCGACAGCCTCGCCTCGCCCGATCAGCTACTGACCGCGAGCAGCACACCCGCCAACCCCGACGGGGTGCAGCTGGTGGCCCCCGACGCCTCGATCGTCGACGCCGTCGGCTTCGCCGGTGCGCCGGCAGCATTCGCCTCCGGCTCGCCACTGATTCCGCCGGCGACCCTGCCCGATGAGGACTACGCCTGGGTGCGGAACTTCAGCGACGGCAGCCCGGTGAATACGAGCAACAACCTCACGGACTTCTCCTTCATCGCCGAGGACGACAATGACGCGCTGCATGGCAGCCCGGTGCTCGGCTCTCCAGTCCCGTCCGACAGCGGTTCCCCGGTCGTGCACAACGAAATCCTGCAATCGAGCCTGGTCGATCCCTCCCCGGACGCCTTGCCCACGACGAACGTCAGCTACACCAAGGGCAGCCCCGGCACGCTGGTCGTCAACCGCACCCTGACCAACTGTTCGGGTGAGCCCACCACCGGCCTGGACCAAGCCCCCAACGGGGTGTGCCTCAACGCCGCGACCCCCACGCCGGGTGAGACGGTGACCCGCCTACGCTTCCGGATCACCGCCCTCACCACGCTGGACAGCCCCGGCGCCGCACCAACCCAAGCCGTGCTCGAGCCTGAGACCTCCGCCACGACGACCGTCAACGGCTTCACCGTCGACGGCCTGACGCTGCAGGCGGTGCAGCCACCGCAGGCCCAGTCCGCCGAACCCGGCGGGCTGAACTCGACCCTGGACGCCACGGCCGACCTGCCCAACGGCGGCCTGGCGCCTGGCCAGTCGATCAACGTCTCGTTCCAGTTCGCGGTGACCCAGACCGGCGACTACTCCTTCGCCTACAACGCCGAGGACGACCTCGTGCCCGCCCCGGCGACCGCGCCCACCCCGCCGACTGTGACATCCACGACGCCGGCCGTCGGCAGCAGTTCCGGCTCTTCGGGCGCTCCCGGATCCGGGTCGCCCGCAGCGCCGCTCACGGCGGTGGTGTCCGGGACGGTCAGCCCGATCGGCGAGGTGGCCGCCAGCTCACCACCAGTCACGGCCGTGAGCGCGGCAGCCAGCCCGTCCAAGCCGAAGGCAAAGAAGGCCAAGGCCAAGGCGAAGACGGCGAAGAAGAAGCCGCGAGCCGGCAAGCACCCCAAGGCCGGCTCACACATCAAGGCCGGGAAGACCAAGAAGCCAGCGGTTCGCTCTGCCAGGCGCGGTTCGGGGCGCCCGCGGCGCAATGGCAGGGGGGCGTGAGCGTGATTAGACGTCAAGGCACGAGCCGGAGAGGAGCAAGCCGCTCATGACAGGGGTCCCTTCACGGTCCGACGGTCCCACGCCTGCTGGCCCGCCGGAGCAGGACGGGCCGAGCTGCACGGGGTATGAGCGGCCTCGCCTGGTGGTCCTGGGAACGGTCAGCGAACTCACGCAGGGCGGCACCGTGAGCGGCAACTCCGACGGCTATGGGTACTCCGGCGGATCTGGAGTAATCCCCTGACGCACGATGAGACGACACGCGTGCGCCGTCCGTCTCCATAAGACTTGAATAGCCGGATCCTGCAAGCTATTCTAGCTCGATGATTGTCGCCACGATCACCGAGGCGAAGAACCGGCTCAGTGCGCTGATCGATCACGTGCGGGGTGGTGAATCCGTCCTGATCGTGGACCGCGGGATCCCGGTGGCCCGGCTTGAGTCGGCGATCACGCTCGACACGGACGCGCAGGGACGGCTGGCTCGGCTCGAACGCGCGGGGACGGTTCGAGTGGCGCGCACGCCTCCAGCGACGCACGTGCTCTCCCGAAGGCCCGCCGGCGCCCGCGGTGGCGCAAGCGCGGTTGCCGCGCTGCTCGAGGAGAGGCGCTCCGGACGTTGAGGTTCTGGGACAGCTCGGCGATCGTTTCGCTGCTCGTTGCCGAGGCAAGCACCGAGGCGGTGCGGGCGCTGGCCGAGGAAGATCCGGTGATGCTCGTGTGGTGGGCGACGTCGGTCGAATGCGTGTCAGCCTTGGCGAGACTCGAGCGTCAGGGCGATCTCGCCGACAGCGCGATGCGCGATGCGATCGAGCGCCTCGATGCGCTCGCCGGGGGCTGGAATGAGGTGCAGCCGGTCGAGGCCGTGCGAAGGGCCGCTCGTCGCCTCCTGCGCGTTCACGCGCTCCGCGCTGCCGATGCTCTCCAGCTGGCGGCCGCCGTGGTCGCCAGCGAGGGGGACGCCGCGTCACTCGAGATCGTCACGCTCGACGATCGCCTGGCCGAGGCCGCCGGTCGCGAAGGGCACGCTGTGCGGACCAGCACATGAGGCAGGCCCGGGGCGACGCGAGGCGCCCGTCGCGAGTAGGTCGAGCAGCGCTCCGCGGAGGACAGCGAGGACCAGTGTCCGCTCAGCCACGCCGGCGGCGCTGTCTCGCGTGTCATGTGGTTGAGCGTCAGCGAGCACGTCCAGCCCGCACAACCGCCGCTGAGCCGGGCAGCTGGCTAGCCGTCCGACCACTCGACGGTAGCCACCGTCACTGGTTCCGCGAGTCCCTTCACCTCGAGTGGTCGCTCGTCGTGAGCCGGGAATGCGTCGCGCGCCGCCTCGAGCGCCTCGCGACTCGCGATGACCTCGCCCCCGGCGGCCGCCGCCGCAATGCGGGCGGTCGTGTGCACTCCGCGGCCGCTGTAGTCGCCGCCGCGGTCGGTCGCCTCGGCGGCGTGGATGCCGATGCGGACGCGAGGCGCGAAGCCATGATCGCGCCGGTGGTCGCGCAGCGACCGTTGGATCGAGCAGGCGCACTCAAGCGCGTTTTCGGGCTCGGCAAACGCAACGAAGAAGCCGTCACCCTCGTGCTTGACCTCCTCGCCAGCACCCGCCTCGAAGCACCGTCTCAACGTACGATCGTGCCAGGCGAGCAGCGATTCCCACTGGTCGTCGCCGAGCAGCTCGACCAGGCGCGTTGAGTCGACGATGTCGGTGAACATGAACGTCCTGACGGCGGTGTGCGGGTCCGTGCCAGTTCTCGAGAGCAGCCCGGCGAGGCGACGCGAGGCTCGCTGGGCCCCGATGCGCTCGAAGCTCGCTCGTGCGGCCGTGAGCTCCAGCTCCGCGGCGTCCGGGTCGCCGAGATCGGCGTAGGCGCCGGCCAGGAGCTCGCGCGCCTGGGCCGCCTCGTACGGGACGTCGATCTCGGACCACACGCCTATCCCTCGGCGAAGATCGCGAACCGCGTCATCGGTCCGAGACTCCAACAGCGCGACCCGGCCGCCGGCCACAATCGCGGCGGCGCGCACTGCGGCCGTATCAAGCGAATCGGCAAGCTGCTCCAGCTCATCGCGCGCGGAACGGGCCAAATCGGCGTCACCCGCGGCAATCGCGATCTCGACCGCCGCCGGCAGGACAAGCCACCGGCCCTCGCGCGCCAACCCGTTTTCGTCGGCCAGAGCCTCCAGAATCGCCCGCCGAGCGGCGGGCGGCTTCCCCTCGTCGAGACGCAGGAGCGCCAGGCCGGGCTGCGGGTCAAAGCCGAGCTCGGCGGAGTGGCGAAAAGACGCGGCCGCGCCCTTCAGGTCGCCGCGCCGGCGGCGGATCTCGCCGAGCTCATGCAGCCCCCAGGCGGCCCACCGAGGCGACGACGGCAGCAGCTCCTCGACCGCCTCGCTGGCGTCGCGTTCGGCGCGATCGAGCTCGCCGCGGAAACGCAACACCTCGGCCTGGTGAAACCGGCAGAGCCCCGGGAACCCGCTCAGTGATTGCCGCTCGCACCACCGCAACGACGCGACGCTCCACTCGCCGGCCCGACCCCAGTCGCCGCGATTGCGGCACGCGAAAATCGTGGAGCAGAAGATCTGTCCAGTCGTCCACAGCTCGAGATCCCCGCCCAGAGCCGCGGCCATCGCCTCATCGATCAGGACGGTGCCTTCCGCTACTTCGCCGCCGAGCAGCCGGGCGTGGCCCATGGTCAGGCGGCCCAGGGCCTCGACGTCGCGATCCTCGAGCTCGCGGCCGAGGTCAACCATCTCCTGGCTGATGTGCAGCGCCGCCGCTCCGTTACCGAGGAAGAACATGCCCTGTGCCATGCACATCAGGACCAGACCACGCTCGCGACACGGGGGCTCGCCCTCGAGCAACCGCCCCGCGCGCGCCAACCAGCCAGCGGCGAGCGCGTCGCCGCGCCGCGCGTGGTGCTCAAGTGTGAGCTTCACGGCCACCCGCGCCGCTGATCGATGGTCCCGGGCGCTCTCGTACCCGGCCGCGGCCCGCTCGAAGGCGTCGAGCATCTCGTCGAAGTGGCGCGACCAACGTGCCGCCTCGCCCAAGCGCTCCAGATCCTCGGCGGGCAGCGACCCGGCGGCATCGCAGGCGCGCAGCTTGGCGAACGCGGCCGCCCACTCCCGCCGCTCGAACGCCTCCCGTCCGCGCTCCTGCGCGCCGGTCGCAGTCTCTGGCATGTCGGGATTCTCCCACGCGCTGCAGAGGGCGGTGAGCGCGATCACCGCCCGAATCCGGCTCTACTACAACCCCGTCGTCGGGCAGCCATGTTGCTCATGCAGCGCCGCGACCTCCGTGCTCTTCTTCCTCCGCGTAGCGTGGGCATGCGAATGCAGCCACGAGCTATAGGTCGACTTGCACTTCAACTTCGACCACTTCGGTGCGCCCGTCGCCCCGGCGGTTGCGGGATCGAACCCGATCTCGGAGCCGTACTCCACGGCGGTGCAACTCGCCGTCGTGAGGCACACGACCGCGGGAAAGGTGGACGAGCTGAGGGTTGGACCATGTCTGCGGACCGAGCAAGCACCGGAATCGGGGACCTGCTGCGCTACTGGCGCGGGGTGCGCGGCAAGAGCCAGCTCGAGCTCGCTGCCGACGCGCGAACCACGGCCCGTCACGTCAGCTTCGTCGAGACCGGCCGGGCACAAGCGAGCCGCCAGATGGTTGTTCGGCTGGCGGGCGCCCTCGACGTCCCACTGCGCGAGCGCAACGCGCTGCTGCTCGCTGCGGGCTACGCGCCGCTGTACTCCGCGAACGGACTCGACGCACCCGAGTTCGGGCGCGTCGAGGCGGCCTTGTCCTCGATGCTCGGCCAGCACGAGCCGTTCCCGGCTGTTGTCATGGACCGCGGCTGGAACGTCCTGCGCGCGAACGCCGGTGCGACCCGGTTCTTCAGTGGACTGCTCGCCCCGGCCCGGCTGCCTGAGCCTGCGAACGTGCTGCGCCTGATGATCGAGCCGGGACCGGTCCGCGACGCGGTGTCGAATTGGGACGCCGTCGCGCCGTCGCTCCTGGAGCGCGCCGGTCGCGAGGCCGTGGGTGGTGTGCTGGACACCGACACCCGCGCGCTCGTCGATCAGCTCCGTTCGCGGGCGGACGTCGCGCCGCTGCTCGGCGATCCGCCGGCCGTGGTGGCGGCGGCGCCGATCATCGACGTCCGCTTCGAGTTCGCGGGCGCCGCGCTCAGCTTCTTCTCGGTCGTATCCACCCTCGGCACGCCGGTCGACGTGACGGCGCAGGAGTTGCGGTTGGAGGCGTTCTTCCCATCCGATGACGAGACGCGACTGAGTGGAGCGCGACGGGCGGCTCGGCCGGATCTCGATAGTCAGGGCCGCGACCGGGCCCAGCGCAGCAGGTCATCGATCGGCATCGGACGTCCGAGATGGAAGCCCTGAGCGAGCCCACAGCCAATTGCTCGCGCGGCATCGAGCGTCGCCTCGTCCTCGATGCCCTCCGCCACCACCCTCATCCCGAGCACGCCGGCGATCTGCACCGCGGCGCGGACGATCGCTTGGTCGCGCTCGTCATGCGTGAGCCCGCCGATGAACACGCGGTCGACCTTGAGGAGATCGGCCGGCAGGCGCTTGAGCAGCTCGAGCGAGGACCAGCCCTGCCCGAAGTCGTCGACGGCGACGGCGACGCCGCGGGCGCGCAACGCGGCGAGCTCGTCGGTCGCGTCCACGTCCATATCGAGCTCGGAGGTCTCGATCAGCTCGAGGGAGAGCATCGACGGTGGCAGGTCGTGGGCGGCGAGCAGGCGATCGACGACCGCCCCCAGCTCGCCGCCTCGGACCTCGGTCGGCGTGACATTGACGGCGACCGGGACGCCAATGTCCGATGCATGGCCCAGCGCGTGATCGAGAACGTATTCCGTGAGTTGAGGCATGCGCCCGCTCCGCTGAGCCAGCTCGACGAGATCCGCCGCCGGCACCGGACCCTCCGTGCGGGACGTCCAGCGAACGAGGGCCTCCACGCTGTGCAGCCCACCTTCGGGCAAGGCGACGATCGGCTGGTAGGCGACGGAGATGCGTCGCTCGGCGAGCGCCCCGACGAGCTCCGCGCCCAGCAGCAGCTGACGACGCAGGACGGTCGCGATCGCCGTGTCGTGCACCGTGAGGCGGCCGTCGCGGCGGCGCGACATCTGCAGCGCGACATCGGCGTGGCGGACGAGCGCGACCGCGTCGCCACCCGCCGCCTCGCTCGCGACACCACACGAGCACCCCGCATAGATCGTCGTGCCCTGGACGTCGACGGGCGCGCGCACGCTCGCGGCGACGCGCTCCCCCAGCGCGCGTCCGTCGTCGTTCTCGGTCGCGCGGGTCGCCAGCACGACGAACTCGTCGCCACCCGATCGAGCGACGACGAGCGCGTCGGGGAGGTCGGCGGTCAGGCGCTCGGCGAGCGTGCGCAGCAGCTCATCGCCGACGTGGTAGCCGAAGGTCTCGTTGACGTGATCGAACGAGCGCACGTCGATCATCGCCGCGACGAGGCCGCCCGAGGCCAGTGCCGAGGCGGCGCGGCGTCGCGCCTCGCGGCCATTGGGAAGGCCGGTGAGCTCGTCGAAGGCGGCGCGGTGAGCGAGCTCGCGTTCGGCCGCGTCCCGCGCGGTCACGTCCGTCGCGACCAGGAACGCGCCGGCCGGGAGCAGGCGCGTCTGAACGTCGAAGACGTGCTCGCGGTACTCCACCGTCATCGGAGGGCCCTGATCCTGGGTCTGGAGGGCGTGGCGAAGCCGCCTCGCGTGGATCGGGTCGTCGGCGAAGATGTCCTCGACCGAGCGTCCGACGTCCGCGGGTCCGAATCCGAGCTGCGCCGCACCCCGGCCCTCCAGCACGGTGACCGTGCCATCGAGGTCGAAGGCGATGAGCGCCACCGGGGCGTTGTCGATGAGCACCGTTCGCTGGACGTCCGCCGCGGCGCTCACGACCAGTGTCCCGGCGTAGGCCGCGAGCGCGGCCACGAAATCGAGCAGCGGCGGCGACAGCTCGACCGCGAGGCGCCAGCCGAGGCAGAGCGCCCCCACCGTGCGCTGTCGCGACGCGAGCGGAATGCTGATGCCGACCGACACGCCCTCCGCGGCGAAGAACGGAAACTCGGCCTCCTCGAGGCGCCCGCCGTCGGCGCCGCGCACCACCTGCAGGCGGTCGCCCCAGATCGTGGGCGACGCCGGATGCCCTTCGGGATACACCTGTTCGCGCCAGGCGTCGGTGCGACTGCCGACGACGCCGCGCCACGCCGTCGGCTCGGCGCCCGGATCGCGCAGGACCACCCCGGCGAGGTCGGCGCCGACGAGCCGCTGGGCGAACTCCGTGACGCAGGCGATGCGCTCATCGATGCCCGACGTCATGGAGCCCTGCCGCATGAGCGTTGCGAGCGCGGCGGCTTCAGCGGTGCGGCGCTGCTCGCGGGCGAGCAGGCGCATCGTGACGAGCGTCGGCCCCACCTGCGCCGCCACCAGCCTGAGCAGGTCGATGTCCCGCTCGCTCCACTCACGCTCGTCGCGCTCGAAGCTCGCGAGCGCCCCCACGACGCTTCCCCCGGCCCAGATCGGCACGGCGACCGCGCTGCCTGGCGCGGGCTCGCTGATGGGCCACGCGAGCTCGGCGGCGTAGTCGGATGCGATGACCGGACGCTCAGCGGCGAACGCCTCGCCGACGGCGCCCTGGCCCGGATGGAAGACGCGCCACGGCAGCCGCAGCACCTCCCCGCGAATCGCCAAGGGGACGAGCACGCCATCCTCGCGATCGTGCAGGAGGAGCAGCGCGGCGTCCGTCCCGAGCAGCAGTCGCACGTGCTCGACGGTGACCTCGGCCAGAGCCGACGGGTCAAGCAGCGAGCTTGCCGCCGTGACGAGCTCGCTGAGCGCGTGCTCCTCGTTGTGATGAGGCGAAAACGGAGCAGGCAAGGCACCAATCATCTTCCGGTCCGGTCGCCGACGCAAGCCCCCGGGCCCGGGCCAGCTGCGGACGCGTGCAGCGACGTCGCATCCGATACATCGGCGCTCGTCGAGCCCGGTCGGGTATATTCGCGCCGGGTCCTCGTCGCCGGCCTGCCATCGCGGTGCCGACGACGTGCAGGTGAGAGCTGCCGATTCGGGAGGCGTGATGATGGTGCGTGTGGGCGGGTATCGGCCGGGAACCCGGATGCGGGTGGCTGCGTTCCTCAGTGCGGTCGTGCTGGGGCTGGTCGGTTCGCCGGCCGCATTGCAGGCGGCGCTGCCGGCGAATCTGGTGTTCACGAGCGACGGGGCGGTGTGGGGCTCGGTGACACCGACGATGCGCACGTTCTTCGGGATTCCCTTCGCGAAGCCGACGTCGGGGGCACTGCGCTTCCATGCTCCGGTGCCGGTCGCTCCCTGGCTCGGCGTTCGCCTCGCGCTGTGGCACTCGACGCCCTGTGCACAGTCACTGCCGGTCGTCGGCACCCTGCTGCCGTCGGGTGAGGACTGCCTCGGCGTCGACGTGTACACACCCCCGGCCGCGGTGTCGCACAACCTCCCCGTCATGGTGTTCATATACGGCGGCGGCTACGTCATCGGCTCCAACGACGGCTACGACCCCACGCCGATCGTCAACACCGGCAAGGTCATCGTCGTGACGCTCAACTACCGCGTGGGGCCGTTCGGGTTCCTCGCGCTCCCGGGCCTGGACAGCGAGAGTCCGGGGGACACGTCCGGCGACTACGGATTGATGGACCAACAGGCCGGATTGCGGTGGGTGCGGCAGAACATCGCGGCGTTCGGCGGCAATCCGAGCAACGTGACGATCTTCGGCGAGTCGGCCGGCGGGAACAGCGTGTGTCAGCAGATTGCCTCGCCGCTCGCGGCCGGACTCTTCCAGCGTGCCATCAGCGAGAGCGGCAGCTGTTCAGGGACCACCATGCAGGAGTCGAGCGAGGCCACCATGGTGCAGCGCAGCGAGGCGTACGCGGCGCGGGTGGGATGCCCCGACCTGGCCACGATGGTCGCGTGCCTACGGGCCCTGCCCGTCTCGGCGCTGCTCAACGACCCATCCGTCGCATTCGGCAGCGGTCCCACCGTCTGGGAGCCCGCCGTGGACGGCTATGTCGAACCCCGTGGCCTCGACGACGCGTGGCGGAGCGGCCAGTACAACCACGTGCCGATGCTGCTGGGGAACAACCTCAACGAGGGACGCCTGTTCGTCGCGCTGCAGGAGTTGTCGAGCGGCAGCGCCATCACGCCTGCCGAGTACGAGACGTCCCTCCAGGAATTCGGCTCCGACGCCAGCAGCGTGCTGGCCGAGTACCCGATTGCCGCCTACGGGGCCGCCGACCTCGCGGAGTCGGCCGTCGTCACCGATAGCGCCTTCGCGTGCCCGGCGACGTATACCGCCGCGGAGGCCACCGCGACCGGGCAACCCGTGTGGACCTACGAATTCGCCGACCCCGACCCGCCGTACTCGGGCCTTGACAAATTCATGCCACTCGGCGACTACCACGCCTCCGAGCTGTTCTACCTGTTCAACTCGGTCAACCTGATCCCCGCGCCCACGCGAACCGCGGCCCAGAGCGCGCTCTCGGCGCAGATGGTCAACGCCTGGACCACCTTCGCCAGCACGGGCCAGCCCGGCCCGGTGGGCGGAACCGCCTGGCCGCAGTGGTCGCCATGGTCACCCCAGACGATGGTGCTCACGAGCCTGGGCAGCCACCTCAGCTCCGGCGTCGCCGCCGAGCACAAGTGCGGCTTCTGGACCGGCATCATCGGCGGCTGAGGCGGGGTCGGAAGCCGGCCCTTGGCGTCGGTCCCTCCGCCGCCACGCGTGAGCGCCACCTGATGCTGCTCGCGCAGGACGGATAGCGCCGCGGCTCAGGCGGCCGCCGCGCGGTCCGGGGCCGGCGACAGGTCGACGGTCTCCTCGGTGATGTGGCCGGCCGCGTCGCGCAGGCGGACCGTCGGTGCGTAGGGACGGGCGGAGTCGAGCGCGCTCACCACGCCGGTTCGCCCATCGGGAAGCTCGGCTTCGCAGCCGAGCGGGTATGGCATCACGACGTGGCAGAAGTGCTCGACGATCCGCTCGTCGAACTGCGTTCCGGCGCCGTTGCGGATCGTTTCGACGGCGGTATGCGGTCTCGCGCCGGGCTTGTACGGGCGATCGGAGACGATGGCGTCGTAGACCTCGGCGATCGCGGCGATACGCGCGAACTGGTGCAGCGTGTCGGACCGCCCGTTCGGGTAGCCGCTCCCGTCGATGCGCTCGTGGTGGTCGCGGACGACCGCCATGGTCAGCGGCGACAGGTCGGCGGCGGCGAGCATGTCCGTCCCCGCCTGGGGGTGCTTCTTGATGAGCTCGTACTCCGCTCGATCGAGCTGCGCCGGCTTGTTGAGGATCTCGCCCGGAATCGTCAGGTTGCCGATGTCGTGGACGACGAGGCCGAACCCGAGCGTCGCCATCCGCTCCTCGCAGCGGTCGCGGCGGACCTTCCCGCTCCAATCGACCCATCCGTCGTGGCGAAAGACCTCATGGGCCATGAGCAGGCCGATCGTGGCCACGCGCAGCGAGTGGCCGTGCGTGTACGGATCGGCGCCGGCGAGGTCGTTGAGCGCGAGGGTCGCGCTGGGGCAGTCGGCAAGGGCGCGCGAGATGTCCTCCGCGACCCGGGCCAACGCCTCGACGGTCATCTGCGGCAGGGCCTGCGCGGAGGCCATCGCCACCTGCGCCGTCAACAGCGACTTGCTGAGGACGCGCTCGGAGTGGCGGCGAACGTCGGGCGGCAGCGGTTCGATCGGCTCGATGCCCTCGCCGAGCTCGTCGTTGATCCAGACGGTGCTGACGCCGCGCGTGAGCAGCCGCTCGGCGATCGAGGGGGTGAGCTTCGTGCCGCGCCTGACCAGCGGCAGGGAGCTGCCGCTGCCGCTCGAGACGTCGCGCGCGAGCTCGGCATCGAGCGGCAGCGCGGAAAGGTATACGAGGCGCACGGCTAGGCGGGGCGGACGACCATGGACTCCATTCGTCGTCATCGGCCGCGGATGCGCTCCGCCGCACGGCCCTGCTGCGGAACTGGCCGCTTGTTCGCCCGACGGACCCCGAGCCGCCGGGGCGGGCCCGCTCGCGTTGGCGGGCCGGCCCGGGCGCCTAGATCGACCGCCGGCCGGCGTAACGGAATGGTCTCATCCCGCCCGGTTCGAGCGGGTACGTTCGGGCTGCCGGGCGCCCTGGACGGGTTGAGTCCAGGGCGCGGCCGGGCCGCCGGTTACCGATCCGCTTTCGAGGAGGCCTCTCGTGGGAACGTCAGTCCAGCGTCCGACCAGGATCCTGCGCACCGCGGCGATCGCCGCCGCCGTCGCGTTGCTCGCCGTCGGGGTCCGCGCGCTCGATGCGCGCGCGAGCGAGCCCGGACCTGCGTCCGCGGCGCCCCCGGCCTTCGCTGACTTCGTGCTGTTCAACGGCGCCCAGCTGCAGCATGCGATCCCCGGCGGCAGTGAGCACCTCAGCCAGCCCGACGACATCACCAGCCTGCGCGGACACCTCTTCGTCGGCTTCCAGAACGGGGTCGGTCCGCAGGGACAGGCGAGCACGACGGGCAACCTCGACAGCACGGTCGTCGAGCTCGATCGCGGCGGACGCGTGCTCGGCCAGTGGGACGTCGTCGGCAAGTGCGACGGCCTGACCGCCGATCCGTCGACGGGTGAGGTCATCGCGACGGTGAACGAGGACGCGAACTCGAGCCTGTACACGATCGATCCGGCGAGCGGCGCGGTCGTGCACTACAGCTACGACGAGGCGCTGCCCTCCGACGGCGGGACCGACGCGATCACGATCCACGACGGCACCGTGCTCATCAGCGCGTCCGCGCCCGGCACGACGGGCCCCGCGGCGCCGCAGCCGTACTACCCGGCGGTCTACCGCGTCACCCTCGACGCCGCGACCAGGGTCGCGTCCGTCACCCCGCTGTTCTTCGACGAGGCGACCGCCACGGACGCAAATCTCGGCTCGACCGGCACGACGCAGCTCATGCTCACCGATCCCGACTCCAACGAGAACGTTCCCTTCTTCGCGCCGCGGTTCGGTGGGGACTTCATGCTCACCAGCCAGGGCGACCAGCAGCAGATCTTCGTCGGCGACGCCGGCGGGCCGCGCCAGACGCTCTCGGTGCTGAACCTGTCGACCTCGGTCGACGACACCGCGTGGCCGTCGGGTTCGTGGGGCGCGCTCTACGTGGACGACCACGACAACAACAACGTCGACGTCGTCCTGGGCTTCTTCCGCCCGCACTCGGTGCTCGTCGCCGCGACGCCGTGCGACGAGAACAGCGCGCCGAGCACGTGCCCGGCCCCCGGCTTCCCGCCCAACTACCTCGGCGAGCTCAACCCGTGGACCGGTGCGGTCACCCCGGTCAAGCTGTACGGCCCGCCGGTGGAGCCGCAGGGGATGCTGTTCCTGCCCTGACCCGCTCGTCGAGCGGCCCGGCGGCGCGCAGCCGGCGGGCGGTGGCCAGATGCAGCAGCACCGAAAGCGGCACCGCGAACACCGGGATGAGCACGAGTGGCAGCCGGCTGATGAGGTAGTTCGGATCGCCGGTGGCGAAGGCCTGGAACGGCGACGGAGAGGTGAGGGCGCCGAGCGTCACCGCGAGGGCGAGGTCGAGCACGCCGAGCGCGTTCCAGGCCGCGCACGCGCGCGTCGAGTGCCGTCGCGCGGCGACGCCCGCCGCGACGAACGGGGCGGCGAGGCCGACGGCGACGTCCCCGACCCCGGCCGGAACCGCGAAGACCCCGGGGACCCGGCCCTGCAGCCACGCGATGATGAACACCACGCCGGCGACCCGGTAGGCCTGGACGCCGACGATCGTGCGGACCGAGACGGAGCCGACCAGCCGGCCGATGCGGCCGCCTCGTCCCAGCAGCCACGCGCCCGCCGCGATCGGCACCGCCACGCCGGCGACGATCCCGGGCACGAGGCGGTTCGGCTCGGCCGCGAACGCGCCGGCGGCCCCGAGCGCGACGTCGAGGCCGAGCCAGCCCGCGAGTCCGGCGATCGCCACGACGCGGGCCTCGCGCGGTGCCTCCCGCCAGAGCGCCCCGACGACGGCGCCGCCGACGACGGCGATCGCGGCCACGGTGGCGATCCACAGATCGGCCGGCACCGGGTGCGTCATCGGACGGCCATGCGCTTGGCGCGGTCGGCGGCCCGGTCGGGCAGGCGCCGCATCACGCCGACGAGGACCTTGCTGCTCGCCGGCAGCAGGTAGCGAGCGCGCGGGTTGCTCGCCTCGGCCGCGTCGACCACCTGATCGGCGACGCGCTCGGGGGCGATCCCGTTCTCGGCGACCTGGCTGCTCACGAACTCGCGTGTCCTCGCGATGAGCTCCTCGTAGCCGTCGCCGGTCACGGCGAAGTCCGCGGCCTGGCGCTCGGAGGCCGACCCGATATCGGTCTTCACGAACCCGGGCTCGATGAGCACGACGGCGACGCCGAACGGCGCGAGCTCCATGCGCAGCGCGTCGGAGAGCGCCTCCAGCGCGAACTTCGTCGCCGCGTAGACGCCCATCCCGGGGAACACGACGCGACCGACGACCGAGCTGACGTTGATGATCCGGCCGTCGCCCCGCTCACGCATTCTCGGCAGGAACGCGCGCGTCACGTCGAGCAACCCGAACACGTTCGTCTCGAACTGATGCCGGACGGCGTCGCCGGAGAGCGCCTCCACCGGACCGCCGAGCGCGTAGCCGGCACTGTTGACCACCACGTCGACCCCGTGTCCGTCGGTGAGCGCGTCGATGCGCTCGACGGCGGCCGCGATCGAGGCGGCGTCGGTGACGTCGATGGGAACGGCCGATATGCGGGGGTTCGTTCGGGCCAGCTCGGTCAGCTCGTCCTCGCGACGCGCGGCCGCGAAGACCGTGTGCGTCCTCGCGGCAAAGGCCAAGGCCGTTGCCTTCCCGATCCCGGAGCTCGCGCCGGTCACCAAGACGCTGCGTTGCCTGTCCATCGCCCGGTCCTCCTTTATTGCAATATGAAAGAGGTCGTGAACTATATACATTTCGTGTTGTTCTAGGGAGACGAATGGTATCCTCGGGCGATGCCTGCGCGAACGTACGGCGACATGTGCTCGGTGGCCCGCGCGCTGGACGTCCTCGGCGAACGCTGGACGCTGCTGGTCGTGCGCGAGCTGCTGCTCGGGCCGAAGCGGTTCAAGGACCTCATGGCCGTACTTCCGGCGATGGGCACCAATCGGCTCGGCGACCGCCTGAAGAAGCTGCAGGCCGCCGGCGTGGTCACCCGCCGCACGCTCCCGCCGCCGGCCGGCGTACACGTCTACGAGCTGACGGCGTCGGGGCAGCAGCTGCGCCCGGCGATCTACTGCCTCGGAGCCTGGGGATGGCAGCTGCCGCTGCCCGAGGACATCGATCGCGAGTCGGCTCGCGCCGAGCTCATCGCGCTCGGGCTCGCCGGGACGAGTCCGCCGGCGCTCACCGCCGGACTCGACGAGAGCTACGAGTTTCACGTCGGCGACGAGTGCTTCCACGTCACCGTCGCGGACGGCGCGGCGAACACGCGCTCGGGGCCCGCGCCGGGCGGCGCCGACCTGGTCGTGGAGTGCGACCTACGCACCTTCCTCGGGCTCGTGGCCGGCGAGCTCGGCACGGCCGAGGCCGATGCGCGGATCGTCGGCGACCCGGCGCTGCTCGTGCGCGCGTTTGGCCTGCTCAGCTTCGAGCGGCGCGCGAGCGCGTATCGCCTCGTGCCCGCCTGAAGCGGTCAGGCCGGCCTCGGCTCCGGGCGGCGACTACGGCGCCGCGCGACGCAGGGAGCGCACGGCGATCGCGCCGAGCACGCCCGGGATGAGGGCGAGCGTGACGATGCACGGCTGCGTCGAGAGGATCGGCAGATCGAGCGTGAGGTGGGCGATCGCCGCGCCGGCCAGCTGCCAGGCGGCGACGGCGATGGCGAACGCGCTGGCGAGCGCGGCCGTCATCCAGGCGAGCGGGAGCGGCCGCGGCGTGTGACGGCCGAGCAGGTGATCGACGCGCTCGGGTGCGAGGCCGACCGACGCGGCCGGATGCGTGGCCCCCTCGAAGGCGAGCATGGCCGAGGCCAGCGTGGCCGGGCTGCCGCCCTGGGCGCGGATCGCGGCGTCGTCGGCCGCGAGCTCGGCGTCGGCGCAGTAGCGGCTGTGCAGCCGTGCGAGCGCGGGCATGAAGAACAGGGCTCGCGCGAGCACGCGACCGACCGCGATCCGCAGCGGGTCACGACGGTCGCGGTGGTGACGCTCGTGCGCGAGCACGGCGCGCAGCTCGTCCGCGCCGAGCAGGCGAGTGGCGCCCGTCGAGACGTACAGCCGCGGGCGCAGCAGGCCGGCGCAGAACGCCTGCGCGCGTTCGTCCTCGAAGACGTGCACGTCCTCGTGCTCGCGAACGCCGCGGGCGCGCATCGCCCGCGCGAAACGCCGGTTCTCGCGCAGCTCGCGCGCACCGGCACGCACCGCGAGCACGACGACGATCGCGCCGAGCGCGGCCAGGGCGAGCACGATCGCGGCGGCCGCGTTGACCTCCGGGTAGGTGAAGCGCTGCCCGAGCAGCTCGAAGCGGCCCGCGCGTGCGGCGGACGTGACGCGGACCGCGTCGGCGCCGCGCAGCGCGACGCCGATGGCGAGGGCACCGCAGCCCCCGAGGCCGAGGGTCAGGGCGAACAGCCTCGACGCGCGGATCTCGCTGCCGTGCTCGTCACGAGCGCTTGCGGGCAAGGCGACGCAGCTCCCTCAGGTGGTCGGGATCGAGCTCGTTCATCTGGCGGGCGAAGTGGGCAAGGGCGACATCGCCGAACTCGTCGACGAGCGCCTGCACCTCCGCCCGGGAGCGGAGCTCGCGGTACTCGGCTCTCGTATGGACGGCCGAGTAGTGGTCCGCCTTCCCCTCGCGACGACGGCTCAGCAGGCCCTTGCCGTCGAGCCGCGCCATGATCGTCATGTACGTCGTGTAGGCGCGGGGCTTGGCGGCGCGCTGGTTGAGCAGCTCCATCAGCTCGCGCACCGAGATGGCATCGTGGCGCCAGACCTCGTCCATGACCTCGGCCTCGAGTTCGTGAAGCGGCGGGAGCGGCGAAGGGTGCTTGCGGGAGCGCGCCATCGTACGTACGACGCAGTGTAGGACTCCTCGGGCGCGCGTGGCGAGTGGTCAGGAGCGTGCGCCGGGTGGCGCGGGTGCGGTGGACGGTCGCGCCGGGTACAGGTACTGGCCGATCCCGTCGAGCGGCTCGCCGGGGTCGCGGGGCGAGAAGCGCTGCAGCTCGCTGTTCACGCTGAAGCGCGGCCCCAGCCACACCCGCTCGCCGCGGACGAGGGTGTAGAAACGGTCGAGTGGGCGCGGCGGCGGCCCGCCGACGCGGATGCCGCGGAAGTCATAGACGCCGCCGTGGCACGGGCACACGAAGGACGAGGCGGCGGCGACGAAGCGCACCGGGCAGCCGACGTGCGAGCAGCGCGAGGACAGTGCGATCACGTGGTCATAGCGATCCTTGACGGGCCCGTCGATCGCCTCGTCGTGCCGGCGGATGTACGCCGTCGACAGCCCGGCGTCGCCGACGCCGGGCGCGATCGTGATCGTGACCGGCACGTACGTGGTGGCCGGGAAGTCGGCGAGCAGCCCGATCTGCTGCCAGAGGTCGCTCTCGCGTTCGAACACCGGGCCGACCGCGAAGCCGAGGGCCGGGAGCGCGATCGAGGCGAAGGCGATCACCCCGGCGGTGTGGGCCGCCCCGGTCATCAGGCGCCGCCGCGTCACCGTCTCGCCCTCGAAGGCACCGGGGATCCCGCGGTCGGCGGTGTAGCGCGACTTCGCGTCCGGCATCCGGCCTTCCTTTCACCCGCTGGTGTATCTACTACGCACTATCGTACTACGCTGCGTAGCTACATGTGGGAAAGGACGACCACCGCCTCCGGCCCGGAGCGAGCGCGGCCCGCCCGCGGGCGACGGTCAGGTAGAGCGGCGGCGCGAGCGCTGCACGATCGCGGTGACCCGCGCGGCCAGCCCGCGCCGGCGGGGGGCGAACAGCTCGCTGCCGTCGATCACGCGGCCACGCACGGGCGCGCGGGCGGGCAACTGCTCGGGGTCGGGACTGTGCGAGACCGTCGGCCGGCGCGGCTGGGGGGAGGCCCCGTCCATCGCCAGCTCGATCTCCGGCCGGTCGATGTTCCCCGACGCCAGCAGCGACTGGGCGATGCGGCGCAGCTGCGGCTCGTGGTCGGCGACGAGTGCGACGGCGTCGCGGTACGCGTCGGCGACGAGCCGGCGAACCTCCTCGTCGACGACGGCGCGCATCTGCTCGGACAGGCCGTGGTCGGAGATGAGCTGTCCGACGCGCGGGGACAGGCCCCACTTCTCGACCGCCTCGCGGGCCATCAGGTTGGCCTGCTGGAGGTCGTTGGCCGCGCCCGACGACACCGTGCCATACACCACGTACTCGGCGGCGCGCCCGCCGAGTACGAAGATGAGACACTCGTGCAGGTACTGCTCGTTGTGCATCGCGCGGTCGGTCGACCCCTTCAGCGCGAAGCCGAGCGCGCGCCCGCGCGCCTCGATCGTGGCGTGCTGGGTCTTGTCCTGGGTCGGGCACAGTTCGCCGGCGAGCACGTGGCCGGCCTCGTGGTTGGCCACGACGTCGATCTCTCCGTCGGCGAGCATCGAGCTGCGCCGCTTGGGACCGGCGATGACCCGGCACAGGCCCTCCCACAGGTCCTCGTTGGAGATCGCGCTGCGCCCGTGGCGCGCCGCCCAGATGGCGCCCTCGTTGAGGACCTCGGCGAGATCGGCGCCACTGTTGCCGTGCGTGATGTGGGCGAGGCGCTCGAGATCGACATCGTCGGCGAGCGGCCGGCCCTCGCTGTGGACGCGCAGGATGGCCAGGCGTCCCTCCTCCGTCGGCGTGGTGACATGGATGTGGCGGGAGAAGCGGCCGGGCCGCAGGAGCGCCGAGTCGAGCGTGTCGAGACGGTTGGTCGCGGCGAGCAGGACGATGCGATCGCGGGCGTGGAACCCGTCCATCTCGGTGAGCAGCGCGTTGAGCGTCTTATCGTCCTCGCGCGAGCCCCCGTGGTCCGCGCCGGAGCGCTTGGCGCCGACGGCGTCGACCTCGTCGATGAAGATGACCGCGCCGTCGGGACAGCGGCGCGCCCGCGCGAACAGCTCGCGGATGCGCTTGGCGCCCATCCCGACGTACATCTCGACGAAGTCCGAGCCCGAGGTGGCGAAGAACGGCACGCCCGCCTCGCCGGCGAGCGCCTTCGCGAGCAGCGTCTTACCGGTGCCCGGCTCGCCGTACAGCAGCACGCCGCCCGGCATCCGGGCGCCCAGCGCCGCGAACGTCTGCGGATTGACGAGGAACTCCTTCATCTCGGCGACCTCCTCGACCGCCTCGTCGCAGCCGGCGACGTCCGCGAAGCGCACGGCCGGCGCCGCCTGAAGGCCGCGCCGGCGCTGGCGCGGGGCGCCCGGGGCCATGCCGGGCCTCGGCGGCCCCGAATGCTGTCGCAGCACGCCGCCGCCCACGCCTGGCTTGATGATGCCGCGCTGGACCAGCAGCGCCCAGATGATGAGGACCGCGCTGAGCAGGAGCACGGCGATCATCACGGCGGGCGGCAGCCCACCGTGAGCGGGCGCCGCCGTGGCGCCGTTGCCGAACGAGACGCTGGCCCCGTACGCGGTGAGTGCCGCGGCGAGCGACGCCTCGGCGGCGTGGGGGTAGGCGACGCTCTCGCGCGCGCCGTCGCGCAGCTCCACGTCCACGGTGTCCTGTGACGGGTTGAAGGTGGCGAACGCGACGAGGTGACTGCTCACGTCGTCGGTGAGATCGGTGTAGCTGTAGCCGATGCCGCGCGCGCGCTCGGCCGCTCGGCGGGCGGCCGCGGAGGTCAGCACCGTCTCGTCCTGGCGGCGGCGAGCCGCGGCCGCCTGCGGCGTGAGCGGTGCCGGCGCGGGCCCTTGCTGGGGAAACAGCGACGGCGTGGCGGCGCCGTCGGCGGCGGCCGGCGCCGACGCCGCGGCGCATGCGGCGAGGACGGTGACGATCGTGATGGCCCGGCGAGAAGGCTTGTGCACGGCGTACTCCCAGGGTTTCCGAGGCGATCGCCCGGCGGCACAGCCAAGACGACCCGCACCCGGTGTATCGGCCGCTTGGCGCGTTTCTTGTATGGGTGTGGGGTTGCGGGGTGGTTTCGGGGTGGGTCGGCCCCGCGCGCGGCGGGGTGACGGATGCGCCTTTCGGGTCGCGGCGCGGTGGCGGCGACCGGGCTCCGAGGGGGCGTGACGAAACTGAGCGCCGGCGGGCCGCCGAGGCCCGTCGGAGCAGCCGCCGCGGGCGGTCATGCACCGGTGTGCTCCCAAGTCGCCGCCGTGCCCGCCAGACCGAGCACGAGGGTCACGCGACGGTGACGGTTGCGCCCTGCCGGTGACGCTGCGCGTGTGCGGTGTAACGGGACCGCGCGCGCGGGTGCCGCGTGTCGGGCGCGGCGGCTGTGCGCCGAGGGGTGTGCTCCCGAATACGCCGCCCTGGGGCCAAAAGCGAACACACCTCCCGCCCGACCGTCACGCGACCGTGACAAGTGCGTCCCGCGGGTCACGCCGGGCGACCGGATTACCGCGCCCCGCTCGCGGGTCGGCAACTATGCTGGCCCCGTGACCTACTCCGCCGCCGAAGCGCGCCAGACGCTGATCGACGAGGTGGCCGAGGCGGCCGACGACATCGCCCTCGCGCTGGCGTACCTCGGAGAGGCGTACGAGCTGCTCGACGAGTTCGCCGCCGACCGGCTCGAGGCGGAGCTCTTTCGCCCCGCGCAGCTCGCCTACGGCCGCGCCCAGAGCGCGTACGCCGATTTCGCGGCGCGGCACGGCCTCGCTGCGCGTGCGTTCGAGCGACCCTCGCCGCGGCTCACGACCGGGGGTGCGCGCGGGACGATCGACAGCGCCGTCGATGCGCTCGCCTCCGCCGACGCCGGACTCGCCGACCTACAGGATTCGATGCTTCCCGTCGAGGTCGGCGATCCGCCGCTGCGCGCCGCCCTCGCCGAGGTGCGCACGCTCGTCTCGGCCCTGCCCGCGCGCGCGCACGAGATCGAGCGTACGCTCGGGCGCTGATCGGCCGCCGCGGCGCGCGGTCAGCCGTCGAGGCTGGCCATCATCGCGGTCGGGTAGCGCTCGCCGACGGCGGCCCCGGGCGGCGCCGCGGCGTCGAGCCGCGCGCGCTCGTCGGGAGCGAGCACGAGGTCGAGCGCGGCGACGTTCTCCTCCACGCGGTGGGGCTTGGTCGTGCCCGGGATCGGCACGATGTTCTCGCCCTGCCCGAGCAGCCACGCGAGCGCGACCTGCGCGGGCGTGACCTCGCGCTCGGCGGCCAGCTCGCGGACCGCCTCGACGATGCGTCGGTTGGCGTCGAGCTGCTGGAACCGCGGCACGCCGCGGCGCCAATCGCCCTCGACCAGGTCGTCGGTGGACTTGATCGTCCCGGTGAGGAAGCCGCGTCCGAGCGGGCTATAGGCGACGAGCCCGATTCCGAGCTCGCGTAGGGTCGGGAGGATCTCGCGCTCGACATCGCGCGTCCAGAGCGAGTACTCCGTCTGCAGGGCGGTGATCGGATGGACGGCATGCGCGCGGCGGATCGTGTCGGGAGCGGCCTCGGAGAGGCCGAGGTGGCGGACCTTGCCCTCGCGGACGAGCTCGGCCATGGCGCCGACCGTCTCCTCGATCGGCGTGCTCGGGTCGACGCGGTGCTGGTAATACAGGTCGATGTGCTCGACGCCGAGCCGGGCGAGGGAGTCCTCGCAGGCCGAGCGCACGTACTCGGGGCGGCCGTTGATGCGCCGCTCGGCCCCGTGCCAGTCATTACCGAACTTGGTCGCCAGCACGACGTCGTCGCGACGGTGGGCGATCGCTCGGCCGACGAGCCGCTCGTTCGTCTCCGGACCGTAGACGTCGGCGGTGTCGAGCAGGGTGACCCCGAGCGCGAGCGCGCGTTCGATCGTGGCCAGGCCGGCGTCGTCCTGCGGGGCTCCATAGGCAAAGCTCATGCCCATGCATCCGAGCCCGATGGCACTGACCGAAAGCGTGCCGACGTTGCGCTGTCGCATGCCACTCCTCATCAGTCGGGGGGTTGGTTGGCCACTCGCCTCCCGTGGCGCCCTCCCTCCAGACTACGGGTCGCGCATACCCGGCGTTCGGGGCCGGCGCCGTGAGGGCCCCGACGGCGCGGCTATGCGGCGAGCGCCGACTCGTGCAGGTCGCCGCGACAGACGCGGTCTCGGCCGATGTGCTTGGCCTGGTAGAGCGCCGCGTCGGCCTCATCGAAGACGCGTGTGTAGTCGAAGGCCGCGTCGGCCTCCGAGGCGGCGAGGCCGAGGGAGATCGTGACCGGCAACTCGCCGATCGGTTCGGCGCGCACGGCCTCGCAGATCCGGTGCGCGATGCCCTCCGCCTCGTCGGCCGTGACGCCGGGCAGCAGCACGACGAACTCCTCGCCGCCGATGCGGTAGGCCGACTCGAAGGCGCGGAGGTGCTTTCGGATGCGATAGGCGACCGACTGGAGCACCTCGTCGCCACGTGCGTGGCCGTAGGTGTCGTTGACGGACTTGAAGTGGTCGAGGTCGGCCACGATCACCGCGACCTGCTGGCCGACGGCGGTCGCGTGGTGGGTGAGCTCGGCCACGCGCGCCTCGAGGGCCGCCCGATTGAGCATGCCGGTGAGCGGGTCGACGACCGCCGCGCCGCGGTGATCGACGGCTGAGCGGCCCGCCGCCGACCCGATGAGGCCGGCCGACACGACCATCGCGACCGAGATGGCGACGATCCCGGGGTCCGCGGCGGCGAGCGACGGGTTGATCGCCACGCCCGCGGCAAGGGTGAGCAGGGCTGCGAAAGAGACGCCGATGATCGTGCCTCGGCGCGGGAAGACGGCGCTCGTGCCGATCGTCATGATGACCATCAGCTGGACGGCGTACAGGGGCGGGTAGTGGGAGGAGAAGTGCACGACGCCGATGCCCGCGGCGTTCGCCGCCTGCGTCACCAGCCACATCACGCCGAGTGCGTACTCCGGCCGGCGGAAGCGATCGAGCCGGTCCTCGACGATGTTGTAGGCGACCGCGGCGAGGAGCGGGGCGACGAGCGTGATCCAGCCGTACGTCGAAGCGGCGCCGATCACGCAGCCGAACGTGACGATGTATGCCGGGCGGTTGCGCTGGCGGATGCGACGTCCGAGGTCGAGCAGGTGCTCTCGCTGCAGCTCGTCGCGCACGAGCCAGCTCCCGGTCTCGGCGCGTTCCTCGGAGAGCCGCTCGCGGGTCGGCGCGTGGACGGGTTCGTCGGGAGTGGTCTCCTCCGGCTGGCCGCCCCGCTTGGCGCGGCGGCGCTCGAAGGCGAGCACGTTCGTCGCGGGCTCGGGCGCCGCCTCCTGGGCGGACGGCGTCGCCGCACCGGCGACCCGGTCGCGCCCCTCGTGCTTGGCGCGGTACAGCGCCGCATCGGCTCGCGTGAACAGCTGCTCGTAGTCGAGCGGCTCATCGGGCGGCGAGCAGGCGACGCCGAAGGACATCGTGACGCGCAGGTCACCGATCGGGCTCTGGCGTACCGACGCACGCAGGCGCTCGGCGAAGTTCTGCGCCTCGACCGGGTCGACATCGGCCAGCAGCACGAGGAACTCCTCGCCGCCGAGGCGATAGACGGGCTCCTGCTCGACGGTGCTCGACAGTCGCGCCGCGACCTCGGCGAGCACCTCGTCGCCGCGGGCGTGGCCGTGGGTGTCGTTGATCGACTTGAAGCGGTCGATGTCACCGATGATGAGGGCGACCGGACGGCCGGTGGCGATCGTCTGGTGGGTGATCTCGGCGAGGCGTGCCTCGAGCGCGACGCGGTTCAGCAGCCCGGTCAGCTGGTCCACGACCGCCGTCTGGCGTGATTGGGCGTCGAGATCGCGAACGGCGGCGGCCGGGATCGAGGCGGCCACGACGGCCGTGAGCGCGTAGATGAGCGCGAAGGGCGTGTGGAGCACGGTGTTCGGGTCGGTGAGCAACGCGGTCACGGTCATCACGACCGCGCTGATCCCGACGGCGGCGGCGGCCGCGGCCGGGGGGAAGGCCACGCTCCACAGCAGCAGGGGCAGCAGGAACATCGGCAGCAGGTACAGCCGCGGCCCGTGCGCGATCGCGATCGAAAGGGCGAACATCAGCTGGGCGAACACCCAGCTGGCGGCGAGCACGTACTCGGGCCGGCGCACGTAGTCGAGGCGGAGCTGGCCGATCCAGAACGCGATCCCGGCGAGCGCGAGCGGGACGCCGTACCAGAATCCGAACGTCGGAATCCCGATGAGCACGGCGATGGCAAGGGCGAGCGTGGCGCCGCGCTTGGCGCCGCTCAGACGTCGGCTCATGTCGATGAGGCGCCCACGCTCGGCGTCTCCGCGGCAGAGCGGCGAGCCGTCGCGCAGTGCCTGCACATCGCTACGCATGTGAACCTCATCGCCACCGAGGCCCCGCAGCTTCAATACTGCACAGCCGCTCGACGGATGTTGTTCAAAGCGCCCGGGCGCGCGAGCAGAATCCGGCCTCGCGATGCGATGCATCGCAGAAGGGCTTCGTGCGGGACTGCCCGCAACGGCAGAGCGCAACGGCGTCGCCGTCGGGGAGGTCGAACTGGTTGCCGTCGACGTCGATGACCCGCACCGGCCCGGTCACCTTGTACGGGCCGTCGTCGCGGACCTTGATCTCGACCTCGTGACGCTGCACCTCAGCGAGGATAATGCGGTGGTTGATAGCGGTCTATATTGCTTGCTATCATCGGGCGCGGCATGATCGAAGACCGCGTTCCGCTCTACGTTCGACTGCCGCGTGCGCAGGCCACCGCGCTCGACCGGCTCGTCGATGCGACCGGGCGCCGCAAGCAGCAGCTCGTCAGCGAGTTGCTCGGCGATCGCCTCGAGGTCGGCCACGCCGAGATCCTGGAAACGCCGGCTCCCGTCGGCCCCGAGGTGCTGACGCTCCAGGAGCTCGCCACGCTGCTGCGCGTCGACCCCGCGATGGTGCTCGAGCGGGCGGCGGGCGGCGACCTGCCCGGGAGGCGCTTCGGCTTGGAGTGGCGCTTCGACCGCGCGACCGTGCTGGCCTGGCTGGCGGCCGGAGAGGGCGGTGGCGACGCACCCTCGGCGCAGGATGGCTGACCTCGGCCGCCGCCCGATCGTGCTCGTGCCCGGCGCGTGCCTCGGCGGCTGGTGCTGGCAGGACGTCGCCCGCCCGCTGCGGCTCGCGGGCCACGACGTGTATCCGGTCACGCTGACCGGTCTCGGTGAGCGCGTCCATCTCGCGCGGCGCGAGGTCACGCTCGAAACGCACATCGCCGACGTCGCGAACCTGCTCGAGTACGAGGACCTGCACGACGCGGTCCTCGTCGGTCACAGCTATGCGGGCATCGTGGTGGCCGGCGTCGCCGGCCGGCTCGCCGATCGGCTGCACGCCGTCGTCTATCTCGACACCGGCCCGGCGCCGGATGGCCTGGCGATCGTCGACCTGCAGCCGGCCGAGCTGCGCGAGCGCCAGCGCCGCGAGGTCGAGGAGCACGGGGATGGGTGGCGCTGGCCGGTGCCCGATCGCGAGACGCTGGCCAGCGGCGTGTACGGGAGCGCGACCGGGCTGGACGAGGAGCATTTCCGCCTCATCGCCGAACGCGGCACTCCGCAGCCGTACGCGACCTTCACCTCGCCGCTGCGCCTCGCGCCGAGTGCGGGCGCTGCGACCCGTCGCGTGGCGATCATGGCGAGCGCCGGCGCGATGGACGTCGCCACGCTGCGCTCGCTCATCGCCGCCGGGGATCCGCGGGTCGCCGTGTTCGCCGCGCCGGGATGGGAGCTGCAGGAGATCGCGACCGGGCACTGGGCGATGTTCTCGGCGCCGCGGCCGCTGGCCGACCGGCTCGCCGCCGTCGCCGCCGGGCGCTAGCGTGTGCCGCGATGCGCGAGCTGAGCGAGCGCGCGAGCCGATTCCTGGCGCGGCACCGGCCCGGTGAGCCGTTGCTGCTGCCCAACCCCTGGGACGTGGGCTCGGCGGTGCTGCTCGCCTCGCTCGGCTTCGAGGCGCTCGCCACGACGAGCGGCGGAGCCGCCGCGAGCCTCGGCCGGCTCGATGGCGGACTGTCGCGTGACGAGTCCGTCGCCCACGCCCGGGCGATCGCCGCGGCCACGAGCCTGCCGGTGACGGCCGATCTGGAGAACGGCTTCGCCGACGACCCGAGCGGCGTGGCCGAGACGGTGCGCCGCGCGCGGGCGGCCGGTCTGGCCGGCTGCTCGATCGAGGACTACACCGGCAACCCCGAGACCCCGATCTACGACCTCGAGCACGCGGCGGCTCGCGTCACCGCCGCCGCCGAGGCCGCTCATGGCGCGGGGGAGGGGATCGTCCTCTGCGCCCGCGCCGAGAATCACCTGCACCGAGTCGACGATCTCCGCGACACGATCGAGCGGCTGCGCGCCTACCGGGATGCGGGCGCCGACGTGCTGTACGCCCCCGGGCTCGTCGACCTGCAGGAGATCTCCGAGCTCGTCGCGTCGGTCGACCGTCCGGTGAACGTCCTCCTGCGCGCTCAGGGGCCGTCGGTGCTGCAGCTCGCCGAGGTCGGGGTCAGCCGCGTATCGGTCGGCGGGGCCTTCGCCCTCGCCGCCTACGGCGCGCTCGTCGAGGCCGCACGGGAGCTGCAGTCCGATGGTCCCTATCGCTTCTGGGAGCACGCGAACGTGGGGGCCCGGCAGGTCCGCCGCGCATTCGGCGAGTGAGGCCGGCGATCAGGCGGCGACGCTCAGCTCGCGCTCGACGGTCCGCGCGGGCTCCCGGGCGCGATCGTGCAGGACGACGCGACCGCCGAGCGCCGGACTGATCGTGATGCTGCGACGGCGCGTTCGCTCCGGGCTCGTCGAGGCCGGAGCGAGCTCGCAGCGCGTGAGCACCTCGCGCAGCACGATCTTCATCTCCTGCAGCGCGAAGCTCGCGCCGAGGCAGCGCCGTCGCCCGCCGCCGAACGCGATCCAGGTGTAGGTCCCGGGGGCCTGCCCGAGGAAGCGCTCGGGCGCGAACGCATATGGGTCGGGGTAGATGGCCGGATCGTGGTGCACGAGGTAGGCGTTGGCCAGCAGCACGACCCCAGGCGGATAGGTGACCGGCCCGATCTGGATCGGCTCCTTGACGAGCCGCGGCTCGGCGTTCGGCAGCACCGGCTTGCAGCGCATGATCTCGTGGATCGTCGCTGTCAGGTACTCCTCACCGCCGTCCTGGAGCTCGCGCGTCAGCCGTGCGCAGGCCACCGGCTCGCGCGCGAGGCGCTCGAATCCCCAGGCGAGCTGCGAGGCGGTCGTCTCGTGCCCGGCCACGAGGGCCGTCATCAGCTCGTCGCGGATCTCGGTGGCCTCCATCGGCGTTCCGTCGCCGTGGCGCGCGCCGAGCAGCAGCGCGAGCACGTCGTCGCCGCCGTCGTCCTCGCTCCGGCGCGCCTCGATCAGCTCGTAGATGAGGGCGTCGGCCTCGCGCGTCGCGCGCCGCAGGCGCCGCCACGGACCGAGCCGCTCGATCGGGCCGCCCGGCGACGGGATCACCGAGAGCGGGCTCTCGGTGAACGCGAGGACGTCGGTGAGCAGCGTCCGCAGCCGGCTCAGACGCTCGTCGCCGCGCAGCCCGAACACGGTCTGCAGAACGATCTCCAGTGTGAGACGCTGAAGGCGGGGGTGCAGGGCCGTGGACTCGTCGCGCGGCCAGTCGGCCACCTCGGCGGCGGTGAGCTCGCCCATCACCCCGGCCAGGCGCTGCATGCTCTCGCCGTGGAAGGACGGCAGCAGCAGCTTGCGCTGCTCGAGGTGCGGCGCCTCGTCGAGGAGGATGACCGAGTGGCGTCCGACGATCGGCTCGAGGATCCGTGCGCCCTCGCCGGGATGCAGGACGTCGGGCGGCGCCTGGAAGATCTGCTTGATCTCCTCCGGCTCGGAGATCATCACGAAGGGAGGCGAGCCGAGCAGGCGAATCGTGAAGCGCGACCCGTAGCGGCGCCGGCAGCGCTCGAGGAACGCGGTGGGACGGTTCCAGAAGCCGAGCGTCTGCAACGCCGAGGGCAGGCGTGGTCCGGGGGGAAGCTGGTCGGGCATTCGAGCACCTCCGCTAGAGTCCGAGATACCGATGAGTATATATACCGACGAGTATATTTTGCAACTCCGCCACGCGAGGTCGGGCGATGGCCGGCGCTGAGCAGGAACGCGGCGGCCGCCGAGGCGAGCAGACACGCGAGCGACTGCTCGCCGCCGCGGCGCGCGTCTACGCGCGCTCGGGGTTCAACGGGGCCACGCTCGACGAGGTGGCGGCCGAGGCCGGATTCACCAAGGGGGCGGTCTACGGCCACTTCGGCAGCAAGGAGAACCTGCTCGTCGCGCTCGTCGATGAGTACCTGACGAGCCAGATCGCCGAGCAGATCGCGCTCATCGACCGCGCCGAGCGCAGCTGGGAGCGTCCGATCCCCGGCAGCGATCTGTGGATCGCGCAGCTGCGGGCCGACCCGGATCCGTTCCGGCTGTTCGTCGAGCTGTGGGTCCACGCGCAGCGCGACCCCCGCCTGCGCGAGCGCCTCGCCGCCGGCCTCGAAGCGCTGCGCCTGATGTTCGTCGGGTTCGCGACCGACAGCGCCGCCGACGGCGGCCTGCCGATCGTGCCCGAGGCGATCGAGGGGTGCGCCAACGTCTCGCTCGGCCTGAGCGTCGGCCTGGCGATGCTGACGCTCGCCGATCCCGACGCGGTCGCCGCGCCGCTGCTCGGGACGGCGCTGTCGATCTTCATCCGGGCGCTCGAGTCGAGCGACGAGGAGCGGGCCCGCCTCGCCGCCGCGGCGTCCGGACCGACGCTATCGCTGCCGGCGAAGCACGCTCAGTAGCTCCTCGTACGGCCCGACGAGGAACGCGGTGTCGCCGGCCGAGAAGCGCGTGTCGCGGCGCGGCGGGTACTCCAGGCGCGCGGCGCCGGCGCGGATGATGCCGACCACGCGGATGCGCGCGCCGAGCTCGCGCATCGCCAGACCGACGAGCTCACCGTCGTGGCCGATGGTCAGCCGGGCGACGAGGAACGGCCGGTTACGCACGTAGAAGGTGGCGAGCACCTCGAGGCCGAGCGCGGCGCCGACGAACCACGGTGCGGCGAGCGCTGCGGTGGACCAGACGTGGTGAAAGTCGAACGTCTTCTCGAGGCGGTGGCCGAGAGCCCGGTCGAAGACGCGCAGCACGACGGGCACGTCGACCCAGCGGCTGCCGAGCGCGTCGCGGACCGCCAGCCCCGTCTCGAGATTGACGAGGTCGTCGCTCGTGAGGATGGCCACTGCGCCGGCGCGCGCGAGATTGACCGACGCGAGCGTCTGCCCGAGCGTCGAGTCGCCGATCACGACGGGCACGCCGAGCGCGCGGGCGTGCGCGATGTAGCGGTTGCCCTCGTCGTACTCGACGGCCACCACCTCGCAGCCCTCGGCGCGCAGGCCTTCCAGCACGCGCAGGCCGACGGCGCCGAGACCGACGAGGACGACGTGGCCCTCCATCCCTCCGATCGCGCCATGGCCGAGCTGCTGCTCGATGCGACGGCTCACCAGCAGGTTCGTGAGCAGTGCGAACACGGTCGTCACGAGCGTCGTGCCGGCGACGATCAGCCCCACCCCGAACCACTCCACCCACGCCGGCTGCCCGGCAAACGAGAAGTCCCCGAAGCCCACGGTGGCGATGGTCTCGACGGTGAAGTAGATCGAGTCCTCGATCCCGAGCGAGCCGCCGTGCACCGTGCGGTAGCCGAAGTGCAGCACCATCGTCGAGACGACGAGCAGGAGCACGGCCAGTCCGATCGCCGTCAGCAGGGCGCGGTCGGCGCTGTTGGCCAGCGCGCGTGAGACGGCGCGCGCGGTGCGCCGCGGCTGACGGCGCGAGCGCCGGCGACGGTTGCGCGCGGCGTGGACGCCGTCGACGGCCGCCAACTCGGCCGGCGTGCCGAGCACGGTCACCCGGTCGCCGCCGCGCACCTCGTGATCGCGACCGGGGCAGACGACCAGCGACTCCTCAGCGGTGACGATCCCGACCGGCACGAGGTCGCCGTACAGCGAGCGCAGCGTCCCCTCCTTCCCGGCGACCACCTCGGCGGCGACGAAGCGCTCCCCGGCGATGAGGATCTCGTGGGTGCTGCGTCCGAGACAGGCGCCGATCGCCGCCGGCGCGAACAGCCCGGCGACATCGAGCACGCTGCCGGTCCCCGTCGCATCCTCGATGGCGCGGCCGACGGCGGGGTTATCGACGTGCACGACGACGGCGACGTCCTCGCGCAGGTCGCGCACGAGCAGCGCGGTCTCGACGTTGCGCAGGTCGCTCGCTTCCGTGCACACGACGGCACGGGCCCCGGCAAGCCCGGCCGCGGCCAGGTGCGCGCTGTCGTGGGCGTCCTCGGTGAGGTGCGGAACGCCCCAGGCCCGGACGATCGACGCGAGCCGCGGGTCAGGCTGGTGATCGAGCACGACGACCGGCACGCCGGCGAGCTGCAGCTGCTCGACGGTGCGCAGCCCGACCCCCTCGAGCCCGCACACGATCACGTGCCCTGCCCAGTCGCGCAGCGCTACCTGCTCGAGCGAGGTCGCCGACGTGGTCGCGGCGGCGTGGCCGCCCGGTTGGGTGGGGGAGGGTCGCGTGCTGTCGCGGTGATCTGGAGATCCCGGCCGCTGCGCCCTCCGCGCCTGCTGCCGCCAACGCTGGCGGATTCTAGCCGGGTGGGCGCCTTCAGTCCGCTCAGGGGTGCGCCGCAGGCGAGGTGCCGAGCACCTGCCCCTGGGCGTCGAGCGCCTCGGCCTCGACCACGGCGGCCGACGCCGGAAGGCTGATCGCGGTCTCGAAGCCGGTGCGCGCCGCCGTGGCGCTCACGCGCAGGGTCGAGGTCGATGCCCCGGCGAGGACCCGCCACGCGGCCACGTTCGTGGCCCCGTTCCAGCTCGCGTAGACGGTGGCGCCGCCTCCGCTGGCGCTCGACTGCTCGGCGACCGACGGTGGGGTCGTCGGGGTCGCGCTCCACGGTGACCAGAACGCCCGATAGTCCTCGTAGCTCGGCGGCAGGTGAGCGTCGAACAGCAGCGCTCCGGCGTCGCTGAACAGCGAGAAGTACGGAACCTGGCCCCATCCGGTCACCCAGTCGCCGCCGGGAAGCGGCTCGAAGTTGCCCTGGCTTCCGGCCACGAGCGGAGTCGGGTGCTCGAAGCTCGAGACGAGCCGCGCGCTGCGCGTCGTGAAGTTGACCGCGAGGACGATCACCCGCGACTGCGGATGCACCTGCGGCGATGCGCCGTTATCGAAGAACGTGAAGTCGCCATCGGGAAGCTGGCGCGCGTCGTGCTGCCAGGCGGTCCGTGTGCCCGATCCCATCGCGAAGCTCGAGTGGCGGCCGCCGAGCGCCCAGCGAACGCGACCGGTGACCGGATCGACGTCGTAGGCCGCCCACGTGTTGCGGGCGTCGACGAGAAACGAGCCGTCGCTCATGGGGTCGATCGAGTTGATGTGGAAGTAGTCGAACGGGCGGCTCGCGTTCCCGGGACGCGGCGAGACGTAGGAGTCGGCGAGCGGGACGTGGTCGACGCTGTGCCACTCGAACATCACGAGGCCGGTGCGGAGGTCGATCTCCTGCATGAGCGTGTCGGCGAGGGCGCCGTCGGCGGGCCCGCCGACCGAGGACAGGTCGCAGCGGATGCCCGCGTAGACCGTGAGCACGGCCGTGTCCTGGGGCGTGATCTGGAACTCGTGCAGGTCGGCCTGATAGCCGTTACCGGCGCGCGCGATCACGATGTCCTGGTACGAGGAGTTCGCGATCACGATCCCCGACGAGTGGCTTCCGTCGGCGTAGAGCGGATCCTGCCACCACGTGAGGACCGGCTGGCCGTCGAGCTGCTGCACGCGGAAGTCGGCGGCGCGCGCCCCGACGGCGAGCGGCTTGTACCACACGAGCTGGCCGCTGCCGTCGACGATCATCGGCCCGTAGCGCCCGGGCCCGCTGTACGGCGCGAGGAACAGGTCGCCCGCCGGTTCGCTGCTCGACCGCGTGGTCACCTCGATGGGCGGCGGCATCAGCCCGGGAGCCGAGACGAAGTGCTGGAACGTCGCGCCGCCCGTGCCGCTCGGCGGCGAGGAGCTCGAGCCGCCGCCGCCACCCCCCGAGTTCTGCACGGGCTCGGCGACCGTGAAGCTCCACGCCATCGGGACCGGGCGGCCGCCGCGAGTGACCTGCGCGCGCACGGTGACCACCTCGCCCGGGCGGAAGGGTGCGTTGGGCAGGAAGCTGGCGCCGTCGCCCTGCGAGTAGGCGACCAGGCGGCCGGCGTGCGGGCCGCTGAGCGAGCCGGTGACGGAGGTGACGCTCAGCTCGCCGGCCGCCGGGCCGAGGAGGCTGATCTGCGTGAGATATGACGCGTCGCGCGAGCCGGGCATCGGCGACACCGTCACGGCGCCTCCGGCGAGCGCGGCCGACGCATTGCGCGTCGACGCGACGCACGCCGGTGCGGCACCGCCGGCCGCAGCGCCGCTCGGGGGAGCGCCGAGCAGCGCGCCGAGGGCGATGAGCGCCGTCGAGCAGACCGCGGCCGTGCGCGAGCGCCTGCGGACCGTGGCGGAGCGCGGCCGTCGGCGGACCGTGGCGGAGCGCGACCGCCCGCGGACCGTGGCGGAGCGCAACCGTCGCCGGACCGTGGCGGAGCGCGGCCGTCGGCGGACCGTGGCGGAGCGGGGCCGCCGGCGGACCGTGGCGCGGCTACTCGTCGATGCCGCCGCTGCCGCCGGCGGCAGCGTGGCGGGGCAGCGGGAGCACGGATCGTGCGGTGGCGGCGGACTGCTCAATGCGCTGCACGACTTCCGGGCAGCGCGCGGCCAGGGCGTGCAGCACCGAATCGGCGGCAGCCTCGGGATCGTCCTCCTGCGTGATCTCGACATCGGGGCATCGCGGTGGCTCGTAAGGATCGTCGATTCCGGTGAAACCCGGCAGCTCGCCGGCGAGGGCGCGAGCGTACAACCCCTTGGGGTCACGAGCCTGGCAGACCGGCAACGGCGTCTTGACGTAGACCTCGACGAACGGCAGGCCGTCGCGCTCATGGCGCGTGCGGACTTCCTCGCGGCCCGCCGCGTAGGGCGACACGAGCGACACGATCGCGACCAGCCCGGCATCGGCGAACAGCCGCGCGAGCTCGCCGACGCGGCGCACGTTCTCCGCCCGGTCGCACGGCGTGAAGCCGAGATCGCCGCAGAGTCCGTGGCGCAGGTTATCGCCATCGAGCCGGTAGGCGTTGATCCCGCCGTCGATCAGCCGCCGCTCGAGCGCCGCGGCGGCCGTGGACTTGCCGGCGGAGGGGAGGCCCGTGTACCAGACCGTCGCGCCGCACCCGTCGACCGCCTGCCAGCGACGCGCGCGGGCGGGACCGCCCGTTTGCCAGGTGACGTTGGGGCTATGACCCATTGTTAGACATTGTTATCGATTGTGGAGAAGGTCTAACGAAGATCCTCCGATGGCCGTGGCGCGCTCGATCACCCATGCGATCCGAACGGCGCAGAGGTTCCGATCACGCGGCCGCGGGCGTCGAGCGCCTCGACCTCGAAGCTCTGGTAGCCCTGCGGCAGCGGTATCGCCGTCTCGAAGCCGGACCTCAGGGCCTGCGCGGCGACGGTCAGGCGGCTCGCCGCCGGTCCGGCGAGGACCCTCCAGGCGGTCACCTGGGTCGCGCCGTTCCAGCTCGCGTACACCGACATCCGGCCGCCCGAGCTCCGGGCGGCACCCACGGGCGGGGAGAGCGGCAGGCCGACCCACTGCTGCACGGCGGCGCGGTAGGAGAGATCGGAGCCCGGGAACACGCCGTCGAGCAGCAGCTGGTGCGAGGGACCGTACTCGGAGAGGTAGGGGCTCGACCCCCAGCCAACCATCACGTTGCCGCCCGGGAGCGGCTGGGTGCTGCCCATGTAATCGGTGTTGAGGTCGAAATCGGTGCCGTACTGGGCCGCCAGCGCCGCGGTGTGCGTCTGCTGGTCGAGCTTGAGCAAGAGCCCTCGGGACGGCGCGGTGGCCGGAACGTACGTGCCGCCGCCGGTCAGCTGGCAGCAGTGATCGTCGAACAGCGTGACCGTCGAGCCCGGTTGCAGGTTGACGTCGTGCTGCCACTCGAACGCCGCACCGGGGGCGAACGTGAAGCTCGAGTGCTTCCCGCCCAGGGTCCAGAGGATCCTGCCGCTGTCGATGTCGACGAGGTAGGCGGCCCAGGTGTCGCGCATGGAGACGAGGAAGGTGCCGTTCCCGGCGAGCTGGATCGAGTTGACGTGGTACGCGTCCCACGGGAAGCCGTTGGTCGGCAGCGTGGCCTGGGACTCGCTGAGCGGGATGTGGGTCAGCGCATCCCAGCTGCGAAGGAGCTGGCCCGTCCTGAGGTCGTACTCCTGGACCGCGGAATCATCGAGGGCGCCGTTATAGGCGCCGCCGTACTTCGAGAGGTCCATCGACACGTCCTTGTTCGCGGTCACCCACGCATCGTCACCGCGGATCACGAGCTCGTGGAGGGTGATCTTCCAGCCGTCCTTCCCGCGCAGCGTCGCGATCCGCTGGTAGTGCCGGTTGACGACCACGTCCTCGCCGCTGATCGTCGCGCCGGTGTTGGTGACGTCGCCCTGCCACCACGCGAGCACCGGCTGCCCCTCGTAGGTCTGCAGGCTGAGGTTGGAGGCGACGACGTCCTGGGGCACGGGCGAGAACCACACGGGTTGCAACCGGTTGTCGAGGATGAGCGGCCCGCTCTGGCCGACGAGCGGCGGGTTGTTGAGGTCGTAGAAGTTCGCGGTGAAGATGTAGCCCGGCGACAGCTTGCCGGCGACCGTGGTCGCGTCGGTCGTGAGCTTCGGCGGGTGCAGCGACGGCTCGCTGACGAAGGTGTAGGCGCCATCGGTCGTGTAGGCGCCGATCGGCGCGCCGTGCGAGTTGGCGAACGCGACGTCGATGGCCACGAAGGCGGCGACGAGGATGCCGACCACGACGGGCAGCCGCTGCCCGGCCCGGCCGCTCCCGACGGCCGGCGTGCGCAGCGATGTGAACGTGAGCACGGCGGCGCAGGCGGCGAGGCCTCCGCCGATCAGGTAGGCGAGGCGGAACCCGTCGGTGAGCGCCTGCGGGACCTCGACGCCGGAGCCGATCAGGACGCTGCTGCGCTGCGTGGCCAGCGTGATCAGGACGGCGAGGCCGAGCCCTCCGCCCACCTGACGCGACGTGTTCACGAGGCCCGAGGCGAGCCCGCTCTGGCCCTCCTTCGCGCCCTGGGTGGCGGCGATCGTCGAGGGCACGATCGACATCGCGATCCCCGCCGCCGTGAGGATCCCCGGGATCATCACGTAGACCACGGCGCTGCCGCTCGCGCCGATCCGTGCCAGCAGCAGCATGCCGGCGGTCATCATGATCAGGCCGCTGCCGAGCACCGGGCGCACGCCGAAGCGGCCGACGAGCCGGCCGGCACGCGAGGCGACGACCATGATCGTCAGCGTCATCGGCAGGAAGATGAGGCCCGTGTGGAGCGGCGAGAGCCCGAGCACCTGCTGGATGTACAGGGAGCTCACGAACCACATCGGGAACAGGGCGGCGCTGAACAGCAGGACGATGCTGTTGGCCGTCCGAAGCGGCTTGGTGAGCTCCTTGAACGGGATCAGCGGCGCCGAGGCCACTCGCGACTCGATGACGACGAACGCCCCCAGCAGGGCCAGCCCGCCGATCATCGCGCCGAGTGCGCGGGCCGTGTGCCAGCCGATCAGGCCCGCCTCGACCACGCCGTAGACGAGCACCATCTGGCCGAGGGTCAGGGTCACCGCGCCGGCGATGTCGAAGCGGGCGTCCGGCGCGCGCCGGCGATCGCGGACGACCGCCCATGCCAGCAGTGCGGTCACGACGGCGATCGGAGGATTGATGAGCAGGATCCAGCGCCAGGTGAGCGCCTGGGTGATGATTCCGCCCAGCAGGACACCGGCGGCGCCGCCGAGCCCGTTCATCGCCGCCCAGGTGCCGATCGCGCGGTGGAGCTTCGGCCCCGGCTCGAAGGACGAGGTGATGATCGCCAGTGACGACGCCGCCATCAGCGCGGCGCCGAGGCCCTGCGCGGCGCGAGCGCCGATCAGCACTCCGGCACTCGGCGCGAGACCGCCGGCCAGCGAGGCGAGCCCGAAGGCGAGGAGGGCCACGACGAACACCCGGCGCTGCCCGAAGCGATCGGCCACGCGGCCTCCGAGCAGCAGGCAGCCCGCGAAGGTGATGGCGTACGCGTTGACGACCCACTGCAGGTCGGGCGAGGAGAAGCCGAGCGCCGACTGGATCGAGGGCAGCGCCACGTTGACGATGCTCAGGTCGAGGATGACCATGAACTGCGCCACGCAGCAGACGCCCAGGAGCCATCCCGAGCCCGAGCTCAGCCGGCTGCGGACCGGACGCGAATCGTCCGGCTGCGGCCGGGCCGGCGCCTCGACGCTCATGCCGTCACGCTCGTTCGCCGCGGCGTCTTCCACATTGCTGTTGTCGCGTCTGGCGCGGGCATGAGATCCGTTGGCGGTGCCGGCAGACGCGGATTTCGAGGCCGCGCTCGACCGGAGCGATGCCCCCGATCGAGCGTCGCCGAGGCGCGGGATCGGCGCCGCGAACGCCTGGTAGTGTTGGCCACAGGGTCTGTGAGCAATGATAGGAGACCGGTCGATGAGTCGAACATTGATGATCGCCGCTCGCAGCCTCCTGGCCGCGTCGGCGGTCGCCGTCGTGTTAGCGGGGTGCGGCGGCAACGGCTCCTCGAGCGGCTCGAGCAGCTCGCAGAGCAGCACGACCACCACGAGCACGCATTCGGGCGCGAAGAAGCCGGCCTCGAAGGCCCCCGGCTACTGATCCCGGCGATCACCCGGACGTCGAGCTCCCCGGAAGCGAGGCCGCATAGGTCCTCACCGCGACGGGCGGCGAGGTGGCGAGCACTCGACCGGCGGAGTCGAGCGCCTGCACCGCGGCGTAGGCGTACTTCTTCGGCAGGATCGTGGAGGTCTCGAAGCCGCTCACCGCGGTCGTCGCCTGCGCGTGGAGCGAGCCGCGACGACTGCCGGCGAGCACCCGCCAGGACGCCACCCCGGTGGCACCGTTCCAGCTCATGTCCACGATCGTCTCTTCGCCGGCGCCGTTCAGGTTGGCGGCCGCCGCCGGCGGGGTCACCGGCGTTCCGCTCCAGGGGAAGCGAAAGCCCCGGTAGAAGATCAGGTCGAATGAAAGGTGGGCGTCGAAGAGCAGCGAGCCGTTCGGGGCGTACTCGCTGATCGCCGGCACCCCGCCCCAGCCAACGACGGTGGCTCCGCTCGCCAGCGTCTGCGCGTTGCCCTGGCTGGCGGCGAGGAACGGCGGACCGGCGTGCGTGTAGACCGAGCGGAGCGCGGCCGTGTGCGTCTTGAAATCGAGCGCGATCCGCACGGCGCGCGACTGGGAATGCACGGGCGGGTCCGAGCCGTCATCGAACAGGGTGACGTCGCCGTCGTTGAGGATGCGGCCGTCGTGCTGCCACGCGGTCTCGGTGCCCGGCCCCATCTTGAACGAGCTCCTCAGGCCGCCGAGACGCCAGAGGATGGTGCCGCTGCCGCCCTGGATCTGATAGCTCGCCCAGGTGCTGCGCGCAGAGATGAAGACGTTCCCGTCGGACTGCGGATCGATCGAGTTGAGGTGAAACCAATCCCACGGAATGCTCTGGGGCGGCGAGGTCTCGGACTCGTTGACGCCCACGTGGTCGAGGCTGTGCCACTCCCAGCGGACGAGACCGGTCTTCATGTCGATCTCCTGAACCGCGGTGTCGACGATCACCCCGTTGCGCGGACCTCCAGCTGACGAGAGATCGCAGCGGATCGGGTTGTACGCGGTGATGTAGGCGGTGCCCTGCCGCGTGATCTGGAAGTCGTGCAGATCCGCCTGCAGCCCGTTGCCGCCCTCGACGGTGGCGACGGTCTGGTAGTGGGAGTTCATGACGACGTCGTCGCCGAGGCCGAAGCCCAGGTCGGGCACGCGGCCCTGCCAGAAGGTCAGATCGCGCTGACCTTCATAGAGCTGCACGCTGAGGTTCTCGACCGTGTCGCCACCCGGGACCTGGTGGGTCCAGACGAGCCGGCCCTGCGGGGTGTAGATCAATGCCCCGTAGGGGCCCGCTCCAGGCCCGTTGGTCAGGAACACGTCGCCGGCCGCTGGATCTCGATCCGGCGAGGTGACGGTCAGCAGCGGAGCCTGGACGCCCGGCAGGGTGTCGAAGGTCTGATAGTCGGCCGTCGCCGCCGGGAGCTGCTTGAACGACGGGATGGCCGCGGTGGAGTACGGGGTATCCACGCGAAAGCCGAAGCCGACCTGCCTGGCCCCGATGACGGCGCGCACCACCACCTGCTCGCCGGGAGCAAACGGCGTGCTCGCCAGGAAGCTCCCACCGTCGGCCTGCGAGTAGCTCTGGAGGCGACCGAGGTGACGGCCGCTGCGCGAGCCGACGACCGAGATCGCATGAATGTCCGAGGCCGGCACGCCCTGAAAGCTGATCTGCGTGCGTGGATTGGCGGTGACCGTTCCCGGGGCCGGTGAGACGGCGACGGTCGTGCCGGCCAGCGTGGCATTGTGATCGAGCGTCGCCGGCAGACACGACGGGGCCGTGCCGTTGGCCGCGGTCGAGGCCTTCGAACCGGACGCGCCGCCACCGCAACCGGCCGCCGCCAGGGCCGTGACCGTCACCGCGACCGCGCGCGCGACCGTGCTCCCGTTCGGGCACCGCGCACCGGTCGCGGAGGTGCGGGCTCGCGTCATCAGCGCTGGGATCACTGGACGGACGCCGCCCGGCACGGGACGGCCACGAGCGGTATGGGGTGACTTCTCGGCATCGATAAGGGGGCCCTGCGTGCTTCAGGCGTGTCCGCTATCGCTCGCTCCTCACCCCCACAGCCGAACGATCTGGCTAACACAGCACCAACAAAGCTTAACCGAATGGACGGCGCCGCCGGCGCTGGCAGGCCTGTGCCGAGGATGCCTGCACCCGTCTCGCGTACGGTGGCGGCGTGAGCATCCAGGTGGCGACGGCTGTGGCGCTGCGCGGTGACCGCGTGCTGCTCGTGCGCCAGCCGGGCGGCGGGGGGTGGGCGCTGCCCGGCGGCAAGCGAGAGCACGGCGAGTCAGCGGTCCGCGCTGCCGCCCGTGAGCTGGCCGAGGAGACCGGGATCGCCGTGGCCGTCGAGCGCCTCGTCGACCTGCAGGAGCGCATCGAGGCGGGCGCCTTCGTCCTACGGCCGTTCCTGCTCGACGAGGCGCCGCGCCCGCGCGGGCCCGGGGAGCTCGCCCGGCGCTGGGTGGCGATCGAGTCGATCGGCCGGCTGCCCCTGCTGCCGGGCGTGACCCGCAGCGTGCACGCGGCGCTCGCGCGCCGCGGCACGGCGGGCACGGCCACCGGCCGGCCGGCGCGCGCGCTCGTGCGCTGGTGGGTCGGCCACCGGCGCGAGCTGCCCTGGCGCGCGACCCGTGATCCGTACGGCGTGCTCGTGGCCGAGGTCATGAGCCACCAGACGCAGGTGCGCCGCGCCGCGGACTACTGGGTGCTCTGGATGGACCGCTGGCCGACCGTGCAGGCTCTCGCGCAGGCGCCGCTGGCGGAGGTGCTCGGTGCCTGGGACGGCCTTGGCTATCCGCGACGCGCGCGCGACCTGCACCGCGCCGCGCGCCAGATCCACGCCTCCGGCTGGCCGCCGGGGGACCGCCTCGGGGAGCTGCCGGGCGTCGGTCCGTACACCGCGGCGGCCGTGCGCTGCTTCGCCTACGAGGAGCCGGTGCTCCCGCGCGACGCGAACGTCAACCGCGTGCTCGCACGCCGCTTCCCCGGCGGATTGCGCAGCGACGGCGATGCGTGGCGGCTCGGGCAGGCCGTGATGGAGCTCGGCCAGCGCGTGTGCTCGGCGCGGCCGGACTGCGCATCGTGTCCGCTGCGCGACGGCTGCCTCGTGGCACACGCGGGCGACTTCGATCCGGCGCCGCGCGCGCGCCGTCAGGCGCCCTACGCGGGATCGCTGCGAGAGCGCCGGGGGCGGCTGCTGCGCGCCGCGCTGAGCGGGCAGGCCGTACCGGCACACGACGACGCGCCGGCCGCTCGATCGCTCGTGCGCGATGGGCTCCTCTCCGAGGCCGGCGGCTTCCTTTTTCCACCGTCATAGCGGCCACGGGCCGCCGGGCGCTACTCCACCCAGACGATGTCGCCGATCTGCAGCATCGGGTACACCTCGGCAGCGGTCGAGATCGGAAGCTCGACGCAGCCGTCGGACTGCGGGTATCCGTACCCGGGACGCGGGAAGCCGTGCACCGCGTCGCCGCCGTTGAAGTAGTTGACCCACGGCACGCCCGGGTCGCTGTAGTGGCTGCCGTCGGGGTTGGTCCCGGTCATCGTCGTCGAGACGAAGCGCGAGAAGATCGGGAACACGCCCTGCGCCGTCGCCGCACCGGGCACGCCGGTGTTGGCCGGTGAGCTGAGGACCACGCGCCCGTCGCGGTGCACCTCGAGCGTCTCGGGGAGCGTCTCGGTCACCGTCACCCACGTGTACGGGTGCGGGCTCTGGCGATCGTGCGTCTCGGCAGCGAGCAGCGACTCCCAGGTGCGCGTGTCGGGCACGCCCGTCGCATCGATGCCGTGGTCGGCCTGGAAGATCTCCAGGGCGCCGATCGTCGGCCCGTCGGCGCCATTGCCGTACTCGACCGGCGGAGCGTCGGGGTACTCGGCCACGAGATGCCCGCTCGGCGGGTCCCAGGCGAGCGCCGCCGCCTGCACACGCGTGAGCGGCCCGCGGTGCTGCGGACGCCCGAAATGCGGGTGCAGGTGGTCGGGCAGGTAGTTCAGGCGCGCGAGCGCGACCTGCAGCCCGCGCACCGGCGGGCAGTCGACCGTCAGCGCGATCGTGCGCTGACGACCGTATGGCGCGTGCGCGACCGCGGTCGTCCCGGCCGGGATCGTGAGCGAGTAGTCCGAGCACGGCAGCAGGGTCGAGGCGGGCGTGAAGACCTCCTCGTTGTTGATCGTCATCCACGTGCCGTTGACGTTCGGCGAGAGGTACGGCCGCGGCGAGGTCGGCGCCGGCGGGGCGCTCAGGCGCACGACGAGCGGCGACATGCCGTTGATGATCGTGCGGTGGGGCAGCTTCGTCAGTCGCGTGGGAGGCAGCGGGGCCGACGTCGATGTCGTGGTGGCCGCGGCGGCCTGACCGGCGCCGAGCTGCGACGCGCCGTCGTGGGTGGCGAGGATGATCACCGCCGCCGCGACCACGGCGAGCGCGGCCAGGCCGAGCGCGACGCGGGCGGCGCGGGCCCCGGTCATCGCGACGCTCCCGCAGCGGCGGAGGCGAGCTCGAGGTGGTGGCTGGACGTGGCGGCGTTCATGGTCATCGAGAGCGCACCAACCCCGCCGACGATCGCGTCAACGCCGCCGGTCGAAGGTGGTCAAGGCTGTCTTATACCTTGCCACACGGTCGCTCAGACCCGAATGAAGGAAATCTCTCATCGAGTCTAGGGTCGGCGGCGGCGATTCGAGGGTCGTCGTCGCCGCGACTTCGGCGTGGCGAGAGCGGCCCATATCAGCGGTGCGCGACGGCCTGCGCGAAGGCGGCTCCGAACGCGGGTGAGCAGGCCGCCTCGATGGCCACGCTTCGCGCGAGCGTCGGGTCGGTCTGCACCGAGGCGGCGGCGCGGGCGGCGTCGGACACGGAGAGCTGGGGCGTCACCGGGCAGGTCGGAGCGGCGAGTGCATCGGTGCCGACAGTGGCCACCTGGGCAACGGCGATCGCGGCCGGCGCGCCGGCCGCGATGAGCGCGATGAGGGCGACGAGCAGCACGTGGTGGCCGCGTCGGGTGAGGGTGGCGGTGGCGATGCCGCCGATCAGGCCGAGCGCGAGCGCGCCGGCGAGCGCCGCCAGCGCCGCGCGCTCGCCCGCGTCGACGAGGGCGTTCAGGGCCTGCTGCTCGAGGGTCGACCGCGTGCCGGGGTCCACGACGGCCCGCACGGCGGTGGCCGGATCGATCTCGGTGGCGGTGACCTCGACGACGAGCGGCACCGTCCAGGGGCTGAGGAAGAGCTCGGCGGGCGGGCTGTCGCTGATCACCGTCAGTCCGGCGGGACGTCCGACCTTGACCGTCACGGTGGCGCGGCCCGCCGCGGTCTGCTGCACCGACGACCCGGCGACGGCGAGCCCGAGGTAGGCCCCGAGGAGCCCGCACGACACTCCGACGAGCAGGCAGAGCAGCAGTCGTCCGAGGGCGCGCACGATCGCTGATGATGGCAACGCGCGGCCCGCGCGCCGGGCGCTCCGCGGGCCGGGGACGCTACCCGCGGGCCACGACGGCCGCGCGCTCCGCATCGGACGGCGGGGGCGCGAGCGCGCCCTCGGGAGTCGGCGGCCGGGCGCGGCGCCGGCGGGGGACGAGCTCGACGAGCAGAATCGCGCCGAGGATGCACGCCGCCCCGATCCAGCCACCGAGCGACAGTCGCTGCCCCTTCAGCACGTAGGCGAACAGACCGGCGAACGCCGGCTCGGCGGCCATGATCAGCGCGGCGCGCTCGGGCCGCGCGTGGCGCTGTGCGGCGGTCTGCACGAAGAACGCGAGCGCACTCGCCAGGATGGCCGTGACCAGCAGCGCCAGCCACACCGTCCCCGAGTCCGGCGCCCGCAGGTCGCCCTGCGCGAGCGCGGCGATCAGGCAGACCACGCCGCAGACGCCGAGCTGCACCGCCAGCAGGGCGCGCGTCGCGTGGTGCGGCGTGGCGCGATCGGTGACGAGGATGTGGACGGCAAAGGCAAGCGCGCAGCCCAGCGTCAGCGCGTCTCCGAGCGGGTGCAGCTGGCCGCCGGTGCCCGACAGCAGCGCCAGACCGACGAGCGACAGCGTCATGCCGGCGATCGTCGGGACGCTCGGACGCCGCCGCGCGATGAGGGCGGCCAGCAGCGGCGTGAAGACGACGAACAGTCCGGTGATGAAGCCCGAGTGCGCGGCCGATGTGTGCGCCAGCCCGTACGTCTGCAGCACGTAGCCGGCGGTCAGGAACACACCCATCACCGCGCCGGCGCGCCAGCCGGCTCCAGACAGCTCGCGCAGCTGGCGCGCGGAGAGCACGGCCACGAGCGCGGCGGCGAGCAGGAATCGCTGGGCGAGGAAGCTGAGCACCGGCGTGCGCGCGATCGCGTCCTGGACCATCACGAAGGTGAGGCCCCAGATCGCCGTGATCGCCAGCAGGCTGAGCTGTGCGAGCGCGCTCGTCGTCGGTCGCCTGCGCACGCCGGAGATCAGCCCGCCGTCTCGGTCGGCGCCGGCGCGGGGGCACGCGGGCGGGCGAGCGCCGGCAGGCGATCCTGGGAGACGGCGACGCCGAGCAGCACGATGGCCGCCCCGAGCGGCTCGTTCCAGGTGAGCCGTTCGCCGAGCACGACGATGCCGAGCACCGTCGCGAACAGCGGCACGACGTAGGTGACCGTCGACGCGGTGGTCGCCCCGGCGCGCTCGATCAGCCGGTAGCTGAGCACGTAGGCGATTCCGGTGCCGAGCGCGCCGAGCGCGAGCACCGAGCCCACGACGGCGAGACTGACGTGACCCACGCCGCCGCCGATGAGCAGCGCCAGCAGCGCCAGTTCGAAGCTCGCGCAGATGAGCTGGCCGGCGGCCAGGGTGCTGGCCGGAAGGCCGAGCGGGCTCAGATAACGGCGCGTATACGGGAACGCGACGCCGTAAAGCGCCGCCGCGGCGAGGCAGGCGAGATCGCCCTCCAGCGCGCCGTTGCTGACCCCCGACCACGGGCCGAGCAGGCAGACGACGCCGGCGAAGCCGACGGCCAGGCCGAGCGTGCGGGTGCGGGTCGGCTGCTCGCCGAGGACGACGATGGCGACGAGCAGCGTCAGCAGCGGCGTGGTCGCGTTCCAGATGCCGGCCAGGATCGATGAGATCTGGGTCTCGCCGTAGGCGATCAGCGAGAACGGGAGTGCGTTGCCGATCAGGGCCACGACCGCGAGGTGGGCCCAGGTGCGCCGCCGCCGCGGCAGCGCCCGGCGCTGGACGGCGAGCATGCCCAGCAGCGTGAGCGCGCCGACGGCGACACGCGCGAGCGCCACGCCGGTGGGCGGCAGGGCACGATCGGCCACCTTGATGAACAGGAAGCTCGCGCCCCAGATCGCGCTGAGGGCCACGAAGCCGGGCAGCCAGGGCTGTGGGCGGGGGTGACGCACGGGGTGATGATCAAACGCGCGGAGCCGCGCGTTCGTGGGATCCCTGGTGCAGTGTGGCAAGGGTTGTGGCCTGCGAGCGCCCGCCGCGCGCGCTCGCCGCCGTCAAGCGTGCGAGGCGGCGCGGCCGCTGGCCCGCCCGAGGGACGGCCACCAGCGGGCGCGTCGCCGGCGCTGCGCGCGTGCCGCTCGCGCCCACCACCGCAGCAACGGCACCACGTCGGCCGTAGGGGCGAACGGATCCGCGATCGAGGTGCCGTCGGCGAGCGACAACGCCGCCCGCAGGACGCCCTCGACCTCGGCCAGCAGCAGATCTCCCGCGGGAACCTCGGCGCTGTCGAGCGCCGCCAGCCGGCGCAGCGCCGGCTCGTCGCCGCCGTGGGCGAGACGGATGGTGATGATGCTTTCGAGGCTCGTCACCCATCAGATTGTGAGCTGCGCGGCGCATGAACACAAATAGGGATTGCGCGTATGGGATATAACTCGAGGTAATGCTGAACGTGGCCCGTCTGGCCGTCCTGCGTGCCGTGGGTCGGTACGGCTCCTTCTCCGGCGCCGCCGACGCGCTCGGCTACACCCAACCGGCCGTGTCGCGGCAGATCGCCACGCTCGAGGCCGAGTGCGGGACCGTGCTCGTGACCCGCGCCGCCCAGGGAGCGCGGCTCACCGACGCCGGCGAGGTGCTCGTGCGCCACGCCGAGGTGATCTTCGCCCAGCTCGAGGAGGCCGAGACCGAGCTGCGCGCCGTGATCGGACTCGAGGGCGGCCGCCTGCGGCTGGCCACGTTCTCCTCGGCGGCGGCGAGCATCGTGCCGCTGGCGATCGCGCGCTTCCGTGACGTCTATCCCGGCGTCGAGCTCGTGGTCGAGATGCTCGAGCCCGAGGACGCGCTGCCTCGTCTCCGCTGCGGTGAGCTCGATATCGCGCTCAGCAACGAGGGCGGCGCTCAGCCGGGTGCTCCCATCGAACGCATTCACCTGTTCGACGACCCCATGTACGTGGCCATCCCGCGCGGCCACCGTCTGGCCGAACGCCCGACCGTGCGCCTGCGCGACCTCGCCGACGAGCCGTGGATGCTCGGAACGACGACCACGTGCCCCGACGCGCGAATGTTCAAGCGCGCCTGCCACGCGGCGGGCTTCGAGCCGAACATCGCCTTCGAGAACGACGACTACCACGCGATCCTCGGGTTCGTCGCCGCCGGTGTCGGCGTCGCGCTCATCCCTGACCTGGCCGCCCGGGCCGCGCGCGAGGACGTCGTCATCCGCTCCCTCGGTCCGCGCGCGCCCGTGCGTGAGATCGTCGCCGCGCTTCCCGCCGGCTACCGCGCGCCGGCGGCCGAGGCGATGCTCGAGGTGCTGCTCGCCGTCGGCGCCGAGTGGGAGCGCGCGGGCGCGGCGTACGTGTATAGCTAGGCGGGCGCGTCGCGGCGCAGCCCGGCATGTGGCAGGATCGGACCACGATGACCGCGCGAATCGGCACCCAACTGGACGTGTTCGAGCTCTGCCTGGGCGGGAACGTGTTCGGGTGGACGCTCGACGAGGCCGGCTCGTTCGCCGTGCTCGACGCGTACGTGGCCGCGGGCGGGAACTTCATCGACACCGCCGACGTCTACTCGGCCTGGGTACGCGGTAACGCCGGCGGCGAGTCCGAGACGATCATCGGGCGCTGGATGGCCGCGCGCGGTAACCGCGACGAGCTCGTGATCGCAACGAAGGTCGGGATGCTGCCGAGCGCCAACGGCCTGTCCGCCGCCGCGATCCGCAGCGGCGCCGAGGCGTCGCTGCAGCGCCTGCAGACCGATCGCATCGATCTGTACTACGCCCACCGCGACGATCACGAGGTGCCCCTCGAGGAGACGCTGCAGGCCTTCACCGAGCTCGTACGCGAGGGCAAGGTGAGGGAGATCGGCGCATCCAACTTCGCCGCCGACCGCCTCCAGGCGGCGCTGGAGGTGTCCGCGCGCGACGGCCTCGCTGCCTACGTGGCGCTGCAGCCCCACTACAACCTGCTCGATCGCGACGGCTACGAGGGCGAGCTGCGCGCCGTGTGCGAGCGTCACGGGATCGCCTGCGTGCCCTACTACGGCCTGGCCCGCGGATTCCTGAGCGGCAAGTACCGACCCGACGGGGACGACGTCGACAGCCGCCGGGCCAAGGGCGTGCTCGACACGTACGCGAACGAGCGCGGCTGGGCCGTGCTGGCCGAGCTCGATCGCGTCGCCGCCGCGCACGGCGCCCCGGTGGCCGCCGTGGCGCTCGCATGGCTGCGCGCGCAGCCCAGCGTGGCCGCGCCGATCGCGAGCGCGACGTCGGCGTCGCAGCTCGCCGAGCTCGTCGCGTCGGTCACGGTGGAGCTGAGCGCCGACGAACTGGGCGCGCTCGCCGCCGCGAGCGCCTGAAGCACCTTCGCTGCTCGGTCGGGCGCGCTATGGGTGCTCGCGGGCGGCGGCTCGCAGCCCGATGTTCGCGCATTCCTCGCACACCTCGGCGGGGATCAGCCCGATGCGCATCAGGCCGGCGAACACGCGACAGCCGACGCAATAGCCGGCGAGGGACTCGAGGCCGGCGGCGACCACGAGCATGGCCAGGAGCACGTCGGCCGGGACACTCACCTGCGACGGGTGTGGGAGCGCGATCGCCGCGGCGGCGATCGTCAGGGCCGCGCCGATGCCCTGGGCGAAGCGCTTCGGCGGGCCAGGCACGGGCTTCTCCGGACCGAGCCGCGGGGCGATGACGCGGGTGGCCAGGCGCCCGAGCGGGCTCAGCTTCGGTCCGGTCAGCAGGCGGGCCACGAAGCCGTAGGCGAGCGGGATGAGAAGCCAGTACGTGGCGGTGGTGATCGTGACCACACCCATCGCGAGCACGCCCGCGGCGACGATGCGGGCCGCCTTCTCGTTGACAGGGTTGGGAAAGGAGATCAGTGAGCGCATCGGCTTGGTCCACAATGAGCGTAGCGGACGTCTCCCGCGCGTCGGTGAGCCGGCGACGTCAGAGGCTGATGCTCGCTCCCTCGGCGGCCATCTCGACCTGCCGGGCATCGCCGCCGCGCTGCACCCAGACGTCGCGCGCCCGCGCCAGCAGGCGGTCGAGCAGCTCGTCCTCGTGCGTCGGATCGTGGTGGAAGAGCAGCAGGCGCTCGGCTCGGACGCGGCCGGCGAAGCGCAGCGCGTCCTCGAAGGTGGAATGGCCCCAGCCGATCGTGCCGCGGTACTCCGGCTCGGTGTACTGCGCGTCGTGGATGAGCAGGTCGGCGCCGTCGGCGAGGTCGGCCCCGGAGATCCACTCGCGCGGCATGTTCTCGAGGTCGACGCCGAGCGCCGGCTCGTGATCGGGCAGGTAGCAGACACTGTGGCCGCCCTCGGTGATCCGGTACCCGAGCGTGGGGCCGCGGTGGGTGACGAAGCTCGCGCGGCACTCGGCGCCGAGCAGCCGCCACGGCTCGCTCGGCACCTCGCTGAAGCGCACGTGCGCCGGCAGCTCGCGCATCTCGATCGGCGACAGCGGGGTGGAGAGGAAGCGGGCGAGCCGCCGGCGCAGGTCGCGGAACGTGCCGGGCGGTCCCCAGACGGTCACCTGCGCCTCGGTGTCGAAGAACGGCGCGAAGAACAGAAGGCCCATGATGTGGTCGAGATGCAGATGCGAAAGCAGGATGTGCACCTCCCCGCGCAGCCCGAACAGGCGAGCGCCGAGGTTTCGGATCCCGCTCCCGGCGTCGAGGATCAGCTGCCCGCCCTCGACCTCGAGCAGCACGCACGCCGTGTTCCCTCCGTAGCGCAGCTTGTCGGCGTCGGGCGTGGGGATCGAGCCACGCACGCCGCAGAGCGTCACCCGCATGCTCAGCGCGCTCCGTCGCGCGCGCCGACGGCGAGCTCGTCCACCGGATCGCGGTCGCCCCAGACCGGTACGAAGCTCACGATCGCGCCGCGGAACACGTCGCCGCCGACGAGCGGGTTGGCGCTCGCCTCGACCTCCACCAGCGCGCCCCGATCGGTCTTGATACGGAACCGGCCGAAGGCGGGGATCCCCTCACGCAGCGCGATGGTGAGCGGCAGGTTGCCGCTCGCGATCGGATTCCCGGCCTCGTCGACGGGCCCGATCTCGTTCCATTCCTCGCGCGTCAGCCGGCCGCTCTCCTCGAAGCGCCGCCCGATGAGCTGGGCCGCGGCCTCGTTGAAGAAGATCATCACGCCGTCGGGATCGGTGACGAACGCGGGGGTGAGCGTGGCCGCGGTGAAGTTGCGCGCGAGCAGCAGCACGAGGTCCTGGGGCTGGAAGTTCACACCGTCATCATCGCCGGTTCGCAGGCGCGGCGGCGCGCACGCGCGCCGCCAGGCTGCGATCGGTAGCGTGCCGGGCGGTCGCACCCACCCGAGCCGACGAGGAGCAGGGGTATGGATCTGACGCTGACGTCCGCCGAGCAGTCGTTCCGCGACGAGCTGCGCGAGTGGCTCGCCGCGCACCACCCCGGTCCCGAGCCAAAGGGCGACGAGTACGGCTTCGAGTTCCGCCGGGCGTGGCAGCGCGAGCTCAACGAGGCCGGCTACGCCGGGCTCTCGTGGCCGCACGAGTACGGCGGCCGCGGCGCGACGCTCATCGAGCAGGCGATCTTCAACGAGGAGCTCACGCGGGCCGACGCGCCGTCGCCCGCGAACGTGCTCGGCCTCGTCATGGGCGGGCCCGTGGTCATCCACCACGGCACGCCTGAGCAGAAGGAGCGCTACCTCGCGCCGATCCTGTCGGCCGAGGAGATCTGGTGCCAGGGCTTCTCCGAGCCGGAGTCGGGCTCGGACCTCGCGTCGCTGAAGACGCGCGCGGTGCGCTCCGGGGACGAGTACCTGGTGACGGGGCAGAAGGTCTGGACGACCCTCGCCCACGAGGCGAAGTGGTGCATGCTCGTGGCCCGCACCGATCAGGACGCGCCCAAGCACAAGGGCCTCACCTACTTCCTCATGGACATGGAGCAGGAGGGAGTGCAGGTGCGCCCGCTCCGTCAGATCACCGGCGAGGCCGAGTTCAACGAGCTGTTCCTCGAGGAGGCGCGGATCCCGGTCGAGAACGTCGTCGGCGGCGAGGGCAACGGCTGGAACGTCGCCATCACGACGCTCGCCCACGAGCGCGCCGGCCTCGCGTTCGCCTCGGCGGTGGCGGTGCGCCGCTCCCTCAACGAGCTGATCGCGCTCTGCCGCGAACGCGGCGCCGTCGAGGACCCGGTCATCCGCCAGCGTCTCGCGCAACTGCACATCGAGACCGAGAACCTGCGGCTCAATGCGCTGCGCGGCCTGTCCTCGCAGATGCGCACGGGCGTGCCGGGGCCCGAGGGCTCCCTACCCAAGTGGCAGTGGTCGGACACCAACCAGGCGCTCACCGAGCTGGCGACCGAGGTGCTCGGAGAGGACGCCCTGCGGTCCGAGAACGAGTGGACCTACCGCTTCCTGCGGGCGCGGGCCAACTCGATCGAGGGCGGGACCACGGAGATTCTCAAGAACATCATCGCCGAGCGGGTGCTGGGGCTCCCGCGGGCCGGACGGGGAGGGGGACAGTGAACTTCGACCTCGACGAGGACCAGCAAACGATCAAGCGCACGGCGCACGACCTCCTCGGCGCGCGGCTGAAGCCCGAGCACCTGCGTGCGCTCGCCGAGGGCGGCGGGTACGACAGCGAGCTGTTCGCCGAGCTCGTCGAGCTCGGATGGCCCGGGATCGCGGTGTCCGAGGAGCACGGAGGTCAGGGCCTCGGGCTCGTCGAGCTCGCGATCCTGCAGGAGGAGCTCGGCTACGCGCTCGCGCCGCTGCCCTTCCTGTCGACCGTGGCCGCGGCGCTGCTGCTCGATCATGCCGGCAGCGCCGAGCAGCGCGAGCGCTGGCTGACGCCGCTGCTCGACGGGTCGCTGCGGGGCACGGTGGGGATCTCGCGCGACGGCGCTTCTGGCCTCGTGCCCGATGGCGTGGGCGCGTCGTTCGTGGTGCTCGTCGACGGGGCGAGCGGCGCGGGGCGGGTCCATGCCGCCGACGAGCTCGAGCTGACCGCGGTCGACACGATCGACATGACGCGGCGCTTCGGTGCGGCTCGCGCGCGTGACGGCGGTGAGGCCCTGCCGGGCGACGTCGCCGGGGGCCTGGCTCGGGTCGCGATCGCGGTCGCCGCCGAGTCGGTCGGCATCGCCCAGCACATGATGGAGGAGGCGGTGACCTACGCGAAGGACCGCCGACAGTTCGGGCAGCCGATCGGCGTGCACCAGGCGGTCTCGCACCGCTGCGCGCAGATGCTGCTCGAGACCGAGAGCGCGCGCTCGGCCACCTACTTCGCCGCCTGGACGGCCGATCACGAGCCGGAGTCGCTGCCGCTCGCCGCGGCGAGCGCGAAGGCGTACGCCTCCGACGCCGGCGCGCGCGTGACCGCGTCGGCCCTGCAGGTGCTCGGCGGCATCGGCTTCACGTGGGAGCACGACCTGCACTTCTTCCTCAAGCGCGCGTGGCTCAACGCGCGGCTGTACGGGTCGGCGGCGGAGCATCGCGAGCGGGTTGCGGAGGCGGTGCTGGGGTAGGGGGCGGGCCGGCGGGCGGCGGGGTTGCGCGCTCGTGGGTCGGTGGGCGGCGGGGCTGATCGTGGCGGGCCGGCGCTCGGCGCGCGCGCTCGCGGCCCGGCGCGCTCCCGCGAACGTTCCGTCACAGAGGTGACGCGCTGCATGCGTGACGGCGCGCGGCTGACGCGCGGCGTGACCCGCCGGGCGCATCTGTCACCGTCGCGTCACACGCCGGCGGGGGTGTGGTGCGTTAGGTCCCCTATGGCGTCAGTTCGGGAGCACACCCCTCGGGGGGCGGTCGCGGCCCGGCACGTCGCGTGCGGCGCGCGCCACGTGCCGTCACCTGGTCGGCGCAGGGCGTGACCCGCCGCGCGCATCTGTCACCGTCGCGTCACCCTCGGATGGGCGTGCGCGGCCTCGACGCGTGGGGCGCAGACCCCGCCCGCTCAGAACGCCGCCGCCGCTCAGAACGCCGCGCCCTCGAAGCGCCGAACGTCGCCGTGCACCCCGCCGAACGCCGAGCCTGCCCCCGGCGCCGCCGCACCGGAGCCGCGAGGCCGCTCGCGCGGGGCGGAGCCGGTTCGGTGGCGAACTTCACGGCGGCGCGCAGGGTCCGGAGCCTCGGCGGTGAACAAGGACATCGAGGCGCACGCGCGCACGGTCACGGCCGTATAAGCGACGCGTAATACCAACTGAACATTCCGAGATACCGTGTCGGTAGGCTCCAAGCGATGACGAGGAGGGGACTGGGCGCTCACCGGTCGAAGTTCGCGTGCACGGGATGTGCCACGCCGGCCGGATGCGTACACGACACGGACGGGGCGGCGCGCCCCGGGCCACTCGGACTACCGAGCGACCCCGCCTGCCGCCGGCGATGAGCGTGGCGGTACTCGAAGCGGCGCGCGCGGCGCCGCATGCCGTCATCGAGGCGCCGGCCGGGACGCCGAAGCGCGGGAGGTGAGCGTGCGCCTGCGCCGCGGCCTCGGGCTCGCCCTCGGGACGCTGCTGGCCGCCCTGCTCGCGGTCGGCCTCAGCGCGTGCGGGTCGAGCGGCGGCGGCTATCAGGTGCGCGCGATCTTCGACGACGCCGGTAACGTCATCCCCGGCGAGGACGTGAGGATCGCCGGCGTGACCGTCGGCACGGTCGGGGCGCTCGCGGTGACGCCCGACCAGAAGGCGGCCGTCGTCCTCGACATCAGCAACCCCGGCTTCCAGGACTTCCGCACCGACGCGAGCTGCACGGTGCGCCCGCAGTCGCTCATCGGCGAGATGTTCGTCGAGTGCACCCCGACGCAGCCGCGGGCCGTCGGCGTGCCCGAGCCCCCGCCGCTGCCGGTGGTGCCGAACGGCCAGCCCGGCGCCGGCCAGCACTACCTGCCGGTGACGAACACGTCGAGCCCGGTGGGCCTCGACCTCATCGGCGACATCGCCCGCCTGCCCTACGCGCAGCGCCTGACGATCATCATCAACGAGCTCGGCGCCGGGCTGGCCGGCAACGGGACCGCGCTGGAGCAGGTCGTGGAGCGCGCCAACCCGACGCTCGCGGCCCTCGACCGCGTGCTCGCGATCCTCGCGTCGGAGAACCACACGCTCGCCGCCCTGGCCACCGAGTCCGACGCGGTCATCGCTCCGCTGGCCGCCAGCCGAGCACAGGTCGCCGACTTCATCGCGCAGTCGAACACGGTGGCCACCGAGCAGGCTCAGCACCGGGTCGCGCTCGGCCAGGTCCTGGCCAAGCTGCCCGCGTTCCTCGACGCGCTCACGCCGACCCTACGCGAGCTCGGCGGGCTTGCCGATCAGGCGAATCCGGTGCTCGGCAACCTCGCGGCGTCGGCGCCCGACGTCAACGCCGTCACCGAGAACCTCGCGGCGCTGTCGAACGGCACGACGGCGTACCTGACGAGCCTCGGCAAGGTCGCGCAGCCGGGCGTCGCCCAGATCGAGGCGGCCAAGCCGGTCGCGACGCAGCTCGCGGCGCTCGGCACGGCCGCGCAGCCGTTCGCCCAGAGCACGGCGGCGCTGCTCAACAGCGTGCAGAAGCAGAACGGCCTCAAGGACATCCTCGACTTCATCTTCCGGGGCTCGCTGGCGAGCAACGGATTCGACGCCGACGGGCATTACCTGCGGACGTTCGGGGTGATCGTCGGCGACTGCATCACGTACGACATCACCCCGGCCGGGGACTGCTCGGCGAACTTCCAGACGCCGGCGGCGAGTGCCCACGCGTCCTCGGCCCACGCGGCCTCGGTGGCAGATCGATCGTCGTCGGCGGCCCCGGCCTCCGGCGGCGCCGCCTCGACCGCAGCCTCGTCGACCTCCGCGGCCTCGGCATCGTCCGGCGCGACGAACACGCTCCTCAACTACCTGCTCGGCCAGTGACGCGATGAGCACGACCCTTCCTCCGCCCGTCACCCGCGTCCGACCTCCCGGACCGCCCCAGCCGCCCGGTGACGGGGGCTCCGGAGACGGCGGTGGCAGGGACCGATCGGGCGGCGGCGGCACGGCGCGTGGCTTCGTCGTGGCGGTACTGCTGATCGTCGTCCTGGTGGTCGCCTACCTCGTGCTCAGCGCCAACGGCTCGCGCACGTACCACCTGCTGTTCACTGACGCCGGCCAGCTCGTCAAGGGCAACCAGGTCCAGGTCGGGGGCGTGCCCGTCGGCTCGATCACCGACATCTCGCTGTCGCCCAACAACCTCGCCGACATCACGATCAGCGTCTCGTCGCCGATCGCGCCGCTGCACGAGGGCACGACGGCGCAGATCCGCTCCCCGTCGCTGTCGGGGGTCGCCAACCGCTACATCTCGCTCGCGCCGGGGCCGAACAGCGCGCCCGAGATCCCCGACGGCGCCACCCTGCCGACGACCGCCACGAGCGGGATCGTCGACCTCGACGAGATCTTCGACACGCTCGACCCGGCCACGCGCCGGGCGCTGCAGCAGGTCATCCAGGGCTCGGCCGTCCAGTACGCCGGCGTCTCGCAACAGATCAACGAGTCGATCCCGTACTTCTCGCCGGCGTTGTCGGCCGCCGACCACCTGCTGTCCGAGCTCGACCTCGACGAGGCGGCGCTCGAGAACTTCGTCATCGCCACGTCCCAGACCGTCACCGCGGTTGCCGCGCGCGCCCCGCAGCTGAGCTCGCTCGTGCAGAACGCCGACCAGACGTTCGGCGCGATCGGCGCGCAGAACACAGCGCTCGAGGCCGGACTGCGCCAGCTGCCGGCCACCCTGCAGCAGGGCAACACGACGCTCGCCAACCTCACCCCGACGCTCGACGCGCTCACTCAGCTCGTCAACGTCTCCAAGCCGAACACGGTCGAGCTGGCGACGTTCCTGCGCGCGCTGAACCCGCTGCTGATCGAGGCGAAGGGGCCGGTGACGAACCTCGGCCTGGCGATCTCGCGTCCCGGACCCAACAACGACCTCACCGATGCTGCACGCGACCTTCCGGCGCTCGAGCGCGCCGTGAGCGGATCGGTCCCCGACGCGATCGCATCCCTCCAGGCGGCCACGCCGATCACGACGTTCATCCGCCCCTACGCGCCCGACCTCGTCGGGGCCCTGCGCTCGTTCGGCCAGGCGAGCGCCTACTTCGACGCCAACGGCCACTACGCGGACACGTCCCTGGCCTTCGCCAGCTTCGCGTCCGCCGGCAACAACACGCTCATCCCCACCAACCCGATCGCCGGACAGGCGAACCTGCAGACCGGGCAGACGAAGCGCTGCCCGGGCGCCGCGATGGCGCCGCCCGCCGACGGTTCGGCCCCCTACACCGTGGGCGGCACGCTCGACTGCTCGCCGTCGGAGGTGCCGGCCGGATGAATCGCCGCTCGTCGCGCTCGCTCGCCGGCTCGCCGCTGCTCATCGGCGCCGTCACGACGCTCGTCGTGATCGTCGCCGTGTTCCTGTCCTATAACGCGAATAACGGCCTGCCGTTCGTACCGACGTACGACATCAACGTGCAGGTGCCCGACGCGAGCAGCCTGCAGATCGGTAACGACGTCCGCATCGGCGGCACCCGCGTCGGAACCGTCGCCGGCGAGACGCCCCACCAGGATCCGCGCACCGGCGCGGTCAACGCGATCATCCACCTCAAGCTCGAGAAGCGAGAGCAGGAGCTGCCGATCGACACGACGGTGATCGTGCGCGACCGCTCCTCGCTCGGCGAGAAGTACCTCGAGCTCACGCCGGGCACGTCATCGCGCAAGCTCCCGCCGGGGGGCACGCTGCCGCTCTCCGCGGCGACGCCGCAGCCGGTCGAGATCGATCAGGTGCTCAACATCTTCAGCCCGGCGGTGCGCGCCGGCGAGCAGACGGCTCTGGCCGCCTACGGCGACGCGTTCGCCGGCCGCGGCGCGAACCTCAACGACACCGTTTCGACCCTCGCTCCGGCGCTCGCCAACCTCGAGCCGCTCGCCCGCACGCTCGCCGCGCCGCACACGCAGCTCGCCGCCCTGTTCGCGGCGCTCGAGCGAGCGAGCGGCCAGGTCGCGCCGGTGGCCGAGGAGAACGCGCAGGTGTTCGTCTACCTCGACACGACGTTCAAGGCGCTCGCCGGCGTCGCCCCGTCGATCGGGCAGGCCACCGACGACGGGCCGCCGTCGCTGAGTCAGGCCACGTACTCCCTCGTCTACCTGCGACCGTTCATCGCCCAGCTCACGCGGTTCTTCTCGCTGCTGGCGCCCGGCGCCGTGGCCCTGCGCACAGCGGCTCCGTCGCTCGCACCGGCGGTCGTGGCCGGAGCGAAGAACCTGCCGGCGGCCGCTGCGCTGAACCCCGAGCTCGGCGTGACGCTCGCCGATCTGCAGGCGTTCGCCGAGGATCCCCGCGTCCCGGTGGGTCTGCAGGAGCTCGCGATCGCGCTCTCCGGTGCTCAGCCGATCGTCGCCGACCTGGCCGCGATGCAGACCGAGTGCAACTACCCGACGCTCCTGTTCCGCAACTTCGCGAGCGCGCTCGCCGAGGGCACGAGCAACGGCACCTGGCTGCGCGGCCTCCCCGTGTTCCCCTTCTCGACGTTCGACCCGCCGGCGGTCGGCGGCGCGGGGAATCCGGCCACGACGGTGCTGCCGCCCAACAGCGAGGGCGGGCCCGCGTCGGCTCCGGCCGACGACGGGGTGAAGGGGACCACGCCGGCGCGCCTGCAGACGAACCAGTTCAACCACCTGCACACAACGCCCTACCCGTTCGTCACGGCCGCCGGGCAACCGGTCGGGGTCTGCGAGGCCGGCAACCAGGTGTACGACGCCGGCACCACGGTGATCGGCCACGCGGCGACGATCAACAACAACCGCGACTTCAGCACCTCGGACGGATGAGGCGATGAGACTGCTGCCCCGCCGATCGAAGGCCGCACCCGACGCCAACCCCGTGCCGCTGCGCCTGCGCCGTCGCGGCATGAGCCCGACGGTGGCGGGAGCGATCGTCGTCGTCCTGCTCGTCGTCGCCATCTACGCCGCCTTCACGAAGCGCAACCCGCTGCATCACGGCTTCCAGCTGAAGGCCGTGTTCGCCTCGGCCGTCAACATCGGCAAGAACTCCCCCGTACGGATCGCGGGCATCAACGTCGGAACCGTCCAGGGGATCGGCCTCTACCCGGGGACGCACGTGGCCGTCGTGACGATGAGCCTCGACAACGGCGCGCTGCCGATCCACGCCGACGCCACGCTGAAGATCCGGCCGCGCATCTTCCTGGAGGGCAACTTCTTCGTCGACATGACACCGGGCAGCCCCTCGGCGCCCGTCCTGCACTCCGGGGCGACGATCCCGATCACCCAGACGGCGGACCCGGTGCAGCTCGATCAGGTGCTGAGCGCGCTCAACAGCGACACACGCAGCGAGCTCCAGGCGCTCCTGGCCAGCTACGGGACGGCGCTCACGCACGTCCCGACGCCGGCCGAGGACGTCAGCCAGGACCCGATCGTGCGCGGCAAGACGGCGGCGCAGGCGCTCAACGACGCGGCCCGGCGTTCGCCGCGCTCGCTGCGCGACTCAACGATCGTCAGCCAGGCGCTCAGCGGACAGGAACCCCACGACGTGTCGCTGCTCGTCGCCTCGCTCGGCAAGGTCACCGGGGCCCTCGGGCAGAGCGAGAGCGATCTGCAGGGGCTGATCTCCAACTTCGACGTCACGCTGCAGGCGTTCGCGGTCCAGTCGGCGGCGCTCAACTCCGCGGTCGCGCAGCTGCCGGGCGCGCTCACCACGGCCGACCGCGCGTTCGCGGCGCTCGACGCCTCGTTCCCGAACACGCGCGCCTTCGCGCTCGCCCTCATCCCGGCCGCCGAGGAGACCCCGGCCACGATCGCCGCCGCACTGCCGTGGATCAAGCAGGCTCGCGTGCTCGTCAGCCCGGCCGAGCTCGGCAACCTCTCCAAGCAGCTCGTCGCGCTCGCGCCGCCGCTCGCGCAGCTCACCCCGGCGCAGACGACGTTCGCCAACGAGGAGCTCGGTCCGGTGAGCCGTTGCTTCGCCCGCGTGCTCATCCCGGCCGGGAACGTCCCGTTGCAGGACGGGTCGGCCTCGACCGGTGCGCCGAACTACCAGGAGCTCTTCTACGCGCTCGTCGGCCTCAACAGCGCCGGCTCGAACTTCACCGGCAACGGGCCGTTCCTGCGCGCGCTCGCCGGGGGCGGCGGCACCTACTTCAACAGCGGGCCGCTGAGCGTGTTCGGAACGAACGACCCACCGGGCGGCTACGGAGAGGTGCGGACGGTGCTGCCGCCGCAGGGGACGAGCCCGGCCAATCCCGGCGTCGAGCCGCCGCTGAAGCCCAACGTCCCGTGCGACACCCAGCAGCTGCCCGACTTCAACGGACCGGCTGCCCACGGGCCGGCCGACGGTCCGGGGCGGTGAGCGAGCGTATGACGGAGGCCACCCCAGGACGCACGATCGGCGACCAGATCCGGCGCGGCGCGGCGCCATTCACGGCGATCGTCACGCTCATCGTCATCGCGGCGCTCGTCGGCGGCTACATCCTCTCCCAGGAGGGGCTGACGCTGCCGAGCTGGGTGCCCGTGCTCGGCAAGAGCTACTACGTCGTCAACGCCGAGTTCTCCACGGCCCAGGCGATCACGCCGGGGCAGGGTCAGGCGGTGACGATCGCCGGCGTGAAGGTCGGGGTCATCTCCGGCGTGCAGCTGCGCGACGGGGTCGCCGTCGTGTCGATGAACATCGACCAGGGCGACAGCCCGTTCTACCGCGACGCGACGATGCTGCTGCGCCCGAAGTCCCAGCTGAAGGACATGACGATCGAGGTCAACAAGGGCACGCCGGGCGCCGGTGGGCTGCCGAGCGGCGGCACGCTCCCGATCGAGCAGACCGCCCCCGACGCGAACCTCGACGAGCTGCTCGCGTCGCTCGACGCCGACACGCGCTCCTACCTGCAGGAGCTCATCGGCTCGGCGGGGCAGGGGCTCGGCGGTCGCGGCCTCGAGCTGTCGGCGGCGCTGCGCCGCTTCGACCCGACGACCCGCGACTTCGAGCTCATCAGCCGCGCGCTCGTGTCCCGCCGCGTGGCGATCGCGCGCGTCACGCACAATCTCGCGATCCTCGTCGCGGCGATCGGGACCAAGGACAACGAGCTGGCCAACCTCGTGCGCGCGTCCAACGCGGTGTTCGGCACCTTTGCCCAGGAGAACGCGAACGTGAGCGCGACGGTGGCGAAGCTCCCCGGCGCGCTCAGCCAGATCAACACGTCGCTCGGCAAGGTGACGACGACCGCGCAACTGGCCAACAGCGCGCTCGGCGGGCTGCTCCCGACGGCGCACGCGCTCGCCCCGGCCGAGCGGGCCGGCCAGACGCTGTTCAAGACCACGACGCCGGTGATCGCGAACCAGATCTCGCCGTTCGTGCGCGCGGCCCAGCCCACGCTCGCCCCACTCGTGCCGGCCGCGCACTCGCTCGCCGCCTCGACGCCGAACCTGACGCAGGCCTTCGGCGTGCTGTCGACCTTCCTCAACGAGCTCGCCTACAACACCGGCTCGAGCACGAAGCCCGGGTACCTGTTCTACGTGCCCTGGGCCAACCACAACATCAACAGCGCGTTGAGCGTCGGCGACGCGAGCGGCGCGCTCCTGCGCAGCGAGATCGTCGTCGCTCCGGCGGGCGTGCTCATCGACTGCGGAACCGGTCAGGTCAACCCGAGCGCCGGCGTGCTCATCAACCAGCTGAACATCCCGCAGTGCAAGAACGGCGGCGGCCTGCTCACCCTGTCGAAGAACCTCCCGGTCGCGGCGATGCGTCGCGTGAGCGCCGGCACGCGCGCGGCCAGCCGCGACTTCAACGCCGCCGGCGCCGCGGTGGGCCACTGATCGCATGCAGAAGCTCGCCCCGTCCGTCGGCCGTCTCGCCACCATCGCGGTGTTCGCGCTCTCCTGCTTCGGGCTGCTGCTGTTCCTGTGGATCTCCTTCGGTGGCTCCGTGCCGCTCGAGGCGAAGGGCTACCGCTTCAACATCGTCTTCCCGCAGGCCAACCAGCTCGCCGTGCAGGCCGACGTGCGCGTCAGCGGCGTCCCGGTGGGAACGGTCGTCGGGCTCAACCCGACGGCGCACGGGGAGACCCTGGCCACGATCCAGATGCAGCCGCGCTACTCGCCGGTGCACACCGATGCGACGGCGATCCTGAGGGCCAAGACGCTGCTCGGTGAGACGTTCGTCGCGCTGAACCCCGGCAGTCGCAGCGCGCCCGCGATCCCCGAGGGCGGGACGCTGGCCCGCGGTCAGGTCGCTCCGAGCGTGCAGCTCGATGAGATCTACCGTACGTTCGACCCCGAGACGAGGGCCGCCTTCCAGACCTGGATCGTCGCCCAGGCCGAAGGCCTCAACGGCCAGGGAGCGGCCCTCAACGCCGCGCTCGGCGAGCTCGACCCGTTCGTCAACGACCTCGAGGCGGTCACCGCGACGCTGCAGAGCCAGAACGGCGCCGTGGCCGCGCTCGTGCGCAACACCGGCATCGTCTTCGACGCGCTGGCCCAGCGCGAGGACCAGCTGCGCGACCTCGTGACCGCCTCGCACGCCACCTTCGGCGCGACCGCGGCCGCGAGCAACGAGCTCGCCACCGCGTTCACGCTGCTCCCGACGTTCGAGCAGCGCTCGCAGGCGGCGTTCCAGCAGCTCGACGCGTTCGCGGCCAACACGTCGCCGCTGCTGACGCAGCTCGCGCCGGCCGAGGTGGCGCTCACGCCGGTGCTGCGCAACGTGGAGAGCCTGTCGCCGAGCCTCGAGCGGCTGTTCGTCGGCCTCGGGCCGTTCACTGCGGCCGCGAAGCCCGGCCTGCCGGCGTTCGACAGCGTCCTCGCCCAGCTGCGGCCGCTGCTCGGGGCGTTCAGCCCGGTGCTGCGCAACCTCATCCCGCTGCTCGCCTACGCCGAGGGCTACCAGCCGGAGATCGAGGCCTTCCTGGCCAACGCGGCGACGGCGATGCAGGCGTCGACCACGGTCACGAACGACTTCACCACCCCGGGCGAAGCGAGTCCGAACCTGACCACGGTCCTGCACTACGCTCGCGTGCTGACCGGGCCGCTCACGCCCTCGAGCTTCGGCCTGCAGGCACGGCAGTACGGAACGACGCGGACGAACGCGTACCCGGCCTCGGGCGCGGGCAACGGGCTGGCCAGCGGCCTGGCCACGCTCAACCCCGCGGCCTGCGCCAACCCGACACCCGGGGTCAGCGGCCCGCCGAACGACAGCGTGTCGCAGGACACGCTGGGGCTGATAAACGCCCTCGAGCTGGCCGGGTCGGGCTCGAACGGGAACGTGCCCACCCCGCCGTGCATCGGTCAGGGCCAGACCTCCTTCCAGGGGCTGTCGAGCACGTTCCCGCACGTCGTCGAGCTCGCGAACTGACGCACGCCGCGCGGCTAACGGCGCTCGAGCACCAGCGACTGCAGCGAACGCCCGACGGGGCCGGACTCGTCGTAGAGCCGGCTCTCGGTCATCGCCGCGCCGCCGGGATCGACGTGCGTCGCGGAGCGCAGGGCGATCCACTCGCCGCGCGGGGGCCGGTGCAGCTGGATCGTGAGGTCGGCGTTGATGAACACGAAGCCGTCCCAGGGCGCCGGGGCGGCGACGCCGTTACCGAAGTCGGCGGTGGCGGCAAGGCGCTGCAGCGGCGTCGTCGCCTCGCCGGCGACCAGCGCCGGCCGCAGGCGCATCCAGACCGCGGCCGGACCGGGCGCCGGCTCGCCCTCGACCCAGCGCATCTCCATCGAGGCGCCGAAGCCCTCCGCCGCGGAATCGTCGAGCGTGAAGTCGATCGGCGCGCCGTGCTCCGGCGCCGGCAGCGGCGGATCGTCGGCCACCGCGGCCTCCTCGGCCGTGAGCGTCGCGGCGGCGGCCACCCGCAGGGCACGGACCGAGCACACGAGCACGTCGTCGGCGCGCAGCTCGCCGGCGAGCTCCACCACGCGGCGGCCTTCGCGCACGACTCGCGTCGAGAGGTCGAGCGGCGCGATCGGCACCGGCCGCAGGAGGTCGAACGACAGCCGCGCGACGGGGAGGGACGCGCCGGCTTCCATCCTCTCGAGCGCGCGGGTCAGCAGCGCCGCCGCGGCGCCGCCATGCAGCGCGCGCGGATCCCACGGGCCGCGGCCGAGCGGGGTGGGAAGGTAGCGGCCGCCGCCCGCGGGCGCGAAGACGTGGCCGCTCATCCGTCCGAGGCGGGCAGCCCGGCCGCGAAGCGGCTGAGGGCGTCGGGGTCGCGATGCGGCGGACCGTGACCGAAGCACACGAGCGCCGGGCGCAGCCCGGCCAGGCGGCGCACGGACTCGCGGTTACGCGCCGGGTCGGCGCTGAACGCGGCCGGTGGCTCATGCAGCCCCCGGCGCCCGGTGGCCAGTCTCATTCCGTTCAGCACGTCGCCGGCGATGAGCACGCGGTCGGCCTCGCGCCACAGCGCGACGTGCCCGATGGTGTGCCCAGGCGCGTGCAGCACGGTGAAGCCGGCCACCTCGTCGCCCTCCTGCAGGCGACGCGCGACCGGATGGCCCGGCCCCGTCCACACACGATCGGCGATTCGCTCGAACATCGCGGCCGGCCGGCCATCGCGCATGAGTGCCGGGTCCTCGGCGGCTCGCGCATCGAGCTCGCCGCACCAGAGCGGTACCGCGAGCGTCTCGCACAGCTCGTGCGTGGCGCCCTGGTGATCGGGGTGGACGTGCGTCAGCGCGTGGGCACTCACGGCGCGGCCGCGGACCTGACGCAGGATCCGCCGGGCCGCGTGGCGCGTGCCGGCATCCACGATCACGTCACCGACGAGGTAGACGTTGATCGCGTTGGGCGGGAAGCCATCCAGCAGGAAGACGTCCTCGGCGAGGCGCTTCACGTACGCGTCTGCTCCCAGGAGAAGCCGCGCACGGCGAGGATGATCGCGAACACGGCCCACAGCAGGATCACGGCGAGCGAGGAGCCGTAGTAGCCGAGTCCGTGCCCGTTGACGAGCGCCCCGGTGAGACCGTCGATCGCATTCTTCAGCGGCAGCGCCGACGCGACGTCGCGCAAGAACTGGGGCGTGTTCTTCACGTCGTAGAAGACGCCGGAGATGATGATCACGGGCAGGAAGATCGCGTTCACGTACGCCGTCGCCGAGTCGAAATTCGGGATCACGTGGGCGAGGGCCACTCCGAGCGCCGCGAAGCACACGACGCTGGCCGAGGCGAACACGACCAGCTCGACCCAGTCGCGCGGCCACGGCAGGCCGAAGAAGAGCCTGCCGGCCACGATGATCACCACGAGCTGCACGCCGGCGTTCGTGAGCGCATTCAGCCCGAGCCCGCTCAGGTACACGCTGCCCGGCAGCGGGGTGCCGCGCATGCGCTTGAGGATGCCCTGCTCGCGTAACAGCGTCATGTTGTAGGCCAGGGCGGTGAACGTGGTCGACAGCAGCGCCATGCCGGCGATGCCGGGCACGATCACGTCGAGCTCGTGCTGGTTGTTATGAAAGACGGCGCCGAACAGGGCCAGGAAGATGAGCGGCAGCGCGAAGTTGAAGAAGGCCGCGCTCGGGTTACGCCAGAACAGGCGGCGCTCGAGGCGATACTGGCGCCAGACCAGCGCACCCGTGGTCATGCCCGTGCCTCCGTCCTGGAGGCACTCCCGCTGAGGAGGCTCGCCTTCCGGGCTCGCTTGACCGCGGCTGCGCCGCTCATCGCGGCGCTCCCCCGCGACGGCGACCGCGCCCGCCGCGCCGGCGCCGCCGACCGCCGGCCGCCCCGTCGGCGTCGAGGTGCACGGTCGGCTCGAGCGGACTGTCGGCGGTGAGCTGCAGATAGACGTCCTCGAGGCTCGGGCGCACGACGACGAGGTCGCGCACGCGCGCCCCCCGGGCCAGCGCCTCGCCCGTCAGCTCGTGCAGGAACGCGGTCGGGTCCTCGATCTCGCGCTCCTGGCGCTCGCCGTCCGCGTCACGCCAGCTGATGCGGTAGCTGGCCGAGCCTTCGACCCCGAGCTCGGCGGGTGAGCCCTCGGCGAGGATGCGCCCGTCCTTGATGATCGCCACACGGTCGGCGAGCGACTGCGCCTCGTCGAGGTAGTGAGTGGTCAGCAGCACCGTCTTGCCCAGGTCGCGCAGGGCGCGGATCGTGTCCCACGCCGCGCGGCGCGCGGCCGGGTCGAAGCCCGTCGTCGGCTCGTCGAGGAAGATGAGGTCGGGGTCGCCGATGAGCGCCAGGGCGAGGTCCAGTCGCCGCTGCTGGCCGCCGGACAGCCGTCGGGTACGTTCGTCGGCCTTCTCCTGCAGGCCCGACAACTCGAGTACCTCGGCGACGGCCCGCGGATGCGGGTAGAAGCCTGCGAAGTGCGTGAGCGCCTCGCGTACGGTGATGTGCGGGTACAGGCCAGTGCTCTGTAACACGATGCCGACGCGCGCGCGCAGGTCGCGCGCGCGCTCCTGCGGATCGAAGCCGAGCACGGAAACGGTGCCCTCCGAGCGCTCGCGGTAGCCCTCGAGGATCTCCACCGTCGTCGTCTTGCCGGCGCCATTGGGCCCGAGCAGCCCGAAGATCTCGCCCGGCTGTACGCGGAAGTCGATGCCGCGCACCGCCTCGAAGTCGCCGTAGCGCTTGCGCAGGCCGCGGACTTCGATCGCCGCGCGCCCGCCGGCCGGGGAGGAGGCGAGCGGGGCGGGGGGCGAGTCATTCTCGGCGGCCGGCGGCCGGCGCACGGCGGATCCGCTGTCACGCATCGCTCAGATCATGACAAGATCGGCCTCGGCGCTCTGAGCGCCGAGGCCCATGAGGCTCGCGTGCATTGACATCGGCACGAACACCACGCGTCTGCTCGTCGCCGAGCCGGACGGCCCACGCCTGCGCGAGGTGGCGACGGCGCGCGTGTTCGCCGACCTCGGTCACGTACGCGGGTGCGGGGAGATCGGAGCGTCGACGATCGCCGCCGTGGTGCGCGCGGCCGTCGCGCACGCGCAGACCGCTCAGGTGGCCGGCGCCGAGTCGATCGATGTCGTCGCCACCGCCGGCGTACGCGTCGGGGAGGACCGCGAGGCGCTGTTCAGCGCGGTGACCGAGGCCACCGGGCTGCCGGTGCGGGTGCTGAGCGAGGACGAGGAGGGCAGGCTCGCCTTTCGCGGAGCCACGAGCGGCCTGTCCGACGCTGCCGAGGCGACGCTCGGAGTCATCGACGTCGGCGGTGGCTCGACCGAGCTCGTCGTGGGCACGCGCGCCGGCGGCGTCACGTGGATCGCCTCGCTGGGCATCGGCTCGGCGGTGCTCACCGAGGAGCACCTCCACAGCGACCCGCCGGGCCCGGTCGAGCTGGCGGCCGCGGCCGATCGCGCCGATGCCGAGTTCGCCGGCGTGACCGCGCCCGCCGTGTCCGCCGCCTACGCGGTGGGCGGCAGCGCGACGTCGCTGTTCCGGCTCGTCGGCACCGTGCTCGACGTGGACTCGCTGACCCTCGTCCGCGAGCGCGTCACCAGCGCCCCGAGCGCGGCGCTCGCGGAGACGCTCGAGCTCGATCCGCGCCGCGCGCGTCTGTTGCCGGCGGGGATCATGCTGCTCGAGCGCGCCGTGCGGGTGATGGGTGTCCCCGCGCGAATCGCGGCCGGCGGGGTGCGCGAGGGAGTCATCCTCGAGCGCCTCATGACGAGCCCGGGTCATTGACCCGGGCTCGTCATCACACGGCCTGGGGGCCCGACTGTGGCGGCCACGTGGCCGCCACAGTCACCCCTACCAGTGCACGCCCTTCATGAGGTTGGCGACCGCGATCTGCTCCATCGAGGCCTTCTCGTTGGGGTCCTCCTGGCCCTTGGAGGCGGCGGAGTCGGGGAACACCTTGTAGGCCATGTGCAGGATCTGGTCGACCTGCTTGGGCGCGAGCGCGTAGAGCACCTCGCCGAACGTGCCGAGGCGGGTGTTGATCTGCTTCGGCTTGGCCCGGAGCGCCTCGCAGATCATGTCGGCCGCCTCGTCGGGCGTGATGGCCGGGAACGCGTCGTACATCTTCGTCGGCGCGATCATCGCGGTGCGCACGAGCGGCATGTGGATCGTCGTGAAGGTCACGCCGTCGCCGACGGTCTCGCTCGATACGACCCGCGTGAACGCATCGAGCGCGGCCTTCGAGGCGACGTAGGCCGAGAACCGCGGTGGGTTCGTCTGCACGCCGATCGAGGAGACGTTGACGATGTGCCCGAAGCCGCGCTCGCGCATGTGCGGCAGCAGCCCGATGATGAGTTTGATCGTGCCGAAGTAGTTGAGCGCCATCGTGCGCTCGTAGTCGTGGAAGCGCTCGTAGCTGAGCGCCACGGAGCGGCGGATCGAGCGCCCGGCGTTGTTGACGAGCATGTCGACGGCCGGATGGTCGGCGAGCACCCGCTCGATCATCTCCTCGACGGCGTCGGTGCTCGACAGGTCCGTCGGGTAGCTGTAGGCCGTGCCGCCATTGCGCTCGATCTCCTGCTGGGCCTCGCGCAGCTTGTCCTCGCTGCGCGCGACGAGCAGCGGGATGCCACCCGCGGCGGCGACCTTCAGCGCGGCGGCCCGGCCGATGCCCGAGGAGGCGCCGGTGATGAGGACGGTGCGGCCGTTGATGGCCGCCTCGAGCGATCGGTCCTTGAACAGATCGGGGTCGAGGTTGCGCTCCCAGTAGTCCCACAGCCGCGGCGCGTAGCCCGACAGCGCCGGCACCGCGATGTCCGAACCGGCGAGCGCGCGCTCGGTATCGCGGGTGTCGAACTCGGGCACGAGTGCCACGTGGCCGAGGATCTCCGGCGGAATGCCGAAGTCCTGGAGGAACACGCGCCGCGCGTCGCTGAGCGCCGGGAGGCGCAGGAGCATCGAGATGACCCCCTTCGGCAGCGCGTCGGTGATGCGCTTGTCGACGCGCAGGGCGAGCTGCGGGGCGTGCGCCGCGCGCGCGAACTCGTTGAGCACCTCGCCGGAGCGCTGAGAGCGCGGATTGGTGAGATGGAAGGCCTGGCCGTCGAGGTCCGGCTGATGCGCGATGTAGTCGAGTGAGTCGGCGACGAAGTCGACCGGCACGAGGTTCGTGTAGCCGAGCTCGGGGCCGACGAGCGGCACCCATTCCGGGAGCCAGTGACGCAGGCGCTGGATCGCCTTGAAGAAGTAGTAGGGGCCGTCGATCTTGTCCATCTCGCCCGTCCGCGAGTCTCCGACCACGACGCCCGGGCGGTAGACGCGCCACGGCATCTGCGCCTCGGTGCGCACGATCCGCTCGGACTCGAACTTCGTGCGGTGGTAGGGCGACGGCAGCGTCTGGCCCTCGTCGAACATGTCCTCGCGAAACAGCCCGCGGTGGGTGCCGGCGACGGCGACCGAGGAGGCGTGGTGCAGCCGGCCGGCGTGCACCGCGTTCGCGAGCTCGACGGCATGACGCGTGCCCTGCTCGTTGAGCGCGTCGTTCTCCTCCGGGGGGGCGGTCATGTCGTACAGCGCGGCGAGATGGAAGAAGTGCTCGACGTTGCCGTCCAGCTCGGCGACGAGCTCGTCGCTCACGCCGAGGCGCGGTGCGCGCAGGTCGCCGGGGACGGGGTGGACACGCGCGCGCACGCCCGCAGGGTCGCCGAGCTCACGGCCCCAGCGCTCCACGAGCGCGTCGAGCCGCTCGTGCGAGCCCTCACGCACCAGCACATAGACGTCGCCGTCGCGCCGCAACAGGCGCTCGGCGAGGTTGCGTCCGATGAATCCGGTCGCGCCGGTTACGAAATAGGCCATCTGGCTCCCTCCCGGTTGGTGGGGCGAGCATACCCCCGCGCAGCCCGGGGGGCGATCGTCAGCCCGGGCCTACCAGCCGCCGCGCCACTCACCGCTCGCGACGCGGTGCTTGGCTGCGTCCAGGCGGGCGTGCCGGCGCTTGTCCAGGTGGTTGTAGATGAGGCTGGCGATCAACACGAACAGCGAGAAGAAGCCGACCAGGATGAACCCGGCGGTCGTGACCACCTTGTCGTTGGTCTCGCCGTAGAAGCCGCGGCCGTCGTTGAAGGCCAGCGCGCTTGGTGCGAAGGCGAGCAGCAGGACCGCCGCGGCGGTCAGGGATGTGGTCAGCCTGCGCATCGTCTCGGGATCGTATCGGAGCGGGCCGCTATCCTCGCCGCGGCCATGGCCACCGTTGTCCGCGAGCGCCTGCCGCAGGGGATCGAGGTGCTGCGCCTCGACCGCCCGGCGCAACGTAACGCCCTCGACAGCGCGACCTTGCACGAGCTGCTCGGGGCCCTGCTCGAGCTGCAGGACGACCCCGTGCTGCGCGCCGTCGTGCTGTCGACGACGAGCGAGCGGGCCCTGTGCGCGGGCGCCGACGTGAACGAGCCGCTCGACGTCGAGGGCGGGGTCGCGCGGATGGAGGCCTTCGCGCGTCTGTACGCGGCGGTCGAGGCCTTCCCGGCCCCCACGACGTGCGTGTGCGTCGGGAACGTCGTCGGCGCCGGGGCCGAGCTCGCCGCCGGCTGCGACCTGCGCATCGGCGGCGACAACCTCAAGCTCGCGTGGGCCGGCGCGCGGCTCGGTGTCCCCGTCGGCCCGGCCCGACTGGCGCCGCTCGTCGGCCTCTCCCGCGCGCGGGACCTCGTCCTCACCGGGCGCGTGATCGGCGCGCGGGAGGCCGCCGAGATCGGCTTTCTCAACCGCGTGGTCGCCGCCGGGGAGGCGGAGGCCGAGGCGCTCGCCGTCGCCGGCCAGATCGCCGCGAACGACCTCGACGGCGTCCGCGGTCTCAAGCGGATGTTCCGCGACTTCGAGGGACTCGGCCCGTCCGAGCGGGTGGCTCGCGAGAACGAGATCCTCGTGGAATGGCAGCGGCACGGCGCCGGCCTGCCGGCCGCTCCCCCTCCGGGTGGCGAATGACCGGGGTCGCCGCGCGCCTACCATGAGCGCGTGGCCGTCCTCATCGCCTCAGACCTGCACAAGGACATGGCCGGGCAGCCGCTGCTGCGCGGCGTCTCGTTCAAGCTCGAGCGTCGCGATCGTCTCACCATCGCGGGACGCAACGGCGCTGGGAAGACGACGCTGCTGCGCATGCTCGCCGGCGACGAGTCGATCGACCGCGGCGAGCTGTCGCTGGCGAAGGGCGCGCGCGTCGTCCTGCACGACCAGCGCCCGCCGCGCGAGCGGGCGGTCAGCCTGCGCGACTACGTGCTGTCGGCCTGCGCGGAGGAGCTCGCCATCGAGGCGGAGCTGCGCGAGCTCGAGCAGGCGATGGCCGGCGGCGCCACCGACGACTCGACGCTCGCGCGCTACAGCCGGGCCCAGGGGGCGCTCGAGGCCCACGGCGGCTACCTGTGGCGCGACCGCGCGACGGCGATGCTGCACGGGCTCGGATTCGCCGACGCCGACTTCGACCGGCGGCTCGACACCTTCTCCGGCGGGCAGCTGACCCGCGCGTCGCTGGCCCGCGCGCTCGCCGCCGAGGCGGACGTGCTGCTGCTCGACGAGCCGACCAACCACCTCGACATCGAGTCGCTGGAGTGGCTCGAGAAGACGCTCATCGGCCTCGACTCGGCGATCATGCTCGTCGCGCACGACCGCTGGTTTCTCGAGACGGTCGGCACCGCCGTGCTCGAGCTCGAGGCCGGGCGCTCTCGCTTCTTCGCCGGCACGTGGCACGCCTGGCGGCGCGAGCAGGCCGCGCGCGAGCTCGCCCTCGGCCGCGCGATCGACAAGCAGCAGGCCGAGATCGCGCGCATGGAGCGCTTCATCGAGCGCTTCCGGGCGAAGGCCACGAAGGCCCGGCAGGCCCAGTCGCGGGTGAAGGCGCTCTCGAAGATCGAGCGAATCGAGCGGGACCCGCGCGACGGTGATGCCTTGTCCTTCGACTTCAAGGCCCCGGAGCGCAGCGGGCGCGTCGTGTTCGAGCTCGAGGGCGGACGGATCGAGGTCGGCGACCCCCCGCTCGTGCTCGTCCGCGACGCCGAGTTGTGGCTCGAGCGCGGCGAGCACGTGTCGCTGGTCGGCAAGAACGGCACCGGCAAGACGACGCTCATCGAGACGCTCGCCGCGCGCCGCCCGCTCGCCGAGGGCAAGCTGCGCACCGGTCACAACGTGCAGGTCGGCTATCTCTCCCAGCACGCCGAGGAGCTCGGCGTGGGTGGACCCCCCGGCCAGACCGTCGTCGAGGCCACCCAGCGTGCCACCCGGCTGACCCCGAACAAGGCGCGCGCGCTGCTCGGGCGGTTCCTGTTCTCCGGCGAGGAGGCCGAGAAGCCGCTCGAAGGGCTGTCCGGTGGCGAGCGCCGGCGGCTGTCGATCGCGATCCTCGTGCAGTCCGGCGCGAACGTGCTGATCCTCGACGAGCCGACCAACCATCTCGACATCGAGAGCCGCGAGGCGCTCGAGGACGCGCTGCGGGGCTTCGAGGGATCGCTGCTGCTGGTCAGCCACGACCGAGCGCTGCTCGACGCGGTCGGCACGCGCACGGTCGCGCTCGAGGATGGCGAGCTGCACTCCTACGTCGGCGGCTGGCCCGAGTACGTGCGGGTCCGTGAGGAGCGGGCGGCGGCCGGCGGCCCGCCGGCGCCGCGCGGCGGGCGAGCAGCGAGCGCGAACGGGAGCGCGCCGGCGAGGAACGGCAACGGCGCGGGTCCCGCGCATGCGGCCACGGAGGCCGCGCCGAAGCGGTCGTCGGCCAAGGCGACGAAGCCCCGCGACGCCGGTCCGTCGAAGAATCGGCTGCGCGAGCAGGAGAAGGCCGAACGCGCCGTCGAGGACGCCGAGGCGGCGCTCGCCGCGCTCGAGGACGAGCTCGCCGACCCGGCGGCGTGGGCGACGAAGTACGACTCGGCGAAGTCCGAGGCGCGCCACACGGCGGCCAAGCGGGCCGTGGACGCCGCCTACGCCCACCTGGCGACGCTCGTCGAATAGCGGACCGCCGTCAGGCGGTCGGCGGCGCCGCGTCGAGCCGCCGCCGCAGGTTGGCGCGGACGCGCGGCCACTCCTCGTCGACCACGCTGTAGTAGGCCGAGTCGCGCAGGCCGCCCGGTACGACCATGTGCCGGCGGAAGATGCCCTCGAACTGCGCCGGCAGGGCCGCCAGCGCGGAGCGCGAGCGCTCGTTGCGAGCGTCGGTCTTGAACTCGACGCGCACGCAGCCGAGGTGCTCGAAGGCGTGCTCGAGCATGAGCAGCTTCGCCTCGACGTTCGCGCCGCTGCGCCAGACGCCCGGGGCGAGCCAGGTCCAGCCGATCTCCAGGCCGCGATGCGGCTCGCGCAGGGCGAGGTAGCGCGTGCTCCCCACCGGTTCGCCACGGCGGCGATCGACGGTGGCGAACGCCGCCTCGGTGCCATCCGCGCTCGCGCGCAGGGCGTCCGCGAACAGTGCAGCGAACTCGTCGCGGTCGGGGGCGCCGCGCTCGCCGCCTCCGAGCGGATCCGACCCGGCCGGCAGCCAGCGCCAGATCGCGGGGTCGCGGGAGGCGTCGAACAGCGCCCGCTCGTGGTGAGCGGCGAGCGGCTCGAGCGTCACGATCGCGCCCTCCAGGCGCGTGCTCAGACCATCCCACATCGACGCGATTGTGCCAGTGCGCCGCTCATCTACACTCCGAGTCATGGAGCGCTATGCGCCGGCGAGGAACATCGCGATCATCGCGCTGATCGCGGCGGCGGCCTACTTCCTGCCGCGTGGCGATCAGGTCTCCACGACGATCGGCGGCATCGTGTCCGTCACGTTCGCCGGCGTGATCGCGTACTTCGCCGGGCGGATGTACATGGAGCACCGAGTCGCCTTGTACAGCCTCGGCGACCGGATGCGGGCCCTGCTCTACGGCGCCGTGGCCGTCGCGGTGGTGACGATCACGGCCCAGCCGCGGATGTGGCAGACCGGCGCCGGCGAGGTCGTGTGGTTCGTCATCCTCGGCGCCGTCGTGTACGCGCTCGTCCATATCTGGCGGGTGTCGCGGCAGTATTAGACGGGCGTCGCGGGCGGGGTGACGCGACGGTCACCGACGCGCCGGGCGGGTGCCGGCGCGCGGGGCCGTCAGCCCCGCGTCAGCGCGGCCCGGAAGGCGAGCGCCGTGGGCGTGCAGCCCGTCGCGGTGGCGACGTACTGGCCGGTCGCCGAGGTCGGCGAGGTGAAGCGCAGGCTCACCGTGATCTGCGCGCCGTTGCCGCTCGTGGTCTCGGTGGCGCTTCCGTCGGGCTCGACGAACAGCGCGAGCTCGCCGCTGAACGAGCCCGGGGTGATGCTTCCGCTGCACTGCGCGACGATGCTCGACAGCGGGATCGCGTAGACGATGCGCCCGTCACCGCGCACCGAGAAGGTCCCGCCACTGCCATCGCCGGCGGTCAGGCGCCAGGTGCCGTCGTCGACGGGCACGCGCGCCGCCGGCGCGAAGGCGAAGTGGAGGTGGACCGCGCACGCCCGGCCCGCGCTCCCCGCCGTGTAGCTCTGCGCGAGCTCGGCCGCCGTCGGCGCGGTGATCGATCCGTACGGCGAGGTCCCGAACGGAAAGCGGCCGTCCCGCTGGACGAGCAGGTACGGAGGCGCGGCGTCCGCGAAGGCCACGAACGTGCTGCGCGTCGGATCGGTGAGGCTCGGCGGGCAGGTCGCCGGGCGCTGATAGACGAGGTCACGGATCGCGTACCGCGACGCACCGTAGACGGCACCGTGGGGGTACCTGACGAGGTCGAAGCTCGCATGCAGCCCGTCGAGCGTGGCGTCCCAATCGCCGACGGTCGGCACGAAGGCTGCGCGGCCCGCGGGCGCGAGCGTGGCCGCGCCGCCGGCCGCCGACCGGGCGCCGGCCAGGCTCGTGGTGATCGCGGCGCCGGTGAGCAGCACGAGCACCACACCGCCGACGCCGAGCGCACAGGACACGACCGTGCGGGTCTTTCCCGTTTCCACCGTCGCTCGCGGAGCGTCTGGTTCGCCCACGCGGGCCACGCACAAAGTCTACGGTCGCGGCCGGCCGGGTCAATCCCCAGCGTCGCCGTCGACGGCCTCGCGCGCGGCGGCCAAGGCCCGCTCGATGCCGTCGTCGTCGACGTCGAGGTGCGTGACCGCCCGCAGGCGCCGTGGGCCGATGGCGGCGATCCGCACGCCCCGCCGCGCGAGCGCGCCCGAGAACGCCGGTGCGTCGGCGACCCCGAAGATGACGATGTTCGTGTCGACGGCCGCCGGGTCGATGCTCACGCCGGGCAGCTCGGCCAGGCCCTGGGCGAGGCGGCGGGCCCGCGCGTGGTCCTCGGCGAGGCGCGCGACGTGGTGCTCGAGCGCGTACAGCCCGGCGGCGGCGATGATCCCGGCCTGGCGCATCGCCCCCCCGAGCCGGTGCTTGAGACGGAACGCCTCCTCGATCAGCTCGGGCGACCCGGCGAGGGCGGCGCCGACCGGCGCGCCGAGACCCTTGGAGAAGTCGATCCACGCGGTGTCGAACCCGCCCGCCCAGTCCGCAGCGGGCACGCCGCTCGCCACGGCGGCGTTCAGCAGCCGCGCCCCGTCGAGATGGGTGTGCAGTCCGTGCTCGGCGGCCGCGGCGAGCACGTCGACGACCCGCTCGCGCGGCCACACGCGCCCGCCACCGAGGTTCGTGGTCTGCTCGACCGACACGCAGCGGGTGCGCGGCGCGTGACGATCACCGGGGGGACGGATCGCGTCGCGCACCGCGTCGGCGTCGAACATCCCGCCATCGCCGGGGAGGGTGCGGATCATCGCCCCCGCGAGCGCCGCCGGCCCGCCGGCCTCGAAGCCGACCGGATGCGCGCTCTCGTGGAGGAGCACCTCGTCGCCCGGGCGCAGATGCAGCTGCAGGGCGATCGCGTTGCACATCGTGCCCGACGGCAGGAACACCGCCGCCGGCTGGCCGAGCAGCTCGGCCACTCGGTCCTGGAGCGCGTTGACGGTCGGATCCTCGCCGCGCTGCTCGTCGCCCACCTCGGCCGCCGCGATCGCCGCGCGCATCTCGGGCGTGGGCTTCGTCTGCGTGTCGCTGAGGAGGTTGACGGTGTCGTCGGCCACCGCGACCACCCTATCTATCCTCGAGGGTGATGTCCGACGCCACCACGCAAGAGGTCCCGACCGCCGGCGAGGGCGAGCCCACCCGCGTCGAGCGCCTCGCCGCCCAGCGCCGCACGCTGCCCGACCAGCCCGGCGTCTACCTCTTCCGCGACGCCCGCGGGCGCGTCATCTACGTCGGGAAGGCGAAGTCGGTCCGCAAGCGCGTCGCGTCGCACTTCTCCAAGGCGCAGGTGCCGAGCAGTCCCGGCCACGCCGAGATGGTGGCGAGCGTCGATCACATCGAGGCGCTCGTCGTGTCGAGCGAGTCCGAGGCCCTCCTCGCCGAGCAGAACTTCATCAAGCAGTACCGGCCCCGCTTCAACATCCGCCTGCGCGACGACAAGTCCTACCCGTTCATCGCCATCTCGCTCGACGAGGAGTTCCCCCGCGTCTACTTCACGCGCGAGCGCCATCGGCGCGACCGCGCGTACTTCGGGCCGTACTCGAACGCCAAGCGCGTGCGCGGCACGCTCGATCTGCTCGCGAAGGTGTTCATGTTCCGGTCGTGCACGGGGCCGGAGCCGGGACGGCGCAGCGGGTCGCCGTGCCTGGACTACTACATAAAGCGCTGCGAGGCGCCGTGCGTCGGCTATGTCTCGGCGGAGGAATACCGGCGCAACATCGACGGAGTGATCGACTTCCTCTCCGGTCGCTACCGCGAGATCGAGCGCGAGCTGCACGAGCGCATGCAGGCGGCCGCGGCGGCGCAGGAGTTCGAGCAGGCGGCGCTCGAGCGCAACCGCCTGCGGGCCGTGCGTTCGCTGCTCGAGCGCCAGCGGGTGGCCAACGAGGCGATCGGCACGCTCGACGCGGTGGCGATCGCCATCGAGGGCACCGACGCCAACGCACAGGTCTTCCAGGTCCGCGACGGCGTCCTCTCCGACCGGCAGTCCTTCTACCTCGCCAACGAGACCGAGCGCGAGCTCGCCGAGGTCGCCGAGGAGTTCATGCTCCAGTACTACGGCGGTGGCGCGACGTCGATCCCTTCGCAGATCGTCGTGCAAAAGGAGGTCGGCGCGCGGGAGGCGCTCGCCGGCGCGCTCGCGCTCCAGCGTGGCGGGCCGGTCGAGCTGCGCGCCGCCGAGCGCGGCGACAAGCGCCGCATCCTCGAGCTCGCCGAGCGCAACGCGCGCCTGTCGCTCGACCAGGAGCGGATGAAGGTCCAGCGCGGCCGCGAGCGCCGCGCCGAGGCGCTCGATGGGCTGCAGCAGGCGCTCGGCCTCGACGTGCCTCCGGTGCGGATCGAGTGCTTCGACATCTCGAACCTCGGCGGCACGCACACCGTCGCCTCGATGGTCGTCTTCGAGGGCGGCGCGCCGAAGAAGTCCGACTACCGGCGCTTCACGATCCGCACCGTCGAGGGCTCCGATGACTTCGCCTCGATGGCCGAGGTGCTCGCTCGCCGCTACGCCCAGTGGGAGCGTCAGGCCGACATCTCGCCGCACGACGCCCACTACGACCCGAGCTTCGCCGCGCTGCCCAACGTGATCGTGATCGACGGCGGCAAGGGCCAGCTGTCCGCGGGCATCGCCCCGCTGCGGGGCTTCCGCGAACGCGGCGTGGCGGTCATCTCTCTGGCCAAGCGCATCGAGGAGGTCTTCTTCCCGGGGCGCCCGGACCCGCTCGTGCTCGATCACCAGACACCGGAGCTACAGCTGCTGCAGCGGGTGCGAGACGAGGCCCACCGGTTCGCGATCACCCATCACCGCAGCCGCCGCGATCGGGCGATGACGAGCTCGCTGCTCGACGGCCTGCCCGGCGTGGGGCCGGCCCGCAAGCGCGCGCTGTTGCGCCATTTCGGCTCGCCGGAGGCGATCCTCGCCGCCAGCCGCGAGGAGCTGCAGGCCGTCCCCGGCCTGCCCGCGAAGACGGCGCGCGAGCTGCACGGCCACCTGCACCGCGTCGAGTGACCTCACGCGGCACAATGATGTGAGATGAGCGAGTCCGGCCCCGCGAGCGCCACCACCGAGGAGTCGCCGGCCGCGCCGCAGCTCCGCGACCTCGTCATCATCACCGGCTTCTCGGGGGCCGGCAAGTCGACGGCCATGAACGTGTTCGAGGACGCGGGCTACTTCTGCGTCGACAACCTGCCACCGGAGATGATCGCGGCGCTCGTCGAGCTCTTCCGCCACGAGGGCTCCAAGGTCGAGCGCGCGGCCGTCGTGTCCGACGTGCGCGGTGGTGAGTACTTCGAGGCCTTCAGCGCGGTCCTCGATGACCTCGCCACGCTGGAGATGCAGCATCGCGTGCTGTTCCTCGAGGCGGCCGAGCAGGCCCTTGTCACTCGATATAAGGAGACGCGGCGGCGACACCCGCTCGCCCCCACCGGCAGCGTCGCCGACGGGGTGGCGGCCGAGCGCGCGCTGCTCGAAGGCGTGCGCGAGCGCGCCGACGTCGTGATCGACACCACGGGGATGTCGGCGGCGACGCTGCGTAACCGCATCGCGAGCGAGTTCGTCTCGCGCCAGGGCGCGGCGCGCCTGTCGGTGACCTTCATGAGCTTCGGGTTCAAGCACGGCCCGCCGCGCGACGGCGACCTCGCGTTCGACGTGCGGTTCCTGTCCAATCCGCACTACGAGCCGAGCCTGCGCCCGCTCACCGGGCTCGACGACGCCGTCGTCGAGTACATCGCCCGCGACGGGCGCCTCGAGACGTTCTACGAGAACCTCGATCCGCTGCTCGACTTCCTGCTCGACCAGTACGTCGACGAGGGCAAGGCGCACCTCGTGATCGCGATCGGGTGCACCGGCGGCCGGCACCGCTCGGTGGCGATCTCCGAGCACCTTGCCGAGCGCTACCGCGACCGCGACGACCTGAGCGTCGCCGTCAGCCACCGGGACATCGAGAAGGGCTCGAGCGGCGCCTGACGGCGCCGAACGCGATGTTCGATCACGTCGGTGTCGAGGTGTCGGACCTCGCGCGCTCGGCCGCGTTCTACGACGCGGTGTTCTTCGCGCTCGGCATCCGCCGCCTGCACGACACCGAACGGGCGATCGCCTACGGGGTGAACGAGGCGCGCTTCTGGATCGTCATGCGCGGACGCCCCCCGGCGCCGGGGTTCGGGCACATCGCGTTCGAGGCGTCGGGGCGCGCGGCCGTCGACGGAGCCTTCGCCGCCGGCCTCGCGCAGGGGGGGCGCAGCGACGGCGATCCCGGCCCGCGCCCGCAGTACGGGCCGCGCTACTACGCGGCCTACCTGCTCGATCCCGACGGGCTGCGGATCGAGATCGCCGCCGGCGGGCACGCGTAGGGCGGGCTCAGGCGAACGCGAACAGGGACACCGGAATCGTCCGGTACTGGTTGAGGAACGTCGAGCTGAGGCGGGTCGGCTCGCCGTCGAGCGCGAGGCTGGGGAAGCGGCGCAACGTCTCGCCGAGCCACAGGCGCATCTCCAGGCGCGCGAGGCCGGCGCCGAGGCAGAAGTGGCGACCGCCGCCGCCGAACCCCTGGTGCTTGTTCGGGCTGCGGCGGACGTCGAAGCGGTCGGGGTCCTCGAACACCGTCTCGTCGCGGTTGCTCGAGACGTACCAGAGCAGCAGCTTGTCGCCCCGCGCGATCGGCTGTCCGGCGACCTCGGTGTCGCGGGCGGCGGTGCGGCGCATGTAGGCGAAGGCGGGGTGGTAGCGCACGAACTCCTCGACCGCCCCCTCGTACAGCTCGGGGTGCTCTTCCACGAGTGCCATCTGCTCGGGGTCCTCGAGCAGGCTGAGCAGGCCGGAGCAGAACGTCGCTCGCGTGCTGTCGTTCCCGGCGACCATGAGCAGGAAGAAGAACATCAGGATCTCCTCGTGCTCGAGGTGCTCGCCCTCGACCTGCGCCTGCATGAGCGCGGTCAGCAGGTCGTCGGTCGGCTCGTTCCGGCGGGCGTCGATCATCGCGTTCACGTACTCGAACAGCTCCATGACCGCGGCGAACATGTCCTCCGGGCTCGGCGCGACGCGCGGGTCCTCGAACGCCGTCGTTCGGTTCGTCCAGTCGACGAGCTTGTCGGCGTCCTCGCGCGGCACGCCGAGCATGTCGCCGATCACCATCGCCGGCACGTAGATCCCGACGTCCTGCACGAGGTCGATGCGACCGTCGGGATGGCGCTCGAGCGCGCGGTCGTAGACGAGGTTGATGATCTCGCGCATGCGGTCTGAGTGATCGAGCGCGCGCTTGGGGGTGAACGCGGCCTGCACCAGCGCCTTGAGGCGGTCGTGGCGGGGCGGATCCTGCGCGATCAGCATCCGTCGCGTGAGCTCGAGCGAGCTCGGGACTCCGGGGATGTCCCACACCTTGTCGACGGCGATGATCCCGCCCTCCTCCGAGGAGAACGTCTTGTGGTCGCGCCCCACGGTCGCGACGTCCTCGTAGCGCGTGATCGACCAGAACCCCCGCTCGTCGGGGAAGCCCCCCAGGTCGCTCCAGTGCACGGGCTGCTCGCGGCGCAGGCGGGCGAAGGTGTCGTGCGGCGGGCCGTCGTCCCACAGCCGCAGGTCGCTGACGTCGAGGTTCGGGGCGATCGTGCTCATGTATTCCCTCTGGGTGGTGGCGGGTCCGGTACTGGTGAGGACGCTATCGACACGGCGTCGATAGCGTTGGTACAGTAGCGAAGCGATGGCGGCACGTCAATACACTCGGGGCCACGCCATGCCCGGTCCGGCCGCCAAGAGCACGGCTCCCGCGCGCACGGTCGCTCCGGCCGGCCGGCGTATCCGTCGCCAGCCCGAGCAGGCCGAGCGCGAGATCCTTGATGCCGCCGAGCGCTTCCTCGCCGAGCACGACTTCCGCGAGCTGCGCGTCGACGAGCTGATGCGCGCGACGGGGATGAAGCGCTCGACCTTCTACCACTACTTCAGCGACCGCTCCGCGGTGATCATCCGCCTGCTCGAGGAGATCGCCGGCGAGGCCGGCGAGGCCGCCGCCGCATGGCTGACGGGTCCCGACGGGGACCCGGTCGAGGAGGTCGGCGCCGCGCTCGCCGGGGTCGCCGGGGTCTGGCACCGCCATCGCCACGTCCTGCGGGCCGCCCATGCCGGGTCCTTCCACGACCCGCGCATCGAAGCCCAGTACCGCGCGGTGATCGACGGCCTGATCGCGGCGGTGATCGTGCGCCTGGAGCACGACCGCCGCCGCGGACGCACCGTCGTGCCCGAGCCCGAGGAGACCGCGCGCGCGCTCGGGCTCATGAACGCCGCCGTGTTCGCCGAGCGCCTCGGCCGCGATCCGGGCGACGGCCCGGCGGCGGTCAGCGCGGTGCTGACCCGAATCTGGGTGAGCGTGATCTACCCGGACCGCAGCGGCTACTGAGCGGTCCTGCGGTCGCGTGCGGATCGTCGTCCGACGCGGCGTTGATAGGGTCTCGCAGGCGTGGCCGGACGCACGGACGAGCGCTCGGCATCCCTTATCCACATCCCCTTTCACGACGGAGGATTCCATGTCCGTACGCGTCGGAATCAATGGTTTCGGTCGCATCGGCCGCAACGTCTTTCGCGCCGCGAAGGCGAAGGCCGTCGCCCCCGATATCGAGTGGGTAGCGGTCAACGACCTGACCGACGCGAAGACGCTCGCGCATCTGCTCAAGTACGACTCGATCCTTGGGCCCTACCCGGGCACCGTCGAGCTCGAGGGCGACACGCTCATCATCGACGGGCAGCCGCTGAAGGTGCTCGCGGACACCGACCCGGCCGCGCTCCCGTGGGGCGAGCTCGGCGTCGACGTGGTGATCGAGTCGACCGGCCGGTTCAACTCCCGCGATGCCGCGGCCAAGCATCTCGACGGCGGCGCGCAGAAGGTGATCATCACCGCGCCGGCCACCGGCGCGGACGTCACCGTGGTCCTCGGCGTGAACTTCGACGCCTACGATCCCGAGCGCCATCACGTCATCTCCAACGCGTCCTGCACGACGAACTGCCTGGCGCCGGTCGCCAAGGTCGTGCACGAGGCGATCGGCATCCGGCACGGCCTGATGACGACGATCCACGCCTACACCGCCGACCAGAACCTGCAGGACCTCCCGCATAAGGATCTGCGTCGCGCCCGCGCTGCGGCGATCAACCTGATCCCGGCGTCGAGCGGCGCGGCGAAGGCGGTCGGGCTCGTGCTGCCCGATCTGAACGGCAAGCTGACCGGCTTCGCGGTGCGCGCGCCCGTCCCGACCGGCTCGCTCGTCGACTTGACGTTCGAGGCCGAGCGCGCGACGAGCGTGGAGGAGATCAACGGAGCGCTGGCCGGGCAGGCCGACCGCGGCGAGCTGACCGGCATCCTCGCCTACACCGAGGACCCGATCGTCTCGACCGACATCGTCGGCAATCCGTACTCCTCGATCGCCGACGGCGAGCTCACCGCCGTCATCGACGGAACGCTGGTGAAGGTCGTCAGCTGGTACGACAACGAGTGGGGCTACTCGAACCGCATCGTCGAGCTGGCCGAGCGCGTGCTCACCGGCGCGCCGGCCCAGGCTGCGGGGGCGCCGGTCGGGTGAGGACGCTCGACGACCTCGACGTCGACGGTCGGCGCATCCTGGTGCGCGCCGACTTCAACGTCCCGCTCCACGACGGGCAGATCACCGACGACGCTCGCATCCGCGCGGCCCTGCCGACCATCGAGGAGCTGCGCGGGCGCGGCGCGCGGATCGTGCTCGCGTCGCATCTCGGCCGTCCCAAGGGCCCGGACCCGTCGCTGTCGCTCGCTCCGGTCGCCGCGCGGCTGAGCGAGCTCGTCGGCGCCCCGGTCCCGCTCGTGCCCGAGGTCGTCGGCGAACGCGCACGGGCGCTGAGCGACGCGCTCGCTCCCGGCGAGCTGATGATGCTCGAGAACGTCCGCTTCGAGCCGGGCGAGACGCGCAACGACCCCGAGCTGGCACGGGCCTTGGCGACGCTCGCCGACACCTACGTCAACGATGCCTTCGGCACCGCGCACCGCGCGCACGCGAGCACCGAGGGCGTCGCGCATCTGCTCCCGGCGGCGGCCGGACGGCTGCTCGAGCGAGAGGTGACCACGCTGCGCGCGATCCTCGAGGATCCCCGCCGTCCGCTCGTCGCCATCATCGGCGGCGCGAAGGTGTCCGACAAGATCGCCGTCATCGAGCGCTTCCTGACCATCGCCGACGCCGTCCTCATCGGCGGCGCGATGTGCTTCCCGTTCCTGTCGGCGCTCGGGCACCCGGTCGGGGCGTCGCTGTGCGAGCCCGACGAGCTCGAACCTGCGGAGCGCGCGCTCGACGTGGCCCGCCAGGACGGGCGCGCACGCCTGGAGCTGCCGAGCGATCTCGTCATCGCCACCAGCCTGTCGGCCGACGCGGACTCGCGGACCCTGGAAGGGGTCGACGTGCCCGACGGCTGGATGGGGCTCGACATCGGTCCGGCCACGGCGGAGCGCTACGCGCGCGAGATCGCCGCCGCGGGCACCGTGTTCTGGAACGGCCCGATGGGCGCGTTCGAGCTGGCGCCGTTCGCCGCCGGCACGCGGACGGTCGCCCACGCCGTGGCCGACAGCCCGGCGACGACGGTCGCCGGCGGTGGCGACTCGGTCGCCGCCCTGCACGCCTTCGGCCTGGGCGACCGCGTCGATCACCTCTCGACCGGCGGCGGCGCGACGCTCGAGCTGCTCGAGGGGCGGCGGCTGCCCGGGGTGGCGGTGCTCGAGGAGGAGTCGCCGGCGGTGGCCGGCGGGAGGCCCGCGTGAGCCGTACGCCGTTCATCGCCGGCAACTGGAAGATGTATAAGACGGTCCCCGAGGCCGAGGCCTTCATCCAGGGGCTGCTCCCGCGCGTCTCCGCGGCGGAAGGCGTCGACGTCGGGATCTGCGTGCCGTTCACGGCACTCGGTCCGATGGTCGACAGCGCGCGCGGGTCGCGCGTCGAGGTGTACGCGCAGAACCTGCACCAGGCGCCCGAGGGGCCCTATACGGGCGAGATCTCGGCCCCGATGCTGTCCGATCTCGACGTGCACGGCGTCGTGCTCGGCCACTCCGAACGCCGCCAGCTGTTCGGGGAGACCGATCGCGCGCTCGCGGCGAAGGTGCCGGCCGCGCTCGCCGCCGGTCTGCTGCCGATCCTGTGCGTCGGCGAGACCGAGGAGGAGCGCGAGGCCGGCGACACCGAGCGGACGCTGCGCCACCAGGTGAGCGAGGACCTCTCGGGCCTCGATCGCGAGCAGCTCGGCACCCTCGTGGTGGCCTACGAGCCCGTATGGGCGATCGGCACCGGCAACGTGGCCACGCCCGAGCAGGCGCAGGAGTCGATCGCCTTCATCCGCGCGCTCATCGCCGGGCGCGACGCCGAGGCCGCGACGCAGACCCGGATCCTCTACGGCGGCAGCGTCAACCCGGGGAACGCGGCGGAGCTGCTGGCGCTCCCCGACGTCGACGGGGCACTCGTCGGCGGCGCGTCCCTCGACCCCGCGGGCTTCGCCGAGATCGTCGACGCGGCCCGGCTCGCCCGCGCATGAGCGCCGAGCTGCCGGCCGGCCCGGCGAACGTGCCGGTGCCGCGCGCGTGCCTCGTCGTGCTCGACGGCTGGGGCCTGGCGCCCAACGGCCCCGGTAACGCCATCTCGCTCGCGCGCACGCCCGTCATGGATGCCCTGTGGGCCGGCTACCCGCACACGCAGCTGAAGACCTGGGGGCGCTACGTCGGGCTGCCCGACGGGCAGATGGGCAACTCCGAGGTCGGGCACCTGAACCTCGGCGCCGGCGCGGTCGTCATGCAGGACCTCACGCGCATCGACGACGCGGCCCGCGGCGGCGGCTTCGCCGAGAACCCGGTGATCCGAGCGGCCCTCGCCGACGCGCCGCGCGTGCACCTGATCGGCCTCGTGTCCGACGGCGGCGTGCATTCGAGCCTCGAGCACCTGCTCGCGCTGGTGACGGTGGCCGCCGCGGCCGATGTTCCCGATCTGGTCATCCACGCGTTCACCGACGGCCGTGACACGCTCCCGCACGCGGGCGCCGGCTATCTGGACACGCTCGCCGGGTACTGCGCCGAGCAGGGCTGCGGGCGGGTGGCGACAGTGGTCGGACGCTACTTCGCGATGGACCGCGATCGCCGTTGGGACCGCGCGCAGCGAGCCTACGATCTGCTCGTCGCCGGCGATGCCCCGCACCATGCCGACACGGCGGGCGACGCGGCGCGGGCGGCCTACGAGCGGGGGGAGACCGACGAGTTCATCGAGCCGACGACGGTGGGGGAGGAGGGGCGCATCCGCCCCGGCGACAGCGTGCTGTGCTTCAACTTCCGTCCCGATCGCGTGCGCGAGCTGACGCGCGCGCTCGCCGAGCCCGGCTTCGGCGAGGGCGACGAGAGCCTGCCCGGGTGGCGCGGACGGAGTGAGGCGCCGGTCGCGCGCTACGCGTGCCTCACCGAGTACGAGGAGGGCTGGCCCTACCCAGTGGCCTTCGCGCCACAGCGGCCCTCGGTGACGCTCGCCGGGGTCCTTGCGCACGAGGGCGCCCGCCAGCTGCACGTGGCCGAGACCGAGAAGTACCCGCACGTCACCTACTTCTTCAACGGGGGCGAAGAGACGCCGTATGTCGGCGAGCGCCGCGAGCTCGTGCCCTCGGCACGCGACGTGCCGACCTACGACTTCAAGCCGCAGATGAGCGCCGCCGAGGCCGCCGACGCGTTCGTGACGGCGTGGCGCGAGGACGAGCCGCGCTTCGGGCTCATCAACTTTGCCAACGCCGACATGGTCGGCCACACCGGGGTGATCCCTGCGGCCGTGACGGCGATCGAGACGGTCGACGCATGTCTCGGACGCGTCGTCGCGGCGGTCCACGCCGATGGCGGGGCCTGCGTCATCACCGCCGACCACGGTAACGCCGATCATATGCTCGAGCCCGACGGCAGCCCGAACACCGCCCACTCGCTCAACCCCGTGCCGGTCATCGTCACGAGCTCGGGTGTCCAGCTCGCTGACGGCGGCGTCCTCGCCGACGTGGCTCCGACGGTCCTCGCGCTCCTCGGCCTGGCGCAGCCGCCGGAGATGACGGGCCGCTCGCTGCTGCGCGCGCCAGCGCTCGACGGCGACTAGACTGCGCTCGCGATGGCCTCCGTGCGACCGGCCCCGTCGACCTCTGCGCCGCGCTCGCGACGCCTGCTCAGCCTGTTCTTCATCGGGGCCGGCATCAATCACTTCGTGATGCCGCGTCCCTACCAGCGGATCGTGCCGCCCGGGCTCGGCGACCCGGCGACGCTCGTCGCCGTGAGCGGGGTGGCCGAGATCGCCGGAGGCGTCGGCGTGATGCTCGCGCCGACGCGACGCGCGGCCGGATGGGGGCTGATCGCGCTGCTGCTCGCCGTCTTCCCGGCGAACCTGCACATGGCCCGCCACCCCGAGCAGATCCCGGGGATGGCGATCCCGCGCGCGCTGCTGTGGCTGCGCCTACCGCTGCAGCCGCTCATGATCTGGTGGGCGTGGGCGGCGACGCGGTCGCAGACACCCTAGCCGCGACCCACCGCTGCAGGTCGGGCAGCAGGCGCGGGTCGATCGTGTGCCCCATCGCCGACTCGTGGTAGCTGACGTCGAGGCCCGCCTGCTCGAGACGGTCGCGGGCCTGACGCGCGAACTGGATCGAGATGACGGGGTCGAGCGAGCCGTGCGCGATCGCGACCGGCAGTCGCCGGCGCGAGGCGAGGTCGAGCTCGAAGCCGGGGACCGTAGGTATGAAGCCGCTCAGCGCGAGGATTCCGGCCGGTGGCGGATGCCCGGCCTGGAGGCCGAGCGCGTAGGACATGACCGCGCCCTGCGAGAACCCGCCGACCACGGTGCGCGAGAAGGCCACGCCGATCGCCGCCGGCAGCCCGGCCATCAGCGCGTTCAGCTGATCGAGGGTGGCCCGGAACGTCTCGGGATCGGGAAACCCGACGCGCGGCACCACGTACCAGTGCTGCCCGCCCGGCGGCAACGACAGCGGGCCGCGAACGACGATGCCGACGAGCCGGCGCTGCGGATCGAGGAAGTCGAGGACGGGGAGCAGATCGCTCTCATCGGTGGCGCGCCCGTGCAGCAGCACGAGTGCGCCCTCGGCCTCCGCGGTTGCCGGTCGGGTGCGGTAGACCAGGGGCTCGGCGGCGGTGCTCACCGGGCCACGAGCCCTACGAGGACGCGAGCGAGGTCCGCGGATTGACGAGCGGCGTCAGGCGTCGCTCGAGATCTGCACGCCGTGGCTCGTACTGCGGGGGCAGCTTGAGCGCCTCGCCGAGCGACTCGGCGGGCTCGTCGACGGTGAAGCCCGGCGGCAGCGTCGCCAGCTCGAACAGCACGCCGCTCGGCTCGCGGAAGTAGACCGAGTGGAAGTACTCGCGATCGATGAGGTCCGTGGCGTGACGCTGGTCTCCGACGGCGATCGCCCGGCCGGCGAGGAGCTCGTCGTCGTCGGCGACGGCCCACGCGACGTGGTGCACGCTGCCCGCACCCTGGCGGCCGACCGCGCTCGGAGGCGGGTCGTAGGCGAGCGCGGCGTGCCGCCGCTCGCCGGCGAGCCGCCATCCCGCCGGGGCCTCGGCCTCGAAGCCGAGGTCGGTGAGCAGTTGCGCGCTGTCGGCCGGCTTGCTCGCATAGGCGCGCACGCCGTGGAATCCGCGCAGGGCGTGCTCGGCGCCGATGCCCGCCGCGTGCGCGATCAGCGGCTCGTCGGGCACCTCGACGGCGAGCAGCTCGTGCTCGAGCCCCTCGGGGTCCGCGAAGCGCAGCGAGTCGCCCTCGCGCCGGGCAGCGACGCCGGCGCTCTGGAGTCGATCCGACCAGAAGTGCAGGGACGCGGCGTCGGCCACGCGCCACTGCACCAGGTACACCTCGCCGTCCCCCACTCGACCGCGGGCGGCACCGGGGAACTCGAAGAACGTGAGCACGCTGCCCGCGTGTCCGAGCTCGTCGCCGTAGTAGAGGTGGTACACGTCCGGCGCGTCGAAATTGACCGTCTTCTTGACGAGCCGCAGGCCGAGCAGGCCCGCGTAGAAGTCGACGTTGGCCTGAGCGTCGGCGGTGATGGCGGTCACGTGATGCAGGCCGTCGGGGCGCATGCTCCGTCAGCCTAACGCGTTCGCGCCCGCGGCCTGCGACGTCCTCGGCATCGCCGCCGCGAACGTTCGTCCACGGAGCGGTTGAGGCGGTGCACGCTGCTATGTTCGGTGATGCAGCCGCCACGTCCGCGAAGACCATGTCCACCGTCACTTCGACCACGACTCCCACTTCCGCGGAGGCCCTCGACGAGGTTGAGCTGCGAGCCTGGCGGGGGCTGCTGTGCACGCACGCGTCGCTCGCCAAGCGCCTCGACGCCGAGCTGGAGCGCTCGCACGGGCTGCCCCTGACGTCGTTCGAGGTGCTTCACCATGTGGGCGGCGCGCCGGGCGCCCGAATGCGCATGTGCGACCTCGCGGACTCGATCCACCTCTCCCGCAGCGGTCTGACTCGGCTCGTCGATCGCCTCGAGCGCGACGGCCTGCTCGAGCGCTGCTCGTGCGATCACGACGCTCGCGGCGCGTATGCCTGTCTGACCCCGGCCGGGCGAGCGCACCTGGCGCGCGCGAAGGCGACGTATCTCCAGGCCGTCCGCGAGCAGTTCCTGTCGCGCTTCGACGAGCAGGAGCTCGGCGTGCTGGCCGAGCTGTGGGAGCGCGTGCGCCCGAGCTGCAGCTGCTGACGGGCGCGGCGCCGCATTAGCCGATCCACCGGGAATGGACGGATGGCGTAGCCGGCCGCCTTGGTGACGGCGCGCACAGCTGTTACTTTGGCCCGGCGATGTCGGGACGGATCCCAATGACGAGCGCACGGCCGCGCTTCGCCCTCGCGGCGCTTGGCGTCGCGCTTGCGCTCGGCGCGCCGGCGGTCGCGAGCGCCGACACGACGATCACGGTGAACAGCACCGCCGACGCGCCGCTCTCGCAGGCTCCGTGCAGCGGCGGCAGCGCCGACTGCACGCTGCGCGCCGCCCTCCAGCAGGCGAGCAGCCTGAGCGGGAACGTGACGGTGCAGGTGCCGGCGGGCACGTACGCCCTGACGGTCCCGCAGACCAGCCCGCGTACGTCTGTCGATGACGGCAGCGTGGGCAACCTCGTGATCCAGAACCCCGACACGGGAGTCCAGCGCACCGTGACGGTGGCCGGGGCCGGTGCGGGGGCAACCGTCATTGACGGCGGCGCGCGCTTGGTCAGCGGCGCCTGGACCGCCGGTGACGGCGATCGCGTGCTCCAGATCAACGGGACGCTCGGCGGTCTCACCGTCGCCGTCTCGGGCGTGACGATCACCGGCGGAAACGCCACCAGCGTGACCGGGTGTGGGACGCCCTACGGTGGTGGCATCCTCGTCATCGGGGCGGCGACCCTGACCATCGACGATTCCGCGATCATCGCCAACGCAGCCCAGTCCGGCGACGGGATTGGCGGCGGCGGTGGCGGCATCGGCGTCGAGCCGACCTTCGCCTGCGCGGCCGCGAAGGCGCTCCAGCCGGCGGCCGCCGCAAACGTGACCGTCACCGACTCGACGATCGCCGACAACTACTCCGGCGGGAATGGCGGAGGCTTTGCCGGCTCGGGGAGCGGCACGTACGATTTCTCCGGCGATACGTTCACCACGAACGTAGGGCAGACCGGCGGCGGCGCCTACTACGGGACCGCGACCGGCGCGCCGCTGCCTACCGCGGCACGGGCCGCGACGGTCGGGCAGACCTCGGGCGCCGCCGACGTCGCGACGTTCCTCAACGACACCATCACCGCTAACAGCGCCACCGGCGCCGGGGAAGTCACCGCCGATGGCGGCGGCATCGAGCTTGCGTCTGCGGTCGACGGCCCGACCGCCACGCTCGAGCACGTCACGATCAACGCGAACGGCGCCGACGGCGCCGGGGGGAACATCTCCTCGGTCGGCGGCACGGTGACGGTCGGCGACTCGATCGTTGCCCAGGGCTCGGACACGGCGACCCCCGTAGGGACCGTGACGCCGCTCGTCGCGACATCGGCCAACTGCGACTTCGACGTCGCGAGCTCGATCGTCTCCGCCGGCGGCAACCTCTTCGACAACGACGGCTCCGACTGCAACGCGTCGTCGAGCGACATCACCAACCCATCGGTCGGCGTGGGGCTGCTTCCGCTCAGCGATAACGGGGGGCCCACCGAGACCGAGGCGATCGTGCCGACGAGCCCGGCGGTCGCCGCCGCCGACGCCTCGCGGTGCCCGACGGTCGCCGTGGACCAGCGCGGTGATGCACGCGCCGCGCACTGCGACGTCGGCGCCTACGAGCTGGTCGCCGCCGACGCATCGGTCCCGCTCGTCGCGACGACGACGACCGCCACCACGACGACGAGCGCGGCGGTGCCGGCGCCGGCGGTCGGGGTGCGCGCCGCAGCGATCACGGTCAGACCGCTCCTGCCGGTCGTGAAGGCCTGCACGAGCCGACGCGACTTCATCATCCACATCCAGCATGTCGCCGAGCTGCACGTCGTCTCGGCCACCATCTATGTCGACGGGCACCGCGAGCTGTTCATCCGCAGCCACCTCGCCGGTCCGGTCGACCTGCGCCATCTGCCGTACGGCACGTTCGTCGTGCGCATCGATGCCCACACGGCCTCGGGCGCGACGATCACGGGCAGGCGCACGTATCACACCTGCCGCGGGCATCGGCTGCCCGGGCACAGGTTCCTCAAGCTGTAGCGACGCGACCCCGCGCGCGTGCGGCCGCGGCCTGGGCCGGCCGGATCTGCGGATCGGGGCCCGCCGCAGCACTCTCAGCGACGTCTCAGGGACGCGTTAGGCCGGGCTTAGCCCCCGGCCGCAGCATGGCAGGCATTCCCCGCCACCCCAGACGTCCCGAAGGAGTCCCATGTCATCGACCATCATCAGAGCCGGTCTGATCGCCGGGGTGCTCGCCGCCGGGGGCGCGGCCGCCGGCATCGCCGGCGCTGCCGCTGCGCCGGGTACGAGCGCGAGCACCAGCACGACCAACACGCCGGCCGTCACGACGAGCGCCACCCCGGCGACATCGTCCTCGACGGCGACCACGACGACGTCGACCGGCACGGCCTCGACTGGCTCGGCCTCGAGCGGGTCGGCCGCACCCGGAGGCACCCACCACTGCCCGAACATGGGCACGCATCGCTCCTCGGGTGCGACGAGCGGCTCGGCCTTCCAGGGCGGGCCGGCCGGACCCGGTGGGCCCGGCGTCAGCTACCAGTGACCGCGGCGCGCGGCCGCCGGCGATCGGCTCGCCGGCGGCGCGCGCGGCGTGCTAGACGCTGATGTCGACGAGCAGGCCGCCGTGATGCTGGGTGAGGTCGCTCGTCCACGCGTTCGCCGCGTTGTCTCGGTTGAGCAGCGCGGCGGCCGCGCTCGCGGCCGGCGAGGAGGTCTCGCTCGTCGCTTCGGTCGTTACTGGGTCGCCGGCCGCGGCGGCGGACGGTGGCGGTGCGCCGGCCGCGCCGGCCGACGGTGGCGGCGCGCCGGCCGTGGCGGCGGCAAGGTGGGCGAGCAGCTCGTCCGGATCGACGCCCAGGCTGTCGGCGAGCGCGCGGAGGTTCGTCTCGGCAGCGCCGGTCCCGTCACCGGCCAGCGGGTTGGTCGGCCCGGCGGAGGTCGCGTGCGGTTCACCACCCGTGCTTGCCCGGTCGAGGGCAATCGGCGTCGGCTCGAGGCCGTCGAGTGGGTTCACGGGCACGGCTACGCGTCTCCTTTCGAGGATGGAAGCTCTCTCCATCATCGGTCGCGCGGCGCGGTCCTGTAGGCGGTCGGCGGCCTACGCGCCGGTGGCCGGGCCCTGTCCTGGTGCGGCGCCGGCCCGCAGCCGGGCCGCGGTCCGGGCGAGGTCTCCCGCGGCGATGGCACCGCGCAGGTCGGCCATCAGCCCGGACAGGAACGTCAGGTTGTGCAACGTCAGCAGGCGCATTCCGGTGAGCTCGCCGGCGCGGGCGAGATAGCTCAGATAGGCCCGCGACAGTCCGGTGCGGCAGGCCGGGCACGGACAGCCCTCCATGAGCGGCTCGTCGGCCTCGCGCCAGCGCCCCTTCGTGAGGTCGGCGCGCCAGCGGGACTGCGGGTCGGGCACGAGCGCCGTGCCGTGGCGGCCCAGTCGGGTGGGCATCGCGCAGTCGAACGTGTCGATGCCGAGCTCGACCCCGCGGATGAGGTCATCGACGTCGCCGATGCCGAGCAGGTGACGCGGGAGCGACTCGTTCGCGCCGCCGAACTCGTCGGTCGCCCACGACACGACCTCGTACATCTGCGCCTTCTCGGCGCCGAGCGAGCCGCCGACGGCCACCCCGGAGCAGCCGCTGGCGACGATCGCCTGCGCCGAGGCGCGCCGCAGATCCTCGTAGACCCCGCCCTGCACGATCCCGTACAGCAGCTGGCCGGCGGGTGCGTGCTCGGCGTGCCAGTGGATGCAGCGATCGAGCCAGCGGTGCGTGCGCTCGGTCGAGCGCGCGGTGTAGTCGCGGTCGACGTGGAAGGGAGTGCACTCGTCGAACGCGAGCGCGATGTCCGACCCCAGCGCCGCCTGCACGGCCATCGACGACTCGGGCGTCAGCGTGCGCTCGCGCCCGTCGACGTACGAGCGGAAGCGCACCCCCTCCTCCTCGATGGCGAGGATCGCGCCGGCGGTCGCGTCCGCTGCCCCGCTCGCGGCCGGCCGATCCGCGCCCGCTCGCCCCTTGATCTCGTCGGCCACGGTGCCATGGCCCATGGAGAAGACCTGGAAGCCGCCGGAGTCGGTGATGATCGGGCCCGGCCAGCCCATGAATCGGTGCAGGCCACCGAGGCGCTCGACGAGCTCGGGCCCGGGATTGAGCAAGAGGTGGAACGTGTTCCCGAGCACCATCTCGTACCCGAGCTCGGCGACCTCCGCCGGGAGTAGTCCCTTGACCGTCGCCTTGGTCGCGAGGGGCACGAACGCGGGTGTGCGAACATCGCCGTGCGCGGTGCGCAGGACGCCTGCGCGCGCGTGTGTCGCGGCGTCGCGGGCGTGGATGGCGAGCGCGGTCACTGCGGCATCCTAGAAGCCGGCCGCCCGTCGTCCGCTCGCAGGCGTGCACCCCGAGCCCGTGATCATCCCCGCCTCCATCCTCGACGTCGCCCAGAACATCGGCTATCCGGCGCTGTTCGTGCTCGTGATGGCCGAGTCCGGTGGCCTGCCGGTCCCGGGCGAGACGGCGCTCATCACGGCCGCCTTCCTGGCCAATTCCGGCCGTCTCGACATCGTGATCGTGATCGCGCTCGCGGCGCTCGCGGCGATCATCGGAGACAACATCGGGTACCTGATCGGCCGGCGCGGCGGACGGTGGCTGCTCGAGCGCCCCGGACCGTTCCTCACTCACCGCCAGCAGGTCCTCGCGATCGGGGAGCCCTTCTTCGATCGTCACGGTCCCAAGGCGGTGTTCTTCGGGCGCTGGATCCTCGGCCTCCGCACCTGGGCGTCGTGGCTCGCCGGCGCGACCCGCATGCCGTGGCGTTCGTTCGCGCTGTGGAACGCACTCGGCGGCATCTCGTGGGCCATCACGATCGGACTGCTCGCCTACTTCCTGGGCAAGAGCGTCGAGAAGGCGGTGACGAGCTTCGGTCTCGTCGGGCTGGTCGCCGTCCTGCTCGCCGCGGCCGGCGTGCTCCTCGCTCACCGGCTCCATCGCCGGCACCGGCGGGGGCGCGCGACGAGGACGGCCGAGGACGGCCAGGCCGGCGCGGCGACGCGAAGCGGGGGCGGCCCCGGGGCGGGCGAGGCGTCCGACGCGACGCGCGTGCCGGACCACTGAGCTCCGGCGCGGCTACTGCGTGTTGTTGCTGACGAGCTGGTCGAGGGCGCCGACGTCCTGCTGGACGTTGTGCAGCACGACGTCGTTCGTCTTGATCGTCGTCTGGCCGCCGATCTGGGCGACGATCACCGCGACCACGGCGACGAGGATCACGACGAGCATCACCGCGGCGAGCACGCGCCCCGCCCGGCTCGGCCGTGTCGTCGGCCCCGGCTCGTCGTGGCGGGGCGCCGGTGCTGATCGGGGTTGGCGCGGCGTGACGCCCGGGTGACGCTGGGTGCGGCTGCGTGACGGCGGCGTCGACGGCATCAGGCGCGTCGTCTCGGAGCCGGCCGCGCGCGCTGCCGGCGTCGTGGTCGCCCCGGGGGCGACGCCGACCGCTCCCTCGGCGAGGGCCTGCGCCATCTCGTGGGCGTTGCGGTAGCGGTCGCGAGGGTCGAGGGCGAGCGCGACCTGGACCGCGTCGGCGAGCTCGGGATTGACCGCGGCCACGAGGGTGTCGAGCGTCGGCGGCTCCTCCTGCTGCTGCTTGAGGGCCAGCTCGGTGAGCGATGTCGCCTCGTAGGGCAGCCGCCCGGAGATGAGCTGGTAGATGACGACGCCGAGCGCGTAGAGGTCGGCCTGGGCGCCGGCCTCCTCGCCGCGGGCCTGCTCGGGGGCGAGGTAGGCCGCGGTGCCGAGGACCGACCCGACCTGGGTGATGCTCGACTGCTCGGTCGCCTTGGCGATCCCGAAGTCGGCGAGCTTGACCACACCCTCGCGAGAGCGCAGCAGGTTCCCGGGCTTGACGTCGCGATGGATGACGCCGTGGCGATGCGCGTAGTCGAGGCCGCTGCAGGCCTGCTCGACGAGCGGCATCACGTCGTCGACCTCCATCCATCCGTCGTCGCGGAGGATCTCGGCGCAGGACTGCCCCTCGATGTACTCCATCACGATGTAGTGGCGACCCGACTGCTCGTCGAGGCCCGAGTCGAACACCTGCACGATGTTCGGGTGGATCAGGCGGGCGGCCGCCTGCGCCTCGCGCTGGAATCGCGACACGAAGGTCGGATCGTCCGCCAGGTGCTCGGCGAGCAGCTTCACCGCCACCGGTCGCTCGAGGCGGGTGTCGAGCGCCCGGTGGACGGTCGACATCCCGCCGTACCCGAGGCGCCCCTCCAGCCGGTATCGCCCGGCGATGACCTGAGTGTCGTTCATGGCGCCCCGACTCCGCCGGCGCCGTTGCCGCCCTGGCCACTCCCGCCGCTGCCGTTGCCCTGGCCGTTGCCCTGACCCTGGCCGCCGCCCGGCACGAACGTCGCGGTGGCCGTGGTGGTCACGATCGGCGGCGTGCCCCCGTTATTCCCGGGGGTGACCGATGGGATCGGACTCGAGGTGGTGGTCGTGGTGATGACGCTCGAGGTCGTGGTCGTCGTCGTCGCGCTCGTGCTCGTGGTCGCGCTGCTCGACGTGCTCGACGTCGTGCTCGTCGTGGTTGTCGACGTCGTCACATTCTGCGCGCATTCGCTGACCGCGCTGGTCGCGAGGTCCTGGATCCCGAGCGCGAGCTGCGCGCGCAGGCCTGCGTTCACGCTCGAGGGCAGCGCGGCCAGATGGAGCTGGGCCTGGTGGATCCAGCCGAGCGCCTTTGCGCAGTCGCCCGAGGAGACGAACTGCTCGACGTTGGCGAAGTCGTTCTGCAGCGTCCCGGCGTTCGCCGTCGGAATGAGGCCCTTGCTGCTGCCGCCGCAACCGGCGAGCGCGGTGGCGCCGAGCACGATCGCGCTCGCGACGGCGGCCCGCGAGATCGTGGCCGTTCTCATTGGCCGTACTCCAGCCGCTCGGCGAGCGAGGCCGGCAGTCGTGCGGCCCGGATCGCCGCCGCCGCCGCGCCGATGTCGTACTCGGTGCGATGGAACGTCGCCCGGCCGGCATCGAGGTCGAGCAGCATCCAGGCCGCCCGCGGATCGCCGTCGCGGGGCTGGCCGACGCTCCCGGGGTTGAGCAGCCACTCCCCCGAGGATACGTCGAGCTCCTCGCCGGCCCGGCGCGGCTCGCCGGTCGCCAGCTCGCCGTCCGGGCGCACGAACGACAGGGCGACGTGGGAGTGGCCGATGAGGCACACGCGCTGGGCCTGCTCGTCGAAGCACAGCTCGGCGAGCAGCGCGGAGAGCACGTACTCCCACACCGGATCGCGGGGACTGGCGTGATAGAGACCGATCGATGCCGCCTCGCCCTGTGGCTGCAGCCCGGCCAGGAAATCGAGGTTGGCCGGATCGATCACGTCCTGGGTCCACTGGGCCGCGAGGCTCGCGCCGCGGGAGAACTCGGCGAGCGGGATCTCGCCGGTCACCGCCAGGTCGTGATTGCCGGCGAGGCAGATCGCGGCGTGCTCCCGCGCGAGCTCGACGCACGCGTCGGGGTCGGCACCGTAGCCCACGAGATCGCCGAGGCACCATGTCTCGGAGGCGCCACTGTCGGCGACCTCGGCGAGCACGGCCTCGAAGGCCTGGCGGTTGCCGTGGATGTCGGAGATGACTGCGACCTTCATGTGCGAAGGGATGCAACGATGCGGGCCGACGAGGGACGCCTTGAGCGAACTGACGCGGCGTCAGTCTGTCGCACGGGCCAGGCACCGCTCTGCGGCGTCACCCAGGTGAGGCTACAGTGCGTCGATTATGACGGCCGCGCAGGCGCAACCGCGGGTCAGGGTGCCCGAGGCGGGTCGATGAGCCGCCGATCGGGCAAAGGACTGCGACGTCGCACACCCCCCGATTCGCGGTGGCCATGGCCCGCGGGCATCGCCACCGTGCTGGCCAGCAGCGCCGCTGCGGTGGCGCTCCTGCGCCCGCGCTCGGGGCTCATCGATCCGGATCCGGTCAGCTGCGAGGAGCTCTTCGACGCCGCCGAGGTGGCGCGCGCCCGGGCCTACCGCCGCACGCAGATGCTGCTCGGGGCGGCGTCGAGCGCCGCGCAGGCCGGTGCGCTGCTCGCGGTGGCGCGGCGGCCGGCGCGCCCGCGACGCACCCGGTTCCGCCGCCACCCCAGCGCGACGAGGACGGCGCTCGCCGACGCGGGGCGCGGCGCCGCGCTCACGGTCGCCCTCACGGCGATCGGACTGCCGTTCGACGCCGTCGAGCACCGACGAGCGCGGGCCGTCGGGCTGGCCACCCAGGGCTGGGGCGGGTGGGGAGCGGACGTTGCCAAGGCCGCGGGCATCGGCATGCCGTTCGCCGCCGCGGTGTCCGCCGGCGCGCTGACGCTGATGCGGCGCGCACCGCGGACGTGGTGGCTCGGCGCCGCCGGGGCCGGCATCGCCGGGGGCACGCTGCTCGCGCTGCTCTCTCCGGTGCTCCTCGACCCGGCGTTCAACCGCTTCGAACCGCTCGCGGCGGGGCCGCTGCGCAACGCGGTGTTCGAGCTCGCCGAGCAGGCCGGGGTGCGCGTCCGCGAGGTCTACGAGATCGACGCGAGCCGGCGAACGACCGCGGCGAACGCCTACGTGACCGGGTTGGGTCCGACCAAGCGCGTCGTCCTGTTCGACACGCTGCTCGAGCGGTTCAGCGAGGAGGAGGCGCGCGTCGTCGTCGCCCACGAGCTCGCGCACGTGCGTCACCGCGACGTGCCGCGCGGTCTCGCCTACACGGCGATCGTCGCGCCGGCGGCGCTGCAGGCCGCGTCGACGCTGGCGCGCGCCCTGCGGCCCGGCGCCGGCGAGCCGGATCTCGCGACGCTCGGCTCGCTCGCGCTGTCGCTCGGGCTCGTCGGCGCCATGCTCGGGATCAGCGCTGGCCCGCTCATGCGGGCGCTCGAGACGCGCGCCGACGTCATGTCGCTGCGACTGACCGGCGCTCCGCAGGCCTTCATCTCCTTCGAGCGCAAGATCGTGACCCAGAACCTCGCCGACCCGAACCCGCCGCGCTGGCTCGTGGCGCTCGGGGGGACGCATCCGCCGGCGCTCGCTCGCATCGGTGTCGCGCGGGCCTACGACCGCCTCGAGCGCGAGCCGGTCGCGTCGCCGTCAGGTCACTCGGCCGATTCCGAGCCCGGCTGAGGCGCGCCGAACTCGGGCAGATTCTTGATCCCCTCACGGGTCTGCCACTTGGAGTAGTTGTCCTCCATGGCGTCGATGAGCTCGCGGATGAAGCGCGCCGAAAGGTTGACGCGCGACACCACGACGCCGGGGATCTCCTCGGCCTCGACCTCGTGGTCGACGCGGGCGAAGGTGATCGTGAACTCGTAGTCGGAGTGGCTCACGTTCGCGAAGTTCGCATACGTGCCGCCCATCATCTCCGGCGAGAAGTGGATGTTGATGTGACGCTCGGGCTGCTGGGCTTCGTCGCTCACCGGAGCCTAGTATCCCAGGACCGAATGTCGATCGCGTTCTGGAGGCAATCCCCCTGCGTCTGCTCATATTGTCGGTCGGACGGCTGCGCGCGCCGTTCGTCGACGACGTCGCGCACTATCGCAAGCTGCTCTCGCGCTACGCGCGCCTCGAGGAGATCGAGCTGCGCGACGAGGACGATGTCTCGCGACGGCTGCCCGAGCGGGCGTTCGTCTCGCTGCTGTCCGACCGCGGCGCGAGCTACGACAGCCTCGACTTCAGCCGCTTCATCGAGGAGCGCCGCCACGCGGGAAGGGACCTCGCCTTCGTGATCGGCGGCGCCTTCGGCCTCGAGCTCGATGCCGTCGAGCATCGCCTGTCGCTCGGCCCGTTCACTCTGCCCCACCAGCTCGCGCGCGTCGTGCTGCTCGAGCAGCTCTACCGTGCCCACAAGATCCTCGCGGGTGAGCCCTATCACCACTGAACACCCCGATGTGCGCCCGCCGGCACCGCTGCCCGGCCCCCGGCGCGAGCTGCTCCTGTTCGCGCGGCGGATCATCTGGCTGGGCCTCGTGGTCGCCGCCCTGGTGCTGTTCGGGACGATCGGCCTGTCGCTGACCGAACACACGAGCGCCTGGTACGGGCTGCGCTGGACGCTTGACACGCTGTCCACCGTGGGGCGCCTCGGCGAGCCGCACTCGACGGGTGGACAGGTCGTCGAGGTCCTGCTGATCGTGCTGGGCGTCGGTACGCTCTTCTACGCGTTCGCCACCGTCACGGAGTTCTTCGTGGCCGGACACCTCGGCGAGCTGCTCGCCGAGCGCCGGCTCCTGAAGATGATCGCCTCCCTGACCGACCACCACATCATCTGCGGCTACGGTCGCGTCGGCCGGCAGGTCGCGCGCGACCTGCGGGCGGCCGATGCGAAGTACGTCGTCATCGACTCTCGACCGGAGAACCGTGAGCTCGCGCAGGGCGTCGGCGTGCGCTTCATCGAGGGAGATGCCGCCGAGGACGCCGTCCTGCAGGCCGCCGGCATCGAACATGCGCGCTCGATCCTCGTCTGCGCTGACTCCGACGCCGAGAACATCTTCATCACGCTCACCGCCCGCGAGCTGCGCGCCGACATCGCGATCGTCGCGCGTGCGGCAGCCGAGGACTCCGAGAAGAAGCTCAAGCGTGCGGGCGCCGATCGCGTCATCTCTCCCTATAAGGCGAGCGGGGCCGAGATGGCACGACTCGCGCTGCACCCGCAGGTGAGCGGGGTGCTCGAGGTCGACGCCGAATATCGCATGGAGGAGATCGTCGTCGACGAGGGATGTGGCGGTGCGCACCAGACGCTCGCCGACATCCGGGGCGGCGCGATGATCGTCGGCATGCGCCGCGACGGGGACTTCCAGCCGCAGCCCCCGGGAGACACCGTCCTGCTGCCCGGGGACATCCTGATGGCGATGGGCACGCCGCGCACGCTCGACCGCCTGGAGCGGCTGTTCGATGTGCGGCCGCAGGTCGATCGCGCGGGCGGGGCACCGCCTGCGGGGCACGGGGCCGCGGAGACGGCGCCGTGACGCCCCTGGCCGACCTCCGCGCGGCGGTGCTGGCCGCCACCGCGGAGCTGACCGGGGGAGAGCACCCGCGCGGGACGCTCACGCTCGAGCGCCCGCCGCGGCCCGACTTCGGCGATTACTCGACGAACGCCGCCCTCCTGCTGGCGCCGGTGATGAAGCAGCCCCCGCGTGACGTCGCCGAGCGGCTCGGTGCCGAGCTGACGCGCGAGCTCGCCGGGCACGTCGGGCGCGTCGAGGTCGCGGGACCGGGCTTCCTGAATCTCTTCTTCGAGGACGACTGGTTTCGCGCCGGCCTCGCGCGCGTGATCGCCGGGGGACTGCGCTTCGGCGCCGCCGGGGCCGCGCGACCGGAGCGCGTGAACGTCGAGTTCCTGAGCACGAATCCGACCGGCCCGCTGACCGTCGCGCACGGCCGCCATGCCGCCTACGGCGACGCGCTCGCCCGGATCCTCGCCTACCACGGGCACGAGGTCACGCGCGAGTTCTACGTGAACGACTACGGAAGCCAGGTGCGGCGGCTCGCCGAGTCGATTCAGGCTCGCGCCAACGGCGAGGAGCCGCCGGAGGACGGCTATCAGGGCGACTACGTCGCCGGGCTCGTGGACCTCGATCGCGCGCGCACGCTCGACCTCGACACGCTCGGTCAGGAGGCGGTCGCCGCCTGCCTGGCGATGTTCCGCGCCACGCTGCGGCGCTTCGGCGTGCGCTTCGACGTGTGGTTCTCCGAGCGCTCCCTGCACGAGGGCGATCCGACGCCGGTCGACCGCGAGCTCACCGAGCTTCAGGAGCGCGGCGAGTCCTACCGCCACGAAGGCGCGCTGTGGCTGCGCACCACCGCGCACGGAGACGACAAGGACCGCGTGCTCGAGCGCTCCAGCGGAGATCACACCTACTTCGCGTCCGACGTCGCGTACCACCGCAACAAGCTCGCGCGCGGGTTCGAGCGGCTGATCGACGTGTGGGGCGCCGATCACCACGGCTACATCGCCCGCATGAAGGCCGCCCTGGCGGCGATCGGCGCCGATCCCGACCAGCTCGAGCTCATCATCATGCAGTTCGTCCACCTCGTCGAGGGCGCCGAGCGCGCCTCGATGTCCAAGCGTCGCGGCGAGTTCGTGACGCTCGACGACCTCATCACCGAGATCGGCTCCGACGCCGCGCGCTACTTCCTGCTCGCCCGCTCGCCCGACACGACGGTCGACCTCGACCTCGACCTGGCGCGCGCCGAGAGCGCCGACAACCCCGTCTACTACATCCAGTACGCGCACGCTCGTATCGTCTCGGTGCTCGCCAAGGCCGGCGAGGAGCGCGTCGCGGAGGCGCTCGCGGATCGGAGCTGGGCCGGCGGCGGCGCGTCACCGCCCGCGTCGCTCGAGGACGCCGAGCGCTCGCTGGTGAAGGCGATCCTCGCCTTCCCCGAGGAGGTGGCCGAGGCGGCCGAGCGCCGGGCGCCGCACCGCATCGCCGCGTACGCGCTCGCGCTCGCCAAGGACTTCACGGCGTTCTACCGCGACTGCCAGATCGTCGGAGCCGAGCCCGCCGAGGTCGAGTCCTTCCGGCTCGCGCTCGCCGTCGCCACCCGCGACACGATCGCGCAGGCGCTCGACCTGCTCGGCGTCAGCGCGCCGCAGCAGATGTAGCCGGTCGCCGCCGCGAAGTCAGCCGTCGTAGCGGGCGAGCTCGGCGTCGAGGCGGGCCCGATCGTCGGGGCCGAGCGCGGGCGCGGCCGGCGGTGCCTGCGCGCCGCGGCGACGCCAGCGCGGCAGCAGGAGGAGAAGCAGGCCCACGAGGGCGAGCACGGCGATGATCGGCACGATGTAGGCCACGAGTCCGAATCCGTGTGTGCTCGGCGTGGCGATAACCGCCGGCCCGTACTGGCCGACGAGCGCGCTCTTGATCTGGCTCTCGGTCTCGCCGGCCACGACGAGCGACTGGATGAACGCCCGCTCGCGGTCGGCCTGCGGCGACTCCGACACGGCGAGCGGGAGCTTGCAGACGACGCACATCACGTCGGACTGGACCGCCGTCAGCGAGGTGCGAGGCGCGACGGCGAATGCCGGCGCGGCCACCGCGAGCAGAGCGACGACGCCGCAGGCGGCCGCCCGCATCGCGGCGCCGCGGCCCGCTCGTCTCACGACTTGGCCTGAGCGATCGCGACCGCCCGCGACAGGAACGCCGGGGTGACCTCGCCGCGGATGATCGCGGCCACCCGCCCCTCGCGATCGATGACGAAGGACTCCGGCAGCTGGTCGGTGCCGTACGCGTGCGCGAAGTTCCCGTCGACGTCGCGCAACTGTGGGTAGGTCAGCCCGTACTGGTGCACGAAGCTCTCCGAGTCGGGCGTGGCGTCGTCGTAGGTGACGCCGAGCACGGTGCCGTCGTCGGCCTGCAGCGCGTGGTCGGTCTGCTCGAGCTGCGGGGCCTCGGTCTGGCACGGGACGCACCACGAGGCCCAGAAGTTGAGCAGCACGACCTTGCCGCGATAGTCGGCGAGCGAGCTCGTGCCCGGTCGGCCGAGCAGCGGAAGCGTGGCCACGGGGGCCGCCGGTCGCTCGCCCGCGGCCACGGCGTTATCGAGAGCGCGACTGGCGTTCTTGGTGGCGAGACCGAAGATGAGCAGCGCGATCACGGCCAGCCCGACGATGGCCACGGTCACCGGCAGGACGATTCGCCGCATGTCTCACAGCGTAGTGGGAGCCCTCGCCCGGATGCTCGCGGGCGCCGCGCGACGTCTAGGATGTGCGTTCACTGCGGCGGTAGCTCAGTTGGTAGAGCACGAGCTTCCCAAGCTCGGGGTCGCGGGTTCGAACCCCGTCCGCCGCTTGCCGCTGCTGCTGGTCAGTCGCCGGGTTCGGCGTGCCGGCGTCGCGCACGCCGCCACCGCGGCGGCGGCGGTTAGCCTCAGCTGTACGCGCAATCGGGGACACACGCTCGACCCGCCCCGCCGTCGTGCCGGCTCACGCGCCCGGGGTGCGCGATCGTGTTGATGACCACCCGCAGATCCGTCGTAGTCGTCCTCGTCGCCGTGACTCTCGGTACCGCCGGGTGCGGTGGCGTCCACGCGCGCACGGCGCCCGACGCACCAGCCGCCGCCGTCGCGACGACGACCCCCGGTCCGGTCACGACCGAGTCCAGCGCCGACGTGGGCCGCACCACGCCCGCGGCGCGGCCAGCCGCGACACCGCCACCACCGTCCGTGGTCGCACCTGCGCCGGCCCGCCGTCCGGTTGCCGTGTGGCTGCCATATTGGAGCATGGCGGCCGCCTATCAGTCGGCGACCGCGAACGCCGACCTCGTTGGCACGGCGAGCCCGTTCTGGTACGCCATCGCGGGTGACTCCGTCGTCGAGGGCGACCCTGGCGCCGGCGGTGCGTCGATCATCGACGGGCTCCGCCGGCGCGGAATGGCTGTGGTGCCGACCGTCACCGAGACCGAGGGCATGGGCGCGTTCGATCGGATGCTCGCGAGTGCCACTCGGCGCACGGCGATGGTGAACGCCCTCCTGTCGATCGCCGCCAGCCGCGCCTACAGCGGTCTGGATCTCGACTTCGAGGACTTCGCCGTCGATCGTGCCCACGATGCCGCGGCGGCGGACCGGGCCGCGGCGCTCTATCCGGCGTTCGTCGCTCAGGTGTGCGCCGCGCTGCACGCGATCGGTCGCGCCTGCATCGTGACGGTGATGCCACGCACGACCGGTGAGCCCACCTACTGGCGCGGGGATCTCGCGACCTGGGTCTATGACTACGGCGCCCTCGCCGCGTCCGCCGATCGCGTGCGCGTGATGGCCTACGACGAGCACGCGCCGGGCAGCGCGCCCGGGGCAGTGGCGCCGTACCCCTGGGTCGCGCAGGTGGCGGCCTACGCCGGCTCGACGATGCCGGTCGACAAGGTCGAGCTCGCGCTTGCGGCCTACGGCTACGACTGGTCCGCCGGTAGCGCGACGTCGATCACGTCGCGCGAGGCCGCGCAACTTGCCGCGGCACACGGTGTGACGCCGAGCTGGGACCCGGTGCAGGGCGAGGAGACCTTCCACTACAGCGCCGACGGACGCCGACACACCGTCTGGTACGAGGATGGGACGGCGGAAGCCGACCGGGCGCAGCTCGCCCGGTCGGCCGGCTTCGCCGGCGTCGACCTGTGGGCCGCGGGTGGCGAGGACCCCGGTGTCTGGCCGCTGCTGCGCGCCCTCTACGCTCGCTGAGCGGAGGCGCTCACCACGGCCTGGGCGTCGGCCGCAGGTGCGTCGGCCACCGCTTTCTGGGAGGAGTCTCAGGAACGGTTCAGCCGGCTCTTAGGTGCCGCCGGCACCGTGGCGGCATGCGTGACGAGAGGGCGCCGCGGTGAATCCCGTCGAGAACGTCCAGGCCGCGGCCGTCGAGCTCCCGGTGAGCGCCCGCGCGCGGCGCGGCCCGCGCCGCGTCCTGCCGGCCCGTGCCCTCGCTGCCGGCCTGTGGCTGATCGTGGCGGCGAACGCCGGCGTGATCGTCTGGCTGTGGCTGCACGGAGGCGGCGTGAGCGGCGTGCAGGGCGCGGCCGACCTGTGGACGAGCATCGGACGGATCACCGGACTGCTCGGCGTGTATCTCGCGCTCATCCAGGTCCTGCTCCTCGCCCGCCTGCCTCCGCTCGAGCGGCTCGTCGGCTTCGATCGCCTCACCGTCTGGCATCGCCGCAACGGCAAGGCCTGCCTGCTGCTCGTGCTCGCCCACGTCGTGTTCATCACCCTCGGCTATGCGGGCAGTGACCAGATCTCCGTGCCGAGCGAGTTCTCGCGGCTGCTCGACAGCTACCCCGGGATGGTGACGGCGACGATCGGCACCGCGCTGATGATCGCGGTCGTCGTCACCTCGCTCGTGATCGCCCGGCGGCGGCTGCCCTACGAGGCCTGGTACGCCGTGCACCTCAGCGTCTACGCCGGCATCGCGCTCGCCTATCTGCACCAGATCCCGACCGGCAACGAGTTCACGACGAACACCTCGCAGGCGGACTACTGGATCGCCCTGTACGTGGCGACGCTCCTGCTGCTGCTCGCGTTTCGCGTCGTGCGGCCGGCGGGCCTCGCGCTCCGCCATCGTCTCCGCGTGGCGAGCGTCGCCGAGGAGGCACCCGGCGTCGTATCGCTGACGATCACCGGACGCCGGCTCGAGCGCCTGCCGGCGCAGGCCGGCCAGTTCATGCTGTGGCGCTTCCTGAGCGCCGGACGCTGGTGGCAGTCGCACCCGTTCTCGCTGTCGGCTGCGCCCGATGGGCGCAGCCTGCGCATCACCGTCAAGGCGGTCGGGCGCTTCAGTCGCGAGCTCGCGCACGTACGGCCCGGTACGGCGGTCATCGCCGAGGGGCCGTACGGGTCCTTCACGGCGGCGCGTCGCACGCGACCGCGCGTCGCCCTCGTCGCCGGCGGCATCGGGATCACGCCGATCCGCGCGCTCCTCGAGGAGCTCGACGCGGTGCCGGGCGAGCTCGCGCTCATCTACCGCGTCATCGCCGAGGACGAGCTGGTCTTCCGCGGCGAGCTCGAGGTGCTCGCCCGCGAGCGCGGCGCGCAGATCTTCTACGTCGTCGGCGACCATCGTTCGCCGCAGGGAGCGGACCTTTTGTCCGCTGCCGCCCTCGGCCGCATGGTGCCGGACATCGCCGAGCGCGACGTCTACCTGTGCGGCCCCCGGCCGATGATGGACCACGCGCGCCGAGCGCTCCGCTCGGCGGGGGTGGCCCGCGGCCAGATCCACAGCGAGCGCTTCGCGCTCGCTGCCTGATACCCGATCCCCAGCCAAAGGAGACCCCATGCACCGCTCCGTACCCGCCGTCATCGGCGCCGTCACCGCGCTCACCCCGACCGGCGTGGCCATCACCGCGACCGCCGAGGCGGCCCCGCACGCCACGACGTCGGCCACGCACACCTACCGCGGCGCGGCGGTCAACACGCGCTACGGCATCGTGCAGGTCGTCATCAGCGTGAGCGGACGCCGCGTCCTGAACGTCTCGGCGACGCTGCCGACCGACCGGGCGCGCTCGGCGTTCATCAACGGCCAGGCCGGCCCGAAGCTGCGCGCCGAGGCGCTTGCGGCACAGAGTGCGAAGATCCAGAAGGTGTCCGGCGCGACCGTCACCAGCCAGGCGTACGACCAGTCGCTGCAGTCGGCACTGACGGCGGGGCATGTCTGAGCTCAGCGCCGAGCCCACGCTCACGCACCGTCATCGCCTCGAGCACGTGATGGGGATGCCGGTCGGCGTCGACGTCTGCGACCCCGGCGTCGACGAGCGCGCGATCGACCGCGTGTACGAGTGGCTGCGCTTCGTCGACGCCACGTTCAGCACGTATCGCGAGGACAGCGAGATCAGCCGTCTCAACCGCGGCGAGCTCTCGCTCGCTGACGCCCATCCGGCGGTGCGCTCGGTGCTCCGCCGCTGCGAGCGCCTGCGAGCGCAGACGGCCGGCTACTTCGACACCCGCCTCGCGCCCGCAGCGGCCGGTGCGATCGACCCGTCGGGTCTCGTGAAGGGATGGTCGATCGCCGGCGCCGGCCGCCTGCTCGAGCAGGCGGGAGCACGCAACTTCTGCATCAACGCGGGCGGGGACCTGCTGCTCGGTGGCCTGTCCTGGGATGGCACGCCCTGGCGGGTGGGCATCCAGCATCCCCGCCTGCGCGACCAGGTCGCCGCCGTGCTTGCCGCCAGCGACGTCGGCGTGGCGACGTCAGGCGCCTACGAACGGGGCGCCCACGTCGTCGATCCGCACACCGGTCTCCCGCCGCTCGGGGTGCTGTCGGTGACCGTCGTGGGGCCGGACGTGGCGAGCGCCGACGCGTACGCCACGGCCGCCTACGCGATGGGCCCTATCGGCGCCGAGTGGTGCCTCGGGCTGCCGGGCTACGCCGCGATGATGATCCTTGACGACGACACGGTGCTCTCGACGCCCGCGATGAGCCGCTATCGCGTATGAGCGGCGATGCCGCCCAGAACGCCGGCGGCGACGTGCTCGACATGACTGACGGAGGCCCGTGCACCGCCGGCTGCGCCGGTGACCGCCGTATCGAGCAGAATAGGTACATGCGCGTCACTGCCAAGGCGGACTACGCCGTCCGCGCGGCCGTCGAGCTCGGGAGCGCGAGCGCTGATGCCCCGCGCAAGGTCGATGACGTCGCGCGCAGCCAGGAGATCCCGCTCTCCTTCCTCGAGAACATCCTCACCCAGCTCAAGACCGCCGGCGTCGTACGCAGCCAGCGCGGCCCCGAGGGCGGCTACTGGCTCTCCCGTCCGGCCGACGAGATCAACGTCGCGGAGGTGATCCGCGCCGTCGAGGGGCCGCTCGTCGGCGTGCGCGGCAGCCGCCCCGAGGAGATCGCCTACCAGGGCTCCGCCGAGTCGCTGCAGCAGGTGTGGATCGCGCTGCGGGCGAACCTCCGCGAAGTGCTCGAGCAGGTCACGCTCGCCGACATCGCGAGCGGCACCCTGCCCGCGCGCGTCCTCCAGCTGACGCGCGACGAGGACGCCTGGCACGCGCGCTGAGGGCCGGGGCGGTGGGGCTGTCCCCGCTCACCCGGCCGTTGCGGGTCGGGCGGGGTGGGGTGTGGTGTGTTGTGCGCCGTATGGCGTGCGTTCGGGAGCACACCCCGGGCGCGCGGGCATACCCCGGCGCGTGACCCTCGGCGGGACCGGCCGGTGCCTCAGTCCCCGGATCGGGGCTGCGCGACCCCGACCGAGGCGAGCGCGTCGGCGATGCAGGCGGCCTGCACCTCGGCCGGGTTGATGGGGAACGGCTCGGCGATGCCACCCGGCGCCTCGCGCACGCCGACGCCGATGCGTGCGAGGTGCATCGTGCCGAGCGTCTGGGTATAGAGGTGGTTCGCGGTGAAGTCCGGGTCGGCGACGTCGAAGACGCCCTGCTGGGCGCCGCGTTCGAGCATGCGCGAGAGGCGGCCGAGGCACTTGGCCATTCCCTGCCCGAGACGGAACCAGACGGCGTCGGAGACGCTCTCCTGCAGCTCGGTCGCGGGCCGGCGCATGAGCGAGAGGCTGCAGTCCAGGAACGCCGGGTGCGCGAGGCAGTAGTCGGTGTAGCGCCGCCAGCACTCCTCGAGCTCGGCCGCAGGGTCGAGGTCGGCGTCGACGCCCTCGAGGTCGTCGGCGAGATCGGCGAGGTAGCTCGTCAGCGTGAGCACGAACAGCTCCTCCTTGGAGGAGAAGTGGCGGTAGATGAGCGCCTTGTTGATCCCGACCGCGCGGGCGATGTCCTCGATCGGAGCGTCCTGCAGCCCACGCTCGTCGAACAGGACCCGCGTCGCGGCGACGATCTCGCGCTCACGAGCACGGCGCGCCGAGGCGCGCGTCGGGCGTGTGCTGGAGCTCGCCATCGCCGCAGTATACAATTTGCACCCGGCGGTTGAACAACACTTAGACAACCGTTTACACTTCCGGTCCAGCGAGGGACCGCCGGTCGGAGGCGGTCGCGTCGTTGGCACCGAGCAGCGCCCATCCGCCAGCCGCGTTCAAGGAGATCCGATGTCAGCCGACCCCGCCGTTGCCCCCAGCCCCGAGGAGCTTGTCGCCGCCGCCGGCGGAGGGGAAGGCGAGGCGCCGCCGTTCTCGCTCGAGCTGTCCGAGGATCAGCGCGACATCCGCGACTGGGTGCATGGGTTCGCCGAAGGCGTCGTGCGCCCCGCGGGCGCCGAGTGGGATGAGCGCGAGGAGACGCCTTGGCCGATCATCCAGGAGGCGACGAAGATCGGCCTCTACGGTTTCGAGTCGATCGCGCAGTTCTGGTCGGACCCGACGGGCCTGACCCTGCCGATCGTCAACGAGGAGCTCTTCTGGGGCGACGCCGGCATCGGCATGGCGATCATGGGCACCAGCCTCGCCGTCGCGGGCATCTTCGCCAACGGGACACCCGAGCAGATGGGCGAGTGGATCCCGCAGTGCTTCGGCACCGCCGACGACCCGAAGGTCGGGGCGTTCTGCGTCTCCGAGCCCGACGCCGGCTCGGACGTCTCCTCGCTGCGCACGCGGGCCAAGTACGACGAGGCCAAGGACGAGTGGGTGCTCAACGGCCAGAAGGCGTGGGCCACGAACGGCGGCATCGCCAACGTGCACGTCGTCGTCGCCTCGGTCGACCCCGAGCTCGGCTCGCGCGGCCAGGCCTCGTTCGTCATCCCGCCCGACACGGCCGGCCTCGAGATGGGCACGAAGGTCAAGAAGCACGGCCTGCGGGCCTCGCACACCGCCGACGTGTTCCTCGACGACTGCCGCATCCCCGGCTCGTGTCTGCTCGGCGGCAAGGAGAAGCTCGACGCCCGCCTCGCCCGCGCCCGCGAGGGCCAGCGCTCGCGTGGTCAGGCCGCGATGGCGACGTTCGAGTCCTCGCGCCCGACCGTCGGCGCGCAGGCGATCGGCATCGCGCGCGCGGCGTACGAGTATGCGCTGCAGTACGCCAAGGACCGCTCGCAGTTCGGCCGCCCGATCATCGAGAACCAGGCCATCGCCTTCACGCTCGCCGACATGAAGCTCGAGATCGACGCGGCGCGGCTGCTCGTGTGGCGTGCCTCGTGGATGGGCCGGGCCGGGAAGACGTTCGAGAACGCCGAGGGCTCGATGAGCAAGCTGAAGGCCGGCGAGGTCGCCGTGTGGGCGACCGAGCGCGCGATCCAGATCCTCGGTGGTAACGGCTATGCGCGCGAGTTCCCCGTCGAGCGCTTCCACCGCGACGCGAAGATCTACACGATCTTCGAGGGCACCTCGGAGATCCAGCGGCTCGTGATCGCCCGCGCGATCTCCGGCGTGCACATCAAGTAGCCGTCACCGCGCGAGCCCGCGGCGTGCTACCAGGCCTGCTCGTCGCCGCAGTGGGGGCAGGCGACGGTCGTCGACACCGCGGCGTCGAAGACGTAGCCGCACGAGCACGTGTACTGCGCGCTGTCCAGCGGGCCTCCGGCTTCGCGCACGCGCTGGGCGTCGAGGTCCATGCGGGCCTGATCGACGCGCCGGCGCAGCGGCGGGCGGGCCGCCGCGGCCGAAGGGCCGGCCGGCGGGGCGGCATCACGGTCGCCGCGCCCGTGCGCGGGTCCGCTCGTGCGCCTGGCCGCCGGGGCGGCACCCCCTGCGGGGTGGGGGCCCGCACGGTGGCGTCGGCGCTCGCTGAGGATGTGAAGACTGGGTCGCATGTGGCTCTCGGTGTTAAAGACTCGGCGCATGGCAGAAGGTTTCGCCGTCATACCGAACTTTCCTGGCCGGATGTCCAGGCCGGCCCCCAGCGTCGCGGGCGCCCGGGGCGGTGCGCGGGCAGGCCCGCGCGGCGGCGTCCGCCGGGACGGGGCCCGCTTTTGAGATACTTGGCGGCGAGATGAACCCCGCCCGCAAGCGCACGGTGCGCCTGGTGGTGGCGCTGACCGCCGCGGTGCTGCTCGCCAGCGCGCTGATCTACACGAGCTTCAGCGCGGCCAGCCCCGCCGTGACGCCCACCGAGCTGCTCGGACAGGCCGCCACCGCGACGGCCGGCCGCACCTACCAGCTCACCGGCACGGTCGCGGCCGGGACCGTGCGGCACATCGGCGCCGATCTCGACTTCGGGGTCCAGGACCGCACGGGCAGCGGACCGATCCTGCCGATCGCCTACACCGGCGAGGTGCCCGATCCCTTCCGGGTCGGGCGCGAGATCATCGTGACCGTGTCGAGGACCGGCGGCGGCTGGGTCGGCCAGCGCGACTCGCTCATCACCAAGTGCCCCTCGAAATACAGCACCGCGTCGTAGTGGCACGCGAGCGCGGGCACTGATGGCGTCCCTCGGTCGCGCGACCCTGCTGCTCTCGCTCGCCGTCTGCGCCTACGGCATCGGGGCGTCGATCTACGGCGTGCGGGCCGGGCAGCAGGAGTGGGCGGACTCGGGCCGCCGCGCGGTGTACTCGCTCGCGCTCATCCTCACCGTCGCCTTCGCCGTACTCGAGATCGCGTTCCTGCGCAACGACTTCGCGTTCAACACCGTCGCCTCGACCTCGAGCACGACGACGCCGCTCTACTACCGAGCGGCGGCGGTGTGGTCGTCGCAGGAGGGCTCGCTGCTGCTGTGGGCGTGGCTCGAATCGCTGTGGTCGAGCCTCATCCTGTTCCTCACGCGCAAGCGCCTGCGCGACGTCACGCCCTACGCGACGGCGATCCTGCTCGGCTTCTGCGGCTTCTTCGTCTCGCTCATGGTCTTCTGGGCCACTCCGTTCAACACGACGTCGCCGGCCCCGAGCGACGGCGCCGGGCTCGACCCGCTCCTGCGCCACCCGAGCATGATGATCCATCCCCCGATGCTGTACTCGGGGTACACGCTGTCGATCATCCCGTTCGCGTTCGGTGCGGCCGCGCTCATCGCGCGGCGCATCGACGCCGACTGGATCCGCTGCGTGCGCCGCTTCGCGCTCGCCGCGTGGCTGTTTCTCGGCATCGGCATCCTGCTCGGCGCGCGCTGGTCCTACGCGGAGCTCGGGTGGGGCGGCTACTGGGGCTGGGATCCGGTCGAGAACGCGGCGCTGCTGCCCTGGCTCACGGGCACGGCCTTCCTGCACTCGATCATGATCCAGGAGAAGCGGGGCATGCTGAAGGTGTGGAACGTCTCGCTCATGCTCGCCACCGGGACGCTGGCCGTGATGGGCACGTTCCTGGTGCGATCGGGCATCCTCAACTCGATCCACGCCTTCGGTGGTAACACGCTCGGGGTGCCGTTCGTGTCGCTCATCGCGATCATGATCGGCGGCGCGCTGTATCTCGTCGTCTCGCGGCGCCAGATGCTGGCCAGCGAGCACCGGATCGACTCGCTGCTGTCACGCGAGTCGGTGTTCGTGGCCAACAACGTCGTGCTGGTGGCGCTCGTCTTCGTGATCTTGTGGGGGACGTACTTCCCGCTCATATCCGAGGCGGTGACCGGACAGTCGCAGTCGGTCGGGCCGCCCTGGTTCGATCGCTACACCGTTCCGCTCGCGCTCATTCTCGTGCTCCTGTCGGGCCTCGGACCGGTCATCGCCTGGAGGCGCGCGACCTTCGCGAACGCCCGGCGGAACCTGATCGTGCCGGCCACGGCATCGTTGCTCGTGCTCGTCGCGCTGCTCGCCGCGGGCGTGAGCGGCAGCTGGACGGCGCTCGCGATGTTCGCCTGCGCCGCCTTCGTGCTCGGGAGCGTCGGGCAGGAGTTCTGGCGCGGGACGCGCGCGCGCAGCGCGCTCTCCCACGAGAGCCCGCCCGGCGCGCTCGTCGCGCTCGTGCGGCGCAACCGCCGCCGCTACGGGGGCTACGTCGTCCATGTCGGCATCGCGATCCTGTTCGTGGGCGTCGCCGCATCGTCGTCCTTCCGGCATCAGTCCGAGCTCAGCCTCGGGGTCGGACAATCCACCCACGTGGGGCCGTACACGTTCCGCTACGTCCGCTCGACGGCGAGCGTGCTGCCCGAGTTCGATAGCACGCACACCGGCTCGATACTCGACCTCGGCGCCGTCATGGATGTCAGCAAGGGCGGTCATCACGTGACGACGCTCTACCCGAGCGCGGGGTACTACAGCAGCACCGACCCGACGCTCGGCTCGGTCGGCAGCCTGATCGGGGGCGAGACGGTCAGCCACGTCGGGTTGAACGCCGGCCCGCTGAGGGACTACTGGGCCGCGGTCGAGCCCGACATCAGCGATCCGTCGCTGCAGAAGTACATCAACGCCGGGAACAGCCGCATCCCGTTCTCCGATCCGGGCGAGGCGCTCATCCCGATCGCCTTCATCGCGCGCCAGTACCTGCGGGCGCCTCCGCCGGCGCAGTTCAACATCATCGTCTCCCCGCTCGTCACCTGGATCTGGTCCGGCGGCGTGATCGTGTTCCTCGGCGCGCTCATCGCCATCTGGCCGGCGCCGGGACTCGTGCGCCGGCGCGTGACGGTGACGACGCGCGCTGCGCGGCGCGCGTTCGGCACGCGCGGCCTCAGCCGCGCGTGACGGGCCGGGGTCGCTTCCGTTAGTGAACGTCGCCCTCGCCCTCGTGACCGTCGCGCTGCTCGCGGCGGTGATCTCGCTCATCAGCCATCCGCTGCGCTCGGCTCGGCGAGACTCGGCCCTGGAGAGCGCGGAGCTCGCCGAACTGCAGGCGGCTCGCGAGGCCAAGCTCCGCGAGATCCGTGACGCCGAGCTCGACTTCGCCACCGGCAAGCTCTCCGAGTCGGACTACGCGGCGATCGATGCCGGCCTGCGCTCCGAGGCCGTCGAGATCCTGCGCCGGCTCGACGAGCTCGGGGCGGGCGCGTCGAGCGCCGGCGACGGCGACGATCCCGGGGCCTCGGCTCGCCGATGAACGACAGCTGCGGGACGCGCGGTAGCACGGTACCCTGTGCTGCGTGACGACGATCTTCGACATCATCCAGGTGGTCATCTGCGTCGTGCTCGTGTTCCTCGTGCTGATGCACTCGGGCAAGGACGCCGGCCTCTCGGGCGCGTTCGGCGTCGGCTCGGGTGCCGGCCCCCTCGGCGGTGGCTCGATGGTCGAGCGCAACCTGAATCGCTGGACCGTGTTCTTCGCGCTGCTGTTCGTGATCAACACGATCCTGCTCATCAAGACGCCCTGGTCGTAGGGCGCGCGGGCGCCTACACGGTCGCGCCGGTGACGCGGAACCCGTGCGCGCGCAGCGCCGGGCACACGTGCCCGTAGGCGAAGCGCCGGTTGTAGAGGTCGGCCTCGCTGACCAGCCTCGGCGTGGCCGACAGGGCCTCGGTCGCCGCGAGCAGGCGTAACGCCGAGTCGGTGAAGCGCACGTCGAGCAGCGGCAGCGAGATGCGCCCGTCCTCGATGAGGAAGGTGCCGTCGCGCGTCGTGCCGGTGAGCAGCGTCTCGCGCTCGCGAACCGCATTCACGTACCACAGCCGCGTCACGTAGATCCCGCGCTCGATCGGCGCGGCGAGCTCGTGCTCGTCGGCAGCACCACCGCCCACGAGCACGAGGTTGGTCGGCACCGGCCCGTCCGGCGATCCCCCGGCGGCGAGCGCGTGCCCGGTCGAACGGGCACCGCCGCCCGCCTGGGCGGCCGAGCGGGTGTCGTGCGCCACGCGATGCGCGACGCCGTCCTGGATGAGCGGGAGCGGGGCCTTCGGGACGCCCTCGGCGTCGCTGGCGCGACGGAGCGTGGCCGGATGGCGCGGGGAGTCGGCGAGGTTGACGGCGGCGGCCGCGACCCGCGTGCCGAGGCGATCGACGAGCGCGCCGCGACCCTGAGCGTGGGCGAGCCCGTTGAAGGCGAGCGCGGCGAGGAAGTCGAGCAGCGTCCCGACGGCCTCGGCCTCGAGGACCACCGGGTACTCGCCGGGCGGGAGCGCGACCGGCTCGCGGCGATCGACTCGCTCGGCGGCCCGACCCGCGAGGGCACCCCCGTCGAGGTCGGCACTGCGCAGTGAGGTGTGCGACGCGAAGCCGCTGCGTCCCGCCTCGTCCCGCGTGATGACGCGCATGTGCGCGTCGGTGACCCGCTCGTGGACCGCGACGCCCGCGGTGCTGGCGATCGCCGTCGCGACCTCGCCGGCGGTCCAGATGCCAAAGGCCTCCAGGCCCGCCTCGGCGGCGGCGGTGAATGCCGACTGCAGCGCGGCCCCGGCGAGTGCCGGATCGAGCTCGGCGGTCGCCGCGTCGTGCCCGTCGCTCGGACGCGCCGGCGCGGGCGCGGGCAGCCCCGGGTAGCCGCCGGGCTCTCTGTCCGTGCGCGCCGCCGCCTCCGAGGCCGTGCGCGCCCGCCGGGCGGTCTCGCGCAGCGCATCGTCGTCGAGCCGGTTCGTCGTCGCCGCCGCCGCATGCCCGTTCGTGACGCACAGGTACTCGACGGTCGTGTCATCGACCGCGGTCGCCTGCGTCGGGCACGAGCGCGCGAAGCGCGAGGTGAGGGCGCGCTCGTGGGTCGCGGTGACCTGCGTCGGTCCCGTCGCGTGCCCGAGGGCCCGCTCGGCCAGCGTCAACAGTGCCTCGCTCATGTCCGAGCGGCGAGGCCGCTCACGCGACACCGACCTCCACGTCGCGGAAGCGCGCCGGGGCCGCGCCGTGCGAGACGCGAGCCACCTGTCCCGGCTCCCCCTTACCGCAGTTGGTCAGACCCCACAGGCGCCAGGCGCTCGGCGAGCAGACGGCGTCGAGCGAGCGCCAGAACTCCGGCGTGATCCCGGCGTAGGAGGGGTTGCGATACAACCGGCCGAGCTGCCCACCGCGGATCTCGCGTGCGATCTCGGTCCCGAACTGGAAGTGCAGACGCCGATCGTCGATCGACCACGATCGGTTCGTCTCGAGATACAGCCCGTCGTCGGTGTCGGCGATGAGGTCCTGCAGCGAGCCGGCATCCCCCGCGGTCAGCGACACGTTCGTCATCCGTACGATCGGCTGGCGGGCGAACCCGTCGGCACGCGCGCACCCGCCCGAGCGCGTGAGGCCGATCGCCGCGGCCGATGCGCGATCCGAGAGCGCCGCCCGCAGCTGGCCGTCCACGATGAGCGGCGTTCGGCGGGCGGGGACCCCCTCGTCGTCCCAGCCGAACGAGCCGAGCCCGCCCTCGAGCGTCGCGTCGGCGATGATGTTCAGCGCTGGCGATCCGTAGCGCAGCGTGCCGAGGTCGGCGGGCGTGACCCAGCTCGTGCCGGCGTAGGACGCCTCGTAGAGCAGCATGCGGTCGAGCTCGAGCGCATGGCCGATCGACTCGTGGATCTGGAGCGCGACCTGCTCGTCGTGGAGCACGATCGTCGACCGGCCCGACGGGCACGGCGGGGCGCTCAGCAACGCGACCGCCTCCTCGGCGACCCGCGGAGCCTCGCCGGCCAGGTCGAGCGCGAGCACGTGCTCCCACCCCGCGGCCGCCACCGCGCCGCCGTGGGCGATCGGGTGAGAGCGGACCTGTAGCTCGTCGCCCTCGACCGCGACGGCTCCGACCGCGCCGCCGGAGTGCGTGAACGACTGCGAGCAGGCGGCGCCCTCGGTGTTCGCGAAGCTCGTCAGCTCCCGGCGGGCCTGGCATTCGGCCTCGCGGGAGACAATCCGCGGGTCGCCGCGCATCGCCTCATCGGCGGCCAGCAGCAGCGAGAGCTTGTCATCGACGGGAATCGTGAACGGGTCGATCTCGCACGGTCCGCGCCACTCGCCTCGGGCCGGGGCGTCGACCGGCGCGAGCGATGCGGCCGCGGAGAGCGGCTGGGTCTCGGCGACGGTGATGGCGCGGGCGAGCGCCGCCTGCAAGGCGCTCGGTGTGAGATCGCGTGTGGCCGCGAAGCCCCAGGCCGAGCCGCAGCGAACGCGCACCCCGACGCCCTCGGTGCGGTCGTCGTCGATGCGCTCAAGACGCCCGTCGCGGACGAGGACATGTTCGGTCGTTCGACTCACGCCCCGGGCCTCGGCGTAGGCGCAGCGAGCGGGGGCGGCGGCCATCAATTCGGTGATCAGCTCCAGCAAGCGGCCGAGAGCGTATCGGCCGGGCGCCGACTGCGCTTTCCAGATTCGACACTCGCCGCGGTCGGTGTCGAGCCTGCCGCCGAACAATGGGGGACCGCTGAGCGATCGAAGGCGGCGCCGACGGCCTGGACCGGCTGTCCAGGCGGCGGCGCGGTCAGTTTCGACGGCGCGTCCGTAGTGCTGGGGCTCGCCCGTGACGATCATGCTGTCATGGCCGCAGACCGCCTTACGCCGCTCGACTCGTCGTTCCTGCGGATCGAGACGCGCAGCGCGCACATGCACGTCGGCTGGCGCGGGACGTTCCGACCCGATCCCACGCGGGCGCCGGTGACCGTCGCCGCCGTTCGGGCCCTGGTGGGCGGGCGCCTGCCGCACGCCGATCGCTTCCGTCAGCGCGTGGTCTTCCCGCCGGCCGGCCTGGGCGAGCCGGTGTGGATCGACGACGAGCGCTTCGACCTGCGCTACCACGTGCGCTCGCTCAGTGGGCCGGGGGACTCGGTGACGCGGGGGCGGTTCGGCGAGATCACCGACGACTTCCTGTCGCAGCGGCTCGACCGCCGCCGGCCGCTGTGGCAGATCGGGATCGTTCCGCGCCTGCGCGACGGCACGATGGGGATGGTCATGAAGATCCATCATGCGATGGTCGACGGCAAGTCGGCCGTGGCGCTCGCGCTGCTGTTGCTCGACGCCGACCCGGATCGGCCGGTCCCACCGGCCGAGGATTGCTGGGCGCCGGCGGCTCGCCCGAACAGCGCACGCCTGGCCCTCGACGCGCTGCGCGATACCGGCGAGGAGTCGCTGCGCATGGCGCGCGGGATCGCACGCGCCGCCGGCAGTCCGGCCCGCGGCGTGCGGCTCGCCGAGACGCTGCGTCGCGCGGCCTTCTCGGCCGGAGAGGACCTGCTGCGGCCCGCGCCGTCGTCCTTCCTGAACGGACCGATCGGCCCGCGGCGGCGGCTGTTCGCGCACACGGCCCCGATGCGCGAGCTGCTCGAGGTCAAGGAACGCTGTGGGGCGACGCTCAACGATGTGGCCCTCACGGTCGTGGCCGGCGCGCTGCGCCGTCTGGCCCTCGCGCGCGGAACGTTGCCGCTGCCGCTGAAGGTGATGGTGCCCGTCAGCATGCGCGCCCCCGCGGAGGCCGGAGCGCTCGGAAATCGGATCTCGTTCGTGTTCATCTCGCTGCCGGTGCACCTCGACGATCCGCTCGCGCGCCTGGACGCGGTCGGTGAGGCGACGCGCCGGTTCAAGGACGTCGGACGGGCGGCCGGCGGCTCGGCGGTGATGGGCGCGCTCGGGCACCTGCCCGAGCCGATCAAGCAGGGCGCGGCCCGCATCGCCGCGAGCCCGCGGATGTACAACCTGACGGTCTCCAACATCCCCGGGCCGCGGTCCACCGTGTATCTGCTCGGCGCCCCGCTCGTCGACGCCTTCCCGGTCGTGCCCCTCTCCGACGGCCACGCACTGTCGGTCGGGATGTTCTCCTACATCGACCGGATGTTCTTCGGCGTCCACGCGGAGCCCGACGCGCTCCCCGACGGCAGCCGGCTCCCGGGCGCGCTCAACGGCGCGCGCCTGGAGCTGCGCCGGGCGGCCCTGGCCGACGCCGCGGCGCCGGCGGCAGGCGACGGCGACGACGAGATCGCCGTGCCCGTGCACGGGAGCCGGCGCGCGGGATAGCCCGAGAGGCGCGCGTTTCGACAAATGGCGATGGGCAGCGGTGGGCCCACCGGGCATTAATCTCAGTCCGATGACGGATTCCGCTGCACCCCCGGAGGCCTATGAGGCCGCACGTCGCTTCTACGACGAGGTCTTCGACGAGGACGGGCGACCGCGCGACTACGCGGAGGCGCTCGCCGGGGAGCTCGCCGAGCTCGGCGGCGAGCGGCTGCTCGCCGCCGGCCGCCGGCGCGATGCGATCTTCACGCAGCAGGGCATCACCTTCGACGCGAAGGGAGAGGACGGCGCGGTACGCGATCGCCCGTTCCCGCTCGATCTGGTGCCGCGGATCATCCCGGCCGAGGAGTGGAACCACATCAAGCGCGGCCTCGCGCAACGGGTGCGCGCGCTCAACTCCTTCGTCGACGACGTCTACCACGCCCGCGAGATCGTCCACGCCGGCGTGGTGCCGTGGTCGCTGATCGTCAGCCGCACCCACTTCGCGCGCGCGGTCCACGGGGTGCGCCCGCCGAGCGGCGTGTACACGCACGTCGCCGGCTGCGATCTGGTGCGCGACTCCGACGGGAGCTGGAAGGTCCTCGAGGATAACGTGCGCACGCCGTCCGGGGTGTCCTACGTGCTCGAGAACCGCGTCGCCATGACGCGCCTCGTGCCGCAGCTGTTCTCCGACTACCGCGTGCGGCCGGTCGATCACTATCCGGCGCTCCTGCTCGCCGCGATGCGCGCGGTCGCGCCGGCGGCCGAGGGCGAGGCGAACGTGGTCGTGTGGACTCCGGGTCCGCTCAACAGCGCGTACTTCGAGCATGCCTTCCTGGCCCGCCAGATGGGCGTCGAGCTCGTCGAGGCGACCGACCTCGTCGTACGTGACGACGTCTGCTACATGCGCACGACGAACGGACTCGCGCGGGTCGACGCCATCTACCGCCGCCTCGACGACGACTTCATCGACCCGCTCGAGTTCCGCCCGGACTCGCTGCTCGGCGTGCCCGGGCTCGTGCGCGCCTACCGGGCGGGCACGGTGGCGATCGCGAACGCGCTCGGCACCGGCGTGGCCGACGACAAGGCGGTCTACCACTACGTGCCGGACATGATCCGCTTCTACCTCGAGGAGGAGCCGCTGCTCGCGAACGTGCCGACGTACCTGCTGAGCGATCCCGGGCAGCGCGACTACGCGCTCGGGCGCCTGGCCGAGCTCGTCGTCAAGCCGACCGGCGAGTCCGGCGGGCAGGGGGTGTGCATCGGCCCGCTCGCCACCTCCGAGCAGCTCGAGCTGCTGGCGACGACGATCCGGGCCGCGCCCGAGCGGTGGATCGCCCAGGAGGTCGTCAACCTCTCGACCGTGCCCGTCGTCGGAGCGGACGGTCGACTGGAGCCGCGCCACGTCGACCTGCGGCCGTTCGCCGTGTTCGGCGAGACGATCAGCATCGTGCCCGGCGGGTTGACCCGCGTCGCGCTCGAGCCGGGGGAGATGATCGTCAACTCCTCTCGGGGCGGCGGCTCGAAGGACACCTGGGTGCTCGAGGATGCGAGCGGCCCGTCGCCGGCGGCCGACGTCGCCCCGATCGAGTACCAGCCGCCGCCGCTGCCCGACCTCGAGTACGGTCGCTGGACGAGCCAGGCCCAGCAACAGCAACAGCAGACGCGACGCTAGCGTGCTTGCCCGAATCGCCCACGAGCTGTTCTGGCTCGGTCGCAACGTCGCCCGGGCCGAGCACACGGCGCGCATGCTCGAGGGCATCTACCAGGCCGACCTGCAGGGGCGACCCGACGACCCCGTCAGCGTGACGCTGTCGTGGGGGGCGCTGCTGGCCATCATGGGCGCCGGCAGCCAGATCGTGGCCAACGGCGACGGTGCGGGCATCCGCGACCGCGCCCTGTCCACGCTCACCCTCGATGGCGACAACCAGCTGTCGGTCGTGTCCTGCGTCGGTCGGGCACGCGAGGGCGCACGCACGGTCCGTGACGTCATCAGCGCCGAGATGTGGGAGGCGATCAACACCTTCCACCTCGGCTTCGCGGAGCGCAGCGAGGCGTTCGCGCTGCATTCGGGGCCGTACTCGATGTCGAGCTACGTCAAGGCGAGCTGCGCCCTGTTCTGGGGCGTCACCGGGCGCACGATGCTGCGGGACGAGGCCCACGCGTTCCTCGAGGCGGGCGGGCGGTTCGAGTCGGCCGACATGGTACTGCGCATGTTGCGGGTCGCGCTCCCGCCGGGGCCGAGCGCGCACGGCGCGGCGTCGCCCGTCCGCGACGGTCAGGCGCTCGCGCTCCTGCAGGCGGTCGGCGGCCTGCAGGCGTACCGCCGCGCCGTCGCGTCGCCGCCGAATGCGATCCCGGTGGCGCGCTTCCTGCTCTTCACGCGCAGCTATCCCGACTCCGTCGCGGCCTCGGTCGACGCCGTGCGCTGGGCGCTCAGCGCGGCCGACGCCAACCCGCGCGCCTCCGAGCCGGTCCTGCGGCTGTCGCGGCTCTCGGCCGACCTCGAGTTCCGCGGTGGCGCCGGCGGCAGCGACTCAGAGCTCATCGAGGTGTGCGAGATCGTCGGACGCGAGCTGACGCTCACCGACGGCGACATCACCGAGCGCTACTTCGGCGGCACGCCGGCGCCCGAGCACTTCTACACCCACTAGCTTGCGGGCCCGATGAACTTCGCCATCCGCTACATGACCGAGTACACCTACGACCAGCCGGTCTCCGACAACCTGAACGCGCTGCGCGTGCGCCCGGCGACGACCTCGACGCAGCGCTGCGACGATTTCCACGCGCGCGTCGAGCCCGAGACGCGCCTCGGGCGCCACATCGACTACTTCGGGACCGAGGTGATCGAGTTCGGCGTGTCCAAGGCGCACACGCACCTGTCGATCGACGTCCGCGCGCGAGTCGTGACCTCGGCGCAGGCCGAGCCGCCCGACGCGAGCTGGTCGGCGCTCGATTCGCAGGCCTACCGCGACGCCGCGGGTGAGTTCCTGCTGCCGACGGGCGACGAGCCTCCGGCGGGACCGCTCGAGGAGCTCGAGTCCGTGCTGCGGGCGCGGTCGCCGCTGGCCAGTACCGTGCTGCTCACCGAGCTCATCCCCGATCGCTTCCAGTACCGGCCCGGCGCCACCTACGTGTCCTCGTCGATCGGCGATCTGCTCGCCGCGGGCGCCGGCGTGTGTCAGGACTTCGTGCACCTCGGCCTGCACCTGCTCCGTCGCCAGGGGATCGCGGCTCGCTACGTGTCCGGCTATCTGTTCGCCGCCGCCGAGGACGGCGGCCAGGACTCGGTCGAGGTCGACACGCACGCCTGGCTGGAGGCGCTGCTGCCCGGCGCGGGCGGTCGCGGCGAGCCGGTGTGGGTGGGAGCGGACCCGACCAATCGAGGTCTGGCCGGCGAGCAGCACGTGAAGATCGGTCACGGGCGCCAGTACTCCGACGTGCCGCCGATCAAGGGTGTCTACCGGGGCGGCGCTCGCGCCGAGCTGTCCGCACGGGTGAAGATGACCCGGCTCGACCCGGCCACCAGCGCGCGAGCCTGAGGCGGGCCCGCGCGCTCAGACGTGCGCCGCGCGCAGCCCGGCTTGCGGCCGTGTCGCCGCGACGTCGTCGTACTCGCGGGCCGTCCCCGTGCTCGGCTCGGCCACCACGTGCGTCACGAGCGCGCCGGTGAGCTGCTGCGCCCGGAACGGCAGATCGCTGGCCAGCCAGCGCGACGACTGCGTCGGCAGCGTCACGACGACGACCTCGTCGTAGCGCTTCGGATCCCAATGATCGCGTACCGCCAGCAGCGGATCACGGTCGCCGACCTGAATATTGACCGCAAGGCCGTGCGCGCGAAAGCGCGCGAGCGACGACTGCAGGTGCTCGGCGTCCGAACCTCGCCCGCGCGGGACGACGACCGTGAACTCGGTCGGCGCGTGATCGGCGCGCGTTCGCATGTGCTCGAGCAGGGCATCCGAGCCCAGCGTCTGACTGCTGATGACCAGCAACTGCGTCGTCCATGCCATGTCGTCATTGTCGGTAGCGGATGCCGGGCGTCACACGGCCGCGTGTCCAAAGCGGAGCGCCGGTGGCTGGACCGAGTGTCCGACCCTGCGGTCGCGTATCCGGGCGGGCGATTGACGCGGGCGTCTCAGTCGGATACCGTCCGGTATGTGAGCACGCCAGCAGCGCGCGCCGGCGATGACCGTGGCGGGACGCTCCCGCCGGGCCCGCGCTCTCCACGGGCGTGGCAGACGCTCGGCTGGATCACCCGCCCCGGTCCCTTTCTGCAGCGCTGCCGCGACCGCTACGGGGATGTGTTCACGTTCCGCATCGCCGGCGAGACGTGGGTCATGCTCTGCGACCCCGAAGACGTCAAGCGGACCTTCACCGGTGATCCGGCGATGCTGCGCGCCGGCGCGGCGAACCTCATCCTGCGCCCGGTCGTCGGTTCGCGCTCGGTCCTGCTCCTCGACGAGCCCGAGCACATGGTCGACCGCAAGCTGATGCTGCCGCCGTTCCACGGCGAGCGCATGCAGCGCTACGGGGAGATCATGGTGCAGGCGGCCCACGAGGAGGTCGCACGATGGCCGCGCGGCGAGCCGCTCGCCCTGTGGCCGCGGATGCAGGCCATCACGCTCGAGGTGATCGTCCGGGCGGTCTTCGGCGTGCGCGAGCGCGGCGCCATGGAGGAACTCGAGCGCCGCCTGCGCCGGATGCTCGACTGGGTCGCGAACCCCGCCCGACTCGCCCTCCTGGCGCTCGGCGGCCCCGATCGGGTGGAGCGCAACCGGCGCTTCCGGCGCGCCGTAGACGCCGTCGACGAACTGCTGCTGGCCGAGATCGCCGCGCGCCGCCGCAGCGACGATCTCGCCGAGCGCGACGACATCCTGTCGATGCTCGTGCAGGCCCGCTACGACGACGGCTCGGCCATGGGCGACCGCGAGCTGCGAGACGAGCTCGTCACCCTGCTCGTCGCCGGCCACGAGACGACCGCCACCTCGCTGGCCTGGGCGCTCGAGCGGCTGATGCGCCATCCGCAGGCGCTCGAGCGCGCCCGCGAGGACGCGCGGACCGGCGACGGCGAGTACGTCGACGCCGTCGTCAAGGAGACGCTGCGCCTGCGGCCCGTGCTGCCGGTCGTCGTGCGGGTGCTCGGCGAGGCGATGGACTTCGGCTCCTATCGGATCCCCGCCGGCGCGTCGGTCGCGCCGTGCATCTACCTCCTGCATCGGCGCGAGGACGTCTATCCGCAGGCCGACCGCTTCCGCCCCGAGCGCTTCCTCGAGCAGCCGGCCGGCACCTACACGTGGATCCCGTTCGGCGGTGGCGTGCGGCGCTGCCTCGGGGCGAGCTTCGCGCTGTTCGAGATGCGCCAGGTACTGCAGGCGATCCTCGCGGAGGTCGACCTGCAGGCGAGCGACCCGAGGTCCGAGCCGGTCGCGCGCCGGGCGATCACCCTCACCCCGGCCCGCCAGGCGACGGCCGTCGTCACCGCCCGCCGGGCGCCGGCGCACGCCGCGCCGGCGGTCGAGGGGGCGCTCGCGACCGCGGCGCCCTGATGACGAGGGGCGGCCCTGCCGGGGGCGCGCGACTGACGCGTGCGGAGAAGCAGCGCCAGACACGGGCCTGCCTGCTGCGCTCGGCCGCACGGCTGTTCGCGCGGCACGGCCTCGACGGGGCGTCGGTTGACGACGTCGCGGCCGACGCGGGTCTCACGAAGGGCGCCGTGTATGCGAACTTCGCGAGCAAGCAGGACCTGTTCCTGGCCATGCTCGAGGAGCGCTTCGCCGAGCGCCTCGCGCAGCTGGAGACGCTCACGGCGGCCGAGGACGGGCTCGAGGAGCAGGCGCGCTCGGCGGGCCTGGACTTCGCCCGCTACGTGTCGGCCGACCCCGGATGGGAGCGACTGTTCTTCGAGTTCGCCGCGCTCGCGGCGCGTGACGAGGCCTTCCGCGTCGAGCTCGTGGCGCGCTACCGCATGCTGCGAGCCGGCATCGCGGCGGTGTTCGAGCGCCGGCTGTCCGAGCTCGGCGCGCGTTCGCCGGTGCCCGTCGATCGGCTCGCGCTGATGACGTTCTCGCTCGCGAACGGCTTCGCCCTCGAGCGCCTGCTCGAGCCCGAGGCGGTGCCGGAGGAGCTCTTCGGCGACGCGCTCGTGCTGTTGCTCGCCGGCGCCCGCGCGGCCGCCGCGGAGGCGCCCGCCGAGGTTTTAGGTTCCACTTCACTTTGACTTAGGCGCGTTTCACCTGCCGAGCCGAAGGTACTCCTGATAACGCCAGTGCCGGTGCGCCATCTGCGCTCGCGGCCCCGCGACGAAGGAGCGACCCATGGCCGTACACGCCGTTGAGGAGTCCACAGACGCCCCCGGAACGGAGGTCGACGGCCTGCGGGTGTTCCTGGCCAGCCTCGCTCGTCGCCCACTGCTGACGGCGGCCGAGGAGATCAGCCTCGCTCGCCGTGTGCGACGGGGCGACCTGGCGGCCAAGGACCGCATGGTCGAGGCCAATCTGCGGCTCGTGGTGCACGTTGCCAAGGCCTACCAGGGCCGCGGGCTGCCGCTGCAGGACCTCATCCAGGAAGGCACCGTCGGACTGATCCGCGCGGTCGAGAAGTTCGACCCCGACCGCGGCTTTCGCTTCTCGACGTACGCCATCTGGTGGATCCGGGCGTCGGTCACGCGCGCCGTCGCCGGCCAGTCGCGGCTCGTGCACCTTCCCGACGCGCTGCAGTCGCGCCTGCAGAAGGTGGCGGAGGCCGAGCGTGCCCTCACCGCGGAGCTCGGACGGACGCCGCGGGCGGGCGAGCTCGCCGAGGCGCTCGGCGTCGAGGCGAGCGATGTCGAGGAGCTGCGCCGCTACGCCGCGCCGATCGTCTCGCTGCACGAGCCGATCGGCAACGGCGAGGCCGAGCTCGGGGATCTGCTGCCCGACGACACGCCTCCGCCGGAGGAGCTCGTCCGCGACGATCGCTCGCTGTCCGCCGCCCTGGCCACCGTCCGCCCGCGAGACCGGCGCGTGCTCGAGCTGCGGTACGGGCTCGACGGCCAGCAGGCCCACAGCTACCGCGAGATCGCCCAGCAGCTGCAGATCACCACCGAGGGCGTGCGCCACGCCGAGCGCCGTGCGCTCTCCACGCTCGCGCAGGCGCCGACGCTCCAGCGCGCGGCCTAGCGGAGCGCCCGCCCGGCCGGCGCCGAGCGCGCCGGCCGGCCCCGGACGACGACGTGTATGCAGAAGGTATGAATAGTTCACACCTTCTGCATACACCCCCCCGGCGAGAACTGCCGCGCGTCCGCGGCGGCGCCCAACGGCACCGCCGCGGACGCCGCCGCTAGGCGGCCGGCCCGGAAGGCGCGCCGGTCGTTCCGGCCCCACGGCCGAACGTGCCGCGCAGGTCGGGCGAGCACTTCGCGTACGCCGTCTTGAACGCGGTGCTCGTCGTGTCGAGGCCCTTCGTGTTGAACACGGGCCCCGTGCCCGAGGTGTTGGCCGCCGGCAGGTTGACGCCGTTCGAGCGCATGCAGGTGACGAACGTGTTCAGCGCGGCCACGACGGTCGGGTTGCTCAGTCGCTGACGAAAGCCGCCGCCGCCCCCGCGGAAGCCGCCGGTGAAGCCGCACTTCTGCATCGCCGCGCGCAGCTTGGGATTACTGGCGAAGCCGCCGCCGCCCCCGCCGCCGAAGATGCCGCCGCCACCGCCGGGTGGACGCGTGCCCGCCGGGCGCTGCGGCAGGGTGACGCCCTGCTTGGCCAGGCACTGGCGAAGCGCGGCGAAGCGTCCCGAGCCGGCCCCGCCGGGGCCGGAGGCGCCGGACGCGGGAACGTTCGCCGCCGCGGTCGAGGACGTCGAGCTTGACGAACTGCCGCACGCCGCGAGGACGAGGGCGAGGGCGAGGATGAGGGGAATGGCCAGCGCCGACGAGCGGCGTGGGGTCTTCATGCGAATCGAACTCCTTGATGGTTGATTGATCAGCCCGACCCGAAGAGGGAGGGCGTGCCCGAGGACGAGCTTCCGGAGCCGCTCGAACTCGAGCCGCCGGAGGATGAGGCACCGCCGCCGCCGCCGCCGAACAGCGACGCGAAGCCGCCGCCCGCCGCGTTGGCCGCGGTGGCCCGGATCGACGTCGCGGTGACGGTCCCATCGCTGGCCTTGGGGCCGGACACGATGACGGTGTCGCCGGGATGAATGGCCGACACGGCACTGACGTCGGTCCGCGTCACCGTGCCTCCGGAGGCCTCCACGACCTTGATCGTGTTGCCCTCGGAGTCGGTGATGTACAGCGTGCCGTGGTCGTTGAGCGACACGGTGCCGGTGGTCGCGTTGGTGCCGGCGCCGCCGGCACCTCCGCCGCCCCCGAAGAAGCTGCGCGCAGCAGCGCTCGCGCCGGTGCCGCCGGCTCCCGTGGCCCCGGTTCCGGTGAGCCCGGCGCGGCGCGCCAGTGCGGCGGCGCCGGTCGTGGCGCCCGCCGTCGAGCTCGTCTGGCCCTTCTCGACCAGCACTCCGGCGATGAATCCGCCCGCGACGAGCAGGACGCCGAGCAGGCTGAGGTTGAACGGGGTCACGAGACGGCGCCGGGGCCGGTGGGGCAGCTGGTCCTCGTACTCCTCGACCCAGTCATCGTCTTCCTGAAGCATCTCCTGGTCGAGGGACTGGCGCGTCAGCAGCGGCTCGTCGAGCGAGGGCACTGACGGCCGGGCGGGATCGTCGGGGCGATAGGGGGTGGCGGGGTCGCTCATGTGGAGGCTCTCGGATCGGTCGTTCGTTTATTCGTAGCGCAGGGCTTCGACGGGCCGGAGGGTGGCGGCGCGGCTCGCCGGATAGGTGCCGAAGAACAGGCCCGTCACGACGGCAGCCCCGAAGGCGAGGAAGATCGAGTAGGTGGCGATGACCGGCTGCACGCCGGCGATCTGGAACTGGCTGCCGACGACTCCGACGATCACGCCGAAGATGCCACCGAGCAGCGAGACGAGGACGGCCTCGGCGAGGAACTGAGACAGGATGTCGCTGCGGCGCGCGCCGATCGCCTTGCGGATGCCGATCTCGCGCGTGCGCTCGGTCACGCTGACGAGCATGATGTTCATGACGCCGATGCCGCCGACGAGCAGCGAGATGGCGGCGACCTCACCGAGCAGCGTCGTGAACACGCTCGTCGTCGAGCTCGAGGCCGTCAGCAGCGATCCCTGGTTGACGACCTGGAAGCCGGGGTTGGCCGCCGTCGTCTGCAGCTGGGACTCCAGCGTCGAGGTGACCTGGGCCTGAGCGGCGTTCAGCTGGCCCTCGGAGGTGGCCTGCACGGTGATCGAGTTGATCGACGCATAGCCGGCCACGGTGTCCTGGACCGCGGTGATCGGTGCGATCGCGATGTCGTCCTCGTTCTCGGTGCCGTTCGTCCCCTTCGAGGCCGTGACTCCGATCACCGTGAAGGTGCTGCCATTGATCTGGATCGAGTCCCCGACCGGATCGGCGCCGTTGAACAGTTCCTGCACGACGGTGGGGCCGACGATGACCACGCGGTTGCGGTTGGTGACGTCGGCGTCCGTGAACCCCGAGCCGGCGGCGATCGTGTAGTCGTGAGCGGACATGTACGAGGGGGTCGTGCCCACGAAGGTCGTCGGCGAGTAGGTCGTCGCGCCGTAGGTGAACGTCGCGCTCTCGCCGTTGACGACCGGCGAGGCGCTCTTGACGGCCGGGTCGGTGAACGAATTGACCAACGCGTCGGCGTCGGCGACGGTGAGCGTTGCCGGCGTGGTGGTGGAGGACGTCAGGCCCCCGCGCGAGAAGCTCGGCATCACGATCAGCACGTTCGTGCCGAGGCTCTGGATGCGGGCCTGCACCGCCTGGGACGACCCGGTTCCGACGGAGATGAGGACGATGACCGAGGCCACGCCGATCGTCAGGCCGAGGATCGTCAGGCCCGAGCGCAGCTTGTTCGCCAGCAGGCCGCCGATGGCGATGCGGAGCGTCTCGAGGGTGAGCATGTCGTGCCGCCTCAGCCCAGGTGGTGCGCCGCCGCACCGTGGAAGTCCGCGCCCAGGCCGGGGGGCGGGGCGCCCACGTCGGCCTGTCGCTCGTCATGGGTGATGTGACCGTCGGCGAGCCGAATCACGCGCTTGGCTCGCTCGGCCACGTCGGGCTCGTGGGTGATGAGCACGATCGTACGACCCTCGAGGTTGAGGCGCCCGAAGATGTTGAGCACGTCGGCGGTCGACCGTGAGTCGAGGTTCCCGGTCGGCTCGTCGGCGAGGATCAGCGCGGGGTTCGTCACCAGCGCACGCGCGACCGCGACTCGCTGCTGCTGGCCGCCCGAGAGCTCGGAGGGAAGGTGCTGGACGCGATTGGCCATGCCGACCTCGGCGAGCGCGGCCAGGGCGCGCGCGTGGCGCTCGGCGCGCGGGACTCCCGCGTAGGCGAGCGGGAGCTCGACGTTGGCCACCGCGCTGGTGCGGGGCACGAGGTTGAAGCTCTGGAACACGAAGCCGATCTTGCGATTGCGAATGTCGGCCAGGTCGTCGTCGTCGTAGTGGCGCACGTCGATCCCGTCGAGCAGGTAGCGCCCCTGCGTCGGCGTGTCGAGGCAGCCGAGCGTGTTCATGAGCGTGCTCTTGCCGCTGCCCGAGCTGCCCATGATCGCAACGAGGTCGCCCCGATCGATGCTCAACGTGATGCCGCGGAGGGCGTGCACGCGCACGTCGCCGAGCTCGAAGACGCGGTGCACGTCCTCGAGCATGATGACGTGGCGCGGGCGGCGGCGGCCGGTATGGTCGCCGCCGGGCTCGCGACGCTTCTGGCGGGCGACGAGGGGCGCCCGGCGCGGGCGTCGCGACGTCGGCGAGGACGGGCGGCGCAGGGGTCGCATCAGCCGCCTCCGAACCGAGCCGCGAATCCGCCGCCACCGCCGCCGAAACCGCCCCCGCCGCCGAACCCGCCACCGCCGCCCAGGCCGCCGCCAGCGCCGAGCGCTCCGGTGCCCGTGCCCGTTCCGGTCCCGGTCGAGCCGAGGTTGACGGTCGTCTTGATGAGCAGCTCGTCTCCGGCGCTGACGCCGGAGAGGATCTGCGTCGAGCTCGTTCCCGTCACCCCGGTGGTCACCGGCGTGACGACATCCTTACCGTTCTTGACCACGGTCACGGTGCTCTGGCCCCCGCTACGCGAGATCGCCGACGTCGGCACGGTCACGGCGCCCTCGGCCTGGGAGACGACGATCGTCGCGGTGGCACTCATGCCCGGCTTGATCTGGCTGTTGCCCTGATCGAGGTTGAGGGTCACGTCGTAGCTCGTGACCGAGCTGCTCGTCGTGCCGAGCAGGCTGACGTCGCTCACGTGCGCCGCCAGCTCGACATTGGTGAGAGCGGAGACGTCGACGGTGGCCGGCTGCCCGACGGCCACCTTGCCGATGTCGGCCTCCGTGAGGGGCACGACGAGCTGCATCGAAGACAGGTTGACGATCTCGACCAGCGGGGTGCTGGTGCTCGAGCTCGAGCCCGAGCCCGACGAGGAGGACCCGGCGCCCGTGGAGCCGGCGGCGCTCGACCCGGCGCCCGTGCGGCCCGCGGAGCCCGATCCGCTCGACCCGGTCGAGCTGCTCGCGGCGCTCGACGAGCTCGCGTCGCTCGACTGGCCGCCCGCCGAGATCGTGTCACCGACCTGCACGGCGGCCACGGACGCGACCACGCCCGATGCCGGTGCGTAGAGCTTGGTGTCCCCGAGCGTCTGCTCGGCCGTCTGGACGTCGAGCTGGGCCGCGGCGACGCTCGCCTGGGCCGAGGTGACGTTTGCGGCGAGCGTCGCGGCGCTCGGCGCGGTGGAGGTCTGGCCGGCCGCCCCGGCGCCGCCGGAACCGGAGCTCGACTGGGCCGCGGTGCTCGAGCGCCCGGACGAGCCCGAGCCCGAGCCGGCGCTGCCGCTGCTACCGCCGCTGGCCGTCCCCGACGTGCGCTGCGGGCGGGCCGTCTCGGTCACCGTCGTGGTGCTGACGATCGTCGTCGGCGCCGGGCTCGTCGGGGTGCTCGCGCCGGTGGTGCCGGTCGCTCCCGTGGGCGCCCCCGCGCCCGGAAAGCGTCCGGCCGCGGTGACGTCGGAGATGTCGGCGGCCGTGGCATCGGCCGTGGCCGCCGCGGCGGTGGCCGTCGCGGTCGTCGTCGTCGACGACGCCGCGGCCTGTGCGTCCTCCGCCTGCTGGAGGCTCGCCTCGGCCGACGCGAGCGTGGCGTTCGCCTGCTGGACGCCGACCTCGGCCTGCTGCGGGTTGAGCTCGGCCAGCAGCTCTCCCTTGAACACCTGCTGTCCCGCCGTCACGTACAGGTTCTCGAGCGTGCCGCTGGTCTGGAAGTTGACGTCGTCCTGCGTCGCCGGCTGAAGCGTTCCGTCGCCGGAGACCGTCGACTGCACGACGCCCTTCTCCGCGGTGATCGTCCGCGTCGTCGTCTCGGAGGCCTGCGACGGCGGTCCGACGACGGCGAAGGCCGCGGCGATGGCGCCGGCGGCAAGGAGGATGAGCACGAACCTGGTCCAGGTCGGCGTGATGTGTGGGGACTCGCTCATGCGGTGGAGGCGGAGGGCCGACCTGCGCCGGGGCCGCGCGGCCGTTATTGCTCAATCACAGCATGGGGACAGGACGCAAACGGCTCGTAAGAAGCCCCTAAGCGACGGATCAAGCCGCACGAGGCGTCGGCGGGCTCTGCCATGATCCGCCAATGTCGGTGCGCGGGGGACTCGATCTCGGCGGTACGAAGATCCAGGCGATCGTATTCGACACCGCTGACGAGCACGTCCTCGGTCAGGCCCGCCGGCCGACGCCGCAGGAGGGCGGGCCCCCGGCGGTGGCCGACGCGCTCGTCGAGGCGCTCCAGGAGGCCGCATCCGAGGCCGGCCTGACGCCCGATCGCCTGGCCGGCGTGGGCGTCGGATCGCCCGGCGAGACCGACAGCGACAAGGGGATCGTCGCCCACGCGAACAACCTCCCGGGCTGGGACGCGCCATTCGCCCTGGCGGCGGCGCTGACCGAGCGCCTGGGGACGCCGGCGAGCGTCGCCAACGACGTCGACGTCGCGACCCAGGCCGAGTTCCAGCTCGGCGCCGGGCGCTCCGCCTCCTCGCTGCTGGGCGTCTTCTGGGGCACGGGCGTCGGCGGCGGACTCGTGTTCGAGGGCCGGCCGTGGAGCGGCCGCGGCGCGGCCGGCGAGATCGGCCACATGGTCATCAAGCGCGACGGCGCTCGCTGTCCCTGCGGGCGGCGCGGCTGCATGGAGGCCTACGCCGGCCGCCGGGCGATGGAGGAGCGAGCGCGCCTGCTTGCCGACCGCGGCCGCAAGACGGATCTGTTCAAGATCATGCGCGAGCGCGAGCGCACCAACCTCTCCAGCGGCGTGTGGGCGAAGGCGCTCACCCACGGCGACGAGCTGGCCAGCGAGGTGATCGAGCGAGCGGTGAGCGCGCTCGGCGCGGGCATCGCGTCGGCCGTCAACCTGCTCGACATCGAGCTCGTCGTGATCGGCGGCGGCCTCGGCGTGCGCTTCGGCGAGCCGATGGCCGAGCGCATCTTCGCGGCCATGCGACCGCACCTGTTCTTCGACGATCGGCCACCCGTCGTGCGCGTTGCCGCGCTCGGGGACCTCGGGGGAGCGATCGGCGCGGCGCTGCTCAGCGAGCGCCTCGGCCCGGTCGCTCAGACCGCATGAGCACGTCGTCGCCCGCGGTGCGCCGGCGCCGCGCGGACCCCGCCGTGCTCTAATCTCCCTGTCGCCGTGGCACAGCCCATCGTGCATCTCTCGACCGTGCTGCGGAGCCCGCTGCTCGATCGGGCCGGAGAGCGTCTCGGCCGAGTCGACGATCTCATCGTGCGGCTCGCCGACCGCGGCTACCCGCCGGTCACCGGCATCAAGGCGCACATCGCCGGACGCGAGCTGTTCGTGCCCGCCGACAAGGTCGCCTCGCTCGGCGCCGGGGAGGTGCGGCTGTCGGGGCAGAAGCTGAACCTCGGACGCTTCGAGCGCCGCGAGGGCGAGGTGCTCCTGCGTCAGGACGTGCTCGGGCGCAGGCTCGTGAACGTCGAGTCCGAGCCGCCGAGCCTGGTGACCGCGCACGAGATCGTGCTCTCGTGCATCGACGGCTGGTGGCGGGTCGTCGGCGTCGACCCGAGCCGGGCGGCCGAGGTGCGCCGCTGGCTGCCCCGCTGGCTGCGCCCGCGCGATCGGGACCGGCCGTTCGTGGACTGGACCGACCTCGAGCCGTTCGTCGGTCACGTCCCGACGTCGCGCCTGCGCTTCTCCTTCCGCAAGCTCGCCGATCTGCACCCGGCGGAGATCGCCGACCTCGTCGAGGCGGCGTCGCACGAGGAGGGCGAGGAGATCATCAAGGCGGTGGCGCAGGACCGCGAGCTCGAGGCCGACGTGTTCGAGGAGCTCGACGAGCACCACCAGCAGGAGTTCGTCGAGGAGCGCTCCGACGAGCAGATCGCCCAGCTCATCTCGCGCATGGCCACCGACGACGCCGCCGACCTCATCGCCGAGCTCGATCAGGATCGCCGCGGTCGCGTGCTCGCGCTCCTGCCGCCGGCGCGCCAGCGTCAGATCAAGGCGCTGCTCGGCTACAACCCGTCGACGGCCGGTGGCCTCATGAGCCCGGAGATCCTCACCATCGGCGCGCAGGCCACGGTGGCCGACGGCCTGCGCCGGGTGAGCGAGAGCACCGTCGCGCCGGAGACGCTGACCACGATCTATCTCGTCGACGACGCGGGCACGCTAGTCGGCTCGGTGCCGGTCGTGACGCTCATGCGCACGAACGCGACGACGCCGGCCCTCGAGGTCGCCGAGCGCGAGCCGGAGCACGTGCAGCCCGACGCCGACCTGCCCGAGGTCGCGCGGATCATGACCGACTACAACCTCGTGATGCTCCCGGTCGTCGACGAGCACGACCGGGCGATCGGCGTGGTCACCGTCGACGACGTGCTCGAGCTGACGCTGCCGACCGGCTGGCGACGCCGTTACGGCCTCGTGCGCGACTGACACATCGCGCCGGCCGGCGGCGGGCGCGCGGCGCCGCAGGACGCGCGCGGAGCCCTTTTCACAATTTGTGTACAAGGGGGCGCGACCGGACCCGTAGGGTCGGGCCGATGCTAGGGTTCACGGGCTGCAGAGGCCCTGCACCGACGCCAGAAAGGAGACCGGTATGGACGCTGACTTGCCGCGAAGTACCCAACCGGTCACGCGTCGGTCGGGCTGCCTGCCTCTCGCGGGCTGATCGGAATCTGCTCGTCCGCGCGTGGCGTCACCCGCCCGGGGCGCCGGCGTCCTTGCGCGGGCGCGGGGCGTGCCGAGTGAGCACGTCCGGCCGTTTCCGACGAGGTCAGCAAGGAGGTGAACAGCAGTGACCGAGAACCCGACGACGTTGCCGCCGGCGGTCGAGGAGCAGCACCCGGCGGGCATCCCGCCGGTCCTCGACGAGGCGCACATCGGCGACATCCGCGGCGCGCTCGGCACGCTGCGCATGGACGCGATGCCGCACAAGGACTGGCGGTCGCGGGTGATGGCGCTGCTCGCGATCATGGGCCCGGGGCTGATCGTGATGGTCGGCGACAACGACGCCGGCGGCGTCTCGACCTACGCGCAGGCCGGGCAGAACTACGGCACGACCCTGCTGTGGACGCTGATCCTGCTCATCCCGGTGCTGATCGTCAATCAGGAGATGGTCATCCGCCTCGGCGCGGTCACCGGCGTGGGCCACGCACGGCTCATCAACGAGCGCTTCGGGCGCTTCTGGGGCTGGTTCTCGGTCGGCGACCTGTTCATCCTCAACTTCCTCACCATCGTCACCGAGTTCATCGGGGTCAGCCTCGCGCTGACGTACTTCGGGGTGAGCACCTACATCTCCGTTCCGGCGGCCGCGGTGCTGCTCGTCGCGATCACCTCGACGGGCAGCTTTCGCAGCTGGGAGCGCTTCATGTACGTCTTCATCGTGGCGAACTTCCTGGCCATTCCGCTGCTCATCCTCGTGCACCCGAACGTCGGCACGATGATCCACGACAGCTTCGTCCCGAGCATCCAGGGCGGCGCCAGCTCGAGCGCCGTGCTGCTCATCATCGCCATCGTCGGCACGACCGTCGCCCCGTGGCAGCTGTTCTTCCAGCAGTCGAACATCATCGACAAGCGCATCACGCCGCGGTGGATCAACTACGAGCGCGCGGACACGGTGATCGGCGCCTTCGTCGTGGTGATCGCCGCCGGCGCGCTGATGGGGGTCGCCGCCTTCGCGTTCGCCGGCACCCCGCTCGCCGGCCACTTCACCGACGCCGGCGGAGTGGCCGAGGGCCTCAAGCAGTACGTCAGCCCGCTCGCGGGGACGTTCTTCGCCATCGTCCTGCTCAACGCGTCGCTCATCGGCGCCGCCTCGGTCACGCTTGCCACCTCGTACGCCTTCGGCGATGTGTTCGGCGCGGCCCATTCGCTGCACCGGGGCGTCCGCGAGGCGAAGGTGTTCTACGTGACCTTCACGCTGATGGTCGCCGCAGCGGCCGGAATCGTGCTCATCCCGGGCGCCCCGCTCGGCCTCATCACGACGTCGGTCCAGGCGCTCGCCGGAATCCTGCTGCCGAGCGCGACCGTGTTCCTGCTGCTGCTGTGCAACGACCGCGAGGTGCTCGGGCCGTGGAGTAACCCGACGTGGCTGAACGCGATCGCCGCCGTGATCATCGGCGTGCTCGTCGAGCTGTCGCTCATCCTCGTCGCCAACACCGCGTTCCCGTCGGCCGACGTCACCCAGCTGTTCGAGTACCTGTCGATCGGGCTCGTGGTGGCGCTTGCGGGCGGCGGCGCGTACGTGTGGTGGGCGCGACCGTCGGCGGCCGAGGCCGAGCTCGGCGAGGCGCCGAAGGAGCGCCGGGAGACCTGGACGATGCCGCCGCTGGCGCTGCTCGAGCGCCCGGTGTGGTCACCGGGCCGCCGCGCGGCGATGCTGCTGCTGCGGGGCTACCTCGTCATCGCGGTGCTCCTGCTCGTCGTGAAGACCGTGCAGCTCGGCCACTGAGCGCCGCCGCGCCTCAATCGCCGAGCAGACGGCCGGCCAGCTTCGGCGCGACCGTCGGCGGATCGTCGAGGAGCAGCCGCGGCACGGTGACCGGCGTGAGGCCCCGGCGGCGCAGGCCGCGCACGATGTCGGGCAACGCCGCGATCGTCTCCGCGCGATTGCCGCCGGCGTCGTGCATCAGGATGATCGCGCCCGGATGCGCGCCGGCGAGCGCCTGCTGCACGATCGCCCGCACCCCGGGCAGCGTGTAGTCGGAGGTGTCGGTCGACCACAGCACCATCAGCATGTGGAACTGGCGCAGCTCCCGCAGGGTGACGGCGTTGAACGATCCGTAGGGCGGGCGGAACAACCGGGGAAAGGGCAATCCCTGCGCCTCGATCTCCGCGGCCTGGTCGAGCAGCTCCAGGCGCTGGTCGGAGGGGCTGAGCCCGGCCATGAACGGGTGCGTCTGCGTGTGATCGCCGACGACGTCGCCGTCGACCCGCTCCGCGCGCGTGGCGTGCGAGAACCATTGCTCCATCTCGCCGATGACGAAGAACGTCGCCTGCACGTGCAGGTGGTGCAGGACCTCCACGAGCTTGAGCGAGTAGGGCCCGGGTCCGTCGTCGAAGGTGAGCGCCACCTCGTGCCCGCGCCGCCCGCCCTGCGTGACCGCCGGCATGCGCGCGAGCACCGCATCGATCGCGGCGTTCTCGCGCGCGCTCGCGCCGACGGCGGGAGGCAAGGGCCCGCCGGCGGGCGGGCCGGCGGCGGCCGTGTTGGCATGGTCGGCCGCGCGAGCGTGCGGCGAGCCGCCGGCGAAGATGATCTGCAGCGCCAGGGCCACGATCGCGATCGCCGCGAACTGGGCCAGCCGCGGCGCGCCGCTGCGCGCCTGCCGGGCGCCGGCGGAGATCCACTCCGGAGGGTGGGGCAGCGCGTCGGCGCCGTCGCCCTGCGGCGCGTCGTGCTCCTCCCATATCCAGTTCCATCGCGACATCGTCGTCTTGTAGTGATGGCCGGCCCGTCACGCGCGCCGCGCGGCGCACGCCCCGGTGGACGGCGGCGCCGACCGCTCAGCCCGGGCTTCCCCCGGCGAGGCGCTCGATCGCTCCCGTGAACGCGCTCGCCTCGAGGTCGGCCGGGACAAAGGATACGAGGGCGGCGCCGGTCCGTGAAATCGCGAACGAGGGCGTGGCCGTCACGTGCAGCCGCGCCGCCTCGGCCCGCGCGCCCGCGAGCGCCGCGGCGACCGCTGGCGCGGACCGGTCGGCGAGGGCGCGCGACCCGTCCAGACCGGGCGTCGCGTCGGCCAGCGCGGTGAGGAACGACCCGGTCACGTAGCCGCTGTTCTCCTCGCGCTGGTTGGCGAAGAACAGGTCCGCGTAGGGCCAGAGGCGGTCCTGCGCGCCGGCGGCGAGGGCCATCTCCGCGCCGCGCCGCGAGTCGGGGCCGATGAACGTGAGCGGGACGAAGACGATCCGCAGGCGCCCTGGGCGCACCTCGGTGCGGACGAGCGTCGGGAGGGCGTCGCGCGCGAACAGCGCGCACACCGGGCACTGCAGGTCGGCGAACTCGACGAGCGTGACCGGTGCCCCGGGGGCGCCCAGGGCGGCGCCCTGCTCGGGGATGCCGGCGAACAGCGCGCGTGTGTCGGCCGCGCGGGGCACCGGGCGGCCGGGTCGCAGCAGCGGCGTCGTGCCGCCGCTGAGCACGGTGATGGCGATCGCGAGCACGATCACCACCACCACGGTCAGCGCCCCGAGCTGCCAGAGCCGTCGATGCGCGGTCTCGGTCATCCACCTCTTGTAGCGGACGCGGCGCCGTATCGTGGACGGCGATGCCCTCGTTCGCGGTCTCGATCTGTGTGCTGTCGCTCGTGCAGGCCGGGCTCGTCGCGCTGCCGGCTCCGCGGCCGTTCCCGTGGCTGGAGCGTCTCCGGGGCCCCGGATGGGCGGCCATCCCGGCCGGCTCGATCCTCGTCGTCGTCGCCGCCCTGCGCGTGGCCGCCGGCGTGGCCGACGGCCTCACCTACCTCGCGCTGGTGGCCGTGCCGCTGCTGGCGATGGTGGCGCTCGCCATCGCGGCCCGCGGGGCGCGCCCGGCCTATGCGCTGGCCGTGGTGCCGCTCTTCGCGCTCGCCTGGGCGGACCGTTCCGGGCTCGCCGGCGAGTCGGCGGCGCTCGCGCTCTCGGCGCTCAGCTGCGTCGCCCTCGGCGCGCTGCTCGCCGCGGTCGCCCCGGCGAGCTGGCTGAAGGTGGGCATCCTCGTGATGGCGGCGGTCGACACCACCCTCGTCGTGTCGCACCTCCTGCAGGCGCCGAACAACGCGCTCAACGCCGCCGCGCCGGCGGCCGGACTGCCCCGGCTCCAGGACGAGTCCTGGGGCAGCGCGGTGATGGGGTACGGCGACCTGTTCGTGGCCGGGACCCTCGGGGCGCTGCTCGCGACCGATCGCGTTCGCCAGCGCCGCGGCGCGTGGCTGGCGGCGGCGCTCGCGCTCGCGTTCAACCTGCTGTTCTTCTGGGTTTCCGAGCTGCCGGCGACGGTCCCGATCGCGCTCGCCATGCTCGTGCTCGAAGGCCAGGACCGCCGGGCCCGCGCGCCCGGCAGGCGGGCGCCGGTCGCCAGCCCGCCGGGGGTGTCGCGCTCGCCCGGGCCGGCGCGCGTCGCCTCAGCCGAAGAAGACCTCGGCGGTCGCGTATAGCTGCGGGTCGACGAGCTTCGGCTCGCGTAGCGCCTCGCGCAGCGCGACGAGCTCGATCTCGGTGCCGCGCAGGGCGACCATCATCCCGAACCGCCCGGCGTCGACGGCGTCCATCGCGCCCACGCCGAAGCGGGTGGCCAGGACGCGGTCATAGGCCGTCGGCGTGCCGCCGCGCTGGACGTGGCCGAGGATCGTCACGCGCGTCTCGAAGCCGGTGCGGCCCTCGATCTCTCCCTCGAGCGCGACGGCGATGCCGCCGAGGCGGGCGTGGCCGAAGGCGTCGGTCTGCGTCGCTGGCGCGACGTCCATCGTCCCCGGCAGCGGTGTGGCCCCCTCGGCGACGACGACGATCGAGAAGGTGCGGCCGCGGCCGTGGCGCGCGCGCAGGCGATCACAGACCTCGTCGATGTCGAACGGGCGCTCGGGGACGAGGATCGCGTCGGCGCCGCCGGCGATCCCGGCGTAGGTCGCGATCCAGCCGGCGTGGCGGCCCATCACCTCGACGACGATCACGCGGTGGTGGGACTCCGCGGTCGTGTGCAGGCGATCGATCGCGTCGGTGGCGATCTGCACCGCGGTGTGGAAGCCGAACGTCACGTCGGTGGCGCCGAGGTCGTTATCGATCGTCTTCGGCACGCCGACGAGGTCGATGCCGGCGTCGGCGAGGCGCTGCGCGACGCCGAGCGTGTCCTCACCGCCGATCGGGATGAGCGCGTCGACGCCGTTCTCGACCAGGACGGCCCGCACCGCCTCGCCCGCGTCGGTGTCGTCCTTGTAGGGGTTCGTACGCGAGGTGCCGAGGATCGTGCCGCCGCGTGGCAGCAGGCCGCCCGTCGCGTGCAGGTCGAGGACGATCGTGTCGTCGGCGAGCACGCCGGCCCAGCCGTTGCGAAAGCCGACGAACTCGTGGCCGAGCGCGCTCCCGCGACGCACGACCGCACGGATCACGGCGTTCAGACCGGGACAATCCCCGCCGCCGGTGAGCAGTCCGATCCGCGCCACGGCGCGAAGAGTAGATCAAGGCGCGCGGGCGCGTCGCTGCGTGCCCGCTCAGGCGTCGAGCCCGATCGACGCGGCGCGCTCGCTCGGCGTGACGGGCGTCGGCGTGAGCGCCACGGCGACGATCACGAGCACGAACGCGCCGAGGTGGGCGACCAGCGCGGCCGGGCCGCTCGGCAGCGGCTCGCCGAACACGATCGGTCCGGCCGCGATCGTCGTCAGGTTGGCCGCCGCGCTCGTCGTGGCGATGACCATGACCGCGTCGCCGACCTGCAGCGAGCGCGCCGAGACGGCGAGTCCGACGAGCGACAGGACGAGGATGACGAGCGCGAGCGGGTGGACGACGACGGCGACGCCCGCGCTCGGCAGTGCGCCAGACAGCGCCTTGATCGAGATGTCCGATCCGCCCCACAGCAGGCCGGCCGAGAGCGCCAGCAGCGCGCCGGGCGCGGCGCGCACCCGGCGCGAGGCGGCGGCCAGCGCCAGCCCGGCGGCCGTCAGGCCGCCGACGTAGAGGGCGAGGGTCGACGTGGCATAGGTGTTCTCCGCGCCGCGCGCGGTGCTGCCGATGGTGGCCGCGAGGAAGGCGAGCCCCGCGGCCGCGGCGGCCACGCCGAGCCATTCGCGGCGGGTCACGGGGAGGGCGAAGATCCGGTCGGCGACGACGGTGACGAGCACCAGTCCGCCGGCGATGACGGCCTGCACGAGCGAGATCGGCGCGAGCGCGAGCGCCGTGACGTGCAGCGCCCACGATCCCTGGGCGATGAGGATCCCGACCACGTAGGCCGGTGAGCGGAAGAGCGCCACCGAGCTGCGTACCGGTCGGCGCGGGTCGACGCGCGGTGACTCGAGCGCGCCGCGGCGCTTGTACATGAACCCGATGACCGAGCTGAGCGCGGTCGCCACGGCGAACAGCACGCCGAGCTGGACCGACGCGCTCACGGTTCCTCGCCCGGCTCCCCGGGATCGCTCCCGCCGGCCCCGGCGCGGAAGGCGAGCGACGCGTCGACGTCGCGAGTGCTCACGGCAACCGCGCGCCGTTCAGATCGAGGCCCGGCGCTCCCGCCGGTGCGGTCGGGGCGGCGGGGTCGATCTGGAGGCTCGCGAAGATCGTCGTAACCGCCCCGTCGAGCCGGCTCAGCCGCGCGCTCACGTCCGGGTCGGGGCAGGCCTGTCCGCCGAACGGCCAGACGCCGGCGCCGAAATCGATGGCCAGGTACGTGCTCGGCGAGGCCCGCGCATAGGCCGTCCCGAGAGCGCTGCGCGAGAGCGCGCCGCTCGTCGTGCTGCGCTGCGACAGCAGAGCGAGGATCGTCGGGCCGACGGTGGTGACGCTCCAGGAATAGCCCGCCACCGGGCTGGTGTAGAGCGCGTCGATGGCAGGGGCGGTGAGCGCTCGAATGCTCGAGCCGGTGATCGACACCGCCTCGTAGCAGTCGCCGTCGAGGTGTACGAACGCGCGGGGCACGCTCCGCTCGGCCGCGAGGCGCGCGAGGCCCCACCCCGCCGGAACGGCGAAGCGGACGACCACGCCGCTCAGGCGCGGCTGCAGGACCGTCGCCGCGACGACATGGGGGCGGGCCGCCGGATAGCCGGGATCGACCGGCCCGCCGGTCACCCCACCGCAGGCGCCCAGGGTCGCGGCGAGGGCCGCGACGAGCGAGAGGCGTGCGACGCCGCGGGCGCCGATGGCCGGGAGCTGTGAGCGTCCGTTCATCGTGCCCACAAGATAGGACCCGCGCGCGTGGCGGCGCTCGCGTGTGCTCAGCGCGGCGCGACAGCGGTAGGGTGGAGCTCGGTACCTGAGCGACAGAGGAGGACGGCGATGGCGGTGGCAGAGCAGATCCAGGTGCGGGACGCCCTCTACATCGGCGGCGCGTGGGTCGCGCCGGCGAGCAGCGAGCAGATCGAGGTCCGCAACCCCACCACCGAGCAGGTCATCGGACGCACGCCGGCGGGAACCGCCGACGACGTCGAGTCCGCCGTCGCCGCCGCGGCGTCTGCCTTCGAGGAATGGTCGGCCGTGCCTCGCGCGCGCCGCGCCGAGCTGCTCGCCGCGATCGGCGCCGGCCTGCACGAGCGCGGTGACGAGCTCGCGGCGCTCATCGCGACCGAGCTCGGGATGCCGCTCAAGCTCGCCGGGCTCATCCAGGTCGGTCTGCCCGTGGGCGCGTTCTCGTCGATGCCGGAGCTGATCGAGCAGGTGGTCTGGGAGGAGGAGGTCGCCAACTCGCTCGTGGTCCGCGAGCCGGTCGGGGTCGTCGGCGCGATCACGCCGTGGAACTACCCGCTGCACCAGATCGCCTGCAAGGTCGCGCCCGCGCTCGCCGCCGGCTGCACGATCGTGCTCAAGCCCTCCGAGGTCGTGCCGCTGAACGCATTCGTGCTCGCCGAGGTGATCGACGCCGTCGGCCTGCCCGCGGGCGTGTTCAACCTCGTCAGCGGGACCGGGCCGGTCGTCGGCGAGGCGATCGTCGCCCACCCGAGCGTCGACATGGTCTCGTTCACCGGGTCGACGCGGGCCGGACGGCGCGTGTCAGAGCTCGCCTCGCAGGCCGTCAAGCCGGTCGCGCTCGAGCTCGGCGGCAAGTCGGCGAACGTCATCCTCGACGACGCCGACCTGCAGCGCGCGGTCACCGACGGTGTGGCCAAGTGCTTCCTGAACTCCGGCCAGACGTGCAGCGCGCTCACGCGCATGATCGTGCCGCGCGAGCGACTCGCCGAGGTCGAGGAGATCGCTGCCGCCGTGGCCGCCGCATTCACCCCGGGTGACCCGTTCGCCGAGACGACCCGGCTCGGGCCACTCGTCTCGGCCGCACAGCGCGAGCGCGTGCGCGACTACATCGCCACCGGCGAGCGTGAGGGTGCGCGCCTGCTCACGGGCGGGGCCGAGCCGCCGGACGGGCTCGGCGAGGGCTACTTCGTGCGCCCGACGGTGTTCTCCGACGTCACCAGCGAGATGACGATCGCGCGCGAGGAGATCTTCGGGCCGGTCCTGTGCCTCATGGCGAGCGCCGACGAGGACGATGCCGTGCGGATCGCCAACGACTCCGACTACGGCCTCGCCGGCGGTGTGTGGTCGGGCGATCCGGAGCGCGCCGAGCACGTCGCGCGGCGTCTGCGCGCCGGGCAGGTCGAGATCAACGGCGGCGCCTTCAACCCGCGCGCGCCGTTCGGCGGCTACAAGCGCTCCGGGCACGGCCGCGAGAACGGTCGCTTCGCGATCGAGGAGTTCCTCCAGATCAAGGCGATGCAGCGCTGACGCGCGAGGGCCCGAGGCCGAGGGTCGTTCAGCCGGGGCGCGGCGGGCGCCATCGGCCCGCCTACAGCGGGCTGCCGAGCAACTGGATGTGGTCGGCCTCGCGAGCGCCCGGGAACGGGCGCTCCAGGCCGAACCGCTCGAGCACCGCCTCGGGCACGCCTTCGATGCCGGGGGTGTCCGAGGCCTCGCCGCGCGTGTGCGGGTCATCCGCGAAGCCGCCGACGGCGACCGAGTGCGCGGGGGTCCGGTAGCCCGAGATTCCGACGAGGTGCAGGTGCAGGGCGATCCCGAGCGCGTCGAGGCGCGCCTCGAGCTCGGGTTCCTCGTTCACGGTGTAGTTGGTGCCCGGGGCCGGGAAGAAGCCGTACAGGCCGCCGTGGGGAACGAACGGCGCGCCGTCGTAGCCGGCGCCGGGGGGCAGGTAATCCGCCCCGGGGGCGCCCGCCGAGGCCTGCTCGGCGATCACGATCTTCGTCAGCTCGGACTGCAGGGCCTGCTGGCGGGCCGTGAGCGCCTGCAGCGCCGACGACGTCTCGCGCCGCTCGCGCGCGTATTGCAGGGCCTGCTCGACGACGCCGAGCTTGACCTGGGCGATCTCGTCGCGCTGGACGAGCGCCGCGGTCGTGATCCGCGCCTGGCGACCCTGCAGATCGGACAGGCGGGCGACCTCGGCGGCCATGCTCACGCGCTGCCCGCGGACGAGAAGGGTCACCTGCGCGTTCTGGCGAGCGATCGCGCGCACCTGCGCCACACGCTCGAGCAGGTCGGTGAAGCCGTGCGCGGTGACGAGCATGTTCGCGAGGCTGGGTGGCGGCGATTCGTACTCGCCGACGAGCTGCGCGGCGAGCGTCCGGCGGTCGTCGGCGTAGGCGGCCTGCAGCGCCGACAGCTGGCTGCGCGCGACGTTCAGCTGCGTCTGCAGCCCGCTCAGCAGCCGGTCTTCGAAGTCGAGCGTCTGCTGCAGCGTCGAGAGGCGCGCCTCGATGTCCCCGAGACGGCCCTCGCTGTCCGCGAGACCCTGCGTCGCGGCGTCCCTCTGCGCCTGCAGCGCACCGGTGCGGTTCGCGTTCGCGTCGATCTGGCTCTCGAGCTGGCCGGCGCTGTCGTGCGCGCTCGCGCTCGACGCCACCGCGGCGGCGGCGGCGAGCAGCAACAGACAGGCGCCGAGGCGCCGCAGCAGGCGGGAAGCGGGGAGCATCGTGCGCCCACCGAGATAACAGGCGGGGCGCCGCGAGTCGAAGCCTGCAACGCCCGTGCCAGCGCCCCGACGCGGTCGCGTGCGAGGATCGCGCGGTGACGAGCGCTCGCGCGATCGCCGTGCAGCACGAGGACGGGGCGCCGCCCGGGCTGCTCGAGCCGTGGGCGCGCGACCGCGGCCTCGCGCTCGAGGTCGTGCGCATCGATCGCGGCGAGGCGCTGCCCGAGCCGGGAACGGTCGCGCTGGCGATCGTGCTCGGCGCGACGCCCTCGGTGTTCGACTCGCGCGTGCCCTGGATCGAGCGCGAGCTGCGCTGGATCGCGGCCGCCGACGCCGCCGAGGTCTCCCTGCTCGGTGTGTGTTTCGGGGCCCAGGCGATCGCCGCGGCGCTCGGAGGCCGCGTGCGCGCCGCACCGCGGCCGGAGATCGGCTGGATCGCCGTGCGACGCAGCGGCGCCAGCTTCGCCGACGGGCCGTGGCTGGCCTGGCATCGCGACGTCATCGAGCCGCCCGCCGCCGCCCGGTCGCTCGCCGATAACGCCGTCGGCGTGCAGGCGTACGAGCTCGGGCCGCATCTCGCCGTCCAGTTCCACCCCGAGGCGACCGCGGAGATCGTGGCCGGCTGGATCGAGGAGTCCCGGCAGGAACTGGCCGAGCTCGGGATCGACGGGACGGCGCTCGTGGCCGAGAGCCACCGCCATGCCGCCCTGGCCCGCGGTCAGGCGTACGCACTGTTCGACGACTTCCTGGCCCGCGCGCCGGGCGCCGGGCGCCCGCTGTCGGGCTGACGTCGGCGTCGTTCATGTGACGATCGATACGCGCGGCGGTGTCCGTAGTTTGCACGTACCGTTGCGCCACGAAGACATTGCCCGCAAAGTGCGGTGGTTCTGGCGCAGACCCTCTCAAGCTCGTCGGGGCAGCGCCGATAGGCATGCAGATGATCGGCGTCCCGGAACGACATGTGCGCGAGGCGCCCCGATGAGGATCGTCCATCCGCCCGCCCTCTACGAGACGCTCGTCGAGGACCTGCCCGACGAGCTCGTGCGCTCGCGCGCGCTTGGCGGGTTGTTCCTGTGCGGCGGCCTGCTCGCGCTCGGGGCCTTCGCGCTGCCGCGACCGGCGGGTATGGACACCACGGCGATCCTCCTGCTCGGGGCGATCGCCGCGGCCGTCGGCCTGCTCGTCGTCGCCGCGCCGCGCCTCTTCCGCCCGGCGCTGTTCGCTCCGATCGTGGCCCTCGGGACGCTGCTCATCTCCGCCGGCGTGTACTTCACCCACGAGACGTCGAGCGTGGCCGCCCTGCTGTACGTGTGGAGCGCCTTCGACGCGGCGTACTTCCTCACGCGCCGCCAGGCCATCGCCCAGGTGGTGTTCATCGGCCTCGCCTACGGCGTGGCCCTTGCGCTCGTGCCCGGCGCGGACCGGGCGGCGCGCTGGCTGCTGCTCGTGGGCACGGTCGTCGCCGCCTCGGCGCTCGTCGGGCTGCTGCGCGCGCGGATGGCGCGCCTCGTCGAGCGCCTGAGCGACGCTTCGCGGACCGATCCGCTCACCGGACTGCTCAATCGCCGCGGCTTCGCGGAGGTCATGGAGCTCGAGATGGCGCGAGCCCGCCGCGGGGGCCGTCCGCTCTCGCTGCTCATCGCCGACCTCGATCACTTCAAGCGGCTCAACGATCGCGTCGGCCACGCCGAGGGCGACGCCGCGCTGCGGCGCTTCGCGTCCGTGGCGCGGTCGTGCTGCCGGCGCGTCGACGTCCTCGGCCGTCTCGGCGGCGAGGAGTTCGCGCTGCTGCTGCCCGACGCCGACGCCCAGCGCGCCTTCCTGGTGGCCGAGCGCCTGCGCCGCGAGTTCGCCGACTCGACGCCCGGCACCGGACGCACGACCGTGAGCATCGGCGTGGCGAGCATCAGCGCCACGCACCGCGATCCGCAGGCCCTGATGGAGGCGGGGGACCAGGCGCTGTACGCCGCGAAGGCACTCGGGCGTGACCGCTGCGTGATCTATTCCCGTGAGGTCCTCGACCAGATGTTCGCGGCGCCGCCGCCGGCCCGTGGGCACGAGCAGCTCTCGGCGATGCTGCTGCTCGCCGAGACGCTCGACGTGCGGATGCACGGCGGCGCCGATCACTCGCGCACGGTCGGCCGCCTCGCCGCGATCATCGCTGCGCATCTCGGCTTCCAGGCCGACCACGTCGAGCGGGTGCGCCTCGCCGGCATCCTGCACGACATCGGCAAGGTGGCGGTCCCGCACGCGATCCTGGAGAAGGACGGCCCACTGACCGTGGAGGAGTGGGCGCAGGTGCGGCGTCACCCCGAGATCGGTGCGCATGTCACCGCCGCGGCGCGGCTGGACGACGTGAGCGCTTGGGTGCTCGCCCACCACGAACGCGTCGACGGCGACGGTTATCCGGCGCGGCTCGCCGGGCGGTGCATCCCGCTCGAGGCGCGGATCCTCGCGGTCGCGGATGCCTTCGAGGCGATGGTCAGCGGTCGCGCTCACCGCGAGGCACTCAGCTCCGACGAGGCGCTCGCCGAGTTGCAGCGCCACGTCGACACGCAGTTCGACGCGCAGGTCGTCGACGTCCTGCGCCTCGTGCTGGCCCAGCAGCCGGTCGGCGCGCTCGCCTGAGCGCCGCGTCGCCGCTCAGGCGCCTGGGACGGGGTGGGGGAGGGGCGTGCCGGCCAGCCCGGCGAGGAGGTTCTCGACGGCCAGCTCGGCCATGCGCGTCCGGGTCCGGACGGTTGCGCTGCCGATGTGGGGCGTCACGATCAGGTGGGGCGCGTCGAGCAGGGGGTCGTCGGGGGGCAGTGGCTCGGGGTCGGTGACGTCGAGGCCGGCCGCGGCGATCCCACCCGCGATGAGCGCGGCGCGCAGCGCCGCCGGGTCGACCACCGCGCCGCGCGCCGTGTTCACGAGCGTCGCCGTGCGCTTCATCCGGCCGAGCGCGTCGGCGTCGATGAGGTGGCGCGTGGCCGGCGTGAGCGGACAGTGCAGCGAGACGTGGTCCGAGCGGGCGAGCAGCTCGGCGAGCGGCAGACCACCGGACGAGCCCGTCCAGAGCACCTCCATGTCGAACCCGCGGGCGCGGTGCGCGACCGCCTGGCCGATCTGGCCGTGGCCGACGATGCCGAGCGTCGTGCCGGCGACGTCCGCCCCGGCCAGCCAGTCGTAGCGCCAGATGCCCCAGCTGCCGTCGCGGACCGCGCGTTCGCCCTCGCCGACGAGGCGGGCGGCGGCGAGCAGCAGGGCGAAGGCGAGATCGGCGGTGGCGTCGGTGAGCACCCCGGGCGTGTGTCCGACGGCGATCGACCGCGCGTGGGCCGCCGCGACGTCGATGTTGTCGAAGCCGACGGCGTAGGTCGACACGACCCGCAGCCGCGGACAGCGATCGAGCAGCTCGGCATCGATCCGATCGGTGAGCATGCAGAGCAGTCCGTCAGCCGAGCCGGCGCGCTGCGCGAGCTGCTCGTGCGATGGTGGCTCCTCGTCCTCCCAGGTGTCGACGTCGTGGGCGGCGGCGAGGCGCTCGAGCGCGCTCGCGGGGATCGAGCGGGTGACGAAGACGCGGGCGATGCCGGGACGCTACCCGTACGCGGCGAGCTGCGCGGCTCGGCCGCGGCAGTCGTAGAGCTCGAGGCCGTAGGGCCCGCCGCCGCGCAGGCCTCGCCAGACAAGCGACGGCACGAGGCGGCACGCGAATCGCGTGGCCTGGGTGGCGCCGTTGCCGCCGCGCGTCGAATACGCGCCGCCGAGCAGCACGTAGCGGGCCTCTCCGGCCGCCACCCAGCGGGCGAGGCCACGGCCATCGAGCGCCTGATCGGTTCCGCTGTAGCCGGCGAGCGCCGTCGCGTCGAAGTTCATGAGGATGAGCGGGGCCGCGGTGTCGGAGGCGACGGTGAGCACGCCCCAGCGGATGCCGGGGGAGTGTGTGTGCACCCAGGCGATCAGTCGCCGGTCGGTGAGCAGCGTGGACCGGGACGTGCCGAACCCGCCGACGCCGTGTGCGGCGTGCGGGCCGGCGACCGGGAACGTGCCGTCGGTCGGCACCTCCCACACGGTGCTCGCGTAGGCCGCCGGAGCGATGAGGCACAGCCCCAGCAGCACCGCGATGGCCGGACCGCAGACCCGCCGCGCCAGGAGCGCGACCACGACCGCGGCGGCGCCGCCGGCCACGAGCAGCGGAACGAACGCCTGCAGGTAGTGCTCCCGCGACAGCAGCATGATCTCGACGGCGATCGTCGCCGCCGCCGCGATCGGGATGAGCACGAGCCGCCAGTCGCGCCGGCGGGCATAGCCGGCGAGCACGACGGCGCCGATGCCGACCATCGCCGCCGCGGGTGGACCGAGCGCCGAGACGTAATACGGGTGCACGATCCCCGAGGAGAAGCTGAGCAGCAGCGCCTCGCACGCGAACCAGGCGCCGAGCACGATGAACGTGGCGAGCCGTGGGTCGCGCCGCCGCGGCCGCAGCAGCGCGATCGCGATCAGGCCGACGAGCGCAAACGGCAGGTACCAGCCGTCCTGGCCGCCGAGGCTCAGGCTGAACAGGCGCAGCGGGCCGGTCGGCCCGCCGAACGGGCTCGGCTCGCGGGCGTGTCCGACGCGGGGGATCGGCTCAACGCCCGGCGAGAGTTTCGCGACCGTCTGCGCCTGGGCCCGGGCGAGCTGCTGGGCCCGGGCGGCGTGCAGCGCGGCGAGCCGCTCGGCGAGCGTCGGCGGGCGCGCCGGCGGGCCGGGGATCCCGTGGACCGCACCGTCGGCGCGCCGCACGGCGCGATCGACGATGCGGATCGTGTTGCCCCCCGTGGCGGCCGACGCCGACACCGTCGGCGGCGGCAGCGAGGAGCCGAGGTCGAGGTGCGCCACCTGGCCTGGGCCGCCGCTCTGTCCCCCGACGCGCCCGAGGCCGTTATAGGAGAACGTGAGGTTGACCTCGGTGTCGTTCGTCGAGCTGCCGACGTACGGGCGCTGCGAGGCCGGGGTGAGGTCGACGAACGCGATCCAGGCACCCGACACGACGACGAGCACGGCACCGGCGGCCAGCAACTGGACGAGACGTCGTCGCAGCGAGCCTGGTGCGCACACGAGGTACGCGACCCCGAGCCCGGGGACGATGACGAGCGCGGCGAGCGTCTTCGTGTCGAAGGCGAGCCCGGCGAGCAGCGCGCAGCCGAGCAGCGAGCGCCAGCGGCCGGTCTCGACCGCCTTCAGACCGACCGCGCAGGCGCACAACAGCAGCAGGATGAGCACCGCGTCCGGTCCGTTGTCGCGTGACACGGCCACGAACGAGGGGAACACCGCGAGCGCCAGTGCGCTGGCCACGCCGGCTGCGCGTCCGTAGCGCGGTGCGACCACGAGGTAGAGCACGAGCACCGAGAGCACGCCGGCCAGCGCCTCCGGCGCGAGCAGGCTGAGCGGGTGGAAGCCGAACAGCTCGGCGCTCACGACCTGCACCCAGACGCCGATCGGCGGCTTGTCGATCGAGATGAACCCGTGCGGGTCGAACGACACGAACAGGAAGTTGTGCCACGACGCGAGCTCCGACTTGACGCCGGCCGAATAGAAGATGTTGGCGTAGCCGTTCTGCGCGAGACGGCGGAAGTTCAGGACGGCGGACAGGGCGAGGACGGCCGCGAGCGCCGGATGCCACGCGGACACCCGAAGGCGGGGCGACTCGGTGCGGTCGGGCCGGCTCGCCGGGGCGGGCGGCGGCTTCAGCGGCGCGATCGTGGAGGTGGGCGCGCTCATCGACACCGGGACATCTGCGGACGCCCGACGGATCGCGCGGGCGCGGCGGGAACGGCGAGTGCGGGGGTGCTCGTCATACGGCTGGATGTCACGCGTCCGGTGCTCCCCCAGGCAGGACTACATCCTGCCCGATGGGATGACGGACGCCGAACGAGCTTAACCCTCGCTAACGTCGGTACCGCGGCGTTCGGACCAGGTGCGGCCGACGCGCGGCCCGGACGGCTGCGCTACCGTCGTGTCATGAGCTGGAAGGACTGGCTGGCCGGCGCGGCGTTCGTGGTGCTGCTCGCCTTCGCGGTGACGACCTTCGTCGTCGTCGTACATCACGAGCGCACGCATCACCCGCACATCAGTCAGCGCCAGGAGGACAACCTGGTCTCGCTCGGCTGCTACGAGAACACCGGTAACGGCGGCTGCTGACCGCCGGAGCGAGTCCGGCGGCGCCGCCGCTCGGTCAGGTGGTCGTGGTCGTCGTGCTCGCCGTGCCCGTGGTGCTCGTCGACGCGCCCGACGTGGTGGACGTCGTCGACGTGGTGGTCACGGTCGTGGCCGTGGTCGTCGTCGTGCTCGCCGTCGTCGACGTGGCCGTGGTGCTCGTCGTCGAGCTGCTCGTCGTCGTGCCGCCGCCGTACCCGTGGTGATGGCTCGGGGCTCCGCCGCCTCCGCCGGGATATCCGCCGCCGCTGCCTCCGCCGGGGTATCCGCCACCGCCGCCGCCGGGACGGCCGCCGCCGCGGTGGTGCCCGCGCCGTTGGCGGCGATGCCCGTGGCCGCCGCCCGCGCTCGTCGTGGTCGTGGAGGAGGTCGTGGTGGTGGTCGACGTGTCCGCCGTGAGGTCCGCCAGCACGGTCTTCGCGTCGGCGAGCACCGGTGCGTCGGCGGCCCGGGCCGCCTGCTCGAAGGTCTGCTGCGCCGCTCGGGCCGCCTCGTGCGCGGCTCGGCGAGCGGCCCCGCAGGCCGAGAGCGTCTCGGTCGAGGTCGTCGTCACGGTGCTCGTGGTTGTCGTGCTCGTCGTCGTGCCGGCCGGTGCGCAGGCCGCGAGCACGCCCGCGCGGGCCGCGGCGAGGGCGGCTCGCTCGGTGCGCGACGCCGCGTGAAGCGCCGACGCCTCCGTCGAGCGGGCGGTCGCGAGCGCTGCGCAGTCGCTGCGCAGCTGGGTCAGCTGAGCCGAGCTGAGGGCGGCCAGGGATCCGCGCAGCGGCGCCGACGAGCCGTCGGGCCCGGCCATGCGGCAGACCTGCTCGGCGCGGGCCGGGCCGCCGCGGCTGACGTCGCGGGCGTGGCGCGCGGAGCCGTGGGCGAAGGCTGCAGCCGACAGTGCGAGTGCGAGGCCACCGCCGGCGGCCAGGCTGACGATTCGTCCGGTGCTCCTGCTGGTCACGGTTCTGCCTCCTCGATCATGCCCTCGGGATGGCCCCGGCATCGCAGCCGCGGGTCGGCGCAAGGATGGCAGGGGCGAGCCGGCCGCGGTGCAGAGTTGGACGGGTGGTCGAGCCGCGGTGCGCCAGCGCTGGGCGCGCGGCCCCTACGCGTCCTCTTCGCCCCAGTAGAACCGTCGTCCGCGCAGCAACGATGCCACGGCGGCGATGAGACAGGCGACGGCGGCGAACGAGAACGCCGCGGTGAGGGCGCTCGCGAACGGCACCGCGATCAGACGGGGGAAGAAGCTGTGGCCCGTCAGGACGGCGACCTGGGCGTGGGTGAGGCCGGCCAGCGCGTGGGCGCCGAGCAGGGAACGCACGGGGTTGTAGCCGAGGAAGGCGGCGAACAGCGTGGACACCGGCGGCAGGTGCGCGACGTGCGACGCCGTGACGGCCGGCACTCCGTGGGCGACGAGGCCGCGCGTGAGCGCGTCGGGAAGGCCGTGGGAGAAGCCGACGATCAGCAGCGAGAAGAAGATGCCGATCGACAGCACCATGGCCGAGTTCTGGAAGGTGGTCGTCATGCCGGCGCCGGCACCGCGCTCGGCGGGCGGGATGCTGTTCATCACCGCCGCCCGGTTGGGCGAGGCGAACAGTCCCATGCCGATGCCGTTCATCAGCAGCAGGAGCGCGAAGATCGGATAGCTGAAGTCGACGGGGAGCAGCATGAGCAGCAGGAACGACGCTGCGGCGAGCAGCATCCCGCCGGTCGCGAACGGCCGGGCGCCGAAGCGGTCCGACAGGACGCCCGAGACCGGGCCGGCGACCAGAAAGCCGAAGATCATCGGCAGCATGTAGATCCCCGCGTACAGGGGGGTGTCGACGAAGTCGTAGCCGTGCAGGGGCAGCCAGATCCCCTGCAGCCAGATGATCAGCGTGAACTGCAGGCCGCCACGGCCGAGCGCGGCGAGCAGGTTGGCGATGTTGCCGGCGCTGAAAGCGCGGATGCGAAAGAGGCCGAGGCGGAACATCGGCTGGGTCACGCGCGTTTCGATGACGGCGAACACCGCCAGCAGGATCAGTCCGCCGCCGATGAGGGCGAGCACGCGCGGGCTCGTCCAGCCCATCACGTGCCCGCCGTAGGGGCGGATGCCGTAGGTGATGCCGACCATCACCGCGATCAGCCCGGCCGCAAAGGTGAGGTTGCCCCACCAGTCGATGCGGGCCGGATGGCGCTTGGACAGGTCGCGCAGGCTCGTGTAGGCCCAGATCGTGCCGATCACGCCGACCGGAACCGAGACGAGGAAGATGAGCCGCCAGGAGATGGGGGCGAGCAGGCCGCCGAGCACGAGGCCGATGGTGGTACCGCCGATGCCGGCGATGTTGTTGATGCCCAGGGCCGTGCCGCGCTGGGAGGCGGGGAACGCGTCGGTGAGGATCGCGTTGGAGTTGCCGAGCAGCATCGCGCCGCCGAAGCCCTGGCCGATGCGCATGATGATCAGCCACAGCGCGCCCTCGGAGCCCTTCATCCAGGTGATCGATAGGAGGATCGAGAAGATCGTGAAGACGACGAAGCCGATGTTGTAGGTGCGCACCCGGCCGTAGATGTCACCGAGGCGCCCGAGGCTGACCACGAACACGGCGGTGACGATGAGAAAGCCCATGATCATCCACAGCAGATAGCTCGTGTTCCCCGGCGTGAGCGGGTTGAGCTCGATGCCGCGGAAGATGTCCGGCAGCGAGATGAGCACGATCGATCCATCGATCGTCACGATGAGCACGCCGAGCGTGATGTTCGAGAGCGCGATCCACTTGTAGTGCGGGCCGGGCTCCGAGCGGCCGGCGCGGCCCTTCTCGGCGGGGGCGGCGGCCGCGGGAGGATGGACGGCGAGATCTGCCACTGCCATGAATCTTACGCGAACGTCAACGTAAGGCTCGCCGGTTGCCCGCGGGTTCAGCCCGAGTGCACCGAGGCGGTCGCCGCGGCGGTCGCGCGCTCGTCGCCACCCCCGGCGCCGCGCTGGGTGCGCACGAACCACACGAGCCCGACGATCGTCAGGATCGCGGCGACGTAGAGGTTCAGCCGCAGTCCGAAGATGTGGTGCGCGGGGTCGACCCGCAGTGACTCCTCGAAGATCCGGAACGCCGAGTAGCCGGCGACGTACAGTGCGAACAGGCCCGGCGGGCGGATCCGGCGGTGGTGCCCGAGCCACACGAGCGCCGCCGCGAGGGCGAGGTTCCAGATGATCTCGTAGAGGAACGTCGGCTGGAACGTGGCGTCGTTGATGTACGCCGCGGGGCGGTGCGCGACGTCGATCTTCAACCCCCAGGGGAGCGAGGTGGGGCCGCCGAAGAGCTCCTGGTTGAAGTAGTTGCCGATGCGTCCGATCGACTGCGCGACGAGCAGCGCCGGGGCCACGCAGTCCATGAACAGCGGCACGTTGGCATGACGCCGGCGGAGCACGAGAATGCCGGCGGCGCTCCCGAGGGCGATCCCGCCCCAGATCCCGAGCCCGCCGTCCCAGACCGCGAACGGGCCCCACCAGTGCGGTGGCACGAGGTTCCAGCTCGTGATGTCGAAGTACAGGCGACCCCCGATTACGCCCGCCGGAAAGCCCCACAACGCGCACTCCTGCACGAGCTCGCGATGGCCGCCGAGCGCCTCCCATCGACGCGACGTGATGAGGATCGCCGCGATCACCGCGAACACGTACGCGATGCCGTAGGCGTGGACGAAGAACGGCCCGACGTAGAATCCGTTCGACGACGGGCTCGGGATGAAGCCGAGCGGGGGCACCGAACCTATCTTCGCAGCCGGGGCTCTAGAAGTACGCGCTCGGCGGTTCGGCGAGGAGCGCGTACACCTGCACCATCGCCGCCTGGTCGAGCAACTGCGTCTGACCGTCCGGATCGGCCAGGAACAGCCCGCTCGTCGGGTCGCGGACGTTGTACCACTCGTCGTTGGCGAACCATTGCGCGAAGCGCTGATAGCGCGGATCGCCGCTGACGCCGCCGAGCAGCAGGAGGTTTCGGATGTAGATCGCGTCGAAGCCGACGGGCTGCACGGCGAGATCCTGCGGGGTGAAGATCGAGAGCCCGGCCTGTGCGGTCGCCTCGGCCTGGGCGAGATAGCCGCTGTTGTGCGTCGCCTGGTAGAGCATCACGCCGGCGCCGATCATCGTGCCCTGGTTGTAGGTCCATTCGGTGGGGTCGAGGTTGCCCTGGCCGTCGACGTGGTCGCCGTAGAGCCCGTCCGTGTGGAGCAGGCAGTCGCGCACCCAGTTGTACATCCCGATCGCCCATTGCAGATCGGCCTGGTTGGCGGTCGTCAGGTAGAGCTGGGCGCCGAGCTCGGCTCCGGTGGCGTTACTGACGGTGTTCCGATCGCCGTCGATCGCGATGTTCTGCCACGGGACGCCACCGGGGCACGCGATCCCGGGGGTCGTGTCCCACTGGCTGGTCACCATCGTCAGCAACCCGGCGGCTGTGGCGAGCAGGCTCGGAGCGTGGTTGAGGTGGTAGAGGCGCAGCAGCTCGATCCCGATCCACTCGTTGTCGTCGTTGAAGCGCGCCCCGGCCGGTGTCGTCCCGGCCACCGTCGAGATGTAGCCGGCCGGCGCGGGATCGGTGTGGTCGGCATAGGCCTGCAGGCCGCTGAGGCGGGCGGCCAGGTCCGCCGAGTAGCGCGCGTGCAGCCCCGGGAGCGCGGCGACCGAGATCGTCGCCGCCATCGCCTGGGAGTACGGCCAGGCGTCGGACTGCGGGTATAGCCCGGTGCTCGGGTTGTAATAGGCGCCCTGCATCGCCCCGTAGGCGAGCAGCGCGTGCTGCTCGTTCAGTTCGGCCTGCTGGGCGGCGGCGCCCTTCGGGCTCGGCTTGGGGGTCGCCACGCGGCGACTCGTCGCCGCGTGGGCTGCCGGACGCGCGCCGGCGGGCGCCGGAGCTGCTGCGAGCAGTACCACCACGAGCGCCAGAGCGGCGCCGCTCATCCTCTGTACACCGCGAACGTGGGCCATCTGGTGCAACGAACACCGTAGCCGACGAGATGTCTCGCTCCTGCACGCGAGCGACCAGCGGCGGGCGGGCAACGGCTAGGCCACCGGCTGCTGGAGCGCGTGCAGCTGGAAGTACAGGACGGCGGAGGCGAGCGACAGGAGCGGCAGGGTGAGGACGCTCACCGCGACATCGGCGATGAGCGCGGGGATCGACCCGGCCGACGCGGCGATGATCTCGATCGTCCCGCCGACGACGAGAACGAGCAGGGCGAACAGCACGATGACGCCGAACACGCGCCAGCCGTTGCCGCGCACGAGCTCGCGGCTGCGGTCCAGAGCACGCAGTCCGCCAGGGTGCTCGATGACGACGACCGGGGCCGCGACCGCCCACAGGGTGAGCAGGATGAGCCCGGGCACGATGAGGATGAAGCCGATCGCCTCGCCGATGCCGGAGACGACGCTCACCAGGATCAGCTCGCCGAGCGCCGGACCGACGGCACGCAGCAGCTGGCCGGCGCTCGCGTCGCGGCGTCCGTTCTCGAGGTCGGCGACGAGCTCGGCGATCATGCCCGTGAACAGCGACGTGGCGACGAGGTCGAGCGCGAGCACGAGGATGGCCAGGCCCGGGGCGGCACTGAGCACGGCCGCCGCCGCGGCCGCCTCGACGACGAAGACGACGGCGGCGGCCGGGAAGAGGATCGGCGCCTGGTCGACGTAGATCGCGAACACGCGGCGGACGACGTTGCCGACGTCGAGGGAGGCCGTCATCGGCCGACGAGTCTACGGAGGCGCCCCGACGCGTGCCGCTCGACGCTCAGGGCCCGGCGAGCGAGGGATCGGTCGAGGCGGCGGGGGGAATGCCGCCGAGCGGAGGCTCGTCGCCGGCGATCGGCTGAGCCGAGCGGGACGTCCACGCCGGGAACGCCTCGCGCGAGGTCTCCCAGTCGATCGCGGCGGCCACGATGCGGTTGCGTCCGCCGCGCTTGGCGGCGTAGAGGGCGCGGTCGGCCTCCTTGAACATGCGGTCGTAGTGGACGTCCTCGCCGCGTGCCGCAGACAGCCCGGCCGAGATCGTCACCGTGACTCCGCCAGGCCGGCTCTCGGCGATCGCGGTGCGGATCCGCTCCGCCACCTGGCGCCCGCCCTCGAGGTCGATCCCGGGCAGTACGATCAGGAACTCCTCACCGCCGAGCCGGTAGACGAGCTCGAACGAGCGCAGACCCTTGCGCATCTCGTAGGCGACGTCGCGCAGGACCGCGTCGCCGACGTCGTGGCCGTTCGCGTCGTTGACCTCCTTGAACTCGTCCACGTCGCAGAGGATGAGGCACACCGGTTGGTCGGCGATCCTCGCCTGCTGGCGGATCTCGACGAAGCGGGGGCTGAGCGCATGGCGGTTGAGCAGACCCGTGAGCGGATCGAGCACCGCCTCGTCACGGTGGCGCAGCTCGGCATCCTGCAGCGCGGCGACGATGGCCACCACGCCGATGAGCAGGGCCATGGTGCTGAACAGGGGGGTCGGGTTGGCCACCACGGCCGAGGTGTGAAGTCCGAGCGTCGACAGCAGCATGGCGACGATCGTCACCAGGACGGCGACCGCCACGACGCGGGGACGAAAGCGCGCGGCGACCACGGCCGACGGCATGACGAGCCACGGCAGCGCCGGACTCGTCGGACCGCCGGTCACGGCGACGCCGACGGCCATTACGCCGATCGTGTTGAGGATGGCCACGGCGCTGACGATCTCCGGGTAGCTGCTGCGCGCCATGCGGCGCTCAACGGTCAGGTAGTCGACGGCGACGAGCGCGAAGAGCGTGAGCGTCCACCACCCGTACCGCGGCGCGCCGAACAGCAGGGCGACCCCGACGGCGAGCGAACCGGCGTAGCGGATCGTCCGCACGCGGCTGTTCGCATCGACGATGCGGCGCCGATCGAGATCGGTCGGGCACAGCCAGCGGCTCGCGCGCGCGCGCACGCCCGTCACGGGCTCGAAATCCTGATATGAGTGGACGCCTGGCTGCACGTATCGGTAACGATCGGGCAGTCGCGCGTCTGACTAAAGGGTTCGTGGCAAAGACCGATCATTCGTCCAGGCCGCGCGTCACATAGCTACGCAAAGCTGCGCAGCCCTGCTCGCGCTTGACTGCTGGCCGGACCTTCAGGGCCTGCCCCGGCGCCGCTTCCTATATGAGCGGCCGGCCGCTACGGGCGAGGAGGGAAAGCTCGCAGCGGCCGGCCGGTTCATCTCGCGATGAGTCCGAGGGGGTCAGTCAGGGACCACTCGCGACGGTGACCGTCGTGTTCACCGTTTGGCCCGCTGGCGTACCGTCGAGCACGAGGGTCGTCACGATCCCCCCCATGCCGGTCCCAGGTGTCGCGTTGAGCACCTTCACGGCGGCTCCCGTGAGCGGGACGGTCAGCGGATAAGCGATGCTGGATGTCGGAAGCGTGCACGTCGAGTCCGCCGCGCAGGCGACGACCGGACGCGGCAGCTGTGCCCGCGCAGGCGACGGGCCGGCCGCCGGGCGGGCGGTGAGGAACACCGACCAGCCGGCTCCGTTCCCGCGCGCGTCGGTCACGTCGAGCGGGAGGAGCAGGCGCTGCGGGTCGGCCGGGTCGATGCTCGCGACGCCGCCGCCGACGTTCAGCGCGCCGGGCTCGATGTTCGCACGTGCGATGAGCGTGTCCGCGGCTGCCGGCGCCGCGGGGACGAGGCAGGCGATCGAGGCCAGGACTGCCGCGACGGACAGGGATCCTACGAACAACGGTGCTGCTCGGTTGCGCCGGCACGAAGCCGACACTTGGGGCGGGAGCAATGCGGCCTCCGAACGGTATCTGGGTAATGCCGCCCAGACATCGTTCCTTCGGTAACCCGGCTGGCTCCTTGTGAGAGCTCCGTGGCTTTGCGGACCCGCCTCGCGACGGGGGTGCCTTTATCGGGGGCATTGCCGTTGTGTATGTAGGTTGCCGTACGGTTGTACCACTGCCCTTCGAGGCCCGCACGCGAAGCGGACGTTCGTTCGAGAGCGACAGGATCGCCGGCAGGCGCCATAGTGCGGCCATGACCACTCAAGAGAGCACCCTCACCGGCACCGTCGCCCTCGTCACCGGCGCCTCGAGCGGCATCGGCGCGGCCGCGGCAGCCACCCTCGCGGGGCACGGCGCCGCCGTCGTCCTCGTCGCCCGCCGCGCCGACCGCCTCCAGGCACTCGCCGAACGCATCGGCGCCGAGGGCGGGCGCGCGCTCGCCATCCCCGCCGACATCACCGACGAGACGCAGGCGCGTTCGGCCGTCCAGCGCACCGTCGACGAGCTCGGACGGCTCGACACCGTCATCAACAACGCCGGCGTGATGCTGCTGGGCCCGATCATCGGGGCGAGCGTGGCCGAGTGGGAGCGCATGATCGACATCAACGCGCGCGCGCTCCTGTACACCACCCATGCCGCGCTCGAGCATCTGCTCCGGGCGGCTGAGGAGGAACCGCGCCGCGTCGCCGACGTCGTCAACATCAGCTCGGTCGCCGGGCGTGTCGCGCGCAACGGCAGCGGGGTCTACAACGCGACCAAGCATGCCGTCGGCGCGTTCAGCGAGTCGCTGCGCCAGGAGGTGACGACGCGTCACGTACGCGTCTCGCTCGTCGAGCCGGGCGCGGTCGACACGGAGCTGGCCTCGCACAACCGTCCCGAGATACGCGAGGTCATGGCCGCCCGCTTCGGCGAGGTCGAGCGGCTGCACGCGCAGGACATCGCCGACGCGATCGCCTACATCGTCACCCGCCCGCGCCGCGTCGCCATCAACGAGGTGCTCGTGCGACCGACCGAGCAGCAGGGGTGAGATCAATGGCCCAGCACGATCGATCCGGCGGGCAGCGGCGCTGTGACGCCCTCGTTGCGGCAGTTGCGCGTGCAGCGGAGGTAGACCGTGTGCAGGCCGAGTAGCTGCGGGACGGTCTCGAACCGATACCCGCGCGCCCGCAGCGCCGCGATGATCGCCGGATAGGCGGCAAGCGTCTGCCCGCGCGGACCGCCGCCGTCGTGGGAGATGATGATCGAGCCCGGCCGCACCTGGGCGAGCACACGCTGCTCGATCGCGGCGACGCCGGGTTGCGTGTAGTCGCTCGGGTCGACGTCCCAGAGGACGGTGGCCAGCCCGAGGGCCCGGGCCGCGCCGATCACGCGGGCGTCGTAGGCGCCGTAGGGGGGACGAAAGACGCACGGGGTGTACCCGGTGAGGCGCTCGATCACGGCCTGCGTCGGCTGCAGCTGTCCGGCGATGTCGGCGACGCCCGTGAGGTTTGGGTGGGTGAACGTGTGGTTGCCGAGGGCGTCGCCGTAGCGCAGCTCGGCCTGCAGCGTCGTCGCGTACGCGGCGGTCACCTGGCGGCCGATCATGAAGAACGTCGCGACCGCGCGGTTGCGCGCGATCATGTGTACGAAGCTCGGCGTGTCCGACCACGGGCCGTCGTCGAAGCTGAGGGCGACGAGCTTCCTGGCCGGTCCGTGCGGGTGGGCAATCGCCGGGCCCTGCAGGCGACAGCCGATGGCGCGGTAGTAGGTCGTCGGCGGTGGCGCGAGCGTGGAGGGGCCCGTTGGTCCGGTCGCACCCGTCGGCTTCGCCGCGAGCCCCGGCGAGCCGGTCGCGGCGGCGCCGCCGAGCACGAGCGCCAGGATGGCGAGCGGGGCGGCGACGGTCCGAATCAGACGGGAGCGGAGCACGCGCGCATCCTCTCACGCGGCGGTTACAGTTGAACGGCGCAGCGCACCGATGGCTGACCCGGCGTGTTGCTCAGGTACACCGGCGATCGCGCCGGTGCCTGCCTGCGCGCGGCGACCGGGCGTCACCGAGCGAGTCACATGACGACCCTGACCCCCATGCCACGCGTCCCCGACCTCACCGGTCGCACACTGGAGGGACGCTACGAACTGCACTCGGTCATCGGCGAGGGCGCCTTCGGTCGCGTCTATCGCGGTCGCGACCGCCGTCTCGCGCGGCGGGTGGCGATCAAGGTGATCAAGCCGTGGTGGGCTGAGGACCCGGTATGGCGGCGACGCTTTGCGCGCGAGACGCAGCTGCTCGCGCAGGTCAACGACCCCGGCATCGTGCAGATCTACGACGTCGGCGAGGCCGACGAGGGTCTGTACCACGTGGCCGAGCTCGTCGACGGCGAGAGCCTCGCCGATCGGCTGCGTCGCGGGGCGATCGCGCCCGCGCTCGCCGGCGCCATCGGCGAGCAGCTCTGCGAGGCGCTCGGCCGGGCGCACGCCCACCGGATCGTGCACCGCGACGTCAAGCCCGCGAACATCCTGCTTGCCAGCGACGGCGGTCTGAAGGTCGGTGACTTCGGCGTCGCCGCGCTCACCCAGACCGACTCCCACGGCGGCTCGGCCACGATCATCGGTACCCCGCAGTACATGTCGCCCGAGCAGGCTCGCGGCGAGCCCACGACGCCCGCGAGCGACGTGTACGGGGCCGGTGTCGTGCTCTACGAGATGCTTGCCGGGCGGCCCCCGTTCGCCGGCGAGGCCGCGGTGCTCGTGGCGCTGCACCACCTGCGCGACGCGCCTCCGCCGCTTCCCGGGGACGTGCCGGAGGGGCTCCGTGACGTCGTGGAGCGCGCGATGGCCAAGGACCCGGCCGACCGCTTCGCCGACGGCACCGAGATGGCCGCGGCGCTCGCCGGCGTGTGCGCGGCGCAGCCGCCAGCACGGGCGGGTGCCGAGCACCCGCGACGGGCGCGCCCGGCGCTCGTGCCCGTCACCGCCGTACGGCCTTCCGCCCGAGACGGCGAGCGCGCGACGACGCCGCTCCACGACGATGCTCGGCCGACGGACCGCCTCGACGCGGCCGCCGTCGCGCCCCGGGCGGGCGCCGCCCGAGCGGGCGCGAACGGAGCGCCGACGCGCGTGGCGCCGCGCCGCCCTGCGCCTGCGCGCCGGCGCAGGCGCGCGACCGTTGTCCCCGCGATCGGCTTCCTCGGCGTGGCGATCGTCGCCGGGCTCGCGCTGGTGCTCACGCGGCCGGGCCAGGCGACCGTTCCGCGCCTGGTCGGCCTGCGTAAGGCGGCGATCGCCGCCACGGCCGCCCGCGATCACCTGCACGCCGTGTTCCACACGCGCTTCGCTGCCTTCGAGCGCGGCACGGCGTTCGCTCAGCATCCCTCCGCCGGCGTGCACGTGCCCGCCGGCAGCGAGGTCGCGCTGACGATCAGCGCCGGCCCGCCCCCGGTCGCGGTTCCCGGTCTCGTCGGCCTCGGCGTGGGGGCTGCGGCGGCGCATCTGCAGGCGGCCGGTCTGCGTGACAGCGTCGACACCGTGCCCGCTCCGGGCACCGCGGCCGGAACCGTCACCGCCGAGTCGCCGTCGCCGCCCGCGAGCGCGATCCCGGGGTCGCTGGTCAGGCTCCAGGTGGCCGAGACGCCCCGCTGGCGCACGCTGACGACCTTCGCCGGAGGCGGCGACGGCCAGTCCGTCCCGTTCCGCATCCTCGGCAGCAGCTGGCGGGTGCTGACGAACATGAGCTACGACGGCACCTGCACGTTCATCATCGTGTGCTTCGGTCCGCACGCGAGCGTCAACCGCCTGGACTCCGGGCCGGGGGTGAGCGGCTTCGACCTCTCCGATGGGACCTCGGCGAAGGTGTTCGACAGCGGCCCCGGCACCTACCAGCTCGGCGTGAGCTCCGGTGAGGACTCCGCGAACTGGTCGATCACCGTCCAGGACTACTACTGAGCCGCGGCCCTCCTCAGTCGCCGCTGTCGTACTTGAACGAGATCCCGAGGCGCACGCGGTAGCTGGAGATCGCGCCGTTCTCGATCGTCACGTCCTCGCGGATGACCTCGGCCACGCGCAGGTCGCGAACCGTCTTGGCCGCGGTCTCGACCGCGGTGCGAGCCGCGGCCTCCCAGGACTCGCTGCTCACCCCGATCACTTCCGTCACGCGGTACACGCTGTCGGCCATCAGAGAACCGCCTTTCGTGTGGCTTCACGTTTGATCGATCGTGCTCGAGGCGACCGTATCCCGGTGCGCCTCCGACGTCAACGGGGCCGCCGGCGGCCGGCGCGACGCCGGTCGCACCGAACCGGCAAGATCCGTGACTCGATGCCCGAATCCACGACGCGCACCTACGCGGTGGCGATGGCCGCCTGCTCGCCGATCGTGTCTCGGTGGGGGCGGCTGGACGTCTCCGGGCTCGAGCACCTTCCGGCCGACGGCCCGGTGCTGCTGGCCGGCAATCACGACAGCTACTGGGATCCGGTGGCGGTCGGCGTCGCGGCGCGGCGGCACCGGCAGGTGCGTGCGCTGGCGAAGTCGTCGCTGTGGAAGATCCACGGCTTGAGCCACGTCCTCGACGGGATGGGGCAGATCCCGATCGATCGCGGCAAGGGCGACACCGCGGCGCTCGACCAGGCGATCGCCGAGCTGCGTGCCGGCGCGTGCATCGGCATCTTCCTCGAGGGCACCCGCAGCCTCGGACGCGAGCTGCGCGCTCGCAGCGGCTTTGGCCGCCTGACCGAGGCCGTGCCCGAGGCGCACGTCGTGTGCTGCTCGATCGTGGGCACGACGGACATCCCGCGCTTCCCGTCGCGCCCTGAGGTGCGCATCCGCTTCTTCCGCCCCGACGGCGGCGGGCTGCGCGATGGCGAGAGCGCCGGCGAGCTCGCCGCTCGACTGCTCGCGGAGATACGCGCGGAGGCGCCGATCGTCGCCGCCGGCCGGCGCCGGCCGCCGCCGGGCGGCGCGGGCGGGTGAGGCGGGGGCGGGGGGACCCCCGTCGGGGTGACCGGACGACGACAGGTGCTGCGCGACTGTGCCGTGCGTCGGTCACGGCGACACGCCCCCTGGCGGGATGGCGGCCCACGCGCCGGGGGGTGTGACGGGACTACGGCAGATGCTGCGCGAGTGTGCCGTGCGTCGGTCACGGCGACACGCCCGGCCGGATCGGGGGCCCACGCGCCGCGGGGTGTGACGGGACTACGACAGATGCTGCGCGAGTGTGCCGTGCGTCGGTCACGGCGACACCCCCGGCCGGATGGCGGCCCACGCGCCGCGGGGTGTGGTCCCGAACCGACGCTATGCGGGGTCAAACCGACCACACCCCGCGCCTGACCGTGACGAGACGGTGACGAATGCGCCGCGCGGGTCACGCCATTACGACGTCCCGTAGACTCGTGGTCAATGATCGGCCGCGGATGATCGCCAGACAACGACGACGCCTGCGGCGCATGACGGTCGGCGCCGTCGCCATCGCCTCGTGCCTCGCCGGCGGCGTCCCGGCCGCGAGTGCGGCCCTGCCGCCGATCCATCACGTGTTCGTGATCGTGCTGGAGAACGAGGGCGCGGCGTCGACGTTCGGCTCCCCGCCGCCGGCTCCCTATCTCGCCACGACGATGCGCGCCGCGGGTGCCTACCTGCCCAACTACTACGGGATCGGGCACGCGAGCCTGGACAACTACATCGCGATGATCAGCGGGCAGGCGCCCAACCAGGACACCCAGTCCGACTGCCCCACCTTCCTCGATGTAAGCCCCGACAAGCTCGCCGGCGACGGCCAGGAGGACGGGGTCGGCTGCGTCTACCCGACCGACGTGCCGACGATCGCCAGCCAGCTGAGCGCCGCGGGCCTGACGTGGGGCGCGTACGAGGAGTCCATGGGTACCGACCTCACACGTGAGGCGTCCGTCTGCGGGCACCCGGCGATCGCCGCGCCCGACAACACCGAGGGCGGTGAGACGTCGGCGCCGTATGACGAGTACGCCACGCGCCACGACCCGTTCATGTACTTCCACTCCATCATCGACACGTCGCTGTGCAACCAGGTTGTCAACCTCGATCAGTTGCCGGCTGCGCTGCAGCAGGTCTCGACCACGCCGAATTACGTCTTCATCACGCCAGACCTGTGCGGCGACGGCCACGACAACCCGTGCAAGAACCCGAGTCGCCCCGGGGGCTATGCCGGCATCAACGACTTCCTGTCCACGTGGGTCCCGATGATCACCGCCTCGCCGGCCTACATGAAGGACGGGCTGCTGATCGTCGTCTTCGACGAGGCGCTCGATTCCGACGCGAGCTCGTGCTGCGGCGAGATGCCCGGGCCGAACGCAGCGCTGCCGGGCGGCACCGGGCCGGGTGGGGGCGACACCGGGGCCGTGCTGATGTCGCCCTTCATCACCCCGGGGACGGTCTCGACGGTCGCCTACAACCACTACTCGATGCTCGGGAGCGTCGAGGACATCTTCGGCCTCTCGCGTCTCGGCTATGCGGCCGACACGACCCCGTTCGGGTCTGACGTGTTCGCGCCGTCAGGACCGTCCATCCCGCCCGCGTCGACAATCACCACGTCGTCGACGACGACGACGACCGGGTCGGTCGTGCCGACCCCGCGCACCCCGACCAGCCGGCCGGCGCCGAGCTGCGTCATTCCGAAGCTGCCACGCGCCAAGCACCACAAGGTCGCGACCGGCGCGTTACTGCGAGCGATCGCGATCGTGCACAGCCGCGGCCGCGCGGCGGTGACGCTCACCGCGGTGCGCCGGGAGCGGTTGCGCCTGAGCGTGCGGCCGCGGAGGGGCAAGCGGCACCCGCTCGCCTCTGTGGTCGCCGTCCCGTGCGGCGCCTATGCCTTCAGCCTGCCCCGCGGTCACGGCACGGTCACGATCCGCGCCTCGGTGACGAGCGGCGCGGCGACCGTCTCACGGACCTACTGAGCGCTCGCCAACTCGTCGAGCGGGGCGGCTGAATCGTCAAGCTGCGGGCGCGGCTGGTCGACCTTAGACCACCGATGTTGGACGCATCAGTCCCGACGTCAAGCGCCAATCGCGCCCCGGGCCCCGAGCGATGAGGCTGCTTCCGACGCGCCGTCTCGTCTCGGGAGCCGTGCTCGCCGCCGACGTTCGCTCGGGGGCGACGGACGCCGTCCCGCTGCTGCGTGCGGGTACGAAGCTCAGCTCGGATTACACCGAGCGCCTGCTCGCGGCGGGGATCAACGCGGTGTGGGTGGAGGACGCCACCAGCGACGGGATCAGCCCGATGCCGCTCATCACCGACGAGGTTCGCGCGCAGGCGACAAAGGGCGTGCGAGAGGCGATGACCTCCCTGCGCGAGGGGCGCCAGGGCGCGTTCGTGTCCGACGGGCAGATCGATCGCCTGCAAAAGCTGTCGTTGCACCTGGCCGAGCAGCTACGCAACGCCACGGAGGCGGGCGTCGTGCTCTCCGACCTCTCGAGCGCCGACGGCTACGCCTACCGCCACGCCGTCAACACGACGGCGCTCGGCCTGCTCATCGGCGACCGCCTCATCCGGGAGCACGGCTACCTCGACTGGGAGCGCAAGGTGCGCTACCACGACATCGACACGCGGCTGCTCAAGCTCGGACTCGGGCTGCTGCTGCACGACGTCGGGATGCTGTCGGTGCCCGACTCGATCGTGCACAAGGGGGGACCGCTCACGCCGGAGGAGATGGCGGTCATGCGACAGCACCCGGTCGTCGGGGCGAGGCTGTTCAGCAGCTGGACGGTGAGCCCGCTCGTGCAGGCGGTCATCCGCCGCCACCACGAGCGCTGGGACGGCAGCGGCTACCCCTATGGCCTGCGCGGCGTGGACATCCATCAGCTCGGGCGCGTAGCGGCCGTCGTCGACGTCTACTGCGCGATGACGAGCAACCGCCCGCACGCGCCGGCGAGGCCTCCCGAGGTGGCGTGGCAGACGATCGTCGACGGCGCCGGAACCGCCTTCGATCCACTCATCGTGGAGGTGTTCCGCGCCTACGTGCCGCCGTATCCGATCGGTACCGAGGTCGTGCTCAACACCGGGGAGCGCGCGCTCGTCGCCGGCTTCGGCGACGCCGGCGGCCTCGAGCGCCCGCGGATCCGGACGATCGAGGTCGTCGACGGGCAGGACCACCCCGGGGTCGACATCGACCTGCAGGCCGCGCCGGGTCGCATCATCGAGCGCTCGTGCAGCGTCGCCGAGCCGTCGCACGGCTCGCCCGCCGAGGGGGCCGTAGGCCGCCAGCCGGCCGCCGCAGCGGCCTGACGGCGCCGATACGGGCGAACCGGCCCGCGCGCGGGCCCCTTTTTCCCCAAGACCGAGCCGGAACAACGTCCGACATCGGGCCCGACGCATCGCGCGTCGGCCGTCTCCGGCCGATGTCCGCCCCGTGGACATCGACGCGTTCCTGTGCCGCGACGATGCGGAACGTCGCCGCATGACCGACGCCGCCCGCCGTCTGCGCGTCGTCACGCCGGTGGTGTTCGCACTGTTCGCGATCGCCGGATTGGCGGGGATCGGCGTGTATGGGTGGCGCCCGCCGCTGGCCGGGGGGGCGGCGGCGGTGCTCTACGTCCTCACGTGGGCGCGGAACACGCCGCGACGCCCCCGGCCCGAATACGCGTACGCGCTGGCCTTCGTGTTCGCCGAGGTGATGCTCGCCGCGTCGGCGGTCCTGGCCCGCGGGCCTCGGGGCTACGGCCTGGTGATCCTCATGATGCCGCTCGTGCCATTCGCCGTCGCGGTCCCGAGGCGCGTCGTGGTCGCCGGCTGCGCGCTCACTGCGGCGTTGATGCTCGGCGTGATCTTCGGCGCCGACGTGGTCGAGCTGCACGCGGCGCCGCCGGTGGCCTGGTGCGTGCCGCTCGTGCTCGTGTCGCTCACGGTGACCCTGCTCGTCGTCCGCGACGTCGACGACGCCGCACGCCGCACGGCGTCGGTCGACGATCTCACCGGGGCGCTCAACCGCGCGGCGCTGCGTCCGCGCCTGGCCGAGCTGCGCCACCAGGTCGCGGCGAGCGGTGCGCCGGTCGGCGTGATCGTCGGGGATATCGACCACTTCAAGGCGATCAACGACCGTCACGGGCACGTCGCCGGCGACAACGTGCTGAGAGGCATCGCGCGGCGCCTGAGCGAATGCGTGAGCGCGTTCGATCCGGTCTATCGCCTCGGGGGCGAGGAGTTCGTGATCCTGCTGCCCGGCCACGACAGCGACGCGGCGTATGACGTCGCCGCGCGCATGCACGAGGCGGTGCGCGCGCGACCGCTCGACGGCGTGGGCGCGACGATGTCCTTCGGCGTGGCGTCGTCAGACGCCGGCCAGCCGTTCGACTTCGATGTCGCGTTCGAACGTGCCGACGCGGCCCTTTACGCCGCCAAGCGGGGCGGCCGCGACCGGGTCAGCACGGGGCGCGACGTCGAATGCGCGGGCGCCGCGCCGCAGCGTCGGCGGGCGTCGGTCGACGCGGGGACCGGTGCGGGGCAGCCGTCGCCTGGGCGGGCGCACCGCGTGGCCGCACGCGCGCGAGGGCACGGCCGGGCGCGCCTCCGGTCGGCGACGAGCGGCTGGACGCACGGCGCCGCGCCCTCGTCGCGTGACCTCACCCCGGTGACCGAAAAGCTCGAGCACGAGCACGTGCTCGAGGTCAACCGGCGGCTGACTCCGCTGTTCCGCGTCCTCAGTGTCATCGGGTTCGTGGCCATCGCGGCCGCAATTCCGTGGTTCGGCTGGCACACGCTCATCGCTCCGGGCATCGTGGCGATTCCGGTGGCGCTCGCCGAGGTGTACTCGAACCGCCTTCCGCGCCCCGTGATCTCGCTCGCCGCCGGATGGCTGCTGTTCCAGACCGCGATCGCCATCGGGTTCCTGTCCGCGCGTGGCGCGCCGCTGTTCGCGCTGTCGCTGTTCGTGCTCATGGTGCCGGGGCCGAGCGCCATGCTCCCGGCTCGCGTGGCCGCAGTGGGCGCCGCGTGCACCGCCGGCCTGATGACGGCGGTGGCCCTGATCCTCGGCGGTGCGCAGGTGCGGCACAACCCCGCGATCCTCCTCTTCCCGCTGGCGCTGCTCGTCGAGGCGGCCTGCGTCGGTGCCGTGATCGGGCGCTCCGCCGTGGGCGCCCGGGGCGCCGGGGTGGTCGACGAGCTGACCGGCCTGCTCAACCGCGCCGCCCTACGCGCCCGCCTGCTCGAGCTCGACGCGCAGGCGATCGGGATGTCCCACGCCGTCGCCGTCCTGCTCATCGACCTCGACCACTTCAAGCAGATCAACGACGCGGTCGGCCATGCGCGAGGGGACGCGGTCCTGCGCGAGGCGGCAGCACGCCTGCGCGCGACCCTGCGAACGTTCGAGTCGGCCTACCGTGTCGGGGGCGAGGAGTTCCTCGTGCTGCTCCCCGGGGGCGACACGCCCGCGGCGGTCGGCGTGGCCGAGCGACTGTGCCAGGCGGTCCGCTCGGAGCCGTGCGCCGGGCGGGCCGTGACGATCTCGGTCGGGGTCGCGGTCGCGGATCCGGGCCAGCCGCTCGATTACCGTGACACGTTCGCGCGCGCCGACGCCGCGCTGTACGAGGCCAAACGCGGCGGTCGCGACCGTGTGTGCGTGGCCTCGGATGCGTCGGCGCCTCCGGCGGTGGCCGCCGGCGTCGGCGGGGCCGTGGCGTAGCGCGGGTCGGCGTGGCGCGGCATCGGGCCGAGTTTCGCCGACCCGGCTAGCATGGCCCGTCATGTCGCGCGCCAGCAAGATGATCGCGCCGCTCTGCGTGGCCGCGGTCGTCGGGAGCCTGTCCTTTGGCGCCGGCGTCGGCGCCGCCCACGGCGGACGCGCCGCCACGGCGCCCGCCGCCGTCGCGTGGGTGAACGGCGTCCCGATCACGCGCACGACCTTCGATCATTGGCTGTTCGTCGCGGCGAACGCCGAACGGCAGCCGCCGGGCGGACGCGCGACGATGCGGGTGGTCCCGGTGCCGCCGCGGTTCGCGGGCTGCATCGCGTTGCTCAGGCGGCAGCTGAGGGCGCTGCTCAAGGGCAAGCGCAGCCCGACCACGGCGCAGCTGCGAGCGGAATGTGCAGTGGAGTATCAGAGTGACCTGCAGGAGGTGATGCAGTTCCTCATCTCGTCCGAGTGGGTGATCCTCGAGGCGGGTGACGAGGGCGTCTCCGTCAGCGATCGGACGGTGGCGCACGCGTTCGCGGCGATCGCCAAGCGGCAATTCCCGACACGGGCCGCGTACGACTCCTTCCTGGCTTCCTCCGGCGAGACGCTCGCCGACCTGCTGCTGCGGGTGAAGCTCGAACTGCTCTCCGACGACCTGAGCAAGAAGGCGCAAGGAAGCCCGACCGTCACCGCCGCACAGATTGCCGGCTTCTACGCCGCGAACAAGCGGATGTTCAGCAGGCCCGAGAGCCTCAACGCGAGCATCATCCTCACTCGCACGCGGTCGCAGGCGCGGGTCGCGCTCGACGCCATCATGCGCGGAACCCCCTTCCCGACCGAGGCCAGGAAGGTATCGGTCGACGTGACGACGAAGGATCGAGGCGGCGCCCTGCGCGGCGTCGTGCGGGGGCAGGAGGAACGCGTCCTCAGCCGGGCGCTCTTCTCGGCCCGGCTCGACAGGCTCGAGGGCCCGATCAAGACCCCGTTCGGGTACTACATCTTCAAAGTGACAAAGGTCAATCGGGCCACCCAGGAGTCACTCGCGCAGGTCAGCCCGGCGATCGAGCGGCGACTGATCGACCAGGCGAAGGCGAAGGCCTTGAGCGCGTGGGTGATGGCGTTCACGCAACGCTGGACGGCGCGGACGACGTGTCTCACGGGGTATGTCGTGCAGGACTGCCAGGGCTATCAGGCGCCCACGCCGACCACTGCCCCCACGCCCGTCCAGGGCTAGAGCTCGGCTGCCGCTCAGCGCGTCCAGCGGCTCAGCGGTGAGCGGTCGCCGACGGACCAGTTGTGGCCGAACGGATCGCGGAAGCCGCCCTGGCGGTGCGTTCCCCACGGCACCCGATGATCCTCGACCGCTGATCCGGGACTCGCGCCGGCGGCGATGGCCCGCTCGATGAGGCGGTCCGGGTCGTCGACGAACAGCTCGATCCGCGTACTCGTGACGCCGAGCCGGTCGGGACTGTCCTCCGACGGGTTGCTCGGGTTGGCCTCGTGGAGGAAGAACGGGGCGCCGTCGATCTCCAGGCCGGCCACGCCTCCGAGGTTCCAGAGCTCGGTCGCGCCCACGGCCTCCCGGTACCAGGCGACGGCCGCCTCGGCGTCGGGAACGATCAACATCACCGAGATCCGCGGGGACTGCCGTTGAGATTCCATCACCTGCTCCTTGCGCCGTAGCGGACAGGTTTCCTACCACAGACCGACCGAGCGCTGAGGACTCATCGCCGCTCGCGACCCGTCCGTGGCAGCATTCGATGCGATGCCGCGCATCGCCACCATCGGGGTGTACGAGTTCGATGCCGCCCGCTTCGTCCGGGCGCTGGAGGCGGCGGGCGTGATGCAGCTGATCGACATCAGGCAGCGGCGCGGCGTGCGGGGGGCCGAATACGCGTGGGCGAACGCGCGTCGGCTGCAGGCACTGGTGAGCGACGCTGGGATCAGCTACGCGTATCACCGCGAGCTGGCCCCCACCACCGAGCTGCGCCACCTGCAGTACGGCGAGGACGCTCGTCAGGGAGTGGGCAAGCGGTCCCGGCAGCAGCTTGCGGCCCAGTACGTCCGGCGGTACACCGAAGAGATCCTCGACCAGCTGCCGCTCGAGCCGGTGATCCGCGAGCTGCCGGCCGACGGCATCGGCGCCCTGATGTGCGTCGAGGCGAGCCCGGAGGCCTGCCACCGGTCGCTCGTGGCGCGCCGTATGGCCGAGCGATTCGGCCTCGAGGTCGTGCACCTGGTGCCCGAGTGATGTGCTGCGCGGATGGTCCACGGCGTGGAAGAATGCGGGCGTGCCCGAGCACTACCAGCGGCCGGGGTGGTTCACCACGAACGTGTTCAACCGGCTTGTCGCCGCGCTGACGCGCGCGGGGGTGAGCGTGTACGGCTCGCGCGTCCTCGAGGTGCAGGGACGCAAGTCAGGCGAGTGGAGGAAGACGCCGGTGAATCTGCTGCGCTTCGACGGCGCCGAGTACCTGGTTGCGCCGCGGGGCCACACACAGTGGGTCAAGAACCTGCGCGCGAGTGGTGAGGGGAGGCTGCGCGTCGGCCGGCGAACGGAGCCGTTCGCGGCGGTCGAACTCGACGACGACGACAAGCCGCAGCTGCTGCGCGCCTATCTGAAGCGGTGGAAGTTCGAGGTCGGCGTCTTCTTCGACGGGGTGGGGCCGGAGTCCCCGGATGACGAGCTGCGCCGGATCGCGCCGGATCATCCGGTGTTCAGGCTGACCACGTCGTAGGTGGTGGACCGCCCGCTGACGCCAACGTGGCGCTGGGCGCTGCGTAGCGCTACGGCAGGCCGAGTCTGGCCAGCAGGTTGAGCTGAGCCACCGGCACCGCGAAGAACAGCAGGCACACGAGCGCGAGCCCGATCGCCGTGTTCCGCATCCGCGTTCGTCCGTCGCGATCCTGCGCGTAGGCCTGCCAGCCGCAGATGAACAGGCCGATGAGCGGGGCGAACAGCGTCAGCAGCAGCATCAGCGCGACGGTGATCGCATCCTGTCCGCTCAGCGGGAACGCATCGCCCAGGCGAGCTGTGGAAGGCACGCGCGCGGGGCGCGTATGCCTTCGAGGATCGAGCGTCGCGCCGCAGAGCGCGCAGCCGGCAGCGAACGGGGACACCCGCTCACCGCACGAAGGGCAACGTCCGGGATCGCGGCGCATCTCGGACGTGATGGTAGGGGCTCGGCGCGCCGGCCCCTCACCCAGCCGGCCCGACTCGACAACGCCGATGTCGGGCGTGGGCGTGAGATCGTGCACGAATGGACTCCGCCTCGCCGGCCCTTGAACTCACCCGGCTGCGCCTCGTCGATCGCTTCGGCTCAGGGGTGGCCGAGTGGTGGCAGTCAGTTCCGCGCACGGTCGAGCGGCTGGCCGATGGCTGGGGGCTGGTCGTGCAGCAGCCCGTGGGGCGAGGCAACACTTCGCTCGTGTTGCGTTGCCGACGGGCGGACGGTGAGGCGGCGATCCTGAAGGTGTGTCCGGACCCGGCGATCGTCGCCGCCGAGGCGGGGGCACTGGGGGCGTGGCAAGCATCCGGACGGGTCCCGATGCTCTGGGAGAGCGATCCGGCCCGGGGCGCGCTGCTGCTCGAGGCCATTCCTGAGGAGACGCCCCTGGCCGAACTGTGTCTGGACGTTGACCTGCGCGAGGTCGGCGATCTCCTCACCGCATTGCATGCCCCCGACGTCGGTGCCGCCGGTCGCGTCGCGCCGCTCGCCGAGCGGATGCAGTTCATCGGTGAGCTGTGGACGCGCCGTCACGGGGCGAGCGCCGCGGCCCGCAGCGCCGTGCCACTGGCGGTGCTGCGGCAGGGTTGCGCGGTGGCCCGCGAGCTGGCGCTGGGCGGGGGCGACGTACTGCTGCACGGTGACCTGCACCCGGGCAACGTCCTGTCGGCGGGCCCGGTACGCGGCTTGGTGGCGATCGATCCGCTTCCCTGCCGGGGCGACGGGGCGTTCGACGGCGTCGATTGGGTGTTCTGGCGCACGAGTGAAGCAAACGACTGGAGAGCCCGAGCTCGAGCGCTGTCGGCGGCCGCGGGGTGGGATGACGAGCGGCTCTGGCAGTGGTGCTCGGCGCTTGCGGCGCTACTCGCCACGACCGAGGCGATCCGGCACGGCGCAACGGCTCGCACGGAAGCGCTGCTGGAGATCGCCGCGTGATGTGTCAGCCGCGGCCGAGCAGGTGCGCTCGGTACCGGCGGGCCAGTCGCGGAACGACGAGGGCCGTCACGAACAGCACCGCGATCGGGGCGAAGATTCGCAGCGGCCCGGATGCCCCCAGCGCGACGAGGTCAGAGACGACGAACGCCGCCGCCCACAGCATCGTGATCCGCATGTTGATGGTGTGAAACGCCGGCTGGTCCCACAGTTCGGCCGGGACCATCCGCTTGGCGAACTGCGCCGTCCACGGTCGGTGTCGGACGAGGGAGAGGACCACGAGCGTGGCCAGCAGCGTGTAGATCGCGACGTCGAGGTGCTCGATGAGGGTCTTGTTGTCGAACCCGAAGTACAGCGTGGCGCTGATCGCTGAGAAGCCGAGGACAAGAGCATCGATGCTGGTGACGCCCTGCTTGCGCGCGGCGTGGTAGGCGATCACGGCCGTCCCGGCCAGGAGGCCCTCGGCGATACCGATCGCGTAGAGGTGCAGCAGCAGGATCGGGACCATCAAGGCCAGCGGGATCAGCCCGGTAAAGCCGAGAAGCATCGAGCGGCCCCGCAGCAGGCCATCGTCGATCGCCGGCGCGGGCGGATCTCCATATGTCACGACCCGAGCGTACCGCCCCCTCGATCGACCGCCGGCAGGACCGCTTCCCGGTGGTGCTCCACCTCAGCGCCAGTCGCGGCCCGTGGATACGATAGCCGCGCGCCGCGTGGAATCACCCGGCGACGGTGTGGGCGCCGTGGGGCTCGAATCAGCCCGGTGCGACTGTCGACGGGCACGGCAACCAACGAGCGGAGGGGGCCCGATGAGCGATCGCGTGCAGCTCACATTTGGAGTTGACGTTACGGATAGCGACGGCACCTGCGGGATTCTCAGCCGCGTGATCATCGATCCCGCCACGCGCGCGCTGACACATCTCGTCGTGGAGCCAAGGCATGGCCAAGGAGCGGGTCGCCTCGCCCCGATCGACCTCGCGGTGTGGACGGATGACGATCTTCACCTGCGATGCAGCAGGAAGGACTTCGTCGGCCTCGACGAGGCCGACGAGCGCTTCCTGCCCACCGGAGACGACACGACGGCAAAGCCGCTGGCGCTGCCCTCCGTTCTCTTGGGCGGCATCTCCGGCAGCATCCTTGGGGCTGGGCGTGGGGATCCCCACCCGATCACCTCAGAGGTACTGCCGGTGGGCGAGGCGGAGGTGCGCGGCGGGGATCACGTGTACGCGAGCGACGGCGCCATCGGCAACATCAGAGGGCTGATGATGGCCGCCAGCGATCATCAGCTCACCCACGTCCTGCTTGCTGAAGGCCACATTTTCGGCAAGCGGGAGGTCGTCATCCCGGCCAACGCGGTGAGCGGCGTCGGCGACGGCGTCGTGCTCAGCCTGACGATGAGTCAGGTGCGTGATCTGCCCGACGAGCCGTGCTAGTAGTCGAACGCGAGCGTCGGCTGTCTGGGACGGCCAGGGCCGACCAGGCTTACGCGAACGCCGGTAGCGGGCGAACGTCGGGGACGGTCCACATTGCGCGAGCGGCGTCACTGCGGATCAGCTCGCGCGAATAGAAATGCTCGATCAGCTTGCGGTCGAGCAGGTCGGGATTGCGTTCCAAGAACTCTTCGAAGCTGTCCGCGCCCCAGCGTTGCGCGTGTACGGCGACGAAGTGGAGCCATGCGCGCGTGATGGTCTGGTGGAATTTGTCTTCGGCCCCGTGTATACGCGCCACATGCCGGATCGCCGCGACCATCACCTCGGTGGCTTCGGCGATCGGATACAGCCCGAGGTAGGTCCACGCAAGCTCGAGGTGCTCGCGATGACCGAAGCTGCCGCGAGCCGCGAGGATCTCGTGAAGGGCATCGAGGTCGCGTTTCCGCATCGTCCGAAGTTACCCGCGCCGGCGGGGTGACGCAAGCCGCCCCGAACCGGGCCCGGGAAGCCGCGAACAGGTTGACCGGCCCGTCGCGCCGAGCCCGTTAGCGTTGGCGGCGGGTCTCGCCGACCGTGACCAACACCAGCACAGGCAGTGCTGCGAGCTCGGCGACGATCGCAATCAGGATCGGCAGGCGCAGCGTCGGCTCCTGGTATCCGAACAGGCCGCCGTGCATCGAGATGACGATCGAGACGAGCGACCCGAGGGCCAGACCGATGCCGCCGAGCGCCGCTGCCTGTCGGAGCAGCGATTCGCGCCCCAGCAGGGCGACTGCGATCGCTGCTCCGCCCGCCGCGTTGAGCAGGAACAGCACGCCGATCGTCGGGACTTGGCTGATGAAGTCGATGTACTGCTGGAGATGCACGCCGGCGATCACCGCGACGAGCGCTGCGGCGATCAGGCGGACGCGGGGCACGGCGGCGGCCACGGGCTCAGCCCACCACCTTGATCACGCCGTGCATGAAGGCATGGAAGGAGCACGTGAAGTCGTAGGTCCCGGGCTTGCTCAGGGTGAAGTGCGCCGTGCTGCCCTGGTTCAGGGTGCCCGTGTCAAAGGCGCCGCTCGGGTCCGTCGCGGTGTGCTCGACGGGGTCGTGGTTGACGACGGTGATCGTCGTCCCGGCTTTGACCGTCAGGACCGCGGGGTGGTAAAGGAAGTTGCTGATGACGAGGGTGGCAGACGTGCCCGTCACGGGCGCGCTCGTCGAGGCCGACGACGCCGGGCCGTTCGCGAGGACGAGCGCGGCCCCCGCAACCACCAGTGCGGCGGCTGCCGGCGCCAGCAGAGCTCGAGGACTGATGTTCACGAAGCCTCATACGCTCGCGCCGGGAGATTCGGATCAGCGACGGTTTCGGGACGGCCTGGCGGTCGCGAACGACGTGACGCCGTGGGGCGACTGACGACGTTCTCACACGGGCCTACGCCTGCGGCGCTGTCACTCCGATCCAGTCCGCGGGGCACACGTCCTCGTCGGGGAGTCCCCGTACCCACACCTGCGGGCGGACAACGACCTTCTGCGCCGACGGGTTCAGCCACGCTGCCCACCAACCGAACGAGGAGTTGGTGATGATCTGGTGGCGGCACGCGCTGAGCGCCAGCAGCTGCACATGGTCCGGTTCGTCCTCCAGGAAGACCACACGCTGCATCTGCGGTGGCAGGCTCGCGGAGGCGAACTCGAGGTTGTTCGAACTGACCACGAACAGCGCGTCGCGGGGGACGTGCTCGAGCGCCGCCCTCAGGTAGGCCTCGCCGTATTGCGGATACATCTCTCCGGACGGGAACTCGTCGCGGTAGTAGCGCAACTGCACGCCGACGGTGTCCGGCTCGCTCAGCAGCTCGCCGTAGGCGTCGCGCAGGTGGGCGCGATCCTCGGGCGAGGGTGCGAACAGCTCGCACAGCCGCCCGCGGTGATGAGCGAAGTGCTGCTCGGATTGGAAGTAGCCGACCAGTCGCGTGTCGGGCACGAACGCGGCCGGCGCATACGCGTAGCTCGGCTCGGCCCAGTCGACCCATTCGCCCCGATCGGGACCGACATTGCAGCGGCGGAACATCCGCTCATACCGCTCGGACCCGGGCTCGAACTCTGGGAAGACGGGCTGTGCGCCGTTGTCCCACGCGAGCGCGCACGCCGCGGCCACCTGGAACAGGTTGTTGCCAAGCCCGCCCATGATGTGGGCGCTCACGTAGGGACCGAGCGACGGCCAGTCCTCCTCGGGGCGTGCCCACAGGCGCCCGTACGCGCGCGGGTGCCGCTCGCGGATGAAGCGGGTGATCTCGTGGTCCTCCTCGCGGGAGAAGTCCTCGTGGTGCTGCCACTGCAGCCATTCGTCCGCGCCGATGCTGCGAGCGCGTGGCAGCCGCACCGAGCGGAAGAACGCCTCGTCGCGCATCGAGTAGTGGTTCAGGCGCAAGAGACGGTCGTGGACGTGTCCGTCCAGGCGCGGCTCGGTCTCGCTGCTGACCACTAGGTCGCCGTCGCCGTTGGCGTAGGCCGCTCCGGAGGCCAGCGGGACGTGGTGGGGGTGCCACAGATCGTCCAGGCGCGCTTCGTGCGGCCTGACGATGCTCTTGCCGATCGCGTTGTCGGGATGGACCGCGGGAGCGCACGCGGTCAACCGGGACAGCGTCGGCCCTTCCCGACGCAGGTGCACGCCGCCGGGGCCGAAGTTGCGCCAGTTGATGTAGACGGCGCAGGCATGCCCGAACGATCGCTCCAGGCAGGCCGCGACCGTATCGTCCTCGCGCGGGAGCAGGTACTCGTCGATGTCGATCAGCGCGAGCCACTTTGCTCGCCCCGTCGCTCGCCGCAGGGCGTCGCGCTGCGCCTCCACCTGGGTGCCGATGAAGTTGGCCGGCGTGGGGATCGGCCAGTCGACGATCTCCACGGTTCCCTCGTCGACATAGGGCGCCAGTACCTCGCGCGAGCCGTCGGTACTCGCATCGTCGTGCAGCCAGAAGTGCTCCACGCCGACGAGGCGGTGATACTCGACCCACTCGTGCAGGTAACGACCCTCGTTGTGGAACAGCGTCGCCGCCGCGAGCCGGTACTGTCGTAGCCGCCGCTCGTGACTCTCCCACAGGAACGGATGGTCGAGCGTCGGGCGGTGCGTGCGGGACAGCTCTGTCCGGATCGCCTCTCGTCGTCGCTCGGCGTCGGGCACGAAGGCGTGAAACTGCACCTGGATGTTCTCGAAGCGCTCGACCAGGCCTGTCGACACGGCGTGTTCGAGGATCTCGTACTCGCAACCCTCGACGTTGAGCTTGAGGAGATCGATATGGCGCAGGCCGAGCTCGTCGAGAGCCCGCTCGAGGCCCCGAATCTCGACCTGCTCGGTCTCCTCCCCATCGAGCAGGATGCTCGAGCCGTCGCCGCGAATCGAGATCGTCTCCGTCCGATCGCCCGCGCCGAGCCCGAAGTTGAAGACCCGTACCGCCGGCGCCTGCTGCGCGCAGGCGATCTCGTAGTAGCGGCGGATCGGCTCGAACGCGAACACCCGGCAGCCGAACTGCCGCGAGATCTCGCGCGAGAACGTCCCCTCGAACGCACCCGCGTCGAGCACCACGCTGGCGGCGCTCAGGTCGTAGTCGTAGCGCTGATCCTCGGAGAACGGCACCTCCGGCCCCGGCGCACTGGTCACGGATACGAGACTACCCGGGGGGCCGCAGGGCGGCGCCCGTTGCGGGGCGGGCGCGGCGCCGGCCGGGCCTGGCCCCCGCGCTCGGTACGGTCCCCGGCGTGACCGCCACACCGGATCCCGTCGCGTCTCCCGCGGTGTCGGTGACGATCGCCTACATCACCCATCGCGCCGAGCCCCAGTTCCGGTGGTTCATCGACGGTCTCGCCGCCCAGCTCGACGGGGACCCGACGGTCGAGGTCCTGTTCGTCGACGGTCTGTATGACCGACCGCGCGCCGAATGCGTGACCGAGCTCGTCGCCGGGCGCTTTGCCTTCCGTCACCTGCCCGCCAAGCCGAACCCGTGGAACGGCCCCTACCGCCTCTGCCGCCACGAGCTGTGGGCCGCCGCCAGCGCGCGAAACACGGCGATCGTGTGCGCCCGCGGGGAGTACCTGGCGTGCGTTGACGACTGCTCGGTGCTCGGGCCGCACTGGTGGGATCAGGTGCGCCTGGCCGCACGCGAGCGCTGGGTGATCGCCGGCGCATACCAGAAGCATCGCGACATCGAGGTCGTAGCTGGGGTGCTCAGCGACAGTCGCACCGACGACTCCGGCCTGGATACGCGCTGGTCGCTGGCCGCTGGCGATGGGACGGTCCAGATCGCCGGCGGGCAGCTGTACGGGAACTGCGCCGCGCCGCGAGATCTGCTCGTCGCGGTCAACGGCTGGGACGAGCTCTGCGACCCGATGGGCGGCGAGGACTACCACCTCGGGATTCGGCTGGAGTGGGCGGGGGAGACGATCCGCTACAGCCGGCGCATGCTGACCATCGAGAGCGAGGACCTGCACGGCGGTCGCACCCCGTCCCGGTGGGCGCCGCCGCCGCTGTCGGTCGAGGACTACATGGCGATCCTGGCCCGCTACGGCGTGGACCGCCGCAGCACCGACGGGCCGACCGACGCGTCGCACCTGGTGCTGGACGTCCTCTACGGGACACATGCCGTGCGCTCGATCGGCAACTACTACGATCTGCGCGACCTGGACGAGACGTCGTTGATGGGACTTCCCTCGCGTTTTCCACTCCGTTACTGGTTCGCCGACGTGGCGCTGGCCGAGCTGTGACCGCCACCGTCGCTGACGCGGTGCGGGACGCCGGTCTCGTGTATCACCCGGTCAGTGTCGCCGGACGTCCGCCCGTCGGTTTCTGCCTCGACCCCAACGACGGCGATCCAGTGGGCCGCTGGTTGCTCGGTCACGGCTGGATCGACGAGCCCGTGATCCGTGCGTTCCTATCCTTCGTCGGCCCGGACAGCCACGTCGTCGACCTCGGGTCGCACCTCGGGACGTTCTCGCTGCCGGCCGCGAGCACGGGCGCGCAGGTCATCTCCGTGGACGGCCACCCGCGCCATGCCCGGCTGCTCGACCTCGCCGCGAAGCACAACGAGGTGGCCCTCCAGGCCGTGCACGGAGCCATCGGCGCGGCCGGCGCGTCCGCCGCCATGATGGGCACCGGCATCCACACCCGGCTGGCGCTGGCCGAGGAGTCGCCGGGGGCCGTGGTCAAGTCCGTGCCGCGGGTGTCGGTCGATGCGCTCGCGCGTGCGCGCGGTTGGGATCGGATCGACGTCATCAAGATGGACGTCGAGGGCAACGAGCCGGCGGCGCTCGACGGCCTGGCGCAAACGTTCGCGCGGGGTCAGCGACCGGTGATCGTGCTCGAGTGCAACGGCGGGATGCTGCCCGTGTTCGGCTCCTCACCGGCGGAGCTGCGCCGCCGCCTGGAGTCGCTCGGTTATCGCCTGTTTCAGATCGATCATCTGGCGCCCGGCACGCTCGTGCCGACGGACGGCGACGCGGTCCAGTCGGAGTGCGTCATCGACCTCCTTGCGCTTCCGCCTGGGGTGGCGATCGCGTCAGAGTGGACCGTGGCGCCGCCGTTCACCCGTGAGCAGGTCATCACGCGCCTGCTCGACCAGGCCGCCGACGACGGCGACGGCTACCGTCTGTATGCCGCGCGCACCGTGGCCGGGGGCCCGCATTGGTTGACTCGCGATCCGCTTGTCGCGCCGGCTGCCCGCGCCCTCGGCGGTGACCTCGTCGCCACTGTGCGTGCCGCGGTCGTCGCCGGGCCAGGGCCACCGCGCGATCAGCCTCACGCCGCGCCGCCGCGCGGGGGCGTCCCGGGTGATGTCGCGCTGATGCTCGACGGCCTGACACTCGAGCGCCCGTCGCTCGAGCCCGATCGGCCGCTCGGCCGCGCGCTGGCCGACGAGGACGTGCTGCTGCGCGACGGCGCCCTGCATGTGCGCCGCGGCCAGCTGCTCGGCGTGCTCGGCGACGACGCGCTGACGACGAGTGAGCTGCTGCGCTGCGTGGCCGGACTGAGCCGGCCGTTCGCGGGGACCGTGCACGCGCGTGGCCGGGTCGTGCTGATCGCCGACGTCGCGGCCGCGCTCGAGCCGAGCCTGAGCGTGCGCGAGAACGCGATCCTGTACGGCACGTTCCACGGCGTCGACTCGCGCCTGGCCACTCGCGAGGCTGAGGAGCTGCTTGCCTTCGCGGGCCTGGCGCCGCAAGCCGATCAGCCGCTGGCGTGGGGCAGTGTCGATGCGCTGCTGCGACTCGTGTTTGCCGTCGCGCTGCAGTGGGCCGAGCCGCAGGTGCTGCTCATCGATCGTCTGCCGGCATGCGCGGATGCGAGCTTTCGCGAATGGCTGCGCGGGCGAAGCTCCCAGCTCCGCTCCGAGCAGGGCACCGCGATCGTGCAGGTGGCGTCCGACGCGAGCCTGCTCGCCGGTCCGCCGAACCGCATGCTGTGGATCGATCGCGGACGTCTTGCGGCGTGCGGGCACCCGGCCGCCGTCAACGACGCTCGTGAGCGTGCCGTGCTGGCGATGTGGACCGTGGCGGAGGCGACGGCCGCACAACGGCGGTGGCCGTGAGCAAGCGCACCACCAAGGCGAGCGGCCCTCGCGCCATCCGCCCGTCGCCCGCCAACATGACGATCGCCCTCTGCATGATCGTGCGCAACGAGGCGCCGATCCTGCCGCGGTGCCTGCGCTCGGTGCGCGAGCTCGTGGATGCCTGGGTGATCTGCGACACGGGGTCGAGCGATGGCACGCAGCAGGTGATCGCCCGCGAGCTCGCGGATGTGCCCGGCGAGCTGCACGAGACGACGTGGGCCGACTTCGGCCACAACCGCACCGAGTTGCTCGAGCTCGCCCGCAACAGCGCGGACTACCTGCTCCTCATCGATGCCGACATGACTGTGCGCGTCGACGGCGCGCTGCCCGAGCTGTCCGAGGACGCTTACCTGGTTCGCGAGACCGGCGCACTCGACTTCGGCGTCGTGCGTGTCGTGCGCGGCGACCGCGTCTGGTGGTACGTCGGCTCCACGCACGAGCACATCGCCGCCGACGGTCAGTTCTCCCAGGTCGAGCTGCGGGAGCTGAGCATCGAGCACCATGCCGACGGCTCATCGCGCGAGGAGAAGCTGATGCGCGATGCCGGCCTGCTCAAGCGAGACCTCGCGCGCGATCCTGACAACGCACGCTCGATCTTCTATCTCGCTCAGACCTATCGCGACCTCGGCAAGGTGGACCTCGCGATCGAGTACTACCGCCGCCGCGTGGAGCTCGGCGGCTGGGACGAGGAGGTGTTCTACGCGACGCTGCAGGAGGGCGTGCTGCGCGCCGACAACGACCGCGAGCGCGCCACCGACGTTCTGCTCGAGGCCTTCGAGCGTCGGCCCTCTCGGGCCGAGCCGCTGTATGAGCTGGCGCGCCTGCACCGTCGCCGAGGCCAACACACCCTCGCGCGCCTGTTCGCCGCCCGTGGTGAGGAGGTGACCTACCCGGCCGACGTGCTGTTCGTGCACCGGCGCGTCTACGAGTGGGGTCTGCGCTTCGAGCGCGCCGTGGCCGCCGCCGCGCTCGGCGAGCTGCGCGAGGCGCGGGCCGGTGCCCGCGCGCTGCTGCAGAGCGCCGGACTGCCGCCGGCCGTCGCCCACGAGATGCGGCTCCTGCTCACCGACGCTCCGCGGACCGCACGGCGGGTCACGCGCGTCGACGGCGCACCGCGCCTGTCGAGCCTCGTCTCCGACGTGCAGATCGGCGAGCTGCACCTCGACGTGCGCCCAGCGTGGCCGGCGTTCAACCCCAGCATCGCCAACTCGCCGCACGGCGGCCTGCGCATGATCGTGCGCACGGCGAACTACCGCATCGAGCGGGGCGTGCTCCATCGCGACGGCGTCCTCCACAACGTCAACTACCTCCTGGACCTCGACGACGACCTTGCGGTGACCGCCCTCGGGCACGTCGGCGACCGCAGCGGGTCGGACGAACGGTTCTCCTCGCAGATCCTCGGCTACGAGGACTGCCGGCTGTTTGCGCTCGGCGACCGCTGGTACGCCACCGCCACCGTCTGTGACCGCAACCCGACCGACCGCCGCGAGATCGCGTTGCTGACGCTCGATGGCGGCGACATCGTCGAGGCTCGGGTGCTGCGCGGCCCAGGCGCCAGGCGCCACGAGAAGAACTGGATGCCCTTCGTCGTCTCCGGCGAGCTCGCGCTGCTCTACAGCTGCGGGCCAACGGTCGTGTTGGACTGCGATGCCGACAGCGCGGTGACCGCCGTGCGCGCCCGTACGTCCGCCCCCGCGCTTGCGCGGTCGTTCCGCGGCGGCTCCCAGGGAGTGCCCACGCCCGCGGGCCACATGTTCGTGGTGCACGAGGTCGTGCGTGCGGGCAGCGCGCTGCGCTACCTGCACCGCCTCATCCTGCTCGACGATGACCTGGCGCTGTCAGCGATCTCCCCGCCGTTCACGTTCACCACCGATCGCGTCGAGTTCTGCGCCGGTATGGCGCGCCGCGAGGACGACCTCGTGCTCAGTTTCGGGGTCAGCGACGCCGCCGCCGGTCTCGCGGTGCTTTCGTACCAGGCGGCGCTCGGACTGCTTGAACCGCTCGGCGTCGCTTCCGTGGTCGACTAGGAGTACGATGCTCGGCGACCGCGTGACTGTCGGAACGCGGCGCGAGAGGAGAAGCCGTGACCGATGAGCATCGAGAAGATCCCGAGCTCGAGGGCGGTCTCAGCAGACGCACGTTCGTCGTTTCAAGCACCGCTCTCGGAGCGGCGGTGGTCTGGGGAGCGTCGTTTCCGTTCGCCAATGCGGCGATCGGCCAGAGGATCGGCGCCAGCCATGACGTAACCGGAGCGACCGGGGCGGGCCCGACGGGTACGACCACGACCACCACGACGACAAGCACCGGAACATCGACGACGTCGAGCACCGCTACCACGACGACCACCGCGACCACGACCGGGGCCACGAGCGCCTCGGGGGCGCCGCCACCGGCCGAGAAGCCGCCACCGACGCCGAAGCGCGGGAGCCTCGAGATCATCGTCATCGATTCGCTGATCTCGCACGGCAAGGGGTTTGTGCGCGTCAACGTGAGGTGGACCGGCGCGGCGACGTTCCACGGCATCGCGGCGCTACAGGCGATCATCGGCGTCGGACGTCACCGCCGGCGTACCGACATCGGTCGAATTGAGATCACGCTGCACAGCGAGCACCGCACGGTTATCGACATACCCCTCACGCCGATTGGCCTCGAGCTCGTGGCCAAGCACGCGAGCTACCCGGTGCGCCTCGTGCTCAGCGGCGAGGGGGCCTCGCGCGCGCGCATGCTGAACCTGCGACGCGGCCATACCGCGTAGCTCGAGCGGAGCGTGCGCGCACGCGTCGCGCGCTTCTCGTCCGAAAAGTCAGCTGGAGCCTAGAGACTCCGGCGCCCTCGCACCAGCACATAAGCGCCGGAAATCCGTGGCGGAGGCGAGACCTGTGCGGGTTTCCGCGGACGTGGGCGCGCCGGATAGTTGCAGTCTGTATCCGGCTCATGTCATTGTGTAGTCGTGCTCGGTGCGGTGGTCTGGGATGGCTGGGCGTAGCGATCGGCGCGACAGCGATGCGTTGGCGCGGGCGGCGGGCAACACCGAGCGGGCGCTGCTGCAGGTCACGCAGGTCGTGATCGAGCAGATTCGCGATCACGCCGAGCCGAGCCATCACCTGGACGCGGCGGAGCGTGACCTGAGAAGCGGGCTGGCACAGCTGGTGCTGGCCGAGCGCGAACGCAGTCGTGCGCCCGGGGCGAGCAGAAGTCCACGGCGCGTCGCCGTCACCGAGAACGGCGGGCCGGACGCCCTTGAGGTCGGGCGGGCCCGCGGGCTGCTGCCCGAGTCCGGACGCACCTGAAACCTCTGTGCGCGGGGCGGGATGGGTGCGCGCTGGTGCTCGGTCTAGCGGCGAGCGCGCGATCATGCGAAACAACCTAAGTCCGGCTTTCAGGAGGACGCATCCAATGATCCGGTTCTTGACACGACGGTTCGTCCCCCTCTACGGCAGCAAGTCCCTGCGGGTCACGGTGGCCTGGAGGAGAGGACGAATTCAAAGATTCAAGTTCGAATACGCGAGGCCGCCCTTGCTCCGGCGCCTGATCGACGCCGTAAGGTGACCAATCACGGCTGTCGTGGGCGCCGCCGCGCCGGTCCTCCTTCGCCGCCGCCGGCATCTCGACGGCCTCGCGCGTGTCTCGGAATGCGCGGAAAAGCGCATTTGCGGACGATCTCGCTGGACACCGCGCCGGGCTTAATCGATGGCATTAGGGGTCGCGCGGTCAAGGAATTGGATGCGCCGTCCGACGCATGGTGTGATGGCAGGGCCACAGTCATCCCTGGGCTCGGGAGCCGATCAGTCGCGGTCGTCGGCGCATGCTGCGCTGTCCGAGCTTCGAGAGGATGTCCATCCTCTCGGTGAGGCCCTGAGGGCGCGAGCCGCGGATGTGCTCGAACTGACGGCCGCCCGCCGGAGGCGATCGGGCATCGACGCTGCGGTCCAGACCCGGTACGACGAGATCAACCAGACCTCCACGCTCGCCCTGGCGCGCTGGCTCGCGGGCGAAGGTCCGCAGGTGGCCCGTCAGGCCGGGAACGACACCTGGCTTTTCCATGGCCAGTTGGCGGCCCACCGAGCGGCGTCGCTCGAGGAGGTAACGCTGCGCTGTCTGTGGTGGCGCGACGCAGTGGCGGAGGTGCTCCGCCAGAGCGCCGCGCAGCTGCACGCGTCGTCCGAGGCGCTCTCCCAAGCCCTGCAGATACTGCAGCACAGCACCGACTTCGGCCTGATTCGGACGGCCCGGTCCTTCGACGGTGAGCGCCAACGGACAGACGATGAGCTCGCGTTCCTGGCCACCCACGACGCGCTGACGGGCCTGCCCAACCGGACGCTGATCCTGGACCGCGCTCAGCAGATGCTCGCGCGTGGAGCTCGCAACCACACGCGGGTGGCGGCCCTGGCCGTCGACATCGACAACCTCAAGACGGTGACCGACACCCTCGGTCACGCAGCCGGCGAGCAGCTTCTGCAGGCGGTCGCGGCGAGGCTTGACGGCGTAGTGCGTGGGGCCGATGCATTGGGGTGCTTTGGCGGCGGCGAGTTCATCGTGATCTGCGAGGACCTTTCGTTGCAGGCCGGCCCGGAGCCGACCGCCGGGCGCCTGCTCGAGGCGCTCAAGCCGTCATTCAGTCTCGCCGTCGACGAGGAGGCTCTCGTGACCGTCAGCGCGAGCGTTGGGATCGCGGTCGGTGAGCGAACCTCGGCCCAGGAACTGCTGCGCGAGGCGGACATCGCGATGCACCAGGCCAAGTGGGACGGCACGAACCGGTATGTCGTGTTCGAGCCCGGGATGCAAGACGCGGTCCAGCGGCGCATGGAGCTTGAGAGAGACCTGCGCCACGCCCTCCCGAACAACGAGTTGTTCCTGGTGTACCAGCCGACGTTCAACCTGCGCGACATGAGCCCTACGGGCGTCGAGGCCCTGATCCGCTGGAAGCACCCGACACGAGACATCGTCGGACCCAACGACTTCATCCCCCTGCTGGAGGAGACGGGACTGATCATCGATGTCGGGAGGTGGGTCCTGGAGCAGGCCTGCCGTCAGGGCGCGACATGGCGTGGGGCCGGGCATGCGATCGGAGTGGCCGTCAACGTCTCGGCTCGCCAGCTCGACACCGACGAGCTCGTCGACGATGTGCGCAACGCCCTCTTACACAGTGGCCTCGAGGCGAGCGCGCTGACCCTCGAGGTCACCGAGACGACGCTGATGCGCAGCGCCGAGGACACCGCCCGGCGGCTCGCCGCCATCAAGGCACTCGGGGTACGGATAGCGATCGACGACTTCGGAACGGGCTACTCCTCGCTGGCTCATCTCCAGCGGTTCCCGGTGGACTCGTTGAAGATCGACCGCTCCTTCATCTCCCAGCTCACGCAGAGCGCCGACGGCGAGGCTCTGATCCATACCCTCGTGCAACTCGGCAAGGCGCTCTCGATCGAGACCCTGGCCGAGGGCATAGAGCAGCCACAGGAGTTGTCCATGCTCCAGCAGGAGCAATGCGACAGCGGCCAGGGCTTCCTGTACGCCCGCCCCCTCGACGTCGCGGCCGTCGACTCCTTCCTGCAGACCTGGCCCGACAGCGCGGCCGCCGCTGTGGCGCACGCCGCCTAGCCTAACGACCACGCCGTCCCGTGATCGTCATCTGCCGGTGTGTTGTGGCGCGGCGGGTAGTTGCACCGTGACGCGGAGCCCGCCGGCGGCGCTTGGGGTGAGGGTGAGGGTTCCGTCGTGTGCTTGGGTGATGCTCTTGACGATGGCCAGGCCGAGGCCGACACCTGTGTCGTCGGTGCGGATGCGTTCGCTACCGCGAAGGAACGGCTCGACGAGCGTGGAGGCCAGCTGTGGGGTGAGCTTTTCGCCGGTGCTCTCGACGGTGAGCTCCACGCTGTTGGCGTGAGCGCTCGTCGTGACCCGCACGGTGCCGTGATCGGGCAGATTGTGGACGATCGCGTTCTGCACGAGGTTCGTAGTCAACTGCAGCAGGAGCGCGTGTGATCCGATGGTGATTGTCGTCTCGCCGGAGGTCTCGATGGAGACGCCGCGAGTGTCTGCGAGCGCGAGGAGGGTCTCGGTGACCTCTTCTGCCATGAGGGACAGATCAACCTGTTCCTGGGTGAAGGACCGCTGGTCGGCGCGGCCGAGCAGGAGCAGTGCTTCGGTGAGGTCGATCGCTCGGGTGTTGACCTCGTGAAGGCGGTCGACGAGGTCGCCGTTCTCACGCTTCGGATCGTTGCGGGCCACGTCGAGAAGTGTTTGCGTGATCGCCAGCGGGGTGCGCAGCTCGTGGGAGGCGTTGGCTGCGAATCTTTGCTGCTCGGCGACGTGTGCCTCGAGCCGTGCGAGGAGGCCGTCGATGGTGTCTGCGAGATCCTTCAGCTCGTCAGGGGGCCCCTGGAGCGCGAGGCGCTCGTTCAGATTGCGCTCGGAGATCTGCCGCGTGGTCGCCGTCATCGCGCGCAGCGGTCGCAGGACCCGGCCCGCGACCAGCCAACCGAGCGCGATCGAGACGATGGTCATGATCGCCAGCGCGATCCCGGACTCGATGAGGCCCTCGTGGAGACCGTGGCGCGTACGTGCGACGGACGTCTCGTACATCTGGCGCACCTGGCGCACGACCTCCGGGTTCTGCGAAATCCCGTGGAGGCCACCCCGGTTCCCGGTCGGGACGATCAGGTCGACTCTGCTGTTGCTGCGGAAGATGAGGTAGGTAGCCGCGAGCAGCGCTGCTCCCGAGACGAGGAACAGGCCGCTGTAGAGCAGTGTCAGGCGCAGACGCACGGTCCGTGACGGCGGGTGAAGCATCCGACGTGGCGCGAGCTTGGCGAGGGAGAGGCGCGGGATCACTGGGATTGGTCGCCGCGCCGGGAGGTGAACTCGTGGCAAGCACTCGGTCCGGGGCTTCTATCCATGGTCTCTCCTTCAAGCCCGGTGTGTGGCGCGGCGCTGATGCGATAGCCGGCCCCGGCGACGGTAGTGATGATCCGGGGTTCGCCGAGGCGTTTGCGCAGTGCTGAGAGTGTGATGCGCACGGCGTTGGTGAACGGGTCTGCGTTCTCATCCCACGCCCGTTTCAGCAGCTCTTCGGCGCTGACGACGCCGCCTTCCGCAGCGACGAGGACCTCGAGGACTGCGAACTGCTTGCGCGTGAGCGCGACGTAGCGGCCGTCGCGGTAGACCTCGCGGCGGAACGGATCGAGCCGCAGGCCTGCGAGTTCTCGCACGGGCGGTCTGCTGTGGCCGCGGCGGCGGTCGAGCGCTCTGAGGCGGAGCACGAGCTCTTGCAGCTCGAACGGCTTGGTGAGGTAGTCGTCGGCGCCGAGCTCGAAGCCGGTGGTCTTGTCGTCGAGTCGGTCGGCGGCGGTGAGCATGAGGATCGGCAGGCCGCTGCCGGAGGCGACGATGCGCGCGGCGATCTCGTCGCCGGAGGGCCCGGGGATGTCGCGGTCCAGGACGGCGATGTCGTAGGCGTTGAGGCTCAGCAAGGCGACAGCGGTGTCGCCGTCAGCGGCGATGTCTGCGGCGATCGCCTCCAGACGCAGGCCGTCACGGATGGCTTCCGCCATGTAGGGCTCGTCCTCGACGATCAACACGCGCATGCTCTAGATGCTGGCAGCCCGAACATATCGTCGGCATATCGAAAAACGCATACGTTCGCGCAACACGACGTCGCCTTGACTTCGGGGCATGAGCCTCTGCCATCCAGCGCGAACCGGTGCCCGCCGTGCTCCATCGACCGTGCACGGCCCGCGCCGCCGGCCCGTGCCGCCCGGCGTGTCATTGCGATCACGACCCACGGGAGCACCCATGAGGAGAAAACGACGGCCGCTGGCCGCGCTCGCCCTGATCGCGATGGCCGTCCCGATCGGCGCGTGCGGTGCCGGCGCACCGGCCGGGCCCGGCAGCGGCGGCGACCCCACCGCCACCGCCCGTGCGAAGGCGGTGAAGTTCGCCGAGTGCATCCGCAGCAACGGTGTCGGCGAGTTCCCAGACCCGAACTCATCGGGCCAGTTCGCCTACGGGATTCCGAGCCGAAGCTCGCCGCTGGACCCGAGCAGCGCGGCGTGGCAGCACGCAATCGGCGCATGCAAGACCCTGGAGCCCACGACGTTCATGCCCACGCACTTCACCCCCGAGCAGCTGTCGGCACGCCTGAAGTTCGCTCAGTGCGTGCGCGCCAACGGTGTGGCCGACTTCCCGGACCCCACGACAACTGGGCCGCTCATCGACGTGTCGCACGCTTCCAGCATTCCGGGGTTGCAGGCGACGATTGCGAAATGCATCCGTCTGAATCCGGCGGCGGTCCAGTGAAGCGCTCGACGCTAGGGCTGGCCGGAGCGGCCGTCCTGGCTGCCGTGGCCGCCGGCGGCGGCCTGGCGTTGGTGTCCGACGCCAAGCCAGCGACCGCCGCCGCGCAGGCGGCCCCCGCGAACACCGCGCAGGTGCAAGAGAGGACGCTCTCGGCCACAGTGCCCCAGGACGGGACCCTGACCTACCGAGCGCGTTCGGACGGCTCGCCTTATTTGGTGATCAACCAGGCCCGCGGGACATACACCACGCTGCCCACCCTGGGCCAGGTCATCCACCAAGGTCAGGCCGTCTACCGCGTGAACGACACGCCGGTGGTGTTGCTGTACGGCTCGACACCCGCCTATCGGACCCTGTCAGCCGGCGCGACTGGCCCCGATGTGGCCGAGCTCAACACGGATCTTGTCGCGCTCGGCTTCGCCGCCTCGTCTCAGCTGAGCCGGGCCTCGCCCTCGTTCGGGCCGGCCACCACCACGGCCGTTGAGAAGCTGCAGGCTGCCCTGGGGGTGACCCAGACCGGCACGCTGACCCTTGGTCAGGCGGTATTCGAACCCACCGGCGTGCGGGTGACGGCCGTGTCAGCCCAGCCGGGAGGCGGCGCGCAGACCGGCGAGACGGTGCTGCAGGGCACCTCGACCACTCGCGAGGTGCAGGTGGCGCTGGACGCCTCGCAACAGACGAGCGTGGCGGACGGGGACAAGGTGAGCATCACCCTGCCCGACAACCAGACCATCCCGGGTGTCGTCTCCTCGGTGGGGACGGTCGCCACCTGCCCATCGAGCTCCGGGTCGGGCGAGTCGGGATCGAGCTCCGCTGCGCCGGGAACCGACACCTGCTCGTCAGCCAGCTCGGGGAGCAGCACCACACCGACGATCACTGTCGGCGTCACCCCGTCTGACCCGGCCGCGACGGGAACGTGGGACCAGGCTCCGGTGCAGGTCGCAATCACCACCGCCAGCGTGCGGGACGCCATGGTCGTGCCGGTGACCGCCTTGCTGGCCCAGCCCGGCGGGGGCTACGCCGTCGAAGTCGTCGGCGCAGGCGCGAGCAACCATCTGGTGGGGGTCTCGCTCGGGCTGTTCGACGACGCCGACGGGCTGGTACAGGTCACCGGCTCGGGGCTGGCCGCCGGCCAAGAAGTGGTGGTCGCCTCAACATGACCCACACCCTGCCACCCGCACCCGGCAGCACGACGCTCGCGGCCGGCAACGGCGTCGCGATCGGCAGTGCCGGGGTTCCTGTGCTCGATGTCGATGGCGTCACCAAGAGCTACCCCGGCGAGCCGCCCGTCCAGGCCCTGCGGGAGGTGAACCTCACCATCGGCCACGGGGAGCTGGTCGGGATCGTCGGCCCGTCGGGGTCGGGCAAGACCACCTTGCTGCAGCTGATGGGGACCCTCGACCGGCCCACCAGCGGCCGGGTGCGGATCACCGGGCTCGACGTGGCAACGATGGCCGACGACGACGTGGCCTACCTGAGGGCCACCCGCATCGGGTTCATCTTCCAGCAGTTCTTCCTGGCCGAGCACGCGACGGTGTTGGACAACGTCGCCGACGGACTCATCTACGCCGGCATCCCCATCGGGCCGCGCCGCCAGCAGGCCCTAGACGCCCTGGAGCTGGTCGGCCTGGCCGGGCGCCCCCACGCTCGCCCGACCCAGCTCTCGGGCGGGCAACGCCAACGCGTCGCGATCGCCCGTGCCCTCGTCGGCCAGCCCGCCATCGTGCTCGCTGACGAGCCGACCGGCAACCTCGACCAGGCGACCGGGCAATCCATCCTGGGCCTGATCGACCAGCTCCATGAGGCCGGCTCGACCATCGTTCTCATCACCCACGACCACGCCATCGCCGAGCGCACGCCCCGCAAGATCGAGATCCTCGACGGCCGTATCGTCGCCGACATCGGCCCCGCCGCAGGCACCGACCCACACCGCCGCGCTCTCGCGGGGCCGCCCACCGACAAACCGCAGACCGCGTCCGGCTGCGAGCAGCCATCATGACCGCCACCGACACCCTGAGCCGGCGGCGCTTGCCGCTGTCGGACCTGGCCCGACTCGCCACCGTGGGACTGCGTACACGGAAGCTGCGGGCCGCCCTGTCGGCTCTCGGTGTCGCGATCGGCGTGGCCGCCATCGTCGCCGTGCTTGGCCTGTCGGCCTCATCCCAGGCCGGCCTGCTGGCCGAGATCAACCAGCTCGGCACCAACCTGCTCACCGTCAGCAACGGACAGAGCTTCACCGGCGGCACCGCCGAACTGCCCACCAGTGCGCCGCCCATGATCGGCCGTATCAGCGGTGTGCAGCAGGCGCAGAGCACCGGGGCGGTCAGCGGCGCCAACGCCTTCCGCACCCCTTACATCCCCGCGTTCGACACCAACGGCCTCACCGTCCAAGCCGCCAGCCTCGACCTTCTTCCCGTCGTCGCCACCACCGTCGCCCAAGGGCACTACCTCAACACGGCCACTGGCCAGGAGCCCGTCGCCGTTCTCGGCGCCGCCGCCGCCCAGCTGCTCGGCATCGACCGCATCTTCCCCGGCGAGCGGATCTGGGTCGGCGGCCAATGGTTCTACGTCGCCGGCATCCTCAACCCCGCCGTGCTCGCCTCCACCATCGACACCTCCGTCCTGGTTGGCTACCCGGCGGCGGAGAAGTACCTGGGCTTTGACGGGCATCCCTCCACTGTCTACCTACGCGCCCAGACTGACCGGGTCAACGCGGTCGACGATCTCCTTGCGGCCACCGCCAACCCGGATAACCCCAGCGGGGTCACCGTCAGCCAACCCTCATCCGCCCTCGTCGCCCAAGCCGACGCCAAGAGCGCCCTCAACGGCCTCTTCCTCGGCCTCGGCGCCGTCGCCCTCCTGGTAGGCGCGGTTGGGGTTGCGAACATCATGATCATCAGCGTCTTGGAGCGCCGCTCCGAGATCGGCCTCAGACGGGCGCTCGGCGCCACCAGCGGCCACATCCGCACCCAGTTCCTCTCCGAAGCCGTCCTGCTCGGACTGCTCGGCGGAGCCGTCGGGGTCGCGCTCGGCGTCGCCGCCACCGCCGTCTACGCCCAGAGCAAGCACTGGGCCACCGTCATCCCCACCGAAGCCTGGGCTGGCGGCATCGCCGCCTCCCTCATGATCGGCGCGGTCGCCGGGCTCATCCCCGCCCTACGAGCCGCACGCCTCTCACCCACCCAAGCTCTGTGGTCTGTCTGAGCCCACTGTGGTTCCCCCGGACGCGCACGTGTCTACCGGAGGGCTGCGCCCCGCCCGGCGCGGAAACCGGGCGCGTCGCTCCGGCTGCTAGCGCGTTCGGGCCTGCTTCAGGTTCGACTGGTGCGGGCCGGAGAGCAAGTCCGCATCGGGTCCCAGACGCGTGTCGATCGGTTCCTCTCCTCGCCGCAGCGCGTCGATGTAGGCATGATCGGCGGCGACGCGGGCCGCTATCTCGCGACCCTCGGCGACCGCGCCGTGGCCGGGGACCAGGACATCGACGTCCCTGGCGGCCGCTTCCAGCCGGTCGAGTGCCTTCTCGTAGGCGCCCACCTGATCGGGCCGCCGTGCGTCGAGGAGAGGGATCAGGACATCGGAGAGCATGTCGCCCGCGAGCAGGACGCCACGGTCCGCGAGGAGGACTGCGGCGTGGCCAATGGCGTGCGCCTGATGCTCGACGATCTCGCCCGGCACGGGTTCGCCGTCCGCGGGCAGCGGGGTGACGAGCGCGATGAGCTCGAGGGGGATGCCCGAGGCGCTCTGCGCCGCCATCTCCTGCGCCCGCTCTCGGGCTTGAGTGGCAGCCCGGGCGCCGGCGGGGGTGGCGTAGCGCGGCACGTCGCCGAACCGGGAATGCCAGAGCAGGTGGTCCCAGTGGGGGTGGGTGGAGAACCCGGCGACCACCGGAATGCCGAGCCGGTCCAGGTCATCGGCGAGCTGGTTCAGCTCGCCGCCATCGATGCCGGGATCGACCAGGATCAATCCACCCTCCCCGCGTACCACGATGGAATTGGTCCAGACCCACGCGCTCTGCCGGACCCAAACACCGTCGGCCACCTCGGTCAGCATCAGTTCACCCTTTCAGGCATCGATACGGAAGAGCTCCGTGAATCGCTCGAGCAGTTTCTGGTTGCCCTTCAGGAGGGTGACCACGCCTTGCTTCATGGCCTGGGCCGGGGTCAGAGTGCCCGCGATCAGGTGGCGGATGCCGGGGCCGGTGGCGAACCGTAGCTCAGGCTCGCCGCTGGGCAGCGAGCCTCCCACCGGCGGCGCCGGGGGAGCGATCTGGACCACCTTGAGCTGGCCATCGCTGACCCGCGCGCGCAGCTCGACGCCGCCGACCTGGATCTGAAAACTCAACGACCGTGACGCGAGTTCTGGTCTGAACGCGGTTCGCAGAGCGATGGTCAGCGAGTCAGCGGTGACGATCTCGTCATCCTTGGGTTCGCCCATCGACCGGAATCCCCACCGGCCGAGTGCCAGCACGATCGGCTCAAGTTCACGCCCGTACCCGGTGAGCTCATAGACGAGCCCGCAGCGTGCCAGTGGGACACGGCGGATCACCCCGCCCTCCTGTAGCTCCTTGAGGCGCGCGGAGAGGATGTTCGTCGGAATCTTGGGCAGGCCCTGCTTCAGGTCGGTGTAACGACGCGGACCGACGAGCAGGTCACGGATGATCAGCAGTGCCCAGCGTTCCGCGACCAGCTCGACGGCAGTGGTGACCCCGCAGTACTGCCCGTAGCTGCGGGCGGCCACTCAGACCTGAGCCTGCGCGGCCAGATAGGCCTCCGGCCCTTGTTCGACCGCCTGCGGCGCCATCCACTGGAAGGCCACGATGTTGCCGTCCGGGTCCTCGAGGTCGCGGGCGTACATGAAACCGAAGTCCTGGGCCGGTCGCGGTTCGGAACCACCGGCCGCCAGTCCCGCCGCGGTCACCGTGTCGACCTCCTCCCTGGAGTCCCGGGAGAACGCAATCTGGACCTGTGCAGTAATTGCCGGGTCGGCCAACTGCTTGTCAGTAAACGTGGCCATGAACTCGCGCTTCAGCACCATCAGGTAGATGTTCTCGTCCCACACCAGGCACGCGGCATTGTCGTCGGTGAAGAGCGGGTTGATGGTCGCGCCGAGCGCGGTATAGAAGGCCGTGCTGCGCTCGAGGTCTGCGGTCGGGTAGCTCACGAAGATGTTCGTAGGCATGCGGTTGCTCCCTTGGTGTTTGATCGATGAGCGCGATACTTGCAAAAAACAAGCGCGCTTGTCAATAGCAAGTACCGACAGCGGGAAGGCCCGTCCCATGTGCAGGTCAAACATGGCCCACGATCTGTCTAGTCTCGCCGGAGCGTGAGTGTCGGAGACCGGTGAGCGGGCGGCCGCGTCTCGTCCACGCGGCGGCGAAGGTCGCCCTCGGCGCCGGTTGCCGGCGGGAATGAGACTTCGATGCTCAGCCCACCCTGCGGTCGCGCGCGTGCGCTGATCTGAGCGCGGTGCGCGGTGGCGATCGCGTGGACGATGGAGAGTCCCAGTCCGTGTCCGTTGTTGTGCTGGGTGCGGGTGCCGCTCAGTCGTTGGAAGGGTTGGAACAGACGCTGGATCTGTTCAGGCGGGACGGCCGGGCCGGTGTTCGTGACGGACAGGTAGGCGTGGCGGTCACGGGTGGCGGTAGTGATCTCGATATGTCCGCCGGGGGTGTTGTGGCGGATCGCGTTGTCGATCAGGTTGGCGATCAGGCGCTCGAGGAGTCGTGGATCGCCGGCCGTTGGTGCTGTGGCCAGCGTCGCGCGAACGTCGAGATCGAGGCCTGCGAGCTGCGACTCGCGCGCGAGCATGGCCTGGGAGGTGAGGGTCGCGAGGTCGAGTTGCTCGCGGCGTTCGAGCCCGGCTTGGCCGCGCGTGAGTGTCAGCAGCGCGTCGATCATCTCCTCGAGGTGTTGTTCGGAGGCGAGCACGCGCTCGTGGGCTGCACGCAGCGAGGAGAAGCTGGCTTGGGGGTCGGCGAGTGCGACCTGGATCAGCGCTCGCTGGCGGGTCAGCGGCGTGCGCAGCTCGTGCGAGGCGTTGGCGACGAACTGGCGCTGCGCCCGGTAGGAGTCCTCCAGCGGTTGCAGCACGCGCCCGGCCACGAGCCATCCCAGGCCGAGCGAGAGCAGCGACATCCCCGCGAGGGCGATCCCGGACTGGATCAGCAGCTCTTGCAGGGTCTGCGTGCGCTGGCGGTCGTCAGCAGCGGTTGCCGTGCTGCGGTCGGGCATGAAGCCACAGGTGGTCGTGGCCTGCGTGAAGGCCGGCGACTGCGTGTTGATCGTGGCCGGGATGGCAAGGATGGCTCCGTCGCGATCGGCGATGAGGCCATAGTTGCCCGCAAGATTGGGCGGGACCGAGGTCGATGGGTCGGGGAACCCGGGGACGCCGTGCTGGCGCATGCACTGCGCCACCGTCCGCCAGTGCGCCAGCGTCTGGGCGGAGGGGGGCGTCGTCGAGCCGGGGCCAGGGAAGGCGAGGGGCTGTCCCGTGCGGGCTGTGCTCGGCGACGCCGCCGCGATTTCGGTGTTCGTGCCGTTCTGGAGGGTGAATACGAATCCGGCGTTGACCAGTAGCGCGTAGGTGATCGCCATCAGCGCGGCGCCGGAGAGCAGGAACAGGCCGCCGTAGAGGAGCGTCAGGCGTATGCGGACGGTCCGGTGCGGCAGGTGCTGGCCCACGGCCAGCTCGGTGATCCGGCCGTTCAGCCGCGCCGCGATGCTCATATGCGGTACCCGGCCCGGGCGACGGTCTGTATCACTGGCGGTTCGCCCAGCTTGGCTCGCAGGCGGCTGATCGTGACCTTGACCGCGCCGGTGAACGGGTCGGCGGCCTCGTCCCACACCCGCGCGAGCAGCTCCTCGGGCGAGACGACCCGTCCCTGGGCGGCGAGCAGCACCTCCAGCACCCCGAACTCCTTCGGGCTCAGCTCCAGCCACCGGCCGGCGCGGCGCGCGCAGCGCTTGGCCGTGTCGAGCACGACGTCACCGCAGGCCAGCACCGGCGGGATGCTCGGCTGCGCACGGCGGGCCAGCGCACCGATCCGCGCGACCAGCACCGGGAAGTCAAACGGCTTGGGCAGGTAGTCGTCGGCACCCAGCCCGAGCCCATCGATGACGTCGTCGTTTGCTGCCGCGGCGGTCAGCATCAATAGCCGGCTGCGCGCGCCGCTGTGGACGAGTCGGGCGCACACATGATCGCCGTGAAGGCCGGGCAGGTCGCGGTCAAGCACGATCACGTCATAGTCGTTGACCAGCGCGCGGACCAGGCCGGCCTGGCCGTCGTGCGCGACATCGACCGCCATCCGCGCGTGTCGCAGACCGGCCGCGACCGTCTCGGCTAACTCCTCATCGTCTTCGATCACCAGTACGCGCACCGAAGCTCCCTACGGTAACCGCAGCAAGGTTTCAGCACGGTTTCAGCTTCCTCGCGCAGGCCCTTGCGGGCGGCCTCGCGCAGCGAAACCGTCCCGTAACCGCCCGCCAGGTAGAACCGGTGCGCGGACCCCGGCAGACTCGAAGAAGACCAGATGCCAGACAGCACCCACCCGAAGCGGCTGACCCGCTCGGCGCGAGCGCGCCTGCTCGCCGCCGCAGCACTCCTGAGCGGCGTCCTGGTGGCTGGATGCGGAGGAAGCTCAGGCGGCCCGACCGTGGCGGCGGTGCCCGGCGCGAGCACCTCGGGGTCGACGACCGCCGCCGCTGACCGTGCGCGCAGTTCCGGCTCCGGCGTGCCGACCCAGGCGCAGTTTCAGAACGGCCTGCTCGAGTTCGCGCAGTGCATGCGCGCCAGCGGCGTGCCCAACTTCCCAGACCCGGGCGCCGGCGGGGGCTTCCTATTGCGCACGGGCGCTGGAATCGATCCCTCATCGCCCGTGTTCAAGGCGGCGCAGGCGAAGTGCCAGAAGCTCGTGCCCGGCGGCCTTCCTCCGGGCCCGGGCGCGACGACGAACCCCTCCGCGCAGGCGCTTGCGCACTGGGTGACGGTCGCGCAGTGCATGCGCAGGCACGGCATCCCCGGGTTCCCCGACCCTCGGACCTCGGTGCCGTCCAACCCAGCCGGCGGCGCCGTCGGCGTAATCAGCGATCGCGACGGAGTGATCCTCGTGTTCCCGGCCACGATCGACATGCAGTCGCTGTTGTTCACGCGCGCGGCGGCCGCGTGCGGGTTTCAGCTCACCAACAACTGACGGGCACCAGAGTCCACGCGGGCAACCCGACGGGGAGCGTCCCGCTCCCCGCCGGCGCCGGGTGCGCCTCGGAGCTGGGTGTGGCCTGGAGCAGCGCAACCGTCTCGTAACCGCCAGCCAGCTAGAACCGTTGCGCAGACCGCAAGCAGAGCCAAGAAGGAGACCAGATGCCAGACAGCATCCACTCGAAGCGGCTGAGGCGTTCGCCGCGAGCCCAGTTGCTCGCCGCCGCAGTACTCCTGAGCGGCGTGCTGCTCGCCGGATGCGGGGGAAGCTCGGGCAGCCCGACCGTGGCGGCGGTGGCGGGCGCGAGCACCTCGGCGTCGAACGTGGCGTCCCCCGGCTCGTCCGGTGCGGACTCGTCGGGGGAGTCCAGCCAGTCCGAGCAGCTGCAATTCGCTCGGTGCATGCGCTCCCGCGGGGTCAGCGACTTCCCGGACCCCAGCGCCAGCGAAGGCCAACTCCAACGCATCGTCGCCTCGGGCGTCAACCTCCGGTCGCCCACTTACCAGGCGGCACTGCAGGCGTGTAGGAGGTACACACCAGCGGGGAACATGACGACGGCCCAGAGTGCCGCCGAGAACGCCAAAGGTCTCCTGTTCTCGCAGTGCATGCGCTCGCATGGGGTGCCCAACTTCCCCGATCCGATCACCGGCCCCGCCGGTGGGCAGGCCATCAACCTGAAGCCCGCGCACATAGATCCCAGCAGTCCGATCCTCCAGTCAGCCAATCGCGCATGCCAGAAGATCATTCCGAGCGGCAAGTGAGCGCGCCACGCGTTCCGTCAAAGCGGGCGAGGGTTTCAAGCCGGCATGGCGGGCGCAGGCACGTTGGTCTGGGCCGGCGGCTTACCGGCGGCCCAGACCTCGCTGGTGTGCCGCGTTAGGCGGTCGTGTTGCAGCTGTTCTGGTGTCCGTTCCCGGCCACGTTGCCAGACCCCGCTATCGGCGGGTTGTCGTGATCGAGCCGGCAGCTTGCGCCGGCGCTGTTGCCGGTCAAAGTGCCACCCCCGACGGTGTTGCGGTTGACGTCGATATTGCCTTTGGCGATGTTCGCGGTCGCCGTAACTTCGGCCGCGTTGTTTCTGATCGCGATGTTGCCGGCGACGGTGTTATCACCGACCGTCACGTCCGCCGCGTTGTTGTGCACGTGTAGGTTGCCGCCAATCGTCAGCCCCGGACCTCCGCTGCAGGCGCCGAGGTCGCCGATGTCGATCGGCGCCCCAGAGGCGTCGTCTCGCACCGTTACGTTCCGGCCGACGGTGGTGTTGCACAGATAGTCATCGGACGCCGGCGGCGCGCCCGTCAAACCCCGAAGGTGCAGGTTGCCGCTGATCGTGGCGCCGCCGGCCAGCTCGATCCAGTCCGCGTCCGTGACCTGCAGGTTGCCGCCGATCGTCGCGCCCTGATCATCAAGCGCCCCGCCTTGCTGGACCTGTACGTCCCCGGTCACCTTCGTGCCCGCGATGAGGGTGCAGACATCTCCCGAGGTCACGGTCACCGTCCGCCCGCTGCCGCCGTAGACGCCGTTACAGCTCGTGCTGCCCGGGTTCAACGGCGCCGCGACCGTGTACGTGTTCGTCAGCGCGCCGGTTTCCCCGCCCTGGCTGGTAGCGGTAACTGTGAACGTGTGCGTCCCCGGGGTCGAGGTGTCGATCGGGCTGCCGCTCGCGACCGGCCCGACACAGCCATTCGAGCTCGACAGCCCCGGGCCGCCGTAGCCTTCCGTGCAGGAGTAGCTCGCACCCACGATCTGCCCGGGCGCGTAGGTGGCGCCGTCGGACGGCGTCGCGATCGATGCCGACGGGGCTGGGTTCGCCGTCTGAACGATCAGGAACTGGCGCATCGCGTCGATGCCGTAGCTCGAGCGACACTCGCCGTTGGCCTGCGGGCCCTCGGACTCGGCCTGGTTGGGCACCGGGCCGTACGTGTGCCCGTCAAAGTGGTAGATGACGGACACCAGGAGCTGTTGCGCAGCCAGCAAGTCACCGGCGACGCGGGCATCGAACACCGCGCCGCCCGAGCTGCTGGCGATGAACGAGTCCGGATCGGGCTGCTGAGTCTGTGGGGAGCTCGAGGTCAGCGCGACGGTCGGTTCAACGTTCGGGCAGGCCGAGTTGTTCGAGTCAGGGTTGAAGGTCCGATAGAAGAGCGAGTACACGCCCCCCGGGATCAGCCCGCTCAGGGCGATCTGGAAATCCGTGTAGTAGTCGCTCCCATTGTTGGCGACGGACTCCGCGTCCGAGGTCGCCGTCGCCGATGAGAACTGGCCCCAGGTCACGTTCATCGCGTCTCCCGCGAGGTTGAACAAGGGGGCCGACGCGGGGGTCGAGCTGGGATCGACGGGGATCAGCGCGCCCTCGGAATTGAGCACGTAGACATCGCCGGGGAACGGGATGATTCCGACAACGCTGGTCGCTGTTGCAGTGCTGGTCGATGCGCCGGCAACCGGCGCCAGCACGACCAAAACCACGCCGGCCAGGCTCGTCGCGATCAGCGCGGCCAGAACGCGGCGCGCGCCATTGCGCTCACGCGACTTCGAACGCGCCCGCTCGGCGGGCAACAGCAACTCCCGAACCCGCCGCAACCACTCCCCGACCAGCCCAACGACCTGCTCGGTATCCCGATCTGCCTCGCAACGATCCCCGACGACGGACATGATTTGACCTCCCATTGAGTGTTGCTGTCGAGCCCAAGTTCCCCGAGCGGCCGTCGATCGTGCGTCAAACCGACGTCAAACCCGGTCGCGAGCCGGGTCGTCGTGTGGAAGAACTCTCCGCGATCCTGGCGCCGCTGCCCGACTCCCTCGGTTTCCCTGAGGGCAGCGCGCTCCCGGCCTGCGCCCTGACCGCGCGACTGCTGGTGGATGCCGGAGGGCGATTTCCTTGCGGCCCGAGCGGAGCCGGCGACCGACGGCTCCTCGCGGTCTCGCTCGCGTCCGATGCCTCGGTGCTCGGACCGTCGCAGAAGGTGTCGCTGCGAAGCGTCGCCGCGGAGGTGCTGACCGCGGGTTGACAAGCCGGCGGCGCCGATCTACCCTAGTTATCAACCGGCGATCAACAGGGGAACCACGATGGGCACCGCAGCACCACAGGAGAACGTCATCGGCAACCGTTCTCCAACGGCCGGGATCGCAGCGAGCACGGCCACGCTCCGAGTCGTCCTGACGGTCGCGCTAGCCGTGGGCTGTGGCGCAGCCGCGTCCTGGTTGCTGCTGGCAGTCACAGTCTCGTGGGCGTACTACGCGCTCCTGCTGCTCGGCCTGAATGTGGCCTTCTGCATCGGCTTATTCGCGTGCATCTGGTTCAGACCCCGCCGGGCGTGGATTGCGGCTGTCGTGGTCGGAGCGTCCGCATGTGTCGTGCAGCCGCTCGTCCAGGTCAGCGCCGAGCCCGTTCCGGCTGCCAGCGTGCCTCGGGACGCACGTGTGTCCCATGGTCGCGTTCACTGGTGGCTGGCGGATGGATGGCTACCAGTCGCGTTTCGGATAGCGGTCGACCCCGACGCCGGCTTCATCGACGCGTACTACGCGGAGCGTCTCACTGGCGTCACGAGCGGTGTTCTGGGAAGTTCGCAGCAAACGCTCGCATCAGACTTCGCGCAGGACGACTCGGCAGGCACCTACAGGGTGGTGCACGACGCTCGAGGCTACTGGGTTACTGCCGGCTTCGCTGGGGGCTGGTGGCGCGTGGTGACCAGCAGGCCACCACTCCTCACGTACGTGTGGTGGGGGATCGTGGGTCTGATTCTCGGCGGCCTGCACGTTCGAGGCAGACGCTGGCGGCGCACGCAGCGAGCAAGCGACAGCGACAATGACATTCTCCCCGTAGACGGCCCCTGAACCTCCCGGTGGGCGGTCACTGAATCGCCCAATACGGCGCTGCGTGACAGCCCCATCTGCGCCACCACGCAGGGAGCACGGTGGTGGCCGCCCTCCCTTCCGTGCTCGAGTTGGATCGGGACTCGACCTCGGAGCGGTCGCTCTCACGGCGCGCCGAGTGTGGCCATGGAGTCGTGAGATTGGCGAGAAGCAGCGGGCATGCGTTGGCTGGCGGGTCGTACGATGCGGCGTCGTGACCGGGATCCAGCCTGAGTTGTGGACCGAGAGAGCGAGTGCTGCGGTTGAGTTCTATGAGGCCGCGTTCGGTGCAGTTGTGCTGCATCGCGTCGGAGAGGGCGACGACATCGTCGTGCAGCTTGAGGTCGGCGACGCTGCGTTCTGGTTGGCGGCCGCCTCGTCGGACGCGGGGCGCTTCAGCCCCAGGTCGATCGGTGGTGCCACAGGCCGTGTGCTGCTGATCGTCGATGACCCCGACGCGATGCTCGAGCAGGCGGTGGGCGCCGGCGCGCGGGAGGTTGCGGCTGTGAGCGAGGAGCATGGCTGGCGGCTGGGTCGGATCGTCGACCCGTTCGGGCACGAGTGGGAGATCGGGCGACCACTCGGCGACTGGCCGCCAGGCTGAGAAACGCTGGCGAGGACACCGTCGCTGCATGAGCGCGCGGGGGAGGGGTTGGCAAGCCGCACATCCCCTTTTCGTCATGCGCCTGAATGGACTCGAACCATCACGGGCTATTAGCCCACAAGGCCCTCAACCGCATTCCGGGGTGTCAGATGCATGGGCGGCCCGTGGAATCGGGCGTTTCGCTGATCGGCGCCCATTCGTATGAGGACGCCGGGAAGCCGTGGAGTAGCGTGACCGCCGGCCCGGTGCCACGCATCCTGATGAACACCTCCTGCGTGCCGCCAGCCATCTTCACGGGGAGGGTGCGGCCCTCGGACCACCACTGATCCAGCGAATCGGGGGTCACAGGAGCGCCTCGGCGAGCCTCGCCCAGTCAGCTCGCGGCGCCTCGGCGAGGTGCTCGCCCAGGACGTGCAGCACGACCGTGGTGGCACCGGCGTCCAGATGCGCGCGCACGCGCTCGACCGTCTCGTCGAGGCCGCGGGCCACCAGCGCGCGCTTGAGGCGATCGCTGCCGCCACGAACCGCGTCCTCATCCGTGAATCCCTGCCGCACCCATGAGTTCCGGTAGTTCGGAAGCCCGGTGTAGATCTCGAGGTGCGAATGCGCTCGCCCTCTCCAGGTCTCAACGTCGCCGTCGAGCACGACCGCCTGCTCGACCACCAGGAGCCTGTCGGGCCCCAGCAGCTCCCGGGCGTGGGCCGTGTGCTCAGGGGTGACGAGGTAGGGGTGGGCGCCATCGGCGCTGTCGCGCGAGAGCTCCAGCATCCGCGGCCCGAGAGCGGCGATGACCGTCACAGGGAGTGCCGGGGCGCCGGCAGTGAGGTTGGGCGCCGCGGCGACCGCATCGAGATACGCGCGCATCGTCGCGACGGGCCTGCCGTAGTCGTGGCCACGCATCCGTTCGACGAGCGGCGCGTGACTGACCCCCAGCCCGAGCACAAACCGGTCCGGGTGGAGCTGTCCGAGCAATCGTGCCGCCGCGGCGACCGCATCGCGTCCGTAGATGCTCGCGATCCCCGCGCCCACCACGATCCGAGAGCTCGCGCCGAGGTAGAGGTATGCAGCCGTGAACGCCTTCCGCCCGAACGCCTCCCCGAACCACAATGGCCCCCGAGGGACCTCCGGTTCACTACCGCCACCGCGACTGTGGCGGCGAGACACACGCCCACCTGATCTGCGACCGCTGCTCGGCGGAAACGAACTGACCGCCCACGACATCGAGCCCGAGCTGGGGCCCGGGATAGAGCCCTACATCTCCGGCGCTCGCAAACTCCCGACCAGCACGCGGGCCTGACCGCTCCTGACGTTCTCGCCCGCCGCACGCGGGAGCACCGAAGCCAGGTTCGCCCACACCGCGTCCTCATCCGCGCCGACGACCATGACGGTCAGGGTGCCCTCGTCAGCGGGCGCGTGCCAGCTTGACATCGCGATCGTTCCAATCCGCTTCAGGGCTCCCCACAGCATGTCCTTGCTGCCGGTAGCGGTTACGACACAGCCGGGATCCGGCGAGTGTCGGACGGCGAGGTCGCCTTGTAAAGAGGAAACGCAGTGTGTAAGATAATCAGGAACGGTACGTATCTCGATACTCTGGAGGCTGCGCTGGTGGCTGCGGCAGAACGGTTATACGCGGAAGAGGCTCTCGCGATCAAGCCTCGGCTGGTGCACTTCGACTGGGACGACCTGCCGATGCACTATGTCCGCGGCGAACCGCTGGCGACGCAGATCTTCAACGTGATGCATCTCACGCTGCCTGAGGGCGAGCGGGCGATGGTGGCGGCGTTGTCGGAGGCGCTGCCGCTGGTGCACGACGCGCGCCTCCACGAGGAGATGGTCGGCTTCATCGGGCAGGAAGGGATTCACGCGAGCGCCCACGAGGAGCTGCACAACTTCCTCGCCAAGCACGGCCTCGATGTCACGCCGGTGGTCTCCAAGCTCGCCTGGCTCGTGGATCGCGTGTTCAATCGCGGGGGACTTCGCGGCCGCGCCGAGCGCGCCTGGCTCTGCGAGCGGCTCGCGCTTTCGGCGGCGCTGGAGCACTACACGGCGGTGCTCGGGCAGTGGATCCTCGACGCCGACGAGCTCGAGGACGTGATGCACCCGATGATGCTCGACCTGTGCCGCTGGCACGGGGCCGAGGAGGTCGAGCATCGCAACGTGGCCTTCGATGCCTATATGCACGTGGACGGTGGGTACGCGCGCCGCGCGCGCGCCGGCATCATTGCGAGCGTGCTGCTGGCGGGCGTCTTTACGCTCTCGACCGCGTACCTCTTCCGACACGACCCCTCGTCTGCCAGGGGCCGTTGGTGGCCCCTGCAGCTCCTGAGCGCGGTGCGCCGAGGTCTGCTGCCCACCGGCTTGCACCTGATCACCGAGCTCCCGGTATACCTGCGCCCCGGTTTCCACCCCTCCCAGATGGGTCCGCTCGACCAGGCGCTGCGCTACCTTGCGCAGTCGCCCGCGGCCCAGCCGGCGTGACACCCGCGACCACCACGCCGGGGCGCGGCGTGCGGGCTGTCGCCCGCGCATTCGACCTCTACGAGCGCGCGTTCGCCTCAGGGCGGGCGGCTGGCACGCTGTCGCGCTCGCGCCCGGTGCGCCGCTCGGGCTATGAGATGCGCTTGCAGGTCACGACGCGCGAGGTCGTCGCCGACGGCGTCGTGAGCCTGCGCCTGTCCCATCCGCACGGCCGGGCGCTCCCGAGCTGGACGCCGGGCGCACATCTGGATCTTCTGCTGCCCTCGGGGCGCATGCGCCCGTACAGCCTGTGCGGCGACCCGGCCGACCGGTCGAGCTACCGGATCGCCGCACGGCTCGTCGCGGACGGGCACGGCGGCTCGCGCGAGGTCCATGAGCAGTTGCGGCCGGGCGGCTATCTGCGCGTCCGCGGCCCGCGGAACGGCTTTCGGCTCCTGGGAGCGCCCGCGTACGTGTTCCTCGCCGGCGGGATCGGCATCACCCCGATCCTGCCGATGGTGCGGGCCGCCGCCCGCACCGGCGCACCGTGGCGGCTGTGCTACCTCGGGCGCTCTCGCACCACGATGCCGTTCCTCGATGAGCTTGCGGCGTTCGGGGGCGGGGAGCTCATCGAGCACCACGACGACGAGGCCGGGCACGCCGACCTCGCCGCGCTGCTCGACCGCTCGGCGGCGATCGCCAACCGCCCGGACGTCTACGCCTGCGGCCCGCCTCCCCTGATGGACACCGTGCGCGAGCTCATGCGCGCCGCCGATGCCTCGATCCCGGTGTTCACCGAGCGCTTCTCCGCGCCGGTGGTAATCGGCGGCCGTCCGTTCGTGGCTGAGCTCGCGCGTTCGGGCCGCAAGCTGCAGGTCGCCGGTGACGAGTCGCTGCTCGCCGCGATCCGTCGCGAGCTGCCAGGGGTCGTGTACTCCTGCCAGCAGGGGTTCTGCCGGGCCTGTCGCTGCCGTGTACTCGACGGGGCGGTTGAGCACCGCGACCCCGGCACGCTCCTGGCGGCCGAGCGCCGCGACTCGATGCTCATCTGCGTCTCCCGCGCCGCGGCCGACCGTCTTGTCCTCGACCTGTGAGACACGCGTGAACGACACGGCACACCATCCGATCGTCATCGTCGGCGCCGGCTTCGCCGGCCTCACGCTCGCCTACCGCCTCCAGCAGGCTGGCCTGCGCGACTTCGTCATCCTCGAGCGCGCCGGCTCCGTCGGCGGCGTCTGGCGGGACAACACCTATCCCGGCTGCGCGTGCGACGTCCCGTCGGCGCTGTACTCGCTCTCCTTCGCCCCTAACCCGGACTGGTCGCGCACCTACGCCACCCAGCCGGAGATCCTCGGCTACATCCAGCGCGTCGCGCGTGAGCACGACCTCGAGGGGCAGATCCGCTTCGACACCGAGCTGCTTGGCGCGGACTGGGACGAACCCGCGCGCCGGTGGTGTCTGCAAACCTCCGCGGGGCCGCTCACCGCCAACCTGCTCATCGCGGCGATGGGGCCGTTCGGGGAGGCGGTCATCCCGGACATCCCGGGCCGCGAGCGGTTCGCCGGAGCGAGCTTTCACTCGGCGATGTGGGATCACGGGCACGCACTTGCCGGCGAGCGCGTGGCGGTGATCGGCACCGGCGCCTCGGCGGTGCAGTTCGTGCCGGCGATCCAGCCCGAGGTCGCCGAGCTGGTCCTGTTCCAGCGCACGCCGCCGTGGATCCTCCCGCGTTTCGATCTGCGCACCTCCGCGCTGCAGCGGGCGGCGTTCCGTGCGCTGCCGGCGACGCAGAAGGCGATGCGCGCGGGGATCTACGGGATGATCGAGTGCCTCGGCCTCGCCGTCTTCGTCGACCAGCGCTTTCGTTACCTCTACGAGGCGGCGGGCCGCTGGCAGCTGCGCCGCCAGGTCCCCGACCCGCAGCTGCGCGGGCGGCTCACCCCCGACTACATGCTCGGCTGCAAGCGGGCGATCCTCAGCGACGCCTACTTCCCAACCTTCAACCAGCACAACGTCCGGCTCGTCACCGAGGACATCGCGGCGATCACCGAGTGCGGCGTGCGGACCGCCTCCGGGACCGAGCACGCGGTCGACACGATCATCTGGGGCACCGGCTTTCACGCGCCGTCACGACGCGGCCAGGTCATTCGCGGCCGCGACGGTCGTAACCTCGTCGAGGTGTACGACGAGCGGCCCCGCAGCTACCTCGGCACGACACTGCACGGATTCCCCAACCTCTTCACCATCATCGGGCCTTATTCGGCCGCCGGCAACCAGTCGGCGCTGTTCACGATCGAGAGCCAGGCTCGCTACATCGTGAGCGCCATCGAGACGATGCGGGCTGCGCGGACCGCCACCGTCGAGGTCCGCCCGGACGTCCAGGACGCCTTCGTTCGCGAGATGGAGCGTCGCTCGGCGCGCACCGTCTGGGAGCGCGGCGGGTGCCGAAGCTACTACCAGACCCCGAGCGGGCGCAACGCGGGGCTCTGGCCGAACTGGAGCTTCATGTTCGCCTGGCTGACGCGGCGCTTCGACGCGCGCGCCTATGAGCTCTCGCCGGCCGAGGCGGGCCATGTCCGCAGGTGACCGTCGCGGCAGGCGCCGCCTGGACCCGTCCGGTCGCGTCTGCCTGGTCACCGGCGCCGCGCAGGGGATCGGCCTGGAGACCGTCCGGGCCTTCGCTGCGCGCGGCGCCGCGGTCGCGCTGCTCGACCAGGACGGGGACCGTCTGCGCGGCTGCCGCGCGACGCTGCCGCAGCGGCGATCGCACACGATCGAGGTCGACGTGCGCGATCGAGCAGGCATGGCCGCTGCGGTCAGGGAGGTCGTCGACCGCTTCGGGCGCCTCGATGTCGTGGTGGCCAACGCTGGCGTCACGCCCCGAGCCTCGAGCCTGCGCACCATGGACCCGGTCGACTACGACCGCGTCGTGGGCATCAACCTCACCGGCGTGTTCAACACCGTCCACCCGAGCATCGAGCACGTCATCGACGCCGGCGGCCACATCGCGCTCGTCGCCTCCATGGCCGCAATGCTGCCCGGCCCGCTCGGCTCGCCCTACATGATCACCAAGGCCGGCGTCGAGCAGCTCGGCCGCGCACTGCGGATCGAGCTCGCCGCGCACGGCGCGAGTGCCGGCGTGTCCTACTTCGGCATCGTGGCCACCGCGATGACGCGTTCGGCGGTCGACCACGACCCGATCGGCTCCGCGCTGCAGCAGCAGCTCCCACGTCAACTGCGGCGCCGCATCAGCGCTCGGGAGGCCGCGAAAGCGATCGTGGACGGCGTCGAAACGCGGGCGCCGCGTACGATCGCGCCGCCCGCCTGGACGCTGCTCGCCTGGCTGCGCGGCGTCACCGACCGGCTCGTCGACGCGTCCGCCAGCCGCGACCGCCGCCTGCACGAGCTGATCATTCGAAGTGAGCGGGAGGCGTCCGCAGGCGCCGCAGTGGCGCGGCGAGTCGCCGCAACCGGACGCTAGAGTGCGACACGAAATGGCGCGGGTCTACGCGGGCAAGACCGCAGAAGCCCGGTCGAGTGAACGGCGTCGCCGTTTCCTGGAGGCCGGGGTGAAGGTCATCGGCCAGCGCGGCCTCGCCGACGCTACGGTACGCGGCGTGTGCGAGGCCGCCGGCCTGTCGACGCGCTTCTTCTACGAGAGCTTCGACGATCTCGAGGCGCTCGCGCTCGAGGTCTACCACGAATGCGTCGCCTCGGCCGCCAGCTCGCTCGTCCCGGCCGTCGCGAGTGCGGGGGCCACGCAGCGCGAGAAGGCCGACACGGCCATGCGGCTGCTCGTCGGCTACCTCGACGAGGAGCCCGAGCGGGCGCGGATCGTGTTCATCGAATCGCTCGGGATCGGCGCGCTGTCGGCGAGCCGGCGGCAGACGACGCGGCTGCTCGCCTCCTTCGTGATGTCGATCGCCCAGGACGTCTACCCGCTCACGGAGGCCGATCCGGGTCTACAGGTCGCCGCGACGCTCGTCGCCGGCGGCGTCGCGGAGCTGCTCGCGAGCCTGCTCGACGGGTCCCTTGACCTGCCACGGGCCAAGGTGATGGAGCACGGCGCCAACCTGCTGGTCGCGATCGGCGAGGCCGTCTCCGCGCAAGCGGCCGGCGGCTCAGGCGCGGGGACGCCGCCCCGCGGGGCCACCCCCCGGCGCGCCTGACCCCGGGGCTTCCGGCTCCAGCACGCTGTCGGGTCGCGGGGCCGCGTAGAGCATCTCGATGAGCGCCGCGTAACGCTCGGCGATCGCCTGCCGGCGGAGCTTCAGGGTTGGCGTGAGCTGCTCGCCTCCCGGCTCCCACCACTCGGGCACGACCGTGAAGCGCTTGACCTGCTCGACGCGCGAGAGCTCGGCGTTGCCGACCGCCACCGCCCGGCTGACGGTCTTGAGAATCGCCGGGTGCGCCGCGAGTCGCTCGGGCTCGAGGTCGTCGAAGCCCAGGCGCGCGGCGACGGCGGCCGCCACCTCACGATCGAGGACCACGAGCGCGGCGATGTACGCGCGGGCCTCGCCGATGGCCACCACGCTGCCGATGAGCGGCGAGGCCGCCGCGACGGCGTTCTCGATGTTGCTCGGCGACATGTTCTTTCCGGCCGCGTTGATGATCAGCTCCTTCTTGCGGTCGACGATCCGCAGGTAGCCGTCGTCGTCCGCGGTGATGACGTCCCCGGTGTGCAGCCAGCCGTTCGCGTCGATGGCTTCGCTCGTCTTCTCGGGCTCCCCGCGGTAGCCGCGCATGACCAGCGGGCCGCGGACGAGGAACTCGCCGTCGGGCGCCACCCGCCCCTCCATCCCGTCGAGCAGCCGGCCCACCGTCCCGGGCCGGTGGCGCTCGGGCGGAACGACGCTCGCGATGCAGCTGAGCTCGGACATGCCCCAGATCTCCGTAACTGGCAGGCCGAGACCGCGAAAGAACGCCAGCGTTGTGCGGTTGATCGGAGCGGCCCCGGAAACCGCCCAGCGAACCTCGATCAGTCCGAAGCGCTCCCGCAACTGCGCGAGTACCGCGTCCTCGGCTCGCTCCCACTCGCGTAGGAGTTCCTCGCTCGGGGCGCGCCCCTCGAGCTCAGCCTCCCCGCGCTGTCGGGCCACCGACAGCGCCCACTCGGTGGTGGCGCTGACCCGCTCGTCAGGCTCGCCGGACGCGGCGAGCTCGATGCCAGCCTTCAGCTTCTCCCACACGCGTGGCACCCCGCCCCAGATCGTGGGGCGACAGTCCTGCAGTGCCGACACGATCCGCTTCGGGTCATCCACGGTGGTCACCTGCGTGCCGAACATCATCTGGAAGTAGAGCGCCGTAAGGCGGTCGGCGATGTGGGCCGAGGGCAGATAGGAGACGACGCGGTCGCCGAACACGACAGGGAGTACCGCGGCGACGGCGTGCAACTCGAACAGGAGGTTCGCGTGGGTCATCTCCACTCCCTTCGGATTGCCGGTGGTGCCCGAGGTGTAGATGAGCGTGGCGACGTCCTGTGGCCCGATCGCCTGCCAGTGCGCTTCGAAATCGAAGTCCGCCGGCGCGCAGGCCGGCAGCTCCTCAGCGGGGATAGTGCCCGTCGGCGCCCCGTCGAGGCAGATGATCGTCTGCACCTCGCAATCGCAGCTGCGAATGCGCTCGACGTAGGATGCCTCGCAGATGACCACCCGCGCGTTCGAGTTGGCCAGCACATGGCCCAGTTGCGCCGGCGAGAGCGTGTTATAGACCGAAAACGACGTGGCCCCGAGATGCTGGGCTGCGACGTCGAGTGGATAGAACTCGGTGCGGTTGGCCATCATCATGGCCACGGTGTCGCCGCGACGCACGCCGAGCCCCGCCAGGCCGCCGGCGGCCTCGCGGACCTGCGCCGCGTACTCGCGCCAGGTGAGCTGCCGGCCCCCGCCCGCCTCGCGCAGCGCAACGGTCTCGGGGTCGCGCGCCGCGACACGCTGGAACGCGCCGCACAGGGTCCGTGGCTCCGCGGGATCCGGTCCGCGGCGCGTCCGCGCCGCGGCGGCCGGAGGACTCATGCGGACCTCCCGTCGTGCGCGGGGGATGCCTGGGCCTGAGCCGGGGTGAAGGTCGCCGTCGCCCCGCACAGCTCGGTCGTGCAGTGCAGTCGCCGACGCCGCACGCGGCCGCGCTCGTGCGGCGAAACCCGCTCGACGGCCTCGCCCCCCAGCAGCACCGATCCCGGGTCGGCCGTCTTGGCAAGCGCGAGGCTGAGGTTGACGGCGAGCCCGTATAGATCCCCGGCCCGGTGAACGACTTCGCCGTAGGCGACCCCGCCGCGCGCGGCGACCGGGAGCTCTGACTGCAGACGCACGACGACCTCGTGGGTGGCCTCGGCCACCGCCCGCACGTCCGGCCCGGCCACGAGCACGCCATCCCCGACGTACTTGAGCGCCCGCACCGCCCGGCGTGCGCAGGCACGCTGCCCGGCGGCGAAGATCGCGTCCGCCGTCCGCTCGAGGTCCTCGGCCCCCGCCTGGCGGAAGTACGCGGTCGACGAGACGATGTCGGCCATCCCGATCGCCACCGCACCCACCCGCCCCCCTCGCGAGGCCGCCTGGGCGAGGGCGTCACCGAGCAGTCGCCGGTGCAACAGACGGAACGCCCGCGCGCTCGCGGCCTCGAGGTCCGCCACAACCCTCGCTCCCGTGGCCGTCCGGCTCGCGGGCGCGAGGTGGTTCAGCGCCTCGCTGGCGAGCGCGGACTCCACGGCCGCAATGCGGCCGACGGCGCGCACGTAGGCCTGGGCGAGCTCCGGTGTTGCCGACCGGGCGAAGCCGGCCCGCTCGAACGCTTCCAGCAGCTCTTCGATCGTCGCCAGAGCGGCGGCGTCGGGCTCCGTCTCCAGGCCGGAGATCCACAGCAGCGATCGGGCTTGCTCACCCCCTTCGCCCGCGGCCGTCCGCCCATCCGGATGAGGGTCGGGATGCAAATCCGGAAACACTGTGTGTAAGATTACCCCATCGGGCAACGCAGCGTTCCGCATTCCGTCCCCCGCCATGAGCACCGACCACGCCCTTACCGATGACCCGGCCGCCTCAGGGCTTGACGACCGCCCCGGTTCCCCAGGCGAGCGGTTCACGACACTCTCGGGTGAGCGGGTCGCGGATCTGTATACGCATGAGGATCTGCCCGACGGGATCGGCGGCCCCAAGGACCCGATCGGCCAGCCGGGGGAGTTTCCGTTCACACGTGGGGTGTACGGATCGATGTATCGGGGTCGGTTATGGACGATGCGTCAGTTCGCAGGGTTCGGGACCAGCGAGGAGACCAACGAGCGATTCCGGTATCTGCTGGACCACGGTCAAACAGGCCTCTCGACGGCCTTCGACATGCCGTCGTTGATGGGGCATGACTCCGACCATCCGCGGAGCCTGGGAGAGGTCGGCCGGGAGGGGGTGGCGGTCGACACCGTCGCGGACATGGAGACCCTCTTCGGGGGGATTCCGCTCGGCGAGGTGTCGGTGTCGATGACGATCAACGCACCGGCGGCGATCATGCTCGCAATGTTCGTCGTGGCGGCGGAACGCCAGGGGGTGCAGCCGGAGCATCTGGCGGGGACGATTCAGGCCGACATCCTGAAGGAATACATCGCGCAGAAGGAGTGGGCGTTTCCGATCGACCCGGCAATGCGATTGTGCGGGGACATGATCGAGTGGTGCTCACGCACGATGCCGCGCTGGCATCCGATCTCAATCAGCGGCTATCACATCCGGGAGGCAGGGGCGACGGCGGCGCAGGAGCTTGCGTTCACCCTGAAGGACGGCCTCGCTTACGTGGAGCAGGCGGTCGCGCGGGGTCTGGATGTGGATGACTTCGCGCCCAGGCTGTCATTCTTCTTCAACGCGCAGATCGACTTCTTCGAGGAGATCGCCAAGTACAGGGCCGCGCGGCGTATCTGGGCGCGGGAGCTGCGTGACACGTTCGGGGCCAGGAACCCGAAGTCGTGGTTGATGCGCACTCACGTGCAGACGGCGGGAGTGTCGCTCACGGCGCAGCAACCGCTCAACAACATCGTGCGCACCACGATTGAGGCCCTGGCCGGCGTGCTCGGCGGGACGCAATCGCTGCACACCAATGGCTTCGATGAGGCGTTGGCGCTGCCGACCGAGGAGGCCGTCCGCGTGGCGCTGCGGACGCAGCAGATCATCGCCTTTGAGTCGGGGGTGGTGAACAGCCCAGATCCCCTCGGCGGCTCCTACCTGGTCGAGTCGCTCACTGATCGGCTGGAGCGGCGGGCGTATGAGTATTTCGCGAAGATCGATGAGCTGGGCGGGATGGTCGCGGCAGTGAAGCGCAACTATCCGCAGCGAGAGATCGCGGACGCCGCATTCGAATTGCAGGAGGCGATCGATTCGGGCGACCGCGTGGTAGTCGGCGTCAACCGATTCGTGCACGAGGACGATGGGCAGATCCCGATCCTGCGGGTGGACCCGGCGGTCGAGCGCAAGCAGGTCGGGCGCCTGCGGGCCGCGCGCGCCCGGCGCAACGGGACGGCGGTCGCGCGCACCCTGGCCGCGCTGCGCGAGGACGCGGCGGTGGAGGGCAGGAATCTGATGCCGGCGCTCTTGGAGTGCGCGCGGGTGCATGCGAGCGAAGGCGAGATGATCGACGCGCTGCAGCAGGTCTTTGGCCACTACACCGAAACCCCCGTCTTCTAGCGCTCAGCCGGTTGCCGCGTCGCGACTGGGCGACCGCACGTTCTGGGGACTTCTGACGACGCGGCGCCTGGCGCTGAGAGCACCACCCGGCATGGTCATCCTGCATCACGTTTCCGGGACGGGGAGGGTCGCGAGCTTTCTGTGTGTCCAGGCGGGTGTTTCGCGGTGCCGTGGCGCGGGCGTGATCGCGGTGCGTGGAGATGCGGGCGATCTCTTCCTCGCCGAGAGTGCTGCTCAGGTAGTCGAGGGTGGCGCGGTCGCCGATGGCCGAGCAGAAGACGCGGGCAGCGTTGCGCTCATGCCGGCCTGGACGGCTGTTCGACAAATACGGCCATACTGAGGCGTAGGGTCCGGACAACGGCCGTGGCGACCGATGCGAGGACCATGCACCTCAGCAGCTGGCTCTGTCGCGACGAGTTGGAGCGAGCGCGCCTGCTCGACATGAGCGCAGGGTTGCGAGCGGCGAAACGCCGCTCGCTTGCGTTGCTTGCCGTCGCCGCCGCTGTGTCGGTGCCGGTGTACGGCGTGAAGATGCAGATTCCGCTCGTGCTCGTGGCGATCGCGTTGCTCGTCCTCGAGCGGCGGGCGCCCACGCTGCCGCGACCGGAGTATGTGCTCGCCGGCGTGTGGGTGATCGCGCAGGTGGCCATTGTCGCGTCGATCGCGCTGGCCGGCGGTCCGAGGATCTACATGCTGTCGATCCTCGTCTTCCCGATGCTCATCGCGGCGCCCATCTACCCACGGCGCGTGGTCGCGGTAGGGGCGGCGATCACGGCCGCGGCGATGATCGCGTCCGGGTTTGCGTTCATGCCCCACACCGTCGCGACGCTTCCCCCGGTCGTCATGTTCCCGGTGCTGCTGTTGGTGACGATCACGATCCTCGGCTCGCGCACGCTTTCGGCCGAAGAGGACTCGCGTCAAGCCGTCGTCGTCGACCCGCTGACCGGCCTGCTCAATCGCGCGGCGCTGCATGCCCGAGCGGCCGAACTCTGGCCTGTCAGAGCCGGCACCGACGGCGAAGCGGCGGTCATCCTGGGAGACATCGATCACTTCAAGACGATCAACGACGAGCACGGTCACGCGTGGGGCGACGCGGTGATCGTCGAGGTGGCACAGCGACTCGCGAGTGTGGTCGCCGATCCAAGCGCGTTGTACCGCTTCGGCGGCGAGGAGTTCGTCGTGCTGCTGCGCGGCGGGGCAGCACGACGGGCGAGCGATCTCGCCGAGGAGTTGCGGATCGCGGTCTGCCGCGACGCGATTGCCGGGCTCCCGGTCACGATGTCGCTTGGAGTGGCGTCGTCGGACGTGCGCGAGCGGGAGTACGCGCGCCTCTTCGCGAGCGCCGATCGGGCGTTGTACCGCGCCAAGGCTGCCGGGCGCGACTGCGTTCGCGTCGAGGCCGCGCGGAAGGACGCGACGGGCGTGGCCGCCGAGGGCGCCGAGCCGTCGGACCCCGTGTCGGCTCCAGATCGCCGCGCCGCGCCGCGCGCCACGGTGTCGGCGGCCCAGCCGACCGGCGACCTGTCCGCGGAGCGAAGCCGCCACGACGACGTGCCGCGCAACTTCGTGATCCGCACCGCAGACGAGCGGCAGCACATGCTCGACCTCAACCAACGGCTGACGACCATCGCGAGGACGGTTAACCCGCTCACCTTCGCCGTGCTCATGTGCTCCCTCCCGTGGCTCGGCTGGCGCTCTCTGGTGCCGGTCGCGATCGCCGTCGGCGTCGCGCAGGTGATCGATCGGAAACTCGTCCCACGTCTGAGGCGGCCCGAGTACGCATCGATCTTCATCGTGACGTTGATCAACGCCTCGATCGGTCTCGGCCTCGCAGTCGCACAAGAAAGCATGCTGTTCGCGCTCCCGTTCCTGACGATCGTCATGTTCTCCAACGCGGCTGCGTTCCCGGCGCCGGCCGCGACCGTCATGGCCGCGGCGACCGGCGTCCTGATGACGGGGGTCGCGTTCCTGATCGGTGCCCATCAGGTGCTCGACAACCCAGCCATCCTCGTCTTCCCGCTGGCCCTGCTCGGCGCGGTGTCCATTGTCGGCAACGCCGTCGGCGCGATCACGATGCGCCAGCGCTGGGCCGCCGCCACCGACGAACTCACGGGCCTGCTCAACCGTAACGCGCTGCAGACGCGCATCGCCGAGCTCGCGCAGGGCGCGAGCGGACGCGATCAGTCCGTTGCCCTGATGGTGGCCGACCTCGACCACTTCAAGGCGATCAACGACCAGCACGGCCATGCGTGCGGCGATCATGTGCTCGTCGGCGTCGCCGAGCGTATTCAGGCCGGCGTCCGGCTGTTCGACCCGGTGTATCGGATCGGCGGAGAGGAGTTCGTCGCTCTGCTCGTCGGCGCAAGCCCGGACTCGTCCACCGTCGCTGAGCGCATCCGCGACGCAGTGAGGAGCGAGCCGATCGCCGGCATCCCCGTGACCGTGTCCATTGGCGTCGCCGTCAGCCCCGCGGGCGAGCCGTTCGACTACGAGGCCCTGTTCGCTGCGGCCGATGCCGCGCTGCGGCGCGCGAAGACGAGCGGCCGAGACCGGGTCCGCCAGGCCGCCGCGCCCGTGACCGCGCCTCCCGTCGCCGCGTAGGCAGAGGCAGGCGGCGCGACGCCGATCCGCTCACCCGCTACGGCGCCGTGCAGGGCGCTGGGGAAGCGAGCGGACCGGGGGCGGCGGCCGGGATTCGTGGCGATCATCGCGCCTGTGCGAGCTGCCAGCGACGTCGAGGACTCGAAACAGACGCGGCGGACTGGCGACGCCTTTCAGCGGTGCCGCTCCGAGCGGGGCGAAGCGGTAACGCGAGGCCGTCGCGTTGCGCACCGCCTCGATCACGACGACGGCGTTCGCCGGTGCTGCTTGCGTGACCCGGTGCGCGAGGTTGACCGGGTCGCCGTACCAATCGCCTGCGCGCTCGAGGGCCACACCGGTGGCGATGCCGGCTCGCGCATGGGGAAACGCGGGCTGTAGGGCGGCGACGGCGTCGACGAGCTCGAGCATCGTGTCGATGAGCTCGTCGGGCTCGCGACAGACGAGCAGCAGCCCATCGCCGATCGTCTTGACCAGGGAGACGCGGGACGGCATCGCCTCGAGCGCGAGCGACTCGAACCTCGCCGCCGTGGCCGCGAGCTCCCCGGCTGTGACGCTCTGTCCGAGTGATGTGAACCCCACGAGGTCGGCGAAGCCAACGGTCACGTGACGGGCGCCGAGCGTCTCCCCGGCGACGATCTGCGCGGCGCTCACGAATTCCGCGGCCAGGAGCCGCCGGACATGTGCCTCGAAGGCGAGGGCGACGAGCCGCGCCGTGATCGGGGTCAGGTCGCGCGCGGCGCCGGCATAGGCCGACGCCGCCTTGTGCTCGTCCAGGGCCGAGCGGCCGGCGGCGTCCATCACCGGGACCCGCGATGCCGCTGCGATCGACGACACACCGCGCGCCACGACGCGGTTGAAGTCGACGAGGCTCTCGGGCTCGAGGCCGGCCGCGAGCCCCACCCCAATGAGTCTTGCCAGCTCCAGCTCGCCGGGGCCGTAGCACGCCACTCCCGCATCGGCTGGGGGCAGGCCGAGCGCGGCGAGCTGGGCTCGCAGGACCGCTGCAGGCAATCCCGCAAGGTCAGCAATCTCCTCGGCGGTGTAGACCTCGCCCCGGCGGAGGAACCGCTCGGCGGGGAGGAGCGCCAATCGCTGCTGGTCGACCGCGAGTTTGAGCTCGTCGAGCGTGCAGCCGTCTTGGAGGAGCTCGCGGATCAGCCGCCCGCGCGCGGCGCGGGAGGCGCCGTTGACGTCGCCGAGCAGACCGGCCCCCTCGAGATCGGCGTCGGACGGGATCAGCGTGCACATACCGCAACGTATGGTACGTTACGCCGGCTCTGGGGTCACGGTCAGACCGTGAGGTGCCGGGCGGGGAAGAGGGTTCTGCAATGCGGTTGCTGCATATACGCCACGTCACGTCGGCCGTCTCAGCCGGCCGGGCGCTCGACGGGGAGGCGGGGGGCACCGAGGCGGCTTCGCGGCGCGCGCCGAGCGTCGGCGCCTGCATCCTCGCGGGGATCACGATCGCGAACTTGGCTGTCGTCTCCCCCGCACGGGCGCAGCCGCCCGACGGACGAGTCTATGAGCAGGTCACGCCCGCGGACAAGGGCGGCGCGTACCTCGCGACGTCGCCAGGGGAGCCGGTGGCCGTGAGCGCTAACGGCAACGCTGTCCTGTGGGACACGATCTTCACCGCCCTTCCGCCACTGGGGCCCGCGCCCGAGGCGCCGAACGTGGTCGGCACCTACGTGTTCAGCCGCGCCTCCAACGGAAATTGGAGCTACACGGCGGCGCTGCCGGCCGACAACCTCGTGATCTACCGCGCGGCCGAGGGCGATCAGGTAGAGGGCGTCACACCGGACCTCTCGGCAACGGTGGATGCGACCTTCTACGGACTGTCCGACGGGCACGACGGCATCAGCGGATTGCCCGTGCAGACGGGAGGGTCGGGAGCGATCCAGAACCTCGCCGCCTTCGACCCGCTGAGCGGCGCTGCCACGGTGCTGACGCCGTCGGTGCCGTCGTCGCAGACGGCGACGTACACACCGAGCTTCGTGGCGACCGACTCGAGCGCGGACCACATCCTCTATCAGGCAAACGCCTCGTTCCCGGTCGCGAATGGAACCGTCCCCGACCCCGGCTCGAACCCCGGCCCGTTCCTCTACGACGCGACGGGCGGCTCGATCTTCCAGGTTGGCCTGGAGACAGACAACTCAACTCCGTTCCCGCGCGGCGCGACGGCACCATCGGTGCCGGGCGTCATCTCCACCGACGGGTCGCGGATCTTCTTCGAGGCGGCCAGCTCCGGCGCGAACGGAGTGTTCATGCGGGCGAACGACGCCGCCGGTTCGGCCGCGACGGTACCTGTGTCAACGTCGACCGTCAGCGACCCGCACTGCACGCTCGCGTCGAACCCCGGCGCCGCCTCGACTGCCCCGGCCACATTCGAAGGCGCCACATCCGCGGCCTCGGTGGCGTTCTTCCTTAGCTCCTGCGAGCTGACGTCGTCGTCGCACACGGGCGCGGCCGACAGCTCCCCCGACCTGTACGAGTACGACACGGCCAACGGCCAAGTCACCGACCTCTCAATCGACACGAACGCGCTCGACGCGAGCAGCGGCGCCGACGCGTTGGGCGTAGTCGGGTACGCGAGCGACGGCTCGATCGTCTACTTCGTGGCCGACGGTGTCCTGGACGGATCGGGCGCACCGACCGCCGACGACGGACTGCCAAACCTCTACCGCTACGACGGCGGTACCGTCACCTATCTCGCGACGCTGAGCCCGTCTGATAGCGCCGTCTGGACTCCGCGCACGAGCATGGCCGCAGACGCCAGCCAATACCATGCCGCGCAAGTTTCGTCGGACGGACGCGACCTCGTCATCGCGTCCGTCGCGGCCCTCACGGGTTACCCCAGCGTTGGCGACGTTGAGTTGTACGACTGGCCCCAAGAAGCCGATTCGCCGGTCTGCCTCTCGTGCGATCCGAGCGGCGCGCCGCCCACCGGCGGCGCCGCGATGGTCGTCAACAGTCTCTCCAGCAACGGCAACGTGATCTTCAGCTCGCCCGATCAGCTCGTTAGCGCTGACAAGAACAGCTACCCAGACGTGTACGAATGGACTGCGACGCCGGCCTCGCCCAGCGCTGACGCCGCCGCGGATCCCTACGGCGGGGGGTCCGTGGAGCTCGTGTCGGCCGGCGCCACGACGATCTCGCCGACGAGCACGATCCCCTCGAGTGGCTCGATCCTGATCGGGGCCTCGCCGAGCGGCACGGACGCGTTCTTCGTGACCTATGACCAGCTCGTCGCCCAGGACCAGGACGACTCACTCGACCTCTACGACGCACGCATCGGCGGGATCGCGCCGCCGCCTCCGCCATCCCAGGCGCTGCCGGCCTGCGTGCAGTCCTTGGATGGGTCGTGCGCAACGCGCTCGACGGCCCCGGACGTCACACCTCCGCCGATCGATCCGAGCGGGACGAACGTCGCCACGACGATCAGCGACGACAGCAAGAAGGCGACGCCACCGAGGGTGACGATCGGAGCGACGACGCGCGCGCAGCGTTTGCTCGACGCCCGGCGGGGCCGCGTTACGCTGCGCCTGATCTTCAGCGGAGCAGGCTCCGCCCACGTCGTCGCAAGCGCGCCTGTCGCCGGGCGCACGCGAGTGGTGGGCACGGCGCGCCCCAGCGCGACCAAGGCGGGGACCATCGACGTGTCGTTCTCGCTCACCTCGCAGGCCATGTCCGCGCTGCGGCGAAACGGACGACTGCGCCTCACGGTCACGGTCGCGGTGACCGCGGGCGCGACCTCCCGCGGGATCCTCTCGCTCGCGAGGTCCAGATGACCCACTCCCTGCGCCGCGTGGTCACCGCAGTCGCCTGCCTCGCGGCTGTGCTCGGGGCCCACCTGGCTGGCGCGACCGGCGCCCTGGGTGGCGGCACGCCGCCGGTCATCACGCTGCTCTCTGCGGCGTGCGTGCCCGTCGCCGGCGGCACCTCGGTCACGATCACCGGCACCGGGTTCGTGGGCGCCGACACCGTGAGCTTCGGCGCCGGAGTCGGGGCCCCGGTGGGCGTCAACCCCGTCGTCGGCGGCGGCGGCACGACGATCACGGTCACCACGCCGCCCGAGAACGCTGGAATCGTCGACGTCACCGTGACCGATCCTTCGGGGGCGAGCTCAGCCCCGTCCTCCTCGGACCAGCTCGACTACGCGCCCGGCGGCCTGTGCGCGGTTCAAAGCGTCGTGCCAGCCTGCGGCTCGCCGGCCGGCGGAACGAACGTGATGATCTCCGGGCCCGGCGTCGCCGCCGACGACACGGTTAGCTTCGGTGGCACGGCTGCGTCATCTGTCAGCTGGGTTCCACCGACGGCGGCGGTGCCCGGCAGCTCGGTGGCGACACCCGGGTTCCTCCAGGCAACGGCGCCACCAGGAACCGGGACCGTGCCCGTCACCGTGCACGACGCCAACGGCACCTCGGTGGCCAGCAGCGCCGACAATTTCACGTACAAGGCGGACACAAGCCAGTTCGACCTCTGCGCGACGGCGACCTCGTTCAGCGACATCAGTGGCAAAGACATGACGCTCGCCGCGGGTCACCCGGCGAGCGTCACCGCCAACTTCTCATTCAACACGGATATCGGCGCCGACGGCACCGAATCCCCCTCGCACAATGTCAAGGACTTCTCCGTCACCCTGCCAGCCGGCTTCCTGGCGAGCCTCAACGCGGTAGGGGCGCAGTGCCCTCAACAAGACTTCGATGGCCAGGGGGGAGCGACGTGCCCCGCGGCCGCACAGGTCGGCTGGCTCGCGTTCGCAGACTCGGCCGGCGCACGACAGCTCGCCCCCGTCTACCTGCTCGCCCGCCCGCCCGGACATCTCGCCGAAGTCGGCGTGCAACCGCTGGCTTCCGCGTTCATCCCGGTTGGCATCCGCGTCCTCCTCGATCTGAACAGCTCGTTTCAGCTCACGGCGACGATCCAGAACCTAACGGCCGCAGCGCCGATCCTCGGTGGGGCGCTCGAAGTGCTCGGGCAAACGCCGGGCGAGGCGCTGCCGTTCCTCTACTTCCCGCCGAGCTGCTCGCAACAAGGATCGCTGCAGTCGCACTTCGCCGCCGACGACTGGGCGGGCGACGTAACGTCGGACGGACCGAGCAGCAACCCCGGTTCGCCAGGCGCCACGACGGGATGCGCCCTCCCGTTCTCGCCGTCGCTTTCTGTCGCTCCTGGGACCACGCAGGCCGATTCCGCCACGGGACTTGGGCTGCATATCGAACTCCCCGAGGACAGCTCCGGACCCCAGTGGAGTACGCCCGCAAAGGCCCTCTCGGTGCAGCTCCCGCTCGGCCTGTCGCTGAATCCGGCGGTCGCGGACGGCATCACCGCCTGCACGAGCACAGAATTCGGCCTCGGGAACACCGCGCCTTCGAACTGTCCGCCGAGCTCCGCGGTCGGGGTGCTGAACGCGACCTCTCCCGTGCTCCCCGGCGTGCTGACCGGCGGCGTGTACATCGCTCAGGACGGAACCGCCGCCACGACCCCGGCCAACCCGTTCCATGTCTTCGTCGAGGCCGTCGGCCCGGGCCTCGACGTCAAGTTCGAGGGATCGCTTGTGCCCGACCCATCGACCGGTCAGCTGACCGCCGCCCTCACCGGCCTGCCGCCCGTCCCGCTCGGCACCGTCGACCTCCAGTTTGACGGCGGCGCCGGCGCGGTGCTCGCAAACCCGCTGCAGTGCGGCGCAGCGACGACCGCGGTGACGTTTACCCCCTGGAGCTTCCCAGCAACGCCCGCGGCAACAGCGTCGGCCGCATATACCGTCGATGCCGATGGCCACGGCGGAGCCTGCCCATCGGCATGGCCGACCGATCCCACCTTCGTCGCGGGCCCCTCCAACCCGAAGGCCGGCGCCTTCACCGCGTTGACGCTCACAGCGACACGCGGGGACCGCCAGGCGCCCCTGTCCTCGCTGTCACTGACAACGCCGCCGGGGTTCACTGCGCTCGTGGGAACCGTGCCGCTCTGCACCGAGAGTGACGCGGAAGCCGGCACATGTCCAAGCTCGAGTCGCATCGGCACGGCGACCGTCGGCGCCGGCGTCGGTGTCGACTCCGGCCTCGGGGCTCCATCCAGCCATCAGCTGTTCCTCAGCGGCACCGTCTACCTCACCGGGCCGACCGACGGGGATCCGTTCGGCGTCGAGATCGTCGTCAATCCCGTCGTAGGCCCGTTCAACCTTTCTACCCCGTTTGGCACGCCAGTCATCGTGCGGGCCGGCACCGCGATCGACCCGAAGACCGCGCAGATCACCATAGGCGCCCAGTTCCCAACAATCCTCGATGGCGTCCTCCTGCACGTCCAGACCGTCAGCATCACCCTCGACCGGCCCAACTTCGCGCTCAACGCGACAAGCTGCACGCCCGAGACGCTGTCCGGCGAGATCAACGGCTCGCCGGTGTCGACGCCCTACCAGGTGGGCGGATGCTCGGCGCTCGGTTTCAACCCGCGGATCGCCGTCACCGCTTCGGGTCGCCCCACCCACCTCAATGGGGCGAGCCTCGATCTGAAGGTGACGATCCCCTCCGGCGGAGCAAACCTGCAGTCCGTCTCGTTCACCCTGCCCACGACGCTCACCGCTCGCTTCACGACCGTGCAGCAGGCCTGCATCGACACGACGTTCAACGTGAACCCCAGCAGCTGCCCCGCCGGATCGATGATCGGTACCGCCACGGCCTTTACGCCGCTCTTGCCTGGCGCGCTCCACGGAACCGTCTACGTCGTCTCGCACGGCAATGCGAGCTTCCCGACGCTCAACGTCGTCCTCGACGCCGACGGCGTCACCATCGGCGTCGCCGGCCAAGTGAAGTTCACAGCCTCCGGCCAGACGTCGGCCACCGTCCCATCGATTCCTGACGTCCCGATTGAGAGCCTCGAGCTCGAGCTACCCGAGGGACCGCACTCGGTCCTCACCAGCCCTACGACGAACCTATGTGGAGATCATCTGACGATCGCAACGACGCTCGTCGCCCACAACGGCCTGACCATCGCCAAGCGGCTTCCCGTCGCTCTGACTGGTTGCCCTGCGGCGACCGCGCTCAATGCCTACGCAGCCGCGCTTCACGGCTACGCCGTGTTCGCGCGGCTCGCCCTGCCCTCGGCCGGCCGGGTGACCCTCACGGGTCGATACCTTCACAACCTGTCACGAATGCTCGCGGCCGGTGAACACCGACTGAGGGTCGCGCTCAACACGCAGGGTCGGCGCGCGCTGAAGCACGGCGCAACGGTAACCGTAAAGATCGCGTACGCAGGGCGGACGGTGTCGCTACGTCTGAGGCGCCAGTGACGGCGTCGCTCGTGCGCTCAGACGGAGCGCACGAGCGCACCGACGAGACGCGGCGGCCGTCCTTGTCAACGCGCGGCCGGTCAGTGCGGCGACCGCGTCACAGCCCGAGGCTCTTGCCGATTGATGTCGCGTTGTATCTCGCTCGTGCCACCGAAGATCGTAGGCACGAGGTTCGTGCGCACGTGGCCCTCCATGTCGTACTCGCACGCATACCCGTACCCGCCCATCATCTGCATGCCCTCGAGCGCGACCCGCTTCGCCGTCTCGGTGACCTTCAGCTTGGCCATCGACGCCTCCCTCGGGAAGATCGCTCCCGGATGTGCGTCGCACCGGCGAGCGACCGCGTAGACGAGCAGCTGGCAGCACTCGACCTCCGTGGCGAGGTCGGCGATTCGGTGTCGCAGCGCCTGGAAGGTGCCGATGCGTCGGCCGAACTGCTCGCGCTCGGTCACGTAGCTGAGCGTGTCGTGCAGTGCCCGCCGTGCATGACCGAGCGACTGAGCCGCGATGATGAGCCGCTCATCGTTGAGCCCGGCCATGAGCTGGCGCCAGGCGACGCCCTGCGTTCCGATGAGGCGCTCGGCGGGCACACAGCAATCATTGAGGAAGACGTCATTGACGACTCGTCCGCCCATTGTGTCGATGCCCCTGATCTCAACGCCCTCGCTGATCCAGGTCTTCTGTCCGTTGACGACGAACGTGCCGTTGCGGCGGGTCGCCCGGCAGCGCATCGCGCCGACGTCCGATCCAGCTCCCGGCTCAGACATGGCGATGGCCTCCACCGCTCCGCCGATGACGCCGCCGATGACCTCATCCTTCTGCGCTTCGGTCCCGAACACCAGACTGCGTGAGCGCCCGACGCTGCTCTCGCGTGCCGCATTCGCGCGGCGAGGTCGCGCACGGCCTGCACGAACGCCGTTTGCTCGTCGGTGAGGTCAATCCCGTACATGTTTCCTCCCGTCGGTGATCAGTGGCTGGTGCGTTGCTCGTCTCGACTCAGTCGCGACGCAGCTCCACGTCGCGGCAGCCAGGGATACGCGCGAGCGGCGGGCACGGCAGGTCGTGGCCGCGTCAGCCATTCACAGCCTCGAGGCCAAGTCCCCCGCCCGGCCGCTCGAAGAGGATCTCGGGAACGACACAAGCGCGAGAGGTCGCGAGCAGGAACCGCACCGATTCGGCGATGTCCGCCGGAGTGATCATCGACTCGGCTGAGATGGCCGCCTTCAAGGGCGCGGTCATCGGCGTGTCGACGAACCCCGGGCACAGCGCAGTCGACTTGATCCCGCGATCGGCGAGCTCGCGATTCATCGCCTCGGTCCAACCGACGACGCCGTGCTTGGTGGCCGAGTACACCGATAGGAGCGCTTCGCCCCGCTTGCCGGTGATCGAGGACACGTTCACCACGAGTGCCCCAGCGCCTTCGCGACCGGCGCTTTCGAGCAGCGGCAAGGCCTCCCGGTAGAACAGCACGATCTGGCGCAGGTTGACCGCGAACTGGAGGTCGACGTGCTTCGTCGCGATGTCAACCAGCGCTGAGGCGACGCCGATGCCCGCGTTGTTGACGAGCACATCGAGGCGCCCGTACGCGTCGTCGTGCTCGACGACGACACGGCGGACATCCAGTTCGCGTGCCACATCGGCGGCCGCCGCGCGCACGCAGAGGCCGTCGGCGGCAAGCTCCTGGCGCGCAGTCTCGAGTCTCGCCGCGTTGCGCGAGACCATCGTCACCGCGTAACCCGTCTCGGCGAGCATGCGCGCGATCGCGAAGCCGATGCCGCTCGACGCGCCGGTGACCAGCGCCGCGCGGTGGCGGTTATCTCGGCCCTCGATGGGCCCGCAGCTATCTGGTGCCGCTGCCATCGCTGGCAATACCGTACAGTATGGTTGTGGCGGTGGAAGCTGACGTGGGTGACGGTCCGCTGACGGGTGTTCGTGTGCTCGAGTTTGGCCAGCTCATCGCCGGGCCGCTCGTCGGCACGATGCTCGGCGACTTCGGAGCCGACGTGATCAAGGTCGAGCCGCCAACGGGAGACGCGATGCGTGACTGGGGCCCCGCGCGTCACGCCGGCCACACCTTGTGGTGGGCGGTGCTTGGCCGCAACAAGCGCTCGCTGGCGCTCGACCTGCGTCGCCCCGAGGACCAGTCGGTTGCTCGGTCCCTGTGCGATTCGGCCGACGTGGTCGTCGAGAACTTCCGCCCCGGCACGATGGAGTCGTGGGGCCTCGGGCCCGACGACGTTCACTCGCGAAACCCAGGCTGCGTCTACGTTCGGATCAGCGGGTTTGGTCAATCCTCGCGTTACAGCTCCCGCCCGGGTTTCGCCTCCAGTGGTGAGGCGCTCTCGGGGCTGCGGTACATCAACGGCGCGCCCGGGCAGGCTCCTCCGCGCGCCGGTATCTCACTCGGCGACTCGCTAGCCGCCTGGTCTGCGTTTCAGGGCGTCCTCCTCGCGCTGTACGCCCGTGACGCGCGCGGGGGCGCTGGGCAGCTGGTCGATGCCGCCATCCTCGATGCCTGCTTTGCCATGACCGAGTCCATGGTGCCCGACTATGCGAAGGCCGGTGTCGTGCGCCAGCCCAGCGGATCTCGCCTACCGCGCATCGCTCCCTCGAATGTCTATCGCTCAAGCGACGACCGATGGGTCGTCATTGCCGCCAACCACGACACGCTCTGGCGGCGCCTCGCGACCGTCATGGGGCGTCCGGAGCTCGCCGACGATCCGCGCTACAACACTCACGCCGCGCGCGGAGAGCGAGAGGACGAGCTCGACGAGCTCATCGGCGCGTGGGCAGCGCGCCACACGGCGGACGAGCTGGACGCCATCCTCGGCGCTGCGGGCGTTGTCTGTGCTCCGGTCTACGATGCCGCCGATATCGCACGCGATCCGCACTTTCGCGAGCGCGAGCTCATCATCGAGGTGACAGACGACGTACACGGTGTGCTCCCCGTGCCCGGCGTCGTCCCGAAGCTCTCCGGTACCCCGGGGAGGGTTCGGCGCCCCGCGCGCTGGCGCGTTGGAGCCGACACCGCCGAGGTGCTTCAGGGCTTAGCCGAAGGGCAGCGCTGGCCGCGACCGGTGGACGCGGATGTCCCAGCTCCCGCCTCCCCAGATGCAGGCACCCCGTCCGCTGAGCGCCCGGCGCCGGACTCGCTGGCGCTGGCTTCCGACGCGGCGGCGCACGATCCGGTCACAGCGTCCGCGGTCGCGACAGGGGGATCGGGGGAAGCCGCGTGAGCGATTCGACAGCGGCGCTCCGCCAGGCGCTACGAAGAGCGCGCGACGAGCTGCGCGCGGCGCGCGCCTGTCGGGCGGCGGGTTTCCTCGAGCGCCAGCCGCTCGCCGATACACGCGAATTCCTCGCGGCGTCCCGCTCGTATGGCTCGCTCGGCGCCGCGGTCGTCGGTGCGCGACTGCGCCACGGCGGGCGCCCGGCGGTGTACGACGAGCTCGGCACCGTGACCTTCGCCGATCTCGACGAGCGATCCAATCGACTCGCCAACGCGTGGCAGTCGTGCGGCCTACGTGCGAAGGACGGTGTCGGGATCCTCGTTCGCAACCATCGCGGCTTCCATGACGCGTTCTTCGCCTGTGCGAAGCTCGGGGCGCGTGCAGTACTGCTGAACACGGATTTCGCCGCGCCGCAGCTTGCCGACGCGTGCCGCCGCGAGGGCGTCCGTGCACTCGTCTATGACGACGAGTTCGCCGACATCGTCGTGGACGTCGACAGCCCGGTCGGGCGATGGACGGCGTTCGGGCCGGCCGGGGCGGATACGCTCGCGGACCTCATCGCCTCAGGATCGAACGCTGCTCCGCCGAAGCCGGAGGCGCGAATGTCGTTCGTCATCCTCACCAGCGGCACCACCGGCACACCGAAGGGCGCCAACCGTCAACAATCGCGGACCCTTACGCCCATCGGCGCCATCCTCGAGCGAGTGCCGTTTCGCTCCGGCGAGACAACGGTCATCGTGCCGCCGCTCTTTCATTCGCTCGGCTTCACGCAGGCCATGCTCGCACTCGGCCTCGGCTCACCGATTGTTCTCGCTCGACGGTTCGACGCGGCGGCGACACTCGAAGCAATGGCGGTGCGTCGCGCCTCATCGCTCATCGTTGTCCCGTCGGTCCTGCGGCGAATCCTCGACGAGCTCGACGCTCGCTCGGCGCCGGTGGCATTGCCAGATCTGCGCGTCGTGTTCGTGGCCGGCTCGCAGCTCGGCGCCACACTTGCGCGCCGCGCCACTGACACGCTCGGTGACGTCGTCTACAACCTTTATGGCTCGACTGAGGTAGCCATCGCGACGATCGCCGGGCCGGAACATCTGCGTCGAGCCCCGGACACGGTCGGACCCCCAGTGCTCGGATCCGAGGTACGCATCGTCGACGAGGCCGGGAATGAGCTGCCGCCCGACTGCACTGGACTCATCTGCGTCGGCAACGCCATACCGTTCGAGCAGTACACAGGCGGCGGACAGAAGCGGCGGATCGGCGGGCTGACCGCCTCCGGAGATGTGGGCCACGTGGACGGACGCGGCTGGCTGTATATCGATGGCCGCGACGATTCGATGATCGTGTCCGGCGGAGAGAATGTCTTCCCCGACGAAGTCGAGGAGCTCCTCGTCGGTCACGACGCAATCGTCGAGGCCGCCGCGATCGGCGTCGACGACGAACACTTCGGGCAACGGCTGCGGGTGTTCGTCGTCCGCCGAGCAGGAGCCGATCTCGATGCCGACGCCGTCCGCGAGCACGTGCGCCGAAACCTTGCGCGCTACAAGGTGCCGCGCGATGTCGTCTTCGTCGATTCCCTCCCGAAGAACGCGACGGGCAAGGTGCTCAAGCGCAAGCTCGCCGACATCGTCGCGGATCCGGCCTGACCGTTCTCGCTCGGCGGACCGCCCTGACGGCCGCGCCGCCATCCCGGCAGCGTTGGTGTGCAACCTGAAAGCGTTCAATACTGTATGGTACGGTCCGCAAACAAGCGATCAGCAAGCGACCAACCATTGGCCGCAGAGACCGAGAGGGGTCTGGTTATGAGGAGCGGGGTTGTTTGGCGGTGGTTCGCGGCGTTGTTGCCGGCTGCCGTGTTGGCTGCTGGGCTTATCGCTGTGGCGTCGCCGGCGTCGTCGAGTGCGGCGTCGGGGGTGACGCCGTTTGATGTGACGACGACGTTGTCGTGTTTGGCGGCGCCTGGGTTCTTGAATGTTCCGGCCGCGTTGGGTGTCGAGATCAAGGGTGATGCGCCGGCGTCCGTCGCTCCTGGTGATGCGGTGACGTTGACGAATCTGACGACGGCGTTGACGGTGCCATCGAATTTGGTTGGTGCGTTCACGTTGCTGGGCGCGGTGACGGCCTCGGGGACGGTGACGCAGGTGCCCTTCGATATCACGGGCTCGTCGCTGACGAGCGCGAATCTCGCGACACCGCCGATTCCGTTTGGACCCTTGCCGCTGGTCAGTGGTGAGGGCCTGTCAGCGACCGTCCCGGCGACGGGGACGTTGACGCTTGCGGCGGGTACGGCTAGCGCGAGTGCGAGCAGCATGTCGATCACCCTTGATTCCAGCCCGGCGTTCACGAGCGCCGACGTGGCGACGGGCAGCGGTCTGGTCGCCTCAGTGGGAGCCACCACCAGTACCGGCGCAAAGATCGGGCCATTCCCGATCGACTGCACCGCGCCGAGCGGCGTCGTGCTCGCCACCATCCCGATCCAGGCATCGACGACAACAACAACCACAACGACGCCGACGACCACGACGACGACGACGCCGACGACCACGACGACGACGACGCCGACGACCACGACGACGACGACGCCGACGACCACGACGACGACGACGCCGACGACCACGACGACGACGACGCCGACGACCACGACGACGACGACGCCGACGACGACGACGACGCCGACGACCACGACGACGACGCCGACCACGACCACGACCACGACGCCGACCACGACCACAACCACGACGCCGACCACGACGACGACGACGCCGACGACCACGACGACGACGCCGACCACGACCACAACCACGACGCCGACCACGACCACAACCACGACGCCGACCACGACCACGACGACGACGCCGACAACCACGACGACGACGCCGACCACGACCACGACGACGACGCCGACAACCACGACGACGACGACCACGACGACCACGACCACGACAACCCCGACGACGACGACCACCACAACCCCGACCACGACGACCACGACAACGACAACGACTACGACCACGACGCGGCCAGGGGCGACGATTCTCGGGCTCTACCCGCGCGTTGGCAGGGAGGGCGCGCTCGTATTCGTCCTTGGCACCCGCCTCGAGTCGGTAACGCACCTGCAATTCGCTGGCGTGGGCACGGAGTTCTTCACCGTGTCCAACCATCTGATCGTCGCCATCGCTCCACCGGGTCACGGGACTGTTGATGTTGTAGGCATCACGCCGACCGGCTCGACGCCGACGTCGGGCGCGGACGAGTTCACCTACCGCGCCCGCGGCCACGGGCTCGGATTCCCATTCGGCTGGTTTGGGTTCTAGTCCAAGGGTCGGGAAGCCCCCCCGACCAGCGAAGGGCCCGCTCTCAATGGGGCGGGCCCTTCGTCGTGCTCAGGCTGACCGGCAGTAACTCACAACGCTCTTCGCCGCACCCGTAGCGCGCCGAGCACCATACCGAACTGTATGGTAGGGTGGCCCGTGCTGTCGGGTAACGCGCTGTATACATCGAGCCGAGAGGGCGTGGGTTATGAGGAGCGGGGTGTTTTGGCGGTGGTTCGCGGCGTTGTTGCCGGCTGCCGTGTTGGCTGCTGGGCTTATCGCTGTGGCGTCGCCGGCGTCGTCGAGTGCGGCGTCGGGGGTGACGCCGTTTGATGTGACGACGACGTTGTCGTGTTTGGCGGCGCCTGGGTTCTTGAATGTTCCGGCCGCGTTGGGTGTCGAGATCAAGGGTGATGCGCCGGCGTCCGTCGCTCCTGGTGATGCGGTGACGTTGACGAATCTGACGACGGCGTTGACGGTGCCATCGAATTTGGTTGGTGCGTTCACGTTGCTGGACGCGGTGACGGCGTCAGGGACGGTGACGCAGGTGCCGTTCGACATCACGGGCTCGTCGCTGACGAGCGCGAATCTCGCGACACCGCCGATTCCGTTTGGACCCTTGCCGCTGGTCAGTGGTGAGGGCCTGTCAGCGACCGTCCCGGCGACGGGGACGTTGACGCTTGCGGCGGGTACGGCTAGCGCGAGTGCCAGCAGCATGTCGATCACCCTTGATTCCAGCCCGGCGTTCACGACCGCCGACGTGGCGACGGGCAGCGGTCTGGTCGCCTCAGTGGGAGCCACCACCACTACCGGCACGAAGATCGGGCCATTCCCGATCGACTGCACCGCGCCGAGCGGCGTCGTGCTCGCCACCATCCCGATCCAGGCATCGACGACAACAACAACCACAACGACGCCGACCACAACCACGACGACACCGACGACCACTACGACCACAACGCCCACGACGACAACCACAACGCCGGATGCGATGGTCCCGTTCGACAACTGGGACGTAAGTGGCACGATCACCGCGCACAAGCTGAACCAGTCGCTCAGCGTGCCGGCAGGCAGTCGGTTCAACGGAAGCGCTGACCTGACGACGCATACCCTGAGTGGCCAACTGACGGTACCGCCGTTCACGGCGAGCCTCAGCTTGTTCGGACTGAGCGCCTCGGCGGGGCTCAACCTCACCGAAGTCGGGACCGCCACGGGGACGATCTACCCCGACGCGAAGAATCCTGCCGACGTCGACATCACCGTGTCCGCGAAGGCGAATCTGGCGGTCACGTCGGTTGGGCTGTTCGGATTCACCCTGCCGCTGTCGTGCGCGACCAAGTCGCCGATCGCACTGAATCTCAGCATCACCGAGCCAGCGCTATCGCTGCTATCGGGGCTGAAGTTCAGCGGGACGATCACCTTCCCGAGCATCGGCTGTCACGGGTTCCTCGGCGGACTGCTGGGCGGCGCCTTCACGCTGCTGCTGTCCGGCCCGAACAACCCCTACACGCTCGCGATCGCTCCGCCATCCTCGTCGTCGTGATCGCAGAGGGGCGCAGAGACCATTCGGATTGAGGCGGTCGACTCAACAGGTCGTCTGATGACGCGCCCGGAGGGGTCACCGGTTCAGGTGGCCCCTCCCCGCCGTGCAGCCGGTTTGCGAAGCGCGGATTCGCACGAGCGGGGCGGCGCGACGAGAGCCCTATTGCGCTCGACCCTGCGATGCCGGCCGCCGGGGCAGAGCAGCGGCGTCGGCGCGATGGATGAGCATCTGCGTCTCGGTCACCTCCTCGACCCCCGCCCAACCGTTGACGCGCCCGACGCCGCTTGCCTTTATGCCGCCAAATGGCGTGTGGTGGTCGCTGGCGCCGGCGCGGTGAACGTTGATGAACACGGTGCCCGACTCGATCCCCCGGCCGACTTCGATGGCGTGCTCGATGTCGTCGCTCCACACGGACGCTGACAGCCCGTACTCGGTGTCGTTGGCCATCGCGATCACGTCCTCCTCGCGATCGAACTCAACGACCGGCAGAATGGGACCGAATTGCTCGACGGCAACGATCTCGGCGTCGTGGGGCACGTCTTCGACGAGGTGCGGCAACATGAAGCTACCGCCCGCGAGCGTGTCGGATTGGCGAGGCCTACCGAGCTCTCTCACGATCGCGCCGGCCGCGCGCGTTCGCGCCGCGAGATCGTTGAGCCGCGCGAGTGCCCGGTCGTCGATGACCGGACCCATCGTGGACTCCGGGTCCAGGCCGTCTCCCACGACGATCTCGTCGATCGCCTCGCTGAGGCGCGCCAACAGCTCGTCGTGCCGACTCACGTGGACATACAGGCGCTTGGCGGCAAAGCACACCTGCCCTGAGCACGCGAATGCAGCGTCACGGAGCTCCCCAACGAGCTCGTCGGTGATCGTCGCCGAATCGAGAATGATCGCCGGGTCGTTACCACCAAGCTCGAGCGTCACACCGGCGAGATGCGTCGATGCGGCGCGCATCGCGGCACGACCGGCCGCCGACCCCCCGGTGAGCAGAACGTGCCGCACGAGCGGATGCTCGGCGAGCAACTGGCCGGTCGGGCCCGGCCCGGGACATACATTGATCACGCCAGAGGGGAGTTCGTCCGCCAGGATCGCGAGGGTCTTGGACAACGCCAGCGGGGCGAGCTCTGACGGCTTTGCCACCACCGTGTTGCCCGCCAGGAGCGCCGGCGCGATTCCGTTGAGCGCGAGGACAACAGGTGCGTTCCACGGTACGAGCGCCGCGACGACACCCTTCGGCTGCCGCCGTCGTACGAACGTGCCACGCGCATTCTCGACGCGATGCTCCTCGGCGAGCCGGTCGGCAAGGCGGCTTGCGACGTGCAGGAGATACGGGCCGGCCGCGACGTCGAGCTGTGACTCCCAGATCGTCTTGCCCGTCTCGCGGGTGAGCAGCGCGGCCCGCTCGATCAATCCCTCGGCCGTGCGCGCCGCGGCAGCACCCAGGACGGCCGCCCTCTCGTGCGGCGACAGCGACGCCCAGCCTGGCTGGGCGTGGTGGGCGCTCCTGACCGCGAGGTCGACCTCAGCGGGACCTGCGAGAGCAACGTGCCCAACGACGGATCCCCGATGCGCTGGATCGAAGACGGGCGCCTGTTCGCACGGCAGCGACTCACTCCCGATGCGCAGCGCCGCGACTGGCAGCACGGCCGTATCCGTCATTGGCCATACCATACGGTATTGTGGTGACAGGCGCCGTCCACGCCTCTGCGATCGAGCGGGTGGGCAGGGGAGAGTCGCGTCGCCGATATGCCTCAGCGGGACGCGGCTGGCGCCCGCTGATTGTGGTTCCACTCAACCCAGCCGAGGCCACTGCGCCCGTCCGGCGTCGCGAAACGGCACAGCGAGCGCACGAAGAAGGTACGGCGTCCATCATCGGCATCGAGGAGGAGCGGGCCATGGGCGAGCGGGCGAACTGCGAGCTGCAGCTCTGGCAGTGTGAGCTGAGCGTCCGTCACCAGCCCCGACGCCGCGGTCGTCTCGCTCGACGTCGCAGTTGCGAGCTCGAGGACCCGTCCGTCCGCCGGTTGGATGTAGCCCATCACAGGCGACGGACGTCCGGGAAGGCGCGCCTCCGTGCACTGGAGTCGCGTCCCGTCGTCGAGGTGAGCGGCGCACCACACCCAATCGAGCTGCCACCAGTCGCGCACGCCCCAGGAGTGATCGCGCTGTCCGGTGCCGACGATCGTTGTGGTCTGCCCGTCGATCGTGACGGTTCCGGACACGGTGCAGGGGATCTCATATCGAGTCATCCCTCGGTACTGGTAGGGAACGCCATCCGTCTCCCATGTGAGCTCCAGCGAGATCGGGGTCGGCAATCCCTGCTCGCCGCGGAGTATTGCGGCCGGATCGGCGAAGCTTTCACCCGTGCCGGTGACCGTTACCGTGAAGCGACGCAACGGGACCTCGCAGACGTGGCGAGCCTCGAACCGACCCGCGTGTTGCGCCCAAATCTCCTCGCTGGCGGGGAGCGGGGCCTCGAGGTCGACGATGCGCACCGTCGGCCCCCCGGCGCGCACCAGCGCCAGCGTCATCCACGTCTTGCCCCGATTGGGATAGAGGCCGACGCGCGTATACCCGGCGAGCCCCTCGCTCGAGGTCGTGAAGTCGAAGTACCAGGACTCGTTCCAGAGTGGGGCTAGGTCGGCCGGATGGCGGCCTTCGTCTGCTGGCGTCGGCCCTAGCGGACGGGGTGACGACGCGGCAGGAAGCAGTGACAGCGCATCGAGATCGATCGCATGCTGCGCATGGCGCGAGAACGTCGTCATGAACATGTCGTCGCCACGCTCCGTGCGCTCAACGAGCATCGCCGCCGCCACCGACATGAGCAACCCTCCAAACGCCATGGCTCGGTAGCGCTCGAAGCACTCATCGACCGAGATGGCCGGGACCCCGGCGTCGACCAGACACTCGTGATAGCGGCGCACAAGGGCCTCGCCCTCGGCGCGGCGCGCCGGGATTGGCAGGCTGCAGCCGAGGAAGTACGCGAGATCGTGCATCGCTGACCCAAAGAACACCGTCTGCCAGTCGACGGCGACCACAGGCCGCTCACGGGCGTCCGGCGCGAAGAGCAGATTGTCGAGGCGAAAGTCGCCGTGCTGAAGCGCGCGCGAGCCGTGGTCCGCCCCGAGCCACGCGTCGAGTCGGGGCACAAACCGCTCGGCGACCTCGAGATGCTCGTCGCTTATCCGGTCGGCGTAACGCTCCGCGAAGCGCGGTAACAGACTTGACAGCAGTGTCTGGTTGAGCGGGGACGCGGCGTTGAGCCAGCGCGAGGCGGCGAGGTGTGGATCGTCCCAGTGTCGGGCCTGGATTCTCGCGAGCGCCTCGACGCCCACCCGAGCTTGCTCAGCTGTGGCTCCCACCACTTCATCGCCGGGATGGGCCGGCGCGAGGTCCTCGAGGATGAGCGTGAACCAGCCGCTCTCTCGATCGGCGACGGCATCGTGGCACCGAGCCACTACATCACCGAGGCCTGGCGCGACGGACTGGTAGAAGCGAACCTCTCGTACGTACGCGCCAAGGCCCGCTCCCGTGGCGCGGCTGACCGGATCGGAGGCCGCCACCTTCAGCACAACGCTCGACGGACCCGCGGGCCCATCGCCGTACTCGAGCGCGACGCGGTGGCTCTCGCTCATCTGCCCCGTTCCGATCGGGCTGGTGGCGAAGCTCACCACGCGAGTGTGCTCGGGAATGACGTCCTCTCGCGCAAGCACCCCCGTCAGCCACTCTGCTGAGAGGTCGTGCGGGCCCCGCACAAGGACCGTGTTCTGCCCGCCGGTCATCGCTGCTGACCATACCATCTAGTATGCTCCGCGGCCGATACCCCGCCCGGCGACCCGACTATTCGCCCCGATGCCCCCCACCGCCAATCGATCGCCTGCCTCGCGCGCTCGCCCCGCCGTGCTCACGGTCATTAACCCGTCGACCGGCGGGCCGATCGACGAGGTTGCAAATCTCGACGCCGACGCCGTGCGCAAGCTCGCCGCCATCGCCCGCGCCGCGCAGCCCATGTGGGCGGCGCTCGGCTTCGAGCGTCGGGCTGCCACCTTGCGGCGCATGCAGCGCTGGCTCGCCGACAACCGCGAACGCGTGCTGACGTCAATCATGTCCGAGACCGGCAAGACCTACGAGGATGCGCAGAACGCCGACTGGTCGTACGGGCTCATCGCCCTCGGGTTCTGGGCCAAGCACGGCAAGCGGTATCTCGCCGACGAGCACATCCGGCCGGTCGCGCTGCTGAACCGCGCGCGTCGGCTAGTCGTGCGCTACGAGCCGAGGGGCCTCATCGGCATCATCGGCCCGTGGAACTATCCGCTGGCAAACTCCTTCGGCGACGCAATCCCAGCCCTCGCCGCCGGGAATGCCGTTCTACTCAAGCCGTCGGAGTTCACCCCGCTGACCTCGATGCTCCTCGCCGAGGGGATGCGTGAATGCGGGCTTCCCAACGGCGTGCTTCAGGTCGTGACCGGCGCTGCCGACACGGGAGCGGCGGTCGTGGACGAGAGCGACATGGTGATGTTCACTGGGTCGACGACGACTGGGCAGGCCGTCATGGGGCGAGCAGCCCGCTCGCTCACCCCGGTGTCGCTCGAGCTCGGTGGCAAGGATCCGATGATCGTGCTCGCCGATGCCGACGTCGAGCGGGCGGCGAACCACGCTGTCTATTACTCGATGCTCAACGCCGGTCAGACGTGCATCAGCATCGAGCGGGTGTACGTCGATCGCTCGATCTATGACGACTTCGTCGAGCGGGTCGGCGCCAAGGTGCGCGCGCTCCGCGTCGGGTCGGGGATGCGCCCGGGAACGCAGGAGGTCGGCTCGATGACGACATCGGCGCAGGTAGAGATCGTCAAACGCCACGTCGAGGATGCGCTGGTCCGCGGCGCGCGAGCGATACAGCCTGAGGTCGCCCTCCCCGACCGCGGTCATTGGTGCGTCCCGACGCTCCTGCTCGATGTCGACCACAGCATGCTGTGCATGCGGGAGGAGACGTTCGGACCGACGCTCCCGATCATGCGTGTCGCCGACACCGAAGAGGCGATCCTGAGGGCCAACGACTCCCCGTATGGTCTCTCGGCGAGCGTCTTCGGCCGCGACCGCTCCCGAGCTGAGGCGGTCGCCCGGCGCCTCCGCGCTGGCGCGGTGTGTGTCAACGACGCCGTCGCCAACTACGCGCTCCTGGAGCTGCCGATGGGTGGGTGGAAGGCGAGCGGCATCGGAACCCGTCATGCAGCCGACGGGATTCGCAAGTACTGCAGAGTGCAGTCCATCATGGTCACGCGCGTCTATGGCAAGCGTGACCCCCACATGTTTCCCAACGACGAACGCCGGACGCGAATCCTCCAACGGGTCATCGTCGCCGCGTTTGCGCGCGGGCGATCATGACCGGCCGCGCGCCGCGCGGCTGGTCACAACTCAGGCGGTCGCGCCGGTCGCGGCCGCGTCCGCGGCACACCGTCCTCGATCTCGTGCGTCCTCGGTGACGGTGTCCCAGAGCCGCTGTCGCTCCTCCTCTGGCCAACGCGTTGTCGGCTCGACAACGAACGTCTCGTCGAGCTGATACCCGAGCAGCGCCAGCATGTATTCGAGGTAGGGCTTCTGGTAGTCGGTCATCTCGGGATGCCTTCCGTCGTAGGCGCTGCTGCGCGTGAGTAGCAGCTGCGCGCGCGCGCCCACGCCAAGCACGCCCACGTGGCGGCCACGATCGTCGATCGTGAACGAGAGCAATGGCTGACAGATGACGTCGAACCAGTGCTTGAGCGCGTAAGGGATGTTCCAGTTCCACATCGGGGAAGAGACAACGAGGCGATCAAACTGCTTCAACCGGGCGATCTCCTCCTCGACACGCTGCCACGAGGTCGTCTGCTCGGGAGTGCGCTCCTCACCGAAGAACGGCGCGAACTTTGCGATCGTCTCGTCACGAGCAAACGGCGGGACGGCGCCAGCATCCCACACGCACAATTGTTCAACTGCCGTCCCCGGCACTGCGTCACGCAGGCCGTCGAGATAGGCCCGCGCGCATGCCGACGACAGCGAGCGCTCTTGCTTTGGACTGCCCTCTACCCACAACACATGTTCGGCCGCCGCGGTCATCGTGACCGTGCCGGAAGATCGTTGTCACACTCCGCCGCGTGCCTCATACGAGCGCCGCCGGCGGAGGGGCGAGGCCCACGGCCTGCGCGCCCATCAGTTCCGTGGACACGTCGTAGTCAAAGACGACATGGCCCGCGAGAGTGTTGACGTCGCGTTGGGCGCGCTGAAATGGCGCGGACATGAAATGCGCACCACCGCCGCTGGCCTCGACAAGCAGATCGATCACGCGCCGAGACTCGAGCACGACGTGGCCGGCCGCAAGCCGAGCCATGACGCGCTCGGCGTACGACACTGGCTGTCCGCGCTCGGCTACTCGCTGCAGACGGTCCGTCGTGCTGCGCGTGAGCGCCCGCGCCGCCTCAAGGCGCACCGACGCCTGCCCGAGGCGCATCTGCGCCGCCGGGCGCTCGCGCTGCTTCGCACCGGTGTACGCGGCTACGCGCACCCCGACGCGCTCGGTATAGGCCTCGAGTACGCGCTCCGCGGCGCCGAGCGCGGGCATCGCCGCGTTCAGCGCGAGCAGCGGGACAAGCGGCCACCGGTACAGGGCCGAGGGATTGTTCACGGCCCCGGGCGTCGTGCCCCCGAACACGTCGCGAAGCGCGAGCACGTGGCGTGCCGGCACGGCGACGTCCTGCGCGATGACGTCGCTGCTGCCCGTCGCGCACATGCCACTGGTAAACCACGTGTCCTCGACCTGAATCGCCGGCCTCGGCATCGCCACGAGCGCCGGGTAGGCGGCCTCGTCGGGCCCGGCGATCGCTCCCGTGATCACCCAGTTGCTGTGCATGACTCCCGAGGCCCACGCCCACCGCCCGCTCACACGGTAACCGTCTCCGTCAGGCACGGCGCGTCCCGTCGGTGCGAGCGGCGCCGCCGCGAGGAATGGCTCGTCACCGCCGAGAAGCTCCTCCTGTGTCTCGTCGGGATAGAGCGCCGCTATCCATGCGTGCAGGGTAAAGAACATGAGCACCCATGAACTCGAGGCACAGCCGTGGCCGAGTGCTCGGCCCGCGTCAAGCACCTCGGCGACCGACGCTTCCTGCCCGCCCCAACGCCGGGGAACGAGGAGGTCGCCGAGCCCGGAGGCCTCAAAGTCGCGCAGCGTCGCCGAAGGAAGCTGTCGCAGATGCTCGGCTTCCTCTGCGCGCTCACCCAGTCGGGACGCGAGTTCGTGCGCGACACCTGTCACGTCGTGATGGACTGGTTCGGCCGTGGCCATATTTCCTCCGTTGGTGGCGATTGATGGATCAGCTGGAGTGCACGGGCTGCAGGGCGCGGCGCTCCGCGCGACCACCGAACGTCGCGACCTGCTGGCCGACGAGTGCGAGCTGCTCGGCGCCTGGGCCGTCGGGAGGCCACGAGCCGGGTGGGCTCGTGGTGAGCGCGGCGCCAAGCGGCGTAGGCCAGCCGCGCAGCGAATGCACGATCGTCCGCATCGTCTGCAGTGTCGTGACCGCGGCCTGCCCACCGGCCGCGACTGCGATGCAGCCGACGGCGACGCCGTCGAGGTACACGCGTTGGTCGTTGCGCAGCTCTTCGACGTAGTCGAGCGCGTTCTTGAGCATCCCCGACAGCGAGCCGTGGTATGCGGGCGTCGCGAGCAGCAGACCGTCGGCCGCGCGCAGCGCTTGGAGCAGATCAGCGGCGTTCGGGTCCGACGCGGCCGCGAGGCTGCCGTATGTCGGCAGGTCCAGCGCCGAGCCGGTGATGAGTCTCACCTCGGCGCCGCATTGCGCTGCACCTGCGGCGGCGACGCGCAGCGCGAGCTCGCTCGCCGAGCCCGGACGAACGGAACCGCCGATGCCGAGAACGCGGGGCGCAGTCAGCGACATGCGTGACACAGGCACCGCAACACCATACCGCATAGTATGGCTGCGACAACTGTGAGTCGGGGCAATGTGGCAAACTAGCGTCATGGGGGTCGCAGCCAGTTCCGCGCGCTCGACGTCAGGTCGGCTTGGCGCTGTCGACTGGGTGGAGGCGGCCCTGACGCTCATCGGCGACGAGGGCCTCGCGGCGGTCAAGATCGACCGACTGGCCCAGCAGCTCGGAGTAACGAAGGGGAGCTTCTACTGGCACTTCGAGGATCTCGCAGCATTCCTCGTGGCGGTGGCCGATCAGTGGTGCCGCGACCGCTCCGGCCTCAAGCACTACCTCGACGGGCTGGCCGCACTTTCACCGCGGGAACGGCTCGCCGCACTGACCGAGCTCGTAGTTGACCCCCGGTACTGGCGCTTGGAGCGTGCCTCGCGCGAATGGGCGCGCACGAACCGCAGGGTTCGCGAGATGCTCGCTCGGTCGGATCGCTGGATTCTCGACGTCGAACGGGAGGCCTACCGCGAGCTCGGTTTTGACGACGTCCAGGCCGAACTACGAGCCAGCGCGCTGTTCTATGCCGGCATGGGCTGGATTCTCGCTGGATCGGAAGCGGGCCAGCTCGACCGCAAGCAGGTCGCTGCCTTGGTCGACATTCTCACCGCCTAGACGCGGAGGCCCGGGATATGCTGCCTCGGCGGCTCGCCTGGTGCGCTCGCGGCTCGGCACGGCAGGGACCGCGGGCTTGGATGCGCGGCCGCCGTCGCTTCCGAACCGTACCCGCTAGTATGGCAACATGGCTCAGACGGCAGTTCGCCACGAGGTGGCGCATGAGGTCTACGGCATCATCTTCGCCGAAGACGCGCGCTTCAAGGAGACATACGGGGGCGTCGAGGGCTTCGTGTTCCTCGAGTCCCACCGCATCGTCCCGCGGGGCGTGGACAGCCGTACCGCGCTCGTGTTCATGCACCCGATCGGGGGCGGCGCATTCCTGCCGTACGTGCAGGCGATCGCCCGCGCGGGCGCACACGTGATCTACTGCAACAGTCGCTATCGGGGCACCGACTCGGCGCTGATCATGGAGAAGGCCGCAATCGACCTCGGACAGGCAATCGCCGACGCCCGCCAGCGCTTCGGATACGAGCGATTCGTGCTGGCCGGCTGGTCGGGCGGCGGTGCGCTCTCGCTGTTCTATCAGCAGCAAGCGCGCCGCCCGTCGATCACCGAAACCCCGGCTGGCGACCCGGCGGATCTCGTCTCCGCCGCACTTCCCGCGGCCGACGCCGTGATGCTTGTCGCCGCACACCCGAGTCGCCACCGAGTGCTCGTCGACTCGCTCGACCCCTCGATACGGGACGAGTCGCGTCCCGATGACCGCGAACTCAGCCTGGACCTGTACGCGGAGGACGGACCGCACGCGCCGTACACGCCCGAGTTCGTGAATCTGTTCAGATTGGAACAGCGGGCGCGAAATCGCCGCATCACCGCGTGGGTGAAGGCCGAGCTTGAGCGACTGCGCCGCGCCGGCGAGCCGAACGCCGAGCGTGGGTTCGTGGTCCGCGGAACGATGGCCGACCCGCGCTGGCTCGATCCGGCGATCGATCCCAACGATCGAGCTCCCGGTGTCTCGTTCCTGGGTGACCCCCGGCTCGTCAACGACGGTCCCGCCGGCCTCGCTCGCTTCTGCACGCTGCGCAGCTGGCTGTCTCAATGGAGCATCGACGACGCCAGAGCCGACGGCATCCGAGCGGCCGTCGAGCTCGATGTGCCCACACTCGTCGTGACCAACTCGGCCGACGAGATCTGCACGCCCGGCTACACGCGGGCGCTCTACGAAGCGATTCCCCATTCTGACAAGACCGCCGTGACAATCGACGGTGCGAATCACTACTACCTCGGGCCGGATCAGAAAGAGCCACTGCGTAGCTCTGTGGCTCAAAGCATGGCCTGGCTGCGAGCTCACAGCCTGCTCTAGAGTCGCGCCGCATTCAGCAAAACGAGAGGGAGAGCCCGTGGCACCCACCACACTGCAAGGCCCGCCGCCACAGTCGACGAATCCGCTCAGGCCGATGCTCACCGACCTGCGCAACGCGCACCGCAACACGGTCCCGTTCCCCCCCGGCGCGACGTCCTTTGATCCTCGGCGTGCCACGCGCATGCTGAGCGACCCGCTTGGTCTGCTGCTCAGCAACTATGCCCGCTTCGGCCCGGTGTTCACGCTGCGGCTGCTCTCGACCAACGTCGTGGCGCTCCTCGGCCCGGAGGCCAACCATCACCTCCTCGTCGCCAACGCCCAGAATTTCAGCTGGCGTGAGGGCTCCATGGGTAACCTCATCCCGCTGCTGGGAGACGGTCTGCTGACCGTCGACGGAGACTTCCACCGCTGGTCGCGGAAGGTGATGCTCCCGATGTTCCATCGCGAGCGGGTCCTCGCCGCGTACGACGTCATCGACCGCGAGGTTCAGGCAGCCGTGGACCAGCGGCTCTCCGGTGGTCAGATCGACCTGTACAGCTGGACGCGGCGGCTCGCCCTGCGCATCGCGATGCTCGCGCTCCTCGGCCTTGACCCGGACGACCCCGACGTCGGGCGGGCCGATCTCGCCACGCTGTTTGAGGAAGGCCTGAGCTTCTACTCACACGACATGCCCAGGCAGATGCTGCGCGGACCACGGACGCCGTGGGCGCGAATGCAACGCGCGCGCAAGCGGATCGATGAGGTCATCTACCGCGAGATCGGACGCCGGCGCACATCGGGAACGACCGGCGAGGACCTCATGAGTCTGTTGCTCGAAGCCACCGACGAGGCGGGGACTCGGCTCACCGACCGGCAGGTGCGCGACGAAGTCATCACGCTGCTATTCGCCGGACACGACACGACGACCTCGACCGTGTCGTTCCTGTTCTACGAGCTGGCGCGCCACCCCGAGTGGATCGCACGTCTGCGCCGCGAGCAGGCTCAACTCTCCGGGCCAGCGACGGCCGCGGATCTGATGGGCGAGCGCTTTCCGATGCTCGAGCAGGTGCTTGATGAGACGCTGCGACTCTACCCACCGGCCTGGGTCGGTCCGCGCCGCTCGCTCGCACCGTTCGAGGTCTGTGGCGTGCAGGTCCCCGGCGGCGCGAACGTCATCTACTCGTCCTGGGCCAGTCACCACCTGCCCGGTATCTGGGAGGAGCCGTTCGCGTTCCGCCCCGAGCGGTTCGAGGCCAGTCGCAAGGCCACGATGGCAAAGGGCCAGTACGTCCCCTTCGGCGCTGGCTCGCGGACGTGTATTGGGATGCGCTTTGGGCAGCTCGAGATTCGGGCGATCGCATCGACGATCATCTCGCGCTTTGACGTGGATCTCGCCCCCGATTATCAGCTGCGCATCCGCCAGCAGCCGACCATCGGGCCCATCGGCGGAATGCCGCTCATCCTGCGGCCGGTGTAATCCGTCGAGAAGAGTCTGCAGTGGGTGACGCGGCCGCCCCGTGGGCAGCGAATGGGAAGCTCCGCTGCGCGATGCGGACCGTCTGAGCGCCGGCAGAAGTCGAGCGGGCAAGCGCGGCCGTCATCCGTGCCCGCCGGCGTCGCCGATCGGTCGCTGACGCCCCGACCGGCGACGCGGCCCAGCGGCGATCAGCGACAGGCCGTCGCCGTGCTGGTCATCGCGGTGGTTCCATCCTGGAAGGAGGCCTGCGCGCCCCAATGAAACGAGCCCGAGCATCGCTTCGGAAGCGTGATGAGGCTGACGGTCTTTCGCCCCACCTTCATCGACTGGGCGAGCTTGAGGCTGACCGAGAGCACGGATCCATCGGGCCCCCCCGGGACCGTGGCGATGATCGGGACGTTGAGCGACAGCTTGTACGCGTACGGAGTGGCTGCAGCCGTGGCGGTTCCCGGAAACTGGAGCGTCTCGGCGACCGGCTGAGTGCCGTTGCCCCAGAACTCGACCGTGAGGGGACTCTTCTGCACGAGGTACACGCTCACGGCCGCCGTCTCGTTGAACGGCGTCCCCCCGATCGACGCGCCCACGGCCGCCGAGCCCGTGGCCAGCAGCGAGTGGGCAGGACAATTCGGCGCCGAGCCGATGGCGGCCTGGATGATCGTCACCGAGCACGTCGGGAACGCGGTGAAGTCGTAGGTGGGCCCGTGCGGAAGGTACGCGGCGAACGCGCCAGTGATCGGTGCCGGCAGGCCACCGGTCGTGCTGCTGTCGCTCAGGGTGATCGCGATCGTGCCGGGCCCCCCGGGGCTTCCGCTGACCTGCGGAGCCAGGGACAACTGCTCGTCCGCCGATGCCCCGGCGGGCACCTGAAGCGCGATTACCGCCATCGCCATCAGTGCTGCTACGAAACTCTTGCGCATGGATCTCCTCCTCGTGTCGGTTCTCGGATCTCGCCTTCGGTCGTCGCGCGAACATCCGCACCGACCACATCGGGGTTGCGAGCAAGGCGTCCAAGGCACCGCGCCCCGGGCACTCTCATACCCACAGCGCCCTCCGGCGGAGCGCTCGAGCCCGCCCGTCGCCGCACCGACGCGCGTCGAGAGTCCGCAGCGACGCGTCACTGCCTCTGGCCCTCAGTCACCCTCCTCGGCATCCGCAGGACAATACCATGCAGTATGGTAAGGTCGCCGCAAGGGCCGGACCTGTTCGGCGCAAACCCTGACGGGAGAACGAGATGAAGCTCGACGGCATCCATCACGTTACGTGCATCACCGCGGACGCGCCCAGCAACGCGGATTTCTACGTCCGTGTGCTCGGTCTGCGCATCGTCAAGAAGTCGATCAACCAGACCGATATGACGAACTACCACCTCTTCTACGGCGACGAGCGCGCCAGCTACGGCAACAACATCAGCTTCTTCGAATACCGGGGCAGGCCCCACGGGCGCGCCGGCGCCGGGAACGTACATCGCATCGTCTGGCGAGTTGGCTCGAGCGAGGCGCTCGACTTCTGGGAGCGGCGACTCTCCGACGAGGACATCCCGACCGAGCGCGGCGAAACCTCGCTGCGCTTCTCCGATCGGGAAGGGCTTGATCACGAGCTTGCCATCGTTCACACCGACGACCCCCCGCTCATCGGCGAGTCCCCCGAGATTCCGGCCGAGCTAGCCCTGCAGGGGTTTGATGGCGTGCGCGCATTCGCCACCGACAGAGAGGCGAGCCTGCGGTTTCTCACCGACACGCTCAACTTTGCGCCGATGGGCAGCGACGGGCGGTACGAGGCTCGCGGGCCACGACGCGGCGGCTGGTACGCGATCGACCCCGCACCCCCTGAGCGACGCTCGTTCGGCGGCGGCTGCGTCCAGCACGTGGCGTGGTCCTGCGACCCCGCCGACCTCGAAGACTGGGCGGAACTTTCCAAGCCGATCGATCCGAAGGCCACCGGCGTCGTCGACCGCTACTGGTTCCGCTCCGCCTACTTCACCGAGCCGGGCGGAGTGTTGTTCGAAATCGCCGAGTTCGGCGGGCCCGGATTCGGCCTTGACGAAACCGACCCGCAACACATGGGGGACACCCTCATGCTCCCACCCTGGCTGGAAGAGCGGCGCCAGCTCTACGAATGGGGCCTCAGCCCGGTCCCGACCACAGCCGAACTTCGGGCAGGGGTAATGGCGAAGCGACGGACAGCGCTCGCCTGAGAAGTCCGCCCTGTGCCGCCGGGGGCGACTCGCGGCGGCACAGGCTCGTCGTCGCCCGTGGCGCCACCTCAGACGCGCGTCTGCACTCCACTGCCCCCGAGGCGCCGCTCACCACTGACGGGACCGGATTGGCGTCCAGGCTCGCGGTGACGCCGGCTGTGACCCGTCAGGGATAATCCCCGATTAACAATACCGTACGGTAGGGTCCTGCGCCGTGGGGGAAGGAGAAGCTCAGCGACGCGGCGGCGACGCCGCGAGCGATGGTCGGCGCGCGCCAGCATCGTCGCGACGACAGCGGCAGCGACCGCTCAGCATCTGGATGAGCCAGTCTGCGCGCCGCGCGGCGCCGTGGGCCGCCGTCGGGATCGTGTGTGCGCTGGTCGCCGTCTTGGTCGCGATTCACGGTGGACCGCCGGCGTATGAAGTCCGCGCCATCTTCGACGACGCCGGGAACGTCGTCGCTGGCGAGGACGTCCGGATCGCAGGGGTAAACGTCGGGTCGGTCGCGTCGGTGACCCTCACCCCCGACCGTCATCACGCGGCCGTCGAGCTGCACATCGCCAACCCCGCCTTTCATGACTTCCGGACCGACGCCACCTGCGCGATTCGCCCGCAATCGCTCGTGGGGGAGATGTTTGTGGATTGTGCGCCGACGCAGCCGCACGTGGCCGGTATCCCGGCCGCTCCGCCCCTGCCCGTCGTTCCGAGCGGATCGCCCGGTGCCGGTCAACGTCTGTTGCCCGTCGCGCAGACGTCAAGTCCAGTGAGCCTCGACCTCATCGGGGACATCGCCCGTCTGCCCTACGCGCAGCGGCTGACCATCGTCATCAACGAGCTCGGCGTTGGCCTCGCCGGCAACGGGCAGGCCCTTGAGGAGGTGGTGCAGCGCGCCGACCCGGCGCTCGGCTCGCTCGATCGCGTGCTCGCTATCCTCGCCTCCGAGGACTCCGTTCTGTCTCGGCTGGCCGGCGAGGCGAATGCGGTCGTCGGGGGGCTCGCACCGACTCGTCGCCAGTTTGCCGACGCGATCGCCTCGGCCGCTCCAGTAGTCGGCGTGGCTGCCGCCCACCGGGCGGCGCTCGGCCAGGCGCTTGTCCGGCTGCCGACGTTCCTGGCCAGCCTGACGCCGACCTTGCGAGCGCTCTCGACGCTGAGCGTTCGCGCCGACCCCGCGCTCGCGAACCTGGCCATCGCCTCGCCGGCGATCAACGGCGCCGTGACCCATCTCGCGCCCTTCGCCAGCGGCGGCACGGCGCTCGTAACCGGCCTCGGCCCAACGGCGCAGCAAGGTAGCGAGGCGCTCACGGCCTCGACGCCCCTGCTGCGCCAGCTTTCGTCGCTGGGCGCCGCCGCGACACCGCTGGCTTCCAACGCCGCCACCCTGCTGCAGAGCGTCCGGCAGCGCAGCGGGCTGAGCGACCTACTGCATCTCATCTTCCGCACGTCGCTCGCCACGAACGGCTACGACAGCTACGGCCACTTCTTACGTGCGTTCCTGCGCATCACCGGCTCCTGCATCAACTACAACCTGACGCCCGTCAACACCGACTGCACTGCCAACCTGCACGGGACGGGCGCGGCGACGGCGAGCGCCGTGGCATCCGTCGTGTCCGCGGCGGTTCGCCACGCGGCCGACCCCAGCGCGTCGAACGAGCTGCTCAACTACCTGCTCGGACGGTGAGGGCGTGACCATTCAGCCGACCGTCTCGGCGCCGACGCTGCGGGCCGAGCGCGCGACGCCAACGGACCGCCCGCGACGTCCGAACCCCGTGCGAATCGCGACCGTCGGCACCCTCGCCGTCATCGTCCTGGTCGTCGCCTACATCATCCTCGACAGCGGCACGTCGTACACGTATCACCTGCTGTTCCTCGACGCGAGCCAGCTGACCACGGGCAACGAGGTCGAGGTCGGGGGGATACCCGTCGGATCTGTCCGGGGCATCTCACTCACCGCAAACGAGCAGGCCGACGTGACGATCGTCGTCAACAGCTCGATCGGCCCGCTGCACGAGGGCACGACAGCGCAGGTCCGCTCGCCCTCGCTCGCCGGCGTCGCCAACCGCTACATCGCACTGACCCCCGGCCCGAACAGCGCGCCAACACTGCCCGAGGACGCGACTCTTCCCACGACCGCGACCACGAGCGGCGTGCAACTCGACGAGCTGTTCGACGCCCTCAACCCACGGACGCTGCGCGGGCTGCAGGAGCTGATCCAGGGCTCAGCGACCGCGTACGCCGGCACCGGGCGGGCGCTCAACACCGCGATCCCCTACCTGCCGCCGACGCTCGCGGCCACCGATCATCTCCTCTCCCAACTCACCAGCGACGAGCCCGCGCTCAACAGGTTCCTCACCGCCACGGCAAGCACCGTCTCAGCGATCGCCGCTCGCGCGCCACAACTCAACGTGCTCGTCGGCGGGACCGCTCAAACGTTCGCCGCAGTCGGCGCCGAGGGGAGATCGCTCACCAACGCCCTCCGCGAACTGCCAGGCACACTCGCCGACGGCAACGAAGTGTTTGTCCAGCTCTCACCGGCCCTGCGGACGCTCACCGAGCTCGTTGACGCCGGCAAGCCCGACCTGCGGTCACTGCCTCAGCTTCTCCAGTCCGTCAGCCCGCTGCTCGGCGAGGCCCAGACCCCGGTGCGGGATCTCGCCACCGCCGTGGTCGGACAACAGACAACAGGTCTTGTCGCCGCTCTAGGCGCAGCGCCCGGCCTCGCCCACGCTCTCGCCTTCGCGGCGCCGCAAACATCGGCCGCGCTTCGCGCTGCCGAACCGATCGCGGCGTTCGCCGCACCCTACGCCCCCGACCTCATCGGCGCGTTCCGCTCTCTTGGACAGAGCTCCTCCTACTACGACGCCGACGGCCACTACGCGCGAATCTCGCCGCTCTTCGCCGCCTTCGCCACCGACGCGACCGGAACGCTCACCGCAGTCAACCCAGCCACCGGGCTCGCGAACCTGAAGCTCCACCAAACCGCCCGCTGTCCCGGTGCGGCGGCCGCGCCCCCCGCGGACGGATCCGCCCCGTGGACCGCTGCCGGCACGGCCGCATGCTCCCCGGCACAGGTGCCGTCCGGATGAGACGTCGCGGCGCGAACTCCCTCGTCGGATCGCCGCTGCTCATCGGCGCGGTCACCACGCTCGTGATCATCCTCGCTGTCTACCTCGCGTACAACGCGAACAACGGACTGCCGTTCGTCCCGACCTATCGCGTCAAGGTGCGCGTACCGGACGCCAGCGAGCTGCGGGTCGGCGACGAGGTCCGCGTCGGCGGCACGCGCGTGGGCGTCGTCGCGGCCGAGGAGCCCCAGCAAGACCCCCGGACCGGCGCCGTGACCGCCGTTCTCACCCTGTCCCTCCAGGCCCGGTTACGGCCGCTCCACGCAGGCACCACCGTGCTCGTCGCCGACCGGTCGGCGCTCGGCTCGAAGTACCTCCAACTCACCCCCGGCACGTCATCGCCGACGCTCGCCCCCGGCCAGGTTCTCCCGCTGTCGGCCGCGACGCCACAGCCCGTCGACATCGACCAGCTGCTCGACATGTTCAACCCGCGCACTCGCGCCGCCATCCAGACATCCCTTGCCGCCTACGGCGACGCGCTGGCCGGCCGCGGCGCAGACCTCAATGACGCGATCTCCAGCCTCGCCTCCGCGCTCGCCGACCTGCAGCCCGTCGCCAGCTCGCTCGCCGCGCCGCGCACGCAACTCGCCACGCTGCTCGTGGCGCTGGAGCACGCCGCAGCGGCCGTCGCCCCAGTAGCTGGAGAGGAACCCGGCCTGGTCGATGACCTCGACACGACGTTGCACTCGCTCGCGACGGTCACTCCGTCGATCGGGCAGGCGATCGATCAAACGCCGAGCACGCTGTCTGTCGGCACCCGCACGCTCATCGACGCGAGGCCGTTCGTCGCCCGCCTCACCCGCCTGGCCGCGCTGCTCGATCCAGCGACCGGACTGCTGCGCACCACCGCGCCCGCCCTCGACGACGCCGTGACCGCAGGTGCGACGAATCTCGGACCCGCGAACGCGATCAACCCCCAGCTGCAGGCGACACTGCGCTCGCTGCGCACCTTCGCGCTCGCCCCCGACGTAAGCACCGGCGTGTCGGCGCTCACGAACACCGCCGGAGGCTCAAACCCGCTCGTCGCCGACCTCGCCGGGATGCAGACGACGTGCAACTACCCGACGCTGCTGCTACGCAACCTCTCGAGCTCGCTCGCCGAGGGGAGCGCGAGCGGCACCTGGCTGCGCGCACTCCCGATCTTCCCCTACACGATCTTCGATCCGGCGCCCGCCAACGGTGCCACCCCGGACCCAAGCGCAGCCTACGCCCCGCCGAACAGCGAGTTCGCACCAGCCTCAGCACCAGCGAGCGGAGGCACCGTCGGCAGCTCACCGGCCCGCGAGGCGGCGGCCCAGTTCGACTACCTGCACACCGATCCGTACCCGTACGTGTCGGCGCCGGGGCAGCCGGCGAACGTCTGCGAGGCCGGTAACGAGACATTCGTTCCGGGCAAGACCGTCATCGGTCATGTCCCAAGCGTCGGCGCCGGGCGCGACATCCTCACGGGAGACGGGTGAGATGCGACGCCCGACCGCATCGGCGCGCCACGGACGCCGACCGGGTGCGCCGGAACGGATCACCCCACTGCGAGCCGGCCTCATCGTCGTCGCCTTCACAGTGATCGTCACCTACGCCGCCTTCACGAAACACAACCCGCTCAGCCACGGGTTTCGCTTCGGCGCCGTGTTCTCCTCATCGCTGAACGTCACTCCCGGCACTCCGGTGCGCGAAGCCGGCATCGACGTCGGCAAGGTCGTCGCCATGGCGCGCGACGGCTCGTCACCGGCAGCGCTCATCACCCTCGAGGTCAACAACGACGCGCTGCCGCTCCACACCGATGCCACGCTGAAGATCCGCCCGCGCCTATTCCTTGAGGGCAACTTCTTCATCGATCTCGAACCCGGCTCGCCGTCGGCTCCGCTGCTTCGGCCCGGCATGACGGTGCCGCTCGCACAGACCTCGGTGGCCGTGCAGTTCGACCAGGTGCTCGACACGTTCACCGCCGACATCCGCGGCGACCTTCAACAGATCGTGACTGCCGTCGGCAGTGCACTGACGAGCCGCCCAACGGCCGCCGAAGACCTCGCGCAAGAGCCGGCCGTCCGCGGCCGAACCGCCGCCCAGGCCCTCAACGACACCGCCCGGCACCTGACACCCGCCCTCCGCGGAAGTGCGATCGTCGCCCAGGCACTCGGCGGACGCCAGCCGAACGATGTCTCGACGCTCGTCGCCTCGCTCGGCCGCGCGACCGCGGCGCTCGGACACAACGAAAGTCACCTGCAAGGCCTCATCGTCAACGCAGACTTGACGATGCAGACCTTCGCTGCCGAGTCGGCCGCGCTGCAGTCGTCCGTCGCCTCACTCCCCGGGGCCGTCGCGAGCACACGCGCGGCACTGGTCGCGCTCAACACCGCGCTCCCGAGCGCCCGCCGCTTCGCCGCCGCGCTGCTACCCGCCGTCGGAGAGGTGCCGCGCCTCGCCGACACCGCGCTGCCCTGGATCGCATCGACGCGCACCCTCCTCAGTCCAGGCGAGCTGGGCGGCTTGGCCGCCCAGCTCGCCGCGACGAGTCCGTCCCTGGCCCAGCTCATCCCCGGGCTTACCGGGCTTGCCGACCAGCTCGACCCGCTCAGCCGCTGCCTCACCCGCACGCTCATCCCAGCGTCGGAGGCGCAGCTCGGCGATGGTGCCAACACGACCGGCTCTCCGGCCTATCAGGAGCTGTTCCACGCGCTCGTCGGCATCAACAGCCTCGGCGCGAGCTTCGACGGCAACGGCACCTACCTCCGCCCACTGCTGCAGACCGGCGGGGCAAGCTTCGCCACGGGCCCGATACACATCTTCGGCACGTCCGGTGCGAGCGGATCCCTCGACGTGCTGACGAGCCTACCGCCGCAAGGCACGAGCCCCGCAAACCCCGGCGTGGAGCCCGCAATCGAGGCGACCTCGCCCTGTGACGCCCAGGCACTTCCGGCCTTCGACGGACCGGCGGCAAACGGCCCGGCAGACGGCCCCGGGCGATGAGCGCGACCGCGGATACCGCCCCCCGGCGCACACTGCGCGGCCACATCAGCCGCTCGGCCGAACCGGCACTGCTCGTCGTGCTGCTCATCGTCCTCGCCTGCCTCGTCACCGGCTACATCGGCAGCCAGCTCGGCGTGGCCCTCCCGGGCTGGGTACCGCTCCTCGGACGCAGCTACCTCACAATCAACGCCGAGTTTCAGACCGCTCAAGCGGTACAGGCCGGTCAGGGCCAGTCCGTCACCATCGCGGGTGTCAGGGTCGGACTCATCTCGGGCGTTCACCTCCACGACGGCGTCGCCGTCGTGACGATGCACATCGATCGCGGCGACGGCCCGATCTACCGCAACGCGACCCTCCTGCTGCGCCCGAAATCCGAGCTTAAGGACATGACCGTCGAGATGGACCCTGGCAACCCCGCCGCCGGCACGCTTCGCGACGGCGGCACCCTGCCCATCTCCCAGACCGCACCCGACATCAACCTCGACGAGCTACTCGCGTCGCTCGACGCCGACACCCGCAGCTACCTCCTGGCGCTGATCAGCTCCGGCGGACAGGCCCTGGACGGCCAGGGGCCCACCCTGTCTGCAGACCTACGCCGCCTCGACCCGACGACGCTCGCGATCGAGCAGATAAGCAGTCGTCTCGTCGCCCGCCAGAGCGACATCAGCGCCGTCGTGCGCGACCTCGCGCTGCTCACGACGGCGATCGGCGATCGAGACACGCAGCTGAGCGAGCTCGTCGACGCCTCGAACTCGCTCTTCGCCACCTTCGCCCACGAGGACGCAAGCGTCAGTTCGACCGTGGCACAGCTCCCGGGAGCGCTCAGTCAGGTGCGCGGCTCGCTGACCCAGCTGGCCGGCACTGCCCACCTCACGGATCAAGCGCTGAGCGGACTGCTCCCAACGGCCCAGGCCCTCGCGCCGGCCGGGCAGGCACTCACGGCGTTCTTCGCGAAGACTCGCCCGGTCATCACGCGCCAGATCGGCCCGTTCACACATGCAGCCCAGCCGGCGGTGGCTGCGCTCGCGACCGGGTCACGCTCGCTCGCCGCCGCAACTCCGAAGCTCTCGACGACGCTCGGCGTGCTCAACACGCTGTTCAACGAGCTCGCCTACCCCGGCTCGAGCACGCGACCGGGCTACCTCTTCTACCTCCCCTGGGCCGCGCACAACCTGGACAGCGTGGTCGCCAGCGCCGACGCCAGCGGAGCGATCGCCCGCGGCGAGGTCCTCCTCGCACCCTCCAGCGAGTTCCTCATCTGCTCGGCTCCCCGCACAAACCCGTCGCTCGCCGCCGTCGTCGACCTGCTGAAGCCGCCGTTCTGTGCGAGTAGCTCGACGCCCTGAATCGATGCAGACCCGAGCCCCATCACGCCTTCAGCTGTCCGTCATCGCGGTGTTCGCAGCGTCTTGCTTTGGCCTGCTGACGTTCCTGTGGCTGTCGTTTGGCGGGACGGTGCCGTTCGAAGGCAAGGGCTACCAGTTTCGCGTCACCCTGCTGCAAGCCAACCAGCTCGCCGTCCAGTCAGACGTACGCATCAGCGGCGTAAACGTCGGCTCCGTCGTCGGCCTCGCCCCAGGCTCGGACGGACACACCGTGGCTACCGTCCAGCTCGATCGCCAGTACGCGCCAATCCACACCGATGCGACGGCCGAGCTACGCATCAAGTCGCTGCTCGGCGAGACCTACATCGCCCTCGACCCTGGTCTGCGCACCGCCCCTGTCATCCCCGACGGCGGCACGCTCGGCGCGGCGCAGGTCGTGCCGGCGGTGGCGCTCGATCAGATCTACCGCGCCTTCGACCCGCGGACTCGCCTCGCCTTCGAAGCGTGGATGGCGAGCGCCGCAGAGGGCGTCGCCGGCAACGGCGAGGCGCTCAACACCGCGCTCGGCGAGCTCGCGCCATTCTCCGACGATCTGGCGCGCGTGACCGCCACCTTCGCGCAAGACGACGGGTCCATCGTCGCGCTGGTGCGCAACGCGGGCATCGTGATCGAGGCGCTGCGCGGTCGCGACGCGCAACTCGGTCGTCTCGTCACCGCCGCACACGACACGTTCGCAGCCACGGCGGCCGCCAGCAGCGCGCTCGCGCGCTCATTGGCGCAGCTCCCCGGATTTGAGGGTCACGCGCGGTCCGCGCTCGCGCAACTCGACGCGTTCACCGCCGACGCCAACCCACTGTTGACCGAACTCGTACCCAGCGCCGCCGCGCTGACACCGTTGCTGCGACAGCTCACACCGCTCGCGCCCCCGCTCGCTCGACTCACAACTGGGCTCGGACCGCTGACCCAAGCGGCCCGATCAGGACTGCCCTCACTCGACGCCGCACTGACCCAGTTGCGTCCGGTGCTCGACGCCGCGACCCCCACCCTCGACGATCTCAACCCCCTGCTGACGTACGCCGACCTGTACCAGCCGGACATCGACGCATTCTTTGCCAACGTCGCCTCGGTCAGCGAAGCGATCGGCCCGGTCAACAACGAGGCACCGGCAAGCAACCAGCTCCTGCACTACATCCGAGGCGAGGCCGGACCGCTCAATCCGGCGAGCCTCGGACCCCAGGTGTTCCAGTACGGCTCTGACCGCACGAACCCATACGCACCTCCCGCCGCCGCGGAGAGCCTCGCTAGCGGTCTGCCGTCATTCACAAGCTCGCACTGCGCGAACCCAACGCCAACGCTTGCGACATCCCCCACCGCCGGGGTCTCACAGGCCGAGCTACAGCTCTTCACCGCGCTGGGGATCGCCCGCTCGGACTCGGGAAGCCAGACGGCCGCTCCGCCGTGCACCGCCGCACCGACCGTGACCTTCGAGGGCTTATCGACCACCTTCCCGCACGTCGGCAGCAACTAGGTGTAAATCCCGAGAGGGTTGGTTCGCTCGTTGAGGCGAGCGATGGGCGGTTTGTGGCCGAACCGAGGCCATACGTTGCAGTATGGTCTGTCGCATGCGCCTTGAACAGCCGGAGTCCGTGACGATATGCGAGGTCGGGCCGCGCGACGGATTGCAGAATGAATCTGTGATGCTCACGGCCAGCCAGCGAACGGAGCTGGTCGTGATGCTGCTGGACGCCGGCGCCAGCGTCGTCGAGGCCGGCAGCGCCGTGCGCGGCGACCGCGTGCCGCAGATGGCCGACAGCGAGGCCGTCGTGTCGCAAGCGATGAACAGCGGTGCCGATGGCGATCGGCTCGCGCTGCTCGTCCTCAACGAGCGCGGACTCGCTCGTGCGTTCGAAACGGACGCCGCGGAGGTCCACATCGCCTATCCAGTCACCGACGCGTTCGCCCAACGCAACCAGGGCTGCGACGTCGCGACGGCCGCACGAACGGCGCGGCAACTCGTCGAAACCGCCGGCGCTGGGGGGCGGCGCGCCTACATCACATTGGCCGCCGCGCTCGGCTGCCCCTACAGCGGCGAGGTCGACCCGGCCGTGGTCAGCGAGCACGCCGTTCACGCTGCCGAGGCCGGTAGCTCCGTTGTCGTGCTCGCGGATACGATCGGCGCGGCGACGCCGCGCGCGCTCCGCGCCCTCCTGCGCTCCGTGCGCGCCGCCACGGACGTGAGGTTGGGGCTGCACCTGCATAATACCCGCAACGCCGGCTACGCGAACGCGATCGCCGGACTCGAGGCCGGAGTTGACTGGTTCGACGCGAGCGTCGGCGGGTTCGGCGGATGCCCGTTCTCTCCGGGCGCGACCGGGAATGTGGCGACCGAGGATCTGGCCTGGATCCTGGAGCGCGAGGGAGCGTTTCACGGGCTCGATCTTGATGCGCTGGCGCGGGCAAGCGAGTGGCTCGGCCGCCAGCTTGGTCGCCCGGTGCCCGGCCTGTTCCAGCAAGCCGGACGCTTTCCAGCGCGCGGGTAATCGGCGCGGCGTGGGGCCCGGGGTGTGGTGCCAGCGCACGAGATCCGCGATAGCACCATACGTTGTGGTATGGTGCCGGGGCGGCGGACACCCTCCTCCGCCGCACCCTCTTTCAAGCCCGCATATCGGATACCGAAATTGACCCGCACCTGCACCCAGCCAGAGCTGCGCACGCGCCGCAAGACCGATGAGCGTGCGCGAAGCGCGCGGCGTCGTATCCCCGTGACAAGCCGGGAGAAGCCATGACGCCAGTGCAACTGAACGGCAAGGTCGTGGCCATCACCGGCGCGGCCCGCGGGATCGGACGCGCGACCGCCGCGGCTTGCGTAGGCGCAGGGATGCACGTCGCCATCGGGGACCTCGACGAGGCGGCCGCCAACTCCGCCGCCGCGGAACTCGGCGGCGACACCGTCGCCGTCACGCTCGACGTCACCGACCGATCGAGCTTCGCTGCCTTCCTCGACAGCGTGGCAGCCGAACTTGGCGACGTCGACGTCCTCATCAACAACGCCGGGATCATGCGACTCGGAACGTTCGTCGACGAGGACGATGCGACCACGAGAGGACAGGTCGAGATCAACGCCATCGGCGTGCTAAACGGGATGAAAGAGGCAATCGCTCGCATGGCTCCACGCCGGCAAGGACACATCGTGAACGTCGCCTCGACCGCCGGCAAAGGCGGATTCGCGGGTGCGGTCACCTACTGTGCGACGAAGCACTTCGTCGTCGGGGCAACGGAGGCCGCGCGGAGCGAGCTCGCCGGAAGCGGAATCGAGCTGTCCTGCGTGATGCCAGGCGTCGTCAACACCGAGCTCTCGTCAGGGCTTCAGCCGGCCCGCGGCCTCAAGAACAGCGAACCCGAAGATGTCGCTCGGGCGATTGTCGATGCGCTGCGGAACCGCCGCTTCGACGTCTACGTCCCCAAGGCGGTCGGATGGATCGGACCGGTCATTGGACTGCTGCCGCGCGGCGCCCGCGACCAGATCTCCCGCGCCCTGCGCGCAGACCGTCTGCTGGCCGACGCGGACCCCGACGCTCGAGCGACCTACGAGGCGCGTGCGGCCTCGTCGGCGCCGCTGCGTGTGTCAAACTAGGAGGACAATGGCCTCTTCTACGTCCGTTGCTCGGTCGGCCGGTCGCGGTTCGGCGCCTTCGCGTCTGTCCGGCCAAGACTGGGTGGACGAAGCACTCGTCCTCATCGCCGACGAGGGTATGCCGGCCGTCAAGATCGACCGGATCGCCCAGCGTCTCGGCGCCACCAAGGGCAGCTTCTACTGGCACTTCACCGACGCCGCAGGATTCCAGGATGCTGTGGCACGGGCCTTTTGCGAGGAGCGCGAGAAGCTCGTCGACTCGTTTGATGAACTGGAGCACTTGCCTCCGCGGGCGCTGCTGCTGGCCCTCATCGACATCCTGCTCGACCGAAACTACTGGCGGCTGGAGCGTGCCGCTCGCGAATGGGCGCGCACGAACGTTCTCGTCAGCCACACGCTCACACGGTCGGACAAGCGCATTCTTCAGCTCGAGCGCAAGGCCTTCCTGGGGCTCGGTTTTAGCGAGGCCGACGCCCGGATGCGCACGAACGCACTGTTCTGCGTCGGCATGGGCTTCATCTTGACCGGGTCCGACAACGTTCGTATCGCCCGTCGGCAGGCCGAGGGCCTCGTCGACCTTCTGATCCGTCCGTAGCCACCCTCGCCGCGACGGCTGATCCGGGCGGCGACCCAGTACGCGCCGTGGCCATACCACACGGTAGGGTACTGACGTGGCCGTGGGCTTCGTAGACCTTCACCACCACGCCGTCCCCGCCGCGTATCGCGAGGCACTGCGCTCGGCCGGCGCAACCGACGTCGGCAGCATCACGCTGCCGGACTGGGACGCCGACAGCATGATGCGTCAGCTCGACGAGCTCGGGATCGCTCGCGCGGTCCTCTCCGTCTCCACGCCCGCGACGATTCCCCTCGAGCCGGCCTCGGCCGCGGCTACGGCGCGTCAATGCAACGACGAACTCGCCGCGTTATGCGCGGGCGCCCCAGATCGCCTCGGCGCGTTCGCTCTGCTCCCGCTTCCGAACGTAGCGGCGAGCGTCGCCGAGTTGGAGTACGCGCTAGACGACCTCCGACTCGACGGTGTCTCCCTGCTGACCAACTACGGCGGGTGCTACCTCGGCCACCCGGTCTTCGAGGACGTGCTCGCCGCCCTTGACAGTCGATCCACGCTCGTGCACATCCATCCGAACCTTCCGCCAAGTCCCGTCGGCCTGACGCTTCCCGACCCGGTTCTCGAGTTCGCCTTCGACACCACCCGCGCGATCGCCGACATGATCGCCCGCGGCACGCTCGAGCGCTACCGGGACATCCGCTTCGTGCTGTCCCACCTGGGCGGCGCACTCCCGTTTCTCGCCCCTCGCTTGGCGATGATCGACAGTCCGCTGGCCCGGACGCATCTCGGCGGGCCACGCGCCGACGTCGCCGAGCATCTGCGGCGCCTCTACTACGACGTAGCCCTGTCGACATCGCCGGAGAACCTGCGCCTCGCCATCGACCTCCTCGGGGCAGAGCGGCTCGTCTTCGGCAGCGACGTGCCCTTCGCGCCGCCGCCGACGCTCCGCTCGGCCCTCGAGGTGATGGACAGAGCCCAGGGTCTCAGCCCCCGCGAGCGAGAGCTGGTCGAGCGCGGCACGGCCGAGGCGTTGCTCGGACACTGACCAAGGCGACAGGGGCCGCTTCACGGCGAACCTTCAATCGCCGGTTTGCCCGCTTGCGGAGGCGGGTCAGCTAGATCGCGTACCGCACCCGCGTGAGCTGCTCCGATCGGATCCACAGCGCCTGCCGGGCCACGGGGTCATCGACGAGCGGTGGCCAGCGAACGGGCCCCGGGGAGCCACGGAGCTCAAAGCGCCCGGTGGGCGCGAGAAAGGCGCCGTTCTTGATCGCACCGTCGAGCGCCGCAACGATCGTGGGACGCGCGGCTGCCTCGGTACCGTGACCTAACACGGCGTTGAGGACGACCCGCTTCACCGACTGCGGGACCCGGGTCATGTGCTTCTGCAGACCCGTAGCCGTCGTGCCTGGATGCACGGCAACGCTCGTCAGTCTGGTGCCAGCCGCCCTCCGTGCCAGCTCGGCGGCGAACATCAGATTCGCGAGCTTTGAGGCGGCGTACGCCCGAAACGGCCGATAGCCGGTGCGGAAGTCCAGGTTGTCGACGTCAAGCGTGGCGCGACGGGCCATGGCGGCGCTGACCGTGACCACCCGCGGGGCAGGGGACGCAAACAGCGCGCGAAGCAGCAGCCCCGTGAGCGCGAAGTGGCCGAGGTGGTTGATGCCCATCGTGAGCTCGAACCCTTGGCGCGTGAGCCGGCGCTGCGGGACACCCATGACCGCCGCGTTGTTGACCAGCAGATCCACCCGTGGACCGACGCGAATCGCGAAGTCCTCGACCGCGGCCAGATCGGCAAGATCGACCACTCCGACCTCGAGTGTCGCCATCGGTAGGCGGGCGCTGATCGTCTCGGCAGCCGCCTCGAGCGCATCCTGCCGTCGCGCGGCCAAGACGACACGAGCCCCGGTCAGGGCGAGCACGGTCGCCGTTTGCAAGCCGATGCCGCTGCTTGCGCCGGTGACGACCGCAACCCGCTCCCTGGGGTCCAAGCTGGGCTCGGTTGGGGTGGGGTGTTCCGGTGGCGAGCCTGGCAGAAGCATTGTCGGCGATGGTGACCGCGGCAACACGAACCGAGCCGCCGTCATGTAAGCTCCCCATACCTTAGCGTATGTTACTGTGGATGATGGGCAGAGCGCCTCGGCGCAAGCGGTTCAGTCGTGGAAGGAATTGACCTACACATGAGAAATCGCACGTTTGTTATCGGCGTTGGAATGACGAAGTTTGACAAGCCGGGGAGCAAAGAGGGCGACTATCCCGACTGGGCGAGAGAGGCCGGCGAGAAGGCGCTCACCGACGCGGGGATCGCGTACACGGACGTCGAACAGGCATACGCCGGGTACTGCTACGGCGACTCTACCTACGGGCAACGCTGCCTTTACGAACTCGGCCTGACCGGAATCCCGATCGTCAACGTGAACAATAACTGCTCCACCGGGTCGAGCGCATTATTCCTCGCGCGCCAGGCTGTGGCGTTCGGCGCCGTCGAGTGTGCGCTCGCGTTGGGGTTTGAGCGAATGGAAAAGGGCTCGCTCGGCATGAAGTACACCGATCGGACTCCAGCAATGGACAAGCACCTCAGCTCGATGATCGCCGGGCGCGGTAGCTGGCAGACGGCGCCGGCCGCCCCGCAAATGTTCGGCAACGCGGGCCGAGAGCACATGGAGCGCTACGGGTCGACGCCGGAGCACTTCGCCTGGATCGGGTGGAAGAACCACCGGCATTCCGTCAACAACCCGTACGCCCAGTTCCAGCACGAGTACTCCATGCAGGAGATCCGAGACGCGCCGGAGATCTTTGCGCCGCTGACCAAGCTGCAGTGCTCGCCGACGTCCGACGGCGCCGCATGCGTGATCCTCGCCACGGAGCGGTTCGTCGACCGGCGAGGCCTATGGGACCGCGCCGTCGAGGTTGCCGGCCAGGCAGTGGCAACAGACTCGCCGTCGACATTCGAGGGGAACAGCTCGATCATGCTCTGCGGTTATGACCTGAGCAAGGCGGCGGCCGAGCGGGCGCTTGACGAAGCGCAGATCGGGATCGACCAGGTAGACGTGATCGAGCTCCACGACTGCTTCTCGACCAACGAGCTGATCACGTACGAGGCGCTCGGACTCGCCCCGGTTGGCGAGGGCCACCGACTCGTCGACGCGGCGGCGACGACCTACGGAGGGGACGCCCCGGTCGTGAATCCCTCCGGTGGGCTGATTTCCAAAGGCCATCCACTCGGCGCGACAGGGCTTGCGCAGTGCTCAGAGCTAACCTGGCAGCTGCGCTGGCAGGCTGACAAGCGCCAAGTTCCCCACGCCACGGTCGGACTCCAGCACAACATCGGGCTCGGCGGAGCCGCCGTGGTCACCGTGTACCGGAAACAGTGATGAGCGTGCCCCTGAAGGTGCCCCCTGCTGCGAGGCGCGACCTGTTCGAGCCCGAGCACCACGACTATCGAGAGAGCTACGCCCGGTTCTTGCAGGCCGAGGTCGTCCCGCACTATTCGGACTGGGAGCGCGACCGCATCGTTCCTCGGGAGCTGTTCGCCAAGTGCGCGCAGCACGGCTTTCTCGCGATGGAGATCCCCGAGGAGTACGGCGGCAGCGGGATTTCGGACTGGCGTTTCAACGTTGTCCTCTCCGAGGAGGCTGTGCGCGCCGGTGTCGGTGACGCGATGGCAGGCCCAATGCTTACCACCGATGTCGTGCTCCCCTATCTGATGGCGTCGGCGACCGAGGAGCAGAAGCGTCGCTGGCTCCCGAGTATCGCCCGCGGCCACACTGTCCTTGCGATCGCGATGACCGAGCCCGGCACGGGCTCGGACCTCGCCGCAATCACGACTCGCGCCAGACGTGACGGCGACGACTGGATCCTCAACGGCACCAAGACCTTCATCACTAACGGGATCAATGCGGACCTCGTCGTCGTCGCGGCGCGCACGAGCGAGGACAAGCACGGCGGCCTGTCCCTACTCGTGGTCGAGCGGGGCATGGACGGCTTCGAGCGCGGCAAGCAGATCGACAAGCTTGGACAGCATGCCTCAGACACGGCGGAGCTGTTCTTCAACGACGTACGTCTCCCCCCGGAGAACCTGCTCGGGCCGGAGGGTTCCGGTTTCCTGCAACTCGTGTCGCGGCTGGTGCCCGAACGTCTCAGCCTTGCCGCCGGGTCGATCACCGGCTCGGAGGTGGCGTTTGACACCACGATGGATTACGTCAAGACGCGCAAGGCGTTCGGGCGCCCGATCGGAAGCTTCCAGCACTCACGCTTCGTGATGGCGGAGCTGAAGACCAAGATCGAAATCACGCGCTGCTATGTCGATCGGTGCATTCAGCGCTACGTCAGCGGTACGTGCACGCCCGAGGAGGCCGCCATGGCGAAGTGGTGGACAACCGACCTTGCGTGTGAGGTCACCGACGCTGGGCTACAGCTGCACGGCGGTTACGGCTACACGACCGAGTACACGATCGGCAAGGCATGGATTGACGCCCGCATCGGTCGCATCTTCGCCGGCACCAACGAGATCATGCTGGAGCTCATCGGGCGCACCCTCGGATTGTGAGCATCGGGCGCGACTGCGGTCGTCGCATCTCGAGCGGCGGCGACCTGCGCGACATGCGGATCGGTCGGTGCTCGAGACTCCGGGCCGGCGAATGAGTCAGCGCGCCCAGTCACTATTGCGCGGCCTCGCCGCTACGAGTGCGATGCGATCGGGTCCGACAGCCGACGCCAGCAAGCACGTGTCCGGTCCGCTCTCCCATCTTCGCGTCGTCGAGCTCGCTGGCATCGGCCCGGGGCCGTTCGCGGCGATGCTGTTGACGGACATGGCCGCCGACGTGGTTCGGATCGCCTGTTCGAGACGCCGACACACCCGCAGGTCGCCGCTCGTAATGGCTTTCTTGAGTTCGAGGGCGCGATATGGCCTGCGCCGGCCCCACGCTTCGCGTCGACGCCATCGCAGCCGATCCGCAGCCGCGCGACCTCGCCACAAGCCGCGCCCGATCGCTGGACGCCGCCCGCCTAGCGAACCAGCGGCGGCTTGGCCGCGCCGAGCGGGCGTGATGTCGGCGGTGGCCGCGCCGCGACTCGCGCGCCGCTGCGCCGGCGCAGCGAGAACCCGCGCCGCCTCGCGCGCGCGGCTCGGTCAATGACCATTGGTGCGCGGGGCTCAGGGCGTCGGCAGGTGTGCCAGCGTGAGGCCATCGAGCAGCTGATGCAATTCGCGCGCGTCCTCGGGGTTGGTCCGCCGCGCCCAGCGCTCGAGGAGCTCGCGAGTCTGGGGGCCAACCTTGGTGAAGTGAGCGCGGAGATAGTCGTCGAGGTCAAACGGTGCGAGCCGCCCCGGCATGAGCGGTAACGTCGACAGCAGTCCGGTAAGCACCCACTGCATCGTGCGGTGTCCCAGGATGTCACCCTCGCGACCTTCCGCGCGGGCGCATTGGACGATCGCCTTGGCCGTGAGATGCGCGGTCCGTGGGTTGCGGAACACCTCGCGGCGCCACTGGCCGAGCTCGAGAGCGGCGACCGTCACCGTCGTCACCGTGGCCATCGCCGAGGCCAGCGCGTCAAAGCCCGGAACCGCGATCGCCGGGAAGCCGCCGCCGCGAAGGCGACCGGCTACCCTGCGCCCCACCTGCGAATCCTGCAACATGGCTCCGACCCCCGGTATCCAGTAGCAAATGCCGTCCGGCGCGCACGCGCTGTTGCCGAGTGGTGCCCGATACGACATCGCCGTGAAGAGCCCGCCGCAGACCCGACGGCCAGCGACATGTGCTCGCAGCGCAGGCGCGGCGTCGGGGTCGGGGATCCAGCAGACGATCATTGATCGCTTGGGCGCGCGGCGCAGCACGTCGTGCATCCACGGGTCACGCGACGCAGAAGCCGGAAGGCATATCCACACCTCGTCGGCATCCGTAGGCACACTGCGCCGAAGCCGCAGTGACTGCTGCTCAGTCTGTGTGGTGTGGCGGCCCGTGTGCAGGCGATGTATCGCGCGAGGCTGCCGAGCATTCGGCGACTCGAGGTCGCGTACGACGAACGTGACTGTCTCGCCCGCTCGCGTGAGATGCTCAGCGAGGACCGCGGCCACGGCGCCGCTGCCGACAATAGCGGTGTGACGGGCCGGCGGCATCCGCTATGGGTGCTGTGATCGAATCCTTGACATCAAGCGCCTCTGCGGTCCGTCGACGCGGGTCCGTACTCTGTCGGTCCGGACGGTCTCCCAGCGCGACGCCCACGTGAGCACGCACGGCGCGTACAGGCTCGTTACTGGCACCGAGCGACTCACGGGTGCGGGCGGGAGACGGGGTTTCATCTGTGTGGCGGCTGCCCCCAAGTCCTGGGCCTGACTTGCCGTACCGGAGGGCGGCGCGTCGGGTCAAACGCGCCGCCCGGATCCGGTGGAGGAGAGGAGGGCCATACTATAAAGTATGGGCCCGCCGCGGAATATAGCATGCCGCCTGGGTTCGCTCAGAGTCGATGAGGGGGCATCGGCCGGATGTTCGGCTCCCCCGTCCGATGCGAGTCGGATCGGTAGTCGTGGCGTATGGCCGTCCGGATGATCGGGGTGGAGAGCTGGCGCACTCAGAGAGGGACGAGGGGCGGGCGGGGTGCGTGCGCCCGAGCGGGCGGAAGGGCATGGCTTCGTGACCTGTACGGCGCCCCGATCCTGTAACGTACCCACCAGTACGGTGGTTCCAGCACCCGATCGAGGCAGACAAGAAAACCGAACGACCTGAGGCCACGTGTCGCCTGAAAGACAACCCTCGTCGATGAGCACCCACCAACTACTCGACACCTTCTTCAACGCGATTACTGATGGCGACATCGATGCGGTTGTGCCGCTGTACCACGACGAGGTCCGGGTGTGGCACAACGTCACCAATCGCTCGATCGACGCCGCAAAGAGCCTGGGGATCCTGCGCTACTTCGTGAGAACGGTCTCGCCCCGCCGCTACGAGATGGTCGAGCGACGACAGTGGCCAGGCGGTGCGTTGCAGCGGCACGTGCTGCACGGACGCATCGGCGAACAGACGATCTGCGCTCCCGTCTGCGTCAGCTTCGAGATCCGCGACGGGCTGATCGCCGCGATCAACGAATACGTCGACTCGGCGGCCATCGCGGCGATGATGCCTTCAACGGCGCCGACCTCCGCGTAGCCCGAAGTCGGCGGGGGCCGGCCGCTTCGGCTCGCCGCGCTGCGACGGTAGCCGTCGAGCCCAACACAAGCCACAGACGCGGCGCCGTGCGGGCGCTGGCAGCTCCACCGGCCGTGTCCGCAGGTTTGCGCGCACCATGATTATAAGGTACGCTGAGATACGCGGCGGCGCCACGAAGCCGTCGACCTAGGGAGGAGGAGCGCATGCGTGCTGACGGTTCCGGGCGGCTACGGCTCGGCGGCTCAATGGTCGCCGCGACGGTCGTACTCGCGCTTGTGTTCCTGGCCACGCCCGCGGTCTCGCCGGCGGACTCCTCGGGAACGTTCATCCACACCGACAAGGGCTGGGTGCTCGGTTCGGCGAGCTCGACGATGCGCACGTTCTTCGGAATACCGTTCGCTCAGCCTACGTCCGGCGCTTTGCGGTTTCACGCGCCGGTGCCGCCAGCGGCGTGGGGCGTGCGTCTGGCGTTCTCGCACTCCTCGCCGTGCCCACAGGCGATCCTTTCGACGAACGAGGACTGTCTCGGCCTCGACGTGTACGCGCCGCCCGCCGCGGTCTCGCACAACCTTCCGGTGATGGTGTGGATCTACGGCGGCGCCTACCTGTTCGGCTCGAACAGCATGTATAACCCGGCCCCGATCGTCGACACCGGCAAGGCGATCGTCGTCGAACTGAACTACCGACTCGGTCCGTTCGGCTTCCTCGCCCTGCCCGGACTCGACAGCGAGAGTCCCGGCCACACCTCCGGGGACTATGCGTTGATGGACCAGCAGGCGGGGCTCCAGTGGGTCCAGCGCAACATCGCGGCCTTCGGCGGGGACCCCGACAACGTGACCATCTTCGGGGAGTCGGCCGGCGGCAACAGCGTCTGTGAGCAGCTCACCTCGCCGCTGGCGGCCGGCCTGTTTGAGCGGGCGATCAGCGAGAGCGGCTCGTGCGCGGGCGAGGGACTTCAGCCGGTGAGCGAGGCGACGATGGTTGCGCGAAGCGAGGCGTTCGCGACGCGCGTGGGGTGTCCGGACCCGGCGACGATGGTCGCCTGCCTGCGAGCGCTGCCGGCCTCGAAGCTCCTGAGCGATCCCTCGGAGCAGTTGAACACCCTCGCAACGACGTGGGGACCCGACGTCGACGGCTACGTCGAGACGCACACGCTCCAGGATGCGTGGAGCAGTGGCGCCTACGATCACGTGCCGATGCTCATCGGCAGCAACCTGAACGAGGGACGGCTCTTCGTCTTCCTGTTCGATGAGCTGCCCCATCTGAGCGCGCTCACGCCGGCCCAGTACGCCGCGTACGTCCAGCAGACGTTCGGTTCGAACGCGAGCAGCGTCCTTGCCCAGTATCCGGTTTCCGCGTACGGCGCCGCCGATCTCGCCAAGGGGCAGCTGGTGACCGACGGCTACTTTGCCTGTCCGGCGGAGTACGTCGCCAACCACGCGAGCGCCACGGGAGGTCAGGTGTGGAGATACGAGTTCGCCGACCCGAATCCCCCGTTCTCGAACCTGGATCCCTTCATGCCACTCGGTGACATGCACTTCTCAGAGGTCTCCTACCTGTTCAGCTTGGGCACCCTCACTGCCGCCCAGAGCGGGCTGTCGGCACAGATGGTGAACGCCTGGACCAATTTTGCCAGCACCGGGCAGCCGGGAGCGATCGGCGGTACGGCCTGGCCACAGTGGTCGAGCTCATCGCCCCAGACGATGGTCCTCACCAGCGTTGGCAATCACCTGATCACGAATTTTGCCAGTGAGCACCAGTGCGGCTTCTGGGCCGGAATCACCGGCAGCTGAGCCGCGCGTCGTCGCACGAGCACGCTGACGCCTGCCCCTGCGACGGCCATCGCGTGTGCTTGTCGAGGCTTCGAGATCCTGCCCCTCGAGCAGCATGACGACGTCTCCGACCTCGATCTGGGCCGTGTGGTTGCGGGCCTTGCGGCGCTTGGCGCTTTCCTGCCATCTGCGCGTGTTCGCCCAGATTGAGGCACTGCCTCGCGCGCCGTGAAACGGCGTTCGTCGAGCACGAGCGGCGAACGGCTCGGATGCGCGTCCTCGCGGTCGAAACCGCCGACGGCGGCGCGGCGCTGAGCGATCGCCGCGTAGTCACGATTGCGGTGGTCGTCGTCACGAGCGCCCACGGAGTCGAATCGAGCCTGGACTGAACATCCCTCAGACGCGAAAAGGCCCCGCTAAACGGGGCCTTTTTGTGATGCGCCTGAATGGACTCGAACCATCACGGGCTATTAGCCCACAAGGCCCTCAACCTTGCGCGTCTACCAATTCCGCCACAGGCGCAGAGGCGCGGAGTATAGCCGCGGTGCCTGGGCCCGAGCCTGTCCTTGCATCCGTCGGATGGCGGCGCTACTGTACGAACACATGTTCGTTTGTGCGAGCCGTTCGAGTCAATGGGGAGTCCCGTGGAAATGGATTTGACGAAGCGCCAGCAGGAGATCTTCGACTTCATCCGCAAGTACTCGGCGCGATACGGGTACCCGCCCACCGTGCGTGACATTGGAAAGGCTGTTGGCCTCGCGTCGTCGTCGACCGTGCACGCGCACCTGGCCAACCTCGAGAAGATCGGGTTGCTCCGACGCGACCCGTCCAAGCCGCGCGCGATCGAGCTGCTCGATCGCGCCGTGGGGAACGCGGTCGACAGCGTGCGCAACATCGTGACCTCGGGCGGCCTGCCGCTCGTCGGCTCGGTCGCCGCCGGCCAACCGATCCTCGCCGAGGAGAACATCGAGGAGTACATCACGGTCCCCGAGGTCGCGGGCGGGGGCGAGGGTGAGTACATCCTGCGGGTCCGCGGCGACTCGATGAAGAACGCGGGGATCCTCGAGGGCGACTTCGTCGTCGTGCGGCGCCAGGACACGGCGAACGACGGCGAGATCGTGGTCGCGCTCGTCGGCGAGGAGGCGACCGTGAAGCGGTTCTTCCGCGAGTCGGATCACGTGCGCCTGCAGCCCGAGAACGAGACGATGGAGCCGATTCGCAGTCGCGAGGTCCGCATCATGGGGCGCGTCGTCGGCGTCTTCCGGAGCGTGCCATGAGCGCCCTGCTGCTCGAGCACCCGTCATCCCGCACGGGAGCGCGTAGCGATCGAAGCGGCAGTCCGAGCGGCGCCGCGTGGGCGCCGTCGCCGGCGCGCGGAGGCCTGACGCTGGATGAGCTGATCACCGGCGTATGGGAGGGCCTGTCCGCGGGCCAGACCGTTCGCTGCCCGGCTTGCGACGGGCCGCTGCGGCCCGCCGGCGAGTCCGGGTCGCGGCGGGCCGGCGGCACGTGTGGCGACTGCGGGAGTCATCTGAGCTAGCCGCCGGGGACACGGAGCGCGCGCCGGCGTCTTCACAGACGCTCGCTGGCGCGCTACGGTGGCTGCGCAGGCCAGGCAGCCGCGGAGCGCTCGCAGCAGCGAGTTGCTTCGAGGAAAGTCCGGACATCACAGGGCGAGGTGGTCGGGGGACCGACCCGGGGAAACCCGCGGGAAAGTGCCACAGAAACGAAACCGCCCGCCGCGCCGCCCCACGTGAGCGGCGGGGCCGGGTAAGGGTGAAATGGTGCGGTAAGAGCGCACCAGCGTCGCGGTGACGCGGCGGCTGGGTAAACCCCACCCGATGCAAGGCCAAACAGGACCGCTTGCAGGCTGCCCGCCGAGGTCCAGGTAGGCCGCTCAGATAGATGGCTGCTCAACGACAGAATCCGGCTTATCGGCCTGCTACGGGAAAGCCTCGCTTCGGCGGGGCTTTCCTAGTGGGCGGCATGCTCACGCCGCCGGGCCGGCGCTCTCTCGGTGGGCGGTGAACCACGCTGCGGCGAGCCGCGCGACCTGCTCGAGCGTGCCGGGCTCCTCGAACAGGTGCGTCGCGCCGGACACGATCTCGAGCGTGGATTCGCACTGCAGCTGTGCGAGCGCCTTGCGGTTGAGCTCGACGACGACGGGGTCGCGGCCGCCGACGATGAGCAGCGTGGGGGAGCGCACCTCCGACAGCCGCGGCGCGGCGAGGTCGGGGCGACCACCTCGCGAGACGACCGCCTGGACGCGCTCGCCGAGGTCGGCGGCGGCCCACAGCGCGGCGCCGGCGCCGGTGCTGGCGCCAAAGTAGCCGAGGCCAAGGCCGGCGAGCTCGCGCTGCTCTCCCACCCACCGCGTGGCCGCGACGAGCCGTCCCGCCAGCAGCTCGATGTCGAACACGAATGCCCGCGAACGCTCTTCGATCGGCGTCAACAGATCGACGAGCAGCGTCGCCAGCCCGCACGCGTTGAGCGCCGCCGCCACGTCTCGGTTGCGCGGGCTGTGCCGGCTCGAGCCGCTGCCGTGGGCGAACACGACGACGCCGGCGGCAGCGTCGGGCACGCTCAGATCGCCGACGATCTCGTCGCCGCCGGCCACCGAGATCCGGACCTCGCGACGTATCGGCGGTTCGCTCGCCGCTGCGCCCATCGGCTCGAGATCGTCGCGATGCCCGTCGGGCTGTGCCGCCGCCGCCGCGAGCAGCTTGTCGACCTCCGTCGTCGAGGTCTGCCCGAAGCGTTCGTACCAATAGCCGATCGCCCACATCGTCGGCGGCACGAACGGGCAGACGACGTCGTCGCATTCGCCGGCGAGATCCTGGATGGACTCGCGCGCGCCGACGGGCACGGCGAGCACGAGTCGCGCGGGCTGGCGCGCGCGCAGCGCGCGCAGCGCCGCCCGAGCCGTGCCGCCGGTGGCCAATCCATCGTCGACGACGATCGCCGTCGTGCCGGCGAGGTCCACCGGCGCGCGCACGTCGCGGTAGTACGCGGCCTGTTCGCCGAGCTCGCGCTCGGCCCGCTCGATGGCGTGCGCGAGCTCCTCGGCGCTGATCTGCAGCGATCGCAGCGCTGTCTCGTTGAAGACGCGCACGCCACCCTCGGCGATCGCGCCCATGCCGAACTCCGGGTTGCCCGGGGCGCCCACCTTGCGCACGACGAGCACGTCGAGCGGCGCGGCGAGCGCCCGCGCCACCTCGAAGGCGACCGGCACGCCACCCCTCGGCAGCGCGATCACGACCGGGTGCTCGTAGTGGCGCTTGGCCAGCTCCGCGCCGAGCTGGCGCCCGGCATCGCGGCGGTCACGAAACCCGCGTGCCTGCTCCGCCGTGCGACGTGGCATGTCCGGCTCCCGTTCGGTCGCTCACGAAAGGATGCTCACCGCACGGGAACCATCGAGCATCCGTCTGGCCTGCGCGCTCGGATCGGTAGTCGCCCGCACGCAACCCGCCATCCACGAGACTTCCGTCCGATGCGTCCGCGCGACCCGTAGTCTTCCCCAACAGCTGCTGCGGCAGTCGCCGCTGGCATCACGCCTGCAGGTCGCATAGGCTCGCCGGGCGGATCCACGCTCGGCTTCGCACGTCCTCCACCCGAAGGGAACGTCGATATGCCCACGATCAAGAAGGCACCCAATCTGTCGCGAGCCGCGAAGTCCGTGCGTGAGCGCACCGAGCAGAGCGAGGCGATCAGCCGGGTGACGAAGTCGCTGGAGGCCGCCCAGGCGGACCTCGAACGCGTTGGCGGCAGCCTCGGCGCCGGCGCGTCGGACCTCCGTCGCGACGTCACGAAGCTCGTGCGCGACGCCCACCGCGGAGTTACGAAGATGAGCAACCTCGTGCGGCGGGACCTCGAGCGGCTCCAGAAGGACGTCAAGTCTGCCGCCGCGAGCAACTCGAGGCGGGGCCGCGCGGCCAAGCCGGCGTCGACGCGGTCCGCCGCTGCGACGCGCCGCGCGTCGTCGGCCAAGCCGGCGACGAAGAGCGCCAAGCCGGCCGCGAAGAGCGCCAAGCCGGCCGCGAAGAGCGCCAAGCCGGCCGCGAAGAGCGCCAGGCCGGCCGCGAAGAGCGCCAAGCCCGCCGCAGCGGCGACGCCACGCAAGACCGCCGCCAAGGCGTCGACCTCCCGCAGCGCCAAGACGGCGGGGGCGAGCCGGCGCGGGCGCTCGTAGCTCGCGCTCAGCCGCCCGTCACGTCGCGGCGCACGAACACGAGATAGGCGACGAAGCAGGCCGGTAAGGCGTACAGCGCGCACACCCACGCGGAATGGCCGATCGGGGCCCAGTCCGTGGGCACGCGCAGGAACCCCTGCCAGGCCTGGAACTGGTTGGGGAGGAGGTAGGGCTGCAGCCCCCCCAGCCCCGGGATGATCTGCGTGAGCTCCTCGAGCAGCGTGAACACGAGCGCGCCCACGACCGACGCTGCGCTGTTGCGCGTCGTCGCCGACAGCAGCAGCGCGATCGACGCCACCGTCAGCATCGGGATGAGGTACACGAGATAGGCGAAGAACATGAGCTTGAGCCCCTCTCCGGGAGAGACGAGCGTGCCCGAGAGCGTGATGACCGGATGCAGCCCCCAGGCGATCGTTGCGGCGATGAGCGCGGTGAGCATCGCCGTGAACAGGCCGGCGATCGTGTACACCGTGGCTGCGAGCAGCTTCCCGGCGAAGACCTGACCGCGATCGACCGAGCGGGTGAGGATCGTCTTGAGCGTGCCGTTCTGGTCCTCGTTCGCGATGATGTCTCCCGACACGAGCGCCGCGATGAGCGGGAACAGGAATCCAGAGCCGAACAGGAGCATCAGCAGCGGGGTCACGAGCCCTGTCTCGCGCACCTGGGCGGCGAACGGCGTGTCGCCGCCGTGCGCATGCCGGCTCGCGGCGAGCACGACGAACAGCAGCGGGAACACGACCGCGGCGCCGAGACCGAGGAACGTCCGCTTTTGAGCGCGGAGCTTGCGCAGCTCCCACCGCAGAACGGTCAGCGTCCCGGGGCGCCGTCCCACGCGCGGCGGTGCCCCGGCGAGCGAAGGCGCGGCTCCCGTCGCGCTCATCGCTGCTCGCCTCCGGCCACGCTCGCCGTGGCAGGGCCGCGGCTGTCCCCGGTCGCCGCGGCGTCGCCGGGCGCGGGCGTCTCGCCCTCGGTGAGGCGGAAGAAGAGATCCTCCAGCGAGACGGTCAGCGGCGCGAGCGCGCGGATGGCCACGCCGGCCTCGACGAGCGCGACCGACAGACGCTCGACGTCGGTCTCGGCCGCGCTGAAGTGCACACCGTCGCCGCCGTCGCGCACGTCGCGCAGCGCGGCGTCGGCCTGGCACACGCGCAGCGCCGTGGCGTCGTCGTTCGTACGGAGGTGATAGCCGCTGGCCGCGCTGTGCTTGAGGTCGGCGAGCGCGCCCTCGTAGACGACGCGACCGCTGCGGATGATCGCCACGCGATCGCAGACCTCCTCGACCTCGGCGAGCTGGTGGCTGGAGAGCAGCACGGTGATGCCCTCGCTCGCGAGGCGACGGATGAGCAGCCGCATGTCGCGCATCCCCGCGGGGTCGAGGCCGGTGGCGGGCTCGTCGAGGATCAGCAGACGCGGCGCGCGCAGCAGCGCTGCGGCGATGCCGAGGCGCTGGCGCATCCCGTGGGAGTAGCCGCCGACCTTATGCCGGGCGCGGGGCGCGAGGTCGACGGTCGCCAGCGCCGAGTCGATTCGCGAGAGGGCGCCGTCGCCATCGAGTGAGGCGAGCAGCCTCAGGTTAGTCAGGCCGCTCAGATACGGATAGAAGCGCGGCGCCTCGACGAAGCCCGCCACGCCGTCGAGCGCCCGCGCTCCGTCGAGCAGCGGGTCGCGACCGAACAGCGTGACCGCACCCTCCGTCGGCCTGATGAGGCCGAGCGCCATCCGCAGCGACGTCGTCTTCCCGGCGCCGTTGGGGCCGAGATACCCGTACACGTCGCCGACGCGCACGTTGAGGTCGACGTGATCGACGGCGACGATGTCGCCATAGCGCTTGACGAGCCCGCGCGCGCGAACGGGCAGCGCACCGTCGTCGATCTCCGGCTCAATCATTGTGCCCGGTGGGTCGCTCACGGTCGATCCGGGCGCGCCCGACCCGCTCAGAGGCCGTCGGCCGCCCGCACGGCGTCGGCGGTCGGCACCGAGCCCACCACCGTGTAGGACACCCCGCCGCGGGTGAACTGCACGAGCGTGCCGAGCGCGGTGGGGATCTCAGTCGCCGTCGCCCCGTTCACGTTCACCGTCGGCAGGCTCGGTCCCGACTGATCGCCCGGGCCGCCGCCCGTCGGAGAGGCGTCGGCCTGCGCCTGGCGCTCGAGCACGGCGAGCCCGCCGAGTCCGTGGCCGTAGAACAGCAGCTCGGCCGCATGACCGTTCCAGTGCACGAGGCGGGTGCTCGTCAGCGTCTGGCCGTCGAGCGACGCGGGCTCGGACGGGGTGAACGACAGCGTCGGCGGCGCGGCGCTCGATCCCGAGCCGGAGCCGCTCGACTGGCCCGCGTGCGACGAGAGGTCGATCGTCTGGACCTTCGCGGCGACCGGCGGCGTGAACACCGACGGATCGATCGGACCGTAGCTGATGCTCGTCGCGCCGAGCTGCAGGACCGGGCTCGGGTCGTTCACCGCGTAGACGGCGACCTGGAGCGGCACGCCGTGCGCCGCGTCCCACCACAGTGCGGCGCCGCCGAACAGGCCGCCGTTCCGACTTGGCGCGACGCGCACCTCGTAGGCCGGCTGCCCGGCGACGACGCTCGGGGTTGCTCCTGCGACGGAGGCGTGCTGCATGAGGTGATCGATCGCCTGCTGGATCGCGTCGACGGTCGGCGGTGTGTCCCCAGACGCCGTCGTCGACCCTGGAGACGATCCGGCGTGGCTCGGCAGCACGACGTGGTAGAGCGTGCCGCCGTTGCTCGGGTCGTAGTAGGAGAGCGTCCCGTTGGCGTAATAGATCTCGGTGTCGCCGCCGCTCGACTGCAGCTCGAGGCGCGCCTGGCCGCTTGCGGTCACCCACAGGCGGCCGCTGCCGCCGGCGAGCAGCGGAGAGCTCCCCGCCGAGGCGCCGTCCTGCAGGAGCGAGTTCGTGAACGTCACGTCGGCGGTCACGCCACTCACCGGCGTGGCGGCGAGGGCCTGGTGGATCGCCTGGGCGAGGGACTCGGGCGGGGGCGGTGTCCCGGAGCCGATGGAGCTGGCGACCGCGACGCCGGTGCCGAGCGCCACGACGGCCGCGCAGACAACGATCAAACGGGAGAGCGGAAGCCGGCGGAACACGTTCATGCCTCCATCCAGTATGCACCGAAAGGCGACCGAGCCGGGCCGGCCGTGGACGATCTCATGAAGATCTTCCGTAGTTGTCGGCAGCGGGACGCTCCGGCGATCGGGCCGGTCCGCGGGCGGCTCAGGTATGGTCCCGTCGCGTCAATGGTCATTGGCTTCGTCATCTTCTGGGTGGTCCTCGGCCTCGGCGTCGTGCTCGTGGCGATGCGGAGCGGCCCGGCCGAGCCGACCCCCGGCGAGTCGCGCGCCGGCGCACGACTGACGCTCGGGGTCATCGTCGTGCTGTTCGGCTTCGGGATCGCCGTTCCGGCGCTCGTGATCGCCGATAACGCCACGAACCACGCGGCCACGGCCCCCGGCGGGGTGACGCTCAACACGGCTCAGCAGCATGGCCGCTATCTGTTCGGCCAGGCCTGCGCCGTCTGTCACACGCTGCGCGCCTCCGAGGCCAACGGCCACACCGGCCCGAACCTGGACGTGCTGCGCCCGCCGGCCGCGCTCGTGCTCGACGCGATCCTCAACGGGCGCTATCGCGGCAACGGGAACATGCCCGCCGCGCTCTACACCGGTGTCGACGCGCAGGCCGTCGCCAGCTACGTCGCCGCCGTCGCCGGTCACTGAGCGGACGTTCGCTCCGCCGGACGCCTTGGTAGGATGCCGACGCAACCGCTGAATCTCCTCCCTTCTCGGGGGGCGAGAGCGGGGGACCCAATTGTTGGGGCGAATCGCCGCCAGTGTGCGTAGCGCGACTCTTTCTGCGCGAGCCCGTCAGCTAACCCCGTAAGCCGACCCGAAAGAGCAATTACACCCATGTCACCAGCCGAAGCAACGGCGTGGTGGACCGAAGTCGAGGAGGTGCGCGAGCGCATCGAGCGCCGCCGCACCCCGCAGGCCGAGGCCCCCGTCCGCGAATCACGTCGAGCCGCCTCCTCCGTCGCGGAGGCCCGCGCAGCTCGCTCGCCGGTGGCGGCGGAGAGCGCGCACGGCCACGACTCGTCGGCAGCGACTCGCGAGGTCTCGCGGCGGCCGGCCGAGCGCGCGCCGGCGCCGGCGGCCGAAGGCACTCGGCGCACGGTGCGCATACGTGGCCAGGCCATCCCGACGGTGGTGGCGCCCCGCCTGCGCCCCGCCGACGCGCCCTATGACTTCGCCGATGCGGACGGCTCGGCTCGCTCGGTGGCCGCCTCGACGCCACGGCGGGTGCGTCCGCGCCCGCGACCGGCCGAGCGACTCGGGCCGAACCCCGACCGGCTCGCCGCCTGGGCGTTCGCGCTGGCGCTGCTGACCCTGCTCGTCGCTGCGGTCAGCGCCCACGGGCTGTAGCGGATCGTCGCTCGACGGGGCGGCGCGGGGGCCTCTGCGGCCGGGGGTGCTCGTCGTTGAGCATGACCATTCGCACAAAAGACGAACACGTCCGCGGCGAGGCCGCCCCGAGGCGCTCCGTCGCGATGTCCCCGTGGCCGCCGTCCCCGGAAGGATCCGCCCACCTACGGCGTCCCGTAGTACGCCTCGAATGGCCGGCGTCCGGCGCCCCGACGACCCCGTCGGGGAACGCTCGCTCCTCCCCCGCAGATCCGTTGGGGCAGGTCGTGCGTATCGCCTTATGCTGGAACTGAGGCAGCCGAAGCCACCGAGGTGGGTTCGGTCCTTATATCCCCCGTGAGGGCAGCGCCGACCCTCATCGCGCGTCGCCCGACCCCGCCGTCGCGAAGGACGTCGCATGAAGACACAGATGAGCAGGTTCCAGATCCACGACGATCTCACCGCACCCGAGGGCTCGCTCCCGGTTCTGCGGGGCGTGCTCGCCGCGGGCGGGCAGCTGCCGAACTTCCTCGGCGTGCTCGCCGGGTCACCCGCCGCGCTGCGCGCATACGCGCGGTTTCGCACCGAGTTGCGCCACGGTGAGCTGTCGGCGACCACGCACCAGCGGATAGCGCTCGCCGTCGCCGAGCACCATCGCTCGCTCCCGGGGATCGCGCTGCACAGCCGCACCGCGCGAGCAGCCGGGCTCGGGCTCGACGAGGTCGCGCTCGCTCGCGAGTTCGACAGCTGCGACGAGCACGAGGCCGCGCTGCTGCGCTACCTCAAGGCTGTCGTCCAGGGTCCCGGCAGCCCTCCGATGCACCTCCACGAGGAGGCGCGGGAGGCCGGCTGGTCGGACGAGGAGATCCTCGAGGCCGTCGCGTACACCGCGCTGGAGACGTTCACGGCGATGATCAACCTCGCGGCCGACGTGCCGGTCGACGGCTCCGCCGAAGAGTCACGACAGCAGCGCGCCGCGTAGCGATCGGCGCACCGACGGCGCGTCCGGGACCCTGGCCCGGCGGTCCAGCGCGCCTCGACCCCGCGTCGGAGCCTCGCCGGCTGCGCCGCCCCGGGCGCGTGCGATCAACTAGGGTGGCCGCCGAGCCCGCGTGAGCTCGTGTGACCGACCGCCGAGGAGGTGCCGTTCAGTGGCCGATATGCCGCAATCCATCGAGGACGTCAAGGCCATCGTTCTGGAGCGCGAGATCCGCTTCATCCGCTTCTGGTTCACCGACATCCTCGGCCAGCTGAAGTCGTTCTCGATCAACGTCGACGAGCTCGACGACGCGTTCGAGGGCGGCATGGGCTTCGACGGATCCTCGATCACCGGCTTCAACGCGATCGAGGAGTCCGACATGGTCGCGATGCCCGACCCGACGACCTTCGCCGTGCTGCCCTGGCGCCCGGAGGAGCAGGGGGTCGGTCGGATGTTCTGCGACATCCTCACCCCGGAGCGTACGCCCTACGAGGGCGATCCCCGCCATGTGCTGCGCCGCGCCCTGCAGCGCGCGCACGCGATGGGCTTCGACACGTTCAACGTCGGCCCCGAGCTCGAGTACTTCCTGTTCCGCGACCACAAGGGAACCGAGGTGCTCGACGAGGGCGGCTACTTCGATCTGACGACGCTCGACGCCGGCTCGGACGTGCGCCGCGAGACCGTGCTCGCGCTCGAGCAGCTCGGCATCCACGTCGAGTACACCCATCACGAGGTCGGCCCCTCCCAGCACGAGATCGACATGCGCTACGCCGACGCGATGAAGATGGCCGACGACTGCATGACGTACCGCATCACGGTCAAGGAGTACGCGATGAAGTACGGCTGGCACGCGACGTTCATGCCCAAACCGCTGTTCGGCGAGAACGGCTCAGGCATGCACACCCACCAGTCATTGTTCAGCGGCGAGAGCAACGCCTTCTACGACGAGAGCGACCAATACTTCCTGTCCGACGTGGGCAAGGCGTTCATCGCCGGCCAGCTCAAGCACGCGCGCGAGATCTGCTCGATCTTCGCCCAGTGGGTGAACAGCTACAAGCGCCTCGTGCCCGGGTTCGAGGCGCCCGTCTACGTCGCCTGGTCGCGGCGCAACCGCTCGGCGCTCGTGCGCGTCCCGCTCTACCACCCGGGCAAGGAGCGCGCGACGCGCATGGAGCTGCGCTGCCCGGATCCGGCCTGCAACCCGTACCTCACCTTCGCCGCGCTGCTGCAGGCCGGACTGGAAGGGATCGAGCGCGGCTACGAGCTGCCCGAGCCGATGGAGAAGAATCTCTACCACCTCTCGCCCGACGAGCGCCGGCGCCTCGGCGTCGAGCAGTTGCCCGAGACGCTCGGCGAGGCGATCGAGATCACCGCCGAGTCCGAGCTCGCGCTGCGCACCCTCGGCGAGCACATGTTCAACCGCTACGTGGAGATCAAGCGCCAGGAGTGGGACGACTACCGGGTGCAGGTCACCCAGTGGGAGCTCGACCGCTACCTGTCGATTCTCTAGGGGCCCCTCACCGGCCGCGGGCCGGGATCGTCTCAGGCCGGCGCCGGCGCCGCGGCGTCGACGATGCGCCAAGGGTGCTCGTCGTCGCCGTCGAGCGCGAGGCCCCAGCGCTCCACGAACGACGTGTCATGGTCCTTGCTGCCGCTCTGCAGGGCCAGCGTGTCGCGGTCCTCGATGTAGCGGCGCGCACTCACCTGCAGCTCCACCGTCATGCGCGGCGGAGTTGCGTGGGGGTCGAGCGCGACGATCTGCACGGAGCGCACCCGCGGGCCGCGCAGGACGAGCCGCGTGCGCTCGCTCGTGTCCCCGGGGTGCAGCAGATCGCGGGTCGCCCGTCCGCTCGCCAGCTGGCGCAGGTCGGTGTCGCTGCCGTCGACGGCATCGGTCCACGCCTGCACGGCACGGCGGACCTCGGCGATGAGCACGTCGGGGGCAAAGCGACCGTCGACGAGCGACAGGTCGAGCGCGGCGGCGCGAGCCTCGGGACTGAGCTCCGGGGGCGCGAGCTCGCCGATATCGGTGCCCTCGGGTGTCCGCTCGGCCACGGCCTGCTCGACCAGCGAGGTGTCGCGCAGGCGCTCGTCGTCCGACCACGGCGTGGCCACGATCTCCTCGACGAGCTCGTGATCGCCCTCGGCGCGCTGTTCGATCGAGACGAGTCGCCAGTGACCGCCGCCCTTGCCGAGGGTCCAGTATTCGCACATGGTCGTCTGGGTCGAAGCGGCGCCGTTGGCGAGGATGACGTTGCCGTAGGAATCGCGCACGATGTCGTTCATGCGCGCCGTGAGGCGTACGACGACGTGGTCGTCGGCATCGGACCCGCGGTTGACGAGGCCGACGTACTCGATCTCGGGGTCGGACAGGATCGCCACCTCGTTGCGCCATCCGCGGCGCGCGAAGTCGTCCAGGCGCCGGTTCCACTCGACCATGAGGTCGGGGCCGACGAGCTGCGCCAGCCGCGCGCGGTCGTCGGCCGACCACGCCTTCTCGATGTTCGCGAACAGCGCGCGGGTCTCCCGATCGACCACGTCAGGAGCGAACTCGGGATCGTCTTCGGCCGCCTCGAGTGCGGCCAGGCGGACACGCTCCACGCGCGCTTGCCGCACGCGTCGGTAGCGCCACGCGCCGATCAGGGTGGCGGTCGCGAGGAGGAGGCCGAGGACGATGATGACGACGATCAGTCCGGCCGCGAGCCCGCCGGCGTGGCGGCCGAGCCCGAGGCCGATGCCGATGCCCACGCCGCGGCCGAGGCCGCCGCCTCCGCCAAAGCCGCCGCCTCCGCCGAAACCGCCGCCTCCGCCGCCGAAGCCCGAGCTGCCGCCGCCGGCGAGCGCGAGCGCCGAGCCGGCGTGCACGGTGAGCGCGGCGACCGTCACACCGACGACCGTCAGGGCCCGGAATGGCCGAGGTCTCATCATGGCGATTGAAGCACAGCGCCCGCGCCGTCCTCGGCGCGACCGTCGTGCAGGAGCGCCGCCAGCTGCGCGGGCTCGGTCACCGGGGCCTGACACGCGAAGCGCTCGCACACGTAGGCGGTGGGCCGCCCGTCGATCGGCGCCCGGTCGCGCAGCAGCGGCACGGCCGGCGTCGCGGCGGCCGCTGCCGAGCCGGCGAGAACGAGGTGCGGGCGCAGGCGCGCACGCACGACGCCGAGCAGTGGATCGAGCGGTTCGCCGACGAGCGCGACCTCGCGCGCAGGCGCGAGCGAGAAGTCGATCGCCGTCAGCAGGTGCCCGAACGCGACCGGATGACGGGGCGCGAGCTCGTGCGCGAGGCGCAGCCCGTCGGAGGCCGCGACCTCGTAGCGGGCCTCTCCGCTGAGGGCGGCCAGGCGCAGCAGGCCGAACGCGGCGCTCGAGCTGCCCGCCGGGATCGGCGCGTCCTCGAGGTCCTTGCGCCGCGCGATGAGCGCCTCGTGGTCGCTCGCCGTGGAGAAGAAGCCGCCCTGCTCGGGGTCGGCGAAGCGCCGCAGGATCGTGTCGGCCAGCTCGCGGGCGGCGAGGAACCAGCGGTCCTCGAACGTGCTCTCATACAGCGTCAGGAGCGCCTCGAGGAGGAACGCATGGTCCTCGAGATAGGCGGGCAGTCTGGCCCGGCCGTCGCTGTAGGTGCGCAGCAGGTGACCGTCGGCGTCACGCATCGCGCTCAGCACGAAGTCGGCCGCGCGCCGCGCGGCGTCGAGGAGCTCACGCGCGCGCCCGGCCGGGACGGCGGAGGGGCGTGTTGCGCCCAGCACGGCGCCGGCCTCGGCGAGCGCGCCGATCATCAGCGCGTTCCAGGCGGTCAGGCGCTTGTCGTCCAGCCCGGGTCGTACGCGCTGTGCCCGCGCGGCGAGCAGCCGTTCGCGGATGCGCGCAAGCGCGGCGTCGCCGGGGTGCGGTCCGTGGCCCTGGAGCACGTTGACACCCTCGAAGTTGCCCTCCTCGGACGCGCCGAAGTATGCGATCGCCGCGTCCGTATCCGCTCCGAGCACGGCCTCGAGCTCGGAGATGCTCCACACGTAGAAGCGGCCCTCGACGCCCTCGGAGTCGGCATCGAGCGCCGCGTAGAAGGCGCCCTCGGGGCCGCGCATCTCGCGCAGCGCCCACTGCAGCGTGTCGAGCGCGACGTCGAGCAGGCGCCCGTCGCCGCTCAGCTGCCACCCGTGCAGGTAGGCGCGCGCCAGGAGCGCGTTGTCGTAGAGCATCTTCTCGAAGTGGGGGACCGTCCAGGTGGCATCGACGGCGTAGCGCGCGAATCCACCGCCGACCTGATCGTGGATCCCGCCGGCGGCCATCGCGCGCAGCGTATGCTGCGCCATCCGCGCGGCCGGGCCATCGACGTCACCCGTCGCCGCCCGTCGCAGGAGGAACTCCAGGACCGAGCTCGGCGGGAACTTGGGCGCGCCGCCGAAGCCGCCGTTGCGGGCGTCATAGGCGCCGGCAAGCCTCTCGACGGCGCGGTCGAGGTCGGCCGGGTCGATCCGTCGCGCGGGCATCGCCAGCTGCGCCGCGCCCGACAGGCGCTCGCCGATCCCGGCGGTCGAGGCGACGATCTCGCTCCGTCGCGTCGTCCACGCGTCGGCGACCGCCTCGAGCACCTGCGGCCAGGAGGGGAGGCCGGGGCGTGGCTGTGGCGGGAAGTACGTCCCGCCGAAGAACGGCGCCTGGTCGGGGGTGAGGAACACGTTCAGCGGCCAGCCGCCATGCCCGGTCATCGCCTGCACGGCGTCCATGTAGATCGCGTCGAGGTCCGGCCGTTCCTCGCGATCGACCTTCACGCAGACGAACTGCTCGTTCATGAGCGCCGCCGTGGGCTCGTCCTCGAAGGACTCGCGCTCCATCACGTGGCACCAGTGGCAGGCCGAGTAGCCGATCGACACCAGCAGCGGCCGGTCGCGGTCGCGCGCCTCGGCGAGCGCCGCCTCGCCCCACGGTTGCCAGTTCACCGGGTTGTCGCGGTGCTGGCGCAGGTAGGGCGACGTCTCGGAGGCGAGCGCGTTGGGCACGTGCCACCAGCTTACGTGCTGCGAGGCGGCGCCGGCGCTGCGTGACTCAGGGGATGATCGCGCGTCGGCGCGGCAGCGGCCAGTCGCTCGACGCCTGGGCATCGGCGGCGAGGGTGACGTTGAAGTGCCGTCCGCCGAGCGTGCCCTCCGCACGGCGGCCGGAACGCAAGGTGACGACGCCGTTCGCCGCGCTCGAGCCGCCGACGACGATGCGAGCCGCTGAGCCGGCGTCGCGCGTGAGGAGGTTGATCGGTACGCGACCGGTGAGCGTGACGCCGGGGATGTAGGCGAAGCTGTGCAGGTCGACCGCTTCGCCGGTGAGCGCGGCGTCGCCGCCGCGCAGCCCGCCGAAACGTGCGCCGCTCGGCAACGCCGCCTGCGCATTGAGGATTGCGCCGATGATCTCGCGGCGCAGATCGACGAGCGTGTCCTGCACCGCGGTGAGCGAGCGGCCGGTCGTCCCCGTGAGGCCCGGGCTCGGTGGCACGTCGGCGAGGCGCACGGGCGGGATCGGCGTCGGCTTGAACTCGTCGGGCACGTTCGTGCACGGCGACACGGTATGCCCGGCGAAGAACGCGGTAACGGCGTCCTCCGAGCAGTTGCTCAGGTCGCTGCCGAGCACCGAGTGCCCGGTGTGGGGCACGACGAGGAGCTGCGCGTCGGGGATCTGGGCGGCGACCAGGCGCGCGTCCGCGGTCGGGGTGCGCAGGTCATCCTCGCCGGAGAGGATGAGCGTCGGGACGTTCGGCAGCGGACTCGCCGCCGGCGGCGGCGCCGACGCGACCGGCCAGGTGAGGCAGGTGGGGATGTTCGAGGTGTAGTAGTCGCTCAGGCGATCGAACGGATACAGGGCCGACTCCGGAAGGGCGCTCAGCGCGGCCAGCGCCTGTGACTGCCGCGATGACGCGGGTGCCGTGCGCGGCGCCCACGGGAACGCCGACTCCTCGCAGGAGGTCGCCAGGTAGAGCGCCTGATCGAACGCCGGCTCGCTCGTCTGCAGGGGCGATCGCGAGCGGACCGCACGCGGTCGGGCACCGTCGGGCAGGTAGCCCTCGGCGAGCGCGGACAGGCGCAGCAGCGACGCGCCGTCGCCGCGGAGCGCGGCGTGCACCGCGGCCGGCAGCTCGGCCCGCAGTGCCGGATTCAGATCGCCGGCCACCAGCAGCGACAGCACGTCGGGGCCGGCGAGCTCGGCCGGCACGCGCTGGCCGTTTCCATCGTAGATGTGACCGCGCAGCGGAGTGCGATCGATCTCGCTGACCAGATGGGCGATCTCGCCGAGCGGGTCGGGGCTGATCCGCGCGCACGCGCCGTCGGAGCACAGATCGTCGAGGGCCGTCGGAATCGCCGCGAACGTCGAGCGCTGGAGCGGGTCTGGTCCGTTCGGCAGCACCGTCGAGTCGAGCACGAGCGCCTCGACGTTCTGCGGATAGCGCGCGGCGTACTCGAGCGCCACCTTGGTGCCGTACGACGTGCCGAACAGGACGAGCTTCTGGTAGCCGAGCGCGACCCGCAGGGCCTCGATGTCGGCGACCGTGTCCGCGGTGGTGTAATCGCCGCGGGAGGGGCCGAGCTCCTTCGCGCACAGCGCGACCGCCGCCGACTCGGGGGCGTTGAGCTGCAGCGCGGGGCACTGCAGCGGATCGGACGAGCCGGTGCCGCGCTGGTCGAAGATGACGAGGTCGCGCGTATGCAGCGCCGGCGCCATCTCCACGGCGAACGTCGAGGTGAGCGGGATCGCGGCCTGCCCCGGACCGCCGGCGAGGCCGACGACGGCGTCCTGGCTCGGTGTCGCTCCGGCGAGCAGCCGGCGCACGGCCAGGTGCAGTTGCTGACCGGCCGGGTCAGCGGGGTCGAGCGGCACGGCGACCTCTGCGCAGCCCACACCCGGCGCGTTGGGACACGGCGTCACCGGCACCGACGCGGCGGCCGCCACGGCCGCACGGACGAGCAACGCAAGCAGCAGCGCTGCCAAGGAGGTGGTCAGCGCTCCCCTTCTCACAGGCCGGACAGTAGCGCACCAACGCAAGACCGCGGTTCGGATCCGCCCCCAGCCGGGCAGGGCCGTGGGCGCCCTTTCCTCCCTCGCTTGAGCTATCGTCCGCGCGCCGTCGGATCGAGAGGAGGCCGCGATGTCCGTGCACCGTGAAGCCGTCGAGGCGCCCGCCGCGCCCGCCGCGATCGGCCCGTACAGCCACGCCGTGCGGGTCGGCGGGCTGCTGTTCTGCTCGGGGCAGATCCCGCTCGACCCCGCGAGCGGCGAGCTCGTCGGCGACACGCCGGCGGCGCAGGCCGAGCAGTGTCTGCGCAACCTCGAGGCCGTGTGCGAGGCGGCGGGCGCGCGTCTCGCCGACGCCGTGCGCATGACCGTCTACATGACCGACCTCGGCGCGTTCGCCGAGGTCAACGAGACGTACGCGACCTTCTTCACCGGCGCTGCGCCGCCCGCGCGGGTGGCGATCGGCGTGGCGGCGCTGCCGCGCGGAGCGCAGGTCGAGGTCGACGCGATCGTGGCGCGCACGGACGACGCCTGACCGCCCGGCTCAGCGCAACAGCGCTCGCTGGATCTTGCCGCTCGAGGTCTTCGGCAACTCGCTCACGAAATCGATCCTCCGCGGGTACTTGTACGGGGCCGTCTCGCGCTTGACGTGCTCCTGCAGCTCGGCCGCCAGCGCGTCGCTCCCCACGTGTCCGTCGCGCAGCACGACCACGGCGCGGACGATCGAGCCGCGCTCGTCGTCCGGGGCAGCGACGGCGGCCGCCTCGGCCACGGCCGGATGGGCGACGAGCGCCGACTCGACCTCGAACGGCCCGATGCGGTAGCCGGCCGAGATGATGACGTCGTCGTTGCGCCCCTCGAAGTAGAGGTAGCCGTCGTCGTCGCGGCGCACGCGATCGCCGGTGTGCCACGGGCCGCTCGGCGGCTCCTCGCCGAGGTAGCGCAGGAAGAACGTCGGCACGGTCGCCGCGTCGGCGACAAGCTCGCCGTCGATCACGTCCAGCGCGACGCCGGGGAGCGGGCGGCCCATCGAGCCGGACCGCGCCGGCTCGCCGAGCGGCATCGCGGTCATCTGCCCGGTCTCGGTCTGCCCGTACCCGTCGCGGATCTGCAGACCGGTGACCTCCTCCCAGGCGCGCAGCACCTCGGGGTTGAGCGCCTCGCCGGCGGCCACCATCCCGCGCAGCGCCGGGAGCCGGCGCAGCTCGGCCCGCTTGGCGATCACGCGGTACTCGGTCGGGGCCATGCAGAGGACGTTCACCCGTTCGCGGGCGAGCAGGTCGAGCCGCTCGTGGGGATCGAAGCGCGCGTCGTGCAGCAGGGCGGCGGCGCCGCGCAACCAGGGGGCGATGAACACGTTCCGTGCGGACTTCGACCAGCCGGACGCCGCGGTGCACCACACGAGCTCGCCCGGTCGTGGGCCGAGCCAGTGCTCGGCCTGCACGCGCTGCCCGGCGAGGTAACGCTGGCCGTGCAGGACCGCCTTCGGCTCGCCCGAGGTGCCGCTGGTGAACGTGATGAGGCACGGGTCGCTCGGCTCGAGCTCGGCGGCCGCGGCCGGCTCGCTCGCGAACAGCGTCTCGTCGGGCACGAGCGCGAGCGCGTCGTCGCCCAGCCCGGCGCCCGCGAGCTCGTTCGCGTTGCGCGCATCGGCGACGACGAGCGTCGGGTCGGCGGCGGCGAGGCGGAGGCGAAGGTCCTTCGCGCGCAGCTGCTCGCTGCAGGGCAGGACGACGGCGCCGAGGCGAAAGCAGGCGCACATCGTCAGCACCCATTCGGGGCGATTGCCGATGACCGTCATCACGACGTCGCCGCGGCGCACGCCGCGGTGCGCGAACGCGCCGGCGAGCCGGGCGCTGCGGTCGGCCACCTCGCCGTAGGTGAAGGTACGACGCTCGCCCTCGCGCGTGAGCTCGACGAGCGCGATCTCCGACGCCGGCGCGGCATCGAGGACGTCGCGCGCGAAGTTGCTCACAGGATCATCTGGGTGCACACGAAGATGGCCATGAGGCGGTCCGGGGTGCCATCCGCGGGGCGGTGCACCCGGACCTCCCAGACCTGCGTGCGCGCGCCGGCGTGGAGCAGCTCGCCGACGCCCAAGAGCTCATCCCCGGGGCGTCCCGCGCTCAGCACGTTCGTCTTCAGCTCGACGGTCGTGAAGCTGCGCTCGGGGGGGAGGTGGCGCATTGTGCCCCAGGCGGCGACCGTGTCGGCGAACGCAACCCAGCAGCCGCCGTGCACGTAGCCGCCGGGATGCAGATGGCGCTCGTCGACGAGCATCCGCCCCCGCACGCTCGCGTCGGTGATCTCGAGCAGCTCGATGCCGAGCGCGCCGGGGAAGGTGCCGTCGAGCGCCTGCGCGCTCGCCGCTACGGTGATCGCTGGGTTCGTGACGGACACAGCGTCGTGCAGTCTGCCATTTCGCCGCGGGCGGCGACCGGCGGAGGCCGCGCCCGATGGCCGCCGGTATCCTTCCCCGACCACTTCCGCGCGCGTACATCCGACCCTGGAGCACTGTCCAACATGGCCGTAGCCGCCCCGTACACCGAGTACACCGACGAACAGAAGGCGATCACCGAGATGGTGCGCCAGTTCGCCGACGAGCAGATCCTGCCGAACGCCGAGCACTACGACCACGAGGACGAATTCCCCGATCCGATCGTCGAGCAGATGAAGGAGCTCGGCCTGTTCGGCGTCACGATCCCCGAGGAGTACGGGGGCATGGGGCTCGACCTCACGACCTACGCGATGATCATCGAGGAGCTCTCGCGCGGGTGGATCTCGATCTCGGGCGTCGTGAACACGCACTTCATCGGGTCCTACCTGCTGATGAAGTTCGGCAGCGACGAGCAGAAGCAGAAGTACCTTCCGCGCATGGCCACCGGCGAGATCCGGGCGGCGTTCTCGCTGTCCGAGCCCGAGCTCGGATCCGACGTGCAGGCGATCAAGACGTCGGCCAAGAAGCTCGACGACGGCGCGTACGAGATCAACGGCCAGAAGATGTGGGTGACGAACGGCCTGCGCTCCTCGCTCGTGTTCGTGCTCGTCAAGACCGATCCGAACGCCGACCCGCGACACAAGGGCTTCACCTGCTTCATCGCCGAGAAGGAGGCCGGCGTAAGCGAGAACACTGGCGAGTACAAGGGCCTGAACGTGCCGCCGCAGATCAAGAAGCTCGGCTACAAGGGCGTCGAGTCGACCGAGCTCGTGTTCGACGGCTATCGCTGCCCGGCAGAGAACATCCTCGGGGGCGAGGAGGCGGGCCTGAACCGTGGCTTCTCGCAGATGATGGACGCGCTCGAGGTCGGCCGCGTCAACGTCGCCGCCCGTGGCGTCGGCATCGCCCAGCGCGCGCTCGAGCTGGCGCTGCGCTACTCGCAGGAGCGCAAGACGTTCGGGAAGCCGATCTCCGAGCACCAGGCGATCCAGTTCAAGCTCGCCGACATGGCGACGCAGGTCGAGGCCGCGCGACTGCTGACGCTGCGCGCCGCGCGCCTGAAGGACGCCGGCGAGCGCTCGGACCTCGAGGCCGGAATGGCCAAGCTGTTCGCGTCGGAGGCCGGCCGCTTCTGCGTCGAGGAGTCGTTCCGCATCCATGGCGGCTACGGTTACTCCAAGGAGTACGAGATCGAGCGCCTGTACCGCGACGCGCCCCTGCTGCTGATCGGCGAGGGCACCTCGGAGATCCAGCGCATGGTCATTGGCCGCAAGCTCCTGCAGCGCCACAAGATCTAGGCGCTGCGGACATGAGCGGCGAGGACGCAAAGACCCTGATCGAGACGGCGACGCGCAACTTCCTCGGCGAGGTTCCCGCGCTCGCCCCGATGAAGCTGGTCGTCGGGGTCGACCTGCGCGGGCGCGGTGACCTGCAGCAGTTTCGCCTCGAGCTGCCCGACATCACGGTGACGAAGGACACCGCGGCCGACGCGAAGGTCCGCGTCGAGATGCAGCGGGCGTTCTTCAACGTGATGGCCGTCGATGGGAAGGTGCCCGACTGGATCGAGGCGTTCACCTATGGGCAGGCCAAGGCCACCGGCCCGTCGCAGATCCTGCGCCTGATCGTGAACGTCGTGGAGAAGCACGAGGAGCGACAGCGGCTGCGCCGGGCGAAGCCGCATCCGGCGTAGGGCCTTGTTCGTCGGCGCTCAGCGGTAGGTGAGGATCTGCTGCGCGAGGAAGGCGAGCGACAGCACCATGAAGATGACCATCGCGATGAGTGAGAAGTTCTCGTTCATCGGCTGGCCGGCATCATCGCAGGTTCGCCGGCGCGGATTGCGATCCTGCGGTTGACGTTATGTTGGGCTCGCCGGCCCTGCCGCCGGGTCAGGTCTGGCAGCGGGGGCACCAGTAGGTCGTGCGCCCGCCCACCTGGGCCCGCTCGAGCTCGTGCCCGCACCGCGGGCAGGTGCTATCGCGGCCGCGCGCGGCGACGAACGCACCGGTGTGCGCGCCGCCCTTGCGAATGGCCGAGCGGATGGCGGAGCGCGTCTCGCGGCGCAGGCGGTCGAGCTCCTCGGTGGACAGCTCGGTGACCGGCCGGCGGGGGGAGAGGCGGGCCTGCCACAGCGCCTGGTCGGCGAGCAGGTTGCCGACGCCGGCGAGCACGGATTGGTCGAGCAGCCGCGCCTTGATCGGCGCGCGTCCGGCGCCGACCCGCCGGCGGAACTCATCGCGGCCGATGTCGGCGGCGTCCGGGCCGACGTGCTCGTGGTCGGGGTTGAGCACCGCCCGGCCGAGTCGGCGGCGGTCGCGCAGGGCCAGTCGCGTGCCGTCCTCGAACTCGACCGCGAAGCGGTCCCAGTGTGGTCGCTCGTCGGGGCCGTCGAGCACGATGCTGCCGGCCATCCCGAGGTGCAGGCCGAGCGTCGGTCCGTCGACCGTGTCCAGCCACAGGAACTTGCCTCGCCGATGCGCGGCTGCCACCTCGTGGCCGGTGAGCGCCGCGGCGATCTCACCCGGGGCGTGGGGGCGGCTGACGTAGGTGTCGCGGTCGTCGACGGCGACGATGCGCTTGCCGACGACGCGCTCGAGGGTCTGGCGGGCGCGCTCGGCCTCGGGGAGCTCGGGCATCGCCTCAGCGTAGGACGATGCCCGAGCCGCCCGGATCGGCGCTAGGACCGGGCCGTCGGCTGCGCGTACATCAGCGAGCCCGGCGTGGTCAGCAGCTCGCCGGTTTCGAGCAGCGTCTTCAGGCCGGAGAGGATCATCGGCCAGCCGCCGTAGATCTGGCCGTTGGCGCCTTCGCGGAGCTGGTCGTGGGTGACGGTGAGCCGGCAGGAGTCCTCGACCGGCTCGATCTCCCACGTGACGCGCGAGGTGCCCTCGGCGGTGACGTCGTCGGCCCACAGCGCGTCGAAGCTCTGCACGAGCCGGCGCGGCGGATCGACCTCGAGGTTCTCGCCGCCGAGGATCGCGCGATCGCCGACCAGACCCTGGTAGGCCGAGCCCGCCGTCCAGTCGGAGTGCACCCGGACGCCGAAGCTGTACTTCGCGCGCATCTCCGGGTCGGTGATCGCCTGCCACAGCAGCTCGGGCGTCGTCTTGATGTAGATCTCGAACACCTTCTCCATCATTGCCTCCTCGATCGTCTTCTTGAGCCCGCTGAGGGTCGCCGCCCAGGGCTCGGCGTATTTGCTCACCCACCGGTCGTGGACGAGCCGGATCGGGACGACGTTCAGGAAGTGCAGCTTCTCGCGGCCGCGCTTCTTCGTGACCACGAGCCCGGCCTCCTCGAGCACCTTGAGGTGCTTCATGACCCCGAAGCGGGTCATCGGCAGGCGCTCCTCGAGCGCGCTCAGCGTTTGCCCGTCCTCGCGGAACAGCTCGTCGAGCAGGCTGCGGCGCGTCGGGTCGGCCAGGGCCTTGAACACGTCGTCCATGACGGGGAGAATAGGTGACCTATTGGTCACATGTCAAGTGGCCGGTCCGGCTCAGACGAGGACGGCCTCGTTGTCGTAGAGCTTGATCACCTTGACCTGGCCCGGCTCGGTGGCGTCGAGGCACAGGCGGCAGAGCACGCACTCGTCCAGGTTGCGGTCGACGAGGTCGAGGGTCCCGTCGTCCTTCTGGGCAAAGATGTCGACGGGGCAGGCCTCGGTGAGCCTCGCGGCGATCGCGGCGTCGGCGGCCGCAGTATCGTCGACCTCGACGGCGATGAACGTGCCGTCTTTTCTCATGCCCGAGCCTCCTTCCGGGAGGCTCTCGTGGTAGCGGCGCGCGAGCGCAGCGAGGCGGCCCTCCGGGCTCGCTTCACCGCGCCTTCGGCGCTCATGCCGGGCTCCTCTCGGCGATCTTGTCCTTGATGATGCCCGGGATCGCTGAGATCTCCTCGGCCACGGTGATGCCGGCCTCGGCGAGGCGGGCGATCTTCTCGGTCGCGGTGTCCTCCTTGCCCTCGACGATGGTGCCGGCGTGGCCGAAGCTCATGCCTGGCATCTCGTCCATGAAGCGGCCGGCCATGAAGGCGACGATCGGCAGGCGCGAGTTGTTCTCGGTCACCCAGCGGGCGAGCTCGGCCTCCATGCGGCCGCCGGGCTCGGTGTAGATGACGATGCCCTGCGTCTGCTCGTCGGCCTCGAACAGCGGCATCAGCTCGGCGTAGGAGGAGCCGATGATCGCGTCGCCGCCGATCGAGACCGCCGTCGACTGACCGAGCCCGGCGGCGGTGAGCGTCGAGGACATCTCGGTGGTCATGCCGCCCGAGCGCGAGATGACGCCGATGGGTCCGGGCGAGTAGGCCTTGGCGGCGTCCTTGGCGGGGCCGCCGATGCCGCCCATCTTGATGACGTCGGGCACGATGATGCCAAGGCAGTTGGGGCCGATGATGCGCGCGCCGCGGAGCGTGGCGAGCTCGACCATCTGCGCGACGTCGGCGCGCGGGATGCGCTCGGTGACGATCACGATCAGCTTGACGCCGTTCTCGATCGCCTCGAAGACGGCGTCCTTGGTGAAGGCGGGGGGGACGGTCACGACGCTGCCGTCGATCGGGCCGCCGTGATGCTCGACGGCCTGGCCGACGGTGTCGAACACCGGGACGCCGTGGACGTCGCGACCGAGGCGCCCCGGCGTGACGCCGCCGACGACCTTGGCGCCCTCGCCGTAGTCGAGGCACTCGCGCGTGAGGTTGACCGCCTCGCGGCCGGTGATGCCCTGGACGATGAAGGTGGTCGTCTCGTCGATGAGAATGCTCATGAGTGGGTACCTCCGCGGGGCCTGCGGCCCCGCGTCTTGATGGCTGCGGGCTCCGTCCGGTCGCCCTTGACCATGGCGGCGCTCACGCCGCCATTCCGATCTTCTCGACGGCGCGCCCGGCTGCCTCGTGCAGCGACACCGAGCGGTCGGCGTAGTCGACGCCGTACTTGCGCAGGATCTTGAAGCCCTCTTCCTCCCAGGCGCCCGGGATGCGGAAGATGGCGATCTTCTCGGCCGGGTCGTAGCCGAGCTCGAGACACGCCTTGATGACGCCGCGCGCGACGATGTCCACGCGCGTGTTGGAGACGATCGACATCATCACCGCGATCTTGTCGACGCCCGGCTTCTGCAGGACGAGCTTGGCGAGGCCGCAGGCCTTGGCCACTGACGGGTTGCCGCCGATCTCGCAGTAGTTGGCCGGCTTGCCGCCGTGGGCCCGTACCGCGTCGAAGAGCGTCAGCGAGCCGCCGCCGGCGCCGATGACGAGGCCGAGATTGCCATCGAACTCCGTCACGTTGCCGGCCACGCCACGGTGGTCCTGGGCGTCAACGGCGTCGCCGGCGAGCTCGAACGGCGTCGCCTCGCGGGCCTGGCGCGTCTCCTCGGGCGCGACGCCGAGGTCCCGGAGGAGCTTGGCCTGGCGCGGGCGGCCCTCGTTCTCCATCTCCATGTGCGCATCGAGGGCCACGAAGCTGCCGTCCTGCAGCTCGCCGATCGGGTTGATCTCGGCAAGCGTCATGTCGTACTGGACGAACAGACGCGCGAGTCGCGTGAGGATCGGGACGAGCTTGTTGAGGCGGGACCCCGTCACGCCGGTCGCGGCGATCACCTGCTTGGCCTGGAAGTCCGAGAGCGGCAGGATGTTCGAGAAGTGACCGCGCCCGACGTGGTCCGGGTGCGTGGCGGCGACCTCCTCGATGTCGATGCCGCCCATGTCGCTGAACAGCATCACCGGCTGCTTGCGAATGCCGTCCCACACCACGCCGGCGTAGTACTCCTGCTTGACGTCCGCCTTCGGGTCGACGAGCACGCCGCGCGGCATGTGCCCGTTGATCTCGAGCTTCAGGACGGTGGCGGCGTGGGCCTCGGCCTCCTCGGGCGTGTCGGCGAACTGCACGCCGCCGGCCTTCATGCGGCCGCCGCTGAGGACCTGGGACTTGATGACGGTCGAGCCACCGATGCGCTCAGCGATGCTGCGCGCCTCTCCGGCGTCGGTCGTGAAGCCGTAGTCGGTGACGGGGATGCCGGCGCGCTTGACGATCTCGCGCGCCTCGTACTCGTAGAAGCGCATGGCGTTGGAACAGCTCCCTGCTAGTGGGGTCGGCGGCCGGGAACCCTAGCGGGTGCCGCCTGTCGGCGGCAGCGAGACGATGCCGGCCCGCGGCTGCCCCCGATCACGGGAGCGGTGTCACGGTGACCGATACCGTCGCCGTGCCCGGCACGGATCGCAGGCGCAGCAGCGGGGCGTCGGGCGCGGAGGCGACCGCGGCGCCGTCGGCGGCGACCGCATAGCCGTTCGGGAACTGGATTTCGGGAAGCGCGACATCGGTCTCCGAGCCGGCGGCGAACGCACCGGCGCCGTCCGCGCGCTCGGTGCTGTAGGTCAGCGTGAACGTGCCGCTGGCCGGCTGGAAGCCGTAGCTCAGCGGGGTGCCGGACACGAGTTGGGGATACGGCTCGGCCAGGATGTCCAGCTTCGCGCTGTTGACGTTCGCGCCGACCGGCGGCTGGCTCGGGTCGTACACCAGCGCCTGTGCTGCGCTGTCGATGCTCGTGATGTCGTTCCCGGTGAACGCCCATTCCAGCCAGCCGACCATGTTGCTGTCCGCGCGGCGGACCATCGCGTTCAGGTTGTCGGCGGCATTCGTCGCTCCGAACTCCGTCTCGAGCTCCGCGACGCCGTGCCCTTGCACATAGCGGGCGGCGTGCGCGAACACCGCGTCGTCGACCGGGTCACAGCCCAGGTTGCTGTTCGTCAGCGGCACCAGCGAGCAGTAGTCGTGGAACGCGAAGCCCGCGTTCGGATCTCCGATCGAACCGAGATCGGTCACCGCTCCGAGGCCGAACAGCCCGTTGGGCTCGTACCAGACGAGGGTCGACGGGTCCACCGCGCGGATCGCCGCATCGACCTTGCGATACAGCGCCGTGATCCTGGCGTCGGCGGCCGGGCAACCGATAACCGGAAGCAGGCAGGTCTCCCAGATCGTTCCCGGGAACGGCTCGTTGAGCAGTTCGTAGCCGAGTACGTCGGGGTTGCCGCGGAAGTAGGCGGCGACGTGCGCCCACGTGGCGGCGAACCGATCCGCCAAGCCGACGCCCCCCGGCCCGGGGGCGTTCGCATAGAAGGCGTCGAAGGCGTGCTCGAGGGCGGGGTTGAGGAAATAGTCCCACGTGAAGCCGTCGCTGGGGTTGGGTAGCCCCCCGGTCTGGACGGCCCAGTCCGGCGCTCCCTCGCCCTGGAAGGTGTCGCTGTAGAGGTCCTGGTGGAGGTCGAGCAGCGACACGATTCCGTGGCGGGCCAGCGTGCTGACCGTCTCGCGGATCGAGGCGAGATACGCGTCGTTGTACACACCGGGCTGGGGCTCCACCGCCGCCCAGATCACGCCGAGACGCACGGCGTTGAAACCGGCGGCGGCGAGGAAGGCCGCGTCGGCGTCGCCGAAGCCGTCTTGGGAGGGCTCGTACGGGGCGATCTTCATCACCTGGTTGAGCCCGTGGACGATCACCACGCGCCCCGATGCGTCGGTGATCCAGCGACCGGCGTGGCCGAGGGGCAGCGAGGGCTGGGCGATCGGAGAGTCGGCGTGCACCGCGGGCGCGGCCAGTGCCCCGGCGACGAGCGCGACGGCGAGCGTCAGGGCGATGGCGGTGCGTAGTGGGATGCGGATCGCTGCCACTGGCCCCGGCCTCCTTGTCGGGTGGTGGTGCGGCCAAGGACACCGTAGGGGCTTCCCGGTGGTGCGCGCGCACAGCGTTGCGCGCTATTAGTGGTCGGCCCGCACCGGTTGGGCGCGGGCGCGACTGCGCGGGCCCGGATTCGTAGACAACGCTATGCGCCGGCTGCCGCCGGCTCGAACCCATAGGCCTCGGCCAGCTCGGGATCCTTCTCGGCGAGCAGGCGCGCGAGGGAGACCATCACCTGGCACTGCTTCCAGGTGGCGTCGTCCTGCATCTTGCCGTCGATCATGTGCACGCCGCGGCCGTCGGGGATCGCCTCGATCACCTTCTTGGCGAAGCGCACCTCCTCGGGATCGGGGCTGAACACGCGCTTGGCGATGTCGATCTGCGCCGGGTGAAGCGACCAGGCGCCGACGCAGCCCATCAGGAAGGCCGCGCGGAACTGCGTCTCGCAGCCCTCGACATCCTTGATGTCGCCGAACGGGCCGTAGAAGGGGAGGATGCCCACCGAGGTGCAGGCGTCGACCATGCGCCCGATCGAGTAGTGCCAGAGGTCCTGCTGCGCCGTGATGCGCGGCGCCTCGGGATCCTCGAGATCGGGATCGGACATCACGCGGTAGCCGGGGTGACCGCCGCCGACCCGTGTCGTCTTCATGCGCCGCGAGGCGGCGAGGTCGGCCGGGCCGAAGCTCATGCCCTGCATACGCGGACTCGCCGCGGCGATCTCCTCGAGGTTGGCCACGCCGAGCGCGGTCTCGAGGATCGCGTGCACGAGGATCGGCCGCTCCAGGCCGGCCTTCGCCTCCAGCTGGGCGAGGAGGCGGTCGACGTAGTGGATGTCCCACGGCCCCTCGACCTTCGGGACCATGATCACCTCGAGCTTGTCGCCGATCTCGGTGACAAGCGTCGTGATGTCGTCGAGCACCCACGGCGATTCGAGCGAGTTGACCCGCGTCCACAGCGCGGTCGAGCCGAGGTCGGTCGTCTTGGCCACCTCGACCAGTCCCTCACGGGCGGCGATCTTACGGTCGACCGGCACCGCGTCCTCGAGATTCCCGAGCAGGATGTCGGTCTTCGCGGCGATGTCACCGGCCTTCGCGCGCATCTTCTCGTTGCTCGCGTCGAGGAAGTGGATCATCCGCGAGGGCGGGAACGGGATCTCGCGCAGCGGCTCGGGCGCGCCGATGGCAAGGGGGGTGAAGAAGTCGCGGGGGTTGCGCACGTCGGGGATCTCCTTGTCAGGTTGCCCTGAACGCTACCCCGCTGGCCCTTTCTTTGCCGGTGCGGCCGCATCCCCACTAGGATTCTTGGTTCCGCGACGGCGCGTGCGCCGGTGAGCCGGAATGGATCCGGTGCCGGCTGCGGCGCCGCTGTCGGTGCCGCCCGCGGCTCCGCCCACGCCTCCTCGCCGCCCAGGACATGCGGCGCGACCATCCCTCACGCACAGGAGACAACGAGACACCCCATGACCGACACCATCAGCTCCGTGGAGACCGACCAGGCCGTGCGCGAGGCCTCCGGCGCCCACCCCTACGGCCGCTACCTCGAGGAATTCGAGGTCGGCGCGGTCTACAAGCACTGGCCGGCCAAGACGGTGACCGAGTACGACGACCACCTCTTCTGCCTGCTGACGATGAACCACCACCCGCTGCACCTGAACGACGTGTACGCCAAGCAGTCCCAGCAGGGGCGCAACGTCGTCGTCGGCCCGTACGTCTACTCGCTCGCGCTTGGCCTGTCGGTGAGCGACGTCAGCGGCAAGGCGATCGCCAACCTTGCCACCGATGAGCTCTCGCACCCGAACCCGGTGTTCCACGGCGACACGCTGTTCGTGGAGTCCGAGGTTCTCGAGAAGAACGAGTCGCGCAGCAAGCCCGATCGCGGCACGGTCCGCGTGCACACGCGCGTGCTCAACCAGGACGGCGTGCTCGTCGCCGAGTTCAAGCGGCTGGTGCTCGTGCCGCGCAAGAACCCGGGTGAAGCGCCGGCGGAAGCGTAAAAGCCCACATTGGTGGGACTTGTAAACACGCTTTCGATTCCGGCTCGGGCACGGTAGGCTTCTCGGTCTCGCCCGAAGCCCGGGCTTTTTCCGTTTTTTGTTGCACCCCAACGCGGGCATCGCCCGACACCGACGCTGATTCGCGCCGTACTGCCGCCATCCTAGGAAGGAGCATCGTCGACTATATGGAGACCATCGCCAGCGCCCCGACCAAACACGCCCGCCTGCTGAACTGGGTTCAGGAAGTAGCTGCGCTCACGCAGCCCGACTCGGTGTACTGGTGCGACGGCTCGGCCGAGGAGTACGACCGGCTGGCCCAGGATCTCGTCGATGCCGGCACCTTCGAGCGCCTGTCCGACGCCAAGCGCCCGAACTCCTATCTCGCGCTCTCCGATCCCGGCGACGTGGCGCGCGTCGAGGACCGAACGTTCATCTGCTCGGCGAATGAAGCGGACGCCGGGCCGACGAACAACTGGCGCGAGCCGGACGAGATGCGCGAGGCGCTCACCGAGCTGTTCCGCGGCAGCATGCAGGGACGCACGATGTACGTCGTGCCGTTCTCGATGGGACCGCTCGGCTCCGATCACAGCTACATCGGCGTCCAGGTCACAGACTCGGCCTACGTGGCGGTCAGCATGCGGATCATGACCCGCATGGGCCAGGGCGCCCTCGAGGTCCTTGGGAACAAAGGTGACTTCGTGCCCTGCCTGCATTCGGTGGGCATGCCGCTCACCGAGGGCGTGGAGGACGTTCCGTGGCCGTGCAACGCCGAGAACAAGTACATCGTCCACTTCCCCGAGACGCGCGAGATCATGTCGTACGGCTCGGGTTACGGCGGTAACGCGCTGCTCGGGAAGAAGTGCTTCGCGCTGCGCATCGCGTCGGTGATGGCTCGTGACGAGGGCTGGCTGGCCGAGCACATGCTCATCCTGAAGCTCACCTCCCCGGAGGGGAAGGTCAAGTTCATCGCCGGAGCCTTCCCGTCGGCCTGCGGCAAGACGAACCTGGCGATGCTCATCCCGACGCTCGACGGCTGGCAGGTCGAGTGCGTCGGCGACGACATCGCGTGGATGAAGTTCGGCGAGGACGGCCGCCTGTACGCCGTCAATCCCGAGTTCGGCTTCTTCGGTGTCGCTCCCGGCACCGGCGCGAACACGAACCCGAGCGCGATGGGCACGATCCGCCACGACACCATCTTCACCAACTGCGCGCTCACCGACGACGGTGACATCTGGTGGGAGGGGATGACCGCGTTGAAGCCCACGCACCTTCGCGACTGGCGACGCAACGACTGGACGCCGAACTCGGAGACGCCGGCGGCGCACCCGAACGCCCGCTTCACCACGCCGGCCGCCCAGTGCCCGGCGATGGCGCCCGAGTGGGACGACCCGGCCGGGGTGCCGATCGACGCGATCCTCTTCGGGGGGCGCCGGGCGTCGGTCGTGCCGCTCGTGCACGAGGCGCGGGACTTCGAGCACGGGGTCTTCCTCGGCTCGGTCATGTCCTCCGAGACGACCGCCGCGGCGGCCGGGCAGGTGGGGGCGCTGCGCTTCGATCCGTTCGCGATGCTGCCGTTCTGCGGCTATGACATGGCGCAGTACTTCGCCCACTGGCTGGAGATCGGCAAGCGCGGCGACGCGGACAAGCTGCCGAAGTTCTTCTACGTCAACTGGTTCCGCAAGGACGACGACGGCCACTTCATGTGGCCGGGATTCGGCGAGAACAGTCGTGTGCTCGCGTGGGTGTTCCGCCGCTGCGACGGCGAGGCCGAGGCGGTCGAGTCGCCGATCGGCCTCGTTCCGGCACCCGGCGCGATCGACACCGAGGGCCTGGACATCTCCGAGGAGGACCTCGCCGCGGTGCTGTCGGTCGACCCGCAGGCGTGGGCGGCCCAGCTGCCCCAGTACCACAAGCACTACGCGAAGTTCGAGCGGCTGCCGGCCGAGCTCCACGCTCAGCTGAAGGCGCTCGAAGCGCGGCTGGCCTAGCGGCTTCGGCACGCCAGGGAGCGGATCGGGAAGGGCGGCGCCGGGGCGGCGCCGCCGGTCCGCTCACGCGCTGTCGCCCGCCGCGATCACCGAGAAGTCGTCGTTGGCGTGACCGGAGCGGCAGGCCTCGTCGAGTGACTCGAAGGCGACGCCGGCGGCCGGGAGCGGGTGGTCGCTCGTGTGCAGCATGAGCCGAACATCCTTCGCCAGCAGCGCCGCCGAGAACTGGGTGTCACCGAACGTGCCGTTGCGGATCATCTCCCCCTTCAGGTTCCCGATCGGCGACAGGAGGGTCCCGTCGAGCGCCGTGAGGACCTCGTCGACGCCCAGGTCTCCCGAGCGTCCGAGCCGCAGTGCCTCGACGAGTCCCTGGGCCGTCGTGGCGAGGGCGAGGTTGGCCACGAGCTTGGCCGCGGCCGCCTTGGCCGGGGTGTCGTAGACCCGCAGGCGGTCAGGATCCGCCCAGCGCGAGACGATCGGCTTGGCCGTTTCCACGGCGTCGGCGCTGCCCCCGAGGAGCACGCCGAGCGCGCCGGCGCGGGCCGGGGCGAGCGAGCCGACGACCGGTGAGTGCGCGAAGCGCGCGCCGCGCTCGGTCGACCAGCGCGCGAACGACGTTGCGTCGGTGGGAGCGACCGTGGTGATATCGATCCACAGCTGGCCCTCGCCGATCGGCAGGTCGGCCTCGGTGACCACCGCGCGCACCGTCTCGGGTCCGAAGAGGACGGTGACGATGGCGGCGGCGCCGTCGACGGCCTCGGCCGCGGTCGGCGCGAGGGTCGCGCCGCGTCGCACGAGGTCCTCGGCAGCCGATGGTGTGCGGTTCCAGACGATGAGCTGGTGGTCGTCGCCGAGCAGGTGAGCCGCGAGCTCTCGGCCCATCCGGCCGAGTCCGAGAAAGGCGATCTTCATTGGGGTCTCCCTTGGTGTTGGTCTTGGTTGGCGGTCGGGTGGCGATCGGCAGTCGCTTGCGGTGGGACGTAGGCCGGGGCGGGCTCAGGCGCGGGTGTGCCCGCGTATCCCCGGTCATTCTGGACTGACGGGGCGGGGCGTGCCGGGCCGGGGCCGGGCCGCCGGGCCGCGCCCGGGCCGCCGCGCCGGGGCCGGGCCGCCGGGCCGCGCCCGGGCCGCCGCCGGTCGAGGTGCGGGCGCGGGCCGCCGCCGGTCGAGGTGCGGCGCGGCGCGGCGCGGCCGTCGCCGGCGAACGCGTCACACTCGCGCGCCGTTCGGTTACCCGCCGGACGCACGGCGTCACGCGCGGGGCGCATATGTCACGGTCGCGTGACCGTCGGTCGGGGGGTGTGGTCGATTGTGGGCCGCCTGGCGTCCACGCGGGAGCACACCCCCCGCGACGCCGTCCGCGCAACCGGCCGGCAGCACACTCGCGCACCACTTCCGTCACACGACTGACGCACAGCGTGACGCGCCGGGCGCATCTGTCATCGCCGCCTAACCCGAGGCCGCCCCCGCCGCCCCGGCCGCCGCCGGGCCGGTCAAGACGTCGCTCCGGGGCGTCCGGGCCGACCCGACCGCCCGGCCGCCGCCCCGGCCGCCGCCGGGCCGGTCAAGACGTCGCTCCGGGGCGTCCGGGCCGCCCCGACCACCCGGCCGCCGCCCCGGCCGCCGCCGGGCCGGTCAAGACGTCGCCCCGGGGCGTCCGGGCCGCCCCGACCGCCCCGCCGCCGCCCCGGCAGCCGCCGGGCCGGTCAAGACGTCGCTCCGGGGCGTCCGGGCCGACCCGACCGCCCGGCCGCCGCCCCGGCCGCCGCCGGGCCGGTCAAGACGTCGCCCCGGGCCGTCCAGCCGACGCACCGCCGGGCGAGGACGCACCCCGCGCCACGACGCAAGGGCAGCGAGCGCCCTACTCGTGCCCGTGAGCCTCGCCGGCCGCGGCCGGCGGGCGCGATTCCTCGGCGAGCGAGGTGATCGTCAGCGTGCCGCGGGCCGCCTGCTCGAGGACCTCGGTGGCCTCCTCGAGCGAGCGCGCGTAGAGCTCGACGAGCAGGTGCACGACGATGCGGCCGTCGTCCTCGTGCTTGTGGAAGCGCACGTGGGTGAAGAACTCGCGGATGCCGTGGTCGCCGAACGCCGCGTAGGAGAGCGCGTCACCGGCCTCGGGGCCCGAGCACGTCTCCACGTCGTCGGCGTCGACGGTCACGGTGCAGGACGCGACCCACGGCGTGCCGGCGATCATCCGCTCCCAGCGATCCTCGATCGGCTCGACGCGGCCGTCCTTGAAGCCGAGATGCGGCTGGTCGTGCATGCAGTCGAGGCACTGCACGACCGCCTCCTGCAACTCGTCGACGACCTCGGCGCGCTCGCCCGTCTGAGGGTCGATCTTGTGGATGCCCTCGTAGTGCACCTGCACCTCGAGATCCTGAGACCAGCAGCGGTAGCAGCGCAGCCAGCTTCGGGCCGTCGTCTCGGGCAGGCCGCTGTCCATTCCGCCAATTCTATGCTGCGATCGTGCCCGGTACGCCACAGCGTCCAGCAGAGCCCGTCGGCGCGGTGCTGGCCGGCGGCGCCGGAAGGCGCCTCGGCGGCGCCAAGGCGTGCGTCGCGCTCGCCGGCCGACCGCTCCTGGCCTGGCCGCTCGCCGCGCTGAGCGGGGCCCTCACGCGCGTCGCCGTGGTCGGGAAGGCGGACTCGGAGCTGCCCTCTCTGCCCGCCGACGTGGAGCGCTGGGACGAGCCCACGCTGCCGCGCCACCCGATCGTCGGGATCATCGAGGCCCTGCGCCGGGCCGCCGGAGCCGCGGTGATCGTGTGCGCCGTCGATCTGCCGCTCGTCGACGCCGCGCTCATCGGGCGGCTGGCCGTCGCCGACGCCGGCGGCGCGCCGGCGGTGATCGCCACGGCGCTCGACCCGGCCGGCGCGACGGCGGCGAGCAGGCCTCGCCCGCAACCGCTCCTAGCCCGCTATGAGCGCGCGGCGCTCCCGCTCCTCGTCGCCGCCCCCGCGGACGCGCCCCTCACGGCGACGGTGCTCGCCCTCGCCCCGGCGCTGCTCGAGGTCCCGGCCGCGGCGCTGCTCAACGTGAACGACGAGCGCGACCTCCGCGCCGCGGAGCGGCTGCTGGGCTACCCGAACGTGAAGGCGTAGCCGGTGATCCCCGGCGCGATCCGCAGCGTCAGGCGATGCTGCTCGTCGCCGGGCAGCGACACGAGCGTGTACAGCCGCTGGCCGGTCACGGTCACGACGCCGTTGTGCACGTCGGCGCCCTGGTCGTCGGCGGGGATCGGCTGGCCGTCGAGCAGCACCTGGATCGGGCGCGGGACCCCACCGGCCGAGCTGAGCACGAGGTAGACGTGCTTGGCCACGAACTCGGCATCGATCGTCGCGCCGCTGATCGCCGTCGCCGGCTGACCCCCGATGTTCCATGTGCCGCCGAAGGCGAAGTCGTTCGTGGGCAGGCTGCCGGTCGGTGCGACATAGGTGTGCGAGCCCGACAGCGGCTCGCCGTCGATCCACCCCTGGGCGCGCTCGGTGCCGAGATAGGTCTCCGGCGTGGCGGCGTTCGTCGGCACGACCACGTTCTTAGGCTGGGCCATGCCGGTCGGCGTCGCCTGCCCGGCCGCCGTGAGCAGCGCGCGGATCGCCGACTCGGTCTTGCCGTAGTCGCCCTCGCCGAAGCTGACGTAGCGCACGTGCCCGGTGGCGTCGACGAGGTAGTCCGCGGGCCAGTACTCGTTGCCGTAGGCGTTCCAGGTGCCGTAGTCGTTGTCCTGGACGACCGGGTAGTGGATGCCGAACTGTGAGATCGCGTCGGCGACGTTCGACGCCTCGTGCTCGAAGGGGAACTCGGGGGTCTCCACCCCGATGATGGTCAGCCCGGCCGAACGGTACTTCGCGTCCCAGGCCTCGAGATAGGGCAGCGTGCGGATGCAGTTGATGCACGTGTACGTCCAGAAGTCGATGAGCACCACCCGGCCGCGCAGGCCGGCCAGGGTGAGCGGCTGGTCGCCCGCGGTGTTGAACCACTTCTCCGTGTCGGTCAGCGGCGGCGCGACACCGAGGTCCGGATACGCGCTCGCCGCCGACGGGTCGGCCGCGACCGTGCGCGACTGCGCCGTCGAAGCGACGAACTTCGCGTTGTGGCCGCTGATCTCGTGCAGACGGTCGGTGACGGCGTTCGAGCGCTCCAGGCCGTAGGTGAGGTCGACGTTGGCGATGTGCTGCGCCACCCACTCATTGATGGTCAGATCGGTGTTCGTGACGATCACGAGCGCGGTGACGAGCATGACCGCGCCGAGCACGCGCTGCAGCGTCGGGCCGCCACCGGCCCTGCGCACGCGATCGAACAGCTTGTGCCCGCCGAGCGCGAGCGCGAAGAGCACGGCCGCGGAGCCGAACGTGTAGGCGATCGCGACGGCCACCGAGCGCCCGCTCGCGGCGCCGACGGCGATGACCGCGCCGAGGATCGGCCCGGCGCACGGCACGTACACGAAGCCGAGCGCGGCGCCGACCACGAGGCCCGAGCGCAATCCGTCGCCCTTCGAGCGCGGACCGAAGCGCGACAGCGCGGCCAGCGGCGCCTCCAGCCGCGCAGAGAGCGCCGGGAAGAGGAGCGCGCCGCCGAAGCCGGCGAGCACGACGACGGCGAGGATCCGCCCGGCGGAGTCGCCGAGCCCGACGCCGTCGACCACGGTCGACAGACCGATGATCGTGATGGCGAAGGTGATCGATAGGCCGAGCACGACGCCCAGAGGGCGCCGCCGGCCGCCGACTCCGCTGGCCGACAGCAGCGCAGGGAGCACCGGCAGAACGCACGGGCTCAGGGCGGTGCCGGCTCCCGCGAGCACGGCGAAGACGAGAAGGACGATCATGGCAAGTGCATAGACAGCCCCCCAGGGCCGTTCCTTCCGTCCCCCGGCCCCACCTAAGCGTTACACGCCGCTCGCGACGTTTGGGGGCTCAGCCGCCGATCGCCGACATCGTGCGAGCCGGCGGAACGAAGCCGGGCTCGTTGACGCGGTGCTTGAGCTCCTTGCGCCAGACCGCGCCGGCGATCAGCTCGGCGATCTCCTCATCGCTCGCGCCGCCGCGCAGCAACGGCCGCAGGTCGGTCTCGCGCGCCGAGAACAGGCAGGTGCGCAGCTGGCCCTCGGCGGTCATGCGGATGCGGTTGCAGTCACCGCAGAACGGCTCGGAGACCGGGTTGATGAAGCCGACCCGGCCTCGCCCGTCGGCGAAGCGGTACACCCGAGCGGTGGCGCTCGGCTCGCGAGGCTCGGGCTCGAGCGGGTAGACGGCGTCGATCGCGCGGCGGATCTCCTCCCCGGTGAGGACCTGCTCCGGCGTCCAGGCCCGGTCCGCGTCGAGCGGCATGAACTCGATGAAGCGCACCTCGTAGGGCTGCTCGCGGGCGAGGCGCGCGAACGGGATCAGCTCCTGCTCGGTGAAGCCGCGCAGCCCGACCGCGTTGACCTTGATCGGGCCGACACCGGGCACCGCGGCGAGCGCCTCCAGGCCGCGCAGGACCTGCGGCAGCGCGTCGCGGCGGGTCATGGCGAAGAAGCGGTCGCGCTGGAGCGAGTCCACCGACACGTTGAAGCGGTCGACGCCGGCCTCGACGAGGGCCGCGGCATCCCGCTCGAGCAGGAAGCCGTTCGTCGTGAGCGAGAGCTCGCGCAGCCCCTCGATCGGGCGCAGCATCCCGACGAGCGTCGGCAGGTCGCGACGGACCAGCGGCTCACCGCCGGTGAGGCGCACGTCGCGGATGCCCATGGCCACGAGCAGGGTCACGACCCGCTCGATCTCCTCGAAGCGCAGGATCTCGTCGCGGTGCAGCCACGGTATGCCCTCGGCCGGCATGCAGTACTGGCAGCGGAAGTTGCAGCGATCGGTGACCGACAGGCGCAGGTCCTCGATCGCCCGGCCGTGGGCGTCGACGAGGACCGGCGGCTCGGCAGGCGCCATCCCTACACGCTACTCGCCATCAGGACTTCGGCGGGCGGATGCGCGTCGCGGCGCCGGCGCCGAGGCTCGGCAGGCCGTCGGCGTCGGTCTCGATCGCCGCGACCGTCAGCTCGGCGAACATCGCGGCGCGCTCGGCGTCCGCGGGCCCGTAGCGCCCGCCGTCGCGCCGGTCGAGCAGCGAGAGCGTGCCGATCGCCCGCTCGTCCTGCAGCAGCGGCACGACGAGCATCGTGTAGGGCACGTAGCCGGTGCCGGCGGCGATGCGCGCGGCGAAGCGCGAGTCGTTACGGCAGTCCCCGACGGCAAGGGGCTGCCCACTGCTCAGCACCGCACCGGCCAGACCCTGCCCGGGCGGCAGGCGCACGCCGACGATCTCATCCGAGCCCGCGCCAAACGCCGACTGGTACACGAGCTCGCCGGTCGTCGCGTCGGTGAGGGCGATCGACGCCGCGGCCGCCTCGAACACGCCGGCCGCGGTGCGCACGATCGCCTCCAGCAGCTTGCGCCGAGCCGCCGGGCGCTCGAGCGAGCTGACGAGCGAGCGCCCCTCGACGTGCAGGCCGCCGCCGCCGATCGCGCGCGCGAACGCATCGACGGATGCGACGCGACGCTCGGGGATCATCTGCAGGCCGGCCTCGACGGCCTCCTGGATCTCGGGCGGCACGTCCTCGCGCAGCTGCGTCAGCTTCGTCGGGCTCGCGTACACGGGCGGCTCGCCGGTGAGCAGCGTCCATAACGTGGCCGCGATGCTGAACACGTCGCTGCGCGGCGAGACCGCGCCGCCGGCGAACACCTCGGGCGACATATAGCGCGGCGTGCCGACCCCCGTCGTCGCGCTGATCGTGTCGTCGCCGAGCATCCGCGCGATGCCGAAGTCGACGAGCACGACGCCGTGCTCGCCGAGAATGAGGTTCTGGGGCTTGACGTCGCGATGCACGATCTGCTGATCGTGGACGTACTGCAGCGCCTCGCAGCCCTGACGGACGTACCCGACGGCCTCCTCGATCGGGAGGCCGGGCGAGCCGCGCTCCTTCAGCAGCACGTCGAGGTCGATCCCCTCGACGAGCTCCATCACGAGGTACTGGCCGCTGTCGTCGCTGAAGTAGTCGAGGACCTTCACAACGCGCGGGTGACTGAGCACGGCGAGCAGCCGTGACTCGATCTCGAAGCGCTCCGCGTGGCGCGCGTCGAGCAGGTGCTTGACGGCGACGCGACCCTGCTCGCGTTCATCACTCGCGCGGTAGACTGCGCCCATCGCTCCGCAGGAGATCGGCGAGCTGATCTTGTAGCGATCGCCGAGCACCAGGCCGGGTGACAGCTGAAAGCGTGTCTGATCCACGGCCATGCCTGGGAGGGTAGCGGTCGCTCCGGTCCGGCACCAGTCGCCCGACCGCAGCGATGACGACGTTGCCCGCCGGCTCGATTAGGCTTGCCGATGGGGAATCTCGGCAATGAGCGCTCGACGACCACGCGGTGTGCAGGCGACCCGAAGCGCGCGCACGCGCCGGGGACTGCTCGTCGTCGTCGCGCTGTTCAGCGTCGCCATCGGCCTCGTGACCTACGCGACCGGCGCGCTGCACGCGCTCGATCTCGACACGATGAACGTCCGCTTCTCCGTGCGCGGGCCGCAGAAGCCGCCGGCGGACATGGTCATCGTCCGGATCGACGAGCCCACCTTCACCGAGCTGCACACGAGCTGGCCGTTCTGCTACAGCCGTCACGGTCAGCTCATCGCCGACATCGCCGCGGAGCATCCGAAGGCGATCGCCTACGACATCCAGCTCAGCGACCCGCCGCACCCGGGCTGCGGCGGACAGAGCGATCAGCTCGCGCTGCTGAATGCCATCAACAACGCCAATGGCCGCGTCGTCCTCGGCTGGCAGGCCGACGCGACGAACGGCAACGTCGAGCTCGTCGGGTCCTTCCAGGGCGACGCGATCCTCGCCCAGATCGGCGGCCATGCCGCCTCGACGCTCGTTCCCCCAGACCCCGGCTACGTCGACCGGCGCGTGGCCTACCAGATCGACAACCTGAAGACGTTCGCCGTCGTGACGACCGAGGTCGCCGACGGTCACCGCGTCAATCCGAGCTCGTTCGGCGGCGTCGACGGCACCGGATGGATCGATTACGCCGGCGGCGAGAACACGTTCCCCTCGGTCGACTTCGCGGCGGTCATCCTGCATCAGCTGCCGCCGACCTTCTTCCGTAACAAGGTCGTCGTCGTCGGCGCCACCACGCCCTCCCTGCAGGACATCCACGCGACGCCGACGGCAGCGCTCATGAGCGGGCCCGAGATTCAGGCCAACTCGATCGCCACCGTTCGCGCCGACCTGCCCCTGCGCTCGGTACCGGCCTGGCTGGATGTGCTCATGATCGTGCTCCTCGGCGCGGCGGCCCCGCTTGCCGGCCTGCGGCTCGGCGGCGCCGGCTCGCTCGGCTCCGCGCTCGCCGGCGCCGCCTCGTCGATCGGGCTCGCGATCGGCCTCGGGTTCGCCTTCCTCGTCGCGGCCCAGCTCGCATTCGACTCCGGCCACGTGCTGTCGATCGTCTACGCGCTGCTCGCGCTCGTGCTGAGCGCGGTGGGGGCGCTCGCCGTGCACCTCATCCTCGGAGCGATGGAGCGCGAGCGGGTGCGCGACCTGTTCGCGCGCTTCGTGCCCGAGGACGTCGTCGACGAGGTGCTCGCCCGGACCGACGGACTGCGCCTCGGCGGCGTGCAGCGCGACGCGACCGTGATGTTCACCGACCTGCGCGGCTTCACCTCGTTCGCCGAGTCGCTCACCCCGGATCACGTGATCGAGGTCCTCAACCGTTACCTGAGCGAGATGAGCGAGGCGATCCTCGACCACCGCGGAACGCTCGTCTCCTACATGGGCGACGGGATCATGGCCGTCTTCGGGGCGCCGATCGAGGAGGCCCAGCATGCCGACCACGCCCTCGCCTGCGCGCGCGAGATGCTCTCCGTGCGGCTGCCGCGCTTCAACGCCTGGCTGCGCGACGAGGGGCTCAGCGAGGGCTTTCGGATGGGCATCGGCCTCAACTCCGGACACGTCATGTCCGGGAACGTCGGCTCTGAGCAGCGCGTCGAGTACGCCGCGGTCGGCGACACCACGAACTCCGCCTCGCGCCTGGAGTCGCTCACGAAGGGCACGCCGCACCAGCTGTTCTTCTCCGAGACGACGAAGGACCAGCTCGGCGAGGCCCCGTCGGATGTCCTCTTCGTACAGGAGGTGCAGCTACGCGGCCGTGTCGGCAAGATCGGCGTGTGGACGATCGACGAGGGCCCCGGCGAGGACGACGGCGGCGCGGCGGACGAGGAATCAGCTGGACAAGGCGCCGCGGCGGCGACCGGAGGGGCCGGAGGCGCCCCGCCCGCGCCGAGCGCGCCGGCCGCAGAGCCGGCGACGACGGCCGTGACCGCACCGGAGGCCGACGATCAGCCCGAGGTGGAGTAGCCGGCGGCGCGCAGCTCGCCGAGCGCGCTCGTCAGCAGCGCGCTGTCGCGCGTGACCCCGGTCGCGGCGAGCCGGTATCCGGTCGCGTCGCTGCGGGCGGCCGCGTGCGCCGCGCGCGCATAGTCGCCGGACAGGCTCGAGAGCGCCGAGGACAGCTGCGCGTTGACGCCGCTGATGGCGGGGGAGAGGCGCAGGCCCGACAGCGACTGCGCGGCGGCGGCGTAGGCGCTCGCGAGCTTGGTGCTTGCGCTCGCCTGGCCGCCGGGCGTCTTGGCCGCCGCGAGCGCGGCCTGAGCGGAGGACCGAGCGCTCGACAGCGTCGCGAGCGCGTGGGTGAGCGTCGCGCCGTATGCGGCGCTCGCGCCGAGCGGGTAGGCCGTTGCGCCCACGAGGTGCAGCGTGCCGGCGATGCGCTCGCAGGTGACGGTCGCGGGTGCGGCCGATGGGCCGCTGCAGCCGATCGTCACCACGCCCGCGGTGGTCGGGACCGCGTACAACACGAGCGGCTCGCTGCCCCCACGGACGGTGAGGCCCGAGTAGCGCAGCGCCTCGACGCCGCCGAGCCGCACCGCGGTGGCCGAGGGCGCTCCGCCGCTCAGCTCGGCGACGAAGCTCGCCGGCAACAGCGTCGGCCCGTCGGCCGTCGACGTGCCGCTGAGGAGGGTGGTGGTGGCGGCCGGCGCCGTCGGCACGAGCACGATCTCATCGCTCAGCGAGAGTCCGGGGACGGCCGACGATGCGGCGCGCTGCCAGCCCGCGGGGAAGGACAGCTCGATCACGCCGGCCGAGGCCGAGTTGGTGTACGGGGCGGCGGTCGCGCCCTTCGAGCCTCCGCCGAGCAGCGCGCCGGCGATCGCGGCCGCGATCACGACGAGGGCTCCGATGAGCACCCACGTGCCGCCGCCGCCGCGCGACTCGCTCGGCGCGGCGGTGCGAGGCGCGCCGGGTGCCGTGGCCACGGCGGCCGCCGCCGGCGAGGGTGTGGTCGCCGCCGCGCCGGGAGCCGGGAGCGCGGCGCCGACGTCGGCCGCGGTGGCGATCCGCGTCGCACCGGCCTGGGGCGCAGGCGCAAGGCGCGTTGCACCGGCGTCGTCGTCGCTCGGCGCCGCGGCGGGCAGCGGTCCGAGCGCGCGCCGCGCCTCGACCATCAGCTCGCGAGCGCTCGCCGGGCGGTCCGCCGGATCCTTGGCCATCCCGCGCGCGACGACCTCGTCAATGGCCGCGGGGAGATCGCTGCGGACGTCGGACAGCCTCGGGGGCGGATCGGTCAGGTGCGCGAACAGCGTGCGCTCCTCGCTGGCCCGCACGAACGGGGGCTGGCCGGTGAGGCATTCGCACAGCACACAGGTGAGCGAGTACACGTCGCTGCTCGCGGTGGCGAGCTCGCCGCGAGCCTGCTCGGGCGCGATGTAGTCGATCGTGCCCACGAAGTGCCCGGCCTCGGTCACGACCGTGCCGCCGCGCGCCTTCGTCAGCCCGAAGTCGGTCAGGTAGGCGTGATCGCCGGCACCGACGAGGATGTTCTGCGGCTTGACGTCGCGGTGCACGAGGCCCTTCTCATGCGCGGCGTCGAGGGCGTCGCCCATCTGCGTCAGCAGGCGCATGCTGCGGCGATCGCCGAGCTTCCCGCTGGTGATGAGCTCCTTCAGCGTCGTGCCCTCGATCAGGCGCATGGCCAGGAACAGCAGCGAGTCGGCCTCGCCGGCCTCGTACACGGTGACGATGTGCGGATGGTCGAGCGCCGCCTGCAGCTGGCCCTCACGGCGGAAGCGGTCGCGGAACGAGATGTCGTCGCTCAGCGACGCCGCGACCACCTTGAACGCGACGACGCGATCCAGTGACAGCTGGGTGGCCCGGTAGACGGTGCCCATCCCACCCTCGCCGAGCGCCCCGTCGATGCGGTAGCCGGCGATGATCGTGCCGTTCTGCAGTCCTGCGAATGCCATCGAGAGAGCCGAGCTCGAATCCGGGCGGTCGACCGGGCGGGCGGCCTAGCCGACGATGACCGTGCCGCCGCCGCCTCCACCACTGCCGCCGCCACCACCTCCGCCGCCTCCGCCACCACTCGGCGCTGAGGGGGCAGCAGGCGCCGGCGCGGAAGGCGCCGGGGCGGTCGGCGCGGGGGCCGGGGTGACGACCGTCGGGGCAGGCGCCGCCGGTGCCGAGCTGGCGGGCGGAGCCACGTGCACGACCGGCTTGGGACGCAGCGCCGGGAGCGCCACCGGGGCGGTGACGGTCGGCGCGCTCACCTGCGTGGCGGGCACGGCGACCGTGGTCGGCAGCGGCGGTAGGGTGCTGGCGCTCGAGCTACCGGAGTGACGTACGCCGAAGGCGGCTGCGAAGGCCAGGATCGCCACGACCAGGACGACGGCGACGCGGACCGGCGTGGTCACGACGGACACGCCTCCGGCTTCTTCGTGCCCGGCGCGAGGCAGCGCTGCGTCTTGGCGAAGTTGCCGCGCTCGATGCGATATGCGATGTACGCCCCGACGCTGTTCTTCTCGGTGACAAAGATCTTCAGGACGGCCCCGGCCGGCAGCAGCGATCCGTTGAGGCCGCCGAAATGGACGGTGCCGCCGCCCTCGTTCTGGGTCCGACAGCCGCGGGTGCACTGCACGCTGACGTGGGCCTTCTTGGGAGCGTTGACGGTCAGCCCCACGATGCGCACGCCGCTCGAGAGCGGCTGCGCCGCGAGCGTGGCCTGCGCCTGCAGCACCGGGGTCGAGACGAGGTAGTTGAACTTCATCTCGATCTGGCCGGCGGCCGTGCCGACCCCGCCGATCTGGATCGTGTACGCCTTGCCCGCCGTCACGTCGACGAACAGGTCCTGCTCGTTGGTCGTGCTGCTGACCACGCACTTGCGCGCGGCGATGTTCGGCAGCAGCGTCGTCGGGTCGTAGGGCATGACGGCGATGACGTTGTCGAAGGCGGCCGAGGTGACGACCTGGACGAGGCCGTTGGCGTCCGGGTAGAAGTCGTACCAGATCGTGTGTCCCTCGCTGACGCCGTCGCAGCCCGTCACCTCGGCGGGGCCGGGCTTGGGGGCGAGGATGTCCGATTGGACCGTCGCGTTGGTGATGTCGCGCACGTCCGTGAGCGTGTCGACGCGGTCCAGCGGCGTGTTGGGCTGGTTGAGGTTGAGCGAGTTGAGGTAGTCGTCGTTGCAGGGGTTCACGCCGGCGCAGCTCGGGGCCTGCGCGACGGCGACCGATGTTGCGGCCGCGAGCACGAGTGTGAGCGCGAGCACGCCCGCCAGGCGGGCGGACAGGCGACGGCCGGCGCGTCGCGCCGGCCGGTTCCCGTGGAGCTGAGTGTCCCCCTTCACCACGAGGGATCGTACTCGAAGCTCAAGCGTCCGACGCGCCGGCGCCGGGAGCGGACCCGAGGCCGGCCCGCGACCACCCGTACCGCGTCATCTCGGTGACCGGCTCGAGCTCGCCGCCGCGCTCGCCGCGGCGCACGAACACGATCGGCGCCGGGGCCGCCCGCGCGATCGCCCGCCGGGTCTCACCGAGGCCCTCCTTCTCCCAGCGATCGGAGAGGCCGATGAACAGCAGGTTGGCCTTTGAGGCGGCATCGATGACGCCGTCCCGTCCGGGCGGGGCGAGCACCGGCTCGACGGCCACGCCGGCGTACTGCTGGGCCAGGGAGGCGGCGTTCGCGAGCAGCCGGCTCGCGTCGTGGTCCTCGTCGCCGCGGGCCGCGGCGCCGAGCAGCTGCACGCGGGAGCTCGTCGCGGCGGCGATGGCGGAGGCCAGCTCGAGCGCCGCCCAATCGTGATCGGCGCCGCCGAACGGGACCATGATCACCTCGCCCTCCTCGGGGGACACGCGCACGCCCTCGCGCGCGACGAGCACGCCGACGTCGCACGGCGCCTCGCGCAGCACCGCGCCGACCCCCTCGCGGGGGACGCCGTCGCCGAGCAGCGGCCGACGGCCATCGATGAGCACCAGTCCGATCTCCTCGCTCTCGGCCAGGCGGGCGAGGTCCTTGCTCGTGTCCGCCGAGGTGAGGGCGATCCCGCGCGTGGGGATGCCGCTGTCGAGCAGGCCCACCCGGGCGCGCTCGACCTGCTCCCGGGCCTGCTGCAACGCCCGCTGCTCGCTCTGCAGTCCGCCGCGGATCGCGGTGCCGCGAGGCGGCCGCACGAGCCGGGCGATGATGATCTCGCGCGGCGGCTCGATCTTCGCCAGCGGGACGGCCAGCGCGAGCAGCTGGTGGAGCGCGGCCGCGCTCTGCGGGGCGACGAGGATCGAGCCGCCGGTCGGCAGCGGCGGCGCCTCCGCGGCGCGCTCGAGCACGCTCGCGGCCAGCTCCTCCTCGGGCGGAGCCCCGAACGAGTTGTGCGGATCGATGAGCCGCAGGACCGGCCCGGCCATGAACGTCGTCACCAGCGCCATGATCACCAGCGCGGCGAACAGCGCCGTCGAGATGACGCCCATCGAGAGGGCGAGATTGAGCACGATCAGCTCGGTCAGGCCGCGCGTGTTCATGAGCGCGCCGAGCGCCGCCGACTCGCGCCACGGCAGGCGCATGACGCGCGCGGCGATCATCGCCCCGCCGTACTTGCCGACGATCGCGATCGCGATCAGCCCGAGCGTGATGAGGATCAGCGTGCCGCTGCCGAGCTGGGTGACGTCGGTGCGCAGGCCGGTGTACGCGAAGAACAGCGGCAGCAGCAGCACCAGCACGAAGTCCTCGACGCGGCGGGTGATGTCCTCGGACAGGCCGGCGTGCCGGGGCATCACGGCGCCCATCACGAAGCCGCCGAAGATGACGGCGATGCCGATCTTGTCGGTCGTGATGGCCGACAGCAGGACACCGGCGAAGATCGCCGTGATCCAGGTGCCGGGCACCCGGCCGAGCTCGTCGTAGGCCACCGCGGCGCGCGCGATGAGCGGACGCACCGCGAAGCCCATCAGGATGAGGTACAGGATCGCCCAGCCGATGGTGCGGAAGACGATCAGCGCCGTGCCGGCGCCGGCCACGGCCGAGGCGAGGGCGATGAGGAACCAGGCGGTCACGTCGTCGACGGCCGCCGCGGACACCGCGAGCGCGCCGAGCGGCCGCTTGAGCATGCGCCGCTCGGAGACGATCCGCGCGAGCACCGGGAAGGCGGTGATCGACATCGACACCCCGACGAACAGTGCGAAGGCGAGGTACTTGGTCCCGCCCGGCGCGAGCACCTCATACAGCGGGACGGCCGCGAGCAGCCCGAGGGACAGCGGCAGCGCGAGCGCCGTGTTCGACACGGCGAGCGTCGTGCGGACGCGCCCTCTCAGCAGACTCAGATCCACCTCCATGCCGATCAGGAACATGTAGAAGATGAGCCCGAGGTTCGCCGTCACACCGATGATCGGCACGATGTCGGCGGCGAAGATCTTCGCCTGCAGCTGCGGCGCGACGATCCCGAACAGCGACGGCCCGAGCAGGATCCCGGCGAGCACCTCACCCATCACCTGCGGCTGACCGATGCGCGGCATGAGGCTGCCGAGCAGCCGCGCGAACAGCATCACGATCACGATGGCGATGAAGAAGGCGACGACCTGCTGATCGGCGGTGCGCTGCTTGGCGGCCGTCAGCTGCTCCACGGTCGCGGTGGGCGGGCTCGGGGCGAGCGGCGCGAGCGTCAGGTCGAGCGTGAGCCCCTGCGCCGTGCCGACGACCGTGCGGTGGCCGCCGTTACGCTCGCAGCTGACCACGCCGCCGAGGTTTCCGTCCTTGTAGACGAGCACGCCGCGGGGCTTGCTCTCGCTGGTGACCGACACCTTCGAGCCGGACTGTGTCAGCACCGTGGAGCCGCCGAGGCAGGTCGATGTCGGCGCGAAGGCCCACGTCCCCGAGATCGAGTCCGGCGCAAGCGGCTTCGGCGAGCCCGGCGGCGGCGGATCGCGCTTGAGCACGGCGGACACCGGGAGCGCACCCACGGTCCCGATGAGCGCGTCGTTGGCCGCGGCGGCGCGGAACGGGAGCGACGGACCGTGTATGCAGTGCGCCGTGCCGGTCAGGACGCCGTTCTTGAACGTCAGGCCTCCGCTCAGCGTCGACTGCGCGTTGGACAGGTTCACGTACCGGCCCGACTGGATGATGTTCAGCTTCGCGCCGAGGCACGTCGCACCCGCGGACACGTCGTAGCCACCGGCGATGTTCGGCTGGGCGTGCTTACCCTGGCCGAGCGAGATCGAGGCGATCAGCGCCGCCGCGGTAACGAGGATCAGGACGGCGTAGTGAACGGCGACGCGGCCACCGCCGACGTGCTGGCTGAAATGGTCGTCGTCGGTTGGCGTCAGCGCGCCGCCGGCGGTCGCTGACGGCTCGCTCATCGCGAGCGCCTCAGCCGGCGGCGGTGGGGATCTTCCGCACCCCGGATGGGCTCGGCAGATTGCGCAGCTCGGCGGGCACCTCGCGCACGGAGGAGAACTCGCGGGCGAGCGGCGGCGGCCCGCCGGTGTCCATCGGCGGGGTGAAGACGGTGATCGCGAGCGGCTGGTACTCGGGGCGCACCGACCAGCCGGTCTGACGGAACTCGCCGGCGTTCTCGATCCAGCTGAGCGAGAGCAGCGGCAGGATCGCCACCTTCGTCCAGATGGCGATGATCCACGCCACCCAGTACTCGACGACGGCCTCCACGTTGGTGAGCCCGACCTTCAGGACGTGCGCGAGGATGTAGACGAGCACGAACTCGCCGACGGCCAGCACGAAGGTCAGCCACGGCGGCTGCCACCTGATGATGAACGGGTAGAAGGCGGTGTCGAGCGCGACGCCGAGCACGAAGTACACGCCGATGAGCACGATGTACCCCTCGTTGCCGGTGATGAGCGACACGATCGCCGCGATGATCGCGGGCAGGATGATGATCGCCCAACGCGTCTGCACACGACCGAGAACCGTCGGACACATCTGCGGCAGACCTCCTAGGCGAGCTGCTCGGTGGGGGAGATCGTGCGCAGCGCCTTGGCCACGTCGCGACCCATCGACACCTGCAGGCCCATCCGCGACAGGAACGGCCGGCGCTTGAGGTGCTCGGCGCGCGCGACGTCGGAGACGTAGCGGCGGGCGATGAACTTCAGCCCGGCGATCGTGTCGCCGTGCGGGATGATGTTGTTGGCGATCAGCCCCATGCAGCAGCACCGGGACTCCGGCTGATCGAGGCCGGGCAGTCCGCAGTTCGTCTGCAGCTTGATGCGCCCGTCCACGACGGGCACGTTGTAGAACTCGATGATCCGTCGCAGCAGCGGGATCGTGAGCACCGACTTGTTGAAGCCGGTGCCGGCCGTGATCCCCGTCACGTCGAGCCAGCCCGGGTCCTCGCCGTGCTCGCTGGTGACGTGCACGCGCAGTCCGGCCGGGCCGGTCTGGACCTCGGCGATCTGCCCGACGGCGGCGGCGAAGCGGCCTTCCTTTTCCCCCTGTTCGATGCGCTGCAGCCACGACTTGCGGTCGGGGCGGGAGCCGCGCAGGACCTCGCCGAGGAAGCGGATGCGCTGATCGAAGGGCAGCGACACGTACGCGTCGATGCCGCGCGACTCGAACAGGCAGCGCGGCACGTTGAGATCCTGGGTCTCGGGCTGGGGGTTGCGGGTCAGTGCGAGCACCGAGCCGCCGGCGTCGATGATGTTCGCCCACTCGTTCACCGACGCGATCCCGGCGCCGAGCACGATGTAGCGCCCGCCGGCCGTGTACTGCTTGGGCTCGTAGGCCTGCACGATGCGGTCCTTGATGGCCGGGTCGCTCGCGCGGGCCTTCGCCAGCACCGGCGGCCACGACAGCGGACCGTGCCCGGGGGCGAGCATCACGTGCTTGGACCGGCCGATGAAGTTCGCCTCCTCGTCGTAGAGCACGAAGTGAGGCATCGGGTTGACTTCGCGCTGTATCCAGCCGACCCGCAGCGGCACGCGCGACTCCTCCCAGCCCATCCGCTCCTTGACGACCTGCGCCTCGGTGAGGATCTCCGGCACGCCGGGGTTGTACTTGCGGCGCGTCGTTCGCCACAGCGGGGCTGGGGACTTGCGCGACCAGGCGTCGATCTGGGCGAACGTCGGCCAGTCCGGAGCAAGGAAGTGCGACTCGGACTCGGAGCGCAGCACCGTCTGGCCAAGGTTGTACGCGAACTGCTGGTACGTGCCGACGGGGTTGTCGTTCGGCCCGAAGATCGTGATCTCGGGGTTCTCGAACCCGAGATAGCGGGCGGTGGTGTGCACGAGCAGCGAGCCGAAGCCGTCGCCGACGACTGCGAGCACCGAGTCGCGAGGGTAGGAAGCCGTCACAGTGGCCGCGAGCATACGCTGACGGGCGAGTCGGTTGCAACCCTGCGCGCACCCTTTCTCCGGTCCGACCATTGCGCGGCGGGCGACTTCGGCGTTATGCTCGCGCCGCGATGGCCGAATTGACGCTGGAGATCGTTGAGGGACCGGGCGCCGGGCGACAGCTCGTGCTCGATCGTCCCGCGATCATCGGCCGCTCGCCGGATGCGGACCTCACGCTCGAGGACGGCCAGGCCTCGCGGCGACACGCCCAGGTCAGCCCGGCGACCGACGGCTCGGCCGTCATCGAGGACCTCGGCTCGGCCAACGGCACGTTCGTCAATCAGAACGAGCTCGTCGGCCCGGCGCGCCTCGACCCGGGCGACGAGCTGCTCATCGGGGTGACGCTGATCCAGGTCCGCAGCGCTCAGCAGGTCGCCGCCCAGCCCTCCGCGCTGCGCGCCGTCCCGGCCGGCCTGGCGATAACGCCGCGCCAGCCGGACTACGTCAATCCCGAGGTGGTCGCCGCCGAGATCGGCGGCGCCGGCACGCCGGCGAGCACGCCCGAGCTCGACCAGTACCTCGACGTGCGCGTCCGGCGGCGCGCGCAGCTGGCCCCGCTCGCGTTCCTGATGCTGATCGCGCTCGCGCTCTGCATCTACTTCGCGACGCGCTAGCGCTCGGCCGCGCGGCGCCTCAGCGACTGGCGAAGTACACGACGAGTGCGGCGGCGGTGGCGATCGCGCTGCCGTACGACAGCGCCACCGGGACCCACGAACGGGTGGCGAGGCCGCCGCGCCGCGAGGCCGGCGGCGAGAAGTTTCCGAACGGCTGGGCGCCCTGCGGCCGGCCGCCGGGCGCGACGGCGGCGGGCGTGGGCGCGGGCTGGGCGGCGGGCGCGGCGGCCGGGGCCGGGGTCGCCGGCGGGGCCTGGGCGGCGGGCGCGGCGGCCGGGGCCGGCGCAGGCGTCGCGGGCGGAGCCGGCTTCGCCTCGGTGGCCGCGGGGCGCAGGGCGGTGGCCCCGGGCTCCTCGGGCGTCGGACGCAGGCGGGTCGCCCCCGCGTCGGGGATCTCGCGCACACGCGTCGTCTGGACGGCGGGCTCGACCTCGGCCACGAACAGCGAGATGCCGATCTTCACGCGGGCGCCGTTGTCGACGCGGGTCGGGCCCTCGATGCGCCGCCCCTCAACGAACGTGCCGTTGGTGGAGCCGAGATCCTCGACTTCGAGCACGCCGTCGACGACACGGAAGACCGCGTGGCGGCGGGAGAGCTCGGAGTCCTCGACGACGACGTCGGCCTCGAGCCGCCCGACGCTCAGCTCGTCGTCCACTTCCAATCGCTGCCCCGCCAGGGGGCCGTTCTTCGCGACGAGGCTCGGCACGCGCGCAGCCTAACGGCCGTGGCTTGCGATGGCAACCGGTGAGCGCCGCGCCGGTAGCATGGCCACGATGTCGACTGAGCGCGCCGCCAGGGCCGGCCGATCGTGAGCGACGACGACGACCCGCTGCTCGGAAGCGCCGTCGGCCCGTATCGCGTCGAGGTGCTGCTCGGTCGGGGCGGGATGGGGCGCGTGTACCGGGCGGCCGACGCGCAGGGGTCGCTCGTGGCCCTGAAGCTCGTGCGCAGCGACCTGGCCGCCGACAGCGTGTTCCGGGCCCGCTTCGAGCGCGAGGCGCGCATCGCCCGCCAGATCGTCAATCCGCACGTCGTGCCCGTGCTCGACACCGGCGAGCACGACGGCGTGCCCTATCTCGCTCAGCGCTACATCGGTGGCGGCTCGCTCGAGCAGCGGCTCCAGCGCGAGAAACGGCTCGGCCTCGCCGACGCCCTCGAGGTCGCCGCGCAGGTCGCGACGGGCCTTGGCGCGCTCGTCGCCGAGGGGCTCGTGCACCGCGACGTCAAGCCGGCGAACGTCCTGCTCGACGAGGACGGGACGGCGTACATCACCGACTTCGGCCTCGCGAAGGACAGCCAGTCGCCCGCGCTCACACGGCCGGGCCAGGCGCTCGGCTCGCCCCACTACATGGCGCCCGAGCAGATCCGCGGCGAGGAGGTGAGCAGCGCCACCGACGTCTACTCGCTCGGCTGCGTCATCTACGAGTGCGTGAGCGGCGGACCGCCGTTCGCCGGCCAGCGCGGAATGCGCATCATGTGGGCGCAGCTCACCGACCTGCCGCCGGACCCGTGCGGCACGGTCCCCGAGCTTCCCGCGGCGTTCGGGCCCGCGCTGCTGCAGGCGCTCGCCAAGGATCCGGCCGAGCGACCGGCGAGCGCACGCGACTACGTGCGCTCGCTGTGTGAGGCCGCGGGGCTCGGGGTTCCCGAGGCGCTCGCCTGAGCGCTCAGCTCGCGGCCGGCCCGGCGAACGACCAGCCGTCGGCGTCGAGCACGAAGCGCAGCGGCTCGCCGTGCTCGCCGATGCGCAGCTCGGCCTCGCGAGCGTGCACGTCGATCGACACGCGTACGTCGAAGGGCGGCAGCGGCTCCGGGCTCTCCTCGGGCGCATCGCGCGTGACGTCGGCTTCGGGCGCCGCCGGCGCGTCGGTCGGTACCGCCTGACGCTCGGCGGTCGGTTGCGGCGCGCCGAGCTCTGACTCGCCCGCGTCGAGATCCTCGTCGGGCAGGACGCGCGCGAACACTGTGGCGTCTCGGAACGGGTCGGGCGCGGCGGTCGCCTCGGTCGGTGCGGGGGCGGCGGTCTCGGGCCCCGGCGGCTTGGTGATCTCGCGCACGACGAGGGTCGTCCCGCCGAGCTCGATCGAGTCGCCGATGACCAGCACGGCCGGGCTCGTGAGCCCGAGGCCGTTGACGAACGTGCCGTTCGAGGAGCCGAGATCCTCGATCGCGTAGCGCCCGTCGCGCTCGCGCGTGATGCGCGCGTGATGGCGCGAGAGCTCGGGATCCTCCTCGAGGCGCCCGTCGCCGTCGGCAAGGCGTCCGATGACGAGCTCGTCCTCGACGGTGATCGAATGTCCGGTCGCGTTGCCGCTGATCACCTCGAGGCGCAGCGTGATGCCCGACACCGGCGACGTGGGATCTTCGTGTGAGGATCCGGCCTGCACGGGCACAACGTACCGGTTAAGGGCAGTTCGGCGCGATAGCCCGGTTGCCGGGCTCCGAAGCTCCGGCCGAGGCGGCCGTCGACCGCTCGGGGCAGCCGCCGCCTCCGAAGGCCGGCGCCGAGGCCGCGGCTTTCGCGCGCCTGGGTGGCCCAGGGGCGCTGGCGGCGCCGCCGCTCGGTGACGCGACGATCACAGCTGCGCCCCGCGGGTCACGCCGCGCGTCCCGCCTGTAACGGAACTGCTGCGTGAGTGTGCCGCCGGCGCGGTCGCGGCTGTCGCGCTACGGGGGTGTGCTCCCGAACCGACGCTATGGGGCGCCTAACTCGGCACACCCCCCGCTCGACGATCACGCGACCGTGACAGATGCGTCCCCTGGGTCACGCTACGCGTCCGGCACGTAACCGAAGGTTGTGCAGTGTTGCGTCGGGGCGTGCGCATCGAACGGCCCTCACTAGGGTTCCAGGGTGTAATGCCTGCCGCGAAGGGGGGATAGGTTGCAAACCATGCTGCGGCGGCTAGCCAATCTCGCGCGGTTCAAGGTACCGATATGCGCTCTCGTCCTCGCAGCGCTCGGCGTGGGGGTGTCGTCGGCGCTCGCGGTCAGTGCGCCGGTCCCGCCGTACACCGAATGCCCGGCGGTCGACGCGGACACGAGCTGCCAGTACCTGATCGACTACACGACGGGCGCCACCGGTCCGGAGAGCGTGTACGAGGACGTGCGGACCCCCGCTTACGCGCCCGGCGAGACGCTGGTCGGCGTTCGCAACGACAGCACCGGGCCGCTGGCCAAGCTGTTCGTCGGCGCCGACAACACCGCCGATGCGAACGTCGACAACTTCGCCTTCGACGGACACGGGTTGTGCGCGCCCGGCGGCCCGCCGGTTCCCGCCGGATGCCCGTTCGGACCGCTCGGCTACGAGGGACCGTCGGTGTCGTTCGACGGTGGAGGAGCGATCACCGACCCCGCGGCCGGTGACGTCGACTTCTCGCCCCCGCTGGCGCCCGGCGCGACGACATTCTTCTCGTTGCACGCCTCGCAGACGGCGAGGCCTCTGCAGGTCGGCACGACGGGTCCGACGGTCGTGGTCAACCAGATGCTCGGGGCCGCGAGCCTCCCCAGCGTGACGAACGGGCAGCTCGTCTCCGCGAATCCGACGAACGTCACCGACACGGCCACAGTCGAGGGTGGCGGCGCGTCGAGCGCCTACATGGCGACGTTCAACGTGTACTCCGATGCCGGATGCACGAACTCCGTCAACTCGCAGAGCATCGGATTCAGCGCGGACACCGCGACGGCGAACGCGTTCGGCAGCACGGAGCCGTCGAACGCGATCTACTACTGGCAGGTCACGGTGTTCGATGCGAATGAGGCGGTGCTCGCGGTATCCCCGTGCGGGCAGGCGACGATGGCCTTCGGCAACACCGCGCTGCCGGCGAGCACCGTCACGGGCTCACTCGCGGGCGGCGGCATGAGCGGCGGCTCGATCACCGTCCCGCCGGGTACGGCCGTCACGGCGAGCGCCGCTGCCTCCGGCGGCGCGGGTGGGAAGGCGTACTTCACGCTCTACTCCGACTCGTCGTGCCACACCCAGGTCGCCGCCCTCGGGGGCGGGCAGGTGCAGAACGGCAGCGCCACCTCGTCGAGCTCGGCCACGCTCGGCCTTGGCACCTACCACCTCCAGGTCGCCTACACCGGCGACCCGCAGCACGCGTCCTCGATCAGCTGCGGCGCGGCGACGCTGACCGTGGCCAACCCGACGACCACCACGAGCTCGACGACCACCACGACTACTACTACCACCACCACCACGACGACGACGACGGCGAAGCTCCCGCCGCCCGTCCTCTACAAGACGGTCAACGTGACGCCGGTGAGCGGCAAGGTGTACGTCAAGCTTCCGCACGGCGCCCATCTCGCGCGTGCAGCCGGCGTGCGGGGACCGCTCGCCGCGGAGAGCCTGGCCAAGGGTCGCGGCTTCATCCCGCTCACACAGGCACGCCAGATCCCGGTCGGCTCGGAGCTCGACACGACGGGCGGCACCGTCGCGATCACCGCGGCGAACACGAAGAAGGGGTCGACATACAGCGGCAACTTCACCGCCGGCCTATTCACCCTGCTCCAGAACCGCAAGGACAAGGGCATCACCGAGCTGAAGCTCATGGACGTCGTCAACAAGACGCGGGCGTGCACGACGATCGGGAAGACCGAACTGCTGCGGGCGGGCGCACAGGCCACGATCGCCCGCACGGTCAGCAACAAGGTGCTCGCCCTGCTCAGGGGCTCCGACAAGGGCGGGCGCTTCACGACCCGCGGCAACTACAGCGCCGCCACGACCCGCGGCACTGCCTACACCGTGGCGAACGAATGTGACGGCACCCTGACGCGGGTGACGCGCGGATCGGTGCTCGTCGACTACTTCCGCCGGCACAAGACACTCATCGTGCGGGCCGGCCACGAGTTCCTCGCGAAGGCCTCGGGTGGACCGAGCGTCGTCGTGACGATCGGGAAGCGGCGCGCGGCGGCGCGCCAGGCCGCGCTCGCATTCACCTCGTTGGGTGGGGCCGGTGAGTTGTTCTAAGGCGTCCGCGAGTGGCCCGACTCGACGGTGGGCCGGTAAAACGCTAAAGTGCCCTCCTCACACCGATGAGAAAGGGGTCAAATCGGTGACACGGATGGCCGTGGGACGACGTGAACGGAGGAGCGCACGGATGCGCCTCAGGCTGCTGGCGGCTGGGGGCGATGGCGGCGTTGCTGTTCGCCCTGACGGCATCCGCGGCACTCGCCGCCCCGCCGACGACGCCGCCGTTCACCGAGTGCCCGGCGGTCGACGCGGACACGAGCTGCCAGTTCCTCATCGTGGTCACGGGCACGGGCACGGCCCAGAACGTCCAGGTCCTCGAGGACTCGAGCCAGCCGTTCTACGACAACACCGACGATTCGCTCGTCGGCATCGTCAACGACTCCGCGCTGCCGCTGTCCTCGATCGACATCGGCGTCGACAACTCTGGTGACGACGACTTCGGCTTCGACGGCGACGGCATGTGCAATCCGGACGGCCCCCCGGTCCCGGTCGGGTGCCCGTTCGCCGGGACCGGCGGCGCCGACGATCCCTACGACTACGAGGGACCCGACACCTCCTATGTGGCCGCCGACGGCGGGACGAGCTCCGATGCCGGCACGGTCGACTTCACGACCGCGCTTGCGCCGAACGGCGGCACGACCTTCTTCAGCCTCGAGGCGTCCCCGGTCCCGCTGGCCGCCGGGACGAGCCCGCAGGCCTATTACATCAACACGACCCTGACGAACTCGGCGGATTCGTCCGATACGGTCGAGAACGGCCAGCTCACGGAGACGGCGCCGGTCAATGTGACGGACCAGGCCTCGTTCGTCGGCTCGGGCGCGCCAACGAGCGGTACCGTCGTGTACCGGCTCTACACGGGCGACACCTGTGCCGCGGCGTCGGCGGTGAAGAACGGCAACACGCCGTACGCGAGCTCGGTGGACCTGACGGCGTCCGACGACGGCACCGCGCCGGCGTCGACCGCTATCGGCCTCAAGCCCGCCTTGGCCAACAACGCGACCTATTACTGGCAGGTCTCCTACTACCTGGCCGACGCCAGCACCACCGGAACGCCGGCGGCGATCACCCCGTGCGGCGAGGAGACGATGGTGTTCGGCACGCCTCCGACGAACACGACGACGCTCGCCGCGACGGCGTCGGGGGCCGGGCAGAGCGGCGGCACGATCAACGTGCCGGCCGGGACCTCGGTGACGGCGACAGCGACCCTGACCCCCACGAGCAAGACGGCGCCCTCGGGCGAGGTCTACTACACGTGGTACGACGACTCGGCGTGCACCCTCCAGGCGGCGGGCGCCGGCAGCGCGACCGTGATGAACGGCGTGGCCGGCCAGTCGAGCGCGGTCACGCTGCCCGCCGGCGGGACCTACTACCTGCAGGTCGTCTACTCCGGCGACGGGACGAACGCGCCGGCGACGTTCTGTGGGCTCGCCACCGCCAACGTCGCGGCGGTCCAGACGAGCTCGACGAGCACGTCCACCGCCGTCACCCCGCCCGCGACGACGACGAGCACGACCACGACCGCCACCCAGAGCGTGCTCGGCACGAGCCAGACGGTGAACCTTCCCGCGCCGACGCTCTTCAAGACCGTCAACGTCTACCCGGTCAGCGGCAAGGTCTACATCAAGCTCCCGCCCGGCGCGACGCTGGCCCGGGTGAACTCGGGCCTGGCCCACGCCAGCACGACGAAGGGTGTCGGCTTCATCCCGCTCACCCAGGCGCGTCAGATCCCGGTCGGCTCGGTGCTCGACACGACCGGTGGCACGGTGGCGATCACCGCGGCGAGCCCGATCAAGGGCAGGCTGTACACAGGCGACTTCACCGCCGGCATCTTCCAGCTGCTGCAGAGCCGCAAGGAGAAGGGCCTCGCCCAGATCAACCTGCGCGACACCGTCAGCAACCGCGTCTGCAAGACGATCGGCAAGGGCGCCCGGGCGAGCGCGGCCAGGAAGGTCTCCAACAAGGTCCTCGGCCTGCTCAAGAGCACCGACAACGGCAAGTTCAGCACCCGCGGCGACTACAGCTCGGCCACCGTGCGCGGGACCGCGTACTCCGTCGAGGACACGTGCGCGGGCACCCTCACGACCGTGACGCGCGGCTCGGTGGTTGTCGACTACTTCCGCCGCCACAAGTCGCTGATCGTCAGGGCCGGTCACGCGTTCCTGGCCAAGGCGTCGGGCGGTCCGAGCGTTGTCGTGACGATCGGCAAGAAGGCATCCGCGGCGGCCGCGGCGGAGCTGTCGGCCGTACTCTGACCGACCCTCGCGGCGCGCGCTACACGCTGTGCGCGGCGAGGAACAGCGCGACGAGGTGGAAGCTCTGGTCCACCCACATGCCGACGTTGGGCTGTTCGCGCACGTCGAGCCCTTTCACCCGTTGGGCGTACAGGGACAGCAGACGTCCATCGTCCTGGATGAGGTGGGGGATGGCGATGATCGCGCCCGTGCGCAGCGCGTCGGCGTGCCCGCGTCGCGCGGCGATCCAGACGAGCGCGGGCACGAAGGCGCCGGTGTACGTGCTGATGTGCGCGACGAGGGCGCGCCGCGCGACGCGGTTCCCGCTCAAACCGCCGCGCTTGTGCAGGGCCTGCCAGTCGGTCTGCAGCAGGTAGTCGCCGATGCCGTGGCAGACGACGAAGGTCGCGAGCACGTCGGCCCAGCGCAGCGGCTCGGCGCGCGGCCGGGGAGCCGGCCGGCCGAGCGTCCGCCGCCACGACGTGGCCGGTCCTCTACGGGTCAGGGCCCGCATCGCCCCCCTTCCGGTCGTTCGCGCTGCACGCGGGCATCCTAGAGCGCACGCGGGCCTTCGTCGCGTTTCGGCGCTCAGCCGGGGCGATCGGGGACGACGGCGAGCCCGAGCGGGTTCGTGTTCAGCGCCACGGGGAGCGGGACGGGCGAGTTGGCGACCTCGCTCAGCGTTCCGTCCGCGGCGATGCGCAGCGAGTGCAGGAGCTGTCCCTCACCGGCCGGGATCGTCCCCACCTGGCGGGGGGTGATGATGTACAGGTAGTGGCCGGCCGGATCGAGGCGCAGGTTCCAGGGGTTCCCGCCGCCGCGCAGCGCCACCGACTGGAGCAGGCGCGGGTGGCGGGGATCGGGGCGCAGATCCCACACCGAGACGTTGTCGGTGCCCGCGTTGGCGAAGTACAGCCAGTGGCCGTCGGGACTGACGACGGACCAGCAGGGCAGGAAGGCGTTCGGGTCGAAGGCCTCACTGTCGAGGGACAGCCGGCCGGCCGCGTCGTAGTCGTAGGCCACGATGCTGCCGTAGTTGGGGATGCCGCTGTAGAGGATGTCGGCATCGGGATTGCTCGACAGCCCGGCCGGCCATACCGGGATCGGGCGTGGGCCGTTGGTGAAGAGCGAGCTCGGGAGCGTGTACGGGGAGCCGGGCGCGGTCGTCAGCTGCCCGCCCGCCGAGAGAGCGAGCACGCGCAGGACGCCGCTCTCCTCGGTGGTGAAGACGAGGTGTCCCGGCGGCGGGACGTACACCTGGATCGGGGAGGACCGTGGCGCGATCGACACGACCGAGCCGGTCGGGTGCAGCGACCCGTCGGTGCCGACCGTGAACGTCGTGTAGTTGGGCGCGACGGCGGTCAGGTTGCGCACGCCGTCGTGGGCCTTGTTGGCGACGACCAGGATGTCGCCGCTGACGGCGAGCGAGGCCGGTGCGCGGCCGCCGCTCGGGAACGGAGAGCCCGCGACCGGCGACAGCGAGCCGTCGGACGCGACGTGGAAGACGGCGATCGTGTCCGAGCCCTGGTTGACCGCGAACAGCAGCGTGCGCGTCGGGTTGACCGTGATCTGCTGGTCGGCGTCGAGCACGCCCGAGTTGCTGAGGTCGGCCGAGCCCGAGCCGCCGGTGGGGTACTCGGCGATCCGCAGGGGGCGCAGCGAGCCGTTGTGGTAACGCAGCGCGAGCACCGAGTTGGCGTCGGGGGCCGCCACGTTGGTCTCGATGTACACCGTGCCGCTCGTCTCGGGCGCGGCCGCCGAGGCCTGGGAGTGACCGCCGCGCAGGGCCAGGAACGCCGCGAGCGCCAGGAGAGCGAGCGTCACGGCGATGGCGACGATCACGAGCGGCTCGCCCGCGGTCGAGCGACGGCGGTCAGCGCTCATGGACGGCTCCGCCACGTGCCCGTGGTGGGTTCACCCGACTCCAGAGGTTTCACGGCTTCGTCGGTGAGATGGTCACCGGCCGTCTTTCGGCGAGCCACATCCGTTCCCCTGTCCGGCGTACAACGACGGCGGCGCGAAAAGGCACGGTTTGGACAGCTTTGCGCCGGCGCCGAAGGTGTCCAGCAGCGCCTTGCGTGGCTGGAGATCGCGGCCGTGTCAGCCGATCTAGGACGTGGTCATGGAACCGGAGGGATCGCCCGTCGATATGGACGTCTTCGAGCGCGAGTACGCGGAGCATCTCGACGCCGGCACGCTCGAGGAGACGCTCGAGCAGCTGCTCGCCGCCTATCCGACCGCCTCGGTGGCCGCCGTGCGCTCCGACAACGTCATCGTGCCGATGCCGACATCGATCCCGCTCAAGGACCACGTGCTCGTGGACGGCCGCGCGGCGCTCGACCTTCTCGCCTACGACGAGAATCTGATGGAGGCATGGGACCGCGTGCGTGAGACGGGGGCCGGCCGTGCCCGCGTACACCTGAGCGGGCGTCCGGACATCGCCGGCATGATCCACATGCTCGACCTTCGCGAGCGTCACGGCGTGATCATGTCGATCACGACACTCGAGATCCCCGAGGGCATCGACATCGACGCCGTGCGCGCCGAGGTGGCCGACACGAAGCCTCGCAGTGCGAGCACCGGCAAGAGCGAGACGAGCGTCATCCTCAAGGTCGACGAGGCGTTCACGAAGATCCTCGGCTGGAGCGCCGAGGAGATCGTTGGGCGCCGTAGCCTCGAGTTCATCCATCCCGACGACCACGCGCGCGCCATCGACAACTGGGTCGCCATGTTCGCCACCCCCGGGCCGGGACGGCGCGTACGGCTGCGCCACCTGCACCGCGACGGGGCCTGGGTCTGGATGGAGCTGACCAACCACAACCTGCTCGCCGATCCCGAGCACGGCTGCGTCGCCACCGAGATGGTGGACATCTCCGAGGAGATGGCCGCTCACGAAGAGGTGCGGGCACGCCAGCAGCTGCTCGACCGGCTCGCCGGGGCGATGCCGGTCGGCCTGTTGCAGCTCGACGTGGAGCGTCGCGTCGTCTACACGAACGAGCGACTGCACGAGATCGTCGGCGTGGAGCGGACGGAGACGGCGGCGACTCAGCTCGCTGGCGTGATCGACGACGACCGGCCGATCCTCGAGCGGTCGCTTGCCTCCGTCCTGCGCGACGGTACCGAGGCCGACGTCGAGGTGCAGCTGTGTGTCGGCCCGTCCGCAGATCTGCGCATCTGCACGATCAGCCTGCGCGCGCTCACCCTCGATGACGGGACGATCAGCGGCGCGATCGCCTGCGTCACCGACGTCACCGACGGCGCGCGGATGCGCGAGGAGCTCCAGCGTCGAGCCACCTTCGACGAGCTCACCGGTTGCTACAACCGCTCCTCGATCATGCTCACGCTCGAGGCGAACATCGACAGCGGCCGGCGCCGTGCCGAGCGGGCGGTCGCGTTCGTCGACGTCGACAGCTTCAAGGAGATCAACGACCGCTACGGCCACGCCGTCGGCGACGAGCTCCTGCGCCTGGTGGCGCAGCGCCTGCGCGGCGCCGTGCGCGAGGCCGACCTCGTCGGCCGTATCGGCGGCGACGAGTTCCTCGTCGTCTGCCCGGACATCGGCGGTCCCGACCTGGCGATGCAGCTCGCCGAGCGCTTGTCGGCGGCGGTGCGCGACGTGTCGCTCGACGTGATCCCCGGCGGCATCGACGTGCAGGTGAGCGTCGGCGTGGCCTGGTCGTGCGGGAGCGCGCTGAGCGCCGACGCGCTCGTCGCTCGCGCCGACGCCGCGATGTACGCCTCCAAGCGCGAAGGCGCCGGCGAGCCCAAGCTCGCCCACGCCGCGTAGCGCGCCGCGTCCCGGCCGATCAGCTCCGGCCGGCGCCGACGTCGGGTGGGGCAGCCATGCCCGCCTCGATCACCTGGCCCCGTGCGAGCTCGGCGAAGGCGGAGGCTGCGAGGGGAGGATGACGGGGAAGTGCCCCGATTCGGCGCGTATCAACTCCGCCGACTTCATCACCTCCTGCAGCTGCGGAGCCTGATCGCGTCGCAGGGCGAGCGTGCGTACGACGGTCTTGGCGCGGGCGATCTCGGGATCGAAGGTCTCTATCCAGCGCGCGCCGAACTGCTCTCCCGGCCCGAGCGTGGCGAGCACCTTCCCGCCCTCGTCTCTCTCGCGTAGCAGCTCGACTTCACCCTCGACGATGATGTGGATGTAGCGCCCGGTGCGCGTCTCGCGGGCGATGACCTCGCCCGGCTCGAAGCGACCCTGGCGGACCTGGATGTCGTCCTTGCGATCGACGTTGAGCTGCACGACGTCGCGCCCGACCACAGGCCAGACCAACCAGTCGGACAGGAGGCGCAGCCGCAGCTCGTGGCTGGGCAGGTAGTAGAACAGCAGGCCCCGCCATATCAGCCACGCCGGAAGTCCCCAGATCTCGACGCCCTTGAGCTCGGCGACGGCATAGCGCCGCCCGACCGAGGCTCCCTGCCCGAGTCCGCGGAAGTGGAAGCGGCGCGGGCGCTTGCCGCTCAGGCCGGCGGCGATGTTGCGTCCGATCTGGGTGCCGTGCTGGAGCGCGAAGATACCCACTGGCGGACAGGCTCCGCCGCCGACCGGGTTGATCACGCTCGCGCAGTCCCCACCCGCCCAGATGCCGGGGTACCCGGGCACGCGCAGCGCACGATCGGTGATGATCCGGCCCCGGTCGTCCTTCTTGAAAGGCATCCGCTCGACCAGTGCGTTCGGTCTCATGCCGACGCTGCTGATCACGGTGCGGGTGGGAATCCGCTCCCCGGTGGACAGCGTGACCTCATTCGGGGTCACCGCCGCCACGCGCGTCTCGGTCCGGATCTCCACGTTGAGGTCCCGCAGACGCTCCACGGCCAGCCGGGCAAGCCTGGGATGTGCCCGCTTGGACTGCACGCCGGGCTGGTGGAGCTCGGAGACGATGTTGGGGCCCGGCTCGACGAGCACGACGCGGCATTCCTGCAGGCGGACCCGCGGGTACTCACGACTGGTCAGTAGCTGTGCCAGGTGCGAGAGTTCGCCTGCGACCTCGGTGCCGGCGTAGCCACCACCGGCGATGAAGAACGTCAGCAGCCGCTGGCGCTCGACGGGATCGGTTTCGATCTCCGCCAACTCGAACATCTCGATGATGTGGTTGCGGAGCCTGAAGTCGTCCGCGTAGTGCTTCAGGCGAAAGGCATGCTCGGCCAGCCCGGGATATACGTCGAGTCGCTCCTGACTGCCGAGGCAGACCACCAGCTGGTCGAAGCGAAGCTCAACCCGGCTCCCGTCTATCGGCCGGCCGATCACGATCCGCCCGGCATCGACGGCCACCTTCTCGACCTCGCCAACGTGGACGTGCGCAGGCGCGAAGATCCTGCGCGCCGGGCTGAGGATGTGACTCACCCCGATACGGCCGGTGATCATCTCCCCGATGAAGCCGTGGAAGGCGTGAAAATTGTCGCGGCTGACGACCGTGACGCGCACCCGTCCACGCTCGATCGATCGACGCAGCTCGCGACACACCGAGATCGCGACGTACCCGCCGCCCAGCACCACGACATGCGGCACGCCAACCGAATCGCTACCGCGGTCGGCGAGCTGGCTCACCGGATCGTCTCCGGTGGTGTGAGCGCGACCGAGACCGCGGCTCTAGCCCTGCCCGTCGCCACTCTCGCTTGGGATTGCGGAGATGTGCAGCGAGCTCTGCGAGGCCTGGAGATCCTGCGCCTTGAACGTTATCCGCATCCCGGTGGCGCTGAACTTCCCGACGACCTTACCTTCCACCAGCAGGTCGCACTCGGCCCACACGAGCCGGCCGCCAGCCTGGATCACTTTCGCCTCGGCCCGCAACACGCCCGAAGACGCCATCACGGGGCGGATGAACCGGGCGAACAGGTCGACGGTCGTGATCGCCGAGGTCGGGAACTTCTCGTCGTCCTGGGTCGTCGTCATCGCCATCGCCATCGCCACATCGGCGACCACGGTGGCGACACCGCCCTGGATCACGCCGAGTGCGTTTCCGAGCTCCGGCCGCAGCGGCAGCTCGAACACCGCTTCGCCGCGGCCGAACTCAGCCAGCCGCATGTTCATCAGGCTCGAGATCGGGTCGCGTGCCTCGCCGGCCTTCAGCGCGCCGAGCACCTCGTCCACCATGGTGAAACTCATGCGGCCCTCCCGTAGTCGTCGGTGACACGCGCGCTTCGCATGCGTCGGCGTCAACGCGCCGCCGGCGGCGCCATCATACCAACGGGTCTGCCGGCTGATGGCCACGGTATGGTCTCCCACGCCGTTGCAGGTTTGAGAGCGGCTGCGGCCACAAGCCATGCGAACCAGGAGACAGACACGGCCATGTCGGCACGCGAGCTTGAGCTCGAGACGGTCCGGGTGGAGCAGCGCGACAGGGTCGTGATCGCCCGACTCGACGATCCTCCGTACAACTACATGACGGCCCGGATGCAGCACGACCTCGACGCGCTGACCGCCGCGGTCGACGAGGACCGCTCGGTCGGTGCGGTGGTCGTCACGGGAGCGCCGGCCGATCGGTACATCACCCACTTCGATATCGGCGACCTCCTGGCCGCGGCCGAGGGGACGCGGCGCGTCTCGGAGCGCACCATGGGGGCGATGATGCGCGGGATCGAGGTCGCGCGAGCCCTTCCGGGCGCGCAGGCGGTCCTCGAGGGGTCACCGGTCAGCGGCGTGCTGAACCTCAGCCGCTTCAACGAGGTGGTCCTGCGGATCATGCGCTCCCCGGCGGTCTACATCGCCGCGGTCAACGGACCGTGTGGCGGCGGTGGTCTGGAGCTGTCGGTCTGCTTCGACGTTCGCCTCAGCTCGGATGCGGAGGGCGTCGGCTTCATCCTGCCAGAGCTGTTGATCGGCCTGACGACCACGGTGGGAGCACAGCGCCTCGTGCAACTGATCGGCCCGGCCAGGGCGCTCGAGCTCCTCCTGGAGGGGAGGATGTACTCGCCCCAGGAGGCCCTGGCGATGGGATTGATCGGCCGCGTCGTGCCGGGTGAGGAGCTGCTCGACGTCGCGATCGAGCTCGGCGCCCGCTATGCGACGCGGAATCGCGACACGATCGCCGCGCAGAAGCGCATCTTCAGCGAGCACATCCTGCGCTCCCCGGCGGCGAGCCTCCGGGCCGAGGGCGCGACGAACGCCGCCGGGATATTGTCGGGCGTGGCGCCGCGTGCGCTGCAAGCCTGGGTTCAGATGCAGCAGGAGAGCGGCGGCGACTCGTTGTTCCTGACCGATCTCGAGCCGTGGCGACGCGGCGAGGTGATCGATCTGAATCCTGACGACTGAGGCGCCCGCTGCTCGGCGTGCGGTCGGGGGCCGCGCGGACTAGTCCGCCCCCGCGACGAGCGACGACGAGGCGAGCGCCTCCTGCGCGGCGGCGCGGCCGATCGCACGCACGCGAGGGAGCTGGTCCCATTGCAGCATGCCGACACCCTCGACCTCGGGTGAGATGACGAGGTCGGCGTGCTCGAGCGCGGCCCTGGCCGTGTCCTCGCTGCCGAGCGTCAGGGTGCGCATGAGCGTCTCGCCGAGGCGGGGCAGTGCGGCGTCGCTGCCCGTGAGGGCGCGCCGCAGCGGGCGCGCGAGGAGCTCGAGCCGCGGCCGGCCCGGCCGGTCTGACGCCTGGCCGCGGGGCTGGCTCACGTCGACGGCGATGATCGGCCCCTCCGCACTGCGAGCCATCGTCTGCACCGGAAGGTTGTCGAGAACGCCGCCGTCGACGAGCAGGCGATCGCGGCCATCGGCGACCGGCGGGAACACACCGGGGATGGCCAGGCTGGGGTAGACGGCCTCGCGCACGAGGCCGGCGCGGTGCACGACCATTTCGCGGCTGATGAGGTCACAACTGACGCAGAAGAACCGGTGCGGCAGCGCCTCGATGCGCGCCGAGCCGAAGCTCTGCTCGAGCATCCGGCGCGTCTTGCGTCCGCGGATCACCGAGAACGCCGGGATGGTGTAGTCGTTCGTCGGGTTCTGCCCGATGAAGCTGCTCTCGAAGATCTCGTAGATCTCCTCCGGCGAGCGGCCCATGGCCGCGTTCGCGCCGATGAGCGCGCCCATGCTCACGCCCGCGATCCGGTCCACCTGCACGCCCGCCGCGTGCAGCTCGTCGAGTACTCCGAGGTGCGCGAAGGCGCGCGCGCCGCCACCCGAGAGGACGAGCCCGATCGCACGACCGCAGAGGCGTCGCGCCGTCACGTCGATCGTCCGGAGCAGCGCGTCGCGTCCGTAGCAGAGGTGCGTCTCGCGCGGGGCGAGCGACGCCGCGACGCGCTCGCCGATCTCGCGGCCGACGATGATCAGCTCGCAGCCGCGCAGCGTCGCGTGGCGCGCAAGCCAGGCGGGATCGGGCGCGCCCTCGGTGACGGCGAGCACGAGATCGGACTCGCGCAGGCAGAACTCCGTCCAGGTCTCGTCGGCTCCGGAGCGGTTGCCTCCGACGAGCAGGACGCGATCGTGTGCGTGCTCGGCACGGTCGAGCACGGCCCGGTACTCGACCGGCGGGCGCTGCGGATCCTCGCGGAGCACGGCGAGCGTGCCGTGGCCGGCGAGGGCGACGGCGAGCCGTTCTGCGACGTCGTTCGCCGGGGCGCCCGGGTGCAGCCCGATGACGCCGACGGTCGACGGCGGGATCTCGCGCGCCGGAGCCCGGCGGTTGACCGCGATCTGCTCGCCCATCGCGCGGGTCAGCCCGAGCGCGAACTCCGGCGAGTCGCGGATGAGCAGCTCGAATTGCTCGCGGCCGAGCTCGATGAGCGTGCTGTCTCGCCGCGCGCGTGCCGAGGCCGTGCGCACGCCCGCACGCAAGAGGGCGATCTCGCCCAGCACCTCGCCGCGCTTCAGCGCGCGGATGACGACGTTCGGCGGGCCCTCGCTGATGACCTCGACCCTTCCACCGCTGACGACGAACGCGCTGTCGGCAGACTCCCCCTCGTGGAACAGCCATTCGCCGGCGCGGAGCGAGACTTCCTCGGTACCAGTGGCGAGCCGCTCGCGCAGGTTCTCGGAGAGCCCAGCAAGCAACGGGACCCCGCCGAGGATCCGCGAGGAGGATGTGGACATGTCGCTCCGTGATCGTCGAACGGGTCCGGCTGATGCTAGTGGCCCAGCGCGGCGGCCGGCAATCGGCGTGCACCCTAAAGGGCGGCGTGCGCCGTCGTGCTGCGGACCTGCCCGGTTATCCTCACGCGGTGGGCACGCCATCCGTGGGAGCCGAGCTGGAGCCTGGCGACGCCTTCGGCACGTATCGGATCGAGGGCCTGCTCGGCGAGGGGGCGATGGGCACGGTCTACCGCGCGCGTCGTGAGGGGGCCGAAGAGGACGTCGCGCTGAAGATCATCAAGGCCGAGTTCGCCGCCGACGAGCAGTATCGCCAGCGCTTCCTGCACGAGGCGCGGGCGGCGGCGACGGTCGAGCATCCGCATCTGATCGGCGTGCTCGACGCCGGCGAGATCAACGGGCGCCAGTTCTTGGCCATGCAGGTGGCCAGCGGGGAGTCGCTCGCCACGCGGATCGCCGACGAGGGCGCGCTCGGACGCGAGCGATACGGTGCGGCTCGCGCAGGAGATCGGCGCCGCGCTCGACGCCCTTCACGCGGCCGACGTCATCCATCGCGACATCAAGCCGGCGAACATCGTGCTGGTCACCGCCGGCGGCAGAGCCGCCCTCACCGACTTCGGGCTGGCCAAGGGGACGGGCTATGCCGACCTCACCGCCGACGGTCAGGTCGTCGGGTCGCTGGACTATCTCGCCCCCGAGCGGATCCGCGGCGAACCGGCGGTCCCGGCCAGCGACGTGTACGCGCTCGGTTGCGTGCTGCTGGAGTGCCTCACGGGTCGTCCGCCGTTCGCCGGTGCCGGCACGGTCAAGACGCTGATGGCCCATCTCGAGGGCGAGCCCCCGGATCCGTGCGCGGCGCGACCCGAGTTGCCGCCGGCGTTCGGGTCCGTGCTCCTGCGTGCACTCGCCAAGGATGCCGCGGAGCGCCCGGAGTCGGCCGGTGCGTGGGCGCAGTCGCTGCGCGACGCGCTGGCGGACTAGCTCGGCGCATCGCCCGCCGCGCTGCTGCTCAGAGCTGACCGGCGTGGCGCTCGAGCGCGGCGGTCAGCGCGGCGACATCCAGGCCCTCATCCTGCTCGGACAGCCAGTGCTCGGCGGCCCGGCGTCCGCCGAGCGCGCGCAGCCCGCGCTGGCCGTGCTCGAGCGTGAAGTCGGTGAGCGCACCGGAGCGCCGGGCTGCGAGGCGCCGCGCCGGAAGGTCGAGCACCGCTCGGTGCGCGTCCAGGGCGTCGACGAGCCGCCCGATGCCCTCGACCGGCGGCAGCGAGGAGACGGCGATCACCTCGGTGTCGGAGCCGAGTGAGCGCAGCGCGGCGGCGAGGTCGCGGCGCGCGCGCAGCGCCACCTGGCCGAGGTCGACCTTCGTCACCACGAGCACGTCGGGGATCTCCATGATCCCGGCCTTGAGGAACTGCAGCACGTCGCCGCTGCCGGGCTGGACGACGACGGCGACGGTATCGGCGACCTCGGCGACCTCGGTCTCGGCCTGGCCGACGCCGACGGTCTCGATGACCGCGATGTCGAAGGCGGCAGCGAGCGCTCCGGCCGCCGCCCGGGTCGCCGCGGCAAGCCCGCCGAGGCGGTCGGCGGCTGCCGTCGAGCGGATGAACACGCCGCGGTCGCCGGGGTCGTACTCGATGCGCGCACGGTCACCGAGCAGCGCACCGCCAGAGCGCCGCGACGACGGGTCGACCGCAAGCATGGCGACGGAGCGCTGCTGCCCGCGCCAGGCGTGCAGGAGCGCCGACAGGAGCGTCGACTTGCCGGCACCGGGCGGTCCGGTGACGCCGATGACGTGCCCGGGTGCCTCGCCGCCCAGGGCGGCCACGGACACCTCACGTAGCAGCGCCGGTGCCTGCGCGCGGTCGGCGGGCGCCGTGCTCTCCAGCAGGTTGAGTGTCGCGGGGGCGGCGGTGAGGTCCCGTTCGCGCAGCCGGCGACCGAGCTCGGCTCCGTCGCCCGACGCCGGGCGGGCCCCCGGATCGCCGGACGCGGGCGGCCCGGCGGGCTCGACGCTCACGCCGAGACGGGCTGCGCGCCGTTGGCGCCGTGGCCGGAGGCGTCGTCGAGCAGCGCGACGATGTCGCGCATGATGCGGCTGATGTCGAAGTCCTTCGGCGTGTAGACGGCGGCCACGCCGGCCTCCTTGAGTGCAGCGATGTCGGCGTCGGGGATGATCCCGCCGACGACCACCGGAGCATCGACGCCGGCGTCGCGGAGCGCGTCGATGACCGCGGGGATGAGCGAGCGGTGCGAGCCGGACAGGATCGACAGCCCGACGACGTGGACGCCCTCCTGCAGGGCCGAGGCGGCGATCTGCTCGGGCGTGAGGCGGATGCCCTCGTACACGACGTCCAGACCGGCGTCGCGCGCGCGCACGGCGATCTGCTCGGCGCCGTTGGAGTGCCCGTCCAGGCCCGGTTTGCCGACGAGCAGCTTCGGCCGGCGGCCGAGCTTCTCGCCGAGGCGGGCCACCTCGTCGCGCAGCTCCTGCAGGTCCTCGTCGCTCGCGGCGGCCCCCGCCTCGCCGACGCCGGTCGGCGCGCGGTAGCTGCCGAACACGTCGCGCAGCGTGCCCGCCCACTCGCCGGTGGTGGCGCCCGCCCGGGCGGCGGCGATCGTCGCCGGCATCAGGTTCTCCTCGGAGCGGGCCACCACGGCCAGCTCGGCGAGCGCGCGGTCCACGGCCGCCTGGTCGCGCTGCGCGCGCCACGCGCGCACGGCCTCGATCTGGTGCTCCTCGACGTCCGGGTCCACGACCAGGATGCCGCCCTCGGCATCGGCCGTCAGCGGTGAGGGCTCGGTCTCGGTGAAGCGGTTCTGGCCGACGACGATCTGCTCGCCCGATTCGATGCGCCGGATCCGCTCGCGGTGGGAGTCGACGAGCGCCCCCTTCATGTAGGCGACCGCCTCGACCGCGCCGCCGTGCTCGGCCACGACCGCCATCTCGGCGCGCGCGCCGTCGAGCAGCTCCTCGACGAGCGCGTCCATCACCTTCGAGCCCTCGAAGATGTCGGGGTACTCGAGCACGTCGCTCTCGTAGGCGAGGACCTGCTGCATCCGCAGGGACCACTGCTGGTCCCACGGCCGGGGCAGGCCGAGCGCCTCGTTCCAGGCCGGCAGCTGCACGGCCCGGGCCCGGGCGTTGCGTCCGAGCGTGACGGCGAGCGCCTCGAGCACGATGCGCTGGACGTTGTTCTCCGGCTGGGCCTCGGTGAGGCCGAGTGAGTTGACCTGCACGCCGTAGCGGAAGCGCAGCAGGCGGTCATCGGTGACGCCGTAGCGCTCGCGCCCGAGCTCCTCCCACAGGATCGACATCGCGCGCAGCTTCGCGTGCTCCTCGATGAAGCGCACGCCGGCGTTCACGAAGAACGAGATCCGCCCGAACACCGCTGGCATGCGGTCGCCCTCGACGCGCTCGCGCACCGCGTCGAGCACGGCGACGGCGTTACTCATCGCGTAGGCGATCTCCTGCACCGGCGTCGCGCCCGCCTCCTGCAGGTGATACGAGCAGATGTTGATCGGATTCCACTTCGGCACGTGCTCGACGGTGTAGGCGATCATGTCGGCGATCAGCCGCATCGAGGGTGCGGGCGGAAACGCGTAGGTGCCGCGCGCGAGGAACTCCTTGATGATGTCGTTCTGCGTCGTGCCCTGCAGTGAGCGCTCGTCGACCCCCTGCTCCTCGGCGGCGACGATGTAGAGCGCGAGCAGCCAGGCGGCCGTCGCGTTGATCGTCATCGAGGTGTTCATCTGTCCGAGCGGGATGCCCTCCAGGAGCGTGGCCATGTCGCCGCGGTGGGCGATCGGCACGCCGACCTTGCCCACCTCGCCGCGCGCGAGCGGGTCGTCGGGGTCATATCCGGTCTGCGTGGGCAGGTCGAACGCGATCGAGAGGCCGGTCTGCCCCTTCGCGAGGTTGCCCCGATACAGCTCGTTCGACGCCTTCGCCGTCGAGTGTCCGGCGTAGGTGCGAAACATCCAGGGACGATCGCGCTCGGGCAGGCGTGGGCTCGTCAGCTCTCCGTGGGTCTGCTCCTGGCTCATGTTAAAGGCAGATTGTACGGCGCGGTGAGCCGCGCGGGCAGGGCACTGGACGGGGCGCCCGGCGTGCCGGACCGCGCCTCAGGCGAGGGAGGCGAGGCCGAGCGTGACGTGCACCCGCATCTGCGCCGGCGTGGTGCCGTCCCGCACGAGCCCGTCGATGCGCGCGAGTACCTCGCTGCGCCGCTCGTCGCCCATCGCCGCGATCCAGCTCATCGAGGCCACCCAGTCGACGATCCGCTCCGGGTCGCTCGGCTGGGTCGTCGTCACGCGGATCTCGCGCGGCTCGCCCCAGTGGCCGTCGGCCCGCACCGCGTCATGCCACGGTGGTCCGTGGAAGTGCGGGTGCTCGGGGAGCAGGCTCTCCATCAGCGAGCCGAACTCCGGCGCCCATGACGCGTCGCTCCAATCGGGCGCGGTGGAGATCACCGCGACCCCCCCGCCGGGACGCAGCACCCGGCGGATCTCGGTGAGCGCGGCCGCTCGGTCGAACCAGTGGAACGCGTCGGCCACGGTGACGGCGGCCACCGACGCGTCGGGCAGCGGGATCGCCTCGGCCACCCCGTCGCGGACGCGCTCGGCGCCGATGCTCGCGGCGAGCACGTCGCGCAGCGGCGCCTGCGGCTCGACGGCCACGACGTCGAAGCCGGCACGCAGCAGGGCGCGGGTGAGCTTGCCCGTCCCCGCCGCGAGGTCGAGCACGCGGGCGCCGGCGGGGAGCCCGAGCTCGGCGGCGAGCGCGCCGACGGCGGCCGGCGCGTACTCGGGGCGCCCGCGCTCGTACGCGGTGGCCACGTCGGCGAAGCGGGCGGCGAGCGGGTGCAGCTCCATCTAGCCGAGCTGGCGGTCGAGGTTCGTGGCCGCGCTGATGAGCGCGAGGTGCGTGAAGGCCTGGGGGAAGTTCCCGAGCTGCTCGCCGGTCGGGCCGATCTCCTCGGAGTACAGCCCGAGGTGGTTCGCGTACGTGAGCATCTTCTCGAAGGCGAGTCGAGCCTGATCGAGCTGACCGGCGCGCGCGAGCGCCTCGACGTACCAGAACGAGCAGATCGAGAACGTCCCCTCGTCGCCAAGGAGCCCGTCCGGGGAGGCCTCGACGTTGTAACGGTAGACGAGCGAGTCCGACACCAGCTCGTCCCCGATCGCCCGCAGCGTCGACAGCCAGCGCGGGTCGGTCGGCGCGATGAACTTCACCAGCGGCATCAGCAGCAGCGAGGCGTCGAGGACCTCGGTGTCGTAGTGCTGCACGAACGCCGCGCGCTCCGCGTTCCAGCCGCGGGACATGATCTCGTGGTAGATCGCATCGCGGGCGCCCCTCCAGCGCACGATGTCCCCGGGCAGGCCCCGCTGGTTGGCCACGCGCACGGCGCGCTCGACCGCCACCCACGACATCAGGCGCGAATAGGTGAAGCGCTGGCGTCCGCCGCGCGTCTCCCAGATCCCCTCGTCGGCCTGATCCCAGTTGTCGCACACCCATTCGACGATTTTTGACAGGTGCACCCAGGCGTCGTGGAACAGCGGCGTGCCGTGCTTGTTGTAGAGGTAGACCGAGTCCATCAGCTCGCCGTAGATGTCGAGCTGCAGCTGCCCGGCCGCGCCGTTGCCGATGCGCACGGGAGCCGAGCGCTCGTACCCCTCGAAGTGTCCGAGCTCCTGCTCGTCGAGGTCGATCTCGCCGTCGACGCCGTACATGATCTGCAGCGGCCCGCCAGGCGTCATGCGGTCGTCGAGGAAGCGGCGCGTGAGCCAGCCCATGAACGCCTCGGCCTCGTCCGTGAACCCGAGGCGCAGCAGCGCGTAGAGCGAGAACGCCGCGTCGCGGATCCACGTGTAGCGGTAGTCCCAGTTGCGCTGTCCGCCGAGCTGCTCGGGCAGGCTCGCCGTCGGCGCGGCGACCATCGCGCCGCTCGGCTGGTAGACGAGCAGCTTCAGCGTCAGCGCCGAGCGATGGACCATCTCACGCCAGCGCCCCGTATAGCGCGAGCGCCCGAGCCAGCGCCGCCAATACTCGACCGTTTGCTCGCGCATCTCCTCCGTCGCGCGGCCGGCGTAGTGGCGCAGCGGCTCGCCCTCCTGCAGGCGCTCGAGTACGAACGTCGCTCGTTCGCCCTGCGTGAGCGCGAACGTTCCGCGGAGGTCGCGCCCGTCGCCGTCGAGGTCGGTGCTGGCGAACAGCCCGAAGCGCTCGTCGCCGCTGGCGAAGACCACGCCACCGGGGTGTCGCTCCGTGCGGTGCTCGGCCCGTCCGTAGTCGAAGCGGGGGCACGCCTCGAGCGAGAACGCCATCTCGCCCCGGACGACCACGACGCGCCGGATGAGGCGGTGGCGCCGTCGCTCGCTGGTGGAGTGGGCGATCGGCATGAAGTCCTCGACCTCGCCGACGCCGTCGGGCGTCAGAAAGCGCGTGATGAGCACGTTCGTGTCGGGGAAGTACAGCTGCTTCGCGGTCCATCCCGGCTCGGCGGGCTGGATGCGGTAATAGCCGCCGCGCTTGGCGTCGAGGATCGACGCGAACAGGCTCGGCGCGTCGAAGCGGCCCGGGCAGTACCAGTCGATGGTGCCATCGGTGCCGACGAGCGCCACCGAGTGAAGGTCCCCGATGAGTCCGTGCTCGGCGATCGGCAGGTAGTCGGACATCCTCTGCGGCGCGTCCCAGTGGCAGACGCCGCGGCGAGGACGCCCGGCGGCGATACTACAGCCACCGCACGCGGCTGAACCGCCGACCGTCCCTGCGCACGATGTCCGACGCCCCCGCTCCCCGTCCGATCGACCTCATGCACGTCGGCCGCGCGCAGGTCATCTGCGCCTGGCAGGTCGGCGACGTGATCGTCGATCCGGGTCCGGCCTCGTGCCTGCCGACGTTGCTGGCGGCGCTCGGCGACGGCGTTCCGCGGGCGATCGCGCTCACGCACATCCACCTCGACCACGCCGGTGCGACGGGGTCACTGCTCGAGCGTTTCCCCGAGGCCGAGGTGTGGGTCCACGAGCGCGGGTCGCCGCACCTGATCGACCCGAGCCGGCTGCTGGCCAGCGCCTCGCGGCTGTACGGAGCGGACATGGAGCGGCTGTGGGGCGAGGTGCTGCCGGTGCCGGCCGAACGCATCCGGGCGCTGAGCGGCGGCGAGCAGCTCGGACCGTTTCGCGTCGCCTACACCCCGGGCCACGCCACCCACCACATCAGCTACCTCGACGACCGCAGCGGGCACGCATTCACCGGTGACGTGACGGGCGTGCGGATCGACGGCGGTCCGGTGCTCGCCCCGACGCCGCCGCCCGACATCGATCTCGACGCGTGGCGGGCGTCGCTGCGGGCGATCGAGGCCTGGGAGCCGCGGCGCCTGTGCCTCACGCACTTCGGGGCCTTCGACGACGTCGAGGCGCACCTCGCGCGCCTGCGGGGTGCGCTCGAGGAGGCCGCGCGCTGGGCGCGGACGCTCGACGAGGACGGCTTCGCCGCCGAGCTGCGCGGGCTCGTGGTGCCGACGGTCGATGCCGCCACGGCCGCTGCGTACGAGCAGGCGCTGCCGCCGGAGCAGAGCCATGCCGGCCTGCGGCGGTTCCTGGCGGCAGCGCCGGACCCTTGACTGTCGACGCGCGACCCTTGACTCCACGTGGCCGCCGGTCGCAGGGGTTACAGTGCCGCGGTGCCATGGACGGAGATCTTCGGGGTGTTCCTCGTGTCGCACCTCGTCGGGGACTTCCTGCTGCAGACGGGCTGGCAGGCGGTCAACAAGTACGGAGGTCTCGGCGGGGGCGGTGAGCCGCGGGCGCTCGTCACGCACGTCTTCACGTACACGCTCGCGTTCGTCCCGGCGCTCGTGTGGCTGTCGGGGTCCCTCGGCTGGGGCGTGCTGTGGGTGGCCGCGCTCATCGCCGTGCCACATCTCGTGCAGGACGACGGTCGGCTCATCGAGATCTGGATCCGCCGCGTGAAGCGTTCGACGGACATCGCGCGCGGCGACTGGGTGTTCACGGCGATCGACCAGTCCTTCCACGTCGTGGCGCTGTTCGCCGTGGCGCTGCTCGCCGCGAGCTGAGCTCGGAAACGCTCCCTCCGGCGCCCGCGACGAGTGTCGAGGGGACTCGCCAGGAGCGCCGGCAGAGGTTATTCTGCGCTGCCATGAGCACCACCATCGAGCTTCCCCGCACCGCGGGCCCCGACAGCGGACTCGGCGGCGCCTGGCGGGTCATCGTCTGCAACGACAACCACAACACCTTCGATCACGTGGCGCACACGCTCTCGTGCACCGTCCCCGGCGTGTCCCTGGATCGCGGGTACCAGATCGCCGACCGAATCCATCACTCCGGCCAGGCGATCGTCTACAGCGGCCACCTCGAGCCGGCCGAGCTGTACTGGGAGCTGCTGCGCGACGCCGGCCTGACGATGGCGCCACTCGAGCGCGGCTGAGCGGCGGCGGTTGGGTCGGCGGCCTGGCGCGGCGCGGGCTGGCGCGGCGCGGGCTGGCGCGGCGCGGGCTGGTGCGGCGCGGCGGTGCGCGGGGCTGGCGCGGCGCGGCGGGGCGCGGGGCTGGCGCGGCGCGGCGGGGCGCGGGGCTGGCGCGGCGCGGCGGGTGGTCGGGGCGCTGGTTCGGGTTCGGGTTCGGGGGTTCGGCTTCGGGCTTTCGGCTTCGGGCTTTCGGCTTCGGGGTTTCGGCTTCGGGGTTCGGCTTCGGGATGCGGCTTCGCAGGCGGAGTGGGCTTCGCAGGCTGTGCCGGCTTCGGCCCCGCTGGCACGCTCCCGCCGCAGTTTCGTTACGCGTCAGACCCGCGGCGTGACGCGCCGGGTGCACTTGTGACGTTCGCGTCACCTGCTGGCGGAAGGTGTGGTCGATTTCGCGCTGCATAGGGTGCATGAGGGACCACACCCCCGGCGAATGGTGCCCGCGACCGGCGCGCGGCACATTCCCGCGGCAGTTTCGTTACGCGGCGGCCCCGCGGCGTGACGCGCAGGGCGTGTTCGCGACGGTCGCGTGACTCGCGCGCGCGATCTCGGGGGCCCGCCGCTCTCGCGAGCTCAACCGCGCAGGAACGCCGGTGCGTCGGCGAGCACCTCGCGGGCCGCGGCACGGCCGGCCTCGCGGGCGGCGTCGAGCTGGTGGAACTCGAGCAGGCCGATGCCGGCGCTCTGCGGCTTGATGACGAGCTGCGCGTGGCGCTCGGCGGCCTGGGAGGTGTTCGAGCTGGCCATCAGCAGCACGCGGGTGAGCGTCTCGCCGAGGAGCGGCGTGCGCGGCTGACGCGGTGATGCGGGGGCGTCGCCGTTCGCCGAGGCGAGCAGCGGCGGGCGCTCGAACGTCGCCTTCACGTCGACGGCGATGATCGGTCCCTCCGCGAGGGCGGCCATCGTGCCGATCGGGAGGTTGTCGACGAGCGAGCCGTCGACGACCAGGCGCCCGTCGTGCACCTGCGGGGGGCCGATGATCGGCAGCGCCATGCTCATGCCGACGCGCTCGCGCAGGAGGCCGTCGCGGTGGACGATCAGCTCGGCCGAGCGCAGGTCGGCGCTCGCGCAGAAGTACGCGAGCGGCAGCTCCTCGATCGCGACGTCGGCGAACGTGCGGGCGAGCAGCGCGCGCACGCGATCGCCCCGGATGAGCGCGTGGCGGGGGAGCGTGTAGTCGCCGAGCGGGCGGCGGCGTACGAACTCCTCGTAGCAACGGGCGTCCATCTCCTCCGGCGGCAGGCCCATGGCCAGCATCCCACCGATGTACGCGCCCATGCTCACTCCGGCGACGCGGTCGATGGTCACCCCGGCGGCTCGCAGCTCCTCGAGCACCCCGAGGTGCGAGAAGGCGCGCGCGCCGCCACCGGAGAGGACGATCCCGATCGAGCGCCCCGCGAGCCGTCGCGCGATCCGGGCGACGTCGTGGTCGATGCCGCCGCCGGTGTCGATCACGTGGGACTCGACCGGACCGAGCGCCGCCACCCAGGGCGCAAGCGCGCCGGACGCGGGCGCGACGTCGCAGGCGACGAGGTCACAGCCGTGCAGCTCGGCCGGCGCCGACCAGCCGCCGGGTGGCGGGCCGCCGCGGGTCACGGCCAGCACGCGGTCGGCCTGCTGGAGGCAGAACTTCGTCCACGGATCCGCTGTCGCGGTGCCGCCGCAGACGAGGACGACGTACTCGTGCTCGGACTCGCAGCGGTCGAGCATCGGACCGAAGCGCGCGAGGGGCGTCTCGCCGGCGGCGCCCGGCGGCGCATTGGCGTCGGTCATCAGCGCGGTCGAGCCGAACCGCGATAGCGCCGACGCCAGGGCGTGGCCGATCGTGGGCGCCGGCGCATCCGCGTCGAGCGGGACGAGCGCGATGGTGACCGGCCGCGGGCGAGCCCGCGGGACCGCGCCACGGCTGATCCGCAGCTGCTCGCTGAGCGCGCGATTGAGGGCGCGGGAGAGTGCCGGCGCGGCGTCGAGCAGCGACTCGAACTCGGCGCGGTCGACGGCGATCAGGTCGCTCGCGCGCGCGGCGCGCACGGACGCGGCCCGCGGCGAGCCCGTGAGGAGCGCGAGCTCGCCGAGCGCGGCGCCGCGTCCGGCGACCCACAGCAGCACGCCATCGGCGCTCACGACGTCGAGCCGCCCGGCTCGCACGACGTACAGCGCGTCGCCCTCGTCGCCCTCGCGGAAGAGCCACTCCCCGGCCGGGAGGTGGAGCTCCCGCGAGTGGGCCGCGATCGTGTCGCGCAGCGAGCGATCGAGCTCCGCGAACAGCGGCACGCGCCCGAGGAAGTCGGCGGTCGACTCGGCCACGTGGGGCGGGGGCACCAGCGTCGGCTCGCGCCGGGCCCGCGGCGGGGGCGCGAGCGCCGGTGCGTCGTCGGTCGGCGGCGGGGAGGTGAGCACGGCGCGCGTCGCGCTGGCCAGCGAGGGCAGCTCGCTCGGGTCGGCGCTCGACAGCCGGCGCCCGAGCGCGAGGCCGGCGACTCCGGTCACGATGAGGCAGATCGCAGCGAACGTCCAAGCGTGGTGGAACGCCGCCACGACCTCGAGCGGCGCCGGCGTGCCGATAAGCGAGACGACGATGGCGATGCCGAGCGCGGCGCCGACCTGACGGGCAACCGAGTTGAGCGCCGTGGCGGTCGCGAAGTGACGGCCCGGCGCGGCGGCGACCGCGGCGCCCGAGACGTTCGGCGATGCCGTGCCGGCGCCGAGGCCGAGCAGGACCATGCCCGGAAGCCACTGCCCGAGGAAGTCCGGGACGACCCCAACGCGATGGATCATCCACAGCACGCCGGCACCCCACACGAGACCGCCGGGGACGGCGACGACGCGAGCCCCGTAGCGCGCCGCGATGCGGCTCGTCGGACCGGCGACGACGACCGCGACGATCGGGCCGGGCGTCAGCGCGAGGCCGGCCTGCAGCACCGAGTAGCGCCACACGGTGGTGAGGAAGAGGACGTTGCAGAGCGTGTAGCCGAAGAAGCCCGCGGAGGCCACGAGCGTCATGCCGTTGGCCACGGTGAAGTCGCGGATGCGCAGCAGGCGCAGATCGATGAGCGGGTCGCGGTGGGTCGCGCAGCGGCGCACGAACACCGCGCCGAGCGCGGCGGCGGCGACCAGGCAGCCCACGACGCGGACGCTCGTCCAGTGCCAGTCCTGGCCCTTGACGATCGCCAGCACGAGCAGCGCGACGGCGAGGGCGAAGATGGCCGAGCCGAGCAGATCGGGCACCCGCCGCTTGCCGGGCGCCCGGCTCTCGACGAGCAGGCGGCGCGTGAGGATGATCGCCGCGATGCCGATCGGGACGTTGACGAGGAACACGAGCCGCCAGTCGGAGATCGACACCAGCAGCCCGCCGAGCGACGGCCCGATCCCCGCCGCGGCGGCGGCCACCGCCGTCCAGAGGGCGACGGCGTGAGCCCGGTGTGCCTCATCGAAGCCGGCGAGCACGAGCGCCAGCGAGGAGGGGATGAGAAAGGCGGCCGCGAAGGCCTGCACGATGCGCGCGGCGATCAGCAGCCCGAGCGACGGGGCGGCCGCGCAGAGTGCCGAGGCGAGCGTGAACAGGCCGAGCGAGAGCACGAAGACGCGGCGCCGCCCGACCAGGTCGGCGATCCGTCCGGCGGCGACGAGGAAGGCCGCGAAGACGATGTTGTAGGCGCTCAGGACCCACGACAGGTCGCCGATCGTCGAGCGCGGGAACGAGCGCTCGATGCTCGGGAACGCGATGTTGACGATCGTCGCGTCGATGAAGGCGATCAGCACGCCGAGCGAGGCGACGGCCAGCACCATGCGGGGCGCGGGCGCGCGACGGCGCCGCAGGGGACCGATCGGGGGCGGCAGCGGCGTGCCGCTCGGCGGCGCCTCGACGGCCGTTACGGTCGTCATCGCTGCGCCTTCACCCCCTCGGTCAGCATGTGCCGCTGCCTCCTCTCGCGCCTCGCTCCATCGCAGGCGAGCGCGCGCGAATGATGCCACACGCCCGTTAGCATCGCCCGAGCGTGTCCGAGCCGGACGTGACCCCCACGGCACCTCGTGAGCCCGCCCCGACGGGCGGGGCGACGCTGGCCGGGGCGTGGCGCCGGCGCCGCACCCTGATGCTCGCGGGGGTGGCCGTGCTGGCGACCGCCGTCGGCCTCATCGCGTACGGCACGCACCTCCTGCGGGCCACCGAGGAGCAGACGATCGACGCGCGCTTCTCGATTCGCGGGCCGATCCGATCGCCCTCGAACATCGCGATCGTCGGCATCGACACGCCAACGTTCGACTACTTCCGCGGTCGCGGCATGCCCGCGCAGTGGCCCTTCCCCCGGACGTATGAGGCGCAGGTCATCGACAATCTGCACCGGGCCGGCGCGCGGGTGATCGCGGTGGACATCCAGTTCACGGACCCGTCTCTGAATCCGGCCGACGACCAGGCCCTCGCGAACGCGATCGCCGGCGCCGGCCACGTCGTGCTCGTCACCGACGAGGTCCTCTCGGACGGCGACACGGGAATCCTGGGCGGCGACGCCGTCCTTCGCCAGCTCGGCGCGCGACCCGCGAATTCGACGGTGATCTACGACAGCGACGGCGTGCTGCGTCGCTTCCTCTACTCCTTCCAGGGCCTGCTGTCGTTCCCCGTCGTGGTCGCCGAGGTGGCCACCGGTCGGCGCGTGTCGTCGTCGCCGTTCGGGGGCCCCGACGGCTCGGTCCCCATCGACTTCGTCGGCCCGCCCGGCTCGATTCCGACCGTGTCGTTCTCGACCGTGTACAGCGGGCGCTTCGATCCGGCGCTCTTCCGCAACAAGATCGTCTTCATCGGGGCGACGGCGGAGACGCTCCAAGACCTCCACCAGACGGCGGTCTCGGGCACCGAGTCCGAGGCCGGCGCCGAGGTCCAGGCGAACGCCACGAACACGGTGCTGGAGGACGTGCCGCTCCGCGACGCCCACGGCTGGCTCACGGTCGCCCTCATCGCGCTACTCGGGCTGGCGCCGCCGCTCATCAGCATCCGGCTGCATCGCCTACGCGCGCTCGCCCTCGCGCTCGCCATGGGCGCGGTCTACATCGTCGCCTGCCAGCTCGCCTTCAACGCCGGGCTCATCCTCGACGTCACGTACCCGCTGCTCGCCCTTGCCGTCGGCACCGTCGGCACGCTCGCGGTCCTGTACCTGAGCGAGACGGTCGAGCGTGAGCGCACGCGCGCGCTGTTCGCGCGCTTCGTGCCCGGCGGCGTCGTCGATCAGGTGCTTGCGCGAGCCGATGAGAACCTGCGCCTCGGCGCCGTCGAGCGCGACTGCACCGTGCTGTTCAGCGACCTGCGTGGGTTCACGAGCTTCTCGGAGTCCCTGTCCAGCGAGCAGGTGCTCGCCGTGGTGAACGTGAACCTGGAGGAGATGACCGAGGCGATCCTGGCCGCCGGCGGCACGCTCATCGCCTACGCCGGCGACGGGATCATGGCCCTGTTCGGGGCGCCGCTCGACCAGCCCGACCACGCCGACCGCGCGCTGGTCGCCGCCCGCGAGATGATCGGGCCGAGGCTCGACCGGTTCAACGCCTGGCTGCACGAGCACGGCCACGATCACCGTTTCCGCATGGGGATCGGCCTGCACAGCGGCACGGTCATGGCCGGGAACGTCGGCTCGGACGAGCGCCTGGAGTACACGGCGATCGGCGACACCGTCAACACCGCCTCGCGCCTGGAGGGGATGACCAAGGGAACACCGCACATGCTGTTCCTGTCCAGCGCCACCCGCGAGCGGCTGGCGGCGCCGCCGGCCGATCTCGTGTTCGTCGAGGAGCTCGAGGTCCGCGGGCGCGCCAACAAGATCGGCGTGTGGTCGATCGCCGACGGCGGCGGGGCGCCGGCGGCCGGTGGCACCGACGCCGAGGCGCCCGCACACGAGGGGCCGGTGGCCCCTACGGCGCCTTGACGAGCAGCGAGCCCTTGGTCTTGACCAGCGTGCTGCGGTGGGTCGCGAAGGCGGTCACCCGCACGGCGCCGAACGCGACGAACACGTAGGTGCCGTCGCAGCGGTCCTCGGTGAGCCACTGCGTCCCGCGGACGCTCGCCGACGCGTAGCGGCCGCTGGTCGTGAAGTTGCCCTTCACGTTGGCCCACAGCTTGCGCACGACGGTGCTCGGCGAGGCCTTCTTGACGGCGGTCTGGGCGAGCAGGGCGGTCTTCCTGGGAGCGCTGTTGGCCGGGCAGACGGCGAAGTTGCCGCCGGTGAGCGTCGCGATCACGGTGCCGGACTTCGACTCCGTGAGGACGAACGACCCGCCGTAGAGCTCGCCCTTGACCGCTGGGCCGCTCGGCGTCGCCACATCGATCTGGGCGCGACCGTCGGTCGCGTCGACCGTGGTGCCGAGTGGGATCGTCTTCGCCTGGCTGATCGGGATGAATCGTCGCGAGTCGGGCAGGCGGACACGGACGGTTCCGTGTGGAACGATCCGGGTGTCCTTCGGGATGGGCTTGACGACCACACCGGCGACGCCGCCGCGAGCCGAGGTCGTGGTGGTCGTGCTCGTGGTGGTCGTGGCCGCCGGGGGCGGCGCGCTCACCGTGACGCCCGCCGGGCTGGCCGCGCTCGCCGGTGCGTAGTTGCCGTCGCCGCTGTAGCTCGCGCCGAGCGAGTGGGCGCCGGCGGCGAGGCTGGACGTGGTGAGCGTCGCCGCGGCTGCGCCCCCCGAGCTCGTGAGCGCGACGCTTGCCAGCGCCGTGCCGCCGTCGGTGAACGTCACCTGCCCCGTCGGCGGAGGCGACACGCCGGACGGGCCGGTCACGGTTGCGGTGAGCGTCTCGCTCTGACCCGCGGCGATCGCGGGGGTCGACGCGGCGATGGAGACCGCCGCCGCGGCTCGGTTGACCGTGTCGGCGACGGTGCTCGACGGGCTGGCACCGAAGCTGTCATTGCCGTCGTACGTGGCAGCAAGAGCGTGCGGACCGACGGCGAACGCCGAGCTCGTGAACGTCGCGCTCGTAGTGCCATTGCTCGTGGCCACGGTCCCGATGCCCAGGACGACCCCGCCATCGCTGAAGGTCACCATCCCGGTTGGGTTGCCGGTCTGGCCGGGGTCAGGCGCGACGATGGCGGTGAGGGTGACCGTTTGGCCGTAGGCCGAGGGGTTGGGCGCCGCACTCAGCGTCGTCGCCGTGGGGTCGATGCGCTTCAGCGAGATCGAGGTCGCGCTCGAGTAGTCGCCCGCGAAGTTGTTCAGGACCGTCGTGAACGTGCCCGGGGAGCCGGTCACGCCGGTGATGACCTGGAACTCGGTGTTGAGCGGCGGCACATAGCCGCCGGTGAGGATCGGCGAGGCGCTGCCGCCGGCCAGGGTCAGCTTCGCGTTGCCGTTGAGGGCGATCGTCCCGAAGCTCGCCACGCCGGCGATCTGGAAGGCGAGCGTGCCGTCGGTCTCGTTGGTCAGGCTGGCGGCGCTGGAGGTCAGGTTGTAGAAGGCGCCGGCATCGACGGTGATCGTGCCGTCGTTGGTGGTCGCCGTGCTCTGGTCCTGCTGCAGCGTTCCCGAGGCGACCGTGATCTGGCCCGCGCTCGTGTTTGCGACCGTGACGCGCAGGTAATCAAGCGTGCCGGCGATGCCCTCGGACTGGGATTGCAGGGTGCCGTCGTTGGTGAGGGTGGCCCCTTGCAGCAGGGCGGAGTTGCTGCCGCTTGCGTTGTCGAGGACGAGGGTGCCGTCGTTGGTCACGCCGCCGTTCAGCGTGGTGCTGGCGTCGCCGCCGGCCGCGTTGCCGAGCACGGTTACGGTCTGACCGGTGGGGATCGTGCCGCTGAGCTTCGAGCCGCCGAGCAGCTGGAACGCGCCAGCGCCGGCGCTGTCGGTGAGTGTCGCACCCGTGAGGGCGACGGGGTTGCCGGTCTGCTGAGCGCCGGTGGTCGAGACGGCCTGCTGCCAGGTGGCGCCGGACGACAGCGAGAGCGTCCCGAGGTTGCTCACCGTGCCTGAGTTGTCGAGGACGTCGAGGCTGCTGTCGAGGTTGAGCAGCGCGGTTGCGTCGACGGTGAGCGTGCCGTTGTTGGTGATCGTCGTGTTCTGGTCCTGGCGCAGCTCGCCGCTCACGACGACCATCGTTGCGGCGGCGGTGTTGACGACGGACACGCGTAGGTAGTCGTTGCTCGTGCCCTCGACCTGGGATTGCAGGGTGCCGTCGTTAGTGAGGGTGGCGCCCTGCAGCAGGGCGAAGTTGCTGCCGCTTGCGTTGTCGAGGACGAGGGTGCCGTCGTTGGTCACGCCGCCGTTCAGCGTGGTGCTGGCGTCACCGCCGGCCGCGTTGCCGAGCACGGTCACGGTCTGACCGGTGGGGATCGTGCCGCTGAGCCTCGAGCCGCCGAGCAGCTGGAACGCGCCACCGCCGGCGCTGTCGGTGAGTGTCGCACCCGTGAGGGCGACGGGGTTGCCGGTCTGCGGAGAGCCCGCCGTCACGGCTTGCTGCCAGGTCGCGCTGCTGGAGAGCGACAGGGCTCCGAGATTGGTCACCGTGCCCGTGTTGTCGAGGACGTCGAGGCTGCTGTCGAGGTTGAGCAGCGCGCCCGCGTCGACGGTGAGCGTGCCGTCGTTGGTGGTGGCGGTGTTCTGGTCCTGGCGCAGCTCGCCGGACGCGACGACGGTCTGCCCTCCGCTCTCGTTCGTGAGCGGCGCGCGCAGGTAGTTGTTGGTCGTGCCCTCGACCTGGGACTGCAGCGTCCCGTCGTTGGTCAGGGTGGCGCCTTGCAGCAGGGCGTAGTTGCTGCCGGTTGCGTTGTCGAGCACGAGCGTGCCGTCGTTGGTCACTCCGCTGCCCTGCAGCGTGGTGGTCGCGTCACCGCCGGCGGCGTTGCCGAGAATGGTCACGGTTTCGGTGCTCGGGATCGTGCCGGTGAGCTTGGATCCGCCGAGCAGGTTGAAGGTGCCCGTTCCGGCGGTGGCGCTATCGGTGAGGGCGCTGCCGGTGACGACGACCGGGTTGCCGGTCTGCTGGCTGCTCGCGGCCTGGGTGAAGGAGGAGCCGCCGCTGAGCGCGATCGTGCCTGTCTCGGTGATGGTGCCGTTGTTGGTCAGCGTGTCTCCGCTCGAGTCGAGGTCGAGCAGCCCGGCGAGCCCGCCCGCGCCTCCGGTGTCGATCGTGAGCGTGCCGTCGTTGACCGTGGCCGTGTTCTGGTCCTGGAGCAGCTCACCGGAGGCCACGACGACGTGAGCGCCGGTGTCGTTCGTGACGTTGGCGCGCAGGTAGTTGTTGGTCGTGCCCTCGACCTGGGACTGCAGCGTCCCGTCGTTGGTCAGGGTGGCGCCTTGCAGCAGGGCGTAGTTGCTGCCGGTTGCGTTGTCGAGCACGAGCGTGCCGTCGTTGGTCACTCCGCTGCCCTGCAGCGTGGTGGTCGCGTCACCGCCGGCGGCGTTGCCGAGAATGGTCACGGTTTCGGTGCTCGGGATCGTGCCGGTGAGCTTGGATCCGCCGAGCAGGTTGAAGGTGCCCGTTCCGGCGGTGGCGCTATCGGTGAGGGCGCTGCCGGTGACGACGACCGGGTTGCCGGTCTGCTGGCTGCTCGCGGCCTGGGTGAAGGAGGAGCCGCCGCTGAGCGCGATCGTGCCTGTCTCGGTGATGGTGCCGTTGTTGGTCAGCGTGTCTCCGCTCGAGTCGAGGTCGAGCAGCCCGGCGAGCCCGCCCGCGCCTCCGGTGTCGATCGTGAGCGTGCCGTCGTTGACCGTGGCCGTGTTCTGGTCCTGGAGCAGCTCACCGGAGGCCACGACGACGTGAGCGCCGGTGTCGTTCGTGACGTTGGCGCGCAGGTAGTTGTTGGTCGAGCCCTCGACCTGGGACTGCAGCGTCCCGTCGTTGGTCAGGGTGGCGCCCTCCAGCAGCGCATAGTTGCTGCCGCTCGCGTTGTCGAGCACGAGCGTGCCGTCGTTGGTCACACCACCCGCCTGCAGAGTGGTGGTCGCGTCACCGCCCGAGGCGTTGCCGAGCACGCTGACAGTCTGCGATGCCGGGATCGTGCCGGCCAGGGTGCAGCCGCCGAGCAGATGGAACGCGCCGGCGGCGCCTCCGTCGTTCAGCGTGCCACCGGAGATGTTGACGGCGTTGCCGGTCTCCGCTCCGGTGCCCGACTGGCCGTAGGTCGCGCCACCGCTCAGCGTGATGGTGCCGTGGTCGGTGACCGACGACGTGTTCGTCAGCTTGTCGCCGCTCGAGTCGAGGTCGAGCAGCGCACCACCCGTGCTCACGTCGAGCGTGCCGCCGTTGGTGATCGTGGTGTTCTGGTCCTGGAGCAGCTCACCGCTTGCGACGGTGAACGACGAGCCGGAGGTGTCGGTCAGGGACGCCCGCAGGTAGTTGTTGGTGGCGCCCTCGGACTGCGACTGCAGCGTGCCGCCGTTCGTGAGTGTCGCGCCTTCGAGCAGCGCGTAGTTGCTGCCGGCCTGGTTGTCGAGCACGAGATCGCCTCCGACGGCGATCGAGCTCGCGTTGGTGAGGTCGAGACTGGCGTTGCCCGAGGCGGCTGTGCCCTGCACCGCCAGCGTCTGCGTGGTACCTGCGCTGCCGGAGCCGAGCGTCAGCGACTTCACGGTCACCGAGCCCGTGAGCATCACGGTGTAGTTGCCGCTGCCGGCGGTCGTGATGCAGACGTCGCTCGTGGACGTGGGCAGGCCGGCGCTCCAGTTCGCCGCGTTGCTCCACAGGCCTCCGGCCGTGTTCATCCACGTGTCGCCGGTGCACCCGTTTGCCCCGGCGAGCGAGGGCAGCAGCGCGAGCGTCGCCGCGATCAGCCCGATCAGCAGCGCGGCAACCGCGAGTCGCGCCCGCCGCCGTCCTACCGTCCCGGGCGGAGTAAAGACCGGCTTCCGTGCGGGAATCTGCTCGCCCCTTTGCCCACTCAGACCTCTGAAAGACCGCACGGGACTGTACATCCCGCTGCAAAGCAATGCATTACGACACCCGTCTACACGCGGCGCGGTCGTCGAAGCTCAGGTTCGGCCCAACAGCCCGCGCGGCCGAGGCGGCGCTCAGGCGCTGCCGTTGCCGTTCGCCGGCACCGTCGGCTCGGCCACCGCCGGCTCGATCGAGCCCGAGGCCGTGAGGTCCCACCAGCCGTAGAGCAAGGGGATCTGGAACCACCCCTGGTGGGTCGAGCGGAAGAAGACCATGTCCGGGCCCTCCCAGTAGCGCTCCCAGTCGAGGTGGTTCTCGAAGGCGAGCACCTGCTGGAACTTGTAGCGGTCATCGCGCGAGCGGTAGACGGCGTAGGAGGTCGCGCCGTAGCGCGGGGCGAGCGCCGCGATCTCGTTCAGGTCGGCCTCGAGCGCGTCCTTGCGAAAGCCGGTCGCGTACCAGGGGATGATGACGATGCCGGCCATCAGGCGCCCACCTCCGCCCGGATCGCACCCGCACCGTCGGCGGTCCTCCCGAGGCCCTCCTCCTCGGCGCCGACGAGGATCGCGATCTTGCCGAGGTGCTTGTTCTCCTTCATCTCCTGGTGCGCGCGGGCGACCCCGTCGAACCCGTACGTCCGCCAGAGCACCGGGCGGATGAGGCCCTGCTCGATGAGCTGGTTGGCCTTCATGCACTCGTACGCGTTCGCGAAGTGGGAGCCGAGGATCTCCTTTTGCCGCATCCACAGATGGCGCACGTCGAAGTCGAGGTTGTAACCCGTCGTGCCGGCGCAGATCACCACCTTGCCGAACGGACGCACGGTGAACACGGAGGTCGGGAAGGTGTCGCGCCCGACGTGCTCGAAGACGATGTCGGGCGGCTCGCCAAGGATGTTCTTGACCTCCTTGGCGAAGCGGCGCGACTCCGCGAAGCGGGCCTTCTCCTCCTCGGGCGTCTCGTTGCCGGTGCGCATCATGCCGGCGAACTGCTTGCGGTCGATCCAGCCCGTGGCGCCGAGGTCCATCACGAGCTTGCCCTTCTCCGCGGAGGAGACGACGCCGACGCATTCCGCGCCGGTCGCCTTGCACAGCTGTACGGCGAACACGCCGAGGCCGCCGGCCGCGCCCCAGATGAGCACGCGGTGCCCGGCCTGCATCCGGCAGCGGTCGATCAGCATGCGGTAGGCCGTGAAGTACGTCAGCCCGTAGGAGGCGGCCTCCTCCCAGGTCAGCGCGGGCGGCTTGGGCAGCAGCTGCTGTGCCTGCACCTTCGTGAACTGGGCGAAGGAGCCCCAGGTCGTCTCGTAACCCCAGATCTTCTGCGAGGGCGCCGCCATCGGGTCCAGTCCATGCACCTCGGGGTCCTCGTAGGAGGCCTGGTTGCAATGGAGGACGACCTCGTCGCCGGGCTTCCAGCGCGTGACGCCCTCGCCGACCTTCCACACGATGCCCGAGCCGTCGGAGCCGCCGATGTGGTGGCCGTACTCCGGGTGGTCGCCGTACCCGAAGACGGAGACCGGCTTGCCCGTCGCGGCCCACACGTTGTTGAAGTTCACGCCCGCGGCCATCACGCGCACGATGACCTCGAACGCTCCCGGTTCGGGAACCTCGATCTCCTCGACCTGAAACGCGTCGATCGGCTCGCCCTCGCGCTCCTGGCGGATCACCCACGCGGCCATCGTCGCGGGCAGCTCGCCCGGCGCGGTTTCAACCTCGGAGACTCGTTGCAGATCGATGGCCACGGTGGGGGGAACCTCGCGTGTCGGGGACAGTCGGCGGCAGGCAATGGTACCCGTCGGCCGACCGCGAGGGGCCGCAGGTCGATCGCCGTCGCCGTCCGCTACGGCAGCAGCAGCTGGCTCTTGGCGCTCGGGCGGGGCGGACCGACGAGGATCTGCGTCGGGACGATCGCCGGGTCGGCGGCCTGGGCGAGGTAGGAGCCCGGTCGCAGGTTGATCTGCAGCGTGGCGGTGGCGCCGGGGTTGATCGGGCCGGTCTGCACATCGAGCGCGAACGGCGCCGGCCGGGAGACCGTCACCTGCTGGGACGTGAGCGTCTGGTTGGCCACGATGAGCATCACCGGCCCGGCGCCGATCGTGCTCGGGGAGACGAGCACGTGGCCGTGCGCCACCGCGGAGGTGAGCGTCACGAGCTGGGGTGGACGCGGCAGGTTCGCGTACGGAGTGGTCGAGCCGCAGCCCGCGAGGGCCGTCGCCACGGCGAGCACGACCAATGGCTTGCGCTTGCGCATCGCTCTCCTCATCGGCCCGCTCGGCCTCGGAGACGAGAGGCGAGCGCCCACGCGAACCCTATGCGATGGCGAACGCGGGGCATGCGTCCGCATTGTCGCCTACGCGTCGAACGGCAATGGCGCGACGCGCGCGGTCGCGGTGCCCGCTCCGACCGACAGCTCGGCATCCTCGGGCACCTCCCGGCGCACGAGCGCGAGCGCGATGTGCCCGTGGCGGGGCGAGCGCGCGACGCTGCCGAGCGTGCCGACGACCCGCTCGCCGAGGCGTACCTCGGCTCCGTGCTCGGCCGGGGCGCTCAGCCGCAGCCCGCGCAGATGACGGTTGGGCTTGCCGCGGTAGAAGAGCCGCGCGACGGTCTCCTGCCCGACGTAGCAACCCTTCGTGAAGCTCACGGCGCGGTCGTTGAGTCCTGCCTCCTGCGGGATCGTCGAGTCGTCGAGGTCGAGGCCGTAGCGCGGGCGGCCGCGCTCGAGGCGCACGATCTCCGCGCTCGCCTCACAGGACGGTGTCGCGCCGGCCGCCACGAGCGCCTCGCGCACGAGCTCGGTCGACTCGCTGTCCACGAGCACGTCGACACCGACATCGGTGGCGATGAGCAGCGCGGGCACGCCGCCGATGCTCGCCCGCGTGTTGCTGTGCTCGGCCTCACCGGGCTGGGACGCCGCCGCCACCCCCGCGCGGGCGAGCACGTCGCGCGAGAGTGGGCCGATGAGCGACAGCAGGCCGCGCTCGAGCGTGCGCTTGTGAAGCTCCACGGCGTGGCCGACCGAGAAGCGGCGGATCATGTCGAACAGCGCCTGCAGCGCGACGCGCTCGGTGTCGAGCAGCAGCTCCGGCGCGGCGTCGGGTGCCTGGCCGGCCGCGGGGACGACGAGCACCCGCAGGTCTCCGAGCATCTTGCCCTTGTGGGTGAGGAAGGCCGCGTAACAGCCCTCACCCGGCTGCAGGGCGACGACGTCGTTCGTCACCTGCCCGTTGAGGAAATCGGCGGCGTCGCGCCCGGTGAGCGCGAGCTTGCCGCGCTCGGAGCGGTCGACCACCCCGCAGCGGGCGGTGAGCGCCTCGTACTGCGAGGCGTCGGCCGCGATCGTGCTCATGGGCCGACGGTCGCGCCGCGCTCGCTGTCGAGGGTGGCCATCTGAGCCGGCGCGTAGCGGTCGCCGGCGGCCGCGTCGGCGGGTATCGCCGCCTCGATCTGCGCGCGGTCGGCATCGGTCAGCTCGACCTCGAGCGCGGCGAGCGCCTCGGTCAGCTGGTCGCGCCGGCGCGCGCCGATGAGCGGGATGATGTCCTCGCCCCGGCCCAGGACCCAGGCGATGGCCACCTGGGCGACGCTGATCCCCCGCTCGGCGGCGATCTCACGCAGCGACTCCACGAGCCCGAGGTTGCGGTCGAGGTTGGAGCCGCTGAAGCGGGGAGCATGTGCGCGGAAGTCGGAGGGCCCGAGCTCGCGCTCCGCAGTCCAGTGGCCGCTCAACAGGCCGCGCGAGAGGACGCCATAGGCGGTGATCGCGACCCCGAGCTCGCGGCAGGTCGGGAGCACCTCGCGCTCGATGCTGCGCGACATGAGCGAGTACTCGAGCTGCACGTCGACGATCGGGTGGACGGCATGCGCGCGGCGGATCGTCTCGGCGCCGGCCTCGGACAGCCCGATGTGGCGCACGTAGCCGGCCTGCACGAGCTCGGCGATCGCGCCGACGGTCTCCTCGATCGGCACCGCCGGGTCGACCCGGGCCAGGCGGTACACGTCGACGTGATCGGTGCCGAGTCGCTGCAGCGAGTAGGCGAGGAAGTTCTTCGTCGCGGCCGGGCGTCCGTCGATACCGCCCCACCCACCGGCCGGGTCCCGCATGCCGCCGTACTTGACGCTGATGAGCACCTCGTCGCGCGGCCGGTCGGCGAGCGCCTCCGCGATGAGCATCTCGTTGTGGCCCATGCCGTAGAAGTCGCCGGTGTCGAGCAGGTTGATCTGGGCGTCGAGCGCGGCGTGGATCGTCGCGATGCTCTCGGCGCGGTCGGCGGGCCCGTACATCCCCGACATACCCATGCAGCCGAGCCCGAGTGCCGACACCGACGGCCCTGCAGATCCCAATGCGCGAGCGTTCACGTTCTCTCCTATCTGGTCTCGCTGTCAGGAGAGAATTAGCACGATCGCGTCGCTCGGACCGCAGCACGTCGCGCGCTCGGTACTCTTCGGCGCGATGGCGCTTGCTGACGACTTCCGCGAGATCGTCGAGTCGCTCCCCGACGACTGGACGGACCTCGAGCTCGATCTGCGCATCGCCGACGAGCCGCGCTACGTGGAGGCGGCGAGCTACCTCGTGACCTGCAACGCGCAGCCCTACTCGCACTACGACTGGCACTGGCGCCTGCTCGTGGCCAACCGCTTCGGGCACGCCGCCGCGGCGCCGACCGTGCACGGCACGCTGGTGCTCCTCGATAATGCCGGGATCGCCGGCGAGCTCGTGTTGCGCGAGCTGCGCAGCGGCCGCGTCGAAGTCGTGCAGATGTGGGGACGGCCGCAGTCCGTGCGCGACGAGTTTCGCCAGCTGCGCGCCCAGTAGGCCTCGCGGTGGCGCGGGTCCTGGCGCTCATCCCCGACCTGCTCTTCGGGTCGAACGTGGTCGGCGCGCTGCGCGTGGCCGGGCATGAGGTGACGCTCGTGCCCGACTCGGTGGCTGCGCGCGCGGCGCTGTCCGACGACGTCGACGTCCTGGTCGTCGATCTCGCCTCTGACGGTGGTCTGCACGGCTGCGCGCTGCTCGAGGCGGGCGGCCTCGGCGAGGCGCGCACGCTCGGCTTCTACTCGCATGTCGACGTCGACACGAAGGCGCGGGCCGAGGCGGCGGGGTTCGACCTCGTGATTCCGCGCTCGCGGATGGCGCGGGAGGGGGCGGCGCTGGTCGAGCGGCTGGCGAACGGAGCGTCGTAGCGGCTCAGGCGGCCTGCGCGAGCTCGCGCGCGTTCTGCTCGCCGACCCACACGACGCGGTTACGGCCCGCGTCCTTGGCGGCGTAGAGCGCCCGGTCGGCGGCGAGCAGCATCTCCGGCGGCGACGTCGTGTCCGGTCCGAGCATCGCAATGCCGGCGCTCGTGGTGAGCGTCATGGGGGCGTCGCGCGACCACCGGCGCAGGTCCCGGGCGATGGCGTCCACCGTCTCCTGCGCGGCGCGCGGGTCGCTGTCGAACAGCACGATCGCGAACTCCTCGCCGCCCATGCGCGCGACGAGGTCCCCGGGCGAGCAGTGGTCGGTGAGGATCAGCGCGAAGGCGACCAGTGCGTCGTCCCCGGCGGCATGCCCGAAGCCGTCGTTGAGGCGCTTGAAGTGGTCGAGATCGAAGACGACGAGGCTGAGCGGGAGGTTCGACGAGCGCGCCCGCTGCACCTCGCGCGCGAACGCGTCGGCGAAGACGCGCCGGTTGAGCAGGTGCGTGAGGGGGTCGGTGGTGGCGGCCAGCTCGAGCTCCTCGGTGTCGCGCTGCTGCAGCGCGAGCACGAGCCCGACGATCGACACGACCGATGCGTAGAGGACGAGCGGGACCTGCGTGTGGTGCGCGACGGCGAGCGCGGCGGCGAACGTCGCCGCAAGCCAGGCGAGCGTGAGGCGCGTGTCGCGACGAGTGCCGAAGCGCCCGCAGGTGAGCGCGGGCCAGATGTAGTACAGCGGCGCCGGCCCGATCGGGTTCGCGACGGCGACGACCACGCTGATGACGCTCACGGCGACCGGGAACGCCGCCACCTTGATCGCCCACACCGGCAGCGAGCGTCCGGCGGCGAGCGCCGCGGCCAGGCAGAGCTCGAACGCGGCCACCGACAGCAGCCCGACGTTGCCGTGGTCGCTGGAGATGGCGAGCACGGCGAACACGGCGGTGATCGCCGTGACGACGTAACCGGCGACGAGCGAGCGGCGCAGGTCGTGATAGTCGATGAGCGGGCGCCCGCCGTCTCTCAACGCGGATTGACTCATCGGTTCTGCATCGACCGACGTGCGATCTCCATGAGCGAGAACGCCGCCGAACCGGCGAATGTCGCCGGTCCGGTGGGCTCAGCCCGCCGCCGGCAGCGGGACCAGTGCGCCGTTGGCCACGGTGCGCGATCCGCGCAGCGCTTCGTCCAGTCCGCCGGGCCGTCGCTCGGCGAGGGCGAGGCGGATCACCTGCCCGTGGCACACCACGAGCGCCGGCAGTTCGGCGCGCTCGATGTCGCTCAGCGCGGCGGCGACCCGGGCGGCCTGCTCGGCGAAGGACTCACCGCCGGGGAAGCGGAAGTCCGGATCCCCGGCCACGAAGGCGGCGAAGCCGTCGGGATCCTCGGCCTGGACCTCGGCGAAGGGCCGGTCGGTCCAGTCACCGGCGTCGGTCTCCACCAGCCGCTCGTCCTCGATCGGCTCCAGGCCGATGCGCTCGGCCACCGCATCGGCGGTCTGGCGCGCGCGCAGGAGCGGGCTGCACCAGAGCACCGCGAACGGGTGGGCGGCGGCCGTCTCGCCGAGCTCGGCGGCCTGCGCGCGCCCGGTCTCATCGAGCGGGACGGGCAGCCGGCCCTGGAAGCGCCGCGCGTGGTTATAGGCCGTCTGGCCGTGGCGGGCGAGGTAGACGGCGGCTTCGGCGGGCATGGCGCGGGATCATAGGCGGCGACCGTCGGCGACCGTCATAGACTGCGACGGATGGGCCGCCGGGTGACGTTCTCGCGCAACCTCACGCTCTCGCTCTCGCGGACGTGCCGGTGCTACTGCAAGTACTGCGCGTTCGCCACCCACCAGGCGCATCTGCACTCGCCGGCGGAGGTCGAGGCGATCCTCGACGGCGCCGTGCGCCGTCGGGCCAAGGAGCTGCTGGTCCTCACCGGCGAGCACCCTGAGGTGAATGCCACCGTGCGCGCGCGCCTGGCCGAGTACGGCCACGAGGACTTCACCTCCTACGTCGTGTGGGCCTGCGAGCGGGCGCTCGAGCGCGGACTGCTGCCGCACACGAACCTCGGCGTGCTGCCGCGGGCGGACCTCGCCCGGCTGCGCGAGGTCACCGCCTCGCAGGGGCTGATGCTCGAGTCGGTGTCCGAGCGGCTCATGGAGACCGTTCACGCCGGCTCGCCGACGAAGCACCCGCAGCGGCGCCTGGAGACGATCCGCGCCGCCGGGGAGCTGAGGATCCCCTTCACGAGCGGCATCCTCGTCGGCATCGGCGAGACCGAGGCGGAGCGCGTCGCGTCGCTGCAGGCGATCGCGGACCTGCATCGCGACTACGGCCACATCCAGGAGGTCATCCTCCAGAACTTCGTGCCCCATCAGAGCTACTACGGGCGCGAGCCGGCCCAGATCGCCGACGCCGCGGCCCGCGAGTACTGGCGCACCGGCGTCGCGCACGGGCCCGCGCGCGACCTGCCGGAGTGGGCCTGCCCGGTGTCGATCGAGGACATGAAGCACCTCATCGGCGTCGCCCGCGAGCTGATGCCCGACGTCGGCATCCAGGTGCCGCCGAACCTGTCGGACTGGTGGCCCGAGCTCGTGGCCGCCGGGGCGACCGACCTCGGCGGGCTGTCGGCCAACGGCGACCACATCTCACCCGAGCACCCGTTCCCCTCGCCGCCGCAGGTGCGCAAGCGCCTCGCCGCCGACGGAGCCGCCCTGTCCGAGCGCCTCTGCGTGTACCCGCGCTACATCGACGAGGACTGGATCGCCCGCGGGGTGCTCGACGTCATCAAGGCCCGCTACTGGTCGTTCATCCCGCGCCGCGGCTCCGGTCGCACCGACGCGCCGCGGCCGATCCGCCGCGACCTCGTGCCGGCCGCGATCGCAAAGGGACACGATGGCGCCGCGCTCAGCGAGGACGAGCTCACGGCGCTGTTCGCCGAGGACCGTCCCGAGGCGATCGAGGACCTGCGCCAGGCCGCCGACGAGCTGCGCGCCGAGGTGGCCGGCGAAACGGTGACCTTCGTCGTCAACCGCAACATCAACGTCTCGAACGTGTGCACCGTCGGCTGCGCCTTCTGCGGCTTCGGTCAGAGCAAGCGCTCGCCCGACGCCTACGAGCACGGCCGCGAGGACTTCGTCGGCCGGGTGCTCGAGGCGGTCGAGTACGGGGCGACCGAGATCTGCATGCAGTCGGGCATCCACCCCGACTGGACGCTCGAGGACTACGAGGGCTGGCTGCGGCTCCTGCGCGAGACGGCGCCGCAGCTGCACATCCACGCCTACTCGCCGATGGAGGTGGCGCACATGTGCGACATCTCCGGGCTGTCGGCCGACGCCGTGTTCGCGCGCCTGCGCGAGGCCGGCCTCGACTCGACGCCCGGCACCGCCGCCGAGGTCCTCCACGACGGCGTGCGCGAGCGCATCTCACCGAACAAGCTGCCGGTGGCCCGCTGGGTGGAGATGATCGAGGCGTCACACCGCGCCGGGCTGCGCTCGACGGCGACGGTGATGTTCGGGCACATCGAGGAGCCGTGGGAGCTGGCCGAGCACATGCGGGTGGTGCGCGCGCTGCAGGAGCGCACCGGCGGGATCACCGAGTTCGTCCCGCTGTCCTTCATCCCGTTCCAGACGCTGCTCGGGCGCACGCACGGCGTCGAGGAGATCTCCCGCGAGGAGAACCTCAAGCACACGGCGGTGTTCCGCCTCGCGCTCGGTCGCAGCGTGCCCAGCCTGCAGGCCTCCTGGGTGAAGATGGGCCTCGAGGCGGCCACCGAGGCGCTGCGCTGGGGGGTCAACGACCTCGGCGGCACGCTCATGGAGGAGTCGATCAGCCGCATGGCCGGCTCCCAGCACGGCGTCCGCCTCGACCCGCCCGAGCTCGTCGCCGCCGCTCACCGCGCCGGGCGCCCGGCCGCCGAGCGCACGACGCTGTACGCCATCCGCCGCCGCTACGAGCTGGCGCCGGCCGCGGCCTGAGGCGAGGCCGGCGTCGCGGGCCCGGTGGGCGGCCACCCCGGCCACGATCAGGCACACGCCCACGAGGTCGCGCGGCGACGGCCACTGCGCGAGCACGACGATCCCGATCGCCGTCGCCACCGCCGGCAGCAGCGAGAGCATGAGCGCGTAGGTGGCCCGGGGCAGGCGGGCCAGGGCCAGCTGGTCGGTCACGTAGGGGATGACCGACGAGCACACCCCGACCCCGGCCCCGGCGAGCAGGAGCAGCGGCGCGCGCCAGGCCGCGGCGGCGGCCGGCAGGCCGACCGGGGTCACGCACACCGCCGCCACGAACATCGCGGCGGCGAGGCCGTCGATGCCCGTGAGCCCCGGGCGCTTGGCCACCCGGTCGGCGAGCACGACGTAGGCCGCGAACAGGGCGGCGTTGGCGGCGGCCAGCGCGAGGCCGAGTGGCGAGGCCCGCCACTGGATCTCGGCCAGCACGGCGCTGCCGGCCACCGCGAGGGCGAGCGCCACCACGTTGCGGGCGCTGCGGGCGCCCACGGCGGCCAGCACGATCACCGGCACGAACTCGATCGCCGCCACCGTCCCGAGCGCGAGCCGGTCGATGGCCAGGTAGAAGCAGGCGTTCATCGCCGCCAGCACCCCGCCCCAGGCGAGCAGCAGCCTGAGCGCGCCGGGGGCGCGCACGGCGCGGCGCCGCCACGGCCGGCGCCAGGCGCCGAGCGCGAGCGCGGCGGTGGCGATCCGCAGCCAGGCCACGCCGAGCACGTCCACGCGCGCGAACAGGAGCACCGCGAGCGCCGGCCCGAGGTAGTGGAAGACCGCGCTGACCAGGAAGTACAGCTGCGGCGGGAGGTCGGCGCGACGGGTGCTGGCCACGCGCGAATGGTGCCGATTCCGGGGGAGTACATCCAGGGGCGATCGCAGGTATGATCGCCGGAATGCCTGCGAATGCACGGGCGAACGGCAGAATCACCGATGATGATCTGCTCGATGAGGTCAACCGGGCGTTGATCGGCGAGCTACAGGCTGACGCGCGCCTGTCGCTGGCCGAGCTTGGCCGCCGCGTCGGGCTGTCCCCGCCGGCGGTGGCCGAGCGGGTGCGCCGGCTCGAGGCCGAGGGCGTCATCAGCGGCTACCACGCCGCGGTCGACCCGCGCGCGCTCGGCTACGCGCTCGGGGTGCTCATCCGCCTGCGCCCCAACCCGCGCCAGATCGGCGCCGTGGCCGACCTGGCGCGTGACACCCCCGAGGTCGTCGAGTGCCACCGGGTGACCGGCGAGGACTGCTTCGTGATGACCGCCTACGTGCGCGACGTCGAGCACCTCGAGGCGATCATCGACACCTTCGTGGCCTACGGCCAGACGACGACGTCGATCATGCAGTCCGCGCCGGTGCCGCGGCGCGGGGTGGCGGGCTGAGCTCGGCTCAGACGCTGCCGTCGGCCGTGAAGTGGACGCTGCCGTCGGTGAAGTTCAGCGACGGGTGCTCGACCGAGGTCGGCACGTTGCCCCCGCTCACCTCGTCGATGTCCTGCGCCGGGGCCTCGAGGTCCTCGATGGTCTCGCCGGTGATGTCTTTGCGTGGCTGCTCGTCGGTCATGGTCGCCTCCCGGTGGCGTTGGTTTGTGCCGGCATCGTCTCACCCGGCGGCGTCGCGTTTCGGCCGGCGCGCGGCGCTAGGGTCGGCGATAGGGTCGGGCGCCGCGCCTCAGCCGCGCGCGAACTGTCCGTGGAACCCGAACGGGATGGCGTGCGGCACGGCAGCGCGCGCGAGCGGCCGCAGCGTCGCCGCGTCGAGCACGAGCAGGAACGAGCTCTCGGTTTGCGCGTCGAGCACGACCGACAGCAGGACGCCGTCGTCCTCGTTCTCGCCGCCGGGCTCGGCCACGAACACCGGCTCGCCGGGGAAGCAGCCGGGCTCGGACCAGGTCGTCGTCTCGCGGGCCGCGACGTCGAGGCGCACGATCTTCTCCAACCAACCGCTCGGTCCGGTGTCGTTGCCCCACGCGTAGCGGTACGGGCGTCCGTTGCAGCGCCGATAGTTGATGCGCGGCAGTTCCAGTCCGCCGTCGGCAAGGCGTTCCCGGGCCACCGATCGATCGGCGAGCGACAGGCGGAAACGGGTGGGCACCGCCTGAGCGAGCGGGGTGCCGGTGCGCAGGCGCTCGAGGTAGAGGTCCTCGATGACCTGTGCGTCGGGGAAGGCGCACAGGTCGACGACGACCTCGCCGTCGTCCTCGTAGGCGTTGATGTGGTGGAAGCTGAAGCAGGCCTCGGTCTGAAAGCCGCCGAGCGCCTCGCCGGAGCGGCGGTCGACGAGCGTGAAGCGCGTGCCGAGCTCGGGCTTCCAGCGGTAGTTCTCGATGTAGGGGCGGCCGGCGAGCGCGAGGTTGATCGGGTTGACGACGAACGGAAACTCGGCCAGCACGAACCAGCGCTCGGTGAGGCCGAACGAGTGCATGTAGGCCGGCTCGCGGACCGGCAGCGAGGCGACGATGTGCGGCTCGGAGCCGTCGGGGTCGACCCGGAAGAAGCGGTAGTGGCTGCGCGGGCCGAGCTTGGCCGCGTAGTTGAGCATCCCGCCGTCGTCGTCGGCGTGGGGGTGGGCGGTGGAGAGCTGGCCCGGCGCCGTGTACGGCACGCCCGCGCTCTGCAACGTCGAGGGGTCGAACTGGACCGGGATCGGCGTCTCGGTCATGGCCAGGAAGCGCTCGCCGAGGCGCACGACGTTGACGTTGCCGTTATCGGTGAGGTCGGGGCCGGTGAAGATCGACTGCACGCGCCGGTACAGCGATCGGCAGGGGTCGGTGGCGAACTCGCTCATCACGATGCGCCCCGCCTCCTGCGCGCGGCGGTAGGCGCGGCTCTGCAGGTAGCGGTTGCCGTAGGAGACGCGCCCGCCGGCGATCGTGAAGCGGTGGAGCATCGCGTAGCCGTCGAACCAGTGGCGCATGCGGTCGGGCCCGACCTCGTAGCGGGCCGGGCCCGTGCGCAGGAGCGAGCCGACCAGCCAGGCGGGCAGCTCGCCGTCGAGGGGGAGGTCGTCGACGGTCACCTCGTCGCTGAGGGTCCGGAAGCCGAGTCGGTGGTCGAGTTGCGCCGCGGTGGTCGCCATGATTCCTCCGGTATGGTTCGACGTGAACGGTTCGGACGGTACGCTACCCTCGGCGCCGTGTCAACCCCCCGCCTGACCACCACGTCGTTCATCGTGCTCGGGCTCGTCGAGCAGTGCGAGCCGGCCACGCCGTACGACCTCAAGCGGCTCGTGCAGGTCTCGGTGGCCAACTTCTGGGCGCTCTCGCACACGCAGCTCTACACCGAGTGCGACCGCCTCGCCGATGCCGGGTACCTCGACGAGGAGCGCGAGGAGCACGGTCGCCGCCGCCGGCTGCTCCGGCTCACCGACAGCGGACGCGCGGCGCTCGACGCCTGGCGCGCCGAGCCGGTGCCGGAGCCGCCGACGATCAGCGATGCGAGCCTGCTGAAGCTGTTCCTCGGCGGTGACGCGGCCGCCATCGCCGCCCAGCAGCTCCCGGTCCACCGCGACGCCCTCGAGCTCTACGAGGGCCTCGAGAGCAAGCACGCTCCGGCGATGGCGAAGGGTGCGCGGCGCGCCCTGCAGGCCGGCATCGATATCGAACGTGGATACGTGCGCTTCTGGGAGTCGCTGCTCGACGCCGGCGACTAATACGCCCGGCACCCGCTGGGAAGCGCCTCAGCGGAACAGGTCCTCCCCGAGCGCGCGCACGATCGCCGCCGCCCCCGGCCCGTCCGCGTCGGTCACATGCGCGGCGAGGCCGTCGACGAGCACCACCGGCTCGCGCGAGTCCTTCGCGCGCACGAGGTCGGCCGCGGCGGCCGCGCCGTCGGCCACGCCGATGAGCGTCGCCGACAGCTCGCGCCCGGCCGAGTCGCGGCGCCCGCGCCAGTCGTCGAGCGGGCGCAGGCCGGCGCAGCCGACGGCCACGTCGAGCTGCCCGTGGCGCCAGGCGCGGCCGAAGCTGTCGCTGATGACGACCGCGGGGGCGACGCCGCTGCGCTCGCGCAGGGCCGCGCGCAGCCGCCGCGCCGAGGCATCGGGGTCGCGGGGGAGGAGCACGAGCTCGTCCTCGGCGGCGGTGTTGGACGCGTCCACGCCGGCGTTGGCGCACACGAAGCCGTGTCGCGTGCGCCCGATGATCACCCCGCGCTCGGCTCGTACGACCTCGACGCACTCATCGAGCACGACCTGCACCGCGCGTGCGTCGGGCTTACCGAGGCGGGCCGCCAGCGCGACCGCCTCGGCGCCCGGCGTCACGTCGCGCAGCGCCACGACGGCCCCCTCGGCCTTCGACACCGCCTTATGCGCGATGACCAGGACGGTCGACGCGGCGAGCCGCTCGTCTGCCCGCTGCGCGGCCGCGGCGATGAGGTCGGCGAGGTCGGCGCCGCGGGTGATCTCCGGTAGCCCCGGCAGGGCGCGGGCGCGGAGCTCGCTCACCGGGCGCTCGGCGTCGGCGCCGCGCCGTGGCGCCGCAGCCACGCTCGTGTGCGCACGGCCCGGGGGCTGTCGGCGAGCCCGTCGCCGAGCAGCCGCTCGCTCAGGACGGCGAGGTCGTCGCCGGTGTCGACGTCCAGCAGCAGCGTCGTCGGGCGGGCCACCGTCGCCGGCGCGCCGGCGGCGGCGGCGAGGGCGCGATGGCGGGCGAGGCTGTCGGGGCCGAAGCTCGGCGCGATCACGTCGGGCGGCGTCAGCCGCAGCGCGTTCGTGCCCGTCCCGTGGCGGTCGGGCACGATCACCACCGACGCCTCCGGCGCGGTGGCGAGCAGGCCCTGCAGCTCGGCGGGGTCGAGCGCCGGGCAGTCGCCGGGCACCAGCAGCACGCGCCCGGCGCCGTACCGCAGGGCGTGCTCGGTCCCGGCGCGCGCGGCCGGGCTCTGTCCGTCCTCGTGCTCGTCGGGGATCGCGGTGGCTCCGACCGCGGTGGCCGCGGCGATGGCGTCGGGCTCGTTACTGACGACGACGATCTCGGCCAGCCCGGGCGTGGTCGCGAGCGCGTCGAGGACGTCACGGACCATCGCGGCGGCGAGCTCGCGGCGCCCGGCGTCGGGCACGGCGCCGCCGAGGCGCTGCTTGGCCAGGGCGAAGCGCTTGACGGGGAGGACCGCGGCGGTGCGCATGAACCGAGACGTTAGGCGCTCGTCGCCCGGGTCCGTCACGAGGAGGCGAGCGCGAGCGCGAAGTCGAGCGTCTCGGCGGCGAGGCGCCGGCGCGCCGCCGCGTCGTCCATGCGCACGTCGGTCTGCAGGACGGCGACGTCCGGCACCCGCTCGTCGGCCACGAGGCCGTCGATGAGCCCGGCGTAGTGCTCGGCCACCCCGCCGACGCTCGCCGGCACGCCTGCGTGGCGCAGGAACGCGGCCGTCGGTCCCTTCAGCACCTCGCCCTCGACGATCGGGCTGACGGCGATCACGGGCGCGGCGGCGGCGCCGAGTGCCGCGCGCAGCGCGGGGATGGCGAGGATCGGCCCGATCGACGCCACCGGGTTGGAGGGCCCGATGACGATCGCCTCGGCGCCGGCGATCGTCTCGAGCACCGCCGCGGAGGGTGCCGCGCTCTCGGCGCCGCGGAACTCGACGCCGTCGACGGCCGGGGTGCCGCCGAGGCGGATCATGAACTCCTGAAAGGAACGCCACTCGCCGTCGCTGCGCACCCAGGTGCGCACCGGGTCGTCGCTCATCGGCAGCACGCGCGCGCCGATCTCGAGCGCCGCGGTGAGGCGCTCGTGCGCTGCCGTGAGCGGTTCGCCGGCGTCGAGCAGCTCGCGTCGTCGCAGGCACCAGGCGAGATCGCGGTCGCCGAGGTTGAACCACACCTCGGCGCCGAGCTCGCGCAGGCCGTCCATCACCGCAAAGGTGTCGTCGCGCAGGCCCCAGCCCCGCGCATCGATGCGATCGGCCAGCCAGAACGACACCAGGTCGGGGTCGGGCGATACGTGGGCGCCGTAGATCTCGATGTCGTCGCCGGTGTTGGCCACGACGGTGAGCCGCCCCGGCTCGACGACGTCGAGCAGGCCGCGGGCAAGCTTCGCCCCGCCGGTCCCGCCGGCGAGGACGACGACGTTCCCGTTCACTGCCAAGGCGACTCCGGCAGTCCGGTGATGCGGATGCCGGCGTGGACCTTGTGGCGGGCGTTGATCGAGATGAGCAGCGCCGTCAGCGACTCGGTGATGCGCGACATCTCCAGGCGGCCGGCGTCGACCGCACGCAGCCCTGGGATGCGCTCGATGAGCTCGGCCGCCTCGCGCTTGTCGGCACGCAGGTCGCCGCACACGAGCACGTCCTCGTCGAGCGTCGTGGCAAGATCGCCGAGCGCCGCGGCGCTCACCGAGTGCAGCGCCGACACCACCCGCACCCCCTCGGGCGCCATCTCGAGCGTCTGCTGCGCGGCCGAGCCCTGCCAGACGCCGAGCATCCGCGTGGCCCGGCCGCTGACGGCGGCGGCGAGCGGCACGGTGGCGTCGATCAGCAGCTGTCCGGGTCGCAGCGCGCCCTTGAGGTTGGTGAGCGTCTCGGATTGGTTGCGAAACGGGACGCTGAGGATGACCACGTCGGCGGCGGAGGCGGCGTCGGCGTTGGCGTGGCCGGTGGCCTGCGCGGTGGGCACGGCGGCGGTGACCCGCTCGGCGGCCTGCACGCCCCGCTCGGCGTCGCGCGAGCCGATCGTGACCGGGACCCCGGCGGCCCCGAGGCGCATCGCGAGGCCGAACCCGAGGGCACCCGAGCCCCCGATGATCGCGGTGCGCGGCGGTGCGTCGGCGGCGGGCCCCATGGGCGCGCCAGTATAGGCTTCGGTCGCGTGGCGCTGCACGCGGGACTGGAAGCTGAGCAGGAGTTCGTCGCCGAGGGACGGCTGCTCACCGACGTCGGCGGGACGCTCGGCGCGAAGGTGCTCTCGACGCCGTCGATGATCGGCATGATGGAGCGCACCGCGGCCCGTCTCGTTGCGCCGCTGCTCGGACCCGATCGCGCCACCGTCGGCTTCGAGGTATGCGTGCGCCACGTCGCCGGCGCAGCCGCGGGCACGGCCTGCATCGCGCGGGCGACGCTGCGCGAGATTGCCGACGAGCGCAAGCTGCGCTTCGACGTCGAGGTGCGGACGGCCGACGAAGGGCGCGTGCTCGGCCTCGGCACCCACGAGCGGCGGATCGTTCCCGTGGCCGGGCACGCGCAGGGGCTGGCGGGCCCATGAGCGGCCTGCCGGCGGCGGTGCGGGTGCGCGAGGTCGGCCCGCGCGACGGATTCCAGAACGAGCGCGAGGTCATCCCGACCGCCGACAAGGTGGCCCTCATCAACGCGCTCGCCCGCACCGGCCTGCGCCGGCTGGAGGTGACGAGCTTCGTGCGGGCCGACGTGATCCCCCAGCTCGCCGACGCGGCGGAGGTTCTCGCCGCGATCGAGGTGCCCGGCACGGTGTCGGTGAGCGTCCTGGTCCCGAACGAGCGCGGTCTCGACGGCGCCCTGCGCCACCGCGATCGCATCGACGAGATCAACGTCTTCCTGTCCGCGTCAGAGACCCACAACCGCCACAACGTCAACCGCTCGGTCGCCGAATCGATCGCGGGGCTGGCGCGGGTGCTCGAACGCGCCCGGGCGGCGGGCCTGCGCTGCGAGGGCGTCATCTCGACCTCGTTCGGATGCCCCTACGAGGGCCACGTCGCGGTCGAGCGGGTGCTCGACATCGCGCGGGCGCTGCGCGACGCGGGCGCGCAGGAGGTCGGCTTCGGCGACACGACGGGAATGGCCAATCCGCGCCAGGTGCGCGCCTTCTTCGAGCGGGCGCGCTCGGAGCTCGGGGACTCGGTCGAGCTGACCGCGCACTTCCACAACACCCGCGGCCAGGGCCTCGCAAATGTGCTCGCCGCGCTCGAGGCGGGCATCGAGAGCTTCGAGTCGAGCTTCGGCGAGCTCGGCGGCTGCCCGGTACCGGCCGGCGCGACGGGGAACATCGCCACGGAAGACCTCCTCTCGATGCTGCACGAGATGGGGATCGAGACCGGAGTCGACCTCGCGGCGCTCATCGCCTGCGCGGCGCAGGTGCGAGAGATCCTCGGACGTCCGCTCGGCAGCCACGTGCTCGTGGCCGGGCCGGTGGACTGGGATCCGCGAGCGTAGCCACGACTCGCGGCCGAGGCGCCGGCTTCGGGCGAGGGGGCGAGGGGGTGTCGGTCGTCGTGCCGGCGAGGCGCTCCGGCCCCGCCCCAGCCCCCTGGCTACCGCCCGGCGAAGTCCGGCTGGCGCCGCTCGGAGAAGGCGAGCGTGGCCTCGGCGAAGTCGGCGCTCGCCGCGCACACCTGCTGGCTGAGGACCTCCTGCTCGAGCGTGACGGCCAGTGCGGGCTTGGCCGCCGAGTCCATGACCCGCTTGGCCAGGCCGACGGCAAGGGGTGCGCACGCGAGCAGCTCCTCGACGAGCGTGCTCGTGGTGTCGGCCAGCTCCTCGGCGGGCGCCACGCGGTTGACGAGACCGATGCGCTCGGCCTCGACGCCGTTGATGAGCTTGGAGGCCATGATCATCTCCTTGGCCCGTCCGAGTCCGATCACCGCCGGCAGGCGCGAGGATCCGCCGACGTCCGGGATCAGGCCCACCCGCGTCTCGACGAGACCGATGATCGCCTCGCTGGCCATCACCCGCAGGTCGCAGGCGAGCACGAGCTCCATCGCACCGCCGAGGCAGCCGCCGTGGATCTGCGCGACCGTCGGCTTGAGCATCTCCTCGCACACGTTCCAGGCCTGCAGGATCGCCGTGCGGAACTCGCGCAGGCGGTGCGGCTCGGCCGCCAGGTTGGCGAGCGCGCCGATGTCCATCCCCGAGGAGAACATCGGACCCTCGCCGCGCACGACGACGACGCGGACGTCCGCGTCGTGAGCGGCATCGTGCAGCGCTCCCCCGAGCGCGGCGATCAGCTCGTCGTTCATCGCGTTGCGCTTCTCCGGTCGGTTGAGGACGACGTGACGGACGGGACCGTGGTCCTCGGTGAAGACGATGCTCATGGCGCGCGGCTCCTTGGCGGGTTCGACGTGGTCGGCCGGAGGCTACCGCCGTGGCCCGGCGGGAGAGCGCTCGCTACATTGCCCTCATATGAGCGGTGATCCCTCGTTGCGCGCCTCGGACGCCGATCGCGAGCGCGTCGCCGAGCAGCTGCGCGATCACTACGCCGCCGGGCGCCTCGACGACGACGAGCTCTCGACCCGCGTCGACGCGGTGTACGCCTCGCGCACCACCGCCGAGCTCGATCGCCTGCTCACCGATCTGCCGGCGCTGCCGGTCTCGCCGGCGCGCCGCCGCGCCGAGCTGGCCGAGTATCGCGGCGACCTGCGCCGCCAGCTCATACAGCAGACCGGCGGCGCGATGGTCCCGTTCCTCATCTGCGTGGTCGTGTGGGCGTCCGACGATGCTCACCGCAGCAACTTCTGGCCCGCCTTCGCGCTCATCTTCCCGATCATCTTCCTCGTCCGCAACGGCTGGGCCCTGTACGGCCCGGCGCCCGATCTCGAGCGGGTCGAGGCCGAGTTGCGCCGACATCACCGCGGCGGCCGCCGCGGTGGTCACCGCGGCCGTCGCGACCACCGGCGCTCGCAGGGTGGTGGCCCGCCCCGGCCGCTCGGTCCCGGCGGCGGCCCGCCGCGATGAGCGACGAGCCGGCGCTCGCCGGCGACTTCGAGCGGGCGGCCGAGCGGGCCCTGGCCGGCGGGCCCGAGCACCATCGCGAAAAGGCGCGCGAGCAGGGCAAGCTCCCCGTGCGCGAGCGCGTCGCGCTGCTCCTCGACGAGGGCAGCTTCGCCGAGGAGGCGCTGCTCGCCAACTGGGAGGGCGACGGCCTCGGCGCCGACGGCGTGGTCACCGGCCTCGGCACGGTCGGCGGACGACCGGTCGCGCTGATGGCCAACGACCCGACGGTGAAGGCCGGATCGTGGGGCCCGAAGACGGTCGAGAAGATCATCCGCGTGCAGGAGCGAGCCGAGTCGCTGCGCGTCCCGATGGTCTACCTCGTCGACTCCGCCGGCGCGCGGATCACCGATCAGGTGCAGATGTTCCCCGGACGCCGCGGCGCCGGGCGGATCTTCCACAACCAGGTGCGCCTGTCGGGCGTCGTGCCCCAGGTGTGCGTCCTGTTCGGCCCGAGCGCGGCCGGCGGCGCCTACATCCCCGCCTTCTGCGACATCGTCATCATGCGCGACGGCAACGCGTCGATGTACCTCGGCTCGCCGCGGATGGCCGAGATGGTCATCGGCGAGCGCGTGACGCTCGAGGAGATGGGCGGCGCGCGGATGCATACGGGCGTGTCGGGATGCGGCCACGTGCTCGTCAACACCGACGAGGAGGGGATCGCCACGGCGCGCCGCTACCTCTCCTACTTCCCCACCCACTGGGAGCTCCAGGCGCCGGTCGCGCCACCGGCGGCGCCGGCGCGCCCGGCGAGCACGATCCGCGACGTCATCCCGGCGGATGAGAACAAGGCGTTCGACATGCGCGAGCTGATCGAGGCGCTCGTCGACGCCGGGTCGGTGCTGGAGATCCACGCTCGCTGGGCGCGCGAGCTGATCGTCGCCTATGCCCGCATCGACGGGCGGGCGGTCGGGATCGTCGCCAACCAGCCCAAGCACAAGGGCGGCGTGCTGTTCGTCGACTCCTCCGACAAGGCGGCCCGCTTCATCGCCACCTGCAGCGCCTTCAACCTGCCGCTCGTGTTCCTCGCCGACGTGCCGGGCTTCATGATCGGCACCCAGGTCGAGCGCGAGGGCATCATCCGCCACGGCGCGAAGATGATCAGCGCCATGTCGCAGGCCACCGTGCCGAAGCTGTCGGTGATCGTGCGCAAGGCCTACGGCGCCGGGCTGTATGCGATGGCCGGCCCGGCCTTCGAGCCCGACGCATGCCTCGCCCTCCCGGGGGCGTCGATCGCCGTGATGGGGCCACAGGCGGCGATCAATGCCGTCTACTACAACCAGCTGAGCGCGATCGAGGATGCCGACGAGCGCGCCCGCCGCACGGCCGAGCTGCGCGAGGAGTACGCGCGCGACATCGACCTGCTGCACCTCGCGTCCGAGCTCGTCGTCGACGCGGTGGTCGCGCCCGAGGACCTGCGTGAGCAGCTCGCGCGGCGGCTCGCGCTGGCGGTCGAGAAGCGCCGCGACTGGCCGTCGCGGCGCAACCCGATCACGCCCGCCTGAACTCGCCCGGCGCTGGAATCAGGCGTCGGCCTTCCAGCCGCTCAGCGGGTCGGGGCCCGACCCGGCCGGCGCTGCCGCCGCGGGCGCGGCCGCGGCGCCGCCGTCATCGAACGGCGGATAGGTCTCGGTGATGAGGAACAGGAGCCCGTACGCACGGATGATGTAGGAGAGGCAGAAACGCAGCGCGTTCTGCAGGCCGTCGGGCTGCTTGCCGGTGAATACGATGACGACCCAGCTCGCGATTGCGGTGAGCTCGGCGGCGATCTGCAGCACGTAGACGAGAATCACGGCCGGGATGACGTAGAAGATGCGCAACAGCACCTTCAACCGGCTGTACTGCTCGAGCGGCGGATCCGCGACCAGCCGGATGGCGTAGTCGTCGTCGCTGAGGCTGAACGGCGGGAAGTCGTCGGACAGCATCACCAGGTAGCCGATCGCGCGGCCATGGAAGCGCAGCACCCCCACGGTGAAGTCGTACATACCCTGCGGCCAGCGGCCCGTGAACAGCAGCACGAACCAGGCGATGATGACGACGATCTCGGCGATGAGCAGCAGGACGTAGTCGGCGATCGCCCACGGGATGGCCAGGATCAGCCGGAAGAACGTGGTTACGCGACTTCGCTTCTCCGGCTGGTCGACGATGAACGTCAACGGATAGGACATATGGGCTCCCCTTGGCTCCAGGGCGCCGGGCGCGCCCTTGATGGCGAGCATCGTACGCCCTGGCTCGGAAGTCGCCTACGGGTGCGGGCACGTGGACAGATGTGCACTACATTCCTGCCTCGATGGACGCGGCCGAGCTCGCCTTCTGTGGAATCGCGCGCCAGGCGCAGCTCATCGCCGACGGCGAGGTGAGCGCGGGCGAGCTGCTCGACGTCTACCTGCACCGCATCCTGCGCCTCGACCCGGCGCTCAACTCGATCCGGGTCGTGTTCGACGAGCGCGCCCGACTGGAGGCCGGCCAGGCCGACGCGCGCCGCGGGGCCGGCGACCGCCGGCCGCTGCTCGGCGTGCCCTTCCTGGTCAAGGACAACATCGATGTGGCCGGCGAGCTGACGCCGAGCGGCACGCGCGCGGTCGACGAGCCGGCGCGGGCGGACGCCGAGGTGGTGCGGCGTCTGCGCGCAGCGGGTGCCGTGATCGTCGGCAAGACGCACACGCCCGAGCTGTGCATCTTCCCGTTCACGGAGTCGGTGACGAACGGCATCACCCGCAACCCCTGGGGGCTCGAGCACACGCCGGGTGGCTCGAGTGGTGGGAGCGCCGCCGCGGTCGCGTCCGGCCTCACCGGTGCCGCGCTCGCGTCCGACGGTGGAGGGTCGATCCGCATCCCGGCGAGCTGGTGCGGCCTGTTCGGCCTCAAGCCCCAGTGGGGCCGCGTGCCGATCGCCCCCGACACGGGCCACTGGCACGACATGTCCGTGCTCGGGGTGCTCACGCGCTCGGTGCAGGACACGGCGCTCTTCCTCGACGCCGTCGCCGGCGAGCCGCAGGACGCGGGCGCCCCACCACCGCCCGAATCGCCCTTTGTGGAGTCGGCGGCGGCCGAACCGGGGCGACTGCGGGTGGCCGTGGCCACGAACCCGCCGCCCGGCACGTTCGCCCCGCTCCACGAGGACAACCGCGCCGCGCTCGAGGAGACCGTCGAGCTGCTGCGCTCGCTCGGCCATGACGTGCGCGAGACGCGCATCGACTACGGGCGTCCGCCGGTGACGCTCGACTTCCTCGCGCGCTACCTGCGCGGGATTCATGACGATGGGGTGCGCCTGGCGCATCCGGAGCGGCTCGAGCGCCGCACGCGCGGCGTCATGCGCCTCGGCGGCCTCATCCCGCCGGCGGCGCTCGTCCGCGTGCGCGCCGGGGAGGGCCGGATGCGCGAGCAGCTCGGCTCGCTGCTGCGCGATCACGACGTGCTGCTCACGCCCACGACGGCGGTGCCGCCGCCGCGCGTAGCCGAGTTCGCGGAGCGCGGAGCGCTGTGGACGCTGGCCGGCATCAACCGTCGGGTCCCCTACTGCGCGGCCTGGAACGCGACCGGGCAACCCGCCGCCTCGGTGCCGGCTGGCCTGGATGGGAAAGGACTGCCTCGCGCCGTGCAGCTCGTCGGTCGCCCCGGCGACGAGGCGACGTTACTGAGCCTGTCCGCGCAGATCGAGCGGGCGCGCCCGTGGGCGCCCACCCGTCCGCCGATGGCGGTCGTCGACCCGTGAGCGACGCCGGCCCGGCGGCGCTGCTGGAGCTGGCCGTCGAGGCCGCTCGGCGGGCCGGTGCCCTGCTCGCCGAGCGCTTCGAGAGCGGCCGCGAGCCCGCCATCGGCGCGAAGAGCACGCCGACCGATCTGGTCAGCGAGGCCGACCTCGCGGCCCAGCGTGCGATCGTGCAGCTGATCGGCGAGCGCCGCGGCGAGGACGGGTTCCTCGGCGAGGAGGAGGGCGCCGACCGGCCGGGCACGAGTGGGCTGCGCTGGGTCGTCGATCCGCTCGACGGGACGATCAACTTCCTGTTCGGGATCCCCCAGTGGTGCGTCAGCGTGGCGGTCGCCGACGAGACCGGGCCGCTGGTCGGCGCCATCTACGACCCGAACCGCGATGAGCTGTTCACGGCGGTGCGCGGTGGAGCCCCCTTTTGCAATGGTGAGGCGATCGCGGCGTCCGGGCGCAGCGACCTCGCCACCGCGATGGTCGCCACCGGCTTCGCCTACGACGCCGACGTGCGTGCCGCGCAGGCACAGGTGCTCACGCGCGTCATCCCACGGGTTCGCGACGTGCGCCGCTTCGGCAGCGCGGCGCTCGACCTCGCGTGGACGGCGGCCGGGCGCTACGACGCCTACTACGAGCGCACCGTCAAGCCGTGGGACATCGCGGCCGGCACGCTCATCTGCGAGGCCGCGGGCCTGCAGGTGGCTGACCTGCCCGAGCATCCGGACCTGCCGTGGGGGATCCTCGTCGCCCATCCGGCGGCGGTGGCGCCGCTGCTCGCGCTGGTCGGGGGTCCCGCGTAGCGCGGGCGGCCGCTCACTGCCGGGCGGCCTCGCGCCGAGCGGCCGGCAGGTAGACGAGCCAGGTGGCGAGCGCGAGGACGGTCGCGGCCAGCAGCGGCAGGGCCAGGCTCTCGCGCAGCAGCAGGGCGCCGGCGACGGCACCGGCGAGCACCGCGACGACCGCCGCGATGCGCCGGGTCGACCCGCGGCCCGTGCCGCCCGCGATCGGGCTCTCGGCGGCCAGGCCGGTGAGGGTCATCGTCAGCACCGTCGTGGTCAGGTCGGGCACGGCCAGGCGCCGGACGGTGGCGTTGCGCACGCCCATGGCCAGGGCGAGCAGCGCGATGATGACGTAGCCCGAGGCGCTGCTCGGGCGCACGTCCAGCACGGCGGCGAGGATCGCGGCAACCCCGAGCAGTGAGAACTCGATGGCCAGCGTCGCGCCGACGTGCCGGGCATGGTGGCTCGCCACGCGCGCGGCGAGGATGCCGCCGGCCGCGGCGCCCACCAGGAAGGCGCCGAGCGATACGAGCGGGGCGAGCACCGGCAGGCCGCCGCTGCCGGCGATGCCGAAGCCGAGCAGGACGATGTTCCCGGTCATGTTCGCGGTGAACACGCGCCCCAGTCCGAGATAGCTGACCGCGTCGATGAGCCCGGTCGTGAAGCTGAGGACGAGCAGGGCCCTGGTCAGCGGATGCGTGATCGACGCCGCGGCGCGCTGGGCGAGCGTCGGCGCCTCGGGCGCGGCCGGCACTGACGCGGCCGGAGGGGTCATCGCGGGCGCCGCCGGCGGGGACGACGGCATGCGGCGGGCGGGACTCGAACCCGCACACTCTTACGAGCAATGGATTTTGAGTCCATCGTGTCTACCGGTTTCACCACCGCCGCATTGGGGGTGAAATATACGGCGCTGCCTGCGCGGGCGGGCGACGTCAGGCGGACCGCGGGCGGGGGTCGGCGAAGTCGCGGCGCACCGGTCGCTCCTCCTCGACGTTCCAGCCCTGCGAGAACCCGCGGGCCGCGAACACGATGAGCAGCACCTGCACGGGTATCAGCAGCGCGACGAGCAGGCCGATCGTGGAGGCCGACAGGCCGGTCGACGTGTAGCCGAAGGCGTCGCGGTCGAACCAGCTCGACACCGACACGAGCGCGAGCACGCCGACGATGACCGCGAACGCCGCCGAGACCGGCAGCGACCCCCGGCTCCAGCGCGCGACCTGCGCGAGGAGCACGCCGTAGAGGAGGATGAGCAGGATCTGGACCGACTTCAGGCCGGCCAATGCGTCCCAACCACCGATCGTGATGACGACCATCAGCACGATCGAGGCGATGATCAGCCCCGCGACCGCCACGCGGGTTGCCTGCACGGCCGCCTCGCCGCGGTGCGGGTGGTAGACCTCGACGTCGGGCTCCGGCGCGCGTTCCCAGGTTGACATCGCTCCACGGACGATACATTCTGCGATCGACGCGCTGTGGCAGAACCCCTGCAGAGGCCGCGCAGCGCCACGATTGTCGTGCGCGGGCGTGGTGGAATTGGTAGACACGCTGGCCTTAGGAGCCAGTGGCGCAAGCCTTGGGGGTTCGAGTCCCTCCGCCCGCATCTGCAGTGAGTGTTCGCGTGTACCTACGAACGCTCGGTCCGGGAACGCTTCACCTCGTACATGGCGGCGTCGGCATCGCGCAGGAGGCTGCCAAGCTCAGCCGACTCCGCTTCGCACGCCGCACATCCGATGCTCGCCCTCATCGTGAATCGGTGCTCGGCGACGACGAAGGGAGCCTCGAACGCCTGCTGGAGTCGGTCTTTCATCGCGTCGAGCGCCCGGTCGGAGTCTCCGGCCTCGACGAGGATCGCAAATTCGTCTCCGCCGATTCGCGCCACGACATCGTCGGGGTGAACATTGCTCACCAGCCGTTCGGCGACGGTGCGCAGAAGCGCGTCGCCGACCTCGTGCCCGAACTCGTCGTTGATCGGCTTGAACGAGTCCAGGTCGACGAAGAACAGGGCAAGCGTCGCCGGCCGCACTCGGTCCTCGAGCGATGCGGCGGCGACACGCTCTCGCAGGGCGAGCCGGTTGGGGAGGCCGGTGAGCTGGTCGTGCTGCGCCTGGTGGGTGATGTGGTCGACGAGACGACCGTTCTCGAGCGCGATCACGGCGTGCGCTGCCAGGCCGGACAAGCGCTCGTTCAGCTCGGGCGACGGCGAGAGCCGCTCGGGCCGATCGCGGACGGAGACCTGCACCGTGCCCAGCAACCGCTCTGCGGTCGCGATGGGAACCGCCACCGAGGCCACCGCGCCCACCACTTGCAGCGATTCGCGGATGGCGCTGTTCCGCATGTCGGAGAAATACGGCTCGCGGTCCGGATGCGCGAGCCAGCTGGCGAGCTGCGGGATACCGTCGGGCCGCACCGAGTCGGGCCCGAGGGATTGGTCGTTGCGGCCGAGCGAATTGACCGCGCTGCGGGTGAGCTCGCCGCGCTCCTCATTCCACAGCCAGACGCTGACACGGTCGCAGTCGATCACGCCCGGCGCCGCGTCGGCGAGACGCTGCGCCACCTGTTCCGACGTACCGGCGGTGGAGACAACCCGAGCCAGCTTGAGCAGCGTTCGTGCCTCCTGATGACGGCGCCGTGCCTCATCACGGCCGTTCCGAGCCTCGAGCAGCGCCCCCGCGCTGTCGAGCGCCGCGGCCGCATAGCGCGCGTAGAGCTCGAGGAGGTCCCGTTCCGGGGCCAGGAAGCCCGCTCCCTCCGGATACATGGCCACCAGCCGTCCGTAGTCTCGTCGGCGGGATCGCACCTGCGCCACACACCAGTTGCCGGGGTGCTCGTCAGCACCGAGGAGCTTCTCAACCACGCGCGGCGCGGTCTCTCCATCAAGTCCTCGCTGATGGCACACGATGTCGGCGTCGTCGTCGAGCCGTACGGCCAGCAGATACGCGGGCGCCCGGACCTGTTCGGCCGCCCGCTCGCTGATTCGCATCAGCGTGTCCCCGAGGTCCTCGGAGGAGATCAGGTCTGCAGCCACCTCGAACACACCGTCGAGACGTGTGGAGAGGCCTTGGAGCTGCTCGCGCAGCATCGCAGTCTGCGGGTCGTCGCCAGTGCCCGAGGCGGCCGGGCTCCACGTCACCTCGTATCGGCAATACGGCGCCCCCAGCACCTGACACTGGGTGTGGTTCACATACGCGGGCGCCAGCCCGAACAGGACCGTACACCGACTGGCAAGCCCGATCGCGCATTCGCAGTGATGCCGGTGCCGCACGAATCCGGGCGCCGCCTCAGCACGGAACTCGCAATACCCCGGGCGTACCGCGATCGTTTCCACGCGAGCCGCCGTGCTCCAGCGCTGCGACGAGACATCCAGGTGGCGGAGGTTCTCCTCCACGGAACCCAGCGCGCGAATCAAGCTGGCCGTAGAAGTCGCGGCGAGCATCTTCGACGTGTCCTCCCCGACGTGGCGAGCGAAGTGCGAGTCGTGCGTGACCGCCTCGCCGGCGTCCCAGAGCGCGATCGCCTCGTCGAAGCTGATCCAGTTCGAGATGTCCCGGAGGTAGTCGAACGAGCGTGAGCTCTGAGCCCGGTCCAGCACCCGGCGCACACCGACCTCGCCGGCGATCCTGCGCACCCGCGCAAGGAGCACCGCCGAGAGCGAGCACGAGTACGCCGGCACGTCGATGGACGTGGCCGGACTGGTGGTGCTCATATAACGTCCTCGTCGCAGTCCACCCTGGGCTTTACGGTTCGCGCGCTGATTCAACGATCGGCGAAACGGCCTAGTGGTCCCGGGATCGCACCGGACTTGCTCCTCTCATCCACATCGCTCAAGCGAGGGAGCTAAGCTCCGCGGCGCGCGTTGCGACAACGACCAGCTGGGAGGCCGTATGCCCCGACCAGGCTCGCCCGTCCAACACCCCTGTCAGGGAGGGCTGCGGCGATGATGCTTCCCAGCCTCCCGACACAGGTCGAGAACCTGATCACCGACGTCGTCGACCGGGCGGGCATCGGGGGCGTCGAGCCGATCCGTCGCCTCGTCAGCCGCATGGTGATCAATCGCTTCGGCTACGCGACCACGCTGCGCCCGCGCGCGCTGTCGCTGGCCAGCGACTACACGAGCTGGATGAGCCTCACCGATCGCACCTACTCGGGGCGCCACCTGCCGCCGTCCACCCCTGAGTATCAGGCCGAGCTGCCCTCCGAGGCGGACGTCGTCGCCCTGTATCGCCGTGAGACGTTGACGCCCTCCGATGACACGAGCGTCATGTTCATGTTCTTCGCCCAATGGTTCACCGACAGCTTCCTGCGGACCGACCCGGCGGATTTCCGGAAGAACGAGTCCAACCACGAGATCGACCTGTGCCAGATCTACGGGCGCACGATCGTGCAGACGAACCTCCTGCGGGCCTTCGAGGGGGGTCGACTGAAGAGCCAGACGATCGACGGCGAGGAGTACCCGGAGTTCCTGTTCGCGAAGCGGGCGAAGAAGTCCGATCCGTTCGTGATAAAGCCCGAGTTCGACGGGCTGTTCGACCCTGATTACCTGATGAACACGATCCTCCGGGGTGCGTCCGACGCACAGAAGGAGAGGCTGTTCGCGGTCGGGCTCGAGCACGGCAACTCGACGATCGGCAACACGATCATGAACATCGTGATGCTGCGCGAGCACAACCGCCTCGCCGGCATCCTGGCCGAGCAGAACTCGGGCTGGGACGACGAGCAGATCTTCCAGACCGCCCGCAACATCGCGATCGTGGTGCTCCTCAAGCTCGTCATCGAGGAGTACATCACGCACATCGGGCCATTCGACTTCCCGCTCGAGGCGGTCCCGCTCATCGCCGACGAGGAGCGCTGGAACCGGACGAACTGGTGCGCGGTCGAGTTCAACCTGCTCTACCGCTGGCACCCGCTGGTGCCGGACACGATCGGCACCGGGCCGGGCTCGCTCTCCTCCCGGGACTTTCGCAACAACAACGCCCTCGTGCTGGAAGCCGGCATCGAAGCGCTGATGAAGAAGTGCTCGAACGAGCTCGCCGGCAAGATCGGCCTGATGAACACGCCGACCTTCCTCGTCGACAGCAGCAACCCGGGGGTGTGGCCGTCGGTCGAGGAGGTCACGGTCGATCTGATGCGCAAGGCGCGTCTGCGCTCCTATAACGACTACCGCGAGGCGTACGGCCTCAAGCCGATGACGAAGTGGACGCAGCTGACCAGCGACACGACGGTCATCGAGCGACTGCAGGAGCTCTACGGCGAGATCGAGCACCTCGAGTGGTACGTCGGGATCTTCGCCGAGGAATACCCCGACTTCATGAAGATGGGGGAGTTGATGACCTACATGGTCGCCAACGACGCGTTCACGCAGGCGCTCACCAACCCGCTGCTCGCCCGCAACGTGTTCAACGAGGCCACCTTCACCGCGACCGGCCTGCAGATCATCGCCGACACCGGCTCGGTTCAGGACATCGTCAAGCGCAACGCCGCCCATCCGGACGAGGTCTACGTGAGCTTCCAGATCACGGAGGACTAGCCGACCGCCCGCGGGGCGGGTTGCCCTCTCCCGTACAGTTGGCGGGCACGGGCAACGGTGGGAAAGGGCGGCCTTGGGCGGTTTGCGGAGATGGGGCGGGGCGTCGGCCATCGGGCTGGCGCTGACGCTGCTGGTCGCGGCCTCCGCCCTGGCGGCGACGCTCGGATGGGGTCGCCCGCTGGCGCTCGACGCTCTCCCGTCGCGCGCCCCGAGCAACGCGATCGCGGACCTCGGCGCCCTCGCCTGTGCGACGCTTCGATCGTGCGTCGCCGCCGGCGACTACAGCGTCACCGCGCACGACCAGACGTCGACGTTCGCGCAGCCCACCGTGGTGGCCGAAGCGGGCGGTGCGTGGCATCGAGCGCTTCAGATCGCGCTGCCGGCGAACGCGGCCACCGGAATGACGCAACAGGCCTCGCTGACGTCGATCGCCTGTCCGGCGGCCGGGTCCTGTGTTGCCGTCGGTGGGTACAACGACCGCTCCGGTACCGCACGGCCGATGTTCGCCGTTCAGTCCGGCGGCCTGTGGGGACGCGCCCGGGAGATCGCGACCGCCCCCGGAGGCGCCCTGCTCGCCCTCGCGTGTCGGTCCGCGCGCTCGTGCGTCGCGGTCGGCTCCTCGCAGGCCGGTTCGGGTGAGACCCTCCCGATGACGATCGCCGAGTCGGGTGGGGTATGGGGATCACCGTCGGTTCTGACCCTCCCGGCCCACGCCGACCTGCAGCAGGGTAATGAGCTGAGCGGGGTGAGCTGCCCGGGCGTCGGCGCATGTGTCGCGGTCGGCTACTACTTCGTCGCCTCGACGGGCTTCAATCCGTCGGCGATGCGCGCGATCGTCGTGACCGAGTCCGGCGGCCGGTGGGGTGCGCCGACCCCGATCACGCTATCGCCGGCGCTCGGAGACGCCGGGTCGCTCGAGGATCACCTCAACGGCGTCGCCTGTCCCGTCATCGGTTCGTGCCTGGCCGTCGGCAGCTTTGACTCCATCAGCTCGTCGGTCGCCCACCCGATGGCGGTGAGCGGGTCGGGCGGCGTCTGGGCCCCGGCGGTCGAGGTCGAGCCACCGGCGGGCGCCGGCAGCGGTCCGTTCAGCGCGCTCACGTCGGTCTCCTGTCCGGCGAGTGGCTCGTGCGTGGCGGTCGGCCAGTACGACGGGCGCGGCCAGTCCGAGCCGGCCATGGCCGCCACCGGCACGGTCCACGCGCTCGGTCCTGCGTTCGCCATCGCGGGCGCGACGGCGGGCGTCGGCCCGGTGTCGTGCCCGGCGCCGCGGTCGTGCGCGACGCTCGCCGGGGGATCGGTCGTCAGCACGCTCCCGGCGCACTGAAGCCTCGCGCGTTCTACGCGAAGCGCGCGTAGAGCTCGGGCAGGATCGAGCCGAGGTGGGCGTACTCGACCGCGCAGTGACGGGCGAGGCGCTGCGGCAGCGCGCTCGCGAGCACACGCCGACGCACGACCGGCCGGTTGATGAGGCGACCGAGCGCGTCGCCGATGGGTCCGGGGATGTCGAGGCGCAGCGCGCTCCCCAGCCAGAAGCGGCTGCGCAGAACGAGCCCGTCGCCGCTGGCCAGGAAGACGTGGCAGATGACGCCGGCCCGCGCGTGCGCGCGCCCGACGTACCCGCCGACGATCGTGGCCACGCGCGGATCGGCGAGGCCATCGGTGGAGAACCCGTAGTCGGTCGGGCGACGGAACTCGATGCGGATCGTCTGCCGGCCGAGTCCGATGTCCTCGATGGGGTAGTGGGTCTGGCCCCACAGCGGCTTGTCCGCCGGACTCGCCGGTGGCCGGCGCGAGATGTCGAAGTGCTGGCCCGGATACCAGATGCGATAGCGAATGGGGTCGTGGGCGTGCCAGTCGAACCACCAGTCCCACATCCGGCCGGTGGTGCGGCGCAGCTCGGTGCGCACGGCGACATAGGCGACTCGCTCGGAAGTCCAGCACCAGCCGGTCTCCGCGGCGAGCGGCGCCGGGTCCAGCAGCCGGTCGAGCGCAGCGACCGGGAGCGCGTCGCTCGCGTCGATCGGACCGGCCTCGATCGCCTCGAGCGTCGAGATGGCGGGAGCGGCGAGCGGGCGCTCGAGGTAATCGTCGAGGGTGGTCACCGGTCGCCGCATCGTCGGCCACTACGGATGTAGAGGCACGCCCACGTACTCTACATCCATAGAGAGAACGTCGAGCATCAACGACCGCACGATGCGAATCGCCGATTCGGCGCTGGCCGTGCTCGGGCGCGCCGGCAGCCGGGGCTTGACCCATCGCGCCGTCGACACCGAGGCTCGGCTGCCCACGGGCTCGACCTCCTACTACTGCCGGCGCCGCATCGATCTGCTTCGCCTGGCCGAGCGGCGGCTGCTCGACCTCGATCGCCGCGACCTCGAGACGGCCGCCGCTCGGGTGAGCGCCGAGATGGCCACGCCCGAGCGCGTCGCCGACGCGCTCGCCGAGCTGCTCGTGGCCTGGCTCACACCGCCGACGCGGCTGCGCTCGCTCGCCCGCTACTCCCTGTTTGGAGAGGTCGCGCGTGAACCGGAGTTACACGAGGTGATGAGTAGCCACCTCGAGTTGTTCGTCGAGCTTGCCGCACGCACGGGGGCGACCACACGACCCCGTATACCCCGCGACCGCACGATTCCGGCGATGCTCATGGCCGAGGGACTCATGGTGACGTCGCTGCGCACCGGCACGACGCCGACGCGCCGCGATGTCGCGCGACTGCTGCTCGACGTGCTCGCCCCGCGAGGGCGATCACGGGCCGGTTGACCGTTACTGCAGTCCAGATCGGGGCCGGCCATCCCGGTGATCGTGTCTCGCGAGCTCAAGAAGCGCGAGCACGAGCCGAAGCAATAGCTGCACGCAGCGACCGATCACCTTGCAGGACACGCACATGCTGAAGATCTCCGAGCAGGCCTTGCGCGAGGGCGCCGAGCGCGCCTGTGACCTCTTCCGTCTCGGACGTCTGCGCACGCCGGAGGGGGCGGAGGACGTCTACCAGGCGCTGTGGCAGGCGTTCGGGATCAACGAGGACCAGCAGCAGGTGCTCGCCGCATACCTGGCGGACCTCGTCCCGATCCAGGGACTGCCCGACGTCGAGGGTCCGATGCGGTGGGGCCTGGCCGCGGGTGTGCTCGTCGGACTGCTCCTGGCCGACAGCGCGGCGCCGCCGGATGCGATCGGCGACGTGCCCGTCATCGGCTCGTGACGCGGGCTTCGTAGCCGGTCTGGCCGCTGGGGCCGCGCGCTCAGTACGACATCCGGTAGGCCAGCCAGATGCCGACGAGCCCACCGATCACGAAGAACAGCACCGACCACAGCGACAGCGCTCCGGCGCCCCACAGGTTGGGCACGAGGCTGCCGGCAAAGCTGCCGACGCTCGCGCCGAGATAGGTCGGGCCCTTGCGCATACGGTCGTTCTCGGCCGGAGCGCGCAGCATGCTGACCCCCGGCGCGTCAACCGGACGTCTGTCCGCTCGCCGCCGGTCGGGCGTACGCAGGCGCTCGGCAAACGTCCACTCGTGACCGCGCCGCGATCGGCCGATGCTCTTGGCACGGACCGGCTCACGCACAACTGGCGTTCTGAGGGGGGCGCCGGAGTCGGACCGTAATCGAGAGGGTCATGGGCGGCGTGGGGACGCGCCGCCCACCAACTTCAACGACTACCGCGCACGCCTCGCCGAGGCTCCGGCAACCGCCGACGTCACGTCCGTGACCCGGCCGCCGTGTCGCGCGACGCCGCGCTTCCCGCCGTCCGCTCATGGACGGCGGGGCGCCGGCAACGAAGTGGGTCGGCCGTCGCTCAGGCGGCGCGCACGGTGCGCCCGTCGCGCAGCGGAGCCGATTCGCTCGGGTCGCCGAGCGCACGGCGGTAGCCGTCGGCGAGGCGCCCCAGTGCCGCCTCCCAGGTGCGCGAACGCACCTCCGTGAGCGCCGCGCCCGAGAGCGCCGCGCGCAGCTGCGGGGCGGCGGCGAGCTCGACGACGGCCGCGGCGAGCGCGCTTGCGTCCGGGGGGCACAGCCGGCCCGTCTCACCGTCGCGCACGAGCGACGCCGGACCGCCCTCGTTCACGGCGACGACCGGCAGTCCGCTCGCCTGCGCCTCGAGGAGTACCTGTCCGAACGTATCGGTCCGGCTCGCGAACAGGAACACGTCCGCGCTCGCGTAGGCGCGGGCGAGGTCCTCGCCGCTCAGCCACCCGAGGAACGTCGCGTGCTCGGCCAGCCGCTCGCGCAGCATCGGCTCCTCGGGTCCTCCCCCGGCGAGCACCAGGTGCAGTCGCGGATCGCGCTCGCGGGCGGCGAGGAACGCGTCGGCGAGCAGGTCGGCTCCCTTCTCGCGGGTCAGCCGTCCGGCGTACAGGACGTTGACCTCGCCGGCGAACAGGCCGGGCGCGCGCAGCGCCGGGTCGAAGCGCCCGACGTCGACGCCTCGGTCCCAGCGGGCCACGCGCTCGTCGCTCACGCCGAGCTCGGCCAGTCGCGCGTCCGAGGCCGGGCTCGGCGAGAGGACGACGTCGCAGGCGCCGTAGAACCCGCCAAGCGCCATCGTCGCCAGCGCCTCCAGCGAGGCCTGTCCGGAGCGTAGGCCCGCGTAGGCGGCGAGCTCGGTGTGGTAGCTGCCGACGAGCGGGACGTCCATGACGCGGGCCAGCAGCCAGGCGGCGAGCCCGGCCGGGCCGGGGGAGCAGAGGTGCACGACGTCGTAGCGTCCCTCCGACAGCGCCTCGACGATCGCCGGCACGCTCGGGACGCCGATCTTCAGGCCCGGATAGAACGGGATGTCGATCTCGGCGACCGCGCCGAGGCGCCGGTCGACGCCCGGGTCGGTGCCGATCACCTCGACCTCGAAGCCGGGGACGCCGCGCTCGCGGATCTCCTCGATCGTGTGGGTGACCCCGTGCATGCCCCCGACACCGTCGGCGACGAGCGCCACCCGCGCGCGCTCGCCCTCGCGCGTCACGAGCTTGGCCTTCTCACGACCGAGGAAGGCGGCCGCGGGGGCGTAGGGGATCGCCGGCAGGCAGGCGTCGAAGAGCTCGACGGCGGCGCCGGGCAGGTCCGGCGGCGTGTCGGCGTCGGCCATCGCAGCGACCTTGTGCACGGCCTCGGCCAGGCGCCGCTCGTGCACTCCCCGCGCGCGGCGGAAGAGATCGGCGTGGGCGAAGTCATCGCCCTGGAGCATCGCCAGGAGCTCGCGCTCATCGATGTCGAGGTCGACACTGGCCAGCCAGGCACGCAGAAGACCCCGGGCGTCCTGCGGGCCGAGATCGGCGTTCGCCCCGCCGTGGCGCGCGTCCCCCTCGCGCATCACGCGCTCGACGATCGAGAACACCGTGCGGGGGTCGAGGCGCTCGCCCTCGCCGCGGCTCCCGAGCGCCCTCACCGCCAGTGCCATCGCGGCGTGCGCCCACTTCGCGGCGCTGCCCTGCTCGCCGTGGCTCGTCGCTCGACCGGCCCGCAGGTGCGCCAGGTACTCCGCGGTCGTCCCTGCCGCCGGCGTCTCGGTGTACGTCCGCCCGATGTCGACGCCCGCGTGGTCGTCGCTGCCGCCGATCCCGGTGCCGCCGTGCGTCTCGATGTAGACGAACGCCGGCAGGTTCAGCTCCTTCGCCCGCGAGCCGTTACGCGTCTCCCAGATCGGGAACAGCTGCGCGAGACGTCGCCGATGGCGCGCGGTGAGCGGGGCCGCGACGGCGTAGAAGGGGTGCGCGAGCGCGCACGCGATCTCACGCTCGTGCAGGTAGGCGGCACACAGCTCGACGTCGCCGTTATGGGCCTGCAACCACTCGTGGTCGACCTCGTCGACGCCGTAGCACAGGACGTGCACCGCCTGGGGCTCGTTGCGGAAGTGGACCGTCAGCTCTTCGGAGACGAACACGTCGGGCCGATCGGCGATCGAGAGCACCCCGGCGATCGTGTCGTGATCGGTGATCGTCACGTGGTCCATCCCGCGGCGCTTGGCGAGCTCGTAGACCTCCTCCGGAGCGGTCGCGCACTCGGGAAGCCCGAGTGAGCGCTGGACCCCGAGCTTGGAGAGCTGTGAGGCGGTCGAGTGGACGTGCAGGTCGGCCCTGCTGTTCTGGAGTGTCATCGGTGCACCCTTGTCTCGCTGTTTAATTGGCTTGATCGGAGATTCCCCTGCAAACGAGTACTTCTCGTGAACATGGAGCAATCACCGTGTGACGTTTGTGTGAACGGGCGCCGGTTCGGGGTGTCGGCCGAGAACGATGGCCGGAATGCCGAGCGCCGCGATCACCAGCGCCGGGGAGCGCGTCGTCCTGCGAGACGGCGACCTGGAGGTCGAGGTGGTGCTGCGCCCGTTCTCGTTCACGATCCGCCGGGCCGGGCGCCGGCTGCTGCGTCACGCCGGCGTGTGGGCGGCCGAGGGCACGGTCGGAGACCAGTTCATCCCGCTCACCGAGGGGGTCATCGCCTACGAGTCGCTCGCGACCGCCGAGGACGTGGTGCGGGTCGTCGCCGTCGACGGGGAGGAGCGCGCGCTGCGCCTTTCCATCGTGCTGCGCGGGGGGCGGTCCGCGCGCCTGACCTTCACCATCGCCGCCCGCGAGCGGGTCGTGCTCGACTTCGATGCGGACGGCGAGCCGCTGCGGCTCGCCGTCGAGTGGGACACGCGCGCCGAGGAGCGCTTCACCGGCCTCGGCGCGCGCCACCGCGCGCATCTCGACCAGGCCGGACACGTCGTGCAGCTCGGTGCCGACCGCCGCTATACCGGCCCCGACTGCCCGCCCGAGCTGCTCGCGGAGGGCGGCATCCCGCAGGGCGACTACGCTCCGGCGCCGTGGCTGCAGTCGAGTCGCGGCTACGCCGTGTGGCTGCAGACCGACGGCAACGGGACGCGCTTCGAGCTCGGCGAGGAGCGCGTGAGCGCCTCGGTGCGCGCCGCGGCGGGACCGCTGCGGATGCACCTCTGCTGCGCGCCGTCGCCGGCCGCGCGGCTGCGCGAGCTCTGCCGGCTGACCGGGTTCGCGCCGGTGCTGCCCGAATGGGGCTACGGGTTCTGGAAGAGCCGCGACGTCTACGACCACCAGGACGAGGTCCTCGACGACTACGGCGGCTTCCGCCGCCACGCGATCCCGCTCGACGCGATCGTGCTCGACTCGCCCTGGGAGACGCAGTACAACACGTGGGAGTTCAACCCGCACCAGTTCCCCGACGCCCCCGGGATGATCCGGCGTTTCCGCGCCGACGGCGTGCGCACCGTCGTGTGGGTCACGCCCTGGGTGAACGTCGATTCGCGCGACGGGCAGATCCCCTCGGACGCCGGCTCGCAGCGCCTGCACCACGAGCCGGCGCCCAACTACGCCGAGGCGGCCGCGGCCGGCCACTTCGTGCGCGACGCCGCCGGCGAGCCGTACCTCGGACGCTGGTGGATGGGGACCGGGTCGCCGGTCGACTTCACCAGCCCGGAGGCCGAGCGCTGGTGGCGCGAATCGGCCAAACGCGCGCTGGCGCTCGGCGTGGAGGGGATCAAGGCCGACGACGGCGAGGGCTACTACATCCCCGACGACGTTCGCTTCGCCGACGGGCGCAGCGGCGCGCAGGCGGCGTGGGCCTACGGCGGTCTGTACCGACGGTGCATGCAGCGTGCGCTCGACGAGGTGCATCCGGACCGCGGGGTGCTGTTCGGGCGCAGCGGCTGGACCGGGCAGCACGCCACCGGCGTACTGTGGGGCGGCGACCAGGCGTCGGACTTCTGGTCGCTGCGGGTGCTCGTCAGCGCGACCCTCGCCGCGGCGGCGAGCGGCGTCTCGAACTGGTCGCACGACGTCGGCGGCTACCTCGGGCATCGCCTCGTCGAGCGGTGCCCACCGGAGCTGCTCGTGCGCTGGGTCCAGTTCGGCTGCTTCACGCCGCTCATGCAGGCGCACGGGCGCATGCCACAGGAGCCGTGGCACTACGGTGAGGACATCCTCGAGCTGTACCGCGCGTACGTGCTTCTGCACGAGCAGCTCGTGCCCTACGTGCGGGCCGCGGCGGCCACCGCGGCGCGCACCGGGCTGCCGATCGTGCGGCCGCTGTGCCTCTCCGATCCGAGCGACCCGCGCGGCTGGACGATCCCCGACGCGTACGGGTACGGCCCGGCCCTGTGGGTCGCGCCGGTGCTCGAGGAGGGCGCCCGTGAACGCGAGGTCGCGCTCCCGCGCGGCGACTGGATCGAGGCGGTGACCGGCGCCCACGTGCGGGGCGGCGACGAGGTGCTCGTGGCGGCGCCGCTGCACGCGACGCCGCTGTGGGTACGGCGCGGCTCGATCGTCATCACGTACCCGGCCGAGCACGTCGCGCGCGGCCTCGGCGATACGCCCGAGGGCGAGCGGCCGCTCGTGGCCACGCTGTGGGGCGAGCCTCGGCTCGGGCGAGCGGCGGCGCGGCTTGCCGACGGCACCACGATCCGCTGGCGGCGTGGCCGCTGGTCGGTCGACCGCGAGCGCGACGTGGCGTTCGTCGAGCGGGGGTAGGGGGCGCGGTCGGGGCCGCGAGCGCACCGTCCGCTCAGCGCAGCGACTGCACGGCGATCGCGAACTCGGCCGCGAACGGCGCGCCCGGCTCGGCGAAGCGCAGGCCGTTGCCGGTCACCAGCGCGTCGACCGGCGCGGTCATCGGCTCGATGCAGATGAAGTCCGACCCGGCGGGCGCGAAGACCTGTGCGACGTCGTACCCCTCGATCAGCTCGACGCTGATGCGGCGGCGGTCGTCGGCGAGCGCGAAGACGACGGCCCCACCGGCGGGCGGGACGTCGAGCTCGTCGAAGCAGTCGTCGAAGACGCGATCCCCGAGCGGTCCCGACAGCGCGCCCGGATCGAGCTGCTCCTGCTCGCCGGTCGGCAGCCCGCGATCGTCGAGCACGAGCCGCCGGCGCACCGGCAGCTCGAGCGCCCAGCGCTGCCGGTCGGTGTGCGGCAGGCGCAGGTACGGGTGCAGGCCGAACGAGATCGGCACCGCCACGTCGGCGGTCGGTGTGACGGTGAGGCGAACGCTCAGCCGCGAACCGGCGACGACGGCCGTGTACTCGAGCCGATGGGGGAAGGGGAACGCGGCCAACAGGTCCTCGTGCTCGCCGAAGTCGAACTCGGCGTGCAATCGCGCGCCGTCCTCGGATGCGGCGGCCTCGACGACGCTCCAGTCGGGGTGAGCGGCCAGCAGCCCGTGGATGGGCAGCCCGTTCTCGTCGAAGTGCAGCAGCGGCGAGTCGGGATCGAGCTGCACGCGCCGGCCCCGCACCTCGTAGGCGAAGCCATCGAGGCGGTTGGCCCACGGATGCAGCAGCGGGATCCCGAACGTCGATCCGCGGTCCGCATACGCGGTGGGACCGCCGCGCAGCTCGAGCAGCGGTTCGTCGTCGTGGAGCAGCGAGCAGCCGACCATGCCGAGGCTCGGCAGGTAGGTTGCCTCGAACCGTCCGTCGGCGCCGGTGAGCGTGAGGTTGGGCCGCCCATCGATCTGCCCGGGGTGAACGCCTGCTCCGGTGGCCACAGCGGCATTCTCGCGCGCCGAGCGCGCCGGCGTCGCGCCGGGCGTGCCACGCCGCCCCGGCAGAACGTAGGATGGCGCGCGTAAGGGGGCTCCCCGGCCCCGTCTGGCCTGCCGCGGCGGTGGCCGCACCGGGTCGAACAAGTCAGGAGAGCGACGTGCAACCAGATCTTCCCAAGCGCCTGGCGGCTGAGGTCGTCGGAACCTTCGGCTTCTTCTTCGCGGGATTCTGCGGCATCGCGTCGCTCGATACGCAGGGGCCGACCGCGATCCAGGCGGTCGGCATCGCCGCCGGCTTCGGGTTCGGGCTGGCCCTCATGATCTTCGCGTTCGGGCACCTGTCCGGCGGCCACTTCAACCCGGCGGTGACGCTCGGGCTGACCGCCGCGCGCCGCTTCTCACCGGCGGACGTCGTCCCCTACTGGCTCGCGCAGATCGTCGGCGGACTCGTCGCGGCGCTTCTCATACGCCTCATCTTCAACCACGCGATCCTCGTCACCGTCCTCACCGAGCCCGGACATGGCATCTCGGTCGGCAAGGCGCTCCTGCTCGAGGGCATCTTCACGTTCCTGTTCCTGCTGGTGATCAGCACCGTGGCCACCGACGCGCGTGCGCCGTGGAACGGCGTCTTCGCTCCGTTTGCGATCGGCCTCTTCATCTTCACGGCCGCGAGCGTGGCCGGGCCGCTCTCCGGTGGCTCGTTCAACCCGGCTCGCTCGCTCACGCCGGCGATCATCGCCGGGAACTACACGAACCTGTGGATCTACATCGTCGGCCCGCTCGTCGGCGGCGCCGTCGGCGGCCTGCTGCACAGCTATTTCCATCCGCCGGACGCCGCTTCCGAGCCGGAGCCGCGGACGATTCAGGAGTCCCGCTCCGGGCCGCCGCCCGGCTAACATGCCCGGTCCCGGGGGACTGGTGTAACGGTAACATCGGGGTCTCCAAAACCCTGGCTCGAGGTTCGATTCCTCGGTCCCCCGCTCCGCGGAAGCGCTCGGTTCTGGCTCTGGAGCGGCGCATTTGCTGGGTTTTCGGCGCGAGGCGGTTCTCCGCCTGAGACCGCTCAAGACCACCGGAAGGGCAAGACCCGAGGTGGTGCGGTCGAGTTCGCCGACCGCGATGTCGCGGTGCCGCCACGGCGCCTGCGGCCCGGAGGTCGGTCCACCGGAGTGCCCTCAACGGCGGCGCATTCCTAACGACACTCCAAGACGCACAAACGGAACGCATATGAAACATCGCATAAGTTGGGAGTGTGGATCCCGGCCGCAACAGATCCGTGCGCGCGCAACCGGTGCGCGCGCAGGGCGACTATCGCCCGCCCGCACCCCTCGAACCCAGCGTCACCTGGCGGACGGTCGTCCACGAGACGCCGGTCTTCGTCGACGAGAGCGGGCGGCGGGCGCACGCCGTCCGCGCCGTCGCGGTCACCGTCGCCGTCCTATGCTCGCTGTGGCTGGGCGCACTGGTGGTGGGTGTCAGTGGCTTCGCCAGCTTTCCGTCCGTACGGCCCCTGGTCGCCGGCCTGCCGGTGGTGGCGCGGACGACCATGATCCACGCCCGTGTCGGCCAGTTTGGCGCGCGCGAGCTCGCGGGCTTCTCCAGCGCCGGACGCCCGCGGGCCGTCGGCGCGGCGGATGCCGACGCTTCCGCGGACACGCTCTCGGCCTGCTCTGGCGGCCGACCGACCGCCGGGCCACACGACCTCGGCGGGCGGCCCGGGAGCGGTCGAAGCCACGGGCTCGCCGGTCGTACTGCCTGCGAGACCGAGTTCGCGGCCAGCCTGCGTCGCCCGCGCTCCCACCTGGTCTGAGGTGAGCGGGCGCCTCTCCTCCCGGCCGCGGACCCGCCCGCGGCGGCGGCTCCCGCCGGCCCACCGGGTCATCATCGGCTTCTGCATGGCGATGGTCGTCGTCCTGCTTCTCGTGGACGGCGTCACGACGAAGACGCTCGGGATCGCGGGCACGGACGCCCAGAGCGCCGACGCGCCGCTCGCCGCCTCGCAGCCGATCTTCGTCTCCGACGGACACGGCGGCCTCGTCTCGCACATGGCGCCCCCGGGCAAGCGAATCGCCCTCAGCTTCGATGACGGGCCGAGTCCGACCTGGACCCCGAAGATCCTCGCGATCCTCGAGCGTGAGCACGTTCCGGCCACGTTCTTCGAGATCGCCGCAAACGCCGTGCGCGCGCCCTGGTTGACCCAGGAGATCGTTCGCGACGGCGACGAGCTGGGCAACCACACCTTCACCCACCCGGATCTGGCCGGGATCCCGGTCTGGGAACGCAGCCTGCAGATCGACATGGCCGAGAGCGCGTTCAGCGGCATCGTCGGCATGCGCATCCGGATGGTGCGGCCACCGTACTCCTCGACCCCCGATGCCATTACCCCCCAGCAGATCCGCACCTGGGGGCAGATCGCCGCCAAGGGCTACATGATCGTCGTGGCCAACTACGACACCGACGACTGGAATCTGCCCGGAGTCGACTCGATCATCGCGGCGGCCACCCCCCAGGGGAACCAGGGCGGCATCGTCCTGTTGCATGACGGCGGCGGGCGCCGGGCCGAGACCGTCGCCGCCCTCCCACAGATCATCGATCGGCTGCGGCAGCGCGGCTTCCGGTTCGTGACCGTGTCCCAGCTCGTCAATCTTCCTCGGAGCGCGGTCATGGTGCCCGCCAGCGCCTCCCAGCGCCTCCGCGGAGAGCTGTTCGTCGACATGCTGGCCGTGTCGCGGTCGGTGACCTCCGTCCTGCAGTTCGTGGTGCTCTTCGTCGCTCTGCTGGTGGCGCTGCGGATGTTCATCGTGCTCGCGCTCGCCTCGGCTCAGGTCCGCCGCACGCGACGCCGCGAGCAGGCCCCCGCGTTCACCCCTTCGGTCTCGATCCTCGTCCCGGCGTTCAACGAGGCGGTCGGGATCGAACGCTGCGTCCGCTCGTTGACCGACAGCCGCTACCCGGCGCCGTTCGAGGTGCTCGTGATCGACGACGGCTCGACCGACGGTACGAGCGATCTCGTCGAGGCGCTCGGCCTCGAGCGCGTGCGCGTGCTGCGCCAGGCCAACCGCGGCAAGTCCGCGGCGCTCAACGCCGGCCTGACGGCCGCGGCGTACGACCTCGTGGTGACCGTCGACGGGGACACCGTCTTCGAGCCCGACGCGTTGCTGCACGTGGTGGCGCCCTTCCGGGAGCCCGATGTCGGTGCGGTATCGGGGAACACGAAGGTCGGCAACCGCTCCGGGCTGCTCGGTCGCTGGCAGCACATCGAGTACGTGATGGCGTTCAGCCTCGACCGCCGCATGTACGAGATGCTCGACTGCATGCCGACGGTGCCCGGCGCGATCGGCGCCTTCCGCCGCGCGGCGCTCGTCGACGTCGGCGGCTTCTCAGGCGCGACCCTGGCCGAGGACACCGACATCACGCTCGCGGTCGGCATCGCCGGCTGGCGAGTGGAGTACGCGTCCGACGCCCGCGCCTGGACCGAGGCGCCCTCGACCCTGCGCGCCCTATGGCGGCAGCGCACCCGCTGGTCCTACGGCACGCTGCAGTCGCTGTGGAAGCATCGCGGCGCGTTCTGGCAACGGGGCGACGGGCGCATCGGGCGTCGCGCGCTGCCCTACATGCTCCTGTTCCAGATCGCGCTGCCGCTGGCGGCTCCGCTCATCGACCTCTTTGCCATCTACTCGATCCTGTTCCTCGATCCGCTGCCCATCCTCGCCTTCTGGCTGGCGTTCAACGCGGTCCAGTTCGTGCTGGCGTGGGTCGCCTTCGGCTGGGACGGCGAGTCGCGAAAGCCGTTGTGGTCGCTGCCGCTTCAGCAGATCGCCTACCGCCAGCTGATGTACCTCGTCGTCGTCGACTCGGTCCTGGTGGCGCTGATGGGCACGCGCCTTCGCTGGCATCGACTGACCCGCACCGGCGACGTCACGGTCGACGTCGTCGACGTGGCCAGCCGGTCGTCCGAGCCGGACAGCTTGCACGCGGAGGACACACGCAACAGAGTGCGCGTATAGGGCGGGCACGCCGGCGGCGGCGCCGAGCGCCGGCCGGGTGCGCGCTGCTGCTCGCGCTCGCGCTCCTCGGAGGCTGCGGTTCCTCCGAGCAGGCGAGCGTGCAACCGCCCGGCGGCAGTCGCGTCTACTCGCCCTACGTCGACGTCACGCTGGAGTCCCCCTTCCAGCTCGCAGACGTGGCCGGCGATGCGGGAGCGCGCTCGCTGACGCTCGCCTTCGTCACCGCCGGCGATGGCGGATGCCAGCCCGCCTGGGGCGGGCAGACGCCGATCCTCGCCCCGCAGGTGGCCGAGGCGGCTTCGCGACTCCGCGCCGCCGGCGTGGCGCTGCGCATCTCCTTCGGCGGGGCGCGCGGGCCCGAGCTTGCCGCGGCCTGCGGCGGCTCCGGGGCGGCCGCGATCGACCGGTTGGCCTCGGCGTACGCGTCGGTGCTCGGCCCCTATCACGCGGTCGGGGCCGACTTCGACCTCGAGGGAACGGGACTGTCGGACCCAGCGACGATGGGGCTGCGCGCCGCGGCCATCGCCAGGCTGCAGGCCGAGAGTGACGACCGGCTGGCGGTCACCGTGTCCGTGCCGGTGTCGCCGCGCGGGCTGTCCCCCTCGGCGGTATCGGCCGTGCGCACGATTCTCGCGGCCGGGGTGCGGTTGCGCAGCGTCAACCTGCTCGCGATGGACTACGGCACCGCCACCGACGGCCACGACATGGGCGCCGAGACGATCCTCGCCCTCCGGGCCGCCCATCGCCAGCTCGCGGGACTGGGCGGGGCGTTCTCCCGCTGGGGCGCACTCGGGGTGACCGTCATGGTGGGCGTGAACGACGTCAGCGGCGAGGTGCTGACCCTGGACGACGCCCGAGTCGTGGCGGCCTTCGCGGCGAGGGAGGGCCTCGGACTCACGTCGATCTGGTCGCTGGCCCGCGACAACCCGTGCCCGGGCAGCGGCGCGGCGGCCCAACCGACCTGCAGCGGCGTCGACGCGCCGCCGTACGCCTTCAGCCGCGCCTTCGGCGCGAACTCCAGGACCGGCCTGCCCGAGCGCCTCGCGACCGATGTGACGTAGCCACCTGGCCCTGGTGAGACGCCCTGACGGGGACCGCCGCGTGCGATCATGCGGATCCACCGTCGGAAGGAGCTGTCGATGAGCGAGCAGGTGTACAACGTCGCGGGAATGTCATGCGCGCACTGCGTGGCTGCGGTGAGCGAGGAGGTGGGGCAGATCCCGGGCGCGGAGCACGTCGAGGTTGACCTGGATGCCGGGACCCTCAGCGTTCGCGGCGACGTCACGGCGGCGGAAGTGCGAGAAGCCGTCGAGGAGGCGGGCTACGGCCTCGTCTGACGCGCTCAGTGTCAGTTGATCGGTATGGCGAAGGAGCCGCGGAGCGTGTGTCCGGCTTGATCGGCGCCGGCCACTCGGATGTTCCACACGCCGGTGGTCAGGGGGACTTGGCCGATGTCGTGCCCGGTGCCGGCGATGTAGACACTGACGGTGGCGTGCCTGCCGGTGGAGGAGGTCGCGCTCATCGTCAGCGAGCGGAAACTCGGACGGTTGCTGGCGGTGGACTCGAGGTAGATGTGCAGGTCGACGTTGCCGGCGCGAAGCGGCAGTGCGTAGATCTGCAGCGTTTCGCCGGCCGGCTCGTGAAGCGTGAGGGACGCGGTTTGCGGCACCGCGAAGGTATCGGGCACGGCGATCACCAGTCCGCCGATCAGCGCGACCGGCAGGAGGGCGGCGGCGGCGATGGTGGCGAGTTGCTGGGGTCGGCGACGGACCGGTGTGGGTCGGCCGGGCCGGCCGAAGCGTAGGAGTCGCAGGCTGTTGGTGACGACGCAGATGCTCGATAGGCCCATGGCGACGGCGGCGAGCGCGGGGCTGAGCAGGCCGGTCATGGCGAGCGGAATCGCGATCAGGTTGTAGCCGAGCGCCCAGGCCAGGTTTTGCAGGATGATCGTGTAGGTCTCGCGGGCGAGGCGCAGGGCGCGGGCCACACCGCGCAGGTCACCGGAGACGATGCTGATGTCGGCGGCCTCGATCGCCGCGCCGACCCCGGTGCCCATCGCGATCCCGAGATCGGCCTGGGCGAGGGCGGCGGCGTCGTTGACGCCGTCGCCGACCATGCCCACGCGGCGCCCCTCGCCCTGCAGGCGAGCGATCTCGTCGAGCTTGGCGCTGGGGCTGACGCCGGCGAGAACGCGCTGGACGCCGACGGCCTCGGCGACCGCACGCGCCGCTCGCGGGTTGTCGCCGGTCAGCAGCTCGACCTCGATCCCCATCCGCTGGATGCCCGCGATCGCGCTGCGGGCCTCAGGCTTGACCGTGTCGGCGAGGGCCATCGCACCGATGGTGCGCCCGTCGCGCTGCACGACGACCGCGGTGCGGCCGCTGCTCTCCCACCGATCGAGGACCTCGCGCAGCGCCGTCGGGGCTTCGTCCGCGGATGCGCGACCGACCCAGATCGCGGCGCCGTCGACGACCGCGCGCACGCCGCGACCGGGGATGGAGCGAAACTCCTCGGCCTGGCCGATCGCGAGCTCCCGATCGCGCGCCGCGGCCACGAGGGCGAGCGCGACCGGGTGCTCGGATGGCGCTTCGGCGCCGGCGGCGAGTGCGAGAGCCGTGTCGGGCTCCTCTCCGGGGGCGGTCCAGGTGTCGGCGAGCGACAGCTCGCCGGTGGTCACCGTGCCGGTCTTGTCGAGCACGATCGTGTCGAGCTCCTGGCTGCGTTCGAGGATCTCGGCGCTGCTGATGAGCAGTCCCAGGCTCGCGCCGCGACCGGTGCCGACGAGGATCGCCACGGGTGTCGCCAGGCCGAGTGCGCATGGGCACGCGACGATGAGCACGGCGATCGTGGCGTCCATGCCGCGTTCGATGTGCATCGAGTGGAACATGCCGTGATCGGATTGTCCGGTGAGCAGCCAGGCGATCGCCGTCAGCGCGGCGAGCACCAGCACCGTGGGCACGAAGATGCGCGCGATGTCGTCGGCGAGACGCTGGATCCGGGGCTTGCCGGCCTGGGCGCGCTCGACGAGGGTGATGAGGTGGGCGAGGGCCGTGTCGGCGCCGACGGCGGAGGCGCGAGCCTGAAGCGTGCCGTCGAGATTGACGGTGGCGCCGGTGAGCGTGGCGCCGGGGCCCTTCTCGACCGGGAGTGACTCGCCGGTGAGCATCGACTCGTCGACCGCCGATGCGCCGTCGAGGACGATCCCGTCGACCGGCACTCGGTCACCGGGGCGCACGCGGAATACGTCGCCCAGATGCACGTCGCCGACCGGCACGAGCCGTTCCGGTGCGCCCGGCTCGTCGATGTCGACGAGCCGCGCGTCGGACGCGCCGAGTTGCGCCAACTCGCGTACCGCGCGGCCGGCCCGACGGCGCGCGCGTGCCTCGCACCAGCGGGCGATGAGCAGCGCAGCGATGATCGTGGCGCCCATGTCGTAGTCGAGCGACATCTCGAACTTGCCGACGGGCACGCCGTGCAGGTAGGCGGGGCTCGCGGTCAGCAGCATCACCGTCGAATAGGTGAAGCTCGCGAGCGTGCTCAGCGCGATCAGCGTGTCCATGTTCGTGGAGCGCGCGCGGGCGCGTGCCCAGGCGGAACGCAGGAACGGCCATCCGCACCAGAACTGGACCGGCACGGCGAGCGCCGCGGTGAGCCAGCGCGCGGTCGGGTCGTGTGGCGCGGCGACGGTGAGCGCCACGATCGCCAGCGCCAGTGGCACGGCGACGGCGATGCGACGCTGTAGGCCGGCCAGCTCGCGCGACTCCTCGGCGTCGGCCACTTCGAACGGCGATCGTTGCCCGGCCGTGTCGGTGACGATCGGCACTGCGTCATAGCCGGCCTTGCGGATCGCGGCCACGAGACCGTCGGCGTCGACGCCCGGCTCGTGGCGCACCGTCGCGCGACCGGTCGCATAGTTGACCTCGGCCTCGACCACGCCACTCTGGCGGCTGAGGGTCCGCTCCACGCGGGCCGCGCATGAGCCGCAGGTCATGCCGGTGACATCGAGCCGCAGCGGCTCCGACTCGTCTGCGAGCGGCGCGTGACCGGTCTCATGCGGCGCGATGTCGGTGACGCTCATAGAGCCGATTCTCGCAGACCGGCGACGCGGGACTCTCGGCCTCGCGCGAGCTGGCCGCCGGACAGCACGGTCCACACGCGGCGCGTTCGTCGCCGGCAGTCGGCGGGCCGCCACGACATTACGAGGGAGCCGTGCCTGGCGGCTGTCACGTTGGCCTTCGCACGAGGTAGTCGGGTGCGCCTATCCGGTCTGCGGCCGGGTCGAGTTTCCAGGCACCGATCCGATGTTGCCGCACAACAGCATCGGGCTGTTTCGCGTCACCGCGCCGATCGGGGGGCTCGGGCGCGAGAACACGGCGATGTCGTAGCCGCGGGCCAGGATCTGCTCGTGGACGACGACGTCGAAGTGCATCGATGCGACCCCTTGGGGGTCGGCGACGAGGTCGCGGAACTGCAGCGCGGTGTTCGCAGGCTGATTGATCGGCGCGCAGCCGCCGAGCGGTCCCTGGATATTCCACGCGTAGCGGCTGCCGGGCTGCAGGCCGCTCACCCACACACTGCCCGTGATCCGGTCTCCACGCTGTCCAATGGTCACCGCCCCGGCCGCCGACGCGGAGCTCGACCCCGGCGCCGGACGCAGCGCGACGCGCGATTGGGTGAGCGCCGTGCTGCCACACGCCACGAGAGCGAGCGGTGCGAGAACCGCACCGCTCGCCCGTAGGCGACAGCGGACGGTCACGCGAGTCGCACGCGTCACGGCCCGCCGCGCCGCCAGGCGCGTGAAGCGGCGACGCGGGTCCTCGATGACGACTGTGGTTGACGCGTGGCGGCACGGCACCGTCCGCTATAGAAGCAGTTGCATGGCGGCGAACATGTAGGCCATGCCGAGCGTCATCACGAACATCGATCCCCGCAGATCCCGCTCGCAGACCAGTGGCGCGACGGCGCTCATGGAGATCGTGCCGTCCGCGTTGAGCGCCCCTGGGCCGGCGACGATCGCGTGGCCATCGAGGTTGCGGTAGCGGTTGGTCGCCCATAGCACCGCCTGAAGGGCGAAATAGGCCACCAGCAGCCACGTGATCGGGGCGACGAAGCCGCTCGGCGACCACATGTAGACCATCGCCGCGAGGTCGACGGCCAACACCACCCACAAAGCGTTGATCGCGCGGCCGCTGAAGTACTGCACGAGCATCCACGCGACCACGAGCCCGCAGGCATTGGCGAACAGCAACTGCCAGAAGCCCGCCGGGATGTTGAAGTGATCCAGCGATCCCGGCGCGAACATGAACAGCATCCCGAGCGCCATCAGGACGTGACCCGAGTGCCACGCGCGTCGCTCACCGTGGGTCTCGGCGACGTGGCGGGCATGGATGACCACGACGCCGAGGAACAGCAGCGTCCAGATCACCGACAGCCAGTTGGGCAGGATGTTCGTCGTTCCGTGCGAAACGGTCATCGTCATGCCGCCCATCGCCATCTTGCTCGTGGCCGCATGGGTGCTCATCGTCATGCCGCCCATCGCCATGCCACTCGCCGGATGCGATGCGGCCACCGCACCATGAGTGGCTGTGGTTGAGGAATGGGCGGCGGCGGCCGGCATCGAGCCCATCGCGGATTTGCCGGCTGAGCCCATGGAGGTGTGGCTGGCGGACATCGTGGCGGACGTCCCCATCGAGGTTGCCGGCGGGGACTGGCCGTTGACGGTCTGATTCATCGGTTGCTCCTTCCAGTTGATCGGTCGCGCACGGGTGCGCTCAGGCGTGTTGGCCGGCGGCGGGAGCTTGGCCCCTCGAGCCGTCCGGCCGGGCTCACGCGGTCACCACCGCCGCGTCCGGTGGACGCACGGCAGTCGCGGCGTCGGCCGGTGCGACCTCGGCTCGTGGCTGGGCGAACAGCGTGACCGCGAGCAGGGCCAGCAGCGGGCCGGTGTTCAGGTCGGTGGCCTGCCCGGCCCAGAACGGGCCGCCCAGGCTCTGCCCGAACACCCAGTACCCCAGCGACAGCGCGGCACCCACTGCGAGCACTCCCGACCGCGCGGGCGTCCAGACGCCGAGCGCGATCACGATCGAGACGATCCCCAGCACCGTCGCGATGGCCACGCCGTGCCCCTGACTGTCGTTCGCGACGGACGTCTGGATCGTGGCCAGCCAGTGCGGCGCGGCGCTGGCCATGCCGGAGATCTGATCGTGGATCGCAGTCTTGGAGCGATCGACGTTCAGGAACCACAACACCGCTGCCTCGAGCCACAGCGCCGACCACACGATCTGACCGCCGCGGCGGCCGAGCAGCCCGCCGTCCACCGCTGCGCCGGGCTCGTTACTGTCGCGCGGCCAGACCAGCAACCCGATCAGTCCGTAGACCAGGACGGCGCCGGGCGCGCCCATCAGCGGCGAGACCGGCGCGCCGGACAGGATCGTGCCGAAGCCCTCACCGAACCACCACACGCACAGCGCCCAGACGAACGACGTGAGCAGCGCCGGGCGCACCGCGCGCCGGCTGACGATCAGCGCGAGCCCAATTGCGCACTGGATCTCGGCCGAGATCGTGTTCCACAGCGTCATGTCCCGTGCGTAGAAGTGAGCTAACGTGGTGATGGGGTCGCTGATGATCCCCGGCTGTCCCTGCGCCGTCGGCAGGATGACCTGGTTGACGAAGGCGGGCGTGTACATGTAGCTCTGAAACTGCAGCAGCCCGTCGAGGAGCCAGATACAGCCCAAGGTGATCTGGATCCCGCGTCGGGTCGGGCGTATCCGGCTCAAGAGCGCGCCGGGTGCGCCGGCACGAGCTCGCCCTCCCAGATGAGAAGCCGCCGGTACGGCAACCGACGCCGAACTTCCTTGCTGAGGCATTGATGAACTCCCATATCGCAGATGTACGACCGCGCGACAGCGATCACGCCGCAGGCCGAGAACCTCCCGCGCCTCGGCGCGGGGTCGGACGATTGGGAAGCGAGCTGCCCGAGGTCAGCGACAGCTCGCCGCGAGCGGCGGAGCGCGCCCAGCAAGGGAAACGGCGATGAGAAGGCCTCCGCGAGGGGCACCGGGCAACCGAACGCGGGCGTGCGGCCGGCCAGCAGACGTTCGTGGTCCCGGCCGACCGGCCTCGCGCCATCGCTCCAGCACCCGCTCGCCCGGGTAGCGGCCCGCGAGCAGCGCCACCATGAGCAACAGAGCGGGAACCACCGACAGCAGTCCCTCCTGCAGCCCGCCGACACCATGGGTCAGCACGATCGCCGCGAGCAGAACGACAGCCGCGGCCGCCACGCGCCGGTAGCGGCGCGCTCGACCTGGTGCCCAGACGCGGGAGCGGATCCGCATCGCCACGCGAACATACCACCAGCCTGTGCCGTGTGCCCCATTGGCAGGACGCGGCCCGGAGCTGGGCGGCCCGCGCCGTCGCGGGCCGAGCGCGCTGGACATGCGGGAAATCCGGCAGCCCCGGTTGATGATGAAGCAGCCGGCGTTCTCGGCGTCGTCCTCGATCGAGCCCGTCAGGCACCACCTGCCCCCGGCGCATGCTCGCGCGCCCAGGCGATGATGTTCGCGCTTCCGTTGACCGTCTCGCCGCCCGGGAGTCGCAGGACCGGCAGCTTCTCCTGACCGCTCATGTCCTTGAGCCCGGGTCGCCGACCGGTAGTGAACAGCGCGAACGGGATGCCACGGCCGGCGATGACCTTCTCGAAATCCTGTCCGCTGGCCCGCAGGGCCCGCTGCGCGCGCTTGCAGGCATGCGGTGGCGGACCGCCATCGTCGATGTGGCAGACGAATAACGTCAGCTTCTCGCTCATCGGCTCCCTCCTCGCTCTGCATTCGGCGCGGCGCGCAGGCGAGGCGCGCACCTCCGCGGACGGTCGTGACGATAGACCGATGCCACCGGCGCCGGCGCCGCCGTGCCAGGCGGCTGCCGCCGACGCCCGCGACCCGCGATGATTGATGCGATGGCCTCTCCATCCACGTCCTCGGCGCCGGCGATCGATCGTGCGCTCACCTTGCTGCGGTCGGGCCGGCGCCCCGACCGACCGCCGCTGTGCGACGGCTACCTCGACCTGCTCGGCGAGGAGGACGCGACGGGGCCCCACCCCGGTCAGCGCCTGATGGCCAGTCGCGGTCTGCCGCTCATCTACGAGCGCCTGTGGCGACCGCTCGGGGGCCGGCTGCTGATGGGCGTCGTCGGACCGGGCATGCAGGACGAGCACCACATGGCGCTCGACATGCTCTCCCTGTCCGGACCGGAACGGGTACTCGATGTCGGCTGCGGCCCCGGCAACTTCACGCGCAGCTTCGCCGGTGCCGCGCCCGGCGGGCTCGTGATCGGACTCGATGCGTCACGGACCATGCTCGCCCGCGCCGTGGCGCAGACGACCGAGGACAACGTCGCCTACGTGCGCGGCGATGCCGCGGACCTGCCCTTCGACGACGCCGCCTTCGATGCCGTGTGCTGCTTCGCCGCGCTGTATCTCATCGAGCACCCGATGCGGGCCCTGGACGAGATCGTGCGCGTCCTCGCGCCCGGCGGCCGGATCGCGCTGTTGTCGAGCTGCAACCGGCGCCTTCTCTCGGCCCGGGCGACCACCCCGGTCATCCGCGGCGTGACCGGCGTGCGCATGTTCGACCGCGACGAGCTCACACGGGCCCTGCGTGCGCAGGGCCTCGAGGGCATCGGGCAGCGGGTCACCGGCTTCGCGCAGTTCGTGTCGGCGCGCAGGCCGGCCTGACGCGCCGGCGTGCGCCTAGGCCACGGGGGCGGCGCCGGCCAGCTCGACGTCCTCGCCGCTGGTGCGCACGGAGATCCGGGTGCGTTGGGATGTCGCAGCCGGTGGGCCGGCCGGATCGCTCACCCCGAGGATCGTGCGGAGGACGAGGTCCGGGTCCTCCCACATCGGCAGGTGACCGAGTCCGGGCAGCGCCACGAACTCGGCCTTCGGGAGCAGTCGGCGCAGGCGCACATAGCAGCTCGGCCAGGGCACGATGCGATCGCGCGTGCCGTAGGCGACGCGCACGGGGACGTCGATCTCGCCGAGGTCGCCGAACATCCGCCCGGCGGCGGTCAGGCGCAGGGCGTCCTCGACGATCGAGCATTGGGCGGCGCCCTCGAACAGCGTCAGCGCCTCGGCCGCGGTCACGCCCGACGGATCGCCCATCAGGTCGCGCAGCGCGAGGTAGCGCGAGCGGGGCCGCGCGGCCACCGTGCGCAACAGCGGCCGGAAGTAGCGCAGGAGGAGATCGTTGCGGCGGAAGTAACGGGTCATCGCGCGCACCTCCGGCGCACCGTCCTCCCAGCCGCCGGCGGGGCACAGCCCGACGACCGACAAGGCCCGGCCGCGGAGGGCGAGCTCGAGCGACAGCCAGCCGCCCAGCGAGCTGCCGACGAGATGCGCCCGCTCGATGCCCTGCGCGTCGAGCTGGCGCTCGAGCATGTCGACGACCGCCGGCACCGTCATCGAGCCGCGGTCGAGCGGCTCCCCACCGGCGTGCCCGGGGAGCGTGGGGGCGAAGATCCGGTGACGAGCCTCGAGCGCCGGCAGCACGCGCGTCCAGACGCGCCAGGTGTCGGTGAATCCGTGCAGGAGCACCATCGGCGTGCCCGTCCCGCCGGTGTAGAACGGCTCGAAGTCCACCCGGGCATCCTACGGGATCGCTGGTCGCGCGGCCAGTCGCCGCACCACCGGCCGCCTCACCACGACAGCCCGACGAGCACCGGCTCGGGCGTCAGGCGCACGCCGAACGCGTCGTCCACGCCACCGGCGATCGCGTGGGCGAGCGCGAGCACCTCCTCCGCCGTGGCGCCGCCGCGGTTGACGATCGCCAGCGTGTGCTTGTGCGACAGCCCGACGCGACCGTCGCCGTACCCGCGCCGGAACCCCGCCTGCTCGATGAGCCAGGCCGCCGAGGTCTTCACGCTCCCGCCGGGCCTCGGGGAACTCCGGCGGCGTGCGCTCCGTCGCCCAGGCGCTCGCGGGCCCGGCGGCGGAGCGTCTCGAATTGCGCCGCGTCGAGGATCGGGTTGGTGAAGAACGAGCCGGCGCTGACCGAGTCGGGATCGGCGGGATCGAGCACCATGCCCTTTCCTCGGCGCAGCGCGAGGACGGCATCGCGGACCTCGGCCAGCGGCGCCCGTCCGCCGACGTCGACGCCGAGTGCGCGCGCGAGCTCGGCATAGCGCAGTGGCGCCGAGCTCGGATCGCGCGCGAGCCTCAGGGTGACGCTCAGCACGACCTGGCGGTCGCCGCCGCGCAGCGCGCTGGTGCGGTAGCCGAGGCGCAGGTCGGTGGGCCGCAGCGTCACGATCTGGCCGCGCGCGCGGTCGTAGACCCGCACCTCGTGGAGCGTCTGCGAGATGTCCTGGCCGTAGGCGCCGACGTTCTGCATCGGCGTGGCGCCCGTGAGCCCGGGTATGCCCGACAGGGCCTCGACGCCGGACAGTCCCTCGGCGATGCACGCGGTGACGACCTCGTCCCACGGCTCACCCGCCTGGACCTCGACCTGGACGTGCCTGCCGTCGGGCCTCCAGGCGCGCCCGCGCGCGGCCACGCGCACGACGGTCCCCGCGAACCCCGTGTCGGCGATCACGACGTTGCTTCCGCCGCCGAGCACGAGCAGCGGCTCGCCGGACGCGTCGGCGGCGCGCACGGCCTCGACGAGCTCGTCCTCGCTCGCGGCCGTGAGCAGGCGCGCGGCGGGGCCACCGACGCGCAGCGTCGTCAGGGGGGCAAGGGCGGCCAGAGCGGTGCCGGACACGGACGCCAGCTTAGGCGCCCGCGGGGACTACGTCGTCTCGTCGAGGGTCGTCTGCGAGTCGCCGCTGGAGTGCTCCTCGCGCCAGGCCGCGAGGTTCTCGACCGTCAGCGGGCGCCCGATCAGGAAGCCCTGCAGCGAATCGCAGCCGACCTCGCGCAGCGCCGCGAGCTGGTCGTCGGTCTCCACGCCCTCGGCGACGATCTGGACGCCGAGATGGTGACCGAGCTCGGTGACCATGCGCACGAGCGAGCTGTCGCGACCGCCGGGGAGCTGCTGGATGAATGAGCGGTCGATCTTGATCTCGTCGACGGTGAGGTGCTGCAGGTGCGCGAGCGATGTGTAGCCGGTGCCGAAGTCGTCGATCGCCACGCGGATGCCGAGGCTGCGCAGGCGCTCCATCTCGACCGCCACCGTCGGCAGGTCGGCGAGCAGCACCGTCTCGGTGAGCTCGAGGATGAGCCGGTTGGGCTCGATCCGGCGCGCGGCGAGCACGCCGGAGACGTGATCGATGAGGGTCCCCGACAGCAGGTGACGCCCCGAGATGTTGACCGCGACGCTCAGGTCGCCGAGCCCCGACCGTCGCCAGCGATCGAGTTGCGTGAGCGCCGCCTCGATCACCCAACAGTCGAGACGGATGATGAGGTCGCTCGCCTCGGCCGCCGGGATGAAGTCGTTCGGCTGGCAGAGGCCGTGGCCGGGACGATTCCAGCGCACGAGCGCCTCGACCGAGGTCAGCTTGCCGCTCGTCGCGTCGATCACCGGCTGGTAATGCAGGAACAGCCCGTCGCCGCCGGCGTCGAGCGCTCCGTGGAGATCCTGCTCGATCTCCGCGCGCTCGAGCAGCGCGCGCTGCATCGACTCGTCGTAGATCTCCACGCGCGAGTTGCCGGAGTGCTTGGCCCGGTAGACGGCGAGATCGGCGCGCGCGAGCAGCTGCGAAGGGTCGTCGGCGGCGCCGTCGAGCGCGAAGGCGATGCCGACGCAGGCGCCGACGGCGACCCGCACCTCGCCGACCTCGACCGGCTCGCTCGCCGCCTCGACGAGCCGCGCGGCGATGGCCGTGGCCTCGCTGCCGTCCCCGATGCTCTCGGCGATGACCACGAACTCGTCGCCGCCGAGCCGGGCCAGGAAGTCGCCGCGACGCGCGGCGTCGGACATCCGACGGGCGATCTCGCGCAGAATGGCGTCGCCGACCGCGTGGCCATGGGTGTCGTTCGCCCGCTTGAAGTCGTCGAGGTCGACGAACAGCACGGCGACCGGCTCGCTGCTGCGGCTGGCGCGGGCGAGCGCCTGGTCGAGGAACTCGATCGCCGCTGCGCGGTTGTGCAGGCCGGTCAGCGCGTCGTGGGTGGCCTGGTGCACGAGCCGCTGCTGGAGGCTGTCGCGCTCGACGATCGACCCGGAAAGCACGACGACGGACTCGTGCAGCGCCTGACCGAGGCGGCCGGGGAGCGGCTCGGCGAGGATCGGATCCTCGAAGGAGCACTCGGCGAGCGCACGCGTCTTCGCCTCGAGCAGGCGCAGGTTGGACACGAGATCGTTGAAGGTCTCCGAGACGACGACGGTCTCCTTCGGGCCCCGGCCGGGCAGCGGCGGCAGCTCGAGATCGCCGCTGCTCACCGCCCGCGCATGGCCGGCCAGGCGTCGCAGCGGCTCGGAGATCGAGCGCGCGAGCAGGAGCGCGACGGCGATCGTCAGCCCGACCGCGAGGATCGTCTCGATGAGCAGGGTGCGGAAGGCGCTCGCGCTGTTGGACTGAAGCGTCGCCGCGGACCGGTGCGCGTCCAGCTCGGCGAGCGACACGAGCCGGTACAGCTGGCTGAGGCCGGTCACGCCCGCGCGGAACACGCCGACGAGCGGGACGATGTTCTGGATCGCGACCGCGGCGGCGTTGGCGCCGCTCGCCGCCGGAGCGCCCGCGTCGCCGGAGGGCGGACCGGCGCCGCCCGCCGCGGCGACGACGGCCGCCTGATATTGCCTCCACCCGGGATCGTTCTCGAGACGGATGAACGGATCCCGCACGGCCGCGTCGTCGCTGCGCAGGTGGGCGCCCGCGAGGTCGAACAGGGAGATGCTCGAGCCGAGCGCGCTCAGCTCGCTGGGCCGCTGCTGCGGGGGGGCCAGGTACAGGTCGCTCAGCTCGCCGGTCTCGGTGCCGCCCGCCCCGAGGGCATCGTTGGCGTCGCTCAGCCCCGACAGCGCGCGATTGAGCGCCGCCGCCTGGCTGATGTCCGCCGTGCGGCGTTCGAGCACGGCCAGGCGCTGGGAGAACGTGCTCGAGATGAGGTCGGACAGCGCCCCGAAGGCATGGTCGGCCGGCGTCGCCTTGACCGCGTTGCGATCGACGAGCGCCAGCAGCGCCGCGAATCCGCTTGCGAAGCCGGCCGGCGCGTTGGTCCCGAGGACCCGCAACTGCGCGTAGACCGCGGCCCGCGCCTCCGGCTCGCTCTCGCCGCTGCCGAAGCCCTCGAGGTTCTGGATGTCCGGGATGTCGATGCCGAGCTCGATCGTGCGCAGCTGGGCCTCAACGGGGATGCGCTCCTGGTCGAGCAGGCTGCGCAGCTTCACGAGTCCGTTGAGCGCCGGGATCTCGTTCGCCACGGAGTTCGCCTGCTGGGAGGTGTGATAGCGCTCGGTCAGCAGCGCCCCGGCGGCGATGGCCAGGATCGTGATCGGCAGCAGCACGGCGATGAGCAGGCGTCCGGCCACCCCGGGGCGACCGGACCACCGGCCGCGCAGCGAGGCGGCGCTCCCGTTCGGTGTACTCATGCGATCGCCACCAGCCCTTCGGCGACGCCGCGGACGCGGTTGCGGCCGGCGTCCTTCGCCTCGTACAGCGCGGCATCGGCGGCGGCGAAGACCGTTGGGTAGTCGAAGTCGCTGCCCGGCTCGGACGCGGCGACGCCGAAGCTCATCGTCAGACGCTCGGTCGAGCCGAACGTCCCGGCGGCCACGGCACGGCGCAGCTGCTCGGCGATCACACCGCTCTGGGCCAGGCCGGACCCGGGGAGCAGGACGAGGAACTCCTCGCCGCCGATCCGGTACGCGAGGTCGAACGCGCGCAGCTGGCGGCGCATCAGGTGCGCGACGTCACGCAGCACGGCGTCGCCGGTGCCGTGGCCGGCGCGGTCGTTGATCGCCTTGAAGTGGTCGAGGTCGCCGACGAGCATCCCGACCGGCTCTCCGCTGATCCTCGCCTGCTGGGTGAGCTCGGCGATCCGATGCGTGAGCGCCTTGCGGTTGAGCATCCCGGTCAACTCATCGATGACCGCCTCGCTGCGATGCTCCACATCGGACTGCATCAATGCTGTGGAAAGGATCGCCACGGCGATGACCAGGGCGATCGGCCCGATCACCACCGGCGGGTAGTTCCAGACGGTTCTTGCGCCGACGGCGAAGGCGACGACGAGCAGGATCCCGATCGTGAACACGACGCCGAGCACGATGCCGCGGATCGAGAAGCGGGCACTCAGCGTGACGATCGGGATGCCGAGCCAGGCCATCATCGGCACCGACGGGCCCCCGGTGATGGCGACGCTCAGCGCGATGATCGCCACGGACGCCGCCCAGGCGGCGAACACCCAGTACTCCGGGCGCGCCGTGTCGGCGACCCGCTCATCGGCCAACTTGAAGGCGAGGCCGGCGAGCACCAGCGGCAGCAGCTGCCACCAGCCCAGCCACGGCCCCGAGGCGACGAGCGCCACCGCGAGGACGATGAACGAGGCCCGGCGCGGGCCCTGCAGGCGCCGGTCCATGTCGAGCATCCGCTCGCGGTCTGTGCCATCGCGAAGCAACCACGAGTCGTGGGCCATACGACATGATCGGCCGGGGGGCCGCGCTCCTTGACCGGCGGGGGCCCCCGCACACGCCCCGCAGACGGGGTGTGTCAGTCCTCGTCCTGGCGCCGCAGCCAGTCGCTCAGCTGCTGCCCTGCGGAGTTGATCGACTCGCCGGCGTCGCGGAAGGCGGTCCGGAAGCGCTCGGCGTAGTGCGTCACCGCGTCACTGGCCTCGGCTCGCGGTCTCAGCGGCTCGTCGCGAGTGACGTAGGAGCCGTCGACGATCCGGTCGTAGTCGCCGCCCTTTACCCAGTTCATCAGCTCGTGCACGCGCCGCACCGCCATCGGATGCGTCAGGTTGAGATCGATCATCAGCCGGGCCAGGCGGTCGATGCCGATTCCCTTCTCGCTGTACTCAAGCCCCTGGCGCATGAACGCCTCGAGGTCGAGCCGCTCGGCCTCGGCCCCGGCGCTGATCGTCAGCAGGGTGCGGCAGACGACGACGGGGTCGCGCGTGACCAACGCGGCGGCGCGATCGCAGCTCAGCTCGGCGGCCCGCGACCACTCGAGCAGCACGCGGCGCAGGGCCGAGAAGGCCATCGGGATCGGCGAGACGCGGCTCAACCCGATCACGATCTGCAGCGTGGTGGTGTAGAGGACGTGGTCGGAGAGCACGTGACCGGCCTCGTGGGCGCAGACGGCGCGCAGCTGATCGGTGTCGAGCAGGCGGACGAGCTCGGAGTTGAGCACGACGATCGGGCGTTGCGCGCCGATCGTCATCGCGTTCGCGTCCGGGTCCTGCGTGAGATAGAGGTCGGGGACGACGTCGAGGTCGAGCGTCGCGTAGGCGCGATTGTGCGTGCGCCAGACGTCGGGCAACTGGTCTTCGCCGAGCCGCGCAGCGCTGCCGAGGTAAGACTGGCGCAGGGCGCGCTCGTAGCCGATGTCGATGAGCTTGCGCATCGACCGCTCGAGGTAGGGGATCGTGGCCAGCGCGGCCGTCGCCGCGCGGTCGGCCGGGTGCTCGTAGGCCTTCGCGGAGATGCCGGTCAGGCGGTAGCCCTCGGCCGGAAGGGTCATCGGCGCGTCGTCTCCGCTCATGCCCTGAGTCTAAGCGGCGCGGCCCCCGTCGTGAGCGCCGTCCCGGCGGTGGCGCAGGGCGGGCGGACCGAGTGGCCGATCGGATGCGCCGGATTGTGGACCGAACGCCCGATGACGCCGGGCCACCGGTTCGCCACCATTCAGGCACGATGAAATCGGACTCCTCCCTGAAGCGCTACACACTGCTCCGTCGCACCGACGCCGGCGATGCACACTCGCCGGTGCCGCCGTCGGGGCGGCCCGGGGTGCGCCGCCTGACGCTCGTGCGTCGCGCCCAGCTGTGGCCGCCGCTCCCCAGCGACGGGCGCCCGGCCGCATCCAGCTAGCCGGTTGTCGCGCCGGGCGGGCAGTCGGCCGCCCGGCGTGCGCGCGGTAGGGTGGGGGGCATGGCGGCGGCGCGATCGTCGGCGAGGACGAAGCAGCTCACGCTGCTTGCGTGCATCCTGGGATCGGCGATCGTGTTCCTCGACGGGACGGTCGTCGGGGTCGCGCTGCCGAGCATCCAGCGCCAGCTCGGCGGCGGGCTCGCCGCCCAGCAGTGGGTGTCCAACGCCTACCTGCTGACGCTCGGGTCGCTCATCCTCGTCGGCGGGTCGCTGAGCGACCTGTTCGGAGAGCGCCGGGTGTTCGCGCTCGGCGCGGCCGGCTTCGGGGTGACCTCGCTGCTCTGCGCGCTGTCCCCGACGATCGGCCTGCTCATCGCCGCTCGCGCCGTGCAGGGCGTGGCGGGGGCGCTGCTCGCCCCGAGCGCGCTCGCCGTCATCGTGGCGACGTTCCCGCTCGAGGAGCGCGGGCGCGCGATCGGAGCCTGGACCGCGTGGGCGGGCATCGCGACCGTGCTCGGGCCTCCGCTCGGCGGCTACCTCGTCACCGCCGCCTCGTGGCGCTGGGTGTTCGTGCTCAACCTGCCGCTCGTGGTGGCCACGATCTTGCTCATCCGCGCGGCGATGACGCCGGCGCCGGTGGCCGCGAGCGGGCGGCGGCTCGACTGGCTCGGCGCCGGGCTCGGGGTGCTCGGGCTGGCCGGCCCGGTGTTCGCGCTCATCGAGCAGCCCGTGCTCGGGTGGTCGAGCCCGGCGGTCCTGGTGCCGCTCATCGGCGGGGTCGCGCTGCTCGCGGCGTTCGTGTGGCACGAGGCGCACACCGCGGACCCGATGCTGCCGCTGGGGCTGTTCGCGACCCGCAACTTCGCGATCGGCAATCTCGAGACGCTCACGCTGTATGGCGGCCTGGCCGTCGTGTTCTTCTTCCTGTCGCTGTTCCTACAGCAGATCGCCGGCTACACGGCGTTGCAGAGCGGGCTGGCGACGCTTCCTACGACCCTGGTCATGTTCGCGCTGTCGCGCCGCTTCGGGGCGCTCGCCGATCGCCATGGGCCGCGTCTGTTCATGGGCGCAGGACCGCTGCTGGCCGCGGTCGGCCTCGCGCTGTTCCTGCGCATCGGCGTGCACGTCGACTACGTCACCGACGTCCTGCCGGCGCTGCTGTGCTTCTCGGTCGGGCTGGCGATGACGGTGGCGCCCCTCACCGCCGCGGTGCTCGCCGATGTCGAGGTGACGCAGGCGGGCATCGGCTCGGCGGTCAATAACGCCGTCGCGCGCGTGGCCGGACTGCTCGGCGTGTCGGCGATCGGCGCCGTCGTCGCGGGTCGGTTCGCGTCCTCGCTGGACGCGAACGTCGCCGGGTACCCGCTCGGGCCGCGCGGGCAGTCGGTCGTGGAGGCGGCCAAGCGGCTGCCGCTCGGGCGGCCCGACGTCAGCGGCCTGCCGCCGAGCACGGCGCGCGTCATCACCGACGCGGCCAACAAGGCGTCGGTGACGAGCTTTCACGTCGGCCTCGCCATCGCCGCGGTGCTCGTCGCCGCCGGTGGCGTGACCGCCGCCATTGGCATCACCAATGCGCGTCGCGTCGTGCGCGCGGAGACGTGCGAGGGCGGACAGATCGTCGCCGCGCCGCTCGACGCGGCCGGGTGTCCGCAGGCGCGCGAGCCCGAGCCCGCAGCGGCGGTTGCCTGAGTCGGCCCGCGCGCCGCTCAGGTCCGCTCGCGCGCGCGCCGCTCGCTGCGGCGGGCGCGCCGCCGCCGGCGGGACTCGGGAAGCGGGAGCAGGGTGAGCGGCTCGCCGATCGTACGCCGCAGCAGCAGGAAGGCAACGGTGCCGAATGCGGTCGGCACCCACAGCGCGATCGCGTGGTAGATGAGCACGCCGGCGGCGGCCGGCGCGGCCGGGGCGCCGAAGAGCACGAGCATCGCGACGAGGCCGGTCTCGAGCACGCCGATGCCCCCCGGCACGGGGATGATGTTGGTGAGGTAGCCGACCTGGTAGGCGACGACCACCGAGGCGAGCGGCAGGTCGACGCCGACGGCGTCCAGGCAGACGTAGAGCACGGCGATGTCGGCGAGCAGGTATACGTAGCCGCCGAGCAGTCGCCAGTCGGCGGTGACCAGCATCTGGCGCGTGTCGGTGATGCTCTCGGCGAAGCCGATGAAGATCTTCGTGATGCGCTTGCGCGGCTCGCGGTCGCGCAGGAACCAGCGCGACCAGGCGGGGATGCACAGGAAGAGCACGAACACGCTCGCGCCGACGGCGGCGGGCAGCCAGCTGAGCAGCCAGTTGGTCGTGCCGGGAACGAGCCCGAGGCCGAGCGCGACGCCGGCCACGACGAGCACGATGATGTTGATCGCGCTCGTCAGCATGAACAGCACGGCTGAGCGCCGGGCGATGCGATCGGTCGGGACGCCGCGCGTGTGCAGCACCCACGCGCCGATCGCCAGGCTCCCGGCGCCGCCGACGGACAGCGCCGAGCCGAAGGCCATCTCCGTCCAGGCCAGGCGCGCCGCGAAGCGCCGCGGCGCGCGGGCGAAGACGAGCTGGAACACGGCGACGTAGCCCATGCAGGACAGGAACTCCAGGCCGATCGCGCCGAGCACGGAGCCGGGCTCGACACGGCGCAGCGCGCGCTCGACGCCGTCGAGCCCCGGGATCGCGAGCACGAGTCCGACGACGAGCGCACCGAGCAGGAACAGCGAGATGATCCCGTTGCGCAGCTGGCGTCCGTGAGTCGCCGCGCTCCGCTGACGCTCGATGTCCTCGTCTTCGCTGCTCCACGGTGGGGCCGTGTCGTCGATCGACACGAGTGGGTTAGCCCCGGGATCCGATCGCGTAAGCGTGCATCGCCTCGAGCACCGGGCGGAGGCGACGTCCGCGGACGGTGAGGTGGTACTCGACCTGCGGGGGAGAGGTGGGGATGACCATGCGCTCGATCAGACCGGCCCGCTCGAGGTCGCGCAGGCGCTCGCTCAGCATACGCGCCGAGATCCCGCTCACCGCCTCGGCGAACTCGTTGAAGCGCAGCGCGCCGGACGTCGCGGCGTAGAGGATCGACAGCTGCCAGCGCCGTTCGAGGAGGTCCGCGGTGACGCGGACCTCCTCGGGCACGGGCTCACATCTACGACAGCGCGACATCGCGAGCCGGCTCCAGCGCGCGGTCGAGGACCTCCTGCACGGTCATCACCGGGTGGAAGGCCATCTTCTCGCGCACCTCATCGGGGATCTCGTCGATATCGCCCCGATTTCGCTCGGGGACGATCACGTCGGTCAGCCCGGCGGCGTGCGCCGCGAGCGCCTTCTGCTTGAGGCCGCCGATCGGCAGCACGCGTCCCTGCAGCGTGACCTCACCGGTCATGCCGACGGTGTGCTTGACGGGGCGACCGGTCAGCAGCGACGCGAGCGCGGTCACCATCGTGATGCCGGCGCTCGGCCCGTCCTTCGGGATCGCGCCGGCCGGCACGTGCACGTGGAACTCGTGGTCCTCGAACACGTGCTCGTCGATCCCGAGCTCGGCCGCGTGGCCGCGCACGTAGGAGAGCGCGATCCGCGCGGACTCCTTCATGACGTCGCCGAGCTGGCCGGTGAGCACGAGGCCGCTGGAGCCCTTCATCGAGGTGGCCTCGACGAACAGCACGTCGCCGCCCGCTCCGGTCACCGCGAGGCCGGTCGCCACCCCCGGGACGGCGGTCCGCACCGCCGACTCCTGGAAGAACTTCTGGCGGCCGAGCGCGTCACGCACCGTCTCGATGTCGATCTCCACGGGCGGCGTCACCTTCTGCGAGGCGATCCGCGTGGCCGTCTTGCGCAGGATGGTCCCGAGCTCGCGCTCGAGGTTGCGCACGCCGGCCTCGTGGGTGTACTCGGTCACGACGGTCGACAGGATCTCGTCGCTGACGGTCACCTCGTCGTCGCGCAGGCCGTTACGGTCGCGCTGGCGCGGCCACAGGTAGCCCTTGGCGATCGCCAGCTTCTCGCGACTCGTGTAGCCGTCGAAGCGGATGACCTCCATGCGGTCGAGCAGCGGACCCGGGATCGTGTCGGCGACGTTCGCCGTGGCCAGGAACAGGACCTGGGACAGGTCGAGCTCCACGTCGAGGTAGTGATCGCGGAAGCTGTGGTTCTGCGCCGGGTCGAGCACCTCGAGCAATGCTGCGCTCGGGTCCCCACGCCAGTCGGCGCCCACCTTGTCGACCTCGTCGAGCAGGATCACCGGGTTCATCGTCCCGGCGTCGCGCAGGGCCCGCACAAGGCGACCCGGCAGCGCGCCGATGTACGTCCGCCGGTGACCGCGGATCTCGGCCTCGTCACGCACGCCGCCCAGCGACATGCGCACGAACTCGCGACCCGTGGCCCGGGCGATCGACTCGCCGATCGAGGTCTTGCCGGTGCCGGGCGGTCCGATGAGCGTCAGGATCGCGCCGGACTTCGGGTCAGCCTCGATGTTGCGGTCCTGGCGCAGCTTGCGCACGGCCAGGTACTCGGTGATGCGGTCCTTGACGTCCTCGAGACCGGCGTGATCGGCGTCGAGCACCTCACGCGCGGCGACCGGGTCCAGGCGCTCGTCCGAGCGCTTGTTCCACGGCAACGCGATGAGCCAGTCCAGGTACGTGCGGATCATGCTCGACTCGCCCGACTGCTCGCCCATGCGCTCCAGGCGCCCGAGCTCCTTGACGGCCTGCTCGTGCACGGCCTCGGGCATCTCGGCCTCTTCGATCTTCGTGCGGTACTCCTCCACGACCGAGCCGTCGTCCTCGCCCAGCTCCTTGCGGATCGAGTCCATCTGCTTGCGCAGGAAGTAGTCGCGCTGCTGCTTCTCGGCACCGTCCTGGACGTCCTCGCGGATGCGCTTGCGCACCTGCAGCTCGGCCAGGCGGTCGCGCTGCAGCTTGACGGCGAGCTCGAGGCGGTCGGTCACGTCGACCGTGCGCAGGAGCTCCACCTTCTGCTCGAAGGTGAGGTCGGGGGAGTAGCCACTGCTGTCGGCCAGGGCGCCGGGCTCGACGATGGCACGCAGGAACGCGGCCACACGGCCGTCGTCGCCCCGCAGGTCGAGGATCTCCTCGACCACGGCGCGGTACTCACGCTCGAGGTTGCGGGTGCGGCCATCGACCGGAACGTCGTCGGGCTTCTCCTCGACCTCGGCGCGCAGCTCGCCGCCGGGGCCGGTCTGGGCCGCGCCGATGAGCGCGCGATGGAGGCCGTTCAGCGTGACCGCCCGGCCGCCGCCGGGGAGGCGGACATGCTCGGACACGTCGGCCACGATGCCGACCTCGATGTACTCGTTGTCATGCCGCGGGACGAGCACGACCCGCTCGTCGTCACCGACGTCGACCGTGAGCGTGATGCCCATGTTCGGGAACACCACGGCGTCGTCGAGGGCGATCAATCTCAGGGTTTCTGACGTGTTCATGGGATAACGACTCCAAACGAGGTTACGAAACGTAAGCAAGTATAGGACGTGATGGTTGCGAGCGCAAGTACCTCTGTGGGGAGGCGCGGCGGGCGGGGCGGCGCTCGGTTGCTCGACTTGTGACGCGCAGCGCGCTCGCGCGCCGCGACGGTCACGAGATGGATGCGCCGCGTGACTTGCGGGGCGGGTTGCCCGGGCGTCCGGCTGCGGCGCGGCGTGCCGGGGCGGCGCTCGGTTGCGACTTGTGACGCGCAGCGCGCTCGCGCGCCGCGACGGTCACGAGATGGATGCGCGCCGTGACTTGCGGGGCGCGTTTGTCACCGTCGCGTGACCGTCGAGCGGGGGGTGTGGCGGGTTAGGCGCCCTATAGCGTCGGTTCGGGAGCACACCCCGCGCCACCCCGTCGCGGCGACCGCCGCTCGCCACACTCGCGCAACACTCCGGTCACGTGGTCGACGCCCCGCGTGACCCGCGCGGCACATCCGCCACCGTCCCGTCATCCCGGGCCGGCGGGGTCCCGCTCCGACGCGCCCGTCCCACGTCACCCCGGGCCGGCGGGATCGCGCTCCGACCCGCGCGGCACATCCGCCACCGTCCCGTCATCCCGGGCCGGTGGGGTCCCGCTCCGACGCGCCCGTCCCACGTCACCCCGGGCCGGCGGGATCGCGCTCACGACGCGCGCGTCCTGCGCTTCAGACCCGGCGCGAAGGCGGCGGCGGCGCGAAGATGCTGCGCGGCCATAGGCGCCGGGCCCGCACGACGTTGATCTCGGCGGCAAGGACGAGGATGCGCCCGCCGAGATAGAGCACGGCGAGTAATCCGAGCACGAGGCCGACATCGCCGTACAGCGCGGTCTGGTGGGCGACCCGCTTGGCCCACAGGCCGCCGAGGTGCTGCACGATCTGCCACGCGAGCGCGCCCGCGAGCACCCCGGGCATCAGGTCACCGAGATCGACCTCGGCCGCGCTGAGCAGCGTGAAGGCGGCAAGGAACAGCGCGACGTTGGCGGCGAATGCGACGGCGATTGCAGCGACATCGGTGAGCAGCCCATGTCCAACCGCCGTGACGAAGCCGGCCGCGACGCTCGAGAGCACGCTCAGCACCGCGAGCACGAGCAGGAGCGCGATCCCGCGCACGCGCGTCCTCAGGAAGTCCGGCCGCTCCGGGCGCGGGATCTCCCACACGCGGTTGAGCGCGTGCTGCGTGGCGTTCGTGATCGCCATGCCGGCGAGCAGCGAGGCTCCCACGCCGATCGCAAGCGCAAGCGGGCTTCCGGTGAGGGCGTTCGTCGTGAGCGGCCCCTTCAAGAGCGGAATCTGGCCGAGCGCGCCGTCGATGACGCGGGTCTGCTCGGCCTTGTCCCCGTTGATCACGAATCCGAGCACGGTCACGAAGACGAGCAGCAGCGGGAAGATCGAGATGAAGCCGTAGTACGCGATCAGCGCCGACAGCGAGCTGCCCTCGTCGTCGTTGAACTTCTTCAACACCGCGATGACGAATGCAAGCCGTCGATGTCGCTGCTGGTACTCGTCGAACGCGTGCAATCGAGCGTCGAGCGACCGGCGACCGGAGGGCTCAGTCGTCGGGGCGGGTCGCAATTGGGAGGGGGGGCGTTGCGCCCGTCGTGACGACATACAGCTGGTGTCTACCCGAAGCAGCGCCTCCACGCCAGCCCCGGAGCTCGGTCGACCGTTCCCCGGCCCCATCGGACAGCGCTCGAGCGATCCCGCCGAGATCGTCGCGCGCGTGGCGCTCGCGCGGCGGGATCTGCTGTTGAGGGTGCATCGCCATCGGCTCCGGATCGAGGACCTCGAGGACTGCTATTCGCAGGCCACCCTCGAGCTCATCCAACGCGCCCGCTCGGGAGCGCCGTTCGCGAACCACAGCCATATCGCCCACGCACTCGAGCTCCGCCTCCTGAGCCGAATCCACGACCGGCGACGCGCACTCGGTGGGCGCAGCTCGATGGAGGCTGCGCTCGGACAGGCGGCGGCGCTCGACCCTCCCGACGGCGGCTGCGGCCAACTCGCCGACCAGAGCCCGGGAGTGCACGACCAGGTGGCCACGCGCCGCGAGCTCGCCGTCCTGCGTGAGATCGCGCGCGAGCTCACGCCCGACATGCGGCTCGTAATCGCCGAGCAGGCAGGGGGGACGGAGTGCGCGGAATTCTGCCGCCGATTTGGCTGGTCACCGGAGAAGTTCCGCAAGGTGGCGCAGCGCGCCCGCCGGCGCCTCCTCGGCCTGTCGCGCGAATACGCCAGCGGCGCGCGCTGCCGCCGCCTGGAGTCCGACCTCCTCGCCTACGTGTCGGGCGTCGCCGATGACGAGCAGCGCGAGCGCATCAAGGCCCATCTCGCCAACTGCACGGCCTGCCGTCGGCGCGCGCGCGAGCTGCGCGCGGCCGAGGCCTGTCTCCTCGGCCTGCTGCCGGGAGGCCTGCAGCCCGCGCCCACCGGTGTCACGGTGGCGGCGGCCGGGTCGACGGCGGGCGGCGTGGGCGCGGCCACCGGCGGTGGCGCCGTCGCCTGGGGTGGGCCCGGCCTGCTCGGGGTGAAGCTCGGAGTCGCCGCCGTATGTCTCGTGAGCCTCGCCGGCGGCGGACTTGCGCTCTGTCGTGGCGGACCGCTCGCGGGCGTGCTCTCCGACCATCGTGCGCCCCACCGAATCGCACGCCCGGCTTGGCGGCCTCACGTTCCGGAGGCCGATCGTCAGCCCGAACTGGCCCGCGCGGACGGCCCGACGCCGCAGCCTCGTGCAGCTGCCTCGGTCGCGACGCGCGGCCGCCGCAGCGCTTTGCCGTCGGTCGCGGCGCCATCGCCGACCGCGACCGGCGTCGCCGCGGCCACGCGCGAGTTCGGGTTCTCGGCCCTGGCGCCGGCGGGACTCGCCGCTGGGCGTCAGCTGCCCGCGCCGCGCGTAACGCCGCCTTCGAGCCCGCCCGGGCGCGGGTCGAGGCACCACGACCGACGGCGGCACCGACCGCCGTCACGCCTCGTACACGCGACGGTGGTCGCGCAGACCGCCCCGCTTGGAAGATCGGCGTCGCCCAGCTCGGCGGCATCCCATCTCGCCGTGACGGCTCCGCGCGTCCCGGCCGCCGCGCCGGCGAGCGGGGAGTTCGGATTCGAGCGCGGCTGATCGCTGTCCCGCTCGAGCGGGCGCGGTCGGAGGAGTGGGCGGACCCGCCCATGACGAACATCCTTCCCTCATCGGTGCGTCTATCGAGGCGCAGCGCTCACACCGGTGGTGCGCCCGTGCCCGCCTCGCCCATCGTGCGCGGACGGGGCGCTCCGGCGTGGTCCGGGAGCCCCGCCGTGCGCGGTGCCGGGGGAGCCGGATCGTGAGCCTCGTCGCCTCGCGCCCGCGCGCCGGCTACCGCGTCTACGACGCCGACGACTTCATCGCCGGGGCGATCGCCGACGAGGAGGCGCGCGTCGATCGAGGGAGGTCGACCCGCGCTCGCCCGGCGGCGGCTGGGCTCGCGTCGGCCGTCCTGGCCGCGCTGGTCGCGTTCGCGGCGATCGGCGAGAGGCCGGCGGCGCGTCGATCGCCCCTCCCGCGATGGTCGGGTCATCCGCTCGCGGGTGCGCCGGTCGCGCGAGCGCTTCCGGCCCAGCTCGCGGCCGCTCGGCTCGCCGCTCGCACCCTGCCCCGTCGGATCCCGGCGCCGGTGCCCGCGCGCCGCCGGCCGGACCGGGCGCGGACCGACGACGTCGCGGCGTCGGCCCGCCGGCCCGCCGGCGCCCCCCACCGCGGTCGCAGGATCCGTCCGCGCCTGGGGGCGGAGCGGCCGCAGCCGCCGGTGACGGTCGCCCTCGTCGCGCCGAGCGCATCGCAGGTCCGTGCCCCGGACGCGCCGCGACCCGCCGTTGCGAATGTTCAGCCGCCGAGTGCGGCACCGGCGTCACCCGCGACATCGGCGGCGCAGTTCGGCTTCGAGCGGGGTCCGCGATGAGTGACGCCGCCGTGCGGATCTCGACGCGGCCGATGTGGGTCGTGCGGCTCGGGCGCCGCGGCGGCCGGATCCTCGTCGCCGCCCTCGCCCTGAGCGGGTGCGCTGCGGCGGCGCGCGTCGCGATCGCTCCCCCGAGCGCACCGCCGCCGCGGGCTCCGGTCGTCGTGGAGCACCTCGCTGCCGAGGGTTTCGCGGCCCTCTTCGCCCGGCGATACCTCAGCTGGAACGCCGCAGACCCGGCGCTCCACGAGCAGGGTCTCGCGCCGTTCACCGGAAGCGGCATCGATCCCGACGCCGGCCTCGTCCCGCCGGCAAACGGGAGCGAACAGGTGTTGTGGGCCGATGTCGTGCAATCGCGCTCTGGTCCGGCCGGCGAGGAGGTGTACACGGTCGCGGTGGCCACCGACGCCGCCGGGCTGGAGTACCTCGCCGTTCCCGTGGTGCACGACGGCGCCGGTGACTTGGCGCTCGGTGGCTATCCGGCGTTCGTGGGTCCGCCGGCCATGGGGTCCTTCGACGACGTGTCGGCGAGCCTCCCGCAGGTCGGCGACGCCGGACTCTCGGTCGTCGTCACGCGCGCCCTGCGCAACTACCTCGCCGACGAGAGCTCCAACCTCGCGGCCGACCTCACGCCGAACGCGCGTATCTCCTATCCGACGCAGCCCCTCGCCCTCGACGACGTCGTGTCGTTGCGCTGGTCGAGCGCCGACCAATCCGTGATCGCCCAGGTCGTGGCGAGCGATGGCCGCGGCGTGCAGTACTCGCTCGCCTACGAGATCGCCGTCGCGCGCGAGCAGACGCGCTGGGAGGTGACCGCGATCGAGGTGAACCCGGATGCCTGACTCATGCCACGTCGTCCCGCCCACCACTCGTCAAGTCCGCCAGGAGGTCTTCCGATGCACCGCGTCACCACCCGCGCCCGGCTCACCTGTCTCGTTACGCTCGTCGCGCTCGCCTGCGCGGGCGGGGTCGTCGGGGCGCCGGCCACGTCGATCGCCGCCACGCTTGCCCCCACCCCGGTGACGGACGGTAGCTCGGCTGCGGCTTCGTCGGGCACCTCGCTCGAGGCGGCCGCGAGCAAGGCGGGTACGACCGGACGGCAGGTCGCGATGAGCCTGATCGGCCTCGGCTTCGCCGTCGCCGCGGTCGTGCTCTCGTTCCGCCGCGACTTCAAGGAGGCAGCGGGCGTCTTCGCGGTCGGGTTGGTGGCCGTGCTGCTCGCAACTCCCGCTGGGGTGAACCTGCTCCAGGACACCGTCTCGTCGCTGTTCGGGTCCTAGCGACTGTGGACAGCGGCGCCGGACCTCAGTCCCAGGTGGAGATCCGCTCCTACCGCAGCGTGTTCGAGCTCGAGCGCCGCGTCTACCGCGTCGATCGGCTGCGTCTGCCTCCCGGAGGCGTTCCGATGCGGGGAGCGGTGTACTGCGTCGTCCTCGTCCTCCTCTGCGCGCTCGTGTCGACGATGCCGATGGTCGCCCTCGTCGCCTCGGTCGTGCCGTGGTATCTGCGCGACGTTGCCGCGCCCGTGGCGCTCGCCGCGCTCCTGTCGGTCGTGCGCATCGAGGGGCGCCCATTCCACGTGGCCGCCCGTGCGCTCGCACGTCACCGATGCGGGCCGCGGTGGCTGTGCGGCCTCCGCCCGGCCTCGGCGCCGGGCACCCCGTGGCGGCCCGACGATCTGGTGATGATCCCGGATGGATCTGACGGGCGCTGGCGCCCGTTCGCGTTCGTCGGGCCGGGGGCGGTGATGGTCAACGGGGCGCACGAGTGCCGCGCCGCCCGACGCGTCCCGTTCGCTCGGCTGCTGCGGCGGCCGCAGGTGGTGCTGGCCGAGCTCCCCGCTCCTGGTGACCCCCCGCGACGCCGTGTCGTGGCACTGAACGCCGGGACCCGACTGCGAGTGCGGCCGGCCGCGACGCACCGCCCCCGCGAGCGGCGGATCGGCGGACGGCTCCGGTGAGACCGCCGATCGCCTTCACGTACGGACACTGCGTGTTCGCCCGCGATCTCACCGACCCGTGGGCGGTGTTCGCCGTTGCCACGCGGGCGTACTCCGGGTTGCCGCCGAGCGGCAAGCGCGAGCTCTTCCTCTCGCTGCTCGGGGCGATCGAGGCCCTCGAAGCCGATATGCAGATCCTGCGCGTGAGCCGCGCATGGAGCGTTGACCGCTACGAGCGAGAGATGACGCGCGAGCTGCGCGGCACGGCCGCGGCCGTCGGTCAGCGGTATCTCGCCGGTCACGTCGGACACCTCCGCGCGCGGCAGCCGGCGGAGCCGCTCGTGTACATCGCGGTCAGCCTGTCACCTCCCCGCCGGGACGTCGCGACGGCGCTGTCGCGGGCGATCGAGCGTCCACCCGAGCAGTGGCTGGCGGCGATGCGGCGCGGCGTCAGGGGCCGCGACCCCGGGGCGATCGCGGTCGGCGAGCTCGAGGGCGTGCGCGTCGCCGCCGACGAGGCCCACGCGCGCCTGCTCGACTTCGTCGATGCACGTCCGGCGAGGGCGCCAGAGCTGCAGTGGCTCATCCGCCGCGCGTTCTGCCGCGCCCTCGGCGAGCCGGACGTCGACGGTCTGCACGAGCCGCGGGCGCTCGTGTTCGAGCGTAACGGCGAGGCGATGCTGAGTCCCCTGCACGCCGACGTGATGCGCTGGGTCAACAGCTTCATCGAGCACCGCAGTCGCTGCCTGGTCGTCGAGTCCGAGCTCGGACGCAGCTGGCAGGCCCACCTCGTCGCCGGCGCGCTCCCCGAGCGCGCGACGTTCCCGGGCCCGCGCGTGGAGCTCATGTTCGCGCCGCTCGAGAGCCTGCCGTTTCCGGTCGATGTCACGCTCAACGCTCGCTACCTGCCCAACGAGCTCGCCGTCCGGGTGGCTCGCCGCCGCATCCAGGACGCCGACCAGATCGTGCGCGCGGAATCCGACGGCGACCAGGGTGTCTCCGACCAGGGTTACGAGCGCACTCAGCAGGCCCGCGATCTCCTCGGCTACCTGCAGTCGACGAGTCGCCCCCCGCTCCTGCGCGCCACGCTGGCGCTCGCCGTTGCCGCCCCCGATGCGGCGGAGCTCGAACAGCGCGTCGAGATGTGCCGGCGCGCCTACGGGGAGGTCCGCCTGCACCGGCCGCTCGGTGACCAGCTCGAACTCTTCTGCCAGCACCTTCCTGCGCAGCGAACGCGCGTGCTCGGCTACGACGACACGCTGACGCCCGAGCAGGTCGCGGCGATGGTTCCGACCGCCACGCACGCCGCCGGATCGCGCCGCGGCTTCTACCTCGGCCACACCTTGTCGGGGTCCCGTCAGCCCGTGCGCTTCAACCTCCGCGAAGGCTCCGACCGGAACCGCAACACCGCGGTGTTGAGCGTCGGCGCACTCGGCACGGGCAAGACGACCCTCGACCAGAAGCTGAAATACGAGGGCTTCCTGCTCGGAGCGCGGATCGTGGATTGCGATCCGAAGGGCGATCACCGCTTTCACCTGCTCGACGAGGTGGCGCCGCACGCCGAGGTCATCACGCTGCGTCCGGACCCGGCGCTCCGCGGCGTCCTCGATCCGCTGCGTGTGGCGCCCGAGCACCTGCGCCAGGACGCGACGGTGTCGTTCCTGCGCGATCTGCTGCCCGCCCGCGCGGATCCCGCGTGGGAGACGGCGGTCGTGAAGGCGGTCGACGCGGTCATCCGCCGCGGCGAGGCACCGACGTGCCTCGAGGTGGTCGGCGCGCTGCGCGCCGGGGACGAGGTCGACGCCCAGGTGGCCAAGACCCTCGAGGTCTACGCGCACGCCGGCCTCACGCAGCTCGGGTTCGCCGATCCTGACATCCCGCCGCCGCCCGCCGGACATCGCCAGGTGACCTATCTGCCGATTCGGGACCTGCCGAGCCCGGAGCCGGGCACCGCGCGGGCCGAGTACTCGCAGGTCGAGCGGGTCGGTGAGCAGATCGTGCGCCTGATCGCGATGTTCGCGATGCAGCTCATGGCCCGAGAGCGAGAGCGGCTGAAGCTGTTCTCGTTCGATGAGGGATGGAGGCTGCTGAAGGATCCCGTCGGGCGCACGCTGCTCGCCGCCCTGCAGCGCATGGGTCGGTCCGAGCTGGCGGTGCCGATCATCAGCACCCAGCTCGTCACCGACATGGTCGTCGGAGACCGCGAATCGCTCGAGAACCTGCTCGGCGCGACGTTCGTGTTCGGCATGCGCTCGGAGGCCGAGGCGCGTCGCGCGCTCGGGCTGCTCGGGCTCGATCCCGATGACCGCCACTTCGTACAGCGACTGCTCGACTTCGACGCCGGGCGCTGCCTCTTTCGCGACCACACCGGACGTGTGGCGGCGATCCAGGTTGAGCTAGTCGTTCCCGCCCTGCTGCGCGCCCTGTCGACCACGCCGCCACGGGCGGCCGGCAGCTCGTCGTGAGGGCGCGGCGCGGTCTCGGCCCCGTTCATATGCTCGCCGCCGTCGCGGTCGCCGTCGCGATGGTCGTCTGCGCGCCCGCCGCCGCGCTCGGTGTCGTCGGCGCACCGGTCGCCGGCGCGGTCCCGAGGACACCTTCCGTGGCGCCGCCCGCGCCCAGCGATGTACCGGGGGCCACCACGGGCGCGGCCTCCACGCCCGCCACCGCGGACGCCTCGGCCTCGTCACCGGAGAGCGGCGGCGACCCGCTCACCGAGAACGGCCTGGGCAGCGTGCTGTGCCGCGAGCCCTCGGTGGCGAGCAGCCTCTCCGCCGCGGCCCAGGCGAACTGCGCGACGTCGAGCTTCGTCGCCGCGGCCGCTCCGACGGGCAACTACGCGTTCGACGTCCACATCGACACCGGTGCCCTCGGGCTGACCGAGAACCTGCCGCAGTTATGCATCCAGGACTTCGTGCTGGTCCCGGTCTGGACCGCGCTGTTGTGGATCGTGCACGCGCTGCTGGTCGGCGTCGAGTGGTGCTACACGCTCGATCTGCTCAACGGCGCGACGCTCGGCGGCGTCGCATCGGCATTGCGGGCGGTGCAGGCGACACTCACGCAGCCGGCGATGGCCTTCGCGCTCGCTGTCGCGTCGATCCTCGCGCTTTACCACGGCCTTGTGCGCCGGCGCGTCGCGCAGACGCTCGCCGAGGTGCTCGTGATGTTCGTGATGATGGCCTGCGGCCTGTGGGTCGTGCTCGATCCGCTGGGCACGATCGGCACGCTTGGGCACTGGGCCGACCAGACGAGCCTCGGCCTCCTTGCCGCGGTGAGCGCCGGCGAGCCGCAGGGCGGCGACGGGAGTCTCGCCGCGGGCACGAGCGAGCTGTTCGCCGGCACGATCGCCGGGCCCTGGTGCTACCTCGAGTTCGGGAACGTCGACTGGTGCCGCGATGCCGACAGACTCGACCCGCAGCTGCGTGCCGCGGCCCGCGTCATCGAGGCCCGGGATCAAGGCTCCTCGACCGCGGCGCAGCGCACGAGCGCAGAGCTGCTCGCGCGTGCGCAGACGAACGGCGATCTGTTCCTCGCCCTGCCGGCCAACGGCCCCGACCGCAACTCGATCAACGACACCGGCTCGCTCCTGCGCGTGCTGTGCGGCACGAGCGACGCGACGAGCTGCAGCGGCCCGACCGCCTCGGAGGCCGAGTTCCGGACGCAGGGCGGAACGCTCGCGCGCGCCGGTGGACTGCTGCTCGTGGTGATCGGCGCCGCCGGCATGATCGCCGTGCTCGCCTTCGTCATCGCGCGCCTGCTCGGGGCCGCGGTGGCGACGCTCCTGTACCTCCTCCTGGCACCGGCGATCGTGCTCGCGCCGGCGTTCGGCGAGGGCGGCCGCGCCGCGTTCCGCACATGGGCGACGCGGCTGCTCGGTGCTCTCGCGGCCAAGCTTGTGTACTCGCTGGTGCTCGGGATCCTGCTGCTCATCCTGCGCATCGTCGACGGTCTCGGCACGATCGGCTGGTGGACGCAGTGGCTGCTCGTGACGTGCCTGTGGTGGACGGCGTTTCAGCGCCGGCATCAGCTGCTCGAGTACCTGCACGCGCCCCGCGCGGAGGTCCCCGCCGGACCGTCGCGACGGGTTCGGGCCCTGCGTACCGGAGCTACGCTCGTGTACGGCCGGGAGCTGTGGCGGCATCTGCACGATCGGGGCGGCGATCGGCTGCCGCCCGAGCCAGGGCGGCCGCCCCAACCGCGCCGTCCCGATCCCGAGTCGCCCACGCCGGACGGCGATCCGCCCGACCGGAGCGGCGGGGACCGGCCTCCGCGCGACGGCGGCGGTTCGCCGCGGACGCCGCAGCCGCCGCGCGCCGACGACGGCGAGCACGAAGCCGGCAGCGACGCTGAATGGGGAAAGGAACGCCGACCCGACGGGGCTGACGTCCTGCCGCGGGAGGCCCACCCGCCGGCCGCGTCGGGTACGTCGCGCGGGCGCGCGGCCGGCGCCCAGGACAAGCCGACGTCACGCCATGATCGCCTCTCGCGCCTCGAGCGCGAGCAGCGACTCGCGACGAGCGCCGGGGACACCCGCCGTGCCTGGAGCCTGCAGCACCGAGCCCGCCTCGTCCGCGCCGAGCTCGAATCGGTCGACACCGCGGGCGCGGGTGCCGGGCGCCGGGCGGGGGATGCAGCGCTCACGGCGTCCTTTCTCCATGAGCAGATGCAGCTGGCCGGCGCGCGTGGACGGCGCGGCGGCGCGCCCGGCCGCGACTACCGTTCGCTCGCTCCGCTCGCCGGCCTGGCGCCCGCGGCGTACGCCCAGCTGTCGGCGGGAGCGCAGCGCAGCGCGCGCCTCGCCATCGATCGCGAGCTCGAGGACCGCCGGCGCATCGGCGCACGCCGCGCCGGCACCGACGATCAGCGGGCGCCCGGCGACGATGGCGCTGGGGAACGACCGCGGCGCGCCGCCGGTCAGGCGCTCCCGCCGGTGTTCGCGCCCGGCTCCGGGGCCGACGCCGGTGAGTCCGGCCAGCCCGAGGGGCCCGCGGCACCCCCCCGCGACCCCGGCGCTCGCCCCGAGCGGATCGGGCCGCGCCCGGCCGACGAGTCCGTCGTCGTTCGCCGCGAGCGCCAGTTCGCCGCTCGTGCCGCCGAGCGGGACGGGCACGATCCCGGGCCGCGATCGTGACGCGAGACGGGCGCGGTGGATACTCGAGCCTCGCCGGCCGGCCCGCCGTCGCGATCTCCCCGCCGCTGCCGTTCCTGCGCGTGATCCTCGGTGTCCTGGCCTCGACCTCGCTGCTGTTTGGCTTGCTCGTGGTCGGGGTGATCGTGATCGTCGCCTCGCGCGGGATCGGCTCGACGGCCGCGCCGATGACCGAGAGCCCGTCGGCGTTGGCGCTGAGCGATATCCCGGCGGAGTACCTGAGCCTGTACGAGGCGGCCGCGGCGCGATATGGGCTCGACTGGTCGGTGCTCGCCGGAATCGGAAAGGTTGAGTGCGATCACGGTCGCGACCCCGACCCGTCGTGCACACAGGAGGGCGCGACGAACTCCGCCGGGGCGGGCGGGCCGATGCAGTTCCTCGCCGCGACGTGGGCGCGCTACGGCGTGAGCGCGAGCGGCAGCGGGCCGCCGGATCGCTGGAACGCCGCCGATGCGATCTTCGGCGCCGCGAACTACCTGCGGGCGTCGGGTGCGCCGGCCGATTACAACGCGGCGATCTTCGCCTACAACCACGCCGGCTGGTACGTGGCCGAGGTCGAGCACTGGGCGGCGGTCTACCGCGGGGCGGCCGCGACGGTGACGGCGGCGCCGAGCGGCGTGCCGCTGGTGGCCGGATCGCAGGCCGTGCTCTCACCCGACGACGGCCACCTCGCGCTCGCTCCGGCCGATGCTCCACCGCCCGTCGTCGCGATGATCGCGGCCGGTAACGCGCTCCAGGACCTGCCCTACGGTCCGGCCGGACATCCGGACCCCGTGGGCGCGCCCAACGAGGACTGCTCCAGCACGGTGAACTACGTGCTGTATCGCGGCGGCGTGCGATCGCTGGCGGAGATAGTGAGGGACAATCCGCTTGCACAATCGTACGTGAATTGGGGGCTGCCGGGGCCAGGCCGCTGGGTGACGATCTACGCGACCACGACTCCCACCGATCATGTGTTCGTCGTGATCGCCGGTCTCCGCCTGGACACCAGTCACAACGGCACCGACGTGGGGCCCAACCGCGATCAGGACGGGCCCCGCTGGCGGGTACTCGGCTACATCCCGACGTGGGCGCCGTGGTCCGTGCGCCACCCGCCGGGACTGTGACCGTTCCGCCACGGATCTTCGCCGCCGGCGCGCTCGCCTTGCTCGTGTGGACGGCCGTCGTCGCGCTCGCGCTGCCCGGCCCACCGGTGGCGAGCCGACCGAGGCCCGCGCCGCCGGTGTCACCCGAGCCGGTCGGTTCGGGCTCGTTCGCGACGGCGACTCGCCCCGCGCCGGCCGGGCGAGCGCCGCCGCGGGCCCGACCCGTGTCGACCGGGCGAGCGCCGCCGCGGGCCCGACCCGCGCCGACCGGGCGCGCGTCGTCGCGGCCGAGTGCGAATGACGCCGGCGATCCGAGCGCGGCCGGCCCGCCCGAGGTCGACGATGCGGACGTGACACGGCTCGTGCTGCGCTGGTGCGCCGCGTACGGACGCTGGGGACTGGGGCGGCTCGGCGGAGCGGCGCGCGTCCTGCGAGCGCTGAGCACCCCCGCGCTCGACGCCGCCTTCGCCGGCGACCCGCCGGTCGTGGCGTCGCCGCCGAAGCGCGCGCCGGTCGTCTCGAGCGTACGGACGTTCCGGGCCCCGCATGGATACACCGCGACCGTCGACCTGCGTGCGGGCGGCGGGGCCCTCGAGCTCGATCTGATCATCTCGGCGACCGCGCACGGACCGCGCGTGAGCGCCCTGTACATGTGACGGCAGCCAGCCGCGCCGCCGGACTAGCATCCGGCGCGATGAGCGACGCATCCATCGCGCCCCGGGCCGTCGACCACCTTCTCGTCGGCGGCGGGATCGCGTCCGTAACCGCCGCACAGACGCTGCGCGACGAGGGCGCCGAGGGGACGGTCGTCATCGCCTCGCGCGAGCTCGACCTGCCCTACCATCGCCCGCCCTGCTCGAAGGGCTACCTGCAGGGCACCGAGAGTCGCGAGGACGCGCTGCTCCATCCCGCCGCCTGGTACGACGAGCGCGACATCGCGCTGCTCACGCGCACCGGGGTGCTGTCGCTCGACCTCGACGCGCGGACGGCCAAGCTCTCCACCAAGGAGGAGATCAGCTTCGGGTCGCTGCTCGTCGCCACCGGCGCGATGGTGCGCCGGCTCAGCGTCGAGGGCGCGCAGCTGGAGGGCATCCACTACCTGCGCGCGCTCGGCAACGCCGACTCGATCCGTCGAGACGCCGAGCAGGCCGAGCGCGTCGTGCTCATCGGCGGCTCCTACATCGCCTGCGAGGTCGCCGCCACGCTCACGACGCTCGGGCACGACTGCACGATGGTGATGCTCGAGGACATCGTGCTCGAGCGCGGTTTCGGCCCCGAGGCGGGCCGCTTCTTCCAGGACGCGCTCGAGAGCCACGGTGTCACGATCGTCGCGGCCGACGAGGTGGCGCGGCTGGAGGGTGCCGGCGAGCGAGTGACCCGTGTCATCACCGAGAGCGGCCGCGAGCTGCCGGCGGACCTGGTCGTCGCCGGCGTGGGCGCGCAACCCGACGTGATGCTCGCGCGCAAGGCGGGTCTGGCGATCGGCGAGCTCGGCGGCGTCCGGGTGAACGCGAACCTGGAGGCCGACACGCCCGGCGTGTTCGCCGCCGGGGACATGGCCGAGTACTACAGCGTCGTGCACGGCCGCGTCATGCGCATCGAGCACGAGGAGGTCGCCGCCGCCCAGGGCCGCACGGCCGCGCTGAACATGCTCGGTCGCGAGACGCCCCACGATGTCGTGCCGTACTTCTTCTCCGATCTCGCCGACTGGGCGTCGCTGGAGTACGTCGGCCCGGCGTCGGAGTGGGACGAGGAGATCGTGCGCGGCTCGATCGCCGGCGGCGAGTTCTCCCACTGGTACCTGCTCGACGGGCGCGTCGTGGCCGCGCTCGCCGTCGGCCGCTCGGCCGACCTCGACCACGCCCGGCGGTTGATCGCCGACGGCACGCGGCTCGCGCAGGAGCGGTCGCGGCTGGCCGACCTCGACAGCGATCTCGCCGAGATCGGGCGCTGAGAGCCAAACCGAATAGGATTCGCGCGTTCATAACGGTCGGTGGCGAAGGGAAGCCGGTGCGAATCCGGCGCGGACCCGCCACTGTGACCGGGGAGGCCCACCGCGGCGTGCAGCGCACGCAGCCACCGTTACGCGACAGCGATGCGGGAAGGCGCGGAGGGGTAGGCCCGGGAGCCAGGAGACCTGCCTCCGACTGCAAGCCCAACAAGCCCTCGTGGAAAGGGGTGGCTCATGCCGTCGACTCGCTCACGCCCTGCGCCGTTCGTGGTGCGGCTGTCTGTCTCCATTGTCGTTCTCTCCTGCGCGCTCGCCGCGCTGCCCTCCGCCGCATCCGCCGGCACGCCGGCCGCCGTGACCGTCACCGTGCAGGGCTTCAACGGCCAGACGCTGCTCGCACCGACGGTGGTCACAACGAACACCACGCCGATCAACGTCGACGGCAATTCGGCCGACGACTGCAGCGGCACGAGCGCGGGCGGCGCGCTCTACGACGCCGTGCACGGTGACTGGGGCGTGTCCTACGACAGCGGGCTGGGCGTGTCGATCAACGCGATCGACGGCCTCGACCTCGGTTCGACCAGCGACGCCTACTGGGCGTTCTATTACGACGGCAGCTATGCATCGCTCGGCGCCTGCAGTCAGGAGCTGACGTCCGGCGACCAGGTCGCCTTCGCGGCCAGCTGCTACCAGACCGGGCCCGACTGCCTCACGACGTTGACCGAGACCGCGCCGAGCGCCTCGACCGTGGGCGTTGGATCGCCGGTGACGGTGACCGTCGGCTCGACCGCCGCCTGGAGTCCCGGCAGCTCGCCGGCGCTGCCCACCGATGCCATCGTCAGCGCGGGCGGGCAGAGCGCGGTCGTCGGCGCCAACGGCGAGGCCACACTCACGTTCTCGAGTCCGGGGACCTACACGCTGCAGGCCACCGCGCCCGATCCGGGCTGGCAGGCCTCGAACACCGAGACCGTGTGCGTCCACAGCGGTAACGACGGAACCTGTGGCACGAGCAAGCCCGCCGTGACGCAGACGACGACCACGACGACCACCTCGACCCCGGCGCCGGCGGCGTCCGTCGGGGTGCAGGGCGCGACCACGCTGGTCGAGCCCAAGGGCCCCGACGCGATCTGGGCCACCGTCGAGAACGTCATCAACAGCCATGTCTACAGTGGCGTTCGTGCGCCGCGGACGCTCGACTGGAAGGTGAGCCTCACCGGCACGCTGTCGGCGGTGAGGCTGCGCCTCACCCGTAACGACGCGGGCAGGTGCTCCTACTACGACGGGACGTCCGAGCGCTTTCGCGCGTCCGGCTGCGGGGCCGATCGGGCGCCGTATTTCGACGTCGGCACGTCGCCGACGCTTGACTACCTGCTCCCCACCCGTCTTGGCCCCGGGCGTTACGTGCTCGACGTCGAGGGTGTCGACACGACCGGTCGCGCATCGGCTCTGTACCACGGCACGAGCCGGATCGTCTTCTATGTCCGGTAGGCGCGCGCTCGCGCGGCTGGTCGGTGTCGCGGTGGCCGGGGCGCTCGTCGCGGCTCCGGCGGCCGCGCGCGGGCGGCCCGACGCGCCGGCGAGCGGAAGTGCGAGCGGCGCATCGGTCACGATGACGGTGGTCGGGCCGCGCGGGTCGCTGTTCGGCCCGCGCACGGTGAGCGCCGCCGCGACCGCGGTCGCGGTGGCCGGCAAGCGCTGCCGAATCGCCGCCAGCACGCCGCTCGCGGCGCTGTCGGCTGCCTACGGCGCCGGTGGCCCGGCGTTCGTCCTGCACGACTACGGGTCGTGCGGGCGCGATCCGGCCGACTCGGGGCAGTTGTTCGTCAAGCAGATCGGCGCGTTCGCCAATCGCGGCGTCAACGGGTGGGAGTACGAGGTCGACGGGCGGGCCGGGACGACCGGCGCGGCTGACACGAGCGGTCCGTTCGGCAACGGCCGGCTGCTTCGCACGGGGGATCGCGTCGTCTGGTTCTGGTGCACGATGGCGGCGAACGGCACCTGCCGGCGATGAGACGGCTCGCCCTGGCCGCCGTCACGTTCGCGCTCTGCGCCGGGCTGAGCGCGTGCGGACTCGGCGCGGGGGCGACGCCGAGTAACGTCGGTCTCACGATCACCGACGGCTTCGGCACTCGGGTCGTCGCGGAGTACGCCGCTCCGAAGCTCGTGGGCCAGGAGACCGTCATGCAACTGCTGCAGCGCAACACGACGGTGAGGACCCGGTACGGCGGCGGCTTCGTGCAGAGCATCGACGGGCTGAGCGGCGCGCCGGCCGCCGCGCACCCGACCGACTGGTTCTATTACGTCAATGGCGTGCAGGCGCCGATGGGCGCGGCGGCCACGACACTGCACGCCGGCGATCGCGTGTGGTGGGACCGTCACGACTGGTCGGCGACCGAGAGCATCCCGGCCGTCGTCGGGTCCTTCCCCGCGCCATTCAGCGACGGAATCGGCGGTCAGCGCTACCCGGTCACCGTGTACTGCGCCACGCCCAACGACGACGCCTGCACGACCGTCACCAGCCGCCTGGGCGCCAACGGGCAGCTCGTGACCCTCGGAGCGCTCGGCACCGACGAGCCCGACACGCTGCGCGTTCTCGTCGGCCCCTGGAAGGCGCTGCGCATCGACCCCGCCGCGGTCTACCTCCAGCAGGGCCCGGGGACGAGCGGCGTCTATGCCACGTTCGCGCCGAGCGGCGACGCGTTAATGCTCCTCGATCCCGATGGTCATGTCGTGCGCACGCTCACCAGCGACGCGGGGTTGATCGCCGCCGACGCGGTCCCCAACGAGGTCCCCACCTGGCTCGTCACCGGCACGGACGCGGCCGGCGTCGACGCCGCCGCCCACGCGCTCGACTCCGCCACCCTGCACAACCGCTTCGCCGTCGCCTTCGCCGCCGGGCAGCCGATCGCCGTACCGGTGGGCGGATGAGCGCCGCCGCGTCTCGGCCCGCGGCGCGGCGGGGTCGCCTTGCCTATCGGCGCCTGGGCAGCCCGCTGCATGCCACCCGCGCGTCGGTCGGCGCCGCCTACGGGATGGCGCTCGCCACCGCGGCGCTGGTGCTCGAGCATCCGCTCGCGCTCGCCGCGGTTGCGGTTGCGGTTGCGGGCGCCGGCGTGGCCGCCGGGGTCGGGCCGCAGCTGTGGCGGGCGCTGCGCGTGACGGCGATCCCGCTCATCGTCCTCACGGTGCTCGTCAACCTGCTCGTCGATCGCGACGGGCTGACCGTGTTCGCGCGCCTCGGTGACTGGGGCCCGCTCGGTCAGGTCGATCTCACCACCGAGGCGCTCGTGTACGGCCTCGTGATGGCGCTGCGGCTGGGCGTGGTGACGATGGCCGGCGTGCTCGTCGTCTGCGCCGTCGACCCCGACGAGCTCCTGCGTGCGCTGCGCGGCGTCTCGCATCGCTCCGCGCTGACCGCCACGCTCGCCACGCGGCTCGTGCCGCTGCTGTTCGAGGACGCCGAGCGGCTCGCCGAGGCGCAGCGCTGCCGTCCCGACGGCGGCGCCCGCGGTGCGCGCGGCCGCTTGGCCGTGCTGCGCGCCGTGGTGGGCGGCGCGCTCGAGCGTTCGATCGACGTCGCCGCCGCGCTCGAGCTGCGCGCCTATGGTCGCGCGAGTCAGCCGCACGCGCCGCGGCCGCCGTGGTCGCGACACGACCTCGCGTTCGCCGCCGCCGCGTTCGCCGTGCTCGCCGTCGCGCTCGCGGCGGCGGGCACCGGCCTCGCGCCGTTCACCGCCTATCCGCTGGTCGAGGCACCGCTCGGTGCGGGCGCATGGCTGGTCAGCGGCCTCATCGTCGCGCTCGCACTGCTGCCGTTCGTCGACCGGCGGGGAATCGCGCCGTGACCGTACTCGCCTTCGAGCATGTCGCGTATCGCTACCCGACCGGTGGCGACGGGCTGGACGACGTCAGCTTCGAGGTGCAGCCCGGGGAGTTCCTCGTCGTCGCCGGCCTGTCGGGATCGGGCAAGTCGACGCTGCTGCGCGCGGCGTGCGGCCTCGTGCCCCACTTCCATGGTGGAGCCTTCACCGGGCGCGTGCTCGTCGACGGGCTCGATACGCGCGAGCACGGGCCGACCGAGCTTGCCGCCGTCGCCGGCACGGTGCTTCAGGACCCTGAGACGCAGGTCGTCATGAGCACGGTGCGCGCCGAGTTGTCGCTCGCCCTGGAGAACCTCGGCCAGCCGCCGGCCGCCGTGGCGCGCAGCGTCGAGGAGGTCTCGCTCGCGCTCGGGATCGCGCACCTGCTCGACCGCTCCACCCACGATCTGTCCGGCGGCGAGCTGCAGCGCGTCACGCTCGCCGCCGCGCTCGCGCCGCGCCCGCGCCTCGTGCTCCTCGACGAGCCCACCTCGCAGCTCGACCCGGTGGCCGGAGACGAGCTCATCTGGCAGCTGCGCCGCCTCAACGAGGAATGGGAGACGGCCGTCGTGCTCGTCGAGCACCGCCTCGAGCGCTGCCTTGCCGCTGCCGACCGCGTGATCGTGCTCGCCGATGGCGCCATCGCGTGCGACCGCGATCCCCGCGGCTTCCTGGACTGGGCGGGCGCGCACGCGCCGGCCCTGCAGACGCCGGTCGCGCGGTTGTTCGCGCAGGCCGGGCTGCATCCCGCCCCGTCCGGCGTCAAGCAGGCCCGCGCGACGCTTCGGGCCCACGGTCTCCTCGAGCCGGGCGGTCGCCGCGTTCCCGACCCCGGCGCTGCGCCGCCGCGGTCGCGCTCGTGGCCACGGTTCAGGCGCGAGCGGGTGGGTGAGGAACGAGCGGCTCTCCAGCTGCGCGGCGTCTGGCACGAGCTGCGCGACGGCCCGGCGATCCTGCGCGGGGTTGAGCTGACAGTGCGAGCCGGCGAGACCGTGGCCCTCATGGGCCGAAACGGCGCCGGCAAGTCGACGCTGCTGCGCCATGCCGCCGGCCTGCTCGAGCCGACGCGTGGACGCATGCAGCGCGCCGGGCGCGTCGCGCTCCTGACTCAGAACCCTGGCGACTACTTCCTGCACGAACGGGTCGCCGAGGAAGCGAGCGCGGGCGCGCTCGCGCGCGAAGGGCTGGCGGCACTGGCCGAGCGCCACCCGCGTGACCTATCCGGCGGTGAGCGCCAGCGACTCGCGCTCGCCGTCGTGCTCGACGGCGACACGCCCGCCTGCGCGATCTGCCTCGATGAGCCGACGCGCGGCATGGATCGGGCGGCTAAGGAGCGCCTGGCCGCCTGGCTGCGCATGCGCGCCGACGCGGGCGTGGCCGTGATCGTGGCCACCCACGACACCGAGTTCGCCGCCGCCGTCGCTGCTCGCGTCGTGCTGCTCGCCGACGGCCGGGTGATCGCTGACGGCGACGCCCATGCGGTGCTCACCGGGGGCTGGTACTTCGCCACCGAGACCGCGCGCGTGCTCGGGGGGGCCGGGGGCGCGCTGCTCCCCGAGGAGGGTGCCGCGCTGCTCGCGCTGCAGGCGGCGCCCGAGATCGAGGAGGTGCATCCATGACCTGGCAGCTCGCCTCCTTCCTGCTCGTGGCCGCCGGGGTGGCCGGCGGACTGTGGTGGTACGAGCGCACGCGACCGCCGGCGAAGGTCGTGGCCGTCGTGGCCACGCTCGCGGCGCTCGCGGCACTCGGGCGCGACGCGTTCGCCGCGCTCCCCGATGTCAAGCCGACGACGGCGATCGTGCTCATCGCCGGCTACACGTTCGGTGCGCCGTCCGGGTTCGCCGTCGGCGCGTTCGCCGCGCTCGCCTCCAACCTGGAGCTCGGCCAGGGGCCGTGGACGCCATGGCAGATGCTCGCCTGGGGCCTGGTCGGCGTCGCCGGCGCGGTGCTCGCCCGAGCGACCGGCCGGCGCCTGGACCGCCTCGGGCTCGCGCTCGCCAGCGCCCTCGCCGCCGTCGGGTTCGAGGCGATCATCGACCTGTACACCTGGACGGGCACCGGAGCGCGGTCGCTCGCCGGGTACTCGCTCGTCGTCGCGCAGGCGTTCACGTTCAGTGCGACGCACGTGGCGGCGAGCTTCGCCTTCGCCTTCGCCTTCGGCCCGGCGCTCGTGCGCATGCTGCTCCGCGTGCGTGCCCGCCTGGAGGTGCAGTGGAGTCCGGCCGGTCAGGTCGTGCTCGTCATCGCCGCGCTCGCCGGGACACTCACGCTCGCGAGCGCCGGGGGCGCGGCGGTCGCGCGAGCGAGCGCGGTCGCGGGGCCACCGCGCACCCTGGTGGCGCCCGAGGTCGCCTACCTGCGCCGCGCCCAGAACGCCGACGGCGGCTTCGGCGCGGCCCCGGGCCAGTCGAGCACCGAGCTGTACACGGCCTGGGCGGCGATGGGCCTCGCCGCGGCCGGCGTCGACGCGAGCGCGGTGACGCGCGACGGGCACTCGGTCCTCGACGCGCTGCGCTCCGGTGCCGCGCAGCTCAGCGGCCTCGGCGACGACGAGCGCACGATCCTCGCCCTGCACGCCGCAAACGCACCGATCGGCTCCTTCCCCGGTCACAGCCTCCTCGCTGCGCTGCTCGCCGGGCGGCAGGTCGATGGCTCGTTCGGGGAGCAGGTCAACACGACGGCGTTCGCGATCTTCGCGCTGCGCGCGGCGGGGACCGCGGCGCGGGCCGCGCCGGTGCAGGACGCCGGGCGCTGGCTCTCGCGCCAGCAGAACCCCGACGGCGGCTTCAGCTTCGCCCAGCGCGGTGCGGCCAGCGACGCCGACGACACCGCCGCCGCGCTCCAGGGCGTCGTCGACTCGCTCGGCCGCACCGATCCCGTCGTCGCGCGCGCCGTGCGCTACCTGCGCGGCTCCGAGGGTGCCGACGGCGGCTGGTCGCTGGGCGCGGGCGCGAGCTCGGACGCCCAATCGACGGCGTGGGCGATCCAGGCGCTCGTCGCCGCCGGAGTCAACCCCGCCGCGGCCGGCCGGGCCGGCGCGCGCTCGCCGCTCGGATACCTGCAGACCCTGGTCGGACCCGACGGCAGCGTGCACTACTCGCGCACGAGCGATCAGACCCCGGTGTGGGTGACGGCCCAGGCGCTCACGGCGCTCGCACGCAAGCCGTTCCCGGTCGGCGCGCCGGCGGCGGGCGCGGCCTCCCCGGTTCCGGCGGGCATCGCCCTCGCGCGGGGTGCTGGGCTGTTGGGCAGAGCCGTGCTCGTCCTGGCGTTCGGCTGAGCTCGCCCCGGGATGCAGCCGCGCCGTCGGGGCGGACGCGCCCTGCGGGTCGCGGTGCCCGTCGGCCCGGTCACGGCACCGACACGCGAGTGCGCTACGCCCAGGCCGGCGTGCCAGCCGCACGCGCCCGCCGGCCTTGATCGAATGTCGGTCGACTCGCTCGGACCGGCGCACTAGCCTCTGTGAGATGGAACGCTTCGCGCAATCGGCCGTCTCGGCGGCGTTTCGCCGCCGCCGGCTCGCCCTGTGGTCGGCCGCGCTGTGCGCGCTGGGCTTCATCGGCAGCTGGCTCGTGCTCGCCCACGTGCCGGCCGCGCGGGTGCACGACGCGGCCGCGCTGCGCGGCTTCATCAGCCTCGACCACGGCCACGTCGAAGCGCTCGCCAACGCGACACTCGCGCTCGTCACACCGCTCTCGTGCACGCTGTTCACGCTCGCGGCGATGGCCGTCGCGTGGCGGCGCGGTCGCCGGGCGCTCTTGGTGGCGGTGCCGGTCGTGATCGTCGGCGCGACGGCGAGCGCCGAGGCGCTGAAGCCGATCCTGGCGGTCGCGCACGACTACGTCGACGCCCAGCACCAGATCCCCGGCGCCTCCTGGCCGAGCGGCCACTCCACCGCGGTCATGTCGATGACGCTGTGCGCGCTGCTCGTCGCGCCTCGCCGCTGGCGTCCCGCGGTGGCCGCCATCGGCGGCGTCTTCACGGTCGCCGTCGGCTTCTCGCTGCTCACGCTCGCCTGGCACCTGCCGAGCGATGTCATCGGCGGGTACCTGCTGGCGGCGGTGTGGGGCGCGGGGGCGGTGGCGGTGCTGTCCCGCGACGCTGCGGAGGCGGTCGACGCGACCCGGCCCGCTGCCCTCGCTCGCGTCGCGCACCGCCGGCCGGCGATCGCGCCGCGCCGAGACCGCGGCGGAACCCTCGTGCCCGGCGTCGTGCTCGGCTCATTGGCCGCCTTCACCGGCGCGCTCGTCGCGTTACGACCGACCGAGGTGGCCGGCTTCGCCGCCACCCACCACTCGGTCATCGCCTTCGCCGCGATCATCGCGGCGCTGGCCGCGAGCCTCGTCTCGGGCTTCACGGTCGCGCTGCGGCGCTGACGCGGGCGGTTAGGCCTGCGGCTGGGCGCCCTCACCGCCGCCCGGCTGCCACAGCGGCTCCGGCGCGGCCCCAGGAGCCTCGTGGTTCGCCGCGCGGGCGAGGATGAACAGCAGGTCCGAGAGGCGGTTGAGGTAGCGCACGACCTCGGGGTTGACGTCGCTCACCGCGATCGCGCGGCGCTCGGCGCGCCGGCATACGGTCCGGCACACGTGCAGCGCGGCGGAGGCCGGTGAGCCGCCCGGGATGACGAAGGAGTGAAGCGGCTCGAGCGTCGCGTTCACCTCGTCGCACGCCGCCTCGAGCCAGTCGGTGTAGGCCGGGGTGATGCGCAGGCGCTCGCGGGCGTCGCCCGGCGGCACCGAGAGGTCGGCCCCGACGTCGAGCAGCTCGTTCTGAACCCGGGACAGCATCGCGGCGAACGCCGCCGGCAGACCGGGGGCGAGCAGCCCGACGCCGATGAACGAGTTGAGCTCGTCGGCGGTTCCGTACGCCTCGACGCGGGCATCGTTCTTACTCACGCGACTCATGTCGCCGAGGTGCGTCTCGCCGTCGTCTCCGAGGCGCGTGTAGATGCGCGTGAGGTTGACCGTCACCCTGTCGGGAGTGTCGCACAGCGCGCGGTTGCGGCCGGCCACAAGGACGACCTGACATCGCTGCGCGGGCAGATCGGATACGTTGCCGCCCGTCGTGGAGATCGGTGTACCGAAGGAGATCGCTGCGGGCGAGCGCCGAGTTGCGCTTGTGCCCGAGGTGGTCGCGAAGCTGGCGGCCAAGGGGCTGCGCGTCCTCGTCCAGGCGGGCGCGGGCACCGACGCGCTGCTCACCGACGAGGCGTTCACGCAGGCCGGCGCGCAGATCACCGACGACGTCGCCGCGATCTGGCGGGCCGACGTCGTGGTGACGATCGCGCCGCCGAGCCCCGAGCAGCTGGCCGCGCTCGGCCAGGGCAGCGTGCTGATCGGCTTCCTGGCGCCGCTCACGAGCCCGCAGACGACGACGGCGCTCGCCGCGGCCGGCGCCACAGCGTTCGCGATGGAGGCGATCCCGCGCATCTCGCGCGCCCAGTCGATGGACGCGCTGTCCTCGCAGAGCAACGTCGCCGGCTACAAGGCCGCGCTGCTCGGCGCCGAGAGCATGGGCCGCTTCTATCCGATGCTGATGACCGCCGCCGGCACCATCCCGCCGGCGAAGGTGCTCGTACTGGGCGCGGGCGTCGCCGGACTGCAGGCGCTCGCCACGGCCAAGCGCCTCGGCGCGCGCACGACCGGCTACGACGTGCGCCCCGAGGTGGCCGAGCAGGTGCAGTCGCTCGGTGCCCAGTGGCTCGACCTCGGCCTCGAGGCGGCCGGCGAGGGCGGATACGCCCGCGAGCTGACGGAGGCCGAGCGCGCGCAGCAGCAGCAGGCGCTCACCGACGCGATCAAGGGCTTCGACGTCGTCATCACCACCGCGCTCGTGCCCGGTCGCCCGGCGCCCAAGCTCGTCACCGAGGAGGCCGTGGAGGGCATGAAGGCGGGCTCGGTCATCGTCGACCTCGCGGGCGAGTCGGGCGGCAACTGCGAGCTGACCGTTCCCGGCGAGACTGTGATCCGCCACGACGTGAAGATCGTGTCCCCGCTCAACCTGCCGGCCACCGTGCCCGAGCACAGCTCGCAGCTCTTCGCCCGCAACGTGCTTGCCCTGCTCGAGCTGATGATCCAGGCGCCGGCCGAGGAGTCCGGAGCCCCCACGCTGCACCTCGACTTCGACGACGAGATCATCGCCGGTGCCTGCATCGTGCGCGACGGCGAGATCGTCAACGCCGGCGCGAAGGCCGCCGTCGAGAAGGAGGACTCAACCCCGTGATCATCGGCAGCGTTCTCGTCACCAACCTCGCGATCCTCGTGCTCGCCGGCTTCGTCGGCTTCGTCGTGATCTCGAAGGTCCCGAACACCCTGCACACGCCGCTCATGTCGGGCACGAACGCGATCCACGGCATCGTGCTGCTCGGCGGCCTGCTGGTGATCGGCCTGTCCGGTAACGACGTCTTCAACAAGATCATCCTCGTCATCGCGATCGCCTTCGGGACAATCAACATCATCGGCGGCTTTCTCGTCACCGACCGCATGCTCGAGATGTTCAAGGTGAGGCCGAAGGCCCCGCCGGCCAAGGACGACGACGACACCGGCCCGGGGACGCACAAGTGATCTCGGTGCCGCTCGCCACGACGTTCCTGCAGAACGAGAACTTCCTCGACGTCCTGTACATCATCGCGTTCTCGCTGTTCATCCAGGGCCTGCGCGGGCTGTCGGGTCCGACGACCGCCGTGCGCGGCAATCGGATCGCCGCGGTCGGCATGGTCATCGCGATCGTCGCCACGCTGCTGCAGCCCACCGAGGGCAACTGGGGGCTGATCGCCCTCGGCATCGCGATCGGCACCGCCGTCGGCGTGCCGGCGGCGCGCCAGGTGAAGATGACGGCGATGCCGCAGATGGTGGCGCTCTTCAATGGCGTCGGCGGCGGCGCGGTGTTCCTCATCTCCTGGTCGGAGTTCCGTCTCACGCACGGCTACACGGGCGTGCCACTGTACGTCGCGATCTTCAGCCTGTTCGCCGCGATCGTCGGCTCGGTGTCCTTCTGGGGCTCGAACATCGCCTTCGCGAAGCTCCAGGAGATCCTCCCGGGGCGCCCGATCACCCTCGGGGCGGCCCAGCAGGCCGTCAACGGCGTGCTGCTCGTGCTCGCGCTCGCCGCCGCGATCGACATCGCCGCCGGCAGCACATCCGAGGGCATCTTCATCGGCCTGCTCGTGGCGGCGGCGCTGCTCGGCAACGCGGTCGTTCTGCCCATCGGCGGCGCCGACATGCCGGTCGTCATCTCGCTGCTCAACGCCTTCACCGGACTGTCCGCGGCGGCGACGGGCATTGCCCTGGACAACACGGCGCTGATCGTCGCCGGCATGATCGTCGGCGCGTCGGGCTCGATCCTGACCAATCTCATGGCCAACGCGATGAACCGCTCGATCCCCTCGATCGTGGCCGGCGGCTTCGGTGGCGGCGGCGTCATCGAGGGCGCGGCCGGCGCCGGGGAGCATGCCGGCAGCGTGCGCTCGACCACGGCCGCCGACGCGGCGATCCTGCTCGCCTACGCGAGCCGCGTCATGATCGTGCCCGGCTACGGCATGGCGGTCGCCCAGGCCCAGCATGCGGTGCGCGAGCTCACCAAGGAGCTCGAGGCCCGCGGCGTGGAGGTCGCCTACGCGATCCATCCCGTCGCCGGTCGCATGCCCGGCCACATGAACGTCCTGCTCGCCGAGGCCGACGTCCCGTACGACCAGCTGGAGGAGATGGACGACGCCAACCAGGAGTTCGGGCGCACTGACGTCTCGCTCGTCATCGGCGCCAACGACGTCACCAACCCGGCGGCCAAGAACACGCCGTCCTCGCCGATCTACGGAATGCCGATCCTCGAGGTGAACGAGAGCCGCCAGGTGATCGTCATCAAGCGCTCGATGAACCCCGGATTCGCCGGGATCGAGAACGAGCTCTACTACGACCCCAAGACCCAGATGCTCTTCGGGGACGCCAAGGGCGCGGTGAGCGAGATCACCGCCGCGCTCAACGACGTGTAGCGCCCCGAGCGCCTCGATCGGCGCCGCATGGGATGATCGCCGGCGTGCCGCCGAGTAACGTCTTCGACGACGAAGCCGAGTACGAGCCGAATGACCCGCCCGGCTATCGCAACGGGGCGAAGACGCTCGAGGCGGACGTCGCACGAGCGCTGACCGCGAAGGTGTTCGAGCTGCCGGCGGACCAGAGCGTGTGCCCCTATCACTACGAGTACGTGGAGGAGTGGCTCGTCGTCCTCGATGGCCGGGTCGTCCTGCGGACGCCCGACGGCGAGCGCGACCTCGAGCGCGGCGACGCCGTGTGCTTCCCGGCGGGCCCGGACGGCGCCCATAAGGTGACCAACCGGGATCCCGCGGTCGCGCGCGTGCTGATGTTCTCGAGCGCGGCCACGCCGGCCGTCGCCGTCTACCCGGACAGCGACAAGATCGGCGTCTGGCCGGGCGGGGACGGCGACACCGTGATGCTGCGGCGCGGCGACGGGCAGGTCGGCTATTGGGAGGGCGAGACCTAGCTTCGACTTGGCGCTCTGGAACACTGGCGGGGATGATCGACCGCCGGGACGCCCTCAGCGCGCTCGCCAGCGAGGAGTTCGACGTCGTCGTCGTCGGCGGCGGGATCACCGGCGCCGGCGTGGCGCTCGATGCCGCCACGCGCGGGTACAGCGTGGCGCTGCTCGAGCGCCAGGATTTCGCCAGCGGGACGTCCAGCCGCTCGAGCAAGCTCGTGCACGGCGGGCTGCGCTACCTGCAGAACTTCGACCTCGGTCTCGTACGCGAGGCGCTGCTCGAGCGCCAGCTGATGGTCGCGCTCGCCCCGCATCTCGTCCACCCGCTGCCGCTCGTCGTGGCCGCCTTCGAGGGCGAACGGCCCGACCGCCTCGTCGGCGTCGGGCTCAACCTCTACGACGTGATGGCCGTCGACCGGCAGCGCCTGCGCGGCCGGCGCGGCCGCCGGGCGCGACCGGAGGCGCCGCTCGCTGACACCCCGTGGAGCCCCGAGCGCCATCGCGTCATCTCCGGCGAAGAGGTCGTCGAGCTATTGCCCGCACTGCGCGCTCGCGAGCCGACGGCCGGATACCTGTTCTACGACTGCCAGACCGACGACGTGCGCCTCGTGCTGACCGTGCTCGGCGAGGCCGAGCGGTTCGGGACGATCTGCGCGAACCGCGTCGAGGTCTCCGAGCTGCTCGAGGAACACGGACGTGCGATCGGCGTTCGCGCGCGAGACACCGTCAACGGGGTGGCGCTCGAGGTGCGCGGCGCGAACGTCATCAACGCGACCGGGGTGTGGGCCGACCGTCTGCGTCCGAACGAGCTGCACGACGAGGCCGAGCTGCCGCGCATCCGCCCGAGCCGCGGGACGCACATCACGCTGCGCCACGACGACCTGCCGCTCGTGGGCGGTGCGATCGTGCCGGCGGGCGGCGGGCGCACGATCTTCGCGCTGCCATGGCTGGGGCGCACGCTCATCGGCACGACGGATTCCGACTACGAGGGCGCGCTCGAGCACATCGCCCCGCCGCGCGACGACCTCGACTACCTGCTCGAAGCGGCGAACGCCTTCTTCGGCACGGCGCTCGGCTACGACGACCTGACCGGCGCCTACGCGGGGGTGCGCCCGCTCATCTCGACCGGCGATCCGCGCAAGTCGGTCGACATCTCGCGCAAGGCCGAGCTGTACGAGACGTCGAGCGGGCTCATCACGATCACCGGCGGCAAGCTGACGACCTGGCGGCGGATGGCCAAGCTCGCCGTCGACCGCCTCGTCGAGCGCGAGGCGCGCGACGCGCCCTGTCGTACGCACGAGATCCCGCTCGGGCAGGCCGTCGACGCGAAGGAGCTTCCGCGGGTCGAGGGCGTCGCCGAGGCTGCGTACGGGCCGCTGGCCGCGCGTTACGGCTACGCCGCCCATGAGGTGCTGAAGATCGCGGGCGAGCGCGGCGAGCTGACGCAGCCGATCGTCGCCGGGCATCCCGACCTGCTCGCCGAGGCCGTCGTCGCGGCCCGGCACGAGCAGGCGCAGACGATCGGCGACGTGCTGCTGCGCCGCACGCGCCTCGGGCTGCTCGCCGCCCGCGAGCTGCAGGAGGGCGAGGCCAGCCCGGCCCGCCGGATCGCCGATACGCTCGGGCGCGAGCTCGGGTGGGACGCCGCGCGGATCGCACGCGAGCTCGGGGAATTCCGCAGCGAGGCTCGTGCCGAGGGGCTCGAGGCCCGCGTCGAGGCCGGCGGCGCCGTATCGTGAGGCGCCGCATGAGCCGCACGTCCACACTCCCTTGGCGCCGCCCGCGTGGGCCGAGCGGCGGCCGCGCCGTCGCGGTCGCGCTGCTGGCCGGCGCCGTCGCGCTCGCCGCCGGGCCGGCGGCGAGCGCGCAGACGGCCTTCCTGGGGAGGACGATCGATGGGCCGAACCCCGCGATCACGGCGCTCGGCAACGTCACGCTCGCCCGCGAGGGAGCCGGCGCCGTGACGTACCTCAGCACCGCCGGTGGCGTCCCGCACGTCTTCGTGAGCCTCGAGCAGGCCGGGGTCTGGGGTGCGCCCATCCAGATCGACGCGGCGCTGCCCGGTGCGGCCTCCCAGCCGCTCGTCGCGGCCGCGACCTCCGGGCGCGTCGTCGCGGTGTTCGTGAGCGCCGGCACGCTCTACGGGGCGGTCCACGATCCGGGGGCGGCCGCCTTCACCGCGCCGCAGCCGCTCGTCGCCAACGCGAGCAATCCGGCCCTCGGGATCTCGCAGTTCGGCACGGCCTACGTGTCCTTCACCGCGCCGCTCGGCGCCGTCTCGGGGGTCTACGTCGCGCGCCTGGACCGCTTCGCGACGAGCTGGCAGGTGATCGGCGCGCCGCTCAACCTCGTGCCCAGCGACAACGCCGGAAGCACGCCGGCGACGCGCTCGGCGATCGCCGTCGCGAGCGATGGCGAGGCCCTCGTCGCGTGGGGGGAGAGCGAGGCCGACGGCCACACCCACGTCATCGCGCGGCGCGTCTCCGCCGCCGGCCTCAGCAACGCACCCCAGGACCTCAACCTGCCCATGCTGTCCGGGCTCCCCGGCGGCGACGCCGACAGCCCGTCGGTGAGCCTCGAGGACGCGTCGGACTTCGGGTGGGTCGCCTTCCGCGAGTCCTTTGTGGAGGGGACGACGCTCGTCTCGCGCACGATCGCGCGCCACCAGTACGGCTCGCTGTTCGATCCGCCCGAGCCGGCGATCTCCGGGTTCGGCGACAAGGGCCCGACGGTCATCGACCCGCTCACGATCCCGACCTCCGATGGCGCCGACGATCCGCAGGTGTCGATCGATGGCACCGGCAACGGCCTCGCCTCCGTCGAGACGACCTCGACCCACATCGTCTACGCCGACCCGCTGAGCGACCCCTACTTCAGTCCGCCGCTGCGACTCGACAGCGTTCCGGACGCCGTGCTGCCCGAGCCCGTCGCGGCCGTCGGTGGGGTGGAGCCCGTCGGCGGCGTCGCGTGGCTGCAGAGCGGCGCGACGACCGCGCCGGCGTCGGTGGTCGTGCGCGCCTTCAACGGGTCGGCGTTCTCGCCGGCGAGCACGATCTCCGATCCGGCCCTCGGCGGCGTGCAGACCGGCCCCGGGGCACTGTCCGCGGCCGCCGACCACTACGGCGATACGTTCGTGGCCTTCCTGCAGGGCGCGCCGGCGAGCACGCGGATCGTCGTCGGCGGGCTCGCCCAGCCCCCGCAGCCCTTTGGCCTCGTCGTGCCGGCGCACACGCCGGTCCACAACCCCGTGATCAGCTGGAGCACGCCGCTCGACGTGCTCGGCATCGCGAGCTACGCCGTGCAGGTCGACGGGGTGACGGTGGCCACGACGACGGGGACCCGGATCCGACTCGCCAAGGCGCTCAAGAGCGGCACGCACCGGGTGCGTGTGGTCGCCACCAACCGGTACGGGACGAGCACGGCCACCTCGGTCGCGACGCTCGTCGTCTCGTGATCGAGCACATCGTGAGCGCCGCGGGGCGCACGCTCGCGCTCGGCCGCCGTCCCTGGTTGATGGGGATCGTGAACGCGTCGCCGGACTCCTTCTCCGACGCCGGCCGGCACCGCACGCTCGAGGACCGCGTCGCCCTCGGTGCCCGGCTGCTCGCGGAGGGCGCCGACATCCTCGACGTCGGCGGCGAGTCGGCCGCCACCAACCGCCCGCCGGTCGAGGTCGCCGAGGAGATCGAGCGGGTCGTACCGCTCGTGAGCCGGATCGTCGACGAGCTCGACGCCGTCGTCTCGGTCGACACCTACAAGCCGGCGGTCGCGCGCGCCGCCATCGACGCCGGCGCGGTCATCGTCAACGACGTGAGCGGGCTGCGCGACCCGGAGCTGGCGGCGCTCTGCGCGCGCAGCGGGGCGGCGCTCGTCGTGATGCACACGCGCGCGGCGCCGAAGGTCCGCCTGCAGGATCCCGACGCGTACGACGACGTCCTCGCCGACGTGCTCGCGTTCCTGGCCGAGCGCGTCGAGCTCGCGCTGCGGGAGGGCGTGCGCCCCGAGCAGCTCATCCTCGATCCGGGACCAGACTTCGCGAAGACCCCGGCGCAGACGATCGAGCTGCTGCGCCAGCTTCCGCGCCTGCACGAGCTCGGCTTTCCGCTGCTGATGGCGATCTCGCGCAAGGACTTCATCGGCGCGCTCACCGGTCGCACGCCGGCGCAGCGCGACGCCGGCACGCTCGCCGCGCTCGCCTACGGAGTCGAGGCGGGCGCCCAGCTGTTCCGCGTGCACGACGTGGCGGCCGCCGCCGACTTCCTCGCCGTGTGGAGCGCGCTGCGCGGCGAGCGCGGGGTGCGCGGCGACCTCGCGCTCAGCGAGGCGCTGCGCCACGAGCCGTCCGGCTGACCGCTACGCTGGTGGGACAAAGCGGGTGCCGCACGCTGTCCAACGCGTCGCGGACGCCAACCGCCCTTACCCCACAGAAGGAGAATCACATGCCCGTGCTCGAACGAAGCGAGCTCGAAGCCAGTCCGCTCGCCGACCTGCACACGATCGCCAACCAGCTCGGGATCGACGGTTTCCGCCGGCTGCGCAAGGCCGATCTGGTCGACGCGATCCTCGGGACGCCGGCCGACGGCGCCGAGGCCGAGGCCGACGCCGAGGAGCGCCCGTCGCGCGCCCGCGCGACCCGCTCGCGCGGCGGACGGAGCCGCGCCGCGAAGGCCAAGCCCGCCGACGAGGCCGACGACGAGACCGAGGCCGCGACCGAGACCGAAGAGACCGCGAGCGACGTCGAGGCCGACGAGGATCGCCCCGCCCGCGGACGCCGCGGCGCGACGAGCCGCGGGCGGCGGCGCAGTCGCGCCAGCGCCCAGGAGGATCGCGACAGCGGCGCCGACGAGGAGGAGACGCCGGCGGAGGCCGGCGGGCGCTCGTCGCGACGCGAGCGCGGTGAGCGCGGCGAGCGCGGCGGCGCGGAGGAGCACAGCGTCGAAGGCGTCGTCGAGCTCCTCGGCAACGGCTCCGCCTTCCTGCGCGTCGACCCGCCCGAGCCCTCCGACGATGACGTGTACATCTCGGCCGCCCAGGTCCGCCGCTGCGAGCTCGTCTCAGGCGACCGCGTCAGCGGCCCGGCGCGCGCCCCTCGTCGCTCGGAGCGCTACCCGTCGCTCGTGCGCGTGGAGGAGATCAACGGCGCGTCGGCCGACTCGGTCGCCGAGGGCACCCACTACGACGACCTGCCGGCGGCCTTCCCGAGCGAGCGCTTCGCGCTCGGGGCCGACGACCCCACGCTCCGGGCGATCGAGTGGCTCACGCCGATCGGTCGCGGTTCGCGGGTCGCGATCGTCGGGGCCGCGCGCGCGGGCAAGAGCGAGGCGGTGCGCCGCCTGGCCGGCGCGCTCACCGCCCAGGAGGGCCTCGACGTCACGCTCGTGCTCGCCGGGGTGCGACCCGAGGAGATCGGCGAGTGGCAGTCCGGGCCGCTCGCGCCGACGACCGCGGTCAGCTTCGCCGCCTCGGCGGACGCCCAAGGGCAGTCGATCGAGCGCGCCGTCGACACCGCGCGCCGCGTGGCCGCCCGCGGCGGTAACGCCGTGGTGCTGATCGACACGCTCGAGGGCGTGCATCAGCCGGTGGCGCGCCGCGCGCTCGCCGCCGCCCGTAACCTCGTCGACGGCGGCTCGCTGACCGTGATCGCAACCGCCGCCGCGCCGTACGGCGGCGAGACGACGGTGATCACCCTCGACGTCGCGCTCACGAGCACCGGCCGCCTGCCGGCGCTCGACCTCGTCAACAGCGGCACCCTGCGTCCCGAGCTCCTGGTCGGCGACGCCGGCGCCGAGGCGATCGCGCAGGCCCGCGCCACGGCGCTCGGGGCGCCAGGCGAGGCGTAGACGGGCCGCGGCGTCGCGACCGCGCGTCAGCGGCGGTACGCGACCCGGCCCCAGGAGGGCTCGGGGGCGAGCTCGATCGGCTCGCCATCGCGTTCGGGCTGCACGTAGGCGAAGGTCGCGGTCTCCTCGACGAAGCAGACGTCGAGCTCGCCCTCGTTCACGCGCTGATCGAGCCAGGCGCCGCGGAACACGAGCCGGCGCAGCCAGTGCACGAGCGAGCGGTCGGCCGGGCCGACGAGCTCCGGCCAGCAGTCGTTGACGTGCTCGCCGAGGGCCGAGGCCGGGTCCTGGATCTCGCCGTTGACGGCGAGGTTGACGAGGTCTTCCAGCTCATCGTCGCCGAGTCGGCCGCCGACGAAGCCGAGCTTGAGCGCCGCCTGCTCGCAGCGCTCCTGGAAGTCGCGCTCGTTGAAGGTGAAGCGCAGCTCTCCATATTCGAGGACGAAGTCCTCTCCGGAGTCGTAATTTCCGCGGCGCGTGTTCTCCATGGGGGTCCAATCCGGAGACGGTCCGCCCCGGGCCGTCGCAATCATAAGCTTGACTCCTTCTCGGGGAGCCCTCGTGAACGGGATGTTGCACTGCGTCGTCGAATCGCGCCATCCGGGGCCGCAGGGCGGGGCCGTCGGACGTCCTTGTCACTAGGCTCCAGCGGCGATGGCACGCCTCTCGGAACACGGACTGCGGCGGTCGGTCGGGGTCTCCGGGCTGTTCGCGAGCGCCTACGGGAACGTCGGCTCCTCGATCTACTACGCGCTCGGTCTCGTGGCCGCGCACGCGCTCGGCCTCACCCCGCTCGTGTTCGTGTTCGCGGGCGGTCTGTTCGCGCTCACCGCCAAGACGTATGCCGAGGGCGCCGCCATGTTCCCGGAAGCAGGGGGGTCGTCCTCGTTCGCGCGTCACGCCTTCAACGAGGTGGTCTCGTTCTTCGCCGGCTGGGCGCTCTCACTCGACTACATCCTCACGATCGCCATCTCGGCCTTCTTCGTGCCGCACTACCTGAGCGCGTTCCCGGGGCTGGGCGGGCTCAACCACAACCCGGGCGACATCGTCGGCGGGCTGATCGTGATCGTCGTCCTCACGATGTTGAACATCAGAGGGCTCGGCGAGTCGGCGAAGCTCAATTTCATCCTGGCGATGATCGACCTGTCGACCCAGGTCCTGCTCGTCGCGGTGGGCTGCTTCCTCGTCCTCAACCCGTCGCTGCTCATCAACCAGGTGCACCTCGGCACGGTCCCGAGCTGGGGCCAGGTCGTCTTCGCGCTGTCGATCGCGATGCTCGCCTACACCGGGATCGAGACCGTCTCGAACATGGCCGAGGAGGCCAAGGACCCCGGCAAGATGGTGCCGAAGGCGGTGAACCTCGTCGTCATCGCCGTGCTCGGCGTGTATCTCGGCATCTCGGTCATCGCGCTGTCCGCGCTGCCCGTCGATCCGCATACGCACATCACGGAGCTCGGGACGGTCTACCAGAACGATCCCGTGCTCGGCATCATCGACAAGCTCGGCCTGCACGGTGCCGCGCTGCACCTGTCGCGGTACTACGTCGGGCTGCTCGCCGCGACGATCCTGTTCATCGCCACCAACGCGGGCATGATCGGGATCTCGCGCCTGTCGTGGTCGCTGGCCGAGCACCGCCAGCTGCCCGCGGCCTTCGCGCGCCTGCATCCGCGCTACCGCACGCCGTGGATCACGCTCGTCTTCTTCTCGTGCCTGGCGAGCGTGCTGGTGCTCTATGGCAACACCACCGTGCTCGGCAACCTCTACTCGTTCGGCGCGATGCTGTCGTTCACGACCGCCCACGCCGCCGTCATCCGCCTGCGCGTGACCGACCCGGATCGCGAGCGGCCCTACCGGATGCCGTGGAACGTGCGCATCCGCGGCTACTGGATCCCGATGACCGCGGTCATCGGGATGATCGGGACGGCCGGCGCCTGGATCGCCGTCGTGTTGCTGCACTCCGAGGCGCGCATCGTCGGCGTGCCGTGGATGGTGTTCGGGATGATCTTCTACTTCGTCTACCGCCGGCGCAGCGGGCTCAGCGCGACCAAGGCGTACAGGATCGAGCGCGCCCAGCGCCCGGCCGACTTCGAGGAGCTCGAGTACCGCACCGCGCTCGTGCCGATGTTCAGTAACGACGTCAGCGCCGCCGCGCTGCGCGACGCCGCGAAGCTCATCGGCGCCGACGGCGTCGTCTACGCGGTCTTCGTGCTGCCGGTGCCGAGCCAGCTGTCACTCGAGGCCGGCCTCGAGGACGAGGAGACGCAGGGGCGCACGGTGCTCGAGAGCGCGCGGATCGTCGCCCGCCGGGCCGGCATCAAGGTGCACACCGGCCTCATCCGCACGCGAAACCCGGGCGCGACGCTGATCGAGGAGGCCGAGCGGATCAACGCCGATGTCATCTACTGGTCGACGCTTCACGCGCCCAGGGGGGAGCAGGGAATCGGCCCGACCGCGAGCTACCTGCTGGCCAAGCGACCGTGCCGGGTGATCATCGAATCCGAGAAGGCCCCGGCGCGCGACGCCTCGGGCGGCGACGGGCGCGTCGCTATTGCAGGTTGATCACGACTCGCACGGTGCGCGTGTCACCGGAGCTGGCCGTGCCGGCGACGACGTCGCCCAGCCGCGAGGTGACCGCGGGGAGGGTGCCGAGGATCGGGGTCCCGGTGAGCTGGTTGACGGTGTCGATGACGTTCACGAGCGTCGGGAAGTCGATCAGCAGCGACGGCGCGCCGCCGCCGAGCGTGCGTGCGGCGGCGGCGCCGACCTGCGATCCGCCGAGCGTGCTCGATGGATGCAGGGCGGCCTGGACCGACGCGCTCCCGAGGCCGATGACGACCTTCCCCGGGACGTGGACGATGTCGACCGAGATCGGCAGCCCCGACAGCGGGACGCTCAGGCCGGCGTCGCTGCCCGGCACCGCGAGCGCTGCGGGCGTCGCTCCCGGGCTCAGGCGGGCGGCGATCTGGGGGATCGCCGCCCGGGCGAGCGCGTCGTTGCGCGTGGTGATGGTGATCCCGGCGGTGAGGTCGAGCAGGCCGGAGCCGGCGGCGAACACGCCCGTCGGACCGGCCCAGCGCAGCAGATGCTGCGCGCCGCCGTCGAGCGTGCGCAGGAGATCGAGGACGCTCCCGATCGTGGAGCCGCCGAGCGCCGAGCCGCTCGGCACGGCGGCGAGCAGTCGCTCGAGCGACGGTCCGAGCGCGCCGGTGCCGAGCGCGAGCCACGAGTCACCGGGCAGGCCGGCGAAGACCTGCGCCGCCGTCGGTCCCGTCGAGGGACCGGCGCCGCCGCCGGTGACGGCGAGCGAGACGACGAGTGAACTGGCGGCCGGGACCTGAAGCGACGCGTCGAGCGCAGCGATCGAGCTCGAGCCGGCGACCGCACGGGCGAGCCCGAGCACGCCGCTTGCAGCCGCGCCGGCCGGCAGCGCCGCGACGAGGGCGCGCGATCCGACGTGCAGCTCGGCCACGGTGTCGGCCGGCGCCGAGTCGCGAACCGAGGCGAACGTGGCCGAGGTGCTGAGGGCCGGTCCCCCGTCGTGGGTGTCGACGACCGCCTCGAACGCGGAGCGCACGCCGATGACGACGAACGGCCCGACGAACCCGTAGGCGATCCCCTGGGGCGTCAGGGCGTAGCCGACCCCGCGGTAGCTCGCCGCCTGCGCGCCGCTCGTACTCGTCAGGTGGCTGAGGAACGACTGGGCCGAGCCGTGATCGGCCACGTCGACCACGGCCGCACCGGCGCTCGGCGATGCGCCGTGCAGGGAGAGGCCGCCGGCGAGCGACGTGAAGAATGCCCCGGCGCTGCGGCCGAGCCACGGCTCGATGTCACGTGTGAAGCTCACGCTCGGGCCGGCGAGCGAGTCGATCGTCGCCTCCACCCCGGCGAACGGCTGCGCCTGCCCCGTGAGGGTCCGCGCGGCGGACAGCGCCTGCGTCCCGAGGGTGCCGCCGGGGCGGGCGACCACGCCGAGGTACAGCGGCACGCCCGCGGGCACGACGGTGGCCGGATCCGTCTGGGGCGGAGTCGAGGATCCGCAGGCGGCGAGCAGCGTCGCGGCGAGGGCGACGAGGAGGGCCGCCCACCCGGGCCTGCGCCCGCGTGGGCGTCGTCGAGGGCTCATGCGCGCGGCAAGTCTACGCCGTCGCCCCGGCGGTGACGGCGTGCAAGCCGGCGCCCGGTTCGGCCCCCTGCATGCCCGTTTGCAGACGTCGCGCCGGGCAGGCGTCGAGGACGCGAACGCGAAAGGCGATCAGGTGCAGGGAGTTCGCCGGTGGGGCACTGGACGGGTGTATGAGGTCAAAGTGGGGGAATGTGTGCATGAGGGGTTGCATTGTGGGAGGAAGTGGGATACGGTCGCCCCAGCGAGCCGGGGTGGAGGGGCTCCTCCCACTCCTCCACCTCGGCTCGGTTTTCCGCCCAGGAGCCAACCGTGGCCTTTCGTGGCACCTTCGACCACACGCTCGACGCAAAGAACCGCCTCACCGTCCCGGCCCGTTACCGGTCCGTCCTGGCCGACGGCGTCGTCCTCGCGATGACGATCGACCAGCGGCAGTGCGTCGGCATCTGGCGCCCCGACGACTACGAGCGCTACACCGAACGCGCGCTCGCCGACCAGCCGCCGCTCTCGCCGGCGCGGGCCGAGCTCGAGCGCTTCGTCTACGGCAGCTCGACCGACGTGGACCTCGATGCCGCCGGACGCATCATGGTGCCCGGCTTCCTCGCAAGCCACGCCGGCCTGGAGAAGGAGGTCGTCGTCGTCGGCGTCGGCGAGCGCCTCGAACTGTGGGACCGCACCCGCTGGAACGACCATCGACCGGCGCTGCTCGGCGGCGTCGCGAAGATCACGGCGCGAGTTGGCCATCCTGCTTGACATGACCACCGTGCACGTCCCGGTCCTCGCGGCTGAGCTGATCGCCCTGCTCGACCCGCAACCGGGCGAGACCGTCATCGACTGCACGTTCGGCGGCGGCGGCCACGCGCGCCTCGTCGCGCAGCGGCTCGGGCCGCGGGGCACGCTCATCGCGATCGACCGCGACCCCTACGCGCAGGAGCGCTTCGCCGAGCTGGCGGGGGAGCTGGCGTGCGAGACCCGCTTCATCCGGGCGTCGTTCGCCGACGCGCTCGCGCTCCTGCGCGAGGAGGACGTGCGCGCCGATCACGTGTACTTCGATCTCGGGATGTCCTCGATGCAGGTCGACACACGCGAGCGCGGCTTCTCCTACTCCTACGACGCGCCGCTGGACATGCGTATGGATCCGCGCCAGGCGGTGACCGCGCGCGAGATCGTCAACACCTGGGACCAGCGCCGGCTCGCGCGGATCCTGCGCGACTACGGCGAGGAGCGCCATGCCGGGGCGATCGCCGCCGCGATCGTGCGCCGCCGCACGCTGCGCGAGATCGACACGACGCAGGACCTCGTCGAGGTCATCTCCGCGGCCGTGCCGGCGCCGGCCCGCTTCGGCGGCGGCCATCCGGCCAAGCGCTCCTTCCAGGCGCTGCGGATCGTCGTCAACGACGAGCTCGAGGAGATCGATCGCGCGCTGCCGCTCGCCTGGGCGCGCCTGCGCGTCGGCGGCGTGCTCGCCGGGATCTCGTTCCACTCACTCGAGGATCGCCGGGTCAAGCGCTTCCTGGTCGAGCGCGCGACCGGGTGCATCTGCCCGCCCGACTTCCCGGTCTGCGTGTGCGGTCGCGAGCCCGAGGCCCGCCTGCTGACCACACGCGCCGTCGCTCCCTCCGCGGGCGAGCTCGCCGCCAACCCCCGCGCGCGCTCGGCCCACCTGCGCGCGGGGCGCAAGCTGCGAGAGGAGGGAGGCGCGCCGTGACCCCGCCGAGCACCGTGGCCGCTCAGCGGCGCGTGCGCGTCGCGGCCGGTGCCGCAGCCCCCCCGATGCCCCGACGCGCGTCGGGCCCGGCCCGCGCCACGCGCCGCCCGCTGCGCGGCGTCCGGGCCGCCACCGCCACGGCCAGCGCGGGCACCGCCATACCGGCGCCGGCGATCCCCGGCGTCGCGCCGCGCCGCCGCCCCGCCCGGCGGAGCACCCGGCGAGCGCCGACGGTCGTCCCCGGGCGCCTGCTCGGGCGGGTGGCCGCGCTGCCCGACGCGCGCCTGCTCGACCGCCTCGTCCGCGGGCGGCTGTGGATCGGGCTCGTCGCCTTCGCGCTCATCGGCATCGTCGCCATGCAGCTGATGCTGCTCAAGCTCAACACCGGCATCGGTCACGCCATCGAGCACGAGTCGCTGCTCCAGCGCCAGAACGCTGCGCTGGAGATCGCCGTGTCGGATGCGTCGGCCCCCGATCTCGTCGAGGCGGAGGCGCAGCGGCTCGGGATGTCCCCGGCGGCGCCGGGCGCGATCCAGTTCCTGTCCGGCTCAGGACGCGCGCTGACCGCGGCCGACGTGAGCGCGCTCGCCACTCCAGTCGGCACGGCCGCGAGCGCGAGCGGCGCGAGCGCCGGCGCCGTCACCGGATCGGGCCTGGCGGCCGCCACCACCGCGACCTCGACGCCGTCGGGCACCGACACGAGCGCGACCCCATCCGGGCTCGGCAGCGCCGCCGACGCGACGACCGCGGCCCCGAGCGCGACCGGCTCTCCTCCCGCAGCGACCGGGACCGCGGGCGCGGCGTCCACTCCGAGCCCGGGCACCGCCACCGGCGCGCCGACGAGCTCGAGCGCGGCCTCGAGCGGCGCGGCCACGGTTCCGGCGGCCACCGGCGAATCCGCCCCTGCGACCGCGGCGGGTGGCGGCGCGGCGACTGCGCCGAGCGGCGGCGAGAGCCCGGCGGGCGGTGCCGCGGCCGGGGGGGCGGCGAGCGGCCCGGTGACGGGCGGATAGGTCAGTGAGCGGCGTCGCCCTCGTCCAGCGCCGCATCGGACTGCTCTTCGGCGCGTTCTCCCTGCTCCTCGTGCTCGCGATGCTGCGCACGATGGACCTCGGCTTCCTGCGCAGCGGATCGCTCAGCGCGGCGGCGAACGAGCAGCACCTCACGCAGGAGCTCGTGCCGGCCCTGCGCGGCGCGATCACCGACCGCAACGGCGTATATCTCGCCGTCTCCGAGCCCGCGGACGACGTGTCGGCCACGCCGTACCTCATCAAGGACCCCGTCGCCGTCGCGGCCGAGCTCGCGCCCCTGCTCGGCGAGTCCAACGACGACGTGCTCGCGAAGATCACCGAACGCTCGGGCTTCGTGTACCTCGCGCGCGCGCTGCCGCAGGCGCGCGCGCAGGCCATCGCGCAGCTGAACATCCCCGGGATGGCGCTCGCGCCGACCACCCGCCGCGTGTATCCGCGCGGGGACCTGGCCGCCCAGGTCCTCGGCCTCGTCGGCACCGACGGCGAGGGGCTCGCCGGGCTCGAGTACTCGCTCAACCCGGCCCTGCACGGCCGCAGCGGCGAGCGCACGATCGTCAGCGACGCCATCGGACAACCGATCTCGATCAAGCAGACCCACTCCGAGCGGGCCGGGGCGAACGTCTCGCTCACGCTCGACTCGGCGATCCAGCAGCGCACCGAGGACGTGCTCACCGCCGTCGGGCAGATCTACCAGCCGCTCGACGCGACGGCGATCGTCATGGACCCGAACACCGGCGGCATCTACGCGCTCGCCAACTGGCCGCCCGTGAACGCGAACGACCCGGGGAGCACACCCGCGGCCGCGCTCGAGGACCGCGCGGTCGGCTTCAACTACGAGCCGGGCTCCACGTTCAAGATCGTGACGGTGGCCGGCGCGCTCTCGCAGGGGCTCGTGACGCCGGACTCGAGCTTCTACCTCCCACCGCAGATCCAGGTCGCCGACCGCACGATCCACGACGCCGAGGCGCGCGGTCCCGAGACCCTGACGGTGGCGCAGATCCTCGCCCAGTCGAGCAACGTCGGGGCGATCACGATCGGCGAGCTGCTCGGCCCCGACAACTTCAACAGCTGGGTCCGCCGCTTCGGCTTCGGCTCGCCGACCGGCGTCGACCTGCCCGGCGAGCAGCAGGGGATCGTCCTGCAGCCGAGCCAGTACTCGGGCTCCTCGATGGGCAACCTGCCGATCGGTCAGGGCGAGTCGGTCACCCCGATGCAGATCGCCACCGCGTACGCGGCGATCGCCAACGGCGGCATCCTGCGTCCGCCGCACATCGTCGGCTCGATCGGCGGCAAGGCGGTGCCGCTCCCGGCGGGGCATCGCATCATCTCCCCGCTCGTCGCCGCGGAGATGCGCCAGATGCTCGAGGGCGTGCTCGCCCCGGGAGGCACGGCGAGCGAGGTGAAGGTCCCGGGGTACGTGCTGGCCGGCAAGACCGGAACGGCGAACAAGGTGGACCCGGCCACGGGGCAGTACTCGAGCACCGCGTATGTCGCCTCGTTCGTCGGCTTCGCGCCCGCCGCGCACCCACGCCTGGAGACCGTTGTCATCGTTGACCAGCCGCAGTCCTCGATCTACGGCGGCACCGTCGCCGCACCGGCGTTCGGCCAGATCATGGGCTTTGCGCTGCCCTACCTGAAGATCCCTCCGGGGTAGGAGCCAGACTCACGCCTACTCGACGCGACTGAACTCGGCGATGGCGATGCCGAGCATCACGAGCCCGAGGACAAGGATGACGGCGGCGTCGAGCAGGATCGGCACGTGGAAGCTCCACCATGTCACGCCGGGGTCGAGCGTGTGTCGCGCCAGCTCTGAGACGTCCAGGTGCGCGAACACCGCGCGGCGCATCGCGTCGACGGCGTAGGTGAGCGGGTCGAGGCGGTTGAGGATCTCCAGCCAGCGGGGCAGCCCCGAGACGGGATAGATCGCCCCGGAGAGGAAGAACATCGGCAGGATGATCAACTGCATCAGCGCCATGAACGACTGCAGCTGGGTCACGCGGGCGGCGGCCATCACGCCGAAGGCGGTGATCGAGAAGGCGAGCAGCAGCTGCAGGGCCAGGATCTCCACGATCAGCGACAGCGAGTAGTTGACCCCGACGAGCGGGGCGATGATGACCATGATCACGCCCTGCAGGCTCGCCACCGTGGCGCCGCCGAGGCACTTGCCGATGACGAGCGAGCTGCGGCGCACCGGCGCGACCATCATCTCGCGCAGGAACCCGAACTCGCGGTCCCAGACGATCGACGCGGCCGAGAACATGGCCGTGAACAGGACCGCCATGCAGAGCACGCCCGGGTAGATGAACGTGCGCAGGTTGACGCCGTGCGTGCCCGCCGAGGCGAGTCGCGACAGGCCGGTTCCGAGCACGAACAGAAACAGGAAGGGCTGCACCAGCTGCACGACCATCCGCAGCCGGTCGCGGCTGAAGCGGATGAGCTCGCGCTGCCAGACGATCCGTACCGCGCGCACGTCCCCGTGCCAACTGCGCGCCGGCACGCGCACGCGGACGATCTCGTGGCTCGGGCCCTCGGGCGGCTGGGTGGTCGTGGTCTCCGGTGTGACGGCCATCGTCAGCGGCGGCTCATCGCGCGCATCATCGCGCGGTTGCGGTCGGTCCCCGAGCTCTCGGCGTCGCGGATCGTCGTCCCGGTGTAGGACATGAAGACGTCGTCGAGCGACGGGCGCGAGACGCTGACCGCGCGGATCGGCACCCCGAGCTCGGCGAACAGGCGCGGCACGAACTCCTCGCCGGTGGCCACGCCGAAGGTGACGGCGCCCTCGGCGATCGTGGCCTCGATCCCGAACCGCTCGCGCAGGGCCGCGATCGCGACCTCGTCATCCTCGGTGTGGATCTGCACGCGGTCGGTCCCGACGCTCTCCTTCAGCGCCTCGGGCGTGTCGAGGACGATGATCTCGCCGTGGTCCATGATCGCGATCCGGTCGCAGTTCTCGGCCTCGTCCATGTAGTGCGTGGTGAGGAAGATCGTGATGTCCTCCTGGCGCTTGAGCTCGCGGATGTAGGCCCAGATCGAGCTGCGCGTCTGCGGGTCCAGGCCGACCGTCGGCTCATCGAGGAACAGCACGCGCGGTGAGTGCAGCAGGCCGCGGCCGATCTCCAGACGCCGCTTCATCCCACCGGAGAAGGTGTTCACGAGCCCGTCGCGCCGCTCCCACAGGCCGACCATCTCGAGCACCTGGCGCATGCGCGGCTGCACGAGCTCGCGCGGCACCCCGTAGAGCTCGGCGTGCAGGCGCAGGTTCTGCGCGGCGGTCAGGTAGCCGTCGAGCGTCGTGTCCTGAAAGACGAGGCCGATGTTGCGCCGCACGTCGTCGCGCTCGCGCACGACGTCGTGGCCGGCCACGAAGGCCCGCCCCGAGGTCGGGCGCACGAGCGTGCAGAGCATGTTGATCGTCGTCGACTTGCCAGCGCCGTTGGGCCCCAGGAAGCCGAAGGTCTCGCCCGGCAGCACGCTGAAGTCGATGCCGCGCACGGCCTCGAGGTCATCGAAGCGCTTGCCGAGGCCGCGCACGAGCACGGCGACGTCGTCGCGGCCATCCGCGACGTCGAGCTCGGGCGTGGACTCAGGGGTGATGGTCATGGCTTGGGAAAAGGGGAGGCCGAGCGTCTGCGGCGGCGCTCAGCCGTGGCTCATCGCGAGCGCTCGAGCGAGGACGTTGCGCGTCATCGCCACCACCCGCGGGTCCGGGGCGATGGGCGCGTCGGGCGACGCGTTCGGTACCGGCTCGAGCCCGAGCTCCCAGCCCAGGGTACCGCTCGCAAAGACGAGCGCCCCCGATCGGGCCGTGTACACCGTCGTCTCGGCCCGATCGTCCCCGGGCCCCGGTAGTGGCTCGCCCGGCTCGGCCGCGCCGGGCGACGTGCAGGGCGCGACGCCGAAGCCGACGATGCGAGTCCCGGCCGGCGACAGCGGCGTCGTCTGGTCGAGCTCGTAGCCGACGATGCCGGGAATCCGCGTACGCGCCGTCACACCGGTGTGAGCGAACAGCCAGCGCGGCTCGAGCGTCGGCACGGGCGACCACGCGTAGTAACGGTACGTCGGCGGACCGGGCTGGGGCAGGCGGGGCGTGATGCAGCCGAGGTAGGCCGAGCCGGCGAGCGGCGCGCCGCGACCCGGGAAGGAACCGCTCGGGTCCCGCCGATCGGGGTCGAGCGCCGACCGCTCCTTGAAGGCGATCATCACGTGAGCCGGCGCCGGGTACTCGCTCGAGGCCGGCGTCGCCGCGGCGAAGCGGACGCGCCAGGCGAGCGTGTCCGAGCCGAGCATCACGAGGCTCGTGCCGGCCGCGCGCGCCCGCGCCCAGGCGCGCTCCTCGCGCGACGACCAGTACTCGCTGTGGCCGAAGTCGAGCAGGACGCGCACGCCGCGCAGCTGGCGCGGGTTGCGGGCGACCGACTCGCTGTCGGTGTAGGCGACGGGGTAGCCGTAGCGCTCGAGGAAGCGCACCATCGCGACGTCGCGTGCGAAGAACTGGCCGGCGCCGGTCACGCTGTCGTACGGACGGTCGTAGGAGACCGCCACCCCCTGGGTCGTGCCGGTGATCCCGACGTGTGTCCCGCCCGGGTACAGGCTGTCGCCGCCCCACGCGTTGTAGGCCTCGTACGTGGCGGTCGGCAACTGGGCGAGGATGGCCGCCGGCCGGCTCGAGCGCAGCACGAACAGGCAGTCGCTCGCGGCCCGATTGCTGCTCGACACCTTCGCGATGTACACCCCACTGGCGAGCGACGACGGGACCGTGAAGCGGAGCGTCGGGTACCAGTCGCACTCGGTCAGGCCGGTGAGGGCGTCGTGGTGGCAGGGCGGCTGGTGGCGGGCGGCCAGCCAGCGGCTGGCGAGCACCTCGCGACCGCCGGCGCCCTGGTACCAGCCCATGCGGAAGACCTGCACGCGCACCCGCGAGGCCCCGTAGGCGTCGACGTAGATGCGCTGCACCTGGCCGGGGAGGACGGCCTGCGAGCTGACGTAGGCGGCGATCGCCCCGTGCGCCAGCCCGCCGATGTCCGCGGGAGGACCGGGCAGGCGCCAGGCGGTGGTGCCGGGGTGGCGATTCTCCGCGGCCACGCTCGGCGGCGGACCGTCGGTGGCCACGAGCCAGTGGTATTCGGCGCCCCGACGACCGCCGCCGGCCGCCCGCGGGCCGATCGCCACGCCTGCGCTCGAGCCGCACGAGCACACGAGCGCCGTGGTGGCGACCAGCGCCAGACCGGTCCCAAGGCGGCGAGCGGCCCGTCGACACATCCGCGCGAGTATGCCAGCGGGTGTCGACGGCTCCGCCGGCCTGACGGGCTCGGGGTCCGTGAGTCTGACCGCACTTCTAGACTGCGGGCGGTGTCACACCACGCGGGGCGCACATGAGGCTTGACGAGGTGATCCCGACGGCGCCGCCGTCCGTCGGCTCCGTCGCGATCACCGCGCTGGACTACGACAGCCGGCAGGCGCAGCCGGGGACGCTGTTCTTCTGCGTGAGCGGCCTCCGGCACGACGGACATGCCTTCGCGCCCGAGGCGATCGCCCGCGGCGCCGCCGCGCTCGTCGTCGAGCGCCCGCTCGGACTCGGCGTGCCCGAGGTGCCCGTTCCCTCGGTGCGCGCGGCGATGGCCCCGGCCGCCGCGCGCTTCCACCGCGATCCGAGCGCGCGGCTGCGCGTCATCGGGGTGACCGGGACGAATGGCAAGACGACGACGGCCTTCCTGGTGCGGGCGCTGACGGAGGCCACGGGCGAGCGGTGCGGTCTGCTGGGCACCGTCAAGTCGGTCATCGGTGGCGCCGAGCGGGAGGCGCTGCGCACGACCCCGGAGTCGATCGACCTGCAGGCCGACTTCCGCGCGATGCTCGACGGTGGCGACGCCGCCTGCGCCATGGAGGTCTCCTCGCACGCGCTCGATCTCGGTCGTGCCGACGCGGTGCACTTCGCCGCGGCGATCTTCACGAACCTCACGCAGGACCATCTCGACTATCACGGCACGATGGAGGCGTATTTCGCCGCCAAGCGGCGGCTGTTCGTGGGGGAGGGGGAGTCCCGGCCGCCCGGCCTGAGCGTCATCAACGTCGACGACCCCTACGGACGGCGGCTCGCCGCCGAGGTCCCCGACGCCGTCACCTTCGGCATCGACGAGGCGGCCGGCTACCGCGCGGTCGATGTCGTCACCGGCGTCGACGGCGCCCATCTCGTGCTCGTCACGCCGGCCGGCGAGCGCGCGCTCACGATTCCGCTGCGCGGGCGCTTCAACGTCGCTAACGCGCTCGGCGCGCTCGCCGCCGTGCACGGCCTCGGTGCCGACCTCGACTCGCTGTGCGAGGCACTCGCCGGCGGCGTGCAGGTGCCGGGGCGCTTCGAGTCCGTCGACGAGGGGCAGGACTTCGCCGTCCTCGTCGACTACGCGCACACGCCCGACTCGCTCGCCAACGTGCTGCGCGCCGCGCGCGAGCTGACCCGCGAACGCGTCCTGTGCGTGTTCGGGGCGGGCGGCGACCGCGATCGCGGCAAGCGTCCGCTGATGGGCGAGCTCGCCGCGCGGCTGGCGGAGGTGCCGATCGTCACCTCGGACAACCCGCGCTCGGAGGAGCCGCAGGCGATCATCGCCGGCATCATGGGCGGCGCCGCGCGGGCACCGCGGCCACCGGCGGCCGAGGCGATCCGCGAGGTCGTCGATCGTCGCGAGGCGATCGACGAGGCGGTCGCGCTCGCCCGCCCGGGCGACGTGCTCGTGATCGCCGGCAAGGGCCACGAGCAGGGCCAGGAGTTCGCCGAGGGGCGAACGCTGCCCTTCGACGACGTCACCGTGGCCCGCGAGGCGCTGCGGCGCCTTCGCTCAGCGGTGCGGTCGGGCGCATGAGGGCGTGGGACTCCGAGCGCGTCGCCGCCGAGGCCGGCGCGCGAATCGTCGGCGACCTGCGGCTCCCCGGCGGGCCCGAGCGCGTCGTCATCGACTCGCGTGAGGTCTGCCCGGGTGACCTGTTCATCGGTCTGCCCGGCGCCCACGCGGACGGAGGCGCCTACGCGCAGACCGCGCTCGACGCCGGGGCCTGGGGGGTGCTCGTCGCGCCGGCGCACGCCGAGGGGGGGGCGAGCGGGACCGGAGTCCGTCTCGCCCATCCGAGCCCGCTGCTCGCCCTGCATGCGCTCGCGCGCGCCTGGCGGCACGCGCTCGGCGCGCAGGTGATCGCGATCACCGGCTCGACGGGCAAGACCTCCACGAAGGACATCGTCGGCGCACTGCTGCGGCCGCACCGGCGCACGGTCGTCAGCCCGCTCAACCACAACACCGAGATCGGGCTCCCGCTCACCGTGCTCGGCGCGCCGGCCGGCACCGAGGTGCTCGTGCTCGAGATGGGCATGCGCGGCCGCGGCCAGATCGCCGAGCTGACGGCGATCGCCGAGCCCGACGTCGGTGTGATCGTCAGCGTCGGCCCGGTGCACCTGGAGCTCCTCGGGTCGCTCGAGGCGGTCGCCGCGGCGAAAGCGGAGCTGATCGCCGGTCTCGCGCCCGGGGCGGTGGCCGTGATCCCGGCCGACGAGCCGCTGCTGGAGCCCCATCTGCGCCCGGACGTGCGGACGGTCCGCTTCGGCCCGGGCGGGGACGTGACGCTGCGGCGCGTGGACGCCGACGGTGGCGTCGTGATCGATGCGCAGGGCGAGCCGATCGCGTTACGCCCGACGTTCACCGCCGCCCATCAGCGGGAGTGGAACCTGCTCGCCGCGGTCGCCGCGGTTCGGGCGCTCGGCGTCGTCGTGGGCGGAGCACTGGAGGTGGCCTTCAGCGCGGGGCGCGGTGAGCGCATCGAGCTCGCCGGCGGGCTGACGCTCGTCAACGATTGCTACAACGCCAACCCGATGTCGATGCGCGCCGCCCTCCAGGATCTCGCCGTGACCGCCTCGGCGCGGCGCGTTGCCGTGCTCGGCGACATGCTCGAGCTCGGATCGGGCGCCGACGAGTTCCATGCCGCGATCGGGGCCTGCGCCGCCGACTGCGGCGTGGACCTGCTCGTCACCGTCGGGCCGCTCGCCGCCGCGATGGCGCAGCGCTTCGACGGCCCGACCCTCGCCTTCGCCGACGCCGACGAGGCGGCGGCCGAGGTCCCGGCGCTGCTGCACGGCGGCGACACCGTGCTGGTGAAGGCGTCGCAGGGCGTCGGACTCTCGCGCGTCGTGGAGGCCGTGCGCGGCGCCCGCCATCCGCCGGCCGCGGTGCCGGACGGGGCGCACTGACATGGGCCGCGTCCTGATCGGCGGAACCTCGGCGCTGCTGATCTGCATCTTCCTCAGCCCGAAGTTCATCGAGTTCCTGCGCCGGCGCGAGTTCGGCCAGCAGATTCGCGAGGACGGGCCCGAGGGCCACCACACGAAGGCGGGCACGCCGACGATGGGCGGCATCATCATCTTCCTCGCCATCGCCACGCCGTTCCTCATCCTCGCCAACTACAGCGATTGGCGGGCGATCGGCGTCTTCGCCGCGATGGCGGCCTGCGCGGCGCTCGGGTTCGCCGACGACTACACCAAGCTCGTGCGCCGGCGGTCGCTCGGGTTGCGGGGGCGGACGAAGCTGATCGTGACGATCGCGATCTCGATCGGGCTGTGGTGGATCGCGCACTACAAGGCCGGGCTGCCGAACACGGTCGACCTGCGCGTCATCGACTACCAGATCGATCTCGGGCCGTTCTACCCGGTGTTCGTCTACCTCGTCGTCGCCGGCACCACGAGCGGCGTCAACCTCACCGACGGGCTCGACGGGCTCGCCGCGGGCTGCGTGGCGATTGTCGTGCTCGCCTATATCGGCATCACGTACATCAGCGGCAACAGCCACGATCGCGAGATGGCGCTGCTGTCCGGCTGCATCGTCGGCGGCTGCATCGGCTTCCTGTGGTTCAACGCGTTCCCGGCGACCGTCTTCATGGGGGACACCGGCTCGCTCGGGCTCGGCGGGGCGATCGCCGGGCTCGCCGTCATGACCCGCACCGAGGTGCTGCTCATCCTCCTGGGCGGGATCTTCGTCATCGAGGCGCTGTCGGTGCTCATCCAGGTGCTGTCGTTTCGCACCACCCGCCGGCGCGTGTTCCTGATGGCGCCGATCCATCACCACTTCGAGCTGCGCGGCTGGTCGGAGACGAAGATCATCCTGCGCTTCTGGATCATCGCGTCGGTGTTCAGCGCGATCGGCTTCACGCTGTACCAGAACAGCCTGCACCACACGCTGTGACGCCGCGTCCGCCGGTCCCGCCCGGGCCCCACCTGGTCATCGGCCTCGCCCGCTCGGGCGTCGCGGCGGCGGTCGCGCTCGCGGCGCGGGGCGAGGAGGTGATCGCCGTCGACGCCGGGTCGCCGGACGTCTCGCGGCTGGGCGAGGCCGGCATCGAGACGCACATCGACGGCGACGGTCTCGCCGAGCTGCCGCGCGCGCGTTCGGTGATCAAGAGCCCGGGCGTGCCCCGCGAGGCGCCGGCCGTCGCGGCCGCCCGCGCGCGCGGCGTCCCGGTGCTCGGTGAGCTCGAGCTCGCCTGGCGGATGCTGCCGAACGAGTTCATCGCCGTCACCGGGACGAACGGCAAGACGACGACGGTGGAATGGATCGGCCACGTCCATCGCGAGGCGGGGCTCCCGGTCGCCGTGGCCGGGAACGTCGGCACGGCGCTGTCGACCCTCGTCGGCGACGTCGACCCGTCGGCGACGATCGTGTGCGAGGCGTCGTCGTTCCAGCTCGAGGACGCCGTCGCCTTCGCGCCCGAGGCGGCCGTCCTGCTCAACCTGACGCCCGACCACCTCGACCGCCACGGCAGCATGGAGGCGTACACCGCGGCCAAGCTGCAGATCTTCTCCCGGCAGAGCAACGACGACGTCGCCGTCGCGCCGCTCGGCCTCGGCGTCGAGGACCTCGGCGGCTGCGCACGGCGCGTGTGCTTCGGCAGCGGACCGGGGGCGGCGCTGTCCGAGCGAGCCGGCCAGCTGTGGTGGGAGGAGCGCCCGCTGCTCGCGGTGAGCGAGCTCGGCCTCCCGGGCGCGCATAACGTCGTCAACGCGATGGCCACCGCGGCGGTCACGCTGGCCCGCGGCGTCGACCCGGAGGCCGTCGTCGCCGGCCTGCGCAGCTTCGGCGGCGTCGCGCACCGCCTCGAGCGCGTCGGCGAGCGCGACGGCGTGGCGTTCGTGAACGACTCCAAGGCGACGAACATCGCGAGCACGCTGGTCGCGCTCGCGGCGCTGGCCGGGGACACGCCGCGGCTGCACCTCATCCTCGGGGGCCAGGGCAAGGGGCAGGACTTCGAGGCGCTCGCCGGGGCGGTGCGCGCGAGTTGCCTGGCCGTATACGTCATCGGCGAGGACGCGGCGACGATCCGCGACGCGCTCGTCCCGACAGGCGTGAGGCTGCGCGAATGCGGCGACCTCGACGCCGCCGTGGCCGCCGCTCGCGCTGCCGCACGCCCGGGGGAGGTCGTGCTGCTGTCGCCGGCCTGCGCGAGCTTCGACCAGTTCAGCGACTTCGAGGCGCGCGGCGACCGCTTCCGGGAGCTGGTGCGGGGCGGGGGGTAGGGCTTGCCGCGGCGCCGGCGCCGGCGGCACACTCACGCGCCACGTTCGTGACCCGTGTGGCGCGTTTGTCACGTTCGCGTCACGTCCTTGCGGGGGGTGTGGTCGGTTACGACCGCATGGCGGACATTCGGGACCACACCCCCGGCGCGTGGTCGCCGCGACCGGCCCGCGGCACGCTCGCGCGCCACGTTCGTGACCCGCGTGGCGCGTCTGTCACCGTCGCGTGACCCCGATCGCCCGTAGTCGCCACGGATGCCGCTCCGACCGGGGAGGGCTGTCCGTCGCGACGTCGAAGTCCGCGCTGATGGCTGCCGCCCGCGCCGCTCGCCCCTTCGCAACACGCTCAGGCGGCCGCGCGGACGACCGCGCGCCGGCACGGGCCGGCGCGGCGCCGACGATCGAGTACAACATCCTGCTCACCGCGACGCTCTGCCTGCTCGCGGCGGGCACGGTGATGGTCTACAGCGCCTCGTCGGCGCCGAGCCTGCTCCAGGGCGGCGACGGCGCCGGGACGGCGCTGAAGTTCGTCGCCTCCGGTGGCGTCGGCCTCATCGCGATGCGCGTCTTCGCTCGGCGCGGGCTCGACCTGGCCCGCCGGCTCACCGGTCCGCTGCTCGCTGCGTCGTTCGTGCTCGTGCTCGCGGTGCACGTGCCCCACCTCGGCGTGTCGGTGAACGGAGCGCGTCGCTGGCTCGGCGCCGGGCCGCTCCAGTTCCAGCCGTCGGAGCTGATGAAGCTCGCGCTCGTCCTCTACACGGCGGAGCTGCTCGCCCGGCGTCCCCGGCGCGTGCAGTCGCTGCGGGAGCTGTCGCGGCCGCTGCTCGTGGTCGTCGGGGCGGCCACCGTGTGCGTCGCCTCCCAGCCCGACATCGGCACGGCGATGGTCATCGCCTTCACGGTGACGTCGCTGCTCGTCGCCGTGGGAATGCCGATGCGACTGCTCGGGATCCTCATCGCCGGCACGCTCGCGGTCGTCGTCCTCTATGCGCTCGTGCAGCCCTACTCGCGGGAGCGTCTGACGTCGTTCATCGATCCGTGGGCACACGCCCACTCGAGCGGCTTCCAGGCGGTTCAGGGCCAGATCGCCATCGGCACCGGCGGAGCGTTCGGACGGGGCCCCGGGCAATCGGTGCAGAAGATCTTCTACCTTCCGGAGGCGAGCACCGACTTCATCCTCGCGGTGATCGGCGAGGAGCTCGGTGTCGTCGGCATCTCCGCCCTGCTGTTCCTGTACGGCCTGATCGCGTTCGCCGGACTGCGCGCGGCGAAGCGGGCGCGCAGCCTGTACAGCGCCCTCGTCGCCGTCGGTGTCACCGCGCTCATCGTCTCCCAGGCGCTGCTGAACGTCTTCGCGGTGCTCGGCCTGGCGCCGCTCACCGGGGTGCCGCTGCCGTTCATCTCCTACGGCTCGACGAACCTGATCGTCATGCTCGGCGCGATGGGGCTGCTGCTGAACGTCGCGGGCGGGGGCAATGCCCATGTCCGAGCCGTGCCGGCCCGCCCGAGCGACAGACGTCGGGCCGAATCGGCACGATGGGGCGATGAATCCGAGCGCACCGAGGATCGTGATCGCGGCCGGCGGGACGGCGGGACACGTCGTGCCGGCGCTCGCGGTCGCGGCGGCTCTGCGCGCTGAGGGCGCGTCGGTCACCTTCATCGGCGGCGAGCGCGCCGAGGCGCAGCTCGTCCCCGCCGCGGGCTTCGAGCTGCGGGTGATCTCCGTCGAGGGGCTCAGCCGCACCAACCCGCTGCGTGCGCTGCGGGCCCTGGCGCGGTCGGCGCTCGCCGTCGCCCGCGCGCGGCGGCTGCTCGCCGAGCTGCGACCCGACGCGGTGATGGGCGGCGGCGGATACGTCGCCGGCCCCGTGGGGCTGGCCGCCATCACGCGGCGGGTGCCGCTCGTCCTCACCGAGGCGGACAGTCACCTCGGGCTGTCCAACCGCGCGCTCGCGCCGTTCGCGCGGCGCGTGTGCCTCGCCTTCCCGCTCAACGGCGCCGCTCGGGGCCGAGGGCGCTACCGCGTCACCGGTCGCCCGATCCCGGCCGCGAGCGGGATGGGAGACCGCGCGAGCGCACGCGCCGACCTCGGGGTCCCTCCCGACGCGACGTGCCTGCTCGTGTTCGGCGGATCGCTCGGCGCGCGCTCCATCAACGTCGCCGCGTTCGAGGCCTTCGCCGACGGAGACCTGCACGTTCTGCACGTCGCGGGCCGGCGAGACTACCCCGAGCTGAGCGGGCGGCCGCGCCGGCCCGGCTACGACCTGCGCGAGTATCTCGATGTCGAGCGCTTCACCACCGCGCTCGGCGCGGCGGATCTCGTCGTCGCCCGCGCCGGGGGGTCGATCTTCGAGGTGGCCGCGGCCGGCGTGCCGGCGGTGCTCGTTCCCTACCCGCACGCCTCGGCCGACCATCAGACGACGAACGCCCGTTGGATGGCGGACGCGGGCGCCGCCGTCGTCATCGCCGACGACGAGCTCACGCCCGAGCGCCTCGCCGCCGAGGTCGGCGCGCTGCTCGCCGATCGCGAGCGGCTCGGAGCGATGGCGCAGGCCGCCCGCGGGCTCGCACGTCCCTCGGCGGCACGCGACATCGCCGGCGAGATTCTTGCCGCCGCCTCATGACGGGCGCGACGCCCACCTCCGATCCGACCCCGTGGCGGGGCCGGCGGCTGCACTTCGTCGGCGTCGGCGGCGCCGGTATGAGCGGCTACGCGCGCGCCGCGCATGCGCTCGGCGCCGAGGTCACGGGCTCCGACCGCGCGAGCTCGCCGTTCCTCGAGCGCCTCGTCGCCGACGGCGTGCTGCAGGCGAGCGTCGGGCAGGCCGCCGAGAACGTGCCGCCGGGCGAGGACGTCGAGCTCGTGTATTCAACGGCGATCCCGGCCTCGAATCCCGAGCGCGTCGCGGCACGGGACCGCGGGCTCGTCGAGCACTCCCGGGCGGTGCTGCTCGCCCAGCTGAGCGCGCTGCGGCGCACGATCGCCGTGGCCGGCGCGGCGGGGAAGACGACGACGGCGAGCATGATCGTCCACGCGCTGCGCGGCGCCGAGCTGCGGCCCGGCTGGCTGATCGGGGCGCCGGTCGGCGCCGGCCTGCCCAACGCGTACTGGAGCGACGGCGAGTGGCTCGTCGTCGAGGCCGACGAGTCGGACCGCTCGATGCTGAGCCTGCACGTGGAGATAGCGGTGCTGACGAACATCGCGCTCGACCACCACGACACCTACGGGTCGATGGCCGAGTTGCGCGAGGCCTTCCGCGCGTTCCTGGCCGGGGCGCCGCAGGCCGTCGTGTGGAACCGGCCCGAGCTGCTGGCGCTGCGCGACGGCCCCGTCGTCGCCTACGACGCGGACCGGGCCCAGCTCGGCGGCGGTGGCTCGCGACTGCCCTGGCGCGGACACGAGCTCGTCCTCGGGGTGCCGGGAGCGCATAACGCGAGTAACGCCGTGGCCGCGCTCGAGGCGGCGCGTCTCGCCGGCGCCGACGAGGAGCTGGCCGTCGAGGCCCTCGCCGCGTTCGCCGGTGCGGGCCGTCGCTTCGAACGTCTCGGTCACCACGTCTCGGGGGCGCTCGTGGTCGACGACTACGCCCACCATCCCGATAAGGTCGCGGCGACGCTCCGAGGCGCCCGAACGCTCGGCGCCGAGCGCGTCGTCGTCACGTTCCAGCCGCATCTCTTCTCGCGCACGCGGGCTCTGGCGCGTGAGTTCGGTGAGGCGCTCGCGCTCGCCGACGTCATTCTCGTCACCGACGTGTACCCGGCACGCGAGAACGCCGCCGACTACCCCGGCGTGAGCGGGCTGACGATCGCCGCGACCGCGGCCGACGCGGCCCACGGACGGCCGGTGTATTGGGCACCGTCGTTCGCCGACGCGCAGGCGGTGCTCGACCGGGTCCTGCGCGCGGGCGACGTGTGCCTCGTGATGGGCGCGGGCGATGTCGATGCGCTCGGTCGCGCGCTCGTGGCGCCGAGCGGCGGCTCGTGATGGCGCGGGCGATGTCGATGCGCTCGTGGCGCCGACCGGCGCCGCCAGAGCGTCGCGGCGTGCGAGCGCGGACGCCGGGACCGGCCTCAGCCCGGCGCCGGGCCGTACCAGCGCAGACGCTCCGCGACCCGCTCGGCCGGATCGGGGTGCGTAACGGCGATCGCGATGCCCCACACCGTCGCCTGATAGCGGCGGGCGTCGACGAGCACGCGAACCGCCTCGGGGTCGACGTCCGCCCCGTAGCCACGTAACGCCTCGGCGACGAGGGTCGGGTCGCGCGTTCCGAACGGTGGCGCGGCCGCCTGCAGGCACGCGATGTCCCAGGCGACGGGTCCTCGGAAGGTGTCCTCCCAGTCGTTCCAGCGCGGGCCGTCGCGAGTGCTCAGCACGTTACCCAGGCCGGCGTCACCGTGCAGCGGCTGCAGCGGCAGGTCGAGTGCCGCGATCCTCGGTTCGAGCTCCGCCCCGACCTCGCGAAGCCGCGCCACTCCGCGCGAGTCGATGACGGAGCGCGCCTCGAGGCGGGCGAGTACGCCGGCGACCTCCTCCAGGGCGCCCATGATCGGCAGCTCGCCGTCGTAGCCGAGCAGCGCCTCGTGGCAGTCGCGCAGGCGCCGTCCGGCCTCGCGGGCGTCCAGGCCGACCTGCGCGTCCTCCACGAGCTCCCAGAAGGACATCGCGAAGCCGTCACGCTCGTGCGGCCCCGGAGGGAGCAACGCGCTCGGCGCGACGACCGGCGCCCCCGCGCGGGTCAGGTAGTCCGCGACGGCCACCTCGCGCGACAGCCATGCCGTCCCACGGCGCATCGTGGCCGTGGCCGCGGCGACGCGGGCGACGATCGGCGCCGGCGCGAGCTGGACGAGCAGGTTGGAGCGATCGCGCAGGACGATCGGGTGCTCGACGCGGATCGCGTGCGCCTCGGCGATCGCGACGGCGGCTCCGATCGCGCGTTCGCGCGTCACCGTCGCCTGGGGGCCGGTCATGGGGGCATTCTCGCGTGCGCGGGGATCCGAGCCGGCGATCGATTCACCGATCGCGCGCGAGGGGTTCGGCGTCCGGGGTCGAAAGATCGACGGAATGGAGCGCACCCTTCCCGCCGGACGATTGGGCGGCCGCCGCTCGCGCCGGCTGCGCGTGCGGATCCCGGTGCCGGCGCCGCTGCGCGGCGCAGCGCGCTTCGCGTTCGGGGTGCTCGCGCTCGTCGGACGCGGATGCACCGCCGTGGTCGTCCTCGGGCGGCGCCATCCGCGCTGGGTGGCCGCTCTCGCCGCGGTCCTGGCCGTGCTCGGGGTGGCCTACCTGGTCGTCCGCGAGTCGTCCTTGTCGGCGGTGCGTCGCGTCGAGGTGCGCGGCGTGAGCGGGATGGACGCGGGCGCGATCGAGAGCGCGCTCGTCGCCGCCGGTCAGCGGCAGTCGACCCTCGGCGTCAACGTCGGAGCGCTGCGCGCGGCGGTGGCGCCCTACCACCTCGTCAGTGCCCTTCACGTGAGCGCCTCATTCCCGCACACGCTGCGCATCACCGTCGACGAGCAGCTTCCGGTCGCCACGCTGAGGGCGGCATCGCAGACCGTCGTCGTCGCGGCCGACGGGACCGTGCTCGATCCGAGCGTCGCCGCCGGCGCCGCGCCGACGATCGACGTCCCGGTCCTGCCGGGCGCCCGCGTCACCGATCCGCAGCTGCTGTCCGAGCTGACGATCCTCGGAGCGGCGCCTCCGGTCATGCTGCACCGGGTGGCCCGCGTGTATCCGAGCCCGAACGGTCTCACGGTGTCGATGCGAAACGGGTTGGTCATCTTCTTCGGCGATGCGGCGCGCCCGCATGCCAAGTGGCTGTCGGCCGCGCGCGTCATCGCCTCTCCGCTGGCCGCCGGCGCCACGTACGTCGACGTGCGCGTGCCCGATCACCCGGCCGCCGGCGGCCTGAGCGTCGCGTCGCCAGCCTCCGACACCGGGTTGAGCACCGACCCGGCTGACGCCTCGATCGCGGCCGCGCTCGCTGCGGCGCTCACGAACTCGGGCGCGGCGGCGTCCACCACCGGCGCGGCCGCGACGACGACCTCCCCCGCGGGAGCGGCGACGGTGCCGGCCGCCGATCCCGCAGCGACGCCGTCCCCCGCCGGAGCAGCGACAACGCCCGGCGCCGATGCCACAGCGACGACGGCCCCCGCCGGAGCGGCGACGACGCCCGGCGCCGGCGCGGCGACGACGTCGGCCGCGGGCACCGCAGCGCCCTCCGCCGCCGGCACCACGGCCGCCCCCTCGGGAGCGCCTGGCGTGTCGAGCGGCGGCGCATCGACCGCCGGCGACGGCACCTCCGCGAGTGGGTATACCTCAACTGGAGGTTGAGTGTGCTGAAACCCGAATTCTCATGTGCGAGTCGAGAGTCGGGCGATCTGCAACGCGGCTTGCGTGACTAGACTGCGCGTTGACAGCGCAAAGATCCCTGCATAACGTGCGCAATCCTGCGGATCTGCCGACACGTGGCAGCGAACCCTTAACAACTACTGAAGGCTTCGGACAGCACATGGAGAGCAGCGGCAGCTACCTCGCAGTCATCAAGGTCGTCGGCGTCGGCGGTGGTGGCACCAACGCGGTCAGCCGCATGGTCGATGCCGGCCTGCGCGGCGTCGAGTTCATCGCGGCGAACACGGACGCGCAGGCGCTCGCGATGTGCGACGCCGACGTCAAGCTCAACATCGGCCACGAATCGACGAAGGGCCTCGGTGCGGGAGCGAATCCGGACGTCGGCTTCGGGGCCGCCGCCGAGTCGCGCGACGACATCAAGGAGGCGCTGAAGGGCGCCGACATGGTGTTCGTGACCGCCGGCGAGGGCGGCGGCACCGGCACCGGCGCCGCGCCGGTGATCGCGGAGATCGCCAAGAACGAGATCGGCGCGCTGACCGTCGGCGTCGTCACGCGACCGTTCGAGTTCGAGGGCACTCAGCGCAGCCGCCAGGCGAGCGAGGGCATCGAGCGCCTGCGCGAGGTCGTCGACACGCTCATCGTGATCCCGAACGAGAAGCTGCTCGCCGTCGTCGAGCGCCGCACGTCGATGCTCGACGCGTTCAAGGAGGCCGATAACGTCCTGCGCCAGGGCGTGCAGGGGATCACCGACCTGATCACGATTCCGGGCCTCATCAACCTCGACTTCGCCGACGTGCGCACGATCATGCACGACGCCGGCTCGGCACTGATGGGCATCGGCACCTCGGGTGGCGAGAGCCGGGCGGCGGACGCGGCCAAGGCGGCGATCTCCTCACCGCTGCTCGAGGAGTCGGTCGATGGTGCCACCGGCATCCTGCTGAACATCACCGGAGGCCGCGAGCTCGGCCTGTTCGAGGTCAACGAGGCGGCCGAGATCATCCAGGCGGCGGCCGACCCCAACGCGAACATCATCTTCGGCGCGGTCATCGACGAGGGCATGGGCGACGAGGTGCGGGTCACCGTCATCGGCACCGGCTTCGACCATCGCCCCGGCCGCGCGGTCGCCCGCGAGCGCGATCGTCCACGTCGCCCCGATCGAAATCCGCGCATCGACGACCGGCAGCGGTCCTCGCTGGAGATTCGCGACGACGACATCGACGTCCCGCCGTTCCTGCGCTGAGCGCCGCTCGCCGTTACGGCCCGCGACGGCGCGCGGTCCACGTGTCGTGGAGCAGGCAGGTCGGCATGACGGTCGCCGTGTATCCGACGCTCCATTCGATCTCGGCGCGGGTTGAGGTCGTGAAGCGCCCGTAGAGCTGCAGCGGGCGGCCGGCGGGACCGGTCTGGGCCTGGAAGTCGCCGTGATGGATCGCGGTCGCTGCCACGGTGTACACGCCGCACGAGGTGGTCATGCGCAGCGAGCGAATGCGCCCGGACACGACCCGGAAGGTCACCGGCTCGCCGCTCGGGCCGGCGTAGTGCCCCGCCTTCGGACTGTGTCCCGGCGGCAGGCCGGTCGCCGCGCGTCCGAGCGGCGCGCCGGTCATCGAGACGGCCGCCGCGACGATCGCCCACGGGGCGGCGAACGCGATCGCGAGGGCCGGGATGGAGCCGCGCGATGCACGCTGCTCGCGCCCCCACCGTAAGCGACGGTCAAGCCGGCCGGGCGCCGGCGCTGGCGTCACCTGACGCATGATGGACCTCCCGTGTGCGCGCTCGCGATGCGAGCGCCTCGCCGTGTGCGGCGAGCGTAGCGCTCTCCGTCGCCGTGGTCCACGCGCCGGCCCGAGAATGACCGTTGCTAGCCTGGCGCCCGGTGGCTGCCTCCCAATCGCCCGCACGCAAGCGCACCCCGCTCTACGACCGTCACGTCAGGGCCGGGGCGCGGCTCGTCGACTTCGCGGGCTGGGAGATGCCCGTGCAGTACGGCGGCGTGCGCCAGGAGCACCTGCAGGTTCGCGACCACGCCGGGATCTTCGACGTCTCCCACATGGGGCAGATCGCCACGTCGGGCCGCGAGGCGACCGAGCTGCTCCAGCGGCTGCTGTCGAACGACGTCGCCAGGCTCCCCGTCGGCGGCGCGCAGTACAGCGTCCTGTGCCGGCCCGACGGGGGCGTCCTCGACGACCTGTTCACGTACCGCCTCGAGGCGGACTCCTACCTGACCGTCACCAACGCCTCCAACCACCCGCGCGACGTCGCGACGTTCCTCGCCGGCGCCGACGGCTTCGACGCCGTCGTGGAGGACGTGGCCGACCGTTACGCGATGCTCGCCGTCCAGGGCCCCGCCGCGCGCGAGATCGTCCAGGCGACCGCCGACCGCCCGCTGCCGGCGCGTCTGACCGCCGAGTGTCGGGTCGTGCACGCGATCGACGTGCTCGTCTGCGGCACCGGCTACACCGGTGAGGACGGCGTCGAGCTGTTGCTCGCCCCCGAGGACGCACCCGCGCTATGGGATGAGCTCGTGCGCCGCGGGGCGGCGCCGGCCGGGCTCGGGGCGCGCGACACCCTGCGCACGGAGGTCTGCTTCCCGCTCTACGGCCAGGAGCTGACCGAGGAGCGCAATCCGATCGCCGCCGGGCTCGGCTGGTGCTGCAAGGAGGACACCGGCTTCGTCGGGTCCGACGCCGTCCGCGCGCTGCGCGCGAGCGGCCCGCCCGAGAAGCTCGTGGCCTTCGTCATCGAGGGGGCCGGCATCGCCCGATCCGGTAACCCGATCGTCGGCGGGGGGATCGTGACGAGCGGGACCCTGTCGCCGACGCTGCAGATAGGGATCGGGATGGCCTACGTGCCGACCGAGCGAGCGGTGGCCGGAGAGCCCCTGCAGATCGACGTCCGCGGGCGCACCCGCGAGGCGGTCATACGCCCTGCGCCGCTCGTGCCGAAGCGGGGATAGCGCCGAGAATCCCTAGAGTGCTGCCTGATCGCGTTCCTCCGACCTCGGGAGCCTGACCCCATGGCCGACGCCAGCTATCCGGACGACCTCCTCTACCACCCCGAGCACGACTGGGCGCGCGTCGATGCCGACGATGCCTCGCAGGCGACGTTCGGGATCACGTGGTACGCGCAGGATGCGCTCGGCGAGGTCGTCTTCTTCGAGCCGCCCGCGGTGGGCGCGCTCGTGACCAAGGACGAGCCCTACGCCGAGGTGGAATCGGTGAAGGCGGTCTCCGACGTCATCGCGCCCCTGTCGGGCGAGATCGTCGAGGTCAACGCCGCGCTGTCCGACAGCCCCGAGACGATCAACGAGGATCCGTACGGCGAGGGCTGGCTCGTGCGCGTCCGCCTGACCGAGCCGAGCGAGCGCGAGGCGCTCGTCGATCGCGCCACGTACACCGCGAGCCTCGCGTAGCGCCGAACGCGACGATCTCCTTTCCCCCAGCACATGAGCCGCTACACGACCACGACCGACGAGGACCGCCGCGAGATGCTGGCGACGATCGGCGTGGCCTCGATCGACGACCTGTTCGCGTCGATCCCGCCGAGCATGCGCTTCGCCGGCCCGCTCGCGCTGCCTGCCGGTCTGAGCGAGCTCGAGGTGTTCGCGCACCTGCGCGACCTCGCGGGTCAGAACGTGAGCGCCGAGGACGAGCTGACGTTCCTCGGCGCCGGGATGTACGACCACTACGTGCCGGCGGTCATCGACATGCTCATGGAGCGCTCGGAGTTCCTCACCCCGTACACGCCCTACCAGCCCGAGATCTCCCAGGGTGGGCTGCAGGTGATGTTCGAGTACCAGACCGCGATCACCGAGCTCACCGGCCTTCCGGTCTCCAACGCATCGGTCTACGAGGGTCCCTCGGCCGTCGCGGCGGCGGGATACCTGGCCAAGCTCGTCAACGATCGCTCCCGCTTCGTCGTCTCGCGCGGCCTGCATCCCCACAGCCGTGAGACGCTCGCCACGCTCTCACACGGCTACGGGACCGACGTGGTCGAGGTCGGGCTCGCCGACGGCGTGACCGACGCCCGGGCGTGGGCCGACGCCATCGACGACGACGTGTCGGCCGTCTTCCTGTCGCAGCCGAACTTCCTCGGCGCCGTCGAGGAGCTCGAGCCGCTGATCGCGGCCGCGAAGGCCCACGGCGCGCTCGTCGTCTGCTCCTGCGATCCGATCCCGCTCGGCATCCTGCGCACGCCCGGCGAGCTCGGCGTCGACGTCGCCGTCGGCGAGGGCCAGACGCTCGGCAACCGCCTCGACTTCGGCGGGCCCTCGTTCGGGTTCTTCGCCGCCGCGCAGGAGCATCTGCGCCGCATGCCCGGCCGCATCGCGGGGGAGACGACCGACGTCGACGGTCGGCGCGGCTTCGTGCTCACGCTGCAGACGCGCGAGCAGCACATACGCCGGGAGAAGGCGACCTCGAACATCTGCACCGCCCAGGCGCTCAACGCGCTCGCCGGCGTCGTCTACCTGGTCTGGCTCGGCCGCCAAGGCATCGTCGAGCTCGCCGAGCTGCTGCTCGCCCGCACGGCCTACGCTCGCGACACGCTCGCCGGGCTGCCGGGCGTGCGAACGCTGCACGATCAGCCGGTCGTGCGCGAGTTCGGGCTCGGCCTCGGCGTCCGCGATCTCGACGCCGTCGAGCGCGTGATCGAGCGCTGCCAGAGCGAGGGGGTCAATCCCGGCTACGCCCTCGGGCGCGACTACCCCGAGCACCCGGACGGCTTGCTCGTCGCGATCACCGAGCGCCGCTCGCGGGCGGACATCGACCGGCTCGCCGACGTCCTGGCACGGGCGCTCGCGGCGGAGGCCGCGTCGAGCGCGGTCCCGGCGGAGGCCGCGGTATGAGCCTCACCGACGAGCAGCGGGACGGGCGGTTCTCGGTGGGGCACGAGGGCGCCGGCGGGCGCGGCGGTGGCCCGGCCGCGGACGAGACGGCGATGCAGGCCGAGCGCGCGGTGACGATCTTCGAGCGCGGGCGCCCCGGGCGCCGCGCGTTCGTCGCTCCGGCGCTCGACGTTCCCGAGCGTGACCCGCTCGAGCTCCTGCCCGCACGGCTGCGGCGCGCGCAGCCGGCGCGGCTGCCGGAGGTCTCCGAGCCAGAGCTCGTGCGCCACTACGTGCGCCTGTCGCGGCGCAACTTCGACCTCGACTCGGGCTTCTACCCGCTCGGCTCGTGCACGATGAAGCACAACCCGCGCCTGCACGAGCGCGTCGCCGGCCTGCCCGGGCACGCGCGCCTGCATCCGCTGCAGCACCCGCGCCACGCGCAGGGCGCGCTGGAGCTGATGTTCAACCTCGAGCGGGCGCTCGGCGAGATCGCCGGGCTGCCGCACGTGTGCCTGCAGCCGTCGGCCGGCTCGCACGGCGAGCTCGCCGGCGTGCTGCTCACCCGCGCCTACCACGAGAGCCGAGGGGAGGCGCGCACGAAGGTGCTGGCGCCCGACACCGCGCACGGCACCAACCCGGCCACGGTGACGATGGCGGGCCTGGAGGTGGTCAAGGTGGGCACGAACGCCGACGGCGGCGTCGACCTCGACGACCTGCGCGCCAAGGCCGACTCGGACGTGGCCTGTCTGATGCTGACCAACCCGAACACCCTGGGGCTGTTCGATCCGAACATCGAGGAGATCGCGCGCATCGTGCACGACGTCGGTGCGACGCTCTACTACGACGGGGCGAACCTCAACGCGGTGATGGGCATCTCACGGCCGGGCGACATGGGCTTCGACATCGTGCACTTCAACCTGCACAAGTCCTTCACCCAACCCCACGGCGGCGGCGGACCCGGCTCGGGACCGATCGCGGTGTCCGAGCGGATCGCGCCGTTCCTGCCCACGCCGCTGGTGGTGGCGCGCGAGGACGGGTCCTTCGACCTGGACTACGACCGCCCGCAGTCGATCGGGCGCCTGCGCGGGTTCCAGGGCAACTACGGCTGCTTCGTGCGGGCCTACGCCTACATCTGCTCGCTCGGGGCCGACGGGCTGCGCGATGCCTCCGAGACGGCGGTGCTCAATGCCAACTACCTGCTCGCGCGCCTCCAGCGCGAGGGCGTCGCCGAGCTGCTGCCGCTCGCCTATGGCAACGGGCGCTGCATGCACGAGTTCGTGCTCTCCGGGGCGCCGATGAAGAAGGAGCTCGGCGTCAAGACGCTCGACCTGGCCAAGCGGCTGCTCGACCACGGGGTGCATCCGCCGACCGTCTACTTCCCGCTGCTCGTCGACGAGGCATTGCTCATCGAACCGACCGAGACCGAGACCAAGGAGACGCTCGACGCGTTCGCCGACGCCGTGGCGGCGATCCTGCGCGAGGCGCGCGAGGATCCCGAACTCGTGCGCAACGCGCCGTACTCGACGCCGGTACGCCGCCTGGACGAGGCGGCGGCCGCGAAGCAGCCGGTCATCCGTCAGCCGCTGTGACGCAGCCCGACGCGCCGCTGCGCATCTTCTCGGGCATCCAGCCCACCGGGCGTAAGCATCTCGGCAACTTCATCGGGGCGATCGCCCAATACGTCGCCGGTCAGGAACGAGGCGAGGGGATCTATTGCATCGTCGATCTGCACGCCCTCACCAAGCCGTATGAGCCCCAGGAACTGCGCGAGGGGTTGTACGACCTGCTCGCGGTGCTGCTCGCGGCCGGACTGGACCCGGAGCGCTCCGTGCTCTTCCGCCAGAGCGACGTGCCCGCGCACACCGAGCTCACCTGGCTGCTCGCCAACGTGACCTCCTTCGGCGATCTCAATCGGATGCATCAGTTCAAGGAGAAGACCGGCTCCCAGCGGGATCTCGCCTCGGCCGGGCTGTTCTTCTACCCGGTGCTGATGGCCTCCGACGTGCTCGCGTACCAGGCGCAGGAGGTACCGGTGGGTGACGACCAGCGCCAGCACGTCGAGCTCATGCGCGACATCGCCCAGCGCTTCAACGCCCGCTTCGGCGAGACCTTCGTGGTTCCGGAGCACCGCATCCCGGCCGTCGGCGCCCGCATCATGGACCTGCAGCATCCCGAGAACAAGATGTCCACCACCGGCGGCAGTGCCGAGGGCACCGTGTACGTCACCGACGAGCCGGCGGCGATCGAGAAGAAGTTCAAGCGCGCGGTCACCGACTCCGGCAGCGAGGTCCGCCGCGGCCCGGACAAGCCTGGCGTGACCAACCTGATCGAGATCCTCGCCGCCGTGCGGGGCGCCACGCCCGAGGCGATCGAGGCCGAGATGGCCGACGCCCGCTACGGCGACCTCAAGGCCGCCGTCGCGAGCGCCGTGATCGGCCGCCTCGAGCCCGTGCGCGAGCGCGCTCGCGAGCTCCGCGCCGATACCGACGAGCTCGAGCGGATCCTCGCCGTCGGCGGCGAGCGCGCGCGGGCGATCGCGACGGCGACGCTCGCCGACGTGCGCGAGCGGATGGGCGTCGGCGTACCCCGTCGGGCATAGGCGCTACGGTCCTCCGATGACCCTCGCCGCGCTGCAGCTGGACCTGGATGTGTTCACCGGGCCGTTCGATCTGCTCCTCGCGCTCGTGCTGCGCGAGGAGGTCGACCTGCTCGAGCTCGAGCTCGCCGACGTCGTGCTCGCCTACCTCGACCACCTCGAGAGTCGCGGCGAGCTCGATCTCGAGACGGCCACCGAGTTCATCGTGCTCGTCGCCGCCCTCCTGGAGCTCAAGTCGCGCCTCATGCTGAGCGCCGACGAAGAGGAGCTGCTCGATCTCGAGCCCGGCGAGGCGGCCGAGGAGCTGCTGGCGCGGATGCTCGAGGCCCGCCGCTACCGCGGAGCCGCCGCCTACCTGGAGCGCCGGCTCGCCGCGGAGGAGGGCGTGCGCTATCGCTCGGCACCGGTGCCCGCGCCGCTGCGCCGCGCGATGGAGGAGACGGCGTCCGAGGAACGCCGCTACGACCCGGCGGTGCTCGGACGCGCCCTCGGCGGCCTGCTGCGGATGCCGCCGACGATCAGCCTGCGCCACATGGGCGCGCCGCGGGTGAGCGTCGCCGAGCGTCTGACGCGGCTGCGCGAGCTGCTGCGACGGGGACGCTTCGATTTCGACGAGGCGGTGCGCGGCGCCGATCGCATGACGGTCGCCGTCACGCTGTTCGCGCTGCTCGAGCTCTACAAGCGCGGCGAGGCCAGCTGGGAGCAGGAGGCCCCGTTCGCGCCGATCGCCGTGAGCCCGGTCGCCGGCCCGGCGGGTGCGCGGGTCGGGGTGGCCGCAGGCCGATCGGAGCTCGGCTCGTGAGCAACGACGGCGAGGTCCGACGCTGATGCTCGAGGGCGCGCCGCCGCGGCCCGAGGAGGACGCCGCGCTCGTGCGCGTGGTCGAGGCGCTGCTGTTCCTCGCGCCCGACCCGCTCAGCGTTGCCGAGCTGGCCGAGGCGACCGAGACCGAGGCCGAGCAGGTCACCGCGGCGCTCGGCGCGCTGCACGCACAGCTCTCGGGCGGCGCTCGCGGCCTGCAGCTGCGCGAGGTCGCCGGCGGCATCACGCTCGCCACCGATCCGATCGCCGAGGACGCCGCACGGCGCCTGTTCAGCAGGCCGCGCGTCGCATCGTTGTCCCCCGCGCAGGCCGAGACGCTGGCGATCGTCGCCTACCTGCAGCCCGTCTCCCGCCCCGAGATCACCCGCATCCGCGGCGTGAGCGCGGACTCGGCCACCGCGTCGCTGCTCGAACGCGGGCTGATCGAGGAGGCTGGCCGGTCGCAGTTCGGGGCGGTCATCTACCGCACGACCCCCCTTTTCCTGAAGTTGTTCGGACTGCGTTCGCTCGAGGAGCTGCCCGAGGTCGCGCAGTGGGATCCGACCCCCGAGGAGCAGGCCGAGCTGCGCGACCGCCTGCTGCGGGCCGGTGAGGCGCGCTCGGGCGGCGGTCCGGCGCCCGAGGGATAGGGCTCCTCAGGGCCGCGGGAGCGTCGGCTCGGTGCGCTCGCAGTAGCGATCGCGGGCGAGCGCGTCCGCCGGGTTCCGGTAGGCGGTCAGCTGCTCGATGATGAGCGCGCGCACCGTCGCGTTGTCGTCGATCGTCGTCTCCACCTGCTCCAGGGCGGCGCGCGAACGCGCCTTCGCCGCGATCAGCTTCTCCGCGTTACGGATCGACTCGAGCCGCCACTGCGCGATGATCGACGCGATCTGACTCGGATCGACAAGCCGGCTGCCGAGGCTGCTCACCGTCGCCACCGACGGGTCGAAGCGCCGCGCGACCGCGAGCAGGGTCGGGCCCTGCGCGCGGTTGATGTCGTTATTGACCGCGATGACGTCCGCGGTCGCGTCGCTGCCATCTGAGTGGCGCAGGCCGACACCGGCGATCGCGTACGCGAGGTCGCGGCTGACGTGGGCGTTCATGCCGAGCAGCATGTCGCCGAGCGCGCTGACGCGGTGGTCGTCGGCGGCGGCGAACGCGACCTGCCACGCCTTCGGCACGGCGTTCCGATCGCCGCTGCGCCACTCATCGATCGCGCGGTAGTAGAGCGTCGAGAAGACGGCGTCCAGGTGTGCGACGTACGCCGGCTGCTGGTAGCGGTGCAGGCGCACGCTGCGCCCGACCTCGATCGATACCTGCCGGTACATGAGCGCGAACGGGGCGAGGTGGCTGCAGCTCGCGGCCAGCGGAGCGAGGCGCCGCGTCATCTCGGCGACGACGGCATCCATGCAGCTCGGCGTGCCACGACCGCAGACGTCGGGCGACGCGAGATCGAGGTGGGCCGGCATCCCGTCGGCGATCGCGGTCCACGGCGACCGGCCGACCGACGCCACCGGGCGGGCCGGCGGGAAGCCGGCGAGCGGCGCCGCGCTGCCGCAACCCGCGCACACGGAGGCGGCCAAGGCGATGCCGAGCGCCGCGCCCATCGCCCGGCGCGTCGATCGGCGGCGCTCAGCCAGCTCTTCGCCCCGGATCGATGCGCCGCAGGGCCAGGCCGGTGGCGGCGAGCGCGACCGCGGCGATCGCCAGCAGCGCGGCGGCGTCCTTCCACCAGGCGGCAGCCGTGTGATCCCAGCTCGGGTCGCCCCGATCGCCGGTGGCCAGGGCGGTGAACAGGGGTGCCGGATCGCGCAGGTTCACCGACGGCGTGCGCGTGAGCACGCCGGTGAGCGCCTGGAGGTTGTTCAGATCGCTCGTCGACGCCACGATGGCGAATCCCCAGCGCGCGCTCGACACGTACCCGAGCTGCTTGAGCACGGGCTTGTTGCCGATCTGGGGGAACACGCCGCCGAGGGCGAGCACGAGCTGGAAGACGAGCACGACCGGGAGGATGGTGGTGGCGCGATCCGAGGTCCGCGCGAGCGCCGAGATGAGCAGCCCGATGCACATCGCTGCGATGCCCGCGAGGGCGGCGCCGAGGATCAGCTCGCCGATCGGCCAGCCGAGGATCGACGCGTAGACCGGGCCGCCCTGGTCGGCGGTCGCGAGCGCGACGAGCACGGCCGCCTGGAAGACGGTGACGACGCCGAGCGTCGTGGCCTTCGAGGCCACGTAGGCCGAGATCGACAGGCCGCCGGCTCGCTCGCGCCGGAAGATCGGGAGCTCCTTGGCGATCTCGCGCACCGCGTTGGACATCCCCAGCCAGGTGACGCCGAGCACGACCACGAGCAGCACGAGGCTCGCCTGGGAGATGAGCCGCAGCTGCGAGGCGGGCGCCGGCGCGAGCTCGCCCGAGGGCAGCGCGACGAGCATCAGCAGGCCGAGCACGGGGGCCTGCGCGAGGACGAGCGCGAGGTTGCGCCGGTCCGACGCGAGGACCGCGAAGGAGCGGCGCGTGAGCGTCACGTACTGCTTGAGCCACCCGCGCGAGCTCGGTGCGTGGGCGGCGGCGACGGCCGCCGCCGGCGGCCCCGCGGGCGCTGGCCCATCGCTCTCGTCGCTCGCCGCGGCCGCGGCGACTCCGCCCCGCCGCACGTACTGCTCATAGGCGGGGTGGGCGCGGAAGCGCGCGCCCCAGTCGGTCTCGGGATGCTCGTCGAGCTCGCTGAAGACCTCGGCGTACTCGCGCCGCTCGAAGTACGCGGCCACGAGCTGCGGTGGCCCGAAGTACGCGAGCTTGCCGCCCGGCGCGAGCACGAGCACGCGGTCGCACAGCCGCAGGCTCTGGGTGCTGTGGGTGATGACGACGACGGTCCGGCCGCGGTCGGCGAGCGCGCGCAGGATCTCCATGACGCCGCGCTCGTAGTTCGGGTCCAGGCCGGACGTCGGCTCGTCGAGGAACAGCAGCGCCGGCTCGCTGAGCAGCTCGAGGGCAACGCTCACGCGCTTGCGTTGCCCACCCGAGAGCTGCCCGACCGGGATGTCGGCGCGGTGATCGAGTCCGAGCTCGTCGATGACGTCCTGCACGCGCCGGCGGCGCTCGGACGCGTCGGTGTCGGCCGCGAAGCGCAGGGCCGCCGCGTAGGTGAGCGCCTCGCGCGCCGTGAGCTCGGTGTGCACGACGTCGTCCTGGGGCACGAAGCCGATGCGCCGTCGCAGCGCGTCGTAGTTGCGGTACAGGCTCTGGTCGCCGTAGCGCACGTCGCCGTCGGTGGCGAAGCGAAACCCGGTGAGCGCGTTCATGAGCGTCGACTTGCCCGACCCGGACGGGCCGATCACGGCGAGCATCGAGCGAGGCTCGAGCGAGAAGCTCACGTCGTCGAGGAGCACCGTGCCGTCGGCCAGGCGCACCGACAGGCCGACGGCGGCGTAGGCGACGTCCCCGCTGTCGGCGACCGGCTGCAGCTCGTCGTCGACGAGCCGGTAGGCGTGACTGCCGACGAGGATCACGTCGAGCGGCGCGAGCGTCTGGCGCGTGATGCGATGACCGTTGACGAACGTACCGTTGTGGCTGTCGAGGTCGACGATGTCGTAGCGTCCGCCCTCGCCCCGGCGCAGCTCGGCATGGCGCCGGGACACGAGCAGGTCCTCGACGACGATGTTGCTCGTCGGATCGCGACCGATGCGCACGATCGGCGCGGTGAGCGCGAAGGTGCCGCCCGGAGCACCCGGATCGGGCCGCGGGCGCGCGGTCGCGTCGCCGTCGAGGACCGCCTGGGCGCCGTCGAAATCGCGCGTCAGCTGATCGAGGGTTCGGGTCGAGGCCGGCGCCAGCTCGACGAGCGGGCCGTCGTGCGGATCGCCGAGGCGCAGCGGCAGCGACCCGGCGATCGGCAGACGCGTGATCTGCTGTCCGTCGAGGAACACCCCGTGCGCCGGATCCAGGCTCTCGACGATCCAGCCGTCGGCGTCGCAGCGCAGCAGGAGATGGCGAGGACCGACGTGCTCGAGCGCGAGGCGCACGACGCAGCTGTCGTCGCGGCCGAAGCTGATCTCGCCGAGCGCCGCGCTGAAGATGCCCTCCCGGCCGTTGACGCTCACCGCGATATCCGTTGCGGCCATGGCCGCGGATTGTGTCAGCCCCGCCGGCACGGTCGCTTTCGGCCAGGGTGCTGGTTACTCTGACACCGTGGCCACCCCGAGCATCACCGGCGTCCTGCCGGGGCAAACGCTCGGGGGCTACCGGATCCTGGCGGCGTTGGCGCCGGGGGCCACCGGCGCCGTCTACCGCGCCGCGACGGACGACGGCGACGGCGTGCGGGAGGTGGCGATCAAGCGCATGCTGCAGCCGGACACGAGCGCGCGCTTCGAGATCGAGGCTCGCCTGCTGCTCGGCCTCGAGCATCCCCGGGTCGTGAAGGTGCTCGACCACTTCGAGGACGAGACCGGGACCTACTGCATCGTCATGGACCTGGTGAGCGGCACCGACCTCGGCCGGATGCTGTGGGATCGCGGGGCCCCCGGCCTGCCCGCCGCCGACGTCCTCGAGTGGGTGCGCCAGTCGTGCGAGGCGCTTCAGTACACCCACGAGCAGCAGATCGTGCACGGCGACGTCAAGCCGCAGAACCTCATCTGCGGGCCCGACGGCGTCGTCCTCGTCGACTTCGGGGCGGCGACCGCGCTCGACGCCGGCGGGGTCGGGGTGGCGCGCATGGGGACGCCCGGCTTCATGGCGCCCGAGGTGTTCAGCGGCGGGATGGTCTCGGTGCGCAGCGACGTGTATTCGCTGGCCGCGACCGCCTGGCATCTGCTCCGCGGTGAGCCGCCGGTCTTCGGCGAGCCGACCGCGCTCGCGAGCACCGTCGCCGACGTCACCCCGGAGCTCGAGCAGGCCCTGCGCCACGGGCTCGAGCTCGCTCCGGAGCGGCGGATCGCCTCGGCCGAGGCGCTCGCGGACGCGGTCGGGGCGCCGCTGCGCGAGCACGGGGGACTGTCGCTCGCGGCGAGCATCGACGACGGCGTCGATCGCTCGCTGATCGAGGCCGTCGTTCAGACCGCGGCCGGCGTCTTCGAGGCGGCCGCGGCGTCGATCGCGCTCGTCGATCGCGACAGCGGTGAGCTCGTGTACGAGTCGGCGTGGGGCGCGGGCGCGCGGGAGGTCATCGGGATGCGGCTCCCGCCCGGCGTCGGCATCGCGGGCGCCGTCGCGGCCCGGGGCGAGCCGCAGGCCGTCCCGGACTGCCGCGCGGACGACCGCTTCGCCGCCGCCGTCGCGCGCGGCACCGGCTATGTCCCGCACACGATGCTCGTCGTCCCGCTCGTCCGGGCGGGCGTCCCCGTCGGGGTCCTCTCGCTGCTCGATCGCCGCGGCGGACGGTCCTACGGTCCCGGGGACATCGACCGAGCCGAGCTGTTCGCAGAGCTCGCGCTGCGGACGATCGGCGCCGCGAGCTCCCCTCAGGCCGCCTCGGTGCGCCCGGCGAGCTGACCGCAGGCGGCATCGATGTCGCGGCCTCGCGTGAGGCGCACCGTGGCCGGCATCCCGCGCTCCTCCAGGGCCGCCTTGAAGGCGGCGATCGCCTCACGCCCCGAGCCGTCGTATGGCGAGCCGGTCGGGTTGTAGGGGATGAGGTTGACCTTGAAGATCCGTGGGTCGAGCACGCGCGCCAGCTCCAGTGCCTGCTCGTAGCGGTCGTTGACGCCGGCGAGCATCACGTACTCGACGAACACGCGGCGGCGCCGGCGCGCGTAGTAGTCGCGGCACGCCGTCAGCACGTCGGCGAGCGGGTAGCGGTCGTTGACCGGCATCAGCTCCGAGCGCAGCGCGTCCTCCGGTGCGTGCAGCGAGAGGGCGAGGCGCAGCGGCATGTCGGTGGCCGCGAGGCGCTCGATCCCCGGGATCCAGCCGACCGTCGAGATCGCGGTGCGCCGGTGCGTGATCCCGAGATCGGGCAGCCGCTCGCACGCGGCGAGCACGCTGTCGAGATTGAGCATCGGCTCGCCCATCCCCATGAACACGAGGTGGTTGGGCGCCGACGCCGCGTCGCGGCGGCGGAAGTGCAGGACCTGATCGAGGATCTCGCCGGCCGTGAGGTTGCGTCCGAAGCGCATCGCGCCGGTGGCGCAGAACGTGCAGGTGAGCGGGCAGCCCGACTGTGAGGAGACGCAGATCGAGCGGCGCCCGTCGCGGTAGCGCATGAGGACGGTCTCCAGCGGCCGTCCGTCGGTGGTGCTCAGGAGCGCCTTCACGGTGCCGTCGGAGGCGAGCTGTTCGCCGCGGAGCGTGAGTGTCGACAGCGGCAGCGTCGCGGCCAGGGCCTCGCGCAGGGCGAGCGGCACGTTGGTCATCTCGCTGTAGGAGACGGCGCCCTGCGCCAGCCAGCGCCACACCTGCTCGGCCCGGAAGCGCGGCTCGCCGCGCTCGGCGAGCGTCTCGGTCAGTGCCGTCAGATCCATGTGGACCCTATGGTGGCAGCGTCATGCGCCTGGCCAAGTACCTCGCTCACGCCGGAGTCGCCTCGCGCCGCGGCGCCGAGGAGATCATCCGGGCCGGTCGCGTGACCGTCGACGGACAGACCGTGCTCGATCCGGCCCGCGACGTCGGTGACCTCCATCGGATCGCCGTCGACGGCGAGCCGCTCGCCGGCGCCGAGGCGCGCGTCGTCTATGCGCTGCACAAGCCGCGCGGCGTCGTCTCGACCGCCCGCGACCCGCAGGGGCGCCCGACCGTCGTGGAGCTGGTCGGACGCGACGCCCGGCGCCTGTACCCGGTGGGACGCCTCGACGCGGACTCGACCGGGCTCATCCTGCTCACGAACGACGGCGAGCTCGCCCACCGGCTCACCCACCCGAGCTTCGAGGTGCCGCGCACGTACCGCGCGCGTGTCGCCGGCCCTGCGCTGCGCGAGCCGGTGCTGCAGCGCCTGCGCGACGGTGTGCACCTCGAGGACGGCGTGACCGCGCCCGCGCGCGTGCGCCGCCTCGGCGCGCACGAGCTCGAGATCACCCTCCACGAGGGGCGCAATCGACAGGTCCGCCGGATGTGCGACGCCATCGGGCATCCGGTGCGCTCGCTCACCCGCATCCGCTACGGGCCCCTCGAGCTCGGCGACCTCGCCCTCGGCGCGCACCGCCGGCTGTCGGCCGCCGACGTCGCTCGGCTGCACGAGTCGGTGTGGAAGAATCGCCCCCGATGAGGCTCTTCGCCCTGCGTGGCGCAGTCACCACCGCCCGCAACGAGGCCGAGGACATCCTCGAGGCGACGACCGAGCTGATGACGACGCTCATCGAGCGCAACTCGCTGACCGCCGATCGGGTCGTCAGCTGCATCTTCACCGCCACGAACGACCTCGACGCGGAGTTCCCGGCCGTGGCGGCACGGCGCCTCGGCCTCGACCGGGTGCCGCTCCTGTGTGCGCGCGAGATCGACGTTCCCGGCTCGCTGCCGCGCGTCATCCGGGTGCTCCTGCACTACTACGCCGACGAGGACCACGTCTCGCGCCACGTGTACCTGCGCGACGCCGTCGCGCTGCGCGCCGATCTGGAGTCCGCGCAGTAGGGGCCTTGGCGCGGCGCCGCCGCGCGGCGTGGCGCGCGGAGGCGTCACAATGTGCGGCATGGCGCTCGAGTTCTCGGCCGCGATATCGCGTATTCCCACCTACCCGGCGGCGAACGGCTACGCCCTGCGCGAGCCGCTCGTGCGCCTGGCCAGCAACGAATCTCCGTATCCGCCGATCCCCGCGGTGGTCGAGGCGATCACCCGGGTGCTGCCCCAGCTCAACCGCTATCCCGACCCGACGAGCGCGCGACTGTGCCGGGCGCTGTCCGACCGCTACGGGGTCCCCGCCGAGCGCATCGCGGTGGGTAACGGCTCGTGTGACGTCCTGCTCGCCGCCGGGCAGGCGCTGCTCGAGCCCGGCGCCGAGCTCGTGTATGCCTGGCCCTCGTTCTCCGAGTATCCGCACCTCGCGGCCGCGTCGGGCGCGCGGGAGATCCGCGTCCCGCTCGACGGCGAGGAGCGCCACGACCTGCAGGCGATGCTCGCCGAGGTCACCGTCGCGACGCGGCTCGTCATCGTCTGCAACCCGAACAACCCGACGAGCACGGCGCTGCCGCTCGACGACGTCGCCGCGTTCGTGGCCGAGGTGCCGCGCCACGTGTGCATCATCCTCGACGAGGCCTACTGCGAGTTCAACCTGCTCGACGATCCCGACACCTCGATCGAGCTCCTCGCCCGCCACCCCAACCTCGTGCTGCTGCGTACGTTCTCGAAGGTGTACGGGCTGTGCGGACTGCGGGTGGGCTTCGCCCTCTGCGGCTCGGATGAGCTGCCGCGCGCCGTCAGCCTCATCCGCCAGCCGTTCCACTGCAACGCCGCGGCGCAGGCGGCCGCGGTCGAGGCGCTCGCGCACCAGGACGTCGTCGCCGACCGCGTCACGCGGACGATCGCCGAGCGCGAGGCGATGGGGGAGGCGCTCGCCGCGCTCGGGCTGCAGGTCGCCGAATCGCAGGCCAACTTCTGCTGGGTGCACCTCGGCGAGGGGCGCGACGAGCAGGCGGTCCTCGACGGGCTGGCCGAGCGCGGCGTGCTCGTTCGCAGCGGTGCCGCGCTCGGACGCGAGGGCGCGCTGCGCGTGACCTGCGGGACCGACCGCGAGAACGCACGCTTCGTGGCCGCGCTGGGAGAGCTGCTGTGAACAACCGTTGGCTCCGCTCGACCGCGCCGGTTCGGTCTGCTACAAACTGAGTCGAACGCCATGTCAGCGCCGTCCGATCATCCGTCGTCGCACCCCGCCCTCCCCGAGGGCACTTGGCGTTCGTATCGCTACGCCTGGCGATTTAGCTAGGCGCTCCGGCCATCGCTCGCCCCCGCCGGGCGAGTCCCGTCGGCCGCACTCCGAGCCCCCAGTGGGCTGAGCGCCTTCTCCACGGGCACCACGCGCCCACCCCGGCGGAGACCTACCCTCCCAGGAGCATGCGAAAGGAACGACGATGATGATCGTGATGAAAGCGACGGCGACCGAGGACGAGATCGCCGCGGCCATAGAGCGGATCGAATCGGCGGGCGCCCGCGCCCATCCGATCCAGGGCGAGGAGGTGACGGTGATCGGTGCGATCGGCGATCGTGAGCACATCGCCCGCCTGGACCTCGCCACGGCGCCCGGCGTCGACCGCGTGATGCCGATCCTCAAGCCGTACAAGCTCGCCTCGGCCGAGCTGCGCGGGGGAGAGCGCTCGGTGCTCCAGATCGGCGGACGCAAGGTCGGTGGCGAGCACTTCGCGCTGATCGCGGGGCCGTGCACCGTCGAGACCCGCGAACAGACCCTGCAGACCGCAGAGGTCGTGGCCGCGGCCGGCGCGGCGATGTTCCGCGGCGGCGCCTACAAGCCGCGGACCTCGCCGTACTCCTTCCAGGGTCTCGGACAGGAGGGGCTGCGGCTGCTCGCCGAGGCCAAGGCCCAGACCGGCCTCCCGATCGTCACCGAGCTGATGGACCTGCGCGATCTGGACGCCGTGCTCGAGGTCGCCGACGTCGTCCAGATCGGGGCGCGCAACATGCAGAACTACACGCTGCTCACCGAGGTGGGGCGCAGCGCGCGACCGGTGCTGCTCAAGCGCGGCCTCTCGGCCACCCTCGAAGAGCTGCTGATGGCGGCCGAGTACATCCTCAAGGAGGGCAACGAGAGCGTGATGCTGTGCGAGCGCGGCATCCGCACCTTCGAGACGGCGTACCGCTTCACGCTCGACCTCATGGCCGTGCCCGTGCTGAAGGGGCTCACCCACCTCCCGGTGATCGTCGATCCGAGTCACGCCGCGGGCCGCCGCGACCTCGTGTTGCCGCTCTCGCTCGCGGCCGCGGCCGCCGGGGCCGATGGCATCATCGTCGAGGTGCATCCCGATCCCGACGAGGCCGTCTGCGACGGACCGCAGGCGCTGCCGGCGGCCGAGTTCGCCGGCTTCGCGGCGGCCGTCGAGCGCGCCACGGCGCTCGCGGGTAAGGCATTCGCGCCGGCATGACGGGTCCCCGCCGCGAGCGAGCCGGCAGCTGCGCGCACGCCGCGGGAGCGTGCCGGCAGTGAAGGTTGCGGTGCTCGGGGTGGGGCTCATCGGGGGCTCGATCGGTCTGGCCGCACGCGGGCGCCTGGGGGCGCGCGTGAGCGGTTTCGATCCGGACGCCGCCGTGCTCGTCCGCGCCCGTGAAGGCGGGGTGATCGACGAGCCGGCCCCCGACGTCGCGACCGCCGTGGATGGAGCGGACGTCGTGTTCGTGGCCGCGCCGGTCGGAGAGCTGCCGGGCGCCGTGGCCGCCGCGCTCGCGGCCGCGTCCGCGGACTGCGTGGTCAGCGACGTCGGCTCGACGAAGCGGCCGCTGGCGGCGAGCGCGGCCGACGAGCGCTTCGTCGGCGGCCACCCGCTTGCCGGCGCCGAGACGGCCGGCGTCGAGCACGCCCGCGAGGACCTGTTCGACGGCGCGGTCTGGTACCTGACCCCGACGCCCGGGACCTCGGGCGTGCTCTACGAGCGCCTGCACCGCCTGTGCAAGCGCCTCGGCGCCCAGCCGGTGGCGATCGACGCCGAGCTGCACGACCGCCTCATGGCCACCGTGTCCCACCTGCCGCACGTGCTGGCGAACGTGCTCGTCGCCCAGGGCGTCGGCGTCCTCGGCGGCGGCGAGCGGATCCCGGCGACCGGCCCGAGCTTTCGCGACGCGACGCGCGTCGCCGGCGCGAACTCGGCGATCTGGGCCGACATCTACCGCTCCAACCGCGACGTCCTCGTGCAGACGCTCGACGACACGATCGAGCGGCTCGGCGCGGCGCGAGTGCTCATCGCCGCCGGCGAGCGCGACGCGATCGCCGTGTGGAACGACGACGCCCGCGCCGACCGCGACGTGCTGCTCGGCGCGGGGATGGGCGGCGGCGACGTGCACGAGCTGCGGGCGTCGGTCCCCAACCGCCCCGGCGTGATCGCCGATATCGCGCTCGCGCTCGGGCGCAGCGGCGTGAACATCGTCGACATGGCGCTCTCGCCGTCGGACGACAACAGCCAGGGCATCGTCGCGCTGTGGGTCCGCGGCGACGAGCAGGCGCAGCGGGCGGAGCGGCTGATCGGCGACCTGCGCTTCCCGGTCGCGAGGGCCTGACGTGCGCTTCGATCCCGTCTCGAGCCTCTCGGGCGAGCTCGAGGTCCCGCCCGACAAGTCGATCTCGCATCGTGCCGCACTGCTTGGCGCGATGTCCTCGGACCCGGTGCGCATCGTCAACTACCTCGATGCCGCCGACACGAACTCCACCCTCGCCGCGATGGGCGAGCTCGGCGTCCTCGTCGAACGCCGTCCCGAGGCCAACGAGGTCATCATGCGCGGCAGCGGCCTGCGCGAGGCGCGCGAGCCGGATGGCCCGATCGACGTCGGTAACGCGGGCACGCTGATGCGGTTGCTCCCGGGCTGGCTCGTCGCGCAGCGCGGTCGCCGCTTCGTGCTCGACGGCGACGCCTCGATCCGCCGGCGCCCGGTCGATCGCATCGCCGCGCCACTGCGCGATATGGGCGCGGACGTGGAGGCCACCGACGAGCGCTATCCGCCACTCGTGATCACCGGCGCGTCGCTGCATTCGATCGCCTACGAGATGCCGATGGCGAGCGCGCAGGTGAAGTCATGCGTACTGCTGGCGGCGCTCAGTGCCGACGGCGCGACGACCATCGGCGAGCCGGCCCGCAGCCGCGACCACACCGAGCGCCTGCTGCTGCGCGCCGGCGCGACGATCCATCGCAACGGGCGCCACGTGACGGTGGCCAGCTGCGATGAGCTCGTGCTCGACGACATCGTCGTGCCCGGGGACCTGAGCTCGGCGGCGTTCCTCATCGCCGCCGGTGTCCTTATCAAGAATTCCAAGCTGCTGCTGCGGAACGTCGGGGTCAACTGGACGCGCACCGGCTTCGTGCGCATCCTCGAGCGGATGGGCGGAATCGTCCTGGGCGATCTCGAGCGCCGCGAGGAGGACCTCGTCCCCGACGAGCCGCTGAGCGACCTCGACGTCGCCTACGGTCCGCTCGTCGGCACCACCGTCGAGGCCGACGAGGTGCCGCTCGCGATCGACGAGCTTCCCCTCGTCGCGCTGCTCGGCTGCTTCGCCGAGGGCGAGACGGTCGTGCGCGGCGCCGCCGAGCTGCGCGTCAAGGAATCCGATCGCATCGCCGGCGTCGTGGAAGGGCTGCGCGGCCTCGGCGCCGAGATCGAGGCGACACCGGACGGTTTCGCCGTCCAGGGCACCGGCCAGCTGCGCGGGGGCACGATCGCCTCGCGCGGCGATCATCGCCTGGCGATGATGGGCGCGGTCGCCGGCCTCGCCTCCCGGGAGGGCGTCGAGGTGCAGGGGATGGACGCCGCGGGGGTGTCATACCCGCGCTTCGCCGGCGACATCGCCGCGCTCGTGTAGGGCAGCTCGGCCGCTCACTCCTCGTCGAGCACCTCGATGCCGAGGGCGGCGGCCCAGGTGCCGGCCAGCTCGACGATGTCCGGCCACTCCATCGCCGCTCCGCGCAGGCTCGTGACGCCCTGCACGCCGCTGAGGTCGCAGCGGCGCAGCTCGCAGCGCTTCAGCCGCGCGCCGCGGAAGTCGGCCTCCCTCAGGTCGCAACCGTGGAAGCGCACCGACTCGAGGCCGGCCTCGAGGAAGTCCGAGCCGCTGAGCAGGCAGTTCTCGAACGTCACCCGGGCCAGCCGCGCGGCGCCGAACGACGCGAGGTCGACGCGGCAGTCGCGCAGCGTCGCGTCGCGCCACTGCGCTGACGGCAGCGCGATCCCCGTGAGACGGCTCGTGTCGATCGCCACCCGCGAGAGCTCGGCGCCCCGGGCGCGGACGTTGGCCAGGTTGCACGCGCTCAGGGTGGCGTCGGCGAGGCGCAGCTGGTCGAGGCGCGAGCCCGAGAGGTCGGTCCGGGTGAGACGCGTGGCCCGCAGCGTGACGCCTCGCGCATCCTGGTCGCTCAGGGTGGCGTCGACGACCTCGACCTCGGCGTAGGTGGCGTCGTGGGCGAGCGCCGTCAGCTCGAGACGCTCGAGCTCGGGGGTCTCGGCTGGCGGCTGGGGGGCGCGGGCGGGGGTGCTCATCGCGGGTGTAAGCCAACCAGGAGCGGGCCTCGCCGTGCCCGCCGGCCTCTGGTGCGTCGCTATCGTCCCCGCCGATGGTGATCGCGATCGACGGCCCAGCCGGCGCCGGGAAGTCAACGGTGGCGCGGGCCGTCGCCGCCGCGCTCGGCTTCACCTACCTCGACAGCGGCTCGATGTACCGGGCGACCGCGCTCGCCGGGCTGCGCGCGGGTGCCGGGGCGACGCGCGACGCGGAGGCGATCGCGCGCGAGGCGACGATCGAGCTCGGCGAGCGCGTGCGACTGGACGGCGAGGACGTCACCGAGGCGATCCGGGCGCCCGAGGTGTCCGAGGCGGCGTCCCGCGTGGCCGCCGATCCGCAGGTGCGCGCCGCACTGGTGGCCAAGCAGCGGGCGCTCATGGCCACCGGCAACTGGGTGGCCGAGGGCCGCGACATCGGCACCGTCGTGGCGCCCGACGCCGAGCTGAAGGTGTTCCTGACGGCGAGCGCCCGCGAGCGGGCGCAGCGCCGCGCGGCCGAGTCCCGGCGCGACGTCGAGTCCGTGCTCGCCGAGCAGGCGCGGCGCGACGAGCGCGACGAGGGGCGCGCGCACAGTCCGCTCGTGCCCGCGCCCGACGCCGTGCGGCTCGACACCACCGACCTCGGCGTCGCCGAGGTGGTGGACCGGATCGCCGCGCTGGCCCAGCCGCTGCTCGCCATGGGCTGAGGCCGCAGCGCGCCCGGCCACCGCCGGCCGGTCGACACGTCCCGCCCTACGGCCGCTCGGTCCGAACCGCTGCCCGCGCTCCGAGCCAGTGCGCGATCTCCAGCGCGAGACCGACCTGCAGCCCGCGACCGTCCAGCGGGGCGGGGAGCAGCTCGCGCGCGCGGGCCAGGCGGTTGAGCACCGTGTTGCGATGCGCGTAGAGCGCCCGCGCGGCCCGGGACGCGCTGAACTGCTCACGGATGTAGACGCGCAGCGTCTCGCGCAGCTCGGGGTCGGCCATGGCGAGGTCGCCGAGCGTCCTGGCGACGAAGTCCGCCGCCTCATCGGCGTCCTGGGTGGATAATGCGACCAGGTGCACGTCCTCGTAGGTGGCGATGCGCACTCCCTCGGACATGCGGTTCATCAGCCGCTGAGTGGCGAGCGCGTCGAGGTGGCTGCGCCGGAATCCCTCCATCCCGCTCGCCGTCGACCCGAGCGCGATGCGCAAGCCGCCGGCCGCGGCCAGGTGCGCGTGCACGGCGTCCAGGCCCCGCGCGTCCCCGTCCGGATACCACACCCACAGCGACCGGGTGGTGGCCGCCACGCTGAACGGGTGCCGCGCGCCCGCGGCGCGCGCGAGGACGTCGGCGGCCTGCTCGAGCCCGCCGGCATCGGGAGCTTCGGCCTCGCTCCAGACGATCGCCGCGGTGTGGCGGCGGGCGAGCTCGTAGCGCAGGCGCGCGCTCGCGCGGTCACTCGTGATCGGCGCGCCCTCGAGGATGAGGTTGACGACCTCCAGGCGCTCCGCGCGGGTGCCCCGGACGAGCTGCTCGCGCTCGCGCCCGATGTGCTGCTCGATCCCCGCCACGGTCTCGTCCACGAACGCGAAGATCGACCGGGCCGTGACGTCGAGCAGCTCGCGCAGCTCCTGCGGGTCGTCGGTGAGCGTGAACGCCTGGGTCATCCAGGCACGCCAGGCCGCGTTCTGGCCGATGCGATAGGTGTTGAGCGTCGCCTCGTCGAGCCCGCGGCGCACGATGTCACGAGCGAGATCGAGGACCTCGGGGCTGAGGTTCGCCGGGACCGGCGCCCCCGGTCGGCCGAGGTTCGCGGTGGCCCAGTGCAGCATGTTCGCGTGGTCGGTGGCGATCGTCGCCGCGGTGATCGCCGGGTCGGCGGCGAGCCGGGGCGGCGCGGCCGCCAGGACGGCGGCGTCGACCTCGGCGAACAGCGCCCGCGGGTCGTCCAGGAACGCGCGGGCGCCGATGCGGATCAGCGCGGCGACGCGCTCGCTCGGCGGCTCCCAGGCGACGCGCGCGGACATGCGGAGCAACGATACTCCGGCCTGGGCGCTTTGCCTATCTGACGCACCAATAATAGGCATAATGCCCTGGAGTTTGGCTGCATGGCCAGTCACGCTATGGCCGACCCCGACGAGAGCGAGCGCAACCGATGAGCCTGTCAGCCGTGGAGCAGCCCACCGACACCGAAACCGCGGTCGAGCACGTCGACGTGCTCATCGTCGGCGCGGGCGTCTCGGGCATCGGATGCGCGTATCACCTGCAGACCGAGCAGCCGAGCAAGAGCTACCTGATCGTCGAGGCCCGCGAGGCGACCGGCGGGACGTGGGACCTGTTCCGCTACCCGGGCATCCGCTCGGACTCCGATCTGCACACCTTCGGCTACGAGTTCAAGCCGTGGGTGGATGAGAAGGCGATCGCCGACGGCCCGGCGATCCTGCGCTACATCCGCGAGACCGCGACCGAGAACGGCATCGACACGCACATCCGTCTCGGCCACCGGGTGCTCCGCGCCGCCTGGTGCAGCGAGCAGGCACGCTGGACGGTCGAGGCCGCCCGCAGCGACACCGGCGAGACGGTCCTGTTCACCTGCGATTGGCTGTTCTGCGCGGGTGGCTACTACCGCTACGACGAGGGCTACACACCGCACTTCGCGGGGCAGGAGCGCTTCCCCGGACCGATCCTGCACCCGCAGCACTGGCCGCAGGACCTCGACTACACCGGCAAGCGCGTGGTGGTGATCGGCAGCGGCGCGACCGCCGTGACGCTCGCCCCGGCGATGGCAGATCTGGCGGCCCACGTGACGATGCTTCAGCGCTCGCCGACCTACGTGCTCTCGGTGCCCGAGCGCGACCCGATCGCGAACGCCCTCAAGCGCGTGCTCCCGGCGCGGGCCGCGTACTGGTTGACGCGCCGCAAGAACATCTGGCTGCAGCGGAACGTGTACCGGCTCAGCCAGAGCCACCCGCAGCTCGTGCGCCGGGTGCTGACCGCGCTCGTCCGCCTGCACCTGCCCAAGGGCTATCCGGTCGACACTCACTTCAACCCCCGCTACAACCCGTGGGATCAGCGCCTGTGCGTCGTGCCGGACGCGGATCTGTTCAAGGAGATCGGCCGCGGCGGCGTCTCGATCGTCACCGACCGGATCAAGGCGTTCAACGAGCGTGGCATCGAGCTCGAGTCCGGCCAGGAGCTCGAGGCCGACATCATCGTCACGGCGACCGGCCTCAACCTGCTCGCCCTCGGCGGCATCCAGCTGAGCGTCGACGGCGCCGACGTGAACCTGGCGCAGACGATGGTCTACAAGTCGATGATGATCAGCGATGTGCCGAACTTCGCGTTCGCCGTCGGCTACACGAACTCGTCGTGGACGCTCAAGGTCGACATCGTGTGCGAGTACCTCGGACGCCTGATCGCCTACATGGACGAGCACGGCTACGCCAGCTGCGTGGCGCACAACGACGACCCGACGATGGCCACGCGTCCACTGCTGGACTTCGGCGCCGGATACGTGCAGCGCTCCGTACAGGACTGGCCGAAGCAGGGGGCGCGCCCTCCGTGGTCGGTGGCGATGAGCTACCGCCAGGACGTCAGGAACCTTCGCCGCGGCCCGATCGAGAACCCGGCGCTCCGGTTCGCCCGGCGCCCGCCGGTGGCCGAGGCGGCCGGCGCGACCGAGCTCGCCGGGGTCTGAGCGCCCGCGGCGCGGCGACGGCCGCCGCGTCCGCCGGCACGGGCCGCCGGGGAGCACCCCGCCGGCCCGCCATACTGGCTGCCATGAAGGTCGCCGTCGTCGGCTATCCCAACGTGGGCAAGTCATCGCTCATCAACCGCCTCACCGGATCTCGCGAGGCGGTCGTGCACGAACGTCCCGGCGTGACCCGCGATCGCAAGGAGCTCGCCTGCGAGTGGAACGGCCGCCGCTTCACGCTCGTCGACACCGGGGGCGTCGACTTCGAGGATCTCGACCCGCTCGCCGGGTCGATCCGCGACCAGGCGCGCGCCGGCCTCGCCGATGCGGCCGTCGCGGTGTTCGTCGTCGATGCGCAGGCCGGGCTGCGCCCCGGCGACGAGGAGCTCGCCGACCTGCTGCGCCGTGGTGGCGTCCCGGTGCTCGTCGCCGCCAACAAGGTCGACTCGGTGCGCGACATGGCGCTCGCCGCCGAGTTCCACCGCCTCGGGCTCGGCGAGCCGATCCCGGTGTCGGCGACCCAGGGGCTCGGGAGCGGCGACCTCCTCGACGCGCTCGTGCGGCTGCTCCCCGAGGACGACGCCGAGCCCGACGAGGACGTCGTGCGCCTCGCCGTCATCGGACGGCCGAACGTCGGCAAGTCGTCGCTCGTCAACCGCTTCCTCGGCGAGGACCGCGTGATCGTCTCCGACGTGGCGGGCACGACGCGCGACGCGATCGACATGCCGCTCATCGTCGGCGACCGCCGCGTGACGCTCGTCGACACCGCCGGCATGCGCCGCCAGAGCAAGGTGAGCGACTCGGTCGAGTACTACACGACGCTGCGCTCGCAACGGGCGGCCGAGCGGGCCGACGTCGCGCTCGTGGTCTGTGATGCGACCGACGGGGTGACCGCGCAGGACCTGCGCATCGCCGAGCTCGCGATGAAGTCCTCGTGCGCGACCGCGCTCGTCCTCAACAAGTGGGACATCGGGGGCGAGGAGGCCGACCTCGATCACATCCGGGGCCGGGTCGCCGAGAAGCTGCGCCTCCGCCCGAAGGTGCTCACCGCGAGCGCGCTCACCGGCCGCCACACCCCACGGATCCTCACCGAGGCGATCGGTCTCGGGGACCGCATGCTCGGCCGGATCCCCACCCCCGAGCTCAACCGCTTCCTGGCCGAGGCCGTGCAGGCGCGGCAGCCGCCGGTCGGCACCCGCCGCGGCAGCGCCCAGCACCGCCTCAAGCTCATCTACATGACGCAGATCGGCACGCGCCCGCCGCGCTTCGCCATCCAGGTCAACTCGCGCACCCGCATCACCCGCGACTACGCCTACTTCCTGGAGAATCGCCTGCGGGCCCGCTTCGGCTTCGACGGCGTCCCGCTGGTGATCGACTTCGTCGAGCGTGGCCAGCGCCGGCGCGAGGCCGAGCGCCCGGCCGCGAGCGGGCGGCGCTGAGCGGGTAGGCGGGCTTCCGCCCGACCGCGGGACCGCAAATACCCGAATGCACATAGACTTCCACGACTTTTGACCGCCCTCGAAGACGGAGCCGACCGCCCCCTCCCATGAGCCAGCTTTCCGACACCGAGTACCTGTTCACCTCCGAATCCGTGACCGAGGGTCACCCCGACAAGATCGCCGACCAGATCTCCGACGGCGTTCTCGACGCCGTGCTGCGCGACGATCCCTACGGTCGCGTCGCCTGCGAGACGCTCGTGAACACCGGCCTGGTCGTCGTCTCCGGCGAGATCTCCACCGACACCTACGTCGACATCCAGGAGATCGCCCGCACGACGATCGACAAGATCGGCTACAACGACGCAGCGTTCGGCTTCGACTGCAACACCTGCGCGGTCATCAACGCGATCGACAAGCAGTCGCCCGATATCGCCCAGGGCGTCGACGCCGCCTACGAGACCCGCCACGATCCCTCCGACGAGGATGAGCTCGACGTCGCCGGCGCCGGCGACCAGGGCATGATGTTCGGCTACGCGTCGAACGAGACCGACGAGCTGATGCCGCTGCCGATCTCGCTCGCGCACAAGCTCGCCAAGCGCCTGGCCGAGGTCCGCAAGGGCGAGGTGCTGCCCTATCTGCGCCCGGACGGTAAGACGCAGGTCACGGTGCGCTACCTGGACGGCCGCCCGGTGGCGATCGAGAAGATCCTCATCTCCACGCAGCACTCCGACGGCATCGACTCGCAGTCGCTCATCAAGCCCGACCTGTTCGAGCACGTGCTGCGGCCGGTGCTGCCGGCGGCGCTCTACGACGAGAACAAGCTGCTGCGCAACTTCCTCGTCAACCCGACCGGGCGCTTCGTGATCGGCGGGCCGATGGGCGACTGCGGCCTGACCGGACGCAAGATCATCGTCGACACCTACGGCGGCATGGCCCGTCACGGCGGCGGCGCGTTCTCGGGCAAGGACCCCTCCAAGGTCGACCGCTCCGCGGCCTACGCCGCGCGCTGGGTGGCCAAGAACATCGTCGCCGCGGGCCTCGCGGACCGCGCCGAGGTGCAGGTGGCCTACGCGATCGGCGTCGCTCACCCCGTGTCGGTGATGGTCGAGACGTTCGGGACCGAGAAGATCGGTCGCGCGCAGATCGCCGCGCTCGTCGACGAGCACTTCGACCTGCGTCCGGGGGCGTTTCGCGAGGAGCTGCGGCTGCACCGCCCGATCTACCAGAAGACGGCCGCCTATGGTCACTTCGGGCGCGACGACCACGACTTCACCTGGGAAGGAACGGATAAGGCGAGCGCGCTGCGAGCGGCGGCCGGGCTGTAGCGCCCGCACATCGGTGCGTGGCCGGCGGAAGGCGATCTTCGCCGGCCGCCGGCGCCGCGGCGACCGTGGGGGCGGCTAGGGTCCGGGGCCGTGCCCGCCATCGCCCAGGTCGAGCCGCTCACCACCGCCCGTGCTCTGCGCGGCCCATTCGACTATCGGATTCCCGAGGGGCTGTCCGGCGTCGACATCGGGTCGATGCTCGTCGTGCCCTTCGGCCGTCGCGACGTCGTCGGGGTCGTCGTCGGACTCGCCGATGTCAGCGAGATCGCCGACGAGCGCCTGCTCGCCCCGCGGCGGGCGCTCGAGCTCGGCGTGCCGGCGGATCTCGTGGCCCTCGCCGGTTGGATCGCGCGCGAGTACTGCTCCACACCGGCGCGCGCGCTCGGCCTCGTGCTGCCTCCGGGCGTGCCCCGTTCGGGGCAGGGGCCCGGCACCGGCCCGCGGCGACGGCTGGTCGCCGAGCTGACCCCGGCGGGAGCGGCCGCGGCGCGGGCCGGCGCGCTCCGGCTCTCGGAGGCACAGCGCGAGGTGCTCGCCGGCCTGCTCGACGGACCGCTGCCGGCGACGATGACCGGCGCCGACCATGGCGCGCTGCGCCGGCTCGCCACGCGCGGCCTGTTGAGCCTGACCGAGCGCGAGCTGCCGCGGCGCCCGCGCCACCTTCCGGTCGGAACGCGGCGCCCGGAGCCGCCGCCGCTGAACGCCGATCAGGCGGCCGTGCTCGAGACGATCGAGCAGGCCCTGCTCGCCCGGCGGGCCGAGCGGTTGCTGTTACACGGCGTCACCGGCTCGGGCAAGACCGAGGTCTACCTTCGCGCCGCCGCGACCGCGCTCGGCGGCGGCCGCGGCGCGATCGTGCTCGTGCCCGAGATCGCGCTCACGCCGCAGATCGTCGCCCGCTTCGCCGAGCGCTTCGGGGACACGGTGGCCGTCCTGCACTCCAAGCTGAGCGCCGGCGAGCGCCACGACGAGTGGCGTCGGCTGCGCCGCGGCGAGGCGCGCGTCTGCGTCGGCCCGCGTTCGGCGGTGTTCGCGCCGATCGCCGACGTCGGGCTGATCGTCGTCGACGAGGAGCACGACGCGTCCTACAAGCACGAGGGCGATCCCCGCTACGACGCGCGCGCCGTCGCCGAGGAACGCGCACGCCGCCTCGGCGCCGTGCTGCTCTGCGGCAGCGCCACGCCGCGACCCGAGAGCGTGCACGGCCTCCGGCGCCTGCGGCTCCCCGGTCGCGTGGACGGGCGGGCGCTGCCCCCGGTGCAGATCCTCGACATGCGCGAGCAGGCCCACGCCCTGCATCCCGAGACGAGCGCGGCACTGGCCGACGTGCGCCGGCGAGGTGGCAAGGCGATCATCCTGCTCAACCGGCGCGGCTGGTCGAACTTCCTGACCTGCCGCTCGTGCGGGCGCGTGTGGGGCTGTCCGGAGTGCGACGTGTCGCTCGTGCTGCACCGGGCCGATGGGCTGCTCGCCTGCCACCACTGCGGTCACCGTGAGCCGGCGCCCCAACGGTGCGGCGACTGCGGCTCGCTGTCGGTCGCGCGACACGGGGCGGGCACCGAGCGCCTCGAGCACGAGCTGCTGGTGACCCTCGGCGACGGCGGCTTCCCGGTCCTGCGCCTCGACGCCGACGTCGCGGCGTCACGCGACGGGGCGCGGGCGGTGCTGCGGCGCTTCGAGGCGGCTTCCACGGGCGTGCTCATCGGGACGCAGATGGTGGCCAAGGGCCACGACTTCCCGGACGTGTCGCTCGCTGTCGTGCTCGACGCCGACGCCACGCTGCGGTTCCCCGACTTCCGCGCCGAGGAGCGGACGTTCGCGCTCGTCGCGCAGCTCGCGGGGCGCGCCGGCCGCGGCACCGACGGGCGAGTGCTCGTGCAGACGATGGCGCCGCAGGCGAGCGCGATCGCGTACGCCGCCCACCACGACAGCGACGGGTTCCTCCACGCCGAGTTGCAGCGCCGCGAGGCGCTGCGCTATCCGCCCTTCTCGCACCTCATCCGGATCGTCTGCTCGGCGCCCGATCCGGAGCTCGCGCGGCGTGCCGCCACCGCCGTGGCGGCGGGCGTGCGCGCGCCCGGTGCGCACGTGCTCGGGCCGGCCCCGCTCTTTCGCCTGCGCGGCCGTGAGCGCAGCCAGGTCGTCGTGAAGGCGAGCGAGCGCCAACCGGCGGTCGCCGTGATCGGCGATGCCGTCGCCCGCGCCGCGGCGCGGCCCGACTGCGGCGGCGCGCATTTCAGCGTCGACGTCGACCCGCAATAGCCGGACTCCTAGACTAGAGCCGGCATGGCGCAGAGCATCGACAACACCGAAGTGCTCGACGTCGAGGTCGAACCGGAGACCGAGGGCCCGGAGCCCGTCGTCATCGACGCCGAGACGCGCGCGCGACGCGATGCGGCGCTCTCGCACGTGCGGCGCTTCGGTGATCCCGTGCTGCGCGCGAAGGCCCTTCGCGTCGAGCGCTTCGATGCGGCGCTGGTGGAGGAGGTCGAACGCATGGGCCGGCTGATGAACGACGCCTTGGGAATCGGGCTCGCCGCGACGCAGGTCGGAGTGCTCCACCGCGTGCTCGTCTACTCGGTGCAGGCCGATACGCCCGCCATCGCGCTCGTCAATCCGTGTCTCGACTGGTCCGGTGACGAGCTCGAGTCGATGGAGGAGGGCTGCCTCAGCCTCCCGGGCGTACACGTCGACGTGGAGCGTCCCGTGTATGTGCGGGTCAGCGCCCAGGACCCAGGCGGCGCGCCGATCACCATCGAGGCGAGCGGGCTGGAGGCGCGCGTGATTCAGCACGAGATGGACCATCTCGACGGCAAGCTGATCCTCGACCGGGTCCCGCGCGGCGTGCGTAAGGAGGCGATGCGTGCCATGCGCGAGGCCGAGGCGAGCTCGTCACACGCCTGAGCCGTCGATGCGCACCGTCTACCTCGGCACCTCGGACTTCGCCGCCGAGGTGCTGCGCCGGCTCGCGACGAGCGAGCACCGGCCGCAGCTCGTCGTGACGCGGCCGGACCGCCCGCGCGGGCGCGGGCGACAGCTCGCTGCGCCCCCCGTCGCGGTCGCCGCCGCCGAGCTCGGCCTGGCGCTCGAGCAGCCCGAGGACGTCAACGCGGCGGCCGCGCGCGAGCGGATCGCCGCCGCACGACCGGAGGTCGTCTGCGTCTGCGCGTTCGGTGCGCTCATCAAGGAGCCGCTGCTGTCCGACCACGAGATGCTGAACGTGCATCCCTCGCTGCTGCCCCGCTGGCGCGGCGCGGCGCCGATCGAGCGCGCGATCATGGCCGGGGACGAGGAGACGGGCGTGGCCATCATGCGCGTCACCGCCGGGCTGGACAGCGGGCCGGTGTGCCTGCTCGGGCGCGAGCCGATCACGCCCGACGACACGTTCGGAACGCTGTCCGAGCGTCTGCAGCGGCTCGGCGGCGACCTGCTGGTGCGCGCCCTCGACGAGCGCCCGCCGTTCGTCGAGCAGTCCGAGGACGGGGTCACCTACGCCGAGAAGATCTCCGCCGAGGACCGCCTGCTCGACGGCGGCTCGGAGAGCGCGACCACGCTCGAGCGGATCGTGCGCGCGCTGGATCCGCATGTGGGGGCTCGTGCGCCGCTGCCCGACGGGTCGCTGCTCGGGGTGCGTCGCGCCGCGGCCCTGGCGGACGCCGTCCCCGCTCCCGGCGGCGCGCTGGTTCAGGACGATGAGCGCCTGCTGCTGTCGGCCAGCCCGGGCGCGTTGGAGCTGCTGGAGGTGGTGCCGCCCGGCGGGCGGGCGATGGCCGTCAGCGCTTACCTGCGCGGCCACCCGCTGCCGGCCGAGGGCAGTGGCGCTCGCGGGTAGGCGATGACCGACCATCCATCCCAGGCGCCCGACCGCGGGAAGGCCGGCCGGCGCCGGCCTCGCGATCGCGAGGCGACCCCGGTGACGGTCGGTCCGGCGCGGGCCTGCGCGTATCGCGTCTGCCGGCGCGTGTTCGAGCAGGGCGCCTACGCCGACCGCGCGCTCGTCGGCGAGGCGTCGGCGCTCGACGCCCGCGATCACGCGCTCGCGACCCGTCTGAGCTACGGCACCATCCAGCGACTCGGCACGCTCGATCACGTCATCGAGGTCCTCGCGGAGCGCCCGGTCGCGCAACTCGACGCGCCCGTCCGGGCCGCGCTGCGACTCGGTCTCTACGAGCTGTTGTTCCTCGACGGGGCGCCCGACCGCGCGGTCGTCGCGGCGGCCGTCGAGCTGTCCAAGCAGGCCGGGCGCGGCGGACACGGGCTCGTGAACGCCGTGCTGCGCCGGGCCGTCGCCGAGGGGCCCGGGCTCCTCGCCGCGCTCGACGACGACACCCCAGGGGCGGCGGCGATCCGTCACTCGCACCCGCCCTGGCTGGCGGGCATGTGGTTCGAGCAGCTCGGCCCCGACGCGGCGCGCGCGCTGCTGGCAGCCGACAACGAGCCCGCCGAGACGGCGCTGCGTGCGAACACGCTCGTCGAGGACGTCGACGCGCTCGCCGCGGCGATCGGGCTGCCGAGCCATCGCGACCCCACCCTCCCGGAGGCGCTCGTCGTCGATGCGTCGTTCGACGCCCATGGCTCGCCCCTGTGGGCTCGTGGCGCGTTCATGGCTCAGTCGCGCGGGTCGATGCTCGTGGCGCGGGTGCTCGACCCGCGGCCGGGCGAGCGCGTCCTCGACCTGTGTGGGGCTCCCGGCGGTAAGACGACGCACATCGCCGCGCTCATGCGCGACACGGGGGAGGTGGTCAGTGTCGAGCGCCACCCCGGGAGGGCGAAGGCGCTGCGGCGCACCTGTGCGCGGATGGGCGCGGGCAGCGTCCGCGTCGAGGTCGCCGACGCCGCCGCGGCGCGCCCGGCCGGCGACCGTTTCGATCGGGTGCTCGTCGACCCGCCGTGCTCGGGCCTCGGCACGTTGCAGGCGCGACCTGACCTGCGCTGGCGCGCGTCGCCGCAGCAGATCGAGCAGCTCGCGGCCGAGCAGTCGGCGATTCTGGCCGCCGCAGCCGCCGCGGTGCGATCCGGCGGGACGCTCGTCTACTCTACGTGCACGATCTCAGCTGCGGAGAACGAGGGCCAGATTGATGCGTTCCTGCGAGCCCACCCGGATTTCGTCCTCGACGACGGCGCCGCGGCGGGCACGTGGGAACCTCGAGCGCACCGTGCCGGGATCGTGACCACCCTGCCGCATCAGGACGCCACGGCGGGGTTCTTCATGGCACGGATGCGCCGCGAGCGATGAGACAGCCCCGGAGCTGTGCCCTCGACGCGGGTCCGGGGTATGGAGCCTCACGCGGGGTAGGCGACCGAAGGGCAGTGGCCGATGGAGCGTGATCAGGGCAGTACGGGCGAGACGGGCGTGGACTTCGGTCCGGCATGCCCGAACTGCGGCGAGCCGTGGCTACGGGCGACCAACCTCCCCGGCCGCTACCGCTGCGTCTACTGCCTGCACCGCTACGAGCTCACGTCGGTCTGTCCCAACTGCGGTGAGCACTCGACGATCGTGCGCATGTCGAGCACGGCGATCGTGAAGTGCAACAACTGCGGCGAGAGCATGCTCCAAGCGATCTGATGCCGCTCGAGCTGCTCCGCGGCGTCCGCGTCGCGCCCTCGATCCTCGCGGCGGACTTCGGCCGCCTGCGCGAGCAGGTTCGGGAGGTCGTCGACGCGGGCGCGCGCGTCATCCACGTCGACATCATGGACGGCCACTTCGTGCCGCCGATCACGTTCGGGCCGATCGCCGTCGAGGCGCTGCGTGAGCTCGTGCACGACGGCGGCGCGATGCTCGACGTGCACCTGATGATCGAGCGTCCCGAGCGCCAGGTCGAGGAGTTCGTGCGCGCCGGCGCGGACTCGATCACCTTCCACTTCGAGGCGACGCCGCACGCCGCGCGCCTCGCGCACCTCATCCGCGAGCACGGGTCGACCGCCGGCGTGGCCATCAATCCCGGCACCGCGGTCGAGGCGCTCACCGACCTCGTCGGCGCCGTCGACCTGGTGCTGTGCATGACCGTGAATCCCGGGTGGGGCGGGCAGCCCTTCATCGCCCACTCGATCGACAAGCTCGAGCGCCTGCGCACGCTGCTCGCCGGCAACGCGGCCATCGAGGTCGACGGCGGCATCGACGTCGACACGGCCGGGCCGTGCCGCGAGGCCGGAGCCACCTTGTTCGTGGCCGGCGCGGCGATCTTCGGCGCCGCCGCACCCGGCGATGCCTACCGCGCGATCGCGGCGGCCGCCGGGGCGGAGTAGGGGGCCTGCCGGGCGGCGTCGCTGCGGCGGTCGGCTGGGGTGCGGCGTCGGCTGGGCGGCGGTGTCGGCTGTGCCCGCGGTATCGGCTGGGCGGCGGTGTCGGCGGTCCGTGCGGCGGTGCGGCGGCGTCGGGGCGGCGGTGTCGGCTGTGCCGCGATGTCGGCTTTGCCGCGGTATCGGCTGGGCGGCGGTGTCGGCTGGGCGGCGTCGGTGCGGCGGCAGCGTCGGCGCGGGTGGCGTCGGTGCGGCGGTCGGAGGCGATCTCGGTTGAACGCGCCCGGACGCGCGGCACGCTCGCGCGACGGTCGCGTCGCACGTTAGACACGCAGCGCCACCCCCGCGGCGCGTCTGTCACGGTCGCGTCACCCTCGGGCCGGGGTGTGGTCGATTATTGGCCGCATAGCGTCTATTTCGGACCACACCCCGCGAGGCGCGGTCCTCGCAACCGACACACGGCACCCTCGCGCGCCGGTGCCGTTGCACGGTAGACACGCAGCGTGACCCCGCGGCGCGTTTGTCACAGTCGCGTCACCGAACGCGGCCTCGGCGAGGCCGCAGGACCAGAACCTCAGTCGCGCCCGAGCCCGATCGCTGCGCGGGCCCTCCGGTCCGCCGGCCACGTCCGCCGGCCACGTCAGCCGGCCACGCCTGCCGACGACGTCAGCCGGCCACGCCCGCCGGCCACGTCAGCCGGCCACGTCCGCCGACGACGTCAGCCGGCCACGTCGGCCGGCCGCGTCGCCGCTGGACCGGCGGCGACGGTCCCGCCGCGCCGGTACAGCAGCGCGAGCAGCGTCGCCAGCAGCGCGGTCCCGCCTGCGTAGCCGATCTCCACGCGGGTGAGCTGGTCGGGGACGACCGAGATGAGCGTCCAGATGACGAACAGCGCGGCGACCGAGAGCCAGCACCGCGCCGCCGCGCGCGCGCGGTCGCGGGCGAGAGCGGCCTGGTTGAGGGTGCCCGACACGAGATGCAGGCCCATGCCGATCCCGATCACCGCGAGGCCGACCCGGCCGTACTCGTAGTGCTGTCCGAACACGTGGCTCATGACGAACGGGCCGATGGCGAGGAGCCCGAGCGCCACGGCGACGGTGAAGCCGGCGATGGCGAGCACGGTGATGCGGATCGCGCGTCCGAAGGCCTCCCGGCCCTCGTGCGCCTCGAGCCCTGCGAGGTGCGGGAGCAGGGAGGTCTGAATCGCCTGGAAGAGCTGCAGCGGAGCGCGCGCGATCAGCAGGACGTTGAACACGATCCCCGCCAGCTCGTGGTTCGTCGCCGTCGCGGCGACGGTGATGACCGCCACGTTGAGCAGCGTCTGCTCGGAGAGCATGATCGCCGAGACCGAGAAGGCGAAGCGCGTCCCACCCCGCAGCGAGAGGTCGCCCGGGGCCTCGACGGCCTCCTCGATGCCCTCCGCGGCCGGGCCCTGCTGCATCGCCACGTCGGCATCCACGACCCGCGGGTGCACCGGCGGGGTCTGGTCGGAGACCGGCGGGCGGCCGAGCTCGCGACTGCGACGAGCGAACGCCGAGGGCACGACGATGAGGGAGACGAACGGGGCGGCGGCGATGCCGAGGGCCACCGCGGTCTGTCCGCTGGCGAGACCGATCGCGACCGCCAGCGCGAAGGCCACGCGCGTGACCGCCTCCATGAAGACGAGCCCGCCGTAGAGGCCGAAGTACTTGTTGCCGGCCAGCCATCCGCGGGCGAAGTAGCTCGCCGCGTAGGCGAGCGTGCCGATCACGAGCACCCAATACAACGCCTCGGAGTGGTCGAGCGCGTGGTCGAGGATGACGTCGTGGAGCGCGAGCGCACAGACGAGGAACAGCGCCGCGAAGGAGAGCTGGATCGTGATCGGGACGCGCAGCGGGTGGCGCTCCTCACCGCGCGCGATCCGGTCGGCGATCGTGCGCGAGAGCAGCTGCTCGATCGGCCGGTAGATGACCGAGATGATCACGAACATGACCGACCACAGCAGATCGATCCGCTTGGCCTCCACGCCGTTCAGCACGTGGCTGGCGATCGAGAAGTAGGCGAACGTGAGTAGTCCGGTCGCGGCGATCCCGATCGACAGGATCCGCGCGCCGCTGCCGAACGAGCGTGTGGCTCGCGCCTCCTCAGGGGCGGACCCCGGAGCCCGCGTCACCGCCGAGGCCGAGACGGCCACTGCGCCCGACGGTGCTCCGCCTCCGGCACCCTGAGGCGATCCCGGCCCTGCCGGCGCCGGGAGGTGACCCCGCCTCCGGCGGCCACCTGGCCGCCTCCGGCACCCCTAGAGCCGGACAAGCAGCATCGTCCACGGGAACGGAGAGCGGACCTCCACGACCGTTCCGTGGCGTGAGAGCAGCTGAACGAACGAGCGTCGCGACCAGTGGTTCAGATGTCCCGGTGTGTTGCCGAGGTCCGACCAATAGGCGCCTCGCACCATGTTGAGCATTCGCCACAGCGGCTCGCGGGGCACCGAGACGAGCAGATGGCGTGAGGCGCAGCGGGCCATCTCGGCGACGGTGTGCTGAGGGTCGGGCACGTGTTCCAGCACCTCGATCGCCGTCGCGAGGTCGAACTCGTCGTCGGCGAAGGGGAGATTCTCGGCCTTCATGATCTGGTACTGGAGGTTCGGTGCGGCGTGCTGCTCCCACTGCGCCTGCAGCTGGGGGTCCTCGAGATCGATGCCGACGACGCGCGCGTCCCCGAGCTCGGCGGCCCACCGGCGCGTGAGTACACCCTCTCCGCAGCCGATGTCGAGTAGCGATGTCGGCGCCGCTGCGTGCATCAGCTCGTCGAGCGAGTGCCCGAAGCCCGTCATCAGCCGGCGGACCACGGGGTTCGTCGAGCCGTACTTGTCGTAGGTGTTGCCGGTGACGATCTGCTCGTCGGCGCTGTACGTGACCTCGGGACTCATACGCCGACTGCGCGTCCGCGCTCGCCGCCTGGCTCGGGGGGATCACCCTCCGACGCGACGCTCGCGTCGCCCGCCGGCGGCGTGGCTGCTTCGCCGAGGGGCGACGCGGCGGCGGCCCCGCGAGCGGAGCCCGTCGCGCCTCGCTCGTAGTGCGACGGCGGGATGCCGAGCTGTAGCTCGATGCGCCGGACGCGCTCGAAGGTCTTCTGGGTCATCACCCTCTGGGCCGCGAGCAGATCGCCGATGACGCCGAGCGCGGCGAGGAGCATGGCCGCGTTGAAGAGCACCGCGCCGAGGATGAGCGACTGGACGTGCCCGCTGCCGCTGCCGTCGATGTACGCCACGAGGAAGCGGATCCACACGGCGACCGCGGCCAGCCCGAGCAGCGCCGCGGCGCCCCAGAACACGCGCAGCGGCTCGTACTGGGCGTAGATGCGGAAGATCGAGACGGCGTTGCGCCGCACGTAGGCCCACATCGACGGGAACAGGCGCGACTCCCGGGTGGCCGGGTTCGTGCGGATCGCGACGTGGTCGGTGGCCACGAGCAGCTTGCCGGCCTGGATGATCGTCTCGAGCGTGTAGGTGAACTTGTTGACGACGAGCATCTGGATCGCCGCCTCGCGGTTGTACGCGCGAAACCCGGACGTCGTGTCGGGGACGTCTGTTGACGAGGCCGCCCGCACGACCCTCGAGCCGAGGCGCTGCAGCACCTTCTTGAGCGGCGAGAAGTGCTCGATCGAGTGCACCTCGCGGTCGCCGACGACCATGTCCGCGCGGCCCTCAAGGATCGGCTGCACGAGCTTGGCGATGTCGGCGCCGTAGTACTGGTTGTCGGCGTCGGTGTTGACGATGACGTCGGCGTGCAGCTTCAGGCAGGCATCGAGGCCGGCCTGGAAGCCCGCCGAGAGCCCCTTGTTGTTCGTGAGGCGGACGATGTGGTCGACGCCGTGGCGCTTGGCCACCTCGATCGTGTCGTCGGTCGAGCCATCGTCGATGACCAGCCACTCGACGGTGTCGAATCCGGCCAGCTCCCGTGGCAGGTCGGCGAGCGTCGCGGGCAGCTGCTCCGCCTCGTTCCAGCAGGGAATCTGGATGATGAGCTTCATGGCAACGGGGTGGCAGCCTCGACGGCCCAGACGGACGCCCGCCGGTATGACTCCGCCAGGGCGTGGCGTAAACTGGCCACCCAGTATCCCAGAGGAACCGGCTCGACGCCAAGCGCGGCGAGCCGCGGCCCAAGCGCTCGGCAGCTGGAGCTCGATGGAAGTCGCGATGCTCACCCGGCCTCGGTCGGGCCCCATCTGGCTGGCGCGCCTGCGCGGCGTGCCCGCTCACACCTGGGCGAAGCTCGGCTTTGCCGCCGTCTGCGTCGGCGCGCTGATCGGGTTCTTCCTGTTCCCGACCTACCCGACGTACGACTCGTACTACGCGCTCATCTGGGGGCGCGACGTGCTCCACCTGCACCTCCCGGTGTTCGCCGTGTACCGGGCGCCGACCGAGCATCCGCTGGCGATCGCCTTCGGCGCGTTCGTGTCGATCTTCGGCCACTACGCCGACCGGCTCATGATCCTCGGGGCGATCGGTTGCTTCGTCGCGCTCGTGGCCGGTCTCTATCGCCTCGGGCGGCTGACCTTCGGTCCGGTCGTCGGGGCGATCGCGGCCGCGCTGCTGCTCTCGCGCGTGCACTACGCGTATCTCGCCGCACAGGGGTATCTCGATTTCGCCTACATGGCGCTCGTCGTGTGGGCCGGCGCTCTCGAGGTCGCGCGGCCGCGCCGTGGCCCGCTCGTGCTCGCGCTGCTCGCCCTCGCCGGTCTGCTGCGCCCGGAGGCGTGGCTGCTGTCGGCGGTCTACTTCGTGTGGTGCGCGACGCCGGCGCCGACCGCCTGGCGGGATCGCGCGCGCGACCTCGCCCTCACCGTCGCCGGACCGGTGCTGTGGGGGCTCACCGACGCGATCGTCACCGGGCACGCGACGTACTCACTGCACTCGACCACCGGTCTCGCCGATGCCCTCGGGCGCACGCAGGGCGCCGGCAACCTCCCCGCATCGACGTGGGGGTTCGCGGTGCAGCTCGACCAGATGCCCCTCGTCGTGGCGGGGCTGATCGGCGTCGTCATTGCGATCGTGCTCGTGCCGCGGCGCGTGCGCGTTCCGCTCGTGCTCATGCTGAGCGGCGTCGTCGCGTTCGCCGGGATCGGCCTCAGCGGCGCGTCGGTGATCAACCGGTACCTGCTGACGCCGTCGGTCGTGCTGATGCTGTTCGGCGCCGTGACCATCGGCGGCTGGTCGCTGCTCGAGCCCGGCCACTGGCTTCGTCGCGTGTGGATCGTCGCGGCCGTGGTCGGGGCGATCTACGGCCTCGCCGTGGCCGCGAACTCGCTCAACTTCTCCAACGTGCGCTTCGAGCTCGCGTTCCGCAACGACACGCACGACGCGCTCAGTGAGGTGCTGCGCAACCCGACGGTCCGAGCCGACCTGCGGCGCTGCGGGCCCCTGTCGCTGCCCGATCACAAGCTCACCCCGGACGCGCGCTGGATCCTCGATGCGGGCCCGTCGGCGGTCGTCGCCCGCAGCGAGGCGCGCTCGGACGCGGACGCCGGCAATCCGGCCCTGCATAACCTGATCGAACGCGGAGGCGTCGCGATCTATCCGACCGGCAGTGCCGTCTTCACGCAGGCCATCGTCGACGTCGACGACAATCCGCTCGACCAGGTGCCGCTTCCGGGATATCGATATCTGCTGACCAGCAAGTACTACGCGGTGTATGTCCGCTGCCCATAGTCGTCTGTGGCGCATCGGCCCCCGCGTGCGCGCCCGCCCCGCGGACGCGGTCGTCGGTGCACCCGCGCCCGTGCCGGCGCCGGCACCCGCCTCGGCCGCCGACCCCGCGCTGCCGGCACAGCCCGACGCCGCGCGCCGCCCGCCGCTTCCGCACCGCTGGCGCTACCGCGGGCTGCTCGCGCTCGTACTCGCCGGTGCGCTCGGCCTGCGGCTGTGGGGCATCAAGCAGGGCCTGCCGTTCGCCTACAACACTGACGAGAACAGCCACTTCGTGCCGCTCGCGATCGGCATGTTCGTCTACGGGTTCCGGCCCGGCTCGCTCACGTCGGCGTACTTCGTCAACCCTCCGGGGCTGACGTACATCCTGCACTTCGTGTTCGCGCTCTGGTTCGGCGGGCGCGCGGCGGTGTCGCACCGATTCGCCGTCGACCCCACGAGCGTCTTCGTCGTGGCCCGCGTCACCGTCGCGCTGCTCGGCACGCTGTCGGTGTGGCTGCTGTACCTCGCCGGGGCACGGCTGTTCGACCGGCGGGTCGGCCTGCTCGCCGCCGCGCTCATGGGCGTCGCCTTCCTGCCGGTGTTCTACGCGCACCAGGCGCTCAACGACGCGGTGACGCCGACGTTCGTCGCGCTCGCGCTGTGGGGCGTCGGCGGTGTGTTGCGCGATGGGCGCTGGCGCCACTACGTCGTCGCCGGCATCGGCCTCGGGCTGGCCTGCGCGGTCAAGTACACCGGCGGCATCGTGCTCGTGCCGATCCTGTGCGCGGCCGCGGTGCAGCTTCGTCCCGGGCCGGCGGGCCGGCGCGCCGTGGCCGGGCTCTGCTTCGCGGGCGTGTCGGCGCTCGCGGCGTTCCTCATCGCCAACCCCTACTCGCTGCTCGACTACAGCGCGTTCAAGTACGGGATCGTGCACCAGTCGACCGTCAGCGACGAGGCCGGCGGCAAGCTCGGCGCGCCGACGAACGGAGGTGTCGCCTACTACCTGTGGTCGCTCGGCTGGGGCCTCGGCTGGATACCGTCGGTCGCCGCTCTCGGTGGCGCGATCGCGCTGTGGTGGGACCGTCCGCGGCGACGGCTCATCGTCGTGCTTGCGCTCGCGCCGTTGCTGTTCCTGGCCTTCATGGGACTGCAGGGGCGCTACTTCGGGCGCTGGCTGCTGCCGATCTTCCCGATGCTCTGTCTGCTGGCCGCGTACTTCGGCCTACGCATCGCGACCCTGGCCTCGCGCCGGCGCCCGCTGCTGCGCCCGACGTTCATCGCGATCGCCACCGTCGCGCTCGTCGGGCAGGGCCTCGTGTACAGCATCCACTCCGGCCTGATCCTGTCGCGCGCGGACACCCGGAACGAGGCGCGCGCCTGGATGGTGGCGCACATCCCCGTCGGCACCCACATCGTGCTCGAGCCGATCGTCCCCGATGCGTGGGTCACCGACCCCGGCCATACGCTAAGCGAGACCACCACCGGCGCGCGCTGGTACAAGTACGCCACGCTGCGCTCGATCATCAGCCCGAGCGGCGCGATCGACCTCGCGGACAGCCACGCCGTCAACATCGAGGACTACGAGCGCACGCTCAGCCCGGCGCTGATCCCCTACTACGAGCAGCAGGACTATTGCTGGGTGATCACCGGGACCGACCAGGATGGGCGCGCCACGGCCGACCCGAGCGCGGTGCCCGGCGCCGTCGCCTACTACGCCGCGCTCGCCCGCGCGGGCCGGGTCGTCTTCCAGGCGTCGCCCTACTACGCGGGTGCGTCGCCGGTCGCGTTCAACTTCGACTGGACCTTCGATTACTACAACCTCGCCTACGCGCGACCGGGGCCGCTCGTCACGATCTACCGCCTCGCCGGCGGGCGCTGTGGCCCGGCCGCGGGCGGTGCGTCGACGGGCGGCGCCGTCGCGGCCGGGGCCGGTGCCACCGCCACGCCGGCTGCCCTCGCGGCGCCCGCGGCTATCCTCAGCACACGCCATGGCCGCCACCACCGTCACCGATCGCGAGCATCTCGAGCGCGCCATTGAGCTGGCCCGCCGAGGCATCGGGCGCGTAAATCCGAACCCCGTCGTCGGCGCCGTCATCGCCAACGACGAGGCCGTTCTCGGCGAGGGCTGGCATAACGACTTCGGCGGACCGCACGCCGAGGTGAACGCGATCGCCGCCTGCGGCGATGCCGACCTGTCGGGCACGACGCTCTACGTCTCGCTCGAGCCGTGCTGCCACGACGGCAAGACCCCGGCGTGCACCGCGGCGATCGTCGCCGCCGGCATCGGCCGCGTCGTGATCGCCTCCGACGACCCGACGGAGAAGGCGTCGGGTCGTGGCCCGGGCATCCTGCGCGACGAGGGGATCGAGGTCGTCATGGCCGACGGCGTGCTCGCCGCCCGCGCGCGACTGCTCAACCAGGCGTTTCGCAAGCACGGGCGCACGGGCCGTCCCTGGGTGCTCTTCAAGTCGGCGATGACGCTCGACGGCAAGGTGGCCACTCGCGCCGGCGACTCGAAGTGGATCAGCGGCGAGGACAGCCGCCACGAGGCGCACCGCTGGCGCGCATCGTGCGACGCCGTCGCCGTCGGAATCGGCACGGCGCTCGCCGACGACCCGCAGCTGACGGCGCGCGTCGACGGCGTCCATCACCAGCCGCGGCGGGTCGTGTTCGACTCGCTCGCCCGGCTGCCCCTCAGCTCCCAGCTCGTCGCGGCGGCGGCCGACGTGCCGCTCATCGTCGTCGTCTCGCGCGCCGCCCCGCGGGCCGACACGGATGCCCTCGAGGCCGCCGGGATCACCGTGATCGTGGCCACGGGCGAGAACGAGCCGGCGCGCGTGCGCTCCGCGCTCGACCAGCTCGGGGCGCTCGAGATCAGCTCGGTGCTGCTCGAGGGTGGCCCTCACCTCGCCGGCGCGTTCCTGGACGTCGGCGAGATCGACGAGATCCGGCTGTTCCTCGCGCCGCTGCTGCTCGGCGGCCGTACGGCGCGCGACCCGCTCGAGGGCGAGGGCGTCGAGCGGATCGCCGAGGCGGTGCACGCGCAGACGCTCGAGTGCGAACGCGTCGGCGAGGACCTCCTGATCTCCGCGCGCCTGAGGGAGTGGTAAAGGTGTTCACCGGCCTCATCGCCGACATCGGCCGCGTGCGGGCCCACGAGCGCGACGAGCGCGGCGCGCGGATCGTCATCGAGACGTCGCTCGCCGGCGAGCTGCGTGACGGCGACTCGATCGCCGTCGGCGGCGTGTGCCTGACCGCCACCGAGGTGGGCGGCGACTCGTTCGCCGCCGAGGCCATGCACGAGACGCTTGCGCGCTCGGCGCTCGGCGGGCTGACCGAGGGATCGGCAGTCAACCTCGAGCTCGCGCTGCGCGCCGAGGACCGCCTCGGCGGACACATCGTCCAGGGCCACGTCGACGGCAGGGGCACGGTGACCGATCTCGCCCCCGACGGCTTCTCGCAGGTCGTCTCGATACAGGCCGATCCGTCGCTGCTGCGCTACCTCGTGGAGAAGGGCTCGGTGGCGGTCGACGGGGTCAGCCTCACCGTCAGTCGCCTCGGCGACGACGACTTCGCGGTCTCGCTCATCCCCGAGACGCTGCAGCGAACGACCCTTGGGGCGCTCGCCCCGGGAGCTATCGTCAACCTCGAAGTGGACGTTCTCGCCAAGCACGTCGAGCGACTGCTCGCCGCCCACCTGCCGGCCGCACGCGTCGAGGCCGTCCGATGAACCCCTCGCGCACCACGGCCTTCGCCACGATCGACGAGGCCCTCGAGGAGATCCGCGAGGGCCGCATGATCGTCGTCTGCGACGACGAGGACCGCGAGAACGAGGGGGACCTCGTGATGGCCGCCGAGTTCGTGACCCCGGATGCGATCAACTTCATGGTGCGCGAGGCCGGCGGCTGGATCTGCCTGGCACTCACGCCCGAGCGCTGCGATGAGCTCGGTCTCGAGCTGATGACGGCAAAGAACGAGTCCTCGATGCAGACGCCGTTCACGGTCACGATCGAGGCCCGTGAGGGCGTCACCACCGGCGTGTCGGCGCACGATCGCGCCCACACGATGCGCGTTGCCGCCGATCCGGCCTGCGGGCCGAACGACCTCGTCCAGCCGGGCCACGTCAACCCGCTGAAGGCCAAGCGCGGCGGGGTGCTCGAGCGCACCGGCCACACGGAGGCGAGTGTCGATCTCGCCCGCCTCGCCGGGCTCGTGCCGGCCGGGGTCATCTGCGAGGTGATGAACGAAGACGGCTCGATGGCCCGCGTGCCCGATCTCGCCGCATACTGCGAGCGCCACGGGCTGAAGATGATCACGATCGCCGACCTCATCGCCTACCGGCGCCGGCACGATCGTCTGGTCGAGCGCGTCGTGTCCACCCGCCTGCCGACGGGGTTCGGCGACTTCGAGGCGGTCGGCTATCGCTCGCTCGTCGACGACAAGCATCACGTCGCGCTCGTCAAGGGCGACGTCGCGGGCAAGCCCGACGTGCTCGTTCGCGTGCACTCGGAGTGCCTCACCGGGGACGTGTTCCACTCGCTGCGCTGCGACTGCGGCGAGCAGCTCGAGTCGGCGCTGTCGATGATCGAGACCGAGGGCGAGGGCGTGCTGCTGTATCTGGCCCAGGAGGGGCGCGGCATCGGCCTGCTCAACAAGCTGCGCGCCTACCGTCTGCAGGAGCAGGGTCTCGACACGGTCGAGGCGAACGAGAGGCTCGGCCTGCCGGCCGACCTGCGCGACTACGGAATCGGGGCACAGATCCTCGTCGACCTCGGGCTCAGCTCGATCCGGATCCTCACGAACAACCCGAAGAAGATCCGCGGGCTCGAGGGCTACGGGCTGTCCGTCAGCGACCAGATCCCGATCGTGCACGCCCCCAACCCGCACAACGAGGCCTATCTGCGGACCAAGCAGGAGCGCATGGGTCATGCGCTGCACCACCAGGGGCTCAACCTGGACGAGGAGCTGCTGCATTCCGAGCGCGAGCACGATCGCAGCGTGCGGGCCGGGGAGCCGAGCGCCGCGGAGTCGGACGGCGCGGACGGCTCGTCGCCGCGATGAGCGATCGCTACGCGATCGCCATCGGGCGCTTCTACGAGGAGCTGTCCGAGCGGCTCGTGAGCGGGGCCCAGGCGGCCTTCGCCGCGGCCGGCGCTCCACCCGCCGACGTCTTCGACGTCCCCGGTGCCTTCGAGCTGCCGCTCGCGGCCGCCTACGCCGCTCAGTCGCAGCGCTACGCCGGCGTGGCCTGTCTCGGCGCCGTGATCCGCGGTGAGACCGACCATTACGAGTTCGTATGCGCGGAGGCCGCGCGCGGCATCCAGAACGTGCAGCTGCGGACCGGCGTCCCGTGTGCGTTCGGGGTCCTGACCGTCGATTCGATGGAGCAGGCGATGGCCCGGTCCGGCGGCGGCAAGCGCGACCAGGGTCGCCACGCCGCCGAGGCGGTTCTGCGCATGGCTGCGCTGCGCGCCGAGCTGACAGATGGATAAAGGGTGCCCGGCCGTGGTCGCACCGTCGACCCGAACGACGCCCCAGGCGCGCCGGTGACATCGTCTACACTGCCCCGCGATGGCCAAGGTCTGTCACAGCTGCGGGAAGGGTCCCGCCTTCGGTCAGAGCCGGAGTCACTCGATGGTCGCGACAAAGCGACGCTTCGATCCGAACCTGCAGAAGGTGCGGATCATGGTGGGGAGCGCGCCGCGCCGAGTCTACGTGTGCACCCGTTGCCTCAAGGCCGGTAAGGTCACCAAGGCCGCCTGAGCCTTCGTCGGCCCACATCGGGCCAGGAGATGGGTCTGTCGTGACCGATACGAATCTGGTCCGCTTTCGGGCGGCCGTCGCGGGGGCACTTGTGCACCTGGAGTCCCGGCGACAGGAGATCAACGACCTGAACGTGTTCCCCGTCGCCGATGGGGACACCGGCGACAACATGGCGCTCACGCTCCGCGCCGTGCTGGGCGAGCTCGACCGGCTCATCAATGCCGGCGACGTGGAGATCGATCCCGCCGACCGCGCGGAGATCGTCCAGTCCGTCGCCCGCGCCGCCCTGCTCGGGGCGCGCGGCAACTCCGGCGTGATCCTCTCCCAGCTCATCCGCGGCGCGGCCGAGGAGCTCTCGAGCCGTCCGGGCGAGCTCATCGATCCGACGCTCATCGGCGCCGCGCTCGCCCACGCCGCCGATCGCGCCTACGCGTCGGTGCGGGAGCCGGCGGAGGGGACGATCCTCACCGTGGCCCGCGAGATGGCGCACGAGATCATGACCGACGTCGCCCACCGCACCGAGAACCCGCGCCTCGGGCCCGACACCGACCCGGAATCCCAGGACAAGGTCATCGCCGCGACGCTCGAGCGCGCCGTCGTCGCCGGCCAGGAGTCCGTCAAGCGGGGGCCCGAGCTGCTCGCGGCTCTGCGCGATGCCGGCGTCGTCGACGCCGGCGGCTATGCGCTGACGATCCTGTTCGCGGGCGTGGTCGCCGCGCTGCGCGGCGACGAGCCGCCGCCGCTCGATCACCACGCTCCGGCGCGCATCACCCACCCCGAGCACGAGTCGAGCACGTTCCGCTTCTGCACGAACTTCGCCGTGACCGGCGTCGATCTCGTGCCGAGCCGCTTCATCCCCGCGCTCGAGGCGCTCGGCGACTCGGTGCTCGTGGTCGGCGACGCCACGACGCTGAAGGTGCACGTCCATACCGATGAGCCCGAGCACGCCACCGCCGTGTTCCTCGGCGCCGGGGAGGTGTCGCGCCTCGACGTCGCCGACATGCGCGTGCAGGTGGCCGAGCGCGACGCCCGCCTCGCCGAGGGCAACGGCACCTCGTCGACGCCCAATGGCGACACGGCCCCTCGCGATGGCACGGCGCGAGGCGGCGCACCGGCCCGCCGCGCCCGCTGCGGCGCGCTCGCCGTCGTCAACGGCGAAGGGCTGAGCGCCCTGTTCCAGAGTCTCGGGGTCGACGCGATCCACGGTGGGCCGACGCTCAATCCGTCCACGTACGAGCTCCTCGCCGGGATCCACGAGGTGGCGGCCGAGGAGGTGATCGTGCTGGCCAACAGCGCGAACGTGATCATGGCCGCCGAGCGCGCCGCCGAGCTCTCCGAGAAGGAGGTCCGCGTCCTCCCGTCCACGAGTCAGCAGGCCGGCCTCTCGGCCGCCGTCGCGCTGCGCCCCGACGGCGACGTCGCCGACAACGCCGCGGCGATGACCGACGCGATGTCGCTCGTGCGCACCGGTGCGGTGGCCGAGGCGGCGCGCGACGATGCGCAGGGGCGGTTCCGCCGCGGCGAGGCGATCGGGTTCGTCGAGGAGGAGGTCGTCGCCTGGGGCGCCCCGGAGCAGACCCTCGAGCAGGTGCTCGAGCACCTCGCGGTGGACGCAGAGCTGATCAGCTGCATCGCGGGTCGCGGTGCGCCGCTCGACTCGGGAGCCGTCGAGGAGCTGCGTCCCGACGGGGTCGAGCTCGAGTACCGCAGCGGAGGCCAGCCGAGCTACTGGTGGCTGCTCGCGGCCGAGTAGCGCGCCGCGCACGGCGCGGCGGTGCCCTCCGGGGCGTCGGTCATGATCTGAGCGTCCGATGGCTCGCTCCGCCGCCGCCGAAGTCATTGCGTCGGTCCCCCGGGGCCGCAGCGACGCCGACGATCCCGCCCTCCGGCGTCCTCTCGCCCAGGCCGCCCGCGTGACGACGAGCCTGGCGCTCCCACGCGCGTTCGCCGAAGCGCGGTCGCTGACGGCGGCCGAGCTGCTCGCCGCGCCCGTGCGCTGGCCGCGACCGTCGGTGCTGCGCCGTCCGCTGACGTTGCCGCCGGGCCGGATGGCTGATGCGGCCGCGGCGCTCGGGCTGAGCGATGTGGGGTCGCTGCTCCTGCACCTCCCGCGCGATCGCCGTGAAGGGCGGACCGTGGCGGCTCTGGCGCCGGGCGAGCAGGCCACCGTCGCCGTCGAGGTGCGCTCGATCACCGCCCGTCCGGTCCGCCGCCGTGGCATGCGACCGCTCGTCGAGGCCGTCGTGTTCGACGCGACCGGCTCGATGCGAGCGGTGTTCTTCAACCAGCCCTGGCTCGTCACGAGGTATCCCGCGGGCACGCGGCTCGTGCTGCACGGCAAGGCCGAGGCGGCGCGCCGCTTCCGCGTCTCGCACCACGCGCTCGGCGAGGAGATCGCCGACGCCGGTTCACCCGCGGGCGACGGCGCCGAGCTCGTGGCCCACTACCCGGCGACCGAGGGCATCACCTCGACGCAGATCCTCGCCCTCGTGCGGGCCGAGCGCGGCGCGCTCGCCCACGTCGGCGACCCGCTCCCGGGCCGCCTGCGCGCGGACGAGCGGCTCGCCGACCGCGTCGCGGCGCTCGCCGCGACGCACTTCCCTCAGGACGCTGGGGACGTGCCGGCCGCCCGCGAGCGCCTGGCCTTCGACGAGCTGCTGCTCGCCCAGCTGCTGTTCCTGCGCCGCCGGGCGCGCCGTCGCGCCGAGCGCGGCGCTCCTGGGCTCGACGAGCCGCCGACGCTCAGCGCGCGCTGGCGCGAGGGCCTGCCGTTCACGCTCACCGGCGATCAGGCGACGGCGATCGCCGAGATCGACGCCGAGCTCGCGGCCACGCGCCCGATGCAGCGCCTGCTCATGGGCGAGGTCGGCTCGGGCAAGACGGCCGTGGCGCTGCACGCGATGCTGCGGGCGATCGAGCACGGCTACCAGGCGGCGCTGATGGCGCCGACGGAGACGCTCGCCGAGCAGCACTTCGCCACCGTCACGCGGCTGATGGGCGCCGAGCCGGTGCCGAGCGCGCTGTTGACCGGATCGACGCCGGCGCGCCGGCGCGCCGACACGCTCGGCAAGCTGGCGAGCGGGGAGCTGTCGCTCGTCGTGGGCACCCACGCGCTCATCGAGCCGAACGTCGCGTTCCGCGCGCTCGGCGTCGTCGTCGTCGACGAGCAGCACCGCTTCGGCGTGCGACAGCGCGCCGCGCTCGATGCGAAGGCCGGCGGCGAGGGGCCCATGGCCCGCGCTCCGCACGTCCTGCACATGACGGCGACGCCGATCCCCCGGACGCTCGCGCTCGCGCGCTACGCCGATCTCGACGTGACCGCGCTGCACGAGCTGCCCCACGGGCGCCGGCCGATCCGCACTGCGATCGTTGACGGCGACGCCTCGCGCGACCGCGCCTACGAGCATCTGCGCGAGCAGCTGCGCTCCGGGCGCCAGGCGTACGTCGTCTGTCCGCTCGTCGAACAGGCCGAGCTCGACGACGGCGATGACCTCGCCCTGGTCGTGGCGCCGAACGAGGGCAAGGCGGCGACCGAGGAGCATGCCCGCCTCGCCGCCGGGGAGCTGCGGGGGTTCCGTGTCGCGCTCCTACACGGCCAGATGCGCAGCCGCGAGAAGCAGGAGGCGATGTCCGCGTTCGCCACCGGCGCCGCGGACGTGCTCGTCGCGACCACGGTGATCGAGGTGGGGATCGACGTCCCGAACGCGACCGTGATGCTGATCGAGAACGCCGAGCGCTTTGGGATCTCCCAGCTGCACCAGCTCCGTGGGCGCATCGGTCGCGGCGAGCACGACTCGACGTGCCTGCTCGTCGGGCCACCCGGCTCGCGGCGCCTGCGAGCGCTCGCCGAGCATCGCGACGGATTTCGCCTCGCCGAGATCGATCTCGAGCTGCGTAAGGAGGGCGAGCTCGTCGGCACGCGCCAGTCGGGCCTGAGCCACTACCGCGTCGCCCGGCTGCCGGAGGACGCGGCGCTGCTCGCGCGCGCCCGCGCTCGAGCCGAGGCGATCATCGCGTGCGACGGCGAGCTCGTCGAGCCCGAGCACGCGCTGCTCGCGGCCGAGCTCGCCGAGGCGTTCGGCGAGGCTCCCTCACAGCCGATCCCCGCGTGAGGAGAGCGGCCACGGTCGGCTCGCCGCCGCCGGCGCCCGCCGAGGCCGCCCGGTGCGGGTGATCGCCGGCCGGTATGGCGGGCGGCGACTCGCGGCGCCGCCCGGGCGCCTCGTGCGACCCACGGCCGATCGCGTTCGCGAGGCGCTCTTCTCGATCCTTGGCGAGCTCGACGGGGCCGCGGTACTCGACCTGTTCGCGGGCTCGGGGGCGCTCGGTATCGAGGCCCTCTCACGGGGCGCCGAGCGCGTCGTGTTCGTCGAGCGCGCGGCGGCGGCGTGTGCCGTCATCGAGGCCAATATTGCTGCCCTGGAGGTGCCGGCGGAGGCCTTCGAGCTGCGCCGCTGCGACGTGGTCGGAGCGGTGCGCGCGGCACGCGAGGCCCGCGAAACGTACGATCTCGTCTTCATCGACCCTCCGTACCGCCACGCGGCCGCGTGGAAGAGCGAGCTCGCCAGCGGTCTGGCGCCGCTGCTTGCCCCCGGCGCGCGCGTCGTCACCGAGAGCGATCGGCGCTCGCCGCTCGCCCTCGGTCTCGGGCGGGTGGACGAGCGACGCTACGGTGACACCGTGATCGACATCCACCATCTCCCATGAGCGTCAGCTCCCGCAAGGCCGTCTGTCCCGGGTCCTATGACCCGATCACGAACGGCCATCTCGACGTGATCGCCCGGGCGGCGGTGCTCTACGACGAGGTGATCGTCGCCGTCGTCAACCGTTCGGTCCGCAAGGATCACACCCTCTTCGGCATCGAGGAGCGGCTCAGCTTCATCGAGAAGGCGACCGCGCCGCTGGCCAACGTGCGCGCGGAGCCGTTCAACACGCTGGTGGTCGACTTCGCGCGTATGGTCGGCGCCAAAGCGATCGTCAAGGGACTGCGCGCGATCTCCGATTTCGAGTACGAGTTCGAGATGAACCAGCTCAACCGCCGCCAGGACCCGGAGATCGAATCCGTGTACCTGATGGCCGGGCCGCAGTACAGTTTCCTTTCCTCCAGTGGCGTGAAAGAACTCGCGACCTTCGGGGGCAGGATCGACGACCTCGTCCCCGACGAGGTCGCTCGCCGATTGCAGGAAGAGCTCAAGCGCTGACGAAAACAGCCGTGCGATGGACGTCCTAGTACTGATCGACAAACTCGACGACCTGGTCCACAACGCGAGGGCCGTGCCCCTCACCGACCAGGTGCGCGTCGACAAGGAGGAGATCTACGACATCCTCGATCAGATGCGTGCGACGATCCCCGAGGAGATCAAGCAGGCGCGCTGGATCGTCAAGGAGCGCCAGGAGATGCTCGCCGAGGCCAAGCGCGAGGCCGAGCGGATCGTCAAGGAGGCCCGCGAGCGCCAGGAGCGCCTCGTCGGCGAGGAAGAGGTCACGAAGATGGCCGAGCGCGCCGCCGAGGAGATCATCGAGGACGCGCGGGCCCGCGAGCGCGAGATCCGCCTCGGCGCCGAGGACTACGCCGACGAGATCCTTAACACGCTCGAGGTCAACCTCTCGAAGTTCATCGCCGCCGTGCAGCGCGGACGCGAGCGCCTGCAGGGTAAGGACGAGCCGGCCGAAGTCGGCTGACGACCCCTTCGTAGGGTTGCGTAGGGTTGCCCGGCCGAGGGTCGGATTGCTACCTTCCGTGCACGGATGATGCGATTTGGGGGCCCGTCGGAGCCGACGTGCGCGCTGAGTCGAACCAAGGAAGGTGTAGTCGATGACGCTGCGCATGGATGTCAAAGCTGTCGTCCTGGGGGTTCTGGTCTCCCTTTGCACGCTTGGCCTGATGACCGGCTCAGCGCGGGCCGCGGCCAGCTGGCAGGCCGGCGCGTTCCAGGAGTCGACGATTACCGATTGCGTCTCGATCATCGACGACGACCCGTTCACCGAGGCCGGCGCGGCGGCCACCGCCTATGTCTACGAGGACTACAGCAACCCGCCGCCGGCCGGCCAGACCTACTACCTGGCCGCGACCGTGGTCGGCGTCGGCGACCCCTGCGGCGGGCAGGGCGCCGAGATCGGCTTCACGCTTCCGCCGAACACCAGCCTGAGCATCTCCCAGGCCGACCCGGTGAGCTGCTACCCGCTCGAGCTGACCTCCAGCGGGCTGAGCAACGGGGCGGCCGACACGAGCGGAGCCTGCCCTCAGAGTGCGTCCAAGGTTGGGGACACCTACTACTTCAACATGGCGGCCAACAGCGGCTTCGACGGCGGGACCATCTTCTACCCGTTCTGGGGAATCCCGGAGGGCGCCGGCGTGGAGATCAACATCCCCGTCGTGTCCTCCACCGCGCTCGACACGACGGCGACCGTCGACGCCAATATGGCCGACGGTAACGACAACCCGACGCTCAGCCCGACGGTGCCGGTGATCGTCGGTCCCGCGCCAACCACGACCTCGACCGCCACGACGCACACCTCGACCTCGACGAGCACCGAGACGACCACGGAGACGACGAGCGAGTCGACCACCCAGACGAGCAGCGAGACCACGAGCACGACGTCGAGCTCGCCGACCACGATCACGATCACGACCGGGACCTGCCTGCTCATCCCCATCTGCAGGTCCAGCACGACGACCACGACCTCGACCACCACGACGCACACCTCGACCTCGCCGATCACGATCACGATCTCCACGGCGACGTGCGCGCTCATCCGCATCTGCCTGCCGTCGACCACGACGACGACCACCACCAGCACCCCGACCACCACCACGAGCTCGCTGATCACGATCACGACGGCGACGTGTGCGCTCATCCCCATCTGCAGGCCCACCACTACGACCACTACGACCACGACAACCACGACGACCACGACCACCAGCAGCGGCCCCTCGGGCTCCACCGGCTCGACCGGGAGCAGCAGCTCGAGCGCGGGCGCCGCGGGCTCGTCCAGCGTCAGCCCGAGCGGATCGAGCACTACGACCACCACCCAGACCTCGACGCGGGCCGGCGGCTTCTCGGGCGTGCTCGGCGCGAGCACGGCGTTCGGCAGATCCGCCGCCTTCAGTGACTTCCTCTGTGCGAACCCTCAGACGGGCAAGAAGATCATCTGCGCGCTGACCGTCGCCAGCGCGCACTCGAAGGTGAGCCTGGTCGCCTGGGCGACCCTGCCGGCGCCTCGCCGTAAGGGCCACCACGCGGCGACTGCGGTACCGATCCAGGTCGGCACCGTCACCCTCGGCGACGCGCCCGCCGGCCACCAGCCCCTGACGGTCAAGCTGACCTCGCGCGGGAAGGCGCTGCTGGAGCCGGGCCACCCGCTCGCCGTGAAGCTCGACCTCGCCGTCACCGCCCCCGGCCCGACCAGCTTCTCGACCGGGACCGCGAGCATCAAGCTGCGCGCGCCGGCCGTGCATCGCCGCCGCGGATAGCGCGGTCTCTCAGTCGCCAGGCCCGGCCAGCAGCGCGTGCAGCTGCCCGAGATGGCCGCGCACGCTGGCGGCCATGGCCTCGAGGATCGAGCGCGCCTCCTCGATGCCGGTGGCGGCGTTGGTGAGCTGTGACTTGATGCGGCGCACGTCCTCCATTGCCCCGACGGCGCGGTCGATCTCCGCGCGCAGCGCATCGGCGTCGACCTCGTCGGCCTCGCCGCGGGCCATCAGGACGCGCGCGCGGGCGAGCGCGTAGGCCACCTCGAGCGGCAGGCGGGAGCCCTCCTCGGGGTCGTAGACGACGAACATCTTGTCGCCGTTGAACTCGCGCAGCGGCAGCGTGCGCGCCGGGAGCTTGTCCTCGGCGGCAACGACGAGCACGGCGAAGTCCGCGTTGCGGGCGCCGAGCGCCTCGTTCAGCTCGGCGAGCGCGGCGTTCTTCGACAGCTTGCCACTCTTGGCCTCGAAGACGATCCGTCCGCGTGCGGGCCCGGCGCAGGCGTCGATCCCGACGACGATGTCGCCCTTGCGCCCGCCGACGCCCCGCTGGTCGCCGACGGCGTCGCAGTCGTCACCCTGGGCGGCGGCGATCGCGTCGATCGCCTCGAAGACCGCCTCCTCGTAGGTCCGGCCCTTGGCCGTGCCCTTCTCGGCCACGGCCGAGACCTCATCGAGCTTCTCGCGCTCGGCGTGCAGTCGCGCCACCTCGACCTGCAGCACCCCGAGGCGCTCGGTCATCTCACGCAGCTGGCGCTCCTGACGCTGGGCCGCGTCGGCCATCATGGCCCGCGACATCTGCTTGAAGTCGGCCAGGGGGTTGCTCGCGTCGGCCGAGGAGAACTGGCGCACGAGATCCTCGCGCGACCGCGTCATCACCTCGTCGAGCACGGCCTTGACGCGGTGCTGCACCGCGGTGGCGCTCTCGTCGGAGAAGTGGCGCGCGAGCGCGCGGGCGAGGTGGCCGTTCTCCGGGCCGAACGCCTCGTCGACCTTCGCGTCCAGGCGCTCGGCGACGGCCCGGGCACGCTCGACGAAGCGGGCGTCGAGCTCGCGCGCCGCGCGCTCGAACTCGGTCTTGACGAATTCGGCGTTCGCGCCCGTCTGCTCGCGATCGAGCACCCGCGCTCCGATCTCGGCGGCGTCGACCACGAACCGCGCGGGGTCCTCGCCGGCGTCCTCGCGCCCCCGCGCGAGACGCACGACCGTCTCGTCGGTGAGGACGAGGCCGTCGACGTACAGCCGCCCGTGGCGCGTGTGAACATGGGAAAGGGGCAGAGGAGTGGCAGCTTCCATCGTCACCGATGCTACGGCCCGGGGGGGACGGACCGGATCGGCCGCGGCGGTGAGAACCGCCGTCCGGATGCGCCGAGGCGCCAGCGGTGATTGGATAGGGTCAGGGGTCGTGCAAATGCAACAAACGGTCACAACGCTGCGGACCGTGGCGACGCTCGCCGCGACGGGCATCGTCGACGTCGAGCAGCTCGCGCACCCCGATCGCCTCGCCCGCACGGCGCTCGCGGTGCGCCGCTTCGGCCCCACGCCGGCGGCGGGCTACACCGCCTCGGCGATCCGCTACCCCAACCGCGCCGCCGTCATCGACGAGCTCGGCATGCTCACGTTCCGCCAGGTGCACAAGCGCACGAACGCGCTCGCCCACGCACTCTCGGATGCCGGCGTGTGCGAGCGCGATCGCATCGCGATCATGTGCCGAAACCACCGGTACTTCATCGAGGCGACCGTGGCCGCGTCGAAGCTCGGGGCCGACGCCCTGTACCTCAACACCGCCTTCGCGGGGCCGCAGATCTCCGATGTGCTCAAGCATGAGAAGCCGATCGCGCTCATCTACGACGAGGAGTTCACCGACCTCGTGCGCGAGGGCGGGCGGCGGCGCAAGCGCTTCATCGCCTGGCCCGAAACCCCGGGCGGCACCGGCGACCCGCTCCTGGAGGACCTCATCGGCATCGGCGACGCGTCCGACGTCGTGGCGCCCGAAGCGCGCGGGCGGGTCGTCATCCTGACGTCGGGAACGACGGGCTCGCCAAAGGGCGCAGCGCGGCGCCAGCCGGATTCCCTCGCGCCGGCCGCGGCGCTGTTCTCGAAGATCCCGCTGCGCGCCCGCCAGCCGACGATGGTCGCCGCACCGATGTTCCACTCGTGGGGCTACGCCCATTTCACGCTCGGCCTGGCGCTCTCCTCGACGCTCGTCCTGCGCCGTCGCTTCGACCCCGAGGACACGCTCGCCGCCACCGCCGACCATCGCTGCACGGCGCTTGCCGTCGTCCCGGTGATGCTCCAACGCATCCTCGAGCTGCCGGAGGAGGTCATCGAGCGCTACGACCTGAGCGCCCTGCGCGTGATCGCCGCGAGCGGCTCGACGCTGCCCGGCGAGCTCGCGCTGCGGGTGATGGACACGTTCGGGGACGTGCTCTACAACCTGTACGGCTCGACCGAGGTCGCGTGGGCCACGATCGCCACTCCGAAGGAGCTGCGCGACGCGCCCGGGACGGCCGGCCGCCCGCCGATGGGCACGATCATCAAGCTCTTCGACGAGCGCGGCCACGAGGTGCCGCGCGGGAGCTCGGGGCGCATCTTCGTGGCCAACGAGATGCTCTTCGAGGGCTACACCGGCGGCGGGGGCAAGCAGACCATCGACGGGCTGATGAGCACCGGCGACGTCGGGCACTTCGATACCGAGGGCCGCCTGTTCGTCGACGGCCGCGACGACGAGATGATCGTCTCCGGCGGAGAGAACGTGTTCCCGCGCGAGGTCGAGGACTGCATCCACCACCTCGACGGCGTCGCCGAGGCCGCGGTCGTCGGCGTGGACGACGACGAGTTCGGCCAGCGCCTGCGCGCGTTCGTCGTACGGGAGCCGGGCGCGGAGCTCAGCGCCGACGACGTCCGGGCGTACGTGCGGCGCAACCTCGCCCGCTACAAGGTGCCGCGCGACGTCATCTTTCTCGACGAGCTGCCGCGTAATGCGACCGGCAAGATCGTCAAGCGGGACCTCGTGGCCAGCTAGCAGAGACGTCACTACCCTCAGTCGTATGCCCGCGGTCACGCACGACTTCGACCTCGGCGCCCTGCGACTCTCGGCTGGGCAGGGCCGGCGCCTCGAGCTCGCCGTGGCGATCGAGCCGCTGGCGCTTGCCGGTCAGGACTACCGCGCCGTGCCGGCCCAGGTGCCGGTGATCCTCGACGTCTCGCGCATGACGGGCCAGGGCTACGCGCTGCGGCTGCGCTTCAGCGCCGCGCTCGCCGGACCGTGCATGCGCTGTCTCGCCGACGCCGCGCCGACGGTCTCCGTCGACGCGCGCGAGGTCGACCAGCCGGGGGGTGGGGAGGAGCTCTCGAGCCCCTACGTGGAGGGCGAGGTACTCGACCTCACCGCGTGGGCGCGCGACGCCTTCGCGCTCGCCGTGCCCGACAAGGTGCTCTGCCGCCCCGAGTGCGCCGGCCTGTGCCCCGTCTGCGCGGCCGATCTCAACGAGACCGGGCCCGACCATCACCACGAGCGTGAGCCCGATCCGCGCTGGGCGAAGCTGCGTGAGCTGCGCCTCTGAGGCCCGGCCGAGACGCGGTCTGCTGCTAGCCTTCCGGCACCATGGCCGTCCCCAAGCAGAAGCAGTCGCACAGCCGCACCTCGAAGCGGCGCGCGCAGCACAAGATCTCCGCGCCCGCCGTGAACGCCTGCCCGCGCTGCCACAGCCCGCGCCGTCCTCACCGTGTCTGCCCCACGTGTGGCACGTACGCCGGGCGCGAGATCATCGCGCTCGACGAGCACGACCACCACGATCACGACCACTAGTCCCGTGGCTTCCCACGCGGCGCCGGTCGTCGCCGTCGACTGCCACGGCGCCGATCTCGGCCCAGCCGAGGTGGCCGCGGGCGCCGCGTTGGCGGCCGAGCAGGGCGCGCGCGTGCTGCTGTTCGGGCCGGCCGAGCAACTCGGCCCGGCCGCCGAGGGCGTACGGATCGTCGACGCGCCGGTCTCGATCGCCAAGGCGCCCGACCCGGTGCGCGCGGTGCGCTCCACGCCGGACGCGTCGATCGTGCGCGCCGCCAAGGCCGTCGCCGCCGGGGAGGCTCAGGCGCTCGTGTGCGCCGGCAGCACCGGCGCCGCGCTCGCTGCCGGGATCCTCAACGTCAAGCGCGCCCGCGGCATCTACCGGCCGGCCCTCGCGCTGCCCCTGCCGGTGCCCTCGCATCCGGTGACGCTGCTGGACGTCGGCGCCAACGCCGACGCACGCCGCGAGCATCTCGTGCAGTTCGCCTTCATGGGCGCCGCGCTCGCCCGGACCGTCCTCGGCGTGTCCCGGCCGCGGGTCGGCTTGCTCTCCAATGGCGAGGAGCAGGCGCGCGGCAACACGCTCGTGCTCGAGACCTACGCCGAGCTCGCCGAACGCGTATCCGGCGGTGACCCGTTCGAGTTCGTCGGCAACGTCGAGGGCGTCGACCTGGTGAGCGGCGCGGCCGACGTGATCGTCACCGACGGCTTCACGGGGAACATCGCGCTGAAGGTCATGGAGGGGGTCTCGCAGGCGACGATCGGCGCGATCCGCGACGCGGCCTCGACCTCGCGCCGCGCCCAGGCCGGCGGCCTGCTGCTGCGCCCGGCGCTGCGGGGCTTCCGCGACGAGATCGACCCCGAGCGACAGGGCGGGGCGTACCTGCTCGGGCTGCGTCGCCTCGGGATCGTCGCGCACGGGCGATTCACGCGTCAGGGCTTCGCCCAGGCGATCCTGCGCGCCGGGCAGGGCGCCGAGGAGGACGTCGTCGGGCGCACGCACGCCGCGCTGGCGGCAGCGGGCGCGCTGAAGGTTGCTCCGGCGTCCGTGGCGACCGCTAGCGTGGCCGCCCGATGACGCGTGAAGAGGTCTTCAGCCTGATCCAGTCGCACCTCGCCGACGAGCTCGACGTGGACCCGGCGCGGATCGACGATCAGACGCGCTTCAAGGAGGACCTCGAGGCCGACTCGCTCGACCTGTACACGCTCGTGCAGGAGCTCGAGGACTCCTACGGCGTGCACATGTCCGACGAGCAGGCGGCGTCGATCCTCACCGTCGGCCAGGCCGTCGACTTCGTGCTCGAGCAGGCGGTGGTCCGGTGAGCGCCGCACGGGGGGCCCGGCCGCCGCAGACGCCCAATCCGACCCCCCGTGGCCCCACCACGCCGGGGAGACGAGGCCCTGACCGCTGAGCCTGCTTGCCTCGCTGCTCGACGAGCTGCCCGACGAGCTGTCGCGGCAGGTGTTCACCCATGCCTCCTGGAGCCCGCGGCGCAGCGACTCCTACGCGCGCCTGGCCTTCCTCGGGGACAGCGTGCTCGCCCTCGCCGTCACGACGCACCTCTACCCGCGACTGGAGGCCGAGCGCTTCGGGGCCGGGCGGCTCACGAAGATACGCGCGCAGGCCGTCTCGGGACCGTCGTGCCGCGCCGTGGCCGTGCGCCTCGGTGTCCCCGCGCGGCTGCGTGCGGCGGCGCCGGACCTGCCTTCGGGCAGCGCCGCGGCGCTGGTGGAGACCGAGCGGGTGCTCGCATCGGTGATCGAGGCGGTGATCGGGGCCTGCTACCTGCACGCCGGCTACGAGCGCACCGCCGAGGCCGTCGTCGAGGCCTTCGCGCCGGAGATCGAGGAGGCGCTCGAGCACCCCGTCGACTTCAAGTCCGCGCTGCAGGAGCGCCTCGCGCAGCAGGGGGACATCGTCAGCTACGAGGTGGTCGGCGAGAGCGGGCCGCCGCACGACCGCAAATTCGAGGTCGTCGCCGCGGTGAACGATCGGATGGTCGGACGCGGCAGCGGCCGCAGCAAGAAGACGGCCGAGCAGCAGGCTGCCCGGCGCGCCCTCGACGGGATGGGAACGTGATCGCCCGGTGCACCTGAGCTCGCTCACCCTGAAGGGCTTCAAGTCGTTCCCTGACCGTACGCGCCTCGAGTTCGATCCGGGCGTGAGCGTGATCGTCGGACCGAACGGCTCGGGTAAGTCGAATGTCACCGACGCCGTGCTGTGGGTCCTCGGCGAGCAGTCGCCGCTCGCCGTGCGGGGCCAGTCGATGCAGGACGTGATCTTCGGCGGCGGTCACGGCGTGCAGGCGCGCCAGTCGGCCGAGGTCGAGCTCGTGCTCGATAACGGTGATGGCGCCGTCGACCTGCCGTTCGGCGAGATCTCGATCACGCGCCGCCTCGACCGCTCCGGTGACGGCGAGTACCGGCTGAACGGCGCCCGCTGCCGTCTCGTCGACGTCATCGAGGTCCTCTCGGACACCGGGCTGGGCAAGGAGATGCACTCGGTCATCTCCCAGGGCCGGGTCGAGGCGATCGTCACCTCCAAGCCGCGGGATCGCCGCATGCTGATCGAGGAGGCGGCGGGCCTCGGAAAGCACCGCAAGCGGCGGCGCCGCGCGCAGCTGAAGCTCGAGCGCACGCAGGAGAACCTCGACCGCGCGCTCGACATCGAGCGTGAGGCGCGCTCGCGCCTGCGCCCGCTCAAGCGTCAGGCCGAGGCCGCCGAGCTGCACGCCCGCCTCGAGCGCCAGACCCTGCAGACGCGCTGGGAGCTCGCGCGCGACACGCTGCGGATCTGCCGGTCCGAGCTGGCGGCCGCCGAGGCGGCCGCGCACGCCGCGCGCGAGGGCCGCGACGCGGTCGAGGCACGCCTCCAGGACGTCATCGTCCGGCGCGAGGCGGCCGAGGAGGCGCTCGCCCAGCGCAGTGAGCAGCGCGAGGCGCTCGGCCGCCGCGTGTTCGCGGCGCGCTCGGCCCACGAACGCCTGACGCTGCGGCTCGAGCAGGCCGCGGCAACCGCCGCCACGGTGGCCCGGCGTCGCGCGCGCTCCGAGCTCGAGCTCGAGGCGCTCGTCGCCGACCAGGCCGAGGACGCCGCCGGCCCGCACCTGGCGGCGCAGCGCTCCCGCGTGGCCGAGCTGGAGGCCGAGCTCGCCGAGCTGGCCCGCCGCCGCGGCGAGGAGCTCGAGCGCGAGCTCGCCGAGCTGCAGCTTGCCCGCGAGGAGGCCACGCGGCGCGCCGGCGAGGCCGAGGCGCGGCTCGCCGACTGCCACGAGCGTCGCACGAGCGCCGATGCCGCCGCCGACGCGGCTCGTGGCGCCCTGCGCGCCGCCGAGCTCGAGGTCGAGGGCGCTCGCCGCGCGGCCGCTCGCGTCGGCTCGGAGCTCGCCGCGGTCAACCAGTTCCTGCGCGGCCACGCGGCGGCCCCCGGCGGGGCCGCGACGCTGAGCGACGAGCTCTCCGTCGCGCCCGGGTACGAGCTCGCGCTCGCCGCGGCGCTCGGCGGCCGACTCGGCGCGGCGCTCGCGCCCGACCTGCACGGCGCCAACGCGCTGCTCGACGGCGCGGGTCGCGACGGCGGCGCGACGATCGTCGCATCCACCGGGGCCCAGGCCGCCGCGGCCGACGGCGACGGGCCCGCCGCTCCGGCGCCGGGCGCGCAGCGCCTGCTCGAGCTGGTGCGCGGGGAGGGCCTTGCCCTCGCCGTCGCGCGGCGGCTGCTCGCCGACGCCTGGGTCGTCGACGAGCTCCAGGCACTGCCGGCGACGTTCGCCGGCATCGCCGTCACGCGCAGCGGACGTGCCTGGTTCGCGCTTCCCGGGCCCAGCGCGGCCGCCTCGCCCGTATGGGGCGAGGTGCGCCAGGTCGCCGCCGGCGGCGCCGACGTCGTGCTCGCGCGGCGCAACGAGCGCGAGCGACTGATCGCCGAGAGCGAGACCGCGGCCACCGCCGAGGTGGCCGCGCGCGCCGCCGCCGAGCGCGCCGCGGCCGCCGTGTCGCAGGCCGACCACGCCCGCGACGAGGCCGACGGCGCGCGCCGCGAGGCCGACCGTGCCCGCGCCGAGGCGCTCGAGGTCGTGCGACGCAGCGAATGGCTCATCGACGAGCGCCGCCGGGCGCCCGAGCAGGGGCCGCTCGCCGTGCGCCGCGCCGAGCTCGAGGGTGAGCTGGTCGCCGAGCGCCGCCAGGCCGAGCGGGCCGAGCGGGAGCGCACCGAGCGAGCGCGCCGGCGCGAGCGCCTGCGCGCCCAGCTCGTCGCCGACGAGGCCTTGCTCCCGCGCGCCGAGCGGCTGGCGGGCGCCCTGCAGGCGGCGCTCGAGGTCGTCGGCGAGCGCATCACGGCGCTCGAGGCGCAGCTGTCGAGCGACCGTGCCGCCGGCGAGGGCGTGTCGAGCGAGCTGCGCGCCTGCGCGAGCGAGGAGGCGCAGATCCACACGGAGCTGCGCGCGCGTGGCGAGGCGGTGACCCAGGCCGAGGTGGCCGCCCAGCGGCTGCGCGACCAGGCCGCCGACGCCGAGCACGAGCTGACGTCGCTCGCCGAGCCTCTCGGCCTGGCGCCCGAGCCGGCCGCGGATGCCCTCGCCGCCCGAGGAGCGCGAGGCGCTGACGACGCGACTGGATCGCCTGGCCCGCCGTCGCGAGCAGCTCGGGCCGGTCAACCCGCTCGCTCAGGACGAGTACGCCGAGGCGCTCGCCCACGTCGAGGAGCTCGAGACGCGCCGCGCGGACCTCGAGACGGCGCTGCGCGAGCTGCGCACCCTGATTCGCGACACCGACCGCCAGATCGCCCAGACGTTCGAGGCGACATTCAACGCGGCGGCAGAGAACTTCGAGGCACTCGTCGGCGACGTCTTCCCGGGCGGGCGGGGGCGGCTGCGGCTCGTCCGCGAGGACGCCGGGCCGCGGCCGGTGATCGGCGGCGGCGCCCCGCCGGTGGAGGATGAGGCCGACGCGTCGGAGGCGGCCGCCGACGCCGAGGTGGGCCTCGGCGATGACGTTCAGGACGCCGGCGAGGAGGATCTGCTCGGCGTGGAGATCGAGATCACGCCGGCCGGAAAGTCGGCCAAGCGCTTGTCGCTGCTCTCCGGCGGGGAGAAGTCGATGACGGCGCTCGCCTTCCTGTTCGCCGTGTTCCTCGCCAGGCCGTGCCCGTTCTACATCCTCGATGAGGTCGAGGCCGCGCTCGACGATCTCAACCTCGACCGCTTCCTGGCGCTCCTGCGCCGCCACGCCGGCCGGGCTCAGTTCATCGTCATCACCCACCAGAAGCGCACGATGGAGGCGGCCGACACCCTCTACGGGGTCTCGATGGGCGGCGACGGCGTCTCGAAGGTCATCTCGCGTCGGCTGCCGCCGGGCGCCGACGCCGACGAGCCCGCCGCCGAGGACGCCGGCGCACCCCCGGCGGGGTGGGGGCCCGTCGCCGGCGTCGCCTGACCGTCGACGCTGAGCCCCGGGTGCCTCGCGACTGGAACGATCTGTTCATCACCGGTGACGCCCCGCGCGCGGCGTCCGGCGATGAACCGGATGACGCGGCGGCCCCACGCCGAGGCCTCCTGCGCCGCCTGCGAGAGAACCTCTCGAAGACTCGGCAGGCGCTCGGCTCGGAGATCCAGGCCACGCTCTTCGCCACGCTCGATGAGCAGACGTGGGAGCGCCTGGAGGAGGCGCTCATCATGGCCGACGTCGGCGCGGGCACGACGGCGGCGGTCGTGGGCCGGCTCGAGGCCGAGGCCACCGAGGGCGGGCTGTCGGGTGGCGAGGCGCTGTCGGAGCGACTGATCGAGCTGCTCGCAGACACGGCGCGCACGGGTGAGGGGCGCATCGACATCCGGCCCACGCCGACGGTGATCATGGCCGTCGGCGTCAACGGGACCGGCAAGACGACGACGATCGGCAAGCTCGCCTGGCATCTGCAGCGCGAGCTCGGCAAGTCGGTGCTGCTCGGCGCCGCCGACACGTTTCGCGCGGCCGCCACCGAGCAGCTGCAGGGTTGGGCCGAGCGCGCCGGGTGCGAGATCGTCGTCGGCCCCGAGGGCGCCGACCCCGGGTCGGTCGCCTACGACGCGGTCGCGCAGGCGCAGGAACGCGGGATCGATGTCGTGATCGTCGACACCGCCGGCCGCCTGCACACCCAGGACGACCTGATGGCCGAGCTCACGAAGGTCCGCCGCGTGATCGCCAAGCAGCTCTCCGACGCCCCCCACGAGACGCTGCTCACCGTCGACGCGACGACCGGGCAGAACGGCCTGCGCCAGGCGAAGCTGTTCGCGGAGGCCGTCGATGTGAGCGGCATCGTGCTGACCAAACTCGACGGCACCGCGAAGGGCGGGATCGCGCTGGCGATCGCCCGCGAGCTCGGCCTGCCGGTGAAGCTCATCGGGGTCGGAGAGCAGCTCGAGGACCTGCGGCCCTTCGATCCGGGCGATTTCGCGCGCGCGCTCATCGCTGAGTCATAATCGACGTATGGTCGCTTGGGTCATATGGCTCGTTGTGGCGTGCATCCTCGGTATCGCGGAGATGCATCAGGGTGGCCTGTACCTGGCGCCGTTCGCGGTCGGTGCGTTTCTCGCTGCGGTCGTCGGACTCGTCGGGGCCGGCGCGATCGTGACGCCCGTTGTGTTCCTCGCCGGCTCCGGACTGACGTTTGCCGCGCTGCGCCCGGTTGCGCGCAGCCACCGCCGCCTGCCCCCGGCGATGCGAACCGGCGCCGCGGCGCTCGTCGGTCGCCGGGCGATCGTGCTCGAGCGCATCGCCAACGACGAGGGGGTCGGCTGCGTGAAGATCGACGGCGAGGTGTGGACCGCCCGCAGCTACGACGACGATCAGGTCCTCGACCCCGGCCAGCGCGTCGAGGTCGTCGAGATTCGCGGCGCGACGGCGATGGTGATGCCGTGAGCGCCTTTGGCGATCCCACGATCGCACCCCCGACTGAAAGGGAGCTCCGCTCGCCATGGCTGCATTGATCGTCCTTGCCGTCGCCGTCGTGTTCGCGCTGTTCATGGCGTACCGCACGATCCGCGTCATCCCCCAGGCCCGCGCCGGCGTCGTCGAGCGCCTCGGGCGCTACAGCCGCACGCTCGAACCGGGGCTGGCGATCGTGACGCCGTTCATCGATCGCGTGCGCCCGCTCGTCGACCTGCGCGAGCAGGTCGTCAACTTCAACCCCCAGTCGGTCATCACCGAGGACAACGTCGTCGTCGGAATCGAGACGGTCCTCTACTTCACGATCACCGAGCCGAAGATGGCCACGTATGAGATCGCCAACCCGCTGCAGGCCATCGAGCAGCTCACGGTGACCACGCTGCGTAACGTCATCGGCGGCCTGACCCTCGAGCAGACGCTCACCGCGCGCGAGAACGTCAACACCGAGCTGCGCGTCGTGCTCGACGAGGCCACCGGCAAGTGGGGCATCCGCATCAATCGCGTCGAGATCAAGTCCGTCGATCCGCCCTCGGACATCCGCGCGGCGATGGAGAAGCAGATGCGCGCCGAGCGCGATCGTCGCGCCGCGATCCTCACCGCCGAGGGCCAGAAGCAGGCCCTGATCCTCACCGCCGAGGGCGAGAAGCAGTCGGCGGTGCTCAAGGCCGAGGGCCAGGCCCAGGCCGCCGTCCTGCGCGCCGACGGCGAGGCGAAGGCGATCGACACCGTGTTCACGGCGATCCATGCGGGGCGCCCGGACCCCGAGCTGCTCAGCTATCAGTACCTGCAGATGCTGCCGCTGCTCGCGCAGGGCGATTCCAACAAGGTGTTCGTCATCCCGTCGGAGTTCGCGAGCGCGCTCGGGGGCATCGGCGAGGCGTTCTCCGCCCGGGCCCACGGCAACGCGTCGCCGCCACCTCCGCCGCCGGCCAAGCCGGCCGAGAACGGCGGGCCGGCGGACGGCGCGAAGCTCCCGGGCGAGTTGCCGCCCTCGGCCGCCTGACGTGGAGCTCGTCGACCCCGAGATCGAGCGCTACGCGCTCGAGCACACGACGCCGCTTCCGGCCGGGCTGCAGGGCCTGCTCGACGAGGCGGCCGAGACGCTGCCCTACCCCCAGATGCTGAGCGGCGCGACGGTCGGACGCCTGCTCGAGACGCTCGTGTTCGCCGTCGGAGCCGAGCTCGTGCTCGAGATCGGCACCTACGCCGGGTCGTCGGCGCTCGCGATGGCCGAGGGCCTCGCCCCGGGCGGGCGGATCGTCAGCTGCGAGATCGACGACGGGCATGCCGAGTTCGCCCGCCGTCACATCGCGGAGAGCCCGCACGCCGATCGCATCGAGGTTCGCGTCGGGCCCGCGCTCGACACGATCGCCGAGCTGCCCGGCCCGTTCGACTTCGTCTTCATCGACGCCGACAAGGAGAGCTACCCGGCCTACTACGAGGCCGTGCTGCCCAAGCTCTCGCCGCGTGGACTGATCGCCGCCGATAACACCCTGCGCGACGGAGACGTGCTCGGCGCCCCCGGCGACTGGCCGGAGGGAACGCGCGCGATCGCGGCGTTCAACGACGGGCTCGTGCGAGACGAGCGCGTCACCGCCGTGTTGCTGACCGTCCGTGACGGAGTGACCCTCATCCGCCCGCGCCGCTGATGCGACCGCTGCTGCTAGGGTGCGCCAGCTTCGGAGTTCGACGAGGGAGAGCCATGACCAACGCGCACGCACATCGAACGACACCGGCGATCGCGCTGCTGGCCTGCGCCGCGCTCGCGCTGGCCGGCTGCGGGGGCGGCTCCTCCTCGACGAGCACCACGACATCCGCGAGCTCGAGCGTCGCCGCCGCGGCCGCGGGCTCGAGCACGTCGAGCGCGTCCGCTGCGTCGAGCGCCACGACCCCGTCCGCTGGGTCGAGCACGTCGGGGTCCGCGAGCCTGAACCCGGCGGCGCAGGCGTATGCAGTCCAGCTGCTGCCGCTCGCGCAGGCCTGGCAGAGCGCCGCCCAGCACTACGACAACGTCGTCGGCGGCGGCGGCACGAACCTCGCGCTGATCGCGTCGTCGTCGAGCGCCTTCGCCGCGGCGACGGGCAGGTTCGCCGATTCGATCGCGGCGCTCACGCCGCCGGCCGGCGCCGCCGGCGCCCAGGCCACGCTCGTCGCGGCGATCCGCGCGCTCGGCCGCGACGTCTCCGAGCTGCAGTCGGCGGCCACGAACCGCAACCCGAGCGCCGCGGCGGATGCGCAGAAGCACGTCGGGCCCGACGGGACGGCCGTGAGCAACGCGGTGCTGGCGCTCGCGAAGGCGTCGCAGCAGGGGTAGGGCCGGGCCCGGCCGGGTCGTTTCCCGGCGGAGCTGTCCGCGATGCCGCGCGCTCTCAGCGTGTCTGGCGCAGCATCGCCCCGATGTCGGGCATCTTGCCGCGCCCGAGTTGGCGCATGACCTTGCGCATCTGGTCGAACTGCTTGACGAGCTGATTGACCGCCTGCACGTTCGTACCCGAGCCGCGGGCGATCCGCAGCCGGCGCGAGCCCTTGATGAGCTCGGGACGGCGGCGCTCCTCGGGCGTCATCGAGAGGATGATCGCCTGGATGCGGTCGAGCTCACGCTCGTCGACCTTGAGGTTGCGCAGCTGGGCGCCCTGCAGGCCCGGAAGCATTCCGAGGATGTTCGTCAGCGGGCCCATGCGCCGCATCGTCTTGAGCTGATCGAGGAAGTCGTCGAGTCCGAACTCGTTACGACGCAGCTTGCGCTCGAGCTCGATCGCCTGATCCTCGTCGAACTGGCGCTCGGCCTTCTCGATGAGCGTCATCACGTCGCCCATGCCGAGGATCCGCTGGGCCATCCGGTCGGGGTAGAAGCGCTCGAACTGGTCGAGCTTCTCGCCCGTGGAGGCGAACAGGATCGGCTTGCCGGTGACCGCCTTGACCGACAGCGCGGCGCCGCCGCGCGCGTCGCCGTCGAGCTTGGTCATGACCACCCCGTCGAACTGGACCGCGTGGGCGAACTCCTCCGCGATGTTGACGGCGTCCTGTCCGGTCATCGCGTCGACGACGAGCAGGATCTGGTGCGGCTTGACCGCCGTACGGATGTCGACGAGCTCCTGCATCAGCTGCGCGTCGATGTGCAGGCGCCCGCTCGTGTCGACGATGAGCACGTCCTTGCCCTCCTCGCGCGCGCGCTCCAGCGCCCAGGCGGCGATCTCCACCGGAGTGCGGTCGGTTCCCTGCTCGTAGACCGCGGCGCCGGCTTGGGCGCCGACCTTCATGAGCTGGTCGACGGCGGCCGGTCGGTAGACGTCGCAGGCGGCCACGGCGACCGACGAGCCGTGCTCCTCGTGCAGATAGCGTGCGAGTTTGGCCGTCGCCGTCGTCTTGCCGGAGCCCTGCAGCCCGGCCATCAGCACGACGGTCGGCGGGCGTGGGGCGAAGCTGAGACCCGCGGCGGCGCCGCCCATCAGGCTCGCCAGCTCGTCGTTGACGATCTTCACGACCTGCTGGCCCGGGTTGAGCTGCCCGACGATGTTCGCGCCGAGGCAGCGTTCCTTCACCGTCGCGGTGAAGGTCTTGACGACCTTGTAGTTGACGTCGGCCTCGAGCAGCGCGAGGCGGATCTCGCGCATCGCCTTGTCGATGTCGGCTTCGGTCAGCGTCCCCCGCTGGCGGACGTCGGACAGGGTGCCCTGCAGCTTCTCGGCGAGTGAGTCGAACACGACCGTGGATTGTCGCAGCCGGGCGCGCGCGGCCCGGTCAGGCGCATCCGGGCCCGGTGGGTCGCGCACGCCGCCGGCGGACACCGTCCCGCCTCTCGACACGTCACCGTCTAAGCTCTTGGGCGGCATCAATCCGAAGAGAACTTCCCGAACGCAGAGAGGACACCGTGGCAGTAAGGCTCAGGCTCACCCGAGTGGGCGGTAGGAAGGACCCGATCTGGCGCGTTGTCGTCGCCGATCAGCGTTCGCCCCGCGACGGGCGGGTGATCGAGACGATCGGGCATTACAACGCCCAGACGAACCCCTCCACGATCGTCATCGACGAGGAGCGCGCTCGCAGCTGGCTCGCTCGGGGCGCTCAGCCCTCCGGCACGGTGCGCAAGCTCCTGCGCATCCGGGGCATCGAGGTCGGCCACGGCTAGCCCGCCCACGGCGGGCGGCGAAGGCCGGCGGTAAGGGGGGACGGTGCCCAGCGACGTTCTTCGCGATCTTCTGGAGTACCTCGCCGAAGGACTTGTCGACGATCCCGACGCCGTGTCGGTCGAGCAGTTCGAGGAGGACGACGGAACGCTCGTGCTCGAGCTGAGCGTCGGCGCGGACGACTACGGCAAGGTCATCGGTCGCGGTGGTCGCACCGCACACGCCCTGCGCACCGTCGTCAAGGCCGCCGCGGTGAGCGAGAACCGGCGGGTCCTCGTCGACATCGTTGACTGAAGACGTGCCGATGGCCGCGCAGGAGGGCCGTCTGGAGGTCGGGCGAGTGGGCCGTCCCCACGGGCTCGACGGCAGCTTCCACGTCACGCGCCCGAGCTCGCGGTTGCCGCGCATCGGGGCGTCCGTGTTCGTCGATGGGCAGCGCCGCGAGGTCGTGCGGCGCGCCGGCACCGACGAGCGGCCGATCGTGCGACTCGAGGGGGCCGACAGCCGCGAGGCGGCCGAGGCGATGCGAGGCGCCGCGTTGCTGATCGACGTCGCTGACGCCGACCCGCTCGAGCCCGACGAGTATTGGGCCCACGAGCTCGAGGGCTGCCGCGTGCTGGTCGGCGATCGCCGCGTCGGCACCGTCGCGAGCCTGCTCGTGCTGCCCTCCTGCGAAGCGCTGCAGGTGCGTCGCGACGACGGGGGTGAGCTGCTGGTGCCGCTCGTGCGCGACGCGATCACCCGCATCGACGTGCCGGGACGCGAGATCGTCGTGAGCGCCGGCTTCCTCGGACTGGAGGACGCGTAGTGGACATCGACGTGTTCACGCTGTTCCCCGGGTGGTTCGGCTGGTTCGTCGAGCAACGCCACATCGCAAACGCGCTCGAAGGCGGCGCGCGCCTGGAGTGCGTGAACTTCCGTGAGACGACATCGTTGAGCGGCGGTCAGGTCGACGACACGCCGTTCGGCGGCGGGGCGGGCATGGTGCTCCGCGTCGATGTCCTCGACGCGGCACTTCGCGCGCGCTACGACGCGGACCCGACCGAGCTGCGGACGCGGCGGCGTGTCATCGCACTCGTTCCCGGCGGTCGGCTGCTCGACGACGCCTACGTGGAGGAGCTGGCCGCCGAACCCGCCCTGACGCTGCTGTGCGGCCGCTACGAGGGCTTCGACGAGCGCATCATCCAGCACTTCGCGAGCGACACACTGTCGATCGGTCGATACGTCCTCGCCGGCGGCGAGCTGGCCGCGATGGTCGTCTGCGATGCCGTCCTGCGCAAGCTCCCCGGCGCCCTGGGCCATGCCGACTCGGCGGTCGAGGAGTCGTTCAGCGCCGCGCTCGGCGGCGATCCGGAGTATCCGCACTACACGCGTCCGGCCGAATATCGCGGCTGGCGCGTGCCGGAGGTGCTCCTGTCCGGGCATCACGAGCGCATCCGGCACTGGCGGCGCGAGCGCAGTCGCGAGCGCGGTGGGCAACCACCGGAGGCGCCCGACTCGACATCGGGCGGTTGAGGCGCCGCGCCCGAGGGGACGCGGGCCGGCGTGCGGTTAGGGGCCCCTTGCACCCGGCCGGCGGCGTTGCAACCTCGTCGCCGCGAGTGGGTCGCTACCATTAGCCATCGCGCTGGTGGTGCGGTCCCCCTGTGGACGCCTCCGACCGCGCCCTTTCTCCTTCCCGAGCATGAGCAGCGTCATCGAACAACTCGAGCGTGCGCAGTTGCGCCGCGTTCCCGACTTCGCCGCCGGCGATCGGGTCAAGGTTCACTTCCAGGTGATCGAGGGCACGCGACGCCGCACCCAGGTCTTCGAGGGCGTCGTCATCAAGCGCCAGGGCCACGGGGCCCGCGAGACCTTCACCGTGCGCAAGCAGTCCTTCGGCGTCGGCGTCGAGCGAACGTTCCCGGTTCACTCGCCGAAGATCGAGCGCATCGAGATCGCCGCTCGTGGCGACGTGCGCCGTGCGAAGCTCTATTACCTCCGCGATCGGGTCGGCAAGCGCGCTCGCGTGCGCGAGCGCCGCTACGTCGGTCCCGAGGTGGCCGTCCAGCCCGGTTTGCTGCACGAGCAAGTTGAGGACGCGTCGCCCGCCCCCGAGGGCGAGCCGGGCGACGCGGTCGAGGCCGAAGCGGCCGTGGCCGAGGAGGCCGTGGCTGCGCCCGAGACGGTCGCCGAGACTGAGGCGGCCGAGGAGGTCGCGCACGACGCTGCGACCGAGGCGGACGCCGAAGCGGCGGACGAGCCGGCGGCGCCTGCCGCCGAGGCCGACGCTCCGGGCGCGGGCGATGATCCCGAAGAGGGACCCGCCGGCGACGCGGCGCCGTGAAGACGAAGAAGAAGTCCACCGTCAACTCCCTCGTGGAGCTCCTCGGGATCGTCGTCGTTGCGCTCCTGCTGGCGCTCGGCATTCAGGCGTTCATCGTCAAGCCGTACCGGATTCCGAGCTCGTCGATGGAGCCGACGCTGACGATCGGTCAGCGCGTTCTCGTCGATCGCATCGGCGGGCACTTCAGCTCACCGCACGTGGGCGAGATCGCCGTCTTCCATCCTCCCAAGGACGCCCCGATCGAGGTCTGCGGGGCGCCGCACGCGGCGACGGCGGCATGCGACACGCCCGAGACCGCCGAATCGAGCGAGAACTTCATCAAGCGCATCGTCGCCGGGCCCGGGGATGTGATCTCGATCATCAACGGTCACGTGATCCGCAATGGCGTGCGCGAGAAGGACTCCTACATCAATCCCTGCCCGCCGGCCACCCCGGCGTGCAACCTACCGACGCAGATCAAGATTCCGCCCGGCATGTGGTTCATGATGGGCGACAACCGTGGCGAGTCCGACGACAGCCGGTTCTGGGGCCCCGTCCCAACCAAGTGGATCATCGGCGATGCCTTCGCCACCTACTGGCCCCCCGACCGCATCGGGCTCCTCTAGCGACGGCGCCCGCGTGGCGGGCGGCAGACCAAGTGCCGGCCGCGGCCGCGCGGCCGCGCGCCGCGCGCGCAGCGGGCGCCGACTGTTCGCCTTCGACCGTCGGCTCGGCGTGCGATGGGTGGCCGGGGCCGATGAGGCGGGACGCGGATGCCTCGCCGGCCCGCTCGTCGCGGCGGCGGTGCTGTTCGATTACGACTCGCTCTCGGCTCGAGACCGCCGAGCCCTGAGCGCGCTCAACGATTCCAAGCAGCACACGCCCGAGGCCCGCGAAGAGCTCTACCCGCACGTCCTCCGGGCGGCGGCACGTGTGCGCGTCGTCTCGCGCTGCGTGCGCGGTATCGACGATCGCGGTCTGCACGTCACGAATCTCGCCGCCTTGCGCGACGCGCTCCGGGGCGTGGCGCGCCCGGGCTGCCTGTGTCTCGTGGACGGCTTCGCGCTCGGAGCGTTCGGCTTCGAGCAGCGCGCGATCGTCGACGGCGACGCGACGAGCGCGGCGATCGCCGCGGCATCGATCGTCGCAAAGGTGACCCGGGACCGCTACATGCAGCGCGCCGACGAGTGCCATCCCGGCTGGGGCTTCGCCGAGCACGTCGGGTACTCGACGCCCGAGCACCGCGCGGCGATCCTGCGACAGGGCGTCTCGCCGTTGCATCGCATGTCGTTCCAATCGCTCGCCTACCAGCAGCTGACGCTCGCCGGCGGCTGACGCGTCGCGCACCGCCGGGATCGCCCCTCGGCGGGCGGGCCGCGCCCGGTCGCCGCGCTCACAGCGCGCCCTCGAGATGGTCCAGGCGCACGAGCCGGTCGCGCTCGTCGAGCAGCACACCGATCGCGTCGAAGCGCAGCTCGGCAGCGCGCAGTCGCGACTGCTCGGCCAGCCAGGCGACGGCCAGCCGACGCAGGCGCACGCGCTGAGCGCGACGCAGCCCGACCAGCGGCGCATCGGGCGGCGGGCCGGGGCCGCCGTGCGAGGCGCCGGCTCGTAGGCGACGCGTCTTCACCTCGACGAACACGAGCGTGGCACCGTCGCGGACGATGAGGTCGAGCTCGCCGAAGCGCGTGCGGTGATTGCGCGCCACCAGCGTGGCTCCGAGCGCCCGCAGGTGCTCGAGGGCGAGGTCCTCGCCACGCCGACCGAGCGCGCGCCGGGGGTCGGTCTGGGTTGCCATAGCGAGACCGTAGGCCGCGAAGTGCGACGCGCCGGTCTCAACGGTGCCGCCACTGTGACAGCGGTGCGCTCGGACCGTGCGCTGTTCGCGTTTGACACGCTCTCGTGCGTCTCCGCGACGCTGCGGGCAGCCCTGGCACGCGCGACCGATCAGGCTGAGGACTCGTGCTTGCCGATGCCCGCACCTTCGCGCTCGATGGACTGGAGGCCCGTGCCGTCACCGTCGAGGTCGACATGCGGCCGGGGCTGCCGGCGTTCGCGATCGTCGGGCTCGGTGACGCCGCCGTGCGCGAGTCCCGCGAGCGAGTCCAGGCGGCGATCCGCAACTCCGGCTTCCAGTTTCCCGGGCAGCGCCTCACCGCGAACCTTGCGCCGGCCAACCTCCCCAAGGTGGGGCCCGGCTTCGACCTCGCCCTCGCCTGCGGCGTGCTCGCCGCCAGTGGGCAACTCGACGGTGCCCGCCTGCGACGCTTCGCGCTCTACGCCGAGCTGTCGCTGGGGGGCGCGCTGCGACCCTGTGATGGAACGCTCGCAGTCGCGGAGGCATCGCGACGCGCCGGGCTCGAGGGGCTCGTGGTCGCCGAGCGCCGGGCCGACGAGGCGGCGCTCGTCGGCGATCTGGTGGTCGCCGGGGTCGCGGATCTCGCCGGCGCGGCGCGGGTGCTCGCCGGCGCCGACCCGGCGCCGCGCCGGCGGCCCCGGCCGGCCGGACAACCGCCGCCGCCGCTCGACATCGGCGACGTCCGCGGCCAGGACGCCGCGGTGCGGGCGAGCGTGGTTGCGGCGGCGGGCGCGCACAACCTCCTGCTCAGCGGGCCGCCGGGCGTCGGGAAGACGATGCTCGCGTGGCGGCTGCCCGGGCTGTTGCCGCCGCTCTCCGAGGAGGAGGCGATCGAGGTGAGCCGCATCCACTCGCTCGTGTCGGCGCGGCCGCTCGCGCACGTCGCGCGGACGCGGCCGTTTCGGGCCCCGCACCACTCGGTGACGGCGGCCGGGCTCGTCGGCGGCGCCAACCCGCGCATGCCCGGCGAGGCCGTTCTCGCCCACCACGGCGTCCTGTTCCTCGATGAGTTGTCGGAGTTCTCACGCGCGGCCCTCGAGGCACTGCGCCAGCCCGTGGAGGACGGACGCGTCGCCATCGTGCGGGCTGCGCACACGGCCGTGCTGCCGACGCGCTTCATGCTCGTGGCGGCGACCAACCCGTGCCCGTGCGGGCTCGGCGGCGACGACTCCCGCTGCGAGTGCACCGACACGGACCTCGCGCGGCATCGCCGGCGCCTGAGCGGCGCACTACTCGATCGCATCGACGTGATGGTGGCGATGCGCCGCCCCACGGGCGGAGGGCTCGCCCCTGCGGCGTCGACGACGACCGATGGCGCGCGGGCGGCGGTGCTCGAGGCACGCGAGCGACAGGCGCGGCGACTCGGCGGAGGCTCGGCCCCGCCGAACGCACGCATGACCGAGGCCCAGCTGCGCGAGCACACACGGCTGGACACGGCCGGGGACGCGCTTCTCGCCCGGGCGCAGTCCGCCGGGCTGATGAGCGCGCGCGCCCAGCGCCGGGTGCTGCGGGTGGCGCGAACGGTTGCGGACCTCGCCGGCAGCGAGCGCGTGCGCGCCGAGCACGTCGCCCAGGCGCTGGCCCTGCGACACGCCCCGGCCGGCGCGGATGGCGTCCCGGCCGAGCTGGCGAGCGAGGGCTACCGTCGGTGAGCGCCGCGGCCGCAGCCGAACCGTCCCCGCGGGCGTGCGGCGCCTGTCTCCGGCGCTCGCAGCTGATCGCGGCGCTCGCGCCCCGGCTCGACCGCCGGCGGCGCGACCGCGAGAGCGTCAGCACCCTGCTCGGCCTGCCTGACGGCGCGCTCGCTCGCGCGCTGGCGCTGCCCGGCGTGCCCGCGCTCCCGGCCGTCGATACGGCGGCCGCGGCCCTCTGCCGTCACCATCCGGCCTACCCGTCCCGCGTGCTCGAGCTCGCCGCGCCACCCGCCGTGCTGTACCTCGGCGGGGCGCCCGATCGCGCGTTGCGGGCGCTCGCCGCTCCGTGCGTGGCGATCGTCGGCTCGCGCGCTCCGAGCGAGTACGGGCGCGAGGTCGCCCGCGCCCTCGCCGCCGCGCTCGCCGCCTGCGGGGTCTGCGTCGTCAGCGGGATGGCGATGGGCGTCGACGCGATCGTGCATGACGCGGCGCTGCGCAGGGGTGGACCAACGGTCGCGGTTCTGCCCGGCGGCGTCGATCTCGCCTACCCGGCGGCCAAGCGGGAGTTGCATGCGCGCCTCGCCGCCCGCGCGGCGCTGGTGTCCGAGCTGCCGGCCGGAACGGGCCCCTGGCGGTGGACCTTCGTCGCGCGCAACCGGATCGTCGCCTCGCTCGCCGCGGTCACCGTCGTGGTCGAGGCGCGTGCGCGCTCGGGCACGCTCATCACCGCGGGCTATGCCGCGGACCTCGGGCGGGAGGTGGCCGCGGTCCCCGGGCCGGTGACGGCGAGCCGTTCCGACGGCACGAACGCGCTCATCCGCGACGGCGCGCACCTCGTGCGCGACGCGCGTGATGTGCTCGATCTGCTCTACGGCGTCGGCGGGATGCGACGCGGCGCGGGCGCAGCGGGCGGGGGCGGAGGATCACCGCTGCCGCCGGCGCTCGTCTTACTGCTCGCGCAGGTCCGCGCCGGGGATGACACACCGGAGGCGCTCGCACGACCCGGACGCACCCTCGAGGAGGCGCTGGCCGGACTGACCGAGCTCGAGCTGCTCGGCGCGGTGCGCCGCGGCCTCTCGGGCCGCTACCTCGCGGTGCCGGGCGGGCCCGAGGGAGGGAGGTGGGCGAGCGACTGAGATAGCCTGCCCGACCCAGTGTCAGACGTGCACGATGTCCCACGGCACACTCCGCGGGTGCTGTCGATCGCCGGCTCTGACTCCGGTGGCGGTGCCGGCGTGCAGGCCGACCTGAAGGCGTTCGCCCGCTGCGGCGTCCACGGGATGACGGCGATCACGGCGATCACCGCGCAGAACACGGTCGGGGTGACCGCGGTGCACGTGATTCCCGCCGAGATCATTCTCGCGCAGGTGCGGGCCGTTGCGAGCGACATCGGGGTCGACGCGGTGAAGATCGGCATGCTCGGAACTGCCGGCACCGCGCGTGCCGTCGCGCAGGCGCTCGACGAGCTGGCGCCCGGGACCCCCGTGGTCGTCGACCCGGTGATGGTGTCCGAGTCCGGCGCGCGGCTGCTCGACGACGACGCCCGCGAGGCGCTCGTGGGGGAGGTCCTGCCGCGCGCGACCGTCGTCACGCCGAACCTGCCCGAGGCGCGCGTGCTCGTCGCGGCGGGCGACGCCCAGGGGGCGGCGGAGAGGGAGGGCGAGGCGGCCGATCTCGTTCGGGCCGTGCACGCGCTCGGGCCGGCGACCGTCGTGCTCACCGGCGGTCACCGCCGCGAGGCCACCGACGTGTTCTACGACGGCGAGCGCCTGGAGACGCTGGCGGGCGAGCGGTACCCCGACGGGGCCGCGCACGGATCCGGGTGCACGCACTCGTCGGTGCTCGCCGCCCGTCTGGCGCTCGGCGACACGCCGCTCGATGCCGCGCGCTGCGCTCGGCGCCTGTGCGGTGCCGCAGTTTCGCGCGGGCTGCGTGATGTGGGCGCGGGCGCCGGCCCGGTCGACGTTCTCGATTTGGCTGCTCTCGCGGGCGATTTGAGGCATTTGCCATAATCACGGCGATGAAGCTCCTCCGTCTGAAGCCGGGACACGGTGAGGTGCTCCTCGCGGAGGGAGATGTCGAGGAGGCCGAAGGGGAGCGACTGCTCATCGAGGCGTTCCGCGAGCAGCTCGAGCTCGGCATGTGGGCGGCCGTGCCCACGGTGCAGTCCGGCGGACGCCGCCAGGCCGAGCTCGTCAAGCGCTTCGAGGACGTCCCGCGCGACGCCGAGCGAGTGATCTTCTTCCCCCGCGCCGCCGGCGGCGCGCCCCGGCCCGGCGAGCGGGGCGACCCGACTCGCGTCCCGCGACCCTCACGCTGAGGCCGCCGTGATCCTTGCCCTCAGCGCCACCGCCATCGTGATCGTCGCCCTGCTGTGGGAGGTGGCGATGCCGCGCGTGGAGGAGACGTTCGCTCGTTACCGGGCCCGCCGCCGGCGCGTCGAGGGCATCGACTACGACCCCGGTCGCGAGCGGCGCGCCGAGCAGCGGGCGCGCTCGCTGCTGCGCTCCTGCGTGAACGACGAGGAGTGGGCGATGTACCGCGAGCTCGGCTTCCTGCGGGTCTGGGGCAAGCACGGCGACGGTCCTCGCGCCTCCGGGGTGGGACCGCTGTCCGGGGCGCCGTACGCGTACCTGATCTACCCGCACAAGCCGATCGTCGCGTACCTGCCGCAGACCTCGACGCTGCTGAACGAGTACTGCGTCGAGTTCCCCGACCACACCCGGCCGTACGGCAGCGCGCGCCTGCCCGACTCCGACGACGTGCTCGCCAAGTGGATGGCGCTCACCGGCGACGAGGAGCGCATCGTCGCGAGCGCGAACATGCACCTGCCGGGACGTCAGGTCGATCCCAATCAGGTGCGACGCGACCTCTGGCGGCTCAGCCGCTGGGAGCGTGAGCGCCTGCAGCGTGAGCAGCGCCGCGTCGGCGGCGTGAACGCCTCCTAGCGCGGCGCCGAGTCCTCGGCCGAGCTCCGTCCGGGCATCGGGCAGGCGTCGCTAGAGTAGTCGCCGCCCCGATCCCCTCTCGTCCCCGTGACCCGCCGATGACCTTCGATCTCAAGCACAAGAGCCGCGCCCTCACCGACGGGCCCGAGCGTGCCGCCGCGCGCGCATATCTGAAGGGGATCGGCTACACCGATGAGGACCTGGCCAAACCGATCATCGGCGTCGCCTCGACGTGGATCGAGACGATGCCGTGCAACTTCCATCTGCGTGTGCTGGCCGCGAAGGTCAAGGAGGGGATCCGTGCCGCCGGCGGCACGCCGATGGAGCTCAACACGATCGCGATCTCCGACGGCATCACGATGGGCACGTCGGGCATGAAGACCTCGCTCGTGTCGCGCGAGGTGATCGCCGACTCGATCGAGCTCGTCGCGCGCGGCCACCTCTTCGACGCCGTTATCGCGCTGAGCGGCTGCGATAAGACGATCCCGGGCACCGTGATGGCACTCGCCCGCCTCGACGTGCCGGGGCTGATGCTGTACGGCGGCTCGATCCTGCCCGGCACCTACCAGGGCCACGACGTGACGATCCAGGATGTCTTCGAGGCGGTCGGCAAGCACGCGGCGGGCACGATGAGCGACGAGGAGCTCGCCGAGCTCGAGGCCGTGGCCTCGCCCGGCGCGGGGGCCTGCGGCGCGCAATTCACGGCGAACACGATGGCCACGGCGTTCGAGGTGATGGGCATCTCCCCGATGGGCTCGGCCATGGTCCCGGCGGAGGACGCCACCCGGGCTGATGTCGCCTTCGCGGCCGGCGAGCTCGTCGTCGACGTGCTCAGGCGCGGCCTGCGTCCGAGCGACATCATCACCCGCGAGGGCCTGGAGAACGCGATCGCCGCCGTGGCGACAAGCGGCGGTTCGACCAACGGCGTGCTGCATCTGCTCGCGCTGGCGCACGAGGCCGGCGTGGAGCTGTCGATCGACGACTTCGACCGCATCAGCGAGCGCACGCCCCTGCTCTGCGACCTGCAGCCGGGCGGCCGGTACGTCGCACTGGACCTGTACCGGGCCGGCGGCGTCGGCGTGATCGCCAAGCGCCTGCTCGAGGCCGGGCTGCTGCACGAGAACGTCCCCACGGTCACCGGCCGGACGATCGGCGAGCACGCGCGCGAGGCGGTCGAGACCGAGGGCCAGCGCGTCGTGCGCCCGCTCTCCGAGGCGCTGAAACCGAGCGGCGGCCTCGCCATCCTGAAGGGGTCGCTCGCGCCCGAGGGCTCGGTGGTCAAGCTCGCCGGACATGAGCGGCGCCACCATGCCGGGCCGGCGCGCGTGTTCGAGGGCGAGGCGGCGGCGATGGCCGCGGTCCTCGGCGGGGCGATCAACCCCGGCGACGTGATCGTGATCCGTAACGAGGGACCGGCCGGCGGGCCGGGGATGCGCGAGATGCTCGCGGTCACCGGTGCGCTCGTCGGCGTCGGCCTCGGCGACTCGGTGGCGCTCATCACCGATGGACGCTTCTCAGGCGCCACCCACGGGTTCATGGTCGGGCACGTCGCGCCCGAGGCCGTCCTTGGCGGACCGATCGCCGCCGTGCAGGAAGGCGACATCGTCACCCTCGACGTCGACAGCCGCCGACTCGACGTCGACCTCTCCGAGGAGGAGATCGCCCGGCGTGTCGCCGCCTACGAGGTGCCCGAGAACCCGGACCTGACCGGGGTGCTCGGCAAGTACGCGCGCCAGGTCACGAGCGCCTCGCTCGGCGCCGTCACCACGCTCTAGCCGAGCTCGGACGCGACCTCTCAGGGGGCGGCAGGCCGGGGCTGCCTGGAGCGCCTCGCTCGTAGGGTTGTCGGTCAGGGACCGGCTGGCTGGATCAGCGGGCCACCGGCGCCGATACAGCCGCGTGTTCTCATGGCTGCGGTCCAGCGAGGCCGAGCGGCTTCGCCAGATCGAAATCGAGCGCAGGCTCCTACCGCTTCACGTCTTCGTGAGCGCGGCGATGGCGATCGGTCTGCTCCTGCTGTTCTTCTTCTACCCGCTCGACCGGGCGCTGGAGTCGCTCGCGGTCGCCTTCGTCGTATGGCCCGTCGGTCTGTACGGCGTGCGCCGGATGCCGCACTCCTCCTGGCCGTTCGCGTGGCTGGCCCTGCAGGACGTGGGCGTCGCCGGTGCGCTGGCCTTCGGCGTGTGGTGGTCCGGCGGAGTGGCGAGCCCGATATTGCCGATCTTCGTGCTCACGGTGATGATGGTCGGTGCCCGCTACCGCGGTGCGCCGCTCGTCGCCGTGATGGTCATCGTGTGGGCATGCATGGCCGTCGCCTGCGTCGCCGGCAACCCCTCGGCCCTGGCGCAGATGCCGCTCCACGCGATCTCCTGGACGTGCGTCATCATCACTACCGCCGTGATGACGTCGATGCTCGCCGGGTCCGAGCGCAGCGCGCGCAGCGAGGCCGTCGCGGACCCGCTCACCAGCCTGCTCAACCGCAAGGCGCTCGAGCTGCGGCTCGAGCAGCTGCGCGTTCAGCTCGCCCGCAACCCCGAGGCGATCGGCGCGATCGTGTGCGACCTCGACGGCTTCAAGGAGGTCAACGACCGCTACGGTCACGAGGCGGGCGACGCCGTGCTCCAGGACGTCGCGGACGTCCTACGCGTCGTGCTGCGCGAGACCGACCTGGTGTATCGCCTCGGAGGCGATGAGTTCCTGATCCTCCTTCCGCACACCGACGTGGACACCGCGGTCGCCGTGGCGGAACGCGTCCGCACGAGCGTCGAGCGTCGTCGCCCCGGGCGGCACGAGGTCACCGCGTCGGTCGGCGTGGCGAGCGCCCACGGCGCGCAGATCGACCTCGACGCGCTCATCGTCGAGGCGGACAAGGCCCTCTACCAGGCGAAGGCCGAGGGACGCAACGTGGTGCACCTGCGCGGCCGCGGGGATCGCCCGCGTCTGAGCGATGCCGCCTGACGGCGCTCAGCTCTCCAGGAAGCTCCGCAGATCGGCGTTGAAGCGATCGGGCTGCTCGATCATCGACGTGTGGCCGGTGTCGGCGTAGATGTGCAGTCGCGCGTCGGGGATGAGCCGTGCGAACACGTGGGCGTCCCTCACCGTGATCAGGTGATCCTTCTCGCCCCAGACGATCAGCGTCGGGGCCGCGATCCGGGGCAGACGGTCGCGCAACGAGTAGTGCGTGACCGCGCTGAAGGCGTCCACGAATCCCGCGGTTCCGACGCCGCGCAGCAGCTCGGCCGACAGCGGGCCCGGCAGCCGGGTCGGGTGCGCGGCCACGACACTGAGCGTGGCCTGCCGCAGGCGCGGGCGTCGCGTCACCGTCTCGGACCTCGCCGCCACCGCGCCGGTCGCCATCAGCAGCGCGCGCTCGGCGAAGCGCAGCGCCGGGATGACGCGCCCGAGCGGCGTGTGCTCGGTCGTGATGCCGGCCGCCGAGACGAGCACCAGCCGCTCGACGTGCTCCGGGTGGGCGATCGCCATCTCGGCACCGATGAGCCCGCCCATCGAGTTCCCCACGACGGTGGCGCAGTCCACGCCGAGCGACTGCAGGCAGGTGTCGAGGATCCGCGCGTAGCCGTCCATCGAGATCTCCTCGCGCGGCATCGGCGAGCGCCCGAAGCCGGGCAGGTCGACCGCGATCACCCGCCGATCGGCGGCGAACACGGGCAGCTGCTCGAGCCAGTTCTGCCACGAGCCCGCGAGGCCGTGAATGAACAGGAGCGCCGGACCCTCGCCGAGATCGATCACGTTCACAGGGCGGTCCTCGACCATCACCCAGCGCTGGTGCTCGCGCCAGTCGATATCGAGCCAGGGCGAGTGGCCGCGCGGGCCGTATCCGTCCGCCGCGGTGACTTGCCGTTCGAGCGCGGACGCGGCGTGCACGACCTCTAATCTAGTCGACCGTGCGAATCGCCATCGACATCGACTCGACGCTGCACCACTACTGGGATCTGCTGTCGGACAGCTCCCGGCGGCGCTTCGGCATCGAGCTGCCCTACGACGAGCAGCTGACCTGGGGGATCACGCGGCTGCGACCCGAGCAGCTGCAGCTGTGCATCGCCGAGACGCACAGCGACGAGAACATCCTTGCCGGACGGCCCTACCCCGGGGCGGTGGCCGCCGTCGGCCGCTGGCACGCGGCCGGGCACCACGTGCTCGTGGCCAGCCACCGCGAGCCGCGCTGCGCGCCGGCCACGAGCCGCTGGCTGGCGGAGATCGGCCTCGCCCACGACGGGCTCTACTGCGACTTCGACAAGGTGGGTCACTGCGTGCAGGACCGGATCGACGTGCTCATCGACGACAGCCCGGAGAACCTCGCCCTCGCCGCGCAGAGCGGGATCGTGGCGGCGACCCTCGCGCATCCCTGGAATCGCGAGCTGTGCGAGGTCGAGCCCGTCATCTGCGCCGCCGACTGGCCCGCGCTCGAGCGGCTGCTCGAGCCGCTGCTCGGCGGTGGCGATGACACCGCGCCGGACTCGGCCGCCTAGCGACAGGACCGGCCGCGTGGTGCCGCCCCGGGCGCGTCACGCAGGGTGCGCCGCCCCGACGGCGAATGATCGAGGACGTATGGCCCCTGCCTTCGCCGAGCCGGGCCGGTCGACGGACCGACCGCCCCCCCACGACGACGCCGAGCGTCGCGCGTGCCGCGCCGCGTGGGTGAGCGCCCTCGCGACGTTCGACGGGGATCTGGTGCGGCGCGGTGCCGCCGCGAAGACGCGGCGCGCCTACGCGGCCGACCTCGCCCAGCTCGCCTCGTGGTGCGAACGGCAGGACGTCGCGCCGGAGGCGGTCACGCTGCGCATCCTGCGCCGCTACGTCGCGCATATGTCGTCGCGTCGCCCCGCGGCGACGACGACGGCCCGCAAGCTCGCCTCCCTACGGGCGTTCTTCCGCAGCCTCCGCGAGCACGGCCGGATCGCCCAGAACCCGGCCGAGCTGTTGAGTGCCCCCAAGCGCCCGGCGCACCTCCCTCGCGTGCTCAAGCAGGACGAGATCACCGACCTGCTCGAGCGCATGCCGGCCGGCAATGCGCTCGAACTGCGGGACCGCGCCCTCTTCGAGCTCGCCTATGCGAGCGGGCTGCGGGCCGAGGAGCTCGTGTCGCTGCCGATGTCGCATCTCGATTTCGACGCCGAGCAGGTGCGGGTGGAGGGTAAGGGCGGCCGCACGCGCTTCGTCCCGGTCGGCGAGCTCGCGCTCGCGGCTGCCGGGCGCTATCTCGAGCGCGGACGGCCGGCGCTCGTGCGCGGCGACGGAGAGACGGCGATGTTCCTCAGCAAGTCCGGCCGGCGGCTCTCGACGAGCGATGTGCGCCGCCGGCTGCACGCCTGGGAGGGCCGGCTCGGGGTCGCCGGTTCGGCCTCGCCGCACGCCCTGCGGCACACCTTTGCCACCCACCTGCTCGATGGCGGCGCGGATCTCCGTACGATTCAGGAGCTACTCGGTCATTCGAGCATCAGCACTACCCAGGTCTACACTCGGGTAGAGTCCGCGCGGCTGCGTCGCGCCTACGCGCGCAGTCATCCGCGGGCATGAGCGGATCCGGAGCACCCACTGGAAACGAACGTAAAAGCGATCGAGCTGCGAGATCTATGGCGTCGGTACAAGGCCGATGGGGATTCGCGCGCTCGTGAGCGCCTTGTCGTCGCCTATTCGCCGCTGGTGAAGTACGTCGCGGGGCGCATGGCCTCGGGGCTGCCGCCGCATGTCGAGGAGTCCGATCTCATCTCCTACGGGCTCGTCGGACTGATCTCGGCGATCGAGCGCTTCGATCTCGGACGCGAGATCAAGTTCGAGACCTACGCGATCACGCGGATCAAGGGCGCGATCATCGACGAGCTGCGTTCGATGGACTGGGTGCCGCGCAGCGTGCGGGCGCGGGCCCGCGAGATCGAGCGCGCGAACGCCAAGCTCGAGCACCGCCTCCAGCGCGCCCCGAGCGACGAGGAGATGGCGACCGAGCTGAACGTCACGGTGCCGGAGTTCCACGAGGCGCTGCTGGCGATCTCGCACTCCTCGGTCGCGGCGCTCGACGAGCTGTGGAACGTGTCGGACTCCAGCGGCGATCAGGTGTCGCTGATGGACACGCTCGAGGACCCGAACGCACCCGATCCGGCCCGAGTCGTCGACGTCGGCGATCTCAAGGACCGCATCGCGGACGCGATCGCGCGTCTGCCCGAGCGCGAGAAGCTCGTCATCGCGCTCTACTACTACGAGAACCTCACCCTGCGCGAGATCGGCGAGGTCCTCGGCGTGACCGAGTCGCGCATCTCACAGCTGCACACGAAGGCCGTGCTGCGGCTGCGCTCGCGCATGCAGAGCGACTCCTTCGCCTGACCAGCGCTCACTCGCGCTGGAATCCGGCCAATCTGCGCCACGCGCGATACGTCAGCCGGTATGGTCGCCGTACCACCGAGGGAAGGAGATACGCATGCGTCCAGCTGCGGACAGAATCCGCAATGTCGCTCTGGTCGGCCATCGCGGCGGCGGTAAGACGTCGCTCCACGAGGCGCTGCTGTTCGAGGCCGGAGTGATCAACCGTCTCGGCTCGGTCGTCGACGGGGGGACGGTGTCCGACACCGACCCCGACGAGCAGGCACGCCAGATGTCGATCTCCGCGGCGCTCAGCTCGTTCTCCTGGGAGGATCGCAAGATCAACCTCATCGACACGCCGGGCGAGCCGAGCTTCGTCGCCGACGCGCTCGGTGCGTTGCGGGTCTGCGAGTCGGCCGTGTTCGTCATCAACGCCGTAATGGGCGTCGAGGTCAGCACCACCCGCCTGTGGGCCAGGGCCGCCGAGCTGGACATCGCCAGGCTGCTTTTTGTCAACATGCTCGACCGCGAGCGCGCGGACTTCTTTCGCACGCTCGAGCAACTGAAGGCGTCCTTCGGCCAGCACGTCGTGGCCACCGAGATCCCGATCGGCTCCGAGCACGAGATCCGCGGCGTCGTCGATCTCGTCGACATGAAGGCGTTCGAGTACGAGGATGCGGGGCGCGGGAACGCGCGCGAGATCGCCGTGCCCGACGAGCTCGTCGAGCAGGCGCAGGAGTACCGCGAGAAGCTGATGGACGAGGTCGCCGAGGTGTCAGAGCCGCTGATGGAGCGCTACCTCGAGGGCGAGGACATCTCCCACGAGGAGATCGTCAGCGCGCTCAAGGAGGGCACCAACCACGGCCACATCTTCCCCGTGGTGTGCGGCGTGGCCACGCGCAACCTCGGCACCAATCGCCTGCTCGACGCGATCGTCGAGGACCTCCCGTCTCCGGTCAAGCACGGCGCCTTCCACGCCGGCGAGGTCGAGCTCGAGCCGCGCGAGGATCGCGAGCTGTTCGCCTATGTCTTCAAGACGCGCGCCGACCCGTTCGCCGGGCGGATCAATCTCTTCCGCGTCTACCAGGGGGTCATGAAGTCCGACACCCAGGTGCTCAATACGCGGGCGCACGTCAAGGAGCGCATCGGGCAGCTGATCGTCTCGACCGGCAAGCAGACCGAGCACACCACCGAATTCGGCCCGGGCGACATCGGTGCCGTGGCCAAGCTGCGCGAGACGCGGGCCGGCGACTGGCTCGCCGCGCGCGACGAGCCGATCGAGATGCCGAGCATCAAGCTGCCGGCGCCGGTGATGGCGTTCTCGATCGAGCCGAAGAACAAGGGTGACGAGGACAAGGTGTTCAGCTCGCTGCGCCGCCTGCAGGAGGAGGATCCGACGATCGACCTGCATCGCGATCCGCAGACCGGCGAGCAGATCGTCGCCGGCCTCTCGCAGGTGCACGTCGAGGTGATCGTCGACCGCCTGCACTCTCGCTTCGGCGCCGACGTCACGCTGAAGCCGCCGCGCGTGCCCTACCAGGAGACGATCCGTCGCCCGGCCAAGGCCCACGGCCGGCACAAGAAGCAAACCGGCGGACGCGGTCAGTTCGGGGACTGCCAGATCGAGATCGAGCCGCTGCACGATCCCGAGGATCAGGCCGGGTTCGAGTTCGTGGACAAGATCAAGGGCGGCGTCATCCCGCACCAGTTCATCCCGGCCGTCGAGAAGGGGGTCGTGGAGGCGATGCAGCACGGTGCCGCCGCCGGCTACCCGGTCAAGGGCGTTCGCGTCACGCTCACCGACGGCTCCTACCACACCGTCGACTCCTCGGAGGTGGCGTTCAAGCTCGCCGGGTCGCTCGCCATGCGCCAGGCGCTCGAGGCGGCCGATCCCGTGCTGCTCGAGCCGATCATGCTGGTGAGCGTGTCGGTCCCCGAGGACCACGTCGGCGACGTCATCGGCGATCTCAACGGCCGTCGGGGTCGCCCGCAGGGCATGGAGCCGGCCGGCGCGATGACCGAGATCAAGGCCGAGGTGCCGATGGCCGAGATGCTCAGCTACGCGCCCGACCTGCGCTCGATCACCGGTGGACAGGGCGACTACACGATGGAGTTCCTGCGCTACGAGGAGGTGCCGGCGCATCTCGCGGCGAAGGTGGTGGCCGGGGCGGCGGACGAGCAGCACGCGGTGCGTGCGTAGGGCGTCGCCGCTGCAATTCTGCGCCCAGGGCGCCGCTCAGAGGGGCGCGCGGGTGCCCGCTGGGCGCTGTCGCGGGACGTTACCGTCTACCCTGGTTGGCTGTGGCAACCCGATCGATCAGCACCTACCAGCCCGCGGTGGCCTGCGATGTGTGCGGGCGGAACCTGCTGCGCGGCGAGCAGCCCAACGTGTTCCTGGCCGGCGGGCAGCGGCGAATGGTGTGCGAGCTGTGCCAGTCTCGGGCCTCGCACGAGGGCTGGCTGCGCGAGGCCGACGGTCACCCGGTGATCGTCGAGGCGACGCGGGGGCGGCGCGGACGATCGTTCATGGGACGGCTGCGCCAGCGCCACGCGCCGCGCGAGCAAGACGCCTACGGCGATGACGTCCCCGGCGCCTACGACCTCGCCGACGACGAGGCGGCCGGGTACGAGCCCGAGTTCGCGATCGCGGCCGAGCCGCCCTCGGAGGTGGAAGAAGATGCCTGGCTGCCGTCGGCCGAGCCCGCTCAGGTCGTCGCCGCCGATCGGCCGGTGGAACCGGCGCCGGCGCCGCCCGGCCCCCGGGCCTCGCGGGCGGCCGGCGTCGTCGATGCGATCCGGGCGCCACGGTCGGTGCACGCGGTTCCGACGAACGCCGACTTCAAGGCGGCCCGCGCTCTGGAGGTCTTCAACGCCGGCGAGTACCCGCGCCGCATGGCCGGGGTCGCTCGCTCGCTCGGGCTGCCGGAGGTGACGGCCCGCCCGATCACGCCCGACAGCACCGTGATGACGATCGTCGTGGCGTGGGAGCTGTGCTGGTATCGCTACGAGGTCGATCTCGGCGACGAGCGCGCGGGCGCACGGCTCGTGGGCCAGGGGGCCGAGCTCGACGAGCTCGACGACCCCGACCGCGTCATCAACGCGACCGCGGACGACCGCGGCGAGCTGAGGATGCTCGCCCTGTGAGCTGGAGCCCGAACCGATGATCTACTGCGTGATCCCCGAAGCGATGGCCGACGAGCTGTACGACAAGCTCGTCAAGTACTACGCCGACGACGACAACGTCGAGGTGATCATCGATCGTCGCTCGTCGGCCCGGCGCGCGCGCCGAGGCGCGGGCGACGCCGAGGTGCAGCAGCGCACGGTGCGCGACCGCCGGCGAGCGCGCGTCGCGGGGGACTACCCCGAGCTCGAGCTCGCCGACGATTGAAGCTCGTCGTCCACGTCGACGGGGGCGCACGCGGGAACCCGGGGCCGGCTGCGGCCGGCGCCGTAGTGTCGACGCCCGACGGCGAGGTGCTCGACGAGGCGTCCGAGCTGCTCGGCGAGGCGACGAACAACGTCGCCGAGTACCGCGGCCTGCTGCTCGGCCTGGCGCGGGCGCGTGCGCTCGGCGCCACCGAGGTCGAGGTGGTCAACGACTCCGAGCTCGTGGCCAAGCAGGTCAACGGCGCCTACAAGGTCAAGCATCCGGCGATGCGGCCGCTGTATCTCGACGCGATGGCGGCGCTGCGCGAATTCGAGGGCTGGTCGATTCGCTCGGTGCCACGGGCCGAGAACGCCGACGCCGACGCGCTCGTCAACGCCGCGCTCGACGCGGCGGTCCGCTAGCTTCGGATCCCGCCGAGCCGCCGAGCGCTATTGCAGCGGCTGGACCGACTCGGCGATGGCGAGCATCTGGGCGTTGGTCAGGTCCTCGAGCAGGGTGTTGTTGACCCAGTAGAGCGCGCCGTGCTCACGCCAGGCGATCAGATGGATGTGGGCGCCGTCGTCGATGAAGATGTAGTGGCGCGGCCCGATGGTCGCCTCGCGGCTCGGGTTAGCAATGATCGGAGGGTTCGTCCAATCGGTGCCCTCGACGTCGTAGTAGCCACCCAGCGCGTTCTGCTGGAAGACGGCGACGTAGGCGTGGCGGACGTGGTTCTGCTGGTCGCGCAGGCTGTACGCGCGGACCTCCTCCTGCACGGCCGGCCCCGTCTGCAGGTTTGGATAGAGCATCCGGAACGGCACCGACGTGCCGGCGTTGATCGCCGCCGTCATGTCGCTCGAAGGCGTCGGATAGAGGCCGATCGCGGCGGGCGACACGCGCTGATGCCGGTGGCCCGGACGGGCTGAGGCCACGGCGGCGCTGTGCGGGAGGGTGACCGCCTGGTCGCCGTAGAGGAAGTCCTGCACCGTCGCCGCGATGTCCTGCGGCGAGGCGGTGACGTAGTCGACGCCGCCGATGACCGCGTCGGCGTTCGTGACCTGGAAGTGCACCTGGCGCAGCGGCTTCTGCTGGGAGAACACGAGCAGCTTCGCGAGCACCTCGAGCTCGCCCGCGGAGGCGGTGAAGTTCGTGCGGATGGCACGCCCGACGCTGCGCAGGACGCTGTCGATGTTGCCGAGGCTGATGCTCGCCTGCTCGCGGATGTCGCGGATGAAGTCCTGCTGACGGGCGACGCGCACGAAGTCCGAGTCGGTGTGTCGGTAGCGCACGTAGTCGAGCGCGTTCGTGTAGCAGAGCTTCTGGTAGCCGGGCTCGAGGTTGATCGAGCTGAAGTTCGTGGCCTCGGTCCCGATGTTCTCGTTGTAGTAGCGGTGGTCGACGTTCACGTACACGCAGCCGAGCTGGTCGACGACGTCGATGAAGCCGCCGAAGGTGACGTCGACGATGCCGTTGAGCTGGATGCCGAGCAGCTTCTTGACCGTGTAGGCGGCGAGCGCGGCCGCGCCGTCGCTGCCGTGGTCGTAGCTGCCGAAGGTGTACGCGGCGTTGATCTTCTGCGGGTAGTAGGTCTGCCCGGTCTTCGGGTCGTGGATGCTCACGAGCAGGTCGCGCGGGATCGACAGCACCGACGTCTGTCCCTGGTTGGGGTCCAGGTGCACGAGCAGCAGCGTGTCGCTGTGCGGCGGGTCGGTGCGGTCGAAGGCGTCCTTGGAGGCGGCGCGGCGATCGGAGCCGATGAGCAGGAACGTCTCCGGCTGCCCGTCGTAGGCCGGCGTGATCGTGCCCGGCAGCGTCCCGATGTGGCTCGAGGCCGGGAGCGCCTCCTGGGCGAAGGTGGTCAGCTTCTCCAGCCCCGCCGTGGCGGTGGCGGCGGCAGAGAGCACGACGATCACCACGGCGGCGAGCAGGAAGCGCTTCCCCATACGCCAGCCGAGGCGGGGCGGCCGTTCGTCAGGCATGTCGGCGGTCGACGGGACGGTTCATGGCATGCACGGATGCGGGCCCGCGGTGCGCCCGTCGCCAACAGGGTAGCGGCCGGGCCGGGGCCCTCGCCGGCGCTCGGCGCCCGCGCGGCGCCGTCCGGCTTCGGCTGGCCGCCGTTGTACAGTCGTGCCCGTGCTGAGCGCGCGCAACCGCGAGCTGTTCGGTCTGCTGCCCTCTGCGCTGCTGGTCGTCGCCGGGTTCACGGCCATCTTCATCCAGCAGCAGAGCGAGAGCACCGCCTCGGCGACGAACGTCACGCTGCATCACGCGTCGAGTGCGTCGCTCACCTACGGGGCGATCTTCCTCGGGCTCTGCGTGCTCACGCACATCGCCATCCGGCTCACCCTGCCGCACTCCGACCCCTACCTGTTCCCGCTCGCCGCCGTGCTGGCCAGCGTCGGGATCGTGATGATCTATCGCATCAACCCCACGCTCGCCCGCCAGCAGGCGCAGTGGATGGTCCTCGGCCTCGGCCTCTTCGTCGCCACCGTCCTGTGGCTGCGCCGCAACGGGCTCGGCGTGCTCGAGCGCTACCGCTACACGATCGCGCTGGCGGCGATCGTGCTGACGATCCTGCCGCGTGTCCCGGGCATCGGACAGCAGGTCAACGGCGCCTACCTGAACATCCACGTCGGGTCGGTCGCCTTCCAGCCGGCCGAGCTCGCGAAGATCGCGATCGTCATCTTCATCGCCAGCTATCTGCGCGACAACCGGCAGCTGCTCGTCACCGGTGGCCGGCGCATCCTCGGGATCACGTTCCCGCCGATGAAGCAGTTCGGGCCACTGCTCCTCGTCTGGGGCGCGGCGATGGCGACGCTGCTGGTCACGCGCGAGCTCGGCACCTCGATCATGTTCTACGGCGCGTTCCTGGCGCTCCTGTACGTCGCCACCGGGCGACTGTCGTTCCCGATCGTGGGGATCGTGCTGTTCGCCCTCGGCGCGTGGTTCGTGTCCAAGCACGTCGGCCACGTGGAGCAGCGCGTGCTCGCCTGGGAGCATCCGCTCGACCCGACGCTCTACTACCAGACGGGGGAAGCGGGCAGCTGGCGCAGTCCTTGTTCGCGCAGGCCGACGGCGGCCTGCTCGGCACCGGGCTGCATCAGTCGCTGCTCGAGCTCCCCTACCAGCTGCCGAACGGCCAGGTCGTCCAGAGCTCGCTCATCCCGGTGCCGGAGAGCGACCTCATCTACGCCGTGCTGACCGACGAGCTGGGGCTCGTTGGCGCCGTCGCCCTGCTCGGCGTGTACCTGCTGTTCGTGTGGCGAGGGCTGAAGACGGCGATCCTCGCGCGCGACTCGTTCTCCAAGCTGCTCGCCACCGGCCTGTCGTTCATCATCGCCCTGCAGGTGTTCGTGATCGTCGGCGGCGTCACCGACGTCATCCCGCTCACCGGGGTGACGCTGCCGCTCGTGGCCTACGGCGGCTCATCGGTCGTCATGAACTTCGTGCTGCTCGCGCTGCTGCTGACGATCTCCGAGCGGGCGCGACGGCCGCAGTAGGGCCCCCAACGATGTTGTGCATGCCAAGCCGCCCAAGGTGGAGCACCGCGCTGCTGGCGATGTGGCTCGCGTGTCGCATCGGGCAGACCGCACGTGCGGTCGGCGCGGCATCCGGGAGTTGCGGCTTGTGGGTGCGAAATGGCAGTGCTCGAACGCCAAGTCCCGAGCGTGACCGGCAGGTGCTAGCGCGGATCCGCCGCGCGTGTACGCCTCTGCACGGGGCGCGTTAGGACAAGTAGGAACAACGACGCCGTGGTCAACGCGAGGCTCGCAGTCACATCGCGGAACAGGAACACGGTGCTTTCATGAATCGCAAGAGCTCTGAGACGCGCCATTTCGCCGGCGACCGTCGGGACCATGAATGTCAGGGCGCGCCACTTCACACCCGCCTGCAGAATGACCCGCCCCGGGAGGGCCCCCAGCTCGACGAACCCTGCGATCAAGATGATGGGAAAGATCGCCGAGGCGGCCAGATAGAAGTTGAGGTGAATGCTGTTGACACGGCCAGTCCGACCGATGGCGATGAGAACGGCTTGGAGACCCCAGAGGACCAGCAAGACGATCGCGACGAGACGGTACGGTGCCGCCCTCTCACGCGCTGCGGTGCGCTCGGCTTGATCCAGAATGTCGCGGCTGCCGTCCTTCAGAGCACCGCGGTGGCGCTCGATCTCGGCCCTAAGCGTCTGCCGCTGTGCGGCGTTCGCTTCTAGCGCATCCGCAATCTGAGCTACACGCGGACGACCTAGCCGACGGACGCGGCTGACGACGCCGCGCCGCTCAAGCTGCCGGGCCTCCTCCCTGAGGCTCTGCGCTTCGCTTGTCAGCGCGCAGCCGCCCGAACTCTGCTGCGAACGTCTCTCGCTCGCGGCCACGTCGTTCACGTCCTCCGGCCAGGCGACTTCCACCGTATGTTTGAATGCTCTGACTACCTCGTGCTTTCGACCGAGACGCATGACAAGACGAGCGTTGAGAGTGGCGAGTGGCTTGACCGCCTCCTCGGTCTCGGCCTCGGTGAGCTCACCCCGCTCAAGCACCTGAAGCACACGGAAGAGTTCGCTCGAGGACTCGTCGAGCAGCGCGCGCAGTTCGTCGAAGTCCTTTGTCAGTCGATCTTGCTCGAAGCGCCGTCGATCCGACTTGCTCTGCGCCACCGCGGCGATCAGGGGCACGGTGATCGCGGTGGCCGCGGTGGCGAGCACCGCGACGAGCGCGATGGTGTCGCTGCGGGCATCCGACCAATTGTCGGCCCAGCGCCGGACGTCGGCAGCGTGTCCGAGAGCGCGCTGTCATTGCCCCATTCGTTCGGCAGGGCTATGGTCGCGCGGTGCGGGCCAATGCCGTCGTCCTGACTGCAGTGCTGCTTCTGACCGGGTGTGGCGCGGGCAGCACCGCCACGGTGACTGAGGTGACCACGGTCATCGCGCCCGCCAGGTCGGCGTCCACCACGGCGGCCGGTTCGATGACGCTCATGCCGGCGCTCCTGCAAGGGCAGGAGTCTTGCGGTGCGGACATGGCCGGACACGACGCACAGCTGTACTTCTTCTCCCACGCGCTGAATGTTGGGCCGCTCTGCCAGCAATGGATCACCACGAGCGCCCGTCAGGGCTTCCTGTGGCAGTCCGCGGTCGCGGGGGGCGAACCCAATGCCGTTCCCGTGTGTGTCCTCGATGACTTCAACGGCAAGGTCACGGCCACCGTCATCGACAGCGGCGAGCAGATATTCGGACAGCAGGCGTGCACGTCGCTGATCGCCGACGGCTGGGCGGAGCAGAGCATCACTACGGCGGCCACGAGCTGAGCGGTTCGGTTAGAGGTCCAACTGTCCTCGGGCAGCGTCAGCTGCACGCTGGTGCAGCAACTAACTGGCGGCGGCGAGCAGAAGCCCGTGCTTGTGCACGAACGCGAGATGTATCGCGTCAAACGCGGCCTCGCGACCGAGCAGCAACTCGCCCGTCATGAACAACACGGGCACGTCGATCCATCGTCCGACAAGAAGCATCTTGAGTGTGCCCTTTGGCACGTTCCTGTAGGCGCCTCCCACACCGGCGACTTGGGCCGTAGGTAGAGCCGCGAGATTGATACCAAGCGTGGGCGCGAGCCCGTCATCGATAACGCTGATGTCGGCTCCCGAGTCGACCTCAAGCGTTGTCGTGACGGGTGCCCCGAGTAGCGTGCTGGTCACCGGGTCCGTTGCCGCAATCTCGACTTGGATCATCGGCCGTCGCGACGGTTGGCTGGCGTATTGCGCGCCATGAGTGAACGTCAGCTGCACCGCTGATGTGAAGGGGGCAAGCGTCAAATGACGACTAGCCCACTCGGCTGTACATAGACGACAGCCGCCTCCGCGTCGCCTGGCTTGCGCGAGAGTAGTTCTGATGGCGAGATGTCGCAGTCCAAGACGACAAGGCTGTCGGGATCGAGTAGTACCCATTGCCCCTCGTACGCTCGAGCGGCGCTCGACTGCTGCCACTGGACCAGGCGCTGGCCGCTGTCGTCCGGGTTCGAGACTGCGGCCGCGCCGCCCGTGACCGTGGGTCCAACCCCTGTCTGATAGGCGGGACCGGTCGCCCGAAGACCCTGTTGCTGCCCGGGCTGCGTTGTGCTGGCGCCGAGCACGTAGTTCACGGCTGCTCCTCCTCTATCCCGAGCGCAGCGAGGATGTCGTCAGCAACCCGGATGGCTCCGTACTGCTCTTCCCACCGTGCGACGTTCAGGCGGAGGATGTACAAGATCGCCTTGGCCTGTTGGGGAGACACGACTACTCGAGCGGCTGGAACAGCGGTCACGATCGGCACGGCCGGATCGGTCGGATTCGGCTGGGGCGCGGCGTGGTAGAACGCGAGCGTCATGTCGGCCGGCCCGAAGAACAGCTGGACCATGTTCGAGTAGACCGGCGCAACTTCGCCGACCGGCAGCGGAAGGTTGAAGGTCGGGTTTGCCACGCATATCTCCAGTCGTCTAGATGTAATCGACTCTAGCGATATTCCCTTGAGCGCGGGGCGCCGTCAATCGGCGATCGTGATGTTTGCGAAGGGGTGCGCTTGGCGCCACCGCAGGAACGCGTCGACCGTCTCGCGGTCGAGTGCCGGGAAGGACTCTCCGGGGTGGTGCGCAGCCGTGGCGCACACCAGGGCTGCGCCGTCGCGTCGATCATCGCCAGCCCAGTGTCCCGGAAGCCTAGATCACCGGGCTCGGGCTCAACGATCTCCGCGGTGGGCCCATCGCTGGCGTCATCGACCACAGCAGGAGACTCGGCAGGTTGGGTCCCTCAGAGGCGGCCCAACGGGTCGTCATGGTGCTGAGACGTGGGACCGTTTGCCGCGGCGGCACGAGACACCCGATCTGGGGTCGGGCAAGGGGTCAGTGCCCCGAACGTCTCCACGGAATCCGTACAGGTTCATGGCCGGTCTTCCCGTAGGCGACGTAGCTGCTCCTTGTGCTCCGGCGTCTGTGACCGGGCGGTGGTCCAGACCACCACGCCGGTGAGCACTTCGCCGGGCGGCTCGCAGCGCGGGTTGTGCGGCGGCGTGTCGCACTCGGTCGCGTCAGGGTCCGGGATGAGGCGCGGCTCCTCGATGCCTGGGGCGACGCAGTAGCGCCCGTTGGCGTGGTCGCCCCTGCGGTGCAGGTCTAATGCCTCCTGGCTGCGGAAGTGACGGCCGCAGTCCCCACAGCAGCCGGTACAGCGCTTTTTGTACGTCCTCGGCGCGGACTCGCTCATCGCCGGGCGAACGCGAGTGGGTCACTGCGCGCCTGCTTCCGCGAGGATTTGCGCCGTGAGCGACGCGCGTCCAAACAAAGACTCCAGTACACCCCTCGCCCGCAAGCTCGGGATCGCCGCTGGGATGACGGTCGCGGTGATCGACGCCCCGCCGGACTTCCCGGCCACGCTCGAGCCACCCGAGGGCGTCATCTTGCGCCCCAGCCTGCGCGGCCCGGCGGAGGTGATCGTCTGCTTCGCGACGCGTCGCGCTGACCTTCGCCGCCGCCTGCCCGCGCTGCAGCGCGCGCTGCCGCCGGATGGGGGGCTGTGGATCGCCTGGCCGAAGCGCAGCTCGGGCGTGCCGACCGACATGACGGAGAACGTGCTGCGCGAGCTCATCCTGCCCACCGGCCTCGTCGACAACAAGGTCTGCGCCATCGACGCGACCTGGTCGGGGCTGCGCTTCGTCGTGCGGTTGGCCGACCGTCCTTAGCCTTACCGCCGCCTTCCCGACGCGAAGCTCTGGATCGGCGGTGCCACGGCGCGCATGCTCGCGCCGACGCCGCCGTCCGCGTCCTCTGAGTCCGCGTTCGCGGGCGAGGGCTCCGCGTGGAGAGGGTGCGTCTGCGCGGCGGGCGACTGCAGGTCGTCGGCCAACGAGGCCTCCAGCGACGCGAGCTCGCGCACGAGCACGTTGATGACCCCGCCGCCGGCGGCAGGGCGCTCGAGCCGACCGCGGGCGAGCAGGAGCGGCTCGGTGCGCACGAGCGCTCGCTGACGCTCGTAGACGTCGGGAGGCACGATCAGGTTGACGGTGCCCCATTCGTCCTCGAAGAGCAGGAACACGATCCCCTTGGCCGTGCCGGGGCGCTGGCGGGCGATGACGAGGCCGGCGATCGCCACCGAGCAGCCGTGGGGGAGACGCTCGAGCTGGGCGCTCGTGGCGAGCATCGGGATCTTCAGGCGTCCGCGCAGGGCGGCCATCACGTGGTCGCCCACCGTCACGCCGCTCGTCGAGTAATCGGCCACGAGCCGTTGCCAGCGCCCGAGCGCCCGCAGGCGCGGGGCCGGCGGGGCCTCGATCGGGAGCGCGAGCTGCATCGTGCCGTCGCGCAGCGGCCGTCCCGGAGCGGCGACCCCGAGCTGCCACAGGGCCAGGCGCCGCGCGCTCGCCGCCGAGGCCCCCTCGCCGCCGGCGACGGCCAGCGCGTCGCACGCCCCCGACCAGGCGAGCTGTTCCAGCGCCGCGCGTCCCGCCCCGGCGCGCGCGGCGAGATCGCCGAGATCGCGAAACGGCCCACCCTCCTCGCGAGCGGCGACCAGGGCCTCGGCCTCGATCGCGCCGACGCCGCTGACGTAGCCGAGCCCGATCCGCACCGCCCCGCGCTCGATGGTGCACTCAGCGTTCGACGCGTTGACATCGACGCCGCGCACCGCGATCCCGCGGCGCTGGGCCTCATGGATAAGGCTGTCCGGCGCGTAGAACCCCATCGGCTGCTCGTTGAGCAGCGCGCACAGGAACTCGGGCCCGTAGTGGACCCGCAGCCAGGTCGACTGGTAGGCGAGCAGCCCGAAGGCGGCGCTGTGGGCCTTGGGGAAGCCGAAGCCGGCGAAGCCGGCGACCATCTGCCAGACGCGACCCGCGGTCGCCTCGTCGGCGCCGACGTGGGCGGCGGCACCGGCCACGAAGCGCCGGCGGAAGTGCTCGATCGCCGCGTCGGCGCGCTTGCGGCTCATCGCCCGGCGCAGCCCGTCGGCCTCGCCGGGGGAGAAGCCGGCGAACACCTGCGCGACCTCGATCACCTGGTCCTGGAAGATGATCGTGCCGAGCGTGTCGCGCAGGATCGTCTCCAGGGAAGGGTGGTCGTAGGGGATCTCGTAGTCGGGGTCGGCCCGCAACCGCTGGCGTCGTTCGATGTAGGGATTGACCGCGCCGCCCTGGATCGGCCCGGGGCGCACGATCGCCACCTGCACGGTGAGGTCGTCGAGGTTCTCCGGGCGGCTGCGCTTGAGCGACTGCATCTGGGCGCGGCTCTCGATCTGGAACACGCCGGTCGTCTCGGCGTCCTGGATCGCCGCGAACGTGTCGGGATCGTCGAAGGGGATGCGCGACAGGTCGACGCGCTCGCCGCGCTCGGCGGCGATGAGCTCGACGCAGCGCTCCACCGCGGAGAGCATGCCGAGGCCGAGCAGGTCGATCTTCAGGAAGCCGGCGTCCGCGCAGGAGTCCTTGTCCCACTGCACCATCTGGCGCCCTTCCATCGCCGCCGGCACCACCGGGCAGCAGTCGATCAGCGGACGGGTGGCGATCACCATCCCGCCGGGGTGCTGGGAGAGGTGGCGGGGCAGCCCGTAGGCCTCGGCGGACAGGCGGGCCAGCCAGGCCCAGCGACCGCTGCCCTCGCCCTGGCGCAGCCGCTCGGGCCCGAGCGCGCTCGCGATGTCGCCGGCGACGCCGTCGAGGCGCCCGTCGCGTGACGGCGGTGGATCGGGCCAGACGTCCTCGTGCGCTGGAAGGTCCCCGTGCGCGACGTCGCGATGCATGAACCCCTCCGAGCCCCGGGCCACGCGCTCGATCTCGCCGGGGGGCAGGCCGAGCGCCTTGCCGAGGTCGCGGATCGCTCCCCGGGATCGATAGGTGGGGAAGGCGGCCACGAGCGCCGCCCGGTCGCGCCCGTAGCGGTCGTGGATGCGCGGGATGAGCTTCTCGCGGATGTCGCGCGGGAAGTCGAGGTCGATGTCGGGCAGCGACTGCAGGTCCTCGTGCAGGAAGCGCCCGAGCAACAGCTCGTTGGCGATCGGATCGATGTGCGACAGCCCGGTGAGGAAGCAGACGATCGAGGACACCGAGGAGCCGCGCCCGCGCCCCGGCGGCAGCAGCAGCCGGGCGCTGTCCGGGCCGCCGGCCCCGCGCACCTCCAGGGCCACCTCGCGCGCGACCTCGAGCATGTCCTGGTGCAGCAGGAAGAAGCCGGCCAGGCCGAGCTTGTCGATGACCTGCAGCTCCTCCTCCAGGCGCGCCTGCGCGGCCCGGCGGTGCTCGGCGCGCACGCCGGCGCCGTAGCGCTCGGCCATCCTGGCCTGGCACATCTCCGACAGGCGGCGCAGGGCATCGGCGTCCTCGGCGCCGGGGTAGCGGTAGCCGAGGTCGTGGGTGAGGTCGAAGGTCAGCTGCTCGGCGAGGCGTCGGGTCTCGCGCACCGCCTCGGGGTGGTCGGCGAAGCGGCCGGCCATCGCCGACGGGCTCGCCAGCACGTGACTGTGGTTGCCCCGGCGCAGCGGCTCGCAGGCCTCCAGCGTGGAGTGCTGGCGCACGGCGACGAAGGCGTCCTGCAGCTCGGCGCGCGAGCGGTGGTGCGCGTGGACGTCCCCGGTGGCCACGCAGGCGAGCTGCAGGCGGCCGGCGAGCAGCTGGAGCGCGCGGTTGCGCGCCCGGTCGTGGCGGGCGTAGGGGCGCTGCAGCTCGACGCGCAGGCGCTCGGGCCCGAAGGCGTCGCGCAGCCTTCTGACGGTTGCCTCGTCGTGGACGCCGTGGGTGGCGCAGCCGGTCAGGCAGACGAGGCCCTCGGCGCGCTCGAGCACCGCCTCGAGCGGGCAGGCCGGGGGCGGATCGCCGCGGTCGCGCGTGTGCGCGTGGGCGAGTGTCAGCAGCCGGCAGAGGTTGCTCCAGCCGCGCGCGTCGCGCACGAGCAGCGTCAGGTGGCGCCCGTCGTGCAGGCTCAGCTCGGCCCCGTGGATCGCGCGCAGCCCGAGCGAGCCGGCCATCTGGGCGAACTCCATCGAGCCCGCGACGGAGTCGTGGTCGGTCAGCGCGTAGGCGTCGTAGCCGAGCTCCAGGGCCCGGGCGACGAGCTCCTCGGGCAGCGAGACGCCGTCGAGGAAGGAGTAGGCGGAATGGGCGTGCAGCTCGACGTACACGGCGCTCTAGCAGGGGGTGCATGTCGTAGGTATGAATAATTCACCCCAACGACATGCACCCCCCGCCGTCGACCGGCCGGCAGGCATGTCAACGATCCCGCTGGGTGAACCAGCCGCCGCCCAGCAGGTCTCGGAAGACGACGAGGTTGCGCCCGTCGTCGCTGACGACCTCCCAGTAGCGGCGACGCAGCGGGCGCTCGCTCCACCAGCGATCCTCCACCAGCCAGGACTCGCGCACCGCGCTGATGGCGCGATCGTCGACGAGCTCGGGGACGCCGCCGGCACCCGGGCGCACGCGCACCGGATGGGGGATCAGCAGCGCAGCGGGCGGCCGGCCGGTCATCGCTCGTCGCCCTCGAACGGGGTGAGCATCATCCGCCGCTCGGGGATGCGAGAGTCGGGATCGATGCACAGCGCGCGCAGCGCGCCGTAGGGACCGGCCACGGTACGTACCTGCCGCACCGCCTCGTGCAGGCGGCGGCGGCGCACCGCGCGGGCCTCGTCGAGCAGCGCCCGCTGATCGTTACCCGGGGCGCCGAAGCGGTCGACGCTGAGACGCAGCAGGTCGGCCGGCGCCGGCAGCAGGGCCAGGCGCGTGCTCGTGGCGAGGCGCATGCGCTCCGGGTCGCCGGTCGCCTCGCGGAACACGACTCGCTCGCGCCAGGTACCGCCCCCGGCCAGGCGGGCGGCGAGGATGACCGAGCGCAGCGTGCGCCCCCGGCGGGCCGGGTGCGCGAGCAGCCGATCGATGAGCACGCCGAGCGCTCGCTGCAGCACCGGCCCGGAGGCCGATTCGGGCAGCGTCAGCGACTCCTCCAGACACTCCTGGGGCAGGCGCGGGCGCAGGGGTGTGTCCTGCCCGTGGGCGAGGCGGTGCGCGAACGCTCCCGGCTCCCCGAAGCGATCGGCGACCGCCGCGCGGGGGAGCGCGGCGAGCTCGCTCATCGTCTGCAGCCCGAGGCGCTGCAGCGGCGGCACGAGCGACTCGGTCTCGCTGCGATGGGCGAGCAGGTCGACGCCCAGCGGCGCGAGATAGCGGCGCGCGGCGGCCGCTCCGCTGCCGGGGGCGAGCGCGGGGCGCCGCGCTCGCGCGCGCAGCGCCGCCGCCAGGGAGCACAGGCGCGTCGGCCCGCCGCCGAGGCGCACCGGCCGTCCGATCGCTCGCCGGGCGGCGCCCAGGACGCCCTCTTCGCCCCCATGGAGGCCGCGCAGACCGTGCGCGTCGAAGTAGGCCAGGCCCGGGCGAGCGAGCTCCAGCTGCGCGCCGATGCCCTCCAGGGCGCGCACGATCGTCTCCCAGGTCTCGGCGACCGCGAGTGGGTTGGGAGCCACGAGATAAAGGTCAGGACACCGCGCCAGGCCCTCACCGAGAGGCATCCCCTCCCGGACGCCGCAGGCCTCCGCGGCCCCGGAGACCTCGCCGAGACGCAGCTCGCGGCCGGGTGGCGGAGCGAGCGCCAAGGCCCGCCCGCTCAGCGCGTCCGATCCACCGGCGGCGACGACGAGCTCGAAGCGGGGGAGGTGGACGCAGGCGATCATGCGAACGTATGTTCGCATGATCGCGATCGCGCGGCAAGCGGATCCTTCCGGGCGCGTACGCTCCGGCGGTGTCGATTCCGCCTGCCGACGTCGTCGACCTGTGGACCGTCGACCTCGACGGGGAGGCGCCCGCGCGCGCCGCCGCGATGCTCGACGAGCCCGAGCGGGCGCGCGCGCAGCGCATCGTCAGGCCGATCGCCCGCGAGCGCTTCATCCTCGCGCGCGCCGCGCTGCGGACGGTCCTCGGAGAATGCCTGCAGGTGGCGCCCGCGGCGGTCGCGCTGCGCGAGGGGCCTCGGGGCAAGCCGCAGCTCGGCGACGCGACGGATCTGTCGTTCAGCCTCTCGCACACGCGGGCGCTCGCCGTCATCGCCGTGACCACGCGCGAGCGCATCGGGGTCGACGTCGAGGCTCGCGGACGGCCGATCCCGCCGGCCGTCCTGCGGCGCGTGCTCGACGACCGGGAGCTCGCGCTCGTGCTCGCCCTGCCCGAGGCGGCGCGAGAAGAGGCGTTCCTGCGCCACTGGACGGCCAAGGAGGCCTACGTGAAGGCGCTCGGCACCGGGCTGGCCACCGGGCTGCGCGGCGTCGCGGTCCGCGACGCCCTGACGACGCCGGCGCTCGTCGACGAGCCCGACGGCACGCCGTGGCGCGTGCAGCGCTTCGATCCACGGCCGGAGGCGATCGGGGCCGTCGTCGTGTCCGGGGCGGCGTGGACGGCGCGCCGGCGCAACCTGCGAACGGCGGACTCGCTCTCGTTATGATCGGCTCGCATGAGCGATGGTCTGACGCCGCCCCCCGGACGTCTCGGCATCACGACCGAGGCCGGTGACGGAGCGGTGACGCTCATCCTCGAGGGCGAGCTCGATCTGGCGAGCGTCGGGGAGCTCGAGCGGCAGCTCGCGGTCGCGCAGGCGCGGGCACCGACGCGCGTGGTCGTCGATCTGCGCCGCCTCGCGTTCATCGACTCCTCCGGGCTGCGGACGATCATCCAGGCCGACGCGAACGCGCGCGCGCGGGGAAGCGAGCTCGTGCTGCGTCCCGGCAGCGATTCGATCCAGCGCGTGTTCGAGCTCACGGGCGCCCTCGAGGTGCTGCGCTTCGAGGATGCCGCGCAGGCCTGACCCTGCTCAGCGCGTCGTCGCGGGCTGCCCGACGGCGCGCGCGGGAGGCGGCAGACGCTCGGCGATCACGTCGGTGAACGCGTCGACCACGCGCGGGTCGAATTGCGTCCCCGCCGCACGCCGCAGGCGGCGGATCGCCTCGGTCTCCTCGAGGCCCGACCGGTAGGCCCGGTCGGCCATCATCGCGTCGAAGGCGTCGCAGACCGCGATCACGCGAGCACCGATCGGGATCTCCTCGCCGGCGAGCCCATCCGGATAGCCGAAGCCGTCGAAGCGCTCGTGACTGGAGCGCACCAGCGCCGCCACCGGACGCAGCGAGGGCGCGGCGGCGAGGATGCGCTCGCCGAGGACGGTGTGGTGGCGCATCCGCTCCCACTCCTCGGGGTCGAGCGGCCCCGGCTTGTCGAGGATCGCGTCGGAGATCGCGATCTTCCCGACGTCGTGCAGCTCGGCGGCGGCGGCGATGAGGTCGAGCTGCTCCGCGGGTAACCCGAGACGCCGGCCGACGGCTCGCGCGAGCGCGGCGACGTCGCGCTGGTGCTCGTCGAGCGCTCCCTGGCGCTCCCGGAAGGCCTGTAGGAGCACGTCGCGCAGCTGGTGCTTGGCGCTGCCCGGCCGCACCTCCTTCAGCTCGTAGAGTCGCTGATCGGCGAGGTGCAGCGCCCGGAAGCTGTCCCGGGCCTCGGTCGGGACGCGCACGACGCCGTGGGCCGTGGTGACGTCGAACCCCTGGCCGCGCTCGGACAGCGCCTCGACGGTGGCGTCGATCAGCGTGCCCTCGCGATCCGCGGAGCAGCGCAGGAGGGCGCAGAACTCGTCGCCGCCGACGCGGTAGGCGTTGCCGTGCTCGCCGACGGCGGCGGTCAGCTTCGCGCCGAGGCGCGTGAGGAGCGCGTCGCCGGCGAGGTGACCGAACGCGTCGTTGTAGTCCTTGAAGCCGTTGAGGTCGTAGAACGCGAGCAGCAGCGGCTCGGTCTCGGTGGCGTTCCGCACCTCGCTGTCGATCGTCTCGAGCAGGCTGCGCCGGTTGTCGAGGCCGGTGAGGGGATCGGTCTTCGCCTGGCGCCGGACGAGCGCGAGCATCTCGGCGTTGTCGCGCACGATCAGGCACATGCGTACGAGGGCGATCACGAGCGCGACGACGGCGAGGCCGCCCGCGGCCACCGACACGTGCGCCACGTCGCCGTAGGCGAGGACGAGCACGGCTCCGATCATCGCGCTGGCCGGGATTGCGACCGTGCTCGAACGCTCGCTGCCGTTGCCGCGGGCAGCGTGCGGCGCCGACTGCCATGCCGCGATCGCCAGGACGACGAGTGACGCCGGCCAGAGCACGTCGACCGCCGCACGGACACCCGAGCCGGCCCCAGCGGCGCCTGCGTATCGCGCGAGCGTGTCGGCGATCGTGAGCATCAGCATCGCCGCGGCCACGAGCAGCCAGGCTCGCGCCACCCGCCAGCCGTTCACGACGGCCGCGGTGATCGCGACCATCAGCATCAGCAGGTCGAGCGTCGGCCGTGAGAGGTCGAGGTTGACGGTCACCGGTGCGCCGGTGAGCGAGTGCAGCCACGGGGGGACGATCGTGGCGACGACGGCCACCGATGCCGTGCCGGCGAGCAGTCCGTCGAGGAGCCGGTCGGGGCGTACCCCGCGCAGCTGACCTCGCAGCAGCAGGAGCAGGCCGCCGAGCATCGCGACCCCGCTGATCCGGGCGACCGCGTCGAGGGTGGCACCGCCCGCCGCGTGGCCGGCGAGGCCGATGCCCGCCAGCGGGGCGTGCGGGACCGCCCAGCCGAGGGCCCCGAGGCCGACGACGAGCCACGGGCCGCGATCGGCTCGTCGCGCGGCCGCGCGCAGGGTGATCGCGAGCGCGGCGGAGACTTCGATCACCCGGTACAGGTCGTGGTCCAGGAGCGTGTCGAGCGCGTGACCGCCGGCACCGGTGGTGCGGTGCAGGGCGAACGCGAGCCAAGCGGCGCCGAGCGCGCCGAGCGCGAGTGGCGGTCGTCGGATCTGTCGTCGCATCACGGTGGTGGGGAACCCTCGGGCGGCCATCGACCCTCCCGGCGGCGAACTGGAGTTCGGCCGTCGCCCGGCGGACCGATGGGGGAGCCGCCGCCCGCGCTACGACGCGGCGGGGCGAAACGCCTTCGGCGCAGCGCCGCTGATGCGAATCGGAACCTTCGCCAGCTCGGACGTCGTGTACTCGCGGGCCAGGAGCGAGTACACGACGACCGTCCGCGTGTGCCGACCGTGGCGGTGGAAATCACGCAGGACTCCGTCGCGCGCGAACCCGACGCGCTCGAGCGCGGATTGCGATCGCGCGTTGCGCGCATCGGAGTAGGCGCCCAGCCGTCGCAGGCCGAGCGGCCCGAAGGCGAGCGCCGCGATCAGCGCCTTCGCCTCGAAGTTGGCGCCCGTGCCCCAGTGGGCGCGTCCGAGCCAGGTCCCGATCACGGCCCGGCGGTCGCGGGCGGACAGCTCGGCGAGCATGATGACCCCGATCGGCGCGTCGGACGCGTCGACCACGACGAACTCCAGCGCCGTCCCGGTGCGTCGCCGCGCCGGCAGCGAACGCACCCACGCGCGCGGCTCCTCCACGTCGCGGTAGGGGCCCCAGGAGAAGTAGCGCGTCACGCGGGCGTCACCGGCGAGCGCGAGCAGCGCGGGCGCGTCGCGGTCGGCGGGATAGCGCAGACCGAGCGTGGGACCGTGGACGCGCAGCATGGCGTGAGTCTGTCAGCGTTGTGTCACCCCGGCCGTCGTGCCGCCTCCCGATCCGCGATAATGGCCGCCGGGCTCGGCCACGCAGCGGCGCCGAGTCCGCCGTGACGCTCCCCGAGTCGCGTCGACGCGGCGTCCGAGCCGGCGCCCATCGAAGGCCGGGCGGCGCGCCGTGTACGCTCACGTCGCGTCGGGCCGTACCAGCAGATGACCCACACCGACCTCAACGTCCCCAGCAAACCGGACGCCTCCGTGGCTGGGGTGCCGGGCGGCGCACCCGGCCAGCCGGCGGCCACGGTCAGCGCGTCTGGAGCGTCCTCGGGACGCGGGCTGCGGGCGCTCGGCTCGCTTGGCCTGCTCGGCACGCTCGCCTGCACGGTGTGGATCGTGCTCGACGCGGCGTCGGCGAAGTCGGCGCTCGTCCCTCACCAGCCACCGATCGCCGGTTGGCTGAACGGGCCGGGCGCTGCGCTCAGCTACCGAACCTTCCTCGCGGCGCTGCTGACGATGACCGTCTGCTACGTCGCGGCCGTCGTGGGCGCACGAGGCGTGTCCGCCCGCCTGCTCATCGGGACGATCGTCGCCCTGCACCTCGTCCTGTTCGTCGGGCCGGTCCTCATCTCCCAGGACGTCTTCCAGTACATCGACTACGGGCGGCTCGGCGTGATCCACGGGATCAACCCGTTCGCCAACGGCCCGATCGCCGCGCCGCAGGATCCGCTGTTCCCCTACGTGGGCACGATCTGGTACCACGTCGCGAGCGCCTACGGTCCGCTGTTCACCCTCGCCAGCTATCCGATCGCGCTGCTCGGCGTCGACGGTGCGCTCTGGGGGATGAAGGTGATCGCGATCGCCGCCAGCCTCGCCGCACTGACGTTCGTCTGGCTGTGCGCCAAGCGCCTCGGGCGCGACCCGGTCTGGGCCACGCTGATCGTCGGCGTCAACCCGCTCTGGATCATCTACGGCGTCGGCGGCTACCACAACGACCTCGTCATGGACGCGCTGATGATGGGCGGCGTCCTCCTGCTCCTGCGCGGCGAGAACGCACGCGGTGCCGCGGCCGTCGTCACCGGGGCCGCTGTGAAGGCGACCGCGATCGTCGTGCTGCCGTTCGTCCTGCTCGCGCGCCGCAGCGTCTCGCTGCTCACCGGCGCGGCGGTCGCCGTCGTGGTCATCGGGCTGATGTCGTTCGTCGCCTTCGGGATCCACGGCCTGGACTTCGTCTCGGTGCTCAACCGCAACTCCACGTTCGTGTCGAGCGACAGCTTCCCGCTCGAGGTCGCACATCTCGTCGGCCTGCCGGGCGTCTTTCGCATCGACCGCACGATCGTGCGCGTGGCCAGCGTGCTCGTCCTGCTGTGGCTGATGTGGCGTACCTGGCGCGGGTACGACTGGCTGTCGGCGTCGGCCTGGGCGCTGCTCGTGCTCGCCGTCGGCACGACGTGGCTGCTCGCCTGGTACCTGCTGTGGTCGCTGCCGCTCGCCGTGCTCTCGCGCGACCGTCGCGTGCTCTGGGCGACGCTCGCTGTGATGGCCCTGTTCGTCGTCCACCAGACCGCGCCCCTGTTCTCGCCGACGATATGAGCGCCCCCGCCAGCGCCCGGCCGTTCGCCCGCCTCCCCGCCTGGGCCGCGCCGCGGCCGCAGGCCGACCGCGACCCGGCGAGTCGCGACGTGCGCGCGATCGAGACGGCGATCCTCGTGCTCATCGGCCTGCTCCTGGCTGTCGCCGTCGTCTACGACGTCGTCCTGCAGGTCGGCCTCAACAAGCGTGAGTCGGCGGACCGCGCGACATGGCGGGCCTTCGCCCACGTGGCCGACCCGAAGACGCGCCTGGACGTGCGGACGCTCGAGCACGGGACGACGGACTTCGTGTGCCGCTCGACCACGACGGTGGTCGCGTTGCAGCCGAGCCAGGTGCGCCTGTGTCTGATGATCAGCGGGCCGACGGTCGCCGGGCGGCGTCAGGTCGACGGCGGCTACTACATCCCCGCCAAGCGCCGCGACAGCTACAGCTACCGCTACGCCTGCTTCGGCCTGCCCGCCGAGCGATCCCTGTGTGGCGCCGCCAACGCCGCGGCGGCCGCGAGCGCCCCGCTGCCGACCTCTTCGGGATGAGCCTGGCGCGCGCTTCGGTGACCTCCGGGGGGCCGCGGCCGGCGATCGTCGGCGCCGACGCGGGGCCGACGGCCCCCCGCTCGAGCGCCGCGCTCACCGGATGGCCCCCGGACTGGGCGCTGCTGCTCCTGATCGCCGCCGCGATCATCATCCGCTTTGCCACCCTCGGCGAGCAGAGCCTCTGGTACGACGAGGCCTACACGCCGGTGCACGTGCTGCACGCCTCGCTCGGCTCGACGCTGCAGGCGATGGTCCACACCGAGAACTCGCCGCCGCTCTGGTACGTGCTCATCTGGGGCTGGTCGCGGATGTTCGGCGTCGGGGCCGTGGCCCTGCGCTCGCTGTCGGCGCTCGCCGGCGTCGCCACCGTCGCGGTGGCGTGGGCGATCGGACGGGAGCTCGGCTCGCGGCGCACGGCGATCGTCCTCACCGCGATCGTCGCCTTCAACCCGCTGTTCGTGTGGTACTCGCAGGAGGCGCGCGTGTATGCGCTGTTCGCCTTCCTCGCCGCCGTCTCCCTGTGGGCCTTCCTACGCGCCTGGCGGGACCCGAGCCCGCGCGCGCTCGCAGCGTGGGCCGGCGCATCGGTGCTCGCCCTGTGCACGCACTACTTCGCCGCCTTCCTCATCGCCCCCGAGGCCGCGCTGCTGCTCGCGACCGCCGTCCCGGCACTCCGTCCGGCGCTCGCCCGCCTGCGCGCCGGCGGCGACCCGCCACCGGCTCCGGCGGCGCCGCGCGCGCTCGCCATCGCCCTTGGCGTCGTGGCGCTCGCCGGCTGTGCCCTCGTACCGCTCATCCTCGCCCAGGGCGGACACGGCACGCAGTGGATCGGGCGCTGGGCGCTGACGGACCGGCTGGTGGCGATTCCCGGCTACTTCCTGCTCGGCGGTCAGAGCCCGGGATTCGGCCATGGGCTGCTGCTGGCCTGCGCGGTGCCGGTGCTGATCGCGATCGGCCTGCTGCCCGGCCTGACGGCGCGTGAGTGGCGCGTCGGGGGGCTCGTCTTCGGGCTCGGCGCGGTGTCGATCCTGCTCCCGCTGGCGCTCGTGCTCGCCGGAGCCGACTATCTCGCCCCACGTAACGTGATCGACTCGTGGATCCCCCTCGCCGCCGCGCTCGCCGTCGTGCTCGCGGGCGAGCGGGCCGGCGTGGCGGGCACGGCGCTGACCGTGCTCGTCTGCGCCGCCGGCCTCGGGGTGATCCTCGTCACGGACGTCGATACGCGCTTTCAGCGAGCGGACTGGTCGGGGGTCGCGAGCTCGCTGCGCGGCGGCGCGAGCGACCGTGCGATCGTGACGGTGGAGCTCGGGTCGGCGCCGCTCGAGTACTACCTGGCCGGGCTCCACTACGTGCCGCCCGGGGCGCTCCTGCGTGTCCGCGAGATCGATCTCGTCGGCTATGCGCCGGTCCGCGCGTCCGCGACGAGGCCGATCACGCCCGCCTTCCATGCCGCCGGGCGCACCTCGATCGACCGCCTGTTCGTGTACCGCTTCGTGGCGAGCACTCCGCAGCCGCTCGGGGAGGCCCAGCTGCGCGCCGACCGGCTCACGCCGACGAGCAGCGAGGTGCTCGCGCCCGCCGCCGCATCCGCGCCCGGGCCGTAGCGACCGTCCCGCCCGGCCGCGTCGACGCGCGGGCCGTCGTGGGCACTGCGGCGCCGCCTCCATCTGCCGAGCGCGGCATGATTGACCGATGCGACACGAGCTGGGCTCCGAGGGGGAGCGCCGTCGATGAGCGCGCCCCCGGACGGCACGAACGACACACCGCAGGCCGGCGGCGCCGAGTCGGTGGGCGACGGCCCATCCGATCAGGGCGCCGAGCAGCCCGACCGCGAGCCGGGCTGGTACCCCGATCCCGACGGCTCCGGTTGGCGACGCTACTGGGACGGGACGGCGTGGGCCACCGCCTCCGCGGAGGAACTCGCCCGCGCGGAGCCCAAGCAGCGAGACGCCGAGCGACCGGCGCCCGACCGGCAGCGCAACCTGATAGCGGGGCTCGTCGCTGTCATCGTCGTGGTCATCATCGCGGTGGTGATCATCGCGGCGGCCGGCTCGAGTAAGAAGACGAACCATGCGGCCAGCTCCGGCGCTTCCACGACGGCGCGCACCCTCACCTCCCTCACGACGACGGCGACGAGCACCGCGACCACGACGACGCCCGCGTTATTGACCGCGGCTGCCGTCACGCAGGCCGTGAACGCTTACGTGGCGGCCTACAACGCGCGCTCGACCCGCGCGCTGAGGAGGCTGTTCTCGCCATCGCTCATCCGCCGCTCCGACGATGGAGCGCCGCAGAACCTCGCGCGGGCGATGGCGGTCTACCGCGGCCAGTTCTCCGCGGAAGCCACTCCGGATCTCGTGCTCGCCGGCCTGCGGGTCACGCCCGGCGCCGGTCAGGCGACCGCCGGCGCCTACTTCGGCGTGTATGCGCACAATCGCCGCACGCGCGGCAAGATCGCGTTCCACTTCGTCCCGTCGGGCTCGGGGCTGCGCATCGACGAGCTGAACATCCACGCTCGGAGCTGACCCGCGGCCCTCGATCGTCATGTAGGCCAATTCTTAGGTGACTCACACGAGTTCTTCAGGAACGGCTCCGATACTCGCTCGGCGAGCGGAGGTCACGTCCGCCGCGTCCCACTCCCCGAAGATGCCCTTCATCCCCCGACCCCTCCTCGTGATCGCCATCGCGGCGGCCGGCGCGGTGCTTCCCTCCGTCGCGGATGCGCAGTCCGCGAGCCCGCAGCCGTCGCAGAGCACGAACTGGGCCGGATATGCCGTCTCGGGCAGCCAGGGCTCGGCCCAGAAGTTCTCCAGCGTCTCCGGTACCTGGGTGGCGCCGGCGGCCACCTGCACCCCGGGACAGCCGACCTATTCGGCCTTCTGGGTCGGTCTCGGGGGGCTGTCGCAGAACTCGCCGGCGCTCGAGCAGACGGGCACGGAGGCGGACTGCAGCTCCTCGGGGCACCCCGAGTACTCGACCTGGTATGAGCTCGTCCCGGATCCGCCCGTGACCACGCGCTTGAACGTCGCCGCGGGGGACACGGTCACGGCGAGCGTGACCGTGGTGGCCAACCGAGTCACGCTGCGCCTCACGGATCGCACCCAGGGGACGACGCTGACCAAGCACCTGCACGTCTCGCCGCTCGATCTCAGCTCCGCCGAATGGATCGCCGAGGCACCTTCGCAATGCGATGACTCGGGGAATTGCGTGCCGACGCCGCTGACGAACTTCGGCACGGTCGCGTTCAGCAACCTCAGCGCGACGTCGGGCGGACATACCGGCCCGGTCGACGATCCGTCCTGGACCGACCAGGCGATCGAACTGCAGGCCGACTCGGGCCAAGCCGGTCGCCATCGCTTCGCGCGCTCGATCGGCACGACAACGGCGGTCCCGACGGCGTTGTCGGCGACCGGGGACGCATTCTCGGTCGCCTACTCGCAGTCCAGCGACCAGATGCCGGGCCCGTCCGTGACGTTCCACCAGAACATCCTCGCGGGCGCCTGACGGCGGCCGATGCCGCGGAGCGGCTGCCCTCCGGGCCGCGCCGCTGCCATCATCGTCGCCGGTGAGCGTATTCTCGGCCGAGCGACCGGAGCCGCTGCGCGACGCCGGCGCACGTTCTCACCAGCGCACGTGCGTCGTCGTGGTTGCCCTCGCCGCCGCGCTCCTCGCCAGCGGCTGCGGCGCCGGCCAGGTCGGCGCGCCGGCCGGCGGGTCGTCGGCGAGCATCGGCGCGAGCGGAGCGGCGGCCCTCGCCGGGCAGCGCGCCGTCGCGCGCAGGCTCGGCCTCGGCGATCCCGGAATGCGGGTGGGTCGTGACTTCCTCGGACTGTCCTTCGAGGTCGGCGATCTCGGTCTGCTGGCGCGCGCGAGCGAGCGCGGGAACCTCGTCGCGCTGCTGCGGTCGGTCGGTCCCGGCGTGCTGCGCCTCGGCGGCTCCAGTGCCGATGCCGACGCCGCCTGGACGCCGACGGCGCAGTCGCGCCCGGCCTGGGCGACGGCGGCAGTGACGCCGGCGGACCTCGCCGCGCTCGCCCATCTGAGCGCCGCGACCGGCTGGGGCGTGCTGTTGACCGTCAACCTCGGGCACTACGACCCGGCCGCCGCCGCCGCCGAGGTGCGCGCCGCGCACGCTGCACTGGGGCGACGGCTGCTGGCGGTGGAGATCGGCAACGAGCCCGAGCACTTCATCGCCCACCGCCTGCGCGGTGCGACGTGGAGCTCGCGCGCCTACCGGGTCCAGGTCGCCGCGTACCGCGCGGCGATCGCGAGCGCGGTCCCCGGGGTCGCGCTCGCCGGCCCCGACGCCGTGAGCCTGTTCGGGAGCCTCGGCTGGGTAGAGAGCGAGGCCAGCTGGGAGCATCCCGCGCTGCTGACGGCCCATTACTACCCGCTCGGGCGTTGCACCGCCTATCGACCGTCGATCGCCGACCTGCTCAGCTCGGGCGTGCGGCGCGCCGAGACGCAGATGCTCGAGCTCGCCGACACCGTCCAGCGGCGCACCGGCACGCCCGTGCGGGTGGACGAGACGAACAACGTCGCCTGCGGTGGCCAGCCCGGGGTGAGCGATACGTTCGCCGCTGCGCTCTGGGCCGTCGACTACATCGGTCGCGCGATGGCCAGCGAGGTCCGGGGGATCAACCTCCACGGACTCGTGGCCGAGCCGTCGGGGTACGCGCCGCTCGCCTTCACGTCGCCGGCCGCGGCGCTCGAGGGTCGGCTGAGCGCTCGGCCGGAGTTCTATGCGCTTCTGCTCGCCGCGCGCCTGGTCGGCGACCGCGCGCTGCGCGGCGGTCCGGCCCCACCCGCGCTCGACGGCAGCGTGCGGGAGTTCGTGCGCCCCGACGGCGGGATCGACGTGCTCGCCGTCGACGAGGCTTCCCCGAGCAGTGCGCCCACCGTCCTGCGCCTGCGAGTGCCCGATCGCTTCGCGGTCGCCACGATGCTGCGCCTCACCGCGCCGGCGCTGAGCTCGCGCACGGGCGTGCGCCTCGGCGGGCGGTCGGTGGCCGCCGACGGCACGTTCAGCGGCACGCCGACGATCCTGCCGGCCGCCGCACGAGCCGGCGGGTTGAGCGTCGACCTCGCCCCCGACAGCGCTGCCCTGATCACCCTCCGCGTCCACGCCCCCTGACGCCGACGAACCCTGACCGCCCGCTCAAGGCATTCGGGCCGAGAGCCGACATCCCTCAGATGGGGGCCGTGTCGCCGGACGATGCGCCGGACGTCGCTGCGTTACAGCGAATCCTCGCTGACGGATCCGCGGGGTTGCACCGGGCGCTCCTGCGCGACCTTCCGGCCACGTCGTTCTTCGTCTTCGATCGCGACCTGCGCTTCGTCTTCGCGGAGGGAGCGGGGATTCGCCGCCACGGCCTCGATCCGGAGCTCGACGTCGAGCGCCGCACGCTCGACGAGGCGCTGCCGAGCGAGTTCGCTGCGCTGCGCGCTCCGCTTCAGGACGTCCTGACCGGCGCCGGCGGCGACATCGAGCTGACCCTCGGCGACGGGGGGATCTGGCTGCACACGGCGCCGATCGTCGGGAACGACGGCGCGATCGTCGGGGGCCTGGCGATCGCCGTCGACGTGAGTGAGCGCCGCCGCGCCGACGCGGAGCTGCACGCGCGCCTGGCTCAGCAGGCGGCGGTCGCGACGCTCGGGCGCCGCGCGCTCGAGGGCGCCTCGGTGTCGACACTGCTCGACGCCGCCGCCGCGCTCGTGGCCGAGCGGCTGTCCGTCGACCGCGTGAGCATCATCGGCTACGACGAGGAGGCTGGTGTGATGTCCCTGCGCGCGGGCGTCGGCTGGCCGCGCGAGGTGATCCGTCGCACCGTCGTACCGCTCAACGACGCCCCGCGCAGCAAGTACACCGAGCGACTCTCGGCCGGCCCGCGCATCATCGACGACCTCGCCGCCGACGACGACAGTGTCCATCCGCCGATGCGGGAGGTCCTGCTCGAGCAGGGCGTCCGGAGCATGATGACCGTGCTGATCGGCCGCGGCAGTCGGCCGTTCGGGACGCTCACCGCGCTCACGCTGACGCCACGTTCGTTCAGCGCCGAGGACGCCGACTTCCTGCAGGCGGTGGCCAACGTGTTGTGGGATGCGATCGAGCGCCACGATGTCGACGCGGCCAACGAGCACGCGGCCCTGCACGACCCACTCACCGAGCTGCCGAACCGGCGTCTTCTCCTCGACCGCCTCGAGCGTGCGCTCGCGGGCGCACGCGACTCGCGTGCCGCGGTCGCCGTGCTCCTGCTCGACCTCGATCACTTCAAGGTCATCAACGACAGCCTCGGTCATGGTGGCGGCGATGAGCTCCTCCGTGCGCTCGCGCCCCGGCTGCGGGCGGCCGCCCGGGACTGCGACACCATCGTGCGACTCGGCGGCGACGAGTTCGTGCTCGCGTGCGAGGGGGTGCTCAGCGAAGAGCACGCGATGGAGCTGGCGCTGCGTCTCCTACAGACCTTGGACTCGCCTTTCATCATCGGCGGGCGCCGTCACGTCATCCGTGGCAGCATCGGCGTCGTTGTCGACGACGGCTCCTCGACACCCGAGGGAGTGCTGCGCGACGCCGACACCGCGATGTACCGGGCCAAGGAGAACGGCCGCGGGCGTTGTGAGCTCTTCTCGCCCGTGATGCGTGTGCGCGCCGTCGCCCGGCAGCGAACCGAGACCGAGCTGCGCGGAGCGGCCGAGCGGGGCGAGCTGCGCATCCACTACCAGCCCCTGTTCGCGATCTCCGATCGCCGGCTCGTCGGCATGGAGGCGCTCGTGCGCTGGGAGCGCCCCGACCATGGACTCGTGCCGCCGAGCGAGTTCATCCCGGTGGCCGAGGAGACGGGGATGATCGTGGCGCTCGGCGAATGGGTCCTCGACACGGCCGCCTCGCAGCTGGCGAAGTGGACGGCCGAGCTCGATGGTGCCGAACGGCTCGGGATCGCGATCAACGTGTCCGGCCGCCAACTCTCGATGCCGGACTTCGACGAGACCGTGGCCTCGGCCATCGCCCGCTCGGGGCTCCCGGCCGACCGCTTCGCTCTCGAGGTCACGGAGAGCATGCTCATGGAGCAGACCGACGTGCCGCTCACCGTTCTCGCCTCGCTGCGACGTCTCGGTGTGCAGATCGTGCTCGATGACTTCGGGACGGGCTACTCGTCCCTGAGCCGCCTGCAGGACTTCCCGCTCGACGTGCTGAAGATCGATCGGACCTTCATCGACCGCCTCGGCGACGACCCCGATCGCGAGCCGATCGTCGTCGCGATCGTGGCGATGGCGCGCGCGCTCGGCCTCCAGGTCATCGCCGAGGGCGTCGAGACCGAGAGCGCTCTGGAGCGGCTGGCCTCGCTTCAGTGCGGTATCGCCCAGGGCTTCCTGCTGTCGCGACCGGTCTCGCCGGCCCAGATGGCCGACCTGATGCGGCGCGAGCTGATGCGCCTCGGCCCGCACGACAACGTCGTGGCGCTGCGGCGCGCTCCCGGCGCCTGAGGCGCGCGCCGATCACGGCGCCCGCCGCTGGACAGGCGGCGTAGTCTCCCGTGTCAGGCGGCCTCATTCCCGCATCGGGCGACGGCCCGCCGGGTGCGTGGCCCACGACACGCGACAGGGAGAACCGGATGGCAGCAACTGACGACATCGATCCGACGGTGCCCCCGAGCGGCCCCGGCTGCGTCGAATGCCTCGCGTCCGGCGGGTGGTGGCTGCATCTGCGCCGTTGCGCGCGCTGCGGGCACGTCGGCTGCTGCGACTCGTCCCCCTCCCAGCACGCGAGCCAGCACGCGGCGCAGATGGGTCACCCGCTCGCGCGCAGCTACGAGCCGGGCGAGGACTGGTTGTGGAACTACGTGACCGAGCAGTTCTACGACGGTCCGCCGCTCGCCCCGCCCGAGCATCATCCACTCGACCAGCCGGTGCCCGGGCCGGCCGGGCGCGTGCCACCGGACTGGCAGGCTCGATTGCACTGAGTGGCTGACCACGCAACCCGCTCCCAGGAGAGATGATGAACACCCTCGCTACCACGACTCACCTCCCGCTCGGCGCGCACACACGCGCCGAGATCGGCCGCGTGCTGCAGGCGACGCTCTCGGAGCTCCTCGACCTGCAGCTCGTCGGCAAGCAGCTGCACTGGACCGTCGTGGGTCCGCTGTTCCGGCCGCTGCACCTCTACCTCGACGAGCTCGTCGACGGGTGGCGCGAGCTGTCTGACACGGTCGCCGAGCGCGCGGTGGCGATCGGGCACTTCCCGGACGGTCAGGCCGGGGAGATCGCCCGCACGAGCGAGCTCGGCACGCTCGATGCCGGCCCGATCGAGGACCGGGCCGTCATCGGCGAGCTCACGCGGCGCGTCGCGACGGTCGCCGAGCAGGTCCGCGAGCGGATGGATCGCCTCGGCGAGCTCGACGCCGCCTCCCAGGACGTGCTCATCGAGGTCGTGCGTGCGCTCGAGCGGCAGTTGTGGATGATCCGCGTGCAGTTCGCGGCCGTGAAGGCGGGCTGATGGCGCCGGTCACTCGCGGATTCCTCGGCCGTCGGCCTGGAGTGGACCCGGCTCGCGTGCCGCCCGGTCAATACGTCACGCACGATTTCCCGGTCCTCTCGGCCGGCCCCACGCCGCACACCCCTCTCGAGAATTGGACGTTCGCCGTCCGCGGTGCCGTCGGTGCGCCGCGCTCGTGGAGCTGGGAGGAGTTCCGCGGGCTGGCGAGCGAGACGGTCACGCGGGACATCCACTGCGTGACGAAGTGGTCCAAGCTCGACACCGAGTGGACCGGCGTGTCGATCGACACCCTCCTCGACGGCGTCGAGGCCCAGGGGCGCTACGTCAGCGCCTTCTGCGATGGCGGCTACACGACCAACCTCCCTCTCGAGGACGTCACCGGCGGGAAGGCGTGGGTCGCGTACGAGTACGACGGTCGCGAGCTCGAGCCCGAGCACGGCGGGCCCGCGCGGCTGCTCGTTCCGCACCTCTACTTCTGGAAGAGCGCCAAGTGGGTGCGGGGATTGCAGATCACCGACGCCGATGTGCCGGGCTTCTGGGAGCGATACGGGTACCACGACCGCGGCGATCCGTGGAAAGAGCAGCGCTACCAGGGCGACTGAACTGGCAGGTGGCGACCGTTGTCGACGCCCGGACGGAGACCGATCGGGTGCGCAGCATCGAGCTCGACTGCCCGGACTGGCCCGGCGCGCGCGCCGGTCAGCACGTCGACGTCCGTCTCACCGCCGAGGACGGCTACCAGGCTCAACGCAGCTACTCGATCGCCTCGGCGCCGGAAGATGAGCACCTCATGCTCACGGTCGAGCGTCTCGATGACGGCGAGGTCTCGCCGTATCTCGTCGACGTGCTGCGCGCCGGCGACGAGCTCGAGCTGCGCGGTCCGATCGGCGGGTACTTCGTGTGGGAGGACTCGCTCGGCGGGCCGCTGCAGCTGCTCGCCGGCGGCTCGGGCGTGGTGCCGCTGCGCGCGATGCTCCGCCATCGCTTCGCTCGCGGCAGCGACGCGCCGGTCCGTCTGCTGTATTCGGCACGCGCGCTCGAGGAGGTCATCTACCGAGCCGAGCTCGACGCGGCAGGAGCGTCCGCGGGAGTCGAGGTGCGCCTCACCTTGACCCGCCGCTGGCCGGCGGACTGGGTCGGCGACCGAGGACGCGTCGACGGCGACCTCCTCGCGCGCGTCGCCTTCGCCCCGGACGAGCAGCCCCTCGTCTACATCTGCGGGCCGAACGGGTTCGTCGAGGCGGCGGCTAACGCGCTGGTCGGACTCGGCCATGCGCCCGAGCGGATTCGCACCGAGCGCTTCGGGCCGAGCTGACCCGAAGCCCTGGCTCCGCACTACCTCGCGCCGCGGGCTTTGCGCCGAGTCGACCTGTGCGACGCCTTTAGGGCGTCACGAGGGGTGCCGATACGACCGCGTGAGCGCACGGGCACGTGATTGGCGTGGGCCGAGCGCGGTGACGAAACCTCTCAGTGCTGACTGGAGCCGAGCTTGCCCGCGCTGAGCACCAGCCAACATGCCGAGCAGACCCTCGTCGGCCGCGCGTGGCCGCAGCGGGCCGCCAGGCGGTGGGCGTCCGTGCTCGGCGCCGATCGCTCGGCGAGGGAGACGGCGATCTTCGCGGGCGCCTTCGCGGTTCTCGGTGTTGCCGTCTTCGCCGCGCACGTACGCGCCGGTGGGTTCGCGTATGACGACTGGGGCAACTACGCGACGATCCGCTATGGGCCCCATACAGGTCTCCTGGGCGGCATCTCCAACTTCTTCGCCGTGGTCGGGTACCGGCCCGCGACCGCCGTCTACGTCCCGCTGATCGACTACCTGTTCGGGCTCCACGCCCAGCTGCACCTCGCCTGGGACGTGACGCTTGCGATCGCGCTGTCCGGATGCGTCTTCCACGCCCTGCGGCTGCTCGGCCTCGACCGCGGCAACGCGGCGGTCATCGCCGTCCTGCTGCTGCTGTGGCCCTTCTCCGACGCGACGCGCCTGTACGTCGACGACGGACTCATCACCTGGGCGATCCTGCTGTTCGCCGTTGGGCTCCTGTTCGCACTACACGGGCTCACGGCCACCGGCCGAAGGGCCGTCGCGCTGCACGCGGCAGCCGTCGTGTTCTACGTCCTCTCGGTGCTGACCTACGAGATGCTGTTCGGACCGATCCTGCTCGTCGGGGTGGTGTATCGGCTGCGCACGTCGTGGCGGCGCGCCTATCGGCGGTGGGCGGTCGATGTGGTGGCGGCTGCACTCGCGATTCTGCGGTTCAACAGCCGCGGCAACCGCCACCCGCTCCAGTCCTTCACCGGGGCGCTCGCCCATCTCAAGCTCATGTGGACGGAGGGGCTGGTGCTGCTCGGTCGCTCGGTGTTCGCCGGATGGAGCCCGAGCGCAACCGCCGTGCTCGCGACAGTGACCGGCTTGGTCCTCACGGCGCTCGTGGTGCAACACCGGCTGCCCGCGGCCTCGACCGAACGCTCTGCGATCCGGCGGTGGCTGGCCATCGCCGGCGGCGGCGCTCTCGCCATTGCCGCCGGCTACCTGATGTTCGTCCCCGCCGAGTCCTTCTACTCGCCGGCGGCCGTCGGGGTGGGCAACCGCACGAACGGCTTTGCGGCGGTTGGCTACGTCATCGTCGTCTGCGCCGCGATCAACCTGGTCATCGTTCTGCTGTCGCGCGTCGTGCCGGGCCTGCGCCGGGTGGCCTGGCCGCTCGCGGTCGCCGCGTCGATGCTCGTGGGCGTCGGCTACGTCCATCAACTCGACCACGACGGTGCGAACTGGGCATCCGCCTTCAGAGCGGAGTCGGGCATCCTCGGAGAGGTCCACCGTCTCCTGCCGCGCCCGCCCGACGGCTCCACGATCTACATCTACGACCACCCTGTGTACTGGGCACCCGGCATTCCGGTGTTCGCGACCTCGTGGGACTTCAACGGAGCGGTGAAGGCGTCCTACCGTAACGGCACGCTGAGCGGCCAGCCCGGCATCACCGGCGCTCGGGTGGCGTGCACGCCGACCCAGGTGGTGGTCGGCGGGTTCAGCCCGACCGACTACGGCAAGGCGTTCGCCGTGGACGTCAAGGGACGGTCGGTCGTGGCCCTGACGGACGCCCGCGCGTGCCGGGAGCTGCAACGCACCTACCGCACAGACCCCCTCTACGTCACCCCGGGGTAGTCGGGGCGCGTCGGACCGAGACACATGACCCGACTCACCCGGGACACATGTCCCGACTCATCACAGTATGATGCCGGAGGAGGGACTCGAACCCCCGACACGCGGATTATGATTCCGCTGCTCTAACCGACTGAGCTACTCCGGCGGGGAGTCGCAGTGTAGGGCCTCGCGGACGCCATCGGCGCGCTCGAACGCAGCCGGGCCGGGGCTCCGGGCGACGGTTGGGCGGGCCCGGAAGGCGACGCGCAGGCGCCGCGTCATCCGCGGCATCGGCGAGACTCGCGCTCGGAATTCTGTGCAGTGCGTTGCGCGAGCGTTATATCTCGGTGAACTAGGGAATCGATTGGGCCGTATAGGGGTCTATAGCGATAGGCGGTAACGCCGAACGCGAACGAGAGACAGCGTACGGGAGCGCATGATGAGCGACAGTCGACACAGCGAGAGCGCAGTGCTCGAACAGGACCGGGTCACCGTGGATGACCTGTTCCTCGATCTCGCCGGCAGCGAGGCCGGCGCAGTGGCCGGCCGCCTGCAGCGACTGGCCACCGACGTGATGCTGTCCGAGGGCGCGGGCACGCTCATGGATGCCGCCGCGTTCATCCGGGTCATCAACCGCGAGCATGGGGTGCCCGGCAGCGACGCCGCGCGGCGCATGGAGGGCCTCGCCGACGAGCTCGCCGCGCAGGCCGGGGTGTGGCAGCAGGCCTCCGACAGCGCGGCCATCTCGATTCGTGCGGCGAACAAGCGCAACCGCACCCAGGCCTAGCGCGGCGCCCGACTACCCGCCGGTGATGACGCCGAAGTCCTGCGTGTAGGTCGCGCCGGCCTCGCCGGCTCCCGCTCCGCCCGGCGCGGCTGGGCTGACGCCGATGCCCGTCTGGCGGAACGCGGCGCGCAGGATGTTCGCGCGGTGGTCGGGCGAGTTCATCCAGGCGGTCACGATGCTGGCCGGTGTCGCGAGGCTGAGCGTGCCCCAGGCGATGTTCTCGCCGATCTCGTAGCCGACGTTGCCGGCGAGATAGCCGGTGGCCATCATGCGGGTCTCGGGCGTGCTCCCGCTCGGGCTGACGTGCTCGAAGTAGCCGTGCGCGACCATGTCGTCCGAGTGTCCCTGCGCCGCGCGGTCCAGGCGCGTGTCCTCGACGAGCGGGACGAGTCCGAATTGCCGCCGCTGGGAGTTGATGAGGCACAGGGTTGAGCGCACGATGCGGGCGGTGTTGGTCGCCGACGGCATCAGGTTCACATCGGGGCAGGGCCCGATGCCGCTCGCCACCGGGTCGGCCGGCCGGGCGATCGCGTGCGATCGCGTCCCGTGCTTGACCGCCGCGCCCGCGCTCGCGTCACTTGCCAGCTGGACGGCGAACAGGCAGATCGCGGCTGTGACGGCGGCGAGGATACGGCGGGGCGCAGCGGACGGCAAGCCCAATGGTGATCCTTCCCTGGCGGCAGACGGCCAGCCGGCGAGGGCTCGCGCGGCGGGCTACCCGATCGATGTCGTCCCCGCGCGGGCGCACGATGAGGAGGAATGCCCCGCGGTGGACGGGCGTCGGGTCGACACCCGGCGGCGTTTGGTGATCTGATCCGCGCATGACCCGCGCGCAGCTGCTGGCCGTACCGAACGTGTCCGAGGGGCGAGAGCGCGCGGCGATCTCCGCGATCGGCGCGGCCTTCGCCACGCACGGGGCGCGGCTGCTCGACGAGCACTCCGACCCCGATCATCATCGTTCCGTGTTCACGCTCGTCGGGGCGCCGGGCGAGCTGGCCGCGGCGCTGCTGAGCGGCGCCGCCGAGACGTTGAGGCGGGTCGACCTCGGCGCGCCGCGCGGCCTGCATCCGCTCGTGGGCGCGCTCGACGTCGTCCCGATCGTGCACCTCGACCACGACAGCCGCGGGGCGGCCTGCGCGGAGGCGCTGGTCGTGGCCGACCGGCTCGGGGAGGAGCTCGGCCTGCCCGTCCTGCTCTATGGCGCGCTGGCCGGCGGGCGCACCCGGGCCGAGCTGCGCCGCGGCGGACCGGCGGTCCTGGCCGCGCGCCTGCGCAGCGGCGAGCTGCGGCCGGACTTCGGCCCGCACCGCGCGCACCCGACGGGCGGCGCCACGCTCGTCTCCGCCCGCCCTCCGCTCGCCGCGTTCAATCTCGAGCTCGCTCCGCCCGCCACGCTCGCGACCGCTCGGTCGATCGCCGCGCGAATCCGGGAAGGCGGCGCCGAGGGCCTGCCCGGGGTGCGCGCACTCGGGCTTCCGCTCGATGCACGGGGCGGCGTCGCGCAGGTGTCGATGAACGTCGAGGACCCGATCGAGGTCCCGCTTGCGCGGGTCGTGGCCGCCGCCGCAGTGCACGCCGAGCTCGCGGCCGCCGAGATCGTCGGGCTCGTGCCGCGCGCGGCGCTCGAGGGCTTCCCCTCCGACGTGCCGTTCCTCGACGACGCGCGGGCCCACGTCATTGAAGAGGCACTAGGCTTGTAGTACGTGGCTCAGACGAAGCGAAAGCGCCAGACCAAGCATCGCGGTAACGCGGCCGGGATCGTTGAGGCGCGCGGTCGCACGGGACGGGCGGCCGCGGGTGGCGAGAAGGGCGGCAAGGGCAAGGGCAAGATTCCGCGCCAGGACCGGCCGCCGTCGTGGAGCAGCGCGTTCATCCGGGCCGGGATCGCGACCCTCGCGCTGCTGGTGATCGGCACCCTGTTCATCAAGAACGGCTCTCGACTCCTCCTCTTCTTCTTCCCGGTGGTGCTCGGTGTGTACACGGCGATCGGCTACTACACCGACAAGTTCCTGTACGAGCGCCGCCAGCGCCGCAAGGCGGAGGGCAAGGTCAAGGCGTGAGCGCGCTCGACGTGCGCAGCTTCACCGTCGGCCTGGTGCAGGAGAACTCGTACATCGTGCGCGCCGACCGCGACGCGACGCGCGCGGTGATCGTGGATCCCGGCGACGAGGCGCCTCGTCTGCTGAGCGCGATCGAGGATCTCGGCATACAGATCGAGGCGATCCTGATCACCCACTGTCACTTCGACCACGTCGGTGCGGTGGCGCCCGTCGCCGCGGCGACCGGCGCACCCGTGTATTGCCCGGTCATCGAGCGGCCGGTGCTCGCCGACATCATGAGCTACGTGCCCTTTCCCGGCTTCGGCCCGTTCGAGAGCTACGAGGCGGACCGCACGGTCGAGGGCGGCGAGCAGCTGTCGCTCGCCGGGCTGGAGTTCGAGGTCATCTTCACGCCCGGCCACAGCCCCGGGCACGTGACGTACGCACTCGGCGGCGAGCGGGCGCTCTTCTCGGGCGACGTCCTCTTTCAGGGCTCGGTCGGACGCGTCGACCTGCCCGGTGGCGACTGGAACGTGCTCGAGGAATCGATCGGGAGGCTCGTCACCGCCTACCCCGGCGAGACGACGGTATATCCGGGTCACATGGGCATCACGACGCTCGGGCGCGAGCTCGACACCAATCCGTTCCTGTCCGAGCTGCGCGCCTCAGCCGGTCCGGGCCACAGCGGCTCTTGAGCGCGCGCATCCAGGCGCCCCGCGGCACGTACGACGTGCTGCCGGATCAGGCCGCGGCGCGCGCCGAACTGGAGCGTCGCGCGCGGGAGATCCTCGGGGCCGCCGGCTACGAGCGCATCGAGACGCCGACGTTCGAGGCGACCGAGCTCTTCGCGCGCGGGGTCGGCGCGTCGACCGACATCGTGCAGAAGGAGATGTACTCCTTCACGGTCGGCGACCACTCCTACACGCTGCGCCCGGAGGGGACCGCCCCGGTGTGTCGCGCCTACGTCGAGCACGGGATGCACAAGCTGGCCAAGCCGGTGAAGCTGTGGTACCTGTCGAGCTTCTTTCGCCACGAGCGCGCCCAGGCCGGACGCTACCGCCAGTTCTGGCAGGTCGGGGTCGAGGCGCTCGGCTCTGCCGATCCCGCACTGGACGCCGAGTCGATCGTGCTGCTCCACACGCTGCTCGACGACCTCGGCACACGCGACCTGCGTCTGCGCCTGGCCAGTCTCGGCGATCCCGACGGCCGTGCCGAGTACCGCGCGGAGCTGCAGGCCTATCTGCGGGCGAACGTGGATCGCCTCGCACCCGAGGTGCGCGAGCGCATCGATCTCAATCCGTTGCGCGCGTTCGACTCCGACGACCCGTCAACGCGCGAGGTGATGGTGGGCGCCCCGCGGCTGCTCGACCATCTCAACGACGACGACGCCGCGCACTTCGCCGAGGTCCGGGCACTGCTCGACGCCGCTGAGATCGGCTACGAGGTCGACACGACGCTCGTGCGCGGCCTCGACTACTACACGCGCACGCTGTTCGAGTTCACCTCCGACGCGCTCGGCGCGCAGAGCGGCGTCGCCGGCGGGGGCCGCTACGACGGGCTCGTGGAGGAGCTCGGCGGCGAGCCCACGCCGGGCATCGGCTGGGCGGCGGGGGTCGAGCGCATCCTCCTGTCCGCCGGCTCGCTGCCGGCCGCCGCCTCGTCCGCCGTCGACCTGTACGTGGCCGCCGAGGATGACGACGGGTTGGCGCGCGCCGCGCGCGCGGCGGCGTTCACGATCGTGCGCGAGGCGCGCCGGGCCGGGTTCTCGGCGCAGCTCGAACTCGTCGGACGTTCGCGCAAGGCACAGGCCAAGCACGCGAATCGCCTCGGCGCGCGATACGTTGCCACGGTGGGCGACACGCAAACGCAGCTGCGCGATCGTGAGGGCGGCGACGAGGAGACGCTCGATAACGACGCCGTGGTGCACGCGCTGCTGCGCGGGCGCAGGGTCCTGTGAAGCGACCGCCCCGCGCTAACGCCTACCGCGACCATTGGTGCGGGGACGTTGGCGCCGCCGAGGTCGATGAGGAGGTGCGCGTCGCGGGATGGGTGCACCGACGTCGCGATCACGGCGGCGTCGTGTTCATCGATCTGCGCGACCGCTCGGGGATCGTGCAGCTCGTGTTCCACCCCGAGGAGGCCGAGGCCCACGCCGCGGCGCACCGGCTGCGCTCCGAGCATGTGCTGAGCGCCCGCGGGCGAGTGCTGCGCCGCGAGCCCGAGAACGTCAATCCGCATCTCCCCACGGGTGAGATCGAGATCGCCGTGAGCGAGCTGACCGAGCTGGCGGAGGCCGAGACGCCCCCGTTCCCGATCGACGAGGAGGTCGCCGTCGACGAGCTGCTGCGGCTGCGCCATCGCCCGCTCGATCTGCGCCGCGAGTCGATGCGCGACGGGATCATCCTGCGCCATAACGCTGTCGCGGCGATCCGGCGCTTCCTCGACGAACGCGACTTCCTCGAGATCGAGACGCCCGTGCTGACGCGGTCGACGCCCGAGGGCGCGCGCGACTTCCTGGTCCCGAGCCGGCTGTCGCCCGGTTCCTTCTACGCGCTTCCGCAGTCGCCGCAGCTGTTCAAGGAGCTGCTGATGATCGGTGGATTCGAGCGCTATTTCCAGATCGCGCGTTGCTTCCGCGACGAGGACCTGCGCGCCGATCGCCAGCCCGAGTTCACTCAGCTCGACCTGGAGATGTCCTTTGTCGAAGAAGACGACGTCATCGAGCTCACGGAGGGCGTCATGGCCGCGGTGTTCGCGACCGGCGACTTCGGCGTGGCCCCGCCGCCGTGGCCGCGCATGTCCTACGCGGAGGCGATGCTGCGTTTCGGCTCGGACCGACCGGACACCCGCTTCGGCCTGGAGATTCGCGATGTGTCCGCGCTGGTGCGGGGCTCGCAGTTCAAGGTGTTCGAATCGGTCATCGAGGCCGGCGGGGTCGTGCGCGCGCTCAACGCCGGCGCGCCGGGGGCCGCGCTCTCGCGTTCGGAGCTGGACGGCCTCAACGACGTCGTGCGCCGCCACGGCGCGAAGGCCGTCGCGCCGATGCCCGTGCAGGCCGGCGGCGCCTGGGGATCGAACCTGGCCAAGTTCTTCAGCGAGGAGCAGGCCGCGGCGGTCAACGCCGAGCTCGACGCGCACGAGGGCGACCTGCTGCTGTTCGTCGCCGACCGCGCGAGCGTCGCGCCCGAGGCGCTCGGTGCGCTGCGCCTGCACCTCGGCGCGCAGTTCGGCGTCATCCCGGCCGGTCGTCACGACGCCCTGTGGATCGTCGACTTCCCGCTCTTCGGTTTCAACGAGGGCGAGCAGCGCTGGGATCCGCTGCACCACCCGTTCACCTCGCCGGTGCTCCCGCCCGACGGGAGCCTTCCCTCCTTCGAGGATCCGGGCGCGCTCATGTCACGCGCGTACGACCTCGTCGTCGACGGCTGGGAACTGGGTGGCGGGTCGATCCGTATCCACGACCGGCAGCTGCAGCGCGAGGTGCTGCAGGCGATCGGGATCGCGGAGGAGGAGGCCCAGGCGCGCTTCGGGTTCCTGCTCGACGCGCTGCGCTACGGCGCGCCGCCGCTCGGCGGGATCGCGATGGGCATCGACCGGACGGTGGCGATCATGCTCGGTCAGGAGTCCATTCGCGACGTGATCGCCTTCCCGAAGACGGCGTCGGGCGCCGATCCGCTCACCGGCGCTCCGGCGCCCGTGGACGCCGGACAGCTGCGCGAGCTCGCCCTGCGCTCGACGGTCATCTGAGACCCGAGCGCGCCCGCCGGGGGGCCGAGGTGCCCGCCCGGCAAACGCGCGCAAACACACCCAAAGTGTCCAGGCGGTTCCCGCCGCGCTCAAGTGTCGGCAGGCGCGCTGCCGACTTGGTGAGCGATGTCCCAAGTCTCGCGTCCCGTTCAGCTCGCCCTCCTCGCCGTCGTCGCGCTCGGCGCGCTGTGGTTCCTCGCCCTGCGCCCGCACTCGCCGAGCGGATCCTCGACGCCCACGGCGGCTCCGGCGCCGACCCCGGCCCCGTCTGCCAGTCCGCACCCTGACGCCAGCGCGCTGCCGGGTGGTCTCGGTGGTCTCGCGCGCGCGGTCGACAAGGCGCAGAGCGTCGTCGCGACCTCGTCGGCGAACGCGAACCAGCTCGAGCGCAACTCGGCGGCCGCGTCGTCCTCGCAGGCGCCTGCGCCGACGAGCACCGGCTCGGCGAGCACCCAGGCCCAGGGCACGAGCGCGGGCCATCCGTCCACGCGGGCGCACGCCGGCGGCGCCGCGTCAAGCGCTGCGGGGTCGACCACGGCCGCCGCGAGTGGCGCACACGCCGGCACCGCCACCTCGCACGCGCAGAGCTCAGGCACCACGGCCCACCCTGCACCCGCCAGCAGTCCGGCCGTGACCATCAAGACCCAGCTGGCCGAGGGTAAGACGGTCGCCCTGCTGTTCTGGAATCCGGTCAGCGTCGACGACCAGGCGGTGTACGCCGCCCTGCGCGACCTCGTGACGCGCCATGGCCCGCTCGTGCTGCACGTCGCGACCGCGGCCCAGGTCCCCGACTACGGCACGATCGTCACCGCCGTCCAGGTGCTCGAGACCCCGACGCTGCTGCTCATGCGCGGCAAGGACATCGAGTCGATCACCGATCTGCAGGACCCCAGCGACCTGCGCCAGGCCATCAACGACATCGAGGCGGGCGGAGCCGGTGCTGTGCAGACACCGAAGCTGACGGCCTACTCGCCGGGCACGACCCGAGTTGCCTACGTCGCGAAGGTCAACGCCCTGTGCGTCCGCGCGAGCAAGCAGGCGAAGACCGTGGTCACGCCGGGCGAGTCCTCGGACCAGGAGCTGCAGGCGGTGGCGGCCGCCAATGCGGCCCTCGTCGCCCAAATCGAGCGCATCCCGGCTCCCGCGGCCGACCGGACCTTCCTGCGCGACCTGTGGGGCCTCGAGCTGCGCTCCGTGAGGCAGCTCGCCGGCTACGTGTCGGCCATCGGGGCCGGGCAGCTGTACACCGCTCACAACCTCATCCTGAGCGCCGAGACGAACGACGACAGCGCCAGCCAGATGGCCCTCACGTACGGGCTCACCGACTGCGTCGCACCCACCGGGCCCTGACGGCCGCGCCGGCCGCCGGCGGCCTACACTCGAGCGGCGATGGATGCCGAGCGCTTCGAGCAGCACCTGCAGCGCCCCCTCGCGCGCGGGCATCGTCCGCGGGGTGGTCGCACCGGCGCGGCCGGTGGGGCGGCGTGCGGTGACATCGTGCGCATCTCGCTCGCGGTGGACCGGCGGAGTCCGACCGGAGAGATCGCAGATGCCGGCTTCGACGCGAGCGGCTGCGGCGCGGCGATCGCGGCGGGCAGCGCCGCCGTGGCCCTCGTCCGCGGCCGCGGGCTGCTCGACGTCGCTCGCGTCGGGGCGCCCGAGATCGCGGCCGAGCTCGGCGGGCTGAGCGCGGCCAAGCGCCATGCCGCCGAGCTGGCCGCCGATGCGCTGCATCGTGCGCTCGGCGCCGCGGCGCGTCACGACGCCGCGCTCGCGCCGTCGGCGGCTCGCACCGCGGTGGCGATGAGCGGTGGCGTGGACAGCGCGGTCGCCGCCTTGCTGGTGGCCGAAGCGGGCGGCGAGGTCGTCGCGGTGACGCTGGAGCTGTGGGCGGATCCGGCCAACGACGCCGAGCGCAGCTGCTGCTCCGCGGCGGCGGTGCGCGGCGCACGCGCGGTCGCCCACGGGCTCGGCCTGCCCCACCTGTCGATCGATCTGCGGGCGGAGTTCGCGGCGGGCGTCGTCACGCCGTGGCTCGAGGAGCACGCGGCGGGACTGACGCCGAACCCGTGCGTGCGCTGCAACGGGCAGGTGCGCCTCGACGAGATGCTCGCGCTCGCGTCGCGGCTCGGCGCGCCGCGACTGGCCACCGGCCACTACGCGCGCGTCAGCCACGACGGGCCGCCGCTGCTGCGCCTGGCCGCCGACCCGGCGAAGGACCAGACCTACATGCTCGCCGGTCTGTCGCCGCGGTCCCTCGAGCGCCTTCGCTTCCCGCTCGGCGAGCTCACCAAGCCGCAGGTCCGCGAGCTCGCGGCCGCCCGCGGGCTGCCCGTCGCCGCCAAGCCCGACTCCCAGGACCTGTGCTTCCTGGCCGGCGTGGGGCGCGAGGCGTTCCTCGCGCGTCACGGTGGGCTCGGGGAGCGGACCGGGCCGATCCTCGCGGAGGACGGGCGCGTGCTCGGCGAGCATCGCGGTCACCATCGCTACACGGTCGGCCAGAGGCGGGGGCTGGGGGTGGGGGGTGGAGAGCCCTTGTACGTGCTCGCCACCGACGCGGGGCGCAACGCCGTGACGGTCGGGCCGCGGCAGCGGCTCGCCACGACGCGGGTGCTGCTGCGCGACGCGACCCTGCACCGCGACAGCGCGGATGTCGATCGCGTCCGCCTGCGCTACCGCCACCGCGCCCTGGCCGGGCGGCTCGCCGAGCCGGCCCGCGCCGGCCGCCACGCGCGCCTCGCCGTCGCGCTCGACGAGCCGATGGAGGGCGTCGCGCCCGGACAGCTGGCCTGTCTGATGGCGGGCGACCTGATCGTCGGGCACGGGACGATCGCGGCGTGGCCGGCGGGCGGCCCGGGCGCGCGATCCTGAGGCCGGGGCCCCGGGGCCCCGGGGCCCGGGGCCGGGCCCGGGGGCCGGGGCCGACGGGGCGCCGTGGGGCGCCGCTGCGGTGACGCTGCGGTGACGCAACGGTGGCGGATGTTTCCGGCCGGTCACGCTGCGTGTCTGGCGTGTGACGGGATTGGTGCGCGAGCGTGTCGGCGGTCGCTCGCGGAAACCGCGCGGCGAGGGGTGTGCTCCCGAATCGACGCTATGCGGAGCCTAACTGACCACACCCCGCGCCGGACCGTGACAGATCCGCTCCGCGGGTCATGCCCGCGTCACCGAACTGGCACGCGAGTGCGACGCGTTCGGCTGCCACGGCCCGCGCGGGGCCGCATTTCGAAGCGCCGGGGCGGCCCGGCGCGGCGGAGCACCACGACCGGCGCGCCCAACCCCCACGCCCTAAGATCACCCGTCATGACGTCCGACGAGATTCGCGAGACCTATCTGCGCTTCTTCGAGGAGCGCGGCCACCTGCGGCTGCCCTCGGCACCGCTCGTGCCGCCGCCGAGCGATCGCTCGGTGCTGTTCACGGTCGCCGGGATGCTGCCGCTGAAGCCCTACTTCCTCGGGCAGGAGACGCCGCCGAGCCCGCGCCTGACCTCCTGCCAGAAGGTGTTTCGCACCGTCGACATCGACCAGGTGGGCATGACGAGCCGTCACCTGACGATCTTCGAGATGCTCGGCAACTTCTCCGTCGGCGACTACTTCAAGCAGGGCGCGGTCGAGTACGCCTGGCAGCTCTCGCAGGAAGGCTTCGGGCTGTCGCCCGACGACATCTGGGTGACGGTGTTCGAGGGCGACGAGGAGCTCGGCCTCGGCCCCGACGAGGAGGCGATCGAGGCGTGGCTCTCCGTCGGTGTCCCTCGCGAGCGGATCGTCGCGTGCCCGCGCTCGGAGAACTTCTGGCAGGCCGGGCCGACCGGTCCGTGCGGGCCCTGCTCGGAGCTGTACTTCGACCGTGGCCTCGACTTCGGCGCGGCCGACGATCTGCCGGGCGGGGACAACGAGCGCTTCCTGGAGTACTGGAACCTCGTGTTCATGCAGTTCGACCAGGACCCGATCAACCACCTGCAGCCGCTGCCGGCCCAGAACATCGACACCGGCCTCGGGCTCAACCGGCTGGCGGCGATGCTGCAAGGCGTGCCCTCCGTCTTCGAGACCGACCAGTTCCGCCCGCTCATCGAGCTCGGCGAGCAGCTCTCGGGGCGCCGCTACGGCGAGGAGTTCGCGACCGACCGCGCCCTGCGGATCCTCGCCGACCACTCGCGCGGCGCCTCCTTCCTCGTCGCCGACGGCGTCGTGCCGTCAAACGAGGAGCGCGGCTACGTGCTGCGCCGGATCATGCGCCGGGCCATCCAGCAGGGGCGGTCGCTCGGCCTGGCGCCCGGGTTCCTCCCGCGTTACGCCGACGTCGTCGAGGAGTTGATGGGCGGCGCCTATCCCGAGCTGCACGAGCAGCGCGACCCGATTCGCAAGTGGCTGGCCAGCGAGGAGGAGAGCTTCGGTCGCACGCTCGAGCAGGGAACCCGCCAGCTCGGCGAGCTCATCGAGCGGGCCCGGGCGGCCGGCGCCACGCAGGTGAGCGCCCAGGACGCGTTCACGCTGCACGACACGTACGGCTTCCCGTTCGACCTCACCAAGGAGCTCCTGTCCGAGCACGGACTCGAGGTGCAGGAGGCCGGCTTCGCCGAGCTCATGGAGCAGCAGCGCGCCCGCGCGCGCGCCGCCGGGTCCTCGGGCGCCGGTGCGCCCGGGGACACCCGGGAGCGGGTGCGCGAGTTCGCCGAGCAGGCCGCGCCCACCACCTTCACCGGCTACGAGACCGAGAGCCAGGCGACGACGGTCGGCGCGGTCGAGCCGCTCGTCGTCGAGGGGGTCGCCGCCGGCGACCCGTCGCGCGTGCTCGTCAAGCTGAGCGAGTCGCCGTTCTACGCCGCCGGGGGCGGGCAGGTCTCCGACGTCGGCATGATCGAGTGCGAGCACGGAGACTGCGAGGCGCTCGTCGCGGGCGTGCACCGCCTCGGTGACGACCAGGCGCTCGAGGTCGTCGTCGAGCGCGGCGAGCTGTTGCCCGGCGAGCGCGTCGTGGCGCGCGTCGATCACGCGACCCGCCACGCGACCGAGGCCAATCACACGGCGACGCACCTGCTCCACGCGGCCCTGCGTGAGCGGCTCGGCACGCACGTGCGTCAGGCCGGTTCCTACGTGGGGCCCGACAAGCTGCGCTTCGACTTCAGCCACGGCGAGGCGCTCAGCCCCGAGGAGCTCCGCGACGTCGAGGACCAGGTCAACCAATGGATCCTCCGCAACGATCCGGTGCGCCCGATCACGACGACGCTCGAGGAGGCCAAGCGCCTTGGAGCGATGGCGCTGTTCGGTGAGAAGTACGGCGACGAGGTGCGCATGGTGCAGATCGGCGACGGCCACTACTCCCGCGAGCTCTGCGGCGGCACGCACGTCTCCTCGACGGCCGAGATCGGCCTGCTGCGAGTCCTCAGCGAGACCTCGAGCGCCGCGAACGTCCGCCGCATCGAGGCTGTCACCGGGCCCGAGGCGGTCGGCCTGCTGCGCCATCACGACGATCTGCTGCGCGAGGTAAGCGACGCGCTGCGCACGAAGCCCGAGCAGGCGCCCGAGGTGGTTCGCGAGCACGAGCGCGAGCGGCGCGAGCTCGAGCGGCGCCTGCGCACGGCGGCGGCCAGCGCCAACGGCGTGGATCCCGCCGCGCTCGCCGCCCAGGCGCAGGACGTCGGCGGCGTGCCGGTGCTCGCCGCGACCGTCGACGTATCCGACGCCAAGGCACTGCTCGATCTCACCGATCGGGTAAAGGGCCAGCTCGGCGACGGAGTCGTCGTCCTCGGCACGGCGTCCGACGGCCGCGTGCATCTCGTGGCGAGCGTCGCGCCCGAAATCGTGGAGCGCGGAGTCCGCGCCGGCGCGATCGTCAAGCTGGCCGCCGAGATCACGGGCGGCGGGGGAGGCGGCCGCGACACGATGGCCCAGGCCGGCGGCCGCGACCCGTCACGCCTGGACGAGGCGATCGCCGCCGCCCGAGAGGCCGTCACCGGTCAGCTCGGCGGCTGATCCGGTCCGGGCCGCGAGAGCCATGCGGGTGCTGGCGCTCGACTACGGAAGCGCCCGCTGCGGATGCGCCCTGAGCGACCCGACCGGCACGATTGCGACACCGATCGCGGCGGTGTTGCGGCCGGCCACGCGGCGTGGCGCGGTCCGGTTGCTGGAGCTCGTGCGCGACCTGGAGGTCGAGCGCGTGGTCGTCGGCCTTCCGCTCTCGCTCGCCGGAGGCGACACCGATCAGACGCGCGAGACGCGTGCCTTCGCCGAGCGCCTCGCGGCGCGCCTGGGACCGCGGATTCCGGTGGAGCTGTACGACGAGCGCTTCACCACGCGGATGGCGCAGCGCCTCGACGACGCCCGCGGCGACGAGGACTCGCTCGCCGCCGCGTACCTGCTCGAGGGGTGGCTGGCCGCGCGGGCGCGGGGCGTCGAGGGCGACGGCTCCGACTCGGAGACCGTCTAGGCTGACGCTCTCGCGGTGCGCGCGCACGCGACGCTGCGCACATCCCCGGCGAGATGCCTTCGTTCTTCGGTAAATCGAATCCCAGTCCGCGCACGGCCGCGGATCGCGAGCGCGAGCGGCTCGAGCGCGAGCGGCGCCGGGGGGTGACCCCGGGCGACGGCGGCCCGCCCGAGCCCGACCCGGAGGACGACGCGGTCCCGGAACCGGACGCGCCCGGCGGCGAGGCCTTCGCCGGGTCGGCGTCGCTGGTGCGCGAGGGAGGGGCTGGGTCCGACGGTCGTGCCGATGCGGTGTCGGCGCCGGTGCGCGGGGGAGAGACTGGGTCTGACGGTCGCGCTGATGCGGTGTCGGCGCCGGTGCGCGAGGGAGGGGCTGGGTCCGACGGTCGTGCCGATGCGGTGTCGGCGCCGCTGGTGCGCGGGGGAGAGACTGGGTCCGAGGGTCATGCCGATGCGGTGTCGGCGCCGCTGGTGCGCGGGGGAGCGACTGGGCCCGACGGTCGCCCCGGCGCGGCGGCGCGAGACGGCCGCGCTGACGCGGCCCGGCCGGACGGCGACGGCGACACGGCGAGACCGGAAGCGCCACCGGCAGACGGCCCGGACGCGCCGACGCAGACGGCAAGGCAGGTCGGACGCGCGCGGACCGGCGAGGGCCTCGCGCCGATGCGCGGCGGATCGGCGACGGTCCGGCGTCGGCGCGTGACGGCCGGTCGCGCCATCGCGCTCATCGTCGTGGTCCTGGCCGCGGGCGCGGTGTGGTTCGGCGTCGAGCTGTTCGAGCCGTTCACCGGATCCGGTCACGGCCGTGTCGTGGTCGACGTGCCGCGCGGGGCAGGGGCCAGCCAGATCGGAGATCTGCTCGCGCAGCGCGGGGTCGTCGCCTCCGGGTTCTTCTTCAACCTCTACGCCTCCCTGGAGGGAGACCGCGGCGACCTGCACTCCGGGCAGTACGTCCTGCGCGAGGGCATGAGCTACTCCGCCGCGCTCGCCGTCCTCACGCAGCCGCCGCCCGCGCCGCCGGTCATCAACGTCGTCATCCCCGAGGGCGACTCGCGTGTGCAGATCGCCGCCCTGGCGCGCGGCGACGGGCTGACCGGAAGCTACCTCGCCGCGTCGGTGCGCTCACCGGTACTCAACCCGGCCCGCTACGGGGCGCCGCGGGGCACCCCCAACCTCGAGGGGTTCCTGTTCCCCGCCACCTACGACCTCGTCGTCGGCGCGAACGTGGGCACGCTCGTCGGCGACCAGCTGATCGCGTTCCAGCAGAACATCGGCCCCTCCTATCGGCGCGCCGCCCACCGTCTGCACCTCACGCTCTACCAGTTGCTCACCGTGGCATCGATGATCGAGCGTGAGGCGTACCTGCCGGCCGATCGACCGAAGGTCGCCGCCGTCATCTACAACCGCCTGCGCCTGTCGATGCCGCTCGGCATCGACGCGACGCTGCGCTATGCGCTCAACGACTGGAACGCACCGCTGACCGACTCCCAGCTCGCGCTCGACTCGCCGTACAACACGCGCCTGCGCATCGGCCTGCCCCCGACGCCGATCGGCAACCCGGGACTCGCCTCGCTGAACGCCGCGGCCCATCCCGCCGCCGTGCCGTACCTCTACTACGTGGACGGCGCCGACGGCTGCGGCGATCTCGTGTTCGCGTCGACCTCGGCCGCGTTCGACCAAGCCGCCGCCGCCTATCACGCGGCGCTGGCGGCGAACGGCGGGCGCGTCCCCACCTGTCACCACGGTTGATGGCGCGTCTCGGCGTTCTCGGCTGGCCGGTCGCTCACAGCCGCTCGCCGGCGATGCACGCCGCCGCGTTCACCGCGACCGGCCTGGTCGGATGGCGCTATCAGCGCCTGCCCGTTCCCCCGGAGCTTTTCGCCGAGACGGCCCGCGCGCTCGGACCCGCCGGCTTCCTGGGCGCGAACGTGACGATCCCGCACAAGGAGGCCGCGCTCGCCCTCGCCGATGAGGCGAGCGACGCCGCTCGGGCGATCGGGGCGGCGAACACGCTGACCTTCTCGCCCGACGGATCGGTGAGGGCCGACAACACCGATGCCCCGGGGATCATCGACGCCCTCGGCCGCTCGCCGGCCGGCCTGAGCGCGCTCGTGCTCGGCGCCGGTGGCAGCGCGCGCGCGGCGGTGTGGGCGCTGCGCTCCGCGGGGGCGAGCGAGGTCTGCGTGCTCAACCGCACCACCACCAGGGCCGAGGCGCTCGCGGCCGAGCTCGGCGCGCGGGTGGTCACCGCGCCCGTTCCCGCCGACATCCTGGTCAACTGCACGTCGGTGGGACTCGGTCATTCGTCCAGCCCCGTGGACATCCTCAAGGTGATCGGTATGAACCTCGATGACCTCCGTGGATATCTGCATGTGGTTGACCTGGTTTACAGCGACGGTCCGACGCCGCTCGTCGAGCTCGCTCGCGATCTCGGGGCGTCGGTCGTCGACGGGCTCGATGTGCTCGTCGCCCAGGGTGCGCTCAGCTTCGAGCGCTGGACCGGTCGCCCGGCGCCGCTCGACGCCATGCGTCGCGCCGCGCACTACTGACGCGGGCCACCATGGCCAAGAATGACGGCGAGCTGGCCCGCGTCGTCCGCCTGCCCGGGAGCCCGCAGGATGGTCAGGAGACGCCGAGGGGCCCAGACGCCATCGCCCGGCCGCCGGTGGCCGGGGAGCCGCCGCACGCGAACGGCCTCACGCCGCCCTCGCGCCGCGGCGGTTCCGCACGGTTCCTGACCGACGTCATCGGTGACCTCGGGCTCGTCTCGCGCGAGCAGATCGAGCACGCGGTCGAGACGGCGCGGATCGGCGATCGCACGCCCGAGAGCGTCCTGCTGGAGAGCGGAGCGCTCAGTCAGGACAGCCTCTCGCGGGCGCTCGCCGAACGCTACGGGCTCGATCACGTCGATCTCAGCGTCTACCAGGTGCAGATGGGTGCGGCCAACCTTGTGACCAGCACGGCGGCCCGCCGCTACCAGGCCGTGCCGATCGGCTTCGCGGGCGAGCGCACGCTGCTCGTCGCCATGGCCGACCCGTCGAACGTCCTCGCCGTCGACGACATCGCGATCATGACCGGCTACGAGGTGCGCCCGGTGGTCGCGGCGCCCGACGACATCCTCGGTCTCATCGGGCGTCTCGATCGCCTCGACGACGTCGTCACCGACGTCGAGGAGGAGCAGACCGGGCAGGCCGGCGGCTCCGAGATCGTCGACCTGCGCGAGTCGGCCGACGACGCGCCGGTCATCAAGCTCGTGAACCAGATCGTCGCCCAGGCCGTCGAGCAACACGCGTCGGATATCCACCTGTCGCCCGACGGGCGTGATCTGCGCGTGCGCTTTCGCGTCGACGGCGTTCTGCACGACGCGATCACCGTCCCGCGCCGCATGGCCGCCGGCGTGACGTCGCGCGTGAAGATCATGGGCGACCTGGACATCGCCGAGCGGCGCCTGCCGCAGGACGGACGCTTCGGGCTGTCCGTCGACGGCCACCGGGTCGACCTCCGCGTCGTCACGCTGCCGAGCGTGCACGGCGAGAGCATCGTGATGCGCATCCTGGATAAGGAGGCCGTCGTCATGCAGCTGGACAAGCTCGGCTACGAGGACTTCGAACGCGAGCGCTTCGAGCACGGCATCAACCAGGCCCACGGCGCCGTCCTGGTCAGCGGCCCGACCGGCTCGGGCAAGTCGACGTCGCTGTACGCGGCGCTCGGCATGCTCAACACGCCGGAGAAGAACATCATCACGATCGAGGATCCGGTCGAGTACCAGGTCGAGGGCATCACCCAGGTGCAGGTCTCGCCGAAGGCCGGGCTGACCTTCGCTAACGGCCTGCGGGCGATGGTCCGTGCCGATCCCGACGTCATCATGGTCGGCGAGATCCGCGACCGCGAGACGGCGCAGATCGCGATCGAGTCGGCGCTCACCGGCCACCTCGTGCTCTCGACGCTGCACACGAACGACGCGCCGTCGGCGATCACGCGGCTCACGGAGATGGGCATCGAGCCGTTCCTCGTCGCCTCGGCGATCCACTGCGTCGTGGCCCAGCGGCTTGCGCGGACGCTCTGCTCACAGTGCAAGCAGCGCGCGATCGTGCCGGCGGCCGTCCTGCGCGATAACGGGTACACGGTCAACCTCGACGTCGAGGCCTACGAGCCGGTCGGCTGCGGGCGCTGCGGCGGCACCGGCTACAAGGGCCGCATCGGCTTGTACGAGGTGATGCTCGTCACCCCCGAGATCCGCGCGCTCGCGCTCGAGCGCCGCTCGGCCGAGGAGATCGGCGAGGTCGCGGTGTCCCAGGGCATGCGCCGCCTGCGCGACGACGGCCTGGTGAAGGTCAAGCAGGGCCGCACCTCGATCGCCGAGGTCGCACGCGTCATCGGCACCAACTGAGATCGACGCCGGCGTCGAGGAGTCGACCACCCGTTGGGATCGCTGCGCGGCGATCCCCAGCCCGTCGTATCTTCGTCCACGGGCGGGCCACGAACACGGGGCGCCCCCGGCCGAGGGCCGATGCGACGGCATATGTCGATCGATTTCGCTGACGTTCTCACCCAGGTCGTCGAACGCAAGGCGTCGGACCTGCACATCACTCCTGGCGCGCCGCCGACGATTCGCGTCCGCGGCCGCCTCATGGCCCTCGAGGGGTTCCCCAAGCTCGACCCGTCGATGACGCGCGAGATCGTGTACTCGATCATCGGCAACGACCAGCGCCAGCGCCTGGAGACCGACTGGCAGATCGACTTCGCCTACTCGATCCCCGGTCTCGCCCGCTTCCGCGTGAACGCGTACTTCCAGCGCGCCTCGATCGGCGCCGCCCTGCGCCTGATCCCCGCCGAGCTCAAGACGGTCGATCAGCTCGGTCTGCCCCCGGTCGTGCACGAGCTCGCGCGTCGACCGCGTGGCTTCGTGCTCGTCACCGGCCCGACCGGCTCGGGCAAGTCGACCTCGCTCGCGGCGATGATCGACGAGATCAACGAGACGCGCGACGAGCACATCATGACGATCGAGGACCCGATCGAGTTCCTGCACGCGCACAAGCGCTGCCTCGTCAACCAGCGCGAGCTCGGTGCCGACGCGCAGAGCTTCTCGCTCGCCCTGAAGGCCGCCCTGCGCCAGGATCCGGACGTCATCCTCGTCGGCGAGATGCGCGACATCGAGACGATCGGCACGGCCCTGACCGCGGCCGAGACCGGCCACCTCGTGTTCGCCACGCTGCACACGCAGGACACGGCCCAGACGATCGACCGCATCATCGACGCCTTCCCGGCCGGTCAGCAGGACCAGATCCGCGTACAGCTCTCGGTCGCGCTCCAGGGGATCGTCACGCAGCAGCTGCTGCCCACCGCCGATGGGTCCGGTCGCGTGTGCGCGTGCGAGGTGCTCGTCCCGACGCCGGCCGTGCGCAACCTCATCCGCGAGGGCAAGACGCACCAGATCCCGTCGGTACTGCAGACCAGCGCCTCGGTCGGCATGCAGACGATGGACACGGCGCTCGCGACGCTCGTCCGCGCCGGCACGATCAGCCAGCGCCTGGCCGAGGCGCGCTCGTCGACGCCGCAGGAGCTGAAGCGGCTGCTCGGCGCGGCCTCCCTGGCGGCGTAGGAGACCGGTGCGATGAGCACGTATGTCTTCAAGGCGATGGACATGGCCGGCAGCCGCGCGCGCGGCGAGGTCGAGGCCGAGTCCAAGCAGGCGGTCGCCGACCAGCTCAAGGCGCGGGGCATGGTCGTCCTGGAGATCGCCGACAAGCACAGCTCCAAGGAGATCAAGCTCGACTTCATGCAGCGCGTCAAGCTGCAGGACCTCGCGATCATGGCGCGTCAGCTGTCGACGATGGTCTCGTCGGGCATGACGATCCTGCGGGCGCTGTACGTGCTCGAGACGCAGACCGAGAACAAGCTCCTGGCCTCGACGATCGTGGAGGTGCGCAAGGACGTCGAGGCCGGTCTCTCCTTCGGCGACGCGCTCGATCGCCACCCGAAGGTCTTCAACCCGCTGTTCGTCTCGATGACCCGCGCCGGCGAGGCGGGCGGCCTGCTCGAAGCCTCGCTGCTGCGCATCGCCGACCAGCTCGAGAGCGAGGCCTCGCTGCGCCGCCAGGTCAAATCGGCGATGGTCTACCCGGTCGTCGTCCTGTCGGTGGCCGGGGGCGTGCTGATCGCGCTCGTGACGTTCGTGATCCCCGTCTTCGTCAGCGTCTTCAAGCAGTTCCCGAACCCCGGGAACGGGTCGACGAGCCTACCGGCGATCACCCAGGTCTCGGTCGACGTCTCGGCCGCCTTCACGCAGTGGTGGTTCGTCCTCTTCCCGAGCATCTTCGGGGTCGTCATCGCCTTCCTGCGCTGGAAGAGCACAAAGAGCGGGCGCAAGCACTGGAACCGTCTCTGTCTGCGCATACCGATGAAGATCGGTGACATCGTGCAGAAGGTGGCCGTGGCGCGCTGGTCGCGCACGCTCTCCGCGCTCTCGTCCGCGGGCGTGCCGCTCCTGCAGGCGCTCGAGGTGACCGGCAAGACCGCCGGCAACGTCGTCGTCGACGAGGCGATGCATTCGGTCATCGAGTCGGTCAAGCAGGGAGGCACGCTCGCCGAGCCGCTCAAGAAGGAGCCGATCTTCCCCTCGATGGTGGTGCAGATGGTCGCCGTCGGCGAGGAGACGGGCGCGCTCGATTCGATGCTCGCACGCATCGCCGACTTCTACGAGGACCAGGTCGAGGCCGCGGTGAAGGCCCTCACGTCAATCCTCGAGCCGATCATGATCGTGTTCATCGGTGGCATGGTCGGCTTCGTCGTGATCTCGATGTACATGCCGCTGTTCCAGGTCTACAACAACATCGGCTGACGCCGCCCCTCAGCCGGCCGCGTCGACGATCCCGACCACGATCAGGTACACGCCGGCCGCGGCCGCCGCGACGACGGCGACCGTCCGGCCATGGCGGCGGAACCACGCGTTGATCGACTCGAGCATCGCCGAGCCACGCGCCGGCGCGGCGAGCAGGATCGCCATCGGCACCTCGATCAGCCACAGCATCACGAAGACGACCGCGGCGAGGTAGGCGAGCTGCTGGGTGGTGGAGATGTTCGTGTCGGCGACCGCCTTGATCGCCGCGAGGTAGACGGGGGAGGGCAGGATGTAGAGCGTCACGCCGAGCACCATGACGAGCCGCCGGTTCTCCAGGTAGCGATCGGTCCGCGAGGGCCCCTTCGTCTTCGGCTTCGGAGGGCCGGGGTGCGCGAGCCGCCAGGCCACGTAGAGGGCGACGAGGCCGATGGCGATGCTCAGCCCGGCGCTGATCGAGAGCTTCGTGCCGCTCGAGGCATCGACGCTGCCAAAGACGAGCAGGATGATCGCGCCCTCCACATACACGGTGACGAGCGCGGCGAGGACGAACAGGAGCACGCGCAGCCGCACATCGGTTCCCCGGCCGAGCGCGATCACGGCGGCGACGGCCGGCGGGTAGATCGAGGCGGCGAGCGCGATCGAGAAGGCCTCCGGCAGCACGTCAGCGTCGCGCCTGAGCTCGGGGGGCGGAGTCGGTGGATGAGTCCGTCGCGTCCACGTCGATTGGCTGGCGATGAATCGAGCTCGGTCGCGGACCGAGCCGCCACCCGTGAGCGCCGGTGACTCTACAGGCCCGGTAGGTTGCCGCCACGGCGGCGCGGGCCCTAAGCTCGCGCGGATGGCCGCTCTCGAAAGGACGAGCCCGTGACGCGCGAGCGCTGGATGGCGCTTTGCTTCGCGCTCGGGTCGACCTGCTTCCTGATCGGCCCCTTCCCCGGCTACGCGAATCTCGTCGGCGACACGGCCGACGCCGTCACGTTCTTCGTCGGTTCGATCCTGTTCACGGCCGGTGGCGCGCTCCAGAGCCTGCTCGCCGCCCCCGAGCGTCGCTCGCTCGGGAGCGGCCGCGCGGCCTGGCGGGCCGCGATCATCCAATCGGCGGGGACGCTGTTCTTCAACGTGACGACCTTCCAGGCGCTCTCCACGAACCTGTCCAGCTCCAAGTACGACCGCCTCGTGTGGCGTCCGGACGCGTTCGGGTCGGTGTGCTTCCTCGTGTCGGGCGTGATCGCCTACCGGGCCTCACCGCGCTCCGGCTGGCGTCCGCTGCGAGGCAGTGCCGGGTGGTGGGAGTCCGCGGTCAACCTGCTGGGGTGCATCTTCTTCGGCATCTCGGCCGTCGCCGGCTACGTCGTGCCCTCGACCGGCTCGATCCTCGACCTCGCGGCCGCGAACTGGAACACCTCGCTCGGCGCCGTGTGCTTCCTCGCCTGCGCGGTCGCCACGCTCACGAGCGGGCGCACGCTGAAGTCGCCGCGCATGCGGCGCCTGCACGACCTCGAGAGCGCCGTCGAGCACGGCGTCACGCGCCTGGCGTGACGCGCGTGCTCAGTAGAGGCTGACGACCGCCTCGACGTCGTCGGGCGAATAGCCCGCCGCGAGGTAGAGGTCGTGGAGGCGGGAGCGGAGAAGGACGCCCTCGACCGCGGCGATGTCGTCCGGGGACCAGCCGTCGGCCAGCATCCGGTCGTGCATCGTGCGGAGGGTTGCGGCGGTTCCGGCGGGGAGCATGACTGGTCCTCCTAGGAGGCGTTGCGCGTGCGGTCTCTCATCTCATCGACCACCCGCGTGCGACGCCTTAGCGCGAGATCGACGAAATGGGCACTCGGCTGCGGTCTGCGCGCCTCAGCTGACGCTGACGACCGTATACGTGCGCTGGCCGCGCGGCAGCGCGATCGTCACCTCGTCGCCGGCGCGCCGGCCGAGGAGCGCCTGGGCCACCGGAGAGTCGACCGACAGGCGTCCCTGCCCGGGCGCCGCCTCGTGGGAGCTGACGAGCTCCCAGGACTGCTCGGCGGCGTCCTCGCCGCGTACGACGACCGTCGACCCGAACGCCACGGCCCCGTCGGCCGCGCGGGTCTCGACGACCGTCGAGCGCGAGATGCGCTCGCGCAGGCGGGCGATCTTCGTCTCGAGATGCGCCTGGTCGTTCTTGGCGTCGTGGTACTCGCTGTTCTCCTTGAGGTCGCCCCATTCACGCGCCGTCTTGATGCGCTCGGCGATCTCGCGCCGGCCGCTGCCCTCGAGCTCTTCGAGTTGGCGCTCGAGCTCGGCGAGCCCGTCGGCGGTGATCGCGGTGACATCGTCCATATGGCCTCGTCCTCGTCGCTGTCGTGGTCCGTGGCAAGAGGGTAGCCGTCGGGCGGCCGCTCACACGGGCGCCGCCCGGCGGCCGCCCGGGCCGTCGGGCTCGGCCAGCCCGACCGGGCCGAGCAGCAGCAGCAGGGCCTCCGCCGTGCCCGTCGCATCGTGGCCGCCCGCGGCGAGCCGGCGTACGGCCAGCCCGATCATGAGCGCCACGACGGCCGGGGCATGGCGCTCGGGCGAGTCGACACCGAGGGCGGTGAGCGCCGCCGCGGCGATCGCGTCGTTGGCGGCGAAGCAGCGCTCCGAGGCCTCGCGGATCGCCGGGTCCCGCGCCGCGTGCAGGTGGAGCTCGAGCTCGGCGACCTGCTGCACGACGTCCGCGGCCTGCGCGACGACGCGCTCGATCTCGGCCGCGAGCTCATATACGTCGAGCGGCGCGCCGCGCAGGCGCTCGGCGATCTCCTCGCGGATCGCCGTCTGCTCGCGAACGTAGAGGAGCAGGCTCTCGCGCAGCAGATCGGCCTGGGTGGCGAAGTGATAGGTGATCGATCCGAGCGAGACGCCGGCGGTGAGGGCGATCTCGCGATTGGACACCGCACCGATGCCGCGCTCGCCGATGAGCTGCAGCGTGGCGCGGAGGATCCGCTCGCGCACGCTCGGGGGCGGACCGGTCATGCGCGGTGCGGCGGCGTGCGCTCGGGCCAGCGCTCGACGCCCTCGAGCTGGCTGGCGAGCGCGATCAGCGTCGCCTCGTCGCGGGGACGCCCGAGCAGCTGGGCGCCGATCGGCAGGCCGTCCGCATGGGGGCGGGCGGGAACGCTGAGCGCCGGCCAGCCGAGGTGGTTCCAGGGCCACGCGTAGGGGCAGCTGCTCGCCACGAGCTGATCGGTGGCCCAGCCACCGAGTCCGTCGATCGAGCCGATCGGCAGCGGCCGCCGGGCGGTGGTCGGCGTGAGCACGACGTCGGCGCGCGCGAAGATCCGCCCGACCCGTCGCCGGAACACGGTGTCCAGTGCCCGTGCGGTGCCGAGGAAGCGCCGGGCCACCGTGTGGCCGACCTGGGCGGTGCTGACCGTCCGGGGGTCCAGCGCCGAGCGGTCGGGCGCGTCCTCGGCCCATTGTGCGACCCCGGACAGCGAGCGCGACAGGAACGGCAGACCGATGAGCCCGTAGGCCGGGTCGGCCTCGAACACGTCGTGGCCGAGGCCGGTGAGGACGTCGCCGATGCGCCTGATCGCCGCGGCGATCTCCGGATCGAGCCTCACCGGGGCGGCGCAGAACGCGGCCCGCAGCGAGACGGCGATGCGCAGGCGACCCGGCCCGCGAGCCACGGCCTCGGAGAACGGCCGCGGGGGCGCGGCCGCGCGGTAGATGTCCTGCGGGTGGTTGCCGCAGACGACGTCGAGCAGGCGCGCGGCGTCGGCGACGGTGCGCGTGAGCGGGCCGTAGCAGACGATGCCGTTGAAGGCGCCCGTCTGCGGCCAGGTCGAGATGCGCCCGCGATGCGGCTTGATCCCCACGAGTCCGGTCCACGCGGCGGGGATGCGCACCGAGCCGGCGCCGTCGGAGCCGAGCGCGGCGGGGACGATGCCCGCAGCCACGGCGGCCGCCGAGCCGCCGCTCGAACCACCCGGCGTCCGCTCGAGGTTCCATGGGTTGCGCGTCGACCCGAACGCGGCGCCCTCGGTGAGCGGGTACAGCCCGACCTCGGGGGTGTTCGTCTTGCCGACGATGATCGCGCCGGCGTCGCGCAGCCGCCGCACGACCTCGCCGTCGACCGCCTTGACCGGGAACGAGCCCCGGCAGCCGAACGCCGTCGGCAGCCCGGCGACGTCCATGTCGTCCTTGACGGCGATCGGGACCCCGAGCAGCGGGCCGCGCTCGCCGGCGGCGAGGCGACGGTCGGCGTCGGCGGCCTCCGCGCGGGCCTCCTCGGCGCGGACGTGGCGAAAGGCATTCAACGTGTCCTCGGTCGCCTCGATGCGGCGCAGCGAGTCCTCGGTGAGCTCGGTCGCGCTGACCTCGCGGCCGGCGAGCGCGTCGGCGAGCGCCACCACGGTCGGGAGGTCGCTCGAGTCCGCTCCGGGTTCGTCGTGTCCGGCGGCGGCGATCGGCTCGTACATGGCGACGTCCCCTTTCCCGAAGTGGCGTTCGTTCGAACGAACGCGAGGTTAGCAGGCCCGGCGGGAGCGCCGACGCGGGCCGCGCGCGCCCGCGGTCAGGAGGGGGTGGCCTCGATGTGCAGCCGGCGGTCCCCGTCCACCGACAGTGCGAGCCGGCCATCGAGCAGCTCGAGCAGCTCGGCGCCGACGAGCTCGCGGCGCCAGCCGGTGAGGGTGCGCACCGATGGCTCGTCGCGACCGTGGCGCCAGGCGTCGACGATGGCCTGCAGGTCGGCGCGCGCGGCCACGAGCTCGTACGCGAGCCCGGCCTCGCGTGAGCGGGCACGCGCGAGCGATTCGCATAGGGCGATCAGCGGAGCGTCGGCCGGGTCGGGGGACGACGCTCGGGGCTCGTCCTCGAACGCGGCCACCGAGCGTCCGCGACCGCGCTGCACCGCGGCGAGCACGTCGCCACCGCGGCGACGGATGTTGTGCTGGTTGAGGCCGCGGATCTGCTCGAGCTCGTGGGCGTCGCGCGGACGGCGCTTGGCGATCTCCACGAGCGCCGCGTCGGGCAGCACCGACTGGACCGGCCGGTCCTGGCGGGCGGCCGTGCGCTCGCGCCACTCGACGAGCTCGCGCGCGATGCCGCGCGACTCTCCCCGCAGGCCCCGCACCCGCGGCAGGCGGGCGTAGATCGCGTCGATGTCGCGCTCGTCGCTCACCCGCTCGAGCGCCGCGCACTCCTGCAGCGCCCACTCGAGCCGGTCGTGGGCCGCGAGCCGCTCCTTGAGCCGGTCGGCGAGCTCGAGCAGGTGCAGCACGTCCTCGCGGGCGTAGGACAGCTGCTCGTCGCTGAGCGGGCGCTTGTCCCAGCGGGTGAAGCTCGCGCTCTTGGCGACCCGCACGCCGAGCACATCGGCGAGCAGCGACTCGTAGGACGCCTGGGCCGGCAGCCCTGAGAAGCCGGCCGCGACCTGGGTGTCGAAGACGGTGCGTACGTCACTGCTCAGGTAGCGGCGCATGAGCGCGACGTCCTGGCGTCCGGCATGCACGACGACCTCGATCTGCGGATCGGCGAGCACGTCCGCGAGCGGTCTCGCGTCGAGGCTCTCCTCGAGCGGGTCGATGACCTCGATGCGGTCCTCGGCGCCCGGCACCGGCGCGGCGACCTGGATGAGGCACAGCAGCGTGCGATAGCGCCCCTCACCCATGAACTCGGTGTCGACGGCGATCCGGCCGCCGGCGCGCGCGAGCGCGGCGATCTCCTCGACGGCGAGGGCGCTGTCGCCGTTCACGCGTGGTGGGGGACGCGGTCGATCTCGTGCACGCTGCCCACGGCCACGGGCAGCCGCAGCGAGAAGCGCGCGCCGCGGTCACCGTCGCGCGGCAGCGCGAGCGTGAGGGAGCCGCCCATGCGGTCGGCCAGCTCGCGCCCGATGGCCAGACCGAGCCCGAACCCGGTGCGCCCGATCGAGGAGCTGCCGCGCTGGAAGCGCTCGAAGATGAGCTCGCGCTCGGTCTCGGGCACACCGGGACCCTCGTCGCACACGACCACCGTCGCCCACGTTCCCTCGCAGGACGTCTGCACCCGGATCGTCGATCCGGGCGGGGATACCCGCAGGGCGTTGTCGATCAGGATCCGCACGACACGCGCGACGGCGCCGGGGTCGGCGACGACCCAGCACGACTCCGGCGGCGAGGACGCCTCGAGCTCGACGTGCGCCTTGCCGGCGCGCAGCTCGAACTCGGCAACGACCGCGCGGCAGATCTCGCGCAGCTCCAGCGGCTCGGCCCGCAGCTCGAGGTCGGCGTCGAGGCGGCTGAGGTCGAGCAGGTCCGTGGCCAGCTGGGACAGGCGCCGCGTCTGCTCCTTCGCGAGCGCGGTCCGCTCGCGCGCGTCGTCGAGATCGAGGTTGTCGGCGTTCAGATCGTCCTCGAGCAGCTCGAGCATGCCGTCAAGGGAGGCGAGCGGCGTGCGCAGCTCGTGCGACGCGGTGGCCACGAACGAGCGGCGGGCCGCCTCCTGGCGGTGCAGCTGGCGCTGCATCATCGCGAAGGCGCGCGCGAGGTCGCCGATCTCGTCGCGCCCGCGGTCGACCGGCTCGCCGCCGGCGAGCGCCCCGCGCTGCAGATCCAGCGTGGCGTCGCGCAGGCGCTCCAGGCGCCGCACCAGCCGCGAGCTGAGGCCGATGCCGAGCAGCAGTGCCACGACCAGGCCGGCGGCCGCAGCCTCCAGGAACGCGCGCTGCACGGTGTCCACGGCCGAGTCGACCTGCAGGCCGCGGCGGACCTCCACGGCGAACAGGCGCCCGCCGATGCGCACGGGCATGACGTCGAGCAGCACGTCGCCGGTGAGCGCGTGGTTCGGCTGGTCGGTGACGAGCGCCTGCCGGGCGGCCTCGTAGTCGAGTGGCAGGTCGATATCGACCCCGGGCGGCTGGTCGATGACCTGTAGGCGCGCGTCGAGCACGGCGACCTCGCCGTCGGTGGTCCGGCGCAGCGCCCCGACATCGGCCCGCAGCGCGATCAGCGGTGGCAGCCCCGTGACCCGATCGAGGTGCAGCGTGGAGAAACGCGGCCTCGAATTGGCGACCGCGGTCAGGGTGCTCTGCTCGTTACTCGAACGCAGGCGCTGCTCGAGCGGGCCGAGCAGGGCGAGGGCGGCGACGGCGAGCGTCACCGCCGAGGTGAGCACGAGTGCGGCCAGCAGGCGCGGCCGCAAGCCGAATGGCCGCGTTCGTCGCATCACGGCTCCTGGAAGCGGTACCCCGCGCCGCGAACGGTCAGGATCAGCTTCGGGTCGTCGGGGCGCTCCTCGAGCTTCTCGCGCAGATGGCGGATGTGGACATCGATCGCCCGCGGGTCGCGATAGGCCGAGTCGCCCCAGATCGCCCGCAGCAGCTCCTGGCGGTTGAGCAGGCGGCCGGGCTCGGCCATCAGCCGCGCCAGCAGCTCGAACTCCGAGAAGGTCAGCCGCGCCGGCTGCCCGCGGACCGTCACCTCGCGGTGGCTGCGGTCGAGCGTCACCGGGCCGACGGTCAGGATCTCGCGGCCCATCGCGCGCGGACCGGAGCGGCGCAGCACCGCACGGACCCGGCTGCGCAGCTCGGCGAGGCCGAACGGCTTCGTCACGTAGTCGTCGGCGCCCGCCTCCAGACCCTGCACCGCGTCGGCCTCCGTGTCGAGCGCCGTGAGCATGATGATCGGCACGACATTGCGCTGCTCGCGCAGCGTGCGGCACACCTCGTAGCCGTTCGGCCCGGCACCGAGCGCCACGTCGAGCAGGACGACGTCGTACTGCTCACTGTCGGCGCGCTCGATCGCGGAGACGCCGTCGGGGACCGAGGTCACGCGATGGCCCTCACGCGTGAACGAGCGCGTCAGGGTCTCGCGCAGTGCCTCCTCGTCGTCGACGACGAGGATGTTCAGCGACACGGGTGCATCCATGGTCCTCACGCTATCTGGTCCTCACGCTATCGAGCGCGGCAGCAACCAGAGAACCGCGCGGCCGTTGAGGCCCGCCTGTCCGGAGACGTTGACCCCGTGCGCGCGGATCCAGCGGGCCGGGGCCGAGCAGCCGGCGTCGGTGGCCGGTGTGTGGGGGCCGCAGCCGGTGTTCAGGAACGCGTAGCGCACCGCCCCGCTGGCGATGAGCGAGCGCAGGCGGGCGATCGGGGTGAGCGTCTGGGCGTCGTAGGTCGTCAGGACGAGGACGGGTCGGACGTCCTTGACGATCAGTGCGCCGACCCCGGTCGCCGACGCGGCGGCCACTTCGAAGTGCGCGCTGCCCTGATGGGCGCGCAGGTAGGCGCTCACGAGTCGCAGCTCGATGGCGGGAAGCGTGCCTACGTGTCCGGCGTCGGAGACGTTCTGGCGTACCGCCCGCAGCGTGGCCGTCAGCGGGATCGTCAGCACGGCGACGAGCAGAAGCGCCGCCGCGACGGCGGCCAGGGTCGCCGGGAGGGCTCGCCGACGGCCGGGATCGAGGAGGCTCGCCGCCGCCGCGAGCAGGGCGAGCGCGCCGGCGATGGCCATGACCCACCAGGCGGCGATCGTCCCGTAGGAGAGGCGCTCGGCATAGACCACGAGGACCGTGACGCTGGCGGCGAGCCAGGCCAGGCGTCGCGGACGCCCGCCCGCGGTGGTCCACGCGACGCCGATGCCGAGCACGGCGGCGACCGCCGGCGTGAACGCCTCGACGTAGCGCGGGTGCAGGCGCGCCTGCTCGCTGAACAGGACGATTCCCGTCAGCAGCCACACGAGCAGGCCGGCGGCCATCGCGCGCCGCACGCGCGGTCCGGCGGGCTCCGCGGGGGGTGCGCTCTCGACGCCCTTGTCGGGCGCGGCGGGCGCGGCGGGCGCGGCGCTCGCGGCGCCGTTGTCGCCTGCGGTCCCGTCGCCGCTCGCGGCGTCCCCGTCGGGCCCGGCCGGCTCGGCGCTCGCGGCGCCATCGCGGCCGCCCGCGCGGCGAGCCGCGAGTGACGGACCGAGCAGCGTGGCCAGCAGCGCCGGCACGCCGAGCAGCAGCGCGGCGAGCACCTCGAGGCCGAGTCGCTGGCCCGAGAGCGGCCCGACCGTGGTGAGCAGCCGGGTCGGCGACGGCGCGGTGATCGGGATGTGGTCGCGCTCGGCCTGCGTCGCGGTCGAGAAGCCCGAGCTCGAGCCGTAGACGAGGGGACCGGTCCCCTCGGCGTTGGTGTCCGACACGCGGTCGCTGCCGTTGAACACGAAGGCGGCGTTCCAGGCGCTGCCGTTCGTCGATCCGATCGCGTACGGGCGGTCGTGCGCCGGGAACAGGAGCGTGGCGCTCAACCACGAGAGAGCGACGACGACGTACACGGCCGCCGCGGCCAGGACGCACCCGAGGCGCCGGCGCCGCGACCCCGGCAGCCCGAGGTAGGCGAGCAGCGCGAGGGCGGGCAGCGGCACGACGGATTCGAGCAGCTTCACGTTGAAGGCGAGGCCGAGCGCCGCGGCGCCGAGCAGCAGCCAGCCGATCCGGCCCCCTTCGGTCGCGCGCACGCAGCAGCAGAGCGCGACGACGATGAGCATCATCATCAGCCCGTCCATGGTGTCGCTGCGGCCGGTGATCACGCTGATCGGGAGCACCGCGAGCGCGAGCGCGGCGGCGAGCGCCGCGCCGCGTCCGAACGGACGTCGCACGGCGGCGTACAGGAGGGGCACGGAGAGCGTGCTGGCCAGCGCCTCCGGGAGCTTGAGCGTGAACGAGGAGAACCCGAACAGCTTCACGGTCAGCACCTGCAGCCACAGGTCGACGGGGGGCTTGTCGATCGACACGCTGCCATCGGGCTCGAAGGCGCCGAAGAAGAAGTTGTGCCACGACAGGCCCATGCTGCGCACGGCGGCGTCGTAGAAGGGGTCGCCCGGCACCGAGCCGAGGTGCGAGAGGCGCAGGAACGCCGCCACGCCGGTGATCGCGACGAGCGCCACGGCCGCGAGTGAACGCTGGGCGGGGACGCGCCACGGCCGGGCCTGGGGGAGGGGCGCCGGCGGACGCGGGGGGGTGGTGACGGCGCTCGAGGACATCCGGGATGCGTGGCGACACGTGGCAACGTGGGCGGCTGCGGCCCCTCGCCTGGGCTGATTATCGCGCGTGGTCGCGCCCGGGCCGGTAATCTCGCGCGCCGTGGCCGACACACCCGACAGCGAGCAGGGCGCAGCATCCGGTGCCGACACGGCCTGCCTGCCGTGCCGGGGCACAGGAGCGGTGACGTCCTTCCTCGGTGGCGAGGCGAGCTCGGTTCCCTGCCCGTGGTGCAACGGGACCGGCGTGCGCGTCACGGGCATCGACGCCCAGGCACGCTGGGCCAGCCCCGAGTGAGCGCGGTCCCGCCGGTCGGCTGACCGACTCGGCAAAAGGGCGGCGACGCGCACCGGCCGCTCAAGCGCGCCGGACGCGCGTCGATCTCCCCGGTATGCCCCAACGCCTGCGTGAGAACGCGGTGATCCTGTCGCTGGCGCTCGTGGCGGTGGCCACGGTCGCCTGGCTGACGCTCTACGGCTTCGCCTGGAACGACTACGACAACGAGGTGGCGCCCGCGTACGCGGCGCTCGTCGCCGGGCACGTCAGCCTGTTCCTGCGGCTCGCGCCGGCCTACGGCGGCTCGGTGATCCTGCGGGCGCCGTTCGCGCTGCTCCCGGGGCTGTGGGGTGGTGGGGCGCTCGCGGTGTATCGCGCGGTGTCGGTGCCGTGCCTGATGGCCGCGGCCGGCCTTGGCGTCTGGTTCGTTGCGCAGCTGCGCGCGCGGGGTGCCGATCGGATCGGCCGCGCTGCCGTTCTCATCGTCGCGGTGGCCAACCCGGTGTTCCTGCCGACGCTCGAGGTCGGTCACCCCGAGGAGCTGCTCGGAGCCGTGCTGTGCGTCGCCGCCGTCCTGTTCGCGCTGCGGGAGCGCTGGCTGTGGGCCGCGATCTTCCTCGGTCTGGCGATCGCCAACAAGGAGTGGGCCGTGCTCGCCGTCGGGCCGGTGCTGATCGCCCTCCCGCGCGACCGCCTGCGCACGCTGCTCGTGGCCGGAGCGGTGAGCGCGGTCATCCTCGCGCCGCTCGAGCTGGTCGGGCCGAGCACGTTCTCGATCGGGGCGCGCGCGGTTGCCACGCAGACCGGCACGATCTTCCAGCCCTGGCAGCTGTGGTGGTTCTTCGGCTCGCACGGACACGTCGTGCACGGCGCGTTCGGGGCGATCAAGCCCGGGTACCGCACGCCGCCCGCGTGGCTCGGAGGCACGCCGCACCTGCTCATCGTGGCCATCGCGCTGCCGCTCAGCGTCCTCTGCCTCGCCCGGATGCGGGCCCGCACCGACGCGCTGCTGCTGCTCGCGCTGCTGCTGCTGCTGCGCTGCGTGCTCGATCCGTGGGACACCGCCTACTACGCGCTGCCGTTCCTGTTCGCCCTGCTGGCCTGGGAGGTGCTCGCCCGCGATCGCCTGCCGCTGCTCGCCCTCGCGGCATCGGTCGTCACCTGGCTCCTGTTCGAGTGGCTGCCCGGACACGCGAGCGCGGACGGCCAGGCGCTCGTCTTTCTCGCCTGTGCGCTGCCGGCCATCGCCGCGCTTGCGCTCCGCCTGTACGCCCCCGGGGCGCTCCGTGGCGCGCGGCGTCCGGCCGGCGTCCAGGTGCTCCCGCGGATGACCTGACCAGGTGTCCAGGTTCGCCCTGGCCCGCTTCAGTCCCGCTGGTCAACGGACGATGGCGGTCACACAACGAATGCCAGTTGCCAAGGTGTCGGGGCAAAGCATCCGTGAGGGTGTGACGCAAAGCCTACGGTCCTCAACGTTTCGGCGGAATCGTCGAGGAGGCCGGGTTGCCACTGAGGGTGACAGAGACTGCGGAAGCTGGCGACCTGTCAATTGATTCCCTAGGAGGAATTATGCTGAACCGACTGCGCCAGCGGGCCGAGGATGAGAGTGGCTTCACGCTCATCGAGCTCCTGGTCGTCATCCTGATCATCGGCATTCTCGCCGCGATCGCGATTCCGTCGTTCATCGGTCAGAAGAACAAGGCCAACGACGCGTCGGCGAAGGAGCTCGCGCGCACCGGCCAGACCACGGCCGAGACGATCGCTACCGACAACAACGGCAGCTACACGAGCGTCACCACGACGAACCTGAACAGCTACGAGAAGACGATCCCGATCGTCTCGAACACGTCGAACGCGTGGATCAGCTCGGCTACGGGTACGGCGACCGGCTACACCGTGATCGCCACGGCCGAGCCGACCGGCGACACGTTCACGATCACGAACACGAACGGCGTGATCGGGCGCACGTGTACGGCGGCGAGCTCGACCTCCAACCAGGGCTGCGTCTCGGGCTCCTGGTAGCAAGTCGAAACGGCGGCGCCCCCGCGGCGACGCCGAGCAGCGAACTCGAGCGAGGCGGCCCTGTGGCCGCCTCGCTTCGTCTTTGCGGCGGTACCTTGGAGCCAGGCGTCAAGCCGCACGCGCGATGTGTCGATACCTCCGCAATGCCCGGCCCCCAGACCCCACCCGGCCGCGTGGAGACGCCGTCTCGCGGCGAGCGCGGCTTCTCGCTCATCGAGCTGCTCGTCGTCATGCTCATCATCGGAATCCTGGCCGCGATCGCGATCCCCCTGTTCATCGGTCAGAAGAACAAGGCCAACGACGCGTCGGCCAAGGAGCTCGCGCGCACGGCCGAGACGACCGCCGAGACGATCGCCATCGACAACAAGGGCAGCTACACGAGCGTGAGCACGGCGAACCTGAACAGCTACGAGAAGACGATCCCGATCGTCTCGAACGCGTCGACCGCGTGGATCAGCTCGGCCACGGGAACGGGCACCGGCTACACCGTGGTGGCCACGGCCGAACCGACGGGTGACACCTTCACCATCGTCAACACCAGTGGCGTCGTCGCACGCAGCTGCACGGCCGCGTCCAGCAGCGCCAACCAAGGCTGCATCAGTGGGTCCTGGTAGCGGCCACGGCGCCCGCTGACACAGGGAGAGCGAGCCCGATGCCCGTCTCCGTGTCCGTCGCCGTCGCCGGGGTGTTCGGTGCGATCTTCGGATCGTTCCTCAATGTCGTCATCCATCGGGTGCCGCGTCGTGAGTCGCTCGTCTCGCCGAGCTCGCACTGCCCGTCGTGTGGCGTGCCGGTACGACCGATTGACAACATCCCGGTGCTCTCGTGGCTGATCCTTCGCGGCCGCTGCCGTGGTTGCCACGCGCCGATATCTCCGCGCTACCCGGCCGTCGAGCTCACGACGGCGGTCCTCGTGATCGCGACGGTGGTCGTGCACCCCTCGGCCGCCGGCATCGCCTTGGGAACCGGCTTTGTCCTCATCCTCGTGCCCTGCGCGGTCATCGACCTCGAGCACCGCATCATCCCGAACGTGCTCACCGGCGCGGGTGCCGCGTACGCGGTCATCGTGGGCACCGCGCTTGACCCCGGCGGCGAGCCGGTGCGCCTCATCGCCGGCGCCGCGGCGGGCGGCTTCCTGCTCCTCGCCGCGCTGGCCTACCCACGTGGGATGGGGATGGGCGACGTCAAGCTCGCGGGCATGATGGGCCTGTACCTGGGAGCGGCGGTGGCTCCGGCGATGCTCGCGGCGCTCGCGGCCGGGGTGCTCGGCGGAGTCGTCGTCATGGCCCGGAGCGGCACGACCACCGGTCGCAAGACGGCGATCCCCTTCGGCCCGTATCTCGCCTTCGGTGGCCTGGTCGGCCTGTTCGTCGGCGAGCCACTGCTGCACGCCTACGTGAACACGTTCGTCCACTAGCAGCGCCTCCGGCGACGTCGGCCGCCGCGCCCGCCTCAAGATCTGGCGGGGACAGGCCGATGACCGACGCAGATGATGAGGGCGGTCCTCAGACTCCTCGTTGGCTCGGTGTTGGCGCTGGCGCTGCCCATGTGCGGCGTTGCCCAGGCCGCGCCTCCGTCGGGCTCACAGGTGACCATCCCGTCCGGCCCGCAGGGCAAGTTGGTCAAGGTGGGCTCCACCCGAGCGCTCGAGCTCGAGCCGCCGTTTCAGCACGAGTCCGCCGCCTCGCCGATCGGCCTGCCCTACTGGGCGCCGGGCATCTGGAATCTGCGGCCGATCGGGTTCTCCACCGACGCGGAGCAGGCGATCGCGATCGCCAAGGCGACCCCGACGATGCAGGCGCTGCATCGGCGCGATCATCCGTTGCTGTTCCAGCCCTTGCTCTGGGGTCTGCAGCGTTGGGAGGTGCAGTTCCAGTACCGCGGCACGATCATCGCCAACGTCCTGATCAGCCCCGCCGGGCGTGTCCTGCACGTGTATGTGGGGGGGCCATCGACCGCGGTGTACGCACGCGGTCACTTTGGCGGCCTGTTCGACAGCTGGTGGGTTGTCCTGCCGTTCGGCCTGCTCTTCCTCGTGCCCTTCCTCGACTGGCGGCGCCCATTTCGGCTCCTGCACCTGGACGCCCTGGTGTTGCTGTCATTCGGGGTCTCGTACTTCCTGTTCGATCACGTCTACTTCACCGACGGCGTGCTGCTCGCGTATCCGCCGCTGCTGTACCTGCTCGCGCGCTGCCTGTACATGGGCTTGAGCAATCGTGGCGCGAAGGCCTCGGCCTTACCCCGCCTGCCGCTCGGCGTGCTCGGCGCCGGCGTGGTGGCGTTAGTCGCCGCGCGAATCGCGCTCAACATCGCCTCCCCGGGAGTGATGGACGTGGCCTACGCGTCGATCGATGGCGCGGCACGCATCGCCCACGGTCAGATTCTCTACTACGGCGGTGGGCTGCACTACGACACATACGGCCCGATCGACTACCTCGCATACCTGCCGTTCGAGACCATCATCGGCTGGAGCGGGCGGTGGGACTCGATCCCGGCCGCGCACGTCGCCACGCTGACCTTCGACCTCCTCACCATCGGCGGCCTGCTGGCGCTCGGCACGCGCCTGCGTCCCGGTCGCACCGGCTGGCGCCTCGGCCTCACCCTCTCCTGGGCCTGGGCCGCGTACCCGTTCACGCTGCTCGGCGTGATGAAGAACACGAACGACGGGCTCATCGTGATGCTGCTCGTGTGGAGCCTGGTGGCGTTCGCCTCGCCGGTTCGGCGTGGCCTCTTGCTGGCCCTCGCCGTCGCGGCCAAGTTCGTGCCCGCCATCCTGCTGCCCCTGTACGTCGCCGGCCGTGGTGAGCGCGACACGCGATCCAAGCTCATCTGCGCCGGAACCTTCGTATTCGTGGTTGCGGGGACGATCCTGCTGTATCTCCCGCCCGGCGGGCTGAGCAAGTTCTACAACGAGACGATCGGCTTCCAGCTCTCGCGCACCGACGTGTTCTCGGTGTGGTCGCTCTATCCGAGCCTCTCGTGGCTGAAGCTCGTCGTCGAGGTGGCGACGGTCGCGCTCGCCATCGGCGTCGGCTGGGCTCGCCACCCGCGATCGATCGCCCAGGTCGCGGCCCTGGCCGGGGCGCTCATGATCGCCGTGCAGCTGCCGGCGCTGCACTGGTTCTACTTCTACATCGTCTGGTTCGCACCGTTCCTCCTGGTTGCGCTGTTCGCGCGCGAACTGGCGGGGCCGGCCGCCGGCGGGCCGTCGCACAGGGTCGCCGCCGATGACGTGTCGCCGGCACTGGCGAGCGCCGTCACCACCTGACCCTCCCGGGCCGTGACATCAGCGCCCACCATCCGTTCGCGCGACGCCGGGACGAACGGCGACGCCGGCTGCGCTCGCCTCGACGAATGTCGACTGGACATATGTCCAATTCAGTGGCGCAGGGGCTCCGGGGGACCGGCCAAGGCGTCGATTCCCCTTCCTGCCGGGCGTCGCTGCGTCCCCCACCGCCCGGCGTGACGAGATGCCTCCCCGGATCCCCAACCCCGAAATTAAGCTGCCAAAGCTCCGCGTTCCCAAGCGTGGCGGCGCAAAGTCCAAGGCGCCGGAGCCACCGCCGCCGCCCGATGCTTCTGCGGAGCTGGCCGATCCCCCCGAGGCAGCGGCTGCCCTCCCAGAGACCCCCGAGGCCACAGCCGAATCCTCGCTGGCCGCCGAGACCGCCAGTCGCCCCCGGCGCGGCTTCCTGAGTGCCCCGAAGCTGTCGGCTCCCAAGCTGTCGGCCCCGAAGCTGCGGCGCTCCAAGCGCGGCTCCAAGCGCGGCGCCGAGCCGGGCGACATCACGCCGGACGCCGTCCCGGCGGCCGGCGTCGTCGTCGACGGTGGTCTGCCGGCGAGCGATGCTGCGACGCCCGCGGCCGTAGCCGCTGCGAACCCGGCGACGCTCGAAGCTCCGGCAGCGGTCGGCGCGCCGAAGCGCGGACGGCGCTCGCTCGGCGGACCGAGCCTCAGCCTGCCGAAGCTCGCCATCCCCAAGCTCGGCGGTGGCTCGAAGCCCGCCGCGGCCAAGAACCCGCAGAGCAGCAAGTCATTCAGGCGCAGCCGGTCCGAGCGCGACGTCGTCGGACTCGACATCGAGCCTGGCTACGTCGTGGCCGTGCAGGCCAGCGCCAACGGCTCGGTGAAGGTCACGCGGGCGGTCGGCGCTCCGCTCGACCTCGACGTCGTGCGCGACGGCGAGGTTCTCGATCCAGCGGCGCTCGGCCACGCGCTCGGCGAGTTGTTCCGCAGCAGCGGGATGGGCCGTACCGTCCGCGTCGGTCTCGCCAATCAGCGCACCGTGTTGCGCACGCTCGACCTCCCCCCGATCGACGATCGCAAGCAGCTCGAAGCCGCCGTGCAGTTCCAGGCCGTCGAAGAGGTCCCGATGCCGCTCAACAACGCGGTGCTCGACTTCCAGGCCCTCGGCATCGTCGATACTCCGGAGGGCCAGCGACAGCGTGTCGTTCTCGTAGCCGCGCAGCGCGACATGGTCGAGCGGCTTCTGGAGGCGCTGCGGATCGCCGGCCTGCGTCCGGTCGGCGTCGATCTGTCTGCGTTCGCGCTCATCCGTTCCCTGTACGAGCGCGGCGGTGAGCGCGGTCCGAACCTCGTCTACCTCGGCGTCGGCGGGTTGACCAACATGGCCGTCGCCGACGGTGTCACCTGCAAGTTCACGCGCGTGCTCGGCGGCGGTCTCGAGTCGATGGCCGAGGCGCTTGCCTCCCGGCGCGAGATTCCGGTGACCAAGGCGCGCGAGCTGCTGTTCAGTGTCGGTCTTGGCGAGGCCACGGACGACGCAGCGGCACTCGGCCCCCCGCCGGCCGCCGCGCCTACTGGCCAAGAGGCGTACGAGTATGCGCCTCCGCCGGAGGCTCACGAGGCCTACGAGTACCCGCCCCAGCCAGGGGGGCACGAGGAGTACGAGTACCCGGCCGAGGCCGCCGCCTACGACGAGGCGGCTGGGGCCTACGAGTCCGAATACGTCGACGGCGACGCGGCGCCGTCTCACGAGACCCACGACCCCTACGCCGCAGGGCCCGAGGGCCACGTCGCCGGCGAGGAGGCCTATCCGCCCGCGAGTGACGCCTACCCGGCCGAGGAGACGTATTCGGCGGAGGCCGATCCGTATGCGGCCGGCGCGGAGGGCTATCCGGCGGAGGCCGATCCGTATGCGGCCGGCGCGGAGGGGCATTCGGCGGAGGCCGATCGGTATGCGGCCGGCGCGGAGGGGCTATCCGGCGGAGGCCGATCGGTATGCGGCCGGCGCGGAGGGGCATTCGGCGGAGGCTGATCCGTATGCGGCCGGCGCGGAGGGCTATCCGGCGGAGGCCGATCCGTATGCGGCCGGCGCGGAGGGGCATTCGGCGGAGGCCGATCCGTATGCGGCCGGCGAGGAGGGCTATCCGGCGGAGGCCGATCCGTATGCGGCCGGCGCGGAGGGGCATTCGGCGGAGGCTGATCCGTACGCGGCCGGCGCGGAGGGCTATCCGGCGGCCGGTGACCCGTATGCGGCCGGCGAGGAGGGCTATCCGGCGGAGGCTGATCCGTACGCCGCCGGCGAGGAAGGTCATCCGACCGCGGGTGGCCCCTACGCGGCCGACGAGGCCGGTTACGCCGACCCCACCGATGCCCACGGGCACGCCGACGACCCGTACGCGGCGAGCCACGGCGGCGACGCCGAGGCGACCGCCGCCGACGACGATCCGCACGCCGGCGACGACGAGGTCCGGTTCCATACGTTCGCCGCCGGCGAGGACGCGGGTGATGAGCCCGCCGATCCCGGAGCCGACCCCTCGGCGGCCTTCGCCGGCGACCCCGCGCTCCACGACGTGCCCGCCGACGACGATTACGCCACGGGCGGCGTGTATGCCGCTCCGGCCGAGGACGACCCCCACGAGGCCGTGACGCGAGAGCAGCCCGCGTACGAGGACTACGAGGAGCCGGCCCCGTTCACCGACGACTACGTCCTGGAGGAAGCGGCGCCGCTGGCGCCACTGCCGCCGCCGCCTCCGCTGGCCGCTGCGACCACGCCGACGCGCTCATGGGAGCCCGACCAGGACGACGACGTCCACTCTGTCTTGTCCGACGGGGTTCGCGAGATCGCCGGCGAGGTGCGCAACTCGCTCGATTTCCAGCGCGTGCAGGGTGGCGGCGAGCCGGTCCAGGGGATCGTGCTGAGCGGCCCGGTGCTCGACGTCCCGGGCTTCGCCGAGGCGCTCGAGCGCGAGCTCGGGCTTCCCGTCTACCGCGGTGAGGTGCACGCCGATCCGGGCGCGATGAGCGGTGCCGTGACGAGCTCTCGGCTCGCGGTTGCGGCCGGCTTGGCGATCGAGGAGGTCGCTCCGTGAGGGCCGTCAACCTCATCCCCTCTGAGCAACGGCCCGGCGCCGGTGGCGCCTACGGGCGCTCCGGTGGCGCCGCGTACGGGCTCGTCGCCCTCGCCCTTGGGCTCGTCGCCATGAGCGTCATGTACCTGATGGCCAAGCACGACATGGCGACGAACAACGCGCAGGTCGCCCAGCTCACCCAGCAGGCCCAGCAGGCCCAGGGCGAGGCCTCGTCGCTGGCCTCCTATAACACGTTCGTCTCGATGAGCAACGAGCGCGTGTCCGACGTCGAGCAGCTCGCACAGGACCGCTTCGACTGGGCGCATGCCTTCCACGAGCTCGGTCGAGTCCTTCCCTTCGACGTCTCGCTCACCTCGGTGAACGGCACCGTTTCCGGCGCGGCCGGATCGAGCGGCTCCTCGTCGCCGCCCTCAGGCAGTAGCTCAGCCGCGACCTCGGCGACGCCCGCCGGAACCGTGCCGACGATCTCCATCGTCGGCTGCACGACGACCCAGTCCGAGGTCGCCGAGACGCTCCAGCGCCTCGCCCTCATGGACGGCGTCACGAACGTCAGCCTCTCGTCCTCGACCGCCGGCGGCGCCTCCTCGGGCGGCGCCAGCGCCGGCGTCGGCGCCTGTCCGTACACCTTCTCGGTGACCGTGACGTTCACGGCGCTGCCGACCGTGTCCGCCACCGCGGCGACCGGTGCGGCGCCGACGCCGGGCGTCGGCACGCAGGCCGACGCGACGACGACCGCCCCGCCCGCCTCGCCGGCGACGACGAGCTCCACCGCGGCGAGCGCGGCCAGCCCGGCGGCCTCCGCTGCCTCGACCGCCGCCGCCGGCTCCGCCACCGCGACCCCTGGAGCGAAGTGATGAAGGTACGCGACCGACTCCTCCTCATCGCCGGCGTCGTGCTGGCCGTGCTCGTCGCGACCTGGATGTTCTGGGTGTCGCCGGAGCGCAAGGCCGCCGCGGCGGTGGCGGCGCAGGTGACGCAGGCCCAACAGACGCTCCAGACCGCCCAGTCGCAGCTGGCGACCGCGGAGACGAGCAAGGCCAAGTACGCAAGCGCGTACGTCGCGCTCGTGAACGTCGGCAAGGCCGTCCCGGCGAACCCCGAGGTTCCCTCGCTCATCTACGAGCTCGACGCGGCATCGAGCGTCAGGAACGTCAGCTTCGACTCGATCTCCGTGGGATCGAGCGGCGGGGGCAGCGGTTCAGCGCCGAGCGCCGGCACGCCGACCACGTTCACCGCGCTGCCGTTCACGTTCCAGTTCACCGGCACGTTCTTCGACCTCTACCACCTGCTCGGTCGACTCAACTCGTTCGCGGTGCAGACGAAGCAGGGCACGCTCATCGTGACCGGGCGTCTGCTCACGATCGATGGCGCAAGCCTCGCCCCGGCCGCTCAGTCAGGCTCGTCGACCTCGAGCGCGGTCGCCGGCGGAGTGTTGCGAGGCACCATCAACGCCGACGCCTACGTCCTGCCCGCGGCCGCCACCACGGGCAGCACGAGCAGCTCCGGTTCCTCGGGGTCGTCATCGGCCGCCGGATCCTCGTCAACCGGCGCGCCCGCCGTCATCCAGCCCGGGTCATGAACGAGGTTCAGAAGTTCCTCGGCGCCCTCCGGGCCGACCTCATCGAGCGGCGCTTGTGGCCGATCCTCGTGTTGCTCGCCGTCGGCCTGGTCTTCGCCGTCGTCCACTTCGGGGGAGGATCGACCGCGAGCCCGACCGCCAGCACGCCGCCGCCCGCCGCGACGGCTGGCCTGGCCGCCGAGGGCCCGCCGCTCTCGGTGCTGCCGCCCAACACCACCGCGGCGATCGCCGAGACGGCGAACGGCACCGCCTTCCAGCGCCAGAGCGGCGCGCACGACCCGTTCGCGCCGTTGGTGCTGCCGGGCGGCAACACCGGCCCGACCGGGGCGACGGGCGCACCGTCGACCGCCGGCGGCTCGACCTCGGGCAGCGGAGGCTCAGGATCGGGGACCGGCGGCTCCGGCTCGGGCAGCGGCGGTTCGGGCGGGACGAGCGTGCCGACGCCGAGCGTGCCGACACCCCCTCCGAGTAGCTCGCCGCCTCCGAGCAGCTCGACGCCTCCCAGCACTTCGACGCCTCCGAGCACGCCGAAGTCGCAGACCCTCAACGCCGAGTTCCGCTTCGGGCTCGTGCCCACGACGAGCCCCTCGACGGGCACGACCGGTCCGACCGGCCCGACCGGGGCATCGGTGCCGCTCAGCGATCTGCAGGACTACGCGCAGCCGAAGACCAACACGCTGCTGCCGTCCAATGGCCCGATCCTCGAGCTGGTGGGCATCTCCGGGGGCACGTCGCTGCGCTTCGCGGTCCAGCAGGAGCCTGTCTTCAGCGGCTCGGGAACCTGCGTGCCCTCGCCGACCAACTGCCCGACGATCGACATGAGCCCCGGTGACGTCGAAACGTTCCAGGTCCAGTCGTCGCTCGGAACGCTCACGTACGAGCTCGCCGTGGTGAGCGTGAACGGAAACATCGCCGCCTCGACCACCTCGCTCCAGAACGGGCGGCGTTACGTCGTCTCGACGCCCGCGAGTGGCGCCTCGAGCCGGCGTATCGCGGTGCCGGTGCCGCTGACGACCTCGCAGGTGGCCAACTTCAATGTCCTTCGAGGGGTGCTCGCCCACGCGCAGCCGCCGTCGGCGAGCCGCTGATGCGAGCCGTCGATCCCCTCGAGTCAGCTCATCCGCCCCGCTGAGAGGCCGGGCGGCTGGGACTGCCGTCCTCGCGCGCAACGGACTGGTACGCCGACAGGCCGGTTCCGAGCGCGTGAGGCGGTGGTAGCTTGACTCCGCGCCGGGCGTGCCCGTTCGCGTCAATAAGCTAGGGCGCGATGTCGCTCCGACTCGTCACCGCCGGTGAATCCCACGGTCCCGGCCTCACCTGCATCGTGGAAGGCATGCCGGCCGGCCTGCCGCTCAGTGAGCAGGAGCTCAACCATGACATGGCGAGGCGCCAGCTCGGCCATGGCCGCGGCGGGCGCATGAAGATCGAGAGCGATCGTGCCGAGGTCACCGCCGGCGTGCGCCATGGACGCACGCTCGGCGGCCCCATCGCGCTGCAGGTCGCCAACCGCGATTACGCCAATTGGGAGGAGCGGATGAACCCGTGGCCGGTGGACGCGGAGATCGCCGAGGTCCACCTCCCGCGGCCGGGGCACGCCGACCTCGTCGGCACCCAGAAGTTCAAGTTCACCGACGTCCGGAACGTCCTCGAACGCGCGAGCGCTCGCGAGACGGCGGCGCGCGTCGCCGGGGGCGCGATCGCTCGCGCGTTCCTGCGCGAGTTCGGCGTCGAGGTCGTCTCGCACGTCACGCAGATCGGCACCGTGCACGCGCCTCGCTACGACGAGCCGCTCGAGCTGGCCCGCTTCTCCGACGTCGACGACTCGCCGGTCCGCTGCCTCGACCCCGAGGCGACGCGAGCGATGGTCGAGCACATCAACGTCCAGCGCAAGGCCAACGAGTCGCTCGGGGGCGTCTTCGAGGTGCGCGTGTTCGGACTGGTGCCCGGGCTCGGCTCGCACGTCTCGTGGGAAGAGCGGCTCGACGGCCGGCTCGCGGGGGCGCTGTGCTCGATCCAGGCGATCAAGGGCGTTGGCCTGGGAGAGGGGTTCGAGCTCGCCGCCAAGCCCGGCTCGGAGGCCCATGACGAGATCTTTCACAGCGCCGAGCGCGGCTTCTATCGCGTGACCAACCACGCCGGGGGCCTGGAGGGGGGCATGACGACCGGTGATCCGCTCATCGCGACCGCGGCGATGAAGCCGCTGCCGACGCTCACCAAGCCCCTGCGCTCCGTGGACATCGCCACGCTCGAGCCCGCCGAGGCGCTGCGCGAGCGGACCGACTCCTGCACGGTGCCCGCCGCCGGCGTCGTCGGCGAGTCGATGGTGGCCTTCGTGCTCGCCGACGCCTACCGGCAGAAGTTCGGCGGCGATCACATCGACGACGTTCGGGCGGCCGTGGACGCGTATCGCGCGCGGATCGGGTGGACGAGCTGAGCCGACCCGGCCCCGGGGCAACCGGGCCCGGCGTGGCGCACCGGGCCGACGCGCGCGCGTCGAGCGGTCGCGCGCTCGTGTTCATCGGCTTCATGGGCGCCGGCAAGTCGACGTCGGCGCGCGAGGCCGCGAGCACGCTCGGTGGCCAGACGCTCGACACCGATCGCCTGCTCGAGCAGCGCCTGGGTCATTCGGTCGCCGAGGAGTTCGAGCGCTCCGGCGAGGCGTCCTTTCGGGCGCGCGAGGAGCAGCTGGTGCTCGACGTGCTCGCCGGTGCCGGTCCCGGGACGGCGATTGCGCTCGGCGGCGGGAGCGTCCTCTCCGAGCGCGTGCAGGCGGCCCTGCGCGATCACGTGACCGTGCTCCTCGAGGTCGACCTCGACACGGCCTGGATCCGGGCGACGCGCGGCAGCGTGACGCGCCCGCTGGCCCGCGATCGGTCGACGTTCGAGCGGCTGTGGCAAGAGCGCACCCCGCTGTACGAGCGGCTCGCCGACGCGATCGTCCCGGGCAAGACGGGCGACGCCCTGCGGCGCGCCCTGCCGCACCTCGCGTCGGTCGCCGCGGCGGAGCGACCGGTCCGGATGCTGTGGGCGAGCGCCGCCTCCGGCGACTATCCGGTGTTCATCGCGCGGGGCCTGCTCGACGAGGCGCTGTGGCCGCTCGACCGTCGCCGCTCGCGCGGGTTCTGCGTGACCGACGAGAGCGTCGCGGCCCACTACGGGGGCCGCTTCGCCTGGGCGGCGGGCACCGTGGCGATCGCGCCCGGCGAGGCACACAAGTCGCTGTCCAGTGCCGAGCGCGTGTGGTCCGCCCTCGTCGCCGAGCCCATGACGCGCGCCGATCATGTCATCGCGCTCGGCGGGGGGGTGGTCGGGGATCTCGCCGGCTTCTGCGCCGCGACCTATCAGCGCGGCATCGCGGTCGTGCAGGTCCCGACGACCCTCGTCGCGCAGGTCGACTCGGCCTACGGCGGAAAGACGGGGGTCGACATCCCGGGCGGCAAGAACTACGTCGGGGCCTACCACCAGCCCGCGGGCGTGATGGTCGACCCCGCGACCCTCGACACGCTGCCCGACGCCGAACGCTCGGCCGGGTACGCCGAGGTCGTCAAGACCGCGCTCATCGCCGGCGGCGAGCTCTGGCGGCGCGTCGCGGCCGACGACCCGATCGACGAGGCCATGATCGTCGCCTGCGCGCGGACGAAGCTCGCCGTGGTCGCGGCCGACGAGCGCGACGCGGGAGCGCGCCAGATGCTCAACCTCGGGCACACGATCGGTCACGCGATCGAGACGGTCACCGGCTTCGCGCGGCTGCGCCACGGGGAGGCCGTCGGCCTCGGTCTGCTCGCGGCGCTGCGCCTCTCCGGCCAGGGCGCGCTGCGCGATGAGGTGGCCGAGCTCCTGCGGGCGCACGGCCTGCCGACGCGGCTGCGCGATCGTCGTTCCCGCGGCCGTGCTCGCCGCCACCGCGTCGGACAAGAAGCGCACGGGGGAGGATGTGCCGTTCGTGCTCGTCGACGCGCCAGGGAGCGTGCGCACGGGTGCCACCGTCGCGGTCGCCGAGCAGCTCGCGGCGATCGAGGAGCTCGTCGAGTCGTGAGCGCGACGCCGCACCGCGTCGAGGTGATGCACGGGGTCAACCTCGACATGCTCGGACACCGCGATCCGCGGCAGTACGGGACGCTCACCCTGGCCGAGCTGCAGGACACCGTCGCCGGCGCGGCGACGGAGCTCGGCTTCGTCGCCGGCTTCTTCCAGACCAACGCCGAGGGCGAGTTCGTCGAGCACCTGCACGGCGCGGCCGAGCGCGCCGACGCGCTCATCCTCAACCCGGGCGCGTGGACGCACTATGCCTGGGCGATCCACGATGCGCTCGAGATCGCCGGGCTGCCCGCGGTCGAGGTGCACCTGTCCGACGTCCAGGCGCGCGAGCCGTGGCGGCGGCTCTCGGTCATCTCGGATCTCTGCCTTGCCACCGTGTCGGGGCGCGGGGTCGACGGCTATCGCGACGCGCTCGTGCGCCTCCGCGAACAGCTGGGCGGCTGAGTCGGGCGCGCCCGAGCCGCGCGGTAGGGTGACGATCGATGACAACGTTGGCTTGGGACGCTGCGCTGGAGCGATCGGACCGGCTCGCCACCACGCTCGCCGAGCGCGAGGTCGATGCGCTGCTCGTGAGCGCTCCGGTGAACGTCCGCTACCTCACCGGCTACACCGGCAGCAACGGAGCGGCGCTCGTCGGCGCGGGCGCCGGCGAGGATGCGGCGCGGCGCTTCTACACCGACTTTCGCTACGCGACCCAGGCGCGCGAGCAGGTGCCCGATCGCTACGCACGCGAGATCGTCACCGGTGACCTGCTCGAGGCCGCGGTGCGCGAGCTCGACGGGCGCGGGCGGCTCGGTTTCGATGACGCCCATCTGAGCGTCAAGCGACATGCCGCGCTGGTGGGAAAGCTGCCCGACGGCTGGGAGCTCGTCGCCTGCGCAGGAGCGGTCGAGGCGCTGCGCGAGGTGAAGGACGCGGACGAGCTCTCTCGCATCGCTGCCGCGGCGGCGCTCGTCGACGACATCCTGGGTTGGATCGCCGAGCACGGGCTCGTCGGTCGCACCGAACGCCAGGTGGCGATCGATCTCGAGCACGAGATGCGGGTGCGCGGCGCCGAGGGGCCGAGCTTCCCGTCGATCGTGGCCTCCGGGGCGCACGGGGCGCTTCCCCACGCCGCGCCACGCGACGTCGAGATCGCGCCCGGCGTGCTGGTGACGATCGATCTCGGGGCGATCGTCGACGGCTACTGCTCGGACTGCACGCGTACGTTCGCCACCGGCGAGGTCGACGACGAGGCGCGCGGGGTGTACGAGACAGTCCTGCGGGCCCAGCGCGCCGCTCTCGCGGCCGTGACGGCGGGGCCGACGGGTCAGCAGATCGATGCCGTCGCACGGGGCGTGATCGAGGAGGCCGGCTACGGGGACTGCTTCGGTCACGGGCTCGGCCACGGCGTCGGGATCGAGATCCACGAGGGACCACGGCTCTCGAAGACCGGGGGAGACGCGGCGCTGCGGGCCGGGAACGTCGTGACGATCGAACCGGGGATCTACCTCCCGGACCTGCTCGGCGTGCGTATCGAGGACCTCGTCGTGGTCACCGAGACCGGCGCCGAGTGCCTCAGCCACTACCCGACCGAGCTGACCGTCGTCGACTGAGCGCGGCGGCGTCTCAGACGAGGCGCACGATCGCGACGATCCCGACGATCACGATCAGGCCGCGCAAGACCGGCGGCGGCAGCCGGCGGCCGTAGCGCGCGCCGATCTGCCCGCCGACGATTGCCCCGGCCATGATCAGCACGGCGGGGGCCCAGGCCACGCTCGAGGCGAGGATGAAGACGATCCCGGCGACGAGGTTGACGGTCATTGCGAGCACGTTCTTGAGCGCGTTGACGCGCTGCAGGTCGTCGGGGAGCGCGAGGCCGAGGATCGCCAGCAGGAGGATGCCCTGGGCCGCGCCGAAGTAGCCGCCGTAGACGCCGGACAGGAACACGGCGGCGAGGCTCGCGCGCCGATGGGTCGAGGAGCCGGGCTGCCGGCGCGCCGCGAGCCGCGTCGCCAGCCACGGCTGGGCGACGACGAGCACGAGCGCGATGGCGATGAAGAACGGCACGATCGCCTTGAACGCCGAGGCCGGCAGCGCGAGCAGGGCAATCGCGCCGAGCACGCCGCCGCCGAGCGAGGCGAGGCCGTAGCTGCGGATCCGCTCGCGCTGGCCGTGCAGCTCGGCCCGGTAGCCGTAGGCCCCTGAGAGCGAGCCCGGGACGAGCCCGACCGTGTTCGACACGTTCGCGGTCACCGGCGCGTAGCCGAACCCGAGGAGCACGGGGAAGGTCACGAGCGTGCCGCTGCCGACGACGGTGTTGATCGTGCCGGCGGCCATGCCGGCGGCGGCGATGGCGACCGCCTCGCCGGGGTTCATCGTTCGGCAGCGGTCGGCGCGGGGACAGGCCGACCGGCGGTGCTCACGCGGATGGTCCGGCGCACGACGGCATCGCCCGGGAATCTAGCCGAGCGCCGGCGCGCCCTTGTGCCCGGTGTCCGGCGGAGGTGGCCTACGCGGCCGACAGCGGTTGCTGCTGCGGGGCCGTGGCGGGCGTGCTGTCCGGTGCGGGTGTGACGACCGGCGCGTTGGGCGGGGCGATCTCATCGGCGGGGCAGGCGGCGGCCTCGGTCATGTCGATGACCGCTTCGTCGATGGTGCCGCTCTCCTGGCGCACGCGGATCGTCGGGAAGTAGGGCCGCTCGGGATCGACGGCGGCCACGACGCCGATCTGGCCGTCGGGGAGGGTGATCTCGTGACCGACGGCGTAGGGCATGACGACGCGCTGGAAATGCTCCACGATCTTCGGGTCGAACTGCGTGCCCGCGCCCTCCACGACGGCGCGCACGCCGACATGTGGAGGCGCGGCCTTCTTATAGGGGCGGTCCGAGGTGATCGCGTCGTACACATCGGCCGGGGCGGCGATGCGCGCGAAGAGGTGGATACGGTCGCCGGCCTTCCCATGCGGGTAGCCGAGGCCGTCCCAGCGCTCGTGATGGCTGCGCACGACCGCGAGCACAAGTGAGGACATCCGGTCGGAGGGGAGCATCTCGACGCCCGCCTCGGGATGGGTCTTGACGAGCTCATACTCCTCGGGGGTGAGCGTGTGCGGCTTGTTGAGGATCTCGTGCGGGATGGCGAGCTTGCCGATGTCGTGGATCAGCAGCCCGGTGCCGAGCGTGGTCAGGCGCTCCTCGATCTCGTCGTAGCGGCGGCGCCCGGCCCAGTCGACCCAACCGTCCTCGCGCAGCACGCGGTGGGCGATGAGGAGTCCGAGCGTCGTGACACGCAGCGAGTGGCGATAGGTGTAGGTGTCCGCGGCGGCGAGGTCGTCGAGCGCGTGCGCCGCCTCGGGACAGTCGACGATCGCCCGCGCGATCGCCGCGGCCGTGGCCGCGACCTTCGCCACGACGTCGTCGGGGATCGGCTGGCCGCGACGCAGCGCGTCGCGCGCCGAGTCCAGCGCCTCGATCGCCGCCTTCTGGGTCTGCGCGCGGACTTCAGGCGAGAGCGGCTCGACCGGCTCGATCATCTCGCCGAGCTCGTCCTCGATCCAGACGGCGTGCACGCCGCTGGTGGCGAGGCGCTGCGCGAGGTTGGCCGTCAGGCGCACACCGCTGCGCAGCATCGGCAGCTCGTTCGGGCGCCCGCTGATGACGTCGCGGGCCAACTCCATGCCCTCCGCGACGCGGCTGATCGTAACGAGCCTCATCGGCCCTCACACATCGAATGTGCGTCCATATGGATGAAACATCGGCAAAAACGGGCAAGGCTTGAGGCACGCTCAACGGTGATACGCGCCTTTCCGGCTATACGTCGCGCGCGTATACAGGGCCCCGACGCCCGGTGGGGCCGTTTTGCAGCGCCACGCCGGCTCCAGGTAGCCCGCGGGCGGTCGATCGACGAATTGACGAGGTTTGGGACCCCAACGCGCCGGATCCGGACCGCGGAGCTGCCATCCCGTGCTCTCGCCGCGCCGGCCCGCTACCCTGACCCGCTCTCGGACGCCGAGGCGAGTCAGATGAGCCTGGACGTAGAGGAACCCTGTCGCGGCGGCGAATTCTCGCCTGGTAGTCGGTTCCGATCAGCGGTCCTCTGCGACCGTCAGTGGGCCGGTAACCTCCTGAACTCCCGTGCGATGGCATGCCAACCGGACAATCCGCTCGCCGCCTCCGGCGCTCACGACGTCCGGGCATGATCCATAGGCTCAGGCCCCTGCTCGGCGACCGTCCGAAGCTCGCGGCGGGCCTGTTCCTGGCGGGCGGGCTGGCCGTCGCCCTGGCGCTCGCCGCCAACAGACTCGGCATCGCCGCGTCGAGGGGGTTCGGGGTCAAGAAGGCGGCGCTGCTGATCGTCGGCTGCGATCTGATCGTCGCCGGCCTCGTCGCGAGCGCGTCCCAGGTGCCTCGCAGGCGCGATGACGAGGTGGATCTCGTCGCGCTACTGAGCAGCGCGATCGCGGACGGCGTCCTGCTGTTCGCGCTGAGCGCCTGCTCGGTGATCGTGCTCTTCGGGCAGAGCAAGCCGATCGAGCGACTCGGGTACTTCCTCACGATCCTCGTGGTGGTTCCCCTGGTGGTTACGCTCGCCTGGCGGCGTCAGCGGGCCGGCGCACTGTCTGATCGATCTGTGCTGCTCGCGTTCGCCACGCTCGCGCTGACGGCGGCGACGCTCTGCGTGGCGCGCCTACTGCACCTCTCCCGGTCCGCGACGCTCGACACGTCGCTGTTCCTGGTTCTCGGGCTCATCGCGACGCGCGTCGCGGTTGCCGTCGCGGGTCGCTCGCTGCCGGCCGCGTCGGTGCGGATTCCGGCGCGGGCCATGGTCGCCCTTATACCGTTGCTGTTCGCCGCAGCTGTTGCACCGTTCGTCCCGTCGGCAACGATGAGCGTCGTCGACATCGCCGTGGCACTCGTCGCTGGCATTGTGGCGTTCGATCTGGTCCGCGCGTTCGGAAGCGGCCGCCGCATCCCTCGCGGATGGGCTCGCGTGTTCGATGTCGGGATCTTCGCCGCGTGCGCACTCGTGGTCGTGTACTTCCTGCCCGACCCCACGAACACCCTCGTCGCCTCCGACCACAATCTTGTCCTCGCCACCAACCACAACTACTTCCTGGGACCGACCCTGGACGTCCTCCACGGACGGGCGATGCTCGTGGGAACCTTCTCGCAATACGGCGTCGGGATCTTCGACGCGCTCGCCGCCGTCTTCCTCGTCGTGCCGATCGGCTACGGCACGTCCAGCCTGTTGGTGTCCGTACTGACCGTGTTCCTTTTCATGGGCCTGTACGTCATCCTGCGGTGGAGCACGCAGTCGCTGCTCATCCCGGCGATCGGTCTGACCGTCGCCGTGGTGCTCGACATCTTCGGCCAGATCGACGACTACGTCGACTTTCCGAGCACCGGCGTACTGCGGTTTGGTCTTCCCTGGGTCGCGCTTCTGCTCTCGCTCGCCGCGACGCGGACGCCTCGACGCAAGCGCCTGTTCGACGCTTTGGTGCTTGTGACTGTCGGCGGCGCCGCTGTCTGGAGCGCCGAGGCCGGCGCCTACACGCTCGGCACTGCCGGCGCGCTCGCATGCTTTGACGCGCTGGTGGCGCAAGCAAGCGGACGCGAGCGAGGGCGCATGGCCGCCCGCCGGTGCGCCCAGCTCCTTGCCGCGAGCGCGTCGGGCATATTGGCATTCACCCTGCTGACGTGGGTGACCACGGGCGCCTGGGCGAACTGGGGTGCGTATCTCTACTACGTCCGCCTGTACACCACGGGGGGGTTTGGCAACCTCCCGATCCGGCCGTGGTCGCCGGGCCTTGCGCTCGGGGCGATGTATGCCCTCTCGGCGATCGTGCTCGTGCTGCTTGCCGTGGTGCGGCCGGCGCTCATTCGCGAGCGCGCCGTCGCCTATCGCGCAGCGGTCGGCCTGACGGCGCTTGGCACGCTCGTCTACACCTACTACCTCGGCCGAGCTCACCCGAACAACCTCATCCACGTCTCGCCGCCGGCCGTCGGCCTGCTGTTCGTGTGGCTCGGCATCATCCGCCTGACGTTCGACGATCGTCTGGCAGTGGCAGTCGCGACCGCGACGGCGGTCTTCCTCGGCGCCATGATCGTGGCGAGCGAAGCCGATGACATCAGCCAGAAGTACCCGACGACGGCACTCGCGGCCATGCTGGGAAGCGGACCGAGGACGTTCGAAGGCGCCCTGACGACCTTGTGGAGCAACGGTTATTGGGAGGGAGGCGCCGTTCGCGTGGTCGCGTTGGTCTCGTCGCTGAGGCCTAGGCCGCGCAGCCTGGAGCTCCTCCTGACGCCGTTCGTCGAGACGGAAGCTCTGTTGCATCTCGGCACGGCGAATGCCGTGGAATCGAGCAACCCGTGCCAGGAGTCACTGTCGACGCGAAGCCCCGCGCAGATCGCAAACGGCGTGCGAGCGCTGCGGCCTGGCGGAGTCCTGATCACCAGCGCCGATCCTGAGCTCGGGCGGCTGCTGCCGATCGAGCGGTACACGCTCGCGCTGCTGCGTGCTCGCTTCACGCTCCGACAGATTGGCGCCGATCGGCAGGGCCTCCAGGCCTTTCGCCTGACCACTCCAGCACACGCCCTTGCGCGGCTGCCACCCGCTCCTCGGGTGCCGGTGTCGCCCTTTGGCTGCGCCTGATGGGGAATCAGTGGTTGGTCAAGCGGCGCCCTCTTGTAGCGTGACGTGATGAGCTGGGCGACGAGGCGTCGGGCGTGCTTGTCGGGATCCAGCCGGGTGAAGTATCTCCACGCCGCGCATACGCGCCTACTCGGCGATCGTGTCGGCCTGCTGGGCGGGGCTCTGAAAGCTCTCGCCGCTGCGACCCGCTACCCTCGACACCCGCAAATAGGGGTCGTATCGGGGGCGGTCGGGCACGTCGGCCAGGCTACAGGAGCTGTGTGGTGATAAGCACAAACCAACTCAAGAGCGGCAACCACATCGAGGTCGACGGAACGATCTTCAAGGTGCTCGAGTTCCAGCACGTGAAGCCCGGCAAGGGTGGAGCGTTCGTACGCACGAAGCTGCGGCGGGCCTCCGACGGTAACGTGATCGACCGCACGTTCCGCGCGGGGGAGAAGTTCCGCGCCGTGCGGACCGAGGCGCGCCGGATGCAGTTCCTCTACGCCGACGGCAGCGACGCGCACTTCATGGACTCGGAGTCCTTCGAGCAGATCGCGGTGCCCGAGACCGCGGTCAAGGACATGCTGCGCTGGACCAAGCCGAGCAGCGAGGTCGACGTGCTGTTCATCGACGACGAGCCGTCCGACATCCAGCTGCCGAGCGCCGTCGACCTCGAGGTCACCGAGACCGAGCCCGGGCTGCGCGGCGATACGGCGTCGGGTGGTGGAACGAAGCCGGCGACGCTCGAGACCGGCGCCGCGATCCACGTGCCGCTGTTCGTGAACGTCGGCGAGCGCGTGCGGGTCGACACGCGCACGGGCGATTACGTATCGCGCGCCTAGCGTCGCCGTTCGAGGTGTTCCGCACGCCCCGCGCGACCGACCCGAGCCTCGTGCCCCTCCATCTCTCCGTGGCGATCGGCGGCTGACCGTGCGTCGCTCCGAACAGCGGCGTGCGGCCGTGTTCGCCCTCTACCAGCACGATCTCACCGGCCAGTCGCTCACCGATACCCTCGGTCGCGACGCGCCGCTCATGTCGCGGGCGCTCGCTCACGCGGCGGCGGATCGCGCGCCCGAGCTCGACGAGGTCATCTCGCGTCACGCCCGCGGGTGGGCGGTGGAGCGCATCCAGCCGCTCGAGCGCAGCATCCTGCGCGTGGCGCTCATCGAGATGCTGCACCCCGACGTGGCGCCCGGTGAGGTTCCGATCCCGCCCGAGGGTGCCATCGACGAGGCCGTGGAGAGCGCCAAGACGTTCTGCGGCAGCGACGCGCCCTCGTTCGTGAATGGCATCCTGGCCGCGGTGCTGCGCGAGGTGCGCGAGAATGACACGCGTACCGCCCCCGACCAATCCGGCCCTGCTGCGGCCGCGCAGGAGGAAGACCGCCCGTGACCGACACCCTCGACGATCTCATCACGCGTCTGGAGCGTGCCGCCGAGCAGCTGCGCAGCGGGGAGATCTCCGCCGACGCCGCGGCCACGCTCGTGGAGGACTGCGCGGCGCTCGCCACCGCGGCGAGCGCCGAGCTCGACCGGCGCGCTCGGGCCGAGGTGACCGAGCTCGCGCCGGGGCAGGACTCGCTGCTGTAGCGCAGGCGTTGGCTTCTGCATCACCACCGGCGGGCGCGTACCCGGACCACCTGCGCGCGGAGGTCGAGCGCTACCTGGCCGAGCTTCGCTTCTCCGACGAGGCGATCACCGCAGGCCTCGAGGAGGCGATGCGCTACTCGCTGCTCGCCGGCGGCAAGCGGATCCGGCCCGTGCTCTCGCTCGCCACCGCCCGGGCGATCGGCAGCGATCATCGATCGGTGCTTCCGCTCGCCGCCGCGATTGAGCTCATCCACACGTATTCGCTCATCCACGATGATCTCCCGGCGATGGACGACGACGACCTGCGACGAGGTCGGGCGACCCTTCACGTCGCCTTCGGCGAGCCGGTGGCGATCCTCGCCGGCGACGGCCTCTATGCCGAGGCCTTCCGACACGTGCTCGGAGAGCAGCGCTCGCCGCCCGAGCGCGTGATCGCCGCCGTCACCGAGCTCGCCGCGGCGACGGGCGTCGACGGCATGGTCGGCGGGCAGTACGTCGACGTGCAGGCGACCGCACCGCCGGGTCCGGACGGCCTGCGCCGCCTGCACGAGCTGAAGACGGGGCGCCTGATCGCCGCGAGCGTCCATTGCGTACTGCTTATCGAGGGCATGCCCGAACCTGCGACAATTGCCTTTCGCCGCTATGCGGCCGAGCTGGGCGTGCTCTTCCAGATCGTCGATGACATCCTCGACGTGACAGGCAGCGACGACGCACTCGGCAAGCCGCAGGGCAGCGATGAGCGCCATGGCAAGCGGACCTACGTGAGCGAGTTCGGAATCGACCAGGCAAGGACTCTCGCGCACGAGTCCTACCGCACCGCGCGCGACGCGCTCGCGGTCGCCGCACCCGACGGCGCCGCCGAGCTCGAGCAGATCACCGACTTCATCTACACACGGACCTCATGACCCCCGCCGACGAACCGCGTGAGCGTCTGCTGCCCGGCATCGACGGTCCAGCCGACCTGAGGTCGCTCACCGAGGAGCAGCTCGGGCAGGTCGCCCAGGAGGTCCGCGAGCACATCATCGAGACGGTCGGGGAGATCGGCGGGCACTTCGGCGCGAACCTCGGGACGTGCGAGCTGGCCGTCGCGCTCCATTCGCTGCTCGATTCGCCCCGCGACAAGGTGCTCTGGGATGTCGGGCACCAGGCCTACCCGCACAAGGTCCTCACCGGCCGCCGCGACGAGCTGCCGACGATCCGCCAGTACGGAGGTCTCGCGCCGTTCTGCTCGATCGCCGAGTCCGAGCACGACATCATGGGCGCCGGCCACGCGTCGACATCGATCGGCTACGCCGTCGGGGTCAAGGAGGGCATGCGCCACATCGGCATCGAGGATGGCAAGGTCGTCGCCGTGATCGGCGACGGGGCGATGACCGGTGGCGTCGCCTTCGAGGCGATCCACCAGGCCGGTGGTCTCGGCACTCCGATCGTCGTCGTGCTCAACGATAACGGGATGTCGATCGCCCCGAACGTCGGCGCGCTGTCGCGGTACTTCAACCGTGTCCGCCTCAATCCGAAGCTCTGGCACGCCCGCGAGGGCGTCGAGGGCGGCCTCTCGCGCCTGCCCGGTGGAATCGGCGCGAAGTTCGAGCGCCTCGGTCCCCAGCTGAAGGAGTCGATCAAGGCGTTCTGGGCGCCCGGCTTGTTCTGGGAGGAGCTCGATTGGGCCTACATGGGCGTCATCGACGGCCACGATGTGCGCGGCCTGCGCGTCGCGCTGCGCGAGGCGCTCGCCGCCGAGCGCCCGGTCGTCGTGCACATCGCCACGGTCAAGGGCAAGGGCTTCGCGCCCGCCGAGGAGGGCGGCCTGGAGGGGATGGAGCGCTGGCACGCGGCCAAGCCCAACTCGATCGCCAACGGCGCGCCGGCCCCGGTCCGCAAGAGCTCGCGCTTCTCGAGGCCGCCACCCCCGGCCTACACGCAGGTGTTCGGCGAGGCGCTCGTGCGCGAGTGCGAGCGCGACGCCCGGATCGTCGGGATCACCGCGGCGATGAACTCTGGAACCGGCCTGAACATCCTGCAGAAGGCGATGCCCGAGCGCTACTTCGACGTGGGCATCGCCGAGCAGCAGGCGGTCCTGTTCGCCTCGGGCCTGGCCCTCGAGGGCGTAAAGCCGGTCGCCGCGATCTACTCGACCTTCCTGCAGCGCGCGTACGACCAGATCGTCCACGACGTCTGCCTGCAGAAGCTCAACGTCGTGTTCGCGATGGACCGCGCGGGGCTCGTCGGCGACGACGGGCCGACGCATCACGGAGCCTTCGACGTCGCCTATCTGCGCTGCCTGCCCAACATCGTGCTGATGGCCCCACGCGACGAGGCGACGCTGTGCGACATGCTGCACACCGCGCTCGTCTACGACGACGGCCCGGTTGCGCTGCGCTACCCGCGCGGCTCCGGCCCGGGTGTGGCGATCCCCGACGAACCGTCGCTCGTCGAGATCGGCACCGGCGAGGTCCTGCGCGAGGGCGGCGCCGCCGAGCCCAGCGGCGGACGCGTCGCGCTCGTCGGCTACGGAACGGGCGTCGGCAAGGCGCTCGACGCCGCCGAGCTGCTCGCCGAGCGCGAGATCCACGTCACGGTCGCCGACGCCCGCTTCGCCAAGCCGATCGACGCCGCGCTGATGGCCGAGCTCGCGGCCGAGCACGACCTGCTCGTCACCGTCGAGGAGGGCGTGCTGCACGGCGGGTTCGGCTCCGCCGTGTGGGAGACCCTCAACGACGCGGGCGCCGGCGCGGTGCGGATCCTTCGCGTCGGCCTTCCCGACCGCTACGTCACCCACGGCAGCCCGGCCCTGCTGCACACGGAGGTCGGCTTCACGCCTGAGCGCATCGCCGAGCGCGTCGAGACGGCGATCCTCGATCGCCGTTCGACGGCTGTCGAGGCCTGAGGCCTGAGGCCGCGGCTCCTCGGCCCGCGGGTGCCGCGCGCTGCCCGGCGGCGGCGGCTGCGGCGGCGGCGGCCGCGGCGGCGGGCGTAGGGCCGACACCTGCGGCTACCCCGGAGCGGGTGACGCGACGGTGACGGAAGCGCCCCGCGGGTCACGCTGCGTATCGGCGCCGCGACGGGACCGATACGCGAGCGTGCCGAGTGGCCTTCGCGGCGCGTTCGCGCCCGGGGGTGTGGTCCCGTATGCACACCATGCGGCCGCAAATCGAGCACACCCTCGCCCGGACGCGCCGTCCGCGCGACGGAACGTGCGTGGACGTTCGCGCCCGTTGCCCGCGCGTTAAGAAAAACGGCCCGGGAGGGAACCGGGCCGTTTTCCTGAGGGGAGGGATGCTGCTATGTGTGCTTCGGAGGGTGCTACTTGCTGCGGGTCGATCATCATGATGCGCGACTTCGGCCTGGTCGTGTGTGATCTGGGTCACACATATGTCATCAAGGTATGTAGACCCGGTAGACTCGGCCGCGCATGGCAAGCAGCGCGGTTCACGAGAAGGCGTTGAGCACGTTCCCTACATACAGCGCGAAGGCGTCGAGCAGGGGAATCAGTGGTCCCAGGCGGCCAATGCCTACGAACGCGGTGAGCGTCATATCGAAGTCCACATCGGGGTTCGGGCCTGTGGGAGCGACGAATACGAACATTATTGGGTCGTTCGTTCGCGGATTTGGCCCCGGCGCGATGATGTGCGCGTGGGCGCGGCCGCCGTCCGGCATCAGTCTCGGGCGCGTCACGCAGTCGGTGTAGGCGTCGATGCGGTTGGTCAGCGGCGATTGGTACGGCCTTGTGACGAGCAGGTGCAGGCGCCGGTGCTTGTCTATGTTCGAGAGTCGAATGAGCTTCGGGAGGGGATGAAGCTCACCCTTCTTGAGTCGCTTGTATGGCTGGTACGGCTTGAGCCGGGCGATATCCGCGGGGTCGACGTACTGAAGGAACCGGTTTCCTTGGAAGTCCTTGAGGCGGCGGACCTCCGGGAATTGGATGCTCTTGGCTTCTCGTTCGGTGGGAACGCGGCCGAGGTGCCGCTTCGCGAGTTGCCACATGAGATGGTCGAGGGCCGCGCGGAGATCGTGAATTGCATCCCCGACTATCAACGACCACTCCTCGTTGATTTGTATGACGCGGCCGAGCCGGTAGACGACGGCGCCCTGGTCCGCTTCGTATTGCCGCGTAAGGGGGATGACGTCTGGATCTGGGGCTCCGGCTTCCGCGATTTCGGCGCGAAGCAGATCGATATGGCCTTTCGCATGCGCGAGTTTCGACCGGGCGTTAGTCAAGTCGAGGCGCGGCATCGCGCGCTAGCCTCTCAGGGATGAGCGAGCAGGACAAGCAGCCGACGCAGCCGCGCGGGAAGGACAGCAAGGGCGAGCCGGCGGAGCCGATCGAGATTCCGGTCCCGAAGCGCGAGACGATCGACGCGCTGATCCGGCAGGCTGCCCGGCGGTCGCCGGAGCGCCAGCGACCCAGCGACCGCGCTTAGCCGAATTAGCTCTGCTGTGCTTTGGCGAGCGGGAGTATCCGCTTGGCCTCGGTGACCAGGGGCCGTATCTCGACCCGCTTGGTGCCGAACGTGAGGACCGCCACGGTGTGGTCGTAGTGGCCGAAGATGCCCTTGGCGGGTTGAATCGCGCTCGGTCCGTAGCTCATACCCCGGACCATTGTGACTACGGGCTTGTTCTTGTCGTACCAGTCGTCGAGGTCTTCGTCGAAATGCTCGAAGCGGTTGCGTACGTGCCGCTCGTAGAACGGCGAGCTGTTGTCGATACCGATCTGGCGGCGTAGGGGTTCTCGCTCCTGCTCACGTTTTCCCCCCGCCGTGCTCCGCTGCCGGCTGCCCCAGAGGATTTTTGAGATGTTCGCAGCGGCAATCACGATGCTTTGCAAGAAGATCCATTGGAGATCTTGCGGCTCTCGGTCTCGCCTCCCCGAGGCCATGATCTCTCGGTGTTCGTCCATGAGGGCCGTTCGTTGCTGCCGACCTGGGTTGCTGGCGTCAAGGGCCGCCGAGCGCGCTTTCCAGTCCTCCATGCGCCCTACAAAGTCTGCTTCGCGCTGCACGTCGGCCGAATGCAGCGCGGTCACTTGGTCGTAGGCGAGGACGATGTACAGGCATTGGTTGGCGATTTCGGAGTAAAACGCATGCGCTTTGGCGCGATCCATCGGCGTCCTCTCCTATGCCTGGGCGGCGCGCTCAAGCAGTTGCGTGAACATCGCTCGGCCATCGTGCCGGGCGTTGTAGCGCCAGGTGTACTCGTCCACGTAGGACTGCAAGTAGCGAGGCGACACCTTCTTATACGCGCCGCGCATCCCGGTCTTGAGGTTCCCGAAGAACCCTTCGATCGTGTTCGTGTGCGTCGTCCCGTCGACATAGGAGCCGGCCGAGTGATTGATGATCTTGTGGTCGAGGTATTGGCGGCGCAGCGGCTTGTACGCGGGCCAGTCGTCGGTGAAGATGATCGACGTCGGGTTGATGTTGGCCAGCACGGCTCTACTAAGAGGCGCTCCACGACGGGACGCGATGACGCGAGCACGGACCTTCCCGCCGCGCTCGACCATCCCGAGCACCGTGGGCTTGGCCTCGCGGAACGCGGCGGCCTCAGCGCGCGTAGCGTGAGCCCTGCGCGGCTTTCCGCCCCACGACGTCTCATCGACCTCGACGTCACCCGACAGCGGCTCGTCACCCACGTCGGTCATCAGCTCGGTTCTGATCCGCTTCATCATGCGGTGCGCGGTCTTGTATCCGACGCCCAGCTCGCGTTCGAGCTGCTTGGCGGAGATTCCGCAGCGAGTGCTCGCCATCAAGTACATCGCGTAGAACCAGAGGTTCAGCGGCGTCGTCGTCTTCTCGAAGATCGTGCCCTTCATCGGGTGGACATGCAGCCCGCACGTATCGCACGTGTAGGACGCGCGGGTCGTCGTCCGATGGAACTTGCGCTCACGCTCGCAGCGCGGGCACTGCGCGTGGTGGCCGTCGGGCGCGTACTTCTCGCGCCACAGACGGTCCAGGCACGCGGCATCGTCGGGGAAGTCGCGCATGAACTCCATGAGCGAGTAGTCCGACGCCGACGAGGCGTATCGTCGCTGCTCGTTGCGGTTCTTCGCGGCCATACAAACATTATACATACTCTGACGACATAAGTGTGATCTGGGTCACAGATGGCCAGATCGCCCGGGTTTCGTCCACCGCGATGAGACGTCTGTCCACTGCCTATTTGCGCGGACATGGCTTCTCCGGCTAACGACCCGGTCCCAGAGGCCGATGACACGTTGCGAAGCGATGTCGATGCCGGGTCACGCGACAGGGTGGCTCGGCTCGTCACGTTGGAGAGGTTTGACGGGTTATGGCATTTCCACGCAACAGACTGCTCGCAAGGGCGCGCGTCGCCCGCTCGTCCGCGGCGCACAGCGGCGCTCTCGCAGCCCATGGCCCCCCGACGAAGCTGGAGGCGCTCGCTGAGTCCCAGTCGGCCTTCACGGGCCAGTCTCACGCTGAGCTTCGCACGCAATGGCGAGTGCTCGGGTTCGCCGCCGGCGGCGTCGCGCTGCTGACCGCGCCGGGCGCGTTCTATTACCTGCACCATCACGACCGTCTCGGCGTTCTCGCCAGCCTTCTACTGGCTTTCGTGGGCGTGGTGATGACGCGGGCGCTCGTCGAGCTCGGCCTGCGCCGTTTCGTCCCCTCGGCTGGGGTCGACGGCAGTGACCGGGGGTCGCTGACCAACGACGCTTTGACGCGCCGGCGCACGTGGTTCTGGTCGCGGCGAGTGCGCCTGCTCGCTGCGGCGGCGCTCGTCGTCGGGGTGATCTCGATCGTTACGGGACAGTCGTTCGGGTCGACGCTCGGCGCACTGTTCGGAGCGGTTCCGCAGGCGGTGACGCTGGTGCCGACCATCGGCCTGCAGTTCATGCTCCTGTTCTTCATCAACTTCGCCATCCTCTTCGGACCGCTGCTGGCAATGGGTGTCGCGCAGATCCAGAGCTACGAGCCGGGCGAGGCCGACTGGGGTGTGCGCATGGAGTCGGTCCGCGGCCAGGCTGATGCGAAGCAGGAAATCGACAAGGTCATCAATCTCTGGCAGGCCGGGGAGGCGTTTGAGCGCTCCGGCGGCAAACGCGAACGCGGCCTGCTGTTCCTCGGCGCGCCCGGGGTGGGCAAGACGATGCTCGCCAAGGCGATCGCCACCGGCTTCAACTGCCCGTTCGTCTCCATTCCCGGGTCCGGATTCGCCCAGACGTTCATCGGCATGGATGCCGTCATCGTCCGCGTCATGGTCTGGAAGGCGAAGCGTCTGGCGCGCAAGTGGGGCGGGCAGTGCATCGTCTTCGTCGACGAGATCGACGCCGTCGGGATGCGCCGCCAGTCCCTCAATCCCGCGGCTGCGGCTGTCGGTGCGCAGGCTTTCGAAGACGTGGCCTTCTTCGGCCTGGCAGGAGCCCTGAACCCGTCCGGCGACCTCGTGCTCGAAACCGAGCGCTGGCGCGAGCGGATGTTTGAGATGCGCGCTCCCGCGCCCGTGTGCTCGCGCCTGCCGGCTGCCGTCAGCCGCGCCTCGGACAACATCGCCCGCTTCATGATGCCGGGCATGGGCGGCGGAAGCCTCGCGCTCAATCAGTTGCTGGTGCAGATGGACGGTGTGGACTCCCCGCCGGCCGTGAGGCGCTACCTCAAGAAGCGCCTCAACGTCTGGCTGGACGCGATGTTCTTCATCCCGCGGCGACTCGGGCGACTGCCGTTGCGGCTCCCGGCGGCCAAGCCGCGCAACGAGCAGATCTTCTTCATCGGGGCGACCAACGTGCCGCTGGAGGCGCTGGACCCGGCACTGACCCGACCTGGACGCCTGGGGCGCCACATCTGGTTTCGCACGCCCGACAAGGAAGACCGCACGGACATCTTCGACCTCTATCTCGACAAGGTGTCCCACGCGGCCGAGCTCGATGAGCCACGTCGGCGCGACGAGCTTGGCCGCCTGACCTCCGGGTATTCGCCGGCGATGATCGAGCAGGTCTGCTCACTCGCGCTGACCTACGCCCATTCGGAGCGCCGCGAAGCGTTCACCTGGACCGACCTCGTCGAGGCGATGACGACCGTCGAGTCCGGGACCGCAGTCGCCATCGAATATCAGCCCAAGGAGACGCGGGCGGTCGCCATCCACGAGGCGGGGCATGCCGTCTGCGGGCATCTGATGATGGAGGGCGTCCTCTCCACGCGGCTATCGATTCGCAAGCGCGGCGGGTCGCTCGGCCATCATCAGGCCATCGAGGTAGAAGAGCGTTTCTCGCATTGGCGCGAGGAGGAGTTCGCCAAGCTCGTGTGGGCGCTGGGAGCGATGGCTGCCGAACGCATCTTCTACGGCCAGAACTCGACAGGGGTCGGCGGCGACGTCGCCTCGGCCACGCTGCGGGCAGCATGGATGGTCGGCGCGTGCGCCATGGGCCCTGAACTCGGACTTGGGCTGGAGGCCCGCGAGGCCGCGGCGGCGATGAAACGCTTCGAACAGACAGGCGCGGAGATCATGCAGCGCTCTGGCGGTGGGCCGATGTTCTCCGCTGACCCGGTTGCCGGCGTACTCGGTGACCCGTTCAAGCGGCGCGCCGCCGCCCAGCTGCTCGGCCAGGCCTACGCGATTGCCTACGCCGTCGTGCACCGCAACCGCGAGCAGGTTGAGAAGGTCGCCGAGGCGCTCATCGCCGCTCGTGAGCTCTACGGGGACGAGGTTGTCGAGCTGCTCGATTCCGTAGGCCTGCAGAAGCCCACTCTGTCCACCGCCGAGACCGCTCAGCTGCTGGACAGCTAGGCGCGATCTGCGCCGTCGCGCGTCGCCAAAAGCAACATGGCCACAGCTGCGCCTCCCATCACCGTCCGTCGCCCCCCGCGCCGGCAGCCCTTGATACGCGGGCGAGCAGCGCTCGGCGCACTCGCCCTCCTGGCGGCGGCGACGGTGGCGGCCAACTGGGTGGCATTCTCGAGCCCCGCGGGCACGGCGCCGCTGGCGCCGGTGACGAGAGGCCGCTTTCTCATCGGGCAGGGAACCATGCTGCAGCCCCACCTACTGGACCTCAGCAATGGACGGTGGATCGGGACGTGGCTGAGCGGAAGCGCCACCCATCGCACCCTGACCGTCGCGTTGCTCGACAGCCGCCGTGGGCTCGTGCGCGAGCGGCGCTTGCCCACGGCAGCGCTGACCGACGGCGGCTCACTGCTGAATACGCCGCTTCTGGCCGCCGGTCCCGACGGGCAGGTCGTCATGCTGGGGTGGGCAATACACGCCAACGACCACACCGCGCAGCTGATGCTCACCTCCTGGAATGCGGCCCTGCGCGGGCAGCCGCTGACTCGTCCGCTCGGGTCTGTGGCGCTGGTCACGACCCCGCAAGCCATCGACGACGGACCTCAGGGCCAGTATCTCTCCTATCAGTCGACCCGACACGCCTACCTGCTCGTCGCAGTGAACGAGCAACCCTGGATTGCGCCGTCGTCCTGGTACAAGAACCGCCCGCAGGTGCTGTTGTCGCTCATCGACCCCGACGGCAGACTGCAGGCTCAACGCACGATCGCGATGCCACCGGCGCAGAGCTTCATCGTGCCGACCGTTCGAGTCGACTCCGCCGGCGACGGCTGGAACCTGTTCGTCATCCACCCCGGCGACACCCTCCCCGACGGCAGCGTCCGGTACGACGCTCTGTGGCTGTATCGACTGAGTCCCAAGCTCGCCGCGCCCGCCGCGCCGACGGTGATCGAGAAATCCGCGCAGGCCGACGGGCAGATTCTCGACGCGGCCGTCTGCACAGACGCTCCCGGCAACGAGTTCGTCATCTGGGAGGACGCCGGCCCGTCTGCCACCGGCGGCGCGCAGGCGAAATGGGTTCTCGGTCAGCACCTCGTCGCGGGCAAGCCGGTGGGCTCCACCCGCACGCTCACGCAAGCGATATCGGTGTACACGACATCGCCCGCGCAGCTGATGCTCGTCTGTCAGGGCGGCGGCGCGGTGATCGGCATGAACACCGGCACACAAGAGGTGTTCGCGGCCTCCGCCGGAGCCGGCGCCGCCCGCTCAGGCGCCATCTTCAGCGTCGCCAAGAACGTGGGCATGCAGCCGCCCGACGGCGTGGCCTACAACCCGGCCAATCGAGCCCTGGCCGCGGTCTGGCAGGACCCTGGCACGGCGACGTCCCCCGACAGCGTGAGCTCCGGCGCGCCGCTATACCTCAGCGTCGCTGGCACCTGAGGACGTGTTCCGGCGGCTGCTGGGCTGATGGCGCTTATACGGCGCGGCCCGCGCACCGGTTACCGTTCCCCGCGCATGCCCAAGCAGCGACTTGACACGCTCCTCGCCGAGCGCGGGTTGTTCGTCTCGCGCAGCCGCGCTGCCGCCTCGGTCATGGCGGGCGAGGTTCGCGTCGGCGCCGACGGCCGCCGCGCACTCAAGCCGGGGGAGATGATCGACAGCGAGGCGTCCGTCGTGGTGGACTCAGGGCCGCAATACGCCTCGCGCGGGGGGATCAAGCTCGCGAACGGGCTCGACGCGAGCGAGCTCGAAGTGGACGGCCGCCACGCGATCGACGTCGGGGCGTCGACCGGAGGGTTCACCGATTGCCTGCTGCAGCGAGGCGCGGCTGGGGTGATCGCGGTCGACGTCGGCTACGGCGACCTCAGCTGGACGCTGCGCAACGATCCGCGCGTCACGGTCATGGAGCGAACGAATGCGCGCCATCTCGAGCCGACCTCGCTCCCCTGGCGTCCTGACGTCGCCGTCATCGACGTCTCGTTCATCTCGCTGACGAAGGTGCTGCCGGCGGTGCTCGCCTGTCTGGATGAGTGCTACGACGTGCTCGGGCTCGTCAAGCCTCAGTTCGAGGTCGGGCGCGGACGCGTCGGCAGCGGCGGCGTCGTGCGCGATCCGGCCGCACGCCGCGAGGCGCTCGTCGACGTGGGGCAGGCCGCGCAGGGCCTTGGCGCCGTCGTCGTGGGCTACCACTCGTCCGGGCTGCCCGGGCCGAAGGGCAACCTCGAGACGTTCATCCACCTCGTCGACGCCGCGCGTGGTTCGGCCGCCCCGGCGGATACCGATCTAGAGACGCTCGCGCGCGCGGTGGAGCCGTGAGCGATCCTGGGCAGCAACGGGCACGCGTGGCCACGGTGTTCACGCACGGTCGCCCCGACCAGACGTCTGCGGCGCTCGAGCGCGTGTTCGCGATTGCGAACGAGGCCGGAGTCTCGCTGCGCTTCGACCCGGACGAGACGCGCAAGCATGGGCTCGTCGAGCGTCCGGGCGTGGTCGTCGACGCGTCCGACGGCACCGGCGTCGACCTGTGCGTCGTCCTCGGTGGCGACGGCACGATCCTGCGCGCGCTGCGCCACTACGCGAACACGGGGATCCCCGTGTTCGCCGTCAACTTCGGCGCGATCGGCTTTCTCGCCACCGTGGAGCCCGACGAGCTCGAGGACGGGCTCCGTCGGGCCTTCGCGGGCGACTTCGAGCTGTTGCACCTGCCCGCGATCGTGCTTGACACGCCGAGCGGCGTGGTGACGGCGATCAATGACGTGGCGATCCACCGCAAGGTCGGCGAGCGCGTCGCCGAGCTCGCCTACGCGCTCGATAACGAGGTCGTCGGCAGCGTCCGCTGCGACGGGCTCGTCGTGGCCACGCCGGCCGGCTCGACCGGCTACAACCTCGCGAACGGGGGGCCCGTGATGGCCTGGGGGGTGGCCGGGTTCGTCGTGAGCTTCATCGCGCCCCACTCGCTCACGGCGCGGGCGCTCGTGGTCGCGCCGGACGACCTGCTGACGATCTACAACCGGTCGCAGGAGCCTCTCGACGTGTCCGTCGACGGGCGGCCGGTGTGCGAGATCGCCGCCGATAGCGCAATCGACGCGCGCTTCGTCGACCACGCGGGCACGATCGCCCAGCTGCCGGGTTCGTCCTTCTACCGGCGGTTGCGCGAGAAGTTCGGTCGACTGGCGAGTTGAGGAGGCCGGGAGGCCGCCGCCCTCAGGCGGCGGCCGCCGGCGGCATCAGGTCGTCGCTTCCACCCGTGTCGCCACGCAGCGAGGCGATGAAGTCGTCCAGCTGCTCGCGAGAGAAGCGACGCTGGCCGCCTGGCGTGCGGTAGCAGGTGAGATGCCCGGCATCCGACCAACGCCGGATCGTGGCAAGCGAGACGCCCACGTACCGTGCAGCCTGCGAGCTCGTGAACACGAGCTGCCGGTCAGTCCGGGCACGTAGGGGAGTCAGGTTGGGATTCATGGCGTTCCTTGCGTTGTTCAGCGTGGAGTGCTGTTCCAACGACCTTTTCGGCGGATCGAGGCCGCGACATGAGGGGCGGCGATGTTTGTAGACGTTTGATCGACAACCGGCGGATTTCGGGCGGCGCGCGGGAGGCCCTTGCTGGGCGGCGGCCAGCGGATATCGGCGCCGCGGTGGGGCTCGATTAGCGCCGAAAAGCCCAGAATCGAGCTGCAAGAAACGTTGCAAACGTCAAGCGCGAAGCGCAGTTTCGGCTGCTCATGCAGAGTTTTGCGGCTCCGGATGAGTCGGTTTGCGTAGGTTTGGGCAGATCGTCCAGGCGCAAAAAGCGACAATCCTGGAAAAAGATGCGCAACACGCCGCATCAATCTGTACTATGCCCGCGCAAACGTACTCAAGGCGATGCACTTTGACGCGGTAACGCCAAGAGTTCGGAGTTGGTTTCCACCCGGCTAGCGAGAGGCTGTCATGAAGATCAGCTGCTGACTTATCGACCTGATGCGGCAAGGCCTTGAGTTGGACTGAGCGATGGTGATGCTTGCGCAAGTGCGCGTGCACGCCGTTCGAAGTCGAGTTCGGACACGAATTCAGGCTTTTCGGTGCCCGTGTTTGTAAGGGCACCGTCGTTCTGGAGCATGGCTGTAAAGACCGCCACGATCTCGGGGTCAAAGTGCGTCCCGGCTTCTTTTTGAAGCTCGGCTATGGCGTCGTGTGGGGTCCGGGCTATCTGGTAAGAGTCGTGCGCGGTGAGGGTGTCGTAGGTTTCGCACACCGCGATGACCCTGGACAGGAGCGGGATCTCCTTTCCGATGAGGCCGGCCGGGTAGCCGGTGCCGTCCATGCGCTCGTGGTGGTAGAGGATGACGTCGGCGATCGGCCCATAACCGTCCAGCCGGCCGACGAGTGCAGCGCCATCTAGCGGGTGTCTGCGTACCAGCACGAGATCAGTTGGCGAGAGTTCGCTGGCGTGAAGCACGCGATCGGGCCACGCAAACTTCCCGATGTCGTGCAGAAGGCCCGCGGTGTGGGCTTGGTCTTGCTCGGTTTCGTCGCAGCCGAGTTGCGCGGCGAGATCGCGTGCATAGCGGGCGACCGCGGCGGCATGTCGCGCTGTTGTCGGGTCTCGCATGGTGAGCGTCTCTACTAGTGTCGTGAGCATGCCGAGTTGCATAGACGCGAGCCTGACCGAGCGCGCGTGGAGCTGTTCGGCGCGTTCCTCTGATCGGTAAAGAGCGATCGCCAGGTACTGGAAGATGCCGAGCACCACGACGACGCCGAACAGAACGGCGTAGCCGGCGCGCACGTACGCGCTCGCGAGAATTGCCGCGAGACCGGCAGCGGCGAGCTGGCCCGGCAGCATCGGCACGAGGAAGTCGCGTGCCTGGTCAACGATGCTGCGGCCCCTGGTGATCCGGAGGTGGATGGCGATCGCCAGGAAATTGATGGCGTTTGCGCTCAGGAAGACCCCGAAGACGGCGAGAGCGAAAGCAGCGCTATTGACCGTCGCCTCACTTCCGCCGTGAATTGGGCCGATGAGCGCCTGGGCAATGAGCCCGCCGGCCAGCGGAAACGCGACGCTCGAGATGAGGTTCGCGGCCGCGTCCGTCGCCGGTCGCCGGCGCTTAATCAGCGAGCAAGGCATCCGAGGTCACGCTCATCGCGACCGCCGGCGCGGGGCCGAGCAGCGTCATGGCGAGCACGAGCGCGATGAAGGCGCCGGATATGTATAGGCCGCGAACCTCGATCGTCATCTGCTCGCTGGCTACAGAGAGCGCGACCAGCAGCGCAATGAGCTGCCACGAGCGCCAATCGGCGCCGCGCGAGAAATGCGCAGTGAGTCCTAGTGCGACGCCGTAAGCAGCACCAACTGCCCGATGAAATAGATCTTGCGCTGACGCGAGGTCATGTTCCGCCACGTCCTCATCGGCCGATTGCATGGTCAGCTAAAGCCGCAAATAGCGGAAACGACGAGCTACGCCGGGGCGTAGGTTGCCGCCAGAGCCCGCTCCCGCTCCGCCTGAGGACCGGCTAGCCTGTGGGCGTGTCGACGAGCTTGGAGCCGACGCCGTTTACGGTCGTGATCGCCGATGACCACGATGTGGTTCGCGACGGTGTCCGGACATTGCTGGAGCGGTCCGGCGGAGAATTCCGCGTCATCGCTGAGGCCGCAGACGTGCCCTCCACCCTCGAGCACGTGAGGTTGCTGCACCCGGACCTGCTCATCCTCGATGTGTCGATGCCGGGCGGCCCCAGCCTGTCGTCGCTTCCGTACGTGTTCGCGGCTCACCGAGATCTGAAGGTAGTGGTCTTGACGATGCACGAAGACCCGGGCTACGCGCGGCAAGCGCTGGCCGCCGGTGCGCACGGATATCTCCTCAAAGAGGCCGAGCCCGCAGAGCTAATGCAGGCGTTTCGGAGCGCGGTCACCGGCGCGAAGTACGTCCACCCACGTCTGGGTGCCCTACTCGCTGATGACGCTCCGGCCGACGTTGATCCGTCGGTGTTGAACGAACGCGAGGTCGAGGTGGTACGACTCGTTGCTCACGGCCACACGAACGCGCAAATCGCCGAGATGATCCACGTCCACGAGCGTGCAGTGAAGGCGACCCGCGACCGCCTGGGCGAGAAGCTCGGGAGTCTCTTCCCGAACCGAGATCTCGGCGTATGCTCGCCGCGTCGGCCTCAGCGCCTGATCGGATCTGTCGGCTCGTCTGCCGTGGGGCGGTTGGGGCGTCCGGAGAGCGGAACGCGTGAGTTCCACGACGGTCCCGCCGGTGGCGGGTCTCGCGAATTTCGATGTTGCCGCCGACTAGTTCGGCACGTTCCCGCATGCCTGAGGTTCCGAAGCCCGTCGATGACTCGCGCTGGGGGCTCGGCGCGGCGCTGAGTCCCCTGCCCGTTGTCTTGGACGATCACGTGCAACTCGTCCCCTTGGCGAAAGGCACGTCGACCGAGCGCACGAGTCGCGCTGTGCGTGGCGGCTGACATTCGTCAGCGCCTCCTGTACGACGCGGTAGATCGTGCTCTCGAGCTCGGGATCCAGTCGCTCGGCCGTCGGGCCGAAGTCGAACCTGCGATGTCACCTCGAGCCCGTCGATCGCCTCAGCGCGACGCATCAGCGCCTCAAGTGCTGGGACCAGGCCGAGATCATCGAGAGCGGCTGGCCGCAGCTCCGTGATGAGGTGGCGCAGGCCGTCGATTTCGGCGCCAAGTCCGTCGAGTACAACATCGACTGCCTGGCGTAGTGGCGCGGGCTCGTCGAGATCTCGGGCGTTTGCGAGTGTGAGACGCAATGCGCCGAGCCCCTGGACGGTTTCGTCGTGGATCTCGCGCGCCCACCGGGTGCGCTCTCGTTCTCGCTCTGCAAGCCCATGGCGGAGGCGCTCGATTTCGACCGAACGCTCGGCGGCGAGGCGCGCCGCCACGCTCGTCGCGAATGCTGTGCAGCGCTTCTCGGTCGGCTCCGCGGAAACGTCCCTCACGCCGCAGCGCGATGACCAGCCCTCCGCCCACTGGCTCGAAGTGCAGCGGTTCGACGACGATCGTGCTTGCCTCGATGCCCAACTCGTGCAACCAGGCTGCGTCGGCCCCGCGGGGGCTTTCCAGGTCGAGCGGACCCCCGGCCTGGTAAACCGCGCCAAGAGCGCTCGTTGCCACCGGGAGCACCCGCACGCCGACCTGCACATCCCCGCTGGCCGCAGCAACCTGCAGCTCGCCCGCCTGCTCGACGACAAGGATCAGCGCGGTCGCGTCGACGAGGGCGAGCCCTCGATCGGCCATCAGCCGCAGAAGCCACAGCTCGGAGTCCGGTGAGCATTGCGCCCAGCTTACGAGCGTTCCAGGCGTCGACGTCCGCCGACCACCCGGCTCGGCCCTGTCAAGACGGCTGGAAGCCTCGCGCCATCCTGTGGCCCCCCGCCCCCTTCCATCCCCCGCCGCTGCTACACCTCGCCGACGATGATCCGCGAACTCCGCGTCGAGAACCTCCTCCTCATCGAGCGAGCCGAGCTGCACTTCACCGACGGCCTGAACGTCCTCACCGGCGAGACGGGAGCCGGTAAGACGGTCCTCGCGCAGGCCCTCGACCTCCTGCTCGGCGGCCGCGCGAAGCCGAATGTCGTGCGTCCCGGCGCCGGCGAGGCCTACGTCGAGGGCTCGTTCGCGCTCCCGCCGAGCCTCGAGACGGAGCTGGGCGAGCGGCTCCCCGCCGGGGCGGACGAGATCATCCTGGCCCGCCGGGTGAGCCCCGACGGCCGAACCCGCGCCTATATCAACGGCCGCACGGCCACCGTGACCGACCTGCGGGAGCTCGCCGAGCAGCTGATCACGTTCTACGGCCAGCACGAGCACCGCAAGCTGACGCTGGCCGCGTCGCAGCTGGAGATCCTCGACGGCTTCTGCGGACCCGAGCAGACCGATCGCCGCGAGCGCTGCGGCGCCGCCCACGCGCAGACAAGGGAGCTCGAGGCGGCGCTGGCCGAGCTCGACGAGCTCGACGCGGCGCGGGCGCGCGAGCTCGACCTGCTCGATTACGAGTTGCAGGAGATCGAAGGAGCGGCGCCCGACGAGGCCGAGCACGCCGAGCTGCTGACCAGGCGCGAGCGGCTGCGCCACCTCGACGCGCTGCGCGCGGCCTCGGGCACGGCGGTCGACGTGTTGAGCGGCGACGGGGGCGAGGCGCCCGGCGCCACCGACCTGCTCGCGCGCGGCGAGGACGCCCTCGCGGCCTGCGCCGGCGCCGACGCGGCGCTCGATGGCCTGACCGATCGCCTGCGCGCGCTCGCGCTCGAGGCGCAGGACGTCCGCAGTGAGCTGCTCGCGTATGCCGAGACGCTCGAAGCGGAGCCCGGTGGCCTGGAGGCCGTCGAAGAGCGGCTCTCCGTCCTCGACCGCCTGATGCGCAAGCACGGCGGCACGATCGCCGCGGTGCTCGAGCACGGCGAGCGCTGCCGCGCGCGGCGGGACGAGCTGCTCGGGGCCGAGGTGGCGCGGGAGACGACGCTCGCCCGTCTGCAGACGGCGCGCGGCGAGCTCGATGCGAGCGTGGCGGCGCTCCGGCGTGCCCGCCGCGGCGCCGCGAAGCCGCTCGCGGCGGCGGTCCGCGAGCGTCTGTCCGAGCTCGCCATGAGCGAGGCGACGTTCACGATCGAGCTCGCCGACGGCCCGCCCGGCCCGCAGGGCGGCGACAGCGTCGAGTTCGTGCTCGCCCCCAACCCGGGTGTCCCCGCCGGCCCGCTGCGCGAGATCGCCTCCGGTGGTGAGTTGTCGCGCGTCATGCTCGCGCTGATGAGCGTGGCCAACGCCGGTAACGAGGCCACGCTCGTGTTCGACGAGGTCGACGCCGGCATCGGTGGCCACACCGCCCGCGCCGTCGGCGAGCAGTTGCGCGCGCTCGGTGAGGCCCACCAGGTGCTCTGTATCACCCATCTCCCGCAGATCGCCTCGCTGGGCGCGCGGCACTTCTCGGTCTCGAAGGACACCAGCGTCGTGCCCACTCGCACCGTCGTGCTCGAGCTCGCCGAGAACGAGGTCGTGCCGGAGCTCGTGCGCATGCTCGGCGCCGGCGAGGACGATGCCGCCGCCCGCCGCCACGCGCGCGAACTGCGCCGTGCGGCTTAACCGAAGCTGCGCGGAGGGCTAACGGCGGTGCCGGAGCCGAAGGGTAGTCTCGCCGCATGGCGGTGACGCCTCGCACGCACGGCACACGAGCGTACGATCGCACCTCGCCCTCCGTCGCCCTCGACGAACCGCTCTCCGGCCCCGTGGCGGCGACGGCGGCACCGGAGGACGCGTCGCTCTCGAGCGCCGGGCCGGCAGCCACACCGCCGGCCCGCCCAGCCACCCTCAGCCGTGTCGTCAGCGGTCCGGCGCGCAGCGGCCGGCGGACGAAGGTGCTCACCCGCCACCTGCGTCGCGGGGAGATCGCGATTCTTGACCATCGCGATCTCGACCGGGTGTCGGCCGAGGAGCTCATCGCCGCCGGCGTCGTGGCGGTCCTCAACTGCGCGCCGTCGTCGAGCGGCACCTACCCGAACCTCGGTCCGCAGCTGCTCACCGACGCCGGCGTCCAGCTCGTCGACCTCGACGACGACCGACTGTTCTCGCTCGTCGATGACGGCGCCGGCCTCACCGTGCGCGGCGGTGACGTGTATCGCGGCGAGGAGCTGCTGTCCCGCGGGGTCGCACTCGATCGCGCCCGCGTGCGGGCCGACACCGAGCAGCGCAAGCTCGAGATCGGGGAGGCGCTCGAACGCTTCGTCGAGAACACGATCACGCACATGCGCGAGGAGCGCGAGCTGCTCGCCGGCAAGATCGAGCTGCCGCGCTTTCGTACCGACTTCCGCGACCGGCACGCGCTCATCGTCGCGCGTGGCGTCGACCACCAGCGTGACCTCCGCGCCCTGCGGCCCTACATCCGCGACCTGCACCCCCTGCTGATCGCCGTGGACGGCGGCGCCGACGCACTGCTGGAGGCCGGCCTGGTGCCGGACATGATCGTCGGCGACATGGACTCCGCGGGGCCGGGCGCGCTGCGCAGCGGCGCCGAGCTGGTCGTGCACTCCTACCCCGACGGCCGGGCGCCGGGCCGCCACCACGTCGAGTCGCTCGGGCTCCCATACCTGCTCGTCCCGGCGCCGGGGACGAGCCAGGATGTGGCGATGCTGATCGCCGCCGAGGAGGGGGCGTCGCTGATCATCTCGGTCGGCTCGCAGTTCAACCTCGTGGAGTTCCTCGATCGCCACCGCGGCGGGATGTCGTCGACCTTCCTGACCCGCCTGCGGATCGGCGACATCCTCGTCGACGCAAAGGGCGTGAGTCGCCTCTACCGTCCCGCGCGGGACCTCAGACAGCCGCTGCCGATCCTCCTGATGGGGCTCCTGGCGCTGATCGCGGTCCTGCTCGCAACGCAGATCGTCCTCCGCGCCGGCTGAGCGTCGCGCGACGCCTCGCCGGGCGGCGGCCCGCGTCCGCCCACCCCGCTACGGTCAGCGGGTGCACTCGCTCCCCTTCATCGTCGCCCTGATCGCCGCCGCGGTCCTGGCGCCGGCGACGGTGCGAGGCCTCGTCGCGGCCGGTCACACCCGACCCAATTACCGCGGCCGCGAGGTCGCCTTTCCGCTCGGGGTCCTGATAGTCGCGGCCGCGTGCGTCGCCTTCATCCCGCTCGCGCTCGCGCAGCAGCTCGGATCGACCACCGTGCTGGCCCCCGATCAGGCGACGGTCGCGCTCTATGTGCTCGGCGTCGCGCTGCTCGGCCTCCTCGACGACGAGCTCGGCGGTCCGGCGCGCGGCCTGCGCGCCCACGGCGCGACCGTGCTCCGCGGTCAGCCCTCCGCCGGGGTCGTCAAGGCGGTCGGCTCGGCCGGCCTCGCGCTGCTGGTGCTGAGCGGCCGCGGACTGACCACCGGGCGCTACCTGCTCGCCGCGCTCGTGCTCGTGCTCGCCACGCACCTGTTCAACCTGCTCGATCTGCGCCCCGGACGCGCGGTGAAGGCGTTCGTGCTCCTCGCCGCGGGCCTGACGATCGGGACGATGAGCGCCGGGGCGCTGTGGCCGCTCGGCGTCTTCGCCGCGCCGGTGCTCGTGGCCGGGGTCTACGACCTGGGCGAGCGCGGAATGCTCGGCGACACCGGCGCGGGGCTCGTCGGGGGGCTCGCGGGCCTGTGGCTCGTGTACGCGCTGTCGAGCACCGGCCAGCTGATCGCGGCCGCCGTGCTCGCGATCATCACGCTCTATGGGGAAATTCGCTCGATCTCGGCGCTCGTGGAGCGGACTCCGGGGCTGAGAGCCCTAGACTCCTGGGGCAGGCCATGACGACTCCCTCTCCGCGCGGCGACGACACGCAGACGAAGACACGATTCATCTTCGTCACCGGGGGAGTCGTCTCCTCGCTGGGCAAGGGCATCGCCGCCTCCTCGATCGGGCGCCTGCTCGTCGCGCGCGGGCTGACGGTCGGCCTGCAGAAGTTCGATCCGTACATCAATGTCGATCCGGGCACGATGTCGCCCTACCAGCACGGCGAGGTGTTCGTGACCGAGGACGGCGCCGAGACCGACCTCGACCTCGGCCACTACGAGCGTTTCACGGATTCGAACACCAGCCGGGCCTCGAACGTGACGGCCGGAGGCGTGTACAACACCGTCATCCGCCGCGAACGTCGCGGTGATTACCTCGGCGGCACCGTGCAGGTCGTTCCGCACATCACCGACGAGATCAAGCAGCGGATCTCGCTCATCGCCGAGTCGAGCGACGTCGACTTCGTGATCACCGAGATCGGCGGCACGGTCGGCGACATCGAGTCGCTGCCCTTCCTGGAGGCGATCCGCCAGTTCCCCGTCGACGTCGGGCGCCGGCGCTGCATGTTCATCCACCTCACGCTCGTGCCCTACATCGGCCACGCCGGCGAGCTCAAGACGAAGCCCACCCAGCACTCGGTGAACGAGCTGCGGCGCATCGGCATCCAGCCGGACATGGTGATGTGCCGCTCGGAGTCGTCTTTGGGGGGCGAGATTCGCAAGAAGATCGCGCTGTTCGCGAGCCTGCCCACGAGCGCGATCGTCTCCGCCCACGACGTCGACAACATCTACAAGGTCCCGCTCGGCTTCCACGACGAGGGCGTCGACGACTTCATCCTCGAACACTTCGGCGTCGAGGCGCCCGAGCCCGACCTCGCCGGCTGGCGCGATCTGACCGAGCGCGCCGACCACGCCACACGCACCGTCCGCATCGCGCTCGTCGGCAAGTACGTCCAGCTCGAGGACGCCTACCTGTCGGTGTCGGAGGCGCTTCGCCATGCCGCGTTCGGCCAGGACAGCCGCGTCGAGATCGACTGGATCGACTCCGAGGCGGTCGACGGCGCCGGCGCGCCGGCCGAGGACGAGCCATCGGTGCGCGAGCGCCTGCGCCGCGCCGACGGGATCCTCATCCCCGGCGGCTTCGGCGGCCGCGGGATCGAGGGCAAGATCCACGCGGCGCAGATCGCCCGCGAGGAGGGCATTCCCTACCTCGGGATCTGCCTCGGGATGCAGATCGCCGTCGCCGAGTTCGCCCGTCACGTCGCCGGCATGGGGGGCGCGAACTCGACCGAGTTCGACCCCGAGACGCCGTACCCGGTGATCGATCTGCTGCCCGAGCAGAAGGAGGTCGCCGACCTCGGCGGCACGATGCGCCTCGGCGCCGACCCGATCAAGCTGCACGACGGCACGCGGGCGAGAGAGGTCTACGGCGAGGCCGTCGTCTACGAGCGCCATCGCCACCGCTACGAGGTCAATAACCTGCTGCGCAAGCGCCTGGAGGCTGCCGGCCTGATCGTCTCGGGGACCTCGCCCGACGAGCGTCTCGTCGAGACGATCGAGCTCGACGACCACCCGTTCTTCGTCGCCTCGCAGTTCCATCCCGAGTTCAAGTCCCGGCCGGAGCGTCCCGCGCCGCTGTTCCGCGAGTTCGTCCGCGCCGCGCTCGCGCACGGAGAGCAGCCCGGGGACGATCACCCGGGACGCTTCGCCGCGCCCTCCGCGTCCGGTGAAGTGCAGGGCGCGCAAGACAGCACGCTCACGGAGCCCGCCGCGCACCCGTGACGATTCGCGCGAGCGAGGTCGAGCGGCGCGCGCTCAACGACCTGTTCGCCGCGCTGTGCCGGATCGAGAGCCCCTCGCGCCACGAGCGGCGCTGCGCGGACCTCGTCACCGGGGAGCTGCGCGCGCTCGGGCTGGAGGTGAGCGAGGACGACGCCGCCAGCGAGCTCGGCGGCGACTGCGGAAACCTGCTCGCGGAGATCCCAGCCGCCGAGGCGGGGAGGCCGACCCTCCTGCTCTGCGCCCACCTCGACACCGTTCCGCTCACCGCGCCCGTGCGCCCGGTGCTCATCGACGGTGGCTGGGAGAACGAGGGCGCCGGGATCCTCGGCGCCGACAACAAGGCGGCCGTCGCGATGATCCTCGCCGTCGCGCGGCGCGTCGTTCGCGATGGCGCTCCCGTCGGCCTGCAGCTCCTGTTCACGGTCGGCGAGGAGACCGCGCTCGCCGGCGCCACGGCGTTCGACGCCTCGCGGCTGCGCTGCGACTTCGGCTACGTGTTCGACCACGCCTCGCCGATCGGCGAGGTCATCGTCGCCTCGCCGACCCACTACCGGATCATCGCCGCCTTCCATGGTGCCGCGGCCCACGCGGGCATCGCGCCCGAGCGCGGGCGCTCGGCGGTGCTCGCGGCGGCACATGCGATCGCCGCGATGCCGCACGGACGCATCGACGAGGAGACGACGGCGAATGTCGGCGAGATCCGAGGGGGAACGGCATGGAACGTCGTCCCCGAGCACTGCGAGATCGTCGCCGAGGCGCGTGGCCTGGACGCGGACCGGGTCGAGTCACTCGTCGCCGAGCTCGTGGACCGCATCCACGACGCCGCCAACCGGCCCGACTGCGAGTGCGATGTCGACGTCGACGTCGCTCGCATGTTCAGCGGCTACCGCATCACCCCGACCGCCCCGGCGCTCGCCGTGGCCGAGGCGGCCCTGCGCGATTGCGGCTACCTCCCGCAACGGGTCGCGAGCGGCGGCGCGTCGGACGCGAACGTCTTCCAGTCCCTCGGCCTGCCGATCGTCAACCTCGCGAACGGCACCGAACGCAACCACGAGCCGACCGAGCGCGTGAGCAGCGCGGCGCTGGAGGGGATGCTCGACGTCACGCTGTCGGTCCTCGAGCATGCGGTGAAGGGGTCCGCCGCGCCATGAGCGCCCAGGCGCTGATGCTGCGGCGCGCGAAGGTCGTCGAGGTCCTCGACGGCCCCGAGGCGGGGGCCCAGCGGCTGCGGGTCGCGCTCGTCACCGGGCCCGAGGGCGAAGACGCCGGGCCCCGGGAGGCGATCGCGCACACCGGCCTTGTCGGCCCGAGCGAGGTCGGTGACGAGCTGATCGTGAACGTGCAGGCGGTCGTGCTCGGCCTCGGTTCGGGCGGTCAGGACATCGTCCACGCGAACCTGACTCGGGGGCTGCACGGTGCGGGCGTCGCGCACGCGCACGTCATGAAGCTCAACTACACGAGCCTGCAGCACGCGGTCATCCCCGTCGAGGGTGAGCTCGCGTCGCACCCGCTCGACCGTCCGGTCGGCGTGCTCGCCGTACACGGGCAGCTCGCGCCGGTCGCGTGGGCGTTCGCCCAGGCCCGCCCGGGGGCACGCCTTGGATATGTCCAGGACGGGGGCGGTGCGCTGCCCGGCGCCCACGCAACGCTCGTGCGCCGCCTGCGCGACGACGGCCTGCTCGCGGGACATCTGACCGCGGGGAGCGCCTTCGGCGGCGAGGGAGAGGCGATCACGACGATCGGCGCGCTGCACCACGGCCTGGTCGAGCTCGGCTGGGACACCGCCGTCTGTGGGCCCGGCCCCGGCGTCGTCGGCTCCGGCAGCGCCCTCGGTCACGGCGGGCTGGCGGCGCTCGACGCCGCGCATGCCGCTCTCGCGCTCGGCTGTCGGGCGCTCGTCGTCGCGCGGATGTCCTCCGGGGACCCGCGGCCGCGGCATCGAGGCATGTCTCATCACTCCCTGACCGTCCTCGACCTCCTCCTCGGCGAGGTCACCGTGGCGCTGCCCCAGGGCGTCCGGTCGCCCGCCGGGCGCGAGCTCGGTGCCGGCCTGCGAGCGGCCTTCGGCGGTTCGCAGACCGGTCGCGCCGCGCTCGACTTCGATCTGCGCGACGCGCGGCCGGCGCGGATCGCGCGACACGATTGGCGGCGCACGGCGGTGGATCTGCCCGGCTACGCGAGTAGCGGCCTGCCGGCCGAGACGATGGGGCGCCAGCTCGCCGCCGACCCGCTGTTCTTCGCCGCGGCGCTCGCCGGCGGCACGGTGCTCGCTGAGCTCATCGACGACGACCCGGAGGAGACATGACGAACGACCAGTCGCCGCGCGCCTTCACGCCGATCGACGGCGAGACCGTCTACCGCGGGCGGATCATCGAGGTGCGCGTCGAACGCTTCCGCCACGCCGACGGCGAGGAGGTCGAGCGCGAGATCGTGCGTCACGGCGGCGCCGTCGCCACGGTCGCCTACGACGACGAGCACGTATGGCTCGTGCTCCAGCCCCGCGAGGCGGTCGGCGATCCCGACGTACTCGAGATTCCCGCCGGACGGCTCGACGTCGCCGGCGAGGCGCCGCTCGCGGCCGCCGAGCGCGAGCTCGCCGAGGAGATCGGACGCGGCGCCCGCCGCTGGGAGAAGATCACGAGCTTCTACTCGACGGTGGGGTTCAGCAACGAGGTCGTGCACCTGTTCGCCGCCACCGACCTCTACGAGCAGACCGCCGAGAGCGGCGAGAACGAGCGCATCGAGCTCGTCGCCGTGCCGCTGAGCGACCTCGATCGCACGATCGCAGAGCTCGTCGACGCCAAGACCCTCATCGCGCTCATGTGGCTGCGCGACCGGCTGGGACGGACCGCGGCGACGTAACGGAGCCGGCGCGTGTGCCGCCCGCGGCGGCCGCTCCCTTGCATACGCAGGAACCGCTGCAACGCCGCGGAATAGAGCTCGCGTGACGACCGTGGTGGCCGCGCCGAGCCCTGCCCTGGAGACGCTGGCGCTCGACTTCCTCGCCTATCTCGAGCTCGAGCGCGGCCTGTCGCGTAACACGCTCGAGGCCTACCGCTCGGACCTGCTGCAGTTCGGCGCCTTCCTCGCCCGGCGCGACCTCGATCCGCTGTCCGCCGGGCACGGCGACCTGTCCGAGTTCCTCGAGGAGCTCGCGGCCGGGACCGAGGAGCGACCGCCCGTCGCCGTCGCCACGCTGCAGCGCAAGCTCGCCTGCCTGCGCTCCTTCTACCGCTTCCTGCGCCGCGAGGAGGTGATCGACCACGACCCCACGGCCGACCTGCGCGGTCCGCGCAAGGTCGCCAAGCTGCCGCACGTGCTCTCGCGCGATGAGGTGGCCAAGCTCCTCGCCGAGCCGCGGGGCTCGGAGCCGCGGACGCTGCGCGATCGGGCGCTGCTCGAGCTGATGTACGCGTGCGGTCTGCGAGCGTCGGAGGCGATCGGGCTGCTCGTCTCCGACGTCGACCTCGACAGCGGGCTGCTGGCCGCGCGCGGCAAGGGCTCCAAGGAGCGCCTCGTTCCCGTCGGGCGCCAGGCGGTCGGCGCACTGCGCACCTATCTGCAGCGTGGGCGTCCGGTGCTCGTCGGCGCGCGCAGCGAGGGGCACCTGTTCGTCAATCAGCGAGGCGGAGGGCTCACCCGTCAGGGCCTGTACAAGATCGTTCAGGGCCACGCCCGTCGCGCGGGGCTCGACGGCAAGATGAGCCCGCACACGCTGCGGCACACGTTCGCCACGCACCTGCTCGCCGGCGGCTGCGACCTACGATCGCTGCAGGAGATGCTCGGCCACGCCGACCTCGCCACGACCCAGATGTACACGCATCTGTCGGCCGAGCGGCTGAAGGACGCCTACTTCCGCGCGCATCCGCGGGCCACGCGATCCCCCGCGATCGCTGCGGATCGTTAGCCTTCGCACGCGTGGGGAGCCCGCGCTTCAGTAAGGCGCGTCCGGAGGGCGACGGCCGGCGCGCGGTGGTGGTGGTCATCGACGCGTGCGGGGTCGGCGCGCTCCCCGACGCCGACCGCTACGGCGACGCCGGGTGCAACACGCTCGCGCACGTGGCCGCGGCCGTCGGCGGGCTGCGGCTGCCGACGCTGCAGCGCCTCGGGCTCGGCTCGATCCTGACGCTCCAGGGCGCGCCGCCGGCCCGTCACCCGGCTCTGCACGGGCGTCTGCACCCGCTCGGGCCGGGCAAGGACTCGACCGCCGGGCACTGGGAATTGATGGGCGTCGCCGTCGATCACGCGCCGCCGACCTACCCGGAGGGCCTCTCGGCCGAGCTCATCGGTCGCCTCGAATCGGCCATCGGCCAGCAGTTCGTGTGCAACCGCCCCTATAACGGCATTGCCGCGATCGACGACTACGGCGAGGAGCACCTGCGCAGCGGCCGCCTCATCCTCTACACGTCGGCGGACTCGGTCCTGCAACTGGCCGCGCACACCGACCGCATGGCGCCCGAGGCGCTGTACGCGGCCTGCAGTGTGGCGCGCACCGTCATGCAGGGCGAGGACGCGGTCGGGCGCGTCATTGCGCGCCCGTTCTCCGGGCGCCCTGGTCGCTTCGAGCGCACCGAGGGGCGCCGCGACTTCGCGCTCGCACCCCCGCGGCGCAGCTACCTCGAAGAGCTCTCGGACGCGGGCGCCGCCGTGCACGCCGTCGGTAAGGTCAACGATCTCTTCGCCGGGGTCGGGATCAGCGAGGCCCACCCGGCGGCGACGAACGAGCTCGCGCTGCCGGCGACCACCGAGCTGCTGCGCACACTGCCCGCGGGACTCGTCTTCACGAACCTGATCGACACCGACCAGGTCTACGGCCACCGCAAGGACACCGACGGCTTCCACCACGCCCTACAGCGGATCGACGCCGAGATCGCGGTCTGGCTCGAGCTGCTCGGCGACAACGATGTGCTCATCATCACCGCCGACCACGGCGTCGACCCGCAGTCGCCGGGCACCGACCACACGCGCGAGTACGTGCCGCTGCTCGCCGTGCCGGGCGGCGGCGCGCCGGCGATCCCCGACACGACGCGCGGGGTCGGCAGCCGCCACGATGGGCCGATGGCGGACGTTGGCGCGACCGCGCTGTGGTGGCTCACCGGACGGGTCACCGACGCGCTTCCGGGCCGACCGTTCGGCGCGCTGACCGTCGGGACGGCGCCGCGTAACGCCTAGCATCGGGCCTGCATGCCCGAGCTTCCCGAGGTCGAGACGATCCGCCGACAGCTCGCCCCGATCCTCGAGGGCCGGACGCTCGCGCGCGTGGAGATCCTCGACGCGCGCTGGTCACGGCCGTTGGAGCCGAGCGAGCTGGCCGCCGCGCTGCGCGGGCGACGCGTCGAGCGCCTCGGCCGTCGCGGCAAGTACCTGCTCTGGGAGCTGGCCGGCGAGGTGTTCCTCGCCCAGCACCTGCGCATGACCGGCACGGTCCTGTGCGATCCCGACCCCGAGCCGCCGCACACGCGGGTGCGCCTGACGCTCGCCGGCGCCGGCGCCGCCGAGCGGCGGCTGTGCCTCGTGGACCCACGGCGCTTCGGGACCGGCGAGCTCCTGCTCGGCGCCGACGCGATGGAGGCGTTCTTCGCGGCGCGCCTCGGCCTCGAGCCGCTCGACCCGGCCTTCACCTCCGCGCACCTGCGCGGGCTCGCGCGCGGGCGCCGCGCGCCGATCAAGGCGTTCCTCCTCGACCAGCGGCGGATCGCCGGCGTCGGCAACATCTACGCCGACGAGGCGCTGCACCGCGCCGCGATCCACCCGCTGCGCCCGGCCGGGTCGCTCACCGGGCCCGAGTGGCAGCGCCTGCACGACGCGGTCGTCGCCGCGCTGCAGGCCGGCATCGCCGCCCGGGGCGCGACGATCGACGACTTCCGCCACGTCGACGGCGTGTACGGATCGTTCCAGGACGAGTTCCTCGTGCACCGCCGCGCCGGCGAGCCCTGCCCGACGTGCGGGCGGGCGATCGTGAAGATCGTCGCGGCCGGACGCGGAACCTATCTGTGCGAGTCGTGCCAGCCGCTGAGCCGGCGAGCGCGTCAGGCGGCGAGCAGCTCGTCGAGCCGACCGCTGTCGGAGGCCGCGGCCGTCTCGGCGTAGCCGCCGATCAACTCGCCCTCGATGAGCACCTGCGGGAAGGTCATCATCCCGGTGCGGGCCGCGAGCTCGGCCCGGGTCTCGTGGTCGCGCGAGAGGTTGACCTCGGTGTAGCTGAGCCCACGCTTGCGCAGCAGCGCCTTCGTGCGCTCGCAGTACGAGCAGAAATCCGTCGTGTAGACCGTGATCTCCTTCATTGCTGCAGAAAGGATAGCCAGGGGTTGGAGGTGAACCGGAGGATCTGAGGACTCGGATGTGAAGGCCATATGGAAGAGACTCGGATCAGGTCCGAGCATTACGCGTCGTGTCGGGCTGGCACCCGGCGAGGTCGTCCCGACCCGGGCCTAGACTCCCATCCATGCCCGGCCCGATGCGCACCGAAGCGGTCGTCCTGCGCTCGATGCGCTACGGCGAGGCCGATCGCATCCTGCATCTGTACACCCCGCAGCACGGGCGCGTGGGGGCGATCGCCAAGGGTGTGCGCCGCGCGCGAAGCCGCTTCGGCGGGCGCCTGGAGCCGTTCTTCCGCCTGCGCCTCATCCTCCACGAGGGTCGCGGCGAGCTGTTCACCGTCACGGCGGCGGACACCGTCGACGGCTACCGCCGCCTGCGCGAGGATGGGGGAGCGCTCGATGCCGCCGCCCGCGCCTGCGACGCCGTCGGGCGGCTGTTCGAGACCTCCGAGCCGCATCCCGGGGTGTTCAACCTGCTCTGTCACGAGCTCGCCCTGCTCGACGCCGATCCGGGGCTGGCGACGCGCGCCAACGGGCTCGCGTTCCGCCTGAAGCTCCTGCTCGCCGCGGGCCTCGCCCCGGCGCTCGGCGCCTGCGCGACCTGCGGCGAGCGCGAGCATCTCGTCGGCTTCTCGGGCGCCGCCGGGGGCGTCGTGTGTGCGGCGTGCGAGGCGGGATCGTTCCGCCTCGGCGAGCCGGCGCACGCCTTCATGGTCGACGCGCTCGGCCGCTCGCTCGCCGAGGCCCCGGTGGCCGAGGACGTCGTCCTCGGCCAGGTCGAGCGCGCGGTCGCCGAGACGCTCGAGCACCACGCCCACCTGCGCCTGATGCCCGCAGCGGCGCGTGGGCGGTCGAGCGCGGTGGCGCAGACGGTCTGACCCTGCCGTCGCGGTAGTCTGCTCACCTCCGGATGGCGCCCAAGTACGTCTACGACTTCGCCGAAGGCTCGCGCGACATGCGGGATCTGCTCGGCGGCAAGGGCGCGAACGTGGCGGAGATGACGCGCGTGCTCGGGCCCGACCGAGTGCCGGCCGGCTTCACGATCACCACCGAGGCGTGTGTCGCCTACATGAACCGCGACGGTCGCTACCCCGATGGCCTGGCCGACGAGGTGCGGGCGGCGCTCGGGCGCCTGGAGCAGAGCGCGCGACGGCGCCTCGGCGACGCGACCGATCCGCTGCTCGTGTCGGTGCGGTCCGGCGCGAGGGAGTCGATGCCCGGCATGCTCGACACCGTCCTGAACCTCGGGCTCAACGACGAGGCCGTGCGCGGGCTCGCGGCGCGGGCCGGCAACGAGCGCTTCGCGTGGGATTCCTACCGGCGTCTCGTGCAGATGTTCGCGAACGTCGTCCGCGGCGTGCCCGGCGAGCGCCTGCAGGAGGAGATCGACGCCGTGAAGGCCAAGCGGGGGATCCGCCTCGACACCGAGCTCGACGTGGCGGAGCTGCAGGAGCTCGTGGAGCGCTTCAAGGCGCTCGTGGCCGAGACCACGGGCGAGCCGTTCCCGCAGGATCCGCAGGAGCAGCTGCGCGCGGCGATCGAGGCGGTCTTCGGCTCCTGGCTCGGAGACCGCGCGGTCTCCTACCGGCGCATCAACCGGATCCCCGACGACTGGGGCACGGCCGTCAACGTCCAGCAGATGGTGTTCGGCAACCTCGGAGAGACCTCGGCCACCGGCGTCGCCTTCAGCCGCGACGAGATCACCGGCGCACCCCAGCCGTCGGGCGACTTCCTGGTCAACGCCCAGGGCGAGGACGTCGTCTCCGGGACGCGCAACACGCGGCCGCTCGCCGAGCTGGCGGAGGCGATGCCGCAGGCCAACGCCGAGCTGCTCGACATCCTGCGCACGCTCGAGCGCCACTACAAGGACATGCAGGACACCGAGTTCACGATCGAGGACGGGCGCCTGTACATGCTGCAGACGCGCAACGCCAAGCGCCCCGCCCAGGCGGCGGTCCATTTCGCCGTCGACGCCGTCGAGGAGGGCCTGCTCAGCCGCGCCGAGGCGCTGATGACGATCGACGCCGCCGCGCTGGAGGCGCTGCTGCACCCGACCTTCGATCCGACCGCCTCGTTCAGCGTCCTCACGCGTGGGGTCGGAGCCTCACCGGGCGCAGCGATCGGGGAGGTCGTGTTCACCGCGCGCGCGGCGGTAGCCGCCTCCGCCGAGGGCCGCGGCGTGATCCTCGTGCGCCCGTTCACCGAGGCCGACGACGTCGCCGGCTTCTACGCCGCCCAGGGGATCCTCACGTCCGAGGGCGGTAAGGCGTCCCACGCGGCCCTCGTGGCCCGCGGCATGGGGCGCCCGTGCGTCGTCGGCGCCGCGGCCGTCGAGGTCGATCTCGGCGCCGGGGTGCTGCGGGTGGGGGAGACCACCGTGCGGGCCGGTGAGCGGATCGCCATCGACGGGACGACCGGCGAGATCACCACCGACGAGGTGCCGCTCGTGGCGCCGCAGGTGGACGAGCGCTTCGAGCAGGTGCTCGGCTGGGCGGACGAGCTGCGCCGGCTCGAGGTGCGTGCGAACGCCGACAACCCGGACGACGCCGACCGGGCGCGGGCGTTCGGGGCGCGCGGGATCGGCCTCTGCCGCACCGAGCACATGTTCCTGGCCGCCGACCGGGTGCCGCGGATGCGAACGATGATCCTCGCCGACACGCGCGAGGAGCGCCGCGCCGCGCTGGCCGCCCTCGCCGGCTATCAGCAGGCCGACTTCGAGGGTCTGTTCGAGGCCATGGCCGGGCTGCCGGTGACGATTCGTCTGCTCGACCCGCCCCTGCACGAGTTCCTGCCCGGTCGCGCCGAGGTGCAGAACGAGCTCGACGCGGCGGTGAGTCTGCTCGGTGGTGGGGAGGGCGACGAGAAGGAGGTCGCGCGCCTGGAGCGGCTGCTCGACCGGGTGAGCGCCCTGGAGGAGACCAACCCGATGCTCGGCACCCGCGGCTGCCGGCTGGGGATCCTCTACCCGGAGATCTACGAGATGCAGACCCAGGCGATCGCCCGCGCCGCCATCGCCGTCCGCGAACGCTCCGGGCACATCCCGCGACTGGAGATCATGATCCCGCTCGTCGACTACGAGCGCGAGCTGCAGCTGATGCGCGAGCTCGTCGTGCGCACCGCGGGGGCCGAGGGCCTGCGCGAGGGCGCGGACTACACCGTCGGCACGATGATCGAGCTCCCGCGGGCGTGCCTCGTCGCCGACAGCATCGCGCGCCACGCCGACTTCTTCTCGTTCGGCACCAACGACCTCACCCAGACCGGGCTCGGCTTCTCGCGCGACGACATCGAGGGGAAGATCCTCGCCCGCTATATCGACACGAAGATCCTCGACCGCTCGCCGTTCGAGACGATCGACATCCCGGGCATCGGCCAGCTGCTGCGCATGGGCGCGTGGCTCGGGCGCAAGGGCCGTCCCCAGCTCGAGCTCGGGGTGTGCGGCGAGCACGGTGGAGACCCCGACTCGATCACCTTCTTCCACAGCTCGGGGATCGATTACGTCTCGTGCTCGCCCTACCGCGTGCCGGTGGCCCGCGTGGCCGCCGCGCAGGCGGCGATCGCCGACCCGTCGGCCGATGGGCGATAACCTGCCGCGCATGGATGAGGGACCCCCGATCGCCTATGAGCTGCTCGACAGCGGCGTACCGGTGCTCGCCTCCGACGGCGTGCAGGTCGGCACCGTGGCCAGCGTGCTGGCCGCCGAGAGCGAGGACATCTTCCACGGGCTGCTCATCAAGACCGAGCACGGCATCCGCTTCGTGGAGGCCGAGGAGATCGCGCAGCTGCACGAGCACGGCGTCGACCTGAAGATCGACTCCGCCGCCGCCGCCGGCCTTCCCGGCCCCGAGCACAAGGCGCCGGTATACGACGAGGACCCGCTGCGCCAGGACCGATGGCACCACTGGTGGCACCGGATCACGTTGCGCTCCGACTGGAAGCAGGAGCCCAACGAGTAGCGGCCGGGCGTCGCGGCGCGAGCGCATCGCCGCTCGGTGCGACAATCGCCTCGATGACCGATGTCGCGCAGACCGGTGCGGTGGCCGCGCGGTTCGCCGCCGACTGGCGTGAGCGCGAGGAGCGGCTGCTGTCGCCGCTCGCCGCGCGCTCCTACCCGGCGTCGCGGCGCGTCGCCGAGGCAGACTGCTCGCTGCGAACGCCGTTCCAGCGCGATCGCGATCGGATCGTGCACTGTAAGGCGTTTCGCCGCCTGAAGCACAAGACGCAGGTCTTCGTCGCGCCCGAGGGCGACCACTACCGCACGCGGCTGACCCACACGCTCGAGGTGACGACCATCTCGCGGGCCGTCGCGCGCGCGCTGTCGCTCAACGAGGATCTCGTCGAGGCGATCGGCGTCGGGCACGATCTCGGCCACCCGCCGTTCGGGCACATCGGCGAGGACGTGCTCGACCGCTGCCTGGCCGAGCGCTTCGGCCGCCACTTTCGCCATTACGAGCACTCGCTGCGCGTGGTCGACGAGCTCGAGCGCGACGGTGCCGGGCTCAACCTGACCGAGCCGGTGCGCGAGGGGATCGTGCGCCACTCCAGCCGCGCGGAGATGCCGGCGACGCTCGAGGGGCGCATCGTGCGGATCATCGACCGCGTCGCCTACATCAACCACGACATCGACGATGCCGTACGCGCCGGGGTGCTCGACGAGCAGGCGTTGCCGGCCGCGCCGATCGCCGTGCTCGGCACGACCGGCTCGCAGCGCATCGATGCGCTCGTCCACGACATGGTCGAGCATTCTCACGCCGCCGGGGACATAGTGCAGGGCGAGCGCGCCGGAGCGGCGATGAGCGCGCTGCGCGACTTCATGTTCGCCCACGTCTACCTCGGGCCGGCGGTGCGCGCCGAGCACGAGCGGATCGCCAACGTGGTGCGCACCCTGTTCGAGTTCTACGTCGAGCACCCCGGGGCGCTGCCCGACGGGGGCGGCGCGGTCGGCGCCGATCTGCCCCAGCGGGTCACCGACTACATCGCCGGGATGACCGACCGCTACTGCATCCGCGCCTACACCGAGCTGGCGGTGCCGCGGGAGTTCGCCCGCTAGCCGTGATGAGCGCGCACCGCGTCCGCGAGGCCGTACCGGGGCGCTCGTGCCACGCGGTCGCGGGCCGCCGGAGCCGGTGAGCTAGCGTACGGGCGCGATGGCCCTTTACACAACCGAGTCGCGCGAGCGGGTGCGCGATGCCGTCGACTTCGTGGCGCTGGTCGGCGCCCGCACCGACCTGCGTCGCGCCGGCCCGAACCGCTACGAGGGGCTGTGCCCGTTCCACGACGAGCGCACGCCGTCGTTCGGGATCAACCCGAGCGAGAAGCTCTACCACTGCTTCGGCTGCCAGGCCTCCGGCGACGTGTTCCGATTCGTGCAGGAGACCGAGGGGGTCGACTTCAAGGGCGCCCTGGAGCTGCTCGCCGATCGCTACAACGTGCAGCTCGAGCGCGAGGCCGAGGATCCCCGCGAGGCCGAGCGTCGCCGCGCTCGCGAACGCCTGCTCGAGCTGCTGGCCCGCACGAGCGACTACTACCAGCGCGTGCTGTGGGACTCGCCCGAGGCGGCGCGCGCGCGTGACTACCTGGCCGGACGCGGGCTCGGCGAGGAGATGCTGCGCGCCTTTCGCGTCGGCTACGCGCCGAGCCCGTGGGACCGCGTGCTGCTCGCCTCGCGGCGGGCCGGTTACAGCGAGGCCGAGCTGTACGCGACCGGGCTCGCGCAGCGCTCGCGCCAGAACGGCCAGGCCTACGACCGCTTCCGCGAGCGGATCATGTTCCCGCTCTGCGACGTCCGCGGCCGCGTGCTCGGCTTCGGCGCGCGTGCGATGCGCGACAACCAGCAGCCGAAGTACCTCAACACCTCCGACAACGACATCTACCACAAGGGTCAGCACCTCTATGGCGCCGACGTCGCGCGCGCGCACGCCACGCGCGCCGGGCGGGTGATCCTGTGCGAGGGCTACACCGATGTCATCGCGCTGCACCAGGCGGGGCTGCGCGAGACCGTCGGGTTGATGGGCACCGCGCTCACCGCCGAGCAGGTGAGCGAGCTCGCCCGCCTTGCCTCGACGGTGCTGCTCGCCCTTGATGCCGACAGCGCCGGGCAGGAGGCGATGCTGCGGGCGGCCACGCTCGCCGCCCGCCAGCGACTCGAGCTGCGCGTCGTGCCGCTGCCGGCCGGCGCCGACCCGGCCGAGCTCGTGCAGCGCGACGGGTCGGAGGCGCTCGGCGCCGCGGTGGGCGCCTCGGTGCCCTTTGTGCGGTTTCGCGTCGAGCGGGTGCTCGCCGCCGGCGATGACTCCTCGCCGGAGGGGCGCGACCACACGCTCGAGCAGCTGCGCCCGGTGTTCGCGACGATTGGGCCGGGCGCGATGCGCGAGGAGCTGCTGCGGATCGTCTCCGGGCGGATGGGGCTGCGCGAGGGGGTGACCGAGACGCTGCTCGCCGCGCCGGCGGGCGGCGGCCGCGGCGCCGCGCCGCGCGCGGCGCGGAGCGGTCCGGTGGGCGAACCGACGGCGCGGGCGGGGGAGACGGGGCGGCGGATCGTGGCGCTCGACCGCCGCGAGGAGACCGAGCGGACCTTCCTGGCGCTGTGCGTGGCGATGCCCGACGAGGGAGAGGCCGCGCTCGCGCGCGTGGATCCCGCGGAGCACTTCTCGACCGAGCTCCTGCGCCGTGCGGCGCAGCACCTGCGCGAGCACCTGCGCTCGCCGGGGGCCGAGCTGCCCGAGGACGACCCGCAGTTCGCGGCGCTGATCGCCGATCTCGCCGTGCGGGCGGGGAGCGAGGCGGCCGACCCGGCCACGCTCGAGGTCGAGGAGCTCCAGCTCGAGCTCGCGCGCATCGATCGCCAGATCCAGGTCGCGCGGACGGACGGTCGCGGTGACGTGTCCGACCTCGCGGTGCGCCGGGGGGAGATCAAGGCGGCCGTCGATCGGGCCTACGATCGGGTGCTGGAGCAGGCGTAAGAATCGTCACCGTCGCGTTGCACGAGCCGGTGATGCGCTCGCCGCACATGTCGCGGCCGGGCGCACGATCGCCGAGATCGCGCAACGCGAGGGCTGCAGCAAGGCGACCGTTCGGCATTGGTTGCGGCGCTACGGGCTGCGCACTGGGCGCGGTGCGGGTCGGCGCTCGGCGGCGGAGGTCCAGGCGGCCCAGCGCGACGGGCGGTCGGCGACGGTGATGAGCTGCGTTCGTCATGGCCCGACCGAGTTCGTACGCGACGGGCGCGGCTGCTACCGCTGCCGCCGGTGCCGAGCCGAGGCGGTGAGTCGACGCCGGCGCCGCGTGAAGGCGCTCCTTGTCGCGGAGGCCGGTGGCGCCTGCTGCCTGTGCGGCTATGCGCGAAGCCCACGTGCCCTTCATTTCCATCATCTCGACCCGGCGAGCAAGCGCTTCGAGATCAACGCTAAAGGCGTGTCGCTCTCGATCGATACATTGAGGGTGGAGGCTCGTAAGTGCGTGTTGTTGTGCTCTAATTGCCACGCTGAGGTCGAGGACGGCATGGCCACGGTGCCACGAGTCGGGCCTCCGGCCGGCTCGTAGCAGACCCGATCCGGGGTAACTCAATTGGCAGAGTGCGCGGCTGTTAACCGCGATGTTGTGGGTTCGAGTCCCACCCCCGGAGCTCTCCCTCCGCCGCGGTCTCGGCTCGCGCGGCCTCGCCGCGACCGGCAAGCCGCTCGATGAGTCGCGCGGCGCGCTCGGCGGCGTCGTGCGTGGCGCTCCATGCCGCCAGCTCTCGTACCCGCTGGCGCATCTGTTCGTCGGCGAGCGCACGCTCGACGGCGAGTCGCAACGGGCGTGCGCCGACGAACCGCCGGGGGACGCGCACGCCCAGGCCGGCCCAGTCCAGGCGCGCCGCGTTCTCGTTCATGTCCCCGACGGCCGGGCAGGCGACGACGACGCAGCCGCTGCTGAGCGCGCGCACGAGCGTGCCGTGCCCGGCGTGGCAGACGACGACGTCGCAGCGCGGCATCGTGCGCGAGTAGGAGACCCACTCCACGAGCCGCGCGTTGTCGGGCACCGGCAGCGGGCGCGGGGGCGGTCGGCGGTTCCACGTGGCGAGGACCCGCACGGGCAGGTCGGCGAGGCCGCGCAACGCCGCGGCGAGCATGCGGTGGTCGGGGTCCTGGGCGGTCGAGGGCGCGATGAGCACGAGTGGCGCGTCGCCGGGCGGCAGCTCGACGTCCTCGCTCGGCGGCTCCCACATCAGCGGGCCGACGACCGACACGTGCGCCGGCCATCGGCGCGGGTATTCGAGCTGCGGGAAGGTGGCCACGAGCGTCAGCTCGCGGCTCATGCCGCCATGGACGTAGGGCAGCGTCGGCAGGCCGAGGCGCTCGCGCGTGCCGTTCAGCTCGGCGCGACCCTGCTGGAGGCCGTGATCGGTGATGAACTCCAGTCGTCGCCAGAACGCCCGCCCGAGCGGTGTGCGCGGCATTCGGGCGCCGATCGAGTACGTCGGCAGGCCGGCCTCCCCGACCGGGTAGACGTGCGGGACGAGCGTGGCCACCGGGATGCCGGCCATCTCGGCGGCCAGTGCCGGCGCGAGCGTGAGGATGTCGGAGACGACCACGTCGGGCCGCAGCTGCTCGAGCACCGGCACGGCCGCGCGGGCCGCCCGGACGACCGCCTCGTAGGGTTTCAGCGGTCGATTCTCGGTCGGAAAGACCTGGTACTCGGGCGCCGGCGCGAACCCGAGCCCCTCCCGCTCGATCGCCTCGCGCCAGCGCTTCCAGGTCTGCACGGTCACGTCGTGCCCACGCGCCGCGAGCCCTCGGCCGAGGGCAATGATCGGGAATGCGTGTCCCGCGTCCCCGAAGGCGCCGAGGACCAGACGCAGCCGCCGGTCGGCCACGTGAACGCTGCCCGGCATCCGTCTTCCGACCGCTAGGCCGCGAGCTCGGCGATCAGGCGCAGCTGCGTGAGGCGATCCTCCGCGGTGAAGGCCAGCGGCGTCACACCGAGCGTCCCGACGCCGGCGTCGCGGTAGACGGCGAGGCGCTCGCGCACGACGTCGGGCGGGCCGCAGATGCTCACCATGTCGATGAGCGTGTCCGGGAGTGCGGCCATCGCCTCCTCGCGCTTGCCCTCCAGGTAGAGGTCTTGAACCTTCGCCGCCTCGACCTCGAAGCCGTAGCGCTGCACGATCTGGTTGTAGAAGTTCTGCTTGCGCGAGCCCATCCCGCCGACGTAGAGCGCGATGAAGGGGCGCATGGCGTCGCGGCCCTTCTCCAGATCGTCGGTGACGAACACCTGCACGGTCGGGGCGATGTCGAAGCCCTCGAGCGACCTGCCGGTGCGCGCAGCGCCCTCCTCCAGCAGCGGGCGGAAGTCCGCCACGTGCTCGGGGGAGAACAGCGTCGGGATCCAGCCGTCGGCGATCTCGCCGGCGAGCGTCGTGTTCTTGGGGCCGATGGCGGCCAGGTAGATCGGGATCTGGTCCTGGACGGTGCCGATCGTCAGCTTGAGCGCCTTGCCCGGGCCGTCGGGGAGCGGCAGCGTGAGCGTCTCGCCGTCGAACTCGACGCGCTCGCGCGCGAGCGCCATCCGCACGACCGCGACGTACTCGCGAGTGCGCTGCAGCTGCTTGGCGAAGCGCTGGCCGTGCCAGCCCTCGGCGACCTGCGGCCCGGAGGAGCCGATGCCGAGGATCATGCGCCCGTTCGAGAGCTGGTCGATCGTCGCGGCGGTCATCGCGGTCATCGCGGCGCTGCGTGCCGGCATCTGGAAGATCCCCGATCCGAGACGGATCTTCGACGTCTGACCGGCGAGCCAGCCGAGCACCGTCGCCGCATCCGAGCCGTACGCCTCGGCGGCCCACACGGAGTCGTAGCCGAGCCGCTCGGCCTCCTGGACGATGTGCAGCTGGTCCTCGGAGGTGAGCCCCAGTCCCCAGTAACCGATATGGACGCCGAGCTTCATGTGCGGTTCCTTTCACGGGGATGCCGTCGCGGGACAGGCGCGACGCCGGATGCGGACGGGCGCCGCGCCGCGCCGCCTTCCGCGCCCCGGAAGCCTATGCGAGATCGTGACGCGGGCGTCATCAAGTGGGACGCGCTCACGTCGCCGCGGCGCTGAAGTCGAGCTCACCGCCGGGCATCTCGAACATGACCTCGGGCACGACGCACCCGGGTGAGGTGCGCAGCAGGAAGCGCACGGATTCGGCGATGTCCTGCGAGCGGATCATGTCCTGGGCGTTGACGTGGCCCTTGACCCACTCGGTCATCGGCGTGTCGACGAAGGCGGGACAGAGCGCCGTCGACTTGATGCCGAGGGAGGACAGCTCCTTGTTCATCGCCTGGGTCCAGCCCACGACGCCGTGCTTGGCCGCCGAGTACACCGACAGCCACGGCTCGCCGCGCTTGCCCGAGATCGACGACGTGTTCACGACGAGCGCGTTTCGATGCTCGGCCCCCGCTGCCTTGAGCAGATCCAAGGCCTCGCGGTAGAAGAGGATCACCTGGCGCAGGTTCACCGCGAGCTGCAGGTCCAGGTGCTTCGTCTGGATCTCGCCGACGAGCGAGCCGATGCCGAGGCCGGCATTATTGACGAGGACATCGAGGCGACCGTAGGCCTCGCGGTGGGCGGTGATCACGCGGCTCGCCGTGTCCTCGTGGCTCACGTTGCCGGCGACGGCCTGGACCTCCAGGCCCGCATCGGCGAGCTCGGCCCGTGCGGCCTCCAGCTTCTCGGGCTGGCGAGCCGCCATCGTCACCGCGTAGCCCTCCTCGCCCAGCATTCGAGCGATCGCGAGGCCGATGCCACTCGATGCTCCGGTCACGATCGCCGCGCGCTCAGCCATGGTGCTCCTCCGTTCGGGGATACGGTGCCGCGGTATCAAACCACCGCGACGGCGAGCGTCGGCCGGCGGGGCGCGCGGGGCCCGCCTTTATGAATTGCTTCGGAGCGGCTCCTAGCGTGTTGCTGGCGTGAAGACGATCGTCACCGTCACCTTCGCATCGCTGCTGGTCAGCGCCCTGGTCGTGGTGGGCGCCGTCATCGTCGCGGCGTTTGCCGTGCTGTGAGCCCCGCCGCACGCGACGTGGGGACGTCCGCCGCGTCGCGCGGCGTGAGCCGCCGGGCCGAATAAGCTCCGCGCTTGCAAGGGCCGGTAGCTCAGTGGTTAGAGCAGCGGACTCATAATCCGTCGTGCGCAGGTTCGAGTCCTGCCCGGCCCATCGAAAAGGCCTGCAAAATGGGCCTCTCCTGCGACGCGCGCACGTGCAGGTTGGGTGTACGCGTGGTCACTGTAGGTAGCCCTCGAGCCAGTCGAAGATGCGGGTGTCTCGCAGTGACCGGGCCATCGGTTCGCAGTGGCCGTTGGCCCCTTCGTGCGCGGTGAACCGGATGAGCTTCTTGGTGCCGGACAGGAGGTCGTAGAGCTGTTGGGGCTGTCCGGGGAAGAACTGCTCGTCGTCGGGGTCTGTGATGAGCAGCGGGGTGGTGATGTCGCTCACCTCGTCGCCGAGTCGATAGGACGAGATCTCCTGGTAGAGATCGAAGCGGGAGCCACCGTTGAACCCATAGGGCTTGCCACGGAAGTCGAGCGTCGCCTTGGCCGCCGGCGATCTGCTTTCCGCGACTTGCATCTCGCGATCGAACGCGTCGCGATCGCCGTCGCCGAGCTGCTTGCGCATGGTGTCCGGCAGATGGTTCAGCCATCCGGCCGAGACGTCGACGACGCCCCCGTCGGCCACGGCGGCGGCGAAGCGATGCTCGAACGCGATCGCCCGTGGCACCCAGTAGCCGGCTTGGCTGACGCCGATCAGCGCGACGTGGTGCTCGTCGACGTCGGGGCGCGGGAGGATCGCATCGAGGACGGGAGTGAGGACGGCTTCCCAGTCGTGGCGGAAGGGGATATTCTGCTCATAGAGCGCCGCCTGCTGCCCGGGACCGTCGAACGTCATCCAGTGATAGCCGCGTTCGGCCGCGGCCGCACCGCCCTCCAACCACATCGCCGAGGTGGCGCCGTCGCTGCCGTTGTTCATGACGACGAGCGGGCGGCGCTCGCCCGGCGTGGCGTCCGGGGCGCGGAAGAAGAAACCCGCCAGAGTCGTGTCCTCGTAGGGGATCGAGATGCGCTGGCCGGGCACCGCCTGCAAGTCGACGACTCGCTCCCAGCAGGCCCGCTGGCGGCGCCACAGCTCGTGCTCGCGCTCGGGCGAGTGGTCGGTGGCGCCGGAGAAGCGGTAGAGCGCGGTCGCGTAGTAGGTTGCGGCGCGTCGATAGTAGGACAGGGCGCTGACGCGCCGATCAGCTGACTGCGCTTCGGCGCCGGCGGCCTGGCACAGCTCGGCCGTGGCGGTCCACTCGTTGAGCCACGAATCGGCGTCGCCGTCGGTGATCCGGCTGGCGGTGGCGAGCGCCTCGCCTACGTCGGACGCCTGACGGTAGGCGGCGCCCAATGTGATCTCGAGGCCGAATTGAAATTCGGCGTCCGCAAACTGCTCGTTCATGTTGTCCCCTTCGTCTCAGGTCGCGCTCACTCTTTGCGGCGGCGCTACAACTCGCTGTCTGACGAAAGCGTGTCGGCGCAGAGATCGCCTGTCCTGCGTAGCGCGCTACGTATTCGAGGGTGGTTTTCGCGCCGTGAGACGAGCTCCGGCTCAGAGGTCCCGACGATCGTTGATGCCGAGCTTCTGCATGCCGCGGTACAGGTGCGTCTCGACGGTCCGCACCGAGAGCACGAGACGGTCCGCGATCTCGGCGTTGCTCAACCCCTCGCGCGCGAGGTCAACGAGCTGCGCCTCGCGCCGCGTGAGGTCGACCGCGGCGGCGTCGAGACCGTCGATCGGCGGCAGCTCCGCGCCCTGGTCGGGAACGTGGAGCTGACGGGCACGAGCGGCGGCGCGGCGGGCCGAGTCCTGGCGTCCCTGCGAGAGCAACGCCGCGGCGGCGTCGCCCGCGGCCTCGACGGCGTAGCGGAGCGCGCCGATCGCCGCCATCTCCTCTGCGGCCTGCATCAGCGCAGCGCCGTCACGCGCTGCCTTCGCAGTGCCGTGCTGCGCATACGCCGTCACGAGGCGGGACCGGCAGCGGGCGGCCATCCGCTCAAGCTGCGGCGCCGCCGGCGCTCCGACTCGCAGCGCGTCGTACGCCAGCTGGGCCGCCAAACCCACCATGTCATCCTCCATCGACGCCGCGTCGACGAGCAGTTGATCACCCGCGCTGACGGCGTCGCGTACCCGTGATGCCCAGCCTTCTGCCCGGCGCAGCGGTGCGCGTTGGACGGGCAGCGGCTCGTGCTTCTGGCAAAACGCGCGCAGCCGCTCCACCGCGGTCATCGTGCCGTCAAACTCGCCGGTGAAGCACGCGATCCCCACGTGGAGCGCACGGACGGACAGCATCACGTTGAAGGGATCCTGCTGCTGGAGGTGGATCTCGGCTTCGGCAAGCCAACGGGACGCGTCGCGGTACCGCGCCCGGAGGAAGTGCAGGCGCGCGAGCGTAAAGGCCGCCAGTCCGCCGGCGGCGTGGTCGTGGGCTCGCACGGCGTCGTGCACGACGGCGCTCATGTACTGCTCGACCTCATCCCAGCGCTGGCCCGTCTCCAGTGCGATCAGGCTCAGGGCGGCCAGCGCTCCGGCGTCGGCGAAGTCGCGCAGCGGCACCGATGGCCGCGCCGCGAATGCCATCGCCGCTGCCGCGTCGCCCTGCCCGGACAGGAACGACGACACCGTCTGCATCGCCGCCAGCCCGCGGCGCGCTTCATCCGTGACGCCGGGGTCGCCGACGCTGTCGCTGGGGTCCAGCGGTGACTCGAACCCGTCGCTCAGCGCATCGTAGGTGACGCGGATCCGGCCGGTGAACCGCTGCCAACCGCGGTCCTGCGACCAGCTCTCGGCGCGATCGAGCAGCGCGCCGGTGTCGCGCGCGCGCCGCAGCCCCCAGTGGTACAGCGACAGCCGCTGGCGGACATAGTCGCGGGCGTTTGGATCTCCCGGGGCCAGCGCCTCAACGGCGGCCAGCGCCGCCTCTGACTCCTCGTAACGGCTGCGCATCGCGTGCGACTGGGCCAGGAGCATCGCGGCGACCAGGTCGGTGTCCGCGCCCGCGAGCGTGGCGAGCTCCGCGCCGAGATCGGGATCGCCGGCACGGTTTGCCGCTCGTGCTCCTTGCAGCGCGAGGTCCGCCGACAGAGCCACACCGGCATCCAGACGAAGCCGAGCCACCCTCATGGCGTCGTCGGCGCCGAATGCATCCCGACGCTCGAGGACCTCTACGACCCGCATGCACAGGCTGCGCGCCCGCAGTGGCGCCAGCCGCGCGCGCACCACCTCGCCGTACAGCGGGTGCGCCAGCCTGACCTCCTGGCCGTCTGTGGCAATCACCCCGTGAGACTCGGCCTCGAGCAGCGTGTCCTCGGACGTCAACGCAGCGATCTCCTGCAGTGCGAGCGGCTCACCGAGCGCGAGCAGCTCGACCGCGTGTCGCTGATCGCCCGTGAGACCGTCCATCCGCTGGCCGACCAGATCGACCAGCGATGGACTGACGGTGGGGCGGCCCTCGAGTCGCCAGAACCCGCCTGACCGGACGAGCGCTTCCGCCTCGACCGCGCCGCGGACGAGCTCGCGCACGTACAGCACGTTTCCCCGGCTGACCTCGGCCACCCAGTCCAGGGCGGCCTCCTCCACCGGGTCACCAAGCGCGGCCTCGACCAGGGACCGGACCGCGTCGTCGCCGAGGTAGGCGAGCTCCATTCGCCGCGCGGTGTCCTCCTTCCACAACGACACGATCGCGTCGGGGCACGGCTCCCCGGCGCGCACGGTCGCGAGCACGAACGCCGCTCCCGAGGTCGCGAGATGCAGGACCAGCGCGGCCGAGACCGGGTCAAGCAACTGCGCATCGTCGACGCCGATGACCACCCGACGGCTCCCGGCCCGGGCTAGCAGCTGCTCACCGCAGCGTCTCATCAGCGCGACGATGTCGTCGGAGCGGACCTCCTCGGGCACCAGATCGGCTACGGCCGCGAGCGGGACGGCCGAGGCGCTGCGCGTCGCGTGCACCCAATCGACGAACGCACCGTCGCGGTGCGCCGCGTCCTGTGCCTCCCTGGCCAGACGCGACTTGCCGACCCCGGCGTCAGCAACAAGGACTACCCCATTGCACCCCGGGCTGGCGCGCGCCGACGCGATCGCTTCGAGTTCGCGATCGCGGCCCACGAGGGGCCACGTGCCTTCTAAAGGGGACGAGAGCCCCAGCTCCCCAGGCATGGCCACCGCGAAGGTTACGCCCTCGACAAGAGCGCTCTCACGAACCTGAGGTAGTCGGGATTAGATCAGCCGGTCGAGCCAGTCCGAGACGGCGTCTTCGCCCGGCGCGGCGCAGGCCAGATCGGAGCCCGGCAGTCGCGAGCACAGCTCCGCGGCCTGGACGGCCCAAAGCGGCTCGACCGCCGTCGAGCACACCAGCACCGGCGCAGCGATCCGCCAGAGCTCCTCGCCGAGCCGGAACTCGCCGATCCGCCGCGCGAGGTCGTACAGCGGAAGCCCCGACAAGTCGTACCCGCGCCCCAGGAATCGCAGGCGGTCAGGGATCTCCGGCGCGAACAGCGTCGCCAGATGGACCTCGCGATCAAACCGGTCGCGGTCCTCGTCCAGCAGTGCCGCACGGGCCGGCGCTGGAAGCGCGGCCAGCCACGGACGGGACGCATCGATGATTCCCGGCGCCAGCACGGCCGCGGCGAAGCGCGGCTCGAACGTCAGCGCCCGCGCGACGCCGTATCCGGCATGGTCGATCCCGATGACCGCGAGTCGCGAGGCGTCGACATCCGCCCGGGCGATCATCGCATCGACGACCGGAGCGAGCACCGCTTCCCAATCGGGTCGCAGGACCAGTCCCTGGCGGCGCAGTGCTGCCTGTCGGCCCGGCCCGTCGAACGTCATCCAGTGATAGCCGCGCGCATGAGCCGCGGCGCCGCCGGCCGCCCAGGCCGAAGACGTGGCCGCGCGGCCCCCGTGATCGATGACCACCAACGGCCTCACGCCCGAGCCCGCGGAGAAGAAATACCCCGGCAGCGACGTCTGCCCGTACGGGATCACGAGCGGCTCGCCGCCGACCAGTCCGACGGCGCGGTCCCAACACTCGCGCTGTCGCCCCCACAGCCGTTCCTCCTGGACCAGTCCGTCGCTCTGGTCGATCACAGCGAGCGCGGCCGCGTAGTACGAGGCGGCATGCAGATAGAGCCATGGGCTCCCCTCGCGGTTGGCCGCCGACCAGGCTGCGCCGCCTCCCGCCGTCCACTCCTGCACCCACGCGCCGCCATCGCCGCCCACCAGGCGAGCGGCGATCGTATTCATGACTTCGGGGTCAGCGGCCCCCCAACGCGCGGCGGCGACCAGTGCTCGCAACTCGTGCTCGCACCGGCCGCTCGCCGAATCCATAACCGATCGGACAGCCACGTCGTCCACTACGCCACCGGCTGGACCGTGGCCGTGTCGCTCTCGCTGGGGGCGGAGGACCGCTTGATGCCCCAGAACACCAGCCCGAGCGGGATTGCCCAGTTGAAGATCAGGTTTCCGAGCCTGGTGTCGAGCGTGCCCGCGATCACGTGGAACGGCACCATCGCGGCGAAAATGCACGCCCACATCGTGGTCAGCTTGCGGTTGACCGCCTTGAAGGTCGGCGATCCCCAATACCGCTCGGGGACGTGCTCGCGCGCGTACTGCTCGGTAAACGGCGTGAAGAGCAACGACGCGAACGAGATCGCCGACAGGATCAGCGCCGCGATCCCGCGCGCGTACCGAGCGACCCAACTGGCCGTCGAAGCGTCCGCGAGGAACGCCACTGCGACGAACCCGATGAACGTCACGACCGCACCGAGCTCCAGCAGCTTCGGACGCCCGGAGCGAATCCCCGGCACCGCGATCACGATCGCGACTGCAAGCGCAGCCAGCGAACCGAGCTTCAGCGTCGAATGCGAAACGAGCACCGTGAAGGCGATCCACGGGATCAGCGCGATGAAGATGCCCTTACCACCCGTGCTCGACTCGGCATTCTTACTCTGGTTAGATGACATGAGGGTCTCCTTCCGGTTGACGTGCGTCTGATCGACACGCCGTAGCCTCGCGCCCGGCCGCCTCCTCGTCCTGCGTAGCCGACTACGCAATCGCCCCTCAGTAGCGCGCATCCGGTAGACCGCCGCGCGGACCGGAGGGAACGATCCCTTGCATCCTCCAGCTCGGCGTGGGGCGCGCGAGTGGGTCGGCGAACGTGGCGAGTGCGAAGAGCGGACCCCGCCGGCGTCGAGCCGTCTCAGATCAGTTTTGTCCCAGACTTTGTCCCAACCTCCGCAATTCTGAGGTCAGTTGAGCGCAGTTGGGCGCGTGTAAGATGGCTTGGTAGAGCCGAAAGGCCCTGCATTTGGGCAACTCATAATCCGTCGCGCGCAGGTTCGAGTCCTGCCCGGCCCATGGCGCAGGAGCTGCGGCTGCAGGGCCGAAGCGTTTCAGCCCCGTCCCGCGTCGACAACCGCGACGCTGTCAAAGATGCGCCGTGCCTGAGACCGGCAGTCTCCGTCTACCTCAGCCTCGGTGTACGTGAACAGGATGAGATGAGTCGGGGAGAGTCGGACACCGGCGATCGTTAGGGCCGGCAAGCCGCGGACGCCGTCGGCGAACTGAGCGGTCGACACATATCCATCCTCGGTCGGATGCTCGATCAACTCCTGAGGCGTCAGACCGTGGGCTGCGGCGAGCTGGCGCACGTGATCTGACGCCTTCCCCGGGCGTGCCGCGTGTGCGTCACGTCGGTAGACCGAGAACTGCGCGGCGCCCACCCGGCTGGGCGGCTCGACACCCACGGCTTGCGGCTCGTCGATCGTCGTCCAGTCGGCGGGGATTTCCACGGAGAGGACGCCCCGAAGCATGATCCTCGTCGGCAAGCCCCACGCGGAGCGGACGGCATAGAACGTGTGGACGACGTACTCCTCGCCGAATGCCACGCGGGGGACGACCCGGACCGCGCCGTCAGCTGTTTTGGCCACCAGGCTCTCGAGCACGACCTGATTTCCCCAGCGATCGAGCGCTGCAACAAGCAGGACGTCCTCGGCATCATGCGCGTCACGTGCCCGGCCGCCTTCGGGCACCCTGTCGGGCCGCGCCGCCCAAGCCTCCGAAACGAGGACGACGGCGTCGGCCGCCGAGGCGCTGACCGCGTCGGCTATCTCGCGCTCACGCGCTTCGCTGGGTGGATCGCGAGTCGCCTCGAATTCGTGCAGTTGGACCTCGCCGTCCGGCTGTCGAAGGAAGAGCATCGCGGGGCACTCGCCATCCTGCTCCACGATAGGCGCGGTGATCTCGTGGATACGCGTCGCCAGCTCTGAGAGACCGCGGTGCTTCGCGTCTGGCATTGACGGATCGTGGGCGCCCCGGCCGCCGGAAGATGTGAACACTCCTCCTCGGCTTTGCGATGGATCGAGAATTCGGCAGTCGACAGCACAGGAGGTCTCCTCCCGGAGGCTGCCACGCTCTCGCTCATCGCCACTGCCCGTTCGTATTCCGCCCTGGGGCGGGGGCGGCGAGGCGCTTCTCTTCTACGAGGCCGCGCGCGATTCGCCGGACTGCTGCGCGGCGACGGCGTCACGCGGCAGGCTGATGAAGTCGAGGCCGTGACCGCGATCGTCGGCGATTTCGACCAGGACGCGTTCGCCGTCAGCCTCGACGACCGTTCCGACCGTTCCAGCAGGCCAGCGGCCCGACGCAGTCAGGAGCTCGACAACGTCCAGAATGGGATGCGTGTCATCGGTCGGCATCACGGTGCATTCTGCCATTCGTTCAGGGGATATCCACCCAAAGCGAGACGAGTCGCGGCGGATGCTCAGCCTCGACGAGCCATATGGTCGCGACCGGCGCCGTGGCGCCGTTGAGCCCGTCAACGAGCACGACGACGTCGTAAAGCACGCCGAACGACGTGATGCGCGTTCCTCGCACGGGTGCATCGACCACGCCTCTCGTCAGCTGTTCGTGCAGGTAGCGCCAGTCGGCCCGATGGATCGCCAGTGCCGCCGAGAACACTCGCGCCTTGTGACGACCTCGCGGGTGGCTGGGGTCAAGCGCATAGCCCACGAGTTTCTCGGTCGGTATCGCCGCCAGGTCAGCCCGCGGCAGGCGGGGCGCGTCGGTCACACCATCGACAGTACGGCCGTCCTCGGACCGATGAGAACCGCGCCGGCGAAATCGAGATTGTGGTCGCGAGCGCGGGCCTCGCGTCCGGTCCGTGACGGGACCCGTGACTCGAACCTTATCCCGAACTTTGTCCCAACCTCCGCAATTCTGACGTGATCCAAGGACAGTTCAGCGCACCTAGAACGGCTCGTTAGAGCCATTAGGCCCTGTATGTGGGCAACTCATAATCCGTCGCGCGCAGGTTCGAGTCCTGCCCGGCCCATGGGGTTTCTGCGCAGCTGCACGAGGGCCGTCGCTCGGTTGCCGCGAAGAAAGCGTCGCCCGGCGACCGAAGAAAGCATGACTGCGCCGTCGCGGATGGAGCAATGCGCCGAGGTGGGCGGCGGAGCGTCCAACCCCTTGAGTACGGCCATCGCTCTCGGTCTTGAGCTCGACGCAGGCTAGGAGTCGACGCGACGGAGGCGAAGAGGATCCCGCGCCTAGTGGTTCGGGCAGTGTGAGGTACGGGGACATCGCCTGTAGCCTCACCAGCGTGGGAGATGGCGCGGGTGGGAGGACGGCATGGGAGCGGTACGCCTGGGTCGCCGGGATCCTTTTCGTAGTTGCGCTGGTGGCCGAGATCGTCGTCGCCGTTGGGGTCGAACTGAGCCAGAACGACTCGGCGGCAAAGATCGCGAACGGTCTTCGCGCCCACGAAACCCGGCTGATCGTGATCGCATGCCTGTCCATCGTTTATGCGGTCATGTTCGTGATCTACCTGAGCACGCTGCACGACCTGCTGCGCGGGGACAGCGATCGCACGCGGGCCCTTGGTTCGTTGGTGCTGGTTGGCGGGGTGCTCTTCGTTACCTTGCACGCCGTCAGCGACATCGGTATCACTGGATTGGTTGGAGCAAAGCTCGCCTCATACGGTGCTCATCACGACCCGGGCGTGTCTTACACGCTGTATCTGACGACGTTCGCGCTGGAGAGCGTTGGCGATGTCTTCGGCAGTCTGTTTGCTTTCGCAACCGGCGCGCTTGTGCTGAGGAGCGGGGTCTTGCCGCGATGGCTCGGCTGGGTGTCGATCCTCGCCGGAAGCATGCTCTTCCTGCAGGGCTTCGGCCTCGGCGGCGTCATCGCCTCGTTCGGGCTGGTGCTCGACCTCATCGGGTTCTTGCTCCTCCTGGTCTTTGTTCTGGTGAGCAGCGTCATCTTGCTGATGCGTGAGAGCGCGGCGCCCGGCCCCGCCGGCGAACTGAACTAGACAAGCACGCGGCGATCCCGAGCCGTGGTGCGGGGCCATGAGGCTCTCGTCGCCACCCTCTCAGACACTCGCATCGCAGAGGGTCTACCTCGAGAAGGCCGCAGCCTGCGCCCGGCAACGAGCCGCGGCAGTCCTGCTTCTCGTTGGCGACAGGCACGTTATCCGCGCCGAGCTCGTCCGCGAGCGTGCTGCGGCGGCGTTAGGGCGAA
>CAVQBJ010000007.1:0-287747 GCA_963710725.1 uncultured Solirubrobacterales bacterium | reverse complement strand
GGTTGTGGTCTCGGCGGTCGCGGGTTCGAATCCCGTCGCTCACCCTCAGGAACGGGCTGGAAATCGGGGGGTTTGGATTTCTAGGCGGGCCGCCTGGAGCCGGGGCGGGGTGCAAGGGGGGTGCAATCTCTAGAAATTCTGTGGCTCGATGGCCGAACATCGGTAGGCCCTGGCCTCCGGGAGCGGCTGTCGGCTCAGTCACGGGCGGCAGCATCGGTTGCGGCGCAGAGGCGGCTCGCATCCGCACGGACTCCTAGGGAGAGCACTGAGGGGGAGCGTGTGTGGCGGTCAGCTCCGGCGCCGCTGGGTCGGGCCGATGACAGCGCCTAGGGTGCGGCCCTCCCGACGAAGCGCTGCTGACTCCACGCCAACCGCGAGCGAATGCAGCGGTTGACGCGGAACCGGACGGCCCCGTTTGGCCGGCCGCGATCGTTCCGATGCTGCGGAGATCCAACCTGATGGGGGTGAGGGCGTTGTCGCCGTAGGGTGGTCACCCACATCACCCTCGTTCACCGGCGACCGGACCTCTACCCCGACCCGCTCGCGTTCCGCCCCGAGCGCTTCGTGGGCAGCCGCGCCGGCACCTACACGTGGATCCCGTTTGGCGGAGGGCCCAGACGCTGCCTCGGCGCGGCGTTCTCCCTCCTCGAAACCCGAGTCGTGCTGCGCACACTCCTGCGGCGCGCCGAACTGCAGCCCACGAACAAGCGCTCAGAACGGGTCGCCCGCCACACCGTCACGATCGTGCCCAGCAACGGCGCGACGATCACCCTCAAGCGGCGCTCCTCAACGGCGCATCCCGAGCACCACCGTCTCGTAGATCGACCCACGGCGGTCGCATAGTTCGACGATGTCGACGAGGGTGCTGCGGTGGCTGTCGTGCTTCCCGCCGTTGGACTCGGAGTAGACGGCGCGCGCGTTGGAGGCGGTCTCGGGAAACGCTAATGGCGCAGCGTTCAGGAAGCGGGGCGGCCGGCCCGGCAACTCTGGCGAGCGGCTCACGCGTCTGCCCGTGGCGATCGTTCGCGGCACGCACCCGGCGATCGCCGCGCCCGAGGTTGGTGGCGGGTCATCGGGGCGTTGTACGGGCGGGCCTGCGGACTCGGCGGGTCGTTTGTTGAAGGGTGGCGGCTCGCCGGAGCGTCTCCGCGATTGCTTCGCCGGTCGGGAGGCGGTTGGGGTCGACAAGCCACTGGACGATCAGGCCGTCGAAGACGGCCATCACCAGTGTCGTGGCAACGTCTGGGTCTACGCGCCGCGATCGTGGTTGTGTTGTTTGGAGTTGCTCGATCCCGGTTGTGACGGCCGCGCGCAGCAGGTCGAAGTCCCTCGCCATCACGCTGCGCAGACCAGCGACGTGCTCGGCGCGCAGGAGGGCCTCGAAATAGGCGACGACGAGCCGTCGGTGGGCGCTGAAGGTCTCGAGCAGGCGGTCGATGGCCGGTCCGAGCTGTTCGCGGCGTAGACCGGTGGGTGCTGTCGAGACGAGCCTGATCAATGGTTCGAGCCATCGCCGCACGGCCTCGGCAAGGGCCTCCTGCAGAAGGTCGTCCTTAGACCCGAAGTGGTAGCCGATCGCCCCAAGGCTGACGCCTGCGCGGCCGGCGATGTCGCGGGCCGTCGTGTCTGCGGAGCCTTTGTCTTGCAGGCAAGCGATGGCGGCCTCGAGCAGCGCTTCGCGGTTGGTCATGCGGGCACGTTCATGAGCCTGGTCACAAGTCTTGCACGCTCGTGTGAGACATCTGTCTTGCACAAGTGTACAATGGCTGGCAGCGACACAGTCCTGATGGTGGCTAGCTGACGCAGCTACAGCCTTTGCGACTCGTGAACCGGGCGCACGCTGCTCGTAGCGCCATCCGTCAACTCGCATCCATCGAAATGAGGCCCACGTGGCCAGCCCCGTCATCACCCGCCCGCCCGGCCCTAATGCCGGAAACGGCGCCGCGCCAGCCGATCTCAAAGCGCCAGCCGCTCACGCCGGGAGTCATCCGCGAGCGGGCACGCACCCGGCGATCGCCGGTGTAGCCAGGGTCGCGACGTACGCAACGACGCTCACCGGCATCTACCTGTCGGTCGGCTTCCTGTTCTACTACGCCTCCTACGAGAAGCTGATCACCGACAGCGGCACGATGCCCGCCGCGCTTCAGAAGCTGTTCGCCGGTTCGTTCTTTGCGAGCGTGCCGGGCGATAACGCCGCCTGGGTGCTGCTCGGGCTGCTCGAGGCGGTGGTCGTCGTGCTGCTCGCGATCAGCCTCGTGCGCGGTGAGTTCCTGCCGCAGCGCCGCAAGCCGATTCTGCTCGCCGGTCTGGGCGTCTCCTTGCTCGCCTTCGGTGTTATGGGTCTCGCGAACAACATGATCGGTAACAACGCGACCGTGATCGAACTGTTCACCTACTTCGGTCTCACAATCGTCGTGATGTTCCTGATCAGGCAGATGTCGCCCTACCGGCCGATGAGCTGGCTCGCGGGCGGCGCCGACGAACAGCCGGCTCACTGACGGCCAGGTCGCGTCGCGCTAAGACCGCGAGGTCGCCGCGCGACGCGACCGGTCGCCACGGCCGACCGACATGCCACCGATCACCCCCACTGAAGCCGAGCGACATCAACGGGATCCGTTCCCTTCAACCAAGATGATGGTGCACGCAGATGATCCCCGCGGCGTAGGCGCTCGCCGGTGGTGGGCGCTGGGCGCGTTGGTGCTGGCTTCCCTGGCTGTCGGCCTGGACGCCACGATCCTCAGCGTGGCGCTGCCGACGCTCGCCCACAGCCTGCGCGCGTCGGAGTCCGATCTGCAGTGGTTCTCGTCTGGGTACCTGCTGGTCCTGGCGGCGGCGATGCTGCCGCTCGGCTTGCTCGGCGACCGCTATGGCCGCAAGAAGGTCTTGCTCGCATCGCTTGCGCTGTTCGCGGTCGGCTCGGCGGCATGTGCGGCTTCGCCGTCCAGTGGCGCGTTCATCGCCGCTCGGCTGGTGCTCGGAATTGCCGGCGCGGGACTGATCGTGATGGGGTTCGCGACGCTACCCGTGCTGTTCAGCGAGGGAGAGCGTCCGCGGGCGGTCGGGATCATGGCGGCAGCGACGTTCGTGTCCTTACCGCTCGGTCCGATCCTCGGTGGCTGGCTGCTGACCCACGCCTGGTGGGGCTGGGTGTTCCTGATCAACGTGCCTGTCGCCCTGGTCGGCCTGATCGCGACCTTCACGCTCGTACCCGCGTCACGCGCGCAGACGCGTCCCGGCGTGGACCCGGTCGGGGTGGCCCTATCGATCCTCGGGCTGGCCGCGCTGATCTACGGCCTGATCCAAGCGGGCCAGCACGGGTGGAGCAACGCTGACGCCGTGGCGGAGATGGCCGGCGGTGTCGCGGTGCTGGCTGGGTTCTTCTTCTGGGAGGGCCGGCTCAGCCGCAGACACGGCGGTCAGCCGCTGCTCGATCTCGGGCTGTTCCGCTCTCGCTCCTACACCTGGGGGGTGATCCTCTCCGCGATTGCGATCTTCGCGATGTTCGGAGTGCTGTTCACGATGCCCCAGTACTTCCAGGGAGTACTGGGAGCAACCCCGATGAGCTCGGGCCTGAAGCTGCTCCCGATGATCGGCGGACTCGTGCTCGCCGCGGTCCCCGCCGACCGCATCGCGCGTTTGCTCGGGGCGAAGGTCGCAGTCGCACTCGGCTTCGCGATCCTCGGCGCAGGCTTACTGATCGGAACCCGCACCGGCGTCGCTTCGAGCTCTCTCTTCATCGCGGCGTGGATGGCGATGGTGGGGTTCGGCATGGGCCTCGCGCTGGCGACCTCGATGTCGGCCGCGCTCTCCAAGCTCTCCCGAGAGCGAAGCGGCGTCGGAGCTGCGGCGCTGCAGGCGATCAACAAGCTCGGCGGCCCACTCGGCACCGCGATCCTCGGCAGCGTGCTCAGCACCATTTACCTCGCCCACCTCGCCCTCGCCGGGCTCCCCGCCGCGGCCGTGACAGCCGCACGCCAGAGCATCTTCGGCGCCGACGCCGTCGCCCACCAGATCCACTCGCCGGCACTACTCGCCTCCGCCCACACGGCATTCGTGAACGGAATGGACCTCGCACTCCTGGTCTCCGGCGCCGTCGCGCTCGCAGGCCTCGCGCTCACCCTCGCGTTCCTGCCCAGCACAACCACCGTCGCGGCAACCGAGCAGCCAACTGAAACGGTTCAGCCGCGAATTTGGCGAGTTGGGGGACGCCACCGCGCTTGGCTCCCCTTTGCTCGGCAGGCCTCGAGGAGCACGTTGCGTGAGTCTCGAGTTCCCGGGGGTCTGTCGGGCATCGATGAGCCGGATGCGCCGGTTGTGGTGGCGGCGAGTACTTTGCCGCAGGGCGGTGGGGGCTAGTTCCGATGCCATCGGCGTTGGCGGCCTTTAGCGTTGTGTCGTGAGTTCGATCGTGGGCGAGAGGGCCGCCGCGCCGCGCCGGGCGCGGGTACCTCATCGTGGGGCCGCGTTGGTCGTGGTGTGCGCTGCGGCCCTAATTGTGAACGTCGACAACACGATCCTCAACGTGGCGCTGCCCACGCTCGTGCGGAAGCTGCACGCAACCTCGAGTGAGTTGCAGTGGATCGTCGACTCCTACGCGATGGTCTTCGCAGGACTGGTCCTCGTCGGTGGCAGCCTGGCCGACCGGCTCGGGCGCAAGCGAATCTTCCTGGTTGGCCTGACGATCTTCGCCGTAGGCTCGATCGGCGCCGCTTTATCGGGCTCGGTCGATCTGCTGATCGCGTGGCGAGCTGTGATGGGCGCCGGCGCTGCGCTGACGGTTCCATCGTCGCTCTCCATTATCAACGACGTCTTCCGTGAACCGGCGCAGCGGGCTCGAGCGATCGGCGCCTGGGCCGCCACGATCGGGCTCGGGATCGCGATCGGCCCGATCGCCGGCGGCGTGTTACTAGCAGGGTTCTCGTGGGGCTCGATATTCCTCGTCAACGTCCCGATCGTGATCGCCGCTTTCGCCGGCGCGGTGCTGCTGGTGCCGGACTCGAAGAACCCGGCCGCCGATCGTCCCGATCCCGGCGGCGCAGTGCTTTCGATCGTCGGCTTGGGCTTGCTGCTGTGGGCAATCATCGAGGGCCCGACCGAGGGTTGGGGGTCCGCGAGCGTGATCGGGGTTGGCGTGACGAGCGTTGCCGTGCTGTGCGTCTTTGTCGCCTGGGAGGCCAGCTGCAGCCACCCGATGTTGAAGCTGGGCTACTTTCGTGATCGGAGGTTTACGGTTGCTGCCGCCGCCGAGTGCCTCGGCGTGTTCGGGTTGTTGGGGGCGCTGTTCGTCGCGACCCAGTTCCTGCAGTTCGATCTCAGCTACTCACCGCTCCAGGCGGGTCTGCGGATCCTGCCGATCGCGGCCATGCTCGGTGTCGCCGCCGCGTTCGCTTCGGTCACCGCTCGCATCATCGGGATCAAGTTCACCGTCGCCGGCGCACTCGTGGCGATCGCGGGTGGTCTGTGGCAAGTCTCTGCGGCATCCACCGTCGCGGCGACCTATGGCGACGTTCTCCCCGGCCTGCTGCTGATCGGCTTCGGGGCCGGGCTTCTCCTGCCGACCGCAACGAACTCCGTTGTCGGATCGGTCCCCCAGGACGACTCCGGGATCGGCTCGGCGGTCAACACGGTCGCCCTGCAAGTCGGTGGCGCACTCGGCGTAGCCGTAATCGGCAGCCTGATGCTGACCCGCTACCAGAACCACATCTCCACGGCGCTCGTAGGCCGGCATGTGCCGCTCGCGGCAACGCACACAATTCTCGGCTCACTCGGTGGTGCTCTCGCGGTCGCCAGTAGCGCTGGCGGCACCATCGGCGCCCTCCTGGCCCACGCTGCCCGTGCCGCATTCATGAGCGGCACCCAGGTGTCCCTGGCAGTCGGCTCCGTCGTCGCCCTCACCGGTGCCGTACTGGTACTCGCCCGCCTACCCTCGCGCGCCACGCAACCGGTATCAGATCGCAACGCAGACCATCACGACCAGTCCGATCAGCACCGTCCTGAAACCGGCGCCAACAGGCGCATCGTCACGTCTGACCCTCAGGAAGCGCTGACGGCGGAGTCGGAACTCATCGTACTCGTCGAACGCCCGGCACCCGCGCGATCAGGATGATCACGCGGGGTGACGACTTGCGCTCTACTGACGCTTGATTCGCGCCGACTCGCTGACCCGCCCACATCACGGCGGACGACTGCATTGCCACGCATTTTCCGACGGCCTCCCACGCTTACGATCGCCTGGGCGTCCGGACCTCCGTTGGTGTCCGCACGAGCCTGCCGGCTCGAGGGTCGGCGGACCCCCTTCGCGCGGACACGAGAGCGCTCGCAACGCCTCGGCGGCGGCACCGGCATCAGCCATGAGTTTGGCGAGCAGCGGGGAGCGCGAGCCTTTCGGGCGTGAGTCCCGGTTTCAATTCCTCGGGCTATTCCGTATCCGTCAGGCCACCGCTCCCCGCACGATCGTTGTCCCAGATTCAATGCCCGGAGCTGCGTTGCGCGGCGCGCTATGCCTCAGCCGGTGTCGGGTGGTGCGAAGAGGTGGAATGCGCCACCTCCGCCCCCCGGCAAATGGTGACAATCAGTGATGCCGTGAAGGTGTTCTGCACATAGAAGTGATCCGGCTGTTTGGAGGCCCCCTCATGATTTCCAACTCCCCAGTCCTGACTGTCCGCCGAGACTTCGCGCGCCCCGATCCCAGTCTGATCGTGCGGTTTGCCGGCGTGGCCGCCGTCCATGTTGTCGACGCGATGGGCGGTCACGGCGCGCTCGACTACCGCATCAAGCCGCTCGACCCAAACACCGCCTCCTTCGTCGGTCCTGCCCTGACCTGCCACGCCGGAGCGGACGACAACCTCGCGATCCTGGGTGCGTTTGCGATTGCCCGACCAGGCGATGTGGTCGTTGCGGCATGCGAGGCCTTCACCGGGACAGCGGTCGTGGGCGACCTCTTCGCCGGAATGGCCCGCAACTGCCAGGTCGCAGCAATCGTCACGGATGGCCTCGCCCGAGACACGACCGGAATCGTCGCTACTGGCCTTCCAGTGTTCGTCAGCGGCGTCACCTCCAACTCCTCCGCCAAATCGGGACCCGGCACCGTCGGCGTACCGATCGTCATCGGCAACGTGGCGATTTCGCCGGGTGACGTGCTGGTCGGCGACCGCGACGGCATCGTGGTCGTGCCGCAGGCCGACATCGAGACCGTCTTGGGTCGCCTGGGAAGCGTGAAGGACGCCGAGTCATCCTTTGAGAGCCGACGTCGCGGCGGGCCTGCGCGTCCCGGATTTCGTTCAAGCGCTCCTTGACTCCGACCAGGTGCGTTACCTCGACTCGCCACGCCAGCTCGCATGACCCTCGCGCAGCCGCTCAACACACAGCTACTGTTCACGCTGACCGGCACGGTCGGCGCACCCTCCGAGATCGGGGTGCTGCCAACAGGGCGACGACGGATCATCCCGATCGAGGGCGGAACGTTCGAGGGCCCCAGAATCCGTGGACAGGTCCTCCCGTTCGGCGCCGACTGGATGCTCATCCGCCCCGATGGAGTGGCCGTGATCGACGTCCGAGCAACACTGCAGGCCGACGACGACGCGTTGATCTACATGCGCTACAGCGGCTACCGGCACGGACCAACCGAGGTCATGCAAGCCCTCGCCGACGGAAAAGACGTCGATCCTGGCGCGTACTACTTCCGCATCGCGGTCATACTCGAGACCGGGGCGGAGAAATACTCCTGGCTCAACCGGATCGTGGCCATCGGCACTGGCCGCAGGATCCCTGAGGGTCCCATCTACGACATCTACGAAGTCCTGTAAGCGACCACACGCAACGCGCCGCGCCGCCGCTTCCGATGGTCACGAGGTGACGCTCGGAGCGCGCCGGCTGCGTTCCGACTGTCAGCCATCGGGACGGGGCCAAGGAAGCGGGGTGCAATTTGAGCGAATCTGAGCGAATCTGCGATCGGCTGATTCGCTCCGGCATGCGGGATCGCGGCTGACGAGGGCGCTATCGAGCGGGTTGTGGTCTCGGCGGTCGCGGGTTCGAATCCCGTCGCTCACCCTTTGGAAGTGGTCGGAAATCGGCGGGTTTTGGTTTCCGGCCAGCGTTGTGACAGGCGGGGCTTGTGGTGCAATTTTGCGGATTGTGGGCCGGGTGTTGACCGTTGCGCCACGGCCGCGGCGCGCAAGCAAGCGCACATGAGGGCCGGATGCCAGCGCCGTGCTTTCTCCGCTTTCTCCGGCAATGCCGAGAAAGCCGGAGAAAGTGCCCGGCTCCATCGATGTCGCCCGGTTGCGTTATCGGCCACACGAGCGTAGATTATCGGCCGCATGAACCCAGAAGATCGGCCACACCAAATCCGTGCCCGCTGATTCGCTGCGCACGCTGGCGCGTCACCTCGACGTGCCCGAGCGGACCCTGCGCCGCGCAGCGGCGCAGGGCCTCGTGCACGGCGAGCGCGTCAGCGAGCGTCAATTCAGGACCTCGATGCGCGAAGAGGCCTACCTACGCTCGCACTGGCCGCTGCTGCGTGACCTGCGGGCCGGTCTGCGCACGGAGCCCAACGTGCGACTGGCGGTGCTGTTCGGTTCGCTGGCCAGCGGTCGCGCCGCGGCGACATCCGACGTCGACGTGCTGGTCGAGCTCGTCGAACCGTCCGCCGGGCGGGTGGCCGAGACGACCGCACGCCTGGAGCGGCGGCTGAAGCGTCCCGTGCAGCTTGTGCGCTTGGCGGACGCTGAGCGGGCTCCGGCGCTGATGTTCGACGTGCTCACCGTCGGTCGCGTGCTCGTCGATCGTGACAAGCGCTGGCCCGAGCTGCAGGCGCGCTCCGCGCACTGGCACCGTGCTGCCCTCCGCGAGGTGCCCCTGGAGCACGCCATGCCCGACCTCGAGCTGACGTAGATGGAACCGTCCGTTCCGTCCGCGCCGCTCGAAGCGCGAGATCCCGAGCGTGCTCGGGCGCTGAAGGCGAAGATCCGAGATCGCGTCTCTGACGTGCGGCGGCATCTCGTCGCGCTGCGCGCCGCGATGGCCGAATTCGGCGATGACTTCGACCTGGCACCGTTTGAGGCCGCATACGCATCTGACGATCCGACCGAGCTGAACCGCGTTAAGGCCGTCGAGCGCGGCGTCGATCAGCTCTACAACTACATCGGTGAGCTCACCGCGTTTGGACTGGAGCTCGCCGAAGTTCGACTACGCCGCGATGATCTCAACGCCCGTCGCGACATCGCCGCGCTCGCGCGGATCGGCGTGATCGGTCCTGAACACGCTCGTCGCCTGGAGCGACTCCGTGAGCTGCGCCGTCTGCTCGTCCACGAGTACGCCACTGCGACCGCGGAGCAAGTCCACGAAGCGGCACGGATAGTGGCCGCCGAGTTCTTGCCGTTCTATGACTCATACCGCGCTTGGATCTCCCGGGGCTTCGCCGTGGCACCGCCGCCAGGCTGATCTGAGCCGTGCGGTGGGAGCGTGCGAGCGGGACACAGCGCCGCGGCGCCTGAGGAAGGCGAGGCGCCGCCCGAGGTCCCGTCGAGCGCGGTTGTCGCTCGGCCGGACCACTACTTTCCGGTGTCCCGCGTCCGGCTCGTTTCTTCTCGGCTTTTCTCGGGAAATCCAGAACCGCGCCGTCGGGGGTCCCATCTGAGAGGCGCTGCGGCGTTAGCTGCCGTGGACGTAGTCGGCGACATCCAGGCGTGGGAGCAGCGGGCGCTTCTTGCGTTGGTGGCGTTCCATGCGCCGCAGGATGTCGTCGAGGGTCGAGATGGCGTCAACGATTCGGGGCCCCTTGTTCAGCATCACGCACTCGGCTCGTACGCCCATGGCGGCGTCGGTGATCTCAGAGCGCGATGGGCGGCCGGTCTTCGCGAGCTGATCGAGAACCTGGGTGGCCCATATCACCGGCACGTGCGCGGCTTGACATAGCCACAGGATTTCCTCTTGGATCTCGGCCAGGGGCACGTAGCCGCACTCGACCGCGAGATCGCCGCGGGCAATCATCACGCCGGTCGGTCGGTTGCCGCCGAGCGCGGCCAGCAGCAGCCCCGGCAGGTGCTCGACCGCCCGGCGCGTCTCGATCTTCAGGATCATCCCGACCTCGGGTCGCGCGTGGTTGTCGAGGTGGCGGTGGACTCGTTCCACATCGCGCGCGTGGCGGACGAACGACAGTCCGACGATGTCCGCGAATCCGGTGGCAAAGCGCAGGGCGTCGCGGCTGTGCGGCCCGAGCAGATCGATGTCCAGCGCGGCGTCGGGCAGGTTGATCCCCTTCTCGGGGCGCAGCTTTGAGCCGTTCGCGCCGGCGGCGGTGATGCGGAGCTCTACGTAGTCACGATCGACCTGTTCCACGACACCTCCCAGCTTGCCGTCGTCTAGCCACACTCGATGTCCGCGGCGAGTGGCCGTGAACGCCTCGGGCAGCGAGCACGCGATGTGCGCAATTGGCGGTTCCTCGGAATCCGGCCGTTTGGCGTATGTGTCGCGCGTGAGCTGCAGGCGATCGCCGACGCGCAGGCGCACGTAGTCGCCTTTGCGGTCGGAGGCTGGTTTTCCAGGGAGCGATCCGGTGCGTAGTTTTGGTCCCGGCAGGTCGACGAGCACCCGGGCGGTCCGTCCGGTCTGATGCTGCGCGCGGCGGAGGTTCTCCAGCATGCCGTGCCACGCCGGCTCGTCGTCGTGAGCGCAGTTGATTCTCATGCAGTCCATCCCCGCGGCGAGCATCTCGCGTACCCACGTCCCGTTGCTGGCGGCCTCGGTCGGCATGGTGACCATGATTCGAGTCGGTCGGCCACGCGGTGTCTCACCGAGCAGCGCCGTCGTCCTTGTCGCGAGCAGCTCGCGGCTGTGCGTGAAGCCCATCGGTGCCGCGTGCGGCTTCGGTGCCGGCGGATGCAGCCTCAGCGCGTTCAGGGCGTCGAGCACTGCGTCGACGCTGGCCTGGACGTGGCCTTCGGCGCGTCCCAGAGACGACAGTCCCTGCGCGACCAGCGATTCTTGAACCTCCCGCAGGTCGTGCCCGCGCAGAGCAAGGTACTGCAGCAGGTTGCGTGCGCTCGCGTCACCCTCGGCGTCGCGCTCCTGCACCCATGGACGCCACCCGTCGGAAGCTTCGAGCATCTCGTTGCGGACCCCCGCCAACTGCTCGATCAGAGCCGCCCGGTCCTGCTGGCGACTTGCGAGGCCATTTCCCGTGCTGTGACCTCGGTTGCACCCGCCTTCGAGAGAGGTCCCGGCAGTCGCCATGACCGGAGCCTACGTGGCCGGGCGGGACGCCTGGATCCGGGTGCGGCGCGCTCCTTGACCGTAGAAAGGCGCAATCATCACCCACGTCCGTGGTGTGCGCCACCGATGCCCGTGACTGCTGACGCGGAAGCGTAGAAACCCCGCTGGCCTCGCGCCACACCGAGGACTAGAAGCGGTGGCTCAGAGGAAGCCAAGAGGAGGCGTCATGAGCCAGAGCGGAACGAGTGACAGTTCCGTGGCCGGGAGCTACCGGGCGCCGCGTTTCGAACATGCTTTGGTCAGCGATGTGATGCGGGGCGGGGCTGGCCCAGCTCGATGGTGTCGAGGCGGAGGCCGTCCTCGGTCTCGCCGGCGAGGAGCTCGGCGCCTTCGGCGCTCGAGTTGATCTACTTGTCGTGGGCTCGCGTGGCTATGGGCCGGTCCGCCGTCTGATGCTTGGGGGCTCCTCCGAGTATCGGACGCGCCACGCTCCCTCGCCGCTGCTCGTGCTACCCCGCACGGCCACCTCGCGCTCGCGCAGGTGCGGGGAGGCGATGTAGCGAGTGCTGCGCGCGCGTCCGCGTGCCATGACCAGTCCAGCATCGGCGAGGCGGCGCAGATCGTTGGTCGCGGTGGCGAGTGACACGTCGGCCTCCGCGGCGTACGCGGAGCGCTCGGCGCCCCCGAACAGGCTCTGTTCGAGCGCGATGACCAGCCGGTCCGGCCAGCCGCGGTCCTCGATCTCCTGCTCGAGCAGCGCCCAGCGACGCGTAGCCGCCTCGACCTGCTGCAGGCGCTCGCGAGCCTGCTGCAGGTGTGCCGCGAGACAAAAGCGAACCCACGGCGTGGCGTCGCGGTTCGGCTGGTATGAGCCGCCCTGGACCTCGCGGAGGACTCGGTAGTAGTCACCGGTGTGGTAGCCGAGGTACTCCTCGATCGAGCTGAACTCGGGCGTGAGGAGGCCTTCGCGAGCGAGAACGAGCGACTGCACGACGCGCGAGATCCGCCCGTTGCCGTCGCGGAAGGGGTGGGCCGAGACGACGTGCAGGTGCGCCATTGCGGCACGCACGACGACGTGAGCGTTCGCGTCGCCGTCCTGCAGCCAGCCGACGACCTCTTCCATGATCGCGACGACCTCGTCGGCGTCCGGCCCGACGTACGCGAAGCCGCCGTCCCGGGCCGTCACGGCGATCGGCCCGCTGCGCCAGAGGCCGGGAGAGGAGTCGCGTTGGAAGGCGCACGCGTCGAAGTGCAGGTCGAGGATCACGCGATCCGACCAGCGGAAGACGGGGTCGATGGCCATCGTGCCGACGTGGTCCATGGCGCGCGCATAGCTGGCGACAGCCATCTGATCGTCATCGCTGGGGTCGGGCTGCTGCTCCCCGGAGACGATCGCCGCGGCCTCGTCGGGCGGCACGGTGAAGCCCTCGATCGAGACCGAGCGCTCGATCGTGCTCGCTCGCACCTGGCGGCGCAGCTGGCCGAGCCAGGGTCCTGGGGCGCCGATGGCGCCGCTCAGGCGGGTGCGCAGCTCGTCGAGCTCGCGCAGCTGGGACGTCAACGTGCTGTTGATGGCAGGCGTCGCAAAGATCATCGCCAATTAGATTAGCCGATAAGGCGACTAATCGATTAACCGCATCGAGTTAGCCGCAACGCTTCGGCAAGTGGCTCAGGCCAACGCACTCGCGTTGGCCAGCCCACGCTTGCCGGTGCGCTTGGCTCGCGCAAGCACCATCATCAAAGACGGCTCGCGCTATAGCGGCTAGCGGATGATCACGGTCCTGTTTGCTGACATGCGAGCCTCAGTTCGAGAAGTCGGCGCCCGATGTGGGCGCCAGGCGGACGTCGTTGGCGCTCAGCGGGCGCGCATGCGGTTGTTGCGCGGGTTGTGCTCCATCTCGGCGAGCCCGAGGTGCTCCATGACGGGCGGCACGTAGTTCGCGAAGCGTCCGCGTAGGCCCTTCTTGACCCCGTACCAGCCGCCCACGGGGTTCTGGGGCGAGCGCGCCCACGCCTCGACCGTTCCCGCCGTGGCGGGTTTCTGCTCGTCGACGCTACCGAGCGCCATCCAGTCGCCGTGCTCGGTGAGCATGATGTGGAGGTCCTCGAGGCAGCGCAGCTGGTAGCCGAGCGTGGTCTTGCCGACAACGCATACGAGCGTGGGCGGGTCCGCGGTCGTGTCGCGGTAGGCCAGGTACTCCGATTGTCCGGGCGGGGTCCGCAGGACCCAGGGATCTTCTCTGGTGCCGTTGCCGGTGACTGCTTCGCTCATGGTAACGCAAAGGTTACCGTAACTGATCGGCTACCATCAGGCCCGTGCCCCGACAAGCGGCGAACCCGTTCGACGCGCTCGCCGATCCGCATCGCCGCGCGATCCTCGAGCTGCTGCACGGCCGCGAACGCTCGGTCCGCGAGATCGCCGACGAGATGCCGATCACCCGGCCGGCCGTCTCCCGGCACCTCCGCCTGCTCAAGGAGGCCGGGCTGGTCACGTCCTCGCCCGAGGGAACGCGACGGCTCTACCGACTCCACGACGAGGGCCTCGACGCCGTGCGCGCCTATTTGCAGGAGGTCTGGGGCGACGCCGCCGCGCGCTTCCGCCTGGCCGCCGACAACATCGACATCGCGTGATCGACCCGCTCCGCATCACGTTCGATGTCGCCTGCCCGCCCGAGCGGGCGTTCGAACTCTGGACCACTCACACCAGCATGTGGTGGCCGACATCCCACACCGTCAGCGCGCGGCCCGGCGTCGAGGTCGTGATCGAGCCAGGCATCGGTGGCCGCATCTATGAGCGCACACCGGAAGGCGACGAACACGACTGGGGCCAAGTGACCGGCTGGGACCCACCAAGCCGGATCTCCTACCTGTGGCACCTGCGCCAGCACCGCGCCGACGCGAGCGAGGTCGAAATCACGTTCGCCGCGGCCGAACGCACCGGCACGCGGATATCGATCGAGCACCGCGGCTGGGATGCGCTGGGCGCCCGCGGAGCGGGCCAACGAGAACTCAACCAGCGCGGCTGGACCCGCCTACTTCCGCGCTTCCAGGCCGCAGCCGGTAGCGACTCCACGTTCACAACACGGCCGGCGTGAGCGACCTCTCCAAGCGCATCGATGTCGAGCTCGTTCTGGCCGAGGCCGGAGGCCGGACGACGACGAAGGCGGGCGGCTTCCGGGGCTGAACCGTGGTTTGACCGCCCCCGGCTCGCCTAGACTGGGCGCTCGGGACGGTGCCCACCGCGTTCATCTCCTACTCGCGCCGGGACAAGGACTTCGTGCAGCGGCTGCACGCGGCGCTGACCGCGCGGGACTACGACGTCTGGGTGGACTGGAACGACATCCCGCCGAGCGCGCGCTGGCTCGACGAGATCCGGGCGGGCATCACCGGCGCGGACTGCGTGGTGTACGTGATCAGTCCCGAGAGCGTGGCGTCGGACGTGTGCACGCGTGAGCTCGAGCTCGCCGCCGAGGAGCACAAGCGCATCGTGCCGGTCGTCCACCGCGACCCTGACGGAGCCGTCGTGCCCGAGATCGCCGCGGCCCTGAACTGGGTCTTCCTGCGCGCCGAGGATGATTTCCACGCCGGCGTGCAGACCCTTGCCGCCGCGCTCGAGACCGACCTCGACCACGTTCGCAGGCACACGCGGCTCGGCGTCGCGGCCGGAGGCTGGCAGGCAAGCGGTCGTGAGGGCAGCCAGCTGCTCCGTGGGTCCGAGCTCGCCGCGGCGGAGGCCTGGCTCGTGGCGGCCGGCGAACAGCGCCCGGCCCCGACCCAGCTGCAGCGTGAGTACCTGCTCGCGAGCCGCCAGGCGGCGACCCGCCGCCAGCGGGCGATCATCGGCGCCGTCTCGCTGGCGCTGCTCGTCGCCGTCGCGCTCGGCGTCGTCGCGCTCGTGCAGCGGGCTAACGCCATCCACGAGCGCGATGTGGCCACGTCGCGCTTCCTCGATGCCGCCGCGCAGGCCAACGGCACGACCGATCCCGAGCTCGGCGTGCTGCTCGCCGTTCGGGCCGCCGAGACCGCGCCCGGCTCGAAGACCGAGGAGGCGCTGCGCGAGGCGCTCGCCCGCTCAAACCTCGTGCGGACGTTCACATTCGCCGGTGCGACGGCCCCGGGCGACGCCGTTTGGAGTCCCGACGGCACGCGGCTGCTCGTCACGAGCCCGCTGCGGTCCGCCGCGATCTACTCCCCCGGCGCGGGGACGCGCGCGTTGCCGCTCGCCAACGCCCCGGCCGGGCCAGGACAGTCGGGGTGGGACGCGAGCGGGGATCACGTGGTGATCGGCGGAGCCCATCCGGCGGTCTACGCCGCGGCGAGCGGCCGCCTCGTCGCCCGCCTCCCGGGCGTCGCGACGTTCGCCGCCCTCTCGAGCGACGGCACTCGCGCGGTGACGACGGGCCTGGACGGGACGGCGAACGTGTTCGACGTGGCCAGCGGCCGCGTGCTCGCGACCTTCCATCCGGCCTACCGTGGCGGCGTCACCTGCCTCGCCTGGGCGCCGAACGATGCGGCCATCGCCCAGTGCGACGCCGAGTCGCTCAACTCGAGCAATGACGGCGCGGCGCTCGATCTCTGGAACCCGCGCACGGGCCGTCTGCTGCACTCCGATCACAGCGCGGAGTTCATCGGCTCGGTCGCATTCAGCCCCGATGGTCGGCGCTATGTGTACACGACGACCAGCCCCGCGACGGCGAATCCGGGCGCGCCGGGTACGTTCGTCTATGACACCGGCAGCGGGGCGAAGGTCGTCTCCTTCCCGGGAGCGGCCTCGGCGGCGACGTTCGGGCCGGACGGGGACGAGCTCGCGTACGCGACCCTCGCCGGGGACCTCGCGCACGTCTACTACTTCCCCGACAACCTCGACGTCGCGCTCCCGGGGGCCACGGCGGCGATCAACTCGGTGGCCTTCAGCCACGCCGGGACGGAGGTGGTCACGACGAGCGACGACGGGACCGCTCGCGTATACGACGCCGTCAACGGCGTGCGCCTCGAACAGCTCGCCGACGGGACCGCCACCGGCCCGATGCTCAGCGCGAGCTTCGGCCTCGATGACACGGCGATCGCAACGACCTCGGCCGACGGCGAGGCGCGCCTCTGGAGCTCGCCGGAGCCGAAATCCTCGCGCCAGCTCGAGCTGAGCGGCGGCCTCGCGCCAGCGGCATCGGTCGGCTTCACCCATAGCGGCAACCGCATCGTGGAGGCGGGCCTGGGCACGGATGCGCCGGCCGGCGAGGGGGCCGTGCTCGACCCCGGCGACCTCGCGGTGGTGGCCCGCTTCGCCGCTCCGGCGGGCTTCGGCTTCGCCGGGGCGGCGACGAGCCTCGACGGCCGGCTCGTCGCCGCGCTCGCCTTCCGCGGTGTCGGCACCGGGATCGTGGACGAGGAGGCCGCCACCTTCGATGCGGCCAGCGGCCGTCAGCTCGCGACGATGGGAGCGACGACCGGTCCCCCGTCGCCGCTCAACCTGAGCCCGCAGGGCGACCTGCTCGTCACCACGCAGGCTGACGGTGACGCGCAGGAGTGGGACCCGCGGTCCGGCCGGCGGCTTGCCGCGCTGCCCGGCCACGGCACGGTCGCCGCGACGGCATACTCGCCCGACGGCTCGCTGCTCGCGATCGTGCACGAGCCGGCGCCGCCGGCCACGCTGACCCGCGCCAACGAGGGCGACTTCGGCCCGGTGGTCATCGACCTGTGGGACAGTCGCACCGGCCGCCTGCTCCGCCGGATCGAGGGGCCGGGGCTCGTGCCGGCCATCCTCGGCTCGAAGCTGCTCGTGCCGATCGCGATCGCGTTCAGCGCCAACGGCAAGGCGCTCGCCCTCGTCGGCGCCGACCGCGACGTGCACGGCTGGGGGACCCGGAGCGGCGCGCCGATCCAGCCGTTGCCCCTTCCCGGCGGCAACCAGTTCGGGGTGTCCGTCGCCTTCAGCCCCAACGATCAGCTGATCGCCGCCGGCACCGGCGCCGGTGCCGACGTCTGGAACATCCACGTGCCGTCGGCGCCGCTGTTCGAGCTCCAGCAGGCCGACCCCTCGCAGTACAACGACGTCAACGGCGGGGTCCACGTCGGCTTCAGCCCGAACTCGCAGGTCCTCGTCACGAGCGGCGACGACGCGCTCGAGGCGTGGGAGGTGTCGAGCGGGCTGAAGCTGTTCGACGCGTTCGCCTCGCGCGGCGACCTCGATCCGAGCGCGACCGCGTTCGTGGCCACCGCCGGCGGGCGGCTGTCGGTCTACCCGTGCGAGCTGTGCGGCGGCCTGCCGGCCCTGCTCGCGACCGCGCGGCGCGAGCTCACCCGCGGCTTCACGCCGCAGGAGAGCCTCACCTACCTCGGCTCGAGCTGAGCCCGCGGCGGCGCAGGCGGTACATGCGCAGCCGTCCGTACTCCTTGGCCGCCGGCATGTGCCCGACGTAGTCACACGCGAGCCCCCGGTCGCCGTCGAGCTCGAGCGCAGCCGCGAACGGCTCGGTGACGTACACCTCGCCGGGCGGCGTGATCGGCTCGATGCGCGCCGTGCGGCTCACGTGCGAGCCCGTGAAGCCGGGCGTGCCGAGCACGGGATCGAGCGTGGGGAAGATCGGGCCGACGTGCGCCCCGAGGCGCAGGGCGAGGCTCGCCGGCAGGCCTACGCGTCCGAGGTCCAGCGCGGCCATCGCGTCCTGGAGGCCGAGCGCGCAGCGCGCTGCGGCCGGGGCGTCGCTGAGCACGACGAACAGCGCGTCGCCCCACGTGTTGCGGTAGAGCACGCTCGCGCCGTGGCGCTCCAGCTCGGCCGCGAACGCGCCGAGCACGTGGACGTTGAAGCGGGCGCTCTGCTCGTCGCTAAGGCGCGAGAAGCCCTTCATGTCCGCGAACAGCAGCGCGCGGACGACCCGTGGCCTCAGCCCGGCGGCCGCCGCCGGCGCCCCGACGACCAAGGCGCCGCTGCGTGGAGGCGAGCCCCCCGGCACCCCGACGACCGTCACCGGCCGCCCGGCCGCGCGCCACCGCGCGACGTCGATCGCGGTCCCGGCGTCACCGAGTGCCCCGCCGCCGTCCCACACCGCGAGCTGGCGCACGTCGGCATCGAGATACCGCGCGCGCAGAAGCGCCAGCCCCATGGCGAGCTCGCTCCCGTAGCTGAACAGAACGTCATCACCGAGAAAGGCATCGTCGGTGGCGTAGTCCACGGTCGACGCCTCGGCGAGGCACCGCTCGAAGCGTGCGACCCACCCGGGCCCGCACGCCGCCACCGACTGCTCGACGAACTCGGCCCGGGCGAAGGGGAGCACGACATGGATCTCGGCCCCATGAGCGAGCAGGGCCTCGGCCCACAGGATGTCGGCCCCACCGGCGAGCGCGCCGTACGCGTACCCGGGCGTGCGGGCCGCGACCTCGGCCTCGATGCGTTCGGCCACCGGCGCCTCCGCGCTCGCCGGGAAGCGTCCCGAAGCGCCCGGGGCGGTCACGCGATGGCCGCAGAAGTGCGCCACGTCCGGCCCGGCGAGAACGCGCAGCAGCCCGGCGTCGATCCCTTTCAGATCACAGACGAGCCGCAGCTGGCGCCGGGTGGTGGCGAGCGCCGCGTGGTCGCCGCCGTGGCGCGTCGCCGCCGCGGCGAGGGCGGCCCGCGCTGCCGGCTCGTCGCCGAGGAGCAGATGGGCCTCGCCCGCCGTGGCCGCTGGGTAGTACGAGCCGTCGTCCTGCGCCCGGGCGAGGGCGAGCGCGTCGAGGGCCAGCTCGCGCGCGCGGTCGACCTCGCCGGCCACGAGGCTCAAGGTGGCCGCGTTGACGGCGGGGTAGTAGCTGCCGGTGCGCTCCCGGATCGCCGCGTACAGATCGCGAGCCTCGACCGCCCGGCGGGCGCGCTCGTCCCCGGACGCGGCGAGGGCGAGGTCCTTGACGATCCGCGCCCCGAGCGCGGCGGCCTCCTCGTCGTCGGTCGCGGCGAGCCCGTAGAGGGCGAAACGGGTCGCCGCCTCCTCCGTCGCGCCGGCGCGGGCGAGGGCGAGCACCGAGCGGTGCTTGAGCCACGCGTCGTGGGGGAGCTCGGCGAGGCCGCGCTCGGCGAGGTCGACCGCGGTGAGCAGCTCGCCGCGCCGTTCGGCGGTGACGACCGCGTCGCGCCAGCCGTCGGCCGTCAGCGATGCGGGCGGATCGGACACCACGCCGCCACGCTCGCGTCGTCTTGATGAGCCCGCCCTCGACGACCGCGTCGCGTGGCCCACGAGCTGGGCAGGGCCTTCGGGGGCGCGGAGGTCGACGGCGAACGGGGCGGCGCGGTCGAGGCCGTCAAAGGTGTCCACGCGCCCGTCACTGCGGCGACCGTGCCTCCCAGCTGCAGATCCACGGCCGACAGACTACCGGGCCGACTCATCCCGTTCGGAAGGCACGATCGCGCCCCCGACTCGCTCAAACCGGGTGCAATCTGAGCGAATCTGAGCGAGTCTGCGATCAGAAGATTGGCGCTAGAGCCCGTACTCGTCGTGGCGGCGCCACCAGGGGCCGGTCTCGTTACGGCCCAGCGGTGCGCGGTCGAGCCAGGCATACATCCCCCACAGGGCGTCCACCCCGCGGCGGAGCGTCGAGTAGGTGTGGTAGACGACCCCGTCCTCGAGCGCGAACGCGCTCATCCCCGGCGCCTCCTGTAGATACGTCGCCCAGCCGACCCCGGAGACCGTCGCCAGCCGTTCGACCCACGGGCTGTCGTCTGAGAGCGCCAACGACGAACGCATATCGGTCGTGCGGAAGTTGTCCTCAACCGCTCCCGAGCCCAGGGCCTCGGCGGTATGCGTCACGTGAAAGTCGTAGTTGAAATCACCGTCGCCCGATGACGCCCACGGAAAGCCCCACCGCATCCGCTGCTTGTACGCCTGCAGCTTCGCCAACGGAGCGCGCGACACCGCGTAGAACGAGACGTCGTGAGCGGCCAGGTGCGCGACCGAACCGTTGAACCCGTCTGCGATCGCCGAACAGGACGGGCACCCGGCCGTGAAATCGGGACCGAACATGAAGTGATAGATCAGCAGCTGAGAGCGTCCCGCGAAGAGGTCCGACAACGACGCGGTCCCCTCGTCGGTCTCGAACTGGTATCGCTTGTCGACCGCGACCCACGGCAGCTCCCGACGCTGGCGCGCCAGCTCGTCGCCGCGCCGTGTCAGCTTCTTCTCGGCCTCGAGCAGCTCCAGCCGTGCGGCCAGCCATTCCTCGCGCGTTCCCACCTGATGATCAGTCATTGGTGTCAGTCCTCTCGTTCGTTGATCTGGTCGCCGGTGCCCGGGCCCGATCGATGGGGCCGCGACCGGCCGGGACACGGCGCCACACCCGACCGCTCGCAGGCCCGGCCTGGCCGGCGCCGTGTCCTGCCGTCTCTCACGCGGCGAGCGCCGCCGGCACGAACGCCGCGTTCTGGCGCTCGAGCTCCTTGGCCGCACCCGCGCGCCAGCTCTCGGCCAGTGTCTCCGAGAGCGGGTCGGGGAAGATCTCCTCCTCCTCGTTCTCCAGTCCGTCGAAGGTGGCTCGCGCGACCGACTCCGGCGGGGACTTCGGGATCGGGAGCTCCCGGACCATGTCGGTGTCGATCGGACCGGGCAGGACGGCGTGAACGCTCACGCCCCGTCCGGCCAGCAGGGCGCGCAGCGACTGCGTCACCGAGAACGCTGCCGCCTTCGAGGCCGAATAGGCCGGAAGGACCGGCACCGCGGCGAACGCTCCGATCGAGACGATGTTGACGATCCGTCCCCGACTCTGGGTCAGCGACGGCAGCAACGCCTGGGTCACCATCAACGGGCCGTAGACGTTCACGTCGAAATGCTGTTCAAACGCGGCTCGACTGCTCAGGTCATCGGGCAGCGACACGCCGGCGTTGTTGATCAGGATGTCGAGCGATTCGACGCCCTCGACGGCCCGCTGGATTTGCGCCCAGTCGGTCACGTCCATGATCAACGGCGTGACGCGCGGATCCGGGTGGGCGAAGGGCTGCCGCGACGTGGCATACACGCGCTGCGCGCCCCGTGTGAGCGCCTCGTCTACGAGCGCCTGGCCGAGGCCACGGTTGGCGCCGGTGACCAGAATCGTCTTGTTGGTGATTGTCATGTGTCGCTCCTTGAATCTCGTGTCCTCGGCGATCTGGGGATCGCCCTTTTGAGAACACAGATACGAGCGGACACCCGAATCCATCGCTTCTCGCCGGAGACTTGGCAGTTGGCGCATGACGGCCCTCCGAGCGCTCCACGGCGGATTGCGACCGCGAGCGATGGATTTCCGCTCCTCCTCGTATCTCACCAGTTGAAAGCGCTCCAACCGGACGATGACAGGAGAACCGAGATGGGAACGATCGTTATCAGCGAGAATGTCTCGCTCGACGGAGTGGTCCAAGACCCAACCGGTGAGGAGGGCTTCCGGCACGGCGGCTGGTTCGGCCAATTCGGCGGCAAGGATCTCGAAGAGTGGGGAAGGATCGAGTTTCAGGAGGCGCTGCGCGCCGAGGCCCTGCTGTTCGGTAGGCGCAGCTATGAGTACTTCGCCGCACGGTGGCCATCCCGGCCTGGCGAGTGGGCGGACAGGTTGAGAGACCTGCCCAAGTACGTCGTGTCCTCGACCCCCCTCGCAGGTCAAGACTGGAAAAACTCGACCATCATCAATGGCGAGGTGGTCGCCGAGATCTCCAAGCTGAAGCAGGAGCTGGACGGGGAAATCGTCGTATACGCCAGCCGTCAGCTTGTGCGCACGCTGATGGACCACGACCTGGTCGACGAGCTGCGGCTGACGGTGTACCCGGTGGTTCTCGGGGCGGGCGAGCGCCTCTTCGACGAACTCAGCGACAAGACACCCTTGCGCCTCGTCAACGTGAGCACCATCGGCGACGGCCTCGCGTTCGTTACCTACGAGATCGTCCGCGAATGAGAGACGCACGCGACAGTCAACCGGGCAGGCTCGTGCATCTCGAGCTCCATACCCACGACCGCTCAAGCGCGAGCACGTTCTATCGCGAGCTGCTCGGTTGGCGGACAGAGCGCCTGCATTGTCGGTCGGGCACCTACCACGGGCTGGCCCTTGGCGGCGCGGTCGATGGCGGGATCGTCGAATGCGGGGCGCGGCGGTCGGTCTGGCTTCCGTACGTCGAGGTGCAGGAGGTCGAGGCGATCACCGAGCGCGGACGGGCGCTCGGAGCGGCGGTGCTGCTCGAGCCGCGCGAGGGGCCGGCGGGATGGCGCAGCGTGCTGGCCACGAGCGATGGTGGCGAGATCGCGCTCTGGCAGCCGAAAGGTACCCTCGGGCGAGAGATCCCGTGACCGACTCTCAGCTCATCGAGGCAGCTATCGGACGGGATCAGGCAGCGTTCGCCGAGCTGGTTGGGCCGCACCGGCGCCCGCTCCAAGCGCACTGCTATCGGATGCTCGGCTCCCTGCAGGATGCCGAGGATGCAGTGCAGGAGACGCTGCTGCGTGCGTGGCGGAGTTTGTCGTCGTTCGAGGGGCGAAGCTCGCTGCGAAGCTGGCTGTATTCGATCGCCACGAACGTCTCCTTGCGCGCGATCGAGCGCAGACCGTCGCGTGTGCTGCCTCTCGACTACGGCCCAGCCGCGGATCCACACGAGCCGATCCAGGCGCCGCTGCTGGAGTCCGTGTGGATGGACCCATATCCCGACGAGCAGCTGGGCCTCGACGAGGGCCCCGCCGGACCGGAGGCCCGCTACGAGCAGCGAGAGACCATCGAGCTCGCGTTTGTGGCGGCGCTCCAGCTTCTACCGCCTCGGCAGCGGGCGGTGCTCATCCTCCGCGACGTTCTCGGCTTCTCTGGCGCGGAGGTCGCCGAGGCGCTCGAGACGACGCCGGCCTCGGTCTACAGCGCCCTGCAGCGCGCGCATGCGACGCTGGACGAGCGACGGCCGGACCGCAGCCAGCAGGCGACGCTGCGCTCGCTGGGCGATGAGCGGCTGCAGGAGATCGTCGCACGCTACGTCGAGGCGTGGGCGCGCAACGACGTGGACACGATCGTCGGGATGCTTACCGACACCGCGACGCTCGCGATGCCCCCGATCCCGAGTTGGTATCAGGGACGCGAAGCGATCGAGCGGGTGCTGCGCAGCGCGGTGTTCGACGGCGCGCGGAGTTGGCGCATGTTGCCCACCGCAGCCAACGGTCAGCTGGCGGTCGGCGCCTACGAGCTCGACAGCTCCGGCGTCTACGCCCCACATGGCGTGACCGTCCTCACCCTCGAGGCTGAGCGAATCGACGAGATCATCCACTTCCGCACGCCGTCGATGGTCGAGTCGTTCGGGCTGCCTGCCCAGGCATGACCTCGCGGTTGGATGGCTCGCGGAAGTCGCCGGGCCCGCCGGCATCCAGCCCTATAAGCTCTCCCTCTCCAGCGGGATCAGACCGAGGTGCCGGGCTGGTCCAAGTGCAGACCCAAGGGACGCGATGGCTTCGATTCGTAAGGAGATCGCAATCGACGCGAGCCCGCAGCGCGTCTGGGACGCACTGCGCGATTGGGGAGGACTGCATGTACGGCTCGTGCCCGGTTTCGCGACCGATGCCCGACTCGACGGTGAGGACCGGATCGTCACGTTCTTCAACGGCAATGTGCTGCGCGAGCGGTTGGTTGACCTCGACGATGACGCGCGCCGGCTCGTGTGGTCGATCGTCGGCCCGCCATACACCCATCACAACGCATCGGCTCAGGTGCTGGCCAACGGAGTCGACCGCAGCCTGTTCGTGTGGATCGCCGATCTGCTCCCGAACGAGCTCGCCGATCGCGCCGCGCCGCTGATGGAGCACGCATTGAACGTCATCAAGCGCACGCTCGAGCCCGAGCGACCGGGCCAGTAGCACTGCCGCGATAGAGCCGTCTACGGAGTCAGGCGCTGGGCCGGCGACTCGACGCCGACGAGCAGAAGCCACGCCCCGGACACTATGAACAGGAACGACGCCATCATTCCCACCCCGACCGCGTACAGGCCCCACGTGTGTCCGAAGAACAGGATCGCAGCGCCGGCCTGCTCGACGACCAGGCAAGCCGCGTAACCGAGCGTTCGGAAGAGGACGCCGCGCTGTGGCGCGCCGCTGCCGCGGAGCGCTCCGTAGAGACTTCGGAAGAGAACGCCGCGCTCTCCCGCGCCGCTGGCGCGGAGCGCTTCGTTGAGACTCCGCAACACGACGAACTCGACGCCGACGAGCACAACGAAGATCTCGACGGCCACGGCGCGCGCGGTTTGGCCGCCCATCAGGACGAGGGCGCAGCGGACGAACACGGCAGTGAGCGCGATGAGGATCGTGCGGGCGCGATGGCGGTGCGTCGGATCGGAGGCGATTGCCGAGAGGTGCTGCGACATCGCGACGAACACGAGGCCGGTCAGGGCGGCTCCGCCGCCGCCGACCATCACGAAGTAGTCGTGCCAGAGCGGGGCGTCAAACATCGGCGGGCACTGGGAGTGCGGGTGGCTCTGAGTTCCGGTGATGCGGCCGGTCGCTCAGGCGAGCGACGCCTCCAGCGTGATCTCCCCGACACCGGCGAGCGCGCGACTCACCACGCAGCCTTCCTTCGCGCCCTGCGCGGCAGCCTTGAAGGTGGCCTCGTCGATTCCAGCGACGCTCCCGACGGTGTGAAGCGCGATCGCCGTGATCGTCGGCGCGCCGTCGACGAAACGCAGCGTCACCGTCGCGTCGGTCTTGACGGAGTCGACCGGAGTGCCGGCGTCGGCGAGCCCAGCCGAGAGCGCCATCGAGAAGCACGCCGCGTGTGCCGCAGCGATCAGCTGCTCGGGGTTGGCTCCCGGGCCATCCTCGAACCGCGACTTGAAGGAATAGTCGCCATTGATGCCCTCACCTGCGGTGAAGGTCCCGCTGCCGGCCTTCAGATCGCCCTTCCATTCCGCGCTCCCCTTCGCTGGCATCGTCGCTCCTTCGATTTGGCGGCTCGCTGACCGCGACGAATCCTAGAGGCTGGCCCAACCCGTCGGGGAGCACCTGCCATGATGCTGGCCGATTGTCTGAAGCTTGGCCCGGGAGGACCGCGTCATCGCCGTCCACCGTCGCCAAGCCACCGGGTAAGAGGGACGGTCATATGCCGGACGAGCCAGCGCCCACGCAGCAGCCGCCAGCCCGATTCGCGTCTGATATCAAGCCGCTCTTCCGTGAGCGCGACCGGACGGCGATGCGCGGCGCCTTTGATCTCTGGTCCTACGACGACGTGCTTGATCACAGCCAGGCGATCTTGGAGCGCCTCAAGGCTGGAACGATGCCTTGCGACGGCGCATGGCCGCCCGATCAGGTCGCTTTGTTCGAGCGCTGGCTTGCGCAGGGGGGGAACGAATAGACGGTGCGTGCACTCGGCGGTTGCACGTCGACGTTGCCCGCTTCAGCTCCCGGCCGTTGAACAGGGAACCGGTCGCCGCGGCCGAGCTGGCACGCTACGATCGCCCATGGCGGACCGCCGTGGCGGTGACGTCCCTGCCGCCGCCTCCCACCCCAAGACCCCCACGATGCCCGAACCGCGCCGGCGCGCCACCCGCGCCGATCCGCTCCTCATCCTGGCCATGGACCACCGCGAGTCGTTCGGTCGCACGCTCTTCTCGGTGGCTAACGACCGGCCCACCGACGAGCAGCGAGATGCGATGCGGGCGGCCAAGTCGCTCATCTTCTCCGGCCTGACGCGAGCTCTGCCCGACCTGCCCGTCGGCCATGCCGGAGTGCTCGTCGACGAGCGCTACGGCGAGGCCGTGATCAGCGCCGCGCGCGCCGTCGGCGTCACGCTGGCGATCCCGATCGAACGCAGCGGCCAGCCGTGGTTCACGCTGGAATGGGGCGAGCACGACTGGCTCGAGCACGTGCGCCGCACCGCGCCGGACTACGTCAAGATCCTCGTGCGCGACAACCCCGCATTCGCGGCCGGCGACCGCGGCGAGCAATTCGGCCGCCTGCGGATCGTCAGCGACGCGCTGACCGCCGAGGGCGTGCCGCTGCTGTGTGAGCTGCTCGTGCCGGCGACCAAGGAGCAGCTGGCATCGGTGGGCGGTGAGGCCGACGCCTATGACCGTGACGTGCGCCCGGACCTCGTCACCCAGGTGATCGCCGACAATCAGCGCGCCGGCGTCGAGCCGACGATCTGGAAGGTCGAGGGCCTGGAGACGGCGCCGGCCGCCGCAGCGGTTGTCGCGCAGGCTCGGGCCGGCGGGCGGACCGAGGTCGACGTCATCGTTCTCGGCCGCGACGCCCCGGCCGATCGGCTCGACCACTGGCTCGCCGTCGCCGCGCCGATCGATGGGTTCGTCGGCTTCGCGATCGGGCGCAGCATCTGGGAGGACGTCGTCCGCTCCCACCTGGCGGGCGAGATCGACGAAGACGTGGGCGCCGAGCGGATCGCCGAGAACTATCTCGGGTTCGCGCGCCAGTGGGCGGCACGGGCGCTCGCGTGGCGAGCTTGACAGGCCGCTCTGTGCCGGTCGCGCCGGCGCCCTCCGCGCAGGCGCCCTCCGCGCAGGAGCAGCACGCGCGGCGCACCCTGCGCGACGCGCGGCGCCACCTGCAGAGGTCGGCTCTGAAGCTGGCCGGTTATCTGGTGGTTGCCTTCCTGGCGCTGAAGCTGATTCCGGCGCTCGAGCAGGCGCTGCACAGCCTCGAGCATGTGTCCTGGGAGTGGTTGCTCGGGGCGCTCGCTCTCGAGGTGTTGTCCGAGGTCGGGTTCGTCATCGCCTGGGGTGCGATCGTGGATCCGCAGAATGTGCTCGATAGTGACGGCCGCGGGCGGCGAATGGATGACCATGTCGCCTGGGCGCAACTCGGAGGTGGACTCCTGTTCCCGGGCGGGGCGTGGGGAGGTGTGGGGGTTGGAGCCTGGATCCTGCACCGGTTCGGAATGCCGGCGCCGCTGATCGCCGAGCGCGAGTTCAATCTCAGCTTTCTGAACACCGCCGTCGACGCGCTGGCGCTGATTGTCTTCGGCGTCGGGCTCGCCACCGGCATCTTCGCCGGAGAGCACAAGCTCCTGCTGACCGTGTTGCCGGCAGCAGTCGCCGCGACTGGGATCGCCGCCGCGTTGCTGATCGCTGGCCGCGCCGGGAGCTACGCGGAACGCCTGCAGGCCAAGCACCCCAAGATCGCCCGCGCGATCACCACGCTCGCCAAGGCCGTCGACGACACGCGGCGGCTTCTGTTTCATCGTGGCGGCTGGGCGAGCGTGTGCGGGGCGGTGGTCTACCTCCTCTTCGACGTGCTGGTCCTGTGGACCGCCTTTCTCGCCATCCACGTCCATCCGGTGCCGGGATTTGCCGTCGTGACGATGGCCTACATCATCGGTGCGCTGGGTGGCTCGATTCCGCTGCCGGCCAGCATCGGGACGATCGGCGGCATCGCAGGAATGCTGATCGTCTACGGCGTCGACCGCGACGCCGCGATCGCCGCCGTCCTGCTCCACCAAGCGATCGGGCTACTCGTGCCGCTGATCGGCGGTGCGATCGGCTACGCGATCGTTCGCCGCCATGTCGGGCCGATCACCGCCGCACCTGACGCAAAGGTCAGCCCGCGAAGATCGGCCGCGCGACCGTGAACGAGACGTCTGCCCGGGTCCGCGAAGCGGCAGGTTGCGCCCGGCGGCCGCTCAGTTGTCGTCCGGCAGTCGCCAGCCGGGCGCGCGGGGAAGCTCGAGCGCGGCCGAAGGGCCCCAGGAACCGGGACTGTAGGGATGCACGGGGGGTGGCTGCTCGATCACCGGAGCACACACCTCCCACAGGCGCTCGATCTGTTCGGCGCGGGTGAACAGCAGCCGATCCTGGAGCATCACGTCGTGCAGGAGCCGCTCGTAGGCCTCCAGGCCTTCGCCGGGATCGTCGAATGCCTGCTCGATGTCGAGGTTGAACGCCGCCAGGCCGAGGTCGATCGCCGGGCCCGGGATCTTGGCCTGAACCGCGATCTTCACCTGGGGATCGTCAGACAGCTCGAATACCAGCTCGGAGGGCCGCACGACCTTGCTCAGATCCTGGTCGGGGAAGATCCTCAGCGGAGCGTCGGTGAAGCCGATCGTCACCGTGCTGCGGCTCTCGCCCAGCGACTTGCCGGTACGCAGGTAGAACGGGACGCCGCTCCAGCGCCACGCGTCGACGCGGACCTCAAGCGCGGCGAATGTCTCAACCCGCGAATCAGCGGCCACCCCTTCCTCGTCGCGATACCCCTCGTACTGACCGAACACGACCCGGTCACGATCGAGCGGGCGGATCGCGTCGAACACCTTTGTCCGCTCCAGATCAAGCGGGCCGGCGTCAATGCACGACGGCGGCTCGAGCGCGACGAAACCGAGAACCTGCAGCAGGTGTGTGACGACCATGTCGCGAAACGCACCCGTCTGCTCGTAGAAGCCAGCGCGCCCCTGGATGTCGAGCGCCTCGGGAACGTCGATCTGCACGTAGGCGACATGATCGCGGTTCCAGACCGGCTCGAACATCCCGTTGGCGAACCGCAGGGCGAGGATGTTCTGCACCGCCTCCTTGCCGAGGAAGTGATCAATGCGGTAGATCGAATCCTCATCGAGCACCTCACGCAGCGCCGCGTTGAGCTCTCGGGCGCTCGCGAGGTCATGACCGAAGGGCTTCTCCACCACAAGCGAGCAGTGCTCGGCGATTCCCGCCCGGCCCAGCATGGCCACCATCCCGCGCATCGCCTCCGGCGGCACCGCCAGATAGACCAGCCGCTCGCCCTCCGCCGCGATCTCCCCCTCGGCCGCGCTCACCGCCCGCGCCAAATCGGTCCCGTCCTCCTCGCTTGAAGCGACAAAGCTCAGGCGCGAGGCAAACGCATCCCAATGCTCGTCGATCTCCTCGCGACCGTGCGTGCGCAGCGCCTCGCCCACCATCTGGCGAAAGTCATCCTCGCTACCCGGCGCGTGGCGCCCCGAGCCGATGATCCGAAAGTCCTGCGGCATCAGCCCCTCACGGAACAGGTGGAAGAAGCCGGGGAACAGCTTGCGACGCGCGAGGTCGCCCGTCGCGCCGAAGACGACCAGGACGCGATTGGAGGGAGGTCGATCCACCACGCGAGCCGCCATGTTGCGCACGCTACACCTCTCGTCGGGACGATTCACACGGTTGTCAGGTGTATCGGGGGCGACCTCGGCGCCGCCAGTCACAGATCGAGCACCACGTCGTCGCGTGGCTGTGAGCAGCAGATGAGCGTGCTTCCGTCGGCGGGGGGTTCGACCGGGTCAGGGCTGTAGTCGACGTTGCCGGCGATGAGGGTCGTCTCGCAGGTGTGGCAGACGCCGGTGCGGCACGACCACCGGACGGGTACGTCGCATGCTTCGGCAAGTTCGAGCAGGCTGCCGTAGTTGCTGCTCCACGGGATGGCGACGCTGCTGCGGGCGAACTCGATCGTCGGGCCGTTTCCCGGTTGGCCGGCGGGTGGGTGGGGCATCCGCGCTGGTGCTGCTGCGATGCCCGGCGTCAGGCCCGGTGCCGGTCCGAACGGTTCGGTGTGTATCTGCGGGGCGTCGATTCCCAGCGCCGCCAGACCCGCGCTCATCTCCTCCATGAAATCTGTCGGCCCGCAAAGGTATGCCTCGGCATCGCGCGGTGGCTCGAGCTCGGCAAGCAGCGACCCGCTGAGACGGCCCGCGCTGTCGTAGTCGCGGCCCTTGACGTCACTGGGATCGGGGCGGCTGTACGAGACGTGAGAGCGTGCGTGAGGGAGCGAAGCCAGGAGCGCTCGTGTCTCGGACGCGAATGAGTGCTGGCGGCCGTTGCGTGCGGAGTGCAGCCAGCAGATCTGCCGATCGGAATGCTCTTCCGCGAGTGCTTGAAGCATGGCCAGAACCGGGGTGGCGCCGATCCCGGCGCTGATCAGCAGTACGGGTGCCGGCGTCTGATCGAGGATGAAGGCGCCACGTGGTGCTGCGGTGTCGAGTTGGTCGCCGACGGCGAGCCGGGTGTGCAGATAGCCGCTGGCGGCGCCGTTGCGTTCGCGCTTGACGGTGATCCGGTAGTAGCGGGCGTCCGGCGGACCGGAGAGGGAATAGTTGCGGAGCAACGACCTCTGCTGCTTGTCGGGCTGGACTCGCACCGTGAGCCATTGACCTGGGCGGGCGCCCGGTAGTGGGCCGCCCTTTGGGTCCTCGAGGCGTATCGAGATCACCGAGTCGCTTTCGGGGGTGATGGCGGTGACGGTCAGCCGACGAAAGCCGGGCCATGCGGGAGGCGGACTTGCTGCCGCAAGGCCGGCGTTGCCGCTGCCGGCGTCTTCGTCGAGCAAGGCTCGGAACGAGGCCTGCCAGCCAGGGCTGAGGGCGGGGATTCGAAGCGCTCGCAGCAGTTGCTGGCGCGGGTGCCCAGGGAGGTAGAGCAGCGCGTCGGCCTCGGCGACCGCCACCTGCTCGGGGCCGGCGAGGAGCTTGATGATTTCGTCTCCTGCTTGCACCTCGCCCTCTTTCAGCACGCGGAAGTAGAAGCCTGGGCGGTGGTGGGAGACGAGCAAGGCGGGGATACGTGGGTCGTTCATGCGGATGCCGACGCGATAGCAGGTGACGCGGGGTTGCGTTACCTCGAAGATGGCGGTGCCGATCTGGTAGCGGTCGCCGATGCAGACCTCGTCATCGGCGAGCCCTTCCACGGTGAAGTTCTCGCCGAACTGGCCGTGCACGAAGTCGTTTCGTCCGAGCTCGCGCTCCCAATGGCGATAGGAGTCGATCTGGTAGACGAACACGGCGCGCTGCTCGCCGCCGTGCCCCGCAAGATCGCCTTGACCATCGCCGTCGATGTTGAGCCTCCCGACCCGGCGGGGCCCGGCGACCGGGTCCTTGAAGACGCCGGTGAAGACGGTCTTCCCTTGCCAGGGCACATCTTTCGGCATGCCGACGTTGACCGACAGCAGCCGTCCGACCACCGGCTGACGGTCACCGTCCGAGGCCAGATGCCCCTGCGGAGCCGGCCGGCCTGTGCCGAGATGACGATTCGACAGCTTGCTCATACGCCCGTCCTTTCGCATCGGCTCGATCGATCGTGCTCTGATCGGTACCGCGCGGCGGCCGCCGCTCGCTGACATGGAGAGGCCAGGGCACCAACCAGGGGTTGCACGGACGCGACCGGGATCCCGAAGCGCGACTGTAACGCCCGCAGGCGATCAAGCGAGGCCGAGATGAGTCGCAACCGTGTGGGAACTGACTAGAGGTGACGACTCATCGAGCCCAACCAGAGGAGGAACCATGACCACCGTCACCGCAGGCGCTCCCACCCAACGCGAGCCTGGGCTTCTCGGACAGACCGTCGTCGTGATCGGCGGCAGCTCAGGCGTCGGGCTGGAGACGGCCCGCCGCGCACATGCCGAGGGCGCCGGCGTGATCCTCACGGGCCGCAAGCCCGAGGCCTTGCAGCGCGCAGCGCTCGATCTCGACGCGCTCAGCACCGCCGCGTTCGACGCGAATGACCCGGCGGCGCTTGCGGAGTTCTTCGCGGGCCTGCCGAAACCGATCGACCACGTGATGGTCACGGCCGGCCGGCCGCACTACGGCCGCCTCCTCGAGACGAAGTCCGACGAGCTGCGCGACGCCCTCGGCGACCGCCTCCTGCTCGCCATCGAAGTCGCCCGTAACGCTGCCGACACGGTGAGGCCGGGAGGGACGCTGCTGTTCATAACCGCCGAAGGCGGCCATCCGAGCGTCGGCACCGGGAGCGAGTCGACGGTCGCCGCCGCGCTGCCGGCGCTGATCGCCAGCCTGGCGCTCGAGACCGCTCCGGTGCGCGCCAACCTGATCGCCGCCGGCTTCATCGACACGCCGCTGTCGGCGTCGGTGCTCCGCGACGACATCGAAAGGCGCCGCGATCAGCTTCGCGCCACGCTCCCGATCGGTCGCGTCGTCGGGCCGGCTGACGTCGGCGCGCTCGCCGTCCACATCATGACCAACACGGCGCTCACCGGGGCCACCTACACCATCGACGGCGGCCAGCGATTGGTCGGGTGAGAACGAGGCGACGGTTGGGCGCCTGCCGGGGCGGGCGCCCAACCGCCCGCCCCGGCCGCGCCAGGCGTGTCGTGTCTAGTTCACGACGATCCCGAACGGCGCCGCGCCGGCCGGAAGGGCCGTCGGCGACGAGGCCAGCTCGGTCAGGTTGCCGCCCGCCACGGTGAAGCCGCTGACCGGCCCGAGACCGCGGGGGGCGCTACGCGACGACGAGTGCCGGCTGCACGCAGGCGCGATGGCCGGCAGTTCCTCAGGGTCCGCTGCCGATGGTCAACGTGACCGTCGAGGAGAACGCGTCCGGGCTCGGCGTCTTGATCAGCTGCTTCGCGGGTACCTGGAGCGAGAAGGTCAACGCGACGCTCGCGCCACCGGAGCCGCTGCCGAGGGCTGCGTTGAAGAGCTTGGTCGCGGTGCCGCTCGTTGTTCCCAGCGCCGCGGTCGGATACCCGACCGAGTTGGTTGGTAGCGAGCAGGTGTCCGTTGTCGCGGCATCCGTCGCGGCGGTGATCGTCGGGGCCGGGAGCGTGTCGGTTCCGTCGGTGAACGTGGTGGCGTAGGCGCTGATGTTCCAGCCGGCGAGCGCGCCGGTCTCGTCGTCGGGGGTCAACGTCAGGCTGCCGGTGGTGGTCTGGTTGGTGCCGTTGAGGGTGAGCGGTGCAAACGTGAGCGGCGACGCGCTCGAGAGGGTCAGTGAGCCCCCGGTGCAGCTGTATTCGTCGATGGTCCCGGCGGCTCCCACCGCCCAGCCTCGGGACAGGCCACTGGGGAACGAAACCGCTTGGAGCGCGTTTGCGGTGCCGGAGGTCTGCGCGGCCCATGTCGTGCCGCCGTTAGTGGTCGCGACGATCGTGCCGCCCGCGCCGACCGCGAAGCAGACGGTGGTGAACGGGCAGGAGATCCCGCTGAGGGCGTTGGCGGTGCTCGAGGTCTGCGTGGCCCATGTCGTGCCGCCGTTGGTGGTGGCGTCGATCGTTCCGGCCGCGCCGACCGCGAAGCAGACGGTGATGCTTGGGCAGGAGATGCCGGCGAGCGCGTTCGTGGTGTGCGAGGTCTGCGTGGCCCAGGTGACGCCCGCGGTGGTGGTGGCGTCAATCGTTCCGGCCGCGCCGACCGCGAAGCAGACGGTGACGCTCGGGCAGGAGACGCCGGCGAGCGCGTTCGTGGTGTGCGAGGTCTGCGTGGCCCAGAGGACTCCGCCGGTGGCGGTGGCGTCGATCGTTCCGGCCGCACCGACCGCGAAGCAGATGGTGACGCTCGAGCAGGAGATCCCGTCGAGGGCGCTCGCGGTGTTCGATGTCTGCGCGGTCCATGTCGTGCCCGTGGTGGTGGCGTCGATCGTTCCGGCGGCGCCGACCACGAAGCACTCGATGAGACTCGCGCAGGCGACCCCATTGAGCTGGTTGGTGGTCGTGGAGGTCTGGGGGGTCCATGTCGATCCGTTTGTGGTGGCGAGGATCGTCCCGCCCGCTCCAGCCGCGAAGCAGGCGTCGGCGGTCCAGCAGAAGACTCCGTCGAGGGCGTTCGCGGTACCCGAACTGAGGGTCGACCAGCTCGTGCCGTTGGTGGTGCTCAGGACCGTCTCGGTGGCGCCGACGATGAGGCACGCGGTCGTGCTCACGCAGGAGACCTCGATCAACTGGTTGGCGCTCGGATCGCTCTGCGCGGACCAGGCCGTCCCGTTGGTGGTGGCGAGGATCGTCCCGGCGCCGGCGGCGAAGCAGTGGGTCGTGCTCGGACAGGCGATCCCGTAGAGGTCGGTGGTGCCCACGGTCTGGTTGGTCCAGGTCGTGCCGTTAGTGGTGGTGGCGATCGTCCCCGCGGCCCCGACCGCGACGCAGTTCGTCGTGCTGGCGACACACGACACGCGGTACAGGGTCTGGGTGCCCGAGGTCTGGGTGGCCCAGGTGGTGCCGCCGTTCGTGGTCACGTCGATCGTCCCGGCGGCCCCGACCGCGAAGCAGTGCGTGGTGGTCACGCACGCGATCCCGTAGAACGCCTCGGCGCTGTTCGACGTCTGGTTCGTCCAGGTCGTGAGGTTCGTCGTCACGGCGATCACGCCGTTGATGCCGGCGGCGAAGCAGGTGGTGGTGGCGGTCACGCACGCGACGGAGCTGTACTGGTTCGTGCCGAGGGTTTGGGAGGTCCAGGTTGAGCCGCCGTTCGTGGTCACGTCGATCGCGCCGCCGGCTCCGACCACCACGCAGTCGCTGACGGTCACACACGAGACTCCCTTCAGGTTCTGCGTCGTGCCCGAGGTCTGGGGAGTCCAACTGGAGCCGCTGTCGGTGGAGATCGCGATCAGCCCGCTGTCGCCTGCGGCGTAGCAGGTGGTGGTGCTCGGCACGCAGAAGACGGCGCCGACGTTGATGTTCCCCGGCTGAGGCACCCACGTCTCGGCCCCGGCCGGCGGAGCCGAGGCGAGCGTCAGGGCGACGCTCAGACAGACTGCGACCGCGGCGAGGCTGCGCAGGCGGAAGCGTCCCGCTGCGGCGAGCACGTCATGACGGGGACTGGCGCGTGAGCGCCGCCCTGGCGTGTGGGGCAACGCCAACCGCCGGCGCGCCTGGCACCGACAGCGCGGCGGCGACGCCACACCTCTCCTGGAAATAGCCACTTCTAATCTCGTGTCGCGATCTGATCCTCACCCATGGCCCACGCGGCACCGTGATCGCGCAAGCGCGAGCCATCCGCGCGACCGTGCGCCGTCGGTTTCGGCCGACGATTGGACGCAATTACCGCTCTTTTATCGGCAACTGAGCCGGCGACGTTGAATGCTCTCCGGGGTCGTCGGCGAACGGCGGACGACGCGCGTCAGAAGGCCACGTGGTGGGTCAGCGCTCGAGGAGTTGGCTGACGCCGCGGCGGTCTGGGACCACGCGGGCGATCCCCCGGGGCGCTCAGAGGCATGAGAAGCCGACCATTGACGAGTTTGTGAACACCGCGAGCCTTCCCGACTAATAGGTGTTATTCTCGCGGCGCTCCGGGCGCCCGATGCCCGGGGGCAGGGATGCAGGGGCCCGGCAGGGAGGCCTCCGAATCCAACACAGGGAGCACACACCTCATGTTCCGAGGGTCAATGTCATGGGGTCGCGCGCGCACGCCCAAGCTCGTCGGCTTGGCGTCGGTAGCGGCCTTCGCTGCGCTCGTGTTGCCGAGCGCCGCCTTCGCCCAGCAGGGCATCAACGTGATCAGCTCGTTCCAGAACGCACCCGGCACGCTGACGGACCTCTACCAGCCGCTGTTCCTCTACCAGGAGGGGCCGAACACGAACTACTCGCAAACCGCCGAGTTCACGAACGGCACGCGCGACGTCGCTCCCAGCACGATCCTTGTTTCCACGGAGGGCACGAACTCGAACGGCTCGACGAGCGCGCTGCTCATCTTCAAGGTCACGGGCGCCGTCAAGACGTATGAGCTGAGCGGCGTCGCCTGCGTGACCCAGTCGGGCTACTCGGAGTGCTTCACGGGGGTCACCATCCCCGCCGGGCAGAACTTCGACGATCTGCGCCTGACCCGCAGCTTCCAGGACGCGAGCACCGGCAACTACTGGTGGAACGCGGCTCTGGTGACCGGTTCCACCCAGGTCAACGCGGGCCTCATCGAGGTTCCCGGCGGGACGACGACCGTCGACCCGAATGAGTCGATCATCAACCAGATCCAGTACATCGGCACGCAGACCTCCTGCTCGAGCACCCCGCAGTCGAACATCTACTGGTTCGAGCCGTTCCAGAGCTCGACCTCGAGCTACGGCGTCTACGAGGGCAGCCTGCAGCAGAACGGCACCTGCCCGACGACGATCAAGCCGCTCAACCTCGGTGGCGAGACAACCGGCGTGAACATCATCGCGCCGAGCAGCTGAGTGACGGTGCGTCGCGGGGCGGGGGCCGCATCGGTCCCGCGCCCCGCGCCGCGCCCGACGACCGCATCGTGGGGCGCGCATCCGGCGCGTGTTCGCCGGGCGTCGCCACAGCCGGGCTGCGGAGCGTCACCACCCTGAAGAAGGGCTGACGGTCGCCCTGCCTGGGGCGGGCGGCCGGCGCTCGCGAGTACACCCCTGGGTGGACTGCGCAGATCCACCCCGGAGTCGATGACAGCCTGTCGTTGGAGCCGTAGCCTGGTGGCATCCGCTGATCAACCCTCGATCGCGGGACGCCCATGCATACGCTTCAGACCGCCATCGCCATCACCTGGATCGTCTTCTGGGTCTACTGGCTGGCATCCGCCTTCGGCGTGAAGGAGGGCAGAGGTGGCAGGCGTCGGGTCCCCTTGAGCGGCGTGTCCGCGCTGTCGGTGATCGTCCTCCTCCGCGTCTTCCGGGGCGGGAGCCTGAGCGTCCACAGCCCGGTTCTCGGAGCGATCGGGGCCGTGGTGTTCGCGTCCGGGATCGCGCTGGCGATCTGGGCTCGCGTCGATCTCGGGCGCAACTGGGGGATGCCGATGAGCCAGAAGGCCGAGCCAGAGCTCGTCACCTCCGGCCCCTACCGATTCGTTCGCCACCCGATCTACTCAGGGCTCCTGGCCGGCGTGCTTGGGACGGCACTGGCGACCAATCTGATCGGGCTCATCATCGTCGCGATCATGGGTGGGTACTTCTACTACAGCGCATCAGTGGAGGAGAAGAACCTCACCGCCACCTTCCCCACGGCGTATCCGGCGTACCGAACGAGCACGAAGATGCTCATTCCGTTCGTCCTCTAGCACCTTGGACGTCGTGCTCTGGGGGTGGGCGCCGCCGTACGATTGGCGGCTCGCTTGGCGAGCAGCTTCGCGTGTTCGCGCTCCTCCCACTCCTTCGCGACCTGGCAGAACGTGAAGGCCCACGCGCGGCCACGCCGCAGACGGCGCACGTTCACCCCGACGTAGGGGATCGCGAGTACCGCGAGCAGGATCAGGACACCGGTCACGTTCCTGTATACGCAGCCGCGGCCGGAAATGGATGCCTACGCCGCCGGCGGTCCGGGTTGGAGGCCGGTCGCGGCTGACCCGCGCCGGTGCGCGAGGCCTAGGGCGCGAACAGCGGGGGCCCGCCCGGACCGCCGAAGCCACCGGCGTGGCCGGCCTGCAGCCGTCCGGCCCACACCGCCTTGGCGCCGAGATCGCCGGTGCGGAAGCACATGTAGCCGGCGCCGATCGCCAGCACCACGAGGACGACGCGCAGGGCGGCGAACACCGACGGAGGGGACAGCAGGCGGTCGACGATGCCGAGTCCGGTCGGCATGCCGCCGGAGATGCGCCGCGCGGCGAAGGTGACGATGAGCGTCGCGGTGAACAGCACGTAGACGATGGCGAGGATGTGGGCGGCATGTGAGTGCTGGGCGATCAAGCTGGCGGCCGGGCCCTGGAGGTTGAGGACGCCGCGCAACGCGGCGCCGGCCTGCATGGCGAGGAACACCGAGCTCATGGCGACGATCGACACCACGGCCAGCGCGATTCCGTATCGCGAGAGCCACTCCGGCTTGATCGCGAACACGACGGCGGCCACGATCGTGGTGGGGATGAGGACCACCGGCACGTGGATGAACAGCGGGTGCGCGGGCAGACCGCTATAGATCGTCGTGATGCGGATCGGCAGCGTGAGGAAGCCGAGGAACGCGAGAAGCGTCAGGACGAACTCGGCGCGTCGCCAGTCGACTCCGGCGCGGCCGCGCGCGGTGATGCTCTCGGTGCTCACTGCGGCGGAGTCTGCGAACGCGCCGTAAGCCCGCCGTAAGAAGCTCCTGCGAGGATTCTCATCAAGTTGCGGTCCCGTCGACCGCGCCGGCCGGGGCGGGGGGCGCGGTGACGCGGCGGCGAAAGACGTAGAACGACCAGCCCTGGTACAGCAGCACGAGAGGGAAGAAGACCAACGCGACGACTGTCATGACGACCAGCGCGTAGTGGCCGGACGCGGAGTTGTTGACGGTCAGGTTGTAGGCGGTGCTGGTGCTGGAGACCATCACGTTGGGATACAGCGCGATGAAGATCTGGCCGATCGCCGCGGCGATCGCGAACCCGGAGGCGATGAACGCCCAGCCGTCGTTCTCGGTGGTCGACAGCCGCTGGGCGAAGATCACCGCGATCACCCCGAAGATCTGGGTGGGCTCGGGCACCGTGCCGCCGCCGATCACGACCAGCGTCCAGATCGCCCAGGCGAGATTGGCGACGATCGCGACCAGCCCGAGCACGCGCGCGGCGGCGCGAGCGCGATCGCGGATCTCGTCGGTCGTGCGCAGCGCCAGAAACGTGGCGCCGTGCAGCAGGCACAACGCGAGCAGCGTCACGCCGGTCATCAGCCCGTAGCCCGTCAGCAGGTCGAAGAAATTCCCCGTGAAGTTCTGGTGTGAATTGATCGGCAGCCCGGTCAACAGGTCCCCGAGTGCGACTCCGATCAGCAGCGGGATCAGCACGCTGCCCACCGTCAGCGCCCACGACCAGCCGGTCCGCCAGCGCGCGCCGTCGCGCTTGCCGCGGTACTCGAAGGAGACGCCGCGCGCGAACAGAGCCACGAGCACCAGCACCAGCGCCAGGTACAGCGCCGAGAACATCGTCGCGTACCAACCTGGAAACGCGGCGAACGTCGCGGCGCCGGCGACGATCAGCCAGACCTCGTTCCCGTCCCACCAGGGGCCGATCGTGTTGATTGCGACGCGCCGCTCGGTCTCCGAGTGGCCGATCAACCTGTGCAGCGCGCCGACGCCGAAGTCGAACCCCTCGAGCACGAAGAAGCCGATCCAGAAGATCGCGATGATGATGAACCAGATGGTGTGAAGTTGCATTCGATCAGTACGTGAGCGTGGGGGCAGGGACGCCCGGCGCGGCGATCGGCTCGGCGGCCTCGGCATCGGCCTCGGCCAGGCCGTGGCGGGAGTAGCGCAGCATCAGCACGAGGTCGGCGGCGCCGAGCACGATGTAGGCCAGCACGAACACGATCAGGCTGATCCAGATCTCGGTTGCGCTGACCGACGGGGAGTTGGCGTTGATGGTCTTCTGCAGGCCCTGCACGATCCACGGCTGGCGGCCGCTCTCGGTCAGCAGCCAGCCCGCGGTGTTCATGAGGAACGGCGTGATCACCGCCCACACCGACAGCCATAGGAACAGTCTCGACTTGCGCAGCATGTCGCGGTGCAGCAACCAACCTCCCCACAGCGCGAGCAGCAGGACGAGCGTCCCGAGGTAGGCCATCACCCGCATCGACCAGTACTGGATGAATACGTCGGGTACGTAGTTGCCGGGGCCGTACTTCGCCACGTACTGGGCCTGCAGCTGGTTGAGCCCGGTTACCGCGCCACCAAATGTTCCGGTCGCCAGCACCGAGAGAAGGTGTGGGATCTCGATGATCTGCGTCGGCGTCTTGTCGTTCGAGCCGCCGCCGATCTGGATCATCGAGAACGAGCACGGCTTGCAGCTGTTCCATTGCGCCTCGGCCGCGGCGATCTTCATCGGCTGGTAGCGGGCCTCGATCACCCCGAGCTGGTTGCCCACCGACAGCTGGATGACGATCGTCGGGATCAGCACGATCAGCGCGACCTTTGCGCTCCGGTGGAACGGCTCCACGTGCTGCTCCTTGCGCAGGTACCACGCCGAGACCGCCAGCATCACCAGACACCCGGTGACCAGCGACGCCAGGATGACGTGGGCATAGCCCCACACGAACGTCGGATTCACGAACAGCGCCCAGATGTTGCTCAGCACCGGCTGGCCCGCCCTGTTGAGCTTGTAGCCGACGGGATGCTGCATCCACGAGTTGGCGACCAGGATGAACATCGCCGACAGCATCGAGCCGATCGAGACGGCCCAGATCGTCGCCAGGTGCACGCGCTTGGGTAAGTGATTCCAGCCGAACAGCCACAGCCCGAGGAAGGTGGACTCCAGGAAGAACGCCGCCAAGCCCTCCATCGCCAGCGGAGCTCCGAACACGCCGCCCACGAAGCGCGAGTACGTCGACCAGTTCATCCCGAACTCGAACTCCTGAACCAGTCCCGTGACGACGCCGATCGCCACGTTGATCAGCAGCAGCGTCCCGAAGAAGCGCGTCATCCGCTTGTACTCGGCGTTGTCCGTCCGGTACCAGGCTGTCTGCAGGATCGCGACCAGGAACGCCAAGCCGATCGTCACCGGCACGAAGAAGAAGTGGTAGATGCTCGTCGTGGCGAACTGCCAGCGGGCGAGGTCGTTGGTCATCGGCAGCCGTCTCCAGCGGTCAGCGGCGCGAACATGTCAAGCACCTCTCGCGTTGGCAGTTTCCGAGGGACCCGCTCGTAGGCCGGAATCGTCATCCCGTGTCCTCTCGCGTCGGCTCGTTGCCCGCGCGGATATTCGCAGGGGTCAGCCGGCGCCGGCATCATCCGGTTCGGGTGATCTTGACCATGACATCGGGCGCGACATCGAGGGCGGCGTCGCGCGTCAGGCCGTCAGCCCGGTCCTTGTTCGCCGGCGCCAGCATCGCCGCGAGCCCGACGAGCAGCAGCTCGATGTCGACCGACGTCACGGCCGGACGCTAGCCCGATCCGGGGACCTCCGCGACGATGTCAAGAAGCCTCGCTCACCCGATACCGAGCGCCTTCGCCTTTGCCGCGGCGAACTCCTCGTCGGTGATCGTGCCGTTCGCATGCAGCGCGGCGAGCTCGTTGATCCTCTCGACGGTCGGGTCCCCGGGCTCGCCGGCCGGCGGCGGCGCGGCGGGCGTCGGCGGGCCCTGGGCGGCTTGCTCCTCCGCCTGCTGCTCGCCGGCGGCGGCTCCGCGCTTGCTGCCCTCGTATGCGACGGTTCCCACAGCGGCGGCCCGTACGATCGGGCGACGGCGTCCCAGTGGCATGGTTGCTCCTCGCGTTCGATGGGGTTGTGGCGTACCGACTCCTGACCCGCCTTCGCGCACCTCGCATCCCCCGAATCGGATGAGTGGCGATCACGAATCGCCGGACAGCGCGGCCGCGGCCCGCGGGCGGTGTTCGTGCATCGGCTTGCTCTCCATGGCGGGGCGCCCGTGCGCGACCGCGTCGTACCACCTGGCGTAGCGCGTGACGAGCGGCGCCGCCGACAGCCCGTGTACGAGCACCGACAGGCCGACCGTCAGGTAGCAGGCGAGGACGATCGTGGGGCTGTGGGCGAGGTGCGCGTCCTCCACGATCACCGCGAACACGATCGACGCCAGTCCGCGAGGGCCAAACCATCCGATGAACGCCACCGTCGGGCGGCGTGCCTTGGTCCCGACCAGGCAGATCGCCACCGGCAGCATCCGCACGATCGTCAGGCTGAGCACGGCGTACACCGCCATTTGCCAGCTGACGTGCTCGAGGGCGGGTCCCAGCAGCACGGCGCCGAAGACCAGGAACGTCACGCCGTCCAGCACCGCTCCGGTCTCCTCGGTGAAGCGCATCGCCGACGCGGCGCGCTCGCGTGCGAACAGGCCGAACAGCGCGCCGGCCACGAAGGCGGCGATGAAGCCGGAGCCGCCGAGCGTCGTCGCCAGCCCGTAGGCGAGCGTCGCGGCGGCCACCGGGATGATCTGCCGCCAGCGTCCGTCGATCAGGTTCAGGCGCCCGCCGACGTTCACGACCAGCGCGGCGAGCGCCCCGGCGGCGATGCCGCCGAGCAGTCCGTACCCGATCTCCTCGGCCAGCACGCGGACGGGGTGGGCTGCGCCGCCGGTGCCGGAGGCGGTCACGAGCACGATCAACAGCAGGGGAACGCAGATGCCGTCGTTGAGCCCGCTCTCGACGTTGAGCGACTGGCGCACGAGCTGCGGCAGTCTCGCGTCCGTCACCACCGCGCTGCCGAGGCCGGCGTCCGTCGGCGCCAGGATCACGCCGAGGATCAGCGCCTCGCTCAACGAGAACGAGCCAAACAGGGCGGCGGCGGCCAGGCCTCCGAGTGCGATCGTGAGCGGCAGACCGATGCCGAGCAGGCGTAACGGAATCGAGGCCTCGCGGCGAAGCGTCCGCAGATCCACCCGCGCCGAATCGGAGAACAGCACGACGGCGAGGGTTGCCTCGGCCAGCGTCCGCACGGTCGAGCTCGTCGGTTGTACTGCGAGGTCATCGAGCACCAGTGGCCCGACGAGCACGCCGATCGCGACCACGACCATCGCCGGCGTGACCGGCGTGTTCGACAGGCGTCGCGACACGCCCGCGACGAGCAGCAGCGTGAGGCCGACGATGGCCAGCCCTGTGCTCACGCCGTCCCGGGTCCGGTCGGCGTGAGAGCCTGAATGGCTCCTCGGGTGACCGCGGCCGCCGCAGCGTCGAAAGTCGGCAGCTCGCCGACGGCTCTAAGCGCTCGCAGTCTCTCGCGAAGGTCGTCGCCCGCAGCGGTCACGTGGCGCCAGCATCTCACAGGCCCCCGCGCTCGGCCGCGAGCGTCGTCGTCAGTGGAGCAGCTTCAGGGTGTTGTCGCCGTCGTCGACGTAGTAGACGCCGCTCGGCGCGACGACCAGGCCGAACAGCGATCCGGCGCCGGTCTTGACGTCGGCCGTGCGCACAAGCAGCTGCTTGCCGGCCGGCGTGGTCTCGACGATGTTCCCGTCGCCGGCGTTTGCGGTCAGGATGTTGCCGTTCGGCGCGAGCGCGAGGCCGAGCGGCTGGTGGAGGAACCCGCCCTGGGTGACGGTCAGGCCGCCGTCCGGCAGGGCGGTGGTGCGGGTAATCGCCTGGGGAATGGCGGCGACACGGTCGTCGAGCGTGTCCGCGAGGTACAGCGTGCCGTTGGCTGCGAGTGCCAGGCCGGTTGGGCCGATGACAAGCGCGGCTGGGTCGTCGCGCCAGGGGATCTTGTTCGCGATCACCTGCTGGCTGAGCACGGTCGGCGCCTGGCCGGGACCGGACTGCAGGCGGATGCGCACGACCGTCGAGTTGGCGATCGTGTGCACGCCCTTCGCCGCGCCACCGTTCAGGGCGTTGCTGACGAACAGGTTCGTGATGTTGCCCTGCGTTGTTGCCGTCATGTCCCACGGCCCCGCGATGTTCGCGCCGGAGATGGTGCTGACGGGCTTGCCGCTGCTGTCGAGGACGATCAGACAGCCCAGCTGTGCGGTGGCGGACTTTCCGTTGGTGGTCGGCAGGCTGCCGACGACGACGTAGCCGCCGGGCAACACGCTGAGCGCGGTCGTGAGCCCGACGCCTCCGGGGCAGCTACCCGGCAGAGAGCCGGCATCGATCGACGAGAAGAGCGATCGCCGGCCCGCCGGGGTGATCTGCACGATCGTCGTGCCCGTTCCCTGATTGTTGGCCTTGTCGTTGAAGTTGCTGATGAGCAGGTTCCCGGCCTGCAGCTGGCCGGCGGTCGTCGGCACGATGGCGATTCCATACGGGTTGATGTCACCGTTGGCGGGGACCGTCGAGGCGATCGTCGAGATGCTCTTCAGCGGGGTGAGGAACGCGGTCGTGGCCGACGCCGGCGAGGCGGCAGCGGGGCTCGAGGAAGCTCGGGCGCTGGCGGAAGCCGAAGTGGAGGTGCTGCTCGTGCTGGAGCTGCCGCAGGCCGCCAGCGCGAGCGCGATCAGCGGGGCGGCCAAGATGAGTCGGGGGTTCACTGCTTCCTCCTGTCGTATGTCGCGCGCGTGCGCCGGCACAGCCCGCATCGGTGCCACGGCGTGCAGCCCGGGCTGGTTGATAGGACTGCTCCGCCGCGTGGTTCCTTCCCGCGGCGCGTGCTCGCCACGCGCCGCGGACTGCGGCTACACTCCGCGCTCGTCGACTCGGGCGCTCGAACCGCCCGCAGGGCGGCGCTGCACGCTGGCTTGGTAACGGGCGACCCGGGCTCGTCACGCCGCGAGGGGCTGCAGGTATCAAGACAAGTGACCCTGCAAGCTGGGGACGAGCCAGACCGATGAGCGTGATCGCAGTTACCGGGCTCAACACGTACCCGATCAAGTCATGCGCCGGCGTGCGCCTCTCCGAGGCACGCATCACGCGGAGAGGCCTGGAGCACGACCGCGACTACATGATCGTCGACGACGACGGCAGCTTCCTGTCCCAGCGCCAGATCCCAGAGATGGCGCTCATCGTGCCGACGATCGGCGCGAACGCGATCAGCCTGGCCGCACCGGGGATGCCGCCCGCCGAAGTGCCGTTGCAGCTCCAGCGCGAGGATGCGCGACTGGTCGACGCGACCGTCCATGGCAAGCCCGTCGTCGGGCAGGTCGTCGACGAGGACCTGAACGACTGGTTCACCCGCTTCCTGCCGCCCTACCGCGAGAACCGGCGCTATCGCCTGCTGCGCGTCGTTGATGAGGAGCCCCGGTTCATCTCCCCGGGCTACCAACGGCCCGAGACCTCAAACGAGGTCGGCTTCGCTGACGGCCACTCGATCCTGCTGGCCTCCGAGCCGTCGCTGGCGCGGCTCAATACCGAGATGGGCGAGCCGGTGCCCATGAACCGCTTCCGCCCCAACGTCGTCGTCGACGGGCCCGACCTGGAGTCGTATGACGAGGACTTCTGGACGCAGCTGGAGATCGGCGCGATGGGCGCGTTCGTGGTGAAGGCCTGCGATCGCTGCGCCATCCCCGACGTCGACCAGGCGACGGCCGTCACGGGCAAGGCGGTCCGCAGGGCCCTGACGACCCGCAGAGGCGTCAACGCGCACGACGCGTCGAACACCGGCGTGTTCTTCGCGCAGAACCTCGCTCACGTCTACGCCCCCGGCCTCACGATCAGCGTCGGCGACCCCGTGCGGGTGGTGAGCCGAAGCGCCGAGCCGAACGTCGTCCTGCGCAGGGCCACCACGGACGGCGCGCTGACGATCTGACGCCTACGCGACCACGGGCACCGACGTCGAGGGCGCGCTCGGCCGGAACGGCTGCATGTCGTCGCGGCCGCGGTCGATGACGCCCCAGGTGGCCTCGGGCACCTCGTTCCAGACGCCGGGGACGTCGCCGAGCGGCTCGGACACGACCAGCCGCGCGTCCGCCGAGAACTCCTCGAAGTCCCGTCGCTCGGGGTACAGCTTGCGCAGCGTCGGCACGTCGGTGGTGTAGAAGAGCGAGCGCGACTTGCCCTCGGTGGAGTACCGGAACGCCCAGATACTCTCGCCGTCGGACGTGGCGACGGTGCCCTGGAAGGCATCCGGGATCCCGTGGCGGCCGGCGACGGCCTCGACGAACCCGATGGCGCGCTCGATTGCCGCGGGAGGGTCGTCCTGCAGGCCGAAGGTGAGGGCGAGGAAGAACAGCGCCTCGGAGTCGGTCTGGCCCTGGATCTCCGCGAACAGCGAGGGATCGATGGCGAGCACGAGATCACGCTTGATCGTGGCGAACTGGTTTATGTAGCCGTTGTGCATGAACAACCAGCGGTCGTGGCGAAACGGGTGGCAGTTGGTCTGCTGGACGGCGCTGCCGATCGCCGCGCGGATGTGGGTGAAGAACAGCGGTGAGCTGATGTGGCCAGCGATCTCCTGGAGGTTGCGGTCGTTCCAGGCCGGCTCGGTGCTGTGAAAGATGCCGGGCGTGGCCGGAGCGCCGTACCAGCCCACGCCGAACCCGTCGCCGTTGGTGGTCTCGGCGCCGAGGTGTGAGTGCAGGCTCTGATCGATCAACGAGTTAGTCCCCCCGTAGAGCACCTCGCTCAGGAGGATCGGAGAGCCGGAATAGGCGAGCCAGCGGCACATGGGCCGCTCCTTTCTATCGGGGGTCGTATGTGTTCACGCCCCTGGCCGGTCGTCGCGGCCGGGGGTGAGGAATCCGTCGGCGAGGGCCTCGACCAGCTGGTCGAGGCGCCCGTCTGCGGCGGCGATGGCGCGCTGACGAGCGGCCCCGTTGGCGTCCGCGAGTCGCCGCACCCGGTCGAGCGCGTCGGCACAGCCGAGGACGAGCGCGTGCGGGCGGCAGCGGACCAGCAGCGCGTCGAGGATCTCGCGCACCGGGACCAGACTCCGGGCCGCGGGGTCGATCAGGCAGGCGTCCATGCCGTCCCGCGCGGCCAGGAAGCGGTTCTCGGAGAGCACCTCGGGACTCGGCACGGTCATCGCCGGATTCTCCTCGAGCTCGAGGCGGGCGAGCGACTGGATGAAAGCCACGAGCGGACCGATGTCGTCGAGCCGCGACTGGGCGTCCATGATGCGCACCTCGACCGTGCCGAGAGTCGGTTGGGGTCGCACGTCCCACCACAGGAAGCTCGGATCGGGTATCGCGCCCGGGGCGATGAGCGCATCGACGGCCTGGATGTAGTCGGCGTAGCCCGCGAACGACCGCGCCAGCCCGGTTCTCGGGAAGGCCTGGAAGATCACCGTGCGCGCCGACGCGAAGCCGCTGTCGCGCCCCTCCCAGAATGGGGAGTTCGCTGATAAGGCAAGCAGCACCGGGGTGGTGCGCCGCAGCCCGTTCAGCAGCCGGATCGCGTCCTGGGGAGCCGGCACGCCGACGTGGACGTGGAGCGCCATGGTCGGCTCTCGCCGCGCCAGCACGCGCATCGAGTCGCCGAGCATCCGGTACCGCGTTGCGCCCGAGACCTCCGTCTGCCCCGGGATGGTGAGCGGATGCGTGCCGGCGGCGGCGGCCGCGAGTCCCAGCACGCCCAACTCGCGCGCGAGCAGGTGTCGCAGCGATGACAGCTCCGCGACGGCCCCGTCCACGTCGGTGTGGATGCCGGTGGCGAGCTCGAGCACCGCCGCGTGCGTCTCCGGCGACGCGTGGGGCGAGAGCTCGCGCGAGAGTCGCGGGAGCACGCGGTCGCTCGCCTGGGCGAGTGACCGGGTGACGGGATCGAGGAGCATGATCTCCTCCTCGACGCCGAGCGTATAGCGCTGATCGAGCTCGTCGTTCCAGCGCGCCCACGCCGGGTAGGCGCCAGGCGACCGGCCGCCGCGCTCCTCGAGCGGCTGGACATGCGAGCCAGCAAGGCCCGAAACCGGCACGCGCGAAGCATCGCTCGCGGCCCCGCGGCCGACAAGGAGGCATGCACGTGTAACGCGTGTGGGATTACCCCCCGGGCGGGCGGGTCGCCCGCGTCCCGCGCAGGCGGGCCAGCTTGAGCGCGAGCTCGAGCGACAGCAGGTCCTCTCCGGCCAGGCTGAGCTCGGTGAGCGCCTCGATACGCTCGAGGCGCTGGCGCAGGGTGTTCGGGTGCACGATCAGCTCGCGAGCGGTGACGGCGACGTTGCGACCGCTGGAGAGGAAGCGCTCGAGCGTGGGAACAAGGGCCGAGCCGCGGCGTGCGTCGTAGTCGAGGAGCACGGCGACGGCCCTCCCGTGGCGATCGTCGGGCACGTCGTCGGGCGCGATGTGCGCGAGGTAGCGATAGGCGCCGAGCTCGCCGTAGCCGAGGCTCCCTCCCTGTGGCCGCAGCGCCTGCGAGATGCGAGCGGAATCGGCCGCCTCGCGCATCGCCCGGCGGGCGCCGCCGGCTCCGCTCACCAGCTCGGAGCGCCCGACCGCGAGGCCGGCGTCGCGCGCGAGTACGTCGAGTCGCTCGCCGAACGCCGCGACGGCACCGGCCGAGGCGTCGTCGATCGGACACAGCGCACGCAGCTGCTCGGCGCCGCGCACGCAGGCGGTGGCCGGTGCGATGCGCCGCAGCGACGCCTCGAGCTCCTCGATGCGCACGGCAAAGGGCTGCGAGACACCGCCCGGAGCCGACGGCGGCGCGATCGGTTGGGCGCAGACGGCGACGAAGCGCCGGGCGAAGTCGAAGCGGGCCTCGCGGGCCCGGGTCTCCGCGAGGGCGAGATCGCGAGCGTCGAGCGCGGCGAACAGCTCGTGCACGATGTTCGTGCCGGTCAGGCGTTCGATCAGTGCCGCCTTCTCGAGTGCGACGGCGACCTGCCCCGCGACGGCTCGCAGCAGCTCGCCCGTGTCGCCCTCCCACGCCGCCTGGCGCACGGCGAGCAGGGCACCGAGCTGCTCGCGGCCGGCCGTGATCGGGGCGACGATCTGATGCTCGTCCTCGCCGAGGGCCTGGTCCGCGCTGGCCTCGTCGCGCCGGCCAAGCACGTCGAGCAGCACGGCAAGGCCAGCGCCGCCCCCTGCCTCATCGTGCGGTCGACCGAGCTCGTCGGCGCGCGCCGGCGGGTCGGCGGCCGCCATCAGGAGCTGTCCGCGCGCCCGGTCGAGCTCGTAGAGGCGGCAGGCGTCGGCGCCGAGCAGATCGCGGACGCCGGCGGTGGCGACCTCGTAGAGCGCCTCGCGATCGTCGACCGCGGCGATCCGCTGGGACAGGCGCGAGAGGCGCTGCAGATCGGACACGCGCTGGCGCGCCTCCTCGTAGAGCGTCGCGTTCTCGATCGCGCCGGCCAGTAACGAGGCGGTGTGGACGAGGAAATTGAGCGTCGACTCGTCGAACTCGCGCGGCGCGACCGTGTGCAGGACGATGACGCCGAGCGCCTCGCCCGAGCGGGCCGCCACCGGCACGGTCACCATCGATTGGAAGCGCTCCTCCTGCAGGTCGGCGATGTAGTTCGTGCGCGGGTCGTCCTGTGCGTTCTCGCGGATGACGGCGGCCTCGCCGTTGCGCACGCTCCAACCGGCCAGGCCCTCCTCGACGGGGAACTCGATGTTCCCGACGGCGTGCGAGAACACGCGCGATGCTGCGCGCAGACGCAGACGATCACCGTGGCGCAGGTAGATGAAGCAGGCATGGCAGCCGGTCGCCTCGGTGAGCAGATCGACGACGCGTTCGAGGATGCCGTCGAGGTCGGGGGCGGCGGCGATCACCGCAATGACGGCGTACAGCGTGTCGCTCTCGAGGCGAACGCGATCGAGCTGCGCCTCGAGGTCGCCGCTGGACATGCGCGCCGCCGGCGAGTGCGCGGTGGCGCTCAATAGAGCTGCAGGTAGCGTTCGAGCTCCCACGGCGTCACCTGCTCGTGCGCCTCCTGCCACTCGCGCTGCTTCACCCGGACGTAGTAATCGACGTAGTCCTCGCCGCCGCAGTCGCCGAGCGCGGCGCGCAACGTGTCGTCGCGCTCGAGCTCGCGCGTGGCATCGAGCAGGTTCCCGGGCAGACGCTCGATCCCGAGCGCGGACAGTGAGGCGTCGTCGAGGTCGTGGAGATTCAGCTCGGTCGTGGGGTCGCCGGGGTCGAGCTCACGCTCCACCCCGTCGAGGCCGGCGGCGAGCACGGCCGTGGCCGCCAGGTAGGGATTGCACGACCCGTCGACGGAGCGGTCCTCGATGCGCCCCGGCGCGGGGATGCGCAGCATCTGGGTGCGGTTGTTGTAGCCGTAGCTGACGTGGATCGGCGCCCAGGCCGAACCGCTGCGCGCGCCGATCACCAGGCGCTTGTAGGAGGTGACCGTCGGCGCGGTCACGGCGATCGACGCCTTCGCATGCGCCTTCAGACCGGCGATGAAGTGGTACGCCGTCGGCGAGAGACCAAGCCCGCGCGGATCCTCGGCCGGGTCGAGGTCGAACACGTTGACCCCATCACGCCACAGGCTCATGTGGAAGTGGCAGCCGCTGCCCGTGAGGTGTGAGAACGGCTTCGGCATGAAGGTGGCGATCAGCCCGCGCTCCTGGGCGATCGACTCGACCATGTAACGGAAGAAGACGGCGCGGTCGCAGGTGGTGAGCGCGTCGGCGAAGGCGAAGTTCTGCTCGAACTGGCCGTTCGCGTCCTCGTGGTCGGTCGCATAGTTGTCCCACCCGAGGCTCGACAGGTGATCGGCGATCGTGGTGACGAAGTCCAGGCCGCGCGTCAGCGCCCGCATGTCGTAACAGGGCTGGCTGAGCGTGTCCTGCGCGTCGGCCACCTCGATCGAGCCGTCCTCGCGGCGGCGGACGAGGAAGTACTCGAGCTCGGCGCCGAGCCGGAACTCGAAGCCGAGCGCACTCGCCCGCTCGAGCTGGCGTCGCAGGATCGTGCGCGGGCAGTACGGCCACGGGGCGCCCTCGACCTGCAGGTCGCAGGCGAAGCGCGCCACCTCCGGGCGCCAGGGCAGCGGCGTGTAGGAACGAGCGTCGGGCACCGCGATGAGGTCGGGGTCGTGCGGGCGCTGGCCGACCTCGCCGGCGGCGAACCCGGCGAAGCCGGCACCCTCGGTGAGCATGTCGTCGAGATGCGAGACCGGCACCAGCTTCGCGTTCGGCTTGCCGTGCAGGTCGACGAACTGGGCGAAGAGGTAGCGCACCCCGTCGCTCGCCACCCGCTCGGCGATGTCGCGGACCGGGTCGGCGGCCGGGGCCGCGGGCGAGGCGGTGGGATCGGTGAGCGACACGGGCCAGTTCTCCTCGGTCGGATTCCTAACGCCGACGCTCCCGTGCCGGCACGAAGCGGGAGCTGTCATCTCACACCACCCGCGGGGCGACGGCAATGTGAAAACAATCCATATCTGGTCGGTCGCTCGTGGACCGGCTGTCCATTCCCAGGCGCCGCGAGATATGCAGATGTGGTCAACACACACATGGGGCGGGCCAAGAGTGCTCATCGGGGCCATGGGCGGGGCGGTCCGCCGAGCCTAGCCTTGCCGTGCCGATGTGCGGTATCGCCGGCATATACAGCAAGCAAGCCTCCGTGGCCGAGCGTCTGGGCGAGCTTCTCGCCGAGATGCTCGGCCAGCTTGCCGAGCGCGGTCCCGACAGCGTCGGCGTGGCGATCTACCGCGACCCGGCGCCCCCGGGAGCGCGCAAGCTCACCCTCCACGCCACCGGCGCCGTCGATTGGGAGGCGGTCGCGCTCGACCTTCCGTTCCTCTCCCTCGACGCGCGCGGCGCTCATGCGCTGCTGCTCACCGATGCCTCCGCGCCGGAGATCGAGGCGCTGCTCGCGGCCCGCGAGGGCCCGCCCGTCCGTGTGGTGAGCGCCGGCAGCGCGATCGAGATCTACAAGCAGGCCGGCTCGGTGTCAGAGGTGCTCGAGGCGGTCGGCCTGCGATCGATGAGCGGCAGCCATGCGATTGGGCACACGCGCATGGCCACCGAGAGCCGGGTGACCACGGAGCATTCGCACCCCTTCTCGACCGGCCTCGACCTCTGCCTCGTGCACAACGGATCGCTGTCGAATCACAACCGCCTGCGCGAGCGTCTGCGCCGCGAGGGCGTCCGCTTCCAGACCGACAACGACAGCGAGGTGGCCGCCGGCTATCTGATGTGGCGTCTGCGCGAAGGCGACGGGCTCGACGAGGCGCTCCAGGGTTGCCTGCGCGACCTCGACGGCTTCTTCACCTTCGCTGTCGGCACGGCTGACGGCTTCGCCGTTCTGCGCGATCCGATCGCCTGTAAGCCGGCCGTGATGGCCGAGACCGACGAGTGGGTCGCGATCGCGTCCGAGTATCGCGCGATCGCGACGCTTCCCGGGGCCGCCGACGCGACGCTGTGGGAGCCCGAGCCCGGGCGCGTGTACAGCTGGGGCGGCGTCCCAGCGTGAGCGAGGCGATCCCCGCGGTCGCGCCCCTGGCCACCGGCGAGGCGGCCATCGACGTCGACCTCGAGCGCGCCAGCGTGCGCGAGCTCAACGCCGACCTGCAGCGGCGGACGGGTGGTGTCGTGCGCGTGCACAATCCGGCCGGGCGCCACAGCCTCGCCGTCGGTCTGCGCGGTGGCGTCTCCGTCGAGATCCTCGGTCACGCCGGGTACTACTGCGCCGGCATGAACGAGCACGCGCAGGTGCGCGTCGAGGGCAACGTCGGGGTGGGCGTGGCCGAGAACATGATGTCCGGGCGCGTCGAGGTCACGGACAGCGCGAGCCAGTCGGCCGGGGCGAGTGCGCACGGCGGGCTGCTCGTGGTGCACGGTGACGCGGCCGCGCGCTGCGCGATCTCGCTCAAGGGTGCCGACGTCGTCGTGCGCGGGTCGGTCGGGCACCTCGCGGCGTTCATGGGTCAGTCCGGTCGCCTGGTCGTGTGCGGCGATGCGGGCGAGGCGCTCGGCGACTCGCTCTACGAGGCGAGGCTGTTCGTGCGCGGCTCGGTCGCCGGCCTCGGCGCGGACTGCGTCGAGAAGGAGATGCGGGCCGAGGACGTCGCCGAGGTCGCCGCCCTGCTGGAGGCGGCGGAGATCGAGGACGTGTCAGCCGGGGCGTTTCGTCGCTACGGCAGCGCACGCGCGCTGTACCACTTCCGCTCCGAGCACGTCGCGCGGTACTGATGCTCGAATCGTCTAACGGCAGCCATCAGACAGGCGAACCCGACATGGCCGCGTTACGCGAGTCGGCGACCTTCGACCGGGCGACGATCCGGGAGATCCAGCGCGCCGCGAACGAGGGCATCTACGCGATCCGCGGGGGCGGCGCCAAGCGCCGCGTGCCGCACTTCGACGATCTGCTGTTTCTCGGCGCGAGCGTGTCGCGCTATCCGCTCGAGGGCTACCGCGAACGCTGCGCCACCGACGTGACGCTCGGCGGGCGCCACGCGAGCCGGCCGCTGCAGCTGAAGATCCCGATCACGATCGCCGGGATGAGCTTCGGCGCGCTGTCCGCGCAGGCCAAGGAGGCGCTCGGCCGCGGGGCGACCGCCGTCGGCACGAGCACGACGACCGGCGACGGCGGCATGACGCCCGAGGAGCGGATCGCCTCCGAGCAGCTCGTGTACCAGTTACTGCCCTCGCGCTACGGCATGAACCCCGAGGATCTGCGGCGCGCCGACGCGATCGAGATCGTCATCGGCCAGGGGGCCAAGCCCGGCGGCGGCGGGATGCTGCTCGGCCAGAAGATCTCGGAGCGGGTCGCGGCGATGCGTGACCTGCCGGCGGGCATCGACCAGCGCAGCGCCTCCCGGCACCCCGACTGGACCGGGCCCGACGACCTGCAGATCAAGATCGGCGAGCTGCGCGAGATCACCGGATGGGAGAAGCCGATCTTTGTGAAGGTCGGCGCCTCGCGGCCCTACTACGACGTCGCGCTCGCCGTCAAGGCCGGCGCCGACGTCGTCGTCCTCGACGGGATGCAGGGCGGCACGGCGGCGAGCCAGGAGGTGTTCATCGAGCATGTCGGCATCCCGATCCTGGCGGCGATCGCGCCGGCCGTGAGCGCGCTGCAGGACCTCGGCGTGCATCGCGAGGTGCAGCTCGTCGTGTCGGGCGGGATCCGCAACGGCGCCGACGTCGCCAAGGCGCTCGCTCTCGGTGCCGACGCCGTCTCGATCGGCGTCGCGGCGCTCATCGCGCTGGGGGACAACTCGCCCGAGCTGGCCGAGGACTACCGCGCGCTCGGCACCGCCCCGGGCTTCTATGACGCGTGGCACGAAGGCCGCGACCCGGCCGGCATCAGCACCCAGGACGAGCGGCTCGCGGCGCGTCTCGACCCCACCGAGGGCGCTCGCCGATTGGCCAACTACCTCACGACGATGGTGCTCGAGACGCAGACGATCGCGCGCGCGTGCGGCAAGTCGCACGTGCACAACCTCGAGCGCGAGGACCTCGTCGCGCTGACGATCGAGGCGGCGGCGATGAGTCGCGTGCCGCTCGCGGGCACGAGCTGGATCCCCGGAAGCTGAGCGGCCGCCGAATGTCATTCGTCCTCACCTGCCCCCACTGCGGGCCACGCGAGGTGACGGACTTCGCCTACGGCGGCGAGGTCCGTGACCCGCCGCCGGCCGGCGGGGAGCGCCGCGAGGTGTTCGCGCACGCCTACCTGCGCCGCAACGTCGCCGGCGCGCAGCGCGAGTGGTGGTTTCACCGCTCGGGCTGCCGGGCCTGGTTCATCGCCGAGCGCGATACGCGCGATAACGCGGTGCACTGGACGGCGCCGGTGCAGCGAGCGCGATCGGCGTGAGGCGCCTCGAGCCGGCGCCGGGCGAGCAGATCGAGCGCGCGCGGCCCATCCGCTTCAGCTTCGACGGCCGCAGTATCCCGGCCTACGAGGGCGACACGATCGCCTCGGCGCTGTTCGCCGCCGGGCGGCGCACATTCTCGCGCAGCTTCAAGTACCACCGCCCGCGCGGGCTGCTGTGCTGCAGCGGGCAGTGCGCCAACTGCCTCGTCGCGGTCGACGGTGCGCCGGGCGTGCGGGCCTGCACCGAGCCGGCGCGCGACGGGCAGCGCGTCGAGCACCTCAACGCGTGGCCGAGCCTGGACCGGGACGTCATGGCGGTCGTCGACCGTCTGCCCTCGCGGGCGCTGCCGGTCGGCTTCTACTACAAGACGTTTCAGCGACCGCGGCGCCTGTGGCCGCTCTACGAGAAGGTTCTGCGCCACGCCGCCGGGCTCGGACGCCTGCCGGACGCGCAGGCCGAGCGGACCTGGGCGACCGAGTACCGCCGCCGCCACGCCGACGTGCTCGTCGTCGGCGGGGGCGCCGCCGGGCTGAGCGCGGCGATCGCGGCCGCCGACCTCGGGGCCGACGTCGTGCTCGCCGACGAGGACGTGCGCCTCGGCGGGCGTCTGCTCGACGAGGGTGGGCACGAGCTCGCCGCGGAGCTGACGCGGCGAGCCGCGGCCGCCGGGGTCGAGCTCCTCTCGCGGGCCGCCGTACTCGGCTACTACGACGGCCTGAGCCCGATCTGGCAGGGCGACACGCTGCATCAGGTGCGCGCGCGCGAGCACGTCTACGCCACCGGCACGATCGAGCAGCCGCTCCTGTTCGCCGATGGCGATCGCCCCGGGATCATGCTCTCCGGCGGCGCCCGCCGTCTGCTCACCCGGTACGGGCTGGCGCCCGGCACCCGGGCCGTCGTCGCGACCGTCGGCGAACGCGGCCTGCAGGCGGCGCTGGCGCTGCAGCGCGCGGGCGTCACCGTCGCGGCGGTCGCCGACGTGCGCCCGGAGTCGGGCTCGAGCGGCGCCGCGCTGCGCGCCGCCGGAGTCCCCGTGCTCGCGGCCACGATGGTGCGCCGCGCCCACGGGCACCGCGAGCTGACGGCCGTGACGCTCGCCCCGTCCCGCGGCGGCGAGCAGACGATCGAGGCCGACCTGCTCGTGCTCAGCGGCGGCGACGCCCCGGCCGTCGCGCTCCCGAGCCAGGCGGGCGTGCGCACCGCCTATGACCCGCGGACCGGGGTCGTCGGCCTCGGCGACCTGGCGGCTGGCATCGGCGCGGCCGGGAGCGTCCGCGGCGACGCGGATGCGCCGGCCAGCGGCCGTCTCGCCGGCTTGCGCGCCGCGCACGCGCTCGGCCTCGGCGACGAGCGGTCGCGCGAGGAGGAAGAGGCGCTCGTCCTCGTGTCGGGCGCCGCGCCGCCCGATGCCGTCGCCCCCCTTCCGGCGCGGACGGGCGGCGGGCGTGTCGTCGTCTGCGCGTGCGAGGACGTCACCACGAAGGAGCTGGCCCAGGCGGTGTGGGAGGGGTTCGACTCGATCGAGCTGGCCAAGCGCTACAGCACCGTGACCATGGGTCCGTGCCAGGGGCGGATGTGTCAGCTGTCCTGCATCCGCCTCGTCGCCGACGCCACCGGGCGCGCGGCGGCCGAGATCGGATCGACGACGTCCCGACCGCCGTGGGCGACCGTCCCGCTCGGCGTGCTCGCCGGCCGGCCGTTCGAGCCGGCGAAGCGAACGGCGCTGCACGACCGTCACCGAGAGCTCGGCGCCCACGTGCGCTGGGCCGGCGACTGGCGGCGCGCCTACGACTACGGCGACGCCGCCGGCGAGGCCCGCCACGTGGCGGCGCACGTCGGCGTGATCGACGTCTCCACGCTCGGCAAGCTGATCGTGCGCGGCCGCGATGCCGGCGCGCTGCTCGACCGGCTGTACCCGGCGCCGATGTCCACGCTCGCCATCGGCCGCGCGCGCTACGGCGTGCTGACCAGCGAGACCGGGCGCATCTCCGACGACGGCACGATCTGCCGCCTCGACGACGACACCTTCTACGTCACGACGACCTCCAGCGGCGCCGGCGCGGTCGAGCAGTGGTTCTCCTGGTGGTTGGCCGACTGGGGCCTGGACGCATCGATCACCGACGTCACCCAGGCGCTGGCGGCACTCAACCTCGCCGGCCCGCGCGCCCGAACGGTGCTCAGTGCGATCGCCGATCTGGACTGCGCGAACGAAGCCTTTCCCTATTTGCACGTTCGCAGCGCCACTGTGGCGTCGGTCCCGTGTCTGCTCGTGCGGCTCGGCTTCACCGGCGAGCTCGGCTACGAGCTGCACTTCTCGAGTGCACACGCCGGGCACGTGTGGCAGACGCTCTTCGCCGCCGGAGCGGCCGAACGGCTGCGGCCGTTCGGGTTGGAGGCCCAGCGCCAGCTGCGCCTGGAGAAGCACCACGTGATCGTCGGGCAGGACACCGACTCGGAGTCCACGCCGTTCAGCGCCGGGATGGGCTGGACGGTCAAGCTGGCCCGCGGGCAGGACTTCATCGGTGGCCCGGCGCTCGCGCTCGCCGAGGCCGCCGACGCCGAGCAGACGCTCGTCGGGCTGGCGCTGCCCGACGGTCCTCTCCCGGCCGAGGGCGCGGTCGTCCTCGACGAGGCCGGACGGCCGGCCGGCCAGCTGACGAGCGCTCGTCACGGCCCGCGGACCGGGCGCCCGCTCGGCATGGCCTGGGTACCGGCCGCGCTCGCGCGCGACGGGGCGAGCGTGACCGTGGCCGACGCCGGCCGTCGCTTCGCGGCCACCGTGGCCACGCGCCCGCCGTACGACCCCGACGGGAGCGTGCTCCGCTCGTGAGCGGGACGCTGCCGGCAAGCGCCCTGGAGTTTCTCGCGCCGGCGCCCGCGCAGGCTCCCGCGCGCTCGCCGCTCGCGGCCGTCGCCGCGCGCAGCGGCGCGCGCGTGGAGTCTCGCGAGGGCTGGGAGGTGCCGGTCGCCTTCGGCGGTCCGGAGAGCGAGGTGCAGGCGATCGCCGAGACCGTCGGCGTCGCCGACGCCTCCTTCCTGCCGGTGCACGAGAGTCCCGGCGCGGCTTCGCCGGGCGCGGACGCGCTCGCGCCGGGCTCGGCGCTGCGCCACGGCGGGGCCTGGTGGTGCCCGCTGCACCCGCGGCGCGTGCTCGTCGTGGGCGGGCGATCGCCCGGGGCCGGCTGGATCGATCTCACCTCGGCCTTCGCCGGCCTGTGGCTGCTCGGGCCACTTGCGCGGGACGTGCTCGCGCGCGTCAGCGCGCTCGATCTGCGACCGGCGCACGCGCCCGTCGGTGCGCTGCGGCCCGGCTCGGTGGCCCGTACGCCGGCGATCGTGCTCCGCGAGCGCGAGGACGGGTACCTGCTGCTGTTCGGCGCGGCCTACTCCGAGTACATGTGGACGGCGGTCGTCGACGCCGCGCGGCGACTCGGCGGCGTGCCCGTCGGCGTCGACACCGCCCTCCAGGAGCTCGGCGATGCGTGACCTGCTGCGCCCGCGGCGGATGTGGCGCCGCCCGCCGGCGCTCAAGGATGGCTACGACGTCGTGATCATCGGCGGTGGCTCGCACGGCCTGGCCGCCGCGTACTACCTTGCCGAGCGCGGGATCACCGACGTCGCGGTGCTCGAGCGGAGCTATATCGGCTCGGGCGCCGCCGGGCGCAACACGACGATCCTGCGCTCCAACTACAAGACGCCCGAGGGCGCGCGCTTCTACGACGCGAGCGTGAAGCTCTACGAGCGACTGTCGGGCGAGCTTCACTTCAACCTGCTGTTCTCGCAGTGCGGGCACCTCACGCTCGCGCACACCGACCGCGCGCTGTCGGTGATGGCCAACCGCGCCGAGGTCAACCGCCTGGCCGGGATCGACTCACGGCTCGTCGGGCCGGACGAGGTGCGCGAGCTGTGTCCGGCGATGCGCGTCGACGAACACCTCATCCATCCGATCATGGGCGCGCTGTATCACCCGCCCGGCGGGATCATCCGCCACGACGCGGTCGTGTGGGGGTTCGCGCGCGCCGCCGATCGTGCCGGCGTGGAGATCCACCCGTACACCGAGGTGCTCGGAATCGAGCGCTCGGGCGCGCGGATCGCCTCGGTGCAGACGAACCGCGGCACGATCAGGGCCGGGCAGGTGCTCTGCTGCACGGCCGGGTGGAGCACGCTGCTCTGCGACATGGCCGGGGTGCGCCTGCCGATCACCACCCACCTGCTGCAGGCCTGCGTCACCGAGCCGGTCAAGCCGCTGCTCGACGTCGTGATCGTCTCCTCGCAGATGCACGTCTACATCAGCCAGTCCGATCGGGGTGAATTTGTGATGGGCTCGGAGATCGAGCCTTGGACGACATACCGGATGGCCGGCACGCTGAACTTCCTGCAGGACCTCAGCCGCCACCTGCTGGAGCTGTTTCCCCAGCTCGAGCACGCGCGCCTGCTGCGCAGCTGGGGCGGGCTGTGCGACCTCTCGCCGGACTACAGCCCGATCCTCGGGCGCACCGAGGTCGAGAACTTCCACGTGAGCGCCGGCTGGGGGACCTACGGGTTCAAGGCGGCGCCGATCGTCGGGTCGACGCTCGCGCAGCTCGTGGCCGACGGGGGCCGTACGCCCGAGCTGATCGCGCCGTTCGCGCTCGAGCGCTTCTACGAGGACCGGCTCGTGTCCGAGCTCGCGGCGGCGGCGGTGAGCCACTGAGGCGCGGCTATGGGCCGAGTCGCCGCTGGGCCCGGCGGACGACGTGCAGCGCCTCGCGCAGCTCCCCGCGGGCGATCGGCGTCAGCTCGTCGGGGTCGACGAGGTTATCGAGCGGTGCGCCGTCGGCGATCAGCGCGGCGTGATGGTTGAAGCGGAGCCGGGTGATGATCGTGAACGCCTCCAGCAGCGCGTCGGCGAGGGCCCGGTCGAGCCCGCCGACGCTCGCGACGGCCTCGATCCGGTCGATCGTCGGGGAGATCGTCACGCCGTGCGCGAGGGCGTGATAGCGAACGAGGTTGACGAGCGGGATGATCGCGCCCCGCTTGAGGTCCAGGCGCTTGGGACCGCCGCCCTCGCTGTGGACCGCCAGCTGCCCCCGGAAGCCGAGCGCCACCGGGTAGCCCGACGCGGTCCGGGCGACGAGGCGCATGAATTCGGGGTGCTCGCGCGCGGCCCGCATGCGCTCGCTGAGCGCCGCGGTGATCGCGAGGTTGCCGCCGGCCGTGCGGAAGTCGAAGGCGACCGTGGCGCGGATCAGGTGTGACTCGTCGGGGATCTGCAGGCACTCGTCGAAGGTCCGCAGCCAGTCGCTGCGCGACATCCGCCACAGCCGGTTGCGGGCCAGCACGCCGTTATCGTCGACGCCGATGCCACAGTGTGCGAGACCATCGTTCACGTCGGCGCCGAGCCGCGCGAAGTAGTCATCCACGGCCTGCTCATCGCCCATGGGGGGTGCGCCGTAGGCGAGCGCGTTGTCCTGGTCGGAGGCGAGCGTGAACTCCCGTCGCGCGGCGCTGCCGAGGTCGAGCCACGCCCAGGGCACGGGCGCCGGGCCGTGCGCCGAGATCGAGAAGTCGATCAGCCGGGCGACGACGGCGTCGTGCTGGAGGCTCAGCACGCGGCCGAGGTCGCGCGGAGGCACCCCGGCGCGCACGAGCGTGGCGAACAGCTGGGGCTGGTGCGAGGTCGCGCGGACCAGCACCTCCTCGTCGGCGGCCCCGAGGATCGTGTGGCGCAGCGCGATCGGGCTGCGGGCGTCGAGACCGAGCAGGTCCGAGGCACCGAGGACCCCGCAGGGTCGCGCGCCGTCGAGTACGGCGAGGTGCTCGACGCCGGCGGCGAGCATGTCGACCGTCGCCTCGATCGCCAGCTGGCCGACCGGGACGGTCGGCACCGGCGTGCGCGCGATCGCCGCCACGGGCGCGTCCAGCGTGCCGCCGTCGCCGGCCACGGCGGCACGCACCTCGGCGTCGGTGACGATCCCCAACTCCCCGTCGGCGAGTTCCACGAGCAGGGCCGAGATGCCCCGCTCGCCGAGCCGGCGCGCGGCCTCGCGAGCCGGCAGATCCGCCGCGCAGAACGTCGGCGCGCGCATGATCGCCGACACCGGGGTGGTGCCGACGTCGAGCAGCCCGTGGACGGTGTGACCCGTCCGGGTGAGGCGCACGCGCATCGTCCGCGCGACGTAGGCGGCGCCCGCCTCGGTGCCGAGCAGCCGTCGAGCATCGCCGGCGTCGAGCAGCCCGCACACGGCCGGCTCGCGCGCTCGCACCGTGAACGCCGGGGCCATCCCGCTCAGCAGCGAGGGGTGGCCGAAGCACTCGCCTGGCCCGAGCGGCTGGATCACCTCGCCGTCGTGCAGGAGGTCCACCGAGCCGCTGAGGATCACCCACAGCCCGCCGGCCCGCGCTCCGTCCTCGACGAGCACCCGCTCGCCGGCGGCGAAGTGCTGCCGGCGCATCGACTCGGCGACGGCGGTCAGCTCGCCGCGGTCGAGTCCGTCGAACGGCGGATGGCGGGCGAGGAAGGCGACGAGGCTCTCGAGGTCCGGCGTGGCCGTGTCATCCGCCGGCGCCTTCGTGTCATGCGGCGACGTCATGGGGCGCCGTCGACCGAGGGAAACACATAAGGCGTCCTTATCGGTTCAGTAGACATCTTGATGGCTGCTGGTGGATCCGGCGCGTCACACTGGGTGGGATGTCGACCGTCATGCTCCTTCGGGAGGGCCTCGACGGCAGCTATGTCGAGACGCGCGATGCCGGGCTGCGCGACCGGCTCGCGACACGTCTGCGCGGGACGGGCCTCGACCGTCAACTCGCCGCCGGAGGCTCGCCCGACGCCAGCGTGCGGCTCGCGCTGCGTGCGCGCTTCCTCGTCCGCGTCGCCACCCGGGTGGCGCTCGCCCGGCGCGTCCGCGACGTGATCGCGGACGCCGAGCGCGCACCCGTGTTCGCGACGACGCGCATGCCGGTGTGCCGGCGCAAGGTGCTGCTCGCGCGCCCACAGCTGAATGCGCTCGGGCGGGGGCTGCTCGCGGCCGGGCCGGTCGCACCCGCGGGCGTCGCCCTCGCCGCCCGCCTGCTCCACGATGGCGGTGGCCCGATATACGCGCGTCCCGAGGCCGACGACCTCGCCGTGGCCGCGGAGGCCGCGTGCCGCGCCCTCGAGCCCTGGTCGGACGAGCCCGGCGACCCAAGCCCCTGGTAGACGCGCGTCCGGCGCATGCTGCGATCAGGCCGGTGCCGGCGAGCCGGCCGCGGCCACCACGACCTCCAACCCGTGCACCGAGGTGCTGGCGCCCATGTCGCTCGGCTGCGCCCGGGTGAGAACGTTCACGTTCGCGCCGTCGGCGCGCCGCTTCGGCCAGCCGCCCTTCGGGATGAGGGCGACGCCCCGCGGCAGGGCGTCGGTCACTTCAACCGGGACCACGAGGCTGCCGGCCGCGCTGGTCACACGAGCGAGCGCCCCGTCGGTCAGCCCCAGGCCCGCCGCGTCGGCCGCGCACAGGCTGATCGTCAGCTCGCCGGAGCGCTGCCGCACCCGCTCGTCGTTGCCGAAGCTCGTGTTGAGCGACCACGGCGACGCGGGGGAGAGGAGCCGCAGTCGTCCCTCTCGCGGGCGCTCGTCGGCGGTCGCCCGGGGGAGACGGCCGTGGCCATCCGCGGCCGCCGACTCCGATGCGAGCTCGATCCGCCCGCTCGGGGTCGGAAAGGCGAGCTCGGCGAATTGCACGACGGGCCGGTCGGGGGACATCCACACCGTGCCCCGCTCGGCGAGCGCCGCGAAGTCCAGGCCGGTGTCCGAGCCGGCGAGCACGCGCGCGATGACCGGCGCATCGGCCTCCAGGAGCGGCTCGTCCGATAACCCGAGCGCCACGGCGAGGCGGCGGAAGATCTCGCTGTTGGAAAGCGCGTCGCCCGGTGGGTCGGCCGCCTTGACCTGCGCCGAGAGCGCGCGATGGAAGTAGGGCACGACGACGTCATCGCACTCGAGCCAGCTCGCGGCGGGGAGCACGACGTCGGCGAGGTCGACGGTGTCGGTGGGGAAGACGTCGGCGACGACGGTGAAGAGGTCCTCGCGCTGCAGGGCGCGGCGCAGACGGCCCTGCTCGGGGCACGACGCCGCCGGGTTGACGTTCCAGCAGACGAACGCGCGCGAGCGCTCCGGATCCTCGAGGTGGGCCGCGAGGTCCATGTGCGACAGCGGCTCGGGGACGTTCGGGAAGGCGCTTGCGCCGCTGAGGTCGTCCTCGTCGACCCCCCGATTGGCGAATCCATTGAGGTACAGGAAGCCGGCTCCGGGACGTCCGAGGTTGCCGGTGATCGCCGGCAGCGTGGCCACGCTGCGCACGACGTTACCGCCGGTCGGCTGGCGCTGGAGCCCCTGGCCGATCCACAGCAGCGACGGTCCGGTCCCGTACAGGTGCGCGGCCCGCTCGATGTCCGTTGCCGGCACGCCGGTCGCCGCTTCGGTCCACGCCGGGTCACACGGGGCGGCCAGCTGGAGCAGTTCGGCCCCGCCGACCGCGTGGCGGGCGAGGAAGTCATCGGCCACGAGGCCGTCGCGGGCGAGCACGTGGACGAGGCCGAAGGCGAGTGCCGCGTCGCTGCCCGGGAACGGCTGCAGATGGAGATCGGCCTGCTCCGCGGTCGGCGTGCGCACCGGGTCGACCACGACGACGGCGCCGGGCGCCTCGACGAGCCAGTGCTCGTGCTGGTGGGGCGCGCACGCCGACGGGTTGGCGCCCCACACGAGGATGCACCGCGCATCGTTCGCGGTACGCGGGTCGAAGCCCTCCAGCGAGGTGCCGTACACGTAGGTGAGCGCGGTGTGGCCGGCGTCGTTGCAGATCGTGTCCGGGGCGACCTCGGTGGCGCCGAGGCGGCGCATCAGCCGCATCGGGAAGAAGTAGGAGAGCAGCGCGAAGCTGCCCGTGTAGTGCGAGTAGGTGATCCGCCGCGGATCGCGGGCCGCGATCGATCCGAGCCGCGCCGCGACCAGCTCGAGCGCCTGCTCCCAGCTGACCGCGTCGAACTGCCCGCTCCCCTTCGGGCCGCTGCGGACCAGCGGCGCGGTCAGGCGCGCCTCAGGGTCGAGGAACACGCCGTTGTAGGCGAGCGTGCACTTCCGGCAGAGCTTGCCGCGGCTGACCGGATGGTCCGGGTCGCCGCGGACGTGGACGACGCGTCCGTCTGCGACGCGGACGAGCGCGCCGCAGGCGTCGTAGCAGTCACGGGGACACGTCGTCCTGACGTCAACCGCCATCTTCGGTGATCAGGTGGACCGCGACCTTCGCCCGGCGGGCGACGGCCTGCGGTTCCTGTGTCCACATCATCGAGGCGATCATCCGCACCCGCGGGGCATCGGCGCCCATCACGATCGTCCCGGCGCCGACCTCGGCGGCCAGCGCACAGATCCGCTTGGCCGGGTTGCGGGTGCCGAGCACCTGGCCCTGCGCCTCCAGGCCGCGCCGCTTCAGCTTGGCGACTGCCTTGCCCACGCTCTCGCGCTGCTCCTCCCACTCGTCCTTGCTCGGCATCAGGGCCGAGTGCTGCATGCCGAAGGCCACCCCGTGGATGCGAGCAATCGACAGCACCAGGATCGAGCCGTCGCCCGCCCGGGCGAGGTCGCCGGCGCGGGCGATGGCGACCGCATTGAACGGCCGCCCCTCGCTCGCCAGCACCACCGACGCACGTCGGTCCGGCGAGACCTCCGTCCCACGGACGGTTACGCCGGCCATCCGTGTCTTCGGCGACCTGCCACGCCGCCGAGGGACGGTGCCGAAGGCATCTGTCTGGGCGCTCACGGCGACGACAGCTCCGTCACGACCGCGGTCTCCGGTGCGACCGCGGGGGGTAACGGCCCTGCCTTGGCCGCGTCGCGCTTGTCCTCCACCGAGTGTCTGTACCAGTACATCGGCAGGTACAGCGCCAGGGCGGCAAAGCCGAGGAAGTAGAACGGCAAGGTCGATTTCCCGGCCTGCGAGCAGCTACAGGAGGCGTAGATCGGACCTCCGTAGATGTAGATGAACACGTATAACGCGAGCACCGCCAGCGCCACGTACTTCATGAACCCGGGCAATCTGACCGGCCTCGGCAGGTTCGGCCGAGTGTGGCGCAGGAACCAGTAGGCGAACAGCACCGTGAAGAAGGGGACCAGGTAGCCGACGTTCGAGAACGTGTAGATCTGGACCGCGCCGCCCATGAACGTCACGCCGATCGCGGCTACCACGGTGAAGAACATCCCGTAGGCCGGCACCCCGTGGGCGTTCAGCTTGCTGAAGAACTTCGGGAAGTTGCCGTCCGCGGACATCTGATGCAGTGAGCGAGCCGTTCCCGTGATCGCGTTCAGCGCCGACAGCACCAAGGCGATGATCAGCATCCAGGCGATCAGCCAGGTGAGCACCGTCGAGGCGGCGCTGACGCCGAGCACCTTCGAGGTGAACGTCACGAACATCGTCTTCGGGTCGACCAGCGCCGGGTTGGCGAGCGCCTTGTTGCCGAGCACGATCACGAACGCGATCGGAATCATCGTAAAGACGTACAGCCCGTAGCCGCCCTCCAGGTTGAGGGCGATCCTCGCGTCACGCTTGGGGTTCTTCATCTCGCCGACGTAGCACGCGGCTGCCTCCATCGCGATCACGTTCCAGGTCAGCAGGAATGAGAACGCTATGTAGATCGTCCACCAGCTGTGGCCGTAGGCGGGTGAGAAGAAGCCGCCGCCGGTGCTGTGCTGGAAGCCGGTCAGCTGCGAGAAGTCGGCGGATGACGGGTTGAAGATCCACGCGATTCCGATGTAGGTCAGCGGGATGATCGACAGGACCGCGAGCGTCGTCGCGAAGCCCGTACCGAACCTCAGCCCCCGGTAGGAGGGGATGAACAGCAGCAGGATCCCGACCACCGAGATCGCCACCGTCCAGTAGGAGATCGGCGTCCCGAGCGGCGCGAAGCCCGCGCTCGACAGGTGGAACAGGTTCGCGATGTACGCGGATGCGAGGATCATGTTGAGCGGCGCCACCGGGAACCAACCCATCCAGTAGCCCCACGCGCTGAACGCCCCGGCGTGCTTGCCAAACCTCGGCCACCGGTCCCTGAACGCCGGGTAGACATAGGACGCCATGCCACCCGATCGCTCCGGCATCATCGCCGCGAGCTCCGACAGCAACATGCACACGATCACACCGGTGAGCGTGATCAGGATCATGATCGGGATCGCGGAGGCGCCCAGGCCCACAACCATCGTCGGAGCGATCCCGGTCACCAGGATCGGGCACGCGAGGCCGATCACGAATGCGGGCCACCAGCCGGCGGTCTTCGGCATCCCGGCGTGCTCGTAAGTGAGTGAGTCGGCCTCCGTGCCTATCGGTTCCGTCGCCATACGAGACCTCCGCCGATCGCAGTTCGGATTTGGGTTCGCGGATGGGGTTCGCCACCGCCGCCGCGCCGAAGCCGGTGCGGCCCGGCCAGACTGACCGGCGCGATCGAGGCTGACAACGGCGGGCCGTCCACAATCCGGCACCGCGATATGGCCCGGGAGGACACGGACAGTCGGTCCAACGGTTTTGTGTGCGGTGGCCCAGGCGCCGGAGGCCTCGCCGGCACTAGATTTCTGCGGGAAGGACGACCTCGGCAGAAAGGCCAACCGTGTCGATTTACCTGAGCATGCAGCGCGTTCGCTTCTCCAGCCCGGATGCGTACGACAAATTCAAGGTGGTCTTCGCCGACACGCGTAACCACCTCATGCAGCTCCCGGGCTTCATCCACCTCACCTGGTGGGAGCACCCAGACGATCCGACGTGGTTCAACGAGGTCAGCTTCTGGGCCAGTAAGGAGGCCCTGCGCGACTGGCACATGTGCACGTACCACAAGTACGCCAAGGCCTGGGCGGCGAACGGCGCGATCATGGAGGACATCATCAACAACTTCGAGCTCGTCAGCACGAGACTGCTGCGCATCTGCCCGTGCTGTGGAGAGCTTCAGGACAAGGACTACGACCTCGGCGCCGAGCAGGCCGTGCTGCGCGAGCAGTGCCCGAAGTGCACCTTCCACTTCCCGGTCCTGACCGAGACGCCGTCGAGCTTCGCGGTGTTCAAGGACCTCGTGCCCGAGCCCGACCTCGACCTCGTCACCAGTCAGGACGGACTGGAACCGGTGGCCACGTAGGCCTCGACGGGGGCCGCCCGCCCAGGCCTCCGCGCTAGCCGGGACCGAAGCCCCGCGCGCCGAGGTGGGCGTCGGGCACGTGCACGAGCGAGCCCACGGTCTGCGGCTCGGTCGCATCGAGGTGGCTCGCGAGGGCCAGGAACGCCTGCGCGGTGGTGATCGCGTCCCCGAGCGCGTGATGGGGCGGTTCCGCGGACTGGCCGAGCAGCGTCGCGAGGCGCCCGAGCGAGAGCCGCTCGGGCCCGGCGCCGTCGCGCTGGCGGAGCCATCGGCGTCCGATGGCCTCGGTGTCCGCGCCGCGCGGCAGTCGCACGCCTCGTCTGGCCAGCGCGCGTCCGAGGAACAGCCGCTCGACCGCCGCGGTGTGGAAGATCGGCACGCGTCCGGCGAGCGCGTCGAGCAACAGCCCGGTGGCCTCGTCGAGCGCGGGCGCGTCGGCGAGGTCGACGACGCGCAGCTTGTGGACGAGGACGGCGTCCCGCGCGGGTGGGCGCTCGGGCCGCACGAGCGTGTAGCGCGCGTCGCCAAGGATCAGCCGACCGCCTTGCACCGGCACCGCGCCGATCGCGATCAACTCGCCGTCGCGCGGGTCGAGGCCGGTGAGCTCCACGTCGACCGCGCACCAGTTCGCGTCGCGCCACGGCGTCCGGCTTGCGGGCTGCCGCAGGCCGCGCAGCGGCCGGAGCCTCATCGGCCCAGCTCTCGCTGAACCGCGCTCACGGCCTGGAACACGCTGCGCAGATGTCCACGCGTGACCGGGGTCATCGTGGTGGGGTCGAGCAGGTCGTCGGGTGGCCGGCCGACGGCGAGCTGCTCCATCTGGTGGGCCATGCGCAGCTCGAGCACCACCTCGAACGCGTCGGCCAGCGTGCGCGCAGCGGAGCCTGGCAGCGTTCCGGCCTCGGCGGCCGCGTCGAGGCGCTCCAGCGTCGGGCCCGGGCCGGCGCCGGCGCTGGTCGCTCCCCAGCGTGCCATCTCGACGATCGGCAGGATCGCGGCCCGCCGGATGTCCAGGCGCTCCTCGCGGCGCCCGGCGAGCCCGAGCACCGCCTCGCTGTCGAAGCCGGTCGGAGGGATCTCGGTGAGCGCGCGCTCGCGCAACGCCGCGAGCAGCGGCGCGCCGGCGGGCGGTTCGACGAGCGGCAGCGCTTCGGTCGGCGTGCCCCACAGCGGCCGGCGGTCGGTGAGTACCGCGAGCGCGAGCGGGTCGCGGGCCGCCGCGTCGGTCCACTGGTCGCCGGTGCGGGCGATCGGCGAGCCCTGCAGTCCGCAGCGCGCGAGCGCGGCGCTCAGTGCGACAAGCGCCTCCGGCGTCGGCCGGTCGCCCGCGACGACGAAGGCCCCCCGCGCCTTGGAGGTCATCGTCAGCTCGCGCCGCGCCTGGCTCCCGACGGCGACGAACACGACCCCTTCGCGGGGCAGCTCGACGGTCGGCAGTGACAGCTCGAGCGCCCGGCAGGCCAGCGCGTCGGTGAGCGCCGACAGCACGCGCACGATCTCCAGCGCGCGAAGGCTCGAACCGTGCAGCGCGAGCATCAGGCCCGGCAACCGACGGGCGGCTTCGGTGAGCTCGTCAAGGTCTCCGGCTCGTTCGATCGTCCTTCGAACCCCGAACCAGGACCGCGCCTGCCCGGCGAAGATGTCCCGGTCTTCCACGACGCCGACGAGGTGGCCACGCTCGCTGACCACCGGCGCATGGCGGATCCCCCGCACGAGCATCTCGTAGAGGACCTCGCTGCCGAGCAGGTCCGGTGCGACAGCGAACACCGGCGTGCTCGCCAGCTCGCCGACCGGCGTGTCGCCCGCGCGTCCGGCCGCGACCACGCGACCGCGCAGGTCCCGGTCGGTGAGGATCCCGAGTGTCCCGTCGGCGAACGTCACGATCGTCGCGCTCGCCCCCGCGTCGATCATCCTGCGGGCGGCGTCGCCGACGTTCGCCTCGGGGGGGCAGGTGACCGTGGTGGCGCGGATGAGCTCGGCCACCGGCTGGTGGGCCGGATCCCGTGCGCTCGGCGCCAGCTCGCCGGCGCGCGCCCGGGCGAGCAACGGTCGCGCCGTGGCGTCTGGGATCCGGTAGCAGAGGGTGTCCTCGGCGGCGCGCGCCTCGAAGCCGGGCGGCAGCCCCGAGAGCATCGCCGCCTGCCCGAAGGCGTCGCCGGGGCCGAGCAGGTCGAGCAGGCGTCCGTCGTGCACGACGTCCACGGCGCCGCTGTGCACGACGCGCAGGAACGTGACCGGGCCGCCGTCCTCGCTCAGGATCGTGGCGCCGGCCGCGTGGAACTCGATCGTGGCCTGCGTCGCGATCTCGCCGAGCTCCTCGGGAGCGAGCCGATCGAACGGCGGGCGCTGCGCGAGGAAACGCGCGATCTCGCTCAGGCCGCTGTCCAGGACCAATGCCCTCGCCCGCTCAGCCCGTGGCCGTCCGCTTCGCCTTCGCCGGGTCGTCGAAGGGAAGCGTGTGAGCGATGGCGGTTGTCTCGACGCTGCCGCGAACCCGCAGCGGCGTTCCGTGTACCGCCTGCGGAACGCCGAGACGTGCGATGGCCATCGATCGTCCGGTGAGGCGCGAGTACATCGCGCAGGTGATGACCCCGACCTGGCCTCCATCGGCGTGCAGCGTGTCGCCCTCGCCCGCGGCGCGGTCGCCTTCAAGCAGCACGCCGTAGATCTTGAAGCGCTCTCGGCCCTTCAGGCGAGCATGCTCCTCGGCGCCACGGAAGCCGGTCTTCCCCGGCGAGACGGTGAAGTCGAGGCCGAGCTCCCAGAGGCTGTCCCCCGGCGCCTCGTCGGCGAACGGGTACATCTCGGAATTGTCATAGGGGTAGAACAGCAGGTAGCTCTCGACCCGCAGCCAGTCGAGCGTGGTGAACGCGCAGGGCACGATACCGAGCGGCGCGCCAAGCTCGAGGATCGTGTCCCAGATCGGTCCGGCGTCTTCGGCCTTGCAGAAGATCTCATACCCGCGCTCGCCGGTGTAGCCGGTGCGCGCGAGCATCACGGGCCGCCCGAACAGCCGCGTCGGGATGTGATGGAAATAGGGCAGCTCGCGAATTCCCGGAACGTGATCGGCGAGGAAGTCGACGGCGAGCGGGCCCTGCAGCGACAGGTCGTGTATGTCGTCGTCGAACAACACCGCCACCTGACGGCCGGTCGCGCTGCGCGTCAGCTGCTGGTGGCCGGTCCCGGCACCGTGGACGACGAACCACGCGTTGGGACCGGTGCGGTACACGATGCAGTCGTCGGTGAACTTGCCTCGCTCGTCGAGCATCGTCGAGTAGACGCATCGCCCCGGGTACAGCTTGCGCACGTCACGGGTCACCGCCTCCTGCAGCAGCGCCTCGGCGTGCGGGCCGACGTAGTGAACCTTCTTGAGCCCCGAGACGTCCATCAGCCCGGCGCGCGTGCGGATCGCCTCGTGGGCGTCGGCGAGATCGGTGGCGTAGGTCCAGGCGGTCCCCATCCCGTTCCAATCCTCGAGCTGCGACCCGAGCGCCCGGTGTCGGTCGGCGAGGATCGAGGTACGCCAGGAATGGGACATCGGTGGGCCTCACAGTCGTCGGTGGGCAGCGGTGAGCGGGCCGTCACCGGTATGCGATCAGATCGGCGCCCGGGTGTGCTTCGACCGGCGGGCCATGTAGGACGCTTCCGTCTTGTCCACTCGGCACAGCGTGAACCGGGCAGCTCCGGTCCATACTGGTGCCGACCCAACGACGCCAGCGGAGGAACGAACGGATGAGCCAGCCGTCGGAGGCTCGAGTCATCGAAGGGGTGAGCCCCCGTCACACCTCCGCGCCACGCGACAGCGGGGTCGCGCTCGTACCGGGAGCGGTCGCGCACCTCGCCGTCGTGGCCGACGACACCCCCGCGGCCGAGCGACTCGCCGGCGCCTGGGTGGACCAGGGGCGACCCGGCTCCTTCGAGTTGCTCCTGCACGGCGAGCCGCCGGCGCTTCCCGAGCGCGTGGCCTGCCGCCGCGTGTCCGACCTCCGCGCGCTCGAGCCGTTGATGAGCGAGCGGCTGGCCGGTGCCACCGTCGGACTGCGCCTGTACGTCGTCGGGCCCGAGGGATTCGTCCGGCGCGTGGTCGTGGCCGCGGCCGCCGCCGGGCTCGACGACGACGAGGTGCTGGTGGAGGTTTGCGGCAGCCTCGCGCGGCGCGTCTGGTGCACGCACTGCAAGGTGGTGACCGAGCACGTGACGCGCGATCTCGTCGAGTGCGGCGGCTGTCGCCGGTCGCTCACCGTGTATCACCATTTCTCGCGGCGCCTCGGCGCGTTCATGGGGTTCCAAGCCGACGCGGAGCTCTCCGGTGAGCTCCCCGAGGTGCGTGAGCTGTGGGCGTGACGACGATCCCGGTCAGGGTCGACGCGATCGACGAGCACGGGGCCGACGTCCGGGCACTCCGGCTCGTTCCCGCGAACGGGAGACCGCTGCCCACGTTCTCGCCCGGCAGCCACGTCGTCGTGCACGTCCCGGGCGAACGCGTCCGTCGCAACCCGTATTCGCTGGCCTGCGCGCCCTGGAGCACGGAGGCCTACCGCATCGCGGTCCGTCGCATCGCGGACGGACGAGGCGGCTCAAGGGCACTGCACGACGACGTCACCGTCGGCGACCGGCTCGAGATCGAGCCGCCCCGCAACCTCTTTGCTCCGGTGACACCGGCGAAGCGTCACCTGCTGATCGCGGGCGGGATCGGCATCACGCCGTTTCTCTCCTACGCCCATCAGCTGAGCGCGGGGTGCATCCCGTTCGAGCTGCACTATGCCGTCCGCCACCGCGCCGCGGTCCCGTGGCTCGACGAGCTCACGCGGCTCTGCCCGGGCCCGCCCGGCGTGACCGTGCACGTCGATGCGGACGGGGCGTCGCTGATGGCCGCCCTCGAGCGGATCCTCGACCGCCAGCCGCTCGGAACGCACCTCTCGACGTGCGGTCCCGCGCCGATGATGGATGCCGTCATCGGCGCCGCGCGCCGACACGGTTGGCCGCCGTCGCGGTTGCACCTCGAGCGCTTCCAGCTCGACCTCGGGCCCGCCGAGCCGTTCGCCGTGCGGCTCGCGCGCAGCGGGCGCGAGCTCCGGGTCGCCGCCGACGAGTCGCTCCTGGAGTCGCTCGAGAGCGCGGGCGTCGACGTGCGGTACCTCTGCCGGCAGGGCGTCTGTGGCGAGTGCCGCACGGGGGTTCTCGCCGGCGTCCCCGACCATCGCGACGTCTACCTCACGGCGGAGGAACGCGCGGCCAGCAACGCCGTCATGCCGTGCGTCTCGCGTTGCGCGTCCGGTCCGCTTGTCCTCGACCTCGCCTGATGGGGGCTGACCGATGTCCGTGACGCCGACCGATCCGACCCTCGAGCGTTTTCCGTTCCCGTTCGAGGCCGACAGTTACATGTACTCGGTGAACGTCGAGGAGGCGCAGCAACCTCACTCCAATGGGGTCGGTCATTGGGGTCGGCACATCTACGACGTCGACGGGCACTATCTCGCCGAGGTGGCCGAGCGGGCGCGCATCCTGCAGGCGGACCCCGCGCGCTGCCAGGTGCTCGGGCACATGCGTCAGGCGGCGTGGGACGTCGTGGAGCACGCGACGACGGCGCTGGCCCGCGACTACCCGGCGCAGTTCACGCTTCAGCGCGATCGCGACCGCTGCCTGTGGACGAACCGTCCGGTCGGCATCGAGCAGGCCTTCACCCTCGGGGACGACGCCTCGCTTGCGGGGGAGCCCTTCGAGTGGATCACGCGTCAGCTGCAGGAGGACGTCGAGCTGCTCGACCAGCGCGACGACGAGCTCTTCTTCGACGCCGGGATCCTGACCTTCGGCGCCGACTGGTCCCTGGACTTCGATCTCGGCATGCGCTTCCTCGAGGTCCACGGCCCGGTGCCACGCGTCCACGAGATGGGCGTGCTCCCTCGCGCCCGGATGTTCCTCATGCGACTGTCTCCGGACCGGGCCTACCGCCGCACGAACTGGACGATGACGGTGGACCGGCGGCTCGACACGTGCCCCGAGGTGTACCCCGAATGGGGGCCGGCCCGCGCGAACCTGCGCTACGAGGAGATCGGCGAGCGGCTGCATCTGCGCGTCGAGGTCCAGCACTTCGTGCGGCTGCCGCGTTCCAACGCCGTCATGTTCCTGATCCGCACGTACCTGGCGTCACTCGACCAGATCTGCGAGGTGCCCGCCTGGTCGCGACGCTTGGAACGCGTGCTCGCCGAGCTCCCGGGCGACCTCGTCGACTATAAGGGCCTCACGCGCTACCACGACATGACGGTGGCCTGGCTCGGCGAGCGCAATGCCGGCTTGGCGCCGGCCGAGCGGAGCTAGAGCACGGGATCGCGCTCGGCGCGGGCGCGGGCGAGCCGGTCGGCGAGCGCGCCGGCCAGCGCCTCGAAGAGCTCGGCGCCGCGCTCCGCGCTGGCGCCGGTCGGGGCGCCGACGACGCCGCTGGCCGTCACCGCGGGCATCGGATACAGCAGCACCCGCTCGATGGTGCGGTCCGGCTCGTCGACGATCGCGTCGGCCACGACCTCGTCGGGCGCCAGGTGCATCACCATGCTCGTCTCGGCCTCGTTGGCGTGGAAGTCGGGGGCGTCCTCGGTGTAGCGCTCCGACAGCGCGGGAGACAGATCGAAGATCGAGACGAACGCGGGACGCAGGTCAGGCAGCTCGTGACGCAGCTGCAGCAACGCGCTCTGGCACGGTGGCCCGTTCGTGGCGTGGCCGTTGACGATCATCAGCTTGCGAAAGCCCGACGCGTGAACCCACCGCCCGATCTCCACGACGGCCGCGATCATCGTGGTGGGGTGCAGGCTGAGCGTTCCCGGCCAGTGCGCCGTGTGGCCGAGCGAGCAGCCGTAGGGCAGCGACGGCAGCACGATGTCACCCGTCCGCCGAGCCGCCGCGACGGCGATCCGATCGGCGAGCAGCGTGTCGGTGCCGGTCGCGAGGTGCGGTCCGTGCTGCTCGGTGGCGCCCACCGGCAGCACGGCGATCGAGCCCGCCGTGGCGGCGCGGCCGACCGCCTCCATAGTGAGAGCCGACCAGCGCGGATTGTATGGAGGAGTGGCCATATGAATCTCGAGCGGTCGCGACTATATTCGCCGCGCCGCCTCCCGGGGGTGGGTCGCGTGCAGGCTAGGAATTCGGCAACGGGAAGAAAGGTTGCAATGTCCGCGCTCACCGACTCGGCACCCTCGTACACCGCCACCGAGCTGGCCGCGATTCGCGAGCCGCTGCAGCAGGCCGGCGTGGAGTATGTGATGGCCACGTACGTCGACGGGCACGGCGTCGCCAAGTGCAAAGCCGTGCCGATCGATCACTTCGCCGGGATGATGCACGGATCGGAGCTGTTCACCGGCGCGGCGCTCGACCTCCTCGGCCAGTCTCCCGCCGACGACGAGCTCGCCGTGTTCCCCGATCCGGCGGCGATCGTCCAGCTGCCGTGGCGGCGGAATGTCGCATATGCGCCGGGGGACCTCTACCTCCGCGGCGAGCCCTACCGGATGTGCTCGCGCACCGTGCTGTCGCGGCAGATGGCGCGGGCGCGGGAGCGTGGGTACGTGCTCAACCTCGGCATGGAGGCCGAGTTCTACGTCGTCCGCGTGGACTCCGACGGACGACCGGAGCCCTGGAACCCGCGGGACACGCTCGACAAGCCGTGCTACGACGCCATCGGGATGCTGGAGTCGCTCGGCTTCCTGCACGAGATGGTCGGGTACATGAACGAGATGGGCTGGGACGTTCACTCCTTCGACCACGAAGACGGCAACGGGCAGTACGAGTTCGACTTCTCATACACGGACGCGATCGGAATGGCCGATCGTTTCACCCTGTTCCGGATGATGGCCAAGGAGGTGGCGCGCGCGCACGGATACGAGGCGACATTCATGCCCAAGCCGTGGGCGGACAAGACCGGGGGAGGCGCTCACTTCAACCTCTCGCTCGCGTCCGTGGACACCACCGAGAACCTGTTCGAGCCCGATGGCGACGACCGCTACGGGTGTGGACTCTCGCTGCTCGGCTATCGCTTCCTCGCCGGGGTCCTGCGTCACGCGCCGGCGATCGTCGCCGTCACCTGCCCTACGGTGAACTCGTACAAGCGCCTCGTCAAGCAGGGGTCGATGAGCGGCTCGACCTGGGCGCCGGTGTACATCTCCTACGGGCGCAACAACCGCACGCACATGCTGCGCGTCCCGACGAAGTCGCCGCGGGTCGAGTCGCGTGCCGTCGACGCCTCGGTCAATGCCTACCTCGGGGCGGCGCTCGTGCTGGCCGCAGGGCTGGAGGCGATCGAGGACGAACTCGACCCCGGGCCGCCGATCGACCTCGACATGTACGTTCAGACCGAGCAGCGGATCGCCGAGCTCGGCGTGAAGACGTTGCCGCGCACGTTGCAGGAGGCCATCGACGCCTTCGAGGCCGACCCGCTCGCGCATGAGGTGCTCGGCGACGACCTCCATCGGGCCTACATCGAGTTCAAGCGCGCGGAATGGGACGACTATCACAACGCCGTCTCCGAATGGGAATGGCGTCGCTATCTGACGTTCTTTTGAGTGCGGCGGCGCCTCGAGGCGCGATGATGGCTCGCTCGTGAGAGCGCGTGTCATCCGAGTTCCCGATCTCCTGACGCCGCTCGCGATCGCCGCCGCGGCGTGCGCGCTCGTGCTGCCCTCGCGAGCTCTGTCGGATCGATCGGACGTGCTCCTGGCGGCGCTCGTGCTGCTCACCGCGCTGGGGATTCCCGCCGGTGATCTTCTCGCGCTCCGCGATCGCGCACGCGAGCTGATCGTGCTGTCGGTGGCCCCGTTCGTGGTGCTCGGTGCCGTCGGATGGCTCGTCGGCCGGCCGTTTGGCCCCGCGGTCCAGCACGGAGTGCTGGCCACCGGGCTGTCCTCCAGCGAGATCGCCACCGTGGGGCTGGTGGCGCTGGCCGGGGCCGACGCCGCGCTGTGTCTGGGCGTCGTCACGGGCTCGCTCATCGTCTCCGCGATCGCCGGGCCGCTCGCCGTCGCGCTCCTCGCCGGCGGCGACGCGCACGTGTCCGCGCTCCACCTCCTGTCTCGTTTCGCGATCGTCGTGCTGGTCCCGCTGGCGCTCGGTATCGTCGTGCGCGCGAGGCGTCCGTCGGTGCAGCGGATCGACGGCGAGCTGGCGAGTGGATCCACGCTGGTGGTCGTCGCGCTCGTGTATGCGGCGCTCAGCGGTGTCGGCACCGGAGGCGACATCGCGGGCGCGCTGGCGGCGAGTGCGATCTTCCTGCTCGCCTCGAGCGCGTTCGGGCTGCTGTGGTGGCGGTCGGCGCCGTCGGCGAGCGGGGTCCCGGGTGCCTTCGCCATCTCCCTGCGCGACTTCGCCGTCGCCGCCGCCCTCGCCGTGCAGTCCTTCGGCTCGGCGGCGGGAGCCGTCCCGGGGATCTACGGCGTGCTGATGCTCGTCCTCGGATCGGTCGCCAGCGGGCGCATCCGGCGATCGCGACGCAGCGCACCGGCACCACCGGCAGCGACGGATCTTCTCGTCGCCGAACGGGGGCGATGACGCTACAGTCGAGTTCGGAGGTCGAACCTTGTTCGGAGAGCCGACCCGCGACGTTCCTTCCCCACGGTCATCCCGGCCGCGCCGGCACGGGCTCGGGGCCTTGGCACCATGCGCCGCGGCCGGCCTGCTCGCCGTCGGCTGCGCCGGCGGTCAGCCGGCGGCACTTGGCCACGCGGGGACCGGCACCGCGGCCAACGCGGGGGCAGGCGACGTCGGCTTGTCGATCACGCCGACCAGCGGCAGCACCGATGCCACGCCGGATCGGGGGATCACGGTCACGGCCGCGGGCGGCAGGATCACCAGCCTGATCGTCCGCGCCGGGAGCGACCCGGTCGCGGGGGCGCTCAACGCGGCCGGTACGGTCTGGCACAGCACCTGGGCGCTGAACGTCTCGCAGCGTTACACGGTCACCGCGACCGCTGCCGGCGCGTCGGGCGGCGCGGTCACGCGAACGAGCTCGTTCCGCACGTTCAGGCCGGCGAGCACCTTCTCGACGATGATCATCGAGGGCTACCAGCAGACCTACGGGGTCGGGATGCCGATCATCCTGTACTTCAGCCGGCCGATCGCCGACAAGGCGGCGGTGGAGCGCGCGCTTCAGATCAAGACCTCGAAACCGGTCGTGGGCGCGTGGTACTGGGACAGCCAGTGCGGCACGGCGCCGGAGTGCCTGTATTTCCGACCGCGCCGCTACTGGCCGACCCACACCGAGGTGAGCTTCACCGGCCACCTGAACGGGGTGGAGGCCGCCCCGGGGGTGTACGGGACCCACACGCTCACGCAGACGTTCGTGATCGGTCGCTCGCTGATCGTGGTGGCGAGCACGGTGCGCCACTCGATGAACGTCTACCGCGATGGGCGGCTGTTCGCGCACTGGCCGATCAGCACCGGACGGCCGGGGGATGACACTCCGGACGGGACCTATCTGACGATCGAGAAGGCCAATCCGGTTGACATGGTCGGCCCGGGCTACAACATCGAGGTGCCTCTCTCGGTGCGGTTCACCTGGAGTGGCGACTACCTGCACGACGCCTACTGGTCGGTCGGCGAGCAGGGTTTCACGAACGTCAGCCACGGCTGCGTGAACATGTCCCCCGCCGACGCCCAGATCTACTACGGCATGGCCGTTCCGGGCGATCCGGTGACGATCACCGGCAGCCCGCGGGCCGGCGTGTGGGATAACGGCTGGACGATGTGGTTCCTCCCGTGGCGCCGATACGTACAGGGCAGCGCGCTGCACGAGGCGGTCCGGGCCGGCCCGCGTGGAAGTACCTTCATCAGCCTCTCGTCGCCTCGCGCCCCGCGGCCGCCGGTCCGCTCGCCGCGCGGCGTGTAGCGGCCTGACGCTTCAGTGGGCGTGTGCGTGCGCGCCGTCGAGCGCCTGCGGCGATACGCGAGCGACGAGCATGGCCGCGAGGCTGGTGGTGACCGGCACCGCGCAGACGAGTCCGATACAGCCGACGAGGGTGGCGATCACGGGCTCGGCGATGTCCTGTGTGCTCAGCGCGTCGGTCACGCCGACGCCGGTCGAGCGCATGATGAGCAGCAGCGGCAGCGATGCGCCGGCGTAGGCGAGGACGAGCGTGTGGATCGTCGCCGAGAGGTGGTCGCGGCCGACGTGAAACGCCGCCCGGTACAGCCCGAGGGCGTTGAGCGTCGGGTCGGCGCGGCGCAGGGCCATCACGGCCGAGGCCTGGGTGACGGCCGTGTCCGCCAGGACGCCGAGGGCCCCGATGATCATGCCGGCGAGCACGATGCCCTGTAGGGACAGGTTCGGGTTGACGGTGGCGAGATAGCTCGAGACCTCGTCGGTGCGTCCGTCGATGTGAGCGAAGTGCACGGCAAACAGCGCGAGCAGGCAGGTGAGCAGCAGCGTCGAGCCGATGCCCAGCGCGGCCGCGAGCGTCTGAGGTCCGAGGCCGCTCGTGAGCACGAGCGTCACGAACATGACCGCGAGAGCGCAGGTGAGCGCGACCGGCAGGGCCGGCTCGCCGTTGAGGATCGCCGGCACGAGGAACGTGGTCAATAACAGCACCGAGAGCCCCACACCGAGCGCCGCCAGCGCGCCCCGCCAACGGATGACCACGAGCGCGAGCAGCAACAGCGCGATCGCGAGGGTGAGGACCGATCCGTGTCGGTCGACATCCACGAACTGCCAGGTCGGATAATCGGCGGAGGCTGGGGCGCCGGCCGGTGGGGACACGTGGCTGACGCGGATCGGCGTACCGCTCGACACCACGGGAGCGGTGTTGATCGGACCGAGATCCACACTCGCCCGGTGGCCCTGAACGTCGATGTCGAGAGTGCGGCAGGGGATCGAGCTCGGGCCCCCGCACGCGCCGACCACGGCCCGGGTCACGGTGGCCCCCACCGTGGATCCGAACCCGCTGACGCTGCGGTGCGTCGAGCCTCCGGGCCAGAACACGAGCAGTCCGACAACCGTCAGCGCGGCGAGTGCCGCGGCCGCGCCCATGAGCGCGCGCCCGGCGAACGTGCTCGCGAGCGATCCGTCGGCGTGGGGCCGCTTGCGACGGTCGAGCCGCGGACGTCGCCTGCCCTGCGTGCGACGGGCTCGGCGTTGCCGTGCTCGCCGATCGTAGTCGGCGAAGTACTCATCGGGATCGAGCAGATCCAGATCCGAACCGGACATGCGAGCAGACTTCGATACGCCCGATCTCGCTCCTCCCGGCGGTCAGGGGACACTCGCCGGTCGGTGGAGTCACGCCGTCGGAGCGCGGGCGGCCGGTCGGTGGGGCGGCTGCTCGTCCGCCGCCGCACCCAGGCGGCTCGCGCGCGCCGGGCGATGGCGAGCGTGCCGAGGCCGGCGAGCAGGCCGAGGACGCGGGACGCGTCAGCGCAGCGCCAGATCGGCTCGGAGCTCTTCCTCGCCCGAGCCGGCCGTGCGCTGCAGCTCGCCGCCCGGCCCGACGCGGTACGCGCCGGTTCGCGTGAGCGGCGGCGAATACGCGTGGATCGTCACGGCGGGGCCCTCGCCGGCGTGCAGGACCCGATGGATGGCCACCGCCGGGACGGTGAACGTCGATCCGGGGCCCATCACGCGCGCCTCGGGCGCGGCGCCGAGCCGCAGGCGCTCCTCGCGCACGTGCCCGTCGATCACCGCAATGGCCGCGCCCGACTGATCGTGGTCGTGAAAGCCCGTGTCGTGGTCCTCGCTCCAGCAGATGACCCAGGCGTTGACGTGCTCGTCATCCCAGATCTGCTCGTAGACGCGGATCTCATCGCAGTGGTGCACGAGATGCGCCCAGCGCTCCGGCGTGGCCACCAGCTCGCCGACGAAGCGTTCGAGCTCGGTCGCGGTGAGGCTCACGCGGCGGCTCCGAGCTCGACGAGGACGGCGCCGTTGGCCTGCAGCTGGGCGTCGCGATCGGTGCCGATCGGCTCGATCACCGGCCGGTCGGAGCCGTAGAGCAGCTGGCGCTCGCCGACGAGGCGAGCCATCGCCCCGATCGCACCCGGGCCGTAGCTCGAGGTGTCATAGAAGACGCCCGGATCCGCGAGATCGATCGGGGGGCCGCCGCGCGTGGCCAGCCGCTCGCCCAGCAGGGGGGCGCCGCCGGCGAGCATGGAGAAGACGACGACGAGCTTGGGGTGATCGCGCCGCCCGCGCGAGGAGAAGGTCAACCAGGCCGCCTGCATCTGCGAGACGTAGTCGGTGAGCGCCCGCCACCACAGTGGCTCGCCGAGCGACGCCTCGTCGAGGGCGTCGCCGCGTGCACGCCCGGGGTGCACGAACAGCGGCACGCCGTGCGCGGCCGTGCGCGCCAGCACCGGCCCGAGGCGCTCGAGCCGATCGGGTCGGGCGAGCGCGCCGGCGGGCAGCGAGACGCCGATGCAGCCGCGGGCGAGCACCGCATCGACGTCGCCGGCGGCGGCCCCGTCGAGGGGGATCGGACCCCAGGGCGCGAACACCGAGGGCAGGGCGCAGACGCCGTCCAGGTGGGCGTCGATGAGCTCGAGGGCGCTCTCGCGCGGGAGCGTCTCGATCCCGATCGGGTGCGAGATCGCCACGAGCGCGAGGTCGAGCTGATCTCGCCCTGCGAGCGCGGCGCGCTCGCGGGGCGCCTCGGCCGTCACGTCGATCAGATACGGCTGCTCACCGGCGCTGTGCAGCACCGTGAGGTCGTCGTGGCGGTGCACGCGCGGCAGCGCCGTGCGGGCCGCCAGGCGGTCGAGCAGCGGTGCGGTCCAGAGGTGTTGGTGAACGTCGACGCGCATCGTGGTTCCTCGCCAGCGTAGCAAATGTCCATAAAGTCGGTCGACATTAGGTGGTTTATGCGCATGCCCCCGGCGCGCCGTGCCGGGCCACGCAACGGGTCGGCGTCAGCCGACCTTCGTGAGGCTCCCGGCCAGCACGATCTGACGAGCCTCGCAGCTGGCGTTAGAGCTCGAGCCGCTGATCAGCGTGAACTTCAGCGTCGGGCCGTTCAGCGCGTACGTGTAGACGCTGGCGATCGGGCAGCGGAGGTGACCAGGTGCGGAGCGGACGGTGATCCGAGACCCACTCACCGAATAGCTCCCGTTAGTCGCCACGACCCCGCCCTTGGCTGCGCTGAAGGCGCCGCGGTTGAACGTGACGGTCCAGCTGCCCTTCACGAGGCCGCCGAGAGCACGGCTCGTGACGGTCGTGCGGTAGGTCCCGGTCAGTGCTGGGGTTCCCCACGCGACCGACGACACCGCCAACGCGGCGACGACCGACGCCACAACTGCGAGTCGCCTCATCTGCTTGCCCCTTTCGGCTCGAATGAAGCCCAGCCTATCCCGATGGCTGTCGGCGCAGCGCGGCGGGGCCGACGGGACCGTATCCTCGGCGTAATGAAATCGTTGGACCTGCCGCACCGATCGTCACGCCGCCTTGACGGGTGCCGCGCGATCATCGAGTTGGCCACAGACCGCCCGCAACCACCGGAGGCGACGTGAGGGATGAGCCCGGGACGGAGCCGGCGTCAGACGACGCCGAGGCACCCGCGAACACGCTGACGGTGATCGACAATCGCACGGGGCGGCGCTTCGAGTTGGCGATCGAGTCCGACGCGCTCGACGCCGGTGACCTGCGGCGCATCGCGGTCGGGGATGGCGAAGGGTTGGCCTCCTACGATCCGGGGCTGACCAACACGGCGGCGTGTCGCAGCGCGATCACGCACGTCGATGGCGAGGCCGGCGTCCTCCAGCACCGCGGCTATCGGATCGAGGCGCTGTGTGAGCACTCGAGCTTCCTCGAGCTGGCCTACCTGCTGATCCACGGCGATCTCCCGATCGGCGCCGAGCTGGAGCGATGGACGCAGGAGATCAACACCCGCAACTTCGTGCACGAGAACGTGCGGAGCTTCTTCGGAGGCTTTCGCTACGACGCGCAGCCGATGGCGATGCTCGCGGCGTCGGTCGGGGCGCTGTCGAGCTTCTACCCCGACGCCGGTGAGGTGCATGACGAGGCGGCCAGGGAGCGCCAGGTCGTGAGGCTGCTCGCGAAGATGCCGACCCTGGCCGCGTTCTCGTACCGCCACCTCATGGGCCAGCCCTACGTGTATCCCGACGACGACCTCACGTACACGGGCAATCTGCTGTCGATGATGTTCAAGATGACCGAGCTGCGATACGAGCCCGACCCGGCGATCGCGCGGATGCTCGACGTGTTGCTGATGCTGCACGCCGATCACGAACAGAACGCGTCGACCACGGCGGTACGGGCGGTCGGCTCGACCCACGTGAACCCGTACTCGGCCGTTGCCGCCGGCGTGGCCGCGTTGTCGGGCCCGATGCGCGGCGCTGCCGACGAGGCGGTGCTGCAGATGCTCAGGCGGATCGGCACGGCGGCCAACGTGCCCGACTTCCTGACCAGTGTCAAGGACGGCCACGAGCGCTTGATGGGGTTCGGGCACTGGATCTACAAGACCTACGATCCGCGGGCGCGGATCCTGCGCGAGCAGCTCGACGCGCTGCCGGACGCGCGCGGGAAGAACCCGCTGGTCGAGATCGCAGACGAGCTGGCCAAGCGGGCGCCGGAGGACGAGTACTTCGCCTCGCGCCGGCTGTACCCGAACGTCGATCTGTACTCCGGGCTCGCCTACCAGGCGATCGGGATGCAGGCCCCGATGTTCCCGGTGATGTTCGCGCTCGCCCGCAGCGCGGGCTGGATCGCGCAGTGGCTGGAGATGGTCAAGGACCCCGAGCAGGCGACCGTGCGTCCGCGCCAGCTCTACACCGGCGAGCTCGATCGCGAGTACGTGCCGCTCGGCGCGCGGGGCTGACGCCGGTCGACGCTGGCGAGCGGAGGTCGTCACCCGTTCCGGGCGATGACCCGGCAGCCGGCATCGCCGATCATGAGCGGCCTACCATGACGCGACCACGATCGTGTGAGAGGTGACCGCATGAGCACCACCGCCCCCGCCCAAGCCCCCGCCCCTGTCCCGCATCTGAGCCGCGCCGAGCGGGCCGCGCGCGGCAAGGCCGCGCGCTCGGAGGTCCCCCGCTCGAGTCACGCGGCGTACGAGCCGTCACCCGCTCGCCCAGATCCGGTCGAGCTGCTCCAGCAGCAGGCGCGGACGCGGGTGCCCGAGCTGGTGCCGATCCGCTATGGGCGCATGCTCGTGTCGCCGTTCACGTTCTACCGCGGCGCGGCCATGATCATGGCCAGCGATCTGGCCGCCAGCCCGCGCTCGGGGCTCACCGTGCAGTGCTGCGGTGACGCGCATCTGTCGAACTTCGGCGTGTTCGCCTCGCCCGAGCGACAGATGGTGTTCGACATCAACGATTTCGATGAGACGCTGCCGGGCCCGTGGGAATGGGACGTCAAGCGCCTCGCGGTGAGCATGCTCATCGCCGCTCGGGATAACGGCTACCCGGTGCGAAAGCAGGAGCAGATCGTGCTCGAGACGGTCGCGGGGTACCGCACCGCGATGGCCGGCTTCGCGGCCATGAAGAACCTCGACGTCTGGTACGCGCACCTCGACATCGAGTCGATCGTGCACGACCTCGGTGCGGAGGTGACGCCCGCGATGCTCAAGCGCACCGAGAAGAACCTCGCGAAGGCGCACACACGCGACAGCATGTCGGCCTTCTCCAAGCTCACCGAGGTGGTCGACGGGCAGGCGCGGATCGTGGCCCAGCCGCCACTGATCGTGCCGATCGACGACCTCGCGCAGGGCAGCGACCGCGACGAGCTGTTCGAGGGCCTGCACGGCCTCCTGCGCGACTATCGCCGCACGCTGCAGCGCGACCGCCGCGTGCTGCTCGAGCAGTTCCGCATGGTCGACTTCGCGCGCAAGGTGGTCGGCGTGGGCAGCGTCGGCACGCGCGCCTGGATCGCGCTCATGCTCGGCCTCGACGGCAGCGACCCGTTGTTCCTGCAGCTCAAGGAGGCGCAGGCCTCGGTGTTCGAGGCCTTCCTCGGCCCGAGCGAGTTCGAGTGCTGCGGCGAACGCGTGGTCACCGGACAGCGGCTCATGCAGGCGTCGAGCGACATCTTCCTCGGCTGGGTGCACGTGGAGGCCGGACTCGATGGAGTCGGACGCGACTTCTACGGCCGTCAGCTGCGCGACTGGAAGGGCTCGGCCGAGATCGATCAGCTGGTGCCGAAGGGCCTGGCGATCTACGGCAGGCTCTGCGGTTGGACGCTCGCCCGTGCCCACGCGCGCTCGGGCGATCGCATCGCGATCGCCGCCTACCTCGGCAACGGTGACACGTTCGACCGCGCGATCGTCGAGTTCTCCACGGCCTATGCCGAGCAGAACGATCGCGACTATGCCGAGCTCGCGGCGGCGGTGAAGTCCGGCCGGATCATCGCCGAGCAGGGAGTGTGAGCGGCGGCCCGCCGCGGCGTGGGCTCATCGGTGATCACCCGATGCGGATGATGCAGGCGCCGCGCTGACGGGTGACGCTGACTCGACGCGCCGGTGCGCGCGATCCCTTCCCCCGGACCCAAGCGAGGCCGCCGCGATGAGCAAGCGTTTTCAGGGCGTCATCAACGTCGACATCCGCGACTCGGTTCCGGACTGGGCGCCGTTCGAGGCGCCGAAGGCCCCCGACGGGGCGCCGAACGTCCTGTACATCGTGCTCGACGACGTGGGCTTCTCGGTCATGAGCAGCTACGGCGGGCCGGTGCCGACGCCGAACATCGATCGCATCGTCGCCGATGGGCTGCGCTACACGCAGTTCCACACGACGGCGCTGTGCTCGCCCACCCGTTCCTGCCTGCTCACTGGGCGCAACCACACGCGCAACAGCATGGCGTGCATCACCGAGGCGGCGATCGGCTTCCCGAACGCGAGTGGCGTGATCCCGCCGGAGAACGGCCAGATCCAGGAGATCCTCGGCGCGGCCGGCTGGAACACCTACATGGTCGGCAAGTGGCATCTCTGCCCCGACGCCGAGATGAACCTCGCGTCGTCGCGGCGCAACTGGCCGACCGGCCGCGGCTTCGAGCGCTTCTACGGATTCCTCGGCGCCGAGACCAACCAGTGGTATCCGGATCTCGTCTACGACAGCCACCCCGTCGACCCGCCGCGCTCGCCCGCGGACGGCTACCACCTGAGCGAGGACATCACCGACAAGTCGCTCGAGTTCATCAAGGACGCCAAGGTCATCGCGCCCGAGAAGCCGTTCTTCCTGTACTACGCGCCGGGTGCCTGCCACGCGCCCCATCACGCGCCGAAGGAGTGGATCGACAAGTTCAAGGGCCGGTTCGACATGGGATACGAGGCGCTTCGCGAACAGACCCTGGCCCGGCAGAAGGAGCTGGGCATCGTGCCGCCCGACACCGAGCTGCCGCCGATCAACCCGATCGGCACGCCCGAGACTCGCAGCGGGCCCGAGGGACTGCCGTTCCCGGCGCTCGACGTCACCCGACCGTGGGACTCGCTGTCGCCCGAAGAGCAGCGCCTGTTCAGTCGCATGGCCGAGGTGTACGCCGGCTTCATGGCCCACGCCGACGACCAGATCGGGCGCCTGCTCGACTACCTCGACGAGACCGGCCAGCGTGAGAACACCCTCGTCCTGCTCGTCTCCGACAACGGAGCCAGCGGCGAGGGTGGACCCGACGGCTCGGTGAACGAGAACAAGTTCGCCAACGGCATCCCGGACTCGATCGAGGAGAACCTGGCGCTGCTCGACGAGCTCGGCGGCACCAAGACCTACAACCACTACCCCAACGGGTGGGCGATGGCCTTCAACACGCCGTTCAAGATGTGGAAGCGCTACGAGTTCAATGGCGGAACCTCAGACCCGTGCATCGTGTCGTGGCCGAAGGGCATCAAGGCTCGCGGCGAGATCCGCGAGCAGTACCACCATGCGATCGACCTCGTGCCGACGATCCTCGACGCCGCCGGCATCGAGGCGCCGGAGGTGATCGGCGGGCACGTCCAGAGCGACTTCGACGGCGTCAGCATGCGCTACAGCTTCGACGCGGCGACGATGCCGAGCGCGCGCTCGACGCAGTTCTTCTGCATGCTCGGATCGCGCGGGATCTGGCACGACGGCTGGAAGGCGGTCACCACCCACCCGACGCTCAGCGGCTGGGGGCACTTCGGCGAGGACACCTGGGAGCTCTACCACACCGACGTCGACCGTTCCGAGCTGCACGACCTCGCGGCCGAGGAGCCCGAGCGGCTGCGGGAGCTGATCGCGCTGTGGTACGCCGAGGCTGGGGCCAACGGCGCCTTCCCGCTCGACGACCGGGCGCCGTTGGAGATCATCCTCACGCCACGCCCCCTGCTCAGCCCGCCGCGCAGCCGCTACGTCTACTACCCGGGCGTGGCCGAGGTGCCCGAATCCCAAGCGGTCAACATCCGCAACCGCTCCTACGCCATCGGAGCGCTCGTCGACATCCCCGGGCCGGGCGCCGCGGGGGTGCTGTTCGCGCACGGCTCTCGCTTCGGTGGGCACGCGCTCTACGTCAAGGAGGACCGGCTCCACTACGTCTACAACTTCGTCGGCAGCCTCGAGCAGAAGGTCGTCGCCGACGCCGATCTGCCCACCGGCGAGAACCTGATCCTGTCCGCTGCCTTCGAGAAGGACGGCGAGGATCCGCCGGGCGTGGCGACCGGCATGCTGACGCTGTACCACGGCGACGAGAAGGTCGGCGAGGGACGCATCCGAACCCAGCCGGGCAAGTTCACGCTCGCCGGCGAGGGTCTCTGCGTCGGGCGCGACAGCGGCGAGCCGGTCACCGACGACTACCCGGGCGCTCATCCGCACACCTTCAAGCGCGGCCGGCTCAACCGCGTCGTGATCGACGTGAGCGGCGAGCCCTACGTCGACATGGAGCGCGAGGCGGTCGCCATGCTCGCCCGCGAATGATCTCGCCGCGGGGGCCGTCGGCGTTTCATCTGCTCGCGAAGCCGACGGGGGCGCAGTGCAACCTGGACTGCGACTACTGCTTCTTCCTGTCCAAGGAGATGCTCTACCCGGACAGCCGCTTCCGGATGTCCGACGAGCAGCTGCACGCCTACCTGCGCCAGCTCATCGAGGGGCACGCACAGGTGCCCGAGGTGACGATCGCCTGGCAGGGCGGCGAGCCGACGCTGATGGGGCTGGACTTCTTCCGCCGCTCGATCGAGGTCGCGCAGGAGTACCTCGCGCCCGGCCAGCGGGCCGTGCACACGATCCAGACCAACGGGACGCTGATCGACGCCGAGTGGGCGCAGTTCTTCAAGCAGCACGACTTCCTCGTCGGCATCTCGATCGACGGCCCGCGGGAGATCCACGACGCCTACCGCGTGACGAAGGGCGGTCGCGGCAGCTTCGAGCAGGTGATGCGTGGCCTCGCGCATCTGCGCGAGGCCGGGGTCGAGTTCAACGCGCTGACGACGCTGCACGCGGCCAACGCGCAGCGCGGCGCGGAGGTGTACCGCTTCCTGCGCGACGACTGCGGCGCGCGCCACCTGCAGTTCATCCCGATCATCGAGCGGGTCCCCGAGGCGGCGCTCGACGGCACGGTGCCCTGGTCGTCGTGGCGCGATCGACCGCTGTATGAGCAGAGCGGCGAGTTCGTCACCGGACGTTCGATCAGCGGCGAGCAGTACGGGCGCTTCCTGATCGACGTGTTCGAGGAGTGGGTACGCCGCGACGTCGGCGAGGTCTACGTGCAGATGTTCGACGTCGCGCTGGCCAACTGGTACGGCGAGCCCCCGGGCCTGTGCGTGCACTCGGAGACCTGTGGGCTGGCGCTCGCGATCGAGCACAATGGCGACCTTTACTCGTGCGATCACTTCGTCGAGCCGGACTACAAGCTCGGGAACATCGCCGAGACGCCGATGCTCGAGCTCGTCGCGTCCCCACGCCAGCGCGATTTCGGGCAGGCCAAGCTCGACCGGTTGCCGCAGCAGTGCCTGGACTGCGACGTGCGCTTCGCCTGCCACGGCGGCTGTCCGAAGGATCGCTTCACGCAGACGGCCGACGGCGAGCCGGGCCTCAACTACCTCTGCGACGGCTACCTGGCCTTCTTCCATCACGTCGATCAGCCGATGCGGACGATGTGCGAGCTGCTCGATCGGGGCCGGGCACCCTCGGAGATCATGCGCCGATACGCGGCCGAGGACGCGCGGCGCGGTCGTAACGAGCCGTGTACGTGCGGCAGCGGGCGCAAGTGGAAGCAATGCCACGGCGACGCGCCCGCGCCGCAACTGAGCGAGCGACGCGCATAGCCTCACACGAGGCAAGATTGTGCACGCGGTCAGTGCCGGTACGCGATACTGCACATGTGTCAGCACTCGTCGACGAGAGAAGCGTACGCCGGATCGCCGAGCTGATCGATGTCGATCGGCTGGTGGATGGTGTGCTCGACAGCTTCTTCGAGCGCGAGGAGTTTCGTGTCTCACGGCCGCCGCGCGAGGAGATGCGTCCGTTCGTGCGCTGGAACCTCGATCTCGTGCTGCGCTGGATCGTCCAGGGCCAGGCGCCGACCGAGTCCGAGCTCGATCGGATCCGCGACCTCGCGCGTGCCCTTGGCGCCACCGGGATGCCGCTCGACACCGTGCCCGCGAACTACCGACGCGGTGCGCGCTACGCGTGGCAGGCGGTCATCGCCGCCGCCGGCGATGAGGACCGCGAGGCTCTCGTCGTCGGGGCCGACGTGCTGTTCGAGTACGTCGACCGGATCACGAGCGTGTTCGCGGCGGCGTACGAGGAGGGCGCGAACGCGACGCCGGCCTCGCAACAGCAGAAGGCCGCTCAGGCGCTGCTCGAGCGCCTGAGCGCGGGCGCGGATCTGATCGCCGAGGACCACGAGCTCGCCGAATCGCTCGGCTGTGACCTGACCTCGTTGCACCGCGCGTTCGTCGTTCGCTCGCGACGACGCTCCGCGCAGCAGCACGGCATGCTCGCCCAGCGTCTGAGGGCCCGGGGCATCCTGGCCGTCGCGCAGAGCCGGCGTATCGTCGGGCTGGCCGCGCACGACGTCGCCTGGGACGGGCTCGAGCTCGGCGCCGACGCGATCATCGCCGAGGGCGAGGTGGAGTCCGGGTCGTTGCCCCGCGCCGTTCTGGAGGAGCTCCGCCTCGTCGTCGAGATCGCCAGCGAGCATCGCCGCGCAGGCATCGTGTCCGCCGAGGACTTCCCGCTCGAGCTCCTGCTCCGCCGATCGCCGAGCGTCGCCGCGCGCGTCCACAAGCAGGTGTACGGCCCGCTCTCCGAGGAGCTCGCCCACACGCTCGACGTGCTCGTCGAGCACGAATTCGATCGAGGCCGCGCCGCCGCAGCGATGCCGGTCCACCGCAACACGATGCATAATCGCCTCGTCCGCATCGGCGAGCTCACCGGTGCCGACGTCGACAGCGTGCTCGGCCGGCCGCTCGTGACGCTCGCCTGGCTGCAGCGTCGCTCGGCGCGCCGGGCGACCCTCGCGACGTCGCCCCCTGTGGAGACCGAAGCGGCCCTCAACGGCCATGTCGCTCCGTCCGGCCGCTTCCTGGCCGCGGACGCGTCGCGGCACTGAGCTGAGCTGGGCCGTCGCGGGCGAGGGCCTGCGCCGCGTGCCCGTACCACCACGCGGCGGTCAGGGCCTCTATGCAGCCGCACAGCCTCCGTTTCGAACACTGGTCGCATGACCCTTTCCAAGCAGTCGCGGTACTGAGAGGTTCCTTGGCGAGCGGCGTAGTGCTACGCCGCCAATGGGCGGCTCGCGGGGGTCGCCGCACTCGAGGAGGAGGATCTGATGCATTCACGTGCGCGAGCCGAACGGCTCTCGTTGATGGTGGTACTCACGCTCGCTTTCGTCGGTCTGCTGGCGACAGTGCCACGCTTGGCGCTTGCCCAGGCGCCGGGCTATCAGGAGATTCCGATCAACTCGACCTCCCCGGACGCGTCGCAGGTGAGCGAGAGCTACGTCAGCCTGTACGCGCCGCTGCCGGTGGATGTCGGCCCGCACCCGGCGGCATGCGATCGCATCGGCTACCTGCGCTTCCGCGCGGCGGACGGACCGACCAATCCGGATGACGCGGACGCGATCTTCGTCGCGCAGCCCGGCATCCTCGAGGGTGCGGGCGCGTTCGACCAGGTCGCGCGCAACACGATCATCGACGCGGAGCAGGCCGGCTATCACGTCGAGTTCTGGGCGCTGAACCGTCGCTCGCAGTGCCTCGTGGATCCCACCGGGATCGAGGCCGGGATCGCCGCGCACAACCCGCAGGTCGCCTTCAACTACTACTACGGCGGCAGCTCGGTCAACGGACAGAAGTTCGCCGGCGTCGTCACCGAGAAGAACGCGACCTGGCTCTCGCACGTCGGACTGGCCCAGACCGTCCAGGACGAGTACACGGTCATCAGCCAGCTGCCCCAGTCCGTGCGCCAGCACAAGGTGCTCTGCGGCGGGCACTCGCTCGGCGGGATCATCACCGGGGCGTTTGCGAACTGGGACTTCTCGGGCGATGGGGACCCGGCGTACGCCGGCTACAACCAGTGCGCGGGCTACTTCGCCCTGGAGACGCGCTTCTCGCTCAGCTCGGGGATGGACGCGCTGACCGGCCCGGAGAGCGGGTTGCTGAACGACGTCTTCGGCGCCGTCAGCACCGACGCGCCGTACATCAGCGTCCCGCCGGCCACGCCGGAGACGGAGTACGACGCGGCGATCCTCGGGATGGCCTCCTACTGGTCGCCGAACGCGCGCAGCACCCTGCTGGCGCAGTTCCCGAGCGACTCGAACACCAACGCCACCTACGACATCCTGCTCGCCGACAGCTGGCTCGACCTCCTGCTCGGCAAGCCGAACGCCCGCACTGTCAACGCGACCAACCAGGCGGCGGTCGGCGAGGTGTTCAGCGATGACACCGAGCCGTTCGGTTTCCTGCGCGCGAGCCTCGGCGCGCCCACCGGGGGCCCGCTCGTGGAGAAGAACTTCCCGGTGCCGTACGACTCGCCGGCGAGCGCCAGCGGCCTGCTCGGAGGCCAGGCGCAGGTATCGATCGCACCGTCGGCGGCGACGGCGTCCGGGCCGCTCTACAGCTGGCTCAACTACAACCAGATCACCGGGCCGCTGACACTCTCGGCGGACCCGGCGGTGCCCTTCGCGACGCCGACGAGCGAGGTGAGCGACATCTCGCAGTTCTCGCGCACGCTCTTCGAGGCGGCGCCGGCGATGTTCACCGAGTTCTACTTCCCGACGGAGCTCGCCGAGGACTCGATCATCGTCGGGGCTGGGGACCGCGCGGGGACGCTGTCCAACCTGCGCTACAGCGACGGGATCACCCAGCATCCCGCCGTCTACGTCGACGGCGGCCAGGGCCTCGCGCCGATCCTCGACCCGACCGGCGCCGACATCCCGAACGGCCCCTCGCCGCAGATCCACGTCACGGCGCCGGGCTACAACCACCTCGACGTGCTGACGGCGGCCCGCGCGCAGAATAACGGGCAGCCCGAGCTGTCGAGCAGCACGCTCGCGAGCTGGATGGAGCAGGTCGTCGGTCCGCCGGCAGGCTAGGCGGGGGAGCGTCCGCGGACGCCTCGTTTCGGGGCCCGGACCCATGACCGGGCCCCGACGAGGCGTCCTTGCCGGTGAGTGCGCCTTGCGCTCCAGGCGGGGCGCCGGGCAATCCGGTGCCTTCCAGGCCGGCCAACGGCAATCCGCGGGGCCGACGGTGCGGGGGTGACCGACATTTCTTCAGATAGTCCGAAGAAAAGTGGGTCAGGTCCGCTCGACGCGCCGATCGACCGGACTCTCGCCGCGCTCGCCGACCCGACTCGCCGGCGTCTGCTCGCGCGGCTCGGTCAGGGCAGCGCGACGATCACAGAGCTCGCCGAGCCACTCGGGATCTCCCTCACCGGAACCAGGAAGCACGTTCGCGTGCTCGAGGACGCGCAGCTCGTCAGCACCGAGAAGGTGGGACGCGTGCGCCGGTGCCGCCTCGGGCCAGGCCGCCTCGACGACGTTCAATCGTTGATGGATGAGCACCGGCGGATGCTGGACGAGCTGCTCGCTTCGCCCCCCGGCTGAGCTCACGGCGTCCCGGCGCCGGGACGCCGCACTCGGGAAGGAGCGAGAGGGCTGATGCCCTGCGCGTCGAATCAAGAGCGGTGCCTCGCCGGCGCCCCGTGCCGTCGACGAGCGACTGAGAGAGCGGGAGATCCTGTGCGCGAGAGACGATGGCGGGCGCTCGCCGGCGAGATCGCGGCAATTGCCACGAGGCCGGCTATGCTCAACGGGACCTCACTCGTTGCGCTCAAGGGGGACGTTCCCGCGGACGATGAGGAGAAGACGCTGCCGAGCACCGCCGCTCGCGCACGGACCCCGAAGCAAGCGGGCGCCCGACGCCCTGAACAGGAGAAGAGGATCCACATGCACAAGATCATCCAGGCCAGGCGGCTTTCGGCTGCCCTCGCGGTCACCGCGGTTGCGGCCTCCGGATTCGCCGCCTCGCCGGCGATGGCCAAGGCGGACAGCAACAAGACGCTCACGCGCGACGTGACCAAGATCGACAAGACGATCGCCGCGGCGGGGGTGACGCTGACGAAGTCGGCGAAGAACCTCCAGGCACAGATCAACGCGCTCAGCACGGGCCTGGGCACGACGAACGCGAACCTCTCGACGACGCAGGCCGCGCTCACCTCGTTGCAGGGCACGGTCAGCTCGCTCTCGAGCGCGTTCGCGAGCGCCAGCACCACTGTCACGTCGGCGCTCAACCAGATCAACACGGCGCTGACCTCGATCAACTCCGCGCTTACCAACACAACGAACGGGCTGGAGATCTCGCGTCCGCGGTTCGTCGCGCTGTCCGTGGTGAGCAACGCGTTCGTCATTCCGGCCAACTCGAGTACGACCGAGAATACGATCTCGATCGTCAGCCAGAACAGCAATGCGGTGATCCTCAACTTCGGCGAGGACGTCTCACAGCGCGTGTTCCTGGTGAACGGCATCGCCGGTGCCAACGGCATCGGGCAGGCGATCGACTGCGCGACCGCGGCCGCGGCCGGGTCGCCGTGCTTCGGAACGGACTCCAGCAAGAATCACGTCCTCGTGACCACCGAGGACGCTCTGACGACAGGAACCGTGGCGGTTCCGGTGCCCGTCACCGTGGTGGCGCTCGCCGGCTAAGCGCCTGGAAGCATGCGTCGAGGGCGGCCCGATCGGGCCGCCCTCGCACGCGTTGGCCTCCCGGGAACGCGCCGACCGGGGTCAGCGCCGGCGCCGCTGGAACGCGCCGGCCCCGAGCACCAGCACGGCGATGACCGCGTAGCGCGCGACCCGCACGAGCACGAGCGTCTGACCGCTCGCGTGGAAGGCGAGTGCCGCGACGAGCACGACGGCCAGTAGGGCCAGTCGCACGTACAGGAACTGCCGACGGCCGCCGCGACGGTACATTGCTACGCCGGCCCGCTCGCCACGGCGAGCACCAAGGCGTTGCCGGCGGGATCGCGCACGAGCGGGCCGCCGGGTCCGTCGGCGGGGGCCTGCCCGCTGCGCGCGACGCGCTCGAGCACGCACTCGTGCTCGGCCGCGTCGGGCAGCACGATCGTGGCGTGGCGCAGCGCCGCCGTCCCGGGGGGCGGGGGCGAGGCGCCCGCGCTCTCCCACGTGTTGGCGCCGATGTGGTGGTGGTAGCCGCCGGCGCTCAGGAAGACCGCCTGCTCCCCGAGTCGTGCCATCTCGGCGAAGCCGATCACGTCACGGTAGAAGGCGACGGTGTCGGAGACGCGAGCCACCTTGAGATGGACGTGGCCCATCACCGTTCCGGGCGCGATCGCCTCGAAGGTCTCGGTGCGCGGGTCGTCGAGCTCGCCGAGGAGGCCGTCGACGTCGAGCGGCAGCGTGGTCATGTGCGCGGCGACCTGCCCTTCCCAGTGGGCGCGCGGGCGGTCCCAGTAGATCTCGATCCCGTGGCCGTCGGGGTCGCTGAGGTAGAGCGCCTCGCTGACGAAGTGGTCGGAGAGACCGACGAGCGGCACGCGCTCGCGGGCGGCGTGGGCCAGCCAGCGGGCGAGGTCGACCCGTCCGGGTACGAGCAGCGCGAAGTGGTACAGCCCGGTGTGGCGCAGGGCCGGGAGCGCGCCGCGCTCCTCGACGAGGACGAGCAGCTCGCGACCGTCCGCGCCGAGCGACGCGCCGTCGTCGTCGCGCTCCAGGGCCGTCAGGCCGATCGCCTGCTCGTAGTAGGCGATCGAGCGCGGCAGGTCGGCGACCGTGAGGTGCACCGCCCCGACGGTCGTGGCCGGCGAGACCTCGCCGCGCGCCGGCGCGCCGGCGAGCTCGAGCTCCTCGGGGTCGCGCAGGACGTTCTCGCCGCTCATCGTCTCATCGTACTCCCGGCCACCGGCCGGCTCGCGAGGCCGGGTCAGGCCGACGGCGCGACGCGGCGCAGCTCGACCACGATCGACTTCGACGCCGGCGTGTTGGAGACCTCGGCCACGCTGTCGAGGGACACGAGCACGTTCGCCTCGGGGAAGTAGGTGGCCGCGCACCCGCGCGCCGTCGGATAGGCGACGACACGGAAGCGCGGCGCGCGACGCTCGATCCCGTCGCCGGACTCGGCGACGAGATCGACGATCTCGCCGTCGCGCAGGCCGAGCTCGTGCAGGTCGCTCGGATTGACCATCACCACCCGGCGCCCGGCGCGGATGCCGCGGTAGCGGTCGTTGAGCGCGTAGATCGTCGTGTTGTACTGGTCGTGGGAGCGCACGGTCTGCAGGAGCAGGCGGCCCGCGGGCACGGCCACGCTCTGCAGCGCGTTGACCGTGAAGCGCGCGCGGCCGGTCTCGGTCGGGAAGCGCCGCTCGTCGCGCGGCGGGTGCGGCAGGGCGAAGCCCCCGGGGCGCTCCAGGCGCGTGTTGAAGCGCTCGAAGCCGGGGATGACGCGTTCGATGTGGTCGCGCAGCCGCGCGTAGTCGGCCGCGAAGGACTCCCACGGCACGGGGTGCTCGCCGCCGAGCGTCGCGCGCGCGAGGCGGCAGACGATCGCCACCTCGCTGAGCAGGTGCTCCGAGGCCGGCGCGAGGCGCCCGCGCGAGGCGTGCACGAGCCCCATCGAGTCCTCGACGCTGACGTGCTGCTCGCCGCCGCCCTGGGCGTCGCGCTCGGTGCGCCCGAGGCAGGGCAGGATGAGCGCCTCGGCGCCGTGCACGAGATGCGAGCGGTTCGGCTTCGTCGAGACGTGCACGGTCAGCGCGAGCGACCGCAGCGCGGCGGCGGTGACGCCGGTGTCCGGCGTCGCCGAGAGGAAGTTGCCGCCCATCGCGAACAGCACCCGGGCGCTCCCGTCGCGCATCGCCCGGATCGACTCGACGACGTCGAGGCCATGGCTTCGCGGCGGCTCGATGCCGAACTCGCTCGCGAGCGCGTCGAGGTACGCGCCCGACGGCTGCTCGGTGATCCCCATCGTGCGGTCGCCCTGGACGTTGGAGTGCCCCCGCACCGGGCAGACCCCGGCCCCGGTTCGCCCGATGTTCCCGCGCAGCAGCACGAAGTTGACGATCTCGCGGATCGTGGCGACCGAATTGCGGTGTTGGGTGAGACCCATCGCCCAGCAGACGATCGTGCGCTCGGCCCGCGCGGCCAGCGTGGCGAGTTCCTCGATCGGCGCGAGCGCCAGGCCGGCCGCCGCCGCCGTCTCCTCGAGGTCGAGCGCAAAGAGCTCGGCCGCCAGCTCTCCGAACCCGTCGGTGTGCTGCTCGATGAATGGGTGATCGAGGACGGTGCCCGGCGCGCGGCGCTCGGCATCGAGCAGCAGCCGGTTGAGCGCGCGGAACAGCGCGAGGTCGCCGTTCACGCGGACCTGCAGGTAGCGGTCGGCGATCGGCGTGCCCCGACCGAGCATCCCGCGCGGGGTCTGCGGGTTGCGGAAGCGGACGAGCCCGGCCTCCGGGAGCGGGTTGATGGCGACGATGCGTGCCCCGCCCGCCTTCGCGCGCTCGAGCGCGCTCAGCATCCGCGGATGGTTGGTGCCGGGGTTCTGGCCGACGACGAAGACGAGATCGGCGGCGTGGATGTCCGGCAGCGTCACCGAGCCCTTGCCGACGCCGATCGTCTGCGTGAGCGCCGCTCCGGAGGATTCGTGGCACATGTTCGAGCAGTCGGGAAGGTTGTTGGTGCCGAAGCAGCGTGCGAACAGCGCGTACGCGAACGCCGCCTCGTTGCTCGTGCGTCCCGACGTGTAGAAGACGGCGGCGTCGGGCGTCTGGAGTGCGCGCAGGTGCTCGGCGATCCGCGCGAACGCGTCCTTCCAGCCGATCGGCGCGTAGTGCCGCGCGCCGGGGGCGAGGTACATCGGTTCGGTCAGCCGTCCCGCCTGACCGATCTGGTGATCGCTCCAACCCTCGAGCTGCTCGACCGAGTGGCGGGCGAAGAAGGCTCGGTCGGCGCGCCGCGTCGTCGCCTCCTCGGCGACCGCCTTGACCCCGTTCTCGCAGAACTCGATGCGCTGGGGGGGATGGGCCTCGGGCCAGGCGCAGCCGGGACAGTCGAAGCCGTCGTCCTGGTTGAGGCGCGCGAGCGTGCGGGCCGTGCGCATCGCGCCCATGCGCGCGAGGGCCAGGCGCATCGAGTAGGCCACCGACGCGGGCCCGGCCGCCGCGCGCTCGGGCGCCTGCACCCGCAGGTGCGCGTCCTCGTCGCCGTGCGCAGCGTTCTCGGTCACCGCTCCCGACGATACCCCCACTCGCCGGCGCGGGGGCCGGAGGCACGGCGGGTCGCGCTCAGGCGGCGTTCGTGAGGGCCGCGTTCGCGCGCTGGGAGTCGCGTTCCAGGAGCGCCAGGAACGCCCTCACCACGTGCGGATCGAACTGCGAGCCGGCGCAGCGCTCCAGCTCGGCGCGGGCCGCGTCGCGCCCGATCGCGCTGCGGTAGGCGCGGTCGCTCGTCATCGCCTCGTAGGCGTCGGCGACCGCGATGATCTGGGCTTCGAGGGCGATCTTGCCGGCGCCGAGGCCGAAGGGGTAGCCGCGGCCGTCCGGGCGCTCGTGATGAGTGGCCACCCATTCGCGCACGTCGGCGAGGCTCGGGTGCTCGAGGATCTGGGCGCCGAGCTCCGGATGGCGCCTGATGGTCGCGAACTCGGCATCGCTCAGCTTGGCCGGCTTGTGCAGGATGCTGTCGGGGACCCCGACCTTGCCGATGTCGTGCAGGGCGCCGGCGAGCCGGACGCGCTCGATGCGGGGCTCGGGCAGGCCGAGCTCGCGGGCCATCATCTCGGCGTAGCGGCCGACCGTCTCGGAGTGACGGGCGGTTCCGCTGAAGCGCAGGTCGACCGTCTCGGCGAGGTCGAGCATCACCCCCACGTAGCGCTCGGCCTCGATGTCCGCGGCGCCGTCGCGCTGCCGGCTGATGCCGCGCAGCTCGGGGCGATGCAGCACTGCGCGGTCGCCGCCCTCCAGTTTGGCGGCCGACAGCGCCTCGTCGCCGGCGCGGATCAGCGAGGCGGCCGTCTGACCGTGGCGCGGCTGGCTCACCACGCCGAAGCTGAGCGTCACCGGGAGCGGGTCGTGCGCGAACTCGCCGGCGAGCGCCTCGCGCAGCCGCTCGACGAACCCGAGCGCGCCGTCGGCCTCGGTGTCGGGGAGCACGAGGGCGAACTCGCGGGCCCCGACGCGCGCGGCGACGTCGCTCTGGCGCTTGACCGAGCGCAGCACCGTCCCGATCCGGCGCAGGATCGCGTCGCCCCCGGGCTGCCCGTCCTCGTGGTCGTCGACGATCCTCGGCTCGTCGATGTCGGCGAGCACGACGGCGAGCCGTCCGCCGCCGCGACGAGCGCGCTCGACCTCGAGATCGAGCACCTCGCGAAAGCCGGTGCGATTGCCCAGGCCGGTGAGCGGATCGGTTCGCGCCGCCTCGAACAGCCGCGTGATGAGCGCCTCCATCCGGTAGCGCATCACCTGGATGACGGCCGCCGCCACGACGACGGTGCCGACGCCGGCCACCCACCATCCGAGGACCCTCCCCGACGGCGGTGGCCGGACGAGCAGGAACGCACCGTAGATGAGCGCGACATAGCCGAGTTGGGCGGCGAGCTGGCGGCGGCTGAAGAAGTAGGCCGCGTAGACGGCCACCCACAGGTAGAGCAGGACGAACGGCCCCGGGCGCCCGGCCGAGAAGTAGGCGACGGCGGTGCCGAGCGTCGTCGCGCAGACGAGGACGGCCTGCAGTAGGGGCGCGCCGACGCGGCGCGCCCTCCAGGCGAGCCCGCCGGCGATGACGCAGCCGATGGCGGCGACGGCGAGCATGCCGGCCTGGTCGGCCGCCGGGGGATGGGGGAGCACCATCACGAGCAGCGTCAGGATCGAGCCGGCGGCGAGCAGCCCGGCGAGGATCGTCGCCGACAGCTGTGAATCGGCCGTCGTCGGGACCGCTACCGCTGGGGCGCCGGCGCCCGATCTCGCGGTGCGCGTACTCATACCCAGGCTATCGGGGCCCAGGACGCGCGCCATGAGCGATGCGCGGGTCTTTAGGCGAAAGGGGTAGCGATAGCCGAAAAGGGACCACCGCGGCGGCTCGGTCGCGGCGTCGGGAACGGCGCTCCGCCGCCGGCCGCCCGGGCGGCGCTAGGCGCCGAGCCGCCGCAGGAACGGCACGAGATGCGCAAAGAAGGCGTTGTTCGGGTAGGCCGCAGCGGGGTCGTTGTGCGCGTAGGTGCCCTGGCGATCGACGAGCACGAGGTGGCTGGCCGGGATGTGCGACTGGCGGGCCAGGGTCGCGGCCGCCGCCGTCACGAGGGAGCCGCCGGCGGCGCCGAATGCGTAGATCCGAAGCCGCCGCGGGAGGTTTCGCCCGTCGGTGGCTTGCAGGCCGAGCACCCGTTGGGCGGGGTTCGCCGTTCCCTCGCCGACCGCGCCGCTGTCGATCGTCAGCCGCATCGGGAAGTACCACTCCGTTCCGTCGGCGCCGTCGACGCCGGTCCCGGACAGCATGCTCGCGTAGCGCTCGATCGGCGTGATCGCGCCGGCGCCGCTCCAGCCGGCCGGCGTGACGCTCGTGTCGAGCGACCCGAGGTGTGCCTGCACGGCGAAGCTGAGCCGGGAGGTCTTCGTGTCGGTGTCGTACCCGAACACGGCGAGGTTCGTGGCCGGCACGGGCGTTCTCAGGGCGGCCGGCAACAGCGGGAAGCCGAGCGCGAGCGACGGAGCGTTCGGCTGCATGATCGCGGCGGTCGAGCCGAGCGCCGAGAACAGGCCGAGGTAGGGGGCCGGGACGCCGCTGAAGGCGAGCCACGGTGAGCTCGCCGCGAGCGCGCGGAGCTGGGCGCGGGCCGCGTTCGCGGTCACGGGTGCGCTGATGCTGCCACCGTCGTCGTAGACGAGGCCGGCGAGATCGTCGGCGCCGGGCCGGCCGTGGAAGTTCCAGGTGGCGTACGCGGTGACGACCGATCCGCCGAGCGAGTGCCCGCCGAGCACGACTCGACCGCCGAGCCGCCGGGCGGCCGCGATCACCCGATGGAGATCCTCCACGGCCACGCGCATGCCCCATTGCCGGGCGTAGGCGACGCTGGCGTCGGGGATGGGATGGAAATGGTGGGTGATGGCCGGGTTGACGAGGTAGTCGAGGTAGTAGTCGAAGGCCTGCTGCGCGGTGGCCCGGCCCGTCTTGGCGAGTGTCAGCATCGACTGGTCCTCGAGCAGGTTCTCGCGGCGCTCCACCGACCACACCTGCCACGCCGGCGCCTTGCTGACGATCCATTTCGCGAGCGGCACGAAGTACGCGCTGCCGGCCGACGTCCCCGGCTCGAGCACGAGCACGTTGCGGGCACGGCTGCGCCCGATCTTGATGACACCGACGCGATCGAGGCGAGCCGGAGTTCCCGGCGAAGGCGAACCCGGCATCCACGTGACGCGGAGCTCGGCGTGCGCGGGGGACACGCCGGTCGTGAGCGCGAGCGCGACGCCGGCGGCGGCGAGCGCGAGCCGCGCGGCTCGCGCCTTGATCGTCAGGGCCATCCCTGCCAGGGTAGGGGGCGGCGCGCGTGATTGGGGCCGCGGCGCGCGGTTACGAGGTCGCGCGCTCGCCGGGGCCGCCCGCGACGACGCGCCGCAATCTCGTGATCGTGTCGAGCGAGACTGCGACGACGTCGAGCGAGCGGCAGTCCTCCAGGCCGACCACGCCGGGGGCGCCGGCGATCGGGCCGACGCTGCGATACAGGCGAACGCCATCGGTGAGGTAGAGCCCGTCCGCGTCGCGGTCCTCGCGCTCGCTCGCCGGCTGCGGGGGACCGATGATTGGAAAGGCGATCGCCATGGCTGTCTCCTCGGCTGACTCCGGTCGTCGTTGTCGCCTACCGTACGCGCCGTCGCGGCGCCCGCCATCGGCAGTTGGCCGCTCTCATGCTGCGGTCGCTCCGCGAAGCCGACTCGGTGCTGCTGCGTAGGTGCCGGGTGCCGCCGGGCGGGTTCGCGCCGCGCTAGCCCGAGTCGCCGACCGAGCCGGCCGGCGTGCTCATCGCCGCGGCCGCGAGCGCCTGGCGCAGCGCGCCGGCGGCGAGCGCGACGGCGGCGCGGCTGGCCGAGGCGATCGTCGTGTTGGCGAAGCCGTGCAGGAGTGGCTCACGCCGCAGCGCGACGACGACGCCGTCCTCGCGCAGCCGCGCCGCGTAGGCCTCGCCCTCGTCGCGCAGCGGATCGGCTGCGCTGGTCGTGATGTAGGCGCTCGGCAGGCCGGCGAGCGACGCGGCGCGCAGGGGCGCGAAGTCGGGCTCGGCGTGTGTCCTCGGGTCGGGGGCGTAGGTACGAGCGAACCAGTCCATGTCGCCGGCCGTGAGATAGAAGCCGTCGGCGAACGCGTCATACGACGGATGACGGCGCGGGGCGTCGCACACCGGGTAGAACAGCAGCTGGAAGACCGGCATCACAGCGCCCGCGCGTTGCGTGCGCTGCGCGACGACGGCCGCGAGGTTGCCGCCGGCGCTGTCGCCGCCGACCGCGAGCGCCGTCGGGTCGGCACCGAACCGGTCGGGCTCGGCGACGACGTGCGCGAACGCGAGCTCCGCGTCCTCGACGGCCGCCGGGTAGGGATGCTCGGGCGCGAGCCGGTAGTCGACCGACAGGACGCGCGCGCCGGCGTGGTGGGCGAGGCGGCGCGCGAGATCATCGTGCGTGTCGACCGAGCCGAGCACCCACCCGCCGCCGTGGTAGTAGACGAGCAGCGGGGCGGGGGTCCCGAGCCCGGCCGGAACGTACAGGCGTGCCGGCAGCTCGCCCCAGGGTGCCGGGATCGGCCGTTCCTCGCTGACGACGGGCAGCGGCTCGGCTCCGCGAGTGAGCGCCGCGTTGGCGGCGAGCTGGGCGCGGGCGCTCGCCACGCTCGCCTGGTGGAGCGCGTCGGCGCCCCGGATCGCGGCCAGCCGGAGCAGGAGCAGCGCGTCGGGCGCCAGCTCGGGTGCCCTCGCGGGCGGCGCCACGCCGAGGCGTCGTCGCGCGCCGTCCGGAAGCGCGAACAGGCCGCGCACGACGGCGCGTTCGAGCGTGGCGCGCATGGGCGGGTGCATGAGCGGAAGCGTAATCGCCCACGCAGGCGTGCGCCGTGCGTCGCCGCTGCGGAGCCCGGAGGCGGCGCGGCCGCCGCCTCCGGGCGATCCCGCTTCCGCTAGTGAGTGAGGAACTCGGCGCCGATGAATCCGGCGAGCACGGCGTAGCCGAGCGTCGTCGGGTGGATGTCGGCGTTCGGGCTGGTCGGGTTGTACGTCCCGCCCGGGCACATCGCGGTGAACGCGCAGATCGTCGGCAGATCACCGCTCTCGGGCTTGCCCGCCACGCCGGCCGGGTTGAACGCCGGCTCGGGGTTGGCGAAGCTCACGCCGGGCACGGTGCTCGCGACGGCCGCGAGCGCGGCGTTGAACTCCGCGGTCGAGGCGTCTCCGCCGGGTGCCGGCAGCACCTCCGGATAGGGGTTGTAGAGGCCGAGCAGGACGATCTCGGCGTGCGGGGCAGCCGCGTGGAGTTCGTTCAGGATGATCCCCACGTTGGTGACGATGTGGGTGTACTCGGCCACGACCTGGGCCGTCGAGCAGCTGTCCGCGGCCGGGAAGCCGCACGTCGACTCGAGGAACTGCAGGATGTCGTTCGCCCCGATGTCCAGCGTGATCGGGCTGACGTGCTGATTCGCCCCGAGGATCGAGAGCGCGTCCGCGAGCTGCGAGCTGCCGCTGTACGGGTGGTGCAGGAACGTGTAGGGGAACGGGGTCCCGTGCGCGCCGCCGGCGCAGTAGCCGGACGCGCCCGAGCCGTTGATGAACGTGTCGGTCGTCTCTCCGGGACAGCCGTCGTTGATGACCTGTACGTGCGGGTTGAGCAGGCGCACGAGATCACCGAAGTCGTCGACGTAGCCGTGGTCGAACGTGGCCGGGTTGACGTTCGGCAGCTCGCTGAGGAACTGCGCCTGGTGGTAGCCGTAGGCGAGCGAGTCGCCGAGGGCGAGGTAGGTGTTACCGACCGTGACGGCGCCGGCGGCCGGCGCGAAGGCGAGCGCACAGGCCGCGCCCGCGACAACGCAGCCCGCGATCAGACGTCCGCGAACACGAGACGTGACGGACATGATGGAACCCTCCTTAGTTGGACCTCCAAATCGAAACCGCGCGCCCTCCCCAGGCACACGGCCGAGAACCGGGTGTCAACCTATCCGACTCGCGCTCGCCCGGGCAAGCGCGCCCCCGGTGAGCCCGCTCATCCGCCCGAGCAGCGTCCGGTCGGCGCGGCGGCGTGCGCGAACACCTGGAGGCGATTGTTCGCCGTATCGGCCACGACGACCGAGCCGTGGCAATCGACGGTGAGCCCGCCCGGATGATTGAGCTCGCCGAGTCCGCTGCCCGGGCGCCCGAGTATCCACAGCAGCCGCCCGGTGGCGGTGAACGCCTCGATCCGATCGTTGTCCTCGTCGGCGACGAGCACGTCACCGCGCGCGTCGACCGCGACCCCGTCGGGATCTCGCAGATCGCCCGCCGCGTTGCCCGGCTGACCCCAGGAGCGCAGCAGCGCGCCCGTCGTCGAGTAGGCGTCGATCTGGTCGCGCTGCGCGTCGGCGACGTAGACGAGGCCGCCCAGGCCGGTGGCGACGGCCGCCGGCGCCCCGAGGCTGGCTCCGTCGCGCGGCAGGGAGCCCAGGAGGCGGCCGTCGGCGGTGAGGACCACCACGCGGCCGTGTCGGGTGTCGGCGACGTACAGGGTGCCGTCGGGTGCGCTGGCGATGCCGGTCGGGTAGGCGAAGTGCGGCGGCGCGAAGCCGCTGCGGCCGATCGCCGCGATGAGCGCGCCCCCGGCGCTGAAGTGGCGGATGAGGCCGTTGGCCTGGTCGGTCGTCCAGAACGATCCGTCGCCCGCGGCCGCCACGGCCGTGGGACTGAAGAAGAAGCGGCCGAGGATGACGTCGCCACCGCCCGACCAGGTCTCGCGCACGGCGAACGAGCCGTCGAGGCGCTGGACGCGGGCGCGGCTGCCGTAGCCCTCGATGACGAGGAAGCCCCCGGTCCCGTCGCGGCTGACGTCGAGCGGAGCGTCGAACTGGCCGTCGGACTGCCCGGAGATCCCCCAGTCGCGCAGCGGCGTTCCGCTGCGGTCGAACACCGCGATGCGGTCGCGCGCGCTGTCCGCCACGTACACGGCGCCGTCGCCGCCGACGGCGAGCGCCCGGATGTACCCGATCGTCTCGTCGGCGACGCCGAGCTGGCGCCACGAGGTCGAATAGGCCAGCTGGGGCGTGTAGCGCACGATGCGGTTGTTGTTGTCATCGGCCACGAACAGCTCGCCGAGGGCATCGACCGCGACGTCGTAGGGATCCGCGAGGTGGGCGATCCCCGTGGTCACCGGCGGCGTCTGGGTGATGAAGCGCCCATCGAGGCTGAGCACCTGGACGCGGCGGTTGAGGTTATCGGCGACGTAGAGCTCGTTTCCGTACACCGTCAGGCCGCGCGGATCGGCGAACTGGCCCGGGCCGCTCCCCCGCTGTCCGAAGGCCTGTGCGTCCGTGCCCTGCAGCGAGAAGCGCTCGATCCGGTCGTTGTCGCTGTCGGCCACGTAGACCCCGTCACCCGACACGGCGAGCCCTCCGCCCGGGGGGATCTCCGCCCGGCCGCCGCCTCCGAAGCTGAACTGTCCGAGCCCGGTGCCGCGACCGCCCCACGAGCGCAGGTACCGGCCATCGGCGGTGAAGACCTCGATCCGGTCGTTCGTGCTGTCGAGGACGTACACGTCACCGAAGCGGTCGACGGCCAGCGCGCCGACGGACCCGAACTGCCCGGGCCCGGTGCCGAACGAGCCCCACTGGCCGAGGAAGCGTCCGCTCGGCGAGAAGCGCTGGACCACGTAGCTGAACTGGTCGCCCTCGTAGATCTCGCCCGACGGCGCGATCGCGAGCGCCTCGGGGACGCGCAGGACACCGCCGCCGCGTCGCCCGATCGTGCGCACGGCGGTGTACGGACAATGGGCCACGCCGCCACACGATCCGTTCGCGCTCACCGGCCCGGCGGCCACCGGAGCCGATCGCGTGCCGCCGCAGGCGCTCACCAGCAGCGCGATGGCTGCCGCGGCGGCGATGACGGCGATTGTCTGGATGCGGCTCGGCACGAATCTCCTCGAAACCCGAAGCGTGCGAACGCCGCACCACGGGGCCGACGCGCGCCCGCGGCGGCGAGTGTCGTCACCATTGATAGCGAGATCGGCGGTCGACGCGGGCCGCGGGAGGGGCGCCCTCCTCACCCGCGGGGGGCCGGGTGGGAGGGCGCTCTCCTGCCTGCGGGCGGTCCGGCGGGGCCGCGCTGGACCGACCGGCAGGACGCCCGGTGGCCCCGACTCAGGTGAAGGAGGAGGGGCCGGTGCCGGGCGTCCGCTTGGGCCGCGGTGGATCAGTGCAGCAGGCGCAGCGTGTTGTCGCCGTCGTCGACGTACAGCACGCCGTTACCGGCCGGCGGCACGGTCAGTCCGAACAGCGCGCCGGCGCCGACGGTGCTGTCGAGCGTGAACTGGGCGATCTGCGAGCCGCTCGGCGTCGTCTCGATGAGGTTGCCATCGCCGCCGTTGGTCGTCAGCACGTCGCCGTTGGGGGCGATCGTCAGACCGAGTGGCCCGTTGATCGCACCGCCGGACGTCAGCGTCTGGCCTCCGCCGGTCACCGGCGTCGAGCGGGTCAGCGCGTTCGGGATCGCGGCGATGCGGCTGTTGTCGGTGTCGGCCACGTAGAGCGTGTCGTTGCGTCCGAGTCCGACGCCGGTCGGACCGACGACGAGCGCGTTCGGATCGGTCCGCTCTGCGAACCCGTTGGCGATCACGTGCTCATCGAGCACGATCGGCCGCAGGCCGGGAAGCGTGAGCAGGTCGATGCGAACGACGGTGCCGTTGTCCACCGTGTTCGGGCTCGCGGGCACCGTGCCGTTGAGAACGTTCGTGACGAACAGCGCGGCGAACGGGCCGAAGCCGACCTCGGTCATGTCCCACGGCCCGTTGATGGGCCCGCCCGAGATCGAGCTGACGACCTTGCCCTGTGGGTTGAGCACGATGAGCGCGCCGGCGGTCATCGTCGCCGACGTGCCGTCGGTCGTCGGCAGGCTGCCGACCACGACGTAGCCGTTCGGCAGCACGGACAGCGCCGTCGTCAGGCCGACGCCGCCGGGGAAGTCGGCCGGATCGAGCTGCGCGAACAGCCGCGGGTTCGAGCCGTCGCCGTTGAACTGCACGATCGTCGTTCCCTCGCCCTGGTTGCCACCGGTCGTGGGGTTGCCGCTCGCGTCGGTCGGGCCTTCGTTGTTGAAGTTGCTCACGAGGATGTTCCCGGCCCGCAGCTTGCCGGCCGAGCGGGGCACGACGACGATGCCGTAGGGGTTCTGATCGCCGTTCGCCGGGACGGTGCTGGCGAGCGTCGTCGTGGTCGAGAACGCCGAGATGAACGCACCCGGGCTCGCTTGGGCCGGGATTGCGGCCAGGGCGAGCAGGCCGCACAGGCAGCCGGCGACCGACAGCGTGGCGGCGAGACGCCGACCGCGTCCACCGGTCGCGTTGATGTGTCGATGATTCGGCAAGGCAGGCTCCTCCGCTTGGTGGTTGGGGTCCTCAAGGGACCGCGACCCCGAATCTGCGTGAACCTTCCCGCCGGTCACGCCGCGGTCGCGGCGGGGGTGACCGCGTCACCGCACGGCCAACCGCAGGCCGCATGGCCGACCGGTCGGATCGGCCGCCGATCAGTAGGGGATCGAGCCGTTGCCTCGCCAGCTGGCGAGGCGCACGAGCGTGCGCGTCGGGACGCCGGTGCCGACGAGCACGCAGCTGTGCTGGTCGCGGTCCCAGGTGACGATCGTCGAGGCGCCGCTGGTGACGACCCAGAGGTGCACCCCGTTACGCGTGAGCGTGGTCGCGCCCGGCGGCACCTTCAGCGGCGCGCCGGAGACGATCGAGTAGGCGATGCGCCGGCCGTGACGGTCGACGTAGAACACCGTCGTCGCGGTGCGCCCGGACAGCGTGTCGGTGCGAGCGCCGACGGTGCGCCAGCCGAAGTGGTCCTCCCAGTAGGGGAAGGGCACGCCGGCCTCGCTGCTCGAGACGAGATCGGAGCGCGACGAGACGTGGCGTGGCGCCGCCAGCACCGCCGGCCGGGTCGCGAGGGCCGCCGCCTGGGCGAGCGTGGGCGATCCACTCGTGCCCGACAGCGTCAGCGTCAGCACGAGCACGACGACGATCGCGGCGCCGGCGAATCCGGCGAGCAGTCGCGGGCGGCGCGAGGCGCGCGGCGGCGCGCTCGTGCGCCGAGGGCGGCGCGTCGTCCGGGGCGCCGAGGCGACCTCGGGAGCGAGGTCGGCCAGGCGCTCGCGCAGCGCGTCGGGGGCGCTCACCTCATCGGCGGCATTGCGCACGAGCGCCACGGCGCGCCGCTGTTCGTCGAGCAGGGCTGCCTGGGCGGGGTCGGCCTCGACCTCGGCCCGCCGTTCGCCCGACTGCAACGAGCCGTCGGCGAGCGCCGCGAGGGTCATCATCTCCTCGCGTGACGGCTCGGGGAGGTCGGCGCGATCGTTGTCGGGGTCGAACTCGTCCATCTCACTCATGACGTCCTCGAGGGTCGGTTCCTTCCCGGCTCCTCGCCGGCGCCACGCTGCCCGCCCGTGAGAGCGGGCGTGTCGGGTGGCGGGGGGCGTGCAGGGTCGCGGTGGTCGGCCGCTGGCGCCGGATCGCCGGCCGGCGCGGGGTCGATCTGCGCTCGGGCGCCCTCGGGCTCGTCTCCCGGCGCGAGCGCACGCATGACCTGCTGACGAGCCCGGTAGAGGCGTGTCGTGACCGTCGCCTCGGGGGTGTCGAGCGCGCGGCCGGCCTCCCGATAGGACAGGCCGACGATGTCGACCGCGATGAGCGCCAGACGGAACGGCTCCGGCAGCTCGGCGATCGCCTCGAAGACCGCGCTGGTGGCGACCGCATCCTCCGGCCGCGAGCCGCGTCGAGGGTCGGCGAACTCGAAGTCCTCGAGCGTCGCGGCGATGCGCGGCCGTCGGCCGGCCGTGCGCCGCGAGGTGAGGAACGTGTTCCGAAGCACCTGCATGAGGTACGCGAGGTCGCTCTCGCCGCGGATGTGGCGCGGGCGGGCGAGCACGCGGGCGAACGTGTCCTGCACGAGATCCTCGGCGTCTTCACGCGAGCCGCACAGCGCCCACGCCGCCCGGTAGAGGCGGTCGAGGTGCTCGCCGAGCGACTGCGGGTCGAGCTTCCTCATCGTCGGCGCATCGCGTGGGCGCCTGGCGCTGTCCTACCCATCCCAGTTCTGAATGTATCGCCTGACCGTGGTACGGACGAGCGTTGCACATTCGCGCACACGCCGCCTCGTCGCCGCTCAGCGCCCGCTCCTCGAACCCCGCAGGCGGGCCGCCTCGGCGATCATGTCGCGGCTGTACAGGAGGATCATCAGCAGCGAGCCGTACACCGAGACGGCGTCGATGCTCTCGCGTCCCTGCTTGGTCCAGTAGTCGTCCTGCAGGTTCAGCCAGAGGGCGAACTCATCGAGCGTCAGCGCAACGCTCGCGCCGAACAGCGTCGAGGTCACGCGCGAGGCGCCGCGTCGCGCTCCGAGCGCGCCCGTGCCGACCTCGTTCATCCACAGCGTGCCGGTGACGATCATGCCGACGATCCCGAACGTCATGTGGTGGATGTGGCGGCCACCGGGCGTGACGTTGCGAAACGGTCCGCGGCCGTCGCGGATGGAGTGGGTGATGCCACGGACGGTCGTGAAGGTGGTGAAGAAGCCGACGGCGGCGAGCAGCCGGCGCTCCTCGCACGGATCGGCGAAGTGCCTCGCATACAGCGCCCGCAGCGTCCGGCGCTCGGATGGACGTCGTCCTGTGGGCGCGGCCTCGTCGGTCACAGGCCCACGTTACTCGCGCTGACGGCTCGCTGCTCGTCCCGGTACGCGGACGGGACGGATACGCTCACCGTGGACCGATGGTGCCGACGACGCGATACGCCCTCAGCGGCGACGTGAGCATCGCCTATCAGGCGGTCGGCGAGGGGCCGCCCGACATCCTGTTCCTCGCGGGCTGGGTCTCTCAGGTCGAGTACGCCTGGGAGCTGCCGAGCCTGCGCCGCTTCCTCGAGCGCCATGCCTCGTTCGGTCGCTTCGTGCTGCTCGACCGCCGCGGGACGGGCCTGTCCGAGCGGATCGGATCGCCGCCGAGCCTCGATGACGAGGTGGCCGATGCGCTGGCCGTGCTCGATGCCATCGGGAGCACGCGCGCGGCGCTGTGGGCCTGGGGGCTCGGCGGCCCGGTCGCGCTGCGACTCGCGGTCGAGCACCCCGATCGCGTGTCCTCGCTCGTCCTGTACGCGGCCGTCGCGCGCACGACCTGGGACGTCGACTACGACTTTGCGCCCACCGTGCGGGAGCGCACCGAGATCATCGAGCGGACGATCGCCGGCTGGGGCGACCCCGATCAGCAGCCCCCGGTCTCGGTGAGCGCCGCCGACGACCCCGCCACTGCGCAGTGGTTCGCCCGCATGCAGCGGCTCGCCGCGAGCCCCGGCACGGCCCGCATGCTGGGGCTCGCCACGGGGGACCTCGACGTCCGCGACGTCGTCCCGCGGGTGCGCGTGCCCACGCTGGTGATGCACCGCCGCGACGACCCGACCTGGAACGTGGGCCACTCCCGTTACCTCGCCGAGCACGTCCCGGACGCACGCTTCGTGCTCCTGGGCGGGGCCGAGACGTTCCCGTGGGAAGGCGACTCTGAGGAGCTCGTCGGGGAGGTCGAGGAGTTCCTCACCGGTGAGCGCACCCGCGCCGCCGCGCAGCGTGCGCTGCTGACCGTGATGTTCACCGACATCGTCGACGCGACCGGACGAGCGGCCCGCTCCGGGGACCGGCGCTGGCGCGAACGGCTCGCCGACCACGACGCCGTCGTGCGCGGGCAGCTCGCGCACTTCGGTGGTCACGCGGTCAAGACGACCGGGGACGGCTTCCTGGCCACGTTCGCCGGACCGCCGTCGCAGGCCCTCCGCTGCGCGGCGGCGACCGTGGCCGCACTCGGCGAGCACGACATGGAGGTGCGCGTCGGGATGCACACCGGAGAGTGCGAGATCCTCGACGACGACGACGTGGCCGGCCTGGCGGTGCACATCGCCTCGCGCGTGGCCGAGCTCGCGCGGCCCGGCGAGGTGCTCGTGTCGGGCACCGTGGCCGGCACCGTCGTGGGTGGCCCGTTCTTCTTCGAGGACCGTGGCCACCACGAGCTGCGCGGCGTGCCCAACGCGTGGCCGCTGTTCGCGCTCGTGCCCGGTGAGTGAGCCGGCCGGCCCGGCCCAACGCTCCCCGGCGCTGCGGCTAGCGACCGCGCGCCGCGTGCGCGAGCCACGCGCCGACCGCCTGCAGCCAGTCGAGCAGCCCGGCGACGAGATGGCCGGCGGGACCCGTCCACCACCACGTCTCCAGCCGACGTGCCCGCTTGGCAACTGACCCGCTCACGGGTCGGCACGCTATCGTCACCGCGATGCCGCCGACCGTCACCACCTCCGTCACCGAGCTGCCCGAATCACGCGTGCGCGTCGACGCGCAGGTGCCCGCCGAGGAGGTGCGCCGCCGCGTCGAGCAGAAGGCGCGCGACCTCGGTCGCAGCATGAAGATCCCCGGCTTTCGCAAGGGCAAGGTTCCGCCCGCGCTCGTCATCCAGCGGGTGGGGCGCGAGGCGGTGCTCGACGAGGCGATCCGCGACACGCTGGTGGACTGGTACCGCGACGCGATCGACACCTCCGGCATCAGCCCGGTCGGCGACCCGAAGGTCGACCTCGGCGATCCGCCGGCCGACGGCGAGGCGCTCAGCTTCTCGATCGAGATCGGCGTGCGGCCGGCGGCGACGCTCGGCGAGTACAAGGGCCTGGAGGTCGGCCGGCGCGACGCCGCGGTGCCCGACGACGACATCGGGCGCGAGATCGACGGCATGCGCGAGCGACTGGCCAAGCTCGAGGCGGTGGAGCGTCCGGCCGAGACCGGCGACTTCGTCGTGATCGACTACGTCGGCTCGCGTGACGGCGTGCCGTTCGACGGCGGCGAGGGGCGCGATCAGCTGCTCGAGCTCGGCTCGGGCCGGCTCATCCCGGGCTTCGAGGAGCAGCTCACCGGGACGAGCGCGGGCGACGAGCGAACGATCGAGCTGACGTTCCCCGCCGACTACGGCCACGAGGAGCTCGCCGGACAACCGGCATCGTTCGCCGTGACCGTCAAGGAGGTCAAGCATAAGGAGCTGCCCGAGCTCGACGACGACTTCGCGATCGACAACGGCTTCGACGACATGGACGAGCTGCGCGAGGACGTCCGCACCCGCCTCACCGAGCGCGAGGTCAAGCGGGTCGATGCCGAGTTTCGCGAGGCGGCGCTCGACGCCGCCGTGGCGACGGCGAACGTCGACGTGCCCGAGCCGCTCGTGCGAGCGCGCGCGACCGAGCTGTGGGAGCAGATGCTGCACTCGCTGTCGCACCGCGGGATCTCCCGTGAGGCGTACCTGCAGATCGCCGGGCGCAGCGAGGATGAGGTCCTCGCCGAGGCGATGCCCGAGGCCGAGCAGGCGCTCAAGCGCGAGGCGGTGATCGCCGCGGTCGTCGCCGCCGAGCAGTTGCGCCCGAGCGACGACGACGTGCTCGCCGCGCTGCAGCCGCTCGCCGAGCGCGAGGGCGTCGAGCCGGCCGAGCTGCTTGCCGACCTGCAGAAGTCCGGTCGCCTCGACGAGGTCCGCGAGGATCTCGCGGCGCGCCAGGCCGTCGATCTCATCGCCGACGCGGCGAAGCCGATCCCGCTCGAGCAGGCCGCGGCGCGCGAGGCGCTGTGGACCCCCGAGAAGGCCGAGGGCGGGACGGGCGGGCGGCTGTGGACGCCCGGCTCCTGAGCCGACGCACCGGCCCAGGCCGCGCATTGCTGCGCAACCCTGCGTAACCTTTCGTCCAACCGCTCGACCCACGTTCGCCGGGTCCGTCAGCGGTCATGGGCCGATTGCTAGACTCGGCCCGAAGGCCGGGAGGCGGCGTTCGCGCTCGGCTCGGACGAGTCCGCGAGTCGAACTCGCGGCGGTCAGAAGGAATCGAGCCGAGCAGGCGAAACCAAAGCGAGGATCATGAGCCCACTAGTCCCCATGGTGGTCGAGCAGACGTCTCGCGGTGAGCGTGCGTTCGACATCTACAGCCGCCTGCTCAACGAGCGCATCATCTTCCTCGGCACGCCCGTGGACGATCAGATCGCCAATCTCGTCGTCGCGCAGCTGCTGCACCTGGAGTCGGAGGACCCCGACAAGGACGTCTCGCTGTACATCAACTCGCCGGGTGGCTCGGTATACGCCGGGTTGGCCATCTACGACACGATGCAGTTCATCAAGCCCGACGTGCAGACGATCTGCGTCGGCATTGCGATGTCGATGGGAGCGCTGCTGCTCGCCGGCGGCGCGCACGGGAAGCGCATGGCGCTCCCCAACGCGAAGATCCTCATCCACCAGGTGAGCTCAAGCTTCCAGGGGCAGGCGACCGATATCGAGATCCACGCCCGCGAGATCATCGACGTGCGCACGCGCCTCGACGAGATCATCGCCAAGCACACCGGCAAGGACATCGAGCAGGTCAAGAAGGACACCGAACGCGATTACTTCATGAGCTCCGAAGAGGCAAAGGAGTACGGCATCATTGACCGCGTGATCTCGGAGCATTAGCGTCCGAGATACACCGAGCTCGCTGCTGTAGGAGAGACATTGGCCCGGCCGACCGATTCCAACGAGCAGTTGTTGTGCAGCTTCTGCGGTAAGTCCCAGCGCCAGGTCAAGAAGCTGATCGCCGGCCCCGGGGTCTACATCTGCGACGAATGCATCGATCTCTGTAACGAGATCATCGACGAGGAGCTCACTGCTCCGCCGGCATTCGACATCGAGAACCTCCCCAAGCCGCGGGAGATCTACGAGGTCCTCGACGAGTACGTCGTCGGCCAGGAGCCCTCCAAGCGCACGCTCTCGGTGGCGGTCTACAACCACTACAAGCGCGTGCAGATGATCCAGGGCGGCGACCAGGACATCGAGCTGCAGAAGTCCAACATCCTGCTGCTCGGGCCGACCGGCTGCGGCAAGACGCTGCTGGCCCAGACGCTCGCCCGGATCCTCAACGTCCCGTTCGCGATCGCCGACGCCACGGCGCTCACCGAGGCGGGCTATGTCGGCGAGGACGTCGAGAACATCCTGCTCAAGCTCATCCAGGCCGCCGACTACGACGTCAAGAAGGCCGAGACCGGGATCATCTACATCGACGAGGTCGACAAGATCGCCCGCAAGGCCGACAATCCCTCGATCACTCGTGACGTGTCCGGCGAGGGCGTGCAGCAGGCGCTGCTGAAGATCCTCGAGGGGACCCAGGCCTCCGTCCCGCCGCAGGGCGGACGCAAGCATCCCCACCAGGAGTTCCTGACCATCGACACGACGAACGTCCTGTTCATCTGCGGCGGGGCGTTCGCCAACCTCGACAAGATCATCGAGCGGCGCATCGGCCACAAGGGCGTCGGCTTCGGCGCGGCGATCGAGTCCAAGGAGCACCGCGACACCGGCGAGCTGTTCGAGCACTGCCTGCCCGAGGACCTCATCCAGTATGGGCTCATCCCCGAGTTCATCGGCCGCCTCCCGGTGGTCTCGGCGGTCCACCAGCTCACCCGCGACGATCTGGTCTCGATCCTCACCGAGCCGCGCAACGCGCTGGTCAAGCAGTTCCAGCGCTTCTTCTCCTTCGACGGCATCGAGCTCGTGTTCTCCGACGACTCGCTCACGGCGGTGGCCGAGAAGGGCCTGGAGCGCGAGACCGGCGCCCGCGGGCTGCGCTCCATCATCGAGGAGATCCTGCTCGACGTGCAGTTCGAGCTGCCCTCCCGCCGCGATGTCAAGAAGTGCGTCGTGACGCGCGAGACCGTCGAGAAGGGCCTCACGCCGACGCTCGTCACCGAGGCCGCGCCCGAAGAGCACGACGAGCTTCGCGAGGAATCCGCCTGAGCTCGAAGCGCGGGGAGCTCGAGCCTCGCGGGGCCCGATCCAAGCGCTCGCGCCTGCGCGCCGTGCCGTGGGCGCTGGTGCTGCAGGGCGGGGCGATTGCGTTCGAGCGCTGGCATGTCCTTTCCGAGAAGGAGAGAGCGCGCTTCATGGCGCTCGTGCGCGCCAGTCGCGGCCGGCCGGGCAACCTCAGCGCCCGCGAGCGCGAGGAGCTGCGGGCCCTTCTGGCCAGGCTCGACGTGAGCGCCGCCGGGCGCGATCTCCTCCCGCTGGTGCGCGGATTCCGCCGCAAACGCGGCTAGTCTCCCGGCCTCCCCGTCGCGTTAGCGATCCGTCCATTCCTCGCCAAACTTCTCGCGCTGCGGGCAGCGGGCGGCGATCACCCCGGGTCGCTCAACTAATGCTCCTGAAAGGAGCCAACGTCATATGATCAGGACCCTTCCCGTCGTCGTCGCCGCGAGCGCCGCGCTCGTGCTCGCCGGATGCGGCGGCAGCTCGAGCAGCAGCTCGTCGTCGTCGAACTTCACTTCCGAGGCCAACGCGATCTGTGCCCAGTTCGGTGCCCAGATCAACGCGCTGCCGGCCCCGAGCAACACGGGCGCTTCGGCCGCCGCCTCGCTCGACGCCCAGATCCCGATCGAGCAGGCCGAGATCGCCAAGCTGAAGGCGCTCACGCCGCCCTCGTCGCAGGCGTCGGACTGGCAGACCGCGCTCAGCAACCTCGAGCAGACGATCGCGCTCTCCCCGCAGCTGAGTGCCGCGGCGAAGGCCGGTGACGCCGCGCAGGTCCAGGCGCTCGTGGCGAAGGCCAAGCCGCTCACCGATGAGGCGACGTCGGTCGCCAACAAGCTCGGGCTCACGAAGTGCGCCGCCAACTACCAGCCGGGCGGTTCCTCGACGCAGACGTCGACCTCCTAGTCGCACGTGGCGGGACCCGGAGTACGCCGGGTCCCGCCGCGAGCCCCTACACTGCCTCGCGTGCAAGACGAGTTCCGCGTGCGTGCCCACCTGCCGGCCGCCAAGGTCGACGCCGTGGTCGCCGCCCTCCAGCAGCAGGAGCTGAGCGACGAGGCGAGCCAGGCGCTGGGACGCCCGGCCATCTCCCACGACGAGGACGACGTGTTCCTGTACACCGATTCGGCCCCGGCGGCCGAGGCGGCGCGCGCCGCGCTCGCCCGCGCACTCACCGATAGCGGCGTGCCCGCCGAGGTCAGCGTGACGCGCTGGCATCCGCTGGAGGAGCGTTGGGAGGACGCCGCCGCGCCGCTGCCGCAGTCCGACGAGGCCCGCGCGGCCGAGCACGAGCGGCTCGTCGAGGAGGAGGACCGTGAGTCGGCGGCCGACGGGGCGCCGGACTGGGAGGTGCGGATCACGGTGCCCTCCCACCACGAGGCGCGCGACTTCGCCGAGCGCCTCCAGGGCGAGGGAATTCCGGTGCTGCGCCGTTGGCGCCACCTCGTCGTCGGCGCCAACGACGAGGACGCGGCCCGGTCGCTCGCCGAGCGCCTGCGCGCCGAGGCCCCCGAGGGCTCAGAGCTGCTCGTCGAGGGCAGCGGCGTGGAGCCGATGCAGGAGTACACGCGCTCGCAGGCGCGCTACGCCTGGTTCGGCGGCCTCGGCATGTGACGCCCGCCGCCCGGCGTGGCGGCGCACTCTCCTAGACTGCCTCGGCCATGTCCGAGCCGGCCGCCGAAGAATCACAGCCCGCGACGCGCTTCGACCCCGCGGAGGTCGAGCCGCGCATCATCGAGCGCTGGCTGGCCAGCGGGCTGTTTCACCCCGAGCCCGAGGGCTCGCCCCAGCAGAACTACTCGATCGCGATTCCCCCGCCGAATGTCACCGGCACGCTGCACATGGGCCACGCGCTCAACGGCTCGGTGCAGGATGCGCTCATTCGCTGGCGGCGCATGCAGGGAAGGCGCACGAAGTGGATCTTCGGCACCGACCACGCGGGGATCGCCACGCAGACGCAGGTCGAGAAGGCGCTCGCCGCCGAGGGCGTCGGCAAGGAGGAGGTCGGGCGCGAGGCGTTCATCGCCCGCGTGTGGGAGTGGCGCGAGCACTACGGGGGGCGTATCACCGAGCAGTTCCAGCGCCTGGGCGCCTCGCTCGACTATGAGCAGGAGCGCTTCACGCTCGACGACGGCTATCACGAGGCCGTGCTGCGCGTGTTCGTCGCGCTCTACGACAAGGGCTACATCTATCGAGATCGCTACCTCGTCAACTGGGATCCCGGCAGCCGATCGGCGATCTCCGACCTCGAGGTCGAGGAGCGCGAGGAGGTCGACACGCTGTACTCGATCGTCTATGACGTGGAGGACGGCGGCACGGTGACGATCGCGACCGTGCGCCCGGAGACGATGCTCGGCGACACGGCCGTCGCGGTCAATCCCGGCGACGATCGCTACCGCGGCCTCGTGGGTCGCACCGCGATCCTGCCGCTCGTCGGACGCGAGCTGCCGATCATCGCCGACGAGTACGTCAAGACCGACTTCGGCACGGGCCAGCTGAAGATCACGCCGGCCCACGACCCGAACGACTTCGAGATCGGGCGCGCGCACGGTCTCGAGCAGGTGTCGGTGATCGGCGAGGACGGGCGGATGACGGTCGACGCCGGCGCCGGCTACGAGGGCCTGACGGTCATGGAGGCCCGCGAGGCCGTCGTCGCGGCGCTCGAGGCCGAGGGACGCATCGTCGGGCGCGAGCCCTACACGCACGAGGTGCCCTACTCGCACCGCTCAGGACAGCGCATCGAGCCGCTCGTCTCGCTGCAGTGGTTCATGCGCATGGATGAGCTCGCGGCGCCCGCGATCGAGGCGGTGCGGGACGGGCGGGTGCGCATCACTCCCGACAGCCAGCGCCGCCGTTACCTCGATTGGATGGAGCAGATCCGCCCGTGGTGCATCTCGCGCCAGCTGTGGTGGGGCCACCGCCTGCCGGTCTACTACTGCGACGAGTGCGAGGAGACGTACGTGGCGATCGACCCGCCCGAGCGCTGTGGCGCCTGCGGCGGGCCGGTGCGCCAGGACGATGACGTGCTCGACACCTGGTTCTCCTCGGCGCTGTGGCCGTTCGCGACGCTCGGCTGGCCGCGGCAGACCCCCGAGCTCGCCGCCTTCTATCCCACGGATGTGCTCTCGACGGCCCGCGACATCATCTTCCTGTGGGTCGCGCGGATGATCATGATGGGACTGGAGTTCACCGGCCAGGTCCCCTTCTCCGACGTGTATGTTCACTCGGTCATCCAGGCGCCCGACGGCCGGCGCATGTCCAAGTCGCTGGGCACCGGTATCGACCCCCTCGACGAGATCGAGCGCCACGGCGCCGACGCCGTCCGCTTCGGGCTGCTCGCCATGTCGTCCTCGCAGGACGTGCGCTACTCGGCCGAGAAGGTCGAGCAGGGCTGGCGGCTCGCGAACAAGCTCTTCAACGCCGCGCGCTTCGTCCTCACGAGCGCCGAAGTGGCCGGCGCCGCCGCCGACACCGACCCCCAGCCGACGACGCTCGAGGACCGCTGGATCCTCTCGCGCCTGGCCCGCGTCGAGGCCGACACCGCCGAGCGCCTGGAGCGCTTCGACTTCTCCCACGCCGCGCTCGGGCTCTACGACTTCGTGTACGGCGAGCTGTGCGACTGGTACCTCGAGCTCGTCAAGCCGCGGCTGCGCGAGGCCGCGCCGCCGGCCGATCGCGCGACGCTGTCGGCGACGCTCGTGCACGTACTGCGTGCGACGGTCGCGCTCGCGCACCCGATCATCCCCTTCGTCACCGAGGAGCTGTGGTCACAGCTCGGCGGCGAGGGTCTGCTCGCCGCCGCCCGCTACCCCGTGGGCGACCCGAGCCGCATCGATCCGCAGGCCGAGGAGGCGGTGGGGCGGGCGATCGAGGCGATCACGGCGCTGCGTGGATGGCGAAACGGCGCCGGGCTGCCCGCGAAGCTCGTGCTGCCGGCACGTCTGGAGCGCCCCGAGTATGCGGCCGTCGCCGATGCGATCGCGCGCCTGGCGCGCGTGCGGTGGGTCGACGGCGACGGCGGCGAGCCGATGGCGAGCGTCCCGATCCCGGGTGCGACGGTCGAGATCCTTCCGGTCGAGGGCGTCGACGCCGAGGCCGCCGAGGAGCGCCGCGCCAAGCGCCGCGCCGAGCTCGAGCGCGAGATCGCGCGCGCTGAGGGCAAGCTCGGTAACGAGGGATTCGTCGCGAAGGCGCCGCCGGATGTCGTGGCGGCCGAGCACGAGAAGCTCGCCCGCCTGCGCGACGAGCTGGAGGCGTTGTGAGTCCCGCCGGGCGCCGGGAGGCTCCCCGCACCTGGTCGCCGGCGCAGGCGGAGAGCTTCCTGCGTTCGATGGACCTGTTCGGCATGCGCTTCGGCCTCGATCGAATGCGCCGGCTGATGACCGTTCTCGACATGCCCCACGAGCGCTTCGCCGCCGTACACGTCGTCGGAACGAACGGCAAGTCCTCGACGACGCGCTTCATCGCGGCGATCCTGGAGCGCCACGGACTGCGCACCGGCGCGTACCTCTCGCCGCACCTCACGTCCTACACCGAACGCGTCCAGATCGACGAGCGCGACGTCGACGCCGAGGCGTTCGCCGACGCCGTCGGCCGGGCCGCGTGGGCGATGGAGCGCGTCAACCGCACGCTCGACGAGGGTGACCACGTGACCCAGTTCGAGCTGCTCACGGCGGCTGCCTTCATGCTCCTCGCCGACCGGGGGGTGCAGGTCGCCGTGATCGAGGCCGGGCTCGGCGGCCGCTACGACGCCACGAGCATCGTTGACGCTCCGGTCACGGTGCTCACGAACGTGGGCCTCGAGCACACGCGCTGGCTCGGCCCCACCCTCGCCGACATCGCGCGCGAGAAGCTGGCCATCGTGAGCCCCGCCAGCACGCTCGTCCTCGGCTCGACGCTGGAGGAGCCGATCGAGGAATACGCGCGCGAGGTGGCCGCCGGCCTCGGCACGCACGTCGTGCGCGCGCCGTCCCCGGCCGGTGCCGGCATCCCGGCGCTGCACGCCCAGGGACGCTTCCAGCGGGTGAACTTCGGGCTCGCTGTCGAGGCGGCCCGCGCGTACCTGAGCGCGATCGGGCGCCCGCTGCTCCCCGACGCCGTGCGCGATGCCGCCGCGGCGACGGTCATCCCCGGTCGCTTCCAGCTCGTCGGCGCCGATCCGCCGACGGTGTTCGACGGCGCGCACAACCCGGCGAGCTTCGCGGCCCTCGTCGAGTCGATTCCCGACCTGCGCGAGGGACGTCCGCTCGCCGCGGTGGTCGGGATCCTCGACGACAAGGACGCCTCGGCGATGCTCGCCGCGCTGCGGCCGCACTGCGAGCGGCTGTGGGTGACCGCGCCCGACAGCCCGCGCGCGCTGCCGCCGCCGACGCTGCAGTCGCTCGCCCGGCAGGCGGGCTTCCACGATCCTCAATGCGAGTCCGATCCCGCCCGCGCGCTGCGTGCCGCTCGGGCCTGGGCACGCGGCCGGCCCGGGGGAGGGGTGGTGCTCGCGACCGGTTCGATCTACCTTGTGGGCCAGCTGCTCGGCGCCCCGGGCGCCCTGGAGGCGTGATCGCGATGAACGAAGACGGTCCCTCGGTTCTGGCCATGATCGGCGCCGTCGCGCTGATCGTGGCCCTAGTGATCCTCCTATTCTTCGCCGCCGGTTACGGGTTTGGCCGCCTGTTTCTCTAAACTCGCGCAGCTAATGTTCGCGACAACGGTGCGACGATTGTGATCCCCGCCTATTTCGGGATCAACAGCAGCGGCGTCAATCTGGCGATCAAGCTCGTCGTCCTGTTCCTCGTCCTGTTCTGGCTGGCGCTCGTCTACTGGACGTTCGCGGACGCCCGGCGACGGATCGCCGACCCGGTGCTCATCGCCTGCGCCGTCGGGGCGTCGCTGTTCCCGTATGTCGGAACGATCATCTACATGGTGCTCCGCCCCCCGGAGTACCTCGACGACGTGCGCGAGCGCGAGCTCGAGATGCAGGCGGCCGAGGCGCAGATGTACGCGCTCAACTACCAGCTGTGCGCGCACTGCGACTACCCGATAGAGCGCGACTTCCTGCGCTGTCCGTCCTGCCTGCGCAAGCTCAAGGAGCGCTGCGTCTCCTGCAGCCGTCCGCTCGACCCGGCCTGGACGATCTGCCCGTACTGCGAGACCGAGGTCGCCGGCGGGCCGTCGCCGACCCGTCGGCGCCGGCGCGACATGACCGAGGAGATCGAGTCGGTGGCCGACGAGCCTGCCGCCCCGCGCCGTCGCGCGCGGCCGGCGCCGGGCGGCGCGCCCTAGAGGCGTCCCTGACCGCGCCGCGCGGCGCCGGTCATTAGGCTGCGGCCGCTGTCACCCCGCCCAACCGCAAAGGACACCATGGACCGCACCCTCATCCTCGTCAAGCCCGACGCCTTTGCCCGGTCGCTCACCGGCGAGATCATCGCTCGCTTCGAGCGCAAGGGCCTGCGCATCGTCGCCCTCGCGCACATGACGGTCACCCGCGAGCTCGCCGAGCAGCATTACGCCGAGCACGCCGAGCGGCCGTTCTTCGGCGAGCTCGTCGACTTCATCACCTCGGCTCCGCTCGTCGCACTGGTGCTCGAGGGCGAGGACGCCGTCCGGGCGGCGCGCCAGGTGATCGGTGCCACGAACCCGCTCGAGGCGGCGCCCGGCTCGATCCGCGGCGACTTCGCGATCTCCGTCGGCCAGAACATGGTGCACGGCTCCGACGGTCCGGAGTCGGCGGCCCGCGAGATCGCGCTGTTCTTCCCCGGGCTCGGGTAGGGAACCGGTCTGTCCGAGCGCCCGCGGCTCGTCCTCGCGTCCCGCTCGCCCCAGCGTCGCGCGATCCTGCAACGCCTCGGCGTGTCCTTCACGGTGCGCCCGACGGATGCCCCGGAGGCGACGACGGGCGACGCTCGAGCGGTCGCCGCCGAGAACGCGCTGCGCAAGGCGACGGCGGCGCGCGGAGCCGGCGAGGCCGAGCTCGTGCTCGGCGTCGACACCGTCGTGGCGCTCGACGGCCGCCTGTACGGCAAGCCGATCGACGCCGACGCCGCGCGCCGCACGCTGCGGGCGCTCAGCGGACGCACGCATGAGGTCATCAGCGGGGTCGCGCTCGTGGGCGGCGAGCGCGAGCGCGTCGCGACGGCGACGACAGAGGTGACGTTCCGAGCGCTGTCGGAGGCACTCGTGGAGTGGTACCTGGCCACCGGCGAGTGGCGCGACCGCGCGGGTGGCTACGCCATCCAGGGCGCCGGCGCGGCGCTCGTCACGCGCGTGGTCGGCGACTACGAGAACGTCGTCGGACTGCCCGTCGGCACGCTCATCGACCTGTGTCCCAAATTAGTGGGGGAATGATGCGCTAAGCGTTCGCATCTCGAGATTTGCGCAGGTTGGGAACCTGTCTATCCACCGGCCAATACGCTCATGGGCTCGCGCAAGTCCCCCGATAAACCGTCACATGGGGGCGCACACAGGGTCAATCGGGACTCGAGCGCGGGCACGCGTCTCATTTTCGGTCGCCGCCCTGTTGACCGCCACCGTGGTCGCCCTCGCTGGGCTGTGGGCACCGAGCCCCGCCGCCGCGGCCTCGCTGATCTCGAGCTTCCAGGCCGGCGTGGTCAACACGACGAGCCCGTCCGACCCGCCGACGTCCGGGCAGTACGCGACCCAGGCGGGGTCGCATCCGGCCGAGGCGCTCACGCAGTTCACGGTCAACACGTCGCTCTTCAACTCGCTCCAGGACGTGCGCGTCGACCTGCCGCCCGGGCTCGTCGTCAACCCGCAGGCGATCCCGCAGTGCAACGTGACGGGAAGCGGGCTGGGCGCGTGCCCCTCGGACACCGAGGTGGGCCAGAGCTCGGTGACCATCATCAACGTACCGATCTTCGGGAACGTCCAGGCCACCGGCAACGTCTACAACATGGTGCCGCCGGCCGGCTCGCCCGGCGACTTCGCGTTCTCGGTCACGATCGCCGGCCTCATCACCATCCGCACCGACCTCGTCGCCGGCGTGCGCTGGTACCCGAGTAACGGTCAGCCCGCCGACTACGGCGACTACTTCACGATCAGCGGCATCAGCAACCTGCTGGGCACGGCGCTTCAGACCTCCACGCTCGCCTTCTGGGGCGCGCCGGAGGAGCAGAACGGCGGCGGCGCCACCGACAACGCCTTCATCACCAACCCGACCGCGTGCAACGGGCCGCAGACGAGCAACATGTATGCGGATACCTACACGAGCGGCCAGACCGGCACCGACTCCTTCACGACGCCGACCGGCGCGACCGGTTGCACCTCGATTCCGTTCAATCCGAGCGTCACGGTCACGCCGAGCACGACCCAGCGCGACCAGCCCGACGGGATCACGGTGGACATGTCGGTACCGCAGGACGAGAACCCGGCCCACATCGCGCCCTCGCAACTGGAGAACACGACGATCACGCTGCCGGCCGGGCTGTCGATCAACCCGTCGGCGGGCAACGGCCTGCAGGCCTGTACGAGCACGCAGTTCGGGGAGGGTACGAACGCCGCGATCGCCTGCCCGACCGCCTCGGAGGTCGGCAGCGCCACGCTCACCTCGCCGGCGCTCGCGGGAACGCTCACCGGCTCGATCTATGTCGGGCCGCAGACCAACAACACCTACCAGGTCTACGTCGACGCGGCTAACACCAACGACGGCGTCGACGTGCGGCTCACCGGCACGGTCACGGCCAACACCTCCACCGGTCAGCTGACCGCGACGTTCGATAACACGCCCCAAGTCCCGTTCAGCGACTTCAAGCTCCAGTTCAACACCGGGTCCGGCGCGCTGTTCGCGAACTCGCTCGCCTGCGGCGCCGCCGCGACCACGACGAGCCTCGTCCCGTACTCGGGCAACCCCGCCGCCACGCCTTCGAGCAGCTTCACCGTCGATCAGAACGGCTCGATGGGCACCTGCGCGCCGACGGTGCCTTTCACGCCGACCGCGAGCGCGGTCCTCAGCAGCACCACGGCGGGCGCCAATCCCACGCTGACGCTCAACGTAGCGCGCTCCGACGGGACCCAGACGCTCTCGACCGTCTCGACGCAGCTTCCGCCGGGCCTGCTGGCGAACATCTCGACGGTCACGCCGTGCACCGAGCCGGCGGCGACGAACGGCACCTGCGGCGCGGCCAGTCAGATCGGCACGACCACCGTATCGGCCGGCGCCGGCTCGACACCGCTGTCGCTGCCGGGCACCGTCTACCTCACCGCCGCCTATAACGGCGCCCCGTTCGGCCTCTCCATCGTCGTGCCGGCGATCGTCGGGCCGTTCAACCTGGGCACCGTGGTCGTGCGCGCCGCGGTCAACGTGAACACGGCCACCGGCGTGGTGTCGATCACCACCGACCCGCTACCGACGATCCTGCAGGGCGTCCCGCTGCGGCTGAAGACGATCGTGGTGACCATCAACAAGGCGGGCTTCCTGACCAACCCGACGAGCTGCGCGGCCGGGTCGATCACCGGCGCGATCACCTCCACCGCCGCCGACAACTCGCCGTTCACCAGCCCGGCGACGATGACCGGCTGCGCGTCGTTGCCGGCGTTCTCGCCGACGATCACCGCCACCCCGGGCACGACCCAGCGCGACAAGCCGACCGGCCTCGACGTCGACGTGCACCTGGCCAGCGGCCTCTCCGACCTGCAGAGCGCCATGGTCACGCTGCCGGCGGGGATGTCGATCAACCCGTCGGTGGCCAACGTGCTCGGGAGCGCGGCCTGCACCTCAGTCGAGTTCAACGCCGACAGCTGCCCGGCCGCCTCGGCCGTCGGCACGGCCGAGATCGACACGCCGCTCGTGTCGACGCCCTTCACGGGCTCGGTGTACGTCGGCTCGCAGGCTGGCAACGTCTACACGCTGTACGTGTGGGTCCAGGACGCCACCGACGGCCTCGAGGTGCACCTGACCGGCACGGCGACCGCGAACACGAGCACCGGCCAGATCACCACCTCGTTCCCGAGCGCGCCGCCGATCCCGTTCACCGACCTCAAGCTCGACTTCACCGGCGGGGCCGATGCGCTGCTGGCCAACGCGCAGACCTGCGGCACGGCGACGACGAGTGGCACGCTGACCCCGACGTCGGGACAGGCGGCGGCGTCGCCGACGAGCGCCTTCACGGTCGACAACAACGGCAGCGGCGGCGCCTGCCCGGGCACGCTGCCCTTCGGCCCGACGGCCACCACGATGCTCGGAACGACCGCCGCGGGCGCGAGCGACACGCTGACGCTGACTGCCGCCCGCTCCGACGGCGATCAGACGCTGTCCACGATCGCTGCCACCCTGCCGCCCGGAATGCTGGCCAACCTCGCCTCGACTCCGCTCTGCAATAACGCGAACGCCAACGCCGGAACCTGCGCCGCGAGCAGCCAGATCGGCACCACCACAGTCACCGCCGGCGCCGGGACGAACCCGTTCGCGCTCACCGGGCAGGTCTACCTCACCACCTCCTACAACGGCGAGCCGTTCGGTCTCTCGATCGTGGTGCCCGCGATCGCGGGCCCGTACAACCTCGGCACGGTCGTCGTGCGCGGCGCGGTCGGGGTCAACACGACGACGGGGCAGGTCTCGATCACCACCGATCCGCTGCCGACGATCCTCGACGGCATCCCGCTGCGCCTGCGTAACGTCGGCGTGACCATCAACGCGGCCAACTTCCTCACCAACCCGACGAGCTGCTCGGCCCAGGCGCTCACCGGCACGATCACCTCGACCGGGTCGGCGACCTCGCCGATCAACGACCCGCTGACGATGACCAACTGCGCCTCGGTGGCCTTCGCCCCGACGATCACCGCCACCCCGGGCACGACCAAGCGCGACGCGCCGACCGGTCTGAACGTCGACCTGCACCTGCCGCTCGGCAACTCCGACCTGCAGAGCGCGTCCGTCGTGCTGCCCGCGGGGATGTCGATCAACCCGTCGGTGGCCAACGTGCTCGGCTCCGCGGCCTGCACGCCGGCGGAGTTCGACGCCGACACCTGCCCCGCCGCCTCTGAGGTCGGCACGGCCGAGATCGACACGCCGCTGCTGTCCAACGTGTTCACCGGCTTCGTGTACGTGGGAGCCCAGTCGGGCAACAGCTACACGCTGTTCGTGTGGGTCCAGGACGTCACCGACAGCCTCGAGGTGCACCTGACCGGCACGGCGACCGCGAACACGAGCACCGGGCAGATCACGGCGAGCTTCCCGTCGGCGCCGCCGATCCCGTTCTCCGACCTCAAGCTCGACTTCAACGGCGGGGCCAACGCCCTGCTGGCCAACTCGCAGGCCTGCGGCACGGCCACCACCTCCTCGGTGCTGACGCCGAACTCGGGCGGCTCCAACGCGACGCCAACGAGCGCCTTCACCGTCGACAACAACGGCAGCGGCGGCGCCTGCCCGGGCACGCTTCCGTTCGGCCCCACGACGACCTCGACGCCCGGCAACACGGTGGCCGGCGCCTACGACACGCTGGGCCTGTCGGCGATCCGCTCGGACGGCGACCAGACGCTGTCGACGATCAGCGCCCAGCTGCCGCCGGGGATGCTGGCCAACCTCAACTCGATCCCGCAGTGCTCGAGCGCCAACGCCAGCGCCGGCACGTGCGCGGCGGGGAGCCAGATCGGCTTGGCCGCGGTCACCGCCGGCGCGGGCACGAACCCCTACCTGCTGGTCGGGCCGGTGTATCTCACGGCCGCCTACAAGGGCGCGCCGCTCGGCCTCGAGATCGCCGTCAACGCCGAGTCGGTGGGGCCGTACAACTTCGGCATGGTCCTCGTGCGGGCGGCCGTGAACGTGGACACGACCACCGGGCAGGTGACGATCACCACCGATCCGCTGCCGACGATCCTCGACGGCGTCCCGCTGCGCCTGCGCAGCGTGCTCGTCACGATCACCGCGGCCAACTTCCTGGTCAACCCGACGACCTGCGCCACCCAGGCGGTGACCGGCACGATCGGCTCAACGGGATCGGCCACGACCGGCATCAACGACCCCCTCACGATGACCGGCTGCGCCGCGCTGCCTTTCAACCCCTCGCTCACCGTCACGCCAAGCTCGACGCGGCGCGACACCCCGACCGGTGTCGACATCGACCTGCAGATCCCGGCCAACAGCTCGGCGCTGCAGTCGGCGAGCGTGAAGCTGCCGGCCGGGCTGGCGATCAATCCGTCGGCCGCCAACGGCGTCACGGCGGCCTGCACCGCGGCCCAGTTCGCCGCCGGCACGAGCAACCCGGTCACCTGCCCGGCTGGGTCGGTCGTCGGCACCGTCACGATCTCCAGCCCGCTCGTCACGGCGGCGTTCACCGGCGACGTCTACGTCGGACCTCAGAGCGGGAACACGTACCAGCTCTTCCTCGACGGCGAGGACGCCACGGACGGCCTCAGCGTGCGGCTCGTCGCCGACGTCAGCGCCGATGCGAGCACCGGCCAGCTGACCACGACGATCGTCAACCCGCCGCCGATCCCGTTCACCAACCTCGACCTGCATCTCAACGGCGGCGTGAACGCCCTCCTCGCCAACGGGCTGAGCTGCGGCACGGCGACGACGACCACCTCGCTCGGCCCCACCTCCGGTCTGCCGGCGGCCACCCCGAGCGCCCAGTTCGTGGTCGACAACAACGGCAGCGGCGGCGCCTGCCCGGGCTCGATCCCCTTCAACGCGGTCACCACGGCGACGCTCGGCAACACGACGGCGGGCGCGAGCAACACGCTGACGCTCGGGATCACTCGCTCCGACGGCGACCAGACGCTCTCGACGCTCACCACGCAGCTGCCGGACGGGATGCTCGCCAACCTCAGCTCGATCACGCCGTGTTCGAACGCGGATGTCGCCGCGGACAACTGCCCGGCGGGCAGCCAGATCGGCACGACCACCGTCACGGCCGGGGCCGGCACCCCGCTTTCGCTCGCCGGGGGCAAGGTCTACCTCACGAGCGGCTACAACGGGGCGACGCTCGGCCTGGCCATCGTCGTGCCCGCGACTGTCGGTCCGTTCGACCTCGGGGACGCCAACGGGAACGTCGTCGTCCGCGCCGCCGTCGCCGTGGACACCGTCCACGGCCAGATCACGATCACCACCGATCCGTTCCCGACGATCCTCGACGGCGTCCCGCTGCGCCTGAAGTCGATCAGCGTCTCCATCAACCAGCCCAACTTCATCACCAACCAGACCTCGTGCGCCGCCGCCACGATCATTGGGACGACGACCTCCACCGGCGGCGTCGCGCTGCCGTTCACCAGCCCGGCGACGATGGGCGGCTGCATCTCCACCCCGTTCGTGCCCACCCTGAGCGAGACGCCGAGCACGACCGAGGCCGATGCGCCGCTCGGCCTGACGGTTGACCTGCACGTGCCGTCCGGCGACACCGACCTGCAGACCGCCGTCGTGACGCTCCCGCAGGGCGTGTCGCTCAACCCGTCGGTCGCCGCCGGGCTGCAGGCCTGCACGCTCACGCAGCTCGGCATCGGCACGAGCAACCCGGCCTGCCCCGGGGCCACGCCGGTCGGCACGGTGGAGATCGACACGCCGCTGCTGCCCACCCCGCTCGAGGGCGACGTGTACATCGGGGCGCCGCAGAGCGGCGACGCGAGCAGCGACACCTACCGGATCTACCTCGATGCCGAGAACGCGACCTACGGGATCTCGGTGCGCCTCGCCGGGTCGATCGTCGCCGACCCGAGCACCGGCCAGCTGACGGCCACGTTCGCGAACACACCACCGATACCGTTCACCGACCTCAAGCTCAACTTCAACGGCGGAGCACAGGCGCCGCTGGCCAGCCCGGCCACGTGCGGCGCCGCCACCACCACGAGCACGCTGACGCCGACGAGCGGCTCGGCCGCTTCGACGAGCGCCTCCTACACCGTGGACGCGAACGGCAGCGGCGGCGCCTGCCCGCCCACCGAGGCGTTCAACCCGACCATGAGCCTGACCACGCCGAACACGGGCGCCGGCGCCGGCGACCCGGTAACGATCAGCTTCGCCAGCGGCGACCAGCAGCAGAACCTCGGGGCGATCGACGCCACGCTCCCTCCGGGCTTGATCGGCGAGATCGGCAGCGTGCCGCTCTGCAGCAGCAGCCAGGCCGCCGCCGGCACCTGCTCCTCCGACAGCCAGATCGGCACCGCGACGGTGAGCGCGGGCGTCGGCTCGAGCCCGCTGCAGCTGAGCGGGCCCGTGTACCTCACCGTCGGCCCCGACGCCAGCCATCCCTTCGGCCTGTCGATCGCCGTCCCGGCTGATGCCGGCCCCTACACCGGCCAGTACAGCCTCGGCACCGTCGTCGTGCAGGCCGCGATCGCCATCGACCCGCACGACGCCCACCTGACGATCACCAGCGGGACCTTCCCGACGATCCTCCAGGGCATTCCGCTGCGGCTCAAGGCGGTTTCGCTGAACCTCAACCGCCACGGCTTCATGGTCAACCCGACGAGCTGCCAGGCCCAGACGGTGTCCGGGTCGATCCTGTCCGCCGCCACGACCCCCACCACGGCGACGGCGCAGGCCGGCTTCACCCCCACGGGCTGCGGCCAGCTCGCCTTCTCGCCGGCGATCGTCCCCACCATTGGCGGCAGCACATCGTCGAGCACGGGCGCGAGCCTGAGCGTGAGCGTCGCAGCGAAGGGCGGCCAGGGCAACCTCCAGTCGGTGGCGGTGACGCTGCCCTCGACGATCTCCCCGCGGCTGAGCACGATCAACCAGGCCTGCGTTGCTTCGACCTACGACAGCAACCCCTCGGGTTGCCCGGCCGCCTCGCAGGTCGGCACCGCGACGGCGAGCACGCCCGTGCTGCCCGGCGCGCTCACCGGCTCGGTCTATCTGGTCGCGCAGCCTGGCGCGATGCCGAGCCTCGGGCTGACGCTGAGTGGCGACGGGGTCAGCATCGACCTGAGCGGCACGATCGCGATCGGCTCGTCGGGCCTGACCACGACTTTCTCCTCGATCCCCGACGTGCCGATCTCCAACTTCACCCTCACGCTGCCGCAGGGACCGAACTCGGCCCTCACGACGAGCGCCGCCCTCACCTGCTCGAGCGCGCCGAGCGTGGGCACGAGCGCCACCTCGCACAGCGGCCAGACCGTGAGCGCGACGAGCACGGCCCAGATCAGCGGCTGCGCGACGACCTCCAGCGCCGCCAGCACCGGCGGCGCGTCCAAGGGGGCCGGCCCGCCGGCGAAGTGGCTGGTGATCTCGGTGCGGCGCATCAAGCGCCTCAAGCGCCACGCCGTGAAGCTCTACGTGCGCCTGCCGATGACCGGCAAGCTCACGCTCAGCTCGCCCCTCATCGCGCCGGTGAAGGTGTTCACGTCGAGGCGCAGCCGCTACGTCTGGGTCGAGATCCGCCTCACGAAGTACGGCCAGCAGCAGTACCGTCGCCACCACCCGCTGAAGGTCAAGATGCGGGCCGGCTTCCGCTCGTACACCGGCCGCAGCGGCTGGAACACCAAGGGCGTCACGCTGCTCTGATCTCGCCGGCGGCGGATGCCGCGGGCGGCGCATCGCGCACACCCGCGACGGCCCCGTAATTGCAGGCGTTTTCGCACGCCGGGAGGCCCGTTGCGGGGCCAGCGAATCGCGCGGTGTCCGCTACACTGCGCCCCGGGTACGCGCTTGGCGGCGGTTGCGGCGCCGTGACGGCGCCAGGCCAAGCGCCCTCGCCCCGGTTTCTCCCTCGTTCATGGGCATCTTCAGCTACCTCACGGGTTTCGGCGGCCGCGATATGGCGGTCGATCTCGGGACGGCCAACACCCTCGTCTACGTGCGTGGTCGCGGGATCGTGCTGTCCGAGCCGAGCGTCGTGGCGATCGACTCGCGCAGTGGCGAGGTGCACGCCGTCGGCATCGAGGCCAAGCGCATGCTCGGCCGCACCCCGGGCACGATCCAGGCGATCCGCCCGCTCAAGGACGGCGTGATCGCCGACTTCGACGTGACCGAGGAGATGCTGCGCCACTTCATCCAGAAGGTGCACCAGAACCGCTGGGCGCATCCCCGCGTCGTCGTGTGCGTCCCCTCGGGGGTGACCGGCGTGGAGAAGCGCGCGGTCGAGGAGGCCTGCCTGTCCGCCGGGGCCCGCACCGCCTACCTCATCGAGGAGCCGATGGCGGCGGCGATCGGCGCCGGTCTGCCGGTCGGCGAGCCGACCGGCTCGATGGTCGTCGACATCGGCGGTGGGACCTCGGAGGTCGCGGTCATCTCGCTTGGCGGGATCGTCGTGTCGCAGTCGATCCGCGTCGGCGGTGACGAGCTCGACGAGGCGATCATCAATTACGCCAAGCGCGAGTACAAGCTGCTCATCGGGCAGCAGACCGCCGAGGAGCTCAAGCTGGAGATCGGCTCGGCCTGCCCGATGGCGGAGGAGCTGCAGGCGGAGATCCGCGGGCGCGACATGGTCTCGGGACTGCCGAAGACGGTCGTGCTGACCAGCGAGGAGATCCGCCAGGCCCTCGAGGAGCCGCTCGTGCAGATCATCGACGCCGTCAAGGAGACGCTCGACCGCACGCCTCCCGAGCTGGCCTCGGACATCATGGATCGTGGCATCATGCTCGCCGGCGGCGGGTCGCTGTTGCAGGGCCTGGACGAGCGTCTGCGCGAGGAGACGCAGATGCCCGCGCATCTCGCCGAGTCGCCGCTGACGTGCGTTGCCGTGGGGTCGGGTCGCTCGCTCGAGGAGTTCGAGGCGATCCATCGCTCCAATCGCAACTCGCGTAACCGCCGCCGCCGATGAGCCCCGGCGGCGCCGATCAACGGGCGGGGGGCGTACCCTTTCCCCGGACAATTTCGGAAGGCAATCTGTGTACGAGAAGACGGTCCGACGACGGCGTGCCGTGCTTGCGGCGCTCGTCGCCCTCTCCCTGATCCTCCTCACGGTCTACTTCGGCGAGGCGCCCGGCGGCCGCCTGCACTCCGTTCAGCGCGGCTTCCTGACCGTGCTCTCACCGATTCAGGAGGGCGCGAGCAAGGCCCTGAAGCCCGTGCGCGACCTGTTCAGCGGGATCGGCGACACGCTGCACGCGCGCAGCGAGCTCGCCGGCCTGCGCAAGCAGAACGAGATCCTGCGTCAGGAGTTGACCAACGACCAACTCGCCGCCCGTCGCGGCGCCGAGGCGCTGCGGCTGATGCACCTTGACGCCACCTACCAGCTCGACCGGTACGCGCCGGTGAGCGCCGACATCACCGGCCAATCGCCGACGCTGTGGTATTCGACGGTGCTCATCGACAAGGGCTCGGACTCCGGGGTGAGTGTCGACGACCCCGTCGTGGACGCCGACGGACTGGTGGGCAACGTGACTCAGGTCACGCCCGTCGTCTCACAGGTGACGCTCATCACCGACCAGTCGAGCGCCGTCGCCGCGAGTGACACCCAGGCTGGTGTGCTCGGGATCATCGTCGCGAAGGTCGGCGACCCGCAGAGCCTGCAGTTGCAGGATCTCGCGGCCAACGCGAACGTCAACCAGGGCGACTACGTGGTCACCGCCGGCACCGTGTCGGCGTCCGATCCGTCGCTGTACCCGCCGGGGATCCCGATCGGGCAGGTGACGTCGGTGCCCAACGGCACGATCACCACCCAGGTCGACGTGCGCCCGCTGGCCAATCTCCGCGAGCTCGACACGGTGCAGGTGCTCACCCGCAACACATCCGGCGTCCCCGCCGGCCAGCCGATCAGCGCCCTGCCGCCGGCCGGCAGCGAGCCGACGTCGGCGGCCCAGGCGTCGACCGCCCAGACGGCGTCGACCGGAGGCTAGGACATGGCCACCAACGCGCAGATACCGTCTGCCGCGCTCATCGCCCGCGTGCTCGCCCTCATCTTCGTATCGGTGATCCTGCAGAGCGCCGCCGTCTCTCAGTTCCCGGTGTTCGGCGCACCCGCCGATCTGGCGCCGCTGGTGGTCATGTCGGTGGGGCTCATGACGGGGTCGATCGAGGGGGCCATCACCGGCTTCGCCGTCGGGCTGTTCGTCGATCTCGCGCTCGTGCAGACGCTCGGGCTCTCGTCGCTCATCTACACCGTCGTCGGCTACGGCGCCGGTCGCCTGCGTGAGCTGCGCGATCCCCAGGGCGCGCTCGTGCCGCTGGTCATGGGAGCGACCGCGACCGCGGTCGCCTCGATCGGCTACTCGGTGATGGAGTTCATGCTCGGGGTCGACGCGCCGGTCAGCTTCCTGCTCCTGCGCCAGATCATCGTCGGGATCCTCGTCAACTGCGTGATCGCGCTGCCCGTCTACGCGATCGTGCGCCGCTGGCTGCAGCCGAGCCTGCCCGACGATCCGCGCCGGCGGCGGCGCCGCGCCTACACGACCGGCGGGCTGAGCCCGCTCTCGCGCTCATGAGCGGCGAAGCCGCGATCAAGCGAGGCCGGAGGGCCGCCTCGCTGCGCTCGCGCTCCGTCACCGCGAGGGCCTGCTGGATGAAGGCCCGGGCATGATCGTCGAGCCGGCGGCTCCGTCGGAGCGTAACCTGCCCGTGTCGCCGCAGCTCGCGCTGCGCGTGGCGGTCATCGGCGGGGTCGCGCTTGCCCTGTTCGCGATCATCTTCTTCCGCCTCTGGTACCTGCAGGTGCTGTCGGGCAGCCAGTACCGCCAGGAGGCGAACGTCAACCGCGTGCGTGCGCTGCCGATCGCCGCGCCCCGGGGCGAGATCCTCGACCGCAACGGGAACGTACTCGCCACCGACCGCACGACCTATGCGGTGCAGGTGGTGCCCGACGCCCTGCCCCCGGCCGGGCCGGCCCGCATCGCGCTGTTCCGTCACCTCGCGCGTCGCCTCGGGATGCGCACGCGCCAGATCGAGGAGATCGTGGCCACGAAGGCGGTCGCCCAGCCGCCGTACGCGAACATCACGATCAAGGTCGACGCCGGCTTCGGGGCCCTCACCTACCTGCAGGAGCACCAGCTCGACTTCCCCGGCGTGACCGAGGCCCAGCTCGATCTGCGCGATTACCCGGCCGGCTCGCTCGCCTCGCAGGTGCTCGGTTACGTCGGCCAGATCAACTCGACTCAGATCGGCACGCCGGCCTACCGCGGGGTCGCGCAGGGGACGATCATCGGACAGGACGGGATCGAAGCGGCCTACGACGGCTATCTGCGCGGACGAGACGGCGTGCAGCGGGTGGAGGTCAACGCCGCCGGCCAGTACCAGGGCACGCTGCCCTCGAGCGCGCCGATCGCCGGCCACGACGTGAAGCTGACGCTCGACGCCGGACTGCAGAAGGCGGCCGATAACGCGATGACCACCGTGATGGCCGGCGTGGGGGCGAGTGCCGGCGCGTTCGTCGCCCTCGATCCCCGCGACGGCGCCGTGCTGGCCATGGGCTCGTTTCCGAACTACGACCCCAACGAGCTCGTGCGGCCGTTCACGCAGACGCAGTACAACCAGCTGCTCGGCAGTAACAGCACTCCGGGGGCGTTCTTCAACCGGGCGATCGACGGCCTGTACCCGACCGGCTCGACCTTCAAGGTGATCACCGCGCTCGCCGGCCTGAAGGCCGGGATCATCACGCCAAGCACCCTCCAGGGCGGCGGCCAGTGCGTCTCGGTCGGCGCGGCGGGGCAGCAGTTCTGCAACTCGGGGAAGGCGAACTACGGCGACCTCGACCTCGAGAACGCGCTCAGGGTCTCCGAGGACACCTACTTCTACGAGGTGGGCGAGGCGGCCAACACCGGCACCTCGATCCAGCGCATGGCGCGGATGCTCGGCCTCGGGCGCCCCACCGGGATCGACCTGCCGGGCGAGACGCGCGAGAGCGTCGTGCCCGACGCCGCGTGGCTCGACCGCCAGAACCGGCTCGAGCGTGCCTGCGAGCGGCGCAAGCACGTGCCGAGCTGCTTCATCACCGACGGCAACCCCTGGACGATCGGCGACAACGTGAACCTGGCCGTCGGCCAGGGCGACCTGCTGGCCACGCCACTGCAGATGGCCGTCGTGTACTCCACGCTCGCGAACACCTACATCAACGGCAACGGGCACGGCATCGTGCCGGTGCCCCACCTCGTTCAGGAGATCGACGACACGAACGGCCAGCTCGTGCAGCAGATCCAGCCGCCGCCGGCGCGGCGCGTGTACATCAACCCGAGCGATCTGTCCGTCGTGATGGCCGGCCTGCACGACGCCACCAGCCTGCCCGGCGGCACCTCGGCCGACGTGTGGGCCGGGTTCCCGCGGCCGGTGTACGGTAAGACCGGCACGGCCCAGCACGGCACCTCCGGCGTCTACGGCGCAGACCAGTCCTGGTATGACTGCTACATCCCCGATCCGCGGCACCCGATCGAGATCACCGTCACGATCGAGAAGGGCGGCTTCGGCGACGCCGCCGCCGCCCCGGTGGCCCGGCTGATGGCCTCGGAGTGGTTCGGCGTCGCGCCCAAGCTCGTCCGCGGCAACAACTCGACCTTCTGACGCGACGCAGACGATCCCGATCGTGACCCCGGCCACCACCCTCCAGGTCCCCGACGAGTACGTGCCGCCGGCGCCGCGCGTACGGCTGCCGCTCGACCCGCTGATCACGCTCGCCGTGATCGGCCTCGGCATCTGCTCGATCATCACGTTGCGCTCCGCCACCCGGACCGACATCCCCGGCCAGCCCAACTATTACGTCGAGCGCCAGGGGATCTACCTCGGACTGGGGATCGTGGCGATGGTCGCGCTCTCGCGCATCGACTACTCACGCCTGCGTGAGTTCAAGTACGGCCTGTACGCCGCGCTGATCCTGAGCATCCTCGCCGTGCTCGGCGCGGGCCACGCGAGTAACGGCGCCGTGCGGGCGATCAACTTCCCGTTCTTCAGCTTCCAGGCGTCCGAGGTCGGCAAGGTGCTGCTCATCCTCGTGCTGTCGGCCTACGTCGTCGACCGCTCGCGCCACATCGCCGAGCGCGACACGGCGGCCCGGGTGATGCTGCTCGCGCTCATCCCGGCCATGCTCGTCATCGCCCAGCCAGACCTCGGCTCGGGCATGGTCTACGTGGCGATCGCGCTCATGACGCTGTTCGTCGCCGGCACGTCGTGGAAGCAGATCACCGGGCTCGTCGCGCTCGGCGTCGTGGCGATCACGCTCGTGCTCGTCGCCGCACCGGCGGCGGGTGTGCCCGTGTTACACCCGTATCAGGTGCAACGCCTCACGGCTTTCCTCCATCCGTCCGATAACGCCAACAGCAAGGGTTATCAGCAGAACGAGTCGAAGATCGCGATCGGATCCGGTGAGGTCACCGGACGAGGCGCACTCAACTCAACCCAGCAACAACTTGGCTATCTGCCCGAATCGAGCACCGACTTCGTATTCGCCGCCCTCGGCGAGCGGTACGGCTTCGTCGGTGCCGCGCTCGTGCTGTCCCTCTACGCGCTGTTGATATGGCGCGCGCTTCGCATCGTGGTCATGTCCAAGAACCTGTTCGGCTCGTTGGTGGCGGGCGGGATCCTGGCCATGTTGATGTTCCAGGTGTTCGTCAACGTCGGCATGACGGTCGGCATCATGCCGATCACCGGCGTGCCGCTGCCGCTCATGAGCTATGGCGGCTCCTCGGTCATCACCACACTCCTCGCCGTCGGCCTGCTGCAGTCGATCTACGTGCAGGCCCGCGCCGCGGCCATCAACAAGGGCCGCGTGCTCCGTTTCTGACCATGCTCGTCCGCTCCCGCACCAATCCAGCCGACGCCCGCCCGGGCGCGCCTGACGCCGCCGCGACCGCTACGGTCCGCGCGGCTTGCCATGGAGCGGCGACCGTTACCGAAAGACCGAAGTCAATTGAAAAAGCAAGTACTCGTCAGCGTCGACCGCGCGGAGACGCGCGTCGCGCTTCTGGAGGCGACCGGCACCCCCGCCGCCTCACGCTCTGCCACTTCTCGTCGGCGCTCCGCCGCGGGTGCCCGTCCGGGGGCCGGATACCGGATCGCTGAGCTCTACATCGAACGGCGCGGTGCGCGCTCGATCGTCGGCAACATCTACAAGGGGAAGGTCGACAACGTCCTGCCCGGGCTCGAGGCGGCGTTCGTCGACATCGGCCTCGAGAAGAACGGCTTCCTGCACGTCGACGAGATCGTCCTGCCGGGCGTGGAGACGGTCAAGCGCGGCCGGGGCAACGGCACCGGGCGCAAGATCACCGACCTGCTCAAGCCCGGCCAGGAGATCGTCGTACAGGTCGTCAAGGACCCGCTCAAGACGAAGGGCGCCCGCCTCTCGATGGAGCTGACGATCGCCGGGCGCTACATGGTCTACGCCCCGACGGGCGAGGGCATCGGCGTCTCGCGGCGTCTGGAGGACTCCGAGCGCGACCGGCTGCGCAAGGAGACGGCCAGGCTCGACCTCGGCGGCGGCGGGGCGATCATCCGCACCGCCGCGCACGGTGCCAAGCGCGCCGACTTCGAGCGCGAGCTGCTCTACCTGCACAAGCTCCATGACGTGCTCGTCAAGCGCGTGGAGGAGACCGAGGCGCCGGCGATGGTCTTCCAGGAGGCCGACCTGTCAGTGCGCGTCGTGCGCGACATCTTCTCGGCCCACTTCGAGCGCGCGATCGTCGACGACCCGCAGCAGCACCATCGCCTCGTGTCGTTCTTCAGCCGCACCGCCCCCGAGCTCGTCGATCGCGTCGAGCTGTGGGAGGAGAAGCAGCCCCTGTTCGAGACCTACGGCGTCGACGAGGTCATCAACGGCGTCATGTCGCGGCGCGTCGACCTGCCGAGCGGCGGTTACCTGATCGTCGACTACGCCGAGGCGCTGACGGTCATCGACGTCAACTCCGGCAGCTTCATCGGGCGCGGGAAGGGCGCGCGCCTGGAGGACACGATCACCAAGACGAACCTCGAGGCGGCCGAGGAGGTCGTCAACCAGCTGCGCCTGCGGGACATCGGCGGGATCATCGTCATCGACTTCATCGACATGGCCCGCGCCCGCAACCGCGACGCCGTTCTGAAGACGCTGCGCAAGTCACTCGACGAGGACCGCACGAAGACGTTCACGGCCGAGATCTCCAAGCTCGGGCTCGTGGAGATGACCCGGCAGAACGTCACGGAGGGCGTGCGCGAGATCATCAGCCGCCACTGTCCGACCTGCGATGGCGAGGGCGTCATCCTCTCCGAGGAGACGATCGCGATCGAGTTCGAGCGGCGGCTGCGCGACGTCGCCGCCGAGGCGCCGCGGGGTGTCGAGGCGTTCCTCGTGCAGATCAATCCGCGCGTCACCGCGCAGTTCACCGGCCACAACTCGCGCACCCTGCACGCGCTCGAGGCCGACACCGGCATGTTCTTCCACTTCGAGGGCTCGGAGGGGCTCGCGCTCGATCATTTCGCGATCACCTTCCAGGGCAGTCGCGAGGAGGTCGAGGAGCGGGCGCTGCCGTTCCGCGAGGGTGACGAGGTGCTCGTACAGATCGTCGAGCCGCATATGTATAACGTCGATGACGCCGTCGCCAAGATCGACGGCTACATCATCTCGATCGCGGGTGCCGCCGGCCAGGTCGGGGAGAAGCGCATGGTGCGCATCCAGGAGGTCGGACGCACGGCGGCCAGCGCGCTGTTGCTCGACGAGAACGGCGAGGTCATCACTCCGCCGGCCTCGCGCGCCTCGTCACCGGCCCGCTCCGGGCGGCGCGCGGGCACCGGGCGCTCCTCGACGGCGACCAAGCGAACCGCTCCGGCCGCCAAGGCGCCGCCCCGGCGGTCACGCAGCCGCGCCCGCGCGGCCGAGGCCGAGGGCGACGGCGACGGCGAGTCAGCCGCCGACACGCTCCAGGCCCCCGTCGCGGCGCTGCAGGGCAAGGACGACACCCTGCTCGTCGACGCGCTGACGATCGAGGATTCGCAGGCGGAGGCCGAGGAGGCCGCGCTCGCGCATCTCGCCGACGATGCCGACCGCGCCCCGACCGGCGAGTCAGGCGGCGACACCGCATCCGGCGAAGCGGACGCCGATGACCTACAATCTGGCGGTCGGCGCCGCGGCCGCAGAGGCGGGCGGCGCCGTTCGACTGCCAAGGCCAAGGCGCGTGACTAGGCGCGCCCGCGCCGGCACGAATCTGGCACGCCAAGGGATGACCCACCATGTACGCAATCGTTAAGACCGGCGGCAAGCAGTACCGCGTCGAACCGGGCCAGACGCTGCTCGTCGAGCGCCTGCCCGATCCCGAAGGGGCGAACGTGGCGCTCGCGCCCATTCTCTATCGCTCCGACGAGACGATCTTCGACGCCGCCGGGCTGGAGAAGGTGCAGGTCCAGGCGCGCATCGTCGAGCACGTGCGGGGCGAGAAGCTGCGGGTGTTCAAGTTCAAGCCCAAGCGGGGCTATCGCCGCCGCACCGGCCACCGTCAGGAGCTCACCCGCATCGAGGTGACCGATATCGCGCTCGCCGGCAAGCCGAAGCGCGCCTCGCGGGCGAAGGCGGTCGCGACGGCCGAGAAGGAGACCGACGATGGCTCATAAGAAGGGACTCGGCTCGAGTCGCAACGGACGCGACTCGAACGCCCAGCGGCTCGGCGTCAAGACGTTCGCCGGACAGGTCGTCACCGGCGGCGAGATCATCGTTCGCCAGCGCGGAACGCGCTTCAAGCCGGGACCGGGCGTCGGAATCGGCAAGGACGACACGCTGTACGCGCGGAGCGCGGGCACGGTGCAGTTCGTCACCGGTCGCCGCGGGCGCGTGGTGAGCGTCGTCGCCGACGGCGACGACGCCGCCTGACCGCTGACCCGCGCGGGGCGGGTCTACTGCCCGGCCGCGCGGCGGTAGCGCGCGACCGCGAGCGGGGCGAACAGCGCGATGATCACCAGCGACCAGGCGATCGCGCCCCACGCGCTGCCGTGCGGCGCGCCGAGCCACAGGTGGCGGGTCTCGTCGACGACCACCGTGAACGGGTTGACGGTCGCGAAGGCCCGCAGCGGCTCCGGCATCGAGGCCACCGGCACGAACGCCGACGAGATGAACGTGAGCGGGAACACGGCGATGAACCCGACCGAGTTGGCCGCCTCCGGCGAGGAGACGAGCAGACCGATGAACGCGAAGAACCACGAGAACGCGTAGCCGAACAGCAGCAGCAGGGCGATGCCGGCGATGGCGAGCGACACGCTCGTGTGGAACGAGAACCCGATGATCACGCCGGTGATGAGCAGAATCGTCATCGACAGCGCGTTCGTGACGATGTCCGAGAGCGTGCGTCCGGCGAGCACCGCCGGTCGCGCCATCGGCAGTGAGCGGAAGCGGTCGATGAGCCCCTTGTGGACGTCCTCGTTGAGGCCGATGGCCGTGACGAAGCCTCCGAAGGCGATGTTCTGGACGATGATCCCGGGGATCAGGTAGTCCACGTAGGCGTAGCCCGGGGTGCGGATCGCGCCCCCGAACACGTATCGGAACAGCAGCACGAACATCACCGGCTGCACGGTGAAGGCGAGCAGCAGCTCGGGCGCCCGGGGGAGGCGGATGAGGTTGCGCTCGGCGAGGACGAGCGTGTCCGAGAGCGCGCGCCTCACGGGGCCGGCTCCTCGGAGCCGTCCTCGGCGGCGTGGCCGGTGAGCCCGAGGAAGACGTCGTCGAGGGTCGGGCGGCGCAGCACGAGATCGTCGACGCCGACCCCGGCCTCGCTGAGGCGATGCACGGCCTCCACGATGCTCCCGTTGCGCTCGCGCACGGCCACCTTGACGAGGCCGCCCTCGGTGGCCGGCGTCTCGTCGGACATCGCCGCGAGCGCCCGCACGGCGAGCTCCGCGTCGGCGTCGGCGTCGAGCCGCACCTCCAGCCGCTCGCCGCCCACGCGATCCTTCAACTCGTCGGGCGTTCCCTCGGCGATCAGGCGGCCGTGGTCGATGACGGCGATCGCATGCGCGAGGCGGTCGGCCTCGTCGAGATACTGGGTGGTCAGGAGCACGGTCGTGCCCTCGGCGACCAGGGTCTCGATCACCTCCCACAGTCCGAGGCGGCTGCGCGGGTCCAGGCCCGTCGTCGGCTCGTCGAGGAACAGCACCGGGGGTTCGGCGACGAGCGCCGCCGCGAGGTCGAGGCGGCGCCGCATGCCACCGGAGTAGGTCTTGGTCGGCCGATCCGCGGCGTCGACGAGGTCGAAGCGGTCGAGCAGCTCGCGTCCGCGTGCCTTCGCCGACCGGCGGTCGGCCCCGTAGAGGCGGCCGACCATCGTCAGGTTCTCGAGGCCGGTGAGGTTCTCGTCGACGGCCGCGTACTGGCCGGCGAGCCCGATCCGTTCGCGCAGCGCGGCCGCGTCGCGCTCGACGTCGAGCCCGAGGACCCGTGCCGTGCCGGCGTCGGGCGTCAGCAGCGTGGTCAGGATGCGCACGAGCGTCGTCTTGCCCGCGCCATTGGGCCCGAGGAGCCCGAGCACGGTCCCGCGGGTGACCTCGAGGTCCACTCCGGCCAGCGCCTGCACCGAACTGTACGCCTTCGAGATGCCGCGGACGACGATCGCCGCGTCGGCGTCGCTGTGGCGCTCGGGCGTTTGGCCCAGCGTCACCGGCGCCGCGTTCTCGTCTCGATCCACCGGGTGCATCCTACGAAGCGCGCCGGGTCAGCCCTGCTGGTTCGTCGGTCGGACGAGGATCTCGTTGACGTTGACGTGCGGCGGCTGGCCGAGCGCGTACATGACCGCCCGGGCGACGTCCTCGGGCGCGAGCGCGTCCTGGGGCCGCTGATCGAAGAACGGCGTGTCGACCATCCCGGGCTCGATCAGCGTCACCCGGATGCCGGTCCCGTGGACGTCCTGGCGGGCGGCTTCGCCCATCGCGGTGACGGCGTGCTTGGTGCACGAATACATCGACCCCGGCAGCACGCGCCGCCCCGCGACGCTCGACGTGAGCAGCAGGTGGCCGCGCGTCTCGGTGAGCGCGGGGATCGTCGCCCGCAGCGTGAGGGCGGCGCCGTACACGTTGGTCAGCACCATCGCCTTCCAGTGCTCCGGGGTGTCGTTCAGGAAGCCGCGCGCCCCGCCGAAGCCGGCGTTAGCGAACACGGCGTCCAGGCGCCCGAAGCGCTCGAGTGCGGCCGCCACCATCGCCTGCTGATCCGCCCATTCGGTCACGTCGCAGCGGACCGCGAGCGCGCGCTCGGTGCCGCCGAGCTTGTCCGCGAGCGCCTGCAGGGCGTCCTCCGATCGGGCGGCGAGCACCACCCGGTAGCCGTCGGCCGCGGCGGCCAGGGCGGTGGCGGCGCCGATGCCCGACGAGGCTCCGGTGATGAGCAGGACGCGATCGTCGGCCGGCTGAGCGTCTGTGGTCATGGGGGAGGGGGTCCTTTCCTGGTAGATGAGCCTGTCAGGATTGCGCGGCGATGCTCTACGACCGCGCTCGAATCGAGATCCGCGCCGGCGCCGGCGGCGACGGCAGCCGCAGCTTCCGCCGCGAGGCCCACGTCCCGCGGGGCGGGCCCGACGGCGGCGACGGCGGGCGCGGCGGCGACGTCGTGCTCATGTGCGACGACTCGTTGCGAGACCTGCAGCACTTCCGCCAGCGCGCGCATTATCGGGCGGACCGCGGTGGTCACGGCGGCGGGCGGCTGAGCCACGGCGCGGACGGCGAGCCGCTGGCGCTGCGAGTGCCGCCGGGAACCGAGGTCGTCGGCGCGGACGGCGACATCGAGGGTCGCCGGTTCGACCTCGTCCGCCCCGGGCAGCACGCGGTTGTCGCGCACGGCGGCCCCGGGGGGCGCGGCAACAAGCGCTTCGCCACCGCGACGCGCCAGGCGCCGCGCTTCGCCGAGCGCGGTCTGCCCGGAGAGGAGGGATCGTTGTCGCTGCAGTTGAAGCTCCTGGCCGATGTCGGTCTCGTGGGGCTGCCCAACGCGGGCAAGTCATCGCTCATCTCGCGGCTGACGCGCGCGGCGCCGAAGGTCGCCGACTACCCGTTCACGACGCTGGAACCCGTGCTCGGCACCCTGCAGTCCGACGATCGGCAGCTCGTCGTGGCCGACATCCCCGGCCTCATCGAGGGGGCGAGCGACGGTGCCGGGCTCGGGCACGACTTCCTCGCGCACGTCGAGCGTACCCGGCTGCTCGTGCACGTGCTCGACATCGCCCCCGAGCTGACCGGCGACCCGAGCGCCGATGCGCAGGCCAACTTCGAGCTCATCGAGCGCGAGCTGCGCTCCTACGACGAGCGGCTCGCTTCGCTGCCGCGGGTGCTGGCGCTCTCCAAGGCCGATCTCGTCGACCCGCAGCGCGCCGCCGACGCCGTCGCATCGTGGTCGCGGCGGCTCGGGGCCGACGTGCCCGTGCTCGCCACCTCCAGCGCGACGGGACGCGGTCTGGACGAGCTGGCCGCCATCCTGCTGCGCGAGGTGCCGAGCGCGCCGCCCCAGGCGGCTCCCGAGTCGCTGCCGGACGCCGACGGGCTCGCCGAGCACCAGGTGTTCCGCCCGGCCGCCCGCCGGGGCTTTCACGTGGAACGCCGCGGCGCTCACTCCTTCCGCGTCGTCGGCGAGGGCATCGAGCGTCTGATGCTGCGCTTCGACGTCGATAACGAGGACGCGATGGCCTACGTCGAGGGCCGCCTGCGGCGCATCGGCGTCCTGCGGGCGCTGCAGGCGCAGGGCTTCGCGCCCGGGGACGAGATCGAGATCGGCGGGGTCGCCTTCGAGCTCGATCCGAGCGAGGCCGAGTGATGCGTCGCGTCGTGGTCAAGCTCGGCTCGAGCATCGTCGCCGACGAACACCGCGAGCTGCGCGCGGGGACGCTCGCGCGGATCTGCGACGCCGCCGCCGCCCTGCGCGCCGGCGGGGACGAGGTCGTGCTGGTGACGAGCGGCGCGATCGCGCGCGGCATCCAGGTGATGGGGCTGCCGGACCGCCCGACCTCGATCGGCGAGCTGCAGGCTGCGAGCGCCGTCGGGCAGGGCAAGCTCTACCCGGTCTACGACGAGCTGCTGCGCGAGCGCGGCGTGACCAGCGCGCAGGTGCTGCTCACCTTCCATGACGTGAGCGGACGCACGCACTACCTCAACGCGCGCGAGACGCTGCGCACGCTGCTCGACTGGCGCGTCGTCCCGGTCATCAACGAGAACGACACCACGACGACCGACGAGATCTCCTTCGGCGATAACGACTTCCTCGCCGCCCAGGTCGCCGTACTCGTGTCGGCCGACCTGCTCGTGCTGCTCACCGACATCGATGGCCTCTACACCGAGGACCCGCGCAGCGCGCCCGCTGCCGTGCTCGTGCGCGAGGTCACCGACTTCACCGCGCTGAGCGACCTCGAGATCGGCAACAGCACGTCGCCGCTCGGATCGGGAGGGATGCGCTCGAAGGTGGTCGCCGCCGACATGGCCACCGCGGCGGGCATCCGCACGGTGATCTGTAACGGCCTGCGCGAGGGGGCGCTCGAGGCGCTCCTGGCCGGAGAGCCCGAGGGCACAGAGTTCCCGCCGCGCGAGGCGCGCTACTCGTCGTTCAAGCTGTGGCTGAAGTACGCCAAGCCGAGCCGCGGCACGCTCGTCATCGACGCCGGCGCGGCGCGAGCGCTCCGTCACGGCGGGACGAGCCTGCTCCCGGTCGGCATCGTCGAGGTGCTCGGCGGCTTCGAGGCCGGGGACGCGGTCGATGTCGTCGAGCGCATCGCCACCGCCGGCGCGGTCGGCCCCGCGCTCGCCAAGGGGATCTGCAACTTCTCCGCCGAGGAGCTGCGCGAGGTGATGGGCCTGCAGTCGGCCGCGGTGCGCGAGCGGGTGCCGCGCGGCACCGAGGAGGCGGTGCACCGGGACTACCTGGTACTGACGTAGGGGCGACCGGCGCACCGGCCGTCCGCTACCCGCCTCCGCGCCCAAGCCCTACTGTTAACCGCGATGGCCGCGACCACCGAGTCCGTCGCCGACCTCTGCCGCAGCGCGCAGCGCGCCGCGCGGCAGCTGGCGAGCGTCGACGGCGCCACCAAGGACGCGGCGCTCCAGGCGATCGCCGAGGCGCTGCTCGCGCGCACGCCCGACATCCTCCAGGCCAACGAGCGCGACATGGAGGCCGGGCGCGACGCCGACATCGGCGAGGCGCTGCTCGACCGCCTGCGCCTGGACGCGGCTCGCATCGCGCAGATCGCCGAGGCCGTGCAGGCGATCGCCGCGCTGCCCGATCCCGTCGGAGAGGTGATCGGGGGAGCGCGGCTGCCCAACGGCCTCGACGTGCGCAAGGTGCGTGTGCCGCTCGGCGTGATCGCCGTCGTCTACGAGGCCCGCCCGAACGTGACGATCGACGCCACCGCGCTGTGCCTGAAGTCCGGTAACGCGATCGTGCTGCGCGGCTCCAGCACGGCCAGCCACTCGAACGCCGTGCTCGCGGCGATCGCCGCCGAGGCGGCGATCGGTGCGGGACTGCCAGATGGCTCGGTGACGCTCGTCGCCGGCGGCGGTCGCGGCGAACTCGCCGAGCTGGCCACCCAGAGCGACGTCGTCGATCTCATCATCCCGCGCGGCGGCGAGGGCCTGAAGGCGGCGCTGAAGGACGTGGCGACGGTACCGGTAATCTACGCCGCGTCGGGTAACTGCCACGTGTTCGTCGACGCGAGTGCCGATCTCGACTGGGCGACCGACATCGCCTATAACGCGAAGGTCCAGCGTCCCGGCGTCTGTAACGCGGCCGAGACGCTGCTCGTCCACGCCGAGATCGCGCCCGCCTACCTGCCGCGTATCGCTGCCGCGCTCGCGCAGGCCGGCGTGGCGCTGCGCGGCGACGAGCGCGCCCGCGATCTCATCCGTGGCGCCGGCGTCGAGATCGCCCCGGCCGAGGCGGAGGACTGGGACACCGAGTACCTCGGCCTGACGATCGCGATCGGCGTCGTCGACTCCGCCGCGCTGGCGATCGAGCACATCAATCGCCACGGCAGCGGGCACTCGGAGGCGATCGTCACGCGTGACGCCCTGTCGGCCCGCGCCTTCCAGCTCGGCGTCGATGCCGCCTGCGTGTACGTGAACGCTTCGACGCGCTTCACCGACGGCGGCGAGTTCGGGATGGGTGCCGAGATCGGCAACTCGACGCAGAAGCTGCACGCGCGCGGGCCGATCGGACTGCGCGAGCTGTGCACGTCCAAGTACCTCGTCGAGGGAGACGGGCACGTCCGAGCCTGACCCGCGGGTCACTCGTCTCGGCATTCTCGGCGGGACGTTCAACCCGCCCCACGAGGGCCACGTTCGCTGCGCATTGCAGGCGCTCGCGCAGCTCGAGCTCGACCGCGTGCTGCTGATGCCGGTGCGGGTGCCCCCGCACAAGGAGGCCGAGGACGATCCCGGCGTCGCGCATCGGCTCGCGATGTGCCGGCTGGCCGCCGCCGCCGACGAGCGCCTCGGCGTGTCCGAGCTCGAGCTGCGCCGGCCGGGTCCGTCGTACACGGTCGACACCCTGCGTGCACTCCACGAGGACGACCCATCGCGCGAGCTGACGTTCATCCTCGGGGCCGACATGGCCCGCACGCTCGCGCACTGGCGTGAGCCGGCCGAGATCCTCGCGCTCGCTCGCCTCGCCGTGGCCGAGCGCGACGGCACGGCTCGCGAGGAGATCCGGGGGGCGCTCGCCGAGCTGCCCGGCGAGGATCGCCTCGACTTCCTGGACATGCCGGCGATCGACGTGTCCTCCTCGGGGGTGCGCGAGCGCATCGCGGCCGGCGAGTCGATCGCCGGGCTCGTGCCCGATGGCGTCGCGGCCTACATCGGCGAGCACGGCCTCTACCGCCGCGAACCCGACGCGTCGGACGGCGCCGCTATCCTCACTTCCATTGATGCTCTTCGTTCGCCCCGGCCGGATCGCCGCGTGCTGAGTCCGGCCGCCGCCCCCGAGCGTGACCGTCCCGCCCCGGACGAGTTGGTGCGATCGATCAGCGCGCTGGCCGCCGACAAGAAGGCGCAGGACATCGTCGAGCTCGACCTCCGCGGCGTGCTCGGCTACACCGACTACTTCGTCATCTGCACCGGGAACACCGAGCGCCAGACGAAGGCGATCCACGACGGGATCCTGCGTGGCCTGAAGGACGACGCCGCGCTCGCGCCGCGGCGCGTCGAGGGTCTCGGTCAGGCGCGCTGGATCCTGATGGACTACCTCGACGTCGTCGTGCACATCTTCACCCCGGAGACGCGCGAGTACTACCGCCTCGAGCAGCTCTGGGGCGAGGCACCGATGCGCCTCGTCGTCGACGGCGACTGAGCGCGTCCTACGCGCGGCGGCTAGGGCCGGCCGAAGATCATCAGCACGTCCGGCTCGCCGGGAGCGACCTTGACCGTGACGTCGTCGCCCTCGCCGAACGGATTGGACGGGTAGATGTACTGGTTGGTCGTGACCTGGTAGGGCTCGCCGCCGGCCGGCGACACGGTGAAGGTGATGTCGTACTCGGTCCCGCCCGGGGTGTCCGTGTTCCCGGTGGCCGCCATCGAGTCGATGTGCGCCGGGGTGTCGACCCCCTCCTTCGTCAGTCGCTGCGCCCGGTTGGCAAGCGCGATCTGGTCGCCCGTGGCGCCGACGCCGAACTTGCTTGTCGCGGCCTGGGCGGACTCGGCAGCATGCTTCATGCGATCCATCAATCCCATCGTGGTTTCCCCTTCGTCGAGTGCGATAGCTGCGCTTGGCGGCGACTGTACTGCGGCGCCTCGCCGCCGTGGGGGGGATCGGCGAGGTCTAGGGTGCACCTGCGGGTCATCCGCAGTCGGGGCCACCGCGACCGCCATCGAGTACAACATGCGGCCAGCGCATGTGGGCACGGGCGTGGCCAGATGCCCGATAACCGATCACCTGTCGTATGTGTACCGCGGCGACAGCTCTCGCGCTCGGATGCTGGTCGCGGGTGGCGCCCTCATGATCAGGAAGTGGCTGACGCCGGCGGTCGCGGTCGTGCTCGCCGTCGCGTCGATGACCGGCTTCGTGCTCCTCCAGCATCGGGCGGAGGGCTTCCGCCGCGCGCAGGTCACGCTCGCGAACGTCAAGTCGCAGTTCACGCTCGTCGGCGTGGACCCGCTGCAGCTCGTCGACGGCCTCGCCACACCGGCCGCGGTCACGGCGAGCATGGCGGCCGGTCAGCGCTCGGTCATCTCCGACCTCGACGGCCTGCTCCACAGTTGGCCGACCCCGGCCCTGCCGAGGATCGTCGGGCCGGTGCGGACCGACTTCGCCGCGGTCGACCAGATCCGCCGGCTGCTGATCCGCGACCCCAGCCTCGGGGACCCGACGAACATCCTGCTCGCCGTCCATCTCGGAGAGTCGGCCAACCAGTCCGGTGATGCCGCCACCGCGATGATCAACGAGGCGACGAACGAGTACCAGGCTCGCGCCTCGAGCGCCGAGACGCAATCGCTGGTCGGCGGACTGCTCGCCCTGGCCGCGCTGCTCACCGTCTTCCTGGTCTTCTACTGGCGCTGGCAGCGCCTGCTCGTCGCGACGCACCGGGACGCACACACCGACGCGCTCACGGGCCTGGGCAACCGCCGTGCGCTGATCGAGGACCTCAGCGGGCTGATCGCCGAAGCGGACGACAGCCAGCCGCTCGTCGTGAACATCTACGACCTGGACGGCTTCAAGGGCTACAACGACACCTTCGGTCACCTCGCCGGCGATGCTCTGCTCGCGCGATTCGCTGGACGTCTGGCGGCCACCGTGTCCGATGTGGGGACCGCGTACCGCATGGGCGGTGACGAGTTCTGCTGCGTCGCGCGGCTCGACCGCGAGCAGATCGACTGGCAGCAGGCGCGGGGCACCCACGCGCTGCGCGAAGCGGGTGAGGCGTTCGAGATCGGCTGCTCGGCCGGCAGCGTCGTCATCCCCGACGAAGCCGATTCGGCCGACACCGCGCTCCAGCTCGCCGACCAGCGGATGTACGAGCATAAGAGCGCCGGATCGATCGCCACCGGTCGCGAGAGTGCCGACGTGCTGCTCGAGGTGCTGCGGGAGAAGGACACGACCCTCCGCGAGCACACCAGCGAGGTCGCCGAGCTCGCTGAGGCGACGGCCGAGGAGCTCGGCATGGCCGCGTCGGAGGTTCAGTACGTGCGGCTCGCGGCGGAATTGCACGACATCGGCAAGAGCGCGATTCCGGAGACGATCCTCAACAAGCCGGACGCACTGAGTGCCGAGGAATGGGACTTCATCCGCAATCACACGCTCATCGGCGAGCGGATCATCCGCGTCGCCCCGTCGCTGGCCCCGGTCGCCGGGCTCGTCCGCGCGAGCCACGAGCGCGTCGACGGCGGCGGATACCCCGACGGGCTGGTGGGGGATGCGATTCCGGTCGGATCTCGAATCGTCGCGATCTGCGATGCCTTCGACGCGATGGTCTCGAAGCGGCCATATCGGGAGCCGCGCACCGTCCCCGAGGCGCTCGTCGAGCTGCGGCGATGCGCCGGCACGCAGTTCGACCCGCAGATCGTGGAAACCGTGTGTGGGCTGATCGCGCAACGGCACGACATCGGCATCGTCGCCGCGTAGCGATCGACTCGAGAGTGAGCTAGGCGCACTTCAAGACCTCCGTGCTCGACGCGCTTCAGAAGGAGCCGTCGCGGTCGATGTCGTAGGCATGACACTGCGCGGGACGTGCCTCGGGCTGGCGGCGGCAGCGGTACTGGTGTCCGGGCTCTGTGCGGCGCAGGCCAATGCCTATGTGTACTGGTCCACCGAGGGCACCACGCTCGGGCAGGCGAACCTCGACGGGACAGGCGTCGACCAGAGCTTCGTCACCGGCGCAACGAGTGTGCTCGGCGTGGCCGTCGACAGCCAGTACATCTACTGGATCAATAACAGCGACTCGATCGGGCGCGCGAACCTCGACGGGACCGGGACCGCCAATCAGAGCTTCATCACCGGCATAAGCGCGGTAGGACTGGCGGTCAGCGGTCAGTACATCTACTGGGCCGACCCAGGCTCCGGTAGTGACACGGGTGCCATCGGGAGGGCGAACCTCGACGGGACCGGCGTCGACCAGACCTTTATCACCAGCGTAAACAACCCGGTGGGTGTCGCCGTCAACGGTCATTACGTCTACTGGAGCAACTTCGGGGAACCCGGGACCGGGTCGATCGGGCGGGCGAACCTCGACGGGACAACTGTCAACCAGAGCTTCATCACCGGCACCACCAACCCGGGGGGTGTCGCCGTCAATGGTCAGTACGTCTACTGGACGAACGGCCTCGGCACCACGATCGGGCGGGCGAACCTCGACGGGACCGGCGTCAACGAGAACTTCATCGCCACCGGACCGGGCAATAACCGGGGAGTGGCGGTTGACGGCCAATACATCTACTGGGGGAGCTTGGCCTCGGACGAGATCGGCCAGGCGAACCTCGACGGGAGCGGCACCCCCGACCCGGACTTCATCTCGGCCTCCGGCTCGGTTCTTGGCGTCGCGGTCGACGATGGACCCGCAGGAACGGCGACACCCAACCCCGCAGGCTTGGACTTTGCCACCCAACCCCTCGACACCTACAGCCCGCCGCAGACGGTCACCATCACCGATTCCGGTGACGGCCAGCTGCAGATCGGGCACGCGCAGGTGTCGGCTGGCGACACCGATGACTTCCTGATCACCACCGACACGTGCTCCGGAACGACCCTCTGGCCCGGCGACACGTGCACCATCGACATTCGCTTCGGGCCCACGGCGACGAGCGCCGATAACGGACGCATAGCCACCCTCACCCTGCCCAGCAACGACCCCGCGGCGCCCCTCTCGATCTCGCTGAAGGGCACCGGCGGATCGCTCCCGCAGGGCCCAGCGGGCGTCAACGGCACGAACGGGACGAGCGGCACCAGTGGCACCAGTGGCACGAACGGCACCAAAGGGACGAGCGGCACCAATGGCACGAACGGCGCGACGGGACCGGCCGGCCCGGCGGGCGAGATCGAGCTCGTCACGTGCAAGCCGGTCACCACTGGCAGGCGCAACCACAAGAAGACGGTCCAGAGCTGCACGACACAGATGACAAGCTCTCCCGTCAAGCTCGCCAACGGCGGACCATTGAGTGCAGCGATTCTCGTCCGGGGCGGCCTCGTCTACGCCATTGGGTCAGCCAGTCGGAGCGGCAAGCGAACGATGCTCGCGCTGAATCCCCGGCGCACGATCCATCCCGGGTCCTACACGCTGAAGCTCAGCCGGGGAAGAGAACGACAGCGCGAAACGATCACGATCGGGTGAGCCGACGGTCGACGCGAAGCAACCTCATCCCCCACACACGCTGAGGCGCGATCGACAATGGAGCTAGTCGGGCTCGAACCGACGACCTTCGCGCTGCCAGCGCGACGCTCTCCCAGCTGAGCTATAGCCCCGAGCGCTTCGAGGACTCAGTTTACCGGCCCGACTGCGCGAAGCGAGCCCCGGCCACCCTAGTCGTCGGGCATCACGAAGTCGGGGACGTCGAAGTCGACAGCGGCGTCGGCGTCTTCCGGGCGCACGCGCGGGCGCGACGGCGCGTCGTCGTCGCGCCCGCGCTCGCGCGAGCCGGCTGCCAGGCGCGACGCGGCGAGCCCTTCGGGCAAGGCCTGATCGAGACGTGCCGTCATGCTGCCGTGGGCGAGCCGGATGTCGCGCAGCAGTCGCTCGGCGTTCGTGCGCAGCGAGGCCGAGAGCTCGCGCAGTTGCTCGGACAGCTCGCTGCCGTCGTCCATCACCTCGCGGGTGGCCAGGTTCGCGGCGCGGACGACCTCGCGCGCCTCCTCCCGCGCCTTCCCGACGATCTCCTTGGCGTTCTGCTCGGCGTCAAGGCGCGCCTGCGCGAGCGTCGCCTTGGCCTCGCGCAGCGTGTCGTGCGCCTCGGCGTGGATCGAGTCGACCGCATTGACCGCCTCGGCGGCCACCCGCTCGGCGTTCGCGCGCGCCTCCGAGAGGATCTCCCGGACCTCCTCCTCGGCGGCGGCCACGCGGTACTCCGCGGCCCGATCGGCCTCGGCGATCCGCTCGCGTGCGCGCTGCTCGGTCTCCGCGCGCAACTGCTCGGCCGACTGCTCGGCGGCGTCCACGATCGCCTCCAGGTGGGCCGAGAGCACGGCGGTCTCGCCGCTCGCCGGCGGCGCCGTCTCGGCCGCCGCAGGCTGCGTCTCGAGTGGGGTCGTCGGCGACTCGCCCTCCAGCTCACCGCCGTCGATCTCGTACTGCCAGGCGTGCTCGTCCTCGTAGGGCGGATCGGCGCCGTACTCCATGGCCGTGATGGTAGTAGCGTCGGCCGGTGGGTCTGCAAGAAGCGCGTCAGGGATGGCGCAGGTCGCCGCGGAACGCCGCCACCGTGCGGTTGAGCAGCTCGGCGCGCTCCCACTGCAGGAAGTGCCCGGCGCGTGGCACGACGAACGGGCCGACGAGGTCACTGAAGGCGACCTCGGACATCTCGAGGAACTGGCGCGGGATGACGTGATCCTCCGGTCCGTACAGCACGAGCGTCGGCACCGCGCTGACCTCGAACCAGCACGGCGCCTCCGAGAGCGCGCGGCGGCCACTCGCGCTCTCGTAGTTGCCGAAGCCGGCGCGAAGGTGCGCCGGGTGCCGGAACGGCGCGGCCATGAAGGCGACCTCCTCGCGCGTGAACGCCCCCGGCGTCGCCCACAGCCGGTGTCCGTAGAACTCGGCGATATAGCGCTCGCGTTTCTCGGGCGTGTCGAGCTCGGCGGCCAGTGCGTCGGCCTCGCGACCCTGGCGGCGGTAATAGTCAGCGGCGGCCCGCACCTCGAGTGTCGGCATCGCCGGCAGCCCCGCCTCGGCGTAGCGCTCGCCGAGCGCGGGCAGCACGGTGTTGAACAGGATCTGGCGCGTGACGAAGCCGGGGAAGCGAAGCGACAGGTCCTGGATCACGCCGCCGCCGAGATCCCCGCCGACGGCGGCGCAATGCTCGTGGCCATAGCGCTCGCGCACGAGCGCGTGCAGGTCGCGGGCGTGGGCGGCGAGGTCATAAAAGCCGTCCGGCGCGAGCCCGGAGTCTCCGAACCCACGCAGATCGGGCGCGATCACCTCGAAGCCGGCGCTCGCGAGCGCCTCGATGTTGCGCCACCAGATCCGCCGCGTCTCGGGCCAGCCGTGGACGAGCAGCAGCGGGAAGCCGCCGGCGCCGACGCGCGTGACCGCGAGCCGCACGCCCCGCCGGGCGTCGACGTGCTCGACTGGGAAGTGGTTCACGTCGAGCGCGCCGGACACGCGTCACAGCATTCCAGTTGCTTCATCGTGGCGCCGGCCTATTCTGTAACCCTGATAACAGGGGTCGCCACGCCGCCGGCGGCCCGCGCAAGCAAGGAACGACCGACATGGCAAGCAGCAGTGGGCTGGGCATCCTCGCGAGACGCGATGCGCGCGCGACGAGCGCATCGCTCCTCTTCGGGCAGACGATGTTCCTCGTCGCGGTCGCCATCGGCTTCTTTGCCGGCGGCGCCTACATCGGACGCGATCTCTCCTACAACACCGGCCTCGTCTTCGAGATCGTGGCGATCGTGATGCTGTTCGCGCAGGCGTTCGTGCGACCGCTGCGCGTCGGAGCGATCGGCGTCGGATGGCTCTACGGCCTCGCGCTGCTGCTCGGTATCGGGCTCGGTCCGATCCTCAACTACTATGCGAGCACGGACCCGACGGTCGTCTACCAGGCCGCCGGGGGCACGGGGCTCACCGTCCTCGGCATGGCCACGTTCGGCATGGCGACCTCGCGCGACCTCGTGCGCTGGGCAAGGCCGCTGTTCTTCGCCTTCTTCGCCGTCATCGTGGTCAGCTGGATCCTGGTGCTCGTCAGCTCGACGAGCAGCATCCTGCTCTCGATCGCGATCTACGTCTTCGCCTCGGCCTTCCTGGCCATCGACTTTCAGTACCTCCGTCGTCAGGCGGGCCCCGACGACGTCGTCTGGCTCGCCACGGGCATCTTCATCAACATCATCAACATCTTCCTCGTGCTGCTGCGGATCTTCGGAAACAGCCGCTGACGCCGCGCCGCCCGGCGCGCCTCGGCGCCGCACGCCGCGTCGCTAATCTCCGCGGCGTGAGTGACTTCCGTTACGACCCGCAGGAGATCGAGCCCCGCTGGCAGCGCGTGTGGGCCCAGGAGCAGACGTGGGAGGTGGCCAACGACCCGGGCCGCCCCGGCGGGCGGCCGACCGCCTACGTGCTCGAGATGCTGCCCTACCCGAGCGGCGAGCCGCACATCGGCCACCTGAAGAACTACGCGATCGGCGATGCGATCGCCCATCACCGCCGGCGCACCGGCCACCGCGTCCTGCACCCGATGGGCTACGACTCGTTCGGTCTCCCGGCCGAGAACCACGCGATCAACACCGGCGTGCATCCGCGCGACTCCACGGCGGCCTCGATCGCGTCCTTCCAGCGTCAGTTCCGCCGCTGGGGGATCTCGATCGACTGGTCGCGCGAGCTCGCCACCAGCGACCCGCGCTACTACCGCTGGACCCAATGGATCTTCCTGATGCTCTACGAGGCCGGCCTGGCCTACCGCAAGGAGGCAGCGGTCAAGTGGTGTCCGAACGACCAGACGGTGCTGGCCAACGAGCAGGTCATCGACGGGCACTGTGAGCGGTGCGGCGCCGAGGTCGAGGTGCGCCAGCTCGAGCAGTGGTTCTTCCGCATCACCGACTACGCCGAGCGCCTGCTGCGCGATCTCGACGAGATCGAATGGCCCGAGCGCGTCAAGACGATGCAGCGCAACTGGATCGGGCGCTCCGAGGGTGCCGAGGTGACGTTCCGCTGCGAGGAGCTCGGGATCGACTACCCGGTGTTCACCACGCGTCCGGACACGCTGTTCGGGGCGACGTTCTTCGTGATGGCGCCCGAGCACCCCGACGTGCTGCGCCTCGCGGCCGGCACACCGTATGAGCAGGCGGCGCGCGACTACATCAACCACGCGCTCACCGAGTCCAATCAGGAGCGCGGCGCGGCCGACAAGCCCAAGACGGGCGTGCCGCTCGGCCGCACCGTGGTCAACCCGGTGAACGGCGAGCACATTCCGATGTACGTCGCCGACTACGTGCTGATGGAGTACGGGACCGGCGCGATCATGGCGGTGCCCGCCCACGACGCCCGCGATCACGAGTTCGCGCGCGCCTTCGACCTGCCGATCCGCCGCGTGATCGAGGGCGGGGACGAGTTGCCCTACAGCGGCGACGGTCCGCTCGTCAACTCCGATCCCGATTTCGACGGGCGTCCCAACCGCGAGGCGCTGCCGGAGATCGTGTCCTGGCTGGAACGGCAGGGGAAAGGGCATGCCTCGGTCAATTACCGTCTGCGCGACTGGCTCCTCTCACGGCAGCGCTATTGGGGATGTCCGATCCCGATGGTGCATTGCGAGGGCTGCGGCATCGTCCCGGTCGCAGTCGGCGACCTGCCGGTCGTGCTCCCCGACGTCGAGGACTACGCGCCGCGCGGGCGCTCGCCGCTCGCCGCGGCCGAGGACTGGGTGCGAACCACGTGCCCGGCGTGCGGCGGCCCGGCGCGGCGCGAGACCGACACGATGGACACCTTCGTGGACTCCTCCTGGTACTTCCTGCGCTATTGCGACGCGCACAACGACGAGGCCGCCTGGGACCCGGCCGTGGTCGCCGACTGGATGCCCGTCGACCAGTACATCGGCGGGGTCGAGCACGCGATCCTGCATCTGATGTATGCGCGCTTCTTCGTGAAGGCGCTCGCGGACCTCGGATACCTCAGCTTCCAGGAGCCGTTCGCCGCGCTGTTCACGCAGGGGATGATTCTCAAGGACGGCGAGAAGATGTCCAAGAGCAGGGGCAACGTCGTGCCACCGGAGCTCATCGTCGAGCGCTACGGGGCCGACACCGCGCGCGCGACCGTGCTCTTCCTTGGACCGGCCGACCAGGACGCCGACTGGTCCGACCGCGGCGTCGAGGGCATCCACCGCTTCCTCGGTCGCCTGTGGCGCCTGTCCGCCGAGACGGCCGAGCGCGCCGGCGGCCCGGGGCCGCTGTCCGAGCTCGAGGCCAGCGTGGCGCAGGGCGCCGACCTCGAGCTGCTGCGCAAGGCGCACTGGGCGATCGAGAAGGTGAGCGGCGACCTCGCGCATTTCCTGTTCAACACCGCGATCTCCGCGGTGATGGAGCTCTTCAACGAGGCCTCGCGCCTGCGCGACGCGGCCGACCCGGCGACGCTGCGCTTCGCGCTCGCGACGGCGTCGTCACTGCTGTTCCCCATCGCCCCGCACATGAGCGCGGACGCGTATGAGCGGCTCACCGGCGAGCGCGTGTGGGAGCTGCCCTGGCCTCAGGCCGACCCGGAGCTGCTCGCTCGGGATACGTACGAGCTCGTGTGCCAGATCAACGGCAAGGTGCGCGACCGCGTCGACGCTCCGTCGGCCGCGGATGCCGACGAGCTGAAGGCGCTGTGCCGGGCATCGCCGAAGGTGCAGGCGTACATCGACGGCAATGAGATCGTCAAGGAGATCGTCGTCCCGGGCAAGCTCGTGAACCTCGTCGTCCGCTGATGGCCGAGCTGCGCTCGGCCTATCTCATCCACGGCGACGATCACGGCGCCGTCGCCGAGCGCCGCGCGCGCCTGCGCGCGCTCGCCGAGGCCGACAGCGACGCCGCCGCGGTCGAGGTCCTCGAGGGCGAGGCGGCCGCGCCCGCCGCCGTTGCCGCCGCGCTCGCCATGATGACCCTGGCGATGGGGCGCCGCGTGATCATCGTGGAGGGCGCCGAGCGCTATAAGGAGGCCGAGGTGGAGGAGCACCTCACACCGGCCCTGGCCGCGATCGACCCGCAGACCACGGTCGCGTTCTTTGCCCGCGAGGAGGCGCGCGCCAAGGCTCCGGCCGCGCTGCACGCCGCGGTCAAGCGGGCCGGCGGCCAGGTGGCCGCAGAGGCGTCGATCAAGGCCTGGGAGCTGCCGCGCTGGGTCCGCGAGGCCGGCGCCCGATGTGGCGTGCAGCTCGACAGCGCCGCCTCTCGCGCGCTCGTGGCGCAGGTGGGGGAGCGTCAGCAGCGTCTGCTGCGCGAGCTCGAGAAGCTCGCGCTGGAGGCCGATGCGCTGCCGGTGACGCTCACCGTCGAGGACGTCGAGCGCCGGGCGGCCGCGTCGGCGCAGTCGCGCGCGTACGCGCTTGCGGACGCGCTCGTGGCCGGTGATGACACGTCCGCGACGCGGACCTACCTGCGCCTGCGCGAGCAGGGTGAGCGGCTGCCGGGGCTGATGTACCTCATCGCGCAGCGCCTGCGCGACGCCCACGCCGTCGCGCTGCGCCTGCAGGCCGGTGAGGCGCCGGCGGCGATCAAGCGCACCCTGCGCATGCCGCCGAAGGCCGCCGACCGCTTCATCGCCGACGTGCGCGGCCGCGACGCCGCCGCGCTGCGCGGCGCGCTGCAGGCGCTCGCGGACCTCGAACTCGACTCGCGCGGGGGAGCCGCAGTGCGAGCGAGCCGCTCCCGCCAGGCGGGGCTCGACGAGGACACGCTCGCGGTGCGGGCGATCGCCGCGCTGAGCGCCTGAGCTCGTCGCCGGCGCCCGCCGATTGATCCGGGCGGGCACCCGGCTCGTAGTGGCTCCCGCCAACGACAGACGGGAGTGACCCATGGGTCTCGACAATCCGCTGCACATCGCCTTCCTGCTCGTCCTCGTGATGCTCGTCTTCGGAGCGAAGCGGCTCCCGGAGATGGGCCGCTCGCTCGGGTCGGGGATGCGCGGCTTCCGCGACGAGCTCACCGGTAAGAGCCCTTCGACACCTCACGCGGGCGAAACCACGGCGCCGGCTCTTGCCGCCGCCCCGGTCGTCGCCGTAGAGCCGACCGTTGCCGCGAGCGCCTCATGCGCGCCCGAGCCGGCGGTGATCCGCGAGCACGCGTAACTCGAACAAGCGCGTGACACATCCCTCGAAATCAAAACGGAGGAAGACATGAGTGACAGCACCAGGCGTGGATTCGTCAAGGGCTCGGCGGCCACGGCCGCCGGCATGACCGTGATCGGCTCGCTCGTCGGCGCCCCGGCGGCCGGCGCGGAGCCGACCGAGGCCGAGGCCGCGGCGGCCGCGGGCTCGGGACCGGTCGTCGCCTACGTCAGTGATCCCGCCAGCGGCGAGATCGCCGTGATGGTGGGCGACCGCGAAGTGAGTATCCGCAACCGGAAGCTGGCGGCCAGCATCGCCCACGCGGCGCGCTGAGGCACGACCGCCGACACCGACCCTCTCACAAACGATTCGGAGAACGAGCATGTCATCACACCGCGAAGCTCCGGCGATCAGCAAGGACCCGGTCGCCGATAACACCGACACCTACGCGTTCGTCAGCCCTGACGACCCGACGACGGTCACCCTGATCGCCAACTACCTGCCGCTCGAGGCGCCGTTCGGCGGGCCGAACTTCTTCGAGTTCGGCGACGACGTGCGCTATGAGATCCACATCGACAACAACGGTGACGGCAAGGCCGACGTCATCTACCAGTTCGAGTTCCAGACGGTCGTCGGCAACCCGAACACGTTCCTGTACAACACGGGCACGATCAACTCGATCGGCGACCCCAACTGGAACCGCAAGCAGTTCTACACCGTCACCCGGGTCCAGAAGGGCCAGCGGCAGGTGCTGGCAAGCAACCTCGCCTGCCCGCCCTGCAACGTGGGCGTGCTCTCGACGCCGAACTACGAGAACCTCGCGTCGGAGGCGATCCACAGCCTGCCGGGCGGGCGCACGGTGTTCGCCGGTCAGCGCCTGGAGGGCTTCTACGTCGATCTCGGGTCGATCTTCGATCTGGCCAACCTGCGGCCGTTCGAGAACCTGCACATCGGGGCGCTCGCGGCGACGACGGGCGTCAACGCCACGAACGACTTCGGCGTGCACTCGATCGCCCTGAAGGTGCCGAAGTCCGACCTCACGGTCGATGGCTCGACGCCGACCGACCCGACGTCTCCGAAGTCGGTTGTCGGGGTCTGGGCGACGGCGAGCCGCAAGCGCGCGCTCATCCGCCAGCCCTACACCGGCGTCGTCGAGGAGGCCGGTGGCTGGGTGCAGGTCTCTCGCCTCGGCAATCCGCTGTTCAACGAGGTGATCGTGCCGATGGGCCTCAAGGACCTGTGGAACTCCCTCCCGCCGGCCGAGGATGGCCGGTTCCTGGCCAACGTCCAGCATCCGGAGCTGGCCTCGCTGCTGCCGGTCCTGTACCCGGGGGTCTTCCCGAACCTGGCGGGGCTGACGACGGCGCGCGCCGACCTGGTGGCGATTCTGCTGACCGGGATCCCGAGTGGGATCATCCCGGGCTTCCAGAACTTCACCGGGACGACGTACGCCGACGAGCTGCGGCTCAACATGGCGATCCCGCCGACGACGAGCAATCCGAGTCCGCTCGGCCTGCTCGGCAGCGACCTCGCCGGCTTCCCCAACGGGCGCCGCGTGTTCGACGACATCGTCACGGTGGAGTTCCGCGCGATCGCCGGGGCGACGGTGCCGCTGGTCGACAAGAGCTACACGCCGGACAAAGCGGCGTCGCTCATCACCGACGGGCTCACGGACGCAGACTCGACCTACCTGCCGCAGTTCCCGTACCTCGGGACGCCGCAGGGCGGCTACCAGACGTCGCCGCTGGCGACCGTCTGAGCGCCGGGTGAGCGTGATGACGAACGAGCATCACGAGCACCGCGGTGGCCACGAGCCGCACGGCCCGCTGCTGTCAGCGGCGCCGTGCGGCAGCCTGGCGATCGACGTCGGCGGTGGGCGCGGCGCGCTCGTGCTGTACCCCGACGAGCGCTACCGCGGCCGCGAGATCGAGATCAGCCCGGCGGTCGGCGGCGCGGGCCGCGTCCACACGGGCGTGCACGAGCGCACGACCGCGGCGGGGTCGATGCTGACCGCCGTGTTCGGCAGCCTGCCCGCGGGCGACTACGTCGTATGGAGCGACGCCGCCACCGAACGCCCGGTCGTTACGGTGACCGACGGAGCGGTCGCCGAGGTCCGACTCGGCTGATGTGCGTCGAGGGCGCCCGCCCAGCGCGGGCGCCCTCGAATTGACCACCCCGAAGTGAACGAGGAGGCAGAGATGGAGCCGCAGACCGCCGCCGCAGCAGGGTTCTCGCGCCGGCAACGACTGAGCCGGGCCCTGACGGGGCGCGAATGGCGTGCCGTCGCCGGAATGAGCGCCGTCGTGATCGGCCTGCACGTGGTCGGCTTCGTCATCCTGTTCGCGCTCGTCGCGCCGCACCACTACCGCCTCGGCGCGTCGGGCGGCTTCACCGTCGGGCTCGGCCTGACCGCGTACACGCTCGGGCTGCGCCATGCCTTCGATGCCGACCACATCTCGGCCATCGATAACACGACGCGCAAGCTGATGGCCGAGCGCCAGCGGCCGCTGAGCGTCGGATTCTGGTTCTCGCTCGGGCACTCGAGCGTGGTGTTCGTGCTTTCGTTCCTGTTCGCCATCGGCATTCGCACGCTCGACGGGCAGGTCCGCAACAGCGGCTCGACGCTGCACAGCGTCACCAACTGGATCGGCACGGGCGTATCCGGCACGTTCCTCTACATCATCGCCGCGCTCAATGTGGTGATCCTGGTGGGGATCATCAAGGTCTTCCGCGACATGCGGGGCGGCCGCTTCTCCGAGGCCGAGCTCGAGCAGCACCTCAACTCGCGCGGCCTGATGGGCCGATTCCTCGGGCGCTTCACGCGCGCGGTCACCAAGCCGTGGCACATGTACCCGATCGGGCTGTTGTTCGGCCTCGGCTTCGATACCGCCACCGAGGTCGCGCTCCTGTTCCTCGCCGCGGGCGCCGCCGGCGCGGGACTGCCCTTCTACGCGATCCTCTGCCTGCCGATCCTGTTCGCCGCCGGCATGAGCCTGCTCGACACGATCGACGGCTCGTTCATGAACTTCGCCTATGGCTGGTCGTTCTCCAAGCCCGTGCGCAAGGTCTATTACAACATCACGATCACCGGCCTGTCGGTGGTCGTCGCCCTCGTGATCGGGACGATCGAGCTCGCGGGGTTGTTCGCGCAGCAGCTCGACGCCCAGGGGTCGTTCTGGAGCTCGGTCGAGAACGTGAACATCAACGAGCTCGGGTTCATCGTCGCCGGCCTGTTCGTGCTCACCTGGGCCGTCGCGCTGGCGATCTGGCGCTTCGGGCGCATCGAGGAGCGCTGGACCGTCCGCAGCGCGGACGCCGATCCGGCGGGCTGAACGGAGGCGCTCGCCGCTAGGACGGCGAGCGTCCGCCGGCGATCAGCCGGGCGGCGCGGGACTTCTTGCGGGCGCCGGTGTTGCGATGCAGCGCCCCCACCTTGACCGCCTTGTCGATGAGCGACACGAGCTGGCGGTGCTCGGCGTCGACATCGCCGTCGCCCCCGGCCACGATCGCCTCGAGCCGGCGGAAGTAGGTCTTGATCGCCGACGTGTAGCGCAGGTTCTCCAGGCGCTCGCGCTCGGCTCGCAGGATCCGCTTCTTCTGAGAGTGGATGTTGGCCATCGCGTGCAGCGCGCCAGACCGTGGCCGGCCCGGCCGCGCAGCGCCGTACTATAGCGGCCTTGTCAGCGATCACCGAAGGTGGCGATCCGCCGGTGGCCCGGGTGAGCCCCGGCGCAGGCCGCGTCGCCCGCAACACCGCGATCTTCTCAATTGCCACGGGCGTCTCGCGCGTCGCCGGGCTCGTGCGCGAGATCGTCGCTGCGAGCATCTTCGGGACGAGCGTGGAGGCGTCGGCGTTCACGATCGCCTTCCTCGTCCCCAACCTGGTGGCGAACCTGTTCGCTCAGGCGGCGCTGTCGGCGGCCTTCGTGCCGGTCTTCACCGATCTGCTCTCGCAGGGGCGCAAGCGCGAGGCCGTGCGCCTTGCCTCGACGCTGTTCTGGATCATGCTCATCGTCCTCGGCACGATCACGGCCCTGGCCATCCTCTTCGCCGGCACGATCCTGCCGCTGTTCACGGGCTCGACGTTCAGCCCGTCCGCCGACGCGCTCACCGCCGGCCTCGCGCAGGTGCTCTTCCCGGTCGTGCTCCTGCTCGGGCTGAACGGGCTGCTCGTCGGCGTGCTGCAGTCCTACGACCACTTCACCATTCCCGCCATCTCGCCGGCGGTGTGGAACCTCATCATCATCGTTGGCCTCGTCACGCTGCGCCACGAGTTCCACCAGGAGATCTACGCCTACGCGGTGGCGGTGGTCGTGGCCACTGCGGTGCAATTCGGGATGGCGACCGCGGCGCTCGGGCGCATCGACTTCCGATTGCAGTTCCACCTCGATTGGCACGACCCGCGCATCCGCCAGGTGTTCATGCTCATGCTCCCGGTGACGATCGGGCTGGGCATCGTCAACCTCGACCAGCTCATCAACTCGGCCTTCGGCACACTCGTCTCCGTGAACGCGCCGCGGGCCATCGACGCCGCGTTCCGCATCTACATGCTCCCGCAGGGCCTGTTCAGCGTCGGGGTGGCCACCGTGCTGTTCCCGACCCTCAGCCGGATGGCCGCCCGACGCGAGTCCGACGCCATGCGCCGGACCGTCGGCATCGGCATGCGCCAGATCAACCTCATGCTCATCCCCGCCTCGGTGTTCATCATCGTCCTCACCGAGCCGATCGTGCGGCTCATCTTCCAGCGCGGCGCGTTCAACGCGTACTCGACGCACATCGTGTCGATCGCCCTCTTCTGGTTCGCGTGGAGCCTGCCGTTCGGTGGCCTGAACCTGCTCCTGACACGCACGTTCTTCGCCGTCCAGCGTCCGTGGATTCCGACGCGCCTGGCCGGGCTGAACATGATCGTCGACATCATCGTCAGCATCGCGCTGTACAAGCCGCTCGGCATCGCCGGTCTGGTGATCGGCACCCTGGCGGCGAACGTCGTGATGACCGGGCTGCTCATCTACCGGCTGCGGATCGGGTTCGGCGGGCGCTTCGACGGACGGCAGACGACGATGATCACGGCGCGCGTCCTCGTGGCCTCCGCGCTGCTGGGAATCGTCTCGTGGGCGGTGTACACGGCCATCCACGGGGTCGTCGGCGACTCTCTCGGCGGGCAGATCCTCAGCGTCGGCGCGGCCGGGACCGCCGGCGTGCTCACCTACATTCGCGCCGTCTTCGCGATGCGCATCCCCGAGGCCCATCAGGTGCGCACGCTCATCCTGCGCCCGCTCGGGCGCGCCTAGGGAAAGGCTGAGAGTTTCCGGCCTCGCGGGGCGCGGCGCGCTATCACTGTTGAGGGGGACACACCACCATGGACCCAGGACCCCACCCAGAGCCCGACCCACCGCCCACGGCGGCCGACCCGGCGGCGTCCTCGCCGGCCGAGTCGTCGAGCGGCGAGCCGACCGAGCCCCCGCACCTCTCCCCGCCCGTCGAGCCGCGCACCGCCGTCTTCGCGGCCGCACCCGCCGGTGGCGGTCAGGATGACCCCCGGCCCGCCCGGGGCGCCCCTTCCCGTGGACCGGGTCGTGCCGGGCTGGTCGCGATCTCGACCCTGTCGGCGGTGCTCGGCGCTGGCATCGTGGTGGCCGTGCTCGCCGCCGCCGGCGACCTGCACGGCGGCCCGACGACGACCGTCGTCCAGCCGTCGGCGGCACTCGGCTCCGGCGCCTCGCCGGCCGCCTCCACGCGCGGCGTCAGCGCGAGCGCTCTGTACGCGCACGTCGCCGCCGGTGTGGTCGACATCATGGCGACGACCGCCTCGCAGAGCGGCGGCTTTCCGTTCGGCGGCGGGGGCGGCAGCCAGGCGGATCTCGGCTCGGGTTTCGAGGTCGATGGCAGCGGCGATATCCTCACGGCCGCCCACGTCGTCGACGGCGCGACGTCGATCTCGGTCACGTTCCAGAACGGAGCGACCCGCTCCGCGACGCTGCTCGGCGAGGATCGTGCCTGGGACGTCGCGGTGATCCACGTCGCTCCGGGCGGCGTCGCGCTGCACCCGCTCGCGCTCGGCAGCTCGCGCGCGCTCGTGGTCGGCGACTACCTCGCCGCCATCGGCGACCCCTTCGGCTACGACCGCAGCCTCAGCACCGGGGTCGTCGCCGGGCTGGACCGCACGATCACCGCCCCGAACGGCTTCAACATCGCCTACGCCATCCAGACCGACGCCGCGCTCAATCCCGGCAACTCCGGCGGACCGGTGCTAGACGCCGACGGCCGCGTCGTCGGCATCGCCGACCAGATCGCCACCGGCGGCAGCGAAACCGCCTCCGGCACGGCCACCAGCAGTGGCGTCGGGTTCGCCGTGCCGATCGATCTCGCCAAGATCGATCTGCCCCGCCTCGAGCAGGGCAGAGCCGTGCCCCACGGCTACCTCGGGGTGAGCACGACCGATGCGCCCGACGGCTCCGGGGTCCTGCTCCAGCAGGTGCAGTCCGGCACGCCGGCCGCGACCGCCGGGCTGCGCGTCGGGGACGTCCTCGTCGCCTTCGACGGCAGCCCGCTGCACGGCAGCGCCGACCTGATCGACGACATCGCCACGCACATGCCCGGCGACCGCGTGACCCTGAGCGTGAGGCGCGCCGGCTCGCTCATCACCGTGCCGCTGACGCTCGGCGCCCAGCCGAGCGAGGCGCCGGGCGGCTGATCCGCCGCCTCACGGAGGCCGGCAGGCGCACGCTCACGCGGGGACGATCCGTCGATGCGGTGTGCTCGGGGCGCGCCATCTACCCTAGGTCTGAACGCCCATGGACCAGCGACACATCCGCAACTTCTCGATCATCGCCCACATCGACCATGGCAAGTCGACGCTGGCCGACCGCATCCTCGAGCTGACCCACACCGTGTCGGCCCGCGAGATGCGCGCGCAGCTGCTCGACTCGATGGACCTCGAACGCGAGCGCGGGATCACCATCAAGGCGCAGGCCGTGCGCGTGTTCTACGAGGCGCGCGACGGGCAGACCTACCAGCTGCACCTCATCGACACGCCGGGTCATGTCGACTTCACGTATGAGGTGTCGCGCTCGCTCGCCGCGTGCGAGGGTGCGCTGCTCGTCGTCGACGCCTCCCAGGGCGTCGAGGCGCAGACGGTGGCCAACACCTATCTCGCCGTCGATGCCGGGCTCGAGCTCATCCCGTGCCTGAACAAGATCGACCTGCCGGGCGCCGAACCCGAGCGCGTCGCGGGCGAGGTCGCCGATCTCATCGGTGAGCCCGAGGATGGCATCCGGCGCATCAGCGGCAAGACGGGGGAGGGGGTCGCCGACGTGCTCGAGGAGCTGATCGCGCGCGTGCCGCCGCCCGGCGGCGATCCGACGGCGCCGCCGCGTGCGCTCATCTTCGACTCCGAGTTCGACCAGTACCGCGGCGTGATCGCCTACATCCGCGTGGTCGACGGTGTCTTTCGCAAGGGCGGGGCGATCCGGGCCATGGCCGCCGACGTCGTGGCCGACATCGACGACATCGGCTGCTTCTCACCCCAGATGATGCCGACCGACGAGCTCGCCGCCGGGGAGGTCGGCTACCTCATCACCGGCATCAAGGACGTCAGCCTGCTGCGCGTGGGCGACACGCTCACGACTCGCATGGGCGGCGCGACCGAGGCGCTGCCTGGCTACCGCGAGGTCAAGCCGATGGTCTTCTGCGGCCTGTTCCCGATCGACTCGGACCGCTACCCCGACCTGCGAGACGCGCTGGAGAAGCTGACCCTCAACGACGCGGCGCTGTCGTGGGAGCCCGAGACCTCCGACGCGCTCGGATTCGGCTTCCGGTGCGGCTTCCTCGGGCTGTTGCACATGGACATCGTGCGCGAGCGCCTCGAACGCGAGTACGACCTCGAGCTGCTCGCCACGATGCCCTCGGTCGAGTTCGACGTCACGCTCACCAGCGGCGAGGAAATCACCGTCCATAACCCGTCCGACATGCCCGATCCCGGAACGATCGCCGAGATCCGCGAGCCCTGCATCCGGGCCTCGATCATCTGCCCGAAGGAGTACATCGGCGCGGTGATGGAGCTCTGCGTCGAGCGCCGCGGTGAGCACGCCGGCATGCACTACCTCTCGCCCGAGCGCGTGCAGCTCACCTACGACCTGCCGCTCGCTGAGATCGTGCTCGACTTCTTCGACCAGCTGAAGTCGCGCACCCGCGGCTACGCCTCGCTCGACTATGAGCTGAGCGGAACGAAGCCCTCGAATCTCGTCAAGCTCGACGTCCTGCTGGCCGGCGACCCGGTCGACGCGCTGTCGATGGTCGTGCACCGCGACAAGGCGTACGAGATGGGCCGCCAGCTGACCGAGAAGCTGCGCAAGAAGATCCCGCGCCAGCAGTACGACGTCCCGATCCAGGCGGCGATCGGCTCGCACATCATCGCCCGCGAGACCGTGAAGGCCTACCGCAAGGACGTCATCGCCAAGTGCTACGGCGGCGACATCTCGCGCAAGCGCAAGCTGCTCGAGAAGCAGAAGGAGGGCAAGAAGCGCATGAAGCAGGTCGGGCGCATCGAGGTCCCCCAGGAGGCGTTCCTCGCCGTGCTCGAGCTGGGCGACGAGGCGCGCTGAGCGCCCGCGACCGTAGAAGGTGTGAATTATTCACACCTTCTACGTACACCCCCCGTGCAACGCCGCGTGCGTGCCGTCCGCAGCGCGCGCTGCACTGGGGCGATGCTCCTCCTCCTCGTCGGCCTGCTCATCGGCGTTGCCCTCGCGGCGCTCGTGCTGCTCCCGCGCCTCGCCTCCGCCCGCGCCGCCCTGGACGCCCGCGAGCGGGCCGGCGAGGCGCTGCGGCACGAGTTCGCCGCGCTCTCCGGTGAGGCGCTGCGCGCCAATAACGAGCAGTTCATCGCGCTCGCGCGCGCCGAGCTCGGCGGCGAGCGCGAGCGGGGGCGCCTGACGCTCGGGGAGCTCGTCGGGCCGCTGCGCGACTCGCTCGGGCGTGTCGACGACCGGCTCGAGCGCCTCGAGCGCGAGCGCGTGGCCGGTCGGGCCGAGCTGTCGACCCAGCTGCGCACGCTCGTCGAGACGAACGAGCGGCTGCGCGGCGAGACGAACGCGCTCGTCACCGCGCTGCGCCGACCGCAGACGCGCGGGCGCTGGGGGGAGATGCAGCTGCGCCGCGTCGTCGAGCTCGTCGGGATGACCGCGCACTGCGACTTCCTCGAGCAGCGCTCGGCGAACGGGGACGACGGCGTGCTGCGGCCGGACATGATCGTGCAGCTGCCGGGCGGCCGGCAGGTGATCGTGGACGCCAAGGCGCCGCTGCAGGCGTTCCTCGACGCGCTCGAGGCCCGCGACGACGCCGAGCGCGAGCGCCACCTCGCCGCCCATGCGCGCGTGCTGCGCGAGCACATGCGCCGCCTCGGCGCGAAGGCCTACTGGACGCAGTTCGACGCCGCCCCCGACTTCGTCGTCATGTTCCTGCCCGCCGAGCACTTCCACCAGGCGGCGCTCGAGACGGCACCGGACCTGCTCGAGGAAGGGGTCCGCGAGCACGTGCTGCTCGCCACCCCGATGACGCTGATCGCGCTGCTGAGGGCCGTCAGCTACGGCTGGCAGCAGGAGCGAGTGGCCGAGAGCGCCCGCGCGATCGGCCGGGCCGGGCGCGAGCTGCACGAGCGCCTCGGCCTGCTCATCGAGCGCGTCGACCGTGTCGGCCAGCGGCTGTCGGGAACGGTGACCGCATACAACGAGGCCGTGGGCACCCTCCAGGCGCGCGTGATGCCGAGCGCGCGCCGGCTCGCCGAGCACGGCGTGGTGGCCGACGGCGAGCACCTGCCCGAGCCGCGCCGGATCGGGTCGATCCCCCGGCCCCTCGGCGGCCTCGAGCACGTCGAGGACACCCGCGCGGCGACGGTCGAGTGAGCCGCTCCGCCTATGCTTCGCGCGGTGCGGATCCTGTTCGTGTGCCTCGGCAACATCTGCCGCTCGCCGACGGCAGAGGGCGTGATGGGGGCGCTCGCGCGCGACGCCGCGCTCGCGCAGACGCTCGAGGTCGAAAGTGCGGGTACCGCCGCTTATCACGTCGGTGAGCCGCCCGATCGGCGGTCGGCGGCGGCCGCCGCGCGCCGCGGCATCGAGCTCGGCGGCGTCGCCCGTCAGGTGCGCGCCGAGGATTTCCAGCGCTTCGACCTGCTGGTGGCGATGGACCGCGCCAATCGCGACGCCCTGCTCGCGCTCGCCCCGGACTCCGCTGCGGCCGCGCGCGTGCGCCTGCTGCGCGAGTTCGATCCGGCGGCGGCGGCGCAGGGCGACCTCGACGTCCCGGACCCCTACTACGGAGGGCCGCGAGGCTTCGACGACGTGCTCGACGTCGTCACCGCGGCCTGCCGCGGGTTGCTCGACGCGCTCGGGCCCCTTCTGGGGCAGGGACCGCCGGCGCCGGCCGGCGGTCAGCGCGCTACGTGACCCTCCCCGCGACGCTCGCGCGGCAGCTCGCCGACGCCACCGGCGCGGAGGTGGCCGGCGCCGAGCCGGTGCGGGGCGGCGACATCAACGAGGGCTTCGCGGTCACCCTGACCGACGGGCGGCGGCTGTTCGTGAAGACCCGTCGCGACGCCCCGGCCGGCGAGTTCGCGACCGAGGCGGCCGGGCTGGTCTGGCTGGCCGAGCCCGGGGCGATCGCCGTCCCGGCCGTGATCGCGGTCGGTGACCCCTCCGGCGCCGAGGCCGGCCCGCGCTGGCTCGCGCTGGAATGGGTCGCGAGCGGCCGCCTCGACGAGGACGGCGAACGCGCGCTCGGACGCGGCCTCGCGGCGCTGCACGCGGCCGGTGCGCCGGCGTTCGGCGCCTCGCCCCCCGCTGCACCGGCCGCGCTGCCCGGTCGCTGCGCTCCGCTGCGCATCGGTCCGATCGTCCTCGACGGCAAGCCGTCGCCGGACTGGCCGTCGTTCTACGCCGAGCATCGCCTGCGGCCGCTGCTCGCGCTTGCCGCGGACGCCGGCGCGCTGCCCGACGGGGCCGCGTCCGACATCGAGCGCGTCTGCGAGCGCCTCGCCGAGCTGGCCGGGCCACCCGAGGCCGCGGCGCGCCTGCACGGCGACCTGTGGAGCGGCAACGTGCTCGCCGGCTCGGACGGGCGGCCCTGGGTCATCGATCCGGCCGCCTACGGCGGCCATCGTGAGGTCGATCTCGCGATGCTCGCGCTGTTCGGGTCTCCGGCGATGGTGGCGCGCGTGCGCGAGGGCTACGAGGCGGTGACGCCGCTGTCGGCCGGCCACGAGGGGCGGGTCGCGCTCTGGCAGCTGTTCCCGCTGCTCGTGCACGCCGCGCTGTTCGGCGGCGGCTACGGGCGGGCGGCGCACGCGGCGGCGCGGCGCTACGCATGAGCCGGCGCGGGATAATGGAGCCGATGGCGTCCGAGACCGATGAAGCGCCGCGGGTCTTCCGGGTCGGCGGGATCTCCTACCTGCACATCCCCGCTCCTGACCCAGGACGGGCGGCGGCCTTCTATGCGGCCGTGTTCGGCTGGTCGGCCGACAGCCATCGCGACAAGCCCAGGTTCGCGGACGCCACCGGGCACGTCATCGGTCACTTCATGCCCGGGCAGCCCGTCGCCCCGCGGGCCGGCGTGCGCCCGTACGTGTTCGTCGAGCGCGTCGACGAGACGCTCGCCGCGATCGTCGCCCACGGCGGTGCGGTGGTCACCGCGCCGTACCCCGAGGGCGACCTGTGGGTCGCCACGGTGAGCGACCCCGCCGGCAATGAGATCGGCGTGTGGCAGCAGGGCCCTCGTCACGCGGACGCGTGAGGGCGCGTGGATCTCGCCATCAGCGGGCGCGCGTGCGTGGTCACGGGGGCGAGCTCGGGCATCGGCCTGGCGACGGCGCGCCTGCTCGCGGCCGAGGGCGCGGGCGTGCTCATGGTCGCGCGCTCGGCCGAGCGCCTCGAGGCGGCGGCCGAGCAGGCGGCCGCCGGCACGAGCGGGCGGGTGGCCACCCTCGCCGTCGACGTGACCGAGGCGGATGCGCCCGAGCGCATCGCGCACGCGTGCACCGCGCAGTTCGGCGAGGCCGACGTGCTCGTCAATAACGCGGGCACGACGTTCGCGCGGGCGCCCGAGGACCTCACCGACGACGACTGGCAGCGGCTGTGGGAGCTCCACGTGATGGCCTCGAGACGCCTCATGCTGCGTCTCGCGCCACCGATGGCCGAGCGAGGCTGGGGGCGGATCGTCAACGTCGCCTCCTCGGCCGGCAAGCGACCGTCGCTCAACAACATGGCCTACTCGGTGACCAAGGCCGCGCAGCTGTCGCTCTCTCGCGCCTTCGCCGACCTCTACGCCTCGCGCGCCGTGCTCGTGAACGCGGTCGCGCCGGGGCCGGTCAGCTCGCCCCTGTGGGTGGCGCCGGGCGGCATGGCCGAGCAGATGGCCGAGCTGGCCCACGTGACCCGCGAGGAGGCGCTCGGGCGCCAGTCGGCGAAGGTGCCGCTGGGGCGCTTCGCCGAGCCGGAGGAGGTCGCCGCGGCGATCGTGTTCCTGTGTTCCGAGCGAGCGAGCACCGTTGCCGGCGCGGCCTGGTCGGTCGACGGCGGCACCGTCGCCGTGATCATCTGAGCCCATCCGGTCGGGTGTCCCGCACCGACGGCGCTCGTCGGATGGAGGGGACATGCGGGAGCGCACCCGGGCACGCAGGGCCGAGCTTCGCCGCCGCGCCGGCGAGGCGATCGCCCGCGGCTATCGCGAGACGCTCACGGCGGCCGAGCTCGCGCACCGTCTCGGCACGTCCCGGCGAGCGCTGCAGCGCGCGTACGCGGACACGGGGTCCACGACCCTCGCCGAGGAGCTGCGCTCGGCACGCCTGCGCGCCGGCGCCGAGCTTTTATCCGAGCAGTCGATCGCCGTCGCGGATGTGGGGCGCCTGGTCGGCTTCCGCAGCCGGTCGGCGTTCACGGCCGCCTTCACGCGCCGCTACGGCCTGGCGCCCGCCCGCTTCCGCGCGGCGGCGCGGGCGGCCCGGCGCGCGGCGCCGGGCGTCACTCCGCCGCCGACAGGAGCCACAGGCCGAGGCTCGTGAATGCGACCATCACCGCGAGCATCCAATACTGCGAGCGCACCGCGTCGGCCGTGCGCCGGTAGATCACCAGCGCACGGTCGTGGGCGAGCATCAGCCCGCAGACGTGCCCGAGCAGCAGGGCGCCGATCTGGACGTACCAGATCGAGTCCGGCGAGAGCACGTTGTAGTCGATCTGGACGTTGGCGGTGCCGAACAGGTTCGAGCCGTTGCCGAGCGGGTCCGAGGCGAGCGCGACCCCGCCCTGGACCTCGTAGACGAGCGCCGAGAAGTAGTGCGCGACGATGTAGGCGAGCGCGATCGGCACGAGCGTGTGCACGAAGGAACGCGCGAGGTACTCGCGCGTGAACCGGGGGTCGATGCTCTGCATCCCGCGGATCCCGAGCTCGTACAGCGTGGAGACGAACCCCCAGGCGAGCAGCAGGCCGACGGTTGAGGCCAGCTCCAGCGCCGCATCCGGGCCGGCGCCCAGGCCGGCGAAGAAGCTCTGCAGGTGCGGCTCCAACCCGAGCAGCCACGGGCCGCCCTGCTCGAAACCGTCGAAGCTCGTCGACCCGATCATGGCGGTGACCAGGGCGATCGTGCCGGGCACGATCTCGAGGCCGATGATGCCGATGAGCGGCGGCCTCAGCTCGAGGCGGTCACGTTCCCAGCGCAGCGGGGCCATGCGGGCGAAGAGGTTGAACTCGACCGAGAAGGCATCCGCGCGCGTCGTCCACGGCTCGATGCCGTACAGGCTCATCCCGATCAGCATCACGGCCGCGTAGCCGAGCGACAGGTAGGCGAGCGTCTGCGGATCGCCGCGGTTGACATACACGAGCTCCAGCCACGCGAAACCGAGGATCCCGAACGCGGCCGGCCAGCGACCGAGCCAGGTCGGGTAGGGCAGCGGCGCCGGCAGGCCGTCGGCGCCGCGCGTCCGGGTGGCCGCCCAGGCGATGGCGCGCGCGAACGCGCGCCACGGATTGAAGGCGCGGAAGACGTCGCCGAAGGCGAGGCTGAGGAAGGGGACGCCGACCCAGAACAGATAGAAGATGAAGGTCGGCGTGAGGTTCGAGAACTCGTCGAACTGCTCCCCGGCGAGGCCCGAGTAGACGACGACGGCGAACAGCGCGATGCCAACCGCCCCGCACAGCGGCTCGAGCACGCGCGGCGGGCGCCACAGCAGGCGGGTGCGCCGCGCGCGCTCCAGGCGGGGCGTCGGCCACATCGTCGCCAGCGCGACGAAGGAGATGATGAGCACGAGCGAGGCGGCCCACGCGAACAGCCACTTCGGGACCGGCAGATCGAGCTTGCCCACCAGGCCGTGGGCGAACGCGGCGTCCGGGGCGATGAGGGCGGCGACGCCGAGGGCGCCGACCGCCGCCCCCGCGTACGCGGCACGGCGCCTCACGGGGCGTGGTGACGCCCGTCCACCCGGGCGAGCGGGGCAAGGCGGTCGGCACGGCGCGGCATGGCGCCAGATGCTACGGGGTACGCGCGATCACCACGGCCGGCGACGCGCCCTCAGACGAGCGGGGCGGGGTCGGACGGGCGATCCGCCGCGGGCGCGCCCTCATCCTCGGCCCGGCACGGCGGCGCGAGGCGTAGCCGCAGCCGCATGAGCGCTCCGCCTCCCGGCGCAGGCTCCGCGGTGATGCTGCCGCCGTGCGCGAGCGCGACCTGCTGGACGATGGCCAGCCCGAGCCCGGACCCGGGCCGGCCGCGCGCCTCGGCGCCCCGGTAGAAGCGGTCGAACAGGTGCGGGAGGTCCTGCTCGGCGAATCCGGGCCCGTGATCGCGCACGCACAGCTCGCCGCCCTGCAGCGTGACCTCGATCGGCTCGCCGGGTGGGCTGTACTTGACGGCGTTGTCGAGCAGGTTGTTGATCGCCCGGTCCAGGCGCGCCGGCGCGCCGAGGATCAGCGTCTCCTCGAGCTCGGCCGCGAACACGGCATCGGGCGCGTGGCGGCGTGCGCGCGCGATCGCATCGCCGACGAGCAGGTCGAGCCGCACATCTTCGTCGCGGTCGTGCGGCTCCTCGCCCCGCGCGAGCTCGATGAGGTCGTTCATGAGCAGAGTCAGCTCCTCGAGCTGCTCGACCACCGAGCGCAGCAGGCGGCGGCGCTCGCCGGGGTCCATGTCGTCGGCCTGCAGGAGGATCTCGACGTTCGTGCGCACGCTGGTGACCGGCGTGCGCAGCTCGTGCGAGGCGTCCGCCACGAGCTGGCGCTGCGCCGTGACGGATGCATCGAGCGCCCGCATCGAGCCGTCGAGCCCGTCGAGCATCTCGTTGAAGCTCTCGGCGAGACGCCCGATCTCGTCCTCGCTCGTCGGCGCGATCCGCTGCGAGAGGTCGCGCGTACGCGTGACGTGCTCGGTGGCGCGCATGAGGCGCTTGATCGGCGCGAGCGCCGCGCCGGCGACGAACATGCCGAGCAGCGCCGCGAGCGCGATACCGCCGGCATCGATCAGCGCCAGGATGAGCCGCAGCCGAGCGAGCAGGTGATCGACGTCGGTGAGCGGCTGGGCGAGCAGGATGGCGCGGCCGCCGCCGGCCGACTCGGCGAGCACGCGCAGGTGCGTCCCGTCGACGGTCTGGTCGGTGAAGAAGGGGGCGCCGCCGTTCGCGGCCAGCGCTCGCATCCGCGCCGTGGTCGGCAGCGTCTCCGTGGCGACCGAGCGGAACAGCACCCGGCCGCTGGAGTCGATGATCTGCTGGTAGCCGCGCACCTCGTTCGGGGCGGGCGTCAGTGCCGGGAAGTCGCCGCGCAGGCCCGTGGCCCCGGTCGCGCCGGCGGGGAAGCCGAACGGGTCTGCGTCCGGCGGCCCGGGGATCCGGGGCCCGGCACCCGCGAGCGCCGCGACACCGCCTGAGGCCAGGAGCGCGCGTTCGCGTGCGCCCGCGCTCTCCGCACGGCGGACGAGGAACACGACGTCGTGGCTGCGTCCGCGCAGCTGATCGTCGATCTGGCGGTGCAGCTGCTCGGAGGTGAGCACGTAGATGAGGGCCGAGGCGAGCACGATCGCCACCGCCACCGCCGCCGCCGAGACCAGCGTGATGCGGCGGCGGAACGTCACGTGCGCAGGACGTAGCCGACGCCGCGCACGGTGTGCAGCAGCCGTGATTCGCCGCCTGCCTCGGTCTTGCGGCGCAGGTAGCCCATGTAGACGCCGAGCGAGTTCGAGCTCGAGCCGAAGTCGTAGCCCCACACGTGCTCGAAGATCTGCGAGCGCGTGAGGACCTGCCGCGGATGGCGCAGGAAGAGGTCGAGCAGGAGGAACTCGGTGCGCGTCAGCTCGAGCTTGCGGTCCCCCCGCCACGCCTCGTGGGCGAGGCTGTCCATCCGCAGGTCCTCGAAGGCGATGATGCCGTCGGGCTCGTCCTCGCCGGTGCGGCGCAGCAGCGCGCGCACGCGCGCCATCAGCTCGCGCAGCGCGAACGGCTTGACGAGATAATCGTCGGCTCCGGCGTCGAGCCCGGCCACGCGATCGTCGATGTCGTCGCGCGCGGTGAGCATCAGCACCGGTGTGTGGTCGCCGTGGTCGCGCAGGCGGCGGCAGACCTCCATGCCGTCGAGGAGGGGCATCGACACGTCGAGGATGACCGCGTCGTACGGGACGAGCCCGAGCATGTCGAGCGCCTCCCGCCCGTCGACCGCCGTCGCCACCTCGTAGCGTTCGAGCCTCAGCGCGCGCGAGAGCGCCTGCTGAACTGCGGGCTCGTCGTCGACGACGAGGATGCGAGTCGGATCGGCCATCACGGGTCTGCTGGGGGTGCTCCTCAGTATCCCATTGCGCTCGATCGAGCTAAACGGCAGTGAAGGGGGCGAGAAGAATCAGCGAAGAGGCCTTCGGGCGCCACGGGCGATCAATACACCGTGAGCACGTCGATGCAGTCGAGTCGACCGCCCTTCGTGCGCGCCACGACGAAGTCGGGGGCGGCGCCGATGAACTCGGGGCAGAAATCCGGTGGTGGAAGCTGGCCGAACGCGCCGCCGGGCGCGTTGAGCAGGCGCAGCGCCTGCGCGGCGGCGAGCGCCCGCGCCGGGGTGTCGGCGAACACGTCGATCGCGTACTTGCCGGTATACAGCTCGATCGACTTCCCGCCGGCGAACACGGTGGCCGGCACCCCGCGCAGGATGATGTTGTGCTGCGCGCCGAGGCCGGCGTTCGAGTGCCGGTGCCAAACGACCGTGGCCACCTGCAGCGGCAGCACGCAGCCGCCGGTGTGCAGCGGTCCGTTGCCCGGATTGCAGTCTCCGTATTGGAAGCTCTCGCCGACCGTCGGGTTGTAGTTCTCCGTGCCGTCGGCGGCGGTGAGGGCGAGGTCCTGGAAGCGCAGGCCGTCCCAGTAGACGCGGAAGAACGGGAAGAACTCGGCCTGCACGAGCTCGGCTCGGTTGCTCGACTGCGTGATCGGCGGCGGGGCCTGCGTCCCGCAGGCCGCAAGGAGCACGGCGGCGACGACGAGCGCGGACAGCCCGGCGCCTCGACGGGCATGGCGACGGAGGCGCAGAATCACAGGGTGCCGATAGACGTGGGGAGCCATCGTGGGCGCCCATTATGGGCGACGTGCAGCGAATTCCCGGGAACGGACCGCTCCCCACGGTCCCGGCACGGGTTATGGGGGTGGACGATGCGCCGCCCGATCCTCATCACGACGTGCCTGCTCGTTTGCGCGGCGGGCACCGGCGCGACGACCGCCGCCGCCGCGGCGAGCGGGCACGGGCGCGTCCTCCCCGCGCGCACGATCACGCTCGCCGTCTATCCGAACCCCGGCGTCGCCGGCGAGCCGGCACTCGTGGCGGGCCGGGTCTTCGCCTCCGGCGCGGCCGATGTCGAGGTGACGCTGTGGATGCACCCGCCCGGCGCTGCCCGGGCGACGCCCCTGGCCCAGGTGAGCGCCGACGCGAACGGCGCGTTCGTGTTCACCCGGGCGAGCGCACCGCTCGACGAGACCGCGAGCCTCTACGCGACCGCGCTCGGCCTGCGGTCGCGTTCGGTGCGCGAGCAGGTCGCCGCGTCGGTGACGGTCAGCGCCCCCGACGCGACCGTGACCAGCGGCTCGCCGGTGACGCTGACCGGGCGCGTGCTGCCGACCGGGCATGCCGGCGAGCCGGTGCTCGTCCAGCAGCGCACCGCCTCCGGATGGCAGACGATCGCGCGTGCCGTCGTGCGCGCCGACGGCAGCTTCGGCGCCACGCCGACGTTCAGCGGGGCCGGTGCCGTCGCGCTGCGAGCCTCGTTCGGCGGCGACGCTCACAACCTCGCGGGCGTCTCGGATCCGCTCGAGCTGCTCGCCGAGCCGGCGACGAGCGGCGAGCTGTCGCTCGCCGCCTCCAGCGAGGCGCTCACGCTCGGCCAGCCGGTCACGCTCTCGGGCGTGCTCGCGGGCGGCGCGCCCTCCGCCGGCGTGGCGGTCACGCTGCTCGCCGGTCCCGACGTCGCCGACGAGCAGCCGATCGCCTCGACGACGACCGACGCGGCCGGGAACTTCAGCTTCGCGCAGACGCCGAGCGCGGACACCGTCTACGCCGTGACCGCTGCCGGCCTGCGCAGCGCGCCGCTCGTCGTGGGCACCCAGTTGACCGTGACGCTCGCCGCGAGCACGCTCAGCGCGTCGCTCGGATCGACCCAGACGATCCAGGGCAGCGTCGACGGCGCGGCCCTGGGCGGCGACGTGGCGCTCCAGCTGCTCGGCGACGACGGGGCCTTCCACACGATCGCGCAGGGCCGCATCGGTGCCCCCGTCGGCGGCGCGAGCTCGGGCGGAAGCTTCTCCTTCGTGACGACGCTCGCCGACCCGGGGAGCAAGACCTACCGTGTGCTCGTGGCCGGCGACGCGACGCACGAGTCGGGCGTCTCGTCGCCGCTCACCGTCGACGTCAGCCCGCGGGCGGCGTCGCTGGTGGCCGCCGCGCTCGGTCAGGCGTAGGAGCGCTCGCGGCTCGGCGATTCTCCGAGCACGCGCCCCCCGCGCGCTCGCCGCCGCGCGGCGTGGCGAATGCCGGCGAACAGCCAGACGTCGAACGCCGCGAGCAGGCCGACGGCGAGCAGGCTGAGCGCGAGCGTGGCGATCGCCACCCACACGGGCGTCGGGGCGCTCGGCGGCGTCCGATACAGCGGCGTGCTCGCGAACTCCGCGCTCGTGGCCGCGAACGCCGGCTTGGGGGTGCCGTCGTAGGCGATCAGGCCCTTGTGGTGCAGCGAGTCGCGCGGCTCATCGACGGTCGGGCCGCCGCCGCCGTACCAGTCCGGCTTCACCGCGAACTCGCGCAGCGTCCAGTAGATCGCGCCGTTCATGAACGGCAGCGCGCGCACGATGTCGAGCGTCTGCTCGATGTAGTACGTCTGGTAGGCGTAGCTGCCCTTCACGGTCACCGGTCCGTCGAACGTCGCCTCGGCGCCGAACTCGGTCATCACGAGCGCCTGCTGAGGGTAATCGCGGTGCATCGTCTCCAGATAGGGCGCAAGGTCCGCCAGCTGCGCGGTGGAGTGCGGCGGGCGGCCCGAGTACCAGCCGAAGTAGTTGTTGATCCCGAGCAGCTGGAACTGGTGGTACGTGCGCTGCGCCGGATAGTTTGGGTAGCTGAGCAGGTCGATGGAGACCGGGAGGGTCGGGTCGAGCGCCTTCGTGTCCCGTACGGCGTCGTCGAGGTAGCGCCGCGTGCCGGGCGTCGTGTCCGGCGTCGGGGTGAGCTCGTTGGCCACCGAGTGGGTGATCACCGACGCGTGATTGCGCGACTGCAGCACCGCGCTCTCCATCGTCGCGAGCGCGGTGTGGCGCTCGCTCGCGGTCACGAGCAGCTCGTCGCGGTGATAGATCGGAGCCTGGCTCCAGACCATGATGCCGGCCTGATCGAGGCGGTCGAGCAGGCGGGGGTCGAGCGGGTACTGCGCGCGGGTGACATTTGCATGCAGGGCCTGCAGCTCGGCGACGATCTGATCCATGTCGGCCGGCGTGAGCGCCGGTCCGCGTCCCGGAACGTCCTCCTCGATCGAGGCGCCGCTCAGCTGCACGGGACGGTCGTTCAGGTAGAGCTGACCGTCGCGTACGGTGACCGAGCGCAGGCCGGTCTGCATCGCGTCGACCTGACTGACGGTGGCGCCGGCGAACGTCGACACGCGCGTGGTGTAGAGCGCGGGATGGCCCGGTGCCCACAGGTCGGGCGCGCCGGCGAGCGGGAAGCTGAAGCGGACGTCTTCGCTGGCGCCCGGGGCGAGCGCCGGCGCGGTGTCGCGTCCGCGCGTGAGCGGGCCGCCCGAGGGCGGCGTGAGGATGACGCTGATCTGCGGCGTCTCGCGGACCGGGCTGCGGTTGGTGAGCGTAGCGTCGAAGAGGATGCGCGCCGAGCACGCGTCGGGCGCGCCGCACTGCACCTGGCCGAGGACGCCGGGATTGGCGGTGACGACCGGACCGAGCGGCACGAGCGAGACCGGCTGGGTGATCCCGCCCCAGTTCCACCAGCCTTCGCGCGGCTCGACGCCCTTACGGTTGTCCACGCGCACGATGAGGGTGTTCGGCCGCCCGCTGCGCAGCCCACGGGCCGTGAGCACGAACGGCGAGTACGGATCGCCATTGGAGCCGAGGTAGCGGCCGTTGAGCCACACCGTCGCCGTGCGGCGCACCTGACCGAAGTGAACGCCCCAGGCGAAGCCCGGTGGCGCCGGCGGGCCCGTGAACGTGACGCGATACCACATCACGGTGCCTCCGAAAAGCTGCGGCAGCGGCCGGGCGTCGAAGACGCCGGGCACGGTCGTCGGCGTCCAGCCCGTCGCTGCGTGGCCGGCCGACCAGCCCTGCGCGAGGCCGACGAAGGTCGGGTCGGGATGGATCTCCCATCCGGACCCGACGGTGAGCGCGGCCGGCGGTGCCGCCGCGGCGGGCGCGCCGCTGAGGACGAGCACGGCGAGGCACGCCGCCAGGGACGCGCCGATCCGGAAGGCGATTCGAGCGGGCACGGGGGACCTACCGGCGACGACGGTCATGCGCAAGGCCAACATGATCGCGCATCGCCCCGGCGACGCCGCCGCAGGCGCGTGCCCGTGCGTCGCCGCGCGCGCGGCCATGACCGTCATCCTTAGGGCGTGTGTGCGCCCGTGTCCCACCGCGACCGGCCGTGGCCGTAACCGACGTCGCCGCCACGCCGGCGCTCGCCTCCACGCGCGGGCGCGCGGCGAGCTGGGCCGCGCCGCTGGCGGCGCTCGCCGCCGCGAGCGTGTCGCTGCTCGCCTGGCTGGCCGTCGACCCGCGCACGCCCGACCTCGCGGCCGCCGTGTACCGCCACGACCTGTTCACGGCGGATGGCTTCGTCGTGTGGGACAACAACTGGTACGCCGGGCACCACATCCCCGGGTACAGCCTCGTCTTCGAGCCGCTCGCGGCGATCGCCGGCCTGCGCGGGGTCGCCGTGCTCGCCGTGCTCGCCTCATCGATTCTCTTCGGGTGCCTGGCGCGCTGGCGCTTCGCGCCCGGCGCCGCCGTGGCGGCGAGCGTCGCCTTCGCGATCGCCGCGAGCGGCGACGCCTGGATCGGGCGGCTGACGTTCGCGCTCGGCGTGAGCTTCGGACTCGCTGCGGTCCTCGCGATCGTGCGCGGACGCGTCGCGGGCGCCGTCGTGCTCGCGGCGCTGTGCTCGGCGGCCAGCCCGGTGGCGGGGCTGTTCCTCGTGCTCGCCGGCGTCGCCCACCTGCTGGCCACGCGCCGGCTGGCCGTCGCGCTGTCGCTCGCGCTGCCCGCCCTCGCCGTCGCGCTGGCGATGGCGCTCGCCTTCCCCGAAGGCGGGCGCGAGCCATTCCCCGCGACGTCGTTCGTCGCGGCCCTGGCCGCGGCGCTCGCGTTTGCCGCCCTGCTCCCGCGCGAGGAGCGCGTGCTGCGCACGGGGGCCTGGCTGTACGTGCTCGCCGTCGTGGCGTCGCTGCTCCTGCCGACGCCGATGGGCAGTAACGTCGACCGCCTCGGGGTGCTGTTCGCGCTGCCGCTGCTCCTCGGCGTCCGCCTGTCGCGGCTGGACCGGCGTGCTGGCTCGCGGCTGACGGTCACGGCGCTTGTCGGCGCCGCGCTCGCGGTGTGGGTGCTGTGGGGTCCCGTGCGCGAGGTGGCCAAGGTGATCCACGACCCGTCGGTGAGCGCCGCCTACTACGTGCCGCTCGAGCGCTTCCTGAGCGCTGCGCTGCGCGAGCCCGGCCGGGTGGAGGTCCCGCTCACCCGCTCGCACTGGGAGGCGGCGGTGCTCGCAGCGCGCTTCCCGATCGCGCGCGGCTGGGAACGCCAGCTCGACGTCGCCGACGACCCGCTCTTCTTCGACGGACGGCTCACCGATCGCGCGTACGACGGGTGGCTGCGTGCCAACGCGGTGCGCTACGTCGCGCTGCCCGACGTCGCCCTGGACTCCTCGAGCCGGGCCGAGGCGCGTCTGCTGCGGGCTGGCGCTCCGTTCCTGCGCCTCGTCTTCGCGAGTGCGCACTGGCGGGTATGGGCGGTGACCGATGCGGCGCCGCTCGCCCGCGGTCCCGGCGTCGCGACGCAGCTCGGGCGCGATGACTTCGAACTGAGTGCCGACGCGCCGGGAACGTTCGTCGTGCAGGTGCGCTACACGCGCTACTGGACGGTCACCGCGGGACGCGGCTGCGTGGCCCGCGCTGCCGGCGGATGGACCATCGTTCGCGCGCGGGCGCCCGGAGTGCTTCGCATCAGCGCTCGCTTCACGCTCGCACGCGCGCTCGGCGCGACGCCGAGCTGCCCGGCGACGTAGCTCGCCTCAGGGAGCTCCGGCCCAGCCGCAGTCCGCGGCGGTGCTCGCGCTCAGCAGGGCGACCGCCGGTTCGCCGCAGGTCGCGCTGGAGACCGGGTGGAACGGCACCGGGGGCTCGTACGGTGCCGGCACCGGCCGCCGCGGCGCGGCCGGGCGAGGCGCCGGTGCCGCCGCGGTGACCGGAGTGGCGCTGAGTGGGTGGCCATCGCGCGCCAACCCGACGAGCAGCGTGGTGGTGGTGGCGACCGTGGCGATCGTCGAGACGCCCTTCGCCGCGCGGGGCGCCCGGCGAGCCTGCGCGGAGCGGCGGGCCGGGGAGGCCGCCGTGCGCGGGACGAGCGCGAACAGACCGGTGTATCCGGTCAGGAACACACGCGTGCCGTCGGTGACGACGGGATCGAAGGACCCGGGGTAGCCCCCGAACACCTTCTGTCCGGTCGAGATGCCGAGGCCGACGGTCTGGCGCGCGCCGAGGTCGGCGAAGTACACGATGCGGCCGATGACGGTCGCTGATCCCGAGATGCGTCCGCCGGCGTGGTAGGTCCACTGGACGTGGCCGGTGTGTGCGCTGATGGCGTAGAAGTTGCCGTCGTAGGAGCCGGAGTACACCGTCGGACCGAGACCGGGCGCGGTCGCTACGGCCGGAGAGGAGTACACGTAGGCGCCGGTCTGCACGGCCCAGTCGAGCGACCCGGTGCCCGCGTCGTAGGCGTAGATCCGCCCGTCGGTGTTCCCGAGGAACACGCGGCCGTCGATGACCGCCGCGGTCGAGTAGAACTGGCCGCTGCCGAACAGCTTGCCGCCCGAGCTGGAGACCCACAGCCGTTGGCCCGAGCTCGCGCGCACGGACTGCACACGCCCGCTGTAGTCGCCGAAGTAGAGGTTGCCGTAGGCGAGCGAGGGGCTCGCCTTCACCGCGCCGGCGGCCCGGTAGGTCCACTGCGTCGAGCCGTTGTCGCTGCTCAGCGCGTACACCGTGCCATCGGTGGAGCCGAGGTACAGGTGGTGGTCGTCGATGACTGGCGAGGACTCGCTCGGGCTCGGCAGGTCGCGCGACCAGCGGATCGCGCCGGTCGTCGCGTTGAGCGCGACGACGCGCCCGGCGTTCAGGCCCGGTTGGCGCTGCATGATAGTCACGAACACCGTGTCGTTCGCCACCGCCGGCGACGAGGCCGACAGCGCGCCGAGGTGGCGGCTCCACAGCAGGCGTCCGGTCTCCTTGTCCACCGAGCTCAGCGTGGCGTCGTCGGCGAGCTGGAAGAGGCTGTTGCCGTACAGCGCGGGAGGGAACTCGAGCAGGGAGCGCCCTCGGCGCACCCAGGCGATGCGGAAGGGTGGGCGCAGGCTCGCCGCCGCCGGGAACACGCGCGTGTGGTTCTCCGTGAAGCCGTACATGGGCCAGGCGGTGCGCGCGATGCGCCGCACCGGGAGCTGGGGCGGCGCCTCGGCGATGAACGGCGCGTCCGGGTGGTAGACGTTGCCCGTGCGCTGGTGGTAGTACCGCAGGCCGCCCGCGGCCACGCTCGCCAGCATGATGGCGGCGACGAGCACGGCAAGAAGGATTCGACGGGTGAGCACGGAGCGGCGCAAGAACGGGGTCTAACGGTGTTCGCTGGCCAAGCGGCCGGGCCTTCCTGCCCGGGCTCGATGGCCGCGGCGCGCACCCCCGAGGCGCCGCCGATCTGATTCAGGCCGCGATCTGGGCCGACGACGACGACCCGGAAACGACGGGAGCGTCTACGTCGTGGCCCGGCGATTCCCCGGAATCGGGGGTCGCCGTCATTGCTGCCTGCGTCTCACGGTAGCGCACGGCATCCGGCGCTCCGGCGCTACCGCGGCGCAGGGAGCCGATTCGCCGACGGCGGCTCGGGCTGGCCAGGACCCGCGCGATCTCCTTGATCGCCAGCCACAGGAGCGCCGCGGCGAGGAGCACGAGCAGCGGTCCGGCGACCATCCCGATCGCCCCGCGCGAGCCGCCGAGCGACCAGAGCCAGACGAGGTAGTCGAGGCCAAACAGCACCGCGACGATGAAGAAAGGCCGCCGAAGCACGCCCACAGACTATTCCCACGCGGGGACGAATGCCAGGCCACCGGGCGGGCCATATGATCGCCGGGCATGGCCCACGCGATCGAGCCCTCCGGCCCCTCGGCGGTCTTCGCCGCCGGCCTGCTCGACGGCCGGGTCGCGCTGATCACCGGAGGCGGCACCGGGCTCGGCCGGGCGTCGGCGCTCGAGCTGGCCCGCTGTGGCGCCCGCGTCGTGATCGCCGGGCGGCGCGAGGACGTGCTCGCGTCGACCGCGGCGGAGATCGACGCCGCCGCCGGCGAGCCGGGCCGCGCCGGATACGCCGCCGGCGATATCCGCGACCCGGACGACGCCGCGCGGATCGTGGACGCCGCGCTCGAGTGCCACGGCCGCCTCGACGTGCTCGTCAATAACGCCGGCGGCCAGTACTTCGTGCCCGCCGAGGCGATCGCCAGCAAAGGCTGGCAGGCCGTCTGGCGACTGAACGTGCGGGGCACGCTCAATATGGCCGAGGCGGCCGTCGACCGCGCGATGGCGCCGATGGGCGAGGGGATGATCGTCAACGTCACGTTCTCGCCGCATCACGGGATGCCGGGGATGGCCCATTCCGGGGCCGCGCGCGCCGCCGTCGAGTCGCTCACGCGCGGGCTCGCCGAGCAGTGGGCCTCGCTCGGGGTCGCGGTCGTGGCCGTGGCGGCCGGGCACTACGGCACCGAGGCGACGGCGAAGTACCCGGAGGTCGTGCGTGCCGGGGCGGCGCGCACGGTGCCGCTCGGCCGCCTCGGCGAGCCGCTCGAGCACGCCTGGCTGATCGCGCTGCTTGCGTCGCCGCTCGGGCGCTCGCTGAACGGATCGGTGGTCACGCTCGACGGCGCGCGCGACAACTGGTTCGGCCCGTGGCCGCCGCCCGGGCTGACCGAAGAGGGGGGCGAGGTGCCGACCGAGGCGCGACGGCCGGGGGGCGCGTAGGGGCCGATCGCGGGTCGGCGGGGCGGCGCGGGGGCGCCGCGCCGTGCGGCGAGGACGTGTACGTCGTTGGTGTGAATAGTTCACACCAACGACAGTCACCCCCGCGGCACGCGAGCGAGCGGAGCCGTGGATGCGCGCTGCATGTGGTCGCGCGGCGCGCGCGGCGCGCGGGCGAGCGGGGCCGCGGATGCGCGCTGCATGTGGTCGCCGGTGGCGCGCGCGGCGCGCGGGCGAGCGGGGCCGCGGATGCGCGCTGCATGTGGTCGCCGGTGGCGCGCGCGGCGCGCGGGCGAGCGGGGCCGCGGATGCGCGCTGCGCTTGTGGTCGCCGACGACGCGCCGGCGCTCAGGCGAGCTCGCGCGCGACGGCGACCGGGACCTCGCCCGTCCGCTCCGGTGCATCGCGCGACGGCACGAGCGCGGCGGCGGCGACGGCCGCGATCAGGAATCCGGTCGCCAGGACGAACGACTGCGTGAAGCCGGTCACCGTCGGCAGGCCGAGCGCGACGTTGGCGGCGATGAACGTCGCCGACAGCTGACCGCCGAGGGCGCCGCCGAGCGTTCGCATGACGGTGTTCATCCCCGTGGCGACACCCGTCTGGTGAGGCGGCACGGCCTGCACGATGAGGTTGCCGAGCGCGGCGAACGCGAGTCCGACGCCGATGCCCATCAGCGTCGCGCTCAGCAGCAGGTCGTAGGCGTGGCCGTGGGCGAGCGCGAGCAGCGCGAACGACGCCGTCGTGAACGCCGTGCCGACGATCAGCAGGGCCCTCGAGCCGTAGCGCGCGGCCAGCGGACCGGCGAGCGTGCCCATCAGCATCATGCCGACGGTCGTCGGCAGCAGGTAGAGCCCGGACACGACGACCGACGCGCCGAACCCGAACCCCGTGCTCCGCGGCAGCTGCGCGAACTGCGGGATGAGGATGAACGCGGAGTACATCCCGGCGCCGAGCAGGAAGGCCGCCGTGTTGGTCGTCCACACCCCGCGGATGCGCATCATCGTCATGTCGACGAGCGGCTCGGCACTGCGCAACTCGACGCCGATCCAGGCGACGCACACGGCCAGCCCGACGGCGATCAGCCCGAGCGTTCGGGGCGAGCCCCACCCCCAGACGGTCGTCTCGCTCACGGCGATCAGGCACGTGGAGATGCCCACGCTCATCAGCACCGCGGCCAACCAGTTGATGCGACCCGGGGCTCGCACGGGCGACTCGGGCACGAATCGCCACGTGCATACCGCGGCCAGGACCGCGGCGACCAGCGGAAGCCAGAACAGCCAGTGCCAGCTGAGGTGCTCGACGATGACGCCGGACAGCACGATTCCGAAGCCGCCCCCGACCCCGAGTATCGCCGACAGGATTCCGATGCTGCCGGCCACCTTCTCGCGCGGGAACTCGTCACGGACGATCCCGAACGCCAACGGGAAGATGCCGCCGCTGGCGCCTTGGATCGCGCGGGCCACGATCAGGATGCCGAGCGACGGTGCCACGGCGGCGAGCAACGTGCCGAAGGCGAGCGCGACCAGCGTCCACAGCAGTACGCGTTCCTTGCCGTACATGTCGCCGAGGCGACCGAGGATCGGCGTGGCCACCGAGGCGGCGAGCAGGTACGCCGTGAGCAGCCAGGTGACACCGGTCTCGGTGGTGTGCAGGCTGTGCTGGATCGTCGGCAGCGCCGGGATCACGGCCGAGCTGAGGACCGCGTAGGCGACGGCGCCGAGCGACAGCACGGCGAGGGTGACGTTCGGGTTTGCTCTGTCCTGATCCGACGTCATGCGTGTGCTCCCACGCTCGATCGAGATGGACCGGGCGGCACTGGAACGATCGTTCCGCCCGGCGCCCGCTACTGTAGCGGAATGATCGTTCCGGTGGCAGCGCCGTCCTGGGCCGAGCTCTCGGCAGCAGCCAAGCGCGAGCGCCTGCTCGACGCGGCCGCGGAGATCTTCACGCGCGACGGGCTGCAGGCGCCGATGCCGGCGGTGGCCGCGGCCGCGGGCGCGGGTGTCGGAAGCCTCTACCGCCAGTTCCCGTCCAAGCACGAGCTGCTCGCGGAGCTCGTCGTTCGCCGCCTGGCTCTCATCACGCAATCGGCCGAGGCGGTGGCCGCGAGGGCCGATGACCATTGGGCGAGGCTGGTCGAGATGCTGTGGCAGCTCGTCGAGGAGCAGTCCTGCGACGACTTCCTGGGCGAGGCGATCGTCGCCGTGGCCGGTCACCCCGCCGTCGAGCACGCGACCGACTCCGCCACGCACGCACTCGAGCAGCTGCTCGCGAAGGCGAGGGCCGAAGGACGCCTGCGGGCCGACGCCACCACCCTCGACCTGAGACTCCTCTTCGCGGCGACGCGGGCGGCCAAGCACATCGAGCCGCTGGCCTGGCGGCGTATGCTCGTCCTGCTCATCGATGCGCTCGCCGCTGAGCGCGCGCCGTAGCGAGCACCTCGCACAGCCCTTGTCGATCGCCCCGGCCGCGGAAGCGGCGATAAGATGGCCCAGGCTTGCGGGCGAAGTGTTGTGGTTGCACAGAAGCCTTCCAAGCTTCTAGGGCGGGTTCGATTCCCGTCGCCCGCTTTGCAGTAGCCACGGGGAGTGGCGCAGTCTGGTAGCGCACCCGGCTGGGGGCCGGGCGGTCGCAGGTTCAAATCCTGTCTCCCCGACTGAAGGAACAGCCTGCTCAGGCCGGAGTTCTGAGGTGGTCTCTGGGGCTGCGTCCCACGCAGAACCCACGTCGCGGGTCGGCAGCTGTGTCGCTCTCATGGTGATGCAGAACGCTCGGCCTAACGGCGCGGATTTCACGCTATCGGTCGATGTTGGCCATGTTGGTCTCGTCGTGCCGCTCGCCGGCTGCCGGGGTGAGGGTGTTGAGCCGGTCGATTTGGGCGGGGGTGAGCTGCACGCTGTCAGCCGCGGTGTTCTCCTCAACGCGCGTGACGCGGCGGGTACCGGGGATCGGCGCGATGTCATTTCCGCGGGTGAGGATCCAGGCCAGCGCGGTCTGGGCGGGCGTTGCGTTGATCTCCGCCCCGATGGCACGAACCTCGTCGACGATCTGGAGGTTGCGTTGAAAGTTCTCGCCGGTGAACCGGGGGTTGGTCTTGCGCCAGTCGTCTTCGGCGAAGTCGTCGACGGTGCGGATCTGTCCCGTGAGCAATCCGTGGCCGAGCGGTGAGTAGGGAACGAACCCGATGCCAAGCTCGCGAAGCAGTGGCAGGATCTCGTCCTCGACGCCGCGGGTCCAGAGCGAGTACTCGGTCTGCAGCGCGGTGACTGGGTAGACGGCGTGGGCGCGTCGGATGGTCTCAGGGCTGGCTTCGGAGAGCCCGAGGTGCAGGACCTTGCCTTCAGCGATCAGGTCGGCGACCGCTCCGGCGGTTTCCTCGATTGGGGTGCCGGGGTCGACGCGATGCTGGTAGTAGATGTCGATGTGGTCGGTACCGAGCCGTGTGAGCGATCCTTCGACTGCTGTCTTGATGTTGGCTGGGCTGGAGTCGATCACGCGACCGTCGGGGCTGCCGCTGTTGTGGGAGACAAGCCCGAATTTGGTGGCGATGACGACGTCTTCCCTGCGGCCTCTGATGGCCTGGCCGACGACCTCTTCGCTGTGGAACGGCCCGTAGATCTCGGCGGTGTCGATGTGCGTGACGCCGAGGTCCAAGGCGCGGTGAATGGTGCGGATCGATTCCGCGTCATCCAGAGCGCCTTCGCTGGTGTAGGTGCCAGCCATGGTCATTGCGCCAAGGCCGATGCGCGAGACGGTGAGCTCTCCGAGTTGAGCAGTCTTCATGAGGTGGTCCTCCTGTTGCTGATGACGAACAGCGCGTGGCGGCATCCTGGCCGCGCCCGGCGGCTTCTTGACGTGGGTGTGCAGGGCGGCGCTCCGTCGCGTGCTGCTGGTGGTCGAGGTTGGTGGACAGGTCGGGGTTCGGCGTGTGGGAGTCGGACACTGGTGTTGCTTTCGGCGTTGCTAGGGGTCGGCGCCGCCATCCACCGCAGCGGCTTGTCATCGAGATCCGCGGTGGTGGCGAGGACGACGGTTGGTCAGCGAGGGATGATCTGGACGGTGGCCGACTTCGGACCGTCGCCCTGCATGATCGGGACGGCCGTGCTGCCCGGATATTTCACGTCGTACGCCGCGTCGATCGCGTCGGAGACGTCGTCACGGGCCGGCTCGAACGTGACCTCCGTAGTTCTTGTCGGCGACGCGGACCCGTCCTGCCTTTTGGCTCATCGCTGCCTGGTACCAGCGTGACTGCGGCCCGTTGGCAGCTCGCACGTAGACGTCCCCGTCGACGATGAGCGCCCAGGTCTGGGTCGGGGTGCCGTAGGTGGTGCCGTCCTCGCGGAACGGGGAGACGAACAAGTCGTCGTTCTCCGCGATCAAGCGGAGGTCATCGGTCGACCAGGCACTCATGGTCTCGTCCTTTCTCGTCTGCTGATGATCGGTCGCCATTGCGTCTCCATTCAGCGAGGTTGCGCGCTCGATCGCGAGCACGCAGCCGCCACTTGGTTGCCCGTCAGCGCGACGTCGCGGTCGCGGTCAGCTCGGCCTCCCGCGGGTCACCGAGGTGGTCCACAAAGAACAGGGACAGATGGCCGACGACCTCATCCACGCGGAAGTCGTAGAGGTCCATGTGGGTCGCGCCAACGATGATCACCAGCTCCTTCGGTCCCCGGGGCCTTGGCGTAGAGCTCCGCGCTGTTTGGCGTTGCCGCCCGCGACGACGAGGAGCGACCGGGTCAGGAAGGATTCGACCAAGTCGAAGCCGTGGAAGGCAGGTAGAGGTTCCCGGCCATCTTGATGGCCCCGTTCTCAAACTGGATGTCGGTCCTGTCGCTCATGTCTTCCCTGTCAACGGGTCGTTCGGTATCTCCACCAAAGCACCGATCCGGCGAAGCTGAGAGTCCCTGTGAACGGGCTACTAACAGGGTCCCCCGGACATATCCGGAGCGATGTACGCTGGATCTCGTGGACACCAAGAGCGAGATCCGCGAGTTCCTCACCTCCCGGCGCGGCCGCGTCACGCCCGAGCAGGCGGGACTGCCGTCCTACGGCGCTCGTCGCGTGCCCGGCCTCCGTCGCGAGGAGGTCGCTGTCCTCGCCGGCGTCAGCGTCCCGTACTACACCCGCCTGGAGCGCGGGGACATGAACGGCGTTTCTGACAGCGTGCTGGAGGGACTGGCCCGCGCGCTTCAGCTTGACGACGCCGAGCGCGCGCACCTCCTCGACCTCGCCCGGGCCGCACACCCGATGCCCGCGCGGTCTCGTCGGCGCCAAGCCAAGCACGCCGTGCGGCCCGAGGTCCAGTGGACGCTCGACGCGATCACCGGCGCTGCCGCGTTCGTCGGTAACGACCGCCTCGACCTTCTGGCCGCCAACCAGCTCGGACGCGCGCTGTACTCCGAGTTGTACGACACGCCCGCGCGACCGGTCAACACCGCACGGTTCGTGTTCCTCGATCCGAGAGCCGAGGCGGCCTACCCCGAGTGGGACCGTGTCGCGACCGACACGGTCGCGATCCTGCGCTCGGCCGCGGGGCGTGACCCGTACAACCGCGAGCTCACCGACCTTGTCGGCGAACTCGCAACCCACAGCGAGGCGTTCCGCACCCGCTGGGCGACCCACAACGTCCGCTTCCACAACGCCGGTATCAAGCACTTCCACCATCCCGTTGTTGGCGAGCTCATCCTCAGCTACAACCGGCTCGATCTCGCCGCGGACCCCGGCCTGACGCTCTCCACCTACACCGCCGAGCCCGGGTCGCGCTCCGAGGACGCGCTGAAGCTGCTTGGCAGCTGGGCCGCGACCGTCGACTCCGTCGAGCCGGCGCGCGCTACCGACGAACGCTGAATCACAAAGCTTCGTACGCCGGCTCGAGTAATAGTCGCGTCGTTCCTGCCGGACCCTCGGACGGTCGCCCCGTCTTCAACCAATCCCGGCCGGTCCGGCAGCCCCGCCGGATCGCGCGGGCCGCAGACTTGCCGAGAGTGCCGCCTACGCGACGGCGCAGAAGTGGTTGCGCGGGCGCTGACCATCTCGTCCAGAGCGAGGCCCAGATCGGGGTAGCCTCCGTGACCGATGATGGCGACGGCTCATCCCGGCGAAGCAGCTGGCCTGGATCTGGCAGCCCTCCTCTCGGCTCTCCTGGTGGCCTTCACCGTCGAGTTCGACAACGAATTCGAGCATCGCATGCCGCACCGGACGACGCGCCACGGGCGCACTGCCCCGGGAGCCGGTCCTCGACCGTGGCTGGTGTCCATGGCGATGTGGGTCCACGGCATGCGTCTCGTGCCGGAGGAAGGCATCAGCGCGCGGGACCTCGTCCGGCGGTCACAGCTCACTCCCAAGAGCGCCCGGAACCTGGTGAAGCGTCTCGGCAAGTGGTGGGGCTACCTGGACGTCGGCCCCGATCCCGCCGACCGGCGGGCCAAGTCTCCGATATCGGAATCGCTGGTCCGACCCACGTCGGCCGGGCTAAAGGCGCAGGCCATCTGGACCCCCCTCACCGACGAGGTCGAGGAACGCTGGACGGACCGATTTGGTCAAGTAGCAGTGGATGCTCTGCGGACCGCGCTGACGGATGTCGTGGCACGACTGGATGTGGATCCCCCCGACTACCTGCCGGTGGGCGACCCCCGCCTACCGCCGCGCCGGGTGCTCGAGGGTGACGCTCGATTGCCGTTGACGGCACTGCTGTCAAAGGTGCTGCTGGCGCTAGCGCTCGACTTCGACGAACACTCAGACCTGTCGCTGGGCGTCTACACCTCGGGGGTGGGGTCCCGGCTGCCGATCTGCGCCAATGTCCTGCGCCTGATCGACACAGACGGGGTCGCCGTGGCGGAGATCCCCGGACTGAGCGGCGTGGCCAAGATGAGCATCGATAACTGGATCGGCAGCCTCGACAAACTCGGCTATGTCGAGGTGGCCACCGATTCCAGCCGGCGGCGACGGGTAGCCCGCTTGACCCCCAAAGGGCTCCGTGCCCGCGACACCTACCTCCAGTGGATGGACTCCCTCAAAGGACGCTGGCCTGACCCGGGATCGTCGGCGGTAATCGGGCGACTACGGCGGGCCGCCGAGGCCATCGTCGGGGATCCCGGTCCAGGTTCGCTTCTCTGGAAGGGCATGGAGCCCTACTCGGACGGATGGCGAAGCCAGGTAGCGCCGCGGCAAATGCTGCCGCATTTCCCGGCGGTGTCACATCGGGGCGGATTCCCGGATGGAAGCTGAGAGAAGGTACGGACGGCTCTGCTGGAGGCCGTCGAGCGTCGGCGCAACGGCCCGGAATTCAACAAGACTCTCGAGAGAGATCATCGAACAAGAGCGCGAGCCCGGGTCGGTCGGCTCCGGGGTCTAGATGATTGATTCCACGGCGCGGGGCGCTGTGGGGTAGGGGACGTAAGCAGCGAGGTCGAAGTCGACGGTGCTCTGTATCACCGTCGACCCAAGGGGGCCACGATGCTCGCCGACCTCGACCTGCTGCTCTGTGCGGTGTTCTGCACCGCTGACGATCTCCTGCCCGAGCGGACACGGAACGCCAGACGAAGCGTGACGGACGCGGAGGTCGTCACCCTGGCTGTCGGCCAGGCGATGATGGGCATCGACAAGGACGCCGAGTTCCTGGCCGTCGCAGCAAAGCGCCTGGGGCACCTGTTTCCCAAGTTGCCCAAGCAGCCTGGGTATTGGAAGCGCCGCGCGCGGTTGACCGAGACGATCGAGTGGCTGATCGGGATCTTCGCGACCGACAGCCCCGGCCATCACGACCGGGTCCTGCTGCTGGACTCCACGCCGGTTGAGTGCGGACGCTCGGTGGAAACCGTCCGCCGATCGCAACTGGCCGACGCGTGCGGCTACGGATACTGCCGCAGCCACTCTCGCTGGTTTTGGGGAATGCGCCTGCACCTGCTCGCCGCCCCGGACGGCACCCCACGGGCGATGATCCTCGCCCCGGCCGACCAGAAAGAACGCGACGTCGCGCTGCGGATGCTGCCCTGGGGCTTGCACGGCGGCGAGGTGATCGTCTGTGACAAGGGCTACGCCGGCCGCGCGTTCAAAGACACCGTCGCCGAGCGCTTCGGAGCGACCATCGTGCGGCCGGCGCGCGCCACCGAACCTGACCGCGGACCGCACATCGCGCCGATCCGTCAATGCATCGAGTCGATCTTCTGGACCCTGAAAGACCGCCTCGGCCTGGAACGCCACCGCGCCCGCACCCTGCACGGCCTCAGAGCCCGCATCACCGCCAAACTCCTCGCGCTGGCCGCCGGCGTCTGGCTCAACCACTACCTGCACCGACCCACCCGCGCCTTCGCCGACCTCGCCACCTAACCAACGACCCGCGGAATAGATCATCTAGGCGGCGATCGCGCCTGGCTCGGGCAGGAAGCTGGTGAGCGACCCGGGGGAGGGGTCGTCCATCTCGCAGAGGAGCGTCGACCACCCGAAGTCGCGAGCGGCCAGGCCTCGCCCGGTGCGCGCGTGGTAGTACTCGCGAAACCCCTCACGCGCGACGAGTCCGCTCATGCGCGCGACGTGGGCATCGGCGAGGGAGTCATAGCCCAGGCGACGCAGGCCAAGGCCGACGAGCCATAGCGTGTTCATCCAGGCGTGCCCGCGCCAGTGGCGGCGGCAGCCCCAGAAATGCTCGCGCAGCGAGTAGGAGCGGTCCTTGGCCGCGACGGCGACGAGCGGGCAGGCGGAGTCGGCGAAGACGCCAGGGATCAGGAACTGGCGTACGAGCCGGTGGCCGATGTCGTCTGGGAGGTCTGGGAGGGCCAGCGGGGCGAGCGTGTCCCAGGTCAGCGGCACCCGCTCCGGGGCGCACTCACGGTAGGGGTTGCGCGCGTCGTCGAGGAACCGTCCGAGCTCGTGGTCGTAGCAGCGGCCGATCAGGGCGCGCGTCAGCGACGGGCGCCCGAGCGCCCGCTCGGACAGCGACCAGATGACGTTTGTGAGCACTTCGCACACGAGTGGACGTCCGGCGTCCTGGACGCGCCGGATATCGAACCCGAGTTTGCGGTTGCGGGCCACGAGGGCGGGGAACAGCGGGGTGCCCTGGGCGTACGGACCCCACACGTGGTCGAATTTCGGGCTGGCGTCCATTCCGGACTCGTCAGGCTGGAGGAGCCACAGCAGTCCGTCGTCCTCGAGCGCCCGGTTGCTGCGAAGCCAGCGATGGTGTTCCGCGATGGCCGGGTTCTCGGCGGGCGCGCCGACGGCGGTGCGCCACGCCCAGGCGAGCATCGGCGGTTGGATCGTGCCCGTCGCGCGGTCGCCCCGGCCGATCACGTTGTAACGGAAGCGCTTGCGGCGGTGCAGCCGTTGTCCCCAGAAGATGGTGTGCCCGATGAAGCCGTCGCGGCTCGCGGCCAGCAGCGTCTGGAGCTCGGTGCGGGCTCGGTCGGGCTGGGCGCGGGCGCGGACGATGGCATGCATGCACGAATCCCAGTACCACTGCCACGGGTAGGTGCTGGGGCTGGGCACCGAGAAGCCGTAGGGCACGCCGTCCTGCTCGCCCTCGCGCCAGTTGGCGTCGAGCAGCGCGAGCGCTTGCTCGTGTACGGATACCGGAAGTGTCCCCATCAGCTCGAACATATGCGCTGCCGCTGTTATCGGCGCCTGCGCAGCGAACTCGACCGGGCGGGTGCTCCGAATAGAACGTGACGCCGGCGTCGGCGTCGCGAGGTCCGGTTGGCAGGTGCTCGGGGATGGCGTACGGTGGGGAGCTGATGGCCGGGCCGCTCACCTCAGACGACCAGACGGTCGCCGAGCCCAACCGCTGGGCCGTGCTCGCGCTCCTCGGGACCGCGCAACTGATGGTGGTGCTGGACGCAACGATCGTGAACATTGCGCTGCCCTCGGCGCAGCGGGATCTTCATTTCTCGAGCGCTGACAGGGAGTGGATCGTCACCGCCTACGCCCTGGCGTTCGGCAGTCTCCTCCTGTTGGGCGGCAAGCTCGGTGACCTGTTCGGCCGCAAATGGACGTTCATAGCCGGACTGAGTGGCTTTGCGATCGTCTCCGCGATCGGCGGGCTGTCGCAGTCCTTCGCGATGCTCGTGTCCGCCCGCGCGCTGCAGGGCATGTTCGGCGCGCTGCTGGCGCCGTCGGCGCTCGGTCTCCTGACCGTCACGTTCGCCGGCTCCCCGGACCGGCCGAAGGCGTTCGGAATCTTCGGCGCGATCGCGGGTGGCGGGGCGTCGGTCGGTCTCGTGCTCGGCGGGGTGCTGACGCAGTTCCTCTCCTGGCGCTGGTGCCTGTACGTCAACCTCCTGATCGCGGTGCCCACCGGGATCTTCGCGCTCCGCCTCCTGGTCAACCACAGCGATCCCGACCGGACCGGCATCGACATTCCGGGCCTGCTCACCGCCTCCGCGGGACTGTTCGCGCTCGTCTACGGCTTCTCCAGCGCCGAGACCCACTCGTGGACGGCAACCCAGACGATCGTCGCGCTGGTCGCCAGCCCGGTGCTCCTGAGCGCCTTCGTCGTCATCGAGAGCCGCGTCAAGAACCCGGTGCTGCCGTTGCACATCGTGCGCGACCGCGCGCGGGGCGGCGCATACCTGTCGGTCCTGCTCGCCTCGGCGGGCGTCTTCGCGGTGTTCTTCTTTCTCACCTACTACATGCAGCTGACTCTTGGTTTCTCGCCGCTGACCGCCGGGCTGGCATTCCTGCCGATGACGGCGCTGTTGGTGGCGACCTCGGTTACGTCGCAGACGCGGATCCTGCCTCGCACCGGCGCCAAACCGCTGGTGACGGCCGGCATGGCACTGGGGTTGATCGCGATGCTCGTGTTCACGCGGTTGACTCCGGGCGGCTCGTATGCGACGCACGTTCTCCCCGGACTGCTGATCATCGGAGTGGGGATGGGGTCGATCTTCGCGCCCGCGATCGGCACCGCGACGCTCGGCGTAGCGGTCCGTGAGACCGGCGTTGCCTCGGCGATGGTCAACACCTCCCAGCAGATTGGTGGGTCCGTCGGCCTGTCGCTGCTGAGCACCGTCTCCGCGAGCGCCGCCGCCGACTACGCCCGGACCCACGCCACCCTTCCCGGAGTGGTCAGCGCAGCGGCCGTCCATGGCTACGCGACCGGGTTCTGGTGGGCCGCAGGCATCTTCGCCACCGGCCTCGTGCTGGCGCTGCTGATCCTGCCCTCCAAGGCCCGCGCCGCCCGCGAGTGCACGCCCAGGACGGCGATCGCTCGCGGAATTGCCTACGCCCTGCACCTCGAGGCGGCGGCCGCGACCGCCGCCACGCGCACGATGCACATAGGCACCGGATCGCCGCCCCGAGCCGGCAGCACGCCGGGTGGAGGCGGATCGCCCGATCGTCGCGACACCACAGCCGCCCACCCTTCGCCACGAGCGGGTGCGTAGGTCCGCTTACGGAGCGGGGTGCTGGGGCGCGATCAGCACCGGGCGTTCGGCGTGTGCGGAGAGTTGGTGCGAGACGCTGCCGAGGACGGCACTGGCCAGCGCGCCCCGTCCGCGTTGACCGCAGACGATCAGGCCGGCGTCGATCTCACGAGCGACCTCACTGATCGTCTTGACCACCGACTCGTTCGCCTCCGCGACGCGTGCGGAGGCGTTATAGCCGTACGTCCTGGCGCCCTCCGCGCCCTCATCGGCGATGCGCTGCGCGGCGGCGATCTCCTCCTCGTCGATCTCGCCTTCATTCGGCACGGCGACCAGCAGCGAGCCTCCTCTGGCGAGTTGGAGCGCTACCGGCGTCCACACGACCAGTACCACGGCATCGGCCGGATGCATGACCAACTCGACGGCAACCGAAAGCGCGGCCTTCGATCCCTCAGAGCCGTCGTAGCAGAACAACACCGGTCTATCCATCGCTGCCCCTCCTCATCGTGATGCTGGGGTTGGTGGGCGCACGACCAGTATGCTCCCAGGCTCGGCGCGGCCCGGCGCCAGCCAAGGCGACCGCCCCGGCCGAACCTACTCCGGGGACCAGCGCACGCACGGGTGGTGGAGACAGCGATGAGAGAAGGAGATCCCGTGAGAGTCACGTTGCCGCGTCGGCGCGGGGTGAGGCTGATCGTGATCACGCTGCTGGGCGTGGCCCTCATCGGGGCCGGCGCCTATGCGGAGTCGCCGACGCCGCTAAAGGTCGCGCGCTGCGGCTATACGGAGGCCACCTACGGCAGGAGCGCGCTCTACCCGTGGCACCTGTCGTGTGCCGCCGCGCGCAAGGTGGTCGCGGGGGCCGACAACCCGCACGCCCAGGTAATCGGTTTCGGGCCGGGCTGGGATGGTGGCGCCGTGCGCATCGCCGGCCGCGACTGGGTTTGCACAGGCCAGATGGGCTTCTACAACTGCGGCTACCCCTACCGGCCGGTGAAGGTCCACGGGGAGCAGGGCTACCGCGGCCCCTTCACCGAAGACGTGGAGTATGTGACGTGCTCCCCGAGCTCGGCGTGCACCACGACGGTCGATTTCACACAGCCCTAGGACTCGGCCGCCTCTATCAAGCAGCCGCCGGGCGCGCCGGCCGGAAATAGTGCCCTTGTTCGAGGTCTGCGATGAGCCCGGGATGGGTGGGCTGCCAGGCCATCAGGTCGCGGGTCAGTGCGCCGGAGGCCGGGCTGTCGGCGGCGAGGAAACCGGCCAGCCAGGCGAAGTGCGCGCCTGCGTCCTCGGGGGAGATCGCGACCACCGGAAGGTCGAGATGGCGCCCGATCACGTCCGCGATGTCGCGGATCGACACACCCTCGTCCGCCACCGCGTGCAGCGTCGACCCCGCCGGGGCCTTCTCCAGCGCGAGGCGGAAGAGGCGTGCGGAATCGAGCCGGTGCACGGCGGGCCAGCGGTTGGCTCCGTCGCCGATGTAGCCGGAGACACCCTTGTCGCGGGCGATGCCGACCAGGAACGCCATGAAGCCGTTATCGCCTTCGCCGTGATTCGTCGGGGGGAGTCGCATGACTGACGAGCGAACCTGGCGGGAGGCGAGCGAGAGCACGAACTCGGCGGTGGCCCACCGAGTCGACGGACCGCCGCCCATCGCCGCCACGGCCGGGTCGGCGTCATGTCCGTCCCGCTCGGTCGCCACGCGTCCCGGTGCGACCCCGAGCGTCCCCGAGGCGATGACGAACGGGCGGCCGGACCCGGCAAGCGCCTCGCCGACGGTCTCGACGGCGCGGCGATCCGCGTCGGCGGCGCCCTGGAAGTCCCCCGAGAACGCCATCTCGTGCTTGAACGCGAGGTGGATCACTCCGTCCGACGAGGCCGCCGCATCCCGCAGGCAGTCGAGATCGTCAAGGGTGCCGGGCTGCACCTCTGCCCCGGCGGCGGTGAGCGCAGCGGCCGAGGCGTCGGAGCGAGCAAGCCCGACGACCTCATGGCCCGCGTCGATGAGCTCGGGAACGACGGCGGAGCCGATCCAGCCGGACGCGCCGGTGACGAAAACGCGCATGAGTAACCTCCAGGTGGTCGACCGTCCTCATCGCAGGGACTGCGCGAGGACGGCGTGATGTCAGCAACTGACATCACCTTAGCACCCAATGTCAGTCGCTGTCATCAAGTACGATCGGCGTATGGGGCGATGGGAACCAGACGCGCGCGGCAGGCTCGAGCGGGCGGCACTGGCGCTGTACGGCGAGCGCGGGTTCGAACAGACGACGGTGGCGGAGATCGCCAGGCGGGCCGGAGTCACGGAGCGAACGTTCTTCCGGCACTACGCCGACAAGCGTGAGGTCCTGTTCTCCGGCGCGGGCGCATTGCAGGAGCTCCTCGTGACCACCGTCTCCGGCGCGCCCGCCTCCGCGGCGCCGATGGATGCGGTCGCGCTGGGGCTCGAGGCTGCGGGCGCCGTGCTCCAGGAACGCCGAGAGCTCGCGCGCCAGCGCCAGAGCATCATCGTTGCGAACGCGGAGCTACGGGAACGAGAGTTGATCAAGCTCGCCTCGCTCGCCTCGGCGATCGCCGACACGTTACGCCGGCGCGGCGTCGCAGAACCAGCGGCGAGCCTGACGGCCGAGGCGGGGATCGCCGTGTTCAGAATCGCGTTCGAACGCTGGGTCAGCGACGCTGACGGGCAAGACCTGTCGCGACTTATCCGAGACTCGCTGCGCGAGCTCAAGGCCGTCACCGCCGGCGCGTGATCGCATCGGTGCGACCGATGGCCGCGAACAGGTCGGCGGTCTGCAGGTCGGCGCCTGCCCAGATCTCGGTCAGGCCACCCCGCCGTCGGCGCGGATCACCTGGCCGTTGACCCAGTGGCCTTCCTCGCCGATGAGGAAGGCGACGACGTTGGCGATGTCCGCCGGCGTCCCGGGACGGTCCGGGCGCGGCACGACCGTGTTCACGGTGATGTTGCGGCCGCGGAGCTCGCCGGCGAGCACTGGCGTGATCGCCTCCACCGCGCCCTCGCTCGCGGCGTGGGCGGCGTTGGTCGGGAGTGGCGCCGCACCGGCGGTCGACGTGGAGAGGTTGACGATCGCGCCTCCATCGCGGAGCTGGCGGGCGGCCTGCTCGTTGACCACAAAGGTGCCTCGCACGTTCGTCCGCTGCAGGGCATCGAACGCGTCGAGGGCGCGGTCGGCGACTGACGGCGGGATCACCGGGCGGGCCGCGTGCACCACGACGTCGACCCCCCCGAAGGCCTCGGTCGCCTCCGTGAACATCCGTGCCACATCGAGCTCGTCGGCCACGTCGGCGCGAACCGCGAGCGCGGTGCCGTCCGCGGCCAGGACCTCCGCGACGGCGGCGTCGGCGGCGCCCTGATTGCGGGCGTAGTCGACGACGACGGCATAGCCCAAGCTGGCCAGCTTGCGCGTGACCTCGCGACCGATGCCGCGCGAGCCCCCGGTGACGATGACCACGCGGCCGGTGCACGTCGGGTCGGCGGCGGTTCTCACCACGCATTCACTCTCGCCGGCTTCGCCCGTCGTCGCACCGGGGACCCCACGGGTCGCATCCCTGGTTTACGCTGTGGAGACGGATGGCCGCCCAGCGCCTGCACGCGTTCCGGGGCCGGACCAGCGAGCGCGAGGTGCTGGACCGGCTGCTCGAGAACGTGCGTCAGGGCCAGAGTGGCGTGCTGGTCATCCGCGGTGAGGCGGGTGTCGGTAAGACGTCGCTGCTGCGCTACGCCGCGCGCCAGGCCTCCGGCTTTCGAGTCGCTCAGATCGCGGGCATCGCGTCCGAGATGGAGTTGCCATATGCGGGGCTGCATCAGCTCTGCGTGCCGATGCTTGGCCGGATCGACGCGCTTCCCGAGCCGCAGCAAGGCGCCTTGAGCGTCGCGTTCGGTCTGTCGTCCGGCGACGCTCCCGACCGCTTCCTCGTCGCTCTGGCGGCGCTCAGCCTGTTGGCCGACGTCGCTGACGAGCGGCCACTGATCTGCCTCGTCGATGACGCGCAGTGGCTCGACGGCGTCTCCGGTCAGGTGCTCGGATTCGTCGCGCGACGCCTGCTTGCCGAATCGGTGGCGATCGTGTTCGCCGTGCGTGAGCCGAGCGACGAGCCTGCATTGATCGGCCTGCCGGAGCTGCCGCTTGGAGGGCTGTCCGAGGAGGACGCGCGCGCTGTGCTGGCGACGGTCATCCCGGGTCGCCTCGATGAGCGCGTTCGCGACCGAATCGTCGCCGAGACGCGTGGCAATCCGCTGGCGCTGCTGGAGCTTCCGCGGGGCGTGAGCGCGGCGGAGCTCGCCGGCGGCTTCGCACTTCCCGACGCCGGCGATCTTCCGAGCCATATCGAGGATCACTACGTGCGCCGGGTCGGCGCGCTGCCCGGGGCGACACAGCGACTGCTGCTGCTGGCCGCGGCCGACCCGGTTGGGGACGCGACGCTGCTGTGGCGTGCCGCTCAGACGCTCGGAATCGAGCGGGATGCCGCGGCGCCGGCGGCGACGGAGCAGTTGCTGGAGATCGGAGCGCGGGTGCGGTTTCGCCATCCGCTCGTCAGATCGGCCGTGTACCGCGCGGCGGCGGCGGCGGATCGACGAGCTGCCCACGGCGCGCTGGCCGCCGCGACCGACTCCGAGGCCGATCCGGATCGTCGGGCCTGGCATCGAGCGCACGCGGCGACCGTCGCGGACGAGGAGGTGGCCAGCGAGCTGATCCACGGGGCGAGCCGTGCGGAACGCCGCGGGGGCATCGCCGCCGCCGCGGCCTTCCTGGAGCGAGCGGCGGTGTTGACCCCCGGCCTGGCTGAGCGCGCGACCCGGGGGCTCGCCGCCGCGCGCGCGAAGCACGTTGCGGGTGATTTCGCCGCCGCCGAGTCGCTGCTTGCCACAGCGGAGGCCGGGCCCCTCGATGAGCTCGGGCGGGCGCAGGCACAGCGGCTGCGTGCTCAGATCGCGTTCGATCTGCGACGGGGCAGCGACGCACCGCCGCTGCTGCTGCGCGCGGCGCAGCGGCTCGAGCGACTCGATTCCGAGCTCGCCCGCGAGACGTATCTCGAGGCCTTGGTGTCCGCGGTCTACGCCGCCCGCCTGGCGAACGGAAGCGACGTGGCCGAGGTCGCCCGCGCGGCTCGCTCGGCGCCCCTCGGACCGGAGCCGATCCCGGCCAGGCAGCTGCTCCTGCTCGGCCTGGCCACCCGCCTGACCGACGGGTACGTCGCGGCTGCGCCGACCTTGAGCCGGGCCCTGCGCGCGTATCGCGACGAGGAGCGGCAGTTGGATTGGTTGTCCGTGGCCTACGACCTCGCGGCCATGGACCTGTGGGACGACGAGGCGTGGTTCGAGCTCGCCTCCAGTCAGGCCGAGCTCGCACGGGCGACGGGAACGCTGACCCTGCTGCCGTTCGCCCTCGACTACCTCGCGGGGCTTCATGTTCAGGCGGGGGACATGTCGGTCGCGGGTCGGCTGCTGGCGGAGGCCGAGGGTCTCGATCTCGGGATGAGAGCCGAGACCCTTCCCTACATTCCGCTGCGGATCGCCGCTTGGCGGGGCGAGGCGTCGACAGTCTCGGCGCTGCTCGAGGTGATGACCCGCGACGCCCGTTCTCGCGGCGAGGGATGCGCGATCACGGCGGCCGAATACGCGACTGCGCTCCTCCACAACGGGCTCGGACAGTACGAGCTGGCGCTGGATGCGGCACAGAAGGCGACGGCGGCCGACGACATCGCCACGTCATCCTGGGCGTTGTACGAGCTGGTCGAGGCCGCGGCGCGAAGCGGGCGCCTCGAGGTCGCGCGCGCCGGCGTCGATCTCCTGTCCGAGCGCACCGGTGCAAGCGGCACCGCGTGGGCCAGGGGCACCGAGGCGCGCACGCGTGCGCTCGTGGAGGACGGTCCAGCGGCGGAGGAACTGCACCGCCAGGCGATCGAGTGGCTCGGCCAGTGCCGCATGAGGGCCCACCTCGCTCGGGCCCGGCTGAGCTACGGCGAGTGGCTGCGCCGCGAGAATCGGCGCGTCGACGCGCGCGAGCAGCTCCGCGCCGGCCACGACGTGTTCGCCTCGATGGGCGCTGAGGGCTTCGCCGACCGTGCCCGGCGCGAGCTGCTGGCCACGGGCGAGAAGGTGCGCAAGCGGCGCGAGGACACGCGCGACGAGCTTACCCCTCAGGAGGAGCACATCGCGCGACTCGCTCGCGAAGGGCGGACGAATCCCGAGATCGGCGCGGAGCTCTACATCAGCCCCCGCACCGTCGAGTGGCACCTGCGCAAGGTGTTCGCCAAGCTCGGGATAAGCTCGCGCAAGGGCCTGCACGAGGCGCTGCCGAGCCAAGAGCGGGAGCCCGCCACCGCGTAGGAGCCGGGCCGCGCGCGGTCAGAGCCCGGCGGCCTGGCCGCCGTCGATGTGCAGGATCTCGCCGGTGACGAACGTGGCCCGATCGAGGTACAGGATCCCGTCGGCGACGTCGCTGATCTCGCCCACCCGGCCGAGGGGGTGGAGGGCGGCCAAGCCCTCATAGGAGGCGGCGTCGTTGAGAGGGGTCTTGATCACGCCGAGCGACACGGCGTTCACCCGCACGCCGCGCGCCGCGTATTCGATGGCCAGGGAGCGGGTCACGGCGACCAGTCCGCCCTTAGTGAGGGAGGCGAGCGCGGCGGGTCGCCCGCTGTCGGCGTGGTCGACGAGGCTGGTGCTGATGTTGACGACGTGGCCGCTTCCCTGAGCGACCATCTGCGGAATGGTGCGCTGGGTGATGTGGAAGAACCCGGTCAGGTTGACGGCGGTGATCGCCTCGTAGTCGTCGGAGGTGTAGTCGGTGAAGGGCTTGCCGATGAAGACGCCGGCGTTGTTGATGAGGCTGTCGATCCGTCCGAACCGATCGAGCGCGTGGCTGACGACGCGCTCGGCGGTCTCAGGTTGTGCGATGTCGCCCGCGACGGCGAGGTAGTCCGACTCGTCGCGCTCGCCGATCGAGTTCGATGTGGCCACGACGGCGTACCCGGCACGGCGGAACGCGACGGCCAGGCCGGCGCCGATGCCTCGCGACGCGCCGGTCACGATGGCGACGCGGTCGCCGCGACGGTCGGGCGCCGCGCTCATCCGACGAGGTAGGTCTCGTAGATCACGCCCGCGGCCTGGCGGGCGGCAACGCTCACGAAGACGCCCTTGTTCAACCAGTCGAGCTCGCGGGCGGCGGTCTCGATCTGCGTCGTCGTACGGAACGTGTACTCGCCGGCGTCGACGTCCTCCCCGCGCGCCAGACGCGCAAGGACTTCGGCCCGGCCGTGGCGCACCCCTCGCGATTGGACGTAGAGGAGATCGCCGCGGTCGGTCTCCAGCGTGTAGCGGACGTCGCCGAGCGCCGTGCCGTCGGGCAGCACGATCTGCCAGTCGGCACTGGCGCCCGGGAGCAGCGCGCCGTGGATCTCGGGGCCGGTGAACGTTCCGCCGGTGAGCGGCAGGATGCGCCGGCGGCCCTGGGCGACATCGCCGAGATCGAGCGGTGGCCCGAGAGTGGCCTCGAGCCGGTACACCTGGGTCAGGGTGGGCATCGGGAGCCGGTTGCTCATGTCTCGCTCCGCCGGCCAGGGAGGGCCACGGTCCTCGTCCTCAGGTGGAGAGGCTCGCCGCGGGTCCCGCCTCCCGTCCGAGCGGCCGGGGTGCCCCGGCCACTTCGCCGCGGAGCCTCTTCAGCGCGTCGGCGTAGATCTCGGAGAAGCTCGGGAAGGGTTGGATCGTGTCGCGCAGCACGTCGAGTGGGACGCGCGCGCGTATGGCCAGCGTGGCCTGCTGGAGCCACTCGCCGGCCTCGGGGCCGAGCGCGTACGCTCCGGTCAGCCGGTCGCCGTCGCTCAGCAGGGTCAGGAAACCGTTCGACTCCGCGTAGGCGTGCGTGTAGGTGGCCGTTCTGGAAACCTCGGAGACCGGGGCCGTCGCGCTGAAGGGAGCCTCGTCCGCGCCGACCGTCGCGGCCTGGGGGTCGGTGTAGACGACCAGCGGCACGGCGTCGTAATGGGCCGCTCGAGGCTCGCCGAGGATGTTCGCCGCCACGATGTCGCCCTCGTACTCGCCGACATGGGTCAGCGGCCAGACGCCGGTGACATCTCCGATCGCCCACACGCGCTCGCCCGCTCGCAGGTGGTCATCCACCGGTATCCCGTGTTCGTCGGCCCGCACGCCGACCGTCTCCAGGCCGAGCCCGTTCACTCGCGGGCGCCGGCCGGTGGCCACGAGAAGCCGGTCACCGCGCCGCTCGCCACCGTCGTCGATCGCGAGGACGTAGTCGTCGCCCTCGCGTCGCGCCGACGTGGCGCGCGCGCCGAGGAGGAGCTCGATGCCGTCGCGGCGCAGGACCTCGCCGAGCGCATCGCCGAGCGGTGCGGGCTCACGAGCCAGCACGCGCTCGGCGCCCTCGACCAGTGTCACCTCGCCCCCCAGTCGACGCACCACCTGGGCCAGCTCGACGCCAGCCGGCCCGCCGCCCAGCACGACGAGGCGTTTCGGCACGGCCTTCATGCCGGTCGCCTCGTGGGTGCCCCAGACGCCGTCGAGCTCACTCAGCCCGGGAATCGGCGGCACGACGGGATCGGAGCCGGTCGCCACGACGACATGCTCGGCCGTATGGCGCACGCCGTCGACCTCGACCGCGCCGGTGCCCGCCAGCCGGCCGACACCGCGCAGGAGGTCGATGCCCCGGTCGGCGAGCCAGCGCTCCTGGCCGGCGTCGGAGTAGTCCGAGACCATGAAGTCACGCCAGTCGAGCGCCGCCTGCACGTCGACCTCGGCGGTCGCCGCCGCCCCGCGGGCGCCCTGCACCGCCTCGCCCGGCCGCAGCAGTGTCTTCGACGGGATACACGCCCAATACGTGCACTCGCCCCCGACCAGATCTCGCTCCACGATGGCCACGCGCAGGCCGCCGTCGGCCAGCGCGGCGGCGCAGTGCTCGCCCGGGGCGCCGCCGCCGAGGACGATGACGTCGTACTCCGTGTTCGCGTCGGACCTGCTCATCGTGACCTCCGTCAGTCGGTTGCAGTCATGACGGTCGCGCGTCCGGGCTCCCGGTCGCGCCCGTGTGACGCCCTGGTCGATGCCCTGGCCTCCCGGATCCGGCTCGTCCGTCGCGACCGACTGCGCCCGGACGGGGCCCGGAAGTGGTAAACCGGTGGTTGTGATCGGCGGTCGCCCCGCCCCGCGGTGGCGCGTTCGCCGCGCGCCACGAGTTGAGAGGAGCAGGACATGGCTACGAGCGAAGATCCCACGCAGGGACGCTTGACCGGCGAGGGTCCGGGCGACCCGACACAGGGTGGCGACATCGGAGCGCGACCCGACGAAGATCCGACGCAGGGGAGTGGGGCGGACCCCGGCGATCCAACCCAGGGCGGCGAGATCGGGGCGCGGCCGGATGAAGACCCCACGCAGGGCGCCCTGCCGGGCGGCGACACCTGGGACGAGCCCATCTGACCGCCCATGGCCCGCGACCCCCGGCTCATCATCCAGTTCCCGCGCGGCGGCGCGGTCGAGCGCCAGTTCGGCGCCCAGGCTCTCCCGAGCGTCCTGAGCGGCGAGGTCGTGGCCGAGGCCGGTCCGACCGACGCCATGGGCAATCTGGAGGCCGAGGCGGCGGGCCAGGTGGTGCTCTCGGTGCCCTCGCCCGAGTCGCTGTCGCGCGAGGCGGGCGAGGTTCGCCGCGTGATCGGGCGGGCGGGGACCGGCGTCGAGCCGCTGGTCGTGGAGGTCGAGGCCGCCGACGAGTTGCGCGAGGACGAGCTGGCCGCGCTCGTCGAAGCCGCGGGGCACACGCCGCGCGCGGTCATCTTGCGCATCGTGCGCGACGGGTGAAGACCGGGTTCAGTCGGGGTCCTGCGAGCTGTAGGGCTCGTCCTCGCCGCGCAGGTCGCGATAGCGGCCGTCGAACAGCCCGAGTACGGCAGTGACGTCCGACGGGCCGCGCACGTCATGCTCGACCCTGCCGAAGTCGGGCAGCGAATCGGCTTGCTCGGGATCTTCCGGCTCGCCGAGCGCGTCGCGCTCACGAGCGGGGAGGCGCAGCTCCGCTACGCCCCGGTCGCGGTCGAGCACCCCGAGCTCCAGTTGCTCGTAGCGGATGAGCACGGCCCCATCGGCGCGGCGCTCGACGTGCACACCGGGCCAGGTGTCGAGCTCGTTGGCGATCTCATCGACGAGGGCGGCCGCGTGGGTCACGGCCGGATCGTACTCGCCCTGGGACGCTCAGGCGTCGGTGAGCAGCTGCGCGACATCCTCGACGGCGGGCTGCACGTCGCCTTCTGGCGGCACGTCGGTCGGCCCGTCGCTCATGTCTGCCGGGTCGGGTGGCGGAGCGTGCTTCCTTGCTTCCTTCCTCGCCGCCTTGTCCAGGCGCCGCTCGCGAAGCTTGCTTTCGCGCGTGAGCTTGGCCATCGTCGTCTTGCGCTTGCCGCCTGAAGCCATCGTGTCCGTCCTTCGATCAGGGGTGTCGAGCGCGCCGGAGCGGCGCAAGCCCGTTGCGTGCCCGTGGGCGGCCGCGCGCGCCCGCCGCGACCGTCGGGCCCGCGCATCGCGCGGGCCCTCGGGCGCTGCCGCGGTAGGCCCTAGAGCGGCTGGACGTTCGCCGCGGCCGGACCCTTGGGGCCCTGCTCGGCGTCGTAGCTCACCTTCGCGCCCTCAGCCAGCGACTTGAATCCGCTGCCCTGAATCGCGCTGTGGTGCACGAACAGATCGTTGCCGGCGTCATCGGGCGTGATGAATCCAAAGCCCTTGTCGTCGCTGAACCACTTCACGGTTCCTGTAGCCATCAGCATTCCTTCCGGTTGGTGCACTGCGAACGCGGAGGGTGCTGGAGGCAACGACTGCGGTAACGCGGGGCACGTCTTCTGGCCGAGCGGACGCTCGACTCGTGGGACCAGTCTACCGCTCTTACGCGCCGAGCAGCACGACCGCCGAGTCAGCCGGCCGGGAACGGCTCGGCCTCGCGGTGACCCGGGACGTAGTCGGCTTCCGCTTCGAGCATGCCGCGGACCTGCTCGCGCAGCTCCGGCGTGTCCTCGTGTCCGTGGCCATCGATCGCGTGCTGCGCCGCCACCGCGATCACCTCGTCCTCGGTCCCGATGATCGTCAGCGAGCAGTTGTTGTCGCTCTCGAAGCGGCGGCAGTCGGCCATCACGCGTGCCATGGGGAACCCCCTGTTCGTTGCGAGCGCGCCGCGAGCGTCGCTCGCTGGTGTGCATGCCGGCCGGACTCGCCTGGGGGCGATCCCGGCTCCGGCCATTGTCGTCCATGCCCGCTCGGCGGTCAACACGTTTACCGAAGCGAGTACGCGAGCTCAGCCGTCGAAGTCAGGGAGCGCCTGCCTGAGCGATACGACCTCGGCGAACAGGTCGCCGCGGGAGTGGACGCGCTCGAGCACCCGTGGGGCGTCAAGGTGCAGCGGCGTCGCGTCCTCGCCGTCGCGGCCGGCCCGCACCTCCTCCCACGTGAGCGGAGTCGACACGGTGGGGGTGGCTCGCGCGCGCAGCGAGTACACCGAGATGGTCGTCTTGTGCTGGTCGTTCTGGCTCCAGTCGATGAGCACCTTGCCCGGACGCACGGTCTTGGTCATGCGCGAGACGACGAGCTCGGGGTGCCGCTGCTCGAGCAGGCGGGCCACGGCGTGCGCGAACGGCTTGGTCCGCTCGTACGTCGCCTCCCGGCGGTTGAGCGGCACGTAGACCTGTAGGCCCTTGGAGCCCGAGGTCTTGGCGAACGACCGCAGGCTGAGCTGGCCGAAGAGGTCGTTCAGCTCGAGCGCGACCCCGCAGCAGTGCACGATGTCGGCCGGCTCGCCGGGATCGAGATCGAACGCGAGCGTGGTGGGTGAATCGATCGCCTCGGCCAGTGACAGCGACGGATGCAGTTCGAGGTCGGCGAGATTCGCCATCCACACGAGGGTCGAGAGGTCCTCGCAGAGGCAGTAGTCGATGTCCCGGCGGTTGCGCCCACTCGAGACGGTCGCCGTCTGGACCCAGGGCGGGCGGTGCTTCGGACACTGCTTCTCGTAGAAGAATGCGCCCTCGACGCCATTCGGGTAGCGCTTGAGGGTGAGCGGGCGCCCCGCGAGGTGCGGTAGCAGGGTCGGCGCGATTGCCGCGTAATAGCGGATCAGGTCGGCCTTGGTGAAGCCGGTCTGCGGGTAGAGCACCTTCTGGAGGTTGGTCAGCTTCAGCGTGCGACCGTCGATCTCGATCTCCAGGCCGCCGCGCACGCGCCGCCCCGACTCGATCAGCTCGCTCACGTTCGGGGGCGCCGGCGGCGCTTCGCCGGCCGAGCTGTCGGCGGCCGGATCGAGGCGCTCTCGCACGACGGTGCGTGGCGGCGTGTCCTCGCGCAGTCCTTTGTAGGAGGGATGGCGGAACAACCCCTCGCGCGTCCAGTCGCTGAACTCCACCTCACAGACGAGACAGGGGGTGACGAGGTGGGCACCGCGAGGGGGCTGGCGTCCGGAGAACGGCGATACGTCCCCGGCCAGCGGCTCCAGGCGCCGCTGCAGGTGGTCGAGGGTCTGCCCGTCGAAGCCGGTACCGACTCGTCCGGCATAGCGCAGCTCGCCCGCGTCGTAGACGCCGAGGTGCAGAGCGCCGATCCGTCCGCCCCGCGATCCCTTGCCCTCCGACCAGCCGCCGATCACCGCCTCCTGGCGCTGCGAGTGCTTGATCTTCAGCCAGCCGCCGTCGCGCCGGCCCGGCGCGTAGCGTGAGTCGAGTCGCTTGGCGACGATGCCCTCGAGGCGCTGGTCGCGGGTGGCGGTCAGCATCGCGGCCCCCTCGCCGGCGTGGAACACGGGCGTGGACCAGTGGTCGCCGTCGAGCTCGAGCGCCTCGAGGCGCCGACGACGCTCGGCGTAGGGCTCGTGCAGGAGGCTGTGGCCGTCGAGCCACAGGATGTCGAACAGCACGTAGGTCACCGGCGCCGCCTGGGCGCGGCGCCGCACCGCAGACTCGCCGCGCAGGTGGATGCGCGGCTGGAGCGCCTCGAAGCTCGGGCGGCCGGCCCCGTCGAACGCGATGATCTCGCCGTCGAGGATCGCGCGGTGGGACCCGAGCGCGGCGTTCAATCCGTGAAGCTCGGGATAGGCAGCGCTGACGTCGTGCTGGTTGCGGCTGAGCAGCCGCAGCCGGCCAGGCTCGGAGTGGGCGATCGCCCGGACGCCATCCCACTTGACCTCGAACGCCCACGCCGCCTCGCTCGCCGGCAGGCCGGACAGCTTCGCGAGCATCGGTGCGATGAAGTCCGGCATGGCCTCCGCCGTCGGGTCCTTCGGCGCATCCATGCGGTGGATCATCCAGTCCTGCTCGGAGCGGCCGGCGCGGAACAGGGCATAGCGGCCGCGCAGCCGGGCTCCGTCGAACACGACCACGACCTTGCCCGGCTCCCACTTCTCGGACACGTACCTGCCCTCGTCCCAGATCGTGATCTCGCCCGCTCCGTAGCTGCCGCTCGGGATCGTGCCCTCGAAGTCGAGGTAGCTGAGCGGATGGTCCTCCACGTGAACCGCCTTACGGTTCTGGTCGGGGTCCTCGGGCAGGCCGTTCGGGATGGCCCAGGAGGCGAGGGCGCCGTCGTGCTCGAGTCGCAGGTCCCAGTGCAGACGCCGGGCATGGTGCTCGTGGACGACGAAGCGACTGCCTGAGCTCGGGGTCGATTCGTTGCCGCGGGGTTCGGGCGTCGCGTCGAAGCGGCGCCGGCCCTCGTACTCGGCCAATCGCGATCGGACGGATTTGCCCTCGGCGCCCATGCTCTACCGCGCATCTTTACCCATGGGCGATCGCGGGCAGCAGCCCGCGCAGCGAGTGCCTCAGGACGACGAGGTCACGACGGCCGAGGGGGCGGACGCTTGCGTCGCGGCGGTCGCCGTCTGGGCCGACGAGGAAGGCACGCTCGTCGATGCCGTGCTCCCGCCCGTGGCGGCGGCGGAGCTTGCGGTGGTGGTGTGCGTCGTTGCCCCGGCGGTCGCCAGCGCGGCGCTCAACGCAACCGCGGCGGTCACGGCGGCGGCGACCGTGACGCGCGTCACGCGTCGCTGCAGCGAGAGGGATCGGTCGCGCTCGTGTGCGCTCGGTCGGCGGGTCGGGGGGCTGAGGGTCTTTCCGTGCCGCTTGATCATGCTCTCACCGTGGCGGCCAATCCTGGCTGCTGGCTAAGGGCTCCCCGAGAATTCGCTTAAGAACATCTCGCCCGCGGCCCCGCGGAACCGGCGCGCACGCCCCGGTCGGCGCCCGCAGGGGGTTACCGTGTGCGAATGCGAGCTCGACGGTTGCTGGCGTCATTGGCCGCCGCGGGCGCGTGTTCGGGCGTCGCTGGCCTGGCGGCCGCGGCGACGTAGGCGGCGGTTAGCTCGAGCTGCGCCACTGCTGCAGCAGCTCGTCGCGATAGACCTCGCTGATGAGTGGCGAGCCGGCTCCGCCGCTCGCGCTCGACGGCCACCAACTGCGGTCGCCGAACAGCCGCACGAGTGCGGGCACCGCGATCGTGCGCACCACGAAGGTGTCGAGCAGCACGCCGAGCGCCACCGTCATGCCGATCTCCAGCAGGATCCACAGCGGTAACGTCGCGAGCGCGGCGAACGTCCCGGCGAGGATCAGGCCGGCGCTCGTGATGACCGGACCGGTGGCCACGAGCGCGCGCAACAATCCCGCCTGCGTGCCGTGGGTGAGCGCCTCCTCGCGCACGCGGCTCATCAGGAAGATGTTGTAGTCGACCCCGAGGGCCACGAGGAACACGAACGTGATGAGCGGGTAGAACGGGTCGACCGACTGCCCGAACACCTCGTGGATGATGAATACCGAGAAGCCGAGTGACCCGATGTAGGAGATGACGACGGTCACGAGCAGGTACAGGGGCGCGATGAGCGCGCGCAGGAGGACGATGAGCGCGATGAGGATCACCACCAGCACGGCCGGCACGATGATCCGGGCGTCGTGGTTGACGGCGTTCTTGTAGTCGAGCCGCGCCGAGGTTCCCTCGCCGACGAGCCCGGTCAGGCCCGAGGCCGGATGGGCGACGACGTCACGCAGGAGCTGCGCGCGCGCGAGGGCCGCGTCGGTGAACGGGTCACCGGCGTAGGCGACCGAGAGGGTGGCGAGGGTGCCGTCGCGCGAGCGGGCCGTGATGCCCGACACGCTCGCCACGCCGGCGATGCGCGCGATCCTCGCGCGCACGAGCTCGACGTCCGCCGCCGTGACCGGACCGCCGGCCCGGCGCAGCATCACCGTTTCGGGGTAGATGGCGCCCTGCGGGAATCCGGCGCGCAGCAGGGCCAGTCCTCGCGTGGAATCGTTCTGAACGCGGAAGTCGTTCGTGACGCTGACCTTCTCGTGGAACGTGGTGAGACCGAGCGCTCCGATCCCGAACACGAGGAACGCCGACACGAGGGCGAGGACCGGGCGCCGGGTGACCCGCGTGGCGATGCGAAACCACATGCTCGGCGTCTCCGACAGCGCCGAGGCGCTGTCGCGCACGCCGGTCTGGGAGCCGGCCGTGTGCACCGCGACGGCCGTCCCGTTGGGCCAGAACGCGCGCCGGCCGATGACGGTCAGCAGCGCCGGGAGGAGGGTCACGGCGGCGACCATCACGGTCAGGATCCCGATCGCGTTCACCGGGGCGAGGATGTGGTCGGTCTTCAGGCTTGACAGCAGGAACGTGAGCATCGCGGCCGCCACGGTCACGCCGCTGGCGATGATGGCGTGCCGCGTGCGCGACAGCGCGCTGGCCATCGCCGAGTGGGGATCGGCAATCTCGCGCAGATCGGCGGTGTACCGGGACACGAGCAGCAGGCAGTAGTCGGTCCCGGCACCGAACATCAGCACGGCGAGCAGTGTCAGCGCACTGCGGTCGACCGTCGTGTGCGTCACGCGCGCGTACGCGTACACGAGTCCCTGGGCGACGAAGTAGGCGATCCCCACGACGGTGAGCGGGATCAGGGCGGCGATCGGGGAGCGATAGATCGCCATCAGCAGCACGAGGACGAGCACGACCGTGGCCCCGAGCAGGCCGACATTGGCGCCGGCCACCGCCGTGTTGAAGTCGCTCTGGATCGCCGCCGGCCCGGTGAGACGGATCTGGAGCCCTCCGCCTCCCGTCCCGACGAGCTGGCGGATGCGCTTGACCGCGGCGTCCCGGTCGTTGCTGTCGTCGGTCGTGAGCGGGATCACCATCACGGCGACGCGTCCGTTGGCCGACACGAGCGGTATCGGCGATCCGGGCGCGAAGGGAACCTGCGGGGTCCCCGTGTTCGGGACCCCGGAGACCACGTGCGCCGCGTGCGCGATCTCGGCGCGGTCGGCGCCCGTCAGACTGCTTGTCCGCTCGAAGACGAGCAGCGTGATGTAGCTCTGCCCGCCGGGGAATCGGGAGCGCAGCAGCGCCCCGATCTGGGCCGACTGCGAGCTGCTCGGGAGCGCGTCGTCGCTCTGGGTCTGGGCATTTGTCAGCTTGGGCAGCTGGCCGCCGAGACCGCCGCCGACAGCGATGGCCAGGACCACCCAGATCCCGAGCACCAGCCACTTGCTCCGCCGTCCGACCACGGCGCGCGAGAGCGCTCCGGTCGGCGGCGGCTCCGCCGCGGCGCCGGCGGCGGATGCTGGGCGCGCGGGAACGACGGTGGCGGCCGCGAGCTCGGCCGTCGCACCGGGGCGCAGCACCGTGGCCGTCCCGGCCCCCGGAGCCCCTTCTGCCGGCGCGAGCGCCTCGTCGCTGGCCTCCACGGTCGCGCGCGATTGCCCGACCTGCAGCAGGGCGCCTCCGCGGACGCGGGTGGTCGCGACGATGCGCATCCCGTCGACCCACGTGCCGTTGGTCGACCCCAGGTCCTCGATCTCGATGCCGCCCTCGATCGGGCGCACGAGCGCGTGGTGGCGAGAGAGCTCGGGGTCGTCGCTGTCGATGTCGGCATGCACGCGTCCGATCGACAGCTCGGACGTGACCGCGACCCGCCGGCCGGCGAGCGGACCGCTGAGGAAGACGAGGGCGGCCTCGGTGCCGGGCATTGGCGGACCCTACCGGGCCTGGCCGGACCCGTTACGGAGAAGCACGGAGCGTGGCCGCGGCGGCTTCCCGATGCGGTGAGCGGCAGGTGACCTAGCGTCAGGGGAAGGCGAAACGCGGAGGGAGGGAGCAGTGATGAGCGAGCGGTTGAGCATGCTGGACACGATGTTCCTCGACCTCGAGCAGGCTGATGAAGCGGCACACATGCACATCGGGGCAGCGCTCGTGTTCGACGCCCTGCCCGGGGGCACCACGCCGGACCTGGCCCGGCTGCGCGAGTACGTCCACGGGCGCATCGGCCGCGTGCCGCGCTTCGAGCAACAACTCTCCGCCCCGCGCGCGGGTCCGCTCACGTGGCTGACCTGGGAGCCCGCGTCGGGATTCGATCTCGACGGCCACGTGCATCACGTGACGCTTCCGCGGCCGGGCGATGACGCCACGCTACATGCGTGGCTCGGCGACTTCTGGTCGCATCGGCTCGACCGGCACCGGCCGCTCTGGGAGATGACGCTCGTCGACGGGCTCGACGGAGGGCGCTGGGCGCTCGCCACGAAGACGCATCACTGCCTCGTCGACGGCGTCGGCTCCCTGGATATCGCCAACCTGCTGCTCGATGCCGACCCCGACTCGCCGGCCCACCCGCCGCCGCCGCCGGCTGCGCGGGACTTCGACGCGGGACCGAACGGCAACGGCCGATTCTGGCTCTCGCCCGGTCTCGTCGTGCGCGGAGCTCGGGTCGCGGTCGGCGCGGCGCTCCACCCACGGGCCTCTCTCGATCGGCTCGGTGCGGCGATCGAACTGATCGTGCGCGAGCAGGTGATCGCGGCGCCGCGGACGAGTCTGAACGGCGAGATGAGCGCAACGCGCCGCTACGCGGTCGTCCGCGTGCGTCTGGCCGATGTGATGGCCGCGAGGACGGCGCTCGGCGGCACGGTCAACGACGTGGTGCTCGCGGTGTGCGCCGGGGGCCTGCGCCGCCTGCTCCTCTCCCGCGGCGACCCGCTGCCCGCGGGCCTCCGGGCTCAGGTGCCGGTGAACCTCCGCGGCGACGATCGCGAGCATGCGCTCGGGAACGAGCTCACGTCGCTGTTCGTTGAGCTGCCGCTCGACGAGCCCGACCCGATCGAGCGCCACCGCCGCGTGCGCGACAAGGCGGCGCAGCTGAAGGCCGGCTCGCAGAAGGCAGGTGGCAGCACGATCGTGACGCTCGCCGACATGGGCCCACCGCTCGCGGGTGCGCTCCTCGCCCAGTCGATGTTCGGCGGCCCGCGTATGTTCAACCTCACGATCACCAATATCCCTGGCCCACAGCGGCGGCTCTACGCGCTCGGCGCGCCGCTCGTCCAGGTGCTCCCGCTCGTGCCGTTGTTCGCCGGCCATTCGGTCGGCATCGCGGTCGTCACCTACGCGGGGGAGATGGTCTTCGGGCTCAACGCCGACCGACTCGGGGTCGCCGACATCGACGTGCTGGCCGAGGGCATCGAACGCTCGCTCGGCGAGCTGTGCCCGAGCGGGGACGTCGGTCGGGCGTGATTGTTCGCGCGCTGACGTCAGCGCGCTGACGTCGGGGCCGCCCCGTCGCCCCGCCTCGCCGGGGTGGCGACCGAGCGGCATACGATGACCACTCTGAGGTCGCTGACGAAAGATCGGGACGCCCATCCCCGCCCCGCCGAGGTGCTGCTCGCCGAGGATGACGACGAGCTGGCCGACGTGCTCGTGCCACGACTGGCCCTGGTCGGCCGCGTCACGCGCGCGAGCAGCACCGACGGCGCGGCCACCCTCGCCGCGACGCGCCGCTGGGACCTGGTCGTGGCCGGCATCGAGCCGCCCACCCTGCGACGCATCGAGCTCGTGGCGACCATCAGGGCCGCGCGCCCCGAGGTCGCGACGCTGATCGTCTCGGGCCGAGACAGGGTTGACTACGCGGCTGCTGCCATCCGCGCCGGCGCCGACGACTACGTGACCATGCCGGTCGACCCGCCCGCACTCGTTGGGAAGGCCGTCGAGCTGATCGCGCTCACCCGCGAGCGCGTGACGCGTGGTCACGAGGTCGTCCTGGCGATCGGAGCCCACCCCGACGACGTCGAGGTGGGCTGCGGCGGCATCCTGCTCCGCCATGTCGCCGCGGGGCACGATGTGGCGATCCTGACGCTCACCGGCGGCGAGATCGGGGGCGTGCCGTCGGAGCGGGCGCTGCAGGCCGGCCGGGCCGCCGAGATGCTGTCGGCGCGGTTGTTCATGTGCGACCTGCACGACACGGTGGTTGCCAAGGCAGGGCCCACGGTCGCCGCGATCGAGCGGGTCATCGACGAGATCGCGGCCACGCGGATCTACACGCATTCCGCATGTGATCGGGACCAGGACCACCGCAACGTCAACCGCGCGACGCTCGCCGCGGCTCGTGACGTCCCACGGGTGTACTGCTATCAGGCGCCATCGTCGAGCGCGGACTTTCGCCCCACGCGCTTTGTGGCGATCGACGAGTTCATCGACCGCAAGCTGGAGGTCGTGCGGGCGCACCGATCCGGGGTGGCCTCACGCCCATATCTCGACGACGACCTGCTGCGGGCGACCGCTCGCTACTGGTCGCGCTTCGCGCAATCGCGCTACGCCGAACCGCTCGAGGTCGTGCGCGACCGCGAGGGCAATCAGGCGGCCGGAGAGCGCCCGGCGGCGCGGCGAGAATCCGAGGCGGCGATCGCCGCCGCCCGCTGATACGCCCCCGCCGCCGCGTTCATCCCGCCGGTGGCGCGGCCGTGGCGTCGGCGGTCAGCCCACAGAGCGCCAGACTCGTATCCCACAGATCGGTTGCCTTGGCCGGGTCGTGGGACTCGCGCGAGGAGTCGGTGGACCGCTCACCGGAGAAGTAGCGGCCGCTCACCTCCTCCAGGGACGGGTCGGTGACGAGCCGCGCGAGCGCCGTCGCCGTTTGCCGCGGCGTGTTGATGTCGCGGTTCACCAGCGTGAGCGCCGGAAGCAGGTAGCGCCAGACGAGACGCTGGTAGCCGGGGTAGTCACGGGCGAGCCCGGTCCCCGGCATCAGACCCGGATCGAAGACATTGAACGTGACTCCCCGGCCCCCGAGCCGTCGTTCGAGCTCGTACGTGAACAGGACGTTGCACAGCTTCGAGGTCGTGTAGCGACGTCGCCCGGCGGTCGCGGGAGAGTCGTCATGGGCCCACGCCGGATCGGCACGGGAAAGCTCGACTGCGGTCGTGTAATGCGGAGCCGGCATGCCCGTGCGTCGCTGCGGATCGTGCGTGCCGCTGCTGACGATGACGACGCGTGCGGGTGGCGCCAGCTGCCCGAACAGCAACTGCACGAGCAGGAAATGGCCAAGGTGATTGACCGCGAACGTCTCCTCGAAGCCATCGGAGCTCGCGGCTGTGTTGCACAGGTGCTGCAGTCCGGCGTTGGCGACGATCGCGCGCAGGGGGGGTCGGTCAACGGCTGGCAGGTGCGATCCGAACGAGCGAACTCCGTCGAGCGACCCGAGGTCGAGCGCGGCGGGCTCGGCACCGATCGTCGCGGCTGCCGCGGCCGTGCGCCCGGGGTCGCGGCCGGTGACGATCACGTGCCAGGCCGGATCGCGGGCGAGCAGGCCGGCGACGCCGAGTCCGAGCCCGCTCGTCGCGCCCGTGATGAGAACGGTGCCGGTGGCGGCCACGCGACAGAGGATGACCGATCGGGCGCCGGCGGGTCCGCCCCGCGCTCGCGCGCGTCAGCGGGGCGCGCGCTGCGCGCGGCGCGGGCGGCGGGCCGGAGCGTCAGCTCGGTGCTCGAGCTTGAGCGCGAGCGTCGGGCACACGGCGACCGCCTTCTTCGCCAGCGGTTCGAGCTCCGCGGGGATCGGGCCATCGTCGATGATCGGATAACCCCAGTCATCGAGCCGAATGAGCTCCGGCAGCAGCTCGGCGCACATCCCGTGCGCGTCACAGGTGATCGGATTGACCTTCAGGTGCTTGGCCATCGTGCTCAGGCCGCCGCGAAGGCGCTGTGGTCGAGCTCGGGAACAGGGAGGACACGCGGTCCGGCGCAGGCATCGCAGCGTCCGTGCAGGACGTGGTCCTCGAACTCGCGCGAGAACGTCCGCAGACCGGTGGCGATGAAGCGCGCCGCGCCGTCCGGGTGCGCGCAGGCCCCGCGACGGGTGACGAGCGCGCACCAGCGGTCGACGCGCCGGCAGGCCTCGCGATCGGCGCTGCCGTCGACGATCGCCTCGAGCACCTCGGCGATCGATCCGAGCCCGTGGACGCACGGCCCGCACTGCCCGGCGCTCTCGTCGCTCATCCAGCGGGCGACGCTCGCGATCTCGGCCACGCCGCAGGCATCGCTCGGCAGCGCGAAGATGAGCCCGGCGCCGAGGGTGGCGCCGGCGCCGGTCAGGTCCTCGGGGCAGATGCGCAGATCTCGCGTGCCTGTCGGCGCCAGCCAGCTGCCGGCATATCCGCCGAGCAGGATCGCGCGCACCGACTGACGCACTCCGCCGGCGGCTTCCACGAGCGCTCCCAGCGTCACCCCCGGCTCGATCTCGTACACGCCGCCGTGCACGACCGCGCCGCCGAGCGTCACGAGCGTCGAGCCCGGCTGGGCTGCCGTGCCGAGCGCGCGGAACCATTCGGCGCCGTAGCGGGCGATGAGCGCGATGTGGCTGAGCGTCTCCACGTTGTCGACGAGCGTCGGGCGTCCGCCGACGCCGCGCTCGAACACCGGCATGATCGTCGGCTTCGGTGCGCCGCCATTGAGGAAGCTGACGACCGCCGACTCCTGTCCGGCCACGTAGCCGCTTGGGAGGACGGCGACCCGCACGTTCGGCCGGCGCGGAAGGAGCTCCCGACGCTCATCGAGCGCATGCTCGACGGCGGCCAGGGCGCGCGGCGCCAGGTCGTCGACGCAGACGACGATCTCGGCTGCGCCGATGGCGGCCGCCGCGGCGAACGCGCCGTCGATCACGAGGTGGGGGAGCCGCTCGAGCAGCAGCCGGTCCTTGAGGCTCATCGGCTCGCCCTCGACGCCGTTGGCCACGACGACCGGCTTGCCGCGCCCGGCCGAGACGGTGCGCATCTTCACCGCCGTGGGAAAGCTCGCTCCGCCACGGCCGCGGAGACCGGCCGCCTCGACGAGCTCGATGAGGTCCGACGCGCGCGCCCGCCCGTGCTGCCGGACGAGCGCCGGAACCTCGCCGTGGGTGACGAGGTGGTCCTCGAGGGTCATCGCGCCCGAGGTCGGCAGTCCGGTGAGGAGCCGGGGGAGCGTGGCCGCCTGCTCGTCGGTGCTCATACCGACGCTCCCGTCGGGGAAGGCTGCCTGCCGGTGCTCGACGAGTGCCCCAGGAGGTTGGTCGGCGTGCCCGAGCGCTTGGCCCAGTGGGGGGCGAGGGGGCCAGTGGGCAGCCACAGCGCGAGGCCGAGCGTGAAGCACGAGGCGGTGGCCACGGCGATCGTCGCGCCACGACCGTGGCGCTCACGCTCGGCGAAGGCGCGAGCCGCAACGGCGCCGACAACGGCCACCACGCAGGCCACGCTGATGACCAGCATCCAGGTGCTCTGCACGTCCGTGCCGGTGCCGAGTCCGTGCAGGAGGGCGATCGGCCAGCACGCGTACGCGAGCCAGTGGATGGCGCGCCACGCGCGATGGCCGATCGACTGGCGAACGAGGCTCGTGATCACCACCGCGAGCAGCAGGTCGAATGCGACGGCGCCGAGCCCGAGCCAGAACGGTCGGTAGTTGCCGGTGAACGGAATGACCGCGTTGATGAGCGAGATCGACGTGAAGCTGTCGAGCACCGCGGTGAGGATGTGGACGACGAGGAAGGCGACGGCGAGCAGCGAGATGGTGCGATGGGCTCCGTCGACGAGGAACCGCGGCCAGTGGATCGTGCTGAAGCGCTCCGCGCTGATGACCCCGAGCACGACGCTCAGGGTGAGGAGGATGAGACTGACGACGCCTGTCGAGCGGGTGAGGTACCAGTAGGCGCTTGGCCCGGCGGCGGCGATCACGGACGGCATCTGACTAGGACGTGGCCGTGACGACCGGTGCGGGGGTGGGGGCCGGCGTCGGGGCGCTCTGCACGGGCGCGGGTGCCGGGGTCGGGGCGGGTGCCGGGGTGGGAGCCGGTGCCGGGGTGGGAGCCGGTGCCGGGGTCACCGGAGCGCTCGCCGCGGCCTGCGAGGAACCGCCGGAGGAACCCGCCGAGCCGCTCGAGCCGCCGGACGAGCCACTTGAGCCGCCCGACGAGCCGCTCGACCCGCCGGACGAGCCGCCCGAGCCGGTGCCGGTCGGTGCGACGGCCGCCGCCGGGGGTGCGTTCGACCCCGAGCCGCCGGAGCCGCCGCCGGGAGCCGCCGTCGCCGTGCTCGATGAGCTGGAGTTCGAGCTCGACGTCGTGGTGGTTGCCGCTCGCGCTTGGTGGTGATGATGATGGCGATGTGCGCGCGCGACGGTGGCGCGGCGCGTAGCGTCGGCGAGCGCGGTCGTCGTCGTCACCTTGTGTCCCGGGAAGGCGTGCGCGGCGACCTCGGTCAGGACGAGCGTCGCGGCGACCGAGGCGACGAGGATCGTGTTATTGAGGCGGCGCATCCGCGACAGGGCCGCATCGCGCGCTTTGGGCGTGTGTCGGAGCATGTCGGTCAGTGGTGGTGCAGGAACGCGGTGGCGCTCGTCCATGCACCGTAGTCGGGTATGAGGATGAGCGCGAGGATCAGGCCGGCGGCGAGCGCGCCGGTGAGAGCGATCGTCCGGCCGCCGCCGCCCGGGTCGCCGCCGGCGATGGCGGCACGCGTGCGTCGCGCGGCGCGCAGGTGCTCCGGCAGTCCGGGAAGGTGAGCGAGGATGTGGACGCCGGTGACGGCGATCCACACGAAGAAGCTCGCCTTATGGATGAGGAGAAGCTGGCCGCGCGAGCTCGGGCCGAGCAGCAGCAGCGCGACGCCGCTTGCGAACACCACGACGGTCGACAGCACGACGAGCGGCGCGATCAACCGCAGCAGCGGCAGCGGCGGTCCGACGCGTCGGTAGCTCGCGTCGTGGGTGTAGTAGCGGACGAAGCGGTATCCGGTGCTGGCCATCTTCAGCGCGACGGGCCCGATGAGCAACAGGCCGACGAACAGATGGACGGAGATGAGCTGATGGATGCGCAGGATCGTCAGCCCGATGACCGCGAGCAGGACGAGCAGAAGCGCCCCGACCATCGCGGTCAGCTGCTCGTTCCCGGCAGTGCCGCCGCCGAGGAGCCATCGCCGCCGCTCGGTCCGCGCTCCGACCGCCGCAGCCGCCGGCGCGCCGTGAGCGAGGGAGGGATCCTGGGAGTGCATGGCTCTCAGTGTTCGAAGATTGTCTAACGACCGCATAACCGCAACATGAGAAACCTCTGAGTCCTGCGCCCGCGCCGTCGGGGCAGGAAACGAGCCGGCGCGCCGACGATGGGCCGGAGGAGCGGGATCGAGAGGCCCCGATCGTGCTCAACCCTTCATCGACCCGGTGGCGACGCGCCGAAAATGAGAAAGCTCTTCGTTGCGGGCCGCTGGGCCACGTGGCGCACACCCGGCGCCCGCCGCCGGCCCGAATCCGTCTCGCCGATGCCTATGATCGATCGAATGGAGCGATCGCTGGAGCGCACCTCGGGCGTTGCCAACGGCGAGCCGGCGCCGGCGACCGCCCGGGTCCTCGTGGTCGAGGACGAGGCCGGCATCGCCGACTTCCTCGGGCGCGGCCTGCGCGCCGCCGGGTTCGAGGTCCAGGTCGCGTCGGATGGCACCGAGGGGGAGGCACGAGCGCTCAACGAGACGCTCGACATCGTCGTCCTGGACATGATGCTCCCCGGCCGCAGCGGCGGCGAGATCCTCGCCACGCTGCGCGAGCGCAAGCCGGAGCTGCCGATCATCGTGCTCACCGCGCGTGGCGAGGTGCGCGACCGGATCGCCGGCCTCGACGGCGGGGCCGTCGACTACCTGGTCAAGCCGTTCGCGCTCGCCGAGCTCGTCGCTCGGGTGCGAGCGCAGTTGCGCAGCTCGCGACGCACGCCGCCGACGGAGCTGCGGTGCGGCGACATCGAGGTCGACCTCATCTCTCGCGAGGTGAGGCGCGCCGGCGAGCCGGCGCGCCTGTCGGCCACCGAGTTCGAGCTGCTCGTCTTCCTCATGCGAAATCGCCGGCGCGTCGTCTCGCGCGAGCAGATCCTCCGGGCCGTGTGGGGCTACGAGCACGACCCGGGCACGAACATCGTCGAGGTGTACATGGGTTATCTGCGGCGCAAGCTACGCCAGGGCCGCGCCGCCGGCCCGATCGTCACCGTGCGCTCCGTCGGCTACCGGCTCGACGAGGGGCCGTGAGCTAGGCCGATGGCGCCGTCCGCATGGCCGGGTCGCTGGCGGCACCCGGCGAGCCTGCGCTGGCGCCTCACGGCCTGGGTCGCCGCGGTCATGCTCGCGTCGGTGGCGGTGACCTACGTCGTCGTCTACCGCGACACCGGGGAGCAGCTGCGGGGGCAGATCGACCGCGACATCCGCGGCGACGCCGCTCAACTCGCCCAATCGCTGAAGCTGTCCGGGGCTCGCACGCCGGCGAGGGTCACGGCAATCGCCTCGCGCTACCTCCAGGGCCAGCCCTACGACGCGACGGCGACGCTGCTCGTCGTCGACGTCAGTGGCGGCGGAACGCTGAGCAATCATCCCGAGCTGCTCGGCTCGCAGACGCCCGACGACGGTGAGAGTCCGGCCGAGCAGGCGGAGGAGAACCGGCTCGCGGCGGCGATCCTCGTACCGCGTGAGGGCTACTTCACGCTGCCGCTGCCCGACGTCGGCGACGTGCGCATGTTCGGACAGTCGACGATCGTCGGCGGCCGTGTGCCCGTGCGGATCCTGGCCGGCGAGCCGCTCGTCGTCGTCACCCGGGCCGAGAGCGGCGTCGCGCGCGCCTTCCTGCTCGCCGGCATCTTCGTGCTCGCGCTCGCGCTGCTCGCGTCGTACTGGGCGGGCGCCCGCTTCTCGGCGCCGCTGCGGCGGATGGCCGCCGTCGCGGCGCGCGTCGACGCCGGCGATCTGCATCCGCGGATGAGCACCGATCCCGGGCGTCAGGACGAGATCCGCGTGCTCGCCGACTCGTTCAACCACATGCTCGATCGGCTTGCCGACGCGTTCGCCGCCCAGCGCGAGTTCGTCGCCGACGCCTCGCACGAGCTGCGCACGCCGCTCACGGTGATCCGCGGTCAGCTCGAGGTCCTCGCCGCCGCCCAGGACGTCTCCCAGAACGACGTGCGGCGCGTCGAGCGCCTCGTCCTCGCCGAGGTGGCACGCATCGGGCGCCTGGTCGACGATCTGCTGCTGCTCGCGCAGTCCGAGCGGATGGACTTCCTGCTCATCGAAGCGATCGATCTGCGGGCGTTCGTGACCGAGCTGTGGGATGGCGTCAGTGCCACCGCCGATCGCCACGTCGAGCTGGGTGAGGTCCCGAGCGGGCTGCTGCGCGCCGACCCCGATCGACTCGCCCAGGCGCTGCGGAACCTCGCCCGCAACGCGGTCGAGCACACGGCCCCCGGCGACGGGCTCGTGCGGCTGTCCGTGGAGTCCGTCGCCGGCAGGCGGATCCGCTTCGTGATCGAGGACGACGGGCCCGGGGTTCCCGCCGAGGAGCTCGAGCGCGTGTTCGAGCGCTTCCATCGCACCGACATCGCCCGCAGCCGCGCGGCCGGCGGCGCCGGTCTCGGCCTCGCGATCGTGCGCGCGATCGCGCTCGCGCACGGCGGCGAGGTCGTGGCGCGCGAGCGCGCCGGGGGCGGTGCCCGCTTCGAGCTCGAGCTGCCCGGCTTCGCGCCGGCGGCGGTCCCGCGGACGGTGGCCAGCCCCGCGCGCGCCCGCTGAGCGCGGACGACCGACGTCGCGCGCGCCTACAGGCGGGCGGCCACGGCGATCGCGCCGGCGCGCGCAACCGTCACGCGTGTCCAGCCATCAGGCGCGGGCCCCACCGTCGCCTGGCCGGCGGTGACGTGCCACAGCGGCGTGTAGCGCACGCGCACCAGGAACGCGCCCGCGGCGTCGGCCGCCAGCGTGAAGTCGTCGTCGCCGAGGCTGGCCAGGCGCCCCGGTCCGCTCGCGAGGGGCTGCGCGCCAAGGACGGCATAGACCCGCCAGTGTTGGCTCGCGAAGACCTCGCGCAGGTAGGGCAGCCCGCCGCGGATGAGCTGTGCCTCCGCTCGGCTGGAGGGATCGAGCGCTGCGTCGGACAGGGCGACGTAGCGCACGCCGGCGTCGAGCAGCCAGCGATCGTAGGCCGCGGGCGTGAGCACCCCGCCGTAGAACAGCCCGTTGTAGCGGAGATCGAGCTGGCGCTCCCAGCCACGGGCGAGATCGAAGCGGCGCCCGAGCACGGTGGCATCCCAGTGCGAGCTCGTGAAGGCGACCTCGATGCGCATCGGCGCATTGCCCTGCACGGCTGCGAGGAAGCGGATGACGGGCCGGTAATAGGCCGTCGTCGTCGACGGATCGGCGGCGGATTGCACCGACTGAACGAGTGGCCCGTTGACCTGCCACAGCACGGTCGCCGTCGCAGCCACGACGAGCACGCCCCGCGCCGTCCGCGGCGACACCGTCGGTCGACGAGCGGCGCCGGTGCCACGACCGATCGCGGTTGCCGCTCGCGTGAGCGCGACACGGGCGTCGGCGACGCCGACGGCACCCACGAGCAGCGATGGGGTGAGCAGCACACCGAGGCGGACCGCGTTACTCCCCATCGGGGAGCGCGCGACGTAGGAGAGCGTCAGCAGGCCGAGATACAGCAGCGCTCCGGTTCGCAGCAGCCGCTCTCGGGCCGGCAGCAGGATGACGAGCACGAGCGTGCTGGCCACCGGCGCCAGCAGCGAGCCGAGCGAGAACGGCTCGTAGCCGCCGTCGGAGAACAGGACCGTGAGCGCGAGCGTCACGACGGCGGCCGGGCCGGCGAGGACGGCGGCGCGCACGAGCGCGCGGTTGGTCAGCAGGTCCGCGGTGGCGGCCAGGGCCAGGAACAGCGCGGCCACCGGGCTCGTCGCGCCGCAGGCGAGCGAGAGCAGCGCCGCCAGTGCGTAGCGACGGCGCGAGACCGATAGCACCGCGGCGACGGCGAACGTCACACCGAGCGCGTACGTGAGCCGACCGATGTACAGATCCCCGACCGCGCCAAGCGCGAACAGCGCGCTGGCGATCGGTGCGCGGGCGCCGAAATGATCGCGAGCGAGCCTCGCGAACATGGCGGTCGACAGTGACACGGCGATCACGCCGATCGCTCGTAGGCCGATGAGCGCGCCGATCGCCGGGAACAGGGCGCTGTAGCCGAGCAGATAGTGGCCGCCGTACCAGTTGTTGTCCCATAGTGCGAAGCCATCGACCGAGAACAGCTGCGTCCGGTACGCCTGCGCCGCGAGGTCGGGGCTGTGCGGGTACCACACGAGCCAGATCGCCATGAGCACGCCGAGCGTCAGGGCCGCGGGCGGGAGTCGGGGCCACCACCGGTGACGCGTGGTGGGGGGACGCGGCCCGGGCAGGCCACCACCGGGGACGAGCGTCACCGCGCGGGCCTCGGTCGGTGCGGCCAGGCTCACGACGACGGCACCGACACGGGGCGCGCGTGCGCGAGCGGCTCGCTCGCATGAGCGAGCTCGGCGGGCGCTCCGGCCGCAACGAGGCCGAGGATGGCCGAGCCCACGCTCACGCGATCGTCGCCGCGGGCCGGCGATGCCGGCGAGCGGACGATCGCCGCCCGCAGCGCGTCGGCGAGCTCGCGCGCGCTGCGGACATGCGTGATCAACCCGTGGCGAGCCATCTCCCGCACGTTGTAGCGGACGTGACCGTAGGCGAACCCGTAGGCCACGACCGGACAGCCGTGGGCGGCCGCCTCGAGGCACGTCATACCGCCGGTCGAATGCACGAGCACATCGGCGGCGCCAAGCAGCTCGGCCATGCCATCGCTGTAGCCGAGGATCCGCACCCGGTCGCGGGCGACGTAGTCGCGGCGCAGACGTCGCCGTGCGCGCTCGTTGTCGCCGCAGACGACGATCACCTGCAGCCGCTCGACGGCGAGCGCCGCATCGATCGCTCCACGGAGGTCGCCGACACCCCATCCGCCGCCCGAGATGAGCGCGAGCGGGCGATCGGGGCACAGGCGCAGCGCGGATCGCCCGGCGGCGCGCTCACGCGCCCGCCGGTGGGCGACCGATATCGGCGGCCGCGTCGCGGCCGCCGGCGCGCCGGCGGTGATCGCCGAGATCTCCGGCAGCGACTCGGGATAGCTCGCCAGGTGCAGGTCGGCGCCCCGGTGCGCCCAGAAATGCAGGCTCGCGAAGTCCGTGACCACGGCGCACACCGGGGCGCGCACGCGTCCGTCCTCGCGCATCATCCCCAGCGGCGCCGTGATGCCCGGGTAGGTGGAGACGATGACGTCGGGACGCTCGGCGGCGAGGATGGCGCCGAGCCTGCCGCGCGACGTCCAATAGAGCAGGCGCTGAGCGAGTCGGCGGCCGACGCTCCAGCGGACGACGAGCGCGTATGAGCACGCGTAGCCGCGAGGGCAGTGCATGAGCTGCCAGCGCGTGAAGCGCTCGAGGAACATCCGCAGCACGCCGCCGGATGCACCGAGGCCATTGCGCACCGTCACCTGCGCGTCGGGCGCGACCCGTTCGAGCTCCTCGCGCACGCCGTCGGCCGCGGCGTGATGGCCGCGCCCCACACCGGCGCTCAGGATCAGCACGCGGGTGCCCGGGCCGGAGCTCATCGATCGTCTCGTCGCTGACGGAGCGCGCGCGGGCGGCGTCCGTCGAGCTCGGGCCCCGGTCGCACGTGCGCAGGATGCGAGGTGAACGTGAAGATCGGCTGAGAGTGCGCGGGCGCCGCGCCGCGGCGCGAGGGGAGAGGTTGCCGCAGCAGCATCGCGTCATCCTTCGACGGTCGGCGTGACGACTGCGTGAAGGATTGCATCCGCGCAACCGGGAAGCGACCGTTCGCGCGGCCGGCCGCCGCCCTTTCACCCCATATGGACGATGCCCGCGCAGTGCCGGTAGCGTTCAATGCGCCTCATGCGGCACGAGTCTCCTTCCCGCGGCAGATCGATCTGAACGGCGCCGATCGTGGCGACGGCAACACCCGACGAGCAGCCCGCGCCGGCACCTGGAGCGTCGTCGGCCGCGGCGCCGGCTGTGCCCGTCGCAGGCCACCGCGCGCACCGCGTGCTCGTGAGCGGGCTGTTCGCCGTCGCACTCATCGTCGGGCTTCTCGCCGTGTTCTCGATCTGGGTCAACCGCCAGGTGCTCAACACGAACAACTGGACGAACACGAGCGGCGAGCTGCTCGCCGATCCGGCGATCCAGCAGGCGGTCGGCGCCTATCTCGTCGACCAGCTCTTCCGTCAGGTGAACGTCGCGAACGAGATCCAGGGGTTCCTGCCTTCGGACATCTCCGGCCTCGCCGGCCCGGCGGCGGCCGGCCTGCGTCAGGTCGCCGACCAGGTCGCGCCTGAGCTGCTGGCCCGGCCCGAGATCCAGTCGGCCTGGGAGCAGGCCAACCGCATCGCCCACGCCCAGTTCCTGCGGATCATCAACGGCGGTGGCTCGGTCGTGAAGACGAACGGCGGCACCGTCAGCCTCGATCTGAACTCGATCATCAGTCAGCTCGCCGCGGGCCTCGGCGTGCAATCCCAGGTGGCCGCCGTCCAATCCAAGCTGCAGGGCAGCTCGGGGGCGTCGGTCCGCTCGGCCGCCCAGCAGAAGCTCGGCATCACGCTGCCGGCCAACGTCGGGGAGCTGGTCATCCTGAAGTCGAACCAGCTGAAGACGGCGCAGGACATCGTCAGCGCGATCAAGGGACTGGCGCTCTGGCTCACCGTGCTCTCGCTCGGCCTGTTCGTGCTGGCGGTGTGGCTGGCCCAGGGCTGGCGCCGCGTGGCACTGCGCACGGCGGGCTGGTGCTTCGTCGGGCTCGGCACGGTGCTCGTGCTCGCGCGCCGGGTGATCGGCAACCGCGTCGTGGACAGCCTCGTGACCTCGCAGACTAACCGCCCGGCGGCGCACGACGCCTGGTTCATCGGCACGAGCCTCCTGTTCGACATCGCCGTGGCCCTGATCGCCTATGGAATCGCGCTCGTGCTCGCCGCGTGGCTGGCGGGTGGTACGCGGGCCGCGGTCGGCCTGCGGCGCGCGCTCGCTCCGGAGCTGCGCGAGCGGCCGGCGCAGGTCTACATCGCCGTCGGCTTCGTCTTCCTGCTGCTGCTGATCTGGGGTCCGACGCCCGCCTTCCGTCAGGTGACGACCATCATCGGCTTCATCGTGTTGATCGCGCTCGGCGTACACGTCCTGCGCCGTCAGACCGCACTCGAGTTCCCCGACGCGCAGCTCGGCGACGCGTCGCATCGGATGCGGGCGTGGGTGGACGACCGTCGCCATCGCCACCACGAGCGCCACGACGTCGGCCACGCCCACGGCAACGGCCTCGGTGACGCCGACCGCATGACGCAGCTCGAGCGCGCAGCGGCGCTGCACGAGCGTGGTGTGCTCACCGACGCCGAGTTCGCCGCCCAGAAGGCGACGATCATGAACGGGTCCTGACTACAGCGCCCGGGCGAGCGGACCGCCCTCGCCGAGCAGCCCGGCCGCCGTCGCGTTGGCGACGGCCTCGGATCGCGACGAGGCGTCGAGCTTGCGGTAGACCGCGTGGGCCTGCGTCTTGACCGTGTTCGACGAGACGTGCAGGCGCTTGGCGATCTCGCGCAGCGAGAGATGGGTCGGCAGGAAGCGCAGGATGCGCAGCTCGGCGGTCGTCAGGGACGAAGCGCCGCGCGGCCCACCGAACGCGGTCTCGGCCCGAGCGTCGATCCGGTCCCAGGCGTCGTTCAGCCAGCCCTCGAAGATGACCGCACCGGGGGTGCGCCGGGCCATGCGTGACGCCTCTGCGAGGAGCGTTCCCGCCGTGGCGACGTCGGTCAGCCCGAGCGCGGCGCGCGCCAGCAGGATGCGTGTCTGCGCCCCGTACCAGGGAATGAAATCACCGAGCCGGGCGAGCAGCTCGGTGGCCCGCCGCAAGGTTTCGTGTGCCTCATCGACGCGCCCGAGATGCGCCTCCACGGCGGCGGCGGCGGCGACCGAAAGCGCGAGCGCCGGGCACTCGCCGAGTCCGTTGGCGTCGATGGCCCGGCGCGCGGCGGCGCTCGTCTCCTCGGCGTCCTCCCAGTCGCCGTCTTCGATGGCGATCATCGTCGCCAGTGAGAGACAGAGCGCGCCGACGAGCGGGGCCGCGATCTCGCTGCGATGAGCGCCCTCGAGGAGCCGATCGCGTGCGCCGGCGCGGTCCCCGAGGAGGTAGTCGGCGTTGCCCGCGAGCAGGCAGCACACTCCGCGCCACGGGCTGTCGCCGGGCTCGAGCCCGTAGGCGCGCTTCGCCTCCTCGCCCATGCGAGCGACGCCGTCACGTGCCGACACGGCGTCGACGATGGCGATGCCGGCGCGCAGCGACGGCGCGTCGGCGGCGGCACCGCCCCGGCGCACGGCCCCGGAGGAGGCGAGCGACCAGTGGTGGGCGAGGCCGATGTCGCCGCGCATCAGGTGGCTGTAGGCGGCGGTGAGCGCGAGCGGCGCGGATTGACCGATCTGCTCGTCGGAGAAGGCGGCGAGCCAGCGCGTCAGCGTCTCGTGCCTACCCCGCGTGACGTAGCGAAGCACGTTCGCCCACAGCAGGTGCCCGGTGCGGGCCACGTCCCGGGCCCGGACCGCATGCTCGATCGCGGATTCGATGTCGCCTCGCTGCTCGTACCACGCACTCGCGCGGCCGTGGAGCGTCGCGGCGAGCGCCGGACGCGCGCGGCGCAGCTCGGCCCCCATCGTGTCGCGCAGCAGGATCGGCCAGCGACAGCCCTCGGCGTTCGGACCAAGCGCGACGAGCAGCTTGCGCTCGACGAGGCGCGCGAGCACGGCCGCGGAGTCTTCCCGTTCGAGGACCGCGTCGCAGCCGAGGGCACACGGCTCGTCGAGCACCGAGGCGCACGTCAGGAAGTGCCGCGCGTCCGCGGACACCCCGGCGAGCAGCTCGTCGCGCATGTAGTCGGCAACCAGGAGATCATCGCCGGAGTACCGCTCGGCGGCCGCAGCCGGGTCCGGCTCGGAGTGCAGCGACAGCGAGGCGAGGTAGAGGGCGACCGGCCAGCCCTCGGTGCGCGCGACGAGGCGCTCCACCGCGATCCGGTCCAGCGTCAGGCCGGAACGGGCCAGCAGCTCGGCCGCTTCGGTCGCCGTCATCGCGAGGTCCTCGGCCTGAACCTCGACGAGCGCGCGCGAGGCGCGGAGTCGCGCGACGTGAAGGCCCGATGCGTTCCGCGACGCGAGCGCCACCTGGGCGCCCTCCGGGAGCTGCCGATGTAACGCGCCCACGACCCGGGCGAGCAGCCGCGGGCGAATGTGATGGACGTCGTCGAGCACGAGGACGAAGCTCGCCGCTCGATCATCGCTTCGCCGCGCCGGCGCCAATGGCGCCGGCGCGGTCGCCGGCGGCGTCTCCGCCGCCAGCGCGGCCGCGACGGCGGCGACGGATGACCGATCCGCGCCGCTGTGGCGCACGGCATCGACGATCGCCGTGGTCAGCCGAACCGGATCGTTGTCGTCCTCATCGAGCGTCACCCATGCGAAGGGTCGCTCGTCTCGGACTGCCCACTCGGACAGCAGCGTCGTCTTTCCGTATCCCGCCGGCGCCGCCACGAGCGCAAGCCGCGCGTCCCGCCGTGCCCTCAGTCGCCGCACGAGCGCCGGGCGGCTGACCAGGTCCGGGCCGAAGGCCGGGACCGCGTGGCGGCGCGGGCGCTCGGTCCCTGCTGTCCGCGCTCGCGTCCTGGCGGCGGCGCGTCGCCGCGCGCCCGCCGCGGGCGTCGCGCGCCCGTGCCCGCCAGCCGGTGACGCCGCGGCTAGCGGCGCGGGCGAGGACATGTCTTCAGTGCGCAGCTGACAGCGTGCCGGGGGGCCATGCCACACAGCTTTCTCGCCACGCCCCGTCGCCCACAAGGAGGCAGACCGGTATGTTCGCGGGAGGCACGCACTACCGCGGGCCGGATCGCACCGCGAGCACCATCATCGCCGCCGGCCGGCCCGCCGGCATCACCCAGATGAGGCGATATGGCTCGCGTGCCTGCTCGCCGCGAACCCGTAGAATCGCGGCACGGTTCGCGTGCGGTCACGCCGGTGGTGCTGGCCTGCCATCGCAGTGGTGCCGGCACCGTTGCCGCGCGCCCGGCTGCCGATCAGGATCGTGGGGCCGACGCCCGCGATGACTGTGCGCCGCCACGGACCGGCACGCCCCGCGCGAACGAGAGGAGACCACCGTGGCAACCGACGCCGACGTTCGATCCGAAGCTCGCCCACGCACCCACGACTCCGAGGGGTCGGCCGATGTGCTGGTGGTGTTCGGCATCACGGGTGACCTGGCGAAGGTCATGACGTTCAACTCGCTCTACCGCCTGGAGGCGCGCGGACTCCTCGATTGCCCGATCGTGGGCGTCGCCGTCGACGACTGGTCGGTCGACGAGCTTCGGGCTCACGCGCGCGCGGCGATCGAGAACGCCGCCCAGGGGATCGACGAGGAGGTCTTCGAGCGCTTCGCCGGCCGCCTGTCCTACGTGCAGGGCGACTTCGGCGACGCGGCGACCTATTCGCGTGTGGCCGACGCGATCCCCGAGGCGCACCGGCCGGTGTTCTACCTCGAGATCCCGCCCTTCCTGTTCGCAACCGTGATCAAGGGCCTGTGCGAGGCAGGACTGACCGCCAACGCGCGTGTGGTCGTGGAGAAGCCCTTCGGCCACGACCTCGCCTCGGCGCGCGCGCTGGCCGACGACATCCACCAGTACATCGACGAGACCCAGCTGTACCGGATCGACCACTACCTCGGCAAGATGGGCCTCGAGGAGCTGCTGTACCTGCGGTTCGCCAACAGCACGCTCGAGCCGGTCTGGAATCGGCAGCACATATCGAGCGTGCAGATCACGATGGCCGAGAGCTTCGGCGTCGAGGATCGCGGTCACTTCTACGATCGGGTCGGCGCGCTGCAGGACGTCGTGGTCAACCACCTCATGCAGCTGGTAGCCATGGCGGCGATGGAGGCTCCGGCCGGCGCGGACGCCAAGACGCTCAAGGATGCGAAGTACGCGCTGTTTCGCTCGATGTCCGACGCCGATCCGGGCCACTACGTGCGCGGGCAGTACGACGGCTATCTCGACATCGACGGCGTGGCCCCGGGCTCGACGACCGAGACCTACGCGGCGCTGCGCCTGGATATCGACAACTGGCGCTGGGCCGGCGTGCCGTTCTTCATCCGTACCGGCAAGCGCCTGCCGATCACGCAGACGGAGCTGCGCGTCGTGTTCCGCCGCCCGCCCCGCCTCGGCTTCCTCTCGCGCCCCGGCCACGTCCCGGCGGAGGCGCAACTGATCGTCAAGCTCGACCCCACGACCGGCGTGCGCCTGCGCCTCGACGCCCTGCGCGCCGACCGGCCAGGTCCGCAGCCGATCACGATGGACGTGGAGTTCGCCGAGGAGGGCGGCGAGGGACCGACGCCCTACGAGGTGCTGTTGAAGGCCGCCATGGACGGCGACAGCACCCCGTTCACGCGCCAGGACAGCGTCGAGGAGACCTGGCGGATCATGGCGCCGCTACTCGAGGCCCCGCCGCCGGTGCAGCCATACGCGCCCGGCACCTGGGGGCCCGAGGCGGCCGAGAAGCTTGTCTCCGGGTTCGGTCGCTGGCACGAGCCGTGGGTGGCGTCATGAGCGCCACCAAGCCGAAGCCCTCCACCAGCAACGGGCGTAGCGGAAGCGCCAAGCGCGAGCCGGAGCCCGTCGCCCAGAGCGCCGCAGCGCCCTCGCCGTTCCCGCCGATCGCCGACTACGCGTTCCTGTCCGACTGTCACACCGGCGCGTTGGTGGCGCCGGACGGCTCGATCGACTGGCTGTGCGTGCCCCGCTTCGACTCGCCGAGCGTGTTCGGGACGCTGCTCGATCGCGAGGGGGGGTATTTCCGCTTCGGTCCGTTCGGAACGCTGGTGCCCACCGCCCGCCACTACGAGCCGGGCACGAACGTCCTCAGCACGGCGTGGTTCACCGATCGCGGCTGGGTCGTCGTGCGTGACGCGCTGACGATGGGCCCGGCGGTAGCCGAGGACGTGATCACGCCGCACACCCGGCCGCCGGTGGACGACGACGCCGAGCACCTGCTCGTGCGGACGATCATCTGCCTCGAGGGCGAGGTGGAGATCGAGCTGATCTGCTCGCCCGCCTTCGATTACGGTCGCACGCCGGCCGAGTGGGCGCTCGTCGGCAGCGACCGCCACGCGGCCGACGCCACCGGCGCCGGTCAGACGATCCGTCTGGCCACCGACCTCAAGCTCGGCATCGAGGGCAGCCGCGCGCGCGCTCGACACTATCTGCGCGCCGGCGAGCGGGCGTACTGCGCTCTGTCCTGGGAGCACGACCTGGTCGTACCCACCGACGCCGACGACGCCACCGAGCGCCTCGACGCCACGGCGCGCTTCTGGCGGCGCTGGCTCGGGCAGGCGCGGCGGATCCCCGACCACCGCTGGCGCGACCCCATCCAGCGCTCCGCGCTGACCATCAAGGGGCTCACCTACATGCCGACCGGAGCGACGGTGGCGGCGCTCACCACGTCGCTGCCCGAGACGCCCGGGGGCGAGCGCAACTGGGACTACCGCTACACCTGGATGCGCGACACGACGTTCACGCTGCAGGCGCTGCATCCCCTCGGACTGGACTGGGAGGCCGACGAGTTCATGCAGTTCGTGGCCGACATCGAGCCTAATGAGGACGGCAGCCTGCAGATCATGTACGGCATCGACGGCCGTCGCGAGCTGACCGAGTCCTTCCGCGACGACCTCACCGGGTATGCCGGCGCGCGCCCGGTGCGGATCGGCAACGCCGCCTACGACCAGCGCCAGAACGACGTCTACGGCGCCGTCCTGGACTCGTTCCTGCTGCACACCCAGCACAGCGCGCGTCTGCCGCGCCGACTCTGGCCGGTCGTGCAGGCGCAGGCGGAATGTGCGACCGCGGTCTGGCGCCAACCCGACCAGGGCATCTGGGAGGCTCGCGGCAAGCCGCAGCACTACGTCTCGTCCAAGCTGATGTGCTGGGTGGCCATGGACCGGGCGGCCCAGCTCGCCGCGATCCGCGGCGATAAGGAGCTCGAGCCGAAGTGGCGGGCCGTCGCGGACGAGATCCGGGCGGACATCCTCGAGCACGGCGTGAGCGCGAAGGGCGTGCTGCGCCAGCACTACGACACCGACGCGCTCGACGCCTCGACGCTGCTGGCGGCACAGTTCGGGTTCCTGCCCGGGTCTGACGAGCGGATGCACAACACGGTGACGGCGATCGCCAGCGACCTCACCGAGAACGGGTTCGTGCTGCGCTACCGCACCGACGAGACCGACGACGGGCTGCACGGCAAGGAGGGCACGTTCCTGATCTGCTCGTTCTGGCTGGTCTCCGCGCTGTCGATCGTCAACGAGCCTCAGCGGGCGAACGACCTGATGGAGCGTCTGCTGCGCGTGGCGTCGCCCCTCGGCCTCTACGCCGAGGAGTTCGACGCCGACACCGACCGTCACCTCGGCAACTTCCCCCAGGCCTTCTCGCACCTCGCACTCATCGAGGCGGCCACGCGCATCATCGTCGGGGAGCGTCTGGCCGAGGAGGGCTTCGGTCCGCCGAAGGCCGAGAATCCCGCCGGCATCTGAGGATAACGAGAGGAGGCTGGTCCGTGGCCCACTACGACGTCATCATCATCGGCACGGGCGCGGGCGGCGGGACGCTTGCGCGGCATCTCGCCCCCACCGGGAAGCGCATCCTGTTGCTCGAGCGCGGCGGCTGGCTGCCGCGCGAGCCGCAGAACGTGATGGCCGAGGAGGTCTTCGTCAAGGGGCGCTACCAGTCCGCGGACACCTGGCGCCATGCCGACGGCAAGGCGTTCGCGCCGCAGGTGCACTACTACGTCGGCGGTGCCACCAAGCTCTACGGAGCCGCGCTGTACCGTCTGCGCGCCGAGGACTTCCGCGAGCTCCGACACCACGACGGCATCTCGCCGGCCTGGCCCATCTCCTACGACGAGATGGAGCCCTATTACACGCTGGCCGAGCAGCTGTATCAGGTACACGGCGCGCGCGGCGAGGACCCGACCGAGCCACCGTTCAGCGCGCCCTACCCGTTCCCGGCCGTATCGCATGAGCCGCGCATCCAGCAGCTCTCCGACGACCTCGCCCGGCTCGGGCGCCATCCGTTCCATGCCCCGTGCGGCATCATGCTCGACGAGAGCAACCGGCCGTACAGCACGTGCATGCGCTGTGAGGACTGCGACGGGTTCCCGTGCGTCGTCCACGCCAAGTCGGACGCCGAGGTGCTCGGCGTGCGCCCGGCGCTCGAGCACGACAACGTGGAGCTCCGGATCGACACGGAGGCGGTGCGCCTCACGACCGACGACGCCGGATCGAGCGTCACCGGCGTGGTCGTCGATCACGCCGGAAGCGAGGAGACGCTCACCGGGGACATCGTCGTCGTCAGCGCGGGCGCCGCCAACTCGGCCAAGCTCCTGCTGCGCTCCGCGAACGAGCGCCACCCCGACGGGCTCGCCAACGGCTCCGGTCAGGTCGGGCGCAACTACATGTTCCACAACAGCCAGGCGGTGCTCGCGCTCTCCAAGGAGGAGAACCCGACGGTCTTCCAGAAGACGCTCGGCCTGAACGACTTCTACTTCTCGGGCCCGGACGCCGACTTCCCGCTCGGCAACATACAGATGGTGGGCAAGTCCCAGGCCCCGATGTTCCGCGGCGAGAAGCCGGGCGAGACGAAGTTCGCGCCGAGCTGGTCACTGGTGGACGTCGCCACGCACGCGGTCGACTTCTGGCTGTCCACCGAGGACCTCCCACGCGCCGAGAATCGGGTCACCGTCGACCGCGACGGCGTCATCACCATCGCCTATCAGGCGACCAACGACGAGCCCAAGCGCCGCCTGTTCGAGCAGCTGCGATCGATGCTCGGTGACCTCGGCATGCATGAGCATCATCTCCTGCCCCACCACGCCTACCTGAAGAACGAGATACCGGTGGCCGGCGTGGCCCACCAGGCCGGCACGTGTCGCTTCGGCGACGACCCGAGCACCTCGGCGCTCGACGTCAACTGCCGGGCGCACGAGCTCGACAACCTGTACGTGGTCGATACGAGCTTCTTCCCGAGCATCGGAGCCGTCAATCCGGCGCTGACGGCGATGGCGAACGCCCTGCGCGTCGGCGATCACCTGCGCGAGCGGCTCGGCGTCGCGGCCGGGGAACGCTCTCCGGCGGGCGTCGCCTGACCGCGACGCGCCGCGGTCACGACCGGCGCTCGTTCGCCCCGTGGCGCCCGTCAGACGGAGGCCGGCGGCGACGCGACGGCGGCCGCGGTGGCCGAGGGCGCCGGCGTCGACTCGCCACCGCCGATCTCCCGCGCGATGTCCTCGTCCGGCGGCTCGCCCCAGTCGATGTGAGCGCCGCTCGAGCGCTGGTCGAGCGTCTGCGGTCCGCCCGTCTTCGAGAAGTAGTCCCAGCCCCAGTCGATGAACGCCTCCACGCGGTTGCGGACACCGCTCATGAGCGCGGCATGCACCCCGAGCCAGGCCGCGAACGCCACCGGCCCGTGCAGCTCGTGGCGGTGCGGGCCGACCTCGGCCACGGCGGCGCCGCGCCCGATCATGGCCATGATCCCCTTGTCCTTGTAGTGGAAGGGCTTGCGCGGCTTGCCGGCGAGCTCGGCGAGGATGTTCTCGGCGATGCACTCGCCGCTCTGGAGCGCCACCGAGCCGAGCTGCGGGAAGGCACGGCCGTCCGGACCCGGGATGTTCGCCATGTCGCCGGCCACGTACACCCCCGGGAACCCGTCGACCGACAGGTCCGCCTCGACGTCGATGCGGCCGCCCCGCCCCGGGCGAAGCCCGCTGCGCGACGCGAGCGGCGCGGCCATCAGGCCGCCGGCCCAGACGACGCAGTGCGTCTTGACCGTCGTGCCATCGGAGAGCGCGACGTGGTCCGGCGCCACCTCCTTGACTCCGGTGCCCAGACGCAGCTGCACGCCGCGCTCCTGGAGCACCTTCGCCGCGTAGGCGTGCGCGCGATCGGAGAATCCGTTGAGCACGACGTGCCCGAGGTCGACGAGATGGATGCGAGCCGCCTGCACCGAAAGATCGTGGTACTCGGCGGTCATCGTCTCGTGGATCATGTCCGCCAGCGCGCCGGCCGTCTCGGTGCCGGTCGCCCCGGCGCCGACGACGACGAAATTGAGCGCGCCGCGATCGAGCAGCTCAGGGTCGTTGTCGGCCGCCTCGAACACGGCGATGATGCGTGAGCGCAGGCGCTCGGCGTCGGCGACCGAGTAGAGGGGGAATGCATGCGTCGCCGCGCCCGGAGTGTTGAAGAAGTTCGCCTGCGCGCCGGCCGCGAGCACGAGCACGTCGCCATGGAAGATCGTGCCGTCGTCGGTCGTCACCGTCAGCTCGGTCGGATCGACGGCGGTCACCTCGCCGAGCTTGACGTACACGTTGTCGTGGGCGTGCAGGCCCTTGCGCAGCGAGTAGGCGATGTCGGTGGCGGCCAGCTGCGCCGTGGCCACCTGGTACAGCAGCGGCTGGAACTGGTGGTAGTTGTGTTGGTCGATCAGGGTGACCCGGACGTTCTTCTCGCCGGCGAGCTTGCGAGTGCAGCCGAGCCCGGCGAAGCCGCCGCCGACGACGACGACGTGGGTACGCGAGTCGTCGTCGTCGCCGCCGCTGCCGTTCGAGCGCTCGTCCACGTCCTGGGGGCGGTCGGTCGTGTCGGTCATGCGTCAGCCGGCCTCGGCCGCCGGGCTCGCCGCGAGGGGCGCCGACGCGACGGCTTCGCGCAGCGCGGCCGCCTCGTCGGGGGACAGGGGGTGGCGCACGACCTGCTCGTCCCCGCCCGCGAACGCCCGCTCCATCGCGTCGACGTCCTCGGCCTCGGCGAACAGGACGATCGCCGAGGACCCCTCGGGGACCAACGCGCGGATCTCGTCGAACAGCTCGCCGCTTCGCTCCGGCTCACTGCTCCCGGCGCGCGCCCCGGCGGCCCCGCCGACGACGAGGCCGACCGCGAACCCGGCCGGGCCGAACGCGAAACCGATGATCGCGCCGGCGACGACCCCGATCTCGACGTCGCGCTCGCCGATCGAGGTGTCGTCGCCGATGTCGAGATAGTGCCCGGCGAACGTGCCCCGGATCACGAGGCGCCCGTGCCGGTGGCTCTCGACGAACACGACCCTGCTCAGCCATGCGGCCTCGGGGGTCTGGGCATGCAGGCGACCGTAGGCCTCTTCGGCGCCACCGGTGTGGCGGAAGGTGACGGTGGCAAGGTCGGTCGCCATCGTCATCAGCCTCGCGGCGCGGCCGCCGTCGCGCATCACCCGCTCTGGGTGAACTCCCCGGGTATCTCCATGCGCTCTCCCGGCTCGAGGACCCGCACCCGCACGCTCGGCGCGCAGCGCGCGGCGAGCGCGCAGAACTCGCGGGCCGGCTCGGCCGGGTCCTTCCCGCGGCGCGTCCACTCGGGCAGGGCGAGCGTGCCCCAGTGGATGGGGATGACGATGCGCGGGGCGATGAGCGCGGCGGCGATCGCCGCGCGCGCGGGGTCGAGGTGCCCGGACCCGACCGTCGGCCCCCATCCGGCGATCGGCAGCAGCGCGGCATCGATCGTGCCAGCGAGCCCGCTCATCTCCGGGAACAGGTCGGTATCGCCCGCGAAGTACACCGTCCGCGAGCCCCCGACGACGAAGCCGAGCGGGTCGGCCGCCGGTCCGAGCGGGTGACGCCGGCGGTCGTGCGCGGCCCCGACCGCCGCCAGCCGTACGCCGTCGAACGTCGTCTCCTCGCCGACCCGCAGCTCGCGGACGTCCGCGAGCCCGCGGCGTCGCAGCCATTCGCCGCTCGGGTGCGGTGCGTACACGGGCAGCGAGGCGGCGACCCGGCGCAGCGAGGCCACGTCGGCGTGGTCGAAGTGCAGGTGCGAGAGCAGCACCGCGTCCACCGGGGCCGGCGACAGCTCGCTCGCCGGTCGGCCGAGCCGCGTGAGCGGGCCGAGGCGGTCGCGGAGCACCGGATCGGTCAGCAGGCGCACACCGTCGATCTCGATCAGCGCGGTCGCGTGGCCGAGCCAGGTGACGGCGGGGTCCGACATGGTCAGATCATCGTCGCAGCCGCAGCGGGGTGCGCGCCGGCGCCCCGTCGCCGCGGGCCGGATCGTCCGATCCGGGTGATGTCGGGCCGGCTCACGTCCGCGAAGCTGCCGAAGCCCCCTCGACGCCGCCGAGGCCGTAGGGTTGGGTCGAGATGCCGGCACGCCGTCGAATGACACCACGCCCGTCACGATCGCCGTACGTGGTCGGCCCATGAGCGGCCGGGACGCGTCGACCGGCGGCGCGGCGCGCGAGGCGACACCGGTCGCCTTCGGCGACCGCCCGCGGTGGACGCCGCAGCGGCCGCGCTTTCGTGCCTTCCACCTGCTGTGGTCGTGGCTCGTGGCGGGGGCCTCCGTCCTCGTCGCCGGAGCGATCGTGCCCGGGATCCACATCGGCACGTTCGGCGAGGCGCTCGTCGCCGCGGCGCTGATCGCCGTGCTCAATGCGGTCCTGCCGCCGATCGTGGCCGCGCTGCGCCTGCCGTTCACGCTCGCGCTCGGATTCGTCCTCGTGCTCCTCCTCGATGCGCTCATCCTTCTGCTCGTGTCGGCGGTCGACCCGCACGCCTTCAAGGTCGACGGCTTCGGCGATGCGCTCGCCGGCTCGCTGGTGATCGCTGCGGCGAGCGTGATTCTGTCCGCCGTGCTCGGCGTCGATGACGACGACATCTATACGCTGCGGGTGGTCGAGCGCGTGAGCAAGCGCCAGGGTGGCCAGACGCGGACCGACGAGCCCGGAATCATCTTCCTGGAGATCGACGGGCTCGCCCTGCCCGTGCTGCGGCGTGCGATGCGCGATGGCAGCGCCCCGAACATGGCCCGCTGGGTCGAGGAGGGGACGCATCACCTCGCCGAGTGGGAGCCGGATCTGAGCTCGCAGACCGGGGCCAGCCAGGCGGGCATCCTGCTCGGGTCCAACGAGGACATCACGGCGTTCCGCTGGGTGGAGAAGGAGACCGGGACGCTGGTGACCTGCTCGTCGCCGAGCGACTGCGCGGAGCTCGAGCGGCGCCATTCGACCGGTCGTGGGCTCCTCAGCGACGGCGGCGCCAGCCGCGGAAACCTGTTCTCCGGCGACGCCGAGGAGATGATCCTGACGGTGAGCCGGATGGAGGCCGAGAAGCGCGCCAACCCGGGCTACCGCGCGTTCTTCGCCAACGGGTTCAACGTCACGCGGGAGTTCGTCCTGTTCTTCTGGGAGGTCGTCCTCGAGTGGGTCGCCGCATCGCAGCAGCGGCGCCGCGACGTGCGGCCGCGTGGCGAGCGGGGCGGGCGCTATCCGTTCCTGCGCGCCGCGCTGTGCGTCGGCGTGCGCGACCTGATCGTCTTCGGCGTGCTCACCGACATGTTCCGCGGGCGCCCGGCGGTCTACGCGACGTTTTCGAGCTATGACGAGGTCGCCCACCACTCCGGGCTGGAGCGGGCCGATACGCTCGAGGCGCTGCGCAAGCTCGACCGCCAGTTCGGCCGCATCGCGCGGGCGCGCCGCTACGCGCCGCGCCCGTACGAGATCGCGGTGCTCTCCGATCACGGCCAGACGCAGGGCGCGACGTTCAAGCAGCGTCACGGCTACGGCCTCGACGCCCTCGTCGAGCGCTCACTGGAAGGCGGGAGCGTCGCTGCGCTCGGCGATGGCGATGAGAACGCCGTGGCCGCCGGGCACGCCCTCGTGGAGGCCACGGGACGGTCCGGAAAGCAGGCGAGTAACGACGTCAGCGACCAGCCGGTCATCGTGCTCGGCTCGGGCAACCTCGGCCTCGTCTACCTGATGGATGGCGATCAGCGCCGCCGCCTGACCGCCGAGGAGATCGACGAGCGCCACCCACGCCTGCTCCGTGCGCTGCGGGAGCATCCGCACATCGGCTTCCTGCTCGTGCGCTCCCAGGTCGACGGGGCCGTCGTGCTCGGACCGAGCGGCTCGCGCTTTCTCGCCGACGATCGGGTCGAGGGCGAGGACCCGCTCGCGCCGTTCCCGCCCAATGCCGCCGATCACCTGCGTCGCACCGACGGCTTCGCCCACGTCGCCGACATCGTGGTCAACAGCTTCTACGACGCCGAGCTGGAGGAGGGGTGCGCCTTCGAGGAGCTCATCTCCTTCCACGGCGGGCTCGGCGGGCCACAGACGCAGCCCTTCCTGCTCGCGCCGGTCTCCCTGCCGCTCCCGGCCGAGCCGATCATCGGCGCGGCGCAGGTCCATCGGGTACTGATGGGCTGGCGCGAGCTGCTGCGCGGCTCCAAGCACGCCGACGCGTCGGGGCCGCCCGCGTTGCCCGAGGCGCCCCGGGCGCCCGGGGCGGCTGCCCCGGCGGCCGAGAGCGTGCTGGCCGACGGCGGTTAGCAGCCATGACAGGACGAGCGTGGCCGGCCACGCTGCCGGCCACGCTCATTGCTCGTCGGGCCTCGTGGCCGGTCAGCCGGCCAGCAGCCGCTGCTTCTGCTGCGCGAACTCCTCGTCGGTGAGCACGCCGCTCTCGTGCAGCTGCCCGAGGTCCTTCAGCTGGGTGATGACATCGGGCGATAACCCGCCTCCGGCCGCCGGCGCCGCGGGCGGAGGCGGCGGCGCATAGGCCTGCTGGGGAGGCGGGGCCTGCTGCTGGGCGATCTGGTCGTCCTGCCAGGCCTCGTGCTGCTGGGACCGCGCGGCGCTCTTGCCGGCCATGTAGCCCGCGCCACCGACGGCGGCCGCGCGGAGCAGGGGACGGCGTCGAACCAATGGCATCTCGACGCCGCCTACTCGGCGCCCTCGGGCAGCGCGAGCCCGAGCGCGAGCATGATCTCTGGTGCCGCCGACACGACGCGCGGCCCGCCGACCTGCGGAGCCACGGCGCGCAGGACGCCGAGGATGTCCTCGGGCGTGGCGCCCTCGTCGAGCGCATTCGCGACCTGCCACATGTAGGAGGCCGGGGGCGACTCGAGCGCGATGAGCGCCGCGATCTTCACGAGCGCGAAGGTGCGGCCATCGAGCCCCGTGCGCTCCATGTGGGCCTCGCGGATTCCGACCGCGGCCTCGAGGATGTCGACGTCGCCGGCCGAGATGCCGGCCAGCGCCTGCTCAGTATCGGGTGTGACTACCGCCACGTTGTGCCCCTTTCTGTCGATATCGGATCGCGTCGACTGTGCCGGATTCATCTCCGAACGGAGGGCATGATCGTCGCGTACAGCTGAGTTGTATTGCACCCGAGGTCGGGGCGTGGCGCATCATCCCGTTTGGGTGAACGCTGGACGCGGCGGATCGGGTTCCGGTCAGCTGCGGCCCGGCGGCGGCCCCGGGTCTGACGGCGGCTGGCCGGGCGATTGCGGTGGCTGGTCATAGCCGGTTGGCGGCGCCGTGCCAGGCGGTGGGCCCCCACCTCCCTGCCGGCGGCCGGCGGCGTAGAAGGCGGCCATGCCGGCGGCCGCCGCGATGGCGATCAGCACCCAGGCCCATGCCGGCGTCCCGCCGCTCGAGCTGCCTTGTGCCGTCGTGGCTGTCGTGGTCGTCGTGCTGGCGGTGCTCGGGTTGACGTTCACGTTCACCGAGCCGGTTTGTGCGCTGGTGATGGTCTTGGTCTCGACCGACGTGACCGTCTGCGTCTTCGTGATCGTCTCGGCGGGCTGCGTGACCGTCTTGGTGCTCACCGAGGGGGCGGGCGCCTGCGTCGTCGCGGTCGTGGGTGTCGCGGTCGTGGCGACCTGTGCGGCCGCGGTCCCTACAGCGGTCGCGGACAAGCCGAAGCCGACGGTCACCGCCGCGCTGACGAGCGAGGCACGAGCGACGGCGGGTGTTCGTTTCATGTGTGGCCTTCCTCAGCAACGCCGCCCTAATACCCCACCCCGGTCTTCACGCGCTTGCGGTCGAGCTCGTGCAGGCCGCCCTTCTTCTGCAGCGTCGCACAGGCCTCGCCCAGGTCCTCGGCGAACGTGCTGGCCAGGGCGTGGCCGAGCGTCTCCTTGACGAGCGCGCGTAGGACCGTCACGTGCGTCGCGTCAGGGGGCAGCGTGTAGGCCGGCACCATCCAGCCGCGCTCGGCGGCGAGCTGCGACGCGATGTCGAACTCGTCGTAGGGATGCTCGCCGCTCAGCTGGAAGGCCACGAGCGGAAGCTGCTCCTCGTCCTCGCCGATCAGGCTGAACTCGCCGATGGCCGCGATCTTCTCGGCCAGCTGCGCGGTGTTGTAGTGCATCGACTGCATCCGGTAGCGGTAGCCCTCGTGGCCCAGGCGGACGAAGTTGTAGTACTGGGCGAGCACCATCGCGGCGCCGGTCGAGAAGTTCAGCGTGAACGTCGAGTCGGTCTTGCCGAGGTAGTTCTCGTAGAAGACGAGCTCCTCGGGCAGGTCGCTCGGCTCGCGGAAGACGAGCCAGCCGATCCCCGGGTACACGAGGCCGAACTTGTGGCCCGAGGCGTTGATCGAGCGCACCTGGGAGAGGCGGAAGTCCCATTCGGTGTGCGGGAAGCAGAACGGCCACACGAACGCGCCGCTCGCGCCGTCGATGTGGAGTGGGACGTCGAGGCCCTTCTCCTCGGCCAGGCGAGCGAGGTAGTCGTTGATCCCGCGAATGTCGTCGGAGTGCCCGGTGAAGGTGGTGCCGAGCACGGCGGCGACGCCGATCGTGTTCTCGTCGATGTGCGGCTCGACGTCCTCGGCGTCGATCGTGTACTTGTGCGGCTTGAGCGGCACCGTGCGCGGCTCGACGTCGAAGTAGCGGCAGAACTTGTCCCACACGACGTGCACGTCGCGCCCGTAGACGAGGTTCGGCTTGTCGACCGACTTCCCGGCCTTCTCGCGGCGCTGGCGCCACTTCCACTTCAGCGCGAGCGCGCCGAGCATGATCGCCTCCGAGGAGCCCTGGGTGCGGGTGCCCACCGTCGGCCCCGGGGCGTTGAAGAGGTCGGCCATCATGCGGATGCAGCGCTGCTCGATCTCGGCCGTCTGCGGGTACTCGGCGTGGTCGATGTAGTTGCGGTGCAGGTTCTGCGCGATGAGCTGGATCGCCTCCGGCTCCATCCAGGTCGTCACGAACGTCGCCAGGTTGCGCTCCGGGATGCCGTCGAGCGTGAGCTGCTGCTCGAGCAGCCAGTACGCGTCCTCGGCCGACATGCCCTTGTCGGGCAAGGCGCCATCGGGCGCGTCGGTGAGCAGGAAGCGGTTGCCGTACCGGTTCGCGTCGGCGAGCTCGTGCTCCAAGTGCATGACTGAACCCTTCCTGTCGTGGACGCTCGGTGCAGCCTACGTTTCCCGGCTGGCCGATGTCATCCCCCCGTTCGGGTGATCTGGCGCCACGTCCTGGCCCGCAGCGGTACGATCGTCAGGCTCACCTCAAGCGGGTGATGAACGGCTGGAGTTCAGGCGGGAACGTTCGCGGTAGGCGTCATGGAACCTTTCATCTCGGCGTTCGTCATGGGACTCGCACCCGCCGCCCACCGTGGCGTCGGCGTCGTGGCCTGGCTGGTCCCGGCCGTCTGGGTCGCGGGGGCCTCGGTGATCGGCACGATCCTGGCCCTGCGCTGGCGTGGCCGCGGCTCCGGCGAGTCGCCACACGACGACGGCGAGGACGACGGCGGCAGCCGCCGCCCGCGACCGACGCCGAGCCCGCCGAGCGGACCGGTGTCCTGGCCGGACTTCGAGCGCGACTTCGCCGAGTACTGCGCGCGCCAGAAGCGCGCGGCGCACCGCGACTGAGAGACGGCGTACCCGGGGGGGCCGCTCGCCCCCGGGGTACGCCGCGCGTCTCCGCTCCCTCGTTACGACGTGGCGACGAGCGGGCGCTCGTCGCTATAGGTCTCGCCGCGCTCGGCGCTCTCCACGAGCGACGCCGGCGGCGTGAAGCGCTCGCCGTAGGTCTCGGCCAGCTCGCGTGCCCGCGCCACGAATCCGGGCAGGCCGCCCTCGTAGCCGTTGATGTACTGCAGCACGCCGCCGGTCCAGCCCGGGTAGCCGATGCCGAAGATCGAGCCGATGTTCGCGTCCGCCACCGACTCGATCACCTTCTCGTCGAGGCACTTGACCGACTCGATCGCCTCGATGAACAGCATCCGTTCCTTGAGGTCCTCGAAGGGGATCTCAAGGTTGGTGCCGCCGAAGGCGTCCTTGAGGCCACTCCACAGGCCGGTGCGCTTCCCGTCGGCGTACTCGTAGAACCCCTTGCCCTCGAGCTTGCCGGGCCGCTCGAACTCGTCGAGCATCCGGTCGATCACCTGCTCGGACGGATGCGAGTCCCAGCCGGTCCCGCTCGCCTGCGCCGCCTTCGCCGCATCGCGGATCTTGCGCATGAGCTTGAGGTTGAGCTCATCGGAGAGCTGCAGCACCGGCGCCGGGTAGCCGGCCTGCGAGGAGGCCTGCTCGATCGATGGCGCCGGGACGCCCTCGGTGAGCATCGCGATGCCCTCGTTGATGAACGTCCCGATCACGCGGCTGGTGAAGAACCCGCGGCTGTCGTTCACGACGATCGGCGTCTTGCGGATCTGGCGAGCGAGGTCGAGCGCGCGGTAGAGCGTCTCGTCGCTCGTCTGCTCGCCCTTGATGATCTCCAGCAGCGGCATCTTGTCGACCGGCGAGAAGAAGTGCAGCCCGATGAAGTCGGCCGGCCGCGAGATGCCCTCGGCGAGGCCGGTGATCGGCAGCGTCGAGGTGTTCGAGCCGAGCAGCGCGTCGTCGGCCAGGTGCGGCTCGATCTCGGCGAACACCTGCGCCTTGACCCCCGGGTCCTCGAACACGGCCTCGATCACCAGGTCCGCACCGTCCGCAGCGGCCGGATCGGCGGTCGCCGTGATCCGCGCGAGCAGCGCGTCTCCCTTTTCCTCAGTCGTGCGACCCTTGGCCAGCGCCTTCTCGACGAGGCTCTGCGAGTAGGCCTTGCCGCGGTCCGCCGCCTCCTGGGAGACGTCCTTGAGCACGACGTCGATGCCGGCCTTCGCGCAGACGTAGGCGATCGCCGCGCCCATCATGCCGGCGCCGAGCACGACCACCTTGCTGGCCCGCGTCGGCTCGAGGCCCACGGGGCGGTCGCGGTCGCCGCTCACGCGCTGCAGGTCGAAGAAGAACGCCTGGATCATGTTCTTCGCCACCTGGCCGGTGACGAGGTCGACGAAGTAGCGGCCCTCGATCTCGATCGCGCTGTCGAAGTCGACCTGGGCGCCCTCGACGGCGGCGGCCATGATGTGGTGCGGGGCCGGGTAGTTGGCGCCCTTGAGCTGCTTGCGCAGGTTGGCCGGGAAGGCCGGCAGGTTCATGGCCAGGGCCGGGGTCGACGGCGTGCCGCCGGGGATCTTGTAGCCCTTGACGTCCCACGGCTGGACCGCCTCGGGGTTGGCGGCGATCCAGGCCTTCGCGGCCGGGATGAGCTCCTCGGGCGTGGCCACGACCTCGTCGACGAGGCCGATCTCGAGCGCCTTGCCCGGACGGTGGCGCGTGCCCTGCATGAGCACCTGCATGAGCGCGTTGACGATCCCGAGCTTGCGCACGCTGCGCACGACGCCGCCGGCCCCGGGCAGCAGCCCGAGCTGCACCTCGGGCTGACCGAGCTCGATCTTGGCGTCGTCGACGACGATCCGGTGGTGCGCCGCCAGGGCGATCTCCAGGCCGCCGCCGAGCGCCGAGCCGTTGATGGCCGCGACGACCGGCGTGCCGAGCGTCTCCAGCCGGCGCAGCTGGCCCTTGATCGTGCCCAGCCCGGCGAGGATCTCCGCGCTGTGCGCCCTGTCGGCGCGGATCAGGTCGTTGAGGTCGCCGCCGGCGAAGAACGTCTTCTTGGCCGAGGTGAGGATGACGCCGGTGATGTCGTCGCCCTCGGCCTCGAGGCGGTCGACGGTGGCGCCCATCGAGGCGATGTAGGCCTCGTTCATCGTGTTGGCCGACTGGTTGGGATCGTCGAGGGTGAGGATCACGACGCCGTCCGGGTCGCGCTCCCACTGGATCGTGCTCTGCTCGCTCATCGTGAGGTGACTCCTGAGGGAAAGGGGTGGTGGAAGGTGATTACAGGCGCTCGACGACGGTGGCGATTCCCATGCCACCCCCGACGCAAAGGGTGGCGAGCCCGTAGCGCCCGTCGCGCCGCTCGAGCTCGTCGATGAGCGTTCCGAGGATCATGCCGCCGGTCGCCCCGAGCGGGTGGCCCATCGCGATCGCCCCGCCGTTGACGTTCACCTTCTCGAGGTCGAGACCCATGTCCTTGACGAATCGCAGCACGACGGCCGCGAACGCCTCGTTGATCTCGACGAGGTCGAGATCGTCGACGGTCAGGCCGGCCTTTTTGAGCGCCTTGCGACTGGCGGGGGCCGGGCCGGTGAGCATGATCGTCGGATCGGCGCCAGAGACGGCCGTGGCGAGGATGCGGGCGCGCGGCTTCAGGCCGAGGTCGTCACCGGTCTCGGCGTTGCCGATGGCCAGCAGCGAGGCGCCGTCGACGATGCCCGAGGAGTTGCCGGGCGTGTGGACGTGGTGGATCTTCTCGACCCAGTGGTACTTCTGCAGCGCGACGGCGTCGAAGCCGCCCATCTCGCCCATCGCCTCGAACGAGGGCTTCAGCCCGCCGAGCGTCTCGACCGTGGTGCCCGGGCGGATGAACTCGTCGTTGTCGAGGACGACGTGGTCGTTGATGTCCTTGACCGGGACGACCGACTTGTCGAAGCGGCCGTCCTCACGGGCGGCGGCCGCGCGCTCCTGCGAGCGGGCGGCGTAGGCGTCGACGTCCTCGCGGCTGAACTCCTCGATGGTGGCGATGAGGTCGGCGCTGATGCCCTGCGGCACGAACGAGGTGTCGTACGCCGTCTCGGGGTCCATCGCCCAGGCGCCGCCGTCGGTGCCCATCGGCACGCGTGACATCGATTCGACGCCGCCGGCGAAGACGAGGTCCTCCCAGCCGGAGGCGACCTTCTGGGCGGCGATGTTGACGGCCTCCAGGCCGGAGGCGCAGAAGCGGTTGAGCTGCACGCCGGCGACCGTGTCCGGCAGTCCGGCCTTGATCGCCGCGGTCTTGGCGATGTCGGCGCCCTGGTCGCCGACGGGGGTCACGCAGCCGAGCACGACGTCATCGACGCGCGCCGGGTCGAGCGTGTCGTTGCGGACGAGCATCTCGTGCATCAGGCCGACGACGAGGTCGACCGGCTTGGTCGTGTGCAGCGACCCGTTGTGCTTGCCCTTCCCGCGCGGCGTGCGAATCGCGTCGAACACGAGCGCCTCAGTCGTAGCCATGCTCTTCGGACTCCTCTTCGTCGGTGTCGCCCCGGCGCGTCGATCGAGCGGGGGAACAGGGGATTGGTCGGTGCGGCGGCCGGTCCCGGCGCTGCGGAGCACCGTAGCTCGGGCGGCGATCGGACAGACTGTCCGACAGTGTATCCAGGTGTGGGCGCGCTCGCGCGCTCAGCCCGCCGAGGGCACCTCCTCGCTGGCCGCGTCGCGCGCCGGCGGCAGTTGGGGCGTCTCGGTGGCCGGCGGCAGGCCCGGCTCGGAGTGCGAGGCCCGCAGCTCGTAGCCGGCGCGCGCGCCGCGGTCGGGGTCGAAGAGCACGCGGTCGGCCTTGATGGCGCGAGCCACACTCTCCGCGGCGCGCCGCGGCAGCAGGCCGGTGATCGCGTTCAGCGGCTTGACCGACTTCGGCACCCACACGTCGACCGTCCCGTGCTGCAGCGCCTCGACGATCGCGTCGGCGACTTCGGTCGGTTCGAGCGTCTTTACGCCGCGTGTCGTCGGCAGCCCGCCACCGAGTTCGGTGGCCACGACCGACGGCATCACGTAGCTGAGGTCGACGTTCGCGCCCATCAGGCGCATCTCGCCGCGCACGGCCTCGGTGAGGCCGACGACCGCGTGCTTGCTCGCCGAGTAGGTCGCGCCGCCGGGCGTGCCGATCTTGCCGGCCTGCGAGGCGATGTTGACGATGTGCCCGTGGTTGCGCGGCAGCATTCGCGCCAGCGCCAGCTTCGTGCCGAGGATGACGCCGTGGATGTTGATGTCGACGATCCGCCGCGCCGTGTCGTCATCCTCGTCGACGAAGTGGCTGAGCGGCATGATCCCGGCGTTGTTGACGAGCACGTCGATCGGACCGAGGTGCTCCTCGACGCGGCCGAGGAACGCCTCGAAGGAGGCACGGTCGGTGACGTCGAGCTTCCCTCCCCACGCCTCCGTTGCCGACAGCTCGCGCGCCGTCTGCTCCGCGAGCTCGGCGTCGAGGTCGCCGATGGCGACCTTCATCCCGATCGCGAGCAGCGCGGCGGCCGTCGCGCGGCCGATGCCGCGGGCGCCGCCCGTCACGACCGCCGTTTCACCAGCAAGAACACGAGCCTGTTTGGCCACGGCTCCTCCTCACGCTCGGGGTCACCGCACCGTCGGCCCGCGCGGGCTCGAGGGACGGATACGGTGTCTGACGCGGGCGACTATACAGCCCTCGCGGCGGCGACTGGCCAGACGGCCAGTTCTCGGTCAGGCGGCGTGCATGGCGGCCCACATCGCCCGCGCCAAGCTCCCCGCGAGGTGCGCGTCGCCGCTGCCGTCGTCGGAGGCGATGTGCTCGGAGACGATCCGCTCGGCCCCCCACGCGATCAGCCGCGCCGTCACTTCGCAGTCGAGGTCGCGCGGCACGCGTCCGGCCCGGCGGTCGCGCTCGAGGCGCTCGCGCAGCACGTCGGCGAAGCGGTCGACGCGCTCGCGCCAGAACCCGGCCACCTCGCTGTCGTAGCCGGCGACCTCGGCGAGCGCGGCGAGTGTGTCCGCATGGCTGCGGTAGTGGCCGAGCATCCGCTCCGTCGTGCGCGTGAGCGCCTCGACGCCGCCGGCGTCGGCGCCGTCGACCCATTCCTCCGGCCGCGGGAGCATGTCGCGCGTGGCCGACTCGGTCAGTCGCATGAGCAGCGCCGACTTGTCGGGGAAGTGCACGTAGAACGTCGAGCGCGCGATCTGGGCCTCATCGGCGATGCGCTGCACGCCGAGCGATGTGAAGCTCTCGCCCTCGCCGAGCAGGCGTTCGACCGCGTCGAACACGCGCTGCTCGACCGCCTCGCGGCGGAGGCGGCCCGAGCTCGTCCTGCGGGTGACCGACGGCATCATCGCCAGGGTATCCGAGCCTTCGGGCGGCGCAGTCCGGCGGCTCGGGCTCTCCGAGGCGCCCGACGGGCGGCTCAGCCCCGGGCGAGCACGAGCGTCAGCGACGTCGCCGCGCCGGCGCTCGCCCCGGCAGCGCCCGGGGTGAGGACGATCCGGTATGTGCCGGGCGGGAGCTGGTGACCGTGCACGCGCGTCGGGAGGGCGATCCGGTCGCTGCCGGCCGGCAGGCCGCCGCGCGCGGTGCCGGTCACGAACGCGAAGAACGTGCAGCGGTTCGCCTTCTTGTGGGTGGCCCCCTTCAGGCAGGCGCCTCCGTGACGATGGCCCTTTGTCGAGCGCTGGAGTACGAGCGTGACGCTGCCGGGGCCGGACAGCGTGAACGTCAGCGCTTGTCCGTTGGCCGCGAGCCGCAGCGCGCCGAGGCGCGGGGCGGCACGTCCGGCGACGTGGCTTCCCACGCTGCCGCCGGACGTGCCCGAGCCGGTCGCTGCGCCGCCGCCGGGGTTGCCGCTCGAGCTGGAGTTGCCGCTCGAGCCGGAGTTGCCGCTCGAGCCGGAGTTGCCGCTCGAGCCGGAGTTGCCGCTCGAGCCGGAGTTGCCGCTCGAGCTGGAGTTGCCGCTCGAGCTGGAGCCGCCGCCCGGGCTGGAGGGGGCCGGTGGCGGCGGGGCGCTGGGTGCGTACGTGACGATCCCGCTCGGGGTCGTGTCGACGACCGTCGGGCCGGGTAGCTCGTCGGTCGGGTTGACGTAGGCGGTGATCTCGAGCTCGATCGTGGAGCCGACGTCGTCGTCGGTGGGGGTGTAGGACGGACCGGTGGCCCCGGGGATCGGCGAGCAGTCGTTGCCCTGGTCGTCGCACTGCATCCACTGGCGGAACCAGTAGGTCGCGGGGCTCGCCCAGACGCCAACACTGCCGACGATCGAGTAGCCGACGTAGGCGTTTCCTCCCGTCGTTGGCTTGGAGGCAGGCGACCCGCCGATGTACGCGTTGGCACTCAACGTCGGCGGGCTCGTGTCGGCTGCCGGGAGCGGGATGATCGGGTTCGTCGCGCCCGAGGTCAGCCACGGACTCTGGCCGTACTTGTTCTCCGCACTCACCTCGACCTCGATCGTGTTGTCGTCGTCGGCCGCCGTCAGCCCGTAGGTCGACTTCGTCTGGCCGACGATGGGGGCGCAGTTGTCCCCGTTCGGATCGCAGCGCAGCCACTGGTAGAGGACGTAGATCGGGCCCGGGTTGGCCGGCTCGTCGAAGTACCAGCCGCCGCCGCCAGGGTTGCCGGCGGGGGCCGGGGGGGCGTCGAGCCTGTCGCCCTCGTTGGGTTCGAAGATGTCGCCGGTCTCGTCGGTGACCTCCGGCGCGTCGCTCTGATTGGTGCCGGGAAGCGGTCCGGGCGCCGCGCCGACCGGGCCCGCCACCGCCGAGTAGGCCTTGATGAGCGAGAAGCTCGGGAAGTCGTTCGCGGCTGTGACGACCTCCCGAACGTAGTGGGCCTGATCGCTCGGGGCCAGGGTGTACGACTGATCGGTGGCACCGTCGATGCTCTGGCAGCTGGAGGCCGAGGCGGTCGCGCAGCTCTGCCACTGGTAGGAGTAGTCGATCTGCGGCGTGCCCGTCCAATTGCCCGGCGTGCCGACGAGCTGGGTGCCGACGTCGAGCTTGAGGATCCCCGCGGCCAGCCAGCTCGGGAGGTCCTGGGGCTGGCCGCTGTTGGCCGGAGGCTGGAACGTCAGCGTGTAACCGCCGTTGTTCTGCGTCCCGGCGAACAAGGTGCCCGGCACGGTGGTGAGACTCGACAGGGCCCAGATGATCGGGTTGTTGACGCTGAATCCCTGGCTCGTCACGTTGCGCCAGATCGGCGTGCCCGGTACTTGCAACGACTTGCCGCCCGTCCCGGGGATCGTGACGTTCGACAGCGTTCCGACCCACAGCCCGTCGCTGGTGGCGACGTACAGCTTCGTCTGGGACTGCCCGCTGAACTCCTGGATCGCGTGGATCGTCGGCATCCCCCCGCCGTCGAACGGCTCGCCGTTGGGGTCCCCGTCGATCGACTGCCAGGTCGTGCCGCCGTCGATCGAGCGGTAGAGCCCGTCGCTGCCGGTCTCGGCGTAGTAGATGAGCGGATTGGTGCTGTCCTGGACGATCCCGAGGGTGACCGCGCCCGGCGGGATGCCGTCGCTCGACAGCGTCCAGGTCGCGCCGGAGTCCGTCGAGCGGAAGATGCCGTCGGTCGTCGCCGCCCACACGAACGGTCCGATGCTCGCGAAGCTCCACACAGTAAGGCCGTCCTCGGGCATCCCGTTGTCGGGCGACGGGGGCGTCCAGGTGTCGCCCCCGTCGGTGCTCTTGTAGACACCCTCGGACACGGTGCCGGCGAGCATCGTGCCGCCGGTCACCGAGATGACCGTCTCGACCGGGACGTTGAGCTTCGTCGGGTGCTGGGGATCGGTCTCGGCGCCCTGGGCGACCGGCGACCACGAGCCGCCCGCGGCGGTGTCGGGCGCCGACCAGAGCCCGCCCCCGGTGGCCGCGAAGATCTTGCCCTGGCTCGTGTACAGCTGGTAGACGTCGAGCGAGTCCGTGTCCAACCCGGACGAGTACTGCGACCAGCTCAGGCCGTCGTTGAGGCTGCGCCAGACCCCGGCGCCCTCGCTGCCCGCGTAGATGGTCAGCGACTTCGAGCCGGGCTGGAACGCGCGCACCCAGCTCGGATCGCTTATTGACGGACCGCCGTTCTCACTGAGTCCCGGCAGGGAGGTCCAGGTACTCGGGCCCGCGTGCGCCGGCGAGGCGGCGAGGGCGAGCGCTGCGGCGGTGATCACGGCAAGGAGGAGGCGGCGTGGCATCGAGAGGGCGTTGGTTCGCATGGTCAGCGACCGTATGCCCGCTCCGTGACCGGGTCAATGAAACTGACACTAGGTCGGGACTGCCGCGAGACGGTGCCCCACCGCAGACGCGCGCCGACCGCGGCGGCGCCGCCAACGACCGCCGTCGTGGCTCGCTCAGCCCGCCGGCCAGGCGACGACCGGCCCCCGCACGACGACCGCCACCCGCCCCCCGGGCCGTTGCGCGACCTGGCCGGCCACGCGCACGACGACCACCGGCTGCGTCGTGGTCCCGAGCCGGACGTGCATCACCGCGTCGTGCCCGTGGTACTCGAGCGCGACCACCTCACCGGCGATCCCCTCGCCGGCCGTGGGTGGGCACAGCTCGACCTGCTCGGGCCGGATGAGGACGAGCGCGTCGCCGGTTCCCGGTCCCTTCCCGTCGTCGAGAGGGAGCTCGCCGAGATCGGTGCGCACGCTCGCGCCCGTGACCACCCCGCGCACGAGGTTGGCCTCACCGAGGAACGCCGCAAGCTCGGCGTCGACGGGACGGCTGTAGAGCTCGCGCGGCGTTCCGTGCTGTCCGATGCAGCCGTCACGGATGACGGCGACCTGGTCGGCGAGCGAGAGGGCCTCCTCCTGATCGTGGGTGACGAGGACGGCCGTCGTCCCCGCGGCCCGCACGAGCTCGCGCACGTCGGCGCGCACGCTCGCGCGCATCGACGCGTCGAGGGCCGAGAACGGCTCGTCGAGGAGCAGCAGGCTCGGGCGCACGGCGAGCGCGCGCGCGAGCGCGACGCGCTGCTGCTGCCCGCCCGAGAGCTCGTGGGGATAGCGTCCGCCGAGCGTGGAGATGCCGACGAGCTCGAGCAGCTCGCCGACGCGACCCGAGCGGATCTCCGCGCGCGACAGGCCGAAGCCGACGTTGCGCCGCACGGTGAGGTGGGGGAAGAGACTCCCCTCCTGGGGCACGTAGCCGATGTGACGCTCCTCCGGGGCGCGCCACGTGCCCGCCGCGTCCTCGACGATCTCGCCCCCGATCCGGATCGTGCCGCGGTCGGCGCGCTCGAAGCCCGCGATGACGCGCAGGAGCGTCGTCTTGCCGCTGCCCGAGGCCCCGAGGATCGCCGTGAACGATCCGGCGGGCACCATCAGGGCGAGGTCGCGCAGCACGGCGCGGGAACCGAACGCCTTGTGCAGGCCGCTGACCTCCAGCGTGTTCATACGGCGGTGCGCCGCCGCGAGGGCAGCCGATCGAACCAGCGCCCGAGCACCACGCTCGGCACGGCGGCCACCAGCATCATCACGCCGGCGTACGGCGCGGCCTGGCCGTAGGACAGATTCGTCTGGTAGGCCCAGAACTGGGTCGCGAGCGTCTGCACGCCGGTCGGGACCAGCACGAGCGTGGCCGTCAGCTCCGTGACCGCCTCGAGGAACACGAGGCAGAACGCGGCGGCGAGTCCGGGCGCGATGAGCGGGAGCGTCACGCGCCAGAGCACGGTGAGCGGCCGGCGCCCGAGCGCGCGGCCCATCTCCTCGAGCGCCGGTGGCGCCTGCGCGACCGACGTTCGCACCGCCACCAGGGCGAGCGGGAAGAACATGATCGCGTAGCAGACGATGAGCATCGTGGCGCTCTGGTAGAGCAGACCGGCGGCGTAGCGCTCGCTGAAGTACGTGAGCGCGAGCGCGATGACCAGCCCGGGCATCGCGAGCACGAGGTAGGTGCTGCGCTCCAGGACGATCGACGTCCGCCGACGGTGGCGGACGGACAGGAGCGCTACCGGCAGCGCGGCGGCTGTCGCGAGCAGGCCGGCCATCGCGCTGTAGAGCGCCGTGTGCAGCGCGGCCGAGCCGATCGACGCCGACGGGAGCGTGGAATTCCCGCTCTGCAGGATCCAGTAGACGATCGCGCCGATCGGCACGCCGAGCGCGAGGCCGATGAGTGCGACGAACCCCGCGAGCGCGATCCAGCGTCCCGCTCCGAGGCGATGCCGGTACGGAGGACGGGCGGCGAGCGGTCCGGTGCGGCTCTCGCGCCCGCGCCCGCGCGAGAGGCCCTCGCCGGCGAGCACGAGCAGGCTGAGCCCGACGAGTACGAGCGAGAGCGCGCACGCGGCTGGCGAGTTGAAGCTGTTCAGGAACTCCGTGTAGATCTCGGTCGTGAACGTCTGGAAGCCGAGGATCTCGAACGCGCCGTACTCGGCGAGCATGACGAGCGCGACGAGCACGCAACCGCCGAGGATCGCGCCGCGTGCGTTACCGAGCGTCACGCGCCAGAACGTGCGCACGCGCCCCAGGCCGAGGCTGCGCGCGACCTCCTCGAGCGCCGGGTCGGCGTTCCGCAGGCTCGCGGCCACGGGGAGGTAGACGAGCGGGTAGACGGCGAGCGTCATCACGAGCGTTGCGCCGGCGACGCCGCCGATCGAGGAGAACAGCGACTTCCAGCCGAAGCTCGTGACGAAGTCCGGGATGCCGACCGGGACGACGACGAGCACCGCCCACACCCGTCGCCCGGGCAGGTCGGTGCGTTCCACGCACCAGGCTGCGAGCGTTCCGATCGCGGCGCACAGGAGCGTCACTAGGACCGTGAGCGAGACGGTGTTCCACAGCAGCGAGACGGTGAGGTGGCGGAACAGCAGCGGGTGCAGCGTGGACCATCCGTCCTGGCCGGCCTCGAGCAGCAGGAACACGAGCGGCAGCGCGAGGACGACGGCGACGAGCGATCCGGAGATGAGCAGCAGCGGCGGCGTCCGCGGCGGACGCGCCTGCACCCCGAGCGCATCGTCAGGCGCCGGGTCCGGCGGGCGATCGATCCCCGCCCCGACGGTCGCCGCCGCGCTCACAGCAGCTGCGCCTCCCGCAGCAGCGCGAGAGCCGTCGATCCGTCGCCGAGCGCCGCAAGGCTGATCGGATCGGGCTGCAGGGCCGCCAGCGGAGTCTCGCCCGCCCCGTAGGACACGCCCGAGGCGATCGGGTACTCGAAGCTGTCGCTGTGGGCGATGATCGTTTGACCTTCCTTACTGACGAGGAAGGCGACGAACCGCTCGGCGTTGGTGCGGTGGGCGCTCGAGGCGAGCACCGCCGCACCCGAGACGTCAACGACGTAGCCCGGGTCGTGCGCGGCGAAGGGGGCGATGGCCGATTGCATGTTGGCGGCGCCGACCTGGGCGCGCTGGCGATACCAGTAGTACTGATTGATGATTCCGATCGCAGCGTCCCCGCGGTTCACCTCGTCGGTGATCGTCTCGTTGTCCGGGTACAGGTGACCGCTCGCGTTGGCCTTCAGACCCTCGAGCCAGCGCAAGGCGGTCGCCGGCCCGTAGGCGTCGGCCACCGCCGTCACGATCGGCTGGAAGTCCGTCTCGCTTGGGGCGAGTGCGAGCTTGCCGGCGAAACGTGGCTGCGCGAGATCGAGGACCGAGGACGGCAACTGCGCCGGTGTGAGCAGTCGCGTGTTGTAGATGAGCACGCTCACCCGTGCCGACACACCGACCCAGTCGCCCGACGGAGCGTCGTAGCGCGCGGGGGTCGCGCCAAGGATCGCTGCGGGCAGCGGAGCGAGCCGGTGACGCTCCTGGAGGTACTCGAGTGGCGGGGAGTTCTCGGTGTAGACGACGTCGGCCGGCGAGTTGGATCCCTCGGCATCGATCTGCGCGGCGAGCACCGCCTCATCGTCGCTGCGCACGGCGACCTGGATGTGCGTCTGCTGCTCGAACGCGGCCACGAGCGCGGCCGTCGTCTGCTCGTGCTGCCCGTTGTACAAAGTGATCGAGGGTCCGGAGGCTCCGCAGGCGGTGAGCGCGGTCGCGCAGAGGGCAGCCGTTCCGACGGCCGCGGCGCGGCGCAGAGCGGTGCCCATCGCGGCTCGCGGGCGCACGTCGGTGAGCATCGCGCGGACTGTACCAGCCCGGAGTTAGGTGCCCCTAACACCGCGATCCGCCGCCCGCCGGGCCGAGGTAGCGCAGTACCGCGTCGGCCTCGCCGGCCAGCGCGTCGGCCGTCGCGCGAGCGAGGTGTGCGAACGGCTCGAGCGTCACCCGACCGTCGGCCAGGCGCCACACGCCGACCGCGCGACCGTCGACGAGCGCGAAGGGACGGAACAGGCCGTTGTTCGTGACGATCCCCCGCTGGGGACCGACGATCTGCTCGCGCGACGTCCAGCCGAGCAGCACCGGGTCGTAGGCACCGAGCAGGCGCGGGGGTGGGATCTGGCCTGCCGTGCCTCGGCGGCGCAGCTCGAGCAGCCCGTCCGGGCGCTCGCGAAGCTGCGAAGCGATCGCCCCCAGGCCGGCCCGCGCGTCGCGCAGCGGCAGTCCGGCCCAGCGCGCGAGATCGCGAGCGTCGGCCGGCCCGTGTCCGGCCAGATAGCGCCGCGCGAGCTCGGCGAGCGCTCGGTCACGGTCGACCCCGACCGGCGCACTGAGCCAGTCGTGGACGAGGACATAGCCGTGCTCGCGTCCGATCATCGGTCCTCGCACCGTCAGCCCGAGCAGGCTGGCGAGAATGAGCATGTGCACGAGTGCCTGCCCCTTCGTCGGCACGTCCGCATCGGCCAGTCGCTCCGCGAGGACGCTTCGAGTCAAGGGCCCTTCTGCGGCGAGAGCGGAGCGGATGACGCGTACGCCCCGGTCGGCCTGCGCCGCGCTCACGCCCTCCTGGCGCAGCCGCCGGGCGTTCGCCGTCATCAGCCTCGGAGCCGTCAGCGAGTGCAGCCACGGGTAGTCCTCGGAGCGCACGAGGTGCAGCGTCCCGCGGTTGAGCCAGGTGATCAGCAGCGAGCGGTCGTCGCTGAGCGCACGATCGACGTCGTCGGCCCGCGCTTCGGGGCCGCTGCGGGCGCGGATGGCGAGGCGGGCGCCGCGGGGGTCCTGACCCTGCACGGCGAGCAGGCGTGCGGTGACCGCGACCGGATCGCGTCCCGGCGGGCCGGCCAGCAACTGCGCGGTGAGGCGCTCGGCGAGCATCGGTGCGCCGAGTATCGCGGGCCGCGCCCGAACAGACGCCGACCGGGGTTGCCTTGACTGAAGGCCCGGCCGGCGCTGCCGATCACGAAGGTGATGGGGGAACCCGGACCCGAGCGGACGCCCGCGACCGATCACGGCGCTCACTTCTCGTGCTCGCTCACCGCCGTGCTGCTCGCGCGCGTTCACGCGTTCGGCGGGGACGCCGCCGTACAACGGCTGCTCTCCGACTCGGGCGTGCAGCGCGCCCCCGACTATCTGCTCGAACTCGGCAACTGGGTGACCTATGACGAAGCGGTCGCACTCTGGGAGGCCGGCGCCGCGATCACGATGGATCCCCAGTTCGCCCGCCGCCTGGGCGAGGACGCCGCCGAGCGGCTGAAGGCCTCGCCGGTCGCCGCGCTGCTGCGCTCGCTCGGCTCGCCGGAGGAGGTCTACCGCCAGATGGCCACCGCGGCCACGAAGTTCAGCGTCACCGCGCTCGGCGAGGCGCTCGAGGTTGGTCCGGGCTACGCCGAGATCCGGTTCACGCCCGCCGCCCGCTTCCCGCGTAACGCCCATCACTGCGCCTGGACGGCGGGGCTGCTCACGCAGACGACGGTGCTGTTCGGATTGCCGCCTGCCCTCGTCGAGCACGATCGCTGCGCGGCGCTCGGCGCACCCGACTGCACCTACCGCGTCATCTGGGACGCCGCCTCGGCCGCCGAGGCCGCCGAGTCGCCGGCGCAGACGGCGGCGCTCAAGCAGCAGCTCGCGGCGATGACCGAGCGCCTGCAGAGCATGTTCGCCACGGCGTCGGACCTCATCGCCGCCGGCGACCTCGACGTGACGCTCGCGCAGATCACCGACCGAGCCGCGCTCGAGGTTCGCGCCCCGCGCTACCTGCTCGCGGTGCGTCCGACGGCCGGGGACGAGCCGCACATCCACCACCGTGGCTTCGATCCCGACGAGGCCTACGACTACGCCGCGCGCATCCTCGACACGCCCCTGGAGGATCTGCCGCGCTCGTGGCTCGTCGTGCCGGTGCAATCGCATCGCAGCGACTACGGCCGGCTGCTGGCCATGTACGGCGATGGACAGGGCTTCTTCGCCCAGGAGCGCGAGCTGCTCGAGGTGTACGCCCGCTACGCGGCGACGGCGCTCGACACCGCGACCGCGCTGGCCGAGGCGAGGCGCCGCCACGAGCAGGCGAGCGCCCTGCTCGAGCTGGCGCGCGCGCTGGCCACGGCCGGCACGAGCGACGAGGTCGCCGCGCGTCTCGTCGACGCTGTGCCCGCCGTCGTGGACTGCGACCGCGTCGGTGTCTACCTGTGGGACGACGAGGTCGGCGAGCTCTACGGCCGGGCCGTGTACGCGAGCGACGGAGCGGATCTCGAGCCCGTCGACTGGAGCATCGCGCCCGAGGACGATGCGCTGCTGCGCGACTGGCTGAATCGGGAGAGACTCGAACCGCTATTCGTCGACGGCGAGCACGGACACGAGCCGCTGCGGGAGTTCCTGGAGCAGCTCGGAACCGTTGCCTCGATCGTCGTGCCGATCAGCTCCCGCGACCACTTCCTCGGGGCGATCGCCGTGTCGGTCGGGCAGGACGCCTCGCGTCTGCACCCGCATCCGGACCTGCTCGACCGCCTGTCGGGCATCGCCGCCCACGCGACGACCGCGCTCGAGAACGGACGGCTCGTCGACCGGATCACGCATCAGGCCCGTCACGACGGCCTCACGGGGCTGGCGAACCGCGCCGAGCTGGCCGAGGCGCTCGCCCGCGCCACGACCGGGACGCGTCAGCGCGACGCGCGCTTCGCGCTGTTCTACATCGACCTCGACGACTTCAAGCCGATCAACGACGAGCTCGGGCACCAGGTGGGCGACGAGCTGCTCTGCGCGGTGAGCGACCGGCTGCGCGGCTGCCTGCGCGAGGTCGATACGGTGGCCCGGATCGGTGGCGACGAGTTCGCCGTGCTCGTCACCGCGGTCGGCGACGGGGCCGAGTCCGATCATGTGCTCGAGCGCCTGCGGGGCGCGTTCGTCGTTCCGTTCGACCTGCGCGACCACCGCGTGCGCGTCGGCGCGAGCATCGGCCGCGCCACGTGGCCGAACGACGCCGACGAGGTCGACGCGCTCATTCGCCGCGCGGACGCCGCGATGTACGAGGTCAAGCGCGCGCATCACGAGGTCTCGTCTCGCGGCCGCTGACCGGGCGCTGCCGCGATCGGCGTCCCCGGTCTGGCACCCTGTGCTGATGAGGATCCGCCGAGACGGCGTGCGCCGGTCGTCGGCGAAGCGCTCGTGGCGCCCCGGCCTGGGGGTGCACGACATGGCGATCGACCTGGGCACCGCCAACACGCTCGTCTACGTCGGCGGTGAGGGGATCGTCGTCTCGGAGCCCTCGGTCGTCGCGGCCGATACCCGCACCGGAGACGTGCACGCGGTCGGCGCCGAGGCGGAGCGCATGATCGGCCGCACGCCGGCGACGATCTCGGCGACGCGGCCGCTGCGCCACGGGGTGATCGCCGACTTCGACGTCACCGAGCAGATGCTGCGCTACTTCATCCGGCGTGTGCTCGATCGCCGCCGCGCTCGTCCCCGGCTGATCGTGTGCGCGCCCTCGGGCGTCACGGCGGTCGAGCAGCGCGCCGTCGAGGAGGCGGCGCTCGCGGCCGGCGCGCGCCAGGTGCAGCTCATCGAGGAGCCGATCGCCGCCGCGATCGGGGCGGAGCTCGAGATCGAGCAGCCGCTCGGGCGCATGGTCGTCGACGTCGGGGGCGGCACGAGCGAGGTGGCGGTCATCTCCCTCGGCGGGATCGTGCTCTCGCGCTCGGTCCGAGTCGGCGGCTACGAGATGGACGAGGCGATCGCCCACTACCTGCGCGGGGCCTACGAGCTGGCGATCGGCTCGCAGACGGCCGAGGCGATCAAGCTCGCGATCGGCTCGGCGACGGCCCTGCACCCGGAGCGCACGATGAGCGTGCGCGGGCGGAATCTGCGCACGGGCCTGCCGACAGCGGTCGAGCTCTCGAGCGCCGAGGTGCGTGAGGCCCTGAGCGCGCCGCTCGCCGAGATCATGCTGATGGTCACCGACGCGCTCGAGGAGACGCCCCCCGAGCTGGCCGGCGACATCACGACCGAGGGGATCCTGCTCGCCGGCGGCGGCGCCATGCTGCGTGGATTCGCCGAGCTCGTGCACGACACGACCGGCATGACCGTCACCACGGCCGAGTCGCCGCTGACCTGCGTGGTGCTCGGCTCGGGCCTGGCGCTCGCCCACTACGACGAGCTCATCTCGGGCCGGCACGCTCCACACTTCTGACGCGCCGCCTCGTGGGCGGCGTCATGCAAGGGTTGGCCTGCGGGCGATGGTCTCCGTTAATGACCGCGCAATGGCTGCTCATGCGATCGCGGCGCCGAACGTGTGGCTCGATGGCGACGACTGGAGCTGGCCCGGCTCGCGACGGGAGCCCATCGATCTGGGCCCGCCGCCGTGGGTGCCGACGGTGCCACTGCGGTCGGTGGTCAACCGCGAGCCGGACATGTCGCTCAGCCTGCTCGCCGCCACCGCGGGAATGAGCCCACCTCCCGCGGGGTGGGTGCCCGCCGCGCCGGTCGTCCTGGCTCCGCCCGCGAGGCTTGCGCCGCCCCGCGCCCGTCCCGTCCCGTCCCGGCGGCAACGCGCGACGAGCTGGCGGCTCGCCGGCCAGCGGCTGGCGGCCTGCGTGGCGCTCGCCGGCGTGTTCGCCGCGACCTTCGAAGTCTCCGGCGCGCTGCGTGCCGGGCCGGCCTCGCGTGGGGCGCAGGCGGGCGACGCCCGCGGTCTCGCCGCTGCCGACGCGTTGGCGCTGACCGGGCGAGCCGGCGCGACCGCGACGCTCGGCGCGTCCTCGGCCGCGGTGCTCGCCGCGTCCGAGCCGGTCATGCGCGTCATCTCGCGCGACGCCGACGGCGGAGGCCTGGCGCAAGTGAGCTACGTCTCGCGGGCCCTGCACGGCCCGGCCTCGTTCCTCGTCTACCTGCCGCCCGGCTACCGGGCGGCGGCGGCGCAGCGCCTTCCGGTGCTCTACCTGCTGCACGGCGACGATCAGCTCGGCGATGCCTGGTTGCAGGTCGGGGTGACCGGCACGCTCGACGCGCTGATCAACGCCGGCGAGCTACACCCGCTCCTGGGGGTGATCCTCCAGGGCGCGCCACGGACGGACAACTGGCGCAACGACGGGGCGATGGGCTACGAGAGCTACGTCATCGAGGTGCAGCAGCTCGTGGACCGGATGCTGCCGACGATCGCCGATCGCTCGGGGCGCGGCATCATCGGCTTCTCGATGGGCGGGTTCGGTGCGATGAACATCGCGCTCGGCCATCTCGACCGCTTCTCGGTGGTCGAGAGCTGGCTCGGCTTCTTCAACAACCTCAGCGGCGAGCTCGCCGCCGATGCCCCGCAGTTCGCCCGGCTTCCCCTCAGTGCCTTCGTGTACGGCGCCGCGTCGGACACGATCGCCGACCCGAGCGAGAACGCGCCCTTCGCCGCCGCGCTTCGCAGCGCCGGCGCGAGCGCCGAGAGCGCCGTGTATCCCGGCGGTCACGACTTCGCGACGCTGCACGCACATCTGCGGCACATGCTGCTGTTCGCCGGCCACGCGCTGTCGCCGAGCGCCTGAGCCGGCGGCGCGCGCGCGCCGGGCCGGGGCCGGGTCGGCCGAGCGAAATGCGGCTCCGGTGGGGCCGTCGGAGGGCACGCGTCACGCATGCGCGTCCGTTTCGGTTACGGGGCGTGAACCGCTGGGCGCATCTGTGACGGTCACGTGACCCTCGGGCGGGGGGTGTGGTGGCTTTTGGCCCGCATAGCGTGCATTCGGGACCACACCCCGCCGTGCGGTGCCGGCGCGACCGACGCCCGGCACACTCGCGTACCGTTCCGTCACCTGCGAGACGCGCGCCGTGACGCGCGGGGCGCGTTTGTAACCGTCGCGTCACCCCTCGCCATGTCGGGGCCGGCCCCGACCGCGGCCCGCCGACCCGCCGCGAGGCCCCGGCCCCGGCGACCGGCCCCGGCGACCGGCCGCGAGGCCCCGGCCGCGGGCCCGGCGACCCGTCGCGAGGCCCCGGCCCCGGCCGCGGGCCCGGCGACCCGTCGCGAGGCCCCGGCCCCGGCGACCGGCCCCGGCGACCGGCCGCGAGGCCCCGGCCCCGGCGACCGGCCCCGGCGACCCGCCGCGAGGCCCCGGCCCCGGCCCCGAAAGCCCCCGACCCCGGGAAGCCGCCGACCCGCCAAGCGCGCGACCCGCGCCCGCGCCGCGCCACCTACCGCGCGCTGAGCGTCACGACCGCCGCACTCGCCGGCGCCAGCGCCAGGACGATCGACCCGTGCGCGCTGCGCACCGACGTGCGCTGCAACGGCCCGAGGAGCTCGCCGGCGGCGTTCACCGCCCGCCCGCCGAGCCGCACGCCGGTCGTGGCGGCGAGCGACGGCGCCGTCAGGGTGACGACGCTCGCCCGCGTGTACGCGCCGCCCACGACAAGGCGTACCGCGCGCGCCCGCCCACCCGCATCGCTGTCCACGAGGACCACGCGCGCTGTCCCGCGCCCGCCGAAGGCCGCAGCAACGACGGCCGCGCTCGACGGTTGCAGGGTGGTGGCCAGCGGTCGCTCGCCGGTGAGGCCGCGCGTGAGCAGCAGCGCGTACCACTCCGGCGCCGCGACGAGATGGCCGGCGGCGAGCGCGGCTGGGTCGGTCGCGCACAGCGCCGAGTAGCCGGCGCAGCTCGCCGGGAGGTCGTGGAAGTTGACCCCGGTGATCCCGAGCTGCATCGCCTCGGTGATGAGCTGCACGGCCCACAGCGCGGAGGCGAAGGTGTCGCTCACGCCGGCGCGGCCGCCGCAGGACACCGAGTTCGTCTCGTCGATGCGCAGCGGGATGTGCGCCGCGCGCGCGATTGCCGCGTCGCTGCGCAGCTGCGTCAGCTCGCGGGCTCGCGTGGCCGCGCTCAGCAGGCCATCGATCGACGGCGCCGGCACCGCGCTGCAGACGAGCGGGTAGCGGTGCGCGGTCAGCAGCGTCGGATGCAGGGTCCGCCCCTCCGGCGGTCCCCAGGCGGCGAACGACGCGCCGGTCGTGTCGGGGCCGGCGAGCGCGAGTCCCGGCGCGGCCGCCGCGATCGCGCTGCGATAGGCCTCGATCTCGGGTGCGTACTGGGCGAACGTCCACGGCAGCGGGCGCAGTCCGTGGCGCCCGTAGGCGTCGGGCTCGTTGCCGATCTCGAGCGCCAGCAGGGAGGTGCCGAGGGCGCGCTGCGCGGCGGCGGCCTCGGCCGCCGCCGCCTGCGGGTCGTCGTGGGCGAGTCCGAGGGTGAGGAGCACGCGGGCGTCGCTCTCGCGGGCCAGGGTGGCGACCCCCTGCAGATCGGACGTCGAGATCGTCGTCTGGGCCCACGCGGGCACGGCGGCTCCGGGACCAGCGAAGGCGGCCTCCGAGTCGGCCGTCACGCCGCCCAGGCGCAGCACGCTCGAGCCGAGCGAGCGCAGCAGCACCGGGAGGTCGCCCTCGGTCGCCAGGCGGGCGAGGTCGGGGATGCTCTGCGCCTCGAAGGACAGTCCGAGGAAGCGTGCCGGAACGGGCGGACCGGCGGCGCCGGTGAAGGACACGGTGAGCGCGCCGCCCGGCGTCGGCGCCGCCCGAGCCGGCGCGCGACCCCCACCCGCCGCGCTCGCCGGCAGCATCGCGAGCGCCCCGGCGGACGGGACGAGCGCCAGCGCGGCGGCCACCGCGGTGGCGATGGCCCGCGACGGGCGGCGGGAACATCCAGTGGTCACCCCGGGCGGCATCGAGAAGGCATTGTGCCGGGCCGTGGGGACCGTCCGGCGGGGGCCGGTCGGGCGGACCGCTGCCCCTAGACTCCCCGCATGGTCATGGTCGGCCAACACAAGCGGCTCGCCGAGCCCATGTCGCGGCGCCAGAAGCGCGGCCTCGCCATCTCGCTCGCCGTGCTGCTGCTCGCCGTCGTCGGCGCGACCGCGTTCGCGATCGCGAGCCACGACTCGTTCGGCACCTCGGGTAACGGCTGCGTGTCCCTGACGGTCGCGAGCTCGCTCGGCGGCGCCGAGCTGCACCAGTGTGGCCGCGCCGCCCGCGCCCTGTGCGAGGCGGCGCAGACGGCGAACGATCCGGTCTCGCGCGAGCTGCGCCCGCAGTGCGTGCTCGCCGGCTACGGGCCACGGCGGCCGACCGGCTGACCGCCCCGGGAGTTGATGGCGGCGATGGCGGACTGGTCGACGATCGCTTCCCTGGGCACGGCGACCGGAACGCTCGTGCTCGCGATCGCCACGTTCTCCTCGGTCCGCTCCTCGAACCGCTCGGCGCGGATCGCCGAGCAGGCGCTGCGGCTGAACCTGCGCCCCGTCCTGCATCCCTCGCGCGCCACCGACCCCGGCGAGAAGGTGCGCTTCGGCGACGGACGGAACGTGGGGGTGGACGGCGGCGCGGCGGCGTTCGAGCGCGACGAGGACTCGTTCTACTTCCTCATCCCGCTCCGCAACATCGGCTCGGGGCTGGCCATCCTGCACGGTTGGCGCCTGGAGCGCATGGCGCGGGCGTTCAACCCCGCGGGCAGCCAGCGCGAGGCGCCCCCCGACCCGGGCGGCTTCCAGCGCCAATCACGCGATCTGTATGTGCCGCCCGGCGACGTCGGCTTCTGGCAGGGAGCGATTCGCCTCGCCGACGACCCCTTCCGGGCCGACGCCGAGCGGGCGCTCGACCGAGGTGACCCGGTCAGCATCGACCTGCTCTACGGCGACGAGACCGGCGGGCAGCGGACGATCAGCCGCTTCGTCCTGACGCCGCGAGAGCAGTCTGGGCAATGGACGCCGGCGGTCATCCGACACTGGCACCTCGACGCCCCGGCGCCGCGCGAATGAGCGCCCGCACGACGCGCTCGCGCCCCCGCGACCGCCGCGGCTCGACGGTCAGGCTCGCTGCCGTCGACGCGGGGACGCTGCGCGTCGAGACCGATCGCCAGCGTCCGACCGCGCGGCGGCTGTTCGCCGGGCTGCTCGAGATGTCCTATGTCGACCTGGCCGACCCGACGCACCTCGAGTTCGAGTACATGCGCCGGATCGGCGACCTCATCGACGTCGCCTGGCCGGCCGGTGAGCCGCTCGAGGTGGTCCATCTAGGGGGCGCCGCGTGCACGCTCGCGCGCTACGTCGCCGCGACGCGACCGCGGTCGCGGTCGGACGTGTACGAGCACGACGAGCGGGTGCTCGAGGTCGCGCGCTCACAGCTCGGGCTGCGCCCGTCGCGCGCGTTACGCGTCCGCCTCGGAGACGCGCGCGAGCTGCTCGAGCGTCGCGCCGGCTCCTCGGCGGACCTCGTCATCGGAGACGCCTTCAGCGGTACCGATGTCCCCGCGCACCTCCTCACCGCCGAGTGCGCGCGAGAGGTTCGCCGCGTCCTGCGCGGCAGCGGCGTGTACGGGCTCAACGTCATCGACGCCGCGCCGCTGTCGATCGCCCGCCGGCAGATCGCGACGCTGCTGGAGGTCTTCTCCGAGGTCGCCGTGGTCGCGACGCCGAAGCTGCTCCACGGCCGTGCGAGCGGCAACGTCGTGCTGTTTGCCGCCGACCGGGAGCTGCCGGCCGCGGCGCTCTCCGCCAGGGCCGCCCGCGCCCCTCGGCCCGAGCAGCTGCTCGAGCGCGGTGCCCTCGAGGTGTTCGCCACGCCGGCCCGTCCGCTCCGCGACGAGGAGCTGGCGCGGGGCGCAGCCGGGCACGGCCGCGGCACGGAAGGCTGACGGGCGCGGCGTGGCCCGGAGGTGGCGCCACGGGCCGCGCCGGTACAGTCTGTCGCCGTGACGACACGCGCCCTCGTCCTGTCGTGGGAGTATCCGCCCGTCATCGAGGGGGGACTGGCTCGCCACGTGCGCAAGCTCTGCGAGGAGCTCGTGAGCCAGGGCGTGCACGTCGATGTGCTCACCCGAGGTCGCGAGGACGCCCCGCCACGCGAGGAGCGCGCTGGGGTGATCGTGCACCGCGTGCGCGAGCCGAGCTGGCCGCGCGACCTCGACCGCTTCGTGGCCTGGGTCGACCAGATGAACGCCGACATGCTCGCCGCCGCGCTCGAGCTCGCCGACGAGCAGTCGTTCGATCTCGTGCACGGCCATGACTGGCTCGTCGCCTCGGCGGCCGCGGCGCTCGCCGACCGGCTCGGCATACCGTTCCTGACCACCGTCCATGCCACCGAGCACGGACGTCACCAGGGCTGGGTCGACAAGCCGCCTCAGTCCCACATCCACGGAGCCGAGCGGCGGATGGTGCACCGTGCCGAGCGCGTGATCACCTGCTCGCACTACATGCGCGGCCACGTGGCCGACATCTTCGACATCGCCGAGGATCGGGTGACGGTGATCCCGAACGGGATCGATCCGCGCGACCTGCGCCCGGTGGGCGACCTCAAGACCCTCCGCGCCGAGTTCGCGGCCCCCGACGAGCGGCTCGTGCTGCTCGTCGGACGGCTCGTGTACGAGAAGGGGTTTCAGCTCGCGCTCCAGGCCCTGCCCGGGGTCATCGAACGGGTCGGTGGCGTTCGCTTCCTCGTCGCGGGATCGGGCACCCACGAGCAGGAGCTCAAGGACCAGGCGCAGCGTCTCGGCCTGATGGAGCACGGGACGTTCCTCGGCTGGATCGGAGACGACGCCCTGCACTCGCTCTACCGGATCGCCGACCTGTGCGTCGTGCCGTCGATCTACGAGCCGTTCGGCCTCGTCGCGCTCGAGGCGATGGCCTCGGGCTGCCCGTGCATCGTCGCCGACACCGGCGGGCTGCGCGAGGTCGTCCCCAACCACGACGTCGGATTGCGCTTCCGCTCTCGCGACCCCCACTCGCTCGCGCAGATGCTCGAGCGAGTGCTCACCGACGACCTGCTGCGCGACCGCCTCGTGACCGAGGCCTCCGAGCACGTCCTGCGCTTCGACTGGGGCGACGTCGCGGCGCGCACTCGCACGGTGTATCGGGAGATGATCGCGCCACGTGCCCGCCAGCGGGCGTAGCGCGCGCGCCGAGCCGAGCGGGCACGCCGCCGGCCCCGGGCGTCGAGCGCGCGAGGCGATGCTGCGCTCGGCCTATCGCCTCGCCTACCACCTCATCGGCGTGTACGGCCGCGTGCGCCGCCCAGAGGTCCGCGGCGTCAAGTGCGTGCTCATCCACGACCAGTCGGTCGTGCTCGTGCGTCACACCTACGGTCCGCGCCAGGTCTGGCACGTCCCCGGTGGCGGCCTGCACCGGGGAGAGTCGGTCGACGCCGCCGCCCGCCGCGAGATGTACGAGGAGCTCGGGGTGCAGGACGTCGGCTTTCACAGCCTCGGGCGCCTGGCGCTGCGCCTGCAGCACCGACACGTGACGATCGACTGCGTGCACGCCGAGCTGCCAGACGGGGCCCTGCGACCCGACCCGGTCGAGATCGCCGAGGCCGCGTTCTTCGCACGCGACGCGCTCCCGGCCACGAGTGGGCCGGAGGTCCGCACGCTCGTCGCCCGCGCCTTTGATCCCGCGGCCGTGCGCGAGCGTACCGGCATGGGAGAATGACGCTCCGCACAGACCACGTGGAGGGAGAGGACGTGCCGATGCTCGAGGGGCTCATGCAGGACGACTTTCAGCTGACGGTCAACCACATCCGTCGTCGGCTGACGGTCGGGCACGGTGACGCGAAGGTCGTGACGCTCACCGCCGACGGACCGGTGAGCGTGACCTTCGCCGAGACCTCCCGTCGCGTCGACCGCCTTGCCCGCGTGCTCGATCGCCTCGGCGTGCAGCAGGGCGACCGCGTCGGCACCTTCGCCTGGAACAACCAGCGCCACTTCGAGCTGTACTTCGCCGTGCCGTGCCTCGGTGCCGTGCTGCACACGCTCAACATCCGCCTGTTCGCCGAGCAGATCACCTACATCATCAACCACGCCCAGGATCAGGTCATCTTCATCGACGACAGCGTGGTGCCGATCCTCGCGCCGCTCGCCTCGGAGCTCCAGACCGTCCGTCACTTCGTCGTGATGGGCGATGGCGATGCCGGCGACCTCCCGAACGTCCTCCGCTACGAGGAGCTGCTGGCCGAGGTCGACGACGCGCCGTATGCCTTTCCCGAGCTCGACGAGCGCCAGGCGGCGTCGCTCTGCTACACGAGCGGAACGACCGGGAACCCGAAGGGCGTGCTCTACTCGCACCGCTCGATCAGCCTGCATTCGTCGGCCCAGCTGATGGCCGACGCCCTGGCGCTGTCCTCGCGCGAGCGTGCGCTCGCCGTGGTGCCGATGTTCCACGTCAACGCCTGGGGGTTGCCCTACGGCGCGGCGATGAGCGGTGCGGACCTGATCCTCCCCGACCGCTTCCTGCAGGCCGAGCCGCTCGCGCGGCTGATCGAGGCCGAGCACCCGACGATCATGGCCTGCGTGCCGACGATCTTCGCCGACCTGCTGCGCTACGCCGAGACCCACGACGTCGACCTCTCCTCGCTCACCAACTGCGTGTGCGGCGGCTCGGCCGTCCCGCGCCAGCTGATGAAGGACTTCGAGGAGCGCCACGACGTGCGCATCTTCCAGGCCTGGGGGATGACCGAGACGAGCCCGATGTGCACGTTCTCGCGCCCTCCCGCCGACGTTCACGGCGACGAGCACTGGGACATCCGCGCCCGCCAGGGTCGCACGATGCCGTGGGTCGAGCTGCGCCTCGTCGGCGACGCCGGCGAGGAGGTCCCCTGGGACGGATCCTCCACCGGGGAGATCGAGGTCCGGGGCCCGTGGATCGCGGCGAGCTACTTCGAGGACCCGAGCGGCGACGACAAGTTCGACTCGGGCTGGCTGCGCACCGGGGACATCGCCGCCGTCGACGAGCGCGGATTCGTGCAGATCACCGACCGCTCCAAGGACGTCATCAAGTCCGGCGGCGAGTGGATCTCCTCGGTGGAGCTCGAGAACGAGATCATGGCCCATCCCGACGTCGTCGAGGCCGCCGTGATCGCCAAGCCCGATGAGCGCTGGGCCGAGCGGCCGCTGTGCTGCGTCGTCCTGCGCGACGGCGCGGAGGCGACGCCCGAGGACCTGCTCGAGCACCTGCGCGGCCGCGTCGCCAAGTGGTGGCTCCCGGACGAGTTCGCCTTCATCGACACCGTGCCGAAGACGAGCGTCGGCAAGTTCGACAAGAAGGTGCTGCGCGCACAGCTCAAGCAGGACGCGCTCCCCGGACGGGTGCGCTTGGGCGCGTCCGACGCCTCAGGGGCCGAGGCCTCCCCGGCCTAGGAGCTCGTGGCGGACACGCATCGGGGGAAAGGTTCACCGCCGCGCCACCCCCGTGCGGCCCCGCGACCGGGTCGGGACGATGGCGGTGACCATGTCAGTACGGCCGCTCTGGCTACCCTCAAGGAGACCACGAGCGGGCACGGCTCATCCCCACGGCCAAGGAGTGCGACGTGAAGGCGATCTGGAACGGCGTGACCATCGCCGAGAGCGATGACACGGTTGTCGTCGAGGGCAACCACTACTTCCCGCCCGGCTCGGTGGCGACGGAGTACCTCGTCGACAGCGACACCCACACGACCTGCCCATGGAAGGGCGAGGCGAGCTACAAGACGGTGCGCGTCGACGGCGCGACCAACCCGGACGCCGCCTGGTACTACCCAGCGCCCAAGGACGCGGCCGCCGAGATCGCCGACCGCTTCGCCTTCTGGCACGGCGTCGAGGTCGTCGCCTCCTGAGCGGCGCGCCGTGGGCCGTCCGCTGCCGGGCTCAAGCGTGCCCGAGCGGCTGCCGATACGAGCGGTGGATCGATCCCTCGTGCGCGAGCGCGGGGACGTCCCTCGAGCGACCGGCACGGCCATCGCACCGTGCGAGGACGCGCCCGCATCCCCACACATCGACATGGCCTTCCCACACACCGCACTTGATCAGTCGCACACGCAGCCGCTGGTGACCTGTGTCGGCTGCGGATTCGCCTGGTACGGGCGCACCGCTGCCCACGGGCTGTCCGTGATCGGGCATTGCAGCCGTTGTGGCGGCGACCTGCAGTTCCACGACGCGGCCGATGCTTCGCCGCCGCCCGCCGACGAGTCGCCGGTCGCCGACGAGCGGGGCGAGGACCTGCAGCCCTGGCAGGTCCTGGGCACGCCCACGTCGTGGGCCGGCTGAGGCGCTAACCGAACTCGATCACGCTGCGGATGCCGTCCTGGGCGTGCATCAGCTCGAAGCCGCGGTTGACCTCGGACAGCGTGATGCGGTGCGAGACGAACGCGCCGACATCGATCTCGCCGGCCAGCGCGCGCTCGACGAGCATCGGCACGTCGTCGCGCCCCTTCCATCCGCCGAACGAGGACCCGCACACCCGCCGTCCCGTGATGAGGTAGCGGGGGATCACCTCGAGCACCTCGCCGCGTCCGGCGACGCCGGCGATCGTGCACAGCCCCCAACCCATGCGGGCGGCCTCGACCGCCTGGCGCATCACGGCGACGTGACCGGTCGCCTCGAACGTGTAGTCCGCGCCGAACCCGTCGGTGAGCGCCAGGATCTCCTCGACCGCGCCGTCGCCGCCGCTGAGCACGTCGGTGGCCCCCTGGGCGCGGGCGAGCTCGAGGCGAGCGGGGGACAGATCGACGCACACGATCCGCTCGGCTCCGCGCAACCGGCAGCCGGCGATCGCGCCGAGCCCCACCATGCCGGCGCCGAACACGACGCATGTGCTTCCCGCGCGCACCTCGGCGGTCCGCATCGCGGCCCCGAGGCCGGTGGACAGTCCGCACGCGAACAGGCAGGCGTGGTCGAGCGGGGCCTCGGGGTTGACCTTGGCGAGCGCGATCTGCGGCATCACGGTGTACTCCGCGAAGGTCGAGGTTCCCATGAAATGGCGCAGCGGCTCGCCGTCGCGGCGCAGGCGCGTCGTCCCGTCGGGCAGGTGGCCGAGGTTCTGCTGTTCGCGGATGGCCAGACAGAGGTTCGTGAGCGGGCTGCGACAGTGCACGCACGCGCCGCACTGCGGGGAGAACAGGGTGACGACGTGATCGCCGCGGGCCACGAGCTCGACCCCCGGCCCGACCGCTTCGACGACGCCGGCGCCCTCGTGCCCGAGCACGCAGGGGGCGTAGCCCGATGGGTCGGCGCCCGACGCGGTGTACAGATCGGTGTGGCACACGCCGCAAGCCACCAGGCGCACGAGCACCTCGCCGGGCCCGGGATCGATGAGCTCGACCTCCTCGATGACGAGCGGCTCGCCGAACCGTTCGAGGACCGCCGCTTGCATTCGCACCGTCGCCCACCTCCCGTTGCTGGCGCTATTTCGCCGTGAGCGTAATCGTCCCGCTCACCGGCGTGTCGCCGGGCAGCGTGATGGTCATCGTCGTCTTCACCCCTCGACGGCCGCCGGCACGCACGAACTGGGCCCCCGCAGGCGAGAGGCGCAGCCCGATGTGGGCGACCACATGCGCCTTGGCGATGAACGTGCTGTGGGCGAGGGTCAGCGCGCCACCGGTGAGCACGAGCGTCCCGTGGCAGGACGTGTGGCGCTCCGCGCAGAAGAAGGCCACGCGCACGCGTCGGCCGGTGACGAGCTCGGTGCGCGGTGTGATGACCACGCCCGGCGGCCCGCCGGGCTGGCCGGGTGCCGGCGTCGCGTGCGGGGCGGTCCCGCTGCCTCCGCCGCTCGAACCGCCGCCGGAGGGCGGGGCGCTCGCCGTGGATCCGCAGGCCGGGATCGAGTCGCTCCCCGTGCCGAGCGTCGCGCGGAGGAGCAGTTCCTCGTCCGCGTTGTCGGCGAAGCCGGCGTTGGCGCTCACGTTCATCGCCGAGAGCGCGTCGCCGTTGTTCGTCCCGTCGGCGGCGATGTAAGAGCTCATCGTCGATCCGCCGACCGAGCCGATCACCTCGTAGCCCACGCCGCTCGGGTAGAACTGCGGGTCGAAGCCGCCCTCGTCGTTGAAGTCGACGAAGTCGCCCGCTCCGGCGCACATGTTCGTCGGTTGGTAGCTCGTCACCGTGCTCCCGGAGGCGACGGTCCCGGCCGCGGTGGCGGTGCCGCAGATCGGCAGGTCGAACGGCTGCGAGGTGACGTCGACCGTGGCGCCGCCGCCGGGGAGTGGCGTCAGCGTCTGGAAGTGGAACTGCGTCAGCGGCGCGGGGCCGTTCGGTGCCGGTTGCGCGCAGCCCTCGACGGACACCGACAGGACCTGCCCGGCCGCCGGGGCGGCCGCCGTCCCATTCGCCAGCATGGTGTTCCACAAGGCGTCATCGGAGCCGTCGTGGTTGACGTGGACGGGCGCCACGCCGGGGACGGGGATGTTCGTCCCCGTGTAGTGAAGATTGTTCGCCGTGTCGCCCGTCGCCGGCACCGATAGCGGGCTGCCGAACATCATCGTCGCCGCCCCGGCGCTCGGCGGCGCCAGAGCGATCGCGGCGCCGGCCAGCAGCGTGCAGGCACGCACGCGTCGCCGCCCGCGCGGTGCGGCGGCCGACGATGGCGCGATCGCGGTCGCCCGGTCGCATCGCCCGTTCGGTTGCTTCACGCGCGTATCGTAGATGGCCCTGATCCGGGTAGGCTCCGGACCTTGTCGTCGCCCTCTGAACGTCAGCCGCAACTGGCGCCGGACCCTGGGGTCGAGCGCGCGTTCGCGTCGCCCGACGGGTTGCGCATCGCCTACCGCGAATGGGACGGGTCGAGCGAGCTTCCGCCGGTCGTGCTGCACCACGGCTTCGCCGTCGATGGGCTGCTCAACTGGGTCTTCCCGGGCGTCGTCGCGGCGCTCGTGGCGGCGGGTCGCCGCGTGTGGGCACTCGACGCGCGCGGGCACGGGCGCTCCGAGGCACCGCACGACCCGGCTCGCTACGGCGAGGCCATAATGGCCCTCGACCTGCGTGCCCTGCTCGACCTGATCGGGACCGACGAGGTCGATCTCGTCGGCTACTCGATGGGCGCGATCGTCGCGCTGCTCGTCGCCACGCAGGATCGCCGCGTACGCCGGCTGGCCATCGGCGGCGTCGGCGCGGGCGTGGTCGAGCTCGGCGGCGTCGATACGCGCGCCGTCGACCCGGGCGCGGTCGTCGACGCGCTGCGGGCCGACGACCCGGTCACCATCGAGGATGCGGGGGCGCTCGCGTTCCGCCAGCTCGCCGACGCCTCCGGCGCGGACCGGCTCGCGCTCGCCGCCCACGCCGCGCGCCGCCATCAGGAGCCCATCGCGCTCGCGCGGATCACCGCTCCGACGCTGGTGCTCGCCGGTGACGCCGATCCACTTGCGGTGCGACCGGAGGTGCTCGCGGCGGCGATCGCCGGGGCGCGGCTGGAGCGGCTGCACGGCGATCACCTCGCGGCGGTCGGCGACCCGCGCTTCGCGCCGCTGATCGTCGAGCACCTCGGTTGAGCGGCCTCCCGCGTGGCCCCCGAGCGGGAGGGCTCAGCGGCACGCCCGCGGTTGCATCTCGGCTGGCGCCCCCCGGGAGCGCCGCGGCGGGTGTGCTAGGTTGGCACCGCGGTCGGCGAAGTCGGCCGCGAGGCAGCTCGCTTGGGTTCCCGCGTTCGTAGGCGGTTTCGGGTCAGCCATAGCCTCCCGAAACGTCCGCGGCCCTCCGGCCGCCGAACAGGAGTCCCACATGTCCACGCAGTCCTTCGCCGATCTCGGCGTATCCGGGGCCGTCATCAGCGCGCTCTCGCGCGAAGGCGTCACGAGCCCCTTTGCCGTCCAGCGCCTCGTCATCGGCGACGTGCTCGCCGGGCGCGACGTGCTCGTCCGCTCCCCCACCGGGTCGGGTAAGACGCTCGCCTTCGCGGTGCCGCTCGTCGAGCGCATCGAGTCGACGGACCCGCGTCCGTCGGCGCTTATCATCGCCCCCACGCGCGAGCTCGTCTCGCAGATCGCGGACGAGATGTACCCGATCGCCCATGCCCGCGCGCTGCGCGTCAGCACGGTCTACGGAGGCGTCGGGCTGCAGCGCCAGATGCGCGAGGCGCAGCGCTCGCACATCCTCGTGGCCACACCCGGCCGGCTCGAGGACCTGCTCGAGCGCCGCGCCTTCACGCTCGACGCGGTGCGGGTGCTCGTGCTCGACGAGGCCGACCGCATGCTCGACATGGGCTTCCGCCCGGCCGTCGATCGCATCGTGCGCCAGTGCCCATCCGAGCGCCAGACGCTCTTCTTCTCGGCCACGCTCGACGGTGAGACGGGACGTCTCGCCGCCGCCTACACGACCGATCCGGTCAGCCACGAGCACGCCCCGCCGACGCCTCGCGGCGCCGCGGAGGTGACGCACCACTTCCTCACCGTCGAGCACCACGCGCGCCTGGATGCGCTCGTCGAGCAGCTCAGCGGCGCCGACGACCTCGCGCTTGTGTTCGTGCGCACCAAGCGCGGCGCCGACCGCCTGGCCAAGCGCCTCGGCGCGCTCGGCGTGCCGGCGGTCGCGATGCACGGCGACAAGTCCCAGGGCCAGCGCGAGCGCGCGCTCGCACGCTTCGAGGCCGGAGAGGTGCGCACGCTCGTGGCCACCGATGTCGCCGCGCGCGGCATCGACGTCGACGGCATCTCGCACGTCATCAACTTCGACGCCCCCGAGGATCGCGACACCTACGTGCATCGAGTCGGGCGGACGGGGCGGGCCGGACGGCCGGGCGCCGGGATCACCTTCGTCACGCCCGAGCAGCACCACGAGCTCGCGCGGATCGCCGATGAGCTCGGGCTCGCGCACGACCTGCCGGCGGCCCGCGGCGGCGCGCGACGCCACGCTCCGTCCGGCCCTCGCCCGTCACGCGAGACGCGCCCGGCTGCGTCCGGTGCCGGCCGCTCGCGCCGGCGCAGTCGCCGCGGCCGCTGAGGCCGCGCGCCAGGCAAGGCGCGGGGTCGGACCTTTGTCCAAATTGTGCGAGGCCGCGCGCCGGAATGCCGAGAATCGGTGTATGAGCCTCTCGGCCGTCGGCCTTGGCGCCAGCGTACAGCCGCTGTTCGACGCCGCCTCGAACAACCTCGCGAGCTCGGCGTCGGGATCGTCAGCCTCGGGCGCGGGCGTCGGCGAGCAGATCGCGGCGGCCCAGTACGGCTTCGATGGCCGCGTGCTCGCCCTGAAGGCGAACGCGGTCAGCGAGCTGTTCAGCGCGCTGGCGTAGGCCCTCAGGCCGCCGCCGCCTCGCCCTTCGTCACGACCACCACCGGCAGCGGCGAATGCTGCAGCAGGGCGTGGGACGTCGACCCGAGCAGCGCGGATTCGACCTCCCCGCGTCCGCGCGTGCCGGTGACGATCGCCTGCGCCCCGTGGGCCTCGGCCCGCTCGAGGATCGCCTTCCACACCGGCCCGTCGGAACGGACCGCCTCGCCGCTCGCCGGCAACCCCAGCGAGCGCGCGTAGTCGGCGCCCGCGCCGGCATCCTCCTCGGCCTCGTGCTCGATCGCGTCGTCGAGCGCGGGGTAGTCGACCGTCGCCGAGCCGATCATCGCGGTCGTGGCCGAGGCGATCGCGAATTCCGCCGACCGCCACGCTCGCACGATGACGAGCGGCCGGTCGGGGAAGAGCGCCGCCGCGGCGTCGATGAAGACGTGGGTCGTGTCGTTCCCGGCGCTGCAGAGGATCACGGGGGCGGGGGCATCGGGCGGTGTCATGTCGTGCGCTCCTCAGGCGTGGGCGTGGACGATGACGCCCGTCATAGCAGGCCGCCGGCCGTCACGGGGCGGCCGCGCCGGGCGCGACCGTGGTGAGGTGCTCGCGCAGTGCGGTCGTATCGATGAAGAAGGCGCGCGCGAGGGCGACGATCATTCGCGCGAGCTCCTCGTGCTCCTCCGGGCGCCAATCGCGCAGCAGGTCGGCGAGTCGCTGCTCGCCGGTGGCGGTCAGTCGGTGCAGCGCCGCCTCCCCGGCGGCCGTGAGCTCGACGCGTGCGGGCGACTCGGTCACGATGAACGCCTGGGCGACGAGCTCGTCACGGGCCTCGACGAGCGCCGCGATGTCGATTTCGGTCCGGCCGGCGAGCTCGGTCAGATCGGTGCCCCCGTCCTCGTGGTAGCGGGCGAGCAACCAGCACGCCGCGGGGGTGAGATTCACGTCGGCGCGCGCGGCCACCCGCCGCACGATCTCGCGGGCGCCCTCGCGGCGGTCGAGCCGCCCGATCATGTTGACGATCTCGGCGAGCGAATCGGCCTGACGGGGAACGGCGAACGTGTCGCCCATGTCGTTCGTGGCCACCGTCTCGCGCAGCCGTAGCTCGGGGATGAACCAGGTGAGCAGGAAGGCGGCGATCGCGACGCCGGCCGCGACGAGGAACACCGAGTGCAGGGCGCTCGTGAACGCCTGCAGGTAGTGAGCGCGGAGCGGGGCCGGAAGGTGGTGGATGACCGTCGGATTCACCCCACTCGCGTGAACGCGCGCGGCGCCGGCGGCGCCGATGGTGCGCGTCAGCTCGGTCGTGAGGCGGCTCGCGAAGATCGAGCCGAGCACGGCCGTGCCAAGCGACCCGCCGATCGAGCGGAACAACGTGGCGCCGGAGGTCGCCGCGCCGAGGTCGCGGTACTCGACGGCGTTCTGGACGGCGAGCACGAGCACCTGCATGACCATCCCGAGTCCGAGCCCGAGGATGAACATGAACAGCGACACGATGCCGCGCGTGGTCTGTATGCCGAGCCGCGTGAGCAGCACGAGGCCGAGCACCATCACCGCGGTCCCGACGATCGGGAACCAGCGGTAGCGGCCGGTCCTCGTGATGATCTGGCCGGAGGCGATGGAGGTGATGAGCAGACCGCCCATGAGCGGCACCAGCTGCAGCCCGGAGGCGGTCGGGCTGGAGCCCTTGACGACCTGCAGGAACAGCGGCAGGTAGACGACGGCGCCGAACAGGGCGAACCCGACGATCAGGCTGACCGCGCTGCACGCGATGAACACGCGGTTGTAGAGCAGGCGCGGCGGCAGCACCGGCTCGCGGGCCCGGCGCTCGACCGGGAGGAAGAGCGCGAGCAGCGCGAGCCCGGCGAAACCGAGCCCGGCGATGAGCGGCGACGTCCAGGTGTGGGTGGGGGACTCCAGCGAGGCGGCGAGCACGATCGCGGTGATGCCGGCGCCGAGCACGGTGATGCCGAGGTAGTCGATGTCGTGGTGCACGCGCTCGCGCGCGGAGGGCAGCGCCGCGGCGAGCACGAAGAAGGCGACGATCCCGAACGGCAGGTTGACGTAGAAGATCCAGCGCCACGACAGGCTCGTCGTGAGGAAGCCACCGAGCAGCGGTCCGGCGATGGAGGCAAGGCCGAACACGGCGCCGAACAGGCCGGAGTAGCGGCCACGCTCGCGCGGCGGCACGACGTCGCCGATCGCCGCCTGCGCGCTCACCATCAGCCCGCCCCCGCCGAGACCCTGCAGCGCGCGGAAGCCGATCAGCTCGTCGAGGTTCTGGCTGAGCCCGCACAGCGCCGAGCCGACGAGGAAGATGGCCAGCGCGACCTGGAGCACGACCTTGCGGCCGTACATGTCGCCGAGCTTCCCGTAGAGCGGCGTGACGACCGTCTGCGCGAGCAGGTAGGCGGTCACGACCCACGAGAGGTGATTCAGCCCGCCGAGGTCGCCGACGATCGTCGGCAGCGCCGTCGCGACGATCGTCTGATCGAGCGCGGCGAGGAACATCACGAGCAGCAGGCCCGCGAACACGATCCGCACCGTCGCGCGGTCGTACGACGGCTCGTCGGGCACTGCTGGCACGGCGGTGACGCTGCTCACAGGTCGTCCCTCCTTCGCGGTGCTCGGGCGCGCGGCCTCCGTCATCGTTATACGCCGCGTCGAGGCGCGGCACGAGCCTGGCGAGGTGAACGCTACGGGGTGCGCGCGCCCGAGCTCCCGCCGCCGGCCGTGCACGTCGCCCCGGCATTCGCACGGCGGGCAGCCGAGCCGATGCGGCTCCGGGCTCGGTTAGCTCCCGGAGCCGGTGTAGCCGCCGCCGTAACCGCCGGCGTCGTCGTTGCCGCCGCTGTAGCCGCCGTACCCGCTCCCGGACCCGCCGCCGGCGTTGCCGCCGTACCCGCCGCCGTTGCCGCCGCTGCCGCTGCTGTCGCCGGCGGACCCGCCGCCGCCGCCGTTGCCGCCCCACCCGCTGCCGTCGCCGGCGGTCTGGGTGCCGTCCGGGCTCGACCCGGCGCCGGGGGCGCCGGTGTTCGAAGCGGCGCCGGAGGCGCCGGGCGCGGCGGGCGCCGCGGGCGCGCTGGTGGTCACCGTCACGGTGCGCGCGAGGAGCGTGCCGGGGCTTGTGGCGCTCGTCGTGTAGGTGACCTGGATCCCGTCGCCGACCGCCAGCGCGTCGATGAGCCCGGGGAAGCTCGGGGAGAGCGTGAGGCTGGTGCCGTCGGACGCCTGGACCGTGAACGACGACCCGTCGGCGGCGATCGCGGTGACCGTGCCGGTCGCGGTGACGGCTCCGACGTAGGCGAGCGCGCTCACCACCAAGGTGCCCGAGCCGCCGGGGCCGTAGCTGACGGTCACCTTGTCGCCGAGCGCCGCCCCGTCGAGCAGGTCCGGGTTGGCGTCTGCCTGGAAGGTGAGCGTATGGCCGTAGCTCGTCCGGTCCTTCAGCACGGAGGGAAGCACGTGGTACTGCTTGAACGCACGGCTGAAGGCGTCGGGAGCCCCGTCGGACAGCCATCCGGGCCCGCCCTTGGCCGACCCGCCGCCGCCTCCGTCCGAGGTGCCGAAGAAGCGCCCGTCGATGTTCATGAAGATGTGGACGCCGGGGTGGTCATACAGCGTCACCTCGACCGGCGACGTCCCCGGTCCGCGGGCGACCAGCTTGTCCGCCAGCAATTGGGCGATGACGCCTGCGTCGTTGGGCACCGGGCCGCCGGCGGGCCAGAGGCCCGCGCCGGCCAGCACCGCCGCGACCGAGCCGGAGCAGTCGAAGCCGACCTGCCGCGCGGCGGAACCCTTCGCGCCGGCGTCAGCGCTGGCAATCCCGGCCTCGGGGTGGCCGCCGCCCCACACGTATGGGTAGTCGCCCTGCGTGAGGGCGTTCGCGGTCGCGACCATCGCGTTGACGACGCCGGTCTGCCTTCCCGCGGTCTGGATCGTGACCCATGATCCGCCGATCGCGGTGATGGTGCCCGTCGCCTGGCCCGACGCTGCCTGAGGTGTCGCCGGTGTTGAGGCCACGGCGACGGAGGGTGGGAGCAGCGCACACAGGAGCGCGCCGATGAGGGCGGCGACACGTCTCATGGCGGACCGAGGGCTTCATCGGCCCGCTCGAAGGCGGAGCATGAGCGAGCGGGGCGTCAGCTGGACACCGTGTTGGTCGTGCCCAACCCGGCGGCCGGTCGCCCGGGCGGCCGGGTGGGCCGGCTCGCCGCGAGCAGGGATTCGAACACGACGAGCCGCCTGATCTGGGGCCGCTCCGCCGGTGCCGGCGCCGGCGCGGGGGCGCGGGGGTCGCGATCGCCGTGGTCGCGGTGGCGCCGCGGCGTCTCGCGTCGGGTGTGCGCTCGCGTCGTCATCCGCGCACCGCCTCGATGAACGCGGGCACCGTGGCCTTTCGCGGTGGACGGACCGCGACAACCAGCGAGAGCGCGAACGCGAGCCCGAGCAGCAGCGCCGACCCGGTGATCGCACTCGACACCGCGTGCGTGAGCACATAGTGCGCCTGGGTCTGCGCGCTCACACCGGGGAGCGGGTGCTGCGCCGCGTCGCGGCTCGCGGAGGCGAATACCGTGATGAGCACGCTGAGCCCGAGCGAGCTGCCGAGCTGCTGTGCCGCGTTGACGACGCCCGAGGCAGCCCCGGCGTCTTCCGGGGCCACCCCGGCGATGCCGTTGGTCGTGAGTGGCGTGAACGCGGTCCCCATCCCGGCACCGAGCAGCACGAGCGGCAGGGCGACGTCCGGGAAGTACGGCGCACCGAGCGAGATCCGGCTCAGCGCTGCCATACCCACGCCGGCGACGAACAGCCCGGCGAGCAGCAGCCGCCGATTGCCGTAGCGCGCGACGAGGCGCGGCATCGTGCGGACCATCCCGAACATGACGAGCGTCATGGGCAGGAAGGCCAGCCCCGCGTCGAGCGGGTTGAACCCCTTTGCGCCCTGGAGGTATTGGGTGAGGAAGAAGAACATCGAGAACATTGCGCCGACCACGAGGACCCGGCCCAGGTAGGCGCCGGCGCGCTCGCGGTTGGCGAACAGGCGCAGCGGCGTGATCGGCTGTTCGGCCCGCATCTCGGTGATGACGAACGCGCCCAGCAGGATGACGGCGGCCACGAAGGACGCGATCGTTCCGACGCTGCTCCAGCCGTCGGCGGCCGCGCGAACGAACCCGTAGACCAGCGCGGTCATGCCCAGCGTGGACGTCGCCGCGCCGCGCAGGTCGAAGTGGCCGGGCCGGCGCTCGGTCTCGACGAGGTAGCGCGGGGCCAGCGCGATCAGCACGAGACCCACGGGGACGTTGATGAACAGACCCCAGCGCCAGGAGATGAGGTCGGTGAGCAGCCCGCCGAGCACGAGCCCGACGCTGCCGCCCCCGCCGGCGACGGCGGCGTACGCGGCGATCGCGCGTGTGCGCTCCTCGCCCTCGGGGAAGTTGGTGGTGAGCAGGGCGAGCGTGGACGGCGCGGCGATCGCCGCCGCGACGCCCTGCATCGCCCGGGCGGCGAGCAGCCAGGTGGCCGACTGGGCGAGGCCGCCGAGCAGCGAGGTGAGGCTGAACAAGGCGATGCCGACCATGAACACGCGGCGGCGGCCGAGGATGTCGCCCGCCCGGGCGCCGAGGAGGAGCAGACCGCCGAACGTCAGCGCGTAGGCGCTCTGAACCCAGGACAGGCCGGTGGGCGAGAAGTGCAGGGACTGGTGGATGTTCGGCAGCGCGGTGATGACCACCGACACGTCGAGCACGACCATCAGGTAGGAGCCGAGGATGATGGCCAGCACGAGGGCGGGGTGGGGTCGGGCGGCTGGCTGGGTGAAGAACGAGGGCATGGAAAGACGAGCTCCCTTCGAGCAAAGCGGCAGAGCGACTGGCGTCCGGCCCCGCGCCGTTGAGTGGCGCCAAGCGGGCCGGAGCGCTAAAGTGGAGGTGTCCTCCACAACATCTGGAGGGTTCCTCCGGTTAGTATACGGAGCCTGCCTCCGGTTTGTCAACCATCATGTCCACCGACATCGACGCACCCACCACCGACCTCGCCGCACTCAGCCGCCGGCCCCGGCGTGCCGACGCCCAGCGCAACTACGACAAGCTCCTCGCCGCGGCGCGCGAGGCGTTCACCCAGAAGGATCGGGACGCTTCGCTGGAGGAGATCGCCCGCCAGGCCGGCGTCGGCATCGGCACTCTGTACCGCCACTTCCCGACCCGCCAGCAACTGCTCGAGGCGGTCTACGTGGACGAGGTCGAAGCGATGTGCCGCTCCGCCGCGGATTTCGCCGCCCTGCCGCCGTGGGAGGCCCTCGTCGGCTGGCTGCATCGCCTCGTCGGCTACGTGACCACCAAGCAGGCGCTCATCGAGGAGTTGTTCGTCTACAGCGGGCCCGAGGCGACCGTCTTCGCGAACTGCCGCGCCGCGCTCACGGGCGCGGGCGGGCCGCTGCTCGAGCGCGCCCAGCAGGCCGGCCTCGTTCGCACCGACGTGGACATCACCGACGTGATCCACCTCGTGAGCGGGATCGCCAAGCTCTCCACCCTCGAGCCCGAACAGGCTCGCCACGTGCTTGACGTGGCCATCGACGGGCTCCGGGTTCGCCGCGACTAGCCGGCCGCGCGTCCTCGCGTAGCGTTCCGCGCGCATCGCTGTCCGAGCGCTCGCTTCGAACCGCATGCGCCGGGATCTCCAACGCTGACCGACGCCGACACCGACACCGGCGCGAAGCCGGAGCTGCGTCAGCGTTAGCACTCAGAGGGGGAGTCGAGACCACCCCTAGGGGGTCTACTCGCGGGGGGCCGACGGAGCGACAGTGAGACATGCATCTTCCATCCAGTGAAAACGGAGGCGTCATGTTCCGCGCAAGCACCCTCGTCGAGTCCATCCACACCGGTCGCCGGACGCTCACCGTGGCGATCGCCGCTCTCATCGCGCTCGCGATCGCCGCCTCATCGCTGACGCTCGCACCGCGGGCGAGCGCCCAGCCTGCCGTGGGCAACGACGCGGCCAGCTGCGAGTACGGCGGCTACACCTATAACACCGGCGACCGCATCGTCGTGTTCTCGGGCGCGCACTACGACACCTACTACTGCGGCGAGGATGGCGCCTGGCATCTTGTCGAGCAGGTGGTCAAGCCCCGGCCGGTGAAGCTGCCGCCCACCACGAACGAGAACTTCGCGGCCACGCTGAACCGCTGACCGTCAGCACGCTTCCGGCCCGCATCACCATTGACGGCCCCGCCAATCGGCGGGGCCGGCTTGGCGCGCGCGCGACGGCTTGGCGTTATAGGTGCCGGCCTCGACCTTCTCCACGATGTCCTCGCTGGTTGGTGACTGCGGATGAGAGGACTCGAACCTCCATCCTGCCTTCCCGGGACGAACGGCATCGACGCCGATCTCGTCCACTTGACATACGCCCATGTTCACGACAGAGTGGCGGCAACCGGTCCCGGCCCGGGTTGGGCCCCGGCGCAGGAGGCACGCGAGGAGGGGATTGGCATGTTCGGTCAGGGGCGAGGTCGGGGCCGCGCGCGGTGCTTGACGGCGGCAGCAATCGCGGCGGCAGCGTCGCTTGTGGCAGCGGCACCGTCGACGGCGGCGACGCTGAGTGGCTGCAGCGGCGGCTTCTACGAGAACCCTGTCGCGTACGTCGGCCAGACGCTCACGATCACTGCCCAGGGCTGCCCGGGCCAGACCATCTCGGGGAGCGTCCAGTGGGAGGTCTCCACAGACGGGGGAACGTCCTTCTCGACTGTTGCGGGCGCGACGACTAGCACGCTGACGATCAGTGGCGCCACCAACGCGATCTACACACCCGTCTACTCGGACGTGACCGGGGGGTCGGGCAGCTTCTTCTACTACGTCAACATCCTGCCCGTCCCAACGCTGTCCAACGAGACGGTGCCCGCCAGTGGCACCGCCGCCTTCCAGCTGCAGACGGACTGGCTGGCGCCCGACATCGAGTGGCAGGTCTCGACCGACGGCGGCTCAACATGGTCTGACGCCTCCAACGGGGACGTCGTCAGCCCCGATACGCTGCAGCTGCCCGGCGTCACCAACAGCCAGTCCGGTGAGGAGGTGCGCGCCATCCTCACCATCTCGAACTCGGTCTACAGCGTGACCCCGACGAGCGTGACGACGGCGCCGGCGACGCTGATCGTCGGTTCGCCAGCGAGCGCGCCGCCGACGATCACGACCGACCCGGCGGGGGTCACCACCGTTTGTCCGGGCACGATCGTGAAGCTGAGCGCGGCGGCCGGCGGCTCGCCCGCGCTGAGCTCGGTGCAGTGGCAGGACAGCAACGATAACGGTGGCCCCTGGGCCAACGACACGTCCGATCCCGGCAACACGACCGATACGCTCTCGGTCACGACGCCGGCCGGGCCGAGCTTCAGCGGCGGCTATCGCGCGGTGTTCTCCAACGGCGCTGGCTCGGCCGAGACGACGCTCGCGGCGATCCAGGCGGCGCCGCTGGTCGACAACAACGGCGCCGTGGACAGCAGCACCGACGTCTATGTCGGCCAGTCTGCAACCGTGTCTGTGACGCCCGACCCGTGCTACAAGGGCGTGCAGGTGCAGTGGCTGGACGGCTATGGCAACCCCATCACGGGCGCCACCTCAACGACCTACACGACGCCGCCGCTGACAAGCACGGGCTGGACCGAGTACCAGCCGCAGGTCACCTACGGCAGTGACGGACCCTTGACGTTCGAGGGCGCGGAAATCTACGCGACCGCCGTGCCATCACCCGCGCCGCAGTGGGTGCTCCCCGGTGAGGCAGCGACCTTCTCGGTCGCCGCAAGTCAGATCATCGGCGGCTCGACGCTGCAGTGGCAGGTGTCCACCAACGGCGGCGCGACCTGGTCCAACGACACGGCCGACGCCGGTGCGACGACGGACACCCTCACGGTCAGTGACCCCGCGCTGACGCAGACCGGCGACGAGTACCGTCTGGGAATCACCGACCCGGAGGGCACGGTCGACACGACGCCGGCGACGCTGACCGTCGAGACGACGCCGCCGCCGACGATCACCCAGCAGCCGTCCGACGCGACGATCAGCTGCGCTGGCGTGCCGGCGATCCTCACCGCCGCGGCGTCGGGCACCCCCACGCCAACGGTGCAGTGGCAGCTGTCCACCGACGGCGGCGTGACGTGGACGAACGACACAACCGACGCCGGCAACACAACTGACACCCTGAGCATTATCGAGCCCGAGTCCGGAGAGGCGGAGTATCGCGCGGTGTTCACCAACACCTACGGCTCGGCGGCGACCGACGCCGTCACCGTCGACGACACGAACCTTCTGCCGCCGCCGCCGTTCCTCGCGCCGGGCGACCAGACGGTCTTCACCGGGCAGAGCGCGACGTTTTCGTTGTTCTCATTCGCGAGCTGCTACGCCAGCCAGAGGCTGCAGTGGATGTTCGCCCCGGCGGCCGGCGGGAGCGCAACCGCGATTGCCGGCGCGACGTCGCCGAGCTACACGGTCTCCGACGCGACCGCCGCCAACGCTGGCACCTATGCGCTCGACGTGACCAGTGCGACCGGAATCAGCTTCAGTGCCGCGCTCGACGTCGACGCGATACCGGCTCCCGCGAGCGAGACGGTGACGGCCGGCTCGGCGGCGTCACTGACGCTCGGGAGCGCGTCGCTGCCGAACGGATCGAAGATCCAGTGGCAGGTCTCCAGCAACGGTGGATCGAGCTGGTCTGACGACGCAACCGACTCGGGCGCGACCACTGCGACGCTGAGCATCGCCGACGCCACGACGGTCGACAACGGGCTGCAGTACCGGGCGGCGATCACCGACTCGGTCGGGACCATCGACACACCGGCTGCGACGCTGGGCGTGCGCGCTGGCCAGGAACCCATCGTCAGCGCGGTCGCGCCGAGCACCGGCACGTCGTTCTCGCTGGTGCTCATCGAGGGGTCGAACTTCTCCCACGTCAGAGCCGTCGACTTCGGTAGCGGCCATCCCGCGCTCTTCCTGCCCTTGACAGGCCACCTCATCGTGGCGCTCGCGCCGCCGGAGTCGGCGGGGACGGTCGACGTCACCGTGAGAGCGTTCGGCGGCACGAGCGCCGCCACCAGCACGGACAAGTTCACGTATCGCTAGCGTCCGGCGCGTTAGTTCCGTCCAACACAGCCAAGCGCTCTCTCGCAAGACGTGCCGACGCTTCCGTCGCATCACTCCGGCCAGCGCGCCGAGTTGACTCGAGTTGACTTGAGGCTTCAGGCCGCCCCGCCAAGCGCCGCGCGCAAGAGCGCCGGCGACTCGACCGTCTTGCTCGCTGGCCCACCCCGCGGTGCGTTCCGGGGTGCCTACGCCGCGAACTGCGTCTCGTCGCGCCGCTGTACGAGTTCGCACACGATGTCGACCACCTGCGCGTCGAACTGCGTCCCGCGACACCGCTGCAGCTCGGTGAGCGCCTCCTCGACGCTGCGCGCCTCGCGGTAGGGCCGCGTGGTGATGATCGCGTCGAACGCGTCGCACGCCGCGACGATGCGCGCCCCGAGCGGGATGGACTCGCCCGCGAGGCCGTCCGGGTAGCCGGTGCCGTCGAAATGCTCGTGGCTGGAGCGGATGAGCTCGGCGACGTCGGCGAGATCCGGCGCGGCGCGGACGATGCGCTCGCCGATGATCGTGTGATCGCGGATGAAGGCCCACTCGGCATCGGTGAGCGTCGCTGGCTTGTTGAGGATCGACTCCGGAATCGCGGTCTTGCCGACGTCGTGCAGCTCGGCGGCGAGGCGCACCCGCCTGACCTCTTCGGTGTCCAGGCCGAGCGCTTCGGCCGCGCCGGCGGCGAGGTCGGCGACGTCACGGGTGTGCTGGCGCAGCGAACCGTCGCGCGCGGCGAGCAGCTCCAGGAGCGCGTCGGCCGTCTGGTGTGTTGCGACCGGCCGCGGCCCGGCCTTGCGGGCGTACATGCGCTGGTCGGCGAGGGCGAGCGCCGCGTCCGGCGACTGCGCCTCGCCGGGGAGGAGCACGAACCCGGCCGAGCAGCCGATCTCAAAGCCGGCGCCGGTCTCACTGAGCGCGCTGCTGGCCCGCTCTATATGGGCGTCCACCTCGCCAGGCTGCACTGAGACCAGGCAGCAGAACTCATCCCCGCCCATCCGGTAGGCGGCGCCGCTCGTGCCGACGCCGTCGACGAGCCGCTCGGCGAAGCGCGCGAGGAGGGCGTCCCCAGCGAGATGCCCGAAGGAGTCGTTGTACGCCTTGAAGCCGTCGAGGTCGTACACGGCGAGGACGAGCGGATGCTCCTCGCTGGCCGCCGGAATCCGTCGGTGCAGCGCCTCGATGAGCGCCCGGCGGTTACCGAGCCCTGTGAGCGCGTCGACCCGTGCGTCGCGGCGGGTGGCGCCGAGCAGGCGCAGCCAGCGGAGGTAGAAGATGAGGAAGGCGAGGAGCAGCAGTGCGAGCGCGACTGCCGTTCCGACGAGGGATTCTGTCTGCGCGCGAGCGGCCCGCTGCTGGTATTGGCGACCGGTGAGCGCCATGGCTGTCTTGACCTCGTCACCGAGGACGATCACGGGGCTGGCGATGCTGCCGATCGAGCGAGTGGCGCTCTCCGTGAGCAGGGCGGGATCGTCGAACAGGATCTGCGCGAAGCCGTTCGTCTGGCCGAAATCCCTGTGCACCAGTGCGACGGCCGAGTCGAGGGCCGGCACCGGCCACGCGCGTCGAAGACCGGCGAGCGAGTCCGTCACGCTCGCCTCTGCCGCATACATCTGATGCGCCACGCTCTTCACCGGTTCAGCGGGGTCGGCGACCTCGAGCACCGTCTCGTTGGCCACGTCGAACTCGGCCTCCGTGCTGGCGATCGTCGTGTTGGCCCGCCGGTAGCCATTCTCGCGGTTCTGGAGGGCGACGACCTCAGCGAAGACGAGGACCGCGAGCACCGCCGCGATGAGCGGAATGATGACGCTGCTAAAGCGTCGCTTCATGACCGGCTCACCGAGGAGCTACCCGCGCCCGACCGGACGGCACCGTTCGGCGACGGACGTGATACCCATGACCGTCTCATCGGCCGGGCAAATGGCCTTCTTGAGCCAACTGCACCCCACCCGCGTGTAGTCGCCGGTCGGCGACCTGCTAGCCACTGCTTGGCGGCCTTCCTCCGAAGCGGACGAAGGGACTCCAAACCTCGATGCTCCGCGAGCGGGCGGCTTGGTCGGGGTCGTGACGACGAATGCTTTGCCCGCCCGACGGCGGATGCGAGTGAGGGCGACCGTGCCGCTGTTTGCGGCCAGCGAACCGGATTGACGTGGGCCGTCGTCGTTACCGCGGTGAGCCGATGCGGTTGCGCACCGACCCGACGTGCTCGATCGTCAGTTCGAGTTCGTCTCCGGGCGCGATCCAGCGGTCGAGCTCGAGGCCGCAGCCGTCCGGCAGCGTCCCGGCGGATAGGAGCTCTCCGGCGTGGACGTCTTCGCCGGCGGAGGCGTGAGCGAGCATCTCCTCGAAGCTCCAGCGCATATCGCCCGTGCCGGTGCTGCTCCACAGTTCGCCATTGACCTTCACGTCGGCATGTAGGTCGCGCACGCGGGGCAGGATCTCGTCCGCGGTCACGATCTCGGCACTCATCGCGCTCGCGAAGGTCTTCGTCTTGACGACCGGACCAAACAGCCCGTTGCGCAGCTCGTCCCACTGCGTGTCGCGCGCGCTGAGGTCGTTGACGACGACGAAGCCGCCGATCGCGTCGCGGGCCTCTTGCGGGGTGGCGTCGCGCAGCGCGCGCACGACGATCGCACCGAGCTCGATCTCGAAGTCCAAGCGCTTGGTGTAGGCGGGCCAGGGCGCCTCGGCGCCGCTGGGGACGAATGTGAGCGCGTTTCCGAGGTAGAACGTGGGTTTGCGATAGAAGAGCTTGCCCGGGCGAAGCGGCGGGAACGGGCGCCGGGTAATCGTTTCGATGGCGCGGATCGCCGGCAGCGCGCGTGGCAGGTTCAGGCGCACGAGGCCGCGCGCGCCCTGGATCCAGTGACGCTCGGAGTTAGCGAAGGCACGCATCAGCACCGGTGCTACGGGGAGCAGCGGCGCGAGCTCGTACTCGGCGTTGGCGTTGTGCTCGCGGGCGGCGACGCATAGTGCGCGCAGCGCCTCGCGGGTCTCTTCGCCGCCGGCGAGCAGGGCGATCATGTCGTTGGCCGGCAGCTCGGCGAATGCGGGGTCGCCAACGGCCGCGATGGCGGACGCGATCGCCGTCCAGCGCGTCGCGTCGTCGTCCCACACGGCGATCGCGTCGCCGCCGCCGACGAGTCGCACGCGGCGCAGGCGCATGTCAGCCGTCCTCCAGGCGCCGCTTGAGGATGGCGACGAGCCGGAACAGACGAGCGCGCACGGCCGGGGTGACCCGCATCGGGGGCTGCCCATCGAACTCGCGATTCAGCGCCGCGACGCTGATGAGCAGGCGCTCGGGACACTCCCAGTCGCGAAACTCGTCGAAACCCGCGGATCGGATGAGCGCCTCGGCGGCGGTGAGCGGGTCCTCGCCGGCTGCGTGGCGATCGGCGGCACCCGCGCGCAGCCAGGTCCAGAAACGTTGCATCGCTTCCAGCTCGGGCGTCCCGGCGATGTCGCCGTGGCCGGGAACGTAGACGTCGGCGTCGAGGGCGAGCAGCGTCTCGAGCGCGCTCAGCCAGCCGCTGGATGGCCCGTGCCACATGACCGGGATCGCCTTGACGAACACGAGGTCGGCCGCGAACACGACGCCCGCGTCGGGCAGGTGGGCGATGGTGTCACCGGGCGTGTGCGCCGGTCCAAGCACCAGCAGCAGCACCTCACGGCCGCCGACGTCGAGCGTCAGCCGCTCGCTGAAGGTTCGGTCGGGATAGCGCAGGCGCACGGCGGCCAGATCAAACGGGGAAAGCATGTCAGCGATGTAACGGTTGAGCTCGCCGAGCGAGCCGGGCGCCCTGCGCCCGAGCCCAGCCAGGCGGGCGAGGCGGTCCAGCGCCTGAGGCGAGGACTCGGCGTCCATCGCCTCGCGGCTCGGCGTGCACGTGATGATCTCGGCGTCGGCTGGCAGCGCGGCGTTGCCCCACCAGTGGTCGCCGTCGGAGTGCGTGTTGAGCACCGTGCGGATCGGGGCATCACGCACATGGGTCACCATCGCCTCGAGCATCTGTCGTGCGAGCGACTCGTCCCAGAGGGTGTCGATGAGCATCGAAGCGCCGTCGCCGACGATGAGGCCGGCGTTGGCCTCGCCCCAGGCGCCGTTGGGCTGCAGCCACGCGTACGCGCCGGGGGCAACCTCTCGCAGTCCGCCGTCAAAGCGCGAGGGCCGGCTGGTCAGCGGGACCACAGCGGAAGTCACAAGGCCGACGCTAACACAAACGCACAGAAGCGTGCATTAGTTCTGGGCAGCGGAGGCGAGGGCTCGCAGCGCGTCGTCGATCGCTCGGGTGAGGAAGTCGCCGTCAACCGGCAGCCCGGTCATGAGCGCTCGCATCCACATCGGGCCGGCGATGAGCTCCACCAGCCGCCAAGGATCGCCCTGTGCAGACAGCTCCCCGCGCGCGACCGCGCGCTGGACGATCTCGCCCGTCACCGCAAAGCGGTCCTGCCAGTAGGCGCTGCGCTCCTCAGCGAAGTCGTCGGGTGGAATCGCCACTAGGCCGCGTACGAGCGCGGCGATGCGAGGCTGCGCGAATGCCGACGCCATCGCCTCGAAGTAGGCGTGCAGGTCGCTGCGCAGGTCCCCACGATCAGGCGTCGGGACACGCTCGCGCGTGAGCTCGAGCACTGCGTCCAGCACAAGCCGGGACTTCGTGCCCCAGCGCCGGTAGATCGTCGTGTGATGCACCCCGGCGCGCCGCGCGACACTCGCAACCGACAGGCGCTCGAAACCCACCTCGAGCAACTCGTCCGCAGCCGCGTCGAGCACCGCACGACGTACGCGCTCGCTCCGCCCACCCGGACGCGAGATGGACTGTGCGGCCCGATCAGGGGGAGCGTCGGCGCGCATCGAGTACAAGGCTACGTGGCGGCGGCGGCAGTCGGCTCGATGCGCCGCCGTCCAGCCGAGGTCCACGAACCGGCGGCCCGTCTCGTGGCCCATCCCGATCCCGGCGTGGGTCCGTCGCCCGACCACCCCGGTCCGGCGCCGACGCCTCCATCACCCGCTACGGGCTCAGCGAGCACGCATGTTGCTGCTGCTAGCGCTCAAACAGCTTGATGCGGATGAGAGGACTCGAACCTCCACCTGGTTACCCAGACACGGACCTGAACCGGCGTCGTCGCGTGTCAGATGCGTCCGCCGGTGTCCAGATCGTCCCAATCATCCAGGTTCGCGGACACATCGGACGTATCTGGCGTGGCGTTTGTTGCCAAAGTGTTGCCACGCTCAAGGGCCTGGCTGACTGCCGCAAAGTGGGCTGAGGCTGGCCGCTCGGTGCGTCGGCGTGGCAGCGGCGGCGAGGTCGGGGACGCTTGGCCATGGGCGGTTGCGACCGTCCCAGAGGCGGTCCGATGGATAGGCCCGGTGTTGTAGCGCAGCAGAACACGGGCACGATTCGGGACGTGCGAGGCGCGGGCCACCCAGTATGGCTCTGATAATCTGATCTCGTGCGTCGACTTACCGCGACCGAGGCTGCACGTCAGTTCTCCGATCTGCTCGACCAAGTCGAGCACGATGGCGCGTCATTCGTGGTCGAACGCCGCGGGCGAGTGATCGCAAGCATCGCACCGGCTGCGACGCTCTCTGGCCGCGCCGTCAAGGATCTCTTGCGCGCGCAACCCTCCGATGACGGTTGGCTCCGGGAGCTCCAGGAACTACGCCGCGGACTGGAACCCGAGGAGCGGCGCTGGAACGCCTGATCCTGGACACGACCATCCTCATCGCCGCCGAACGCTCGGCTGATGCGCTCGACGCGATCATCGGCGACGAGGACGACGTCGTGATCGCGGCGATCACTGCCGCCGAACTCCTCGTGGGAGTCCAGCTGGCAGACCGCAAGCACAAGCGCTCGCGCGAGGCGTTCGTCGCCTCGCTGCTCTCCAGCATCCCCGTCGAGCCCTACGACCTGCAGGTCGCACGCGTGCACGCCGAGCTGTTAGCCCATGCACGCCGGGCCGGCCGAACACGAGGCGCTCACGATCTTCAGATCGCGGCCACCGCCCGCGCGCACTCGCGAACCGTGGCCACCGCAGACACCACTGGATTCAACGATCTCCCGGGCGTATCAGTGCGCCAGCTACCGGCAGGCCCACCTCGGTAGATCGCACGCCAAGCCCAGGCCACCCGGCGCTGCAGATGCCGGGTTCGCGGACACATCGGACGTATCTGGCGTGGCGTTTGTTGCCGAAGTGTTGCCATGCTCAGGGGCCTGGCCGATTGCGGCGAACTGGGCTGAGACTGGCTGTTTGGTGCGTCGGCGTGGCAGCGGCAGCGAGGTCGGGAGTCCTTGGCCATTGGCGATGGTCCGGGTCAGCGCAGGTCCGACCCGATCCGGGCCGGTGGTCGTCGCCGAAGGACTCGTCCGCTGGGCGCGCCAGCCTGCGAGCGCATTCGTGGCATTGCAGTGGCCTCGCGACGAGTCGATCAGGCTGCTCCTTCTCGTC